>NZ_SKCI01000001.1:0-195270 GCF_005434965.1 Marimonas lutisalis
AAGGACCATCGAAACCCGGCGCTTGCTTCACCGCAAATCCGCCGCATAATCACAAAAACTAGATGAGCCAGATCCTCTCTTAGCTCAGGCGGCCATCTGTCCCAAAAACCCTGACGACGGACAATAGACGCAGGCGCCGACGCCATTCGCAGGGCTTTTGAGGAGGCGGTAGAGATTACACTCGACCCCCAGACGTCGCCTGGCTTGAGCGCTGCGCCATTATCCGTTGAGCCGCCGCAACAGCTTTTGTCGCAAATGTCGATGCTGTCGCATGTGTCGTGTCCGTCGCATTTGTCGACATCAATCTTTCATCGTTCCGACTGGGATGAACTCGAAAGGGATTTGTTCGAAGAGCGCGCAGCCATTCTCGAGTGCGAAGCAGGCTACCCGCGAAACTTGGCTGAGTACCTGGCGCGGAAGTTTATGGATTTTTGCCCGACGGATTGAATGAGCCAGGTCCGCGCGGAACAGCGCAATAAATTGCGTGGGGTGCACCCATGGGTCCTTCCGGCAGGGTTTCCTGTAAGCGGTCGCGCCAGCGCGATGCTTCCGTCGCGCTTAACAAATTCGAAAGCCTAAACAAACAATGCTTAACGTTTCTCCGTCTGGCAGTACCTCTTCGAAAAAGGCCATGCTTGAAATCTTTTCCACTTTCGAAAACATTGGACCCAGCGGTGCGTTACACTCGCCTGCTTTTTGAGGAGCAGTAATTCATGCAACGAGCCTTGGTCGTAGATGATCATCTGGAGGCGAGAGCGCGTGTTAGAAGCGCACTTCAGGATGTCTACGAGCCAGAAGAAATCTGCGAGGCATCAACCGCTCAGGCAGCGTCCCGTCAGGTTGATGGTGGCCCGTTCGATTTTGCCGTCATCGACCTGTCTTTGCCTGATGGACGTGGAGAAAGCTTGATTGGCAAACTTCGTGCGGCAAATCCTGACTGCTATGTTGTCGTATGGACGATCCACGACCAGACAGCGCGGTTGATCGATGTTCTGGCTCAGGGCGCAAACGGCTATTTGCTCAAGGACCAGGATGAAGCGTCGCTACGCAACTCTTTCAAGAGAATTCAATTCGGTGAGCCACCGCTTTCTGCTTCCGTTACCCGACGCTTGCTGGAATACGTTCAGCAACAGGGCGGACCGGAACACAGATCGCCTGCTGGAACAGGCAAAATCTCTGGTAACCTGATTGACGATCCTGAATCCTTGCTAACAGATCGTGAACGAGAAATTCTCGTTCTGCTGTCCCAGGGATTCAACCGGCCGGATGTCGCTGGAATCCTCGGAATTTCCAAAAGTACAGTCGCGACACATACGGCAAATATTTATGCGAAACTCAATGTGAACTCGCGATTGGAAGCAATGGAACGCGCCCGTCAGTTTGGCTTCATTTGAAGGATTGCGCTGGTATTAATCGCACGCCTGAAAACTTATGCCTCCAATGGCACCTCCAAACTGACCACGTAACAAAGCCCGCGCTCCTCCGCGCGACCAAACGTTGCGAAGGCACCAATTTCACTTGCGCGCGCCAAGATATTAGGGTGCCCACGACCGCCTGAGGAATCCCATTCGGTCCCTTCACGCGTGCCATTGCTAAGGCGAACGCGAAACGTTCCATCGTCTGAAATCTCACTTTCACAAATAACTGGAATTTCGGGGTCACCATACTTCAAAACGTTGGTAACCATCTCTTCGGCAATCCGCTTGATGTTCACGTAGACCCGACTAGTCACAATCCGACTGAATTGACCGACGGCATGATGTTCGATCTTGAAGCCCTGTCCGTCCAGCCGCGTCTGTTGTTCATCCCAGATTTCGTCCCAGCTGCTGCGGAGGTCGAACTCCCGGTCATTTTCTAACGTCAGAATCGATTCCTTCAGTGCTTCGAGCGTTTCCGAGGCGGCCGATTGTGCCGATTTGCTCTTGGGCAACGTATAAATCAGACTGAGCAGCTTGCCCCCCAGATGATCGTGCAGGTCGCGGGCGATGCGGCTTTTGTCAGTTTTTCTCTGCGCTTCCTGGTTTTCGCGCTGCTCAAACACCCGTAGCGCCATTTCATACAGCAGGTTAACTACTTTCTGATCGTGGGAGGTGAATAACCGACGGCCTCGGTCGCGTCCATGCAGCGTCACGGATCCTTTGCGCACGATAGCCGGAAAACGCAAAGTTAACCCGTTGTCTTCGATCTGCACATCGGAAAGGGGCATGTCCGGATGAAGCGCAATATCATCAACGTTAAACAAGGATTTCATGAACCGCACGAGATAGCCATCGATTTCTCCCGCATCGTCCAGTTGACCAATTTCATCGATAAACTTCAGAGTCACACCTCCCCATTCGATGCGGCTACGTCGCACCACATGATCCAAGATCAAACTTTTGACGGGGAATATTGCCCAACTGGCGACAACAGCAGCTAACGACGCCGCTTGCAGGTTTTCGAACCCCAAGAGCAGCAGAAATAACATATCTGCGAAAAGAAATGTCGTGATGATAACCAACCAAAGCATCACCCCGACCCAAACGGATTGGATCGCAAATAGCTTGAACCTAATTGTACCGAAGACGAATCCGACATAACAGGCGATCATTATGAGACCACCAGTTTCGGGGCCAACAAGCGGACTGGCTCCCAGCAGACCGGGAACAACAAACAATAGAACCCATGGAATTGCCGTTGCACCGATCGACAAG
This sequence comes from Marimonas lutisalis, assembly GCF_005434965.1. Lineage (GTDB taxonomy): Bacteria > Pseudomonadota > Alphaproteobacteria > Rhodobacterales > Rhodobacteraceae > Marimonas_A > Marimonas_A lutisalis. The sequence continues at coordinate 2,694 of NZ_SKCI01000001.1, forward strand.
TGCACCCAAAGCATACGCGCCCGTTCTACCGGATCGTTCCGCCATTTAACCCATTGAAAAGCCATCAGCCCCAACCCGAATAGCAGTGCCAGGAAATAGGGCAGCAGATATGGATGGAGTGGTAATGGAAATCCTTCGAAATGGGCGTTAGCAAATGTGATTATGGCAAGTACCGCAGTTGCTATCACAAAAGGAAAGCGCGAAGGCGCGGCCGGCAGGTGCCATAGGATTCCGAGAATTGCAAAAGTGTGCAAAAGCCCCGCCAGGTTTCCAACAAAGTAAAGAGTTGTCCAAAACTCTGGTGGAAATGTCAGGACAAGCGGCGCCTTTACAGCGTGCACAAGCAGATGCACTGAATGGCAAATTGCACCGTATGTTACCACATTCACAGTTGTCGATGCCGGAGCAAACGAGATTAGCCCGACAGCAATACACAGCATCAAAAAACTTAGAACAACATTGTTCCAATACCCAAAAGGCAAATCGCGCCAGCGTGTTGGCCTGTCCGAGGGTAGATCATACTGCCTGCCATCAGTCGCAATTAAAGTGACATCTTCTCGGACAAAATCCCACAGGGCTCTTTTTTGCGACTGAACTTTGCGCCAATCATCGAAAGTGCGAACCTGCCCACGGTAATAGGCCAGAGAGTACCATGATAGCGGAAAGACTTCGCCATCTGACACGCGCAAGAGCTGAACGATGCGCGCGCCTCTAACGACACCAGCCTGATCTGCCGGGCTTCCAGGATGAACCGACGCAACGATCACCCCTTCCTGTCCGGCATTTGCCTCGAACTCAAGACCCCAGTAGGGCACCTTGAAATCTTGCTTGGTCGCAAAAATTAGCACGGCCAGCCAGAGACCAACCGTAACAAAAAAAACGAACACGGGCTTCACAAATCCCGGTCTTATGGTGTTCAAGCCGCTGTTCGATCCGTTCATTTCTGTTGGTTGCATGGTCGTCATCATGTCTGCGAACTCACTTTTCAAAAAGCTTATCATCACAATTCGTCGCAATCCGATGTTTTGACAGTCTTTGGCAAATTTGGCGCACGCTCGCAGTTTTGGTCACGAAAACCGCTTCGTACGCTACAAGCTCGGTCGACGGAAACATTGAGGACACGCCCCACACCAACTAAAGCGAGGGCATGTCATCTTGAAAAAATCGGTTCTACTGCAGCAATGCAGAACTCAGAAATGAAACCTGCGTAGCGACCTATGCCGCACTCGGTCTGGGGCTTCAATTGACGTCATCCGGATAAACTTGGGCTTCGCTTATGCTGTAACGCCAATCCAACCCTGCATTGCGCCAACCGTTCACAGTCCTTTGACCTTTCTGGGGACCTTGGGCGGCCTTGTCGCCTTCAAACCCGTCAACAACGGAATAGACTTTCGCAAATCCCATGTCGGTTAGGATATTGGCAGCTTTCGCGCTGCGACTTCCCGAACGGCAGATAAGAATGATGGGGGTGTCAGCTCGGTGCCCATGTCGCGTTACATAGTCGAGAAACATGTCGGCGAACTCTTCATTCACTTCCAGATTGTAGCCGCCTTTCGAGGCGTTGTACTTGGGAGTTTCTGGCATTGTCATGAACGGGATATTCACGTTCGCGCGTGTTGGCATCCCCAAGAAATTGACCTCTGCCCGGGTCCGAACGTCCACGAAAAGAACGTCTTCGGATTGAAGCATGACACCAGCTTCCGTCGCGGTGAGATAATATCCCGCGATTGTCTTCTTGCTTCTGGGAATGTCTGACGAGTGTACCGATCCAGCGATTGCGCTTATCGCAAGAGCAGCAATGCCAGTGCAAAAGTAACTTTTGGGCTTCATGAGTTTTCTCCTTTAAGCACGCTAATGGCCAACGGAGCCCGAGCGGACTGCACAGACCAGGTTCGCAAGGATTGTCAGACTGGTAAAAAGAGGTTCGGTATCAAATCCCGAAGCTTGAACACTATCCAAGAAACTCGTTCAAAATTTTCAATTTATGCCTGCTGCCACTCGTAAAGCGTTGCGTCCGACAATCGCGAACTCAGAATAAATGACGGACGGCCTGCTAAGAAATCGGCCGACTGGACTAGTCCTGTGAAAAATCCTGCAAAAGGTCATATCGGAGGAGCTTGTATTTAGGCGGGCTAGCGGCCATACGACTGGGTTGCAGCGAACGGCAGCTTCGGGCTCTTAGCCGCCATTTGCTGCGATCGGCTCGAATGACCGCACTGCGGACGGAGCCGACTTTTGCAGACGCAGCTTTCGCTCACACAGCATCCACTCGCGCATGCGGCGATCATTTTTCAAATATGCCGCTGTTTTCACTAAACCAGCCATTTGAGTCGTACCGATCTCGCCAAGTCTCAGGCCGCCCTCTCTCTGCGGGCTGCGCCGGCAATCGAGACGCCAGGTGGAACGGGCCTTCACATTCTCGGCATCACTCATCGGGAATTGCCCAAGGCACTAGACGACCGGTCTATTTTTATGTACTCAGTCGCATGCAGTCTCGTACCGATTCCACCAAAGAACACATACTAAGCACTGGCAGATGCCTTGTTGCACAACGGGGATTTGCGGGTATGGGTTTGAACGAGCTGCTAAAAAACGCGTCGGTACCCAAGGGGTCATTTTACCATTATTTCTCCTCGAAAGAAGATTTTGGCCGCCAATTGCTTGAGCAATACCTGACGCAATACCTGCTCCGGCTTGACGAGATACTAAGCGTCGATGGCCCCAATGCACGTGCGCGGTTGATGCACTACTGGTCCCTTTGGATCAGCACGCAAACATCGGGAGATGCCTGCGCACAATGTCTGATCGTGAAGATTGGCGCAGAGATATCTGACGTCTCGGATGAAATGCGTTCGATACTTGAGAAGGGAACACGCCAGATTGGTGCTCGCCTTTCTCAAGCGATTGTCGATGGGCAGGCGGACCACTCAATATCCCATACCTTACAGCCGAATCTCCTTGGCCCGGCGCTGTACGAAATGTGGTTGGGCGCGAGCCTGATGGCGAAGCTGTCACGTACAAGCGACCCGTTTCTGAATGCCATGGAAACAACCGAACTTTTGTTGTCTCCGCCTTCCCAAAATCCAAAGGAAAAACCTTGAAAATCATATACAAAGCCAGCGCTACGGCGACTGGCGGGCGTTCCGGCGTCAGCAAACTCGATGACGGTAGTTTTCAAGTCAACACCGTGCCCCCGGGCAGCAAGACAGAAGGCGTGAACCCCGAACAGCTTTTTGCGCTTGGCTACAGCGCGTGTTTTGACAATGCGATGCTGAGGGTGGCGCAGCGCATGAATCTGGCACCAACCGCGTGTTCGACAACAATTGAAGTCGGACTCGCGCAGCTTGAAAGCGGCGGCTTTGGGCTTGATGTCGATCTCTATGCAAACATCGTGGGCCTGTCTGAAACAGAGGCACAATCTCTCCTGACCGCCGCGCATAAGGTTTGTCCTTACTCCAACGCCTTGCAGGGCAACGTCGATGTCCGCCTGCATCTCAACCATTCATCGTGAAAAGAGAACTCCATGACACAAGCTACCGACACAAACCGCCAAATCGTACTTGCCCAACGCCCGGTTGGCGCGCCAAATGCCGATACACTACGCCTTGAGTCATCAGACGTGCCGGTTCCTGGTAGGGGTGAAATGCTGCTGCGTACCGAGTACCTGTCGCTTGATCCCTACATGCGCGGCCGGATGAACGATACCAAATCCTATGCCGAGCCTGTGAAGATCGGTGAAGTAATGACCGGTCAGGTCGTAGCAGAGGTCGTCACTTCAAATATCGAAGAATATCAGCCGGGTGATTACGTCCTGGCTGGTAGCGGGTGGCAGGATTATGCGATCTCGGACGGGTCAATGGTCGTGAACCTGGGCAAGAACCCGCAAAACCCGTCCTGGTCTCTGGGTATTTTAGGAATGCCGGGATACACGGCCTATGCGGGGCTGCTGAAAATAGGTGAGCCGAAACCCGGCGAGACCGTCGTGGTTGCTGCAGCGTCTGGCCCGGTTGGCGCCACTGTTGGCCAGATAGCAAAGATCAAGGGGTGCCGCGTGGTGGGCATTGCAGGCGGTGCGGAAAAATGCGCCCACGCTGTCGATAACCTCGGCTTTGATGCGTGCATTGACCACAAAGCTGACGACTTTGCCGGGCAACTGGCGGCAGCATGCCCCGACGGCATTGATGTCTATTTCGAAAATGTCGGCGGCAAGGTGCTGTATGGTGTTCTGCCTCTGCTTAATCCGTTTGCCCGTATGCCGGTCTGCGGTTTGGCCGCCTGGTACAATCTTCCCGGACTGCCGGAAGGGCCCGATATGGCGCCTGCCATCATGGGGGCAATCCTGCGCATGAAAGTGAAGGTACAGGGCTTCATCATTTTCGACAGTTTCGGCCCCGAGACCTACAAGGAATTTGTGGGTGATATGACGGCTTGGCTGAAAGAGGGCAAAGTTCAATATAAAGAACAGGTTGTGAAAGGGCTCGAAAATGCGCCCTCTGCGCTCAACGATCTCCTGGTCGGCAAGAACTTCGGCAAGATGGTGGTCAAGGTTGGCAACACCTGAGCCTTAGGTTGGGTTCAGAGCCGAAACACCTGTCGGCATCGCAACACATTCTGAATTCATGCGTGATAGGGACGTAAATATGGCTGTTTTGAATGGTGAAGCAATTCGTACCCGGGACGATCTGGCGCGATTTGAAACTGAAATGACGCTTGATCAACGCCTGCCGGAACGCAGTATTCTGGATGTGTTCATTGCCAGCGCCGCGCAGCATCCAACCTCCACCGCGATTACCATGCTAATGACCGGCGCGGTGGACGAACAACCGCGCCGGGTAAACTATAGCCAGTTGCTGGGGATGATCCGCAGCGCCGCCAATTTGTTTTCCTCGCTGGCTGGTCCTGCGCCCGGCGTCGCATACATGCTGCCCTCTCTCATCGAAACCCACGTGACGCTGTGGGGCGCTGAAACAGCGGGTTACGGGGTCCCGATCAATTTTCTTCTGCAATCTGACAGCATCGCCGAACTGATCAAGGCGTCGGGTGCCAAAATCTTGGTGGCCCTTGGCCCGCACCCACAACTGGACATCTGGGAAAAGGCGCTGGAATTGCGCGAGCAAATCCCCGGCCTGATCCTGATCCGGGTTTCCCCACCAGGCACCCCGGCCGAAGATGGCATCATTGATTTTGGTACGGCCATGGCGGAGCAGCCGGATGACCACCTTATCTTTGGCGAACCGCGTGGCGGCGACGATGTTGCGGCCTATTTTCATACCGGCGGAACGACAGGTGTGCCAAAACTTGTCACACACACCCACCGCAGCCAGCTCGTCTCGGCGTTTGGTGGCGCGGCCCTGTGTGGGTACAGGTCAGACGATATCATGACCGCAACGCTGCCGCTGTTTCACGTGGCTGGCACCATTGTTGGCGGGCTCAGCGCCTTCATGGCCGGGGTCGAGCTTGTCGTGATGTCCCCCGGCGGCCTGCGCAATCCTGCAATTGTCGAAGGGTTCTGGCGTCTTGTCGCACAGCACAAAGTGACCATTTTGGGCGGTGTTCCGACTGCCCTTGGCGCGGTATTGCAAGTGCCCGTTGGCGACAATGACATCAGCGCCGTGCGGACCGGCCTGACAGGCGCGGCATTGCTGCCTCCTGCTGTTGGGACGCGTTTCAAGGACATAACCGGATGCCATCTGCATGAAGTTCTTGGAATGACGGAATCGTCTGGGTTGGTCAGCATTGATCCTTTGTCCGGCCCCGGTTCGGTTGGTTCTGTTGGATGGGCACTGCCATACACCCAGGTTGAGGTTTTGCGTGTGAACGAAGACGGAAGCTTGGGTGAGACATGCGCCACCGACGAGATCGGCGTGATAGCAATCCAAGGAGATCATGTTTCGCCCGGCTACCGCGACCCAAAACACAATGACGGCGTTTTCGATGCTGGCCGGTTGAATTCCGGCGATTTGGGATACAAGGACGCCCAAGGCCGGATCTACATCGCGGGCCGGTCAAAAGACATCATCATCCGCAGTGGTCATAACATTGACCCGGCCATGATCGAGAACGCGATGGCCTCACACCCGGCAGTTGCCCTTGCCGCAGCCGTTGGAATGCCTGATGCCTATGCCGGCGAGCTTCCGGTTTGTTTTGTCGAATTGCTCCCGGGTGCGGATGTGAGCGTGGAAGATCTGCACCAGCATGCGCAGAGTTCAATTGACGAACGACCTGCTTGGCCAAAACTCATTCAGGTCGTAGATGCCATTCCCCTGACCACTGTCGGCAAGATCTTCAAGCCAGACCTGCGCTGTGATGCGGCCAAACAAAAGGTGACGGATCTGGTGCAGAGTGAATTGGGGATTGCCAATGCCCGCATCGAAGTCGTCGCTGGTGGTAGCCGCGGCATGCGCGTTACCGTCACCCTTTCCGAAGGTGATCGAACATCTGTCGAGAAACTTGAGAACGCTCTGGCGGCCTTTTTGTTCGAGGCACAGGTCCAAGTGGGCTAGTACAGAACTGAATTAGCAGCCCCCCCCCCCGGCGTTTTTCGGATCGAGTGCTAGAACCAGGTAACCGATCCTGAAACGCACAAGTGATGCGTTGCTGGCTCAACATTTCTCGCTTCGACGCCAAAGCGGTCGGTCAGCAAAGGCTATTTAATGGCTGGGAGTCCCGCAATCCGTAAATTGACCATCAGCAAATTGCTACAGGATCGACGAATGTCCGTGTTTCTAGCTGCCCTGCGGGATTGACATCTAAGCACCCGCAGCAATTTCTGTGCAGTGCGCTCGCGCCGCAAATACTTGGCGAGTCCGGTGTGGGCTCTTAGCCGCCGTTCGCGGCGCAATGCCTGAATGTCTGCTATGGACCGGTATCGGACTTGTAGCTTGACCTAATCTTAACGTTGAACTAAGCAGACTAAGGTCTTGAGCGGGTATAGCTTAATGGTAAAGCCCCTGCCTTCCAAGCAAAGTAGTTGAGTTTCATTGAGTATCATCTACTTGCCAAGAGTTTCATTTAATTGAATAATATTTTTCATCTGGTTGCATCCAGTATCACCTAATTGCATGTAGTTACCTACAAAAAGCCGACAAAATGCCAAAGCTAACAGAGACCTATGCACGCAAGGTTCCGCAGACAAAAAACGGGACCGACAAACATTGGGACAATGAAGTGAAGGGGCTGGTCCTCTTCGTTGGGAAGAAGGCCAAGACCTGGTATTTCCAGAAAGACGTGGGTGGCCAGACCAAGCGTGTTCTGATTGGCCGCTTCCCAGTGATCAGTGCAGCGGCTGCGCGGGAAACAGCGCTTGGCTTTGCATTGGAGTGGGGCAGGGGAGCTGGCAAGCACATCCAGATCGGTGCACCCACTTTAGAAGCCGCAATGGAGGGATACCTTGCTCGCCCCAAGCTCCGGTCAGATGCGCATCGGTTGAGTGTGCGTCAGCAGTTCGGACTGCACTTGAAAGATTGGATGGGGCTACCGCTGGATGAGATCACCAAGGCGATGGTGGTGGAGCGGCACCGATCTATGGCGAAGTACCCGTCTGCCGCCAACCATACGCTCAAGTATTTTCGCACTGTGTGGAACCATGCGCGCCGCATTCATGATCTCCCTGAAAGCCCGACCATGGCGATCGAATGGTATGAGGAACAGCCGAGCGGGCAGATCATCGAAGATTTAGTGGAATGGCGCAAAGCAGTCGATGGTTTGTACAACCCGATCCACAAGGTGTTCTACGAACTCATCCTGTTCACGGGGCTGCGCAAAACCGAGGCGCTGACGCTCGAATGGAAGAATGTGCGCGAAGACCACATTCATCTACCCATGACCAAGAACGGTCGCAGCTTTGACCTGCCGATCCTGCAGCACCATCACGAGATCCTTGCACCGATGCGCGGGTTAAGCCGTCAATGGGTGTTTCCGTCACCGAAATCCAAAACGGGATATGTGACGGGACCAGAGAAGATCCAATGGTCACCGCATGCACATCGCCGCACATTTGCGACTGTCGCCATGGAGTCGGGCATCCTAGAGGAGATTGTGGGTCGGCTCCTGAACCACACGCCGTTGTCGATCACTGGTCAGCGCTATGTGAAGCCGAGCCTGGACGCGCTGAGGCCCTCCATGGAAACTGTGTGTGACGAGCTGCGACGGCGAGGAGCGTATTGAAAAGGAAAACCATGCTAATGTTCAGCGGATTCGTGAGCGGAAAGAATTTGTTTTAGAAAATGCATGACACCCAGCCGTCGCCTCAAATGTCGATAGAAGAACCTGAAGGGATTCAAATGCTGGGGGCTGCACTCTGGCTGGGGCGCAGGCGATTTCCAAGGTGTCGCATCACGGACGAAGAAAATGAACTCATCTCTGAGTTTGACGTTAAGTTCCAACTTGAGAGGTTAAACACCTCAGACGACGTGATTGAAGCGGCCGAGAAGGTCAGATTGGATGATTTCCAGTTTGAGTGGTATCACTTGTATAAGTACAAGGAGTTGGTGCTATTTCTGCTCCGAAGGACGACGGAAGATTTCCCTCGATTGAACCGAGTATCGCCGATTTCAAGAAACGATGACCTGTGCCAGAGAAGTTCACCGTTCCGATTGTTTTTCGAGGTTTCCGAACAGTTTTTGAACCCTTCTATCGCGATTGATAAAACTCCTCGTTCATTCGATGAAATCGTGTTTGAACAGATGCTGTTTTCCTGCCTTCCGGTGGCAAAGAAACCAAGGGGCCGACCAACAGGTCGTCAATGGGACGACTCTCTGCAGGAAGCCGCCCTGGAGGCATTCAAGCTGTGGAAATACGAAGGTCACAGCAAAATGAGATCGGTCAAATTGGCTCTCAGTTGGTACGACGTGGTCCGTTCACTTGAAGAAGCAACGTCAAAAAACTTCATCGTCACCAACGATAATGAAGGTGCCTACCAACCCCTGATGCGCGAATTGAACAAACTCATAGCACTGGACGAAGCGGGCGAACTCGGCATGGAGTGACAATGACCGCAATTGTTAAGCGGCTTTGTTAAGGCAGTGACGAAACGCATCAAATACTCGGATTTTTTGAACTCTACCGTTAAGCCATGTTTCCTGACTATTTCCCCAATAGTTCACGGCTACTGGAGGTTAGGAAATGGGGTTGCAAGCGATGAACCCGGACAAGTTGCTGTCCCGCGCAGAGGTGGAGGAGCAGTACGGGATTTCAAAACGTTTTCTCGAACGATCAATGAATGACGGGAATGGGGTGCGGTATGTTCGCGTGGGACGTCTTGTGCGCTATCGCGCCAGTGATGTCGTGGCTTGGATCGAGCAAAACTCGATGGGAGGCCATAAATGATGCAGCGCCAGATAACTTCACGCAAAACTTGGCTGGCACGGTGGGGTGCGTTGAACGCAAAACTAAGCGATAGGGTGATTTAGGATGCCTGCCCGACTTGATGCTGTGGAGCGGCGTTTGTGTGTCTCTGAGGACGTCGCTCTAGGTGGCGATCTAACGCAAATAGAGCCGACTGAAGACGGTGTAGCGAAAGAGTTTGCAGCGCGCTTCAGAGATAGAATCCGCTTCGATCATGACGTGAGGGCTTGGTTCATCTGGCATGAAGATCACTGGGTGCAAGACAAGACGAAGAAAGCCTTCGAGTGGGCGAGGCAATTGAGTAGAGAGGCATCGGAAGCGTTGCCACATGCTGCGTCAAAAAGTGTTCGCAAAGCCGGATTTGCCTACGGGGTCGAGCGTTTTGCTCAATCTGATCCCAGTTTAGCAGGCACGCGAGAGTTCTGGGACCAGGATGCTTTCCTTTTGGGCGTTCCAGGGGGCACTCTAAACCTAAAAACTGGTGAAATTCTCGAGCCACACCCATCAGATGGGATCACGAAAAGAGCAGCTGTAGCGCCTGGAGAAGGTGATCCAACAAAGTGGTTGGACTTCTTGTCGACTGTGAGTGGAGGCGATGAAGACGTTGTACATTTCATCCAAATCTGGTGCGGGTACTTACTTACTGGAGAAACATCTGAACAGACACTTTTGTTTCTCTACGGTCCTGGCGGAAATGGAAAAAGCCTCTTTCTCAACATCGTTTCAAGGGTATTGGGAGACTACGCTGTTCAGGCTAACATGGACACTTTTACGGCGTCACGACTTGATCGGCATCCGACCGACTTGGCCATGCTGGCCGGAGCCCGCATGGTATCTGCCTCTGAAACGACAGAAGGGCGCTCGTGGGACGAAGGCCGAATAAAGTCTCTCACCGGTGGCGATCCGATTACAGCCAGATATATGCGTAAGGACTTCTTTACCTACCTTCCGTCTTTTAAATTGACCTTCGTTGGGAACAATCAACCCGTTCTTCGCAACGTTGACCAAGCGATGAGGCGGCGCATTTTGATGCTGGCGTTCAACCATCAGCCGGAAAAACCGGATCCAGAGTTGGAAAAAAAGATATGGGCTGAGGCCCCACAAATCCTGAAATGGATGATACGCGGGTGTCTGGAGTGGTTGGAACGCGGATTGCCTAGGCCAAGCGCGATCACTTCACTGACCGAACAATACTTCGAAGATCAGGATACTTTCGGTGAATGGCTGGCTAACCATTGCCGAGTTGATGATCGGGCCGGCCAAACTTCCTCAGCTGATCTATTTTCGTCATGGAAAGAATACGCGGAAGCCCACGGAGAACAGCCCGGGAGCGCAAAGGCGTTGGGGCAGCGCTTACGTCGGCGTGGTCTGCAAAACGGCGATGCTCGGATCGATGGAAAGGTACGAAAAGTTTGGTTCGGGATAGCGTTGTTGGATCGCATTGGATAGGTTCCGCGTTGCCCGTTGCTAATGTCGCGATAGAACCTGAACGCAATACTTGCGCGCGCGTGAGAGACAACCGGTTGTGTCGCAACATCCGCAACGAAGGAGTGCGGGTCCTTCCAGGGGATTGAATGTTAAGCGATCGCGCCAGCGCGATGCCTCCGTCGCGCTTAACAAATTCGAAAGCCTAAACAAACAATGCTTAACGATTACCTGATTACGTGCTGTTCAAGCCCGAACGCTTTCCAACGGTGAAGAAGGTAATCAAGGACCTTGAAAAGGCCCGGACGGACAGGTAGCTTTTAGCCGCTTTCCGCGATGCAGTACGCCTCCCCAAACCGGTCATTGAACACGTCCGAACGTGCCAAAATCCATACCGGTCGTTCCCCGCGTGGACTTCAAACAGTCTGTAAGGTTTACTTGGCTTGAGGCGGGCAGGGGACTTTCATTGCATCCGGACATGACCAAATGCTCGCCTCTCGAGTTCTTCAAAAAAGCCCAGAAATCATCCGCTTGACGGTGGTGCTGTATGTTCGGTTTCCGCGGCCTTCTGCAAGAGCAGGCAGCGATTTGAGCCATGGAACCATGCGCTCCCGGTGGAGCAAGTTCCGGCGGATGTTTGCGTCCGAGAGCCGTCGGCGGCATGCCCAAGAAGCGCGCGCTTGTTGAGATACCTGCAGGCTCAGCGGCGCCGCGTGGCGTACCGGTAGATACGTAGCAGGTCTTCCTCGGAGATGTCGACGAAGGTGTCAATCTCGGCCAGCGCCGCGACGAAATCGGCGTGACTGATATCCGGATAACTCGCTACCTGCCCAGTTGTTTTGGTGGTCTTGGGCCTCAGCGGCAGGGGGTAGCGGCGCCAACCGAATGGCAGGTTGAAAAGCATGGCGAGCAGGATCATCGCCAACGCGCTGGTGCCGATGGGAAACAGAACGAGAATCAATCCATAACTTTCCCCGGCCGGTCCGAGGATGATCGGGATCAGGGAGGTGGCGCCGCCAGGAGGGTGGAGGCAGCGTAGGTAATGCATTGCGATAATTGCCAACCCCACGGCCAGGCCACTTGCCAGCGCGGTGTCGGCGACAAGCCGGTGAACCACAACTCCGATCAATGCCGACACCAGATGCCCACCGATCACGTTCCAAGGCTGCGACAAGAGGCTGTGTGGTGCCGCGAACAAGAGCACTGCGCTCGCACCCATCGACGCGATTAGCACAATATCGCCCTGCACCGACAATTCAGCCTGCAGAGTTAGCGTGAACACAACCAGGATCGCTAAGCCGCCGCCAATTCCAGCGATGATCCGCTCTTTGTGTGAGTTCACCAAGACGTCTTTTCCTTCGTTTTCCTTTGGGCGCGGGCGCCCGCGCACCCCAAGTATGCGTACCAGCAGAAATCGTCAGCGTTAGCGCAAAGCGCCACAGGTTTTCCCTATCAACCATCCTAGCGAAAGACTGCGGCATGTTCTAATCTCGTGGAACCAAACTGCGTTGATATCCCAGTCGAAGACCGGCTGAGCAGCCCGATCTGATTTGGGTCCTGTCTAACTAAACCGGCTTGAGACAGGTAGGACCGTTCAACCTCATTGAGGAACGAGCAACATGGGCCGAGACTCGTAAGAAAAAAGTGCGTTGTCGGATTCCATCGTGGAAACTCGCTTCATCCTCTCGAATAGTTCAGTTCACTTTTCGGCTTCTGCAACAAGCTTGGATACCCAACGTGCCGAGAGCCACGTCGTGGGGATTCCTAGCGGCATGGCCCCAAAAAGCGCCTTCATGGGTGGTATTGCAGGCAACCCTAGGGATTGTACCGCCAACCCAAGCATGAACAGGTTGACCGCGACCGCGGCGGAAACGAAAGGGTAAAGGAAAAGAAACAAACGGAAGCTTGCTCCACGGGCTCTTGTTTTTTTCATGCGGCTCTCCTGTCACACCGTGCACGGGCAAGAGATTTTGCTATGAGATCGGCAAGACCATGATACTTGATGAGAGGCGGAAGAACCGAACCTTCAAAGCCAGCTTCGCTCAGTGCCTCGGGAATATCCTGTGTGACATGGCCAGCCTCGGCCGCGAAGAAAGGCACGCAGATCGCTGGTTCTTCGATGCGGGCAACGTCCTTCAGATATGGCGGCTCCTCGATAAAGCCCAGGTTCACGCAACGTGGGTTCAGCTGACTTTTCAGGGTAGATGCAAATTGCCGAACGGCCTGACCGTTTTCCGGATGTCGCGGGCTGCCATGAGCCGCGAGGACAAGAGATGTCTCTCTTGCAGTCAGCTCTTTTGCGGAAAGGGTGTCCAGTAGCTTGTTTCGAACAAGTGCCGGTAGCTCTGGATCGCACCCCAGCGGCGCAAGTATCTTGCCGATACGGGGGCCAAGACGCTTTGGCAAACAGACATCCACGAACCAGCCGGGCGCCATGAAAAAGGGATAGACCAGTGGCCGCTCGAGCTCCGCTATTGCCTGTTCGACAGCGCCGGGTGCGGCAACCGTAGCGCCGCGTACGGTCCAGCCCGTAAGCGAGGCGGATACCAGTGTGGCCAGGTCCGTCAAGGCTGCTTCCTGTACGTCCGGTTCAGACGGGCTGCCATGGGCAACGATCAGGGCGTGATGTTCAGTGACTTGTGCCATCGGAAAACGTGACCTTGTTCCAGACGTTGTATTTGCCCGAGGGTTTACGCATTGGGAGGCGCGTAACCTCATCAAGGGTCTCCGCGTCATATACAATTACCGCGCCATCATCCTCCCATATTGAAACGAGGGCATGGCTACCGTCACGGTTGAACTCAATATGTGCCACGGTTTTTCCCGGTTCGGGATCCAGCGTGCGCACGATTTCGAGGCTATCCTTGTCGATGATGTGCATCTTGTCCTTGTTAGGTCCGAAAAAAACATCCGCCCATACGTATCGCGTGTTTTCGTGGCTGCGCAGGAAAAAGCCGGGACCCATCGTTTCAATCGTTTTCACCAGCGACCAGTCCTTGGTATCGATGACCGAAAGCCGCCCCTCGCGCAGGTGCGGTGTCGCCATCACCTGGCGGCCCCTGCTTTCCCAACTGATACCCGAGCCAAGATGCGGCATACCCGGCAATGGTAGCTCGGCGATCTCGCGTCCGACGATCAGATTCACCACCACGCCCTTGTCGCCGTTGCGGTTGGTGCCGATCAGGTTTCGGTAATCGGGAGTGAAGAAGAAGTCATCGAGCGGTTCGGCGACCTTGATCCGGCGGCGCGCAAACAGGCCTTCCTCAGCCGCAAGGGATTCCTCCATGCCCTTTTCATAGCTATGCACGAATCCCTCATGGAACGGCCCCGCATCTTCCGTTGTCGCGATCTCCCAGATCTCGGGTGCGTCCTTCAGCGCGAGGATGAAGCTTTTACGCTGTGGCGCCTGGTAGACGGCCGAAACGCGGCTTTCACGGCCGTCAACGGCGGTGACCGTCCTCACCTGGGCAACGGATAGATCGGCTGTCGACAGGAGCGTAAGCGTATGCGGCAGGTAATTCGCTACAGCCAGCCATTTTCCATCATGGCTCATCGCGATATTGCGCGCGTTCAATCCTGCACGAACGCGTCCGACCTCTTGCAGGGACCAGATGTCATATTTCTGCACCCAACCATCACGCGACATGACGAAAACGAAGCGTCCGTCGGGGGAAAACTTCGGACCACCATGCACGGCATAAGGCGTTGCAAAGCGGTCCAGCACTTCGAACGTATCACCGTCAAGGACACTGATATGGTGATCGCCGGTTTCCACGACCAGCGTAATGTTCATCGGATCACCACTGAAGACCGGGGCGTCTGCCGGAACGTAATCATCGCGCAGTTCTCGCGTGGCTTCGATTTCGGCCTCGTCCCAGTCGGGGATTTCGTCGAGCGATTGCGATATGTAGGCCGCGACGGCGGCGATTTCGTGTTCAGACAGCGTAGCGGAAAAGGCTGGCATCTGCGTCGCCACCCGACCGTTGGCGATGACCGCTTCAAGCTTTTCGCCGCGCAGGCGGCGAAGGGATTCGGGTATCAGGGCCGGCCCGGTTCCGCCCAGCCGGGTTTCAGAATGGCAGGAAGCGCAGAGATCGTTGTAGATCGTCTTCCCGTCTGGATCGGCGCAGGCCGGACCCGCTAGTGCAATGGCGATCGCTGCGAACCTAGAAAAAGCGGTGTGCCGGATCATGGCGTTTTCCTCGGAAGGGGGTCACTTTCAGGCGGTCGGTGAATTCCTCATCACCCAGCCCGATCTCGGCGTTCGAGAGATAACAGGCCGGATCCTCGGCCCAGGGGTCGCCCGAAACCTGCAGGGCGCGGATCCGGGTGTTACCGCCGCATACCTGTTTGAACGCGCAGGCGCCGCAGCGGCCCTTGAGGGGGCGGGGGCGCTGACGCAGGGTGGCCAGCATGGGATCCTCCCCGGTCCAGAGCGCCGAGAAAGGTGTCTGCTTGACGTTACCCACGGTGTAGTCTGACCAGTAGGTATCGGGGTGGACTTGGCCCAGCGGGTCGATATTGGCCACGCCCAGCCCCGAGGAGTTTCCGCCCCATGCCCCGAGGTGCTCTTCGACATGCGCCGCGCGCTTTTCGTCGAAATTGCGCTGCACCCATTTCAGGAAATAAACCGCATCGGCATCGTTGTTGCCGGTCACGATTTCCAGGGGTTCGTTCTCGGCCACGGCCACCCAGGCACGATCGATCAGGATGTCCATCGCCCGCCGAGTACGGGCGTGCTGGGTGTCGTCGCCGCGGTGCTTGTCTCCGCGCCCCGCGTAAACCAGGTGTGAAAGGTAGAACTTGTCGACCCCTTCGCTGTCGCACAGGTCCAGCATGTCTTCGAGCATGTGGGCATTGCCATCGGTGATGGTGAAGCGCAAGCCCACCTTCACACCGCGTTTCTTGCATTCGCGCACACCGTGGAGTGCAGCGGCATAGGCTCCGTCGACACCGCGAAACCAGTCGTTCTTGGCGCCGATGCCGTCGATCGAGATGCCGACATAGTCAAAGCCCAGTTCGGCCACGCGCTCGGCGGCGCTGTCCATGATCCTGGTGCCGTTTGTGGACAAGGCCAGATAGCGGAAGCCGAGCGCCTTGGCGTGGTCTGCCAATTCGAAGAAGTCCGGCCTCGACATCGGTTCGCCCCCCGAAAGGATGAGGGCAGGGATGCCGAACTCCTTCAGGTCCTGCATCACGCCCTTGACTTGGTCGGTCGACAGCTCGCCAGGGAAACTCACATCGGCCGAGGTGGTATAGCAGTGTCGGCAGCGCAGGTTGCAACGCCGTGTCAGGTTCCAGATCACAACCGGTTTCACCGGTCCGGAGCCGCGACGCTCGCGGATCGGTGTCGGTTCGACCAGTTCGCGCATATACTGGGTGAGGCGGAACATCAGGAAGCCTCCTTTCTGAGGCGCACACCGGTTTTTTTCAGGATGCGCGTGGAATAGAGAATGTCGCGGGTCCGGCAGGCCGGCCCGAGGATTTTTTCGATCTCGGCGCGATGGGATTCTACCTCGTCGCGGTTTGTGCCGTGGATCATCGCGAACAGGTTGTAGGGCCATTCCGGCAATGCGCGCGGACGCAGATAGCAATGGGACACGAAGTCGAGAGCGCCCACCTGCGCGCCAAGCGTCTCGGCTATTTCGTCGGCTACGTCCCAGACACTCATGCCGTTGGCGATCATGCCCAGCGCGTAGTGGTTCGGTGCCGCCGCGATGCGGCGAATGATGCCCTGTTCCTGCATCGCGCTGACCCGCGCGATCACCTCGGCCTCATCCAGGCCGATCCAGCTACCGACGACCGCGAAGGGACGAGGTGCAAGGGGAAGGCCACCTTGCGTGGCGGTCAGGATCTTTCGGTCTGTTGCGTCAATGCTCATGCCGGAACCCGGAAGCCGATGAAGAACTCTTTGAGTTTCGGAAAGCGCAGAACCGTGATCCCGGTTTCCTGCTCGATCCGGTCCGCCACCCTGGTGATTTCGCTTTCGCTTTCACAGGCCAGAACGAACCACATGTTCAGGCGGTGGACGCGTTCATAATTGTGGGCCACCTCATCATGCGCATTGACTAAAGTCAGGACCGTTTCGAACCGATCCCCGGGCACTTCCATTGCGCAAAGGCAAAACGCTCCGCCCATAGCCGCAGCATCGATGAAGGGACCGAACCGGGTGAGCGCTCCGATGCCGCGCAACCGCTCGATCCGGGTCAACACATCATCTTCGCTCAGGCCCATTTCCGTGCCGAGCATCGCATAGGGCGTTTGCGTGACCAAGATCCCGTCCTGAAGGCGGTTGATCAGCGCCCGGTCGATGTCATCCAGTGCATCCGGAGTGAGCGGGGTCCGTCGCATGTCAGGCCAACCTTTCTGGTCGGTGCTCGATCTGTGCGCCGGTTTGCTTGAAGCAGCGGGTCGAGAATAGGACCTGGTGCTCGGCGCGGGCCAGTTCCGGGAGCCTGGCTGCCTTTTCGAGAACGGCATGGGCATCGCGGCGCGATTGTGCGTGGATCATCGAAAAAAGGCTATAATGCCAGACCCCGGGTACGGTTTCGCGCTGATAGCATAGGGTGACACCTGGAACCTCGGCCAACTTCTCGCCCGCGGCGACGATTTGTTCTTCAGGAAGCTTCCAGACAACCATCGCGTTGGCACTCCACCCTACCGCACGATGACGCACGATGACGCCCATACGCGTGATCACTTTCGCATCACACAGCACTCGAATGCGCTCGATTAGGCTTGTCTCGTTCAGCCCCAGATCTTGGGCCAATGCCTTGAACGGGAGTGGTACCAGCGCCAACCCTCGAGAAAGCGCGTGAAGGATCGGGCGGTCGATTTCCCGGAGCACCGACAGATCCGCTTGCTGGTTGGAACGCGACCGCGCCGCGCCCCCTCGAAGAGAAAACCCGAGATCAATGTTGAACGGGCGCTTCAGACGCAGGTCGAGCACGCGCAAGCCGCTTTGGTTTTCGATCCGTGTGAGCGTTTCACTTAGTGTGGTCATATCAGGCGCCGTCGCGACGAACCAAAGGTTCCAGTCATGTTCGCGCAGGTAGGAATGATTCACACCTTCCTCGCAGCCAACCACCGTAGCAACCTCGTCGATACGTTCTTCGGGCACCGAAAGGGCTGCAAGGGTGGATGCCCCAGCCGTGTTCGGTCGGACAGTCGCACCTACCCGTGTTATCGCGCCCCCGTCTCTAAGCATTGCAAGTCGGCTTATGACTTCTTTCTCACTGATCCCGATTTGCCGCGCGATTTCGGCAAAAGGACGTGAAACCAGGGGGAAGCCGCGCTGGAAA
Organism: Marimonas lutisalis; assembly: GCF_005434965.1. GTDB lineage: Bacteria > Pseudomonadota > Alphaproteobacteria > Rhodobacterales > Rhodobacteraceae > Marimonas_A > Marimonas_A lutisalis. The sequence continues at coordinate 20,765 of NZ_SKCI01000001.1, forward strand.
TCGTCGAGCAGCGATTGATCGGTGCTATGAAGGCGGTCCAGCATTCTCAAAGCCCTGGTTGATGGGCGCGCGCGGTGAAAAAGATACCCGAAGGCGCCTGCGCTTCGATTTCGCCCTTTTTTTCGAAACTGCGGGTGTCGTAGACGATCACCTTGTTATCGTCGCGTACGGATACCCAGACCTCGGCCCCACGCGGTGCGAATTCCATGTGCAGCACGGCCTTGCCCGGCTCCAGTGTCCTGACCACTTCGTGCGTGCGGCTGTCGACGATCTGGACCACGCCATTGCTCGGGGTAGCGAAATTTACCCAGACATAGGGCGAGGCCGGTTGCGCGATGATGAACACGGGCTGACCATGCATTGCCGTGCGACCCTTCTCCTGCAGCGTTTCGCGATCGACCCAAAGCAGTTCGTGCTGGCCCACGGCTGGCAAGACGAACTGCCCTCCGGTAAAAGCCCATCCCTGCAGGTGGGGCATCTTGTAGACAGGCATGTCCTCTTCCTTCTTGCCGTAGTCTTTCAGGAAGCGGACGGGTTTGGGGTTTTCTTCCCAGAGGTCGATCGCGGTGACGCCCTTTTCACCGAAAAGCCCGATCAGGTAGGTATGCGCGTCATCGGTGACCACCGCGTCGAACGGGTTGGCTCCGACGTGTCCCAAGTCCGTGATAACCGGGCCCTCGCCCGAGAAATCGCCCAGATAGGCATGTCCATTATCCCAAACCGCCCAGATAAAGCGGCGACCGGGCAGATCTGCTAGGCCTATGGTCTTGCCCTCGGCCGGAATGTCCGCCACCAGTGCGAGAGTTTCCGTATCGAAGACCTTCACGCCCCCCGGCTTGTAGTTCGACACGGCCACCAATTTGCCGTCGTCCGAAATGGCCCCGCCGATGGAGTTGCCCGCCTGGATGGTGCGCGCAACGATCGCGCGGTCCAGCAGGTCTACCTTGGTCAGCCCGCCGTCGCGGCCGAATACAAAAGCAAAACGTTCATCGGGTGAGTAGGTCAGAGAAGCATGGCTGAGATCGCCCAGGCCTTCAATTCGGGCAAGGGCAGCATGGTCCGAGCGATCGACCAGAAGAACCGAGCCGCTGGCCCGTTCCACGACCAATCCAAGATCGCCGGTGGCACAGCACGGACTGTCTGCGAACGCAGGCGCGGCACAAAGAGCGAGAGCGGCAAGGAAGTGTTTCATGGGTCCACCTTCAGAAGATAATCAGCAATCCAGAGCGCCTCTTCCTCCGTGAGAAGCGGACGCCACGGTGGCATCGCCGTCTCCGGCACGCCGTCCAGGATGATGAGGGCAAGCCCTTCTGGCTCTGCGTGGGACAGTGCGGCGGGAGTAAGCGGGCTCCCAAGGCCACCTTTGCGGGTCAACCCGTGACACGAGCCGCAGTCCTGGATCACCATGTGCTCCAGTTCGGTCGCGCGCGGGGCGGGTATTTCGGCCATGGCGGGCGCCGCGACGAGCGCAGCCAGCGTGGACATCATCGCGAACCTAGGCATAGTTCATCGCCTTTGCAGGCTGGAGCACGTCACACAAAGACACGACGCGCCCGATGATGAACAGAACCGGTGCCTCGGGGTGCGCGGTGGCGACGTCGGCTGCGACGGCGCCCAGCGTCGAGACGATGCGGGCTTCGCGGGGGGTCGTTGCCGCGGACACAGCCATGACCGGCGTGCTGGCCGGCAGTTTCCGGCGCATCAGTTCGAACGCGATTTCGGCGATGTTGGCGCCCCCCATGTAGACGACCAGAGTGGTGTCGGGGTCGGCCAGACTGTTCCAGTCGAGATCGAGCCGTGCATCGCGAGCGCGGTGGCCGGTTACGTAACGTACGCCGGTCGCCAGGCCGCGATGGGTAAGTGGCACGCCGGTCGAAGCCGCTGCACCTTGGGCTGATGTGATGCCCGGAACATATTCGAACGGCACCCCCGCGGCTGCCAGTTCGGCAGCTTCTTCGCTGCCCCGTCCGAAGATCAGTGGATCACCGCCTTTTAGGCGCACCACACGTTGGCCTTGCACGGCGAGCTGCGTCAGAAGCGCGTTGATGCCGTCTTGTGGCAGGGTGTGGTTGCCTGCTGCCTTGCCAACGTTGATCAGACGTGTGCCTTCGGGGATTAGGGCCATAATTTCAGGTGAGACCAGCCGGTCAAAAACCACCACATCGGCGCCTTGCAGAAGCCGCAGCGCCTTGACGGTGAGCAGGTCCGGGTCGCCGGGGCCTGCGCCGATGAGGAAGACTTTGCCGTGAGTTGTATCTTTCATCTTGATGCCTCGCAGGACTGATTGACGAGAGCGGAATGCGGACGGGGCGAGGGAGAGCCCCGTCCGCACGGGGCACATCAGTAGATGTCTTTCTGGGTGTTCAGGACGTTGAACTTGCCCGTGGGAGTAATCAGGCGTGGGTCCTTGATCACCTGCTTCAGCTCAAGCGTCTTGTCATCCACCACCACGATGGCCGATTCCTTGTCCTTCGCGTTCCAAACCGAGAACCACACTTCGGTGCCCTGTTTGTTGAACTCAGGCTGCACGACGCGTGGCTGACCGTCAGCGATACCGGCCCATTCGCCGATCGGCAGAACGGTGTATTCCGGGTCTTCGCCATCTTTCAGCGCGCTGATCTTGAACACGGCCACTGACGAGGACACCTCGGCATCCGGGTTCAGCGGTGCATCGACATAGAGATTGTCCGAGTTCGGGTGAGTCTTGATGAACAGCGATCCCCCTCCCAGCGCCTCGAAGGTGTCGACGATCTTCCATGCCTTGTCGGCATGACCCTCGGGGTCGGTGCCGATGAGGGCAACGCTTTCGTCGCCAAGGTGAGATGTCGCCCAGACCGGCCCCAGGTCGGGGTGAACGAAGTTTGCGCCCCGGCCGGGGTGCGGGGTCATCCCTTCAGTGTCGGTGATCGCGACAAGCTTGCCTTCCTTGGTATCGATCACGACCAGCTTGTTGCGCGCGTTCGCCGCGGTGATGAAATACCGGTGCGTGCTGTCCAGACCGCCATCGTGAAGGAAGCGTTCAGCCTCGATCTCGGTCGTCTTCAGGTTCTTCAGGTCGGTATAGTCGACCAGAAGGATCTTGCCGGTTTCCTTGACGTTGACGATGAACTCCGGGCGGTAGTGGCTCGACAGGATTGCCGCAACGCGTGGTTCGGGGTGGTACGACTGCTCGTCATAGATGTTCCCGCGCGTCGAAACGATCTTCTTCGGTTCGAGCGTGTCGCCATCCATGATCACGTATTGCGGCGGCCAGTAGGCGCCTGCGATGGCGTATTTGTCTTCCCAACCTTCCATCTTGGAGGTTTCGACAGAACGCGCCTCCATGCCGATCTTGATCTCGGCCACGGTCGCAGGCGTTTCCATCCAAAGGTCGATCATGTTCACGCGCGCATCGCGCCCGATCACGAAGAGATACCGGCCCGACGCTGAAATCCGGCTGATGTGCACGGCGTAGCCGGTCTTAAGTACGGCTCGGATTTCGTAGTTATTACCATCGATCAAGGCAATCTCGCCGGCGTCCCGGAGCGTCACCGACATCAGGTTCTCGATGTCTATGTCGTTCATCTTCTCTTTTGGGCGATCCTCGGGCGCAACGAGGACCTTCCAGCTCTCGCGCATGTCGGCCATGCCGAACTCGGGCGGCGCCGGCGGTTCGAGCAGCAGGTAGCGCGCCATCAGGTCGATGTCTTCTTCGGTCAACTCGCCCGAAGTACCCCAGTTTGGCATACCTGCAGGCGAGCCATAGGTGATGAAGCTGTGCAGGTAGTCATAGCCGTTTTCACGGGTGATGTCGGTGGTCAGCGGCTTGCCCGTGGCCCCTTTGCGCAGCACCCCATGGCAGCCGGCGCAGCGCTCGAAGTAAATCTTGGTGCCGCGCTGGAACTCGTCCTGCGTCATCACCGGGTCGCCTTCCTTGCGGCCGGGAATCTCAACCTGGATCTGGCCCAGCGTTGTCATCGACGGCTCATAGGCGGCCGCAGGGCCATCCGCATGTTCCTTGGGTTTCTCCTGGGCCGCGATCGGCTGTGCGATCAGGGCCAGTGCAATCGCGGCGCTGGACATCAGCACGCGTCTTGCAGGGGTGAGTCGAAGTGTCATCAGTTTCTCTCCGTTGAGCTGGTGAGGCCTGACACGATGATCGCGACTCGAGCCGCGCGACGCCTTGACTATTGTTAAGGATTGTCAGCGGACCCCGCGGCAAGCTCGGCCGAAACAACTGGCGAGCCTGTGGCAATGCGCGCTATTCTCAAATTTTTTGTCATCATGGCCGGGCTCTGGGTCGCGGCGCTGCCATCCCGGCCGGTTGCGCAGCAGGAAATACCGATGGACGGCGGCCCTTACGTTCCAAGACAGGAGGTGGCTGCCACGCTCATGAAGACATCCCCGCCAGTGCAGGTCACGCGCCAGAGCGAGGGGGTTCCCGGCTGGCAAATCGCAAAGGATGGCGTCGTTCTCGGGTATATCGGCTCGACCTGGGAAATCGCCAATTCGCTCGGTTATTCCGGCCGCCCGCTCGAGGTGTTGGTTGGCATCGATACCGAAGGAAGCATAAGTGCGGCAAAGCTCGTTCGTCACAACGAGCCGGTTCTGACCCTAGGCATTTCTGACGAAGACATCGCCGCCTATGTCGGCGGCTTTGCCGGGCACGATCTCAAACAGTCGTTCGGGACAAATAAAAACTCCCTGCCAGATGTGATCAGCCGCGCCACGGTGTCCACTGGGGTGATACGCGATGGCATTCTGCGCACCGCGCGCACCTTGGCTGCGGCGCGCGGCGTGATCGCGGCCAAGGCGGGGATCGACCGAGTCAGTTTTGAACCGATGGATTGGTCTGCTCTGCTTGAAGCCGGGGCTCTGACGCAGGCACACACCAGCATGAGCGAGGCCTCACGGGCTTTTGCAGGGGCCAAGGTGCCGGTGACTGCAGGTGAGGGTGATTTCCTGCGGGTCTGGGCGGGGCTCGTGGATACCCCGACCGTCGGTCAGAATCTCTTGGGGCAGCAGGCGTTCACCGGCGCCGTCGGCAATCTCGGCCACGGTGAATCGGCGTTGCTTGTTGTCAGTCGCGGGCTCTATTCCCACCGGGGTACCGAGTGGCGGCGCAGTGGCACCTTCGAGCGCATCGCCATCATTCAGAACGACACGCCCTGGCACCCGACCGCTGAAAGCTATCACATGATAAGGCGCTTGCGGATCGACGGGGCGCCGGACGTAAAAGAAATCAGCCTCTTCCGGCTGCCCGCCACGATCGATCCTCTTGAGCCTTTCCGCATTGAAGTGGTCGCTACCCGGCCTTCAGATCAGGGCGATCTGAGCATGACCTTAGGCGTCGATTACCGACTGCCCGATGCCTTCCGCACCTTGCCGCCGCCATACGATGTTCCGCTGTGGCAGATCAACTGGCGGGAAAAGCGACTCGCGGTCGTTTTCGTGGCGACAATGCTGGCCGTGCTGTGGCTGATTTTCTTTGCCCAGGAATGGATCGTGCGCCGGCCCCGGCTTTGGCGCGGTATGCGGCTTTCATTCCTGACCATGACACTGTTTGTATTGGGCTGGGGACTCAATGCACAGTTGTCTGTGGTGCAGGTCGTGGCCTTCATCCATTCGCTCCTCGGTGGCTTCCGTTGGGAGACCTTCCTGATCGAGCCTCTGATTTTCCTGCTCTGGGGGTTTGTGGCACTGGGGCTGCTTTTCTGGGGTCGCGGCGTCTATTGCGGATGGTTGTGCCCGTTCGGTGCGTTGCAGGAGTTGCTCAATGCCCTCGCTGTCCGGCTGGGGATCAAGCAGGTCGCGGTGCCACGCGCCCTGCATGAACGGCTATGGGTGCTGAAATACACGGCCTTCGTAGCCATTCTCGCGCTCAGCTTCTACTCGATGCATGACGCGCTGGTCCTGGCCGAGGTCGAACCCTTCAAGACCGCGATCTCTCTCAGGATGATGCGGGCCTGGCCGTTCATCCTTTTCGTTCTGGCGCTTCTGGCGGCCGGTCTTTTTGTAGAGCGTTTCCACTGCCGCTATCTCTGCCCATTGGGGGCGGGCCTTGCCATTCCGGCCAAGCTCAAGATTTTCGACTGGCTTCACCGCCGCCCGCAATGCGGACGTGAGTGCCGGATGTGCGAAACCAAATGCACCGTCGGTGCGATCGACGAAGTCGGCCGGATAAACCCCAACGAATGCGTCTTGTGCCTGCGATGCCAGGTCATCATGCTGGATGGCACGCAATGCCCCATCCTGAAGCGACGCGCCCGAGCGCAACAGAATACGGAGGCAGCCAAATGACCGGAATGCAGCGCCTGTTTACGGCCGGCTACCGAGTTTTCTTTCTCGCGGCCGGTCTTTTTGCGGTGTTCGCTATGATCGTTTGGGAGAGCTGGCTTGCCATCCATGCCGCGGGTGGGATGGTTTCCGACATGCCGTTTTCGATGGCGCCCCATCTGTGGCACGCGCATGAGCTGATCTTCGGCTACGCGGCTGCAGCGATTGCCGGGTTCCTGATGACAGCGGCCCCTTCCTGGGTGGGTGGAGAGAACGCCAAGACGAAGTTCTTTGTGCTTGCAGCCGGCATCTGGCTGGCAGGGCGGCTGGCGATCTGGTTCTCGGCCAGTCTTCCGTCGCTGTTGGTCATGATGATTGACCTGGCCTTTGTGCCAGTGATCGGCACCAAGGTGCTTTTGCTTCTTTTGAAACGGCCAAAACCCCGGCAAATGATATTTTTGGCCGTGCTGGTAATCTTCTTTTCAACCAACCTGATGGTGCACCTCGAATGGGTGGGGGCCACCGGCGACACCGCCAATGGTGGTCTGCGTGGTGGGCTTCTGACGCTGACAGCACTGATCATGATCCTTGGGGGGCGCGTGACCCCGGCCTTCACGCGCAATGCCATGCGGCAAACCGGGCGTGAAACGGGCTTGCCCGAAGACACCATGCCGCTGGCAGTGGTTTCCATCGTCGGGGCGCTGATCTTGCCGCTGATGGCGACCGCCGGACTGCAAGGGGCCGTTTTCGGGATCGTCGCACTCTTGGCAGGGCTGGCTGGCCTGGTGAGGCTTTCCCGGTGGCGCACGCGCTGGACATTCTCGCAGCCCATCCTCTGGTCGCTGCATCTGGGCTATGGGTTCAACGCGGCGGGCCTTGTCGCTCTTGGTCTTTCCGCCCTGGACCGGGGGTCCGAAGTCGCCGCTCTGCATATTCTTGGCGTTGGAGCCGTCGGTAGCATGACACTGGCCGTGATGTCCCGAGCTGCGCTTGGGCATTCCGGGCGGCCCCTGATCGCACCATGGCCCGTCGCACTTGGCTATGCCGCGCTGCCACTGGCGGCACTTGCCCGTTTCGCCGGATCCGAATGGCCTGAGCTTTATTACTGGGGGGTTCTGACCTCCGGCGCGCTCTGGATACTGGCTTTCGCGCTCTACGTGGTCGAACTGTGGCCGGTATTCACGGGTCCTCGGCTTTCCAAAAGCAAGGAGTCGGTCTGATGCTTACACGTCGTCGATTTCTCACCATCACCGCCGCCTCCGCAGTCTGTCGAGCAAGTGCCACGCGCGCGCACTGGCAGGGCCGCGCCCTGGGCGCCGATGTAACCCTGCGCTTGGGCGGCGCGGCCGATCCGGTAGGCCGCACCTGGCGCAAGGTCGCGCGCACCCTCGCGCAGGTCGAAGATCATTTTTCGCTTCATATTGACTCCGAGCTTGCGCGCCTAAATGCCCATGGCCGGCTTGCCTGGCCCTCGGATGATATGCGCGCGCTGATAAACCTTTCAAACACCTTGCACGGTGCAACGAACGGCGCCTTCGACCCCACGGTTCAACCTCTCTGGCGGGCTATTTCTCGCGGTCAAGATCCCGGGCCTGCCCGCCTCGGTACTGGGTGGGAAAAGGTGCTCTTCTCGGACCGGGAAATCGTTCTGCAACCTGGCATGGCGCTGACCTTCAACGGAATCGCGCAGGGCCTTGCCGCCGACAAACTGGCGGCGCTTTTGCGTGGCGAGGGCTTTGACGATGTGTTGATCGATGCGGGCGAGATCCAGGCCCTGGGGCGCCACGGGGCGGACGATTGGCAGGCCGGCATCGCCACGCCGCAAGGCCGGATTTTGCGCCGTGTTGCGTTGCGCGATCGTGCCCTGGCGACTTCGTCCCCGATGGGAACACGCATCGGGCTTGGCCAACCGCACATCCTGCATCCCGATGGCCGGCCCCCGCTCTGGCAGACCGTCTCGGTCTCGGCGCCCTCGGCAGCCTTGGCCGATGCACTTTCGACTGCGTTCTGCCTGATGCCGCGCGCAGAGATCGACGCCACGCTGGCTCGTTTTCCGGGGGTCCGGATGGAGTATCTGGGCTGATCGCGCGGAAATCCGGGAGGCGATTGACTTTGGTTAAGGATACGCCGCCGAGCCCGACACAAAACAGATGCACACGACATGCAACGGGAAGGATAAGCGCTATGCGTGAAGTCATGACCAAGAGCATGGCCCGCAATATCTTCTATGGCGGTTCCCTGTTCTTCATTCTCATATTTCTTGGGCTCTCGGCTCACTCTCACAGGTATATCCGAACCACTTCGACGGATGCGGCGACGCTGACTGACAGCGTGGCGGCAGGCAAACACCTGTGGGAGAAACACGCCTGCATCAACTGTCATACGATCCTGGGTGAAGGCGCCTACTTCGCGCCCGAACTGGCCAACGTCATGACGCGTTGGGGTGTAGCCGATGATCCGGAGGCAGCGTTCGAAAGCCTCAAGGGGTGGATGGATTCCATGCCGACGGGAATCGAAGGCCGCAGGCAGATGCCGAACTTCAACCTGACAGACGAAGAATACCGCGAACTGGCGGACTTCCTGCTTTGGGTCGACACGATCCGCGCGCAGGACTGGCCGCCGAATGACGCGGGCTAAGGAGTGGGGACGATGAAATATCAAACTCAGAAAATCGCCTACGCCTATTTCGTCACCGCAATGGCTCTCTTTGCCGTGCAGGTGACGCTTGGGCTGATCATGGGGTGGATCTATGTCGACGGGAACTTCCTGACCGAGATCCTTCCCTTCAACATCGCGCGGATGCTGCACACCAACAGCCTCATTGTCTGGCTTCTGCTGGGCTTCTTCGGGGCGGCCTACTACCTGCTGCCGGAAGAGGCCGAACGCGAGATACATTCGCCAACGCTAGCCTATATTCAGCTTGCGATCTTCATCCTCGGCACCGCAGGTGTCGTCGTAACCTATCTCTTCAACCTTTTCGAAGGCAATTTCCTGCTGGGCAAGGAGGGGCGCGAGTTCCTTGAACAACCCAAGTGGGTCAAGGCCGGGATCGTCGTGGCCGCGCTCATCTTCCTTTTCAACGTCTCGATGACAGTTCTTAAGGGCAAGAAAACAGCGATCACCAACATCCTCTTGATGGGGCTCTGGGGGCTGGCGCTGTTGTTCCTCTTCGCCTTCTACAACCCGTCGAACCTCGCGCTGGACAAGATGTACTGGTGGTATGTCGTCCATCTCTGGGTCGAGGCGACCTGGGAGTTGGTGATGGCCTCGATCCTGGCCTTCCTGATGCTCAAGCTCACCGGTGTTGACCGTGAAGTGATCGAGAAATGGCTCTACGTCATCGTCGCCACCGCGCTCTTTTCCGGCGTGCTGGGCACAGGGCACCACTACTACTGGATCGGCACGCCCGGCTATTGGCAGTGGATTGGTACGATCTTCTCCAGTCTCGAGGTGATCCCCTTCTTCGGAATGATGGCGTTTGCCTTCGTGATGGTATGGAAGGGCCGCCGCGATCACCCGAACAAGGCTGCGCTTCTGTGGGCGCTGGGCTGTGCGACTCTGGCCTTCTTCGGTGCCGGTGTCTGGGGCTTCCTGCACACGCTGCACCCGGTCAACTACTACACCCACGGCACGCAGATCACCGCGGCGCACGGCCACCTGGCATTCTATGGGGCTTATGTCGCGCTGAACCTGGCGATCATCACCTATGCCTTCCCGGTGCTGCGCGGGCGTGACCCCTACAACCAGGTACTCAACATGGCTTCGTTCTGGCTGATGTCGGGCGGCATGGTGTTCATGACCTTCACGCTGACCTTTGCCGGCACGGTGCAGACCCACCTGCAGCGGGTGAACGGTGATTACTTCATGGACGTGCAGGATCAGCTTTGGCTGTTCTACGCCATGCGCTTCGGTTCAGGTGTGGCGGTGGTGCTGGGTGCGCTGCTCTTCATCTACGCGGTGATGGTGCCGCGGCGTGAAGTGATCGAACCCGGTCCGGCCGAACGCGCCAAGGCCGAACAGGTAGCCGCGGAGTGAAACCGATGGACGGATCCATGAACCTGAAGGGGGCGGCAGATGCCCCCTTCTATCTCCCCCAGGGCGACGAGTGCGAGATTTTCTCAGCCGCCGCCGAGAACGATCTGCCGGTCCTGCTCAAGGGGCCGACGGGCTGCGGCAAGACCCGCTTCGTCACGCACATGGCCGCACGTCTGGACCGCCCGCTTCATACCGTGGCCTGCCATGATGACCTGTCTGCCGCCGACCTGATCGGGCGCTACCTGCTCAAGGGCGGTGAAACCGTCTGGGTCGATGGCCCGCTGACCCGCGCGGTGCGCGAAGGCGCGATCTGCTACCTTGACGAGGTGGTTGAGGCCCGCAAGGACGTCACCGTGGTGCTGCACCCTCTGACCGATGACCGCCGCATCCTGCCCATTGACCGGACCGGTGAAGAGCTGGAAGCGGCGCCCGGCTTCATGCTGGTGGCCTCTTACAACCCCGGCTACCAGAACATCCTCAAGACGTTGAAGCCTTCGACGCGGCAACGGTTTGTCGCGTTGGAGTTCGATTTTCCGGCCCCCGAGCACGAGGTTCCGGTTGTCATCCGCGAAAGCGGGTTGTCGGAGGATCGCGCGAAGCTGCTTGTGCGGTTGGCGAACAAGTTGCGCGATCTCAAGGGCCAGGATCTCGAGGAAGGCGTTTCGACCCGGCTGGTGATCTATGCGGCCAGCCTCATCAACAAGGGCATGCCGATGGAACGTGCCATCCTTGCCGCGATGATCGAACCGCTGACCGATGACCCGGACGTGAAACATGGGCTCCTCGATCTCGTCACTGCTGTTCTTGGGTGAGGCAAGGCGATGACCGAGATCGACATCGAACCATGGGAACCCGAAGAGACTGTTGGGAAACTGTGGCATCGGTGGGCCAGCCGCCTTGATGCACCCCAGGTGCATGACGGAGCCCGTGTCGACCTCTCCGAGGTTGGCGGGCGGCTGGCCATATTATTCCGAGGCCTGGGCGGCGACCGCACGGTCGAGTTGAAGCCGGTTTCGACGGAAACGAGCCACCACCGTCTGTCGCTGCGCCGGCGTCTGGGCACTTGGGCCGAAGACACCCCGCGCGCCAGCTTCGACGGCGCCGCGCTGAGGCTTCCCGAAAGCCTGGCGCTCTTTCCAGCGCGCGAAGCGAACGCCGCGCTCTACCTGTGGCTCACCGCAGCGGCCGCCGCTGCAGGGCCGGGACACGCTCGCGCAGATGATCCGCTGCAGGTCGATCTGGCCGCCTTGTCTGAGGCCTGCGGAATGGTCGCCGATGCCCTCCACGAAGCCCCTGGCTTCACCGGGCTCTACCGCGATCTCTGCGCCGCCGTTCTCGCCACGCGTGCTGTGCCCGCACTTCCAGCGCAAGAAGCCGCCGTGGAGGCCGTGATCCGTCACATGCTGGGCGACTGCGCGGCGCTGACAGGCCCGGCCGCGGCCATGTGGGCTGCGGTTCAGTCTGGCGAGGTCGACGGCTTCACGGCTCCCCGCAAATATCGGCCGTTCCGCCCGGTGCCCCTCTGGCCGGACCTGCGCGAGATGCAGCTCTCCGAGGCCCATGCCGTTGCCGATGAGGCCACGCCCGGCGGGCAGAAACAGGAAGAAGGTGAGGGCAAGACCCACCGGGCGCGACGTCGCAAGGCCGACCAGACCGAACGTACGGACAGTTTCATCCTCCATAAGTTCGAGGCCATTCTCAGCTGGGCTGAGTTCCTGAACCTCAATCGTCGCGTCGACGACGATGAAAACGACGACGCAAAAAAAGCAGCCGATGATCAGGATGAGGTCGGGCTGGGCCAGATCTCCAAGGCCCCTGCCACGCGGCTCAAGCTGCATCTAGATCTCGCCCCCGAAGATGCCGAACGCGAAGCGCTGTCGGCCAAGTATACCTACCCCGAATGGGATGTCCGCGCTGGTGCCTACCTGCCCGCGCATGCCCGAGTCCTGGCTTCGTTCGCTGAACCCGGGCCCGAGATCCCTCCGTTTCGGGACGACCCGCGCGCCAATGCGCGCATCCGTGCCGTTCGCAAACAGTTCGAGGCCCTTCGTCCTGGCCGGATTTTGACAAGCGGACATCGCGACGGCGACGAGCTTGATACGGAGCGTGCCGTGCGCGCGCGGGTCGACTTTTTCGCCACCGGCGAAAGCTGCGATCGGGTCTGGCTGCAAACGCGCCCCGAGAAACGCGACCTTGCCGTTTCAATTCTCCTCGACGCGTCGCGCTCGACCGAGGCCGCCGTGCCCGGCCATGGCCATGACGGCCGCGCCGTGATCGACGTTGAGCGCGAGGCGCTTGCCGCACTGGCGTGGGGACTCGAGGCCTGCGGCGACGATTTTGCCATCCACGCCTTTTCGTCTCTCAAGCGTAACCGCGTCTATGTGCAAGAGGCCAAAAGCTTCGGCGAACCGATGTCGACGGTTGTCGAACGTCGGATCGGCGGGCTGCACCCCGGATTCTACACCCGGCTGGGCGCCGCTGTCCGGCATGTCTCGCGCGACCTCTCACAGCAGGCCCGAAAGCGGCGGCTTCTTCTAGTCATCACCGACGGCAAGCCCAACGATCTCGATCACTACGAAGGCCGCCACGGCATCGCGGACAGCCGCAAGGCCGTGCAGGAGGCCCGCCGCGCCGGTCATTCGGTTTTCGGTATCACTGTCGATCGCAATGGCCGCTCCTGGTTCCCGCGCATTTTTGGCCAAGGCGGCTTCGCGGTCATTTCGCATCCTGACAAGCTAACCAGCGCCCTGCCACAGATCTATCGCGAGCTTGTGGGCGCGTGATGGACGACACGCGAAACGCCTTCGACGATCTTCCGGGAGACCTGATGATGTGGATCCTGATCGTGTCGGAGCTTCTGGTGTTCGGCGCCGGCCTCATTGCCTACCTGTCCGTGCGCGTAACCGATCCTGCCGGCTTTGCCGAAGCACAGGCCAGCCTGCATCGCGCCGAGGCAGGTATGAATACCCTCGTCCTCGTCACCTCGGGATGGCTTGCCGCGCTGGCCACGAGGGCGGGAACGCTCGCCCTGACCCGGCTTTACCTGGGCGCTGCGGCCGCGCTTGGGGTGGTCTTCCTGTTCGTGAAAGGAATGGAATACGCCGACAAGGCCGCGCATGGCGTAACCTTCGAAACCGATCCGTTCTTCACCTTCTACTACCTGCTGACCGGGTTTCACGCGGCACATGTGCTGGCCGGGATCGTGATCCTTGGCCTTGTGGCTATTCAGTGCCAGCGTCGCACCGTCGAGGCCGGTACGGCTTTCTGGCATATGGTCGATCTCGTCTGGGTGATCCTTTTCCCGATCCTTTACCTGCTAGGGTAAGGCGATGAGGATCACAAGGGCATGGATCTTCCTCGTGGCGCTCTCAGCCGGCAGCACCGTCATCGCCGTCAGTGGTCAAACCGGGTTGGCGATATCACTGGCCATTCTTCTGCTCGCCTGGGCCAAGGCATTGATCATCGTGCGCAGCTACCTGGGGCTAGCCGAGGCGCCCGCGTGGGGGCGAGGCTTCGCGATGGTGCTCGGCGGTTACATGCTGCTTGCCATGGCGCTTGTGGTCATGGCCGGTCCGGTCTGATTCAGGGCTTTGCCCATGCATTTGCCGGGTCTTCTTCGGAAAAGATCCGGAGATGCTTGATGTCGTCGATCTTTGCGCGGTTTTGATGGATCGTAACGCCTTCGTTCCTGAGTTTCGAAAAGGCTCGGCTGAGGCTTTCAGGCTTCATACCAAGGCGACCTGCGATCAGAACCTTGTCGTAGGGTAGGATAACCTCGCATCTGCCATTTTCGCAATTGCTCAACTCGCACAGAAACTCAGCGACTCTCTGTGCGCCAGTACGTGCTTTCAGCGCCTCTACCTGAGCGACCAAACTGTGCAGATGCGCAAATGTTGCCGACAACAAAGAAATAGCCGCCTCGGGCGAAGTGCGGATCTGTCGTAAATAGTCTTCGGCCTCGATCCGCATCAAGCTACAATTGGTCACGGCTTCGGCCGAGACCGGGTAGACATCCCCGCGAAATGCTACCGCCTCACCAAAGCTGCGTCCCTTCGTGAAGACGCCCACAACAGCTTCTGCGCCGCTGGGTGCAATCCGGTACAGCTTCACCCAGCCGTCCATGACGATATAAACCGCTTTGGCAACTTCGCCCTGCAAGAATATTGTCTGGCCGCGGTCGAACTCGATCACTCGGGCGTTCGAAAGGATTGCTTCGGCTTCCTTAGCTGGCATGCTGCTGAACAACAGTGAGCCGCATGCCAATGCTTTTTCGTCCGTGCGCATACGTTCTGTACCCTTGATTTCTTAGTCTGCGTTGATGACGCGTTTGCCGTGAACCGAATTAACACTCTCTGAAAACTACCAAACAGTGCCAACAATAGTTGAAGGATGCAAACTACCGGGTTCAGTTATGTCGCCGACAAAGACGAGCAAAGAATCACAGTAACTTGCCTTGAGGCGGATATCTTCTACGTGTGGGTCCAGCTTTCACATTCCAAATACCGAAGACCTGCTGCACAAACGAGGCATCGACATCAGCCAAGAATCGATCCGGTTCTGGGGTAACCAGTCCCAGCCGTTCATACTATGAGTTTCTCTCAACGTAGTCCTGCAACCGCTTGTCGCGTCCGCTTCGGGCTCGGAGCTGCCGTTCGCTGCGTTGTATATGATTGACCGCTCAGCGGACAAAGCGAACATTTGCCGCGCTAGCTCCAATGCCAGCTTTCTGCACATTGCGTCTCCAGTGAAAAGCACCAAGAGCGGCTAGTGTGAATTCGCCGCTGCGCAAGCTACTTTGGTTGAAAAATTGAAAGCGGACGTTCACTTCACCGGTTGTTCCGGCTCCGTTCCGCGCCACCACAAGTCGTTTCTGAGCCCAAAGACACCTATGTCAAATATCTCAGAAACAGTCGTAAGAATCGCGAGCGGCAACTCTTAACCGGGGCGACCGGAAAAGTCCGCATTGCCTAGAGCATGTGCTCAATCGTTGCCGATCTCACAGCCTGCTCACTCCTAACGCAAGACCAATTTTGATTGGGAGCAGAATGGGGCTGGACTTCTTGCTGTTCGAATTCCTCCGCAGTGATCGCTCTTCACGCTCCAAATGCGTAATGGCCTGAATTCACATCAATTGGTCCACTACTCAAATACCTTGGACGGCCACTCGCCATATCCTTGTCGCGCAGAATTATTGTTCCAGGATCAAGAAGAAAGGCCGCGTAACCAAAATGGAAAAAGAAACGGCACTTACCCGATACGCAGAACTTGCGCAGGTTCCCTCGATGGAGATGCGGAACAAGGCCGCAGGAGCGATCTACAATCGCATGGAACGCGAGGGAGCTCCTGTCCGGGATATGCGGGCTGATCACCTTGGCATGTTCCAGGCCCCGTTCAGCACCGAATTACCCGAGATTGACATCGCGGTGGTTGGCATCCCGTTGGAAAACTCTATCCCGCTTCGCGTGAGCACACACAAGGGACCCCAGGCCGTGCGCGAATGGTCGCAATGGATGGGCCCGGTCCACCCACGCTGGGGCACCATTCCCTTTGACACCTTCAGCATCGCCGATTTCGGAGATCTCAGCTTTGACTCCGAGGATCTGCCAGAGCGCGTGGAGGAAATCGCAGAGGTCTACGATGGATTTGCCAAGGCCGGGATCAACACCCTGTCCGTAGGCGGCGAACACACGATGACCTATCCGATCATGCGTGCCCTGGCCTCCGGCGGGCCGCTGGGGATGTTGATGATCGACGCCCATTCCGATACCGGGGGCGGGATCATCCCGTGGGACGACACGGTGCTGGCGATCAATGATGCCAGCCCCTTTCGTTTCGCGGTGATGGAGGGGCTTCTCGACCCAAAACGCTGCGTTCAGATCGGCATTCGCGGGCGCGCCAGCCATTTCTGGGACTTCGGCCACGAGGTCGGCATCAGGATCGTCACCGCCGAGGAACTGGAGGATCGCGGCGTCAACGATGTGATTGCGGAAGCGATCGCGATCATCGGCGACGGGCCGGCCTATCTGTCGGTCGACAACGATGGCATCGACCCTTCCGAAATGCCAGCCACTGGCCTGCCGGAACCGTTTGGCGTTTCGGCGCGCGACACGCGCAAGATCATCCGCTCGGCGCGCGACCTCGACATTGTTGGTGCCGATTTCGTCGAGCTAAGCCCGGACAACGATCCGACCGGACAATCCACCAATATCGCGGCGGCGCTGTGTTTCGAGATGCTTTGCGTTCTGACCGAAGCGCGGGCGCGGCGCACAACGAAGCGCCGCAAAACCAAATGGGCACGTTGATCCCAGGAAGGACAAAGAATGACCAAAACCCCTGAAATCCAGTGGAAACGCCGTGACGGCTATGGTGGCCCGGAATCGTTTCCCGAAGACGATCTGGCGGAATTCTCCGTCGGGCAGACCAAGGACCTCGCCGACAAGAGCTTCGAACTTCACCTGTCGGATGGTCGCAGGTTGGACTATCGGATTCTCAATCTCGACAC
Organism: Marimonas lutisalis; assembly: GCF_005434965.1. GTDB lineage: Bacteria > Pseudomonadota > Alphaproteobacteria > Rhodobacterales > Rhodobacteraceae > Marimonas_A > Marimonas_A lutisalis. The sequence continues at coordinate 37,557 of NZ_SKCI01000001.1, forward strand.
GCTGGAAGTAGTAGAACGGACCGGGAAACGCGCCAAGAAGCCCCGCACCGCCAAATACTGGGCGTCGGAGCCAGCCGACGGCATCTTTTTCCTCAAACACGACACGCCGCAGGACAAGCGGCAGACAACCTGTATCGCGCTTGACTTCAACCGAGATCAGGTCGTTCTCGTGCATGGTGAAGTGCCCAAACCCGGCGAATCCGAGCACAGCATCCGCAAGGTTCATGTGGGTGGCGTGATCGGCGCACCCCGGACCTCCGGCGAAATCCAAGGCCCGCCCTTTCCGCCGGACCTTGTCGGCAAACGTTTCGTGGCCGAATACTCCGGACGCTATGCTTGGGAGCTGATCTACCTCAACAAGACCAAGGTCGCGTGGCACGGGCTGAAGGGCAATCCCGGCATCGGCGATGTCGAGGAATACAACGCCAGCCAGCTTGCCCCCGGCATCTATTTAGTCAGCTGGTCCGAAGACGCTGAGACCCTGGCGGCGGTGTTCCTCTATAATACCAACACAAACACGATCACCGGCCATATGTGGGGCTTTGCGCCTGCGACGGGGCAGTACATTCACGCGCCGCTAGGCGGCCGCATCGTAGACAGCTCCGCCTTCGGATTGTCGATCACCGACGTTGGTGGTGCCGACGCCGCCCGGGATGCCAGGCAGACGGCAAAGGATGTCGTCTTGCGCGCGCATTACGAGGTCTGGAACCGCGCCAACTATGATCTGATCGACGAGCTTTATTCGCCAGAATTCCGGGCGCATTTCATCTGCGGAACCGAGGTGCGCGGATGCGACGGGATGCGCGCGTTCATCGAAGGGCACCACCGTTCTTTCCCCGACTGGACGGAACGCGTCGTCGACATCGTGGCCGAAGGGGACCGGGTGGTCACGCGCTACATCTCAACCGGCACGCACAAGGGCGATTTCAACGGCATTGCGCCCACCGGCCGAAGGACCGAAATCGCCGAAGTGTCCATTCACAAGGTCATGAACGGCAAGATCGTCGAACAATGGGGCTTTCCCGACGGGTTGCATCATGTGCAGCAGCTAACCGGTTAACGGGGATCGACCGAGTGAAATGGAAAAGCCCCGTGGCTGGAAGGTCACGGGGCTTTTTGCGTTGAGAGAGTGTGGAAGGTTGGAAACGGGTTGATAACTTCCGCCTCGGCCTATCTACTCAACCCGAAGCAATCTTGTGTCGCCGCCGCCGGGCAAAGGCGATGGTCCTTGTTGTCTTTCGTTTTGCTTTTACGTCGGGGCATTGACGCTATGCAACGCACCCGATGAAGATTTCTCGCAAGGCAGCGCTCCACCGTCCCAGCGTTGGTCCCTCAATGCGCTTTCGACCTGAGATGCGACCACACAAAGCCGCCCACCGCGATCAAGGCAAAGCACAGGAAGATCGCCGCCAGGGGACGGGTCAGGAAGATCGTCGGATCGCCGCCCGAAATGCTCATCGACTGTTTCAGCCGTTGTTCTAGCATCGGCCCCAGCACAAGCCCCACGACCATGGGGAAGGCCGGAATGCCGTTCTTCAGCATGAAGCGCCCGGCAATTGCGAAGACAAGCGTGAAGAGGGCATCGGTGATCCGGTAGTTCTGCGTATAGGTTCCGATGAACCCCAGCACCATGATCGTGGCCCCCACCACCTGCGGCGTAATCGAGGACAGCTTCACGATATGCTTGGTGAAGACCAGGAGCAGGCCCAGGACGAAAACGTTCAGAACAAAGAGCGAGATATAAAGCCCCGATATGAAATCGGCATGTTCGGCAAAGAGCAGCGGGCCCGGAATGATGTTGTGGATCATGAACACGGCTAACAGCATCGCCATGAGCGGATCGGTCGGGATTCCCAGCGACAGCAACGGCACAAGGACCGTCGAGGTGCAGGCGTTGATGGAAACCTCGGAGGCTACCACGCCCTCTGGTGAACCGTTCCCGAACTCTTCGGGTTTCTTCGAGAACCGCCGCGCCAATGAATACGACAAAAACTGTGCCCCGAACTCACCGACACCGGGCAGCATACCCATGACGACGCCAAGCGTGCTCGACCGGATGACCGTGGCACGATAGGTAAAGACCTCCCACAACCCGGCGAAGCGGCCGGTGGACCCTAGGTCGGCTGGGCCTTCACGCCGCGTCTTGGTTTCCATCAGGACAAAGGCTTGGCTCATGGCGAACAGGCCGATAACCATCGGAACCATCGGAACACCACCGACCAACCATGTCTGATCAAACGTGTAACGGAGAGTGTTGTGCGGGCTTTCAAACCCCACAGTTCCAAGAAAGGCGCCCAAGCCAAAAGTCAGAATCGCACTGGGGATGTTCTCGTGATGCGCGAGGACTACAGAAACCGTCGCCAATACCATGACCATCGCGTATTCTGGCGGCCCGAACCTCGCCGCGATTTGCGCCATGAAGGGCGCCAGAAAGATCAGTGCGACAATTGAAACGACACCGCCCACGAAAGACGACGAATAGGCCAGCGACAGCGCCCGCATCGGCTGACCCTTCTGAGCAAGTGGATGGCCGTCATAGGTTGTCAGAACGTTAACGGGCGTGCCAGGCACCCGGATCAGGATCGCGGGGATCGCCCCGCCGTACCACGCGCCGCCATAGCAGCCCAGCAACAGGATGATCCCCGCCAGCGGGTCCATCGTCAGTGAAAAGGGCAGCGCAATGGCCATTGCGCCGGCGGGCTCCATGCCGGGGACCGCGCCGATCAGGATGCCGACGACGGCCCCAATACACAGCGCGACAAGCACTTGCCATTGTGCAACTTCCTGAAGTCCAAGAAGGAAAGCGTCCATTACAGGTATTCTCCGAAACGGTTCCCAACCCAGTCGGGCAGGTAATCCATCACCCGCGGAAGTGGAAACCAGATGCCAAGACCGCCGCGAAAGGCCAGCAGGACAACAAGGCTCACCGCCAGCGCGATCCATGGCCAGCGGCCACCACGCAGACCGGACATGCGATAGAGCACCTGCATGTAGATCAGCGTGGACAGCGTGAAACCGATCCATACCACCGACAGCAGAAAGACCAGAAACGACCCGCAATAGGCCATCACACGTCCCATCCCTTCGAACGCCGTTAGGGCACGCGCGGCAAACCCCGGTTGTCCGCGCAAAGACCACAGCCGCCGCGGCAGCCAGATCCCGCCGACCAGCGCCACCACAAGCACGATTGACGGCCAGGTCGCGGGCTCTTGGAACCAGCCAAGGTCGCGGCGGCCGTCGCGGGTTGCGATTGGAAGCACCACAAGCGCCAGAAGCCCGATCAGCCAAAAGACCAACGCGCCAAGACCGGCGGCCTCGGCGGGAGCTTCGTCGTCGAAGTATTTGTGCTCGGCATCGGCCAGGGTCGCTACGTGGTCAATATGATCCGGCATGGCTTGTCCTTGGGGTCAGGGATCAGGAGTGGCCTTTAATGCCACCCCCGAAATGCGCGCTCTACTTGCCCATTTTTTCGAATAGGGCCTTGATCTCCGCATAGTCCTGGGCGATCCGCGCCTTGGACTCTTCAGCCCCAAGCCAGTAGACTTCAACGCCGGTTTGCTTGGCAATCTCATGCGCCTTTTCGGATTTCATCGCCGCTTCGGCGATCCTGGCGATCTTGTCCTTCACCTCTTGCGGTGTACCGGCCGGGACAAACAGACCGCTCCACAGCGGAAAGGTCGGCCCCTGCATCTGGTCGCGCAGCAGCGGTGCGTCCGGGAAAAGCGAAATCGGCTTCTCGGTGTATGCGGCCAGAACCTTGAGCTCGTCGAGACAGGGCAAGACCCAGCCAAGCGTGGCATTCATGACATCCGCATCGCCATTGGCGAGCGTCGCGCAATCGGTGATGTCATAGCCAGTCTCAGTCGCGAACTCGAAACCCAGTTGGCGCGCGGCCTCGAAGGTCTGTTGCGCCGGGATCGTTTCAAACCCGAAATGCGCAAAGCGTACGGGATTCGATTTCGCATAGTCTGCCATCTCGGCCAGGGTCGAGTACGGCGCGTCGGCCGGGGCCGCCAGCACGAAGGGGAAGTTCATGAAAAGGCCAATCACCTCGAAATCCTCTGCCTTGTAAGGCGCGACATCCTGGATGATGTAGCTAGTCGGAATGTCGATCAGCAGGTTGGCGACTGTATAGCCGTCGGCACGCGACGACGCCAATGCCTGTGCGCCTTCGATGCCGAACCCGCCGGGCCTGTTGACGACCTTGGCCGGGACGCCGGTCTCCTGCGAAAACGCATCCGCGATGACCCGAAGAAGCTGGTCATCCACGTCCCCGGGCGGCCAAGGCAGGATCATGGTCACGGGGCGCTGGGGATAGTCGGCCGCTATCACCGCCGACGAAAGACCTACTGTAGCGGCGACCGCGAGGCCGAGTGCTGCGATGGTATTTTTCATGCTATTTCTCCCTGTTGTCCAGACATTTAACAGAAGACGGTCTGGATGTTGGTGTTTTCGAAAAGTCCTTCTTCCCCGAACTCGACACCGACGCCCGAGTTCTTGACACCACCAAAGGGGGCGTTGGGTTGGATGGTGCCATGCCTGTTGATCCAGACCGATCCGCATTCCATCCGACCGGCGATCTCTTTGGCGCGTTCGATATCGTTGGACCAGACGGATCCGCCCAGCCCGTTGGGGTTGTCATTGGCCATGCGGATGGCCTCGTCGATATCAGAGTACCGGACAATCGGCAGGGCGGGACCGAACTGTTCTTCGTCCACCAGCCGATCGCCGTTCTTCATGTCCGACAGGATCGTCACCGGATAGAAAAGGCTGTCGCCGCCATCGGGATCGGCACCCATCAGCACTGTGCCTCCGCCTGCCATGGCCTCCGATACGAGATTCGCGACGATCTGGAACTGTTCCCGGTTTTGTACCGGGCCAAGGATGCTGTTTTCGTCAAGCCCGTTGCCCATGGGAATGTTCCGGGCAAAGGCCACGAGTTCCTCGCAAACCGCATCGTGCACATCCTCGTGGACGTAAAGCCGCTTCAGCGCCGCGCAAGTCTGGCCGCTATTGATGAATGCCCCCCAAAAAAGCCCCTCTGCGATCTGCCTGGGATCGACATCAGGTAGCACGATACCGGCATCATTTCCGCCTAGTTCCAGAGTCAACCGCTTGAGCGTTTCCGAGGCGCTCGCCATGACCTTCTTGCCGGTCGCGCAAGAGCCGGTGAAGATGATTTTACCAATGCCTTCATGTTCCGACATCGCCTTGCCAAGGGCATCGTCGCCGGACACGCAGTTCACCACGCCTGCTGGTAGAACCTCGTTCATCAATTCGACCATGCGCAGGGTCGAAAGTGGCGTCTGAGGTGCGGGCTTGTTGACCACAGTGTTGCCAGCGCGAATGGCTGGAAGGATATGCCACACGGCAATCATGACCGGCCAGTTCCAGGGCGTGATCGACCCGACCACGCCGATGGGCTTGCGGTGCAGTTCCACCCGACCCTCGTTGTTGTCCTGAAGCACCTTGACCGGCATCTCCAAATCGGCGGTGTAGTGGGCCCAGGCCCCGGCCCCGCCCAGCTCGAACCGCGACCCCAGACCGTTGAGCGGCTTGCCCTGCTCGCGGGTCAGCAGTTCCGCGAGTTCCTCCGAGTGTTCTTCGATCTTGGCGGCGGCAGCGTGACAAGCGGCCTTGCGGTCCTCGTCCGAAAGGGCCGACCACGCGGGAAAGGCTTGCGCTGCGGCGGCCACGGCGGCGTTCAGTTCTTCGACGCCGGCGCCCGGAGCACGCCCCACCAGCGACCCGTCCGCGGGATTGAGCACGTCGAATGTCCCCGAAACGCTATGCGCCGAGCCATTCAAGATGATACCAAAGTCTTTCATGTCGTTCTCCCCGTTGAAATGCGTTCGTGTCGGGCAGTTCGTCTCACCACTCCGATGTCTTTCCGACCCAGCCTAGCAGCGGCTCGGACGGGTTTTATCGTAGGTTCGGACGAATATATGTGGAAAGCGGCCAGAATATCCATAAAATACCCTCCTACGGCAAGTCGCGCGCGCCCTTCTGCGTGGGACGACCAATGCCAGAGCAAAAATCAAGAGAGGTTTGCGACCCGATGGATCCGATGACGGGCCCCAGCAATGTCAGTGATCTCGACATCTATGCCCCGATCGAACCCGCGATCTATGCCAACCTGTTTCTGGAAACCCTGTCCGAAGAAGGCATAGACCCGCGCATTGCGCTAGAGGGAACGGAACTATCGGTGAGTTACCTAGCGAACCCCGCCAACAGGATTTCCCTGGCGCAGCAGATCAAGATCTACGAGAACATCGGACAGTTGAAGGACTGCACGCGCCTAGCCCTGTTGCACGGATCAAGAATTCAACCCCATCACCACGGTTCCTGGGGATACGCAATACGATCCTCTGCCACGGTTCGGGACGCGTTGTGCAATTTCAATACGTATTTCAACGTGATTGGACCAATCGCAATGATGGCCCTCGTGGAAGGCAAGGATGTCGCGCGCTGGGTCGCGGTGAACGTCATCACCTCTGGCCCCGCGCGCCGGGTGGCGATTGCCGAGATGCTTGGTGGGAACCTCGCGCTCATGAAGCGCACGACCAAAGGCGCCTTCGAGTTAAGAGAACTCTGGCTTGATGACGTTTCCGAGAGCGACCTGCCGTACTACCAAGACTATTTCAGCTGCCCTGTACGGCATGGCATGGACAGCATCGAGATGCGGCTCGATCCACAGCTTCTTTCTTTGAAACAGCCCTATGCCGATTCTGAAACCGAAGCCGAATGCGTTGAAATGTGTCGGCGTCAGATTGCTCGGATCGACAGCTACACGGGTGTCTCCGGTGCCACCAGACGTCTTATTCGAGAAAAAATCGCCGACGGCATAACTCTGGAAGAGGTCGCGTCAGAATTGAACCTGTCCGGTAGATCATTGCGACGAAAGCTACGACAAGAAGGCTCGTCTTTCACGGAAATCCGCGACGAGACAAGGCTTACAATCGCGAAGAATTACCTGACCGAGTCTTCGATCTCAATTGACGAAATCGCATTCGTTCTTGGCTACGTGGAACCATCGAACTTCCGTCATGCATTTAAGAAATGGACTGGCCACGCGCCAGGGAGCTATCGAAAGGCTTTGTCCAACGCCAGTACAAATGGGAAAGTCTAGGGCAGGTCGAACAAGCCATCTTCCAAGCCATCCGCAAGCGCTACTCAACCGACGAAAAGCTCAAGTCTCGAAAATGAGAGGTGGGAGCGATACCAAAACCTGACAAGTTCAGTTCGCGTTGGATGCAATTAGTCAAACGAAAGTCCCTTTAATCCTGCGTCCGTATGCTAGGTGGATGAAAGATTGTGCGATTGCAGCGAATGGCTGGTTCGACGGACTGCACTGCAGCACGGAACTCACTTGGCAAAAGGCGACCTTGGTCCGCCCCTGCCCACGCCAATGTCGGCTTTCTGCGGTTCGCGGCTATGTATGTATATCGCAGCATTCGTGATTTTGGGCTCTTAGCCGCCGTTCGCGGCGCAATGCCTGAATGTCTGCTATGGACCGGTATCGGACTTGTAGCTTGACCTAATCTTAACGTTGAACTAAGCAGACAAAGGTCTTGAGCGGGTATAGCTTAATGGTAAAGCCCCTGCCTTCCAAGCAGGCTATGTCGGTTCGATTCCGTCTACCCGCTCCAGAAATTTCTTTCCTGCAAATTTCCTGCAAAATGTAGGATTCTTGATTTTTATCCCATTGAAAAAAATAGATAATGTGAGTTATGATCGCTTGCCTTCCAAGCTCTTGGTGCGGGTTCGATTCCCGCTGCCCGCTCCAGCGATCCCCTGATTTCCGGCACACTGCGGCAAGACGTGGCTTGACCCGCGCGGGTTGCGCCGCCATGAAGCCCGGCAACGCAAGAGACGAACAGGAGCCGCGCATGGCGAGGGGAGTGACGCCGCAGGCAGGCGAGGCGGAGCGCGAGAAATCGAAACGCGTGGGCGCATTGAAGGGGCTGGGGCCGTTCCTGGCGCCCTATCGCGTGCTGGTGGCTCTGGCGGGGCTGGCACTGATGCTGACGGCGGGGCTGTCGCTGGCGCTACCGATGGCGGTGCGCCGCGTGGTCGACAATTTCGGCACGGAAAGCGATGCGCTTCTCGACAAGTATTTCGGCGCCGCGGTGGTGATCGCGGGTCTTCTGGCTCTGGGCACGGGGCTGCGCTATGCGCTGGTCACCCGCCTGGGTGAGCGCGTGGTGGCCGATATCCGCAAGGCGGTGTTCGACCGCGTCGTGGGGATGAGCCCGGGTTTCTTCGAAAACGTCATGACCGGCGAGGTGCTGAGCCGGATTACCACCGACACCACACTGATTCTGAGCGTGATCGGCTCGTCCATCTCGGTGGCGCTGCGCAATGTGCTGATTTTCCTTGGCGGCCTGGTGCTGATGCTTTTCACCTCGGCCAAGCTGACCGGGCTTGTCCTGCTGATCGTGCCGCTGGTGATCGTGCCGATCCTGACCATGGGTCGGCGGCTGCGCGTGCTGAGCCGTGAGAACCAGGACTGGATCGCGGCAAGCTCGGGCAATGCGAGCGAGGCGCTGTTGAGCGTGCAGACGGTGCAGGCCTTTACCCACGAGGCGGCAAGCCAGACCGAGTTTTCGGACGTGACCGAAAAAAGCTATGACGCGGCGCGCCGGCGGATCACGGTGCGCGCGGTGATGACAGTGCTGGTGATGTTTTTGGTGTTTTCCGGCGTTGTGGGCGTGCTGTGGATCGGCGCGCGCGACGTGCGCGGCGGGGTGATGAGCTCGGGGCAACTGGTGCAGTTCGTGATCTACGCGGTGATGGTCGCGGGGTCGGTCGCCGCGCTGAGCGAGATCTGGGGCGAATTGCAGCGCGCCGCGGGCGCGACCGAGCGGTTGGTCGAACTCTTGGAGGCTGAGGACGCGGTGAACGACCCGGCGCAGCCGGCGGTGCTGAAACGCCCCGTGAAGGGCGAGATTCGCTTCGAGGACGTGCGTTTCGCTTATCCCTCGCGGCGCGATACGGCAGCATTGGATGGCGTGAACCTGACCATTGCCCCGGGCGAGACGGTGGCCCTGGTCGGCCCGTCGGGGGCGGGCAAGACGACGATCATCCAGCTGATCCAGCGGTTCTATGACCCCGATAGCGGGCGTGTCTGCCTCGATGGTCAGGACCTGACGACGCTGGCACGGGCCGATTTCCGGCGCGAGATCGCGCTGGTGCCACAGGACCCGGTGATTTTCGCCGCCTCCGCACGCGAAAACATCCGCTTCGGCCGCGAGGATGCGAGCGATGCCGAGGTCGAGGCGGCCGCGAAGGCCGCCGCCGCGCACGAATTCATCAACGCGCTGCCGCAGGGCTATGACAGCCCGCTTGGCGAACGCGGCGTCCTGCTCTCGGGCGGGCAGAAGCAACGCATCGCGATTGCGCGGGCGATCCTGCGCGACGCGCCCGTGCTGCTTCTGGACGAGGCGACAAGCGCGCTCGATGCCGAAAGCGAACGCGCGGTGCAGGCGGCGGTGGACGAGCTTTCGCAAGATCGCACGACGATCGTGGTGGCGCACCGGCTGGCAACGGTGAAAAAGGCCGACCGGATCGTGGTGATGGAAGCCGGCCGTATCGCCTCGATCGGCACGCACGAGGCGCTGGTGGCCGAGGACGGTCTTTACGCGCGGCTGGCGCGGTTGCAGTTCACCGACGGGCAGGGCGTCTGACCGCCCCCCCGGCCATACGCCCGCCCACCCACCCCGTTTGCCCGAGGGGGCTTTGTGCCCACCCGTGATGTCGTGCATAGGTGATGACCTGGAAATTGAGTATTTGGACCAAGAAAGAGCGGGCAGCGACCCGATTTGATCTGGCTCTTTCTTGGTGAAAATACTCATTTCGCGACCTTTCCGGCAGCACCACTTCTTTGGGGCGGACCAAAGGGAGACGAAGCTGCGGGGCCGAGCGAAGCGAGGCCCCGCCCCCGGGCGACGCGCGAAGGCGCGGCGCAATACCTGAGTGATGTCAGAGACCCGCGCCGGAGAGGATCGCACGGGCAGCGGCGAGATCGCCCAGGGCGTGGCCGCGAAAGACGAAGCCCGCAGGCCCGGTACCGGACCGAGGCGTCAGGCGGCCCATGACGAGGTCCGCGAGATCGCCTGCGACCTGCGCCGGATCAGAGAGGCGTTTGCCGGGCGGGAGTGAGGCCTCCTGGGCAAGATCGTCGACCAGCAGTGGAGAGAGGCGCGAGAGGCTGTCGCGCGCCCAGTGATGGCCGAGATCGGGCAGCGCGGCGAAGCTGCGGGGCCCGAGCCAGTCGGCGCGGATGGCGCCGGAGGGCGCCGCGTCGCGCGAGAGCGCGCTGACCACGATGTCGGCGCCTTCGATGGCCTCTTGCGCCGAGGTGGCGATTCGGGGCGCGAGGCCGAGGCCGCGCGCGGCGGCCGCGAGCCGGTCGATGCCCGGCTGGCCGCGCCCCAGAATGCGCAGCTCTTGCAGCGGGAAAAGCTCGGCCAGGGCCTGCAGGTGGCTGTGCGCCTGCACCCCGGCGCCGAGCATGGCGAGCACCCGGGCCCGGGGTGGCGCGAGGTATCGCGCGGCCGTGGCCGAGAGCGCGGCGGTGCGCCGCGCGGTGAGCCAGGGACCGTCGATCAGCGCGACGGGCTGGCCCGTGCGGGCATCGAGCACGGAGACGAGCCCGTCGATATAGGGCAGGCCCGCGGCCGGGTTGGCCGGGTTCTGGACCATGGATTTCACCACCATGAACCGGTCATCGGCGGCCATGGTCGTCATCATGTAGCGCCCGTCGGGCCGGTCGAGCATCGCCTTGGGAGCACTTGCCGCGCGACCGGCATCGGCTTCGCGGATCGTTTCTTCGATCGCGTCGCAGAGCGTGGCGGCCGAGAGGCCGAGCGCGTCGAGACCGGCGGCGGTGAGATGGGGCAGGGTCATGCCTCATCCCTAGCATGGATCACAGGTCTCGCATCCAGAATTGCAGCGGGTGATCGGTTTCCGCGGGCTGGTCGATGTCTTTCCAGCGAAACTGCGCGACGACACCGGGCAGGGGGGCATAGCCGCGCTTTCTCCAGAAGGGGTCGAGAGGGGCGTAATCGGCCGGCATCAGCGGGTGGTTATCCGGGCGGAGGACACCGCAGAAGGCAGATTTCGTGAAGCCGAGGCGTCGGGCATGATCCTCGCGCGCGTCAAAGAAGGCATGACCCAGTCCCTGGCCGCGATAGGCGGGCAGCAGCACGGATTCCGCGCAGTAGAATATCTCGGACAGGTCGAGCCCGGTGCCTGCGAAGGCGGCGGCGAATTCATCGGCATGATCGCCCATTGGCGTGCCGGTGGAGGCGCCGACGAGCCTGTCACCATCATAGGCGCCAACGAGGATCGCCCCGGCGCTGTCGCGGTAGGATTGCAGGTAGTCACGCTCATACGCAACATCGCCATCGTAGAGATAGGGCCAGTCGCGGAAGACGGTGATCCGGAGTTGGGCCACGTCGTCCAGGGCGGCGTCGAGCGCCGCGCCGGTCAGGACGCGCGTGGCGATCATGCCGAGACCTGCGCGACCCAGTCGGCAAGGTTGTAATAGGTGGTTACGCGGCTGATCTGGCCGTCTTTCAGCGTAAAGAACGATCCGGCGGGCAGGCGGTAGGCCTGGCCGCGGGCCGCGGGCAACCCTTCATCGGTTTCCAGGTAGGTGCCGTTGACGATGTATTCGGCGGCCGCGCGGGTGCCGTTCTCGGCCTCGAAGATCACCATGTCGGTCAGTTCTTCGGCGTAGCAGCGGCTCATATGCGCGCAAAAATCGGCGAATCTTTCCTTGCCCGTGCGGATTTGGCCTTCGTTCACGTGGTGGGCCACGTCATCGGCGAGGCAGGCGAGCATGCCGTCGGTATCGCCCGCGTTGAAGGCGGTGAAATAGGCGCGGATCGTGTCGGTGGCGGTCATGGGGCCTCGCATCTCTGAGGGGTCGGATCGCGAAATCGCTAGTGAAAAACGCGGGCGAGATCAATGGGCGGATGCGGGCATGTTCTTGACCCTGTGCGATCATCACGGCTACCCATTCGGGAACGAGCGAGGGCACCGCGCCGCGGCGGCCCGGAAAAGCGACAGGGACGGCATGACAGAACCGAGCGACGCCAGCGCGCCCATGCGCCTGCCCGTGACCGAGACGGCCAATGCCTTCGTGGCGTTCCTGTTTGCCGCCTCGGCGCCGGTGGCGATCATCCTGAGCGCCGGGGTGCGCGGCGGGCTGAGCGAGGCGGACCTTGCCTCCTGGATCTTTGCGGCCTTCGCGGTGAACGGGGTGCTGACCATCGGGATGTCGGCCTTCTACCGTCAGCCGCTGGCGTTTTTCTGGACCATTCCGGGGACGGTCCTGGTGGGCACGGCGCTCCAGTCGCTGAGCTTTGAAGAGGTGATCGGGGCCTATCTGCTGACCGGTCTGCTGCTGCTGGTGCTGGGGTTGACCGGGTGGGTCAGGGTCGCGATGGCTCGGTTGCCGATGCCCATCGTCATGGGCATGGTGGCCGGCGTTTTCGTGCGCTTCGGGCTCGACTGGATCCGCGCTTTCGAGACGGATTTCGTGCTGGTCGCGGCGATGACGGCCACGTTTTTCGGGCTGACGGCGCTGCCCGGTGTCCGCGACAGGTTTCCACCGATGATCGGGGTTCTGCTGGTCGGGCTGGTGATCCTGGTGAGCCAGGATGGTGGCACGGCAGCGGGCAGCGGCGGACCCGTCTTTGCCGCGCCACATCTCTATCGGCCTGCGTTTTCGCTGGCCGCCGCGCTGGAACTGGTGGTGCCGCTGGCGATCACCGTGATCGCGGCGCAGAATGCCCAGGGCATCGTGATCCTGCGCCAGGCAGGGCATGCTCCACCGGTGAGTGCGATCACCACGGCCTGCGGCGGCACATCGCTCATTACCGGGCTGTTGGGCAGCGTCTCCACATGCCTGACCGGGCCGTCGAACGCGATCCTGGTGTCGAGCGGGAAGGTGGCACGGCACTGGATCGCGGCGGTGCTGCTGGGCGGGCTGGCCATCGTCTTTGGCATCTTCGCGCCGGCGGTCACGAACCTGCTTCTGGCCACGCCGGCGGCGTTTCTGAGCACGCTGGCCGGTCTGGCGCTCTTGCGCACGCTTCAGGCTGCGTTCCAGACGGCCTTTGGCCCGGGTTTCCCGCTGGGGGCGCTGATCGCCTTCCTGGTGACGCTGGCGGGGGTGCCCGTGTTCAATATCGGGGCGCCGTTCTGGGGGCTGGTCTTTGGCGTGCTGGCGAGCCTGGTGATGGAGCGCGAGGCGTTCGGCAGGCGGTAAGACGGCTGGAGAGAAACTTCCAGGGGATGAGGACCAATTTGCGGCCCGACGCACCCGACGACCGCTTTTCCCGGTAGTGGATATGGGGTGAGAATCGGGCTATGGCTGCTGTGCGGACAAACCGGCCAATGGCCAAGAGTATTGGCAGCCCGCGCAGCAAGATGGAGCATCTGGGACTTCCAAGCGAGTCGAAGCTATCGTTCTCGGTCGGTAAGCACCCACGCGACTGCAAATCTACCCCGAGCAGATAGCAAACAGGCCCGCGCGCGATGTGATCCCCAGTTTTCCATAGGCGCGCTTTCGGTAGGTCACCACGCTGGACGGTGCAACGCCGAGATCGGCTGCAATGGCCTCGGTCTTGCGGCCCGACAGGATACCCAGGCACACTGCCTGCTCGCGGTCGCTGAGAACCGTCAGCGGCGCCGGGGTGCCGGTTTCTTCCGTGCGCTCGAAATGCATCAAGGCAAGTCGTCCGGCGAGGCGCGAGAGATCCGGGTCGCAGGCGCCGGAAGACTCTTCCGAGGAATAGAAGCTGACGAACAGGCGCAGCGTTTCTCCGACCGCAAGAACGGTTGTCTTGGCCATGAGGCCGGGCGCATCAAAAAACATGCGGCGATAGTCATCGTCCATCTCGCTGGCGATCTCGTCGAAGCTTCGCAACTGCACGCTGTTTCGCTCGGCGGCTTGAAGGGCAGGAAGTAGGGGGTCGCGCTGAAACGATCCCTCGAGGTAGGCCGCGGCAAGTTTTCCGGCGAGAGCCGTATTAGAGAAGTGATATGAAAGCAGACAGCGCGCGCGGTCACTCTCAATAGAGAAGACCATGATCTGGTCGACGCCGAGTGTGGCGACAAAATCAACGTAGACCGGCGCGAAGACATCGGAGCCGAGTGTTTCGAGACAGGCGTCGATCTTGCGAACAGTCGGAGACATGCGTCAGTGATATCATGTCCCCCCAAAAAGGGGACAGACATTGCTCCGGCTGGTTCGTTATGTCTCCTCTGCAAAGAGGGAGAAGCTCAAATGAGACCAGCCGGACGGGCCGAGACGGACTCGCTTTATTTCGACTACCCGCATTTCGACGCCCCCAAGGATCGGTCGCGCCTGGATGCTTCGGCTCCGGTTGCCATCGTCGGAGCAGGCCCTGTGGGCCTGACCGCCGCGCTCGCACTCGCACGGGACGGCATTGCTTCCGTCATGTTTGATGCGAAGTCCACGTTCAATGACGGGAGCCGCGCCATCTGCATTGCGCGCCAGAGCTATTACATACTTGAACGTATTGGTGCTGTCGCACCGTTCCTCGAGAAGTCTCTAGGCTGGACGACCGGCCGCAGCTTCTACCGGGGCCAACAAATCCTGGAATTCGAGATGCCGGACAGTCCGCGCGAGAAGTATCGCCCCATGTACAACATCGAACAGCAGTACATCGAGCAATACCTCTGGGACGCGATAGAACGCGAACCGCTGATCGAGACCCGGTGGCAGAGCGAAGTGACGGGTATCGAAGATCTCGATGGCGGAGTGCGCCTAACCGTGCGCGATCCAAACGGCAGCTACGACATTGCCGCCGACTGGGTGCTCGCAGCAGACGGCGCCCGTAGTAGCGTTCGCAAACTGCGGGGGCTGAGCCTCAAGGGGGAGAACTACGAAGGCCGGTACGTCATTGCCGATGTTCAGATGGATCATGACTATCCCACCATTCGTCGAGCGCTCTTCGACCCTGATTGCCGGCGTGGCGGCACGGTGCTGGTGCACAAGCAGCCCGACAACATCTGGCGGATCGACTATCAACTCCGCGACGGCGAGGACGAAGCAGACGCTGTTGCCGAAGACAACGTGCGCGCCTCGGTGGCCGCGGTTTTGGCCGATCTCGGTTTCACTGGCGACTGGGAGTTGGAATGGTGGAGTGTCTATTCAGCCAACACGCTTGCTCTCGACGACTACCGCGACGGACGGATTTTCTTCATCGGAGACAGTGCTCATATCGTGCCGATCTTCGGGGTGCGCGGACTGAACAACGGCCTCGCGGACGCCCAGAACATCGCTTGGAAACTGGCTCGTATGATCGAGGGCCAAGCCGGGGAGGCACTTCTGGACAGCTATACGCCGGAACGCCGTGGCGCGACGCTGGATGTCTTTGCCAACGCGTCAAAATCGGCCCGTTTCATGACGCCGCCGACACCCGGCTGGCAGCTGATGAGGGACGCGGCCCTGAACCTTGCGCTGACCCACCCCTTCGCCGGAGAGCTCGCCAACCCGCGTCAGATGACACCCTACACCTATGCCGACAGTCCGATCGTTTCGCCCGACGACCCGGGTTTCTATGGCGGGCCGGTGCCTGGAGCACCATTGCCTGAGGCGCGCGTCGGTGACGGTTTCTTGTCCGACTTGTCAGGCCCAGGGTTCACGTTGATCACCTTTGATCCCGACCTTGCCGAAACGGTTGCGGACAGCGACCTCACCACGGTCGCGCTGCAGCCCGGTTCAGAAGCGGCCGAAGTCCTCGCTGCCGGTCCTGAAAGCGCCTATCTGGTCCGGCCGGACGGGCATATCGTGTCGCGTTGGACGCGCCCTTCATCGACGCTGGTATGTGAGGCTTTGAAAAGATCCCTTGGGAGAGACCGGACATGACACCAAGAGACGTTGAAACCGTGTACGAGGCTCTTGCGTTGAAACTTGACGCTGTAGGTGACACGCAGCGCGAACTCTTCCTCGCGAAACTTGCCCTTTTGTTGTCGCATGACCTTGGAGACGCTGAACGTGTTTGCCTGCGTATCGATGAGGCGGCGCTGAATATCGATAGCTGAGTAGGGCCATCTGTCCAGTTGCCGCCTGCTGCAGCGGAAGTTCCGGGCGAGCGCATACTGTCCGTTTCGGGCTCCAAGCCGCCGTTCGCTGTGTTGCGTGTGAACGACCAAAATGAGCCGGTTCTCCCGCCTGGCACTCAAGCGACAAAGCTCGACTTGGCCCGTTTTGCAGGTAGCGACTGGCCGAATTGTGCGCCAAAGCGCCAAGCCATAAGCCTGCAGCATGTCACCGTATGACAAGACCGGTCGATCGCGCCGTAAGTGGAGCTACTCTTCCGTCTCAAAGCGGCCGCCGAAGCGCCGGGTCAGGTTCTCGATGATCTCGTCGCGGGTGCGGCGATAGGCGTCGAGTTTCTGTTCGCGGGTTTCGCCCTGGGCGGTGGGGTCGGTGATCGGCCAGAATTCCACCTCGGTGTGGAAGGGGCGGGTCAGGTCCTGCGCGCGGGCGTGGCTGGCGGGCGACAGGGCAACGATCAGGTCATAAGAGCTGAGATCGTCGCCATATTCGCCCATTTCGTCGAAGCTGCGCGACTGGTGGCGGGAAAGCTCCACGCCGATCTCATCGCAGACGGCGATAGCGAAGCCGTCGATTTCCAGATCGTTCTTGAGCCCGGCCGATTGCAGGTAGGCGCGCGCGCCGTAGAGCTTTTTCGCGATCGCCTCGGCCATGGGCGAGCGCACCGCGTTGTGATCGCAGCAAAACAGGATCGACTGGGGCAGCGGTTCGGCCACGCTCATCCCCCGAAATGCAGCACGCAGACCAGGGTGAAGAGGCGTCGGGCGGTATCGTTGTCGATCTCGGCCTTGCCTTCGAGGCGTTCCTGCAGGATGCGCGCGCCTTCGTTGTGGATGCCGCGGCGGGCCATGTCGATGGTTTCGATCTGGCTGGGCGGCATGTTTTTCACCGCGTCGTAATAGCTTTCGCAGATTGCCCAGTAATCCTTGACCACCTGGCGGAAGGGCGACAGCGACAGGTGGAACTCGGCCGCCTTTTCGCCGGCTTCGGTGGCGATGTCGAAAACCAGCCGCTTGTCGCGGATCGACAGATCGACATGGTAGGGGCCGTCGGGCACCATCCGGTCATCGCGCCTGGGCAGGGTAAAGCTGTTTTCTTCCAGCAGGTCGAACATGGCGACCTTGCGCTCCTGCTCGATCTCGGGCGTGGGCGGCGGCAGGTTGGAATCGTCAAGCGCGATATTGGTGATGTGGGACATGGGGCGCAGGCCTTCCCGGTGATTCAGGTTTCCCCACGTGATACTTGAGCGGTTGGCCCGGGACAATCCGCTTTAGCCTGACGCGGGAGCGCGTCGGGTAGGGGAAACCTGACTTTGGAGAACGGGGCAGTTGCCGTAGGATTGTTCGTGTTCGGTGACGATTTCATGCTGAACCCCGGGTGGGCCAATTACCGGCCCTGCGTTTCCCGGACAATCCATTTGAAAGGATCTTACTCATGAAACGTGCAAGTTTCTTGCCGGCCATTCTGGCCGGGTGCTTATTGGCAACTTCGGGTCTTGCCGAGACCGGGTTGCCGGCCAAGAAGCAGACCCTGAACGGGCTCTATATGACCGCAGCCGAGGCCGCGGACATGCTGCAGGACGACAATGTTTTGTTCGTCGATGTGCGCAGCCGGCCCGAGCTGGCCTTCACTGGCGTGGCCGAGCGGGTGGACGTGCATATCCCGCTGATGGTGATGCCGGAAAAGGCGGTCTACAGCCCGCAAAAGGGCGGCTACCGGATGCGCTTCAATCCCGATTTCGTCCTCGCCTTCGAATCCTACCTGATGGAAAACGGTTATGACGAGACGGTGCCGATCGTTCTGATCTGCCGCTCGGGTGCGCGCAGCGCCAAGGCCGCGAACATCCTGCGCGAAATGGGCTATGCCAATGTCTGGTCGGTGACCGACGGGTTCGAGGGCGACAAAGCCAAGGACGGACCCGGCAAGGGCCAGCGCGTGCTCAACGGCTGGAAGAACGCGGGCCTGGCCTGGAGTTATGCGATCCGGTCCGATCAGGCCTATCCTATGGATCTGGGTGCGAGCGGTAGCTGAGCTGACGCGAAAGACCTGATCAGAGCTCGTTCAGGCGATTGAGGCGCGCGCGTACCGAAAGGCCGTGCGCCTCGAGGCTTTCCGAGATGGCGAGCGTTTCGGCCGCCGGGCCGATCTTGCGCAGCGCCTCGGGCGTCATCTGCGCCAGCGTGGTGCGCTTGAGGAAATCGAGCACGTTGAGACCGGACGAGAACCGCGCCGAGCGGGCGGTGGGCAGCACGTGGTTGGGCCCGCCGACATAATCGCCGATCGCCTCGGGCGTCCAGGCGCCGAGGAAGATGGCGCCGGCATGGGTGATCTCTTCGGCCAGTTTCATCGGCTCGGCCGCGCAAAGCTCGAGATGTTCGGGCGCGACGCGGTTCGAGAGCCGGGCCGCGGTCGAGAGATCCGGCACGGTGATCACCGCTCCGTAGTCGCGCCAGCTCGCCCCCGCGATGGCGCGACGTTCAAGCGTGGCGAGGTTGCGTTCGATCGCCTCGGTCACGGCCTGGGCCATGGCCGGGCTGTCGGTGATCAGGATGGATTGCGCGCTTTCGTCATGCTCGGCCTGGCTGAGCATGTCGAGCGCGATCCAGTCGGGATCATTGTCGCCGTCGGCGATGACGAGGATTTCCGACGGGCCCGCGATCATGTCGATGCCGACGCGGCCGAAAACCCGGCGCTTGGCGGCAGCGACGAAGGCGTTGCCGGGGCCGGTGATCTTGTCGACGGGGCGGATGGTTTCGGTGCCGTAGGCCAGCGCGGCGATGGCCTGTGCGCCGCCGACGCGATAGATCTCATCGACGCCGGCCAGCCGTGCGGCCAGGATGACGAGCGGGTTCACCTGCCCGTCCGGCGTGGGGCAGGTGATGGCCAGCCGCCCGACGCCCGCGACCTTGGCGGGAATGGCGTTCATCAGCACCGAAGACGGATAGGAGGCGAGCCCGCCGGGCACGTAGAGACCCGCGGCGCTGACCGGGGTGAAGCGCCAGCCAAGCGTGGCGCCGGCTGCGTCCTGCCAGAGCGCGTCTTCGGGCATCTGACGGGTGTGATAGGCGCGGATGCGTTCGGCGGCGAGCTCCAGCGCCTCGGCTTCATGGGCGGGAACTTCGGCGCAGTACATCTCGATCTCGGCCTCGGAAAAGCGCATCGTGTCGGGGGTCAGCGCCAGTCGGTCGAATTTCGCCGTCAGGTCAATGAGCGCCTGGTCGCCGCGGGCACGCACATCGGCGATGATCCCGGCCACGATTTCATCGACATCGGCGCTGTCTTCGCGCTTGGCCGACAGGAGCGCGGCGAAAGCAGGTTCGAAATCGGCGGCGGTGGCATCGAGAAAGACGGGCATGGCGGGCACTCCTTGGATCGCGGTGAGTCATAGGCGGCGGCGCGGGCAGGCTCAAGGTACAAACCCCGCCCCCTTGTCGGCGCGCCCACCCGCCTACCCCGCGCCGGCAAGGGGGTGGGAGCCGGTCGCGCCCGCCCACGCAAGGGCACCGGGGCGCGTGGCGCGAGGGCATATGCCGTTCTTTCTTGGCAAAAATACTCATTGCCCCGGTCGTGCCGGGCTCCGCGCATAGGGGCGGGCGGCAGATTGCGGTCTGGCCTGGGCCGCGGCGCGAGCCGCGGCCCCGCCGCGACGCGCTTGCGCGGCGCAATACCTCAGTCTTCGGGATGCTGCGGCGCGTTGTGCGAGACGGCGCGGTAAGGTCGGGTGACATCCTTGAGACGGACTTCGAGCGCTTCGGCTTCGAGCCGCAGCGCACCGTCTCCGGCAAGGGTCAGCAGCACCGCGCCCGTGCCGTCCTCGCCGGGCGCCCAGTCGACCGACAGGAGCGACAGGATCAGGTCCTTGTCCGAGCGGTCGACGCCCTGGCTCAGCACCCTTTGCACGCCCTCGACCACCAGCAGGGATTGCACCCGCTCGGGTCCATGCCTGTCGCGGCCGCCGTCTTCCCAGCGGAAGCGGTTGAGAAGAATGGCAAAGCGCCGCTGGCGCGGCTGCCAGAGCATTTCGGTGATCGGGAACACGGCATCCTGCACCAGCGAGGATATCACCCGCAGGTCATCCGCATCCAGCGCGCCGAGATCCAGCGGCGCCTCGCGTCCGTCTTCGAAACTTGCGTCGCTCACTCGGCCTTCACCCTTTCGATCTTTGCGCCCACGCCTTCGAGCTTGCGCACCACATGCTCATATCCGCGGTCGAGATGGTAGACGCGGCTGACCACGGTTTCGCCCTCGGCCGCCAGCCCGGCGAGGATCAGCGACACGCTGGCGCGCAGGTCGGTGGCCATCACCGGCGCGCCCTTCAGGCGCTCGACGCCATGCACGGTGGCGGTGCCGCCATGCACTTCGATCTGCGCGCCCATGCGCATCAGTTCGGGTGCATGCATGAAGCGGTTTTCAAAGATTTTCTCTTCCAGCACCGAGGTGCCCTCGGCGGTGCAAAGCAGCGCCATCATCTGCGCCTGCAGGTCGGTGGGAAACCCCGGGAAGGGTTCGGTTGTCACGTCCACGGCGGCAACGCGGCCATTGCGGCGGCGCACCTTGAGGCCACGGTCGGTCTCGGTCACGTCGATTCCGGCCTGGTCGAGCTTCTCGACGAAGCTTTCGACGAGATGCAGCTTGCCGCCGAGGCATTCGACCTCGCCGCCGGCGATGGCGGGGGCCAGCATGTAGGTGCCCAGTTCGATCCGGTCGGTCACCACCGGGTGGGTGGCGCCCGACAGGCGGTCGACGCCTTCAATCGTGATCGTCGAGGTGCCATCGCCCTCGATCCGGGCGCCCATCTTGCGCAGGCAGGTGGCGAGATCGACGATCTCGGGTTCGCGCGCGGCGTTTTTCAGCACCGTCGTGCCCTTGGCCAGCGTCGCCGCCATCAGCACGTTTTCGGTGGCCCCGACCGAGGCGAAGGAAAACTCGACCGTGGCGCCCTTGAGCCCGCCCGGCGCCTTGGCATGCAGGTACCCGTCGCGCAGTTCGATCTCGGCGCCGAGCGCTTCGAGGCCGTGGATGTGCAGGTCCATCGGGCGGGCGCCGATGGCGCAACCACCGGGCAGCGACACCACCGCCTGCCCAAGCCGCGCCAGCATCGGGCCCAGCACCAGGTTCGAGGCGCGCATCTTGCGCACGATGTCATAGTCAGCGACGTGGTTCGTCAGGTCATGGCTGGACATCGCCAGAACCTGGCCGTCCTGCAGCGAGGTGACCTCGGCGCCAAGCGATTGCAGCAGGGTGGACATGGTGCGGATGTCCGAAAGCCGCGGCGCGTTGGTCAGCGTCAGCGGTTCTTCGCTGAGCAGCGTTGCGGGCATGAGCGTGAGGCAGGCGTTCTTGGCCCCGGCGATGGGAATTTCTCCGCTGAGTTCGCCGTTGCCGGTGACGATGATCTGGTCCATTTCAACTGCCCTCGTTCTTGCTGCCGCTGGTTTTTTCCCCATTGCGCGCACGGGCCTGGGCCTTGCGCCGGGCCATGTTGGCCTTGAGCGCGGCCTTGAGCCGGTCGTCGCGGCTTTCTTTCGGCGGCGTGCCTTTGGGGGGCGGTGATTTACCTGTCATGCAGACCTCATAAAGGAGGTGCGAAAAACAGTCCAGATTGGCCTTGCACAAGGGGCGATTTGCGTCTAATGACCGCCCACGCGTTCAGACGCCCAAGGCGCTGCTGTAGCTCAGAGGTAGAGCACTCCCTTGGTAAGGGAGAGGTCGAGAGTTCAATTCTCTCCAGCAGCACCATTTCTTTTCCCGCATAGAAAGCACCCCGGCGGCGTATCTTGGACCGCGCGGTTTCCGGTGATTTGCAAAGACGTAAACGCAAACGGCCCCGCTCGGCAGGGGCGAGGTCGTGGAGCGATTATTCTGCCGCGCTCAGGTCTTGAAGACGCGGTAGATCGCCGGGATTACCAGCACCGTCAGCAAGGTGGAGCTGAGCAGCCCGAACAGGAGCGAGATGGCGAGGCCCTGGAAGATCGGGTCTGCCAGGATCACCGCGGCGCCGATCATTGCCGCGATCGCCGTCAGCAGGATCGGCTTGAAGCGGATCGCACCTGCTTCGAGGATGATCTCGGTCATCGGTTTGTCCGCGGGGTCTTCGTGGCGGATGAAATCGACCAGCAGGATCGAGTTGCGCACGATGATGCCGGCGAGCGCAATGAAGCCGATCATCGAGGTGGCCGAGAAGGGTGCCGACAGGAGCCAGTGACCGCCGATGATCCCGAGGAAAGTGAGCGGGATCGGCGTAAGGATCACCAGCGGCAGGCGGAAGCTGCCGAACTGGGCGACAACGAGGATGTAGATGCCCAGAAGCGCCACGGCAAAGGCCGCGCCCATGTCGCGGAAGGTGATCCAGGTGACCTCCCATTCGCCGTCCCACAGAAGCGTCACGGCGCGGTCATCCTCGGGCTGGCCATTGAGGCGGATCGTGGGCTTGGTGCCCTCGTCCCACTCCATCTTGTCGATTTCCTCGGCCACGGCGAGCATGCCGTAGAGCGGCGCCTCGAACTCACCCGCCAGTTCGGCCATGACCATTTCGGCATAGCGGCCGTTGTGGCGGAAGATCGGGTGCGAGGCCTTTTCTTCGCGGATCTCGATCACATCGCCGAGTTCGACCACCCCGCGCGCGCCGGGCAGCACGTTGGCGGGGATGGGCGTAGACAGGAAGCGTTCGTCGACCACGCGGTCCGAGCGGTCGCGCTCGACCCGGATGGGGATCGGGCGGCGGCCGTCTTCGCGATGCGAATAGCCCACCGTCGCGCCGCCGTTGAGGATAGCGAGCGTATCGAACACATCCTGTTCCTGCACCTGGTGAAATTCGAGCTGGTCGCTTGAAATCGTCGCGCGCAGGCGGCGGGGCTGGGTGCCGAAGCTGTCGTCGACATCGACGATATAGGGCACGGCCTCGAACGCTTGGCGGACCTTGCTGGCCACCTCGCGGCGGGTTTCGCCGTCGGGGCCATAGACCTCGGCCAGCAGGGTGGCGATCACCGGCGGGCCGGGGGGCGGCTCGACCGTTTTCAGAACGGTGCCGTCGGGCACGTCAAGCTTCAGGATGCGTTCGCGGATTTCCAGCGCGATATCGTGGCTGGTGCGCTCGCGGTGGTGCTTGGCCGCGAGGTTGATCTGCACGTCACCCATCTGCGGCTGGTTGCGCAGGTAGTAGTGGCGCACCAGGCCATTGAAGTTGAACGGTGCGGCCGAGCCGGCATGGGTCTGGGTCGAGATCACCTCGGGGAGTTGCAGCACTTCGGCGGCGACGGCCTGCGCGACGGCGTCTGTCTCTTCGACGGACGAGCCTTCGGGCAGGTCGATCACGACACTGAGTTCGGACTTGTTGTCGAACGGCAGGAGCTTGACCGTCACGCCCTTGGTGTAGAGCAGGCCGAGCGAGCCGAAAGAGGCCGCCGCGGTGATCAACAGGAACATGAGCGCGCCGGTCTTGGTTTTCAGGACTGGGCGGGCCACGGCCGCGTAGAGCCGGCCGAGCGTGCCACCGGGGTGGCCGCCGAATTCGTCGTCATGGGCGTGGGCCGACATATCGGCCTTGCCTGCGAATTTCAGCATCAGCCAGGGCGTGATCATCACCGCAACGAAGAAGGAGAAGATCATTGCGGCCGAGGCGTTTGCCGGGATCGGCGACATGTAGGGGCCCATCAGGCCCGAGACGAAGAGCATCGGCAGAAGCGCCGCCACCACGGTGAGCGTGGCGACGATGGTAGGGTTGCCCACCTCGGCCACGGCGCGGATCGCCTTTTCGACGCGGCTGGCCTTGTCCTTCATCGCCCAGTGGCGGGCGATGTTCTCGATCACCACGATGGCGTCATCGACGAGGATACCGATCGAGAAGATGAGCGCGAAGAGAGACACCCGGTTGAGCGTGTAGCCCATGACGTAGGCGGCAAAGAGGGTGAGCAGGATGGTGACCGGGATCACCACCGCCACGACAATGGATTCGCGCCAGCCGATCGAGATGAGCACGAGGACCACGATCGACACGGTGGCAAGGCCAAGGTGGAACAACAGTTCGTTGGCCTTTTCGTTGGCGGTTTCGCCATAGTCGCGCGTCACTTCGAGCTGGATGGTCGAGGGGATCATCTCGGATTTGAGCATCTCGACGCGGTGCAGGATTTCCTCGGCCACGACGACGGCGTTGGCGCCGGCACGTTTCGCGATGGCAAGCGTCACCGCGGGGGTGCGGTGGATGTTGCCGTTCGCGTCCTTGATGACGTTGGCGACCATGTTGTCGGAGGTGTCGGGCACGTAGGAGACATCGGCCACGTCGCGGACATAGACCGGGCGGTTGTCGCGCGAGGTCAGCAGCAGGTTGCCGATTTCGGCCGGCGCCTGCAGCGTTTCACCGGCGACAAGCGCGATCTGGTCACCGTTGTCGCGGACATTGCCGGTGGAAAACGCCTTGTTGGCCATCTGCACCTTGCCGGCGAGCTGTTGCAGCGTCACGCCGTAGAGCGCCAGGCGCTCGGGGTCGGGGGCGATGCGGATTGCCTCGGGGCTGTCACCGACAAGGTAGGTGAGGCCCACGTTGTCGATCTTGGCGACCTCGACCTGCAATTCGCGGGCGATGCGGGTGATATCGTTGGCGTTCACGCCGGTTTCGCCGGGCTTCCCGGACAGCGTTAGCGAGACGATGGCCACGTCGTCGATGCCGCGGCCGACGATCAGGGGTTCGTCGATGCCGACCGGGATGCGGTCCATGTTCGAGCGGACCTTGTCATGCACGCGCAGGATGGCGGTGTCGGCCGAGGTGCCGACAAGGAAGCGCGCTGTGACCATGGCGTAATCGTCCATCGAGGACGAGTAGACATGTTCCACGCCGTTGATGCCCTGAACGATGGTTTCCATCGGTTCGGTCACCAGTTTCACCGCGTCTTCGGCGCGCAGGCCGGGGGCCTGGATATGGATATCGACCAGCGGCACGGAGATCTGCGGCTCTTCCTCGCGCGGGAGCGAAATGAGCGCGACGAGGCCCACCGCGAGCGCGGCGAGGATCATCAGGGGTGTCAGCGGAGACTGGATAAAGCCGCGGGTCAGCCCCCCGGCAATGCCGAGCGGTTTGGATTCGGGTGCGTCGCTCATCTCAGTGGCCCTCGCTCGGTGTGTATTCGGCCTCGACCGTGGGGACGATCACTTCGCCGGCCGAAAGGCCCGAAAGCACATCGACCATGTCGCGGCCGTCGATCACGTGATGTTCGCCCGGCACGATGGTACGCAGCGCGGTGTGATCGCCGGATTTTACGGTGACGAAATCGAGCCCCATGCGGGTGGCGACCATGTCGGCGGGCACGAGGAGCGCGCGGGTTTCGCCGACCGGAAGGCGGACGAGCACGCGCGCATCGACATAGCGCGCGCTCATACCCTCGACCTCGACATCGGAAATGACGCGGCCGTTTTCGATCTGCGGATAGACCTTGGCGAGCCGCCCGGTGCGGGTTTCGCCGGCCTCTTCGATCTGGATGTCGGCGCCTTCTTTCAGGAACGCGGCGTGGCGCTCGGGCACGGCAAGGCGCAGGAAGAAGCCGCCGCCGCCGATGATCGCCACAGGCTCGCCCGGCATGACAACCGAGCCAGTGGTGACAGGCACGTTGAGGACGCGGCCCGAGATGGGGGCGAGAACCGCGCCTTCGGCGGCGCGTTCCTCGACCACGCGTTTTTCGGCTTCGGTCGCCTCGATCTGGTTTTCCAGAACGTCGACCTGGGTGCGCAGGGCATCAAGCCGCTGCACGGTGGTGACGCCGCGCGCGAGCAGGTCTTCGCCGCGGGTCAGTTCGGTCTGGGCATTTTCAAGCTGGGATTTGAGGGCGCCGATCTGGGCCTCGATCGATTCGAGCTGAAGGGCGAGCTTGGCATCGTAGATCGTGGCGATCTGCTGGCCCTCGGTCACGTCGGTGCCCTCGGAAACGCTGATTTCGGTCAGGGTGCCGCCGATACGCGAGCGGGCCGGCACATTGTCGCGTGCCTCGACCTTGCCGAAGACGGCCTTCCATTCGGTGACGGTGGCCTGAACGACGGCCTCTTCGCCGTGGGCAGGGGTGATGAAGGGCAGCAGAGCCCCAATGACGGCGGCGAAAACGTTCATGCGCATGTGATCATGTCCCCGGTTGCGTGCGTGATGGCTAACATATGCAATTTTTGATATGTATTGCAAGCCCTGGTGTTGGATTGCTTGACCGACCGGTCGGTTTTATGTTTGATTAAATAATGCATGCTCAGTCGGGATGGCAGATTCGCAGAGTGTGTGGCCGAGGTAGTGTGCCACTTTTTTCATGGCGTTTACAAACACCGCCGAAAAATATATGTATGCTTACTAATATGCATCAGGGGAGGAGAGATGCGTAAGTCAGTTGGCACAGCGTGCGCGCGGGCAGGATTGCCCGCATGATGACATTTCACGGATATTTCCGCAGCTCTTCGGCCTATCGCTGCCGGATCGCCTTCAATCTCAAGGGCGTCGAGTATGAATTCCGGCCCGTGCACCTGAAGTCAGGCGCGCAGAAAGGCGAGACATACAAGGCGCTCAATCCACAGATGCTGGTGCCGACGCTGGAAACAGAAGGTGGTGACACACTGATCCAGTCGCTGGCGATCATGGAGTGGCTGGATGAAACCCACCCCGAGCCGCCGCTTTTGTCGCGCGATCCGATCACGCGGGCGAAGGAGCGCGGATTCTCGCAGGTGATCGCCTGCGAAATCCATCCGTTGCAGAACCTGCGGGTGCTGAAATACCTGGCCGAGGAACTGGATGCGGACGAAGACGCCAAGAATGCCTGGCTGAGTCGCTGGCTGACCGATGGGCTGGAGGCCTGCGAAGGCCTGCTGGCGCAGCGTGAGACGGCAACGCCGTTCTGTTACGGCGACGCCCCTGGCATGGCCGATATCTGCCTGGTGCCGCAGGTGTTTTCGGCCCAGCGGTTCAACATGGATATCAGCCACTTGTCGTTGGTGAACGAGATATATGCCAACTGCGCCGCGCTGGACGCGTTCGAGAAGGCGCATCCGAAAAACCAGCCGGATTTCGAAGCCTGACCTGTCAGAGTTTCAACGTCGCGCAAGGGAGGAGCCGACATGACCTTTTTGAAGAGTGTAATCCGCGGGGCCGCAATCGCCGCCGCATTGGGTATGAGTGGCCTTGCCGCGCAGGCGCAGGAGGTGACGTTGAAGCTGCACCAGTTCCTGCCGCCGCAGGCCAACGTACCGAAGCTGGTGCTGGATGTCTGGGCCGACAAGGTCGAGGCCGATTCGAACGGGCGCATCAAGATCGACCGCTATGCGGCGATGGCGCTGGGTGGCAAGCCGCCCGAACTGATCGACCAGGCGATCGACGGCGTGGCCGATGTCGTCTGGGCGGTCAATGGGTTTACCCCGGGCCGGTTCCCGCGCACCGAAGTGTTCGAGCTGCCTTTCATGATCACGGATGCACGCGCGGCATCGTCGGCCTATTGGCAGATGTTCGAAAAGCACATGAAGGACACCGATTTCCGGGATGTGAAGATCCTGGGCACCTGGGTGCACGGGCCTGGTATGCTGCATACCAAGCGCCCGGTGGAAAAGCCCGAGGATCTGAACGGGATGAAGATCCGCGGCGGATCGCGCATGGTCAACCAGCTTCTGGAACTGCTGGGGGCGACGCCCATCGGCATGCCGGTGACGGCGATTCCCGAGGGCCTGTCGAAGGGTGTTCTGGATGGCACGACGATCCCTTGGGAAGTGACGACGGCGCTGAAAGTCTCGGAGCTTGTCGGCAATCACACCGAGTTCGATGGTCCGGCGATCTACGACCTGACCTTCGTTCTGGCGATGAACAAGGCGAAGTATGACAGCCTGCCGGATGACCTGAAACAGGTGATCGACGCCAATTCGGGGCTGGAGTTTTCGATCTTTGCCGGTGGCGTGATGCAGGACAGCGACGGCCCGGCGCGACAGATTGCCGTGGACCGCGGCAACAACATCGTCACCATCAGCGCCGAAGAGGCGAAGAAATGGGAGGAGCTGGCGAAACCGGTCTATGAGAAGTGGATCGCAGACGTTAAGGAAAAAGGTATCGACGGTCTGGCGCTGATTGACGAGGCGCGGACCCTGATGGACGCCTACAAGGCGCAATAAACAGTAAGAAACGATAACCAACTGACAAAAGGGAGATGTCAGAATGATCACGAAACGTAAACTGATGGGCCTGGTGGCCAGCTCGGCCATGGCGATGGCCATGGGCACGGCGGCGATGGCGCAGGAGGTGACGCTGAAGTTTCACCAGTTCCTGCCGGCACAGGCCAACGTGCCGAAACTGGTGCTGACGCCCTGGGCCGAGCGCGTGGAGGAAGCCAGCGGCGGCAAGATCAAGATCGATCACTACCCGTCGATGCAGCTGGGTGGCAAGCCGCCTGAACTGTATGGTCAGGTGACCGATGGCGTCGCCGACATCGTGTGGACCGTTCTGGGCTACAG
Source organism: Marimonas lutisalis (assembly GCF_005434965.1). GTDB lineage: Bacteria > Pseudomonadota > Alphaproteobacteria > Rhodobacterales > Rhodobacteraceae > Marimonas_A > Marimonas_A lutisalis. Next base: position 66,112 of record NZ_SKCI01000001.1, read on the forward strand.
CCCGGGCCGTTTCCCGCAGTCGGAAGTGTTCGAGCTGCCGTTCATGATGACCAATGCCGAAGACACCAGCCGCGCCTACTGGAAATATGCCGTGGCCAACATGATGGACAAGGACTTCAAGGACGTGAAGGTTCTTGCCGTGCATGTCCATGGTCCGGGCCTGATCCACTCGAAGGAGCCGATCAAATCGGTCAAGGACCTGAACGGCGTGAAACTGCGCGCACCGACCCGTGTGACCAACAAGCTTTTCACCGCGCTGGGCGCCACGCCCGTCGGCATGCCGGTGCCGGCCGTGCCGGAAGGCCTGTCGAAAGGCGTGATCGACGCGACCGTCATCCCGTGGGAAGTGACCGGCGCGCTGAAAGTGCCCGAGCTGGTGAAGAACCACACCGAGTTCGGCGACGAGTCGCTTTATACGACCGCGTTTGTCATCGCGATGAACAAGGAAAAGTATGAAAGCCTTCCGCAGGAGCTCAAGGATGCGATCGACAGCCAGTCGGGCGAAGAGTTCTCGGCGCTGGCCGGCAAGCTGATGGAAGGTGCCGACGCACCGTCGCGCGAAGCCGCGGCTGCTGCAGGCAACAACATCATGACCCTGAGCGCCGAAGAGGTGCAGGAGTGGAAGGATGCCGCATCGGGCATTGAGGCCGAATGGATCAAGGAAATGAACGATCTGGGCTTTGATGGTCAGGCGCTGGTGGATCAGGCCAAGGCGCTGATCGCGGAAAACACCAAGTAAGAGCGAAAGCAGGTGGCCGCGGGAAAGAGCGCCCGCGGCCATCTGCACAAACAAAAACAAGCGCACCAGGCGCTGCGGGGAGGGCCGGATTTGCAGATACATCGCTATATGCTGCTGTTGGCGCGGGTGATGGCCACGCTGGGCGGGATCGTCCTGACGGCGCTGGTGCTGTTGACCTGCGTGTCGGTGCTGGGGCGCGGGATCAACACCTTCCTGCACTGGGACGTGATCCAGAACGCCATGCCGGGAATGGCGCAATGGCTGCTGGATACCGGCGTGGGGCCGGTGCTGGGCGATTATGAGCTGGTCGAAGCCGGGATCGCCTTTTCGATCTTTGCCTTCCTGCCGCTGTGCCAGATTACCGCCGGGCATGCCTCGGTCGATATCTTCACGTCGAAACTGCCCAAGCGGGCCAACCGCCTGATCCAGATGATCGTCGAGATCATCTTTGCCGTGGTGCTGATCGTGATCGCGTGGCGGCTTTACGAGGGGATGGCCTCGAAGATGCAGTATCGCGAGACGACGTTCCTTTTGCAGTTTCCGATCTGGTGGTCCTACCTGATCAGCCTGATCGCGGCGAGCGTCGCCGCTGTGGTGGGCATTTACATGGCCGTCGTCCGGATCGCCGAATTCCTGACAATGCGCACCATCGTGCAAGTGGCGGAGGTGGACCATTGACCAATCTCGAGATCGGCCTGACCTCCTTTCCCGTTCTCCTGCTGATGATTTTTCTGCGGGTTCCGATCGGGCTTTCGATGTTCCTGGTCGGGCTTTTCGGCCTTTACCTTGTCACCGGCGGCTGGACCGTCGCGCTGGCGCGACTAAAGACCGAGACCTATTCGACCTTTTCCAGCTATTCGCTGTCCATCGTACCGATGTTCCTGCTGATGGGGCATTTCGCGACGCTGGGCGGCATGTCGACGGCGCTGTTCAAGGCAGCCGAGAGCTGGCTGGGCCACAGGCGCGGCGGTGTCGCGATGGCGTCGGTCGGGGCCTGTGCCGGGTTCGGCGCGATCTGCGGGTCGTCGCTGGCCACCGCGGCCACGATGAGCCAGGTCGCCCTGCCCGAGCTGCGCCGCTACGGCTATTCCGGCGGGTTTTCGACGGCGACGCTGGCCGCGGGCGGCACGCTGGGCATCCTGATCCCGCCGTCGGTTATCCTGGTGATCTACGCGATCCTGACCGAACAGAACATCGCCAAGCTGTTCCTGGCGGCGTTCATTCCGGGCATCCTGGCCGCAATCGGATACATCATCACTATCTCGATCTATGTCCGAATTCATCCCGATGCCGCAGGCACGCGCGAACCGGTGCCCTATAACGAACGCATCCGGGCGCTGCTGGACGTATGGCCGGTGCTCTTGGTGTTCCTGCTGGTGGTTGGCGGCATCTATCTGGGCTGGTTCACGCCGACCGAGGGCGCGGCCGTCGGTGCGGCAGGCACAGGCCTGATCGCGCTGCTCAATCGTGGGCTGACGCTGCAGACGCTGGTTGAAAGCTTCATGGCGACGGGCCGGTCGACGGCGATGATCTTTTTCATCGTCCTGGGGGCCGCGTTCTACAACGGGTTCCTGGCGTTGACGCAGGTGCCGCAGGAACTGGCGCAATATGTCACCAGCCTGGGCTACAGCCCGTGGATGATCCTGACGATCATTCTGCTGCTCTACCTCGTGTTCGGCTGCGTGATGGACAGCCTGTCGATGATCCTCCTGACGGTTCCGATCTTCTTTCCGATCATCAGTCAGCTGGATTTCGGCCTGACGCCCGAGGAAGTGGCGATCTGGTTCGGGATCATCGTTCTGATCGTGGTCGAGGTGGGGCTCATTACGCCGCCGGTTGGGATGAACCTATTCGTCATCAACTCGATGGACCGCACCACGCCGATGGTCGCGACCTATCGCGCGGTGATGTATTTCGTCGCCTCCGATATCATCCGAGTGATCATCCTGGTGGCGTTCCCGTCGATCACGTTGTTCCTGCTGCGGGTCCTGCACTAATGGGGGTGGGGTGAAACCCCACCCTACGGCAGCGGGTTCCGGGGGCGCGGCAATGCGGCCTCTTGCAAACACATTCCATATATGAGATGTATTCGCGGAACATATTTTGACACCGAAAGGACGGGCCGATGACGGACGCAGCAATGGAATCTCCGCAACGTGGCCTGATGCACTATCCGGTGCCGCTTTTCGGTATGGTGATGGGCATGGCGGGCCTGACACTGGCGATGCACGCGGGCGAAAGCGCCTTCGGCATGGGATCGCAGATCTCGACCGGGCTTTATTTCTTTACCATGGCGCTTTTCGTGCTGATCGCGGTGGGCTATGCCGCGAAGGCCCTGAAATACCCGGGCGCCGTGGTGGCCGAGTGGAAACATCCGGTGCGGCTGTCCTTCTTTCCCGCGATCTCGATCTCGCTGCTGCTTCTGGGCACGGCGACGCTGAGCCGCAATGAGGGGCTGGCCGAAACGCTCTGGCTGGTCGGCATGGTGCTGCAATTCGTGCTGACCATCGCGGTGGTGTCGAACTGGATCGGCACGCGGTCGTTCCAGCATGGCATGCTGAACCCGGCCTGGTTCATACCGGCGGTGGGCAACGTGATCGTGCCGATTGCCGGCGTGCCCCTGGGCTATGTCGAAATCAGCTGGTATTTCATGTCCGTTGGCCTGATTTTTTGGCTGGTGCTGCTGACGTTGGTGATCAACCGGTTGATCTTTCACGATCCTCTGCCCGGGCGGCTGCAGCCGACGCTGGTAATTCTGATCGCACCGCCGGCCGTGGCCTTTGTCGCCTGGCTGCGCCTGACAGGCGAAGTCGATGCCTTCGCCCGCATCCTGATCAACGGCGCTTACCTCTTTACCGCGATCGTGCTGGTGCAGTTGCCCCGCATCGTGCGGCTGGACTTCGCGCTGAGCTTCTGGGCGCTGAGCTTCCCCTTCGCTGCGGCGACAATCGCGAGCTTCCTTTTCGCGCATGAAACGGGGTCGGCCACGCACCGGATGTTTGGTGGCATTCTTCTGGTCGCGCTGTGCATCATCATCGCAGCTCTCTTGCTGCGCACGTTGCGCGCGGCACTGGCCGGTAAGATTTGCATTCCGGAATAAGCCTTGGCAGGCTGGCCTTCTGATCTGACAGGAGGCCGCCCATGTCCGGTACTGCACAGGTGCCCGTATTCGACGGGCATAACGACATTCTTCTGAAGCTGGACAAGTCCGGGGGACGGGCCGCCTTGCCCGGGTTTGTCACCGGCATGGACAGCCACGTGGACATGCCCAAGGCGCGCCTGGGCGGGTTCGCGGGCGGTTTTTTTGCCATGTTCGTTCCGTCGCCGTTCGATTTCTCGGCGGCGATGGAGGAAATGAAAAAGTCAGCATACGACCTGCCGCTGCCCGATCCGGTGGCGCAGGAGGCGGCGCTGCCGGTGGTGATGCGCCAGGCCTCTCTCCTGATGCAACTGGAGGACGCGGGCGCAGTGAAGATCTGCCGCACTGTGGGCGAGATCGAGGCGACGATCGGCACCGGGCGGCTGGCCACCGTGCTGCACCTGGAAGGGGCCGAGGCGATTGATCCGGAGTTCCACGCCCTTGACGTGCTATACGCCGCTGGCTTGCGCTCGCTCGGACCGGTGTGGAGCCGCAACACGATCTTCGGCGAAGGGGTGCCATTCACCTTTCCCGCCTCGCCGGACATCGGCGGAGGCCTGACGGCGGATGGCAAGCGGCTGGTAAAACGCTGCAACGAGATCGGCGTGCTGGTGGACCTGAGCCACCTGAACGAGGCCGGCTTCTGGGACGTCGCCAAGGCAAGTGATAAGCCCCTGGTGGCCACGCATTCCAATGCCCACGCGCTCTGTGCCCATGCCCGCAACCTGACCGACCGGCAGCTGGATGCGATCGCCGAAAGCGACGGGATGGTGGGGCTGAATTTCGCCACCGCATTCCTGCGCGAAGATGGCGCCATGCGCCCCGATGTGCCGCTGGAGCAGATGATCCGGCATCTCGATCACATGGTTGCGCGCATGGGCGAGGACCGGGTGGGTCTGGGCTCGGATTTCGATGGCGCGATGGTGCCGGAGAAGATCGGCAGCATCGCCGGGCTGCCGCACCTGATCGCGGCGATGGAAAAGGCCGGCTATGGGCAGGAGTTGATCGAGAAAATCGCCTGGCGGAACTGGATGCGGGTGCTGGAAAAAACCTGGAGTGCTTGACGGAATCGGTTTTGCGTTTGCATGCTAACGATATTGGGCTGCAACGGAGGGCGCAGAGATGAGCGGCAAGCTGGTCATTCGCAATATCGGGCTGATCCTGTCGGGCAAGATGGAAGAGCCGATCCTGGACGGCGATTGCGTGATTGCCGAGGACGGCAGGATCACGGCCATCGGCTATGAAAAGGATCTCGATTGCGAGGGCGCCGAGACAGAGGTGGATGCCCACGGCATCACCATTGCACCGGGGCTGATCGACAGCCACGTTCACCCGGTGGTGGGTGATTACACCCCGCGCCAGCAGCAGCTGCACTGGATCGATTCCACCCTGCATGGCGGGGTGACCACGCTGATTTCCGCGGGCGAAGTGCATATGCCCGGGCGGCCCAAGGACGTGGTCGGCCTGAAGGCGATGGCGATCGCCGCGCAGCGCTGGTACGAAAATTTCCGCCCTTCCGGCATGAAGGTGATGGCTGGCGCACCGGTGATCGAGCACGGCATGGTGGAACAGGATTTCAAGGACATGGCCGATGCCGGGGTGAAACTACTGGGCGAGGTTGGCCTGGGAACGGTCAAGGATGGCAAGACCGCGCGCCAGATGGTCGACTGGGCGCGCAAATACGGCATCCAGTCCACGATCCACACCGGGGGCCCGTCGATCCCGGGCTCGGGGCTGATCGACGCGGACATGGTGCTGGAGACCGGCACGGACGTGATTGGGCATATCAATGGCGGGCATTCGGCGCTGCCGGACGACCAGATCATGTGCCTGTGCGAAAGCTGTACCGCGGGGCTCGAGATCGTCCATAACGGCAACGAGCGCGCGGCGCTTCTGACGCTGAACACGGCACGGGAACTGAAGCAGATGGACCGGCTGATCCTCGGCACGGACGGGCCGGCGGGCTCGGGCGTGCAGCCGCTGGGCATCCTGCGGATGGTGGCAATGCTGTCGAGCCTGGGCGATGTGCCGGCAGAGGTGGCGTTCTGCTTTGCCAATGGCAATACCGCGCGGCAGCGCGATCTCGAGCAGGGCATCATGGAGGTCGGTCGGCCTGCCGATTTCGTGCTGATGGACCAGGCCCAGCACGCGCCGGGCAAGACGATCCTAGAATCTGTGCAGCTGGGCAACCTGCCGGGCGTGGGCATGACCGTGATCGACGGTGTCGTGCGCTCGGGACGCAGCCGCAACACCCCGCCTGCGCAAACCCTGCCCGAGGTGACGAAGGGCGCGGCCCCCGCCTGAGCGTTCGATTGGGTTAATCCCGCCGCGGCGCGGCGAAAGCCGGGGGGTGATCCGCGGCTGTCCTCCGGCTGACATGCGTGCACCGCCGCAGCGCGGCAAATCTTTACGGTGTCTTCAGTTAACCGCGCGTGCGGTAGGCCGCCCCCCGGCACACGGCCCGCCCACCCACCCCCGTGCGCCGGGGGGCTTGGCGCGCCATGACAAATGGCGCGCGCGTAGAGAGGGCGGAGTTTGAGTATTTGGACCAAGAAAGAGCGAAGGTTCGGACAGCCCCATGTCTCTTTCTTGGTAAAAATACTCAATGGCCTGACCTGTCGGCCGGCGGCGCGGTGGAGGATCAGGCAGGCGGATGATGGCCTGGCGGGGCCGAGGCGCCAGCCGAGGCCCCGCCCCGCCGCGACGCGTGGAACACGCGGCGCAAAACCTCTACCTGAGATTCTGGGGCAGCCAGGTTGCGAGACCGGGGAAGGCAATCAGCACGAAGACCATCACCACCATGATCAGGAACATCGGGATCGCCGCGCGGGCGATGTAGTTCATCTCGTGGTTGGTCATGCCCTGCATCACGAACAGGTTAAAGCCGATGGGCGGGGTGATCTGCGCCATTTCGACCACGACGACGATGAAGATGCCGAACCAGATGAGGTCGATGCCTGCTTCGCGGATCATCGGTTCGACGACCGCCATGGTCAGCACGACCGAAGAGATGCCGTCGAGAAAGCAGCCGAGGATGATGTAGAACACCAAGAGCACCATCAGCAGCTCGAACCGGCTGAGCTCCCACCCGGCGATCAGGTCGGCCAGGGCGCGCGGCAGGCCGGTGAAGCCCATCGACAGCGACAGGAAGGACGCGCCGGCGAGGATGAGGGCGATCATCGCCGAGGTGCGCGTGGCGCCCATCAGGGACTCCGTAAAGGTTTTCCAGCTGAGCGAACCCTGTGTCGCGGCCAGGATCAACCCACCGATCACGCCGAAGGCCGCGGCCTCGGTCGCGGTTGCATAGCCGAGATACATCGAACCGATAACCACGAGGATGAGCGTAAGCACCGGGATGAGAAAGCGCGAGTTCTGGACCTTCTGGCCGAAGGTCATCTTGTCTTCCTTCAGCGGGTTCCAGTCCTTGCCGATCTTGGAATAGATCGCGACATAGCCCATGAACATCGCCGCCAGAACGATACCAGGCAGGATGCCGGCGAAGAAGAGCTTGGTGATGCTTTCGTTGATGGTGACGCCGTAGACGATGAGCGTGAGCGAAGGCGGAATCATCAGCCCCAGCGTGGCCGCGCCGGTCAATGTGCCGATGATCATTTTCTCGGGGTATTCGCGTTTTCGCAGTTCGGGGATCGACATCTTGCCCACGGTGGTGAGCGTGGCGGCCGAGGAGCCCGAGACGGCGGCGAAGACCGTGCAGCCGGCGATGTTGGTGTGCACCAGCCCGCCGGGTAGCGGCGCCATCCAGGGCGCCAGGCCCTTGAACATGTCTTCGGACAATCGCGTGCGGTAGAGGATTTCGCCCATCCAGATGAACATCGGCAGGGCGGTGAGGGTCCAGCTGGAGGAGGCCGACCAGATCGTTGTCAGCATCACGTCGCCCACGGGGCGGGTGGTGAAGAGCTCCATGCCCACCCAGGCCACGCCCATGAGCGCGAGGCCCACCCAGACGCCGGTGCCCAGAAGCGTGAACAGCACGAAGAGAAAGAGGATGATGATCGAGAGGTTTTCCATCGCTTATTCCCCCTGCGCCTGGTCTTCGAGATCGCGGGTGATGCGATGATCGCCGCGGAAAATGACATGGATGAGGTGATCGGTCAGCGCGATGGCCAGCATAATCGCGCCAAACAGCATCAGTGATTGCGGGATCCAGAGCGGGGTTTTGTCCTGGCCCTGGGAAATGTCGTTGAACTTCCACGACCAGTAGACGAACTTGCGCGCGTTCCAGACGAAATACCACATGGTGGCCGCGCCGATGCCGAAGCACCAGATTTCAAGCCAGCGGCGGACCTTGTCGGGCACGGCGTTGAGAAGGATCGAGACGCGGATATGGCTGCCGCGGTTGAGCGCGTTTGCGAAGGCGAGAAACGAGGCTGCGGCCATGGCGTATCCGGCATAGTCGGGAGCGCCGGGAAAGACCTCGCCGGTCCAGCGGGCGACCATTTGCAGGACGATCAGGGTAAGGATCGAGATCAGACAGAGCGCGGCAAGAACACCTGCGGCGAGATACATGAAATCGAGGCCTGAGCGGAGTGCGCGCAAGGCGGCCATGGCGGGTCCCCCTGTTGGTTTTTGTTGGTTGGAGCGGGCGGCTGTGGCCGCCCGCCCGGGTGTCGTGCGCGATTATTGCATCGAATTGAACGCGTCGACGATGGCCTTGCCGTCGTCACCGGCCGCTTCGAGCCATTCGTTGGTCATCGTGACGCCGATCTCTTTGAGCTCGTTCACCATCTTAATGGACGCGGGGCCAACCTTCATGCCGCCAGCGCGCAGGCCTTCGAGGGTGAACTGGGTGTATTCCTTGGAGCGATACCAGCCGGCGTATTCGGCCAATCCGGCGCAGCCTTCGATCACGGCCTTATTTCCGTCCGAGACGCCCGACCAGACATCGGAGTTCACGAAGACGTAGTTGCGCGGCAGCCAGGCATCGACTTCGTAGAAGTAGTTGAGCGATTCCCAGACCTTGCGGTCATACCCGGTGGAGCCGGAAGAAATCATCGCATCGGCGACGCCGGTGGCGAAGGCCTGCGAGATCTCGGCGGCTTCGATTGTCACCGGCAGCATGCCGGTCAGCTCGGCCAGCCGCGAGGTGGCGTTATTGTAAGAGCGGAACTTGATACCCTTCATCTCTTCCACCGAATTGACGGCGTTCTTGAAATAGAAGCCCTGCGGTGGCCACGGCACCGAGTAGAGCAGGGTGAGGTTCTGATCGGCCAGCACCTTTTCGATGGTGGGTTTGGCGGCATCCCAGAGCTTTGCCGCGTCGTCGAAAGACGTGGCGAGGAAGGGGATGGAATCGAAGCCGAAAATCGCGTTCTCGTTCTGGTGGCCCGAAAGCAGGCGTTCACCGATGGGGGCCTGGCCGGTCTGCACCGCGCGCTTGATGTCTGCGCCCTTGAAGAGCGAGCCCGAGGGGTGGGTGACGATTTCGATTTCGCCCTGCGTGCCGGTGGTGACGCAGTTGGCGAACTCGGCGCCGGTGGCCGAATGGAAGTTCGAGGCCGAATAGGCCATCGGCATGTCCCATTTCTCGGCCATGGCCGGAGCGGCGGCCGTCAGCGCGATGGCCGAGGCGGCGGCAAGTGTGGTGAGATGTTTCATCTTTTTCTCCCTGGTTGTGGTCCGGGTCGAGCCCGGGTTGGTTACGTTACTGAATGAAACGTGACGGGGAGTAGGCCTCCAAGTCAACATTCGGGGTCCGGTCTGAGAGGAGCCGGGCCAAGATTTGGCCGGTTTTCGGCCCGCCGGTAAGGCCGATATGGTGATGTCCGAAGCCGAGATAGGCGCCCTTGAGGCCCGGAACCGCGCCGATCGCGGGAATCGAATCGGCCGGGGCGGGGCGGTGACCCATCCATTCGGTTTCATGCGACCAGGTGAGCTGGGGCAGGATGCCCGCGAGCTGACGCTTGAGCAGGGCGATCGGTGCAGAGGACGCGGGCGCGTCCAGCCCGCCGAATTCGACGATGCCGGCCAGGCGCAGGCGGCCCTGCATCGGTGTCATGACGAATTTGCCCGCGGCGACCATGACCGGGGATTTCGGCATGACCGGGGGCTCCCACAGTTCGAGGTGATAGCCGCGTTCGGTTTCCAGCGGGATTGAGAGCCCGAGTTTCGCGCCAAGCTGTTTCGACCAGGCGCCGGTGGCGAGCACGGCGGCATCGCAGGCGATGGTTTCGGCGCCCGAGGAGGTTTCGGCGCGGACACCGGTGATCTGGCCGTTATCGCGCACGAAATCTGTGACGGTGGCGCGGATCATCCGGCCACCGTTGGCCACCACATGCGCGGCGAGGTCTTTGACATACTGGCCTGGGTCGGAGATGCGGCCGTGATCGCCCAGGCGGGCGGCAAAGCCGGCCTCGTCGGAAAAGCAGGGGTCGTAGGCTTGAAGCGCGTCGCGCTCCATCTCATCCCAGTGAAAGCCCAGATCGCGCCGGATGCCCCAGCCGAAGGCATCGCCCTCATAATGGGCGCGGTCGCGGTAGAGGAAGAGATAATCTGACGGCTCGATCCATTTCTCGGCCCCGGTGCCCTGCGCTAGGGCGAGGTGTTCATTGAGGCTGTCGCCCACGACGCCATGCACGGCCTGCGCGATGCGGCGCACGTCGGCGGCGTTGGCATGCGAGAGGTATTTCGCGAGCCACGGCGCGAGGCGCGGCAGGTAGCCCCATTTGAGAAAGAGCGGCTCGTTCCGGGAAAAGAGCATCTTCGGAGCTTTCTTCATCAGCCCCGGCACGGTGACGGGCACGACCGAACAGGAGGCGAGCACGCCGCCATTGCCGAAGGAGGTGCCTTCGCCGGCCTGCGCTTCGCGCTCGATCAGGATGACATTATGGCCGTCGCGCTGGGCCCAGATGGCGGTGGAGACGCCGACGATGCCCGCGCCGATGATGGCGATGGTCTTTTTCTCGGTCATGCGGGGCCCGCCTGTGCGTATCGGGCGATCCGGCCCATGTCGGGCCGCGCGCCGAGGCCGGGCGTGTCGGGCACGATCACCTGGCCGGCGTCGACCTGGAAGGGCATGTCCAGGATATCTTCGGCGAGGAAATAGGAGGCCTGGTAGAACTCGCACCCCAGCGTGATCGCCGGGGTAGCGGCAATCATGTGGGCACCGGCGAGATGGGCGAGGCCGCTTTCGAACATGTCGCCGCCATAGGCGGTGAGGCCGTTGGCGGCGGCGATGGCGGCGACCTGCTGGGCACGGGATAGGCCGCCGGATTTCATGATCTTGACCGACACGCCGTCGCAGATCCCTTCGGCGGTGGCGCGCATCATGTCCTCGGGGCCGAAAACGGATTCATCGGCCAGGAGCGGCACGTCGATCATGCCGCGCAGGGTGCGCATCAGGCCGAAATGGTGGGCGCGAACGGGTTGTTCGATGAAATCGGGCTTGAACTGCGCCACGTCGGTCACGCGCGCCGGGGCCTCATCCGGGGCAAGGCCCTGGTTGTAATCGACGCGCACCGAGAGCGAGGGGTAATCGCGGGCGATCTGTTCGAGGCGCATGATGTCGAAGGCGTGGTCGCGGAAGCCGGCCTTGAGCTTGATCAGGCCGATGCCGTCTTCGACCAGGCGGTCGAGAAGGGCGCGATCCTGTTCGAAATCGGGATTGGCGATGGATACCGAGAGCGGGATACGATCGCGGCATTTGCCGCCCAGGAAGGCATGGGCGGGCAGGCCGGTGATCTGGCCGGAAAGATCGAGAAGCGCGCTTTCAAGTGCCGCCTTGGCCTCGGTCGCGTGGGCGACGGCATAGAGCGCGTCGGCCATGATCGCGGCGCGGTCGGAGACGCGGCGGCCCAGCACCAGCGGGCGCAGGTAGCGGTCGAGCGCGGCGAAGCTGGCCTCGGGTGAGCCGGTGAAGACGGACCAGGGCGAACCTTCGCCCCAGCCCTGTGCGCCGCCTTCGGCGGTGAGCCGCAGGACCACGATTTCGCAGGTGTCTTCCACTGTGCCGATGCCGTGATCGCGCCGCGAGGTCACCGGCAGCGCCAGATGCCAGACATCGAACCCCGTGATTTTCTGGTCCAGTTCGGACAAACGACTCCCCCATTCCTTGGCACACAGGTTGCCGGGGTGCGTGCATCATTTCAAATAAGATGTTATGGGCAGGGTATAAGTTTTTTTGATGGAATCGCGCGCATGTCCCTGAGATTTCGGCAGTTGCAGGCATTTCACGCGGTGATCGAGACCGGCACGGTGACCGGGGCGGCGGCGCATCTGGGCATTTCGCAGCCCGGTATTTCCAACCTGCTGAGCCAGTTGGAACGGCAAACACAGCTGACGCTGTTCGAACGGGCGCGCGGGCGGTTGGTGCCGACGCCCGAGGCGGGCGTGCTGTTCCAGGAAATCGATACGGTGGTGCGGGGCCTCGATCACGTGGCACAGGCGGTGACCGATTTGCAGAACCAGAAGGCCGGGCAGCTGCAGGTGACCGCGCCGCACGCGCTGTCGATCGGGTTCATGCCGCGCGAGATCGCGCGGTTTGCCAGGGACCGGCCCAACCTGTCGATTTCCTACCAGGCGCAGTATTCGGCGCGGATCCAGGAATGGGTGCAGGCGGGTCTGTTCGAGATCGGCATCTGCGAGGTGCCGGTGCAGCGCGACGTATTCGAGGCCGAGGTGTTCCGGTTTGAATGCCTGTGCACGGTGCCGGACGGCAGCGACCTGGCCGCGCGCGAGGAGCTGACGCCGAAGGACCTGGATGGTTATCCCTTCGTGGTGATGGGGCCCGAGCACATGACCTATCGCCGGACGCGCGATGCGTTCGACCGCGCGGGCGCGGTGTGGAACCCGCGCGTGCACACCCATCTGCACCAGAACACGCTGAGCTTTGTCAAACAGGGGTTCGGCGCGGCGCTGGTTGATCCGTTTACCACCGCGTTCGATTTCGAGGGCGGGTTTGTGGCGCGCAAGTTCGCGCCGCAGGTGACACTGGACCTGGCGATCATCACGTCACGGCAGCGGCCGCTGTCGGTGGTAGGACAGGAATTCCTGACCCAGCTGAAAGAGAGCCTGGCGGATTACGCGGTTTAGGCGACCCATTCCGAAACGGGTGCCGCCGCTTCGGACAGCGACTGCGAGTGGATGTCGACCAGGCTTGGCCCGTCATGCGCCAGCGCCTTGGCCAGCACGGTGCGCAGGTCATCGGGATCGCGCACCGTCCAGGATTTGACGCCGAAGGCCGAGGCGACGGCGGCGTGATCGGTGCGGTTGAAATCGACGTTGTAGTAGCGTTCGCCAAAGCCCGATTTCTGCCCCGCCTTGATCCAGCTGAAGGTGGAATTCGAGAACACGATCGAGGTGATGGGCATGCGGTGGCGCACCATGGTTTCATATTCGCCACAGGCAAAGCCGAAGGAGCCATCGCCCATCACGGCGATGGTTTTCACATCGGGCCGGCCGACATGGGCGCCCATGGCCGCACCGATGGAATAGCCGAGCGCCCCGTGCGCGCGGTTGGTGATGAAATGGCGGCCTGCGCGGGGCCAGCGGTAATAGGCGCTGAAATAGGGGCAGGGGGTGCCGGGATCGGCGACGACGATGGCATCGTCATCGAGCACGTCCATGAGCGTGGCGATCACCGCCTCGGGGCGGATCGGGGTTTCGCGGCTGGCGGCGAGGGGGGCGAATTGCGCCTGTTTTGCGGTCCACGCCGCGGCGGCGCGGGTGGTGCCGTTCTGGGCAGTGCACTTGCGGGCTTCCAGCGCGTCGGCGAGAGCGTCGAGCGCTAGGCGGGCATCGGCGACGATCGACACGGCGGTGTCGTAGTTGGTGCCGGGCACGGCCGGATCGCTGTCGATATGGATGACGGTGGTACCTTTGGCCGGAGAGCGCCAGCGTTCGGTGGTGACCGAGCCCGCGCGGCAGCCGATGAAGAGCACCACATCGGCGGCGTCGACCGTGGCGCGCGTGGCGGGGATGCCGCCGTTGGAGCCGACGACGCCCAGGGCCAGCGGATCGGTTTCGGCAATGGCGCCCTGGCCCGAGACGGTGGTGGCGACCGGCATGTCGAGTGCGCGCGCGACGCGGGCGAGCGCGGTGTCGGCGCCCGCGATCACCGGGCCGCCGCCGCAGATCGCGATGGCGTTCTGCGCTTTGGCGAGGATCGCCGCGGCCTCTTCGATCGCGGCGGGATCGGGGGCCTGCCGGTCGGCGGGGAAATGGGTGTGATCGGGGTCGGCATATATCTCGTCGGCGTCGACCGGGGCCTTTTGCGTGTCGAAGGGCAGCGAGAGATGCACCGCGCCGGGGGTGCCGGTGGTCATCTGGGCAAACGCCGTGCGCAGCATGGCGGGCAGTTGCGCGGCATCGTCGAGCGAGGCGTTCCACTTGGTCAGCGGTTTGAAGAGCGCGGGCTGGTCAAGCTCGGTCAGGGGGTATTTGCCGCGCGAGGTGGTGGCGACGTCCGAGGTGATGGCGAGGATCGGGATCGAGCTTTCGTTGGCTTCGACCACGCCGGGCAGGATGTAGGTGGCGCCGCCGCCGGAAGGCCCTTCGCAGACGCCGGGTTTGCCGGTGACGCGGGCATAGCCATCGGCCATGTAGGCGGCATGGCGTTCATCGCGGGTGAGGAAATGGGTGATCTGGTGATCGAGCCGCGCCAGCGCGTCATAGAAGGGCAGGGTTGTATCACCGCAGAGCCCGAACATGTGGCGCACGCCGTAAGCTTCGAGCATGCGCACGAGCGCCTCGCCGCCGGTCATCTGGTTGTGTTGTGCGTCTCGCATGGCGGGGATCTCCGGGTTGGTATTTAGGCCTGTATACAGGTTTGCATATTGATTTCAAGCCCGGGGCATGGCATGCCGGAGCGCGACACGAGATAAGGGGAACGCCATGAGCGAAGGGCGCGTCGAGGACATTTACCGCTGGCTGAAGGCCAAGGCGGTTTCCTTCGAGGTAAAACCCGGGGACCGGATCAACGAGGGCGCGCTGGCGCGGGAGTTCGGGGTGAGCCGGACGCCGCTGCGCGAGGCGCTGAACCGGCTGGTGTCGGAGCGGTTCTTTGAATTCCGCGCGGGGCAGGGATTTTACTGCCGCGGATTGGAAGCGCAGGAGATTTTCGACCTGTTCGAGTTGCGCCGCATTCTGGAGATGGCCGCCGCACGGGCGGCCTGTGAGCGGGCCAGCGACGAGGGATTGCGCGGCTTGCGCGAGGAACTTTATGCGCGGGGGCTGGAGACGCAGGGACTGAGCGTGGCGGAGGCCTGTGCGCGGGACGAGGCGTTTCACGTGGGCATCGCGCGGTTGGCGGGCAATGCCGAGCTGACCGCGCAGCTGGAGCATATCAACGAGCGCATCCGGTTCATCCGCTGGATCGAGATGCAGGCGCGGGTGAAGAAATCGAAAAAGCAGCACATGGCGATCATGGACGCGCTGGAGGCGCGCAATGCGAACAAGGCGGCGCGGCTTCTGGGCGAGCATATCGAGAAGCGGATGGACCAGATCCTGGCCTCGGTCCGCGAGGGGATCGCCAACATCTATCTTGATGGCGGCGAAGTGTTGCAGGACCAGGTGCTGACAGAGGATGCGGCATGAAGGTGCAGGGCGGCAAGGCGGTTTACGGGGCCTCGGTCGGGATCCTGATGCTGGATGCGCGGTTCCCGCGGATCCCGGGGGATATGGGCAATGCGCTGACCTGGCCTTTCCCGGTGCACTACAAGGTGGTGCGCGATGCATCGCCCGACCGGGTGGTACGTCGCGGCGCGGAAGGGATGCTTGAGGCATTCATTGCCGCCGCGCAGGAGCTGGAGCGCGACGGGGTGGATGGGATCACCACGAATTGCGGGTTCCTGGCGCTGTTCCAGGAGGAACTGGCGGCGGCGGTGAGCGTGCCGGTGGTGACGTCATCCCTGATGCAGGTGGAACAGGTGAACCGGGTACTGCCCAGGGGGCGGCGCGCGGGTGTGCTGACGATTTCGGCCACGAGCCTGACACCGCTGCACCTGGAGCGCGCACGGGTGCCCGAAGGTACGCCGATCGGCACGACGGAGGGCGGGCGCGAGTTTACCCGCGCGATCCTGGACAATGAGGAGTTCCTGGACGTGGAGGCGGCGCGGGCCGACAATGTGGAGGCGGCGCTGGCCCTGCAGAAAGCCAATCCTGAGCTGGGCGCGATCGTTCTGGAATGCACCAACATGTCGCCCTATGCGCCCGATATCGCGCGGGCGACCGGCCTGCCGGTTTTCTCGATCGTGACGCTGGTGACGTGGTTCCGGCAATCGCTGGTGCCACCTGTCTTCGAATTGCGTTAGACGCGGTCCGCCTTGCATAGTTTGCGGCGACAGAAGACGCGAAACCGGTTTGCCTACTTCTGCCCGTAGACCTCAAGTGCGGCCTTGGCAAAGGGGCGGCGGGCCGAATACGGATCAAGCCCCTGGCGCAACGCGGCAATGACACCGGCGGCTTCCCAGTAATTGTCCACTTGGAAGAACTGGCCCGGCGCCCAGGGCATGTGGGTGAGATCGTTTTCGAGGATGTTTTCGTTTTCGCGCACGGCGATGACGGTGATGCCCTGCTTGAGCGCGGCGAGCGTCGGCAGGCCGATGCATTTGTCGGGAATGACGAGGCAGGAGATGTCCTCGGCCGTGATCGCGTCTTTGGGCCAGCCCTGCGCGGTGGGATGCACGATGCGGGGGCTTTGCCGCAGGCCCTTGAGCACGCATTGGAAGTAGGTCAGGGAAATCGCTTCGGCGGCCATGCGCGGATCGACCTGGCCCACCGACATGCGGGCGATCTCGAGGCTTTCGTCGATCGGGGCATGGGCCGTAGGCACATCAAAGAGGCTTGATACGGCGTGGGTGAAGATCGCCTCGACCCCGCCCCAGGGATTGATCATCTCGCCGTCGCTTTCAAAATACTCGGTGTGATACTGCACCGGCAGATCGATCATGGTGGCAAAGGCCACGGCGTCATAGGTGCCGGCACGTTCTTCCAGCAGTCGGCAGAGGTGGTCGACCCCTTCGACCATGCCCGAGGCACGGCCCGACGCGGTGTAAGTGGCCGAGAGCCGGACCGGCGGGTCGAGCAGGACGGTTGGGCCGGTGGTGAGCCCGAAGACGGCCCGGGCGGCGTTGACGGTGTTGATCGTGGAATCCCGCAGTTGGGGTTCGGGGTGGTTGTCCATCACCGTCAGCACCCGGTTGGCGCGCACCGGCTGAAGACCGATGGTGCCCATGAAAAGGCGGGATAGAACGCTGCCTTCGACGTAGAGCGCGTTTTCCGGCATCTCGTTCAGGTCGGAGGCGTTGACCACGTTGGGGTGCAGCAGGACCCGGTCGCAGAGCGTGGCGATCACGCGGGCGGCCGGCGTGGCGTCGCCCGCGTGCCCGCCGATGGTCGAGCCGATACCGGTGGGAACCAGGAAGGCGGCGTTGAAGCTGGAGCGGTTTTCCGGGCCGCGCTGGCGGAAATCGAAGATCGAGCCCAGCTTTTCGCGCTGGGCGTCACTGGCATCTTCGATCAGGCCGACTTCACAGTGACAGAAATCGGGGTCCGACTTGGTGACGACGAAGCGGTTGGCGATGCAGTTGGGGCCGAGCGCGTCGGCGACGCTGTCGGTGGCGGCAGCCAAAGGATCGTCGGAGGCGCACAGAGCGGGGATCCGGATGTCTTTTTCGTGGATTTTCATGGTGTCATACTCCGCATCTGGCCTTGAAATCTTCGAACTCATAGCGCCGTGACAAGGTGAAGCTGCCATCGGCGGCGTGCCAGTAGACCGAGGGCAGGTTCACCCCGTTGAACATGTGCGCCTTGACCATGCTGTAGGCGCCGGCCTCTTCCACGATGACCTGTGCGCCCAGTTCCAGCGGTTCGGCAAAGGCGTATTCACCGAAGATATCACCGGCGAGGCAGGTCGCACCGGCAAGGATGTATTTGTGGGGCTGGCCTTCCTTGTCACCGGCAACAGCGGGTTCGAACTGGAATTCGAAGCTTTCCGGCATGTGGTTCACGCTGGCATCGAGCACCGCGACCGTGGCGCCGCCGCTGGCGAACAGATCGACCACAGTGGCGACCAGGCGCCCGGAGTCGCGGATGATCGAGGTACCCGGTTCCAGAAAGACCTTGAGCCCGTATTTGGAGCGCAGGAGATCGACGGCCTGATCAAATGGCGCGTAGTTCGTGCCGGGCCGGAACATGTAGCCGCCGCCGAGGTTGATCCATTGGAGCTGCTCAAGCAGTGGGCCAATATAGCGGTCGAGCTGTTCGACGGTCAGACGCAGGTCATCGAAATCCGTCGACTCGGAATTCGAATGGATGAGCAGACCGGTCAACCCGTCGAGCCGCCGGGGCTCGTTCTTGCGCACTTCGCGTAGGTCCGACAGCGGCGCGCCGAGCTTGGAATGGCGGCGGCAGGGATCGAAGCGTTCATCCTGGATCAGCGAAATCTCGGGGTTGACGCGCAGACCGAAGGCGGCGCGCGTGCTGCCCGACGGTTTGAACCGGTCCCATTGCGACAGAGAGTTGAGCGAAATCATGTCCGACAGGGCCGCGAGCTCGTCGATCTCGGCAGGCACGATGGCGGGGGTGGTGAGGTGGATCAGGCCCTGCGGGCCAAGCACCTCGCGCGCGAGCCTGGCTTCGAAGAGCGAGCTTGCGTGCAGGCCTGCGGTGAAATCGGCGAGGCGTTTCAACGCCATGGGAAAGGCGCAGGATTTCATTGCGAAGAGCAGGTTTGCACCGGCCTGGGCAGAGGCATCGCGCGCCGCTGTCACATCTGTGACCAGGGTTTTTTCGTCAAAGACATAGGCCGGGGTTTCGACCGCACCGTGCGGAATCTGCCGCCCTTCCGGCGGTTTCGGGGGCACTAGGCTATCTGGCATGGAAATCGCTCCTGCTGATCCGCCGACTACGCGAGCGGCCGTTTCCTGAAACCTTTCTAGGAAGAACTTTCCGGCGGGTCGTTGATGTCGGTCAATTTTTCCGGTTGCCGGTTGGGGGGCATCTTGGACTGGGGGACGCCGGCGAGAGCGGCGACGGTGATCCTGTCGCCGATGGGAATGCACTGGACGCGCTGCGTGATCCGGGGATCAGCTCCTTGCCGGCACGGTGGCAGAGGCCAGATCCGTGGCGGAAAGGCTGCGTTATCAAGTCTCGTGAAAGCAAAAGCTCTAGGGCGTACCTTCGCAAACTGAGTTCATTTCTCGAATGTCATAAGCTTCGTTAGTCCCTGCCTAGATTGTGCTGGCTCCGTCGGCATTTTGGGCGTGCCGTGGTGCAAACATATTACGGCAACAGACGGGCAATCTAGCCGGACGCTCTTGAGCCTTGGGAAGCGAGGTATGCATCTAACTCACCGACGAAACGGTCTGATTTGTCTGCGATCCATTCGACGAATAGTGCCCGCAGATCAGAGTTCGCCCGGGATCGCGCCCATAGGAGTCGATAGGCGTACTTTGTCCTGCACATCATTGACGGGCCGAATGGCAGAATGAGCGCCCCAGCTTTCAACGCATGGAATGCCTCCACAACGCCGCAAAGCGCCAAACCCTGACCAACTGCCGCCGCTTGAAGCCCTGAACCTGTTTTCGAGATGCGTACACCATGGTTTAGATGATCGCGGTCAAACCCGAAGGCATCGCCCCATGCCTGGAAGTCCAGCCATCCCGGGTCCTTGGTGCGATTGGTGACGTGGATGAGCGGTACACCCTTTAGCGATCGCGCGTCCGGACCCAACCCGTGCTGGTCTGCAAAAGCGGGTGAGCATACTGGGGCAACAAAATCACCGAACAACACGCGTTCTTCCAATACAGTGTCACGGGTTGGACCGTATCTGATCGCAAGATCATAGTCTTCTCTCACCAAGTCGATATCGCGATTGGATGGGTCAAAGTAAAAGTCCGCATCCGGGTATTGCAGGTGGAACTCCACAAGCATCGGCGATAGCCAATTTTCCGAAAAGGACTCCGGCAGGGTAATGCGTAGACGGCCAGCCGCGTCGTTCGGCTTCAGTTGCTCAAATGCCTGGGCAAGCCTTGCAAAGCCGTCTTCTAATAAATCCTGAACCCGCAACGCACCCTCAGTTGGCTCGATGCCCGCGCTAGAGCGAATGAACAGACTTTTGCCGAGGTAAAGTTCTAGAGACCGAACCCTTTGCCCAACAGCAGCCGGAGTAATTCCAAGTTCGTTGGCGGCCAGTGAAAAGCTCCCATGCCGCAATGTAGCGTCCAGAGCGCGCAAAGCGTTCAAATGAGAAAGATGCATGCCGATAGCCTAAAGGTCTCCTTTAGTGCATCCAAACTAAATCACGCGTGCAAAGCGCGCGCACCCGCCCATACTAAGCATTGGGGCACAGGATGCCGCCACGAAAACGGAACCATTGGGAAGACGCGACATGTTCACGCTTTATTGGGAACATCTGGCAGGCTCGATTGTGGTGCAGGCCGTCCTTGAAGAAATTGGTGCAGAATATCGACTGCACTATGTGGACATGGGCGCTGACGCACATCGCGCCACAGATTTCCTGAGGCTAAACCCAACCGGCCGGATACCGGCTCTTGGCTACGCGGATGGCAGGACGATTGGAGAGACTGCCGCGATTGTTATGCTACTAGGCGAGATGTACCCTGAGACTGGGGTCACTCCGGCGCCCGGCGATGATAATCGTGGAGAGTTTCTGTTTTGGCTGAATGTCATGACGACCTCAGGTTACATGACTGCAGCACGCCTCGGGCACCCCGAGCGTTATGCGAACAGCAGCAAAGCGATTGAGGAAGTCGGCGCAAAAGCGTCTGTCGATTACGATGCCTTTTTCGATGTCATGGAAGAGGCTATTGCGGGCGGTCCTTACTTTATCGCGAGCGGTATGACCGCGCTGGATTTCTACGTCACAATGCTGACAGAGTGGCACGCCGACAAAAAGTCTCTCTTTAGTTCACGATCCAAGCTTGGTGCGCTTTGCAAGGCTGTGAACGAAAGCTGTTCCTACAAGGCAGCAATGAAGACACATGCACTGCCGCTGACCTGAAAATACAAGCGGTCAATCTCTGCGGTTTGCTCCAATAGCTGTTTGACGGACGAAGCAGCTTCATTTGACATTCCTTTTCCGCCTGGTGAGCAGTGCTCCCGATAAGGCAAGACTGGATGTTCTAAGGGCTTGTCGTGGCGTTTCTTAAGGCTGCTGCCCAATCCTCGAGATGACTATCGTGATATGGGCCTTGCTCAGACTTGAAGGTGACGACCCCTTTGGCGTCGAGAACATACAAGCGCTCGGGTGCTCCAGCATAACCTTCATTTATCCGATTGTCTGGCCAATCCAGGACCACTTGGCTGTGAAAACTGTAAGCCGTTCGCCAATCATGGGCCACCTTGGCTCGCTCATTCATATCTGATGGTTGAGCGTACATAATTCCGTCGGCACGGTTTGAGTTTGTGTTCCATCCGTCTGTCGGATGCGCTTCCAGAGTGTAAACGAAGACGAACTGAACTGAGTTTTCGAATTCGCCAATCAAATGTTTCATACGCTCGGATTGACGACGAAATATGGGACATGTGTAGCTGCCGAAAATCAACGAGACAGGCGCACCACGCAGACTAGACAACGTGAATAAATCGGATGAAACCCTTCCATCCCGTTTCAAAACGTTGCTGAAAAGTCAGGAGCCCTTTCACCTATGTTGGCTTGGCATCTCTCTTCCGCCGCCGCTGCGTTATCGAGATAGTCAAGAAAATCAGCTTTGCTTAGGCTCATCGCATCTTGGAATTCATCATCGGACATGCTGTCCATCTGATCACGCATACTGAATGCAATTTTGCTCATTTTTCTTCCTCCACCACGCCAAACCTACCACGCTTGGCCAAGAAGTCTGTAGCGGACGTTCGCTAGCTTCTTCAGTTACGACTGCTCAGCGGACGAAGCTGCCGTTCGCTGCGCGGCAGAAATAACGAGAATGTTGGACAACGGCTGTGTGGATTAACCTGTGGCGTTACCGGCTGCGGCCGCTTCTTCCAAATCCGGTGACCTTTCGAACGCTGCCTTTCTGACGGCCTTTACGTTCCTCGCGATTTCGGCAAGATGGCGGTGATCCGTACCGCAGCACCCGCCCCAAATATCCATCCACGGAAAACGTTCCGCTACCCCGCCCATTTGGCGGCCGAGTTCCACGGGGTCGCCGTCTTCAATGTGCCCGAGCTTGCACAGAGCAATTTTGTCCATCGCGGCGGCATTCGGGCGAATGCAGCGGAGCCGTTCCAGCCACGTTCCCGGCGCAAGCGCGGGCTCGAATTCAAGTGGATGCGAGCAGTTTATAGAATGCCATGCGACACCACCTGGCACCGCAGCGTCGACCTGAGTAACCGCCTCCTCGAGGGTTGGACCTGAGTTCCGACGGCTTTCGCTGTTCAGGCTCCATGAGACGGCGAGGGGTTGACCCAAGGCCTTTGCAGCGCGTGCCATCCCGATCACCTCGGGAATGTTTTTCTGCGTGGCCGCCCAGACCAGATCGACCTTGCCTTTGACGGTTTCGATTTGAACCGAATGGTAGTCCTCGGCCTCGGCTTCCGTAATGGCGCCGCCGGTGCTGTAGGCATCGCCGCGCGGGCCAAGCCCTTCGTTGATGCGGAAATCGGGAACCTGCCCGATGTAGGATTTTCGAAGCTCTTTGAGAAAGTCGATGCCCACAAGGGTCGCCTCCTTCAGCCCATCCTGCGACAGGCCGAGCTTGGCGCCCCAGTCAAGGCTTGCCCGGTAGCCGATCCAGCCAAGCAGCAGGCCAGTCTTCTCGGCAGCGGCAACATCGCAGACACGCTCGTAGATACCCCTGAAAATGGCGCGTTCTGCGGGATCTGAGAGGATCGCTAAGGCGGCGAAACAGGGCAGATCGATACCATGCAGATATAGGAGTTCGGTCTCGAACCCGCCCTCCGTCAGATAGATGAGATCATCATATGGGGTTGGATGGCTGAAAGACATGGACGTCTCCTCGGTTGGGTCCGAATACGGGCGGATTGGCGGAAACCTACGAGGCGGACGCCAATCCTGCCGATCTGACAGGCTTTACTATTGCGGTTCGATGTTCTGATTGAAACGGAACATGTTGCCCGGGTCGTACTGCGCCTTGATCCTTGCGAGACGGTCGTAGTTTTCGCCGAATGCCGCGCGGGTCAGGGCGCTGTCCTCGCCATGGCCGGGAAAGTTCAGGTAAGCGCGACCTTCATGGCCGAAAGGCTCGGCGCACGCCCAGCTGTCGCGAGCCCATGCGATATTCGCGTCGTCATCAGCGGCGTTCGCCCAGACGCCGTCAGCGGAATACATCCAGCCCATGGACCGGTCGCCAAAGGCCGTCGCGCCCGGCGGCACGGACCGGACCGCGCTGCCCATGTTCCACAGGGACGAAATCGTGTTGGGCGAAGGTGCACGCAGGGCGTTTTCCATGGCCAGATCGATCATTTCGTCAGGTAGATCGGTGAGATAGCGCGCCTTCCAGTAGCAGCGCATCTCGCCAAAGGGTGTTTGTGCGTCAAACAGTCTTTGGATGTCGTTATAGGGCATACGGCCAGAGAAATCCGTCACCAGGGGCCCCAGTTCGCGAAGCGGTTTGGCGAGAGCCTCGGCAGCATCCGGCGCACCTGTGGCGATACCTACGAGAGCGAAGACCTTCTTGCCCCATGCCTCGCGCGGGAAATCGTCGTCTTCCGGCACGGTCGAGAATTCGCAGATCATCGCGAGATCCTCATCATGTTGAGCGACGTAGTCGCGCCATGCGCGGATCGGTCCGGGGCCATCTTCGACCGCATAGATCGGAGCGATGAACAGAACCTCTGGGCCGACCGGATGCAGCGCAAATTCGAAGCGCACGACAACGCCGAAATTCCCGCCTCCGCCTTTCAACGCCCACAGCAGATCCGGATTTTCATCGGCGCTGGTGCGCACGAGTTTCCCCTCAGCGGTCACGACATCCGCTGCGACCAGATTGTCGATCGTCAGGCCGTGGCGCGCCCGCAAGTGGCCAAAACCGCCCGAGAGCGTGAGACCTGCCACGCCTGTCTCGGAAATCAGCCCGCCCGGTGTGGCCAGACCGAAGGCTTGTGTTTCCCGATCCACCTCCGCCCATGTCGCACCTCCCTCGACCACGGCGATCCGTTTCTGAGGATCGACATGGACCGTGCGCATCTGCGAGAGATCGATCATGATGCCGCTGTCGCACGCGGCGTGGCCGGCTACGTTATGGCCGCCGCCCCGGATGGACACCGGCAGGTCCAGGGCCGTCGCGAAACGCACCGCTTGAATAACATCCGCTGTGCCGCGGCACTGGGCGATAGCCGACGGGCGGCGATCGATCATCGCGTTCCACAACTGTCGAGCGGCATCGAAACCGGCATCTGCTTCTGTCAGAACGCGGCCTGCGAAATCGGATTTGAGGTGATCTATCGAAATTCTCTGGGCGTCCATTAGAGCCTCCCTGCGTTATGTATGGATCAACTATTGGACAGGGTTTCCAGCGAAGACAGTGGCAAAAAGGATGAAAACGTGCGAGATTTGACAATGGTACTCGCACATAACGACAGGACCGTGCCGAAAGTGACAGAGAACAGGAAATCCTCGCAGCGGCGTCCGAAGATTGTGCTGCTGGCTTCGCCCGAGACATCGGCCATGGTCCTCTACGGGCTTTACGATGTCTTAACAACCGTGGGGGGCGTCTATCCAGAACTGGTCAAGGGAGCGCCGGAGCGCGAGTTGCTTGAGGTGCAGATAGCGTCAGCGGACGGGCAACCTTTCAATTGCGTGGGCGACATTCCCGTAAAGCCTCATTTGAGCCTGAACGATCTTGCTACGCCCGGAAAACGCCCAGACGCGGTCATCGTCTGTGACATGTATGTGGCCGTCACAGCGGTGCCCACCGGCCGGTATCCAAGGGAATGCGCGTGGCTTCGTGAGATACATGCTGCGGGTGTTCTGGTGTCATCCGTGTGTTCCGGATCTTTGGTGCTTGCCGACTCCGGGATACTGGAAGGCCGCGAGGCGACGGCGCACTGGGCCTATCGGGACATGTTCCACCGGTATTATCCAAAGGTCACCTTCGTCGAGAACTCGGCTCTGTGCCTCAAAGCGGAAAGCGCCGGGATCGTCACCGCCGGGGCCGTAAGTGCCTGGCATGATCTCGCCTTCTATCTCATTGCACGCTTTTGCGGCTATCGGCACGCCGTCGATACCGCCAAGGTCTTTCTGATGACCGATCACGTCGAGGGGCAATCACCCTACGCGGTCATGACACGCCCGATGGAGGTCAAGGATGCTCTGATTGCAGAATGCCAGTCATGGATCGCTGAGAATTACGAATGCTCTAACCCAGTCGAGCGGATGGTCGAGCGATCGGGTCTCAGCGCCCGGACCTTCGCGCGCCGGTTCAGGTCAGCCACTGGCTACACTCCCATGGACTACGTGCAGGCGCTGCGCATCGAAGAGGCCAAGCAGGAGCTTGAACGCGACAACCGCCAGATCGATGATATCGCGACAGCGGTCGGCTACGAGGACAGTTCTTCCTTCCGACGGATTTTCAAGAAACGGGTTGGACTCAGCCCCGCTGCTTATCGAAAAAAGTTCCAGAATCTCGCAGCGCTGGCCAGCAAGTATTCCCCGGATACAATCCCGGTCTGATTTCCGGGATTAATAATAGGTATTCTCTGTGCGCCGAAAGTTGGCCGGGGACGCCATCGCACAAAATGCTGCGTCTTACGCTAAGGTCCGAGAAGGGCTCCTAGCGGCCCCCTACGGCAGTGCAGAGCATATCCCCGCTTCAAGGTTATCTGATGTCGGCTTCCTTTTGCACGGCATGACCGGCTCGCACCTGCGGAGAAAGTCCGCTTCCTGTCGACGAATTGCCAAACTGTAGAGAACAAGCAATGATTGGTTGCCTAAGTGGCAAGGATCAAAGCAGGTGCCAGACAGACGTTTATTTGCAAGGTTATGCGGGCTTCCGACCGTTGAATGGTCAGATGGCAAAGCCGTGCGTTTCCCAAGTAAACGCGGGCTGGCGCTTTTTGCATACCTCGCACTTAGACCAGGGGAACGCGTTTCTCGGGACGTTCTTGCAGACCTGCTATGGGCCGACCGAGATCCAAGTTCTGCGCGAACGGCGCTGCGCGGCACCATCTACGAACTCAAGCAAGCATTAGGGCCAGCGGCAGGCGAAGTGCTCGAAGTCAATCCCAGTCATCTCTCGATTGCCTCGGAAATGGTGGAGTCCGACGCTACAAGTGGTACGCCTCCGGGGGAAGCGCGCGAGTTTCTTTCAGGTGTTGAAATCGGCTCACCGGCATTCGGCGATTGGCTTGCAGAGACTCGCATACGGCTGTCCGAGGCCGCGAACGCTCAAGCTTTGGATACTGCTGAAGCCGCTCTTGCCGAAGGGAACGGCCAGCGCGCATTTGAAATCGCGACCGAACTCATCGCTTTGGACATATTCAACGAACCAGCGCACCGACTTTCGATGCGGGCCAAGGTTGCGCTTGGGCGACGGTCTGATGCACTTCAGGATTTCGATAAGTTGTGCATCTTTCTGGACAAAGAACTCGACGCTCAGCCTGACGTTCAGACGATGGACCTTAGTGAACACATCCGGCGTGGCGAAAGATTGCTGCCGCGGGAAAAGTTGCGGCGCCCTTCCGTGCCCTCGATTGCCGTTATGCCATTCGTCAACCGAACTGGCGCGAAGGAACAGAGTCACATTGTCGATGGCCTGTTTGAGACCATTGCAAGCGGCCTGTCACGCGACCATTCGCTTTTTGTGATTTCGACAGATTCGACAGCTAGTTACCGCACCCTACGAGTCAAACCGGCCGAAGTCGCGAGCGAGCTTGGCGTGCGTTACCTTGTCGAGGGACAGGTTCGAATGGACCGCGAACGAATGCGGCTTGATATCCAGCTCGTCGACGGTGTGCGCGGCGTGCTAGTCTGGAGCCAAAGTTACGATTGCGCTCGCCCCGAGCTGCTAGAGGTACAAGACGATATCGTTTCGCGTATCGTTGCCACGTTGCGTGGCTACAAAGGTGTCATACAACGTTCGGAACTGCGCCGGGCACGATCGAAATCCGAAGTTGACCTAACGGCCTACGACTTGCTGATGAAGGGCATGGCCCTGAAAGAACGTTTCCTCAAAGATGACATGCGCGCGGCTCGCGCTCTCTTCGAGCGTGCGGTCTCCATCAGCCCTACAATGGCGGCGGCGCATGGCTGGCTTGCATGGACATGGTTTTTCGAGGTCTACATGGGCTGGACCGATACGCCTGAGATTGCCCTCAACGAAACCTTCCGTGCTGCGCAGCAAGCGTTGGACCTTGATCCGGATCTGGACTTCGCTCACTGGGCAGTCGGTGCCGCGTACCTGGCTGCCGGGGACAATGAACACGCGTTGTCGGCGTTCAAACGTGCTTTGGACCTGAACCCCAACAATTCCGACGCAATGGCGAACATGGCATGGCCTCTGGTTTTCACCGGTCGGATTGCCGAGGCTCTTGAGAGTCTTCGTCAAGCCATGCGGCTCAACCCATTTTATCCCGAATGGTATCTGTGGGGTCTTGGAATGGCTCTTTATGCGCAGGGTGATTGCGCCGAGGCCGCGCACAAACTGTCGCAGATGAACCAACCCAACGATCATAGCCTCGCCTTTATGGTTGCCGCGTTGGCCGAGAGCGGCGCGGCTAACGAAGCAGCAAAAGCGCGGAACAGATTACTCTCCATTGCGCCGCATTTCCAAGTGGGGCGCTGTGTGGATGCGCTGCCTTTTTCTGATGCCTCTGTTGCTGATCGTCTGCGCGCGTCCTTGAAACAAGTGGGGTTACCAGACTGAATTTGTGACTGGACGGACGAGGTTCCGACGGTTTTCCGACGCTTGATTCGCAGATTGGCAGTCATGGTCAGAAAAAGGAGTACGGAACCATGCTACAGAACGACAAAGACGCCATCCAAGACGCAATCGGGCGCTATTTCGAAGGGATGAAAACCGCGGACATTGCTCTTCTGAAAAGCGCCTTTCACGAACATGCCAACTTTTTCGGCGACTTCGGGCCTGACCTCTGCGAAGCCCCGATCCAGGGGTTGTTCGATTGGGCTTCAACCGAATTGCAGCCCGGTCAAACCGGTCCCAATCATCGTATGGAGATCGATGATATCCGCGTATTGGGAAACGTCGCGGTCGTGCATTGCCGTGAGCTCGATTTTATGGGGGGCGACTGTGAAGAAGTCTTCACTCTGGTTAAGTCGGCCGGAGGTTGGCTGATTACCAACAAGTCCTGGGCGGATGTCTAGACATCACGCAGTTGCACGCAGAGAAACGTTTCGGACCGGGTCGGAATCAAGAAAGGCCCGGTTTGAGCTGCCCTCCCCCTCGGAAGCACGGAACCATGGAAAGCATTTGCGAACTGGCTGCTGGCCTTCGCACAGAACGTCGGAACTTTCCGTCTGAGGTTGCCAAAAAGCCGCGCCGCGGAAAAAGGCCCGCTCTGGGCTCAACGCCTTCGTTCGCTGCAGCATGGTTTAAGGGCTCCATTGCGGACAAACCCGACAGTCACCGCGCGAAACCTAGAAACGAGCAATGCCTTTTCTCAGCAAATCGTCGAGCTTTGGATCAAGAAAGATGTCGATGGCACCTGCCCTAAAGTCGGAAACGAACTTGGGTGTGAACGCGTTCAGTGTCTGAAGATGCTCGCGCGCCTTATCGTGCCGATTCAGCAATCCGTAGCATGCAGCCACCAACAAGCGGCGATAGGGAACGTTCGGCTGTGTTTCTATTGCGAGCTCACCCCAGTGAACGGCATCTTCAAGCTCATCCTCAGAGAAACTTGCCAAAGCCAATGCGAGGTATGTTACCTTCCCGAACAGACGAGCGCGGTCCTGTGCTGCTCCAGGATCCTCCGCATCATTACTACGAACAGACAGCGGCCGACCTGCTCTCCAGGCTTAATCCTCCCCGGCATGTTTGGGTCTTCGCGGCGGGTTCTCTGATTTGGAATCCGTGAATGGACGTGGCCGAACGCCGGGCCGCTCATGTAACGGGCTGGAGCCGTGCATTCTGCCTGTCTGACCGACGATTCCGGGGGTGTCCTTCCAAACCGGGGCTCATGATGGCGCTTGATCGCGGCGGTGCCTGTTCCGGCGTCGCTCTCAGAATGGACACCGGAGATCATCCGGAAGCTGCACTTGTGGATCTCTTGAAAAAAGAGCCGCCGGTTCCACCCGAGCTGGTTTCTGCCGAGACAGAAGCCGGGACGGTAGAAACCATCTTGTTTGCTGCCAAGCCTAGTTTCCCACTTTATCAGCCGGAACCGCCTGTCGAGGATCTTGCTGACATACTGGGTTCGGCCGTTGGCCATGTCGGAACGATGGCCGAATATCTGCTGAACACAGTGATTGAGCTGGAACGGGCGGGTCTGCGCTCAGACACTTTGAACTGGTCACGGACATGGTCGATACAGGCACGCCGACGAGCGGGGCTCAGAAGTTTCCCTTTGCGGCCTCCTTCAGGATCAGCTTGTCCAGTGTCAGAAGGCGATCCGGGGCGATATGTAGTGGTCCCTCAGCTCTTTCGGGACGCGGCGACTGAAATAGAAAACCCCGTCTTTCACGAAGGTAAACGGGCGCGAAATGGTCTCCGACATGGTCTACGGCTCCTAGCAGTGGCTAAAAGCTGGAGCAAAACCAATGGGTTAGCTTTGGAAGTGGTGCCCGGGGGCGGAATCGAACCACCGACACGAGGATTTTCAATCCACTGCTCTACCCCTGAGCTACCCGGGCACGGGAAAGCGAAAGCCGCTTTGGGTTGCAGCGTTCTAGACGCGGGCGGCGTTGGTGACAAGAGGGTTTTGCAAATTTTCAGTGGGGTTTGAGCGGACCCTCTGAAAGTGCTTTTTCCAGCTCTTCGACAGCCTCTTCGATATCGTCGGGATTCTCGGACGGGATGGCGTATCGGCCACCCAGCCAGCGCGCGAGGTCAAGGTCGGCACAGCGCTTCGAGCAGAAGGGGCGGTATTCGGGATCGGTGTCCGAGGAGCAGATCGGGCAGGTCATGGCAGAAGGTCGATGGTTGGAATGCGGGCGCGTTTGCGTTGAAGTTCATAGTGGCCGAGCGGCGTCCAACCTGCAAGCACGGTGTCGATGCCATCGGCCCGCAGCACACCGCGCAGTGCATTTTCGAAGGTGCGGCGCTCTTTCTTCGGCATCGGCGCCACGTCGAGAGTGATCTGGCCGCCCAGCCCGCGCAGGCGCAGTTGGCGGGGCAG
Source organism: Marimonas lutisalis (assembly GCF_005434965.1). GTDB lineage: Bacteria > Pseudomonadota > Alphaproteobacteria > Rhodobacterales > Rhodobacteraceae > Marimonas_A > Marimonas_A lutisalis. The sequence continues at coordinate 96,216 of NZ_SKCI01000001.1, forward strand.
TTCGCGCGCGGTGGCGAGGTTGGCCTTGAGGCCGGCGGCGAGCGAGGTATCGGCCCCAGTGTTCACATCAACGGCGACAAGCGCGCGGGTGGGCTCGATGAAAAGCGTGCCGCCGCCGGGCAGGGGCGCCTCGGCGGATTTGAGCGCCTCCAGCGCGTCGAGCACGCCGTGGCTGGCAAAGCAGCCCGCATCGGTGACCACTTCGGCAGGGTCGGTCCAGTCGCGCCAGGCCAGCGCGTGGGGGCCGTCGCCTTCGGCCAGGGTCTCGGCGCCGGTGCCGCTGTCGGCCATGACCTGGGTGGCAAAGCCCGCCATGGCGTGGATGTCCTCGGCGATCTCGTCGTCGGGGGCCTCGAGACAGGAGGAGCGCAGGATGAGGCCCATGTCACTGTCGCCCATCGTGTCGCGGGCGATAACCAGCAGCGCGTCGCGGCGGTCGTCATTGCGGATCCGGCGCGAGATGTTGAGACCGGGCGCGTCGGGCGTGACGATGGCGTAGCGGCTTTTGAACAGAATCCGATCGGTCACCGGAATCGCCTTGCCCGGTTCCGCATAGCCGGTGACCTGCACCAGTTTTTCCGCGCCGGGAGAGATTCCGCGAACCTGCCGCAGGAAGGCGTCCCCATCGGGCGTGGAGAAGAACATACCGCCCTGACCCTTAACAGGCCTTAACGCCACCGCGCGGTAGATCGTGCCCGGGCGCGGCACGTCGGCGTCGATCAGCAGGTCATCGAGTTTGCCATCCACCATGAGCGCCGCGGCCTCGCGGTTGCCAAGGTGATCGAGGAGAATCTGGCGGCCTTTCATGTGGATCTCCAGACAGGATAGCCCGCGGCCTGCAAAAGCTGCGCGGTTTCCGCCAGCGGCAGGCCGACGACGGCGGTGAACGAGCCCTGGATCCACGGGATCAGTGCGCCGGCCGGGCCCTGGATGCCATAGCCGCCGGCCTTGCCTTCCCAGTCGCCGGTGGCGAGATAGCCGTTCAGTTCGTCATCCGAGAGACGCTTCATCTTCACGGTGGTGACGACATCGCGTTCCCAGAGCCTGTCGCCGCGTTTGACTGCGACGGCGGTGATGACATTGTGACGGCGCCCCGACATGGCGACCAGAAATTCGGCCGCTTCGCCCGCGTTGACGGGTTTGCCCAGTATCCGGCGCCCGAGCGCCACGGTGGTATCGGCACAGAGCACGACATCGTCGGCGCCGGCCTGAACGGCGGCGACCTTTTCACGGGCCATGCGCGCGCAATAGGGGCGGGGAAGCTCGGACTTGAGGGGGGTTTCGTCGATCTCGGGGGGGCGGATATCGTCCGCCACGACCCCGATGGTTGCCAGCAGCTCTCGCCTGCGGGGGCTGCCCGATCCCAGGATAAGCTGCACTTTGTTCATTTGATTCCGTATCTTATCCGAAAACCGGTTTCCACTTTTCGGGATGCGGACATCGCCGCTTACTTGAAGCGATAGTTGATCCGACCCTTGGTCAGATCGTAAGGCGTCATTTCCACCTGGACCTTGTCGCCAGCCAGAACGCGGATGCGGTTCTTGCGCATCTTGCCTGCCGTGTGCGCGATGATCGTATGGCCGTTTTCCAGCTCGACCAGAAATGTCGCGTTCGGCAGGAGTTCCTTCACGACACCGGGAAATTCGAGCAGTTCTTCCTTGGCCATGTTCTCTCCTTCACTACACATCCCGCCTGACTGCGGGCGTCGCTTAAATGGGCCTGTTTGCGCCTTTTTTCAAGGAGATTCGTCAGGCCAGACGGGTTTTTGCCACCTGGCCAATACGCGGCACCTGTTCCTGCCAGTGGGCGAGGTTCAGGACATGGCCGTCGGCGCGGACCGCGCGAATGGCGTCGAGATTGATCTCGGCAATCGTCCAGCCGGGCTGGTCGAGCGTGCCGCAGGCGATCACGCCGGTAGGCGGAAAGCCCTTGTCTGGTGGGCCGAAAATACCGCCGGTGCCGGTGTTTTCCTCGACCGCGTAAAGCCGAGGTTCGGTGCCGATGAGCGACGACATGACGGTGACGCATTGCAGTTCGAGCGCGCGGGCCATCGACCCGATGCGCACGCGCCAGTAGCCTTCGAGCGCTTCGGTACAGGAGGGCACCAAGATGAGCTCGGCGCCGGCATCAGCGAGGGCCTTGGCCAGCAGGGGAAATTCGCTGTCATAGCAGATCAGCACGCCGATCCGGCCGAGCGCGGTGTCGAAAAGCTGCAAGGGGCCGCCGCCCTCGATGCCCCAGTCGTCGCGCTCGAAGCGGGTCATGATCTGCTTGTCCTGCCAGCCGACCGCGCTCGAGGGGGTGAAAAGCCCCGCGCGATTGACGGTCCTGTCGCCGTCGCGCAGCGGCGCCGAGGGCGACAGGATATGCACACCGCGCTCCGAGGAAAGTCTTGAAAACAAGGCGTTAGCCTGCTCGAGCCATTCCCCTACGGCGGCGATCGAGCCCTGGACGGAGCCCGCAGCCTCGGCGCCCGAGAGCGAGGCCAGTTCCATCGCGCCGTACTCGGGGAAGACCAGAAGATCGGCGCCCTGACCCACGGCCTCGGCGACCCATTGGGTGATTTTGGCCTCGTAGTCGGACCAGCCGGAAAGCCAGGAAAGCGGGTAAGCGGCGGTGGCGATCTTCATGGTTTGGTAACCCCGGGTTAATGGCGGCGTGCGCCCGAAAACAGGGGGGTGATTTGCGTGCACCGCCCGGCTGACATCCGGCTGCCGGGCAAATCGCCCGGCTGGCCGTCGCTTCCGGCCTTAACGCAGCGTACGCCGGGCCTGCAAGGGGCGATTGACGTGGCGCCACCCGCTCTTGCGCGACGGCGCAAAGACACCCACAATACCTGCGGATGAGTGCCCGCATGAACGGGTGCCGGGGAGGAGACTATTCAATGACGTTTGCCACGCTTCAGGACAGCATCGATATCACCAATGAAATGGCCTGGGAGGATCGCGACCTTCCCAAGACGGTCTACCAGATGCTGAAAACGACCACCGACAAGTTCGGCCAGCGGCCGGCGGTGAGCTATCAGCTTTTGTCGGGGCCCACCGACAAGGCCGAGACGATGACCTGGCAGGAGTTCCACGACAGGGTCTGCCAGGCGGCGAACCTGTTCCGCTCGCTCCGGGTGGGCAAGGATGACGTCGTCGGCATCGTCATGCCCAACGCCAACGAGACCGCGATCGCGCTGATCGGTGCGATGGTGGCGGGGGTCGCCAACCCGATCAACCCGCTGCTGGAACCCGAGCAGATCGGCGCGATCCTGCGCGAGACGGGCGCCAAGGTGGTGGTCACGCTGAAGGCATTTCCGAAGAGCGACATCGCCCAGAAGATGGCCGAGGCAGTGCGCCACGCGCCCGATGTGCACACGGTGCTCGAGGTTGACCTGAACCGCTACCTGACTCCGCCGAAAAGCTGGATCGTGCCGCTGGTGCGGCCGAAGAACCCCAACGATCACCACGCCGACCTGAAGAACTTCAACAAGGAGATGGCGAAGCAGCCCAAGACGCTGACCTTCGAGGATATTCCCGAGGATCGCGTGGCTGCCTATTTTCACACGGGCGGCACCACGGGCATGCCCAAGGTGGCACAGCACAAGTTCTCCGGCATCATCTACCAGGGCTGGATCGGGCATGAGCTGCTTTATACCGAGCACGACAGCGTGATGTGCCCGCTGCCGCTGTTTCACGTCTTTGCCTGTCACGTGATCCTGATCGCGATGATCAAGTCGGGCGCGCATGTGGTGTTCCCGACGCCGGCCGGCTATCGCGGCGATGGCGTGTTCGACAATTTCTGGAAGCTGTGCGAACGCTGGAAGACGACCTTCATCATCACCGTGCCCACCGCCGTGTCGGCGCTGATGCAGCGCAAGGTCGATGCCGACCTGAGCACGGTGAAGAACGCGTTTTCCGGGTCGGCGCCGATGCCGCTGGAACTGTTCAACCGGTTCACCAAGGCCACCGGTATCAACATCATCGAAGGCTATGGCCTGACCGAGGCCACGGTCCTGGTCAGCTGCAACCCGATCGACGGGGAAAAGAAGGTGGGCAGCGTCGGCATTCCCTTCCCCTATACCGATATCCGCATCTTCAAGGAGGCAGGCAACGGCCCCGAGGAATGCGCCACCGACGAGGTGGGCGAGATCTGCGTCTCGAACCCCGGTGTCTGGCCCGGCAACACCTACACCGAGACGGCAAAGAACGCCGATCTCTATTACCACGAGAAATACCTGCGCACCGGTGACCTGGGCCGGATCGACGCCGATGGCTACCTGTGGATCACGGGCCGGGCGAAGGACCTGATCCTTCGCGGCGGTCACAACATCGACCCGGCCGATATCGAGGACGCGCTGCTGGCGCACAAGGACGTGGCCTTTGCCGGGGCAATCGGCCAGCCGGACGCCCATGCCGGCGAGTTGCCCTGCGCCTATGTCGAGCTGGTCGAGGGCGGCACGGTGACCGCGGAAGAACTGATGGAACATTCCAAGGTGCATATCCACGAGCGTGCGGCCTACCCCAAACATGTCGAGATCCTGGGCGAACTGCCCAAGACGGCAGTGGGCAAGGTGTTCAAGCCCGACCTGCGCAAGATGGCGATCACCCGGGTCTACAACGCCGCGCTGGAAGAGGCGGGCGTTGCCGCGCGGGTGGTGTCGGTCATCGACGACAAGAAACGCGGGCTGGTCGCGCAGCTTGACGCCAGCGGCGCGAGCGACGATGACGTGAGCAACGTGCTGGGCGCGTTCACCCGTCCGTGGGAATGGGCCAGCTGAGCCGAAAAGAGGAGACCGGCCATGGAAATGAGTGACAGCCGCGTGATCGCTGCGCCGCGCGACGAGGTCTGGGACGCGCTCTTGTCGGCCGACGTGCTGAAGGAATGCGTGCCCGGCTGCCAGGAAATGTCGGGCAGCCCCGAAGATGGGTTCGAGGCGACGGTGGTGCAGAAGGTCGGCCCGGTGAAGGCCACCTTCAAGGGCTCGGTGACGCTTTCGGATATGGTCGAGGGCGAGAGCCTGACGCTGTCGGGCGAGGGCAAGGGCGGCGCGGCCGGCTTTGCCAAGGGCGGCGCCAAGGTGCGGCTGGAAGATGGCGAGGAGGCCGGCACCACGGTGCTGCACTACGATGTCGAGGCCAAGGTGGGCGGCAAGCTGGCGCAGCTGGGCAGCCGGATCATCGACGGCTTTGCCAAGAAGATGACCGACCAGTTCTTCCAGCGCTTCGCCGACGCGGTCGAAGGCCCCGATGACGAGGCCGAGGCGGACGCGGCCCAGGCCGAGCACGAAGGCAAGAAAAAGGGCTGGTTCCACCGGCTGCGCAAGGGTTGATCCGGTCGGCGCGGCCGAAGCCACGGACGCTCCGCGGGGAGTATTTGGGGCAAGATGAAGGGCCGGGCTTTCATTCGGCTTCATCTTGCGGAAAATACTCCCGGGGGGAGGGTGACAAAATCCTGAAGGGATTTTGCACCTGGGGGGCAGCGCCCCCCTGATCGAGGGTTCGAGGAGGCGACATGGCGCGTGCGAAGAATATCCTGTTCATCATGTTCGACCAGCTGCGCTGGGATTACCTGAGCTGTTACGGCCATCCGCATCTGCACACCCCCAACATCGACGCGCTGGCGGAAAAGGGCCTGCGGTTTACCCGCGCCTATATCCAGTCGCCGATCTGCGGCAGTTCGCGGATGAGCACCTATACCGGGCGGTATGCGTCCTCGCACGGGGCCACCAACAACGGCATCCCGCTCAAGGTGGGTGAGGAGACGATGGGGGACCACCTGCGCCGCGCCGGCATGGGCTGCTACCTGGTGGGCAAGACGCATATGCGCGCTGATGTCGAGGGCATGAAGCGGCTGGGCCTTGCGCCCGACACGATCATCGGGGCGCGCGTCAGCGAATGCGGGTTCGACGTGTTCGAGCGCGATGACGGGATGCTGCCCGAGGGGCCGGATGGATCCTATGACCCGGATGGCGCGAAGGAATACAACAAGTGGCTGAAGGCCAAGGGATACGAGAGCGACAACCCCTGGCACGACTTTGCCAACTCGGCGCTGGACGAGGACGGCAACGTGCTGTCGGGCTGGTTCCTGAAACATTCGCCGATGGCCGCCAATATTGACGAGGAAGACAGCGAGACGCCCTACCTGACCGGGCGGGGCATCGACTTCATGCAAGAGGCCGAGGGGCCGTGGTGCTGCCACCTGAGCTATATCAAGCCGCACTGGCCCTATATCGTGCCCGAGCCCTATGCCAGCATGTATGGCCCCGAGCATGTGCTGCCGGTCAATCGTTCGGACGCAGAGCGCCAGAACGCGCATCCGGTGATGAAGGGCTTCATGGATACCAAGGTAGGCCAGGCGTTTTCCCGCGACGAGGTGCGCGACGCGGTGATCCCGGCCTACATGGGGTTGATCAAGCAGGCCGATGACCAGATGGGGCGGCTCTTTCGGTGGATGGAGGAGACCGGCCGGATGGCGGACACGATGATCGTGCTGACATCCGATCACGGCGATTTCCTGGGCGACCACTGGATGGGGGAAAAGACCTTCTTCCAGGATGCGAGCACCAGGGTGCCGCTGATCATCTATGATCCGAGCGACGAGGCGGACGTGACGCGCGGCACGGTCTGCGATGCGCTGGTCGAGGCGATCGACCTGGCGCCGACCTTCGTCGACGTGGCGGGAGCCGAGGTGCCCGATCACGTGCTTGAGGGCGAGAGCCTGTTGCCCATCCTTCACGGACAGGCGCGCGAGACCGCGCGGCAATACGTGGTCTGCGAATACGACTATTCCGGCGCGCCGGTGGCGGCGCTGATGAACGCCGATATCGACGATGCGCAGCTTTTCATGGTCGCCGACAAGTGCTGGAAACTGGTCCATGCCGAGGGCGGGCACCGGCCGATCCTGTTCGACCTGGCGAACGACCCCGACGAGTTGGTCGACCTGGGCGACAGCGCCGAGCATGAAGACGTGATCGACGCGATGTATGCGCGGCTCTTCGAATGGGCGCGGCGCCCGGCGCAGCGCACGACCGTGTCGCGCGAGACGCTGATGGCGATGCGCACGAAAGGCCGGGGCAGAGGCATCGTGATCGGTGTTTACGACGAGGACGAGACGCCCAGGGAACTGACGGTGAAATACCGCGGCCGGAAGGTGAAGCCGTGGCGGGAGATCAAGGGGGCCTGATGAGGTTCGAGGGCATGGAGGTCGGCTTTGACATTCCGGCGCTGCCGGGGATGGATGCGGCCGACGTGGTGACGCCCTGCCTGATCGTCGATCTGGATGCGCTGGAGCGCAACATCCGAAAACTGGGCGATTATGTGCGTGAGAACGGCATGCGCCTGCGGGTGCATGGCAAGATGCACAAATCGGTGGACGTGGCAAAGCTGCAGATCGAGATCGGCGGCGCGCGCGGCGTGTGCTGCCAGAAGGTGAGCGAGGCCGAGGCCTTTGCCCGTGGCGGCATCCCCGACATCCTGGTGTCGAACGAGGTGCGCAACCCGGTGATGATCGACCGGCTGGCGGCGCTGCCCAAGCTGGGGCCGAGCGTATCGGTCTGCGTCGATGAGCTGGCCAATGTGGTCGAGCTGTCGGCGGCGGCCGAGCGGCACGGCACCGAGCTGGGCGTGCTGGTCGAGGTGGATTGCGGCGGCGGGCGCTGCGGGGTGGAAACCCCCGGCGCGGCGGTGGAGATTGCCCGCGCGGTGGTGGATGCCGGGGGCCTGCGCTTCGAGGGGGTGCAGGCCTACCAGGGCGCGATGCAGCACCTGGAGACCTGGGAGGCCCGGCGCGAGAAGCTGGAAGCGGCGATTGCCATCACGCGCGGGGTGGTCGATGCGCTGACGGCGGCGGGGTTGCCGCCCGACGTGGTGACGGGGGGCGGTACCGGCAGCTATCCGTTCGAGACGCAGTCAGGGCTCTATACCGAGCTGCAATGCGGCTCTTACGCCTTCATGGATGCCGATTACGGGCGCATCCGTGGCGCCAATGGCGAGCGGATCGACGCGGGCGAGTGGGAGAACGCGCTTTTCGTGCTGAGCGCGGTGATGAGCCATGTAAAGCCGCACCAGGCGGTGGTTGATGCCGGGCTGAAGGTGATGACGTTCGAGAGCGGGCTGCCGCTGGTCTTTGGCCGTGACGACGTGAGCTATCGCGGTGCCTCGGACGAGCATGGGGTCGTCGACGATCCGGGCGGGGTGCTGAAGGTGGGCGACCGGCTGCGGCTGGTGCCGGGGCATTGCGACCCGACCTGCAACCTGCATGACTGGTATGTCGGCCTGCGCGGCGGCAAGGTCGAATGCGTCTGGCCGGTGTCGGCGCGCGGCAAGGCGTGGTGACGTGCGCCCGGCCCTGACGCGCGGCGATCAGGTTTCGGCCGGGGTGGCCAGATCGGCGAGGATCGGGCAATCGGGGCGATCATCGCCGTGGCAGGCCTTGACCAGGTGGCTGAGCGTGTCGTGCATCTGTTGCAGTTCGGCGATCTTGGCCTCGATCTTGTTCAGGTGTCCGCGGGCTAGGGCCTTCACATCGGCGCTGGCGCGGCTTTGATCCTCGTAGAGCGCCAGAAGTGTGCGGCAATCCTCGATCGAGAAGCCGAGGCTGCGCGCACGCCCCAGGAACGACAGCTTGTGCAGGTCGCTTTCGCGGAAGCGGCGGTAGCCGTTTTCGGCGCGTTTCGGGGTGATCAGCCCGATATCCTCGTAATAACGGATGGTTTTGGCGGGCAGGCCCGAGAGACGGGCGACATCACCGATATTCATGCGTGCACTCCTACCTGAAGGACGGGTCGGACGCGGCGCAGGCGCAGCGCGTTCGACAGGACAAAGACCGAGCTGAGCGCCATCGCGCCCGCACCCAGCATCGGCGAGAGCTGCCAGCCGAGTGCCGGGTAGAAGAGCCCGGCGGCAACGGGGATCAGCGCGGTGTTGTAGGCAAAGGCCCAGAAGAGATTCTGGCGGATGTTGCGCATCGTGCGGGCCGAGACGTGGAAGGCGTTGACCACGCCCTGCAGGTCGCCGGACATCAGCACGACATCGGCGCTTTCGATGGCGACATCTGTGCCGGTGCCGATGGCGATGCCGATATCGGCAGCGGCGAGCGCGGGCGCATCGTTGATGCCGTCGCCGATGAAGGCGAGCTTGCCGCCCGCGTCGCGCAGCGCGTCGAGCGCCTTGACCTTGCCGCGCGGCAGCACCTCGGCGACGACGTGGTCGATGCCGGTTTCGCGGGCGATGGCATCGGCGGTGGCCTGGTTGTCGCCGGTGATCATCGCGGTTTTCAGCCCCATGTCGTGCAGCGCCGCGATGGCCGCGCGTGTTGTCGGCTTCAGCGGGTCCGAGACGGCGAGCGCGGCGGCGATCTGTCCGCCGATGGCGATGTAAAGCGGTGTCTTGCCGTCCCGGGCCAGCCCGGCCGCGGTGTCGGCAAGCGGGCCGAGGTCGATCTTCTGGCGGGCCATCATCCGGTCGGCGCCGATCAGAACCTCGCGGCCTTCGACCGTGGCGCGCACGCCGAAGCCGGTTTGCGAGCGGAAACCCTGCGCATCGGGCAGGGCGCCGCATTCCGCGCGGGCGGTGGCGGCGATGGCGCGGGCGATGGGGTGTTCGGACTGCGCCTCGACTGCGCCGGCGGTGCGCAGGATGCCGAACCTGTCATAGTCGGAGGCCGGCACCAGATCGGTCAGCTCGGGGCGGCCCGCGGTCAGGGTGCCGGTCTTGTCGAAGGCCACGACCGAGGCGCCCTGGAGCGCCTGCAGCGCGTCGCCCTTGCGAAAGAGCACGCCCAGTTCGGCGGCGCGGCCGGTGCCCACCATGATCGAGGTGGGTGTGGCCAGACCCATGGCACAGGGGCAGGCGATGATCAGCACCGCGACGCCCGCCACGAGCGCGTGGCTGAGCGCCGGGGTGGGGCCCAGAAAGAGCCAGATGAGCGTGGTCAGGGCGGCGATGCCCATGACCACCGGCACGAACCACAGCGTGATCCGGTCAACGAGGCCCTGGATCGGCAGCTTGGCGCCCTGTGCCTCTTCGACCATGCGCACGATCTGCGAAAGCGTGGTGTCGGCGCCCACGGCGGTGGCGCGGAAGCGGAAGGCGCCTTCGCCGTTCACCGTGCCGCCGGTGACGCGGTCACCGGAGTGTTTCTCAACCGGGATCGGCTCACCGGTGATCATGGATTCGTCCACGTGGCTTTCGCCCTCGGTGACCTCGCCATCGACGGGGATACGCGCGCCGGGGCGGACGAGCACGATGTCACCGGTGGTGACCAGGGCGGCGTCGATCTCCACCTCCTCGCCGTTGCGCAGCACCAGCGCGGTGCGGGGCGAGAGGCTGAGCAGTTTGCGGATCGCTTCGCCGGTGCGGCCCTTGGCGCGGGCCTCGAGGTAGCGGCCGACGAGGATGAGCACGACGATCACCGCCGCGGCCTCGAAATAGACGGCGCGGCTGGCGGCGGGCAGGGCCGCGGGCAGGAATGTGGCGACGCTGGAAAAGCCCCAGGCCGCGAGCGTGCCGACGGCGACGAGGCTGTTCATATCGGGCGCGCCGCGCAGGAGAGACGGAACCCCCTTGGCATAGAAGCGGCGGCCCGGAAAGATCAGCACCAGCGTGGTGAGCAGGAATTGCAGCACCCACGAGGTTTGCTGCCCGATCGTGGCCATGACCCAGTGGTGGAAGGACGGGATCAGGTGCCCGCCCATCTCGATGACGAAGACCGGCACGGCAAGGATGGCGGCAATCAGCACGTCGCGCCTGAGCACGGCGGCCTCGGCTTCTTTGCGGGCGCCCATGTCGGCGGTTTCGGTGGCGTCGCGCAGGCGCGCGGGATAGCCGATTTCCGCGCTGGCGCGGACCAGGTCGGCGGGCGCAAGCATGCCTTCGAGATAGGTGACAGTCGCGGTTTCCGAGGCGAGGTTGACATTCACGTCGGTCACCCCCGGCAACGCGGCAAGCGCAAGATCGACCCGGCCCACGCAGGAGGCGCAGGACATATCCTGGATGTCCAGCGTGACGGTGACGCGGCGCGCGGGATAGCCCGCGGTATCGAGCGCGGCGGCGATGCGCGCCGGATCGGCGGGCGCGGCGTAATGCAGCGTTGCGCTTTCACTGGCGAGGTTGACCGCGACATCCGCCACGCCGTCGACCTCGCGCAGCGCCTTCTCGGCCCGGCCCACGCACGCGGCGCAGGACATGCCATCAATCGAGAGCTTCAGATCATTGAGCGCGGTCATCGCGGTCTGCCTTTCCAATTCTGAACGCTACATAAGGCTTCCATTCACTGGAAGGTCAAGAGTGCGATGCCTTCCCCCTTGACTATGCCGCGCGGGAAGGGTGCAGATTGCGCGCAATTGAGTTGAGGAGACGCGACATGGCACGTTTCAGCGTACCAAACATGAGCTGCGGGCATTGCACGGCATCGATCGAGGACAAGATCCTGGATGCCGATGAAGGCGCCGATGTGACCTGTGACCTGGAGAGCCGCACTGTCGAGGTGGACAGTATCCTGGACGAGGCGGCGCTCGTGGCTGCGATCAAGGCCGCGGGGTTCGAGGCGACGGCGGCCTGATCTTCGGGCCTGAATCCCCGCGAATTTGTCGTTTTCAGACAATTCCGCTTCGGCGGCGCCGGTTGACGTGCGGGGAGTGCCCTTTCTAGCCTTGGCGCACGAAGCCAAAAGGGAGAAGGGCCATGAAATCGCATTACCGGGTTGTCGTGATTGGCGGGGGCGTCGTGGGCGCGTCGGTGCTGTATCACCTGGCCAAGTTCGGCTGGAGCGATGTCTGCCTGCTGGAACGCTCGGTCCTGACCGCCGGGTCGAGCTGGCACGCGGCGGGTGGCATTCATGCGCTCAACGCCGATCCCAACATGGCGGCGCTGCAGGCCTATACGATCGACCTGTTGTCGGAAATCGAAAAGGAAAGCGGCGTCAATATCGGGCTGCACATGACCGGGGGGCTGACGCTTGCCGGCACGCAGGACCGGTGGGACTGGCTGCAGGCCAATTACCGCGTGTTCCAGTCGATCGGGATCGAGGATTGCGAGCTGCTGACCCCGGAAGAGGCGCAGCGGCGCTGCCCGATCATGTCGACCGAGGGGATCCTGGGCGCGATGTGGGCCGACCGCGAGGGCTATATCGACACCACCGGCACGGTGCACGCCTATGCCGTGGCGGCGAAAAAGCGCGGGGCCGAGTATTTCGAGCATACCAAGGTCGAGGCGCTGGAGCAGACCGCCGATGGCTGGAAGGTGGTGACCGACAAGGGCACGATCACCTGCGAGCACGTGGTCAACGCGGCGGGCCTCTGGGCGAAACAGGTGGGCCGGATGGCCGGGATCGAACTGCCGGTGAGCCCGCTCAAGCACCACTACCTGGTTTCCGAGAGCATTCCCGAGATCGAGGCGCTGGATTTCGAGGTGCCGATGACGGTGGATCTGGAGGGCTTCACCTATCTTCGACAGGACCAGAATGGTGTTCTGCTGGGAATTTACGAGGTCGACCACGAGCACTGGGCGATGGATGGCGCGCCGTGGGATTACGGCATGGAGCTGTTCCAGGAGCAGACTGACCGGATCGAGCACGAGCTGATCTGCGGGTTCGAGCGTTACCCGGTTTTGCAGAAGGCGGGCGTGAAGACCTGGGTCAACGGCGCCTTTACCTTCAGCCCCGATGGCAATCCGCTGGTCGGGCCGGTGCCGGGCAAGCGCGGCTACTGGTCGGCCTGCGCGGTGATGGCGGGGTTCCTTCAGGGTGGGGGCGTGGGCAAGACGCTGGCCGAATGGATGATCCACGGCGAACCCGAGGCCGACGCCTGGCCGATGGACGTGGCGCGCTATGGCGATTTCGCGCAGAACAAGCGCTATATCCGCGAAACCACCGGGCAGTTCTATTCGCGGCGTTTCGTGATGACCTATCCCAACGAGCAGCTGCCCGCGGGCCGGCCGCTGAAGATGGCGCCGGCGCATGACGCGATGAGCGCGGCGGGCTGCAAATGGGGGGTGAGCTGGGACCTGGAGGTGCCGCTCTATTTCGCGCCCGAGGGGTTCGAGGAGACGCCGACGCTGCGGCGGTCGAACGCCTTTCCGATCGTTGCCGAGGAATGCAAGCACGTGCGGACGGGCGTGGGGCTGATCGATATCACCGGGTTCTCGCGCTATGAGGTCTCGGGGCCGAAGGCGCAGGCCTGGCTGGACCGGATGATGGCGAGCAAGCTTCCGGGCCCGGGCCGCGCGCGGCTGGCGCCGATGTTGGGCGAGACCGGGCGCCTGAAGGGCGACCTGACGGTACTGAACTGGGGGGACGGCACCTATTGGATCATGGGATCCTATTACCTGCGGGCCTGGCACATGCGCTGGTTCAACGACCACCTCGAGGATGGCGTCGAAGTGCGCGACCTGGGCGAGGAGATCTGCGGCTTTGGCCTGGCCGGTCCGAAATCGAGGGCGGTGATCGAGAAACTGGCCGAGCAGGAGATCGGCGACCTGCCCTTCATGGGCTGCCGCGAGGTCGATATCGGGCTGGTGCGCGCGCGCGTCGCGCGGATGAGCGTGACCGGCGAGCTGGGCTATGAGATCAACTGCCGCTACGGCGATCACGTGGCGCTGCGCCGGATGCTGCTGGAGGCGGGCGCCGAAGAAGGTATCCGCGAGTTCGGCTTCAACGCGATGCTGTCCTTGCGGCTGGAAAAGAGTTTCGGCATCTGGTCGGCGGAATTCACCCAGGGCTATACGCCGGGGATGACCGGCATGGATCGCTGGATCGACTGGTCGAAAGACTTTGTCGGCAAGGAAGCGGCCCTGGCCGAGCGCGACGGCAACGGCCCCGACAAGGTGCTGGCGACGCTGGAGATCGAAGAGGGCGATTCGGATGCGAGCGGGTTCGAGCCGGTCTGGCAGAACGGCGCACGCGTGGGTTTTGTCACTTCGGGCGGCTATGGCCATACGTTGGGCAAATCACTGGCGATGGCGCTGATCGATCCGGCCTGTACCGCAGAGGGCACCGAACTGAGCGTGCATGTGGTGGGGGTCGAGCGCAAGGCACGGGTGATCGCATCCTCGCCGCATGACCCAGAGGGAAGCGCGATGCGCGGCTGACGGCCCGCCCCCTCGGGCGGACGCCCACCCACCCGCCCCGTCCGGCCGAGGGGGCGGGTGGCAGGATGGCCGGCGGCGTGCCGCCCTGATGCGTCGGAGTCGAGTATTTATTGCCAAGAAAGACCGTGCAAACTCGTGCAATGATCCAGCTCTTTCTTGGTGAAAATACTCATTGCGGGACCTGCCGGCAGGCCCGGCGTCAAAGGATCGGGCCCGTGGGGAATGGGTGGCGGGGCCGAGGCCCCGCCCCGCGGCGACGCGCGGCACGCGCGGCGCAAAACCTGACCGGCGCTTGCATCCGCCGGTGAAACCCTATTGCATGGCGCGGGCAAGGAGCCCGTTTCATGTTCCGCTTTTTCGAAAACCTTGTTGATCCCTACTGCGCCTATCCTCAGGAGGATGTGCCGCCGCGCACGCTATGGCGCTTCATGGCGCGTTATGCCGAGCCGTTCCGGCGGGTGTTCTGGATCACCGGGATGTTGTCCGTGGTCGTCGCGGCGGTCGAGATCGCGCTGATCTACTACATGGGCTGGATCGTCGACGTGTTGCAGGGTGACCCGGGCACGGTCTGGGCCGAGCATGGCTGGACACTGATCGTGCTGGCGGTTTTCGTGGTGGTGCTCAGGCCGCTGATCCAGGGGATCGACGTTCTGTTGCTGAACAACGCGATCATGCCGAATTTCGGCACGCTGATCCGCTATCGCGCCCATGCGCATGTGATGCGCCAGTCGGTGGGCTGGTTCGAGAATGATTTCGCCGGCCGCATCGCCAACCGCATCATGCAGACCCCGCCCGCCGCCGGCGAGGCGGTGTTCCAGATTTTCGACGCGCTGACCTATGCCACCGCCTATGTCGTGGGGGCGGTGATCCTGCTGGGCCAGGCCGACATCAGGCTGGCTGTGCCGCTGGTCGGCTGGCTGGCCGCCTACGGCCTGCTGATGCGCTGGACGGTGCGGCGGGTTGGGCCCGCGTCGAAACGTGCCTCGGACGCGAGAAGCGCTGTCACCGGCCGCGTGGTCGACGCCTATACGAACATCCATTCGGTCAAGATGTTCGCGCATACCGACACGGAAATGAACTATGCCCGCGAGGCGATCGAGCATGCGCGCGAGACCTTCCAGGACGAGATGCGGATCTACACAAGGATGGATGTGGGGCTAGTGATCCTGAACGGGCTCTTGATCGTCGGCGTGGTGGGCTGGGCGGTGGCGCTGTGGATGGGTGGCGCGGCCAGCGTGGGTGTCGTGGCCGTGGCCGCCGCGCTGACGCTTCGGCTGAATGCGATGACCGGCTGGATCATGTGGGCGATCACAAGTTTCTTTCGTCAGCTGGGCGTGGTGGCGGAGGGCATGGAGACCATCGCCCAGCCGATCGACCTGGTGGATGCACCGAATGCGAAGCCGTTGCAGTTGACCGAGGGCAGCATCGAGATTGATGCCGTCAGCCATCACTATGGGCGCGGCGCGGGCGGACTGGACAAGGTGAGCCTGCGCATCCGCCCGGGCGAGAAAGTGGGGCTTGTCGGGCGGTCGGGCGCGGGTAAGTCGACGCTGGTGAAGCTCTTGCTGCGCTTCTATGACGTGGAAGGCGGGGTGATCCGCATCGATGGGCAGGACATCGCGCAGGTGACGCAGGACAGCCTGCGCGCGCAGATCGGCATGGTGCAGCAGGACAGCGCGCTGTTGCACCGCTCGGTGCGCGACAACATCCGCTATGGCCGGCCCGAGGCCAGCGAGGCCGAGATCATCGAGGCCGCGCGCCAAGCCGAGGCGCATGACTTCATCCTTGATCTGGAGGACCCGCAGGGCCGTAAGGGATATGACGCCCATGTGGGCGAGCGCGGTGTGAAGCTGTCGGGCGGGCAGCGCCAGAGGGTGACGCTGGCACGGGTGATCCTGAAGGATGCGCCCATCCTGCTTCTGGACGAGGCCACCAGCGCATTGGACAGCGAGGTGGAGGCAGCGATTCAGGAAACGCTTTACGGCATGATGGAAGGCAAGACGGTGATCGCGATAGCGCACCGCCTGTCGACCATTGCCCATATGGACCGGATCGTCGTGCTGGATGCCGGCCGGATCGTGGAAGAGGGCCGCCATACCGACCTGTTGGCGCAGGGCGGGCTATACGCGCAGTTCTGGGCGCGGCAGTCGGGCGGGTTCCTGGGCGAGGATGCGGGCGACGGCGAGGCGGCGGAATGAGGACAGGCCGATATGCCAGGTGGTTCGCCGGTCTGATCGACCCCGAACGTGGTGCCGAGAGCCCGCCGCCCAAGCGGCTCGGCGCGTTTTTCCGCTGGGCGCTGGCCGGGGCGTGGGGGCCGATCCTGCTGGCGACGGCGCTGTTTGCGGCAGGGGGCCTGTTCGAGGCGGTGGTGATGGTTCTCTTGGGGCGGATCATCGATGCGACGGTGGCGGTCGAGGGCGATTTCTGGCGCGCGCATGCGGGGCTTTTGCTGGTCTCGGTCGTCGTGTTGCTGGTGCTGCGGCCGGTTTCGTTTTTCCTGGCGTCGAGTTTCCAGTCGATCGCGGTGATGCCGAACCTGTTCGGGCAGGTGATGGCGCGGCTGAACCGGCACACACTGGGCCAGTCGGTGAGCTTTTTCGACGATGATTTCGCAGGCCGCATCGCGCAGAAGCAGATGCAGACGGCCAATGGCATCGTGTCGGTCGTTCAGGAGACGGTAAACGCGATCAGCTTTGCCAGTGCCGCGGCGCTGGGCATGCTAGTGGTGACCGGGTTTGTTGACCTGGGGATGACGCTTGTTCTGCTGGGGTGGCTGGCGGCCTATGTGCTGCTGTTGCGCCATTTCCTGCCCCGGATCCGGGTGCGCTCGGCGGCGCGGGCGGCGGCGCGGGCGCAGGTAACCGGGCAGATCGTCGACACGGTAACCAACATCAAGACGGTGAAGCTTTTTGCCCATGATGCGCATGAGGACCGCGCGGCGCTGGAAAGCATCGCGCAGTTCCGGGGCCGTGCGGTGCATTGGGCCGAACTGGCGGTCTGGTTCCGGTTTCTGCTCTTTCTGCTGGCGGGTCTGCTGCCGGTGTCGATGGTGGGATACGGCCTGATGCGCTGGGATGCCGGCGCGGTCACGAGCGGCGATCTGACCGCGATTGGCGGCATGGCCATCCGGCTGGCGCAGATGACCGGCTGGGTCAGCTGGACGCTGATGACGATCTATGCCGATCTGGGCGAGGTCGAAGACGGGATGCGCACGCTGAGCCCTGAACACGGGCTGGTGGATGCGCCGGATGCGCAAGAGCTGGTCGTGCGGGACGGCGCGATTGCTTTTCGCGATGTCGGGTTTGCCTATGGCCGCGCGGTTGGCGGGGTGAGTGACCTGAACCTGCAGGTTCGTCCCGGCGAGAAGATCGGCATCGTTGGCGCGAGCGGTGCGGGCAAATCCACGCTGGTGGCGTTGCTCTTGCGGCTTTACGACACCGAGGAAGGGGTGATCGAGATCGACGGGCAGGACATTGCCAAGGTGACGCAGGCGAGCCTGCGCAGCCAGGTGGCGATGGTCACCCAGGATACGGCGATGTTCAACCGCTCGGCGCGCGACAACATCCTTTATGGCCGGCCCGACGCCAGCGAGGACGAGATGCGGGCCGCGGCGAAGAAGGCCGAGGCCGATACCTTTATCCACGAGTTGGAGGATGCCCAGGGCCGCACCGGCTATGACGCGCATCTGGGCGAGCGGGGCGTGAAACTGTCGGGCGGGCAGCGCCAGCGGATCGCGCTGGCCCGCGCCATTCTGAAGGACGCGCCAATCCTGGTGCTGGACGAGGCGACCTCGGCGCTGGACAGCGAGGTCGAGGCGGCGATCCAGGCGGCGTTGGAGCGGGTGATGGAGGGCAAGACGGTGCTGGCGATCGCGCACCGTTTGTCGACGATTGCCCAGATGGACCGGATCCTGGTGATGGACCAGGGCCGGATCGTGGAACAGGGCAGCCATGACGCGTTGCTGGCGCGCGGCGGCATCTATGCCGGGCTGTGGGCGCGGCAATCGGGCGGTTTCCTGGGCGAGGCGGCGGAGTAGGCATGACCCTGCGCATGGCGGCGATGGTGGCGGGGCTGGGCCTGTTGGGCCTGAGCCTGATCCTGCCGCCGCCCGTGGGCATGGAGGTGCAAGCCTGGCGCGTGGCGGGCCTGGCCGCGCTGATGGCACTGTGGTGGCTGAGCGAGGCGGTGCCGCTGGCCGCGACCGCGTTGTTGCCGCTGGCGCTGGCGCCGCTGATGGGGCTCGCGGGGCTGGGATGGGTTGCGAGCTACTACAGCGATCCGCTGATTCTGCTGTTCCTGGGCGGGTTCCTGCTGGCGCGCGGGATCGAAGGCTGGGGGCTTCACCGGCGGATCGCCGGCGCGCTGGTCGGGATCGCGGGGCGCAACCCGACGGCGGTGCTGGGCGCGGTGATGGGGGCGACGGCATTCCTGAGCCTGTGGATCAGCAACACCGCCTCGGCCATGGTGATGGCGCCGATCGCGGCGGGCGTGGCGCGCGGTCAGGATGTGCGGTTTGGTGCGGCGCTGCTTCTGGGGGTGGCGTTTTCGGCCACGATCGGCGGCATGGGATCGCTGATCGGCACGCCGCCGAACGCGATTTTCGCGGCCTATGCGACGCGGTCGCTGGGCATCGAGGTGGGGTTTGCGCAATGGGCGGCGGTGGGCCTGCCGGTGGCGGTGGTTCTGCTGGTGTTGGCCTGGGCGGTGCTGGCCGGGGCAACGCCGGGCGTGCGCGGCGTGGCGGTGAACGTGCCCGAGCGGCGTGCCGCCGACTGGAGCCGTGGCGAGCGGCGCATGGCGGTTCTGGCCGGGCTGACCGCCGCCGCCTGGATCGCGCGGCCCTTCGTGGAGCGGCTCTGGCCCGGTCTGGGCCTGTCGGATGCCGGGATCGCCATGCTGGCGGCGGTGCTGATGTTCGTGCTGCCCTCGGGAGAGGGCGGGCGGCTTCTGACATGGGAGCGGGCGGCGGGGCTGCGCTGGGACATCCTGATCCTGGTGGGCGGTGGCCTGGCGCTGGCGGGGCTGATGGACGAAGCGGGTCTGGTCGCCTGGATCGGCGCGCGGGCCGAGGGGCTGGCGGGCTGGCCGGTGCCGGTGATCGTGCTGGTGATCGCGGCGCTGATCGTGGGGCTGGGCGAGCTGGCCAGCAATACCGCGATGGCAGCGATTTTCCTGCCGGTGGCGGGGGCGATGGCCGCGGCGATGGGGGTGGACCCGCTGCAGGTGCTGCTGCCGGTCGCTCTGGCGGCCTCGGTGGGGTTCATGCTGCCGGTGGCGACGCCGCCCAATGCCATCGTTTTCGGCCACGAGGCGGTGACCCGCGCGGCGATGCTGAAGGCGGGCGCGCCGCTTGACCTGATCGGGATCGTGGTAGCGGCGGGGCTGGGCCTGACGCTGGGGCCCCTGGTGTTCTGAGGCTTGCAGGCCACGCGGTGAGCGCGCATGATCGCCCAAAAGGGAGGAGCCCATGGCACGCAAGGTCATCATCACATGCGCCGTCACCGGCGCGATTCACACCCCTTCGATGTCGCCGCACCTGCCGGTGACGCCGGAGGAGATCACCGAGGCCGCGGTGGGTGCGGCCGAGGCCGGCGCCGCGGTGGTGCACCTGCACGCGCGCGACCCGCAGACCGGCAAACCCGACCAGAGCGCGGAAGCCTTCGAGCCCTTCCTGAAGGTGATCAAGCAGCGCTCGGACGCAGTGATCAACATCACCACCGGCGGGTCGCCCTTCATGACGGTCGAGGAGCGCGTGAAACCGGCCGAGACCTTCGCGCCCGAGGTCGCCTCGCTCAACATGGGGTCGATCAATTTCGGGCTATTCCCGATGCTGGAGCGGTTCACCGAGTTCGAACACGAGTGGGAGCGCGAGCATCTGGAGAACAGCCGCGACCTGGTGTTCCGCAATTCGTTCAAGGAAATCGAATACGTGCTGCGCACGCTGGGCGACAAAGGCACGCGATTCGAGTTCGAGTGCTATGACATCGCCCATCTCTACAACCTGGCGCATTTCCTCGATCGCGGGCTGGTCAAGCCGCCTTTGTTCGTGCAGTCGGTGTTCGGCATCCTGGGCGGGATCGGCGCGCATGAAGAAGACGTGCTGCACATGAAGCGCACCGCCGACCGCCTGTTCGGCGATCAGTACCAGTGGTCGGTGCTGGGCGCGGGCAAGAACCAGATGCGGATCGCCTCGCTGTCGGTTTCGATGGGGGGCAACCTGCGCGTGGGGCTTGAGGATTCGCTCTGGGCCGGGCCGGGCAAGCTGGCGGAGTCGAACGCCCAGCAGGTGCGCATCGCGCGCGAGATCGTCGAGCGCATGGGCCTGGAGATTGCCAGCCCCGACGAGGCGCGGGCGCTTCTGGGATTGAAGGGCGGGGACAAGGTGGCGTTCTGAAACCCGCTTGACGCCTGCGGTGATTCCGCCTAAAGACCGCGAACGGAATTCGGGGCGCTGCGCCAGCGGCGCCCGTTTGCATTGTCGGGGCCGGGGCCTCGGCCCCGAGACAAAATGAGGATGAACCCATGTCGCGCGTCTGCGAACTGACCGGTAAAGGCCCGATGACTGGCAACAATGTCAGCCACGCCAACAACAAGACCAAGCGCCGTTTCCTGCCGAACCTGAATGACGTGACGCTGCAGTCGGAAACGCTGAACCGCGGTATCAAGCTGCGCATTTCGGCATCGGCGCTGCGCTCGGTCGATCACCGTGGCGGGCTGGACGCCTACCTGATGAAAGCCAAGGATGGCGAGCTTTCGGCAAACGCGCTGAAAGTGAAGAAAGAGATCCTGAAGGCACAAGCCTCGGCCTGATCTTTTTCGGAACGGTTTGTTGAGCGGCCCTGCCTGACCGGCGGGGCCGTTTTTTGTGCTGCGGATTGCCCCCCTGGATGCCGCCCCCGGACGCCGCCCACCCACCCGCCCCGGCATCCGGGGGCGGCAGGGTGCCTTTGTCGATCGTTGATACGCTCCTGTCGCTGGGCCAATGAGTATTTTTGCCAAGAAAGAGCCTGAATCTGGCCGGTCTTTCTTGGGGAAAATACTCCGGGGGGAGCGTTCGAAATGCCTGGCATTTTGAACCTGGGGGGCTGGCCCCCCATGCGCCGGGCGAGGATGCGCGATCTGGCGGCGTTTTGTCACTTTATCCCATCGCAACAGGGGCATATATCGGCGCCATGAGACGGAGATTGCGCCCCATCCTGGGCCTCGTGCTGGCGCTGATGCTGGCATTGACGGGCCAGAGCATGGCGGTGGCGCGGGGCATGCCCGACGCCGCCGGCCAGATCGTGCTGTGCACGGGCGCGGGGCCGATCTCGGTCATGGTGGATGACGAGGGCAATCCCGTAGGCCCGTCGCATATCTGCCCCGATTGTGCGTTGTCGCTGTTCGCGATGGATGTGAGCCTGCCACTGGTGCCCGCACGTCCCCTGGGCAAGGGGGTCAGGCTGCGTCCGGATGGCGCTTACGGGACGGTATCGTTCGATGTGCCGGGTGCGCGGGCGCGGGGGCCGCCTGTTCGCGCCTGACTGCACCCAAGACACAAGAACCATCCCCATTATCCAAGTTTCAAAGGAGAGACGCGATGTCTTTCAAATCCCGTATGCTGGCGGCCGTGGCCGCTGCGAGTTTCGCCCTGCCGGCCTTTGCCGAGGGCATCATGGTCAATGATCCTTATGCGCGCGCATCGTCGATGATGTCGAACTCGGGCGCGGCGTTCATGACGATCATGAACCATACCGGCGCGGCCGACCGGCTGATCGACGCGAAATCGGACGTGGCCGAGCGCGTCGAGCTGCACACCCACCAGGAAGACGCCAATGGCGTGATGAAGATGATCCATGTCGAGGAGGGCTTCGAGCTGCCCGAGGGCGGGATGATCGAGATGAAGCGCGGCGGCAAGCATGTCATGTTCCTGGGCATTACCGATCCGTTCGAGCAGGGCGACATGATTCCGCTGACGCTGGTCTTCGAAAAGGCGGGCGAGGTGCAGGTCGAAGTGCCGGTCGACCTGGAGCGCAAGCCGATGCACGGGCAGATGGACCACAGCAACATGAACAAGGAAAACAGCTCGGACTGATCCCGGGTTCTGCTGACCGAGAGGGCGCGTCGGGCAGCTGGCGCGCCCTTTTTTATGGGGATAGCAGGCTGTCGACCCACGCGGGCACCACCTGCGAGGCCGGGCCGAAGCGGGTTTCGGCGAACGCGGAGACGACGGAGGAGGGTTCGAGATTGAGCTCGACCGTGTGGGCGCCGGCGCGGGTTGCGAGATCGACGAAGCCGGCAGCCGGGTAGACCTCACCGCTGGTGCCGATGGCGGCGAAGATGGCGCAGCCGGAAAGATGCGCCATGATCGCGTCCATGTGGTAGGGGATTTCGCCGAACCAGACCACGTCGGGCCGGGTGGCCGGGGCGGCGCAGGCCGGGCAGGGATCGGCGGTGTTCATCACCGCGGGCGCGGGCCAGCGGTGGCCGCAGGCGGCGCAGAGCGCCTGGTCGAGCTGGCCATGCATGTGAATGACGTGGGCCGCACCGCCGCGTTCATGCAGGTTGTCGACATTCTGGGTGACGATCACCACTTCGCCGGGATGGTCACGCTCCAGTCGGGCGAGCGCGGCATGCGCGGCGTTGGGCGCGGCCCCGGCGCAGTTGGCGCGCCGCGCGTTGTAGAATTCGTGCACGAAATCGGGATTGCGGGCGAAACCCTCGGGCGTGGCGACCTCTTCCAGATCGTATTTCGTCCAGAGGCCGTCGACATCGCGGAAGGTGCCCAGCCCGCTTTCGGCCGAAATGCCGGCGCCGGTGAGGATGACGATCTTGTCGTGCATGATCTGGTTCCCTTGTGCCTTGGCCAACAGTCTAGGCGGCGCGGAGCGGGAAGAAAACAGCGCCCTTGCCAGCGGGCGGGGTTTGGCAGAAGGTCGGCGCCATGTTGCAGACCGGGCCGATCCTGTTCAGTTTTCGCGGAGTTCTTGGCATCACCATCGAGGTAGGCCAGACCCTCGTCATGCTGATCGCTCTGCTGGCGGTTCTGACGCTGAGCGCGGGGGCGGATGCGGTTTGGGTGATCACGCTGCTGGCGATGATCCTGGCCATCATCTACCTGCATGAACTGGGCCACGCCTGGGCCTGCCTGGTCCAGGGCGTGCCGGTGCGGCGGATCGTGCTGCATGGCGGGGGCGGGTTCTGCGAGCAGGCCCGGGCGGGCAGCCGCCATGAGCAGGAACTGATCGTGGTAATGGGGCCGCTGACCAACCTGGCGCTGTGGGCCATTGCTTCGCTGGCGGCGCAGTGGGTCTGGGACAATGGAACCGGCGCCGGGGCGCTGGGCCATTACCTGTCGCTTTTCGCCGTGCTGAACCTAGCGTTTTTCATCTTCAACCTGATTCCGGTGCAGCCGCTCGATGGCGGGCGGCTGTTGTATCTGGTGCTGCTCAGGGCCGTTGCGCGGCCCCGCGCGGTGCGGATCACAGGGGCGGTGGGGCTGATCTTTGCGGTGCTGTGGTGGCCTGCCTTGCTTTATGTCTTTCTGAGCACGGGGTGGCTCTTGCTGTTCATGCCATCCATTGCATTGCACCTGCGGATGATGCGGGGCCAGATCACGATCTAGGAGGGGAAATGCGGGTTCTGTTTGTCTGTCTGGGAAACATTTGCCGGTCGCCGGCGGCCGAGGGTGTGTTTCGCGCCCAGGCGGGCGATGTGCACGAGATCGATAGCGCGGGTACGGCGGGCTGGCATGTGGGCAAGCCGCCCTACGGGCCGATGCAGGCCGCGGCGGGCGCACGCGGCATCGACCTGTCGGGCCTGCGCGCGCGCCAGGTCGGGCGCGCCGATTTCGACCGGTTCGACCTGATCATCGGCATGGATGACAGCAATATCGCCGATATCGAGAGGCTAAGGCCGGCAGGCAGCGAGACGGACGTGCGGCTGTTTACCGATTTCGCGCCGGAAACCGGGATGGGCGAGGTGCCTGATCCGTATTATACCCGCGATTTCGAAGGCGCGCTGGACCTGATCGAGGCGGCGGCGCGGGGATTGAAACAGGCATTGGAGGGGCGCGGATGAAACCGGTTGGAATCCTGGGGGGCATGGGCCCCGAGGCAACGATCCTTCTGATGCAGAAGGTCCTGGGCGCGGTGGATGCGAAGGACGACGCCGACCATGTCCCGCTGATCGTGCATCAGAACCCGCAGGTGCCAAGCCGCATCGCCGCGCTGATCGAGGGGACGGGCGAAAGCCCGGCGCCGGTGCTGGCGCAGATGGCGCGCGATCTGAAGGCCGCCGGTGCGCAGGCGCTGGCGATGCCCTGCAACACGGCGCATGCCTACAAGGACGCCCCGGCGGGCGAGGGGCTGCCGTTCCTCGACATGATCGAGTTGACGGCAGCGCGGCTGAAAGGCCGGGTGGGCATGCTGGCCTCGCCGGCGGTGCGGCGGGCGGGCGTGTTCGACGCAGCCTTTGCCGCGCGCGGGATCACCGCGCATTGGGCCGAGGAAGAGGCGCTGCTGCAGCTGATCCGCGACGTGAAGGCGGGCCGGGGCGAGGCGCGCGAACTGGTGCGGATCGCCCAGAGCATGCTGAGCGAATGCGACATGCTGCTGGTGGCCTGCACCGAGCTGTCGCTGATGACCGGCGCGCTGGAGGGGATGCCCTGGGTGGATAGCCTGGATTGCCTGGTGGACGAGATCGTGGGGTTTGCGCGCGGCTGACGCCTAGCCCAGCCAGACGTCGAGAAACATCATCAGCATGAAGCCGAAGAGCAGCCCATGGGTGGCGCGGCTCTGATGTCCGTGGCGATGGGTTTCGGGAATGATCTCGTGGCTGATGACATAGAGCATCGCGCCCGCGGCAAAGGCCATGCCCCAGGGCAGCAGCACGCCCGAGACACTGACCGCGACAGCGGCCAGCAGACCGGTGACCGGTTCGATCAGCCCGGTCAGGGTGGCCACCCAGAAGGCGAAGACCCGGTTATAGCCCTTGGACAGGAGCGCCACGGCGACGGCGAGGCCTTCGGGTGCGTTCTGAAGCCCGATGCCGAGGGCGATCTGGGTGCCGGCGGCCATGTTGCCTGAGCCGAACCCCACGCCCACGGCCATGCCCTCGGGCGCGTTATGCAGGGCGATGGCGAAGATGAACAGCCAGATGCGCCGCAGCTCGGTCGCCTCGGGACCTTCACGGCCGGAGATGAAATGCTCATGCGGGAGATGCTCGTCGAGCAGCATGATGATGCCGGCGCCCAAGAGCACCCCGGCGACGGCGATGGCCGCGGGGATCGCGCCTTCGCCATAGCTGTCGCTGGCGATGTCGATCGCGGGCGCGAGCAGGGAAAAGAACGTCGCCGCCAGCATCACGCCGGCGGCGAAGCCCAGCATCATGTCGGTGGTTTTTCGCGAGACCGTGCGCCCGAAGAGCGCGGGCACCGCGCCCACTGATGTCATCATCCCGGCGGCGAGACTGCCGAAAAAGCCGAGGAGGATGAGGTTCATGGTCTGGCGGTCCCTTGATGGCGCGGATCAGCGACAGGCGCTTTCGGCGCGTTCGGCATAGTCCTTGTAGTGCTGCCAGAAGGCTTCGTGATGGCTGCTGTCGGATTGGCGGATTTCCTGGGCGCGGTGCGGATCGCCGTAGAAACCGACCGCGAGACGCTGGTCAGAGGCGGAAAGCGTTCCATTGGCCACGGCCTGGATACAGCCGCACAGCTCACGCGACCGCGCCTTGCGATCCGAAGCCAGGCAGGCCTGCTGGATCGGGCCGGTGGCAAACGGCCGGGCCACGGGGGCCGCGGCGACGGGCACCGGCGCGCCGCTGGGGGTTCTGGTGGCCGGCGCGATAACGGCCTGGCCCGAAGGCACGGAAAAGGTCTGCGGCGCGGGGGCGCGGCCGACCTTGCGCTTGGCCTGGTGATAGCCGCCGCCGCATCCGGCCAGGGCCAGGATGATGATCAGGGAAACGATGTGGCGCATTGCTCGGTGCCTTTGGGTTTTGCCGCGATCATGGCGGAAATGGCGGGGAAATTCAATCATCCGCTGGTGGCTGTGGCGGGGTGCGACCGAGGGGCGCTGCCCCTCGGGCTCCCCGGGATATTTGAGGCAAGATGAAGGGCCGGGTTGACTCGAATCGCGGAACGGGGCGAGCCTGACTGGGCGATCAGTCAGTTTTCGCGGGAGGGGGAGTGGCACAGCAGTCGGCAGCACAGGCGCGCGAGGCGCAGGGCGGGGCGCGGTTCGATGCGATCCTCGATGCGGCGGAGCATGTGTTCGCCAGTTCGGGCTATGACGGGGCGGCGCTGCGCGAGATCGCGGAGCGCGCCGGCGTGGCGCAGGGGCTGATCCACTATCATTTCGGCAACAAGGCGCGGCTGTTCGAGCGGATGGTGGCGCGGCGCTCGGGCCAGATCAACGCGGCGCGGGCCGCGCGGCTGGCGACGCTGACGGCCAATGGGGCGTTGCGGCTGGAGGAGATCGTCGAGGCGTTGTTTCGCCCGACGATCGAGGCCGGGCTGGAACTGGCCGAGGGTGGCGGTGGTTTTGCCCGCATCCTGGTGTCGATGGCCAATTCGACCGATCCGCTGGCGCGCGAGATGACCGAGACCCATTACGATCCGATCGCACGCGACTATATCGCCGCGCTGGAGGAGGCCGAGCCGAAACTGGGCCAGGCCGATGCGGTCTGGGCCTACATGTTCGCGATCGGGGTGGGGATGACGATGATGGCCAAGACCGGGCGGCCGAAGCGGCTGTCGGGGGGGCTGTGCGACGATGGCGATGCCGATGCGATGCTGGCGCGGATCGTGCCGTTCATCTGCGGGGGCATCCGCGCGCTGGTGACGGATTGAGACTGAAAAAGAAAACTCTGGGAGGAGATGGAATGAAAGACCTGATAACCAAAGGCGTGGCGCTGGCCGCGCTGGCGCTGGGGGGCGTGGTGGCAGCACCGGCCGCGCAGGCCGACGATTTCAACGTGACCATAGTGGCGGGCCACCCGCCGGTGTTCCGCTGGGTGAAACATGCAAGCCAGACCTTTATCCCGGCGGTGAATGCCGCGCTGGAGGGGAGCGGGCATTCGATCACATGGTCGGAGCAATATGGCGGATCGCTGGCCAAGGTGGGCGACGAGCTGGAAGCGGTCGAGGAGGGACTGGCCGAGATCGGGCTTGTGTCGAGCCTTTTCGATCCGGCGAAGCTGAGCGTGCAGAACGTGACCTATTTCACGCCCTTCGTATCGAGCGATTCCACGGCCGTCAGCACCTGGATGGACGAGCTGCAGCACACCAATGCCGACATGCAGGCGACCTGGGCGGAAAACGGGCTGCACTACCTGGGCGGCGGTATCGGGATCGACGATTACCTGCTGATGACGACCTTTCCGGTCAATTCCATCGACGACCTGGACGGCCACAAGATTGCAGCGCCGGGCCCGGCGGTGAACTGGCTGGAAGGTACCGGCGCGGTGGGGGTCAGCGGCAACCTGACCACCTATTACAACGAGATCAAGACGGGCGTGTATGACGGCGTGATCGTTTTCGCGAGCGCGGCCCTGCCCGGCAAGCTGCACGAGGTGGCGCCCTATATCACCAAGGTGGGGTTCGGCGCGCAATACGCGGGCGGGCTGGCGGCGAATGCCGATTGGTTCGACGATCTGCCGGCCGAGGTGCAGGATGCACTGATGGCCGGGGCCAAAGCCGATGCCGAGGCCTATCAGAAGGATCTCGATGCCTCGGTCACCAAGTTCCTGGCGATCATGCAGGAGCAGGGCGCCACGGTAACCGAAGTGGACCAGGCCTTCCGCGAGCGCTGGGCCAACGGCATGGACAACGTGGCGAAGCTCTGGGCCGAGAAGCTGGATGGCGAGGGCAAGAACGGCACCGCGGTCCTGAAGGCCTATATGGACACGATGCGCGCCGCGGGCGCGACGCCAGTGCGCAACTGGGATCAGGAGTGATCCGCTGGCGGCCCCGGGCCCGGCCCGGGGCGCATCATCCGAAAAGGACATGACGTGAGCGATCTGTCGGCAGATGAGGGCGGCGGTGCAGACCTGCCCGGCTGGTTCCGGGCCATCCGGGCGGCTGTGGACGCGGTTACCGGCGCGCTGAACGTGGCTGGCACGCTGCTGATCGTGGCGATCATGCTTTTGGTGAATGCCGACGTGATTGGCCGGGGCGCCTTCGATGCGCCGATCTCCGGCGTGCCTGAGATGGTGTCGATGTCGATCGTGGCCATCGTCTTCCTGCAGGTGGCGCAGACATTCCGCAAGGGGCGGCTGACGCGGACCGAGCTGCTGCTGGGTTGGCTGGAGCGGAGGAGCGCGCGGGGGCGGCAGGCACTGGAGCTGCTGTTCTCGGCAGGGGCGATCCTGCTGGTCTGGCAGATCATTGCCGCGTCCTGGCCTCTCTTCGAAAAGGCCTGGCGGCGGGGCACCTACGAGGGCACGATCGGGGATTTCACCGCGCCGATCTGGCCGGTGAAACTGATCATCATCGTGGGGTGCGTCGCGCTTTTCGTGCAGCTGATCCTGCACGGGCTGGCCGCGCTGATCCGGCTGGTGAGAGGGGACACGGAATGAGCCCCTTTGAGATCGGGTTGGCGAGTTTCGGCGCCATGGTGGTGATGATCTATGCCGGGTTCTGGGTGCCGTTTGCCCTGATGCTATCGTCCTATGTCGGCGTCTGGGCGATCAAGGGATCGCCCGTGCTGGCGGGCAAGCTGTTGGCCTTGGCGGCGGGCGAGACGATTTCTTCCTACTTCTTCGGGGTGGTGCCGCTCTTTGTGCTGATGGGCTATGTCGTCAGCGTGACGGGCATGGGGCGCGATGCGTTCGATGTGGCCAACCACCTGTTCCGGCGGCTGAAGGGCGGGCTGGGTATCGGCACGGTGGGCGCGAACGCGATTTTCGCCGCGATCACGGGAATTTCCATCGCCAGCGCCGCCGTCTTCACCCGGATCGCGGTGCCCGAGATGATCCGGCACGGATACGACAAGCGCTTTGCCGTGGGGGTGGTGGCCGGGTCGAGCGTGTTGGGCATGCTGATTCCGCCCTCGCTTCTGCTGATCCTTTACGGGCTTCTGACCGAGCAGTCGGTGGGAGACCTGTTCATTGCCGGAATCATACCGGGGATCCTGCTCGCGCTGGCCTTTGGCCTGGGCATCTGGCTGACCGCGCTGTTCTGGCCCGCGCGGCTGGGCGCGGGCGTGGCCGCAGACCAGGTGGAGAGCGACCTGAGCCCGGGCGGGGTGGCAGCGAAGGGGCTGCCGATTGCCCTGTTGATCGGGCTGGTGCTGGGCGGCATCTATGGCGGGTTCTTTACCCCGATCGAGGCGGGCGCGGTGGGCGCGCTGGGCGCGATCGTGATCGGGGTGGCGCGGCGGCAGCTGACCTGGGCCGATTTCTGGCAGGTGCTGACCGATACCGGGCTGGTGACGGCGGCAATCTCGTTCCTGATCATCGCGGCGCAGATGTACAGCCGGATGCTGGCGCTGTCGGGGGTGCCGGCGGGGTTCGGCAATTTCGTGGCCGGCGCCGAGATCGGATACTGGGGTGTGATCCTGGCCTATGTGGCGCTGGTCGTACTGATGGGGGCGATCCTTGATTCCAGTTCGATCATGCTGATCCTGGTGCCGCTGATGCTGCCGGTTGTGACCGGCATGGGGGTCGATCTGATCTGGTTCGGGATTGTCACGGTGATCGCGGTCGAGGTTGGGCTGTTGACGCCACCCTTCGGCATATCGGTTTTCGTGATCAAATCGGCGCTGGATGACCCCGGGATTTCGCTGGGCGATATCTTTCTTGGCGCGGCGCCGTTCGCGCTGATGATGCTTGTGGTGCTTGCGCTTGTTCTTGCTTTTCCGGCGCTTGCGACCGGTTTGTTATGAGGCGACGGGTGAGACGATTTTTCCTGCGAAAAATCGGGGCCCGTCGTGAGACGTTGAGAAAACAGGGAAGGAGCCACCCATGGCCAGACGTTTCGTTGATATCTCGGTGCCGCTGGAAACCGGTATCGTCTCGGACCCGCCGATCATGCTGCCCGAGATCGAATACATGACGCATGAGCAGACTGCCGAGCAGGTCATGGCGTTCTTTCCGGGGCTGAAGAAAGAGGACCTGCCGGGCGGAGAGGGCTGGGCGGTGGAGCGGCTGACCATCGCCACACATAACGGCACGCATCTGGATGCGCCCTATCATCACCATTCGACCATGAACAACGGCGAGCGCGCGATCACCATCGACGAGGTGCCGCTGGAATGGTGTTTCAATCCGGGCGTGAAGCTGGATTTCCGGCACATGGAGGACGGCTATATCGTGACGCCGGGAGATGTCGAGGCGGAGTTGAAGCGCATCGGGCACGAATTGCAGCCCCTCGACATCGTCGTGGTCAACACCAGCGCAGGCGATCATTACGGCCAGCCCGATTACCTGATGAAAGGCTGCGGCATGGGGCGCGATGCCACCATGTACCTGCTGGAGCGCGGCGTGCGCGTGACCGGCACGGATGCGTGGAGCTGGGACGCGCCCTTTGCGCTGACCGCGCAGGCCTATGCCAAGAGCCACGATCCGGGCATCATCTGGGAGGGCCACCGCGCCAGCATGGAGATCGGGTACTGCCACATGGAAAAGCTGTCGAACCTCGACACGCTGCCGGGTGACGGCTTCGAGATTTCCTGCTTTCCCTACAAGATCAAGGGCGCGAGTGCCGGGTTCACCCGGGCCGTCGCCATTTTCGAGGAGTAAGACATGCGGCTGGGCACGGTATTTTACGGCGGCAGGGTACGGGTGGTCTCGCCGCTCGAGGATGGGCGTCTTCTGGATCTCGACCGTGCGGCGGAACTGGCGCGTTACGAGACCGACACCTTCACCAACATGCAGCGCGTCATCGACGAGGGCGATTACGGGATCGAGCAGGCCGCGCACCTGCTGCGCCGCGCCAATAAGCGCGCGATCATCGACGCGGACGAGGCGATTTTCCTGCCGCCGCTGATGCCGGTGCAATACCGCGATTGCCTGGTGTTCGAGGAGCATTTGATCAACTGCCTGAAAGGCTTTGGCGAGGCCGATCCGCAACTGCCGCCGGTCTGGTACGAGCAGCCGATTTATTACAAGGGCAACCGGATGAGTTTCATCGGCCACGAGCAGGAGGTGATCTGGCCCTCTTATGCCGAGTTCCTGGATGTCGAACTGGAAATGGCCATCGTGGTCGGCAAGCAGGGCAAGGACATCAAGCCCGAGGACGCCGAGGATTACATTTTCGGCTACACGATCCTGAACGACGTCTCGGCGCGGGATGCGCAGATGCGGGAAATGCCGGGCCAGTTGGGCCCGGCGAAGGGCAAGGATTTCGATACCGGAAATATCCTGGGGCCGTGGATCCTGACGGCGGACGAAGTGAAACACCCCGTGGCGCTGGACATGGAGCTGCGTGTGAATGGAGAGCGCTGGGGCGGCGGCAATTCCGGCCAGATGCAGCATGATTTCGGGGCGATCCTTGCGCATATCTCGGCCTCCGAGACGATCTATCCGGGCGAGGTGATCGGCTCGGGGACGGTGGGCACGGGCTGTGGCCTCGAGTTGGGCCGGCGGCTCAGCCCGGGCGATGAGTTCGAGCTGGAAATCGAGAAGATCGGCGTGCTGCGCAACCGGATTGTGAAGCCCTGAGCCCAGCCGATTGCCGCCCTCGGACGGCTCCCGCCCACCCGCCCCGCCGCCCTCGGGCGGCAATGGGGCGCGCGCGTTTTGCCATGGGCGCGGCGTTGCCGTGTCACTTGAGTATTTTTGCCAAGAAAGAACCGGGTGGCATTCTGTCTTTCTTCCGGGAGCATGCGCTCTGCGGGGTTGGCTGCCCGGACGGATGCGGAAAAGATTTTGACTCGACTCAGGAACCGCTCATACCATTTGCATACCAACGATAATTAAACGTGGTCCGACAGGGGGCCAGACATAGGTGTAGCGTGGAATATCATGCGCCGGAGACTCTGGGCGATGCCCTGGATATCCTGTCCCGTGGCGGCGTGACGGTCGTGGCGGGGGGAACCGATTTCTACCCGTCGATGCGGCCTGGAGGGCCGCGGGGTGATCTTCTGGACATCACGCGGGTCGCGGGGCTGCGCGGGATTGCACGGCAAGCCGGGGGCTGGCGTATCGGGGCCGCGACGCGCTGGTCGGAGATCGCGCGGGCGGACCTGCCGCGTGCTTTTGACGGGTTGAAGGCGGCGGCGCGGAAGGTGGGCGGGCTGCAGATCCAGAACGCCGGCACGGTGGCGGGTAACCTGGTCAATGCCTCGCCCGCCGCGGATGGCGTGCCGCCGCTCCTGACCCTGGGGGCGCAGGTGGAAATTGCCGGACCCGGTGGCACGCGACGGGTGGCGCTGGAAGAATTTATCACCGGGGTGCGGCAGGTCGCGCTGGACCCCGGCGAAATGGTGGTCGCGGTGCACATGCCCGAGCCGCCCACGGATGCCGCGGGCGCGTTCTGCAAGCTCGGGAGCCGGGCGTACCTGGTGATTTCTATTGCCATGGTCGCGGTGGTTCTGGGCCGCGACGAAGAAGGCCGTATCGATCATGCGCGGGTGGCCGTGGGCGCCTGTTCGCCGGTGGCGCGACGGCTGCCCGCGTTGGAGGCGGCGATGATTGGCGCGCGGCTGGAGGAGTTGCGCATCGACCCGGCGCACCTGGCGCCTCTGTCGCCGATCGATGATGTGCGCGGCAGCGGGGCCTATCGGCTGGAGGCGGTTTCCGAGCTGATCGGCCGGGCGCTGCGGGAGGCGGCACATGGATAAGCGGCTCGGTATGACATCCTTCCGGCTGAATGGCACCGAGGTCGAGATCCTGCCGCGCCCGGGCGAGCGGTTGTCGGAGGCGTTGCGCGACCGGCTGGGCGCACGCGACGTGAAAGTGGGCTGCAACGCGGGCGATTGCGGGGCTTGCACGGTTCTGGTGGATGGCGCGCCGGTTTGTTCGTGCCTGATGCCGGCGCAGCAGGCGGCGGGGAAAACGGTGGAAACCCTGGCCGGGCTGGTCGCGGGCGAGCCGCTGGCGCGGGAATTGGGCCGCCGGTTCGAGGGGCAGGGGGCGGCGCAATGCGGGATCTGCACCCCGGGCATGATGGTCTCGGCCGTGGCGCTCTTGCGCGAGGTTCCGGAGCCCGATGAACGGCAGGTGATGGACGCGTTGGGCGGCGTGCTATGCCGCTGCACTGGCTATCGCAAGATCATCGACGCGGTGATGGGGCACGCGCCCGGGGCCGTGGTCGATGCGCAGGGGCATACCCGGGCGGCGATCGAGAAGCTGGACGGGCGGCGCAAGGTAGACGGCACCGAGCAATTCGGCGACGACGTGGCGCCGGCGGACGCGCTGGTGATCCGGGTGGTGCGCAGCCCGCATGCCCATGCGCGGTTCACCCTTGGTGACCTGGACGGGTTCGCCCGGGCCGAGGGGTTGGATGCGGTCCTGACGGCCAGGGACGTGCCAGGGCTGAACCTTTATGGCACGATCCCGGGCTTCATCGACCAGCCGGTCTTTGCCGAAGGCGTCGCGCGGTTCCGGGGCGAGGCGGTGGCCGCCGTGGTCGGCGCGCCCGACGTGGTGGCGCGCTTTGATCCGGAGCGGTTCCCCGTAACATGGGAGCCGCTGGAGGATGCGCAAACCATTCCCGAGGCCATGGCGCCGGGCGCGCCGCTGCTGCACGAGGGGCGCGACGGCAACGTGATGTGCGGCGGCTTTGTCGCGCATGGCGATGTGGAGGCCGCGCTGGAGCGGGCCGATGTGGTGCTTGAGGGGCGGTTCGAGACGAGTTTCGTGGAACACGCCTATATCGAGCCCGAGGCTGGCTTCGCGCAGGTGGTGGATGGCCGTGTCGAGGTGCATGCCTGCACGCAGGCCCCGGTGATGGATCTCGATACGCTCGAAACCGTTCTGGGCATGGATCGCAGCCGGATTAGGGTCGTGCCGACGGCGACGGGGGGCGGGTTCGGCTCGAAACTGGATGTGTCGGTGCAGCCCTATCTGGCGATCGCGGCGTTGAAGGCGGGTCGGCCGGTGCGTATCGCCTATGAGCGGACCGAGTCGATGCAATCGACGACCAAGCGGCACCCGGCCGACATGACGGTGCGGATCGGTGCGGGCAGGGATGGCCGCATCAGCGGGCTGCGGTTTGACGGCCTTTTCAACACAGGGGCCTATTCCAGCTGGGGGCCGACGGTGGCGAACCGGGTGCCGGTGCATGCCTCGGGGCCCTATCGCGTGGCCGATTACCGGGCCGAGGCGAAGGGGATTCACACCCACTGCCCGCCCTCGGGCGCGTTTCGCGGGTTCGGCGTGCCGCAGGCGGCGGTGGCGCAGGAGAGCCTGTTTGACGAGTTGGCCGATACGCTGCGCATCGACCGGCTGGAGTTCCGGATCCTGAACGCGCTGGAAAACGGCGTGCCCACGGTCTGTGGCCAGGTGTTCGAGCAGGGCGTGGGCATCAAGGCCTGCCTTGAGGCGCTGCGGCCCGCGTGGGAGGCTGAACGGGCCGAGGCGGCGCGGGTGAACGCCGCCGGCGGGCCGGTGCGGCGCGGCGTGGGCGTGGCCGCGGGCTGGTATGGCTGTGGCAATACCTCGCTTCCCAACCCTTCGACCATCAAGGCGGGGGTGCGCGGCGATGGGCAACTGGTGCTGCACCAGGGGGCAGCCGATATCGGGCAGGGGGCCAACACGGTGATCGCGCAGATCTTTGCCACCGCGCTGGGCGTGCCGGTTACGGCGCTGGAGCTGGTGGGCGGGGATACGGACGTGACGCCGGATGCCGGCAAGACCTCGGCCTCGCGCCAGACCTTCGTGACGGGCAATGCCGCGCGGCTGGCGGGCGAGGCGATGCGGGCCGAGATCCTGCAGCGCGCGAATGCCGGGCCCGAAGCGGAGATTGTTTTGCGTGAGGCTGGCATCGAGGTTCGGGATGGCGACCGGGTGCAGGTGATCGACCTGGCCGCGCTTGAGCCGGACGCGGAAGGCTATGTTCTGCGCGTGGCCGAGACCTATGACCCGCCGACGAAACCGCTGGACGAGAACGGGCAGGGGGTGCCTTACGCCCAGTTCGGCTATGCCGCGCATCTGTGCGTTCTGGACGTCGACACGCGGCTGGGCACGGTGAAGCCATTCAAGTTCGTCGCCGCGCATGATGTGGGCCACGCGGTCAACCCCCTTCTGATCGAGGGGCAGGTGGAAGGCGGCATCGCGCAGGGGCTGGGCATGGCGTTGATGGAAGAATATCTGCCCGGGCGGACCGAGAACCTGCATGATTACCTGATCCCTACCATCGGGGATATGCCGCCGGTGGAGACGCTGATCATCGAGGAGCCCGATGCGCACGGGCCTTATGGCGCCAAGGGGTTGGGCGAGCATGTGCTGATCCCAACCGCACCGGCGATATTGAACGCGATCCGCGATGCCACGGGGGTGCAGATGCAGCGGCTGCCGGTGACGCCCTCGCGGCTGCGCGCGGCATTGAAGGAGGCGGGGGGATGACGAATTTTCTGCGAAAATTCGAGGGGGGAGCCTGGCATGCGTGAGAGGCCGGAGAAGATCCGCTGCGATGCCTGTCCGGTGATGTGTTACATAGCCGAAGGCAAGCCCGGCGCCTGTGACCGCTATGCCAATCATGGCGGCGAACTGGTACGGCTGGACCCGCTGACCATCATCGAGAGCACGTCCGAGAGGTTGGTGCCGTTCCTGAAGACGGACGAGGCGGGCGATTGGGATGGCGACATCATCCAGGGACATCGCCGCTTCGTTACCGCCGTGGGGGCGGGCACGACATATCCTGACTACAAACCCGCGCCCTTCATCGTGAGCCAGGAGATCGAGGGCGTCGACATGGTCACCGTGGTGACCGAGGGGATCTTTTCCTATTGCGGAGCGAAGGTGAAAATCGACACCGACCGCCATATCGGCCACGAGCGTGACGTGGTGCGCGTGGATGGCGAACCGATCGGCCATGTGATGACCAGCGAATACGGATCGAAGATGCTGAGCCTTGGCGGGGTGGAGCACCTGACAGGCGGCAGCAAGCGCGAGGGGCGCGTGACCTGCGACGCGCTGATGGCGCTGTGCAACCGCGAGCCGGTCGAGATGGTGATCGGCGAGGAGAGCCACGCCGTCACGGTGGTGGTGCAGGCCGGCGAGGCGCCGATCATCGACGGCGAGCAGGAGCGGCTGATGCGGGTGGGCTGCGGTTCGGCCGCGATCGGCATGTTCGCCAAGCAGTGGCACGAGATCGTCGACGAGGTGGTGGTGGTCGATGACCATATCACCGGGGTGCTGAGCGAACATCAGGCCGGGCAGGTTCTGGGGGTGAAACCGACGGGCATCAAGATCAAGGGCCGCCGCTCGACCCCTGGGCGCTATTTCCAGGTGGCCGAACCGGGGCGTGGCTGGGGCGGCACGGATATCGAGGATCCGCTGACCATCCTGGGCGAGTGGAAGAAAAACGTGGCCTGGCCGGGATTGCGGCTGTTCATGGTGTCCACTACGGGCGAGCAATGGGCCTATTACGAGCTGGACGCAGACCTGGTGCCGCGGGCGGCCGAGGCGCCCGAGGCGGTGATGGCCAGCGCCGGGCGGATCGCGGAAAACTGCGAGCCCTCGGTTTGTTCCGTGCTGTTCATGGGCGGCGCGGGCGGCAGCCTGCGCGCCGGCGTGACGGAAAACCCGGTGCGGCTGACCCGCTCGGTCCGCGAGGCTCTGACCAAGGTCAGCTGTGGCGGGGCCGAGGCCTATGTCTGGCCCGGTGGCGGGATCACGGTGATGGCGGATGTGATGGAGATGCCCTCGAATTCCTTTGGCTATGTGCCGACGCCGGCCATTGTCGCACCGATCGAGTTCACCATGCGGGTGAGCGATTACGCCGATCTGGGCGGGCATGTCGAGGAAATCCGGCCCGCCGATACCGTGGTGACCGAGAAAGTGCGCAAGGTGGAGCCGGGCGCATCGCGGCATGATCCCACCGCCAAGGGGCATTATCGCTGGGGGGACAAGGGATGAGCTTTTCCGCCGCGATCCTGCCGGGCGGGCGGCTGCACCTGCAGCACGGGCCGATTGACCTGGTGATCGGCTGCGATGGCGATCGCGCGCGCGCCTTCGCGGCGGCAAGGGCGGCGTTCGAGGGTGTTCTGGAAGGCCTGGTCGGCGAATTGGAGCTGTTGCAGCAGGCATGGCGGGCTGAAAGCCCGCCCTACGGTGCCGTGGCGCAGCGCATGTGGCGGGCCGTCGGGCGACATCGCGGGTTTGTCACGCCGATGGCGGCGGTGGCGGGCGCGGTGGCCGATCACGTGCTGGCGGGGATGCGCGCGGGCGCCGATCCGCGCCGGGCCTATGTGAACAATGGCGGTGACATTGCTCTGTGGCTGGCCAATGGCGAGCGGTTTCGCGTGGCGATGGCGGGCACCGGCGGCACGGCCGAGATTTGCGCGGCGGACGGTATTGGTGGCATTGCGACCAGCGGCCAGGGCGGGCGCAGCCTGTCGATGGGTATCGCAGGGAGCGTGACGGTTCTGGCCCGTGACGCCGCCGCGGCGGACGTGGCCGCAACGCTGATCGCCAATGCGGTGGACCTGCCCGGGCATCCTGCGATCCGCCGGGCGCCGGCCAGTGAGGTGCGGCCGGATACCGATCTCGGCGAGCGTCCGGTCGTTACGCATGTGGGTGCCTTGGCGCGAGAGGATGTGGACATGGCGCTGGACCACGGCGCGCGGACGGCCGGTGATATGAAAGACCGGGGCCTGATCGCGGCCGCGGCGCTGAGCCTGCGCGGGGAAACGCGCACCGTGGGCGCGGGAAATTTCATCAAAGGGAGGGTGCTGACGCATGCCTGAGGTCAAGGTGAGGAAGATGATCACGTCGCTGGAGGAGATCTGGCACGAGGGCGGGCCGAGGGCCGAGAAGCCCTATTGCCGGGCCTGGGCGCTGGCGGTGATCGAGAACCCATATGCGGGGCGCTATGAGCCCGAGATCCAGCCCTTCATCGACGACCTGCGTCCGTTGGGGCTGGAAATGGCGCAGAAGCTGATCGACATGCTGGGCGGCAAGGAAAACGTGGAAGGCTATGGCAAGGGCGCCATCGTCGGCGAGGGCGGCGAGATCGAACATGGCGCGCTGTGGCATGCGCCGGGCGGATACGCGATGCGGCAGCTTCTGGGTGCCGATGCCTCGAAGGCGATCGTGCCCAGCACGAAGAAGGTGGGCGGCGTTGGCGCGCGACTGGATGTGCCGGTGACGCATGTGATGGCCTCCTACGTGCGCAGCCATTTCGACGCGATCGAGGTGGGCTGCACCGACGCGCCGCGCGCGGGCGAGATCGCGCTGGCGCTGGTGATGACCAACGGCGCGCGCGTGCATTCGCGCTCGGGCGGGCTGGAGGCCTGGGACATCAAGGGAGAGGATGGGCTGAGATGAAGGCGAAGATCAGGAAACTGGTGGTCACGGTCGAAGAGACGCTGAAGGAGATGGGCCGCGAGATCACGCCGCCCACGCGCAAGGCGGTGGCGGTGGCGGTTATCGAGAACCCGTTTGCGGGTCGCTACGAGGAAGATCTGAGCGAGCTGATGGAGATCGGTGCCGAACTGGGCGGGCTATTGGGCGAGCGCTGTGTCAATGCGCTGGATATCGAGCCGGGCGATGCCGAGAGCTATGGCAAATCGGCGATGGTGGGAGAGAAGGGCGAGCTGGAACATGCCGCCGCGATCCTGCACCCGAAACTGGGCGCACCGCTGCGGCAGGCGGTCGAGAAAGGCGCTGCGCTGGTGCCGTCCTCGAAAAAGATGGGCAGCCCTGGGCAGGTGCTGGACGTGCCGCTGGGCCATAAGGACGCGGCCTATGTGCGCAGCCATTTCGACGGGATCGAGGTGATGCTGAACGATGCGCCGCGCGCGCGCGAAATCATGGTGGCCGTGGCCGTGACCGACAGCGGCCGGCCCCTGCCGCGCGTGGGCGGCTTGACGGCCGACGAGGCCGAAGGGAAAGATGGTTTGAGGTGAGCGGGGGCGCATCCCCCTAAATATCCAAGGGATAACAACAACATAATTCAATGAAATTCACTGTCAGGGAGAAATGACATGAAACTGGTACGACGCAAGATACTGGGCGCGCTGGCGGCGCTGCCGATGCTGGGGATGATCCCCGCGGGGGCGCAGGCGCAGGAAAAGATCGTGATCGGCGAGATCAATTCCTACACCCGCCTGCCCGCCTTTACCGAGCCCTACAAGAAGGGCTGGGAACTGGCCGTTGAGGAGATCAATGCCGCGGGTGGCGTCAACGGCGCGATGCTGGAGGTGATCAGCCGCGATGACACCGGCGATCCCGCCACCGCCATCCGCATTGCCGAGGAGCTGACCTCGAAGGAAGGGGCGGTGATGCTTTTTGGCACGTTCCTTTCGAATATCGGCCTGGCGGTGGCGGATTTCGCCAAGCAGAAGGAAGTGCTGTTCCTGGCATCCGAGCCGCTGAGCGACGCGATCGTATGGTCGAAGGGCAACAAGTACACCTATCGGCTGCGCCCCTCGACCCACATGCAGGCGGCGATGCTGGCCGAACAGGCCGCAAAGCTAGGCAAGAAGAAATGGGCCACGGTGGCGCCGAACTATGCCTATGGCAAGGACGCCGTGGCGGCCTTCAAGGCTGAGCTGACCAAGCTGCAACCGGATGTTGAGTTCGTGGAAGAGCAATGGCCGCCGGTCTTCAAGATCGACGCCGGGTCGACCGTGCGGGCGCTGGAGGCGTCAAAACCCGACGCGATCTATAACGTCACCTTCGGCGGCGACCTGGCCAAGTTCGTGCGCGAGGGCAGCCTGCGTTTCCTCTTCGAGGATCGCCCCGTCGTGTCGCTCCTGTCCGGCGAGCCGGAATACCTCGACCCGCTGGGTGGCGAAGCGCCCGAGGGCTGGATCGTGACCGGCTATCCCTCGACCGATATCAAGACGCCCGAGCACGAGGCCTTTGCCGCGGCCTATATCGCGAAATGGGGCGAGGCGCCGAAAACCGGTTCCATCGTCGGCTATAACTCGGTCCTGGCGATCAAGGCGGCGCTGGAAAAGGCCGGGTCGACGGAGACCGAAGCGCTGTTGGCGGCAATGGAGGGGCTTGAAGTGGCCTCGTCGCCCACCGGGCCGTTCATGTTCCGCGCGGCCGATCACCAGTCGACCATGGGGGCCTATGTCGGCTTCACCGCGCTGGTCGACGGCAAGCCGAAGATGGCGGACTGGTTCTATGCCGATGGGGCGAAATACCTGCCCAGCGAAGAAGAAGCGGCCAAGCTGCGCCCGGCGGAGTAAGGCCGAAAACAGGATCGGGGCGGCCTGAACCGCCCCGATTTTTCTGCGAAAAATCGCGCACTGACGGGGACGGGCGAAATGGGTTTTTATGTTGCGCAATTGCTGACCGGGCTGGCGAACGCCTCGTCGCTGTTCCTGATCGCCTGCGGATTGTCGATCATTTTCGGGGTCACGCGGATCGTGAATTTCGCGCATGGCTCGTTCTACATGGTGGGGGCGTACCTGGCCTATACCATCGTCACCACGCTGGATGGCGGCATCTTCGGCTTCTGGTTCGGGGTGGTCGTGGCGGCGGTGATCGTGGGCCTTCTGGGGCTCTTGGTCGAGGTGACGATCCTGCGACGGATCTATCACGCGCCCGAGCTCTTTCAACTGGTGGCGACCTTCGGCGTGGTGCTGATCATCCAGGATGCCGCTCTGGCGATCTGGGGCGCCGAGGACCTGCTGGGCCCGCGCGCGCCGGGGCTGGACCGGGCAGTGCGGATCATGGGCGAACCGATCCCGGAATACGACCTGGCATTGATCCTGATCGGGCCGCTGGTGCTGGCCGGGATCTGGCTGGTGTTTCATCGTACGCGCTGGGGCGTTCTGGTACGCGCGGCCACGCAGGACCGCGAAATGGTGGGTGCGCTGGGGGTGAACCAGGCGTGGCTCTTCTCGGCGGCGTTCGTGCTGGGCGCGGCGCTAGCGGGGCTGGGCGGTGCGCTGCAAATCCCGCGCGAGGCGGTCAGCCTGCAGATGGACCTTTCGGTGATCGGAGATGCCTTCGTGGTGGTCGTGATCGGCGGGATGGGCAGCGTGGCGGGCGCCTTTGTGGCGGCGGTGCTGATCTCGGTTCTGAACGCCTTTGCCATCCTGATCTTTCCGCAGATCTCGATCGTGCTGCCCTTTATCGTCATGGCGATCGTTCTGATCGTGCGGCCCTATGGCCTGTTCGGCAAGGAGGGCAGCGAGCACGGCGCGCCGTCTGAGCCCGAGCAGCCCCTGCGGCTCTTGTCCTCGCGCGCGACGATCGTCGTGATGGCGCTGGTCTTTGCGCTGGCCGCCAGCCCGGCGGTGGTGAGCGATTTCACCACGATCCTGCTGGTCGACGTGATGGTCGCCACGCTTTTCGCAGTGAGCCTGCATTTCATGATGGGGTTGGGCGGCATGGTCAGCTTTGGCCACGCTGCCTATTTCGGCGTGGGCGCCTATGCGGCGGCGATGGCGGTGAAGTTCGCCGGGCTGCCGATGATACCGGCGATGCTGATAGGGCCCCTGGGCGCGGCGGCGGCGGCGCTCTTCTTCGGCTGGTTCTGCGTGCGCCTGTCGGGCGTATACCTGGCGATGCTGACGCTGGCGGCGGCGCAGATCCTGTGGGGTGTGACCTTTCAGTGGCAGGATTTCACCGGCGGGGATGACGGGATCCTGGGCGTGTGGCCCGCGAAATGGGCCAGCAGCGACCGGGTCTATTTCTATATCGCTTTCGTGCTGTGCGTCGGTGGCATCTGGTTTCTGCGGCGGGTGGCGCATTCGCCTTTCGGATATGGCCTTCGCGGCATCCGCGACAGCGATGTACGGGCCGAGGCGATCGGGATGGACGTGAAGTTCCATCAATGGATGGGGTTTGCCCTGGCCGGCGGTTTTGCCGGGTTGGCCGGCGTTGTCTTTGCCTTTTCCAAGGGGTCGGTCTTTCCCGACGTGCTGGGCATCGGTCAGTCGGTCGATGGGCTGATCATGGTGCTTCTGGGTGGCATTCACGCGCTGGCCGGACCGATCTTTGGCGCGGGCGTCTTTGTTCTGATCGAGGATTGGGTGAGCCGGCTGGATTACTGGCGCTTCATCTTCGGCGCGATCATCCTTGTGGTGGTGCTGCTGGCGCCCGACGGGGTGGCGGGCGGTGTTGACCGGCTGTTGCGCGCGGTTGGGCTGCGCCGGGAGGAACGGGCATGAACGTTCTTGAGGTGCGCGGACTGACCAAGAGCTTCGGCGGGCTTGTCGCGGTCGAGGATGTGTCCTTTGACCTGGCCGCGGGCGAGTTCCTGGCGCTGATCGGACCGAATGGTGCGGGCAAGACGACCTGTTTCAACATGGTCAATGGTTACCTGCGGCCGGATCGCGGTTCGGTCGAACTCGAGGGGCGGGAGCTGATCGGGATCAAGCCGCGGCGGATCGTGCGGATGGGGGTGGGGCGGACGTTCCAGATCACCCGGACGTTCCTGTCGATGACGGTATTGGAGAATGTCCAGATGGCGCTGATTAGCCATCACCGGCGGATGTACGACATTTTCAGCCGCGCAACGCGGCTTTATCGCGACGAGGCGATGGCCCTGCTGGAACTGGTGTCGATGCAGGAGCAGGCCGGGCGGGCCTGTTCGGAACTGGCCTATGGCGATCTCAAGCGGCTGGAACTGGCGATCGCGCTGGCGCCCGACCCGGCGCTTTTGCTGATGGATGAACCCACGGCGGGCATGGCCCCGAGCGAGCGGGTGGCGCTGATGGAACTGACGGCGCAGATCGTGGCCGAGCGCGGGGTGAGCGTGCTGTTCACCGAGCATGACATGGATGTGGTCTTTGCCCATGCCCATCGCATCCTGGTGCTGAACCGCGGCGCGCTGATCGCCGAAGGTACCGGCGACGAGATCCGCGAGAACGCACTGGTGCAGGAGGTATACCTGGGCGGCGGCACGGTGTTTGCAGCGGCGGAGGCGCGCGATGCTTGAGGTAAAGGACCTGACCGCGCGCTATGGCCGGGCGCAAATCCTGAACGGCGTATCGCTGAAGGTGGGCGAGAACGAGGTCGTGGCGCTTCTGGGGCGCAATGGCGCGGGCAAGACCACGACGATGAAATGCATCATGGGGCTGGTCGACCAGAAAACCGGCGAGATCACCTATGACGGCCAGTCGCTGATGCGAAAGGCCCCGCACATGATCTGCCGCGCCGGGATCGGCTATGTGCCGGAAGAGCGGCGGATTTTTCCCGACTTGACGGTTCTGGAAAACCTGGAAGTCGGGCGGCGGCCGCGGCGCGAGGGCGCACCGGAATGGCAGCTGGAGCACCTGTTCGAGCTTTTCCCGAACCTGGCCGAACGGCAGGGCAACCTGGGCAAGCAGCTGTCGGGCGGCGAACAGCAGATGCTGACAATCGCGCGGACGCTGATGGGCAACCCGAAGGTGGTCTTGCTGGACGAGCCAAGCGAGGGCATCGCACCGGTCATCGTTGAGCAGATGGCACGGGTGATCAAGGAGTTGAAGGCCGAGGGGCTGTCGGTGCTTCTGAGCGAGCAGAACCTGCATTTCGCGCGGGCGGTGTCGGACCGGGCCTGCATCATCGAGAAGGGCACCCTGCGCTATGAAGGCGGGTTTGACGATCTCGATGCGCATCCAGAGATCAGCCAGAAATACCTGGCGGTCTGAGGCGATGGCGAAAGATCCGTATATCCTTGACGATCAGGTGGGATACCTGATGCGGCTGGCCAGCCAGCGCCATGCAGCGATCTTTCAGGCGCATACGCTGGAGGGGCTGACTGCGATGCAGTTTGCCGCCCTGGTGCGGATCGGCGAACAGGGCAAGGTTTCGCAAAACCGGCTGGGCCGGCTGGCGGCGATGGATGTGGCCACCATCAAGGGCGTGGTGGACCGGCTGCGCCAGAAGGGCCTGACGCTGAGCGAGCCCGATGCCGAGGACAAGCGGCGCATGCTGATTTCGCTTTCGCCCGAGGGTGCAGCGCTTTTGGAGCGCATGACCGAGGTAGGCCGCAAGGTGACCGAGGAAACCTTGCAACCGCTGCGTGCCGAAGAGCGCGCCGTATTTCTGGATTTATTGCGCAAGCTGACATGAATTTCGGTGACGGAATACCCGGACCGGCACGTATGAATTCATAATGATCGAATGAAGGAGGCAGCCATGCCCATACCCTATACCCGTGCCCAGATTCGCCTGCACTGGCTGGTCTTTATCCTGATCGCCCTGCAATACGTGCTGCATGAACCCATGTCCGAGGCCTGGGACGTGATCGAGGACGGTGGGAGTGTTGCCTTCGATCCGCTGGTCTTTGTGCACGTCGCGGGCGGCATGCTGATCCTGTTGCTGGTGGTGCTGCGGATCGGGTTGCGCCTGCGCGTGGGTGCGCCACCCCTGCCCGCCGAGGAACCGGCGGCGATGAAGATGCTGGCGCACGTGACCCATCTGGGGCTTTACGTTCTGATGATCGGCATGCCGGTCAGTGGTGCGGTTGCTTGGTTCGGCGGGGCCGAGGCCGCGGCCGAGGCGCATGAGGTGATGCGGGCGATCCTGTTGGCGCT
Source organism: Marimonas lutisalis (assembly GCF_005434965.1). Classification (GTDB taxonomy): domain Bacteria; phylum Pseudomonadota; class Alphaproteobacteria; order Rhodobacterales; family Rhodobacteraceae; genus Marimonas_A; species Marimonas_A lutisalis. Next base: position 140,860 of record NZ_SKCI01000001.1, read on the forward strand.
GGTGGCGCTGCACGTCGTCGGCGCGCTGTATCATCAGTTCGTGCTGAAAACGAACCTGATGAACCGGATGCGCACGCCGGGTAGGGCGGGTTGACGACGGCACACAAGGCTGGGCGGGAAAAGATACCTCGCCCACACATGTTTTTCTGATGCAGATCAAGGACAACGATCCCGGTTCGAAGCAGACTGCCGTGTGAACGTGCGAGGCATCGAAACGAAAGGGTATTGCGATGTTGGTTCTGGCTCTTGTTATGCATCTTTTCCTGGGCGCGACCCTTGCCGGCAGCGCCATGGTGGTCGCGTTGACCATGGGCATGACGACGATGAAACCGCTGCTTCTTGCGGCGCTGATCGGCTATGTGATCTCGATTCCGGTCAGCTGGTACGCGGCCAAGGCGGTTTACAACAACGCCTGAGCGGGTTCAGCCGATCGCGTTCAGCCAGCCGCGCACGGCGGCCTCGAATTCGCGCGGTTTGTCGGCGTGAAGCCAATGGCCCGCGCCGGGAATCTTCGCAAATCTGGCCGCAGGGAACAGTTCCTTGATGCGCGGGCGGTATTCCTGCGTGACATAGTGTGACTCGGTCCCGGAAAGAAACAGGGTCGGGCCTTCATACGGGCCGGTGATTTCTGCCGGGAATGACAGGATCTTGTCCATATCGCGGGCCAGCGTGTCGAGATTGAAGCGCCACCGTTGCGCCTTGATGTCCAGCGATTGCAGAAAGAACGGCACCAAAGCGGGGTCGTCAACGAGCGGGGCAAGTTGGGCGGCGGCGTCCGAGCGCTTCTCGACCCGTGATAGATCGACCTTGCGCATCGCCTCGATGTACTGGATTTGCGAATGGCCATAGGACACCGGCGCGATATCGGCGACGGTCAGGCTGGTGACCAGCTCAGGCCGGCTCAGGGCCAGAACCATCGCGGCCTTTCCACCCATCGAATGGCCCAGCACGTCGGCGGGTCCGTCGAGTGTTTCGATTACCTCGGCCAGGTCCCGGGCCAGTTCAGGGTAGCTGTGCGTGTCATACCAGGGCGAATGGCCATGGTTGCGCATGTCCACCGCGATCACGTGGCGTTCATCCGAGAGACGTTTGGCGATCACGCCCCAGTTCCGGCCCGAACCATAGAGCCCGTGCGCAATCAGAAGCGGTGGCGCATCGGTTGGGGTTCCGTGAGTGATCGTGTTGAGCATGCGGGCTTGATACAGCGCGGTTTTGCGGGGGGCCAGCGCCAAGTTGTTGAGCCCCGCCGCCCGCACGGATAATCTGGCGCGCGGAGGATCGAAGATGACCGAGTCGGCAACGCTTGCTAGGATGACCGATGAACTCGAAGCCCTGCTGGGCGAGAAGCTGGGTCTGCGCAAGGGCGATGTTCCGGCGCGCGTGGCGCGCGCTGGCCGCCGCCTGCCGAAGTGGGTGCACCGCGATGCGCGCCTGATCGGCGAGGCCCTGGCGCTGGGCGCGCATCCCAAGCTGGCCCGCCGTATTGATCTGGCCAGAGTGCAAGCCGCGCATCGCCGTATCAAGGCGCATCTCAAGGAGATCGATCCGAAGGACCGCCGCAAGGGCGCAATCCTGAACCTGCTGGGCAGCCTGTCATTCAATCTTCTGCTTTTCGCGGCGCTTGTGATTGGTTTCCTGAAGTGGCGTGGCCTGATCTGACGCATCACCGCGCACGGCAAAAGAAACGGGCCGGCGCAATGCACCGGCCCATTTTGTCTCTCACGGGTTTGCGTTACTTGCGTACGAAAGCGTCGCGGAAGCCTGCGCTGCGCGCCTTGCCGAGCGCGCCGCCGATCTGGTCGCCGCTAAAGGGACCGGCCATGACGATCCGGTACTCGCGTCCGCCCTTGGTGTACTTGCCCATCCGGACCGGCAATCCCAGCTTCTGCAGGCGTGCCGCGCTGCGTTGCGCGTTGGCCGCATCACCGAAGGTGCCAACCTGGACGTAGCGCCCTGCCTGTGCCGTCGCGGCGGGTTTGCGTGGGGTTGTCTTTGTCGATACGCGGGCCGCGGCGGGTTTCGATTTACGGAAGAGGCTGCCAATCGTGCGGGTTTCCCGCAGCGGCCCCTTGGTCGAGATCGAGTATCCTGCGTCCTGCATTTCAGCATAGGTGTGGTAAGGGTATTTCAGCCCCGGGTAGAGATGCGTGACGACGCGGCCGGTTTCGCGTTCATAAAGCCTGCGCGGTACCGTGTTGGTCCAGGCCAGGCCGCTTTTCAGCACACCGTCGATCGTCTGATGCGCGCGCTTGGGGTTCAGGCGGTCATCGTCCCAGGCAGCGCGGTATCCTTTGGGGATCTTCAGACCTTCGCCGTTCAGGCGCGCGGCCTGCTGCTGCTTGTAGACATGCAGCGGCACGATGCGCGTGTTGGGCGGCAGATCGCTGGCCTTCACGCGCCGGGTCGTGCCGCGTGTCGCAGCAGGCTGCGGCGCCGGCACCGTGACGGCAACGGGTTGGCGGCGCACGACCCGTTTCTTCACCGTAACCGGTTTGCCGTTACGCATGACGATCACGTCTTCGCGGCGGATGACGTTGCCGATCGGAGCAGTCTGCGACCCGCAGCGCACGACGCCGGATTCGCGGCCGACACCTGCGTAATAGCGGCTGATGCCTGTGACATTCGTACAGTCGGTGACTGCCACCTTGCGTGTGATCCTGCGCGTCTTCTGCGGGACGGCGGCCGGAGCCGGGGCGGGCGCGGCTGCAACCGCGGCGGGGGCCGTTGCCCTGGGGGCAGCTGCAGTCTTGCGGGTTGCGCGCGCCGGGGCCGGCTTCGGTGCGGTGGCGCGGCGCGGTGCGGGCTTGGCTTCAGGCTTTGGCGCGGGTGTGGCGGCTGCGGCCTCGGCGGGCTTGGCCATCGGGCGCACCGTGGGCGCCGGTTCCGTTTCGGGCTGTGCCTGCGCCGTTTCGGTCTCGGCCGGTGCGGTGATTTTCTCGGCCTTGTCCAGGCGGTTCTCGTCGGGTTTCGGGGCTTCCGTCTTTGCGAATGTGGGCTGATAACCGCACAGGACGCTGCGGTCGCGCGACACGCGCGGCACCCAGTTCGTCAGGCCGTCGATACCGGCGCGGATGTAGACGCAGCCGCGGCTGTCGACGTATTGTTTGCCTTTGAAGGACGCGGGCGGGAACTCGGCCGGGATGTCGGCGTCGCGCAGCGACTGGGCGTTGGCGGTGGAGAGTGCCATTGTCGCGACAGCAGCACCAATTACGATATATCTCTGGATCTTCATGACTTGCCCCCACAAGATGTGGGGGTGACTGTGCCAAATCTGGACTAACGAGTAAAGCGCGTTTCCGTTAACGCAACGGTCGAGCCACAGGTTTTTTCGCCGAAAACGTCAAAGGTTAACGCCACTGCACGGTCGAAATCCGGGGGGTGACATGCGTGCACCGGCCGGCTGACATCCGGCTGCCGCTGGAAAAGCCGCGGGTTAACGCGCGTTAAGGTTAATTCATCGTACGGTTGTCCGCCTGCGCCTGCGGGGCGGGCGCGAAACCGTCAGGTCAGCGCGGCCCAGAGCGCGGCGGCGGCCAGGTAGATCACGATGAGCGAGCCGATGGTGTAGAAGGTCGCGCGAACCTCGTGCGATTGCGCGGTGGCATAGGCCCAGAAATGCCCCAGCCGTGCGGCGACAAAGCCGAAGAACAGCGCCTGCGCCAGCCACAGAGCCGGATCGGCCACCACGAAGAGCAGGCCGGCGAAAAGAAAGCCGGGGATGTTTTCCAGATCATTGCGATGCATCCGGCGCGACCGGTCGACATAATCGTTGATCTCCAACTGGTCCGGGCTGGGCGCCGTGTTCAGCAGGCCCGGTCTGAGGTCTTCGGGGCTGACCATGCCCGAGCTGGTCTTCATCATCCGGTAGACCGTCATCCAGCCCTGTCCCATCAGCTTCAGCACCATCAATGCGGCGGCGATCACGTAGGCTTCGAACACGGGGTTCTGCAGGCTGAGCAACGTCATGTCGGTGGCATCCTTCGGATTCGGTCTTTACTTACCGTTGGTAAGTGAAATAACTTACCGGTGGTAAGTGTGTCAAGCGAGCGCCCGGATGACCCAGCAGAACACCAAGGCACGGATTGTCGAGATCGCCCGCGAGATCATGGTCACGGACGGCGTGGCGGGGCTGTCCTTTGATGCCATTGCCCGCCGCCTGGGCCGGTCGAAGCAGGCGGTGCTTTACTGGTATCCGAGCAAGCGCGATCTTCTGGCCGCGCTGTTTCTGCCCGCGCTGGAGGCCGAGGCCGACGTGGCCATCGCTGCGCTGGAGGGCGTGACGGGACGGGCGGCGGCCATTGGCGCCTTTGTCGATGCGGTGGCGCGGTTTCACCTGGCCGACCTCGAGCGGTTCCGGATGATGTACCTGGCGCCGCAGATGACGCCACAGCGCCAAGACGCGCCATCGCTGAAAGACGAGGTGCACCCGGTGACCGACAGGCTTTACGCGGCGCTGGCCCGGCACCTGGACGGCGACCGTGCCGGGGCGCTGGCCGTTCATGCCGCCGTGCTGGGGCTGGTGATGATGTTCGCGCTGGCCGATGCGCTGAACGACCCGCTGAAACACGGCGCGGGGGATGCCATCGCGGCGCTCAAGGCGCGATTGTCGGCGTAGCGCCTTATTTCGTGCCGAACATCCGGTCGCCCGCGTCACCCAGGCCGGGAACGATATAGCCCTTTTCGTTCAGGCGTTCATCCAGCGCGGCGGTGACGATGGGCACATCGGGGTGCGCCTCTTTCATGCGGGCGACACCTTCGGGCGCGGCCAGCAGGCAGAGGAAGCGGATATTGGTGGCGCCGGCCTGTTTCAGCCGGGTGATGGCGGCGGCCGAGCTGTTGCCGGTGGCGAGCATCGGATCGACGGCGATGACCAGCCGCTTGTCGAGTTGCTCGGGCACCTTGAAATAGTATTCGACCGGTTGAAGGGTTTCTTCGTCGCGGTAGAGCCCGATGAAGCCGACGCGGGCCGAGGGGATGAGCTCGAGCATACCGTCGAGCAGGCCGTTGCCCGCCCGCAGGATCGACACCAGCGCCAGCTTGCGCCCGGCGATCACCGGCGCGTCCATCTCGCACAGGGGCGTTTCGATGGATTTCGTGGTCATCGGCAGTTCGCGGGTGACCTCGTAGGCGAGCAGAAGGCTGATTTCGCGCAGCAGCTGACGAAAGACGGCGGTGGAAGTATCCCGCTCGCGCATGATTGTCAGCTTGTGCTGGACCAGAGGGTGATCGACGATGGTCAGGTGCTGTTTCATGTGGCCTCCAGTATCTTCTGCACGCGGGCGCGGGTGCCATCGTCGCAGAAGGAAGCGGCGAGGGCGTTTCGGTTCAGTTCGGCGAAGTCCTCTTCGCCCCAGCGGTAGGCCCGGGCCAGTTCTTCGTATTCACGCGTCATCGAGGTGTGAAAGAACGGTGGGTCATCGGTGGATATGGTCACCTTTACCCCGGCCTCGCGCAGCTTGGCCAGAGGGTGGGTGGCGAAAGACGGGAAAAGCCCGAGCGCAACGTTCGAGCCCGGGCAGACCTCGAGCGTGATTTCGCGTTCGGCGAGGATGTCGATCAGCGCGTGATCGGCATGCGCGGCGACACCGTGGCCAATGCGCTCGACCTGCAGGTCGCGCAGCGCCTCGCGAATGCTTTCGGGGCCGCCACATTCGCCGGCATGGGTGGTGAGATGCAGGCCCGCTTCGCGCGCGCAGTCGAAGGCCCAGGCGTAATCGCCCTGGCGGCCCACGGTTTCATCGCCGCCCATGCCGAAACCGCGGATGAAATCGCCTGCGGTTTCGGCGGCGCAGAGCGCGATGGGTTTGGCCGCGTCGGGGCCGAAATGGCGGATGCAGGTGATGATGCCGCGATGGATGATGCCGTGGGATTTCTCGGCCTCGGCCGCGGCGTCCTCGATTTCGGCCAGGTAGTCGCGCCAGGCATGCAGATCGCCGCCGCCGCAGAAATCGGGCGAAAGGAAGGTTTCGATGTAGACCACGCCGTTCTCGGCGGCCTGTTCCAGCGCGGCAGCGGTGAGCCGGCCGTAATCGCGCGGGGTGGTGAGCACCGAGGTCGCGGCCTCATAGACCTGCAGGAAGTGGGTGAAGCCGTGGAAGGCATAGCCGCCTTTTTCGGTGAAGATGCGCGAGATGTCGATGGACTTTTCCCGCGACAGGCCGCGGATGAACGAGGGCGGCGCCGCGCCTTCGAGATGCAGGTGAAGTTCGAGTTTGGAGACATCGCGCCAGCTCATAGGAAGCTTAACCCTGCGCCGCGTTCGGCAAGGCCGAGGTGATCGGCCAGGCTGGCGCCGATATCGGCAAAGCCGACATGGCCCAGGCTGCCCGTGCCGCGCCCGGCGATCAGCACGGGCGCGCGTTCGCGGGTGTGGTCGGTGCCCACCCAGGTGGGATCGTTGCCGTGATCGGCGGTGATGAGCATCATGTCGCCGGTGCGCAGGCGCGGCAGCAGGCGGGCGATTTCGCCGTCGAACCATTCCAGCGCGCGCGCATAGCCGGCCACGTCGCGGCGGTGGCCGAAATTGGTATCGAATTCGACGAAATTGGCGAAGGTGAGCGACCCGTCGGCGGCGCTGTCGATGTGGTTCGCGAGGCAGTCCATCAGCTCGGCATCGGTGCCCTTGCAGCTGCTGCCCACCCCGCGCATCGAGAAGATATCGCCGATCTTGCCCACGGCGTGGGTGTCGCGCCCCGCCGCCTGCGCCCAGTCAAGGAGCGTGGGCGCGGGCGGCGCGATAGCGAAATCGCGGCGGTATTTCGTGCGGGTGAACTGGCCGGGCTGGCCCACGAAGGGGCGGGCGATGACGCGGCCCAGTTTCAGCGCGTGAAACTGCGGCGCGACGGTTTCACAGAGCTGCAGGAGCCTGTCGCGGCCGAAGGTTTCTTCGTGCGCGGCGATCTGGAGCACGCTGTCGACCGAGGTGTAGACGATGGGCCAGCCGGTTTTCATGTGCTCGGCGCCGAAACGCGCAATCACCTCGGTGCCCGAGGCGTGGGCGTTGCAGAGCGTGCCATCGGTGCCCGCCGCCTGCCGGATGAGGGCGAGCAAATCATCGGGGATGGCGGGCTGCGTGTCGGGGAAATAGTGCCAGTCCCAGGGCACCGGGACGCCGGCGATTTCCCAGTGGCCCGAGGGCGTGTCCTTGCCGCGGCTGGCCTCAGTCGCTGCGCCCCAGAGGCCGGTGGTGGCGGGTGGCAGGCCGGAGTCGAGGCCGGAGGCGAGTTTCACGGCTTCGCCCAGGCCGAGCGCGGCGAGGGTGGGGATGTGGAGCGGGCCCGCGCGGCCCGTGTCGGCCCTGCCGCGCGCGCAGGCCTGCGCGATGTGGCCCACGGTGCAGGCCCCGGTATCGGGGGTGGAATTGTTGAAATACTGCGCCGCGTCCGGCGCGCCGCCGATGCCCACGGAATCCATCACGATCAGGAAGGCGCGCGGCATCAGCCGATCCTTTCGTGGATGAGCGGCGGGGTTTCGGGGGCCGCGGAGCCGATGGTGATGGCGGCGAGAAGTTCGGCCTCGGCCCGGGCGGCGGCGTCTTCGCGCGCCGCGTGGATGCGGGCGAGGGGCTGGCCCCTGGCCAGTTTCGTGCCGAGCGGCAGCAGGTCCGAGAGGCCCACCGAAGGGTCGATCACGTCGGTTTCCACCTGCCGCCCACCGCCGAGGCCCACGACGGCGAGGCCAAGCGCCTCGCCGTCATAAGCGGTGATGTGGCCCGCGCGGGGGGCTGTGACTTCGCGGATCACGGTGGCCTCGGGCAGGAAGCGGGACCAGTTTTCGACAAAGCCGAGCGGGCCGCCCTGGGCCGCGACCATGCGGCCGAAGGCCTCGGCCGCGCGGCCGTCGCGGATGCTGGCGGCGATGGCGTTGGCGCCGTTCTCGACGTCATCGGCCAGCCCGGCATTGGCCAGCAAAACGCCGCCCAATGCCGCGCAGAGCTGCACCAGCGGGCCGCTACCGCCGCCGGTCAGCGTGCGCATCACCTCGGCCACTTCGAGCGCGTTGCCGAGCGAGGGGACAAGCGGCTGGTTCATGTCCGAGATGATTGCGGTGGTAGGGCAGCCCGCGGCATTGGCGGTGTCCACCAGCGACGTGGCCAGCGCGCGGGCGTCCTCGGGCGTTTTCATGAAGGCACCCGAGCCGACCTTGACGTCGAGCACCAGCCCTTCGAGCCCGGCGGCGAGTTTCTTGGACAGAATCGAGGCGGTGATGAGATCAAGGCTTTCGACCGTGGCGGTCACGTCGCGGATGGCATAGAGGCGCTTGTCGGCCGGCGCGATATGGGCCGAGGCCGAAACAATGGCGGCGCCGGCATCCGAGACCACGCGGCGAAAGCGCGCCTCTTCAAGATCGGTGGTGAAGCCGGGGATCGCTTCGAGCTTGTCGAGCGTGCCGCCGGTATGGCCCAGCCCCCGGCCCGAGATCATCGGCACATAGGCGCCGCAGACCGCGAGCGCCGGGGCCAGAAGGAGCGAGACGCAATCGCCCACGCCGCCGGTGGAATGCTTGTCGAGCACGGGTTTGTCGAGAGACCAGCCCAGCACGTCGCCGCTGTCGCGCATCGCCAGCGTGAGCGCGACGCGGCCTTCCTCGTCGAGGCCGTTCAGGAGTGCGGCCATGGCAAACGCCCCGGCCTGCGCGTCTGATACACCATGATCGGCCAGCCCCCGGGCGAACCATTGCAGTTCGTCCCGGGTGGGCGTTTCACGGTCGCGCAGCTTGGCGATGATGCGCCGCGCGTCCATCAGCGGTCCATGTGGCTCTGATCGAAGGCGGCGGGCAACAGATCGCCGATGGTGACGGTCATGCTATCGCCGCTGGTGGTGGTCATGGTGACAGGCACGTCATGGCGGGCGAATTCGGCCAGTTTCTGGCGGCAGCCGCCGCAGGGCGACACGGGGTGCGGGGCATCGGCGATGACCAGCGCCTCGGTCAGCTCGGTTTCGCCGGCGGCGATCAGTGCGGCGATCGCGCCGGCCTCGGCGCAGGTGCCTTCGGGATAGGAGACGTTTTCGACGTTGCAGCCGGCATAGACCGTGCCCGAGGCGCCCCGCACCGCCGCGCCGACCTTGAAATGCGAATAGGGGGCATAGGCGTTTTCGCGCACTTCGCGCGCGGCATGAAGAAGATCGTCGCTCATTCGTCTACCTGTGTTTTGAATTCGCCGGGCAGCGCGACCTGAAGCAGTTCCAGATCGTCCGAGGGGGCGGAGAGGCGCGTTTTCATCCCCGGCGGGATAACGAAGGCATCGCCCTGTTGCAATTGATGCGGGTCGCGGCCTTCGCCCTCCAGCGTGACGGTGCCGGACATCACGTAGGTGAAGTGAATGTCTGCATCGTGGCTGGTCCAGTGCGGATCGCCCGCGCCGGGGCGCAGCACCCAGACGCCGGCCACGTTGCGGGTGTTTTCGGCAATGGTGGTGTCGCGGGCAATGAAGCCGGGCAGGGGGGCGGGGCCCCACTCGGCCTCCTTGCCGATGTTGTGGACGAATTTCTGGCCATCCCATTCGCGCTCGGGGCGATAGTCGGGGGTGGGCAGAGTCATCTCGTGGTCGATCTCGGTGATGTGCTCGGCAGGCACGCCGATCTCGATCACCTGCAGGTTTTCGCTGGCCTCCATCACCCGGTGTCGGATCTCGGGCGGCTGGATGAAGCAATCGCCGGCATAAAGGCGGCGCATGCCACCCTGGTCTTCGTAGAGCACGTCAACCCAGCCGGAGACGCAGAAGATGAGCTGAAAGCCGACCTTGTGATAATGCACCATGTCGGGCACCGGGCCGGCATCGGGAATGCGGATATGCGAGGCGATGATCGACCCGCCGAGCCGGTCGGGAATAAGGTCGCGGTACTGCATGCCGGCGCGGCCGATGATCCAGGGAGCTTCATCGGCAAGGCGGCGCACGACGAAGGAATGCAGCGTGGCAGGCACGACGAGCGGCGGGTTCAGCTCCTCGATCTCGATCCTGGTGCCGTTGGGCGCGGTCAGGCTGCGCTGACCATCGGCGAATCCCCCGGGATCGTCGGTAAGGATGCGGATCGTGCCGGGGGCTTCGGGCGCGTCTTTTTCGATGCGCAGGCGCAGCCCGTGGCCGGAAAACACCGCGATGCGCGGGGAATCGGCGGGATAGATCATGTCCATCCGCATGCCCAAGGTTTTGGTATAAAAGGGAATATCGTCGCGGACATCCTGCGTTGGCAGGCGAATTTCGGCGCGTGTTTCTGTCATCGTGTCACCCTCTTGGGCGCCAAGTCTGGGCCGGGTTTTACCCAATTGCAAGACGGCGGTGAGGGTGTTGGAATGAAACAGGCGCTTTCCAGCGTCGAAGAAGTAGTTTAATACTAAACTAATGCCGAAACCGCGAGGCCACACATGTCGTCCGACCCCAAGGAAACCCTGCGCCAGGCGGCGCTGTTCTATCACGAGCACCCCAAGCCCGGGAAGCTGGAGATCCGGGCGACGAAGCCGCTGGCCAACGGGCGCGACCTGGCCCGTGCCTATTCCCCGGGCGTGGCCGAGGCGAGCCTGGAGATCGGGCGCGATCCGGCCAATGCGGCGCGCTATACCGCGCGCGGCAACCTGGTGGCGGTGGTCTCGAACGGCTCGGCGGTGCTGGGGCTGGGCAATATCGGGGCGCTGGCCAGCAAACCGGTGATGGAGGGCAAGGCGGTTCTGTTCAAGAATTTCGCCGGGATCGATTGTTTCGACATCGAGGTGAACGAGCCCGACCCCGAGCGCCTGGCCGATATCGTCTGCGCGCTGGAGCCGACATTCGGCGCGATCAACCTGGAAGATATCAAGGCGCCGGATTGCTTCATCGTCGAAAAACTGTGCCGCGAGCGGATGAACATCCCCGTCTTTCACGACGACCAGCATGGCACCGCAATCGTGGTGGGCGCGGCGGCGACCAACGCGCTGCACGTGGCGGGCAAGCGGTTCGAGGAGATCAAGATCGTGTCCACCGGAGGGGGCGCTGCGGGGATTGCCTGTCTGAACATGCTGCTGAAGCTGGGGGTGAAGCGCGAAAACGTCTGGCTGTGCGACATTCACGGGCTGGTCTACGATGGCCGCGACGTGGACATGAACCCGCAGAAGGCGGCCTATGCGCAGAAGAGCGATCTGCGCACGCTCGATGAGGTGATCACGGGGGCGGACCTGTTCCTGGGCCTGTCGGGGCCGGGGGTTCTGACGCCCGCGATGGTGGCGAAGATGACTCCGCAGCCGATTGTCTTTGCGCTGGCCAACCCCACGCCCGAGATCCTGCCGGAAGAGGTGAAATCGGTGGCGCCGGATGCGATCATCGCCACCGGGCGCAGCGATTTTCCCAACCAGGTCAACAACGTGCTGTGTTTCCCGTTCATCTTTCGCGGCGCGCTGGACGTGGGCGCGACCGAGATCAACGACGAGATGCAGCTGGCCTGTATCGAAGGGATCGCGGCGCTGGCGCGCGCGACGACCAGCGCCGAGGCGGCAGCGGCCTATAAGGGCGAGCATCTGACCTTTGGCGCCGAGTACCTGATCCCCAAGCCGTTCGATCCGCGCCTGGTGGGCGTAGTTTCAAGCGCGGTGGCGAAGGCCGCGATGGAAAGCGGCGTGGCGACCCGGCCGATTGCCGATTTCGACGAATACCGCGAATGCCTGAACCAGTCTGTTTTCAAGTCCGCGCTGCTGATGCGGCCGGTTTTCGATGCCGCGCGCACCGCCAGCCGCAAGATCGTGTTCGCCGAGGGCGAGGACGAGCGCGTGCTGCGCGCCGCGCAGGCGATCCTGGAGGAAACCACCGAAACGCCCATCCTGATCGGTCGGCCCGAGGTGATCGAGCGGCGCTGCGAGCGCGCCGGGCTGGCGATCCGGCCGGGGCGCGACGTGGCGATCGTGAACCCGGAAAACGACCCGCGCTATCGCGATTATTGGGGCAGCTATCACACCCTGATGGCGCGACGGGGCGTGACGCCGGATATCGCGCGGGCGATCATGCGCACCAACACCACCGCCATCGGCGCGGTGATGGTGCATCGCGGCGAGGCCGACAGCCTGATCTGCGGCACGTTCGGCGAATATCGCTGGCACCTGAACTACGTGTCCCAGGTTCTGGCGCAGGGTGGCCTGCGCCCGCATGGCGCGCTGAGCATGATGATCCTGGAGGACGGGCCGCTCTTCATCGCAGACACGCATGTCTATTCCCTGCCCACGCCCGAGCAACTGGCCGAGATCGCGATTGGTGCGGCGCGGCATGTGCGGCGCTTCGGGATCGAGCCGAAGCTGGCGCTGTGTTCGCAATCGCAGTTCGGTAACCAGGCCGAGGGCTCGGGGCAGAGGCTGCGCGCGGCGCTGGAGATCCTGGACAGCGCGCCGCGCGATTTCGCCTATGAGGGCGAGATGAACGTGGATGCGGCGCTGGACCCGGAGCTGCGCGAGCGGCTGTTGCCCGGCGGGCGTCTGGAGGGGGCGGCCAACGTGCTGATCTTCGGCCATGCCGATGCGGCCTCGGCCACGCGCAACATCCTGAAGATGAAAGCCGGGGGTCTTGAAGTGGGGCCGATCCTGATGGGCATGGGCAACCGCGCCCATATCGTAACGCCGTCGATCACGCCGCGCGGGTTGCTGAACATGGCTGCGGTCGCGGGCACGCCGGTGGAGCATTACGGGTAAGGCAAGATCAGAGTGGGGTAAGCGTGCCGCGAATGATGTCCTTGCGGCCGCTCCGCCGGATGTCGGTCACCTGAACCTGGTTGCCGGTGATCCAGTCGATGCGCTTGCAGTCGTTGTCCTTGGGTGTCTCGCCATCGAAAATGCAAAGCGTCTGACCGCGCACCTGCCAATTTTGGGAAGAGTCAAAGAAGCGTGATGGTTTGCCATCTGCCGTGGCCGACATCCTGGCGATGCCGTTCGGCTGCAACGCGGCAAAAAATACGACACCGGGCATTTCCGCCGCTTCCGGGGGCGCGAAGCTAAGTATTTGGCCCGAAAGGCGGGCGTGCAGGGTCTTGCCCGTCAGAACCTCGGCACCTTCGGGCCGGGGCATGCAAGCAGACAGGGTAAAGATGGCGAGGGCCGGAATTCCAAGGCGCATGGTATCTACCTTCTCAGGGAAATGATTTGAAATATGCCTTAGCCTGCGAAAACAAGGTGATTCTGTCAAAAAGCCGGAGGTTGAATCTCGCGCGGGATTTGCAAATTCCCCGGATTTGAAAAACCGGACTGCAAAGCCGTAAACGATTTGCAAAATTAGCTGGTGGCCGATTGCAAATCATGCAAATTTTTTGCGGCCATCTGCCGCGTCTGGCGGGAACGGACTTGCCCGGACAGGCGCCGCGCGCATATGAGAGCGCCAAGCATAGGAGGAGTATGCCATGGGATACCGCGAAATCTATGACGCCTGGAAGGCCGACCCCGAAGCGTTCTGGATGGAGGCCGCAGAAGCGATTGACTGGGACAGGAAACCCACGAAGGCGCTGACCGAGAAGGGCGACAACCTGTATGAATGGTTCGCGGATGCCGAGTGTAACACCTGCTGGAACGCGGTGGACCGGCACGTGGAGGGTGGCCGCGCCGATCAGGCGGCGATCATCTATGACAGCCCGATCACCGGCCGCAAGGAAACCATCACCTATGCCGAGCTGAAGGATCGCGTGGCGAGCCTGGCCGGGGCGCTGCGCGCCAAGGGCGTGGACAAGGGTGATCGCGTGATCATCTACATGCCGATGGTGCCGCAGGCGCTTGAGGCGATGCTGGCCTGCGGGCGCATTGGCGCGATCCATTCGGTGGTGTTCGGCGGCTTTGCCGCGAACGAGCTGGCGGTGCGGATCGACGACGCGCAGCCTAAGGCGATCATCGCAGCCAGCTGCGGTCTGGAGCCCGGCCGGGTGGTGAAATACAAGCCGCTTCTGGACGGCGCGATTGATATCGCCAAGCACAAGCCCGAGTTCACCCTGATCCTGCAGCGCGAGGAAGAGGTCGCCGATCTGATCCCCGGCCGCGATTTCGACTGGGTCGAGGCGGTCGAAGCCGCCGAGCCCGCCGATTGCGTGCCGGTCGAGGGCAATCACCCCTCCTATATCCTTTACACCAGTGGCACGACGGGCCAGCCCAAGGGCGTGATCCGGCACACCGCCGGGCAGCTGGTGGCGCTGAACTGGACGATGAAGAACATCTACAACGTCGACCCCGGCGAGGTGTTCTGGGCCGCGTCCGATGTGGGCTGGGTCGTCGGGCACAGCTATATCGCCTATGCGCCGCTGATCCATGGCAACACCACCATAGTGTTCGAGGGCAAGCCGGTGGGCACGCCCGATGCCGGCACCTTCTGGCGGGTGATTTCCGAGCATGACGTGAAGAGCTTTTTCACCGCGCCGACCGCGTTCCGCGCCGTGAAGCGCGAGGACCCGAAGGGCGATTTCGTCAAGAAATATGACCTGAGCGGGCTGCGCGTGGTCTATCTGGCCGGCGAACGGGCCGACCCGGACACGATCGTCTGGGCGCAGGATCAACTGGGCGTGCCGGTGATCGACCACTGGTGGCAGACCGAAACCGGCTGGGCCATCGCCGCGAACCCGGTGGGCATCGAGCTGTTGCCGGTGAAGCTGGGCAGCCCGTCGGTGCCGATGCCGGGCTATGACGTGCAGGTGCTGGACGAGGGCGGCAACCCGATGCCGGCCGGGGAGCTGGGTGCGATCGCGGTGAAACTGCCGCTGCCGCCGGGCACGCTGCCGACGCTGTGGAACGCGCCCGAGCGGTTCCAGAAAAGTTACCTCAACACCTTCCCGGGTTACTATGAGACCGGCGATGCAGGCATGATCGACGAGGACGGATACCTTTACATCATGGCGCGTACCGATGATGTGATCAACGTGGCCGGCCACCGCCTGTCGACCGGCGGGATGGAAGAGGTTCTGGCCAGCCATCCGGACGTGGCCGAATGCGCGGTGATCGGGGTGAGCGACCAGTTGAAAGGCCAGTTGCCGGTGGGCTTTTTGTGCCTCAACGCGGGCTGCAACCGCCCGCACGAAGAGGTCGTGGCCGAGGTGGTGAAGCTGGTGCGCGAGAAGATCGGCCCGGTGGCGGCGTTCAAGCTGGCCGTGGTGGTGGACCGGCTGCCCAAGACGCGTTCGGGCAAGATCCTGCGCGGCACGATGGTGTCGATTGCCGACGGGTCGGACTGGAAGATGCCAGCGACGATCGACGATCCGGCGATCCTCGACGAGATTACCGAGGCGCTGCAGACAATCGGCTACGCCAAGTGAGTGAGAGGCCCGGGGCAATCCCCGGGCCTTTTTCGTGACGTCCTGCTTGACGGGCGCGGCGCGGCGGGCTCCTCTGCTACGGCAGAGGAGGACCCCCATGACCACATCGCGTATTCCCGGTTTTCACAATCTGACCCGCGAGGAGCGGCTGGCCAAGGTGGCCGAGCTGGCGGAGCTTGACGATGCGCAGGTGGCGCATCTGATGGCGGCGGCCGCGCATGACGGCGAGCTGGCCGATCACCTGAGCGAGAACGTGATTTCGGTGATGGCGGTGCCGCTGGGCGTGGCGACGAACCTGGTGGTCGACGGGCAGGACGTTCTGGTGCCGATGGCGAGTGAGGAAAGCAGCGTTGTCGCGGCGGTGTGCAACGGTGCAAGGGCCTGCCGCGAGGCGGGCGGAGTGATATGTGAGGCCGACGATCCCTGCATGATCGCGCAGGTGCAGGTGACCGGGCTCGAGGACCTGTCGGCGGCGCAGGCGGCGGTGCAGGCGAAGAAGCAGGAAATCGCGGCCGCGTGCGATGCCTGTGACCCGATGCTGGTGAAACTGGGCGGCGGGTTTCGGGACCTCGAGGTGCGGATCGCCGGGCCGTTCCTGGTGGTGCACCTGATCGTCGACGTGCGCGATGCGATGGGCGCGAATGCGGTCAACACCATGGCCGAGCGCCTGGCGCCGAAGCTGGAGGAGTGGACCGGCGGCAAGGTGGGTTTGCGCATCCTGTCGAACCTGGCCGACCGGCGGCTGGTGCGGGCGCGGGCGACCTGGCCGGCCAGGGTGATCGGCGAAGACACGGTGGACGGGATCATCAGCGCCTGGCAATTCGCAGCGCATGACCCCTATCGCGCGGCAACACATAACAAGGGGATCATGAACGGGGTGTCGGCGGTGGCGCTGGCCACCGGCAACGACACCCGCGCGCTCGAGGCAGGCGCACATGCCTTTGCCGCGAAGGACGGCTATGGCCCGCTGACGCGCTACTGGAAAGAGGGCGCGGACCTGGTGGGCGAGATCGAGATGCCGATGCCGGTGGGCATTGTCGGTGGCGCCACGCGGGCGCACCCCACTGCGCAGGCGGCACTGAAGATCATGGGCGCTGCCACCGCCGACCGGCTGGGCCGGGTGATGGCGGCGGTGGGGCTGGTGCAGAACTTCTCGGCCCTGCGGGCGCTGGCCACCGAAGGCATCCAGCGCGGCCACATGGGCCTGCACGCACGCAACCTGGCGATCGCCGCGGGCGCGACCGGCGAAGAGATCGACCGGGTGGCGGCGGAAATGATCGCGCGGGGCGAAATCCGCGAGGACGTGGCGCGCGAAATCCTGGGCTGAGCAAGCCGAATTTTCTGCGAAAATTCGCGGGCGCGGCGCCTGATTTTTCGCAGAAAAATCGTGGTTTCAGACGAATTGTTCGCGGATCAGGCGCTCTTCCAGGCCGTGGCCGGGATCGAAGAGCAGCCGGTGCGCGACCGAGGGTTCGGACTGGATTTCGACCGACTCGACATAGAGCACCGAGCGGGAATCGGCATCGGCCATGACGGGCCGTTTTTCATGTTCCAGCACGTCGATGCGCACATGCGCGGTTTTCGGCAGCAGCGCGCCGCGCCAGCGGCGCGGCCGGAAGGGTGCGATCGCGGTGAGCGCCAGCACGTCCGAACCGATGGGCAGGATCGGCCCATGCGCCGAGTAGTTGTAGGCGGTCGAGCCCGCCGGCGTTGAGACCAGCGCGCCGTCGCAGACCAGCTCTTCCATGCGCAGCCGCCCATCGACGGTGATGCGCAGCTTGGCCGCCTGCGGGCCCATGCGCAGCAGCGAGACCTCGTTGATGGCAAGCGCTTCGTGCAAGGTGCCATCGGCGCGGGTGGCGCGCATGCTGAGCGGGTTGATCACCGTCTCCTCGGCCTCGGCCAGGCGTTGGCGCAGGTCGGTCTCGGAATATTCGTTCATCAAAAAACCGACGGTGCCGCGGTTCATGCCATAGACCGGCGCATCGAGATTCTGCGTGCGGTGCAGCGTGTGCAGCATGAACCCGTCGCCGCCCAGGGCCACGATCACGTCGGCCTGCTCCTCGGGCACGTTGCCATAGCGGCCGGTCAGCGCGGCGCGCGCGGTCTGCGCAACCGGCGCATCCGAGGCGGTGAAGGCGATCTTGATCTCAGGTTCGGCCATGTTTCCCATCGGCGCAGCGGTGTCGGATCGGAGCGGATGTTCATCACCTGCACGATGAAGGCCGCGCTGGCAAGCGGAATGGTCGCATTGAGGCCTTCCCGCCCATGGTGCAATGCATTAGGAGAACGCACAACACAACGCGCAAACAGTCAACGACGGAGATTTGCCCCATGTCGAACCCCGGCTTTTTCACCGAGAAGCTCGAGAGCCGCGACCCCGAGATTTTCGAGGCCATCGAAAAGGAGCTGGGCCGCCAGCGCGACGAGATCGAACTGATCGCGTCGGAAAACATCGTCAGCGCCGCCGTGATGGAAGCGCAGGGCAGTGTGATGACCAACAAATACGCCGAAGGCTACCCGGGCCGGCGCTATTACGGTGGCTGCCAGTTCGTCGACATCGCCGAGAACCTGGCGATCGAGCGGGCGAAAGAGCTGTTCGGCTGCGGTTTCGCCAACGTGCAGCCCAACTCGGGCAGCCAGGCCAACCAGGGCGTCTACCAGGCGCTTCTGCAGCCCGGCGACACGATCCTGGGTATGAGCCTCGATGCCGGTGGGCACCTGACCCATGGCGCCGCGCCCAACCAGTCGGGCAAGTGGTTCAACGCGGTGCAATACGGCGTGCGCAAGCAGGACAACCTCTTGGACTATGACCAGGTCGAGGCGCTGGCCAAAGAGCACCAGCCGAAGCTGATCATCGCCGGCGGCTCGGCCATTCCGCGCCAGATCGATTTCGCGAAGATGCGCGAGATCGCCGACATGGTGGGCGCCTACCTGCATGTCGACATGGCCCATTTTGCCGGGCTGGTCGCGGCGGGCGAACACCCCAGTCCCTTCCCGCATGCGCATGTGGCCACCACTACCACGCACAAGACGTTGCGCGGCCCGCGCGGCGGCATGATCCTGACGAATGACGAGGCGATCGCCAAGAAAGTCAACTCGGCCATCTTCCCCGGCATCCAGGGTGGCCCGCTGATGCACGTGATCGCCGCCAAGGCCGTGGCCTTCGGCGAGGCGCTGCGCCCGGAGTTCAAGACCTATATCCAGAACGTGGTGACAAACGCCCAGGCGCTCTCCGACCAGCTGATGAAGGGGGGCCTTGATATCGTCACCGGCGGCACCGACACGCATGTTCTGCTGGTCGATCTGCGGCCCAAGGGCGTGAAGGGCAACGCCACCGAAAAGGCGCTGGGCCGCGCGCATATCACCTGTAACAAGAACGGCGTGCCGTTCGACCCGGAAAAACCGACGATCACCAGCGGCGTGCGTCTCGGGTCGCCCGCGGGCACCACGCGCGGCTTCATGGAGGCCGAGTTCCGCCAGATCGGTGACTGGATCATCGAGGTGGTCGACGGGCTGGCCGCCAATGGCGAAGACGGCAACGGCGCGGTCGAGGACAAGGTGAAGGCCGAAGTGGCCGCGCTCTGCGCGCGCTTCCCGCTTTATCCCGAGCTGTGAGGAAAGGTGGGCTGAAGCCCACCCTACGAATTTCGGAGGGGCCACCGCAGTTGCGGTGGCCTTTTCTTTTGCCGCGCGATAGCGTTTCGCCCGGATAGGACGGAGAGAGCTCATGCCCCTGATTTCAGACGATCTTCTGACCCAGATTCGCGACCGCTTCGCGCATGTGGAGACCTGCCCCTTCCAGGGGGAGCGGGTGTTTTTCGAAAATGCCGGCGGGGCGCTCACGCTGAAATCGGTGGTCGAAACCTCGGCGGTCTACGCCGCCATCCCCGACAACCAGGGCCGCGACAATCCCGCCAGCCATGCCTTGGTGGACGTGATCGCGCGGGCGCGGGCCGACATGGCCGACCTGATGAATATCGACGAAGGCCAGTTCTTCGTCGGCGAAAGCGGCACCGAGCTGCTCTTTCGCCTGATTTCCGCGGCCTGCCTCTCGGCCGGTGGCGGGCGGGTGCTGGGCTCGACGCTGGAACACCCGGCCTCGCGCAGCGCCGCCGCGCGCTGGGCGGGGATCGCCGGAATGGACCATGTGCTGGTCGCCCATGACGATGCCACGGGCACGGTCGGGGTGGAGCATTACGCGCCGCAGATCACGCCCGACACGCGGGTGGTGACGATCCTGCACACCTCGCCGGTGACGGGCATGGGGGTGGATGTGGCGGCGATCGCGGCCGCGATCCGCGCGGTCAGCCCCGGCTGCCTGATCATCGTCGACGGCATCCAGCACGCGGCGCATGGGCGCATCGACCTGGCTGAGCTTGATGTCGATGGCTACGTGATCTCGCCCTACAAGATGTTTTCGCGCCACGGCTATGGCCTGGCCTGGGTGTCGCCGCGGCTGGAATCGGTGCCGCATAACAACCTGCTGAACGGTCCGGAAAAGAACTGGGAGATGGGCACGCGCGATACCGGGTCCTATGCCACCTTCTCGGACGTGGTCGGCTATCTCGACTGGCTGGGTGGGGAGGTGTCAGGCGAGAGCGACCGCCGCGCCCGCATCCGCGCCGCCGGCGCCGCGATCCACGACCACGAGGCGCGCCTGACCGAGGCGATGATCCACGGTACCGGCAACCTGCCGGGGCTCGCGCAGATGGAAAAGGTGGGCCTCATCGGCGGCGTCGACAACCCTGCGAGAGAGGGGCTGGTGTCGCTGACGGTCGACGGCGTGGCGGCCGCCGATGTGGTGGCGCGGCTCAACGCCGAGGGGGTGCGCACGCACTTGCGCAAGGCCGACCACTATTCCGGCAATGTGCTTGACCCGCTGGGGCTTGATGGCTGCGTGCGGGTGTCGATGTGCCATTACAATTCCCTGGCCGAAGTGGCCCGGTTCCTGTCGGTGATGCAGGATATCGCCGGCTGAACTGCGGACCTGACCCACCGCGACCTATGTGTGGATCGACAGGGCGCGCATTTGAGTATTTGGACCAAGAAAGAGCATGGTCGCGAGAGCCGCGGCGCACCTGGTTCTTTCTTGGCAAAAATACTCGATTGGCCCGAGATGTCTGGCTGCGCAGGT
The DNA here is from genome assembly GCF_005434965.1 of Marimonas lutisalis. Classification (GTDB taxonomy): domain Bacteria; phylum Pseudomonadota; class Alphaproteobacteria; order Rhodobacterales; family Rhodobacteraceae; genus Marimonas_A; species Marimonas_A lutisalis. Next base: position 161,233 of record NZ_SKCI01000001.1, read on the forward strand.
CTTTCGCGAAAGCGCCTGCCATGATGCGAGCGCGGGGCCGAGGCGTCAGCCGAGGCCCCGCCCCGCCGCGACGCGCGTCAGCGCGGCGCAAAACCTCGTCTCAGTCGCGTGTACCGGCGAAGCGGGTTTGCCACTCTTCGCGTTGTTCGTCGGTGATTTTCGAAAACAGGTTGTCGGGCACGTCGAAATGGTGGCCCGCGGGCAGTGCGCCGAGGGCCGTGGCCACGTCATCGGGCCAGCCGGTATCGAGCGTGTTCATCGCCGAGAAGAGCCGCGCGGCGGCATCGGGGATGAACGGTGCCGACAGAACCGCGTAGAGCCGGATCAGGTTCAACGCCAGCCGGATCTGCATCGCCGCCCGCGCCTCGTCTTCCTTGAACGTGGCCCAGGGCGCGGCCTCTTGCAGGTATTCGTTGCCCGCCGACCAGATCGCGCGCAGCTCATGCGCCGATTTGCGCACCTCCATCGCTTCCATGTTCGCCTCGTAGGCGCGGATGCGCGTGGTCAACTCGTCAATCAGCGCCTGTTCGCGTGCCCCCATCTCGCCGCCCTCGGGCACGTTGAGGCCGAATTTCGAGCGGCAGAACTTGGTCACGCGGCTGACGAAATTGCCCAGCACGTCGGCCAGGTCCTTGTTCACGCCGCTCTGGAAGCTTTCCCAGGTGAATTCCGAATCCGAGGTTTCCGGCACGTGGGACAGAAGCCACCAGCGCCAGTAATCGGCCGGCAGGATTTCCAGCGCCTGGTCCATGAACACGCCCCGACCGCGCGAGGTGGAGAACTGGCCGCCGTCGTAGTTGAGGTAATTGAAGCTCTTAATGTAATCGACGAGCTTCCACGGCTCGCCCGAGCCGAGGATCGTGGCCGGGAAGCTGAGCGTGTGGAAGGGCACGTTATCCTTGCCCATAAACTGGGTATAGGTCACGTCGTCCGCGCCCTTGTCGGTGCGCCACCAGCGTTCCCAGTTGTCGCCCTTGTTCGCGTTCACCCATTCCTGCGCGCAGGCGATATATTCGATCGGCGCGTCGAACCAGACGTAGAAGACCTTGCCCTCCATGCCCGGCCAGTCCTCGTCGCCGCGTTTGACCGGGATGCCCCAGTCGAGATCGCGGGTGATCCCGCGATCCTGCAACCCGTCGCCATCGTTAAGCCATTTCTTGGCGATCGATGTGGTCAGCACAGGCCAGCCTTCGCGCGTGTCGATCCACTCTTCCAGCTGATCCTTCATCTTGGATTGCAGCAGGTAGAGGTGCTTGGTCTCGCGCATCTCGAGGTCGGTGGCGCCCGAGATCGTGGAATGCGGGTTGATCAGGTCCACCGGATCGAGCTGCTTGGTGCAGTTGTCGCACTGGTCGCCGCGCGCGCTGTCATAGCCGCAATTGGGGCAGGTGCCCTCGATATAGCGGTCAGGCAGGAAGCGGCCGTCGGTGGGCGAATACATCTGTTTCTCGACCACTTCGCCGATCAGCCCCGCCTCGTAGAGCCTGGCCGCGAAATGCTGGGTCAGCTTGTGGTTTTCCGGGCTCGAGGAACGGCCGAAATGATCGAAGGACAGGCGGAACCCCTCGGCGATCTGGGCCTGCACCAGGTGCATCTCGGCGCAATAGTCGGCGACGTCCTGCCCGGCCTTGGCGGCGGCCAGTTCGGCGGGCGTGCCGTGCTCGTCGGTGGCGCAGAGAAACAGTACCTCGTTGCCGCGGGCGCGCTGGTAGCGGGCAAAGAGGTCCGCCGGCAGCTGGCTGCCCACGAGGTTGCCGAGGTGCTTGATCCCGTTGATGTAGGGGATCGCGGAGGTGATGAGGTGGCGTGCCATGGTCGGCTCCGGGGTGTCTTGGGTTTCGCGCCCCCTTTAGACCATCGCGTGGATGAGTTCTAGCGCTCGCGCGATTTGCCGAAGAGGCGGCCGACGAGGAACGATGTGCGCGGCGCCCAGACATAGGCGGTACGGGTCTCGGGCGCGGCGCGCACGCGCATCCGGGTCAGGCCGAAAACCACCAGGACGATATGGCCCACCGCGATCATGACGAAAAGCGCCGGCGGGCCAAAGGCCTCCATCAGCCACGAGGCGAGGTAGGGCGCGGCGATGGCGCCCACGGCGAACCAGAACATCAGCGCCGCCGACAGTTCGACCCGTTCATGGGATTCGGCAAAGTCATGCGCGTGCGCCGCCGAGATCGAGTAGATCGGGAAGGTGGTGAGCCCGAAGATCCCGGCATTGAGCATGATGCCCGTGGTCGAAAGGCCGGTCATCAGCGCGGTGGCCGCACAGCTGGCCACCGCCGCCAGCGACATGCCGATCAGCACCCAGCGCCGGTCGAACCGGTCGGCGAGCCATCCCACCGGGTACTGCGCCAGCGCGCCACCCAGCACGAAGGCGGCAAGAAACCAGGCGATCTGGTCGGTGACGAGGCCCACCTCCTGCCCGTAGACCGGCCCGACCATCCGGAACGAGGCCGAAGAAAGCGCGGCGACCACCACGCCGGCGGCGGCCAGCGGTGAGCGTGTGACGGCCAGCATCGGGTGCAGCCGCGGCGCATCGGGGGTTTCGGGCTGTTCGGTCCGCGTCAGGGTGAGCGGTAAAAGCGCCGCGCAGCACAACAGCGCCAGCAGGTTGTAGGAGACATAAGAGGCAGGCTCGAGCACCGAGATCACCAGCTGCGCCGCGAGCGAGCCGGTCATGTCCACCACCCGGTAGACCCCCATGGTGCGGCCGCGGGTTTCGTTGGTGACCTTCGCCTGCAACCACGCCTCGACCACGGTATAGCAGCCAGCGACACAGAAGCCCGAGGCGATGCGAAACAGCGCCCAGGCATAGGCGTCGATCACCAGGTAATGCGCCAGCAGGCCGATGGCGCCGGAGGCGGTGAAGGCGGCAAAGGCGCGCGAATGGCCGACCGAACCCATCAGCCGCGGCGCCCACCAGCAGCCGATGAAGAAGCCCAGGAAATGTGCCGAGCCCAGCATGCCGATCTGCGCCTTGGTGAAATCGAGCGCCAGGCCCGAGAGCGCATCGAGCGGCCCCACGCCTCCGGTCGACAGCTGCAGCAGCAGGACCGACAGGAACAGGGCAGCGAAGGAAATCAGCAGGCGCATACCCGGCACCTTGGCCCGTGCCGCGGGTCCCGGGCAAGTGGGGACGCGACAAACCGTGTCGCTTTCCGCCGCGCCACGCGCGGGGCGGCCAGATCCCCTGCTTCATCTGACCGCAAATACCTTCAGGGGGTGAATTGCGAAGCAAGAGGGGGCGCGAGCGCCCCCTGCCAAAGCAACCTGTGTGCCGAAGGCACGCCGTTCGAGAGCGTTCAGCCCAGAAGGCGCCGGGCGATCACCTGGGCCTGGATCTCGGCCGCGCCTTCAAAAATGTTCAGGATACGCGCATCGCACAGGATGCGGCTGATCTTGTATTCCAGCGCGAAGCCGTTGCCGCCGTGGATCTGCAGCGCGTTGTCGGCCGCGGCCCAGGCCACGCGTGCGCCCAGCAGTTTCGCCATCCCGGCCTCGAGATCGCAGCGGCGATCGTTGTCTTTTTCCCAGGCGCTGAAATATGTCAGCTGGCGGGCGACCATGATTTCCACCGCCATCATCGCCAGTTTCGAGGCGACGCGCGGAAACTCGATCAGCGATTTGCCGAACTGCTTGCGGTCCTGGGCATAGCGCATGCCTTCATCGAGCGCCGATTGCGCCACGCCCACGGCGCGGGCGGCGGTCTGGATGCGGGCGGCCTCGAAGGTTTTCATCAACTGCTTGAAGCCCTGGCCCTCGACCCCGCCCAGAAGGTTGTCGCCCTTCACGTGGAAATTGTCGAAGCCCAGCTCGTATTCCTTCATGCCGCGATAGCCCAGCACCTCGATCTCGCCGCCGGTCATGCCTTCGGTGGGGAAGGGGGCCTCATCGGTGCCCGGCGTTTTTTCGGCCAGGAACATGGAAAGGCCGCGGTGATCGGTGCTGTCGGGATCGGTGCGCGCCAGGAGCGTCATCACATGGGTGCGTGCGGCGTGGGTGATCCAGGTCTTGTTACCGGTGATGCGGTAGTCGTCGCCGTCCTTGACCGCGCGGGTGCGCAGGCTGCCCAGGTCCGAGCCGGTGTTGGGCTCGGTGAAAACGGCCGTCGGCAGGATCTCGGCGCTGGCGATCTTGGGCAGCCAGTATTCCTTCTGCGCGTCGGTGCCGCCGCCCTCGATCAGCTCGGCGGCGATCTCGCTGCGGGTGCCCAGGCTGCCCACGCCGATATAGCCGCGGCTCAGCTCCTCGGAGACGACGACCATCGAGGCTTTCGAGAGGCCGAAGCCGCCGTATTCCTCGGGGATGGTCAGGCCGAAGACGCCCATCTCGGCCAGTTCCTCGATCACCTCCATCGGGATGAGCTCGTCCTTGAGGTGCCATTCATGAGCGAAGGGTTCGACCTTTTCCACCGCGTAGCGGCGGAACTGTTCGCGGATCATCTCGAGCTCTTCATCGAGGCCGGTTGCGCCCACGGTGATCTCGGCGCTGCGCTCCTGCATCAGCGCAACCAGCGCCAGGCGCGCGGCCTGGGTGTTGCCCTTTTCGCAGAGCGTCATCACCTCGGGCGTCATCAGCGCGCGGGCATCGTCCTGCGAAAGGCCCATGTCCTGCAGGCGGATGATCTCGCCCTGGTTCATCTGCATGCCGCCGTAAAGCTGCCAGAGGTATTCGCCGAACGCGATCTGGTGAATCAGCTGCTCGACCTCGCCGAACTTGTCCTGGTCGCTGACCCGCTCGGCCCAGTTTTGCATCTGGCGCAGGGATTCGACATAGGTCGCCAGCCACGCGAGACCATGCGCCGCGCCCTGGTTTGCCTCCAGCAGGCCGGCCGAAACGCGGCCATCTGCGCTGACCATCCCGCGCACGGCGGTGGTGGCCTTGTCGAGGACGGCCTCGGCCGGGGCCACGGCAGCGGCGGTCAGGCTCAGAAGATCGGGCAGAAGAACGGTGTCGGTCATGGCGCTTTGCGAATCCTTGGGCATGAATCGGGTCCCCTTTTTGCTCACCCGGGGTGTTTAGTCATTTCGCAGGTGCAGCGCAACAAATATACCCTTGTGACCCTGCGTTTTGTTCATTTCTTGCGTGGATGATTTTGCGGGTGCAGCACGCGCCGGCAATGCTATGAGGGGGCATGGACACGCTCTTTGCCCTTGTAACCCCGACGGAACTGGCGCTGTGCCTGTCGATCACGCTCTTTGCCGGGGTGGTCAAGGGTATTGTCGGCTTTGCCATGCCGCTGATCATGATTTCGGGCATGGGCAGTGTGATCGCGCCGGAACTGGCGCTGGCGGGGCTGCTGATCCCGACGCTGGTGGGCAATGCCTGGCAGGGGTTCCGGCAGGGGCCGCGCGCGGCGCTGGGCTCGCTCCGGGCGTTCCGGGTGTTCATCATCGTCGGCGGCGTGATGCTGGTGGCCAGCGCGCAGCTGGTGCGCGCTATCCCGGCGCAGATGATGTTCATCCTGATCGGCGTGCCGGTGACCGTGTTCACGCTGTTGCAGCTGCGTGGCTGGCGCCCGCGCATCCCGGCCGCTCGCGAAACCGTGGCGCAGGCGGGCGTGGGGGCGCTCGCGGGTGCGATGGGCGGGTTTTCCGGCACATGGGGGCCGCCCACGGTGCTGTTTCTGACCGCGCTCGATACGCCCAAGCTCGACCAGGTGCGCATCCAGGGGGTGCTTTACGGACTGGGCTCGGTCGCGCTGGTGGGGGCGCATATCGGCTCGGGTGTGCTGCGCTGGGAAACGCTGCCCTTTGCGCTGGCCACGCTGGCCCCGGCGCTGGCCGGCATGTGGATCGGGCTGCACTTGCAGGACCGGATCGACCAGCGCCTGTTCCAGCGCGCCACGCTGATCGTGCTGATCTTTGCCGGGCTGAACCTGATCCGCCGAGGGCTGATGGGTTAGCGCCGCGCCATCGCCATCTTGATCACTTCCGGCACCACGAGGATCGGCAGGCACAGAAGGCCGATCATCTGCCAGTGCTCCCAGCCCAGCGGCGCCGTGCGCAACAGCGTTTGCAGCGGCGGCCAGTAGACGGCGGCCAGCTGCGAGGCCAGCATCAAGGCGAAGGCGAGGATCAGCCAGCGGTTCGAGAACCATCCCAGCGCGGTGCAGCTGCGGGTGAACGAACGGAAGGCGAAAACGCTGGTTTTTTCGAACAGGACGATGCCGGTGAAGGCGGCGGTGCGCGCCAGCGCTTCGCCCTCGGGCATGAGCGTATAGAAGATGTAGAGGCTGGCGGTGCCGGTATAGAGGCCGAAAGCGCAGATCATCAGGAAGGCGGGCCTATCGAGAATGCCCCTGTCGAGCGCGCGTGGGGGCACGCGCATCTGTTCGGGCGTGGCCTTTTCCAGCCCCAGCGCCAGCGCGGTGATGCCATCGGTGATCAGGTTCATCCACAGGATCTGCGTCGGCAGGAAAATGAGCGGCCCGCCGAAGGCCACGTTGGCTACGATCGCCAGAACCTCGCCCGCGTTCGAGGACAGCAGGTAGCGCACGAAGCGGCGGATGTTCTCGAACTGGCGGCGGCCCTCGCGGATGGCGGCGGCGATGGTGGCGAAATTGTCGTCGAGCAGGACAAGATCCGAGGCGTCCTTGGCCACGTCGGTGCCGCGGATGCCCATCGCCACGCCGATATCGGCGCGTTTGAGCGCGGGCGCGTCGTTCACCCCGTCGCCGGTCATGGCGACGATCTTGCCGCTGTCCTGCAACGCCTCGACCAGCCGCATCTTGTGCTGCGGCGCGGTGCGGGCAAAGAGCACGTTTTCCTGCAGCAGTTCCTTCAGCGCGGCATCGTCGATCTCGTCCAGCTCGGCTCCGGTGACCGCCCGGTCGATATCGAGCCCGATCGAGACGGCGATGGCACGGGCGGTGTTGGGATCGTCGCCGGTGATCATCACCACCCGGATGCCCGCGCGGCCGCAATCGCGGATCGCCTCGGCAACCTCGGCGCGCGGTGGGTCGATCAGGCTGGCCAGCGCGATGAACTCGAGATCCGTTTCCTCGGCGTCGTCGGTGCTGGCCGTCCGGCGCGCCAGCGCGATCACCCGGTGGCCCTGCGCCGTCATGTCGGTTTTTGCGTTCAGGATCGCCTGCCGCGCCGCCGCGTCCAGCGCGGCGCTGCCGCCGGGGCCGCGCCAGTGCGTGCAATGCTCCAGCACGGTTTCGGGCGCACCTTTCATCAGCAGCACGGTTTCGCTGTCGATCCTGCGCAGCACGCTCATCCGCTTGCGCTCGGACGAAAACGGCTTTTCATCCAGTGCGGGGATTTTCGGGATCGGGGTCCAGCCCTTGTAGGCGAGCGTCACCAGCGCGCCCTCGGTCGGGTCGCCGATCATCCGCCAGTCGGATCCTTCGCGCACCAGCGATGCGTTGGTGCAGCCAAGGGCCACTTCGAGCGCGGCGGCAAGATCCGCGTCGTCGGCATGGCGCACCGGGGCGCCGTTGCGCGTGATGCGCCCGGCCGGGTCATAGCCCGTTCCGCTGGCCTCGTAGGTCTGCCCGCCGATCCACAGGAACTGCGCGGTCATGCGGTTTTCGGTCAGGGTGCCGGTCTTGTCGGTGCAGATGACCGAGGCCGCGCCGAGTGTCTCCACCGCCTGCAGGTGCCGCGCCAGCGCGTTGCGCCGGGCCATCGCCGCGGCCCCAAGGGCAAGCGAGATGGTGACGACCGCCGGCAGGCCCTCGGGCACCACGGCCACGGCCATCGACAGGCCGACCATGACCATTTCGGTCACGCTGCGGCCCACGTAGATGCCGATGGCGGCAATCGCCGCGCCCACGCTGACGGCGGCAAGCCCCAACTGGCGGGCCAGCCGCTTGAGTTGTTGCGACAGGTGGGTCTCTTGTTCTTCGACCGAGCCAGCCATCACCGCGATCTGGCCGAAGGCGGTGCGCGCGCCAGTGCCGGTGACGATGCCCTCGCCGCGCCCGGCCACCACCGCCGTGCCCATCAGCAGATCGCCACGCCCGTCGGCGCCGCCCACGGATTTGTCGACGGGGAAGGATTCGCCGGTCAGCACGCTTTCGTCGGCGCGCATCTCCAGCGCGTTGGTCAGTGACAGGTCGGCCGGCACCCGGTCGCCCGCGCCGATCAGTACGAGATCGCCCGGCACCAGGTCGCGGGTGTCGATTTCCAGCGGCCGGCCATCGCGGATCACCTCGGCCCGGGCCGAGAGCATCTTGCGCAGGCCGGCCAGCGCCGTTTCGGCCTGCCATTCTTGGAAAAAGCCCAGCACGCCGTTCAGCACCACGACGAGCCCGATGGCGATGGCGTCGATCTTTTCGCCCAGCGCCAGCGCGATGACCGCGGCGGCGATCAGGAGCAGCACCAGCGTACCCGTGAACTGTTTAAGCAGGATCACCCAGGGCGGCGTCACGCGTGCCTCGGCCACGGTGTTGGGGCCGAACTCGGCCAGGCGCCGGGCGGCCTCCTCCGAGGTCAGCCCGGTCGTTTGCCGTATCGGGGCGGAACTGTCAGCCGACTCTGTCGTATCCGGTTGTGCCATGCGCACATATTATCCATCTCGCGGGCGGGCCGAATTGATTTCGGGCAAATGGCGGTGCGTGCGGTGGGGCGTTACCCGGTCGACCAGGCGCGCGGCTGGCGCATGCCGGCGATCTTGCAGGCCTGTTTGACATAGCCCTGCGGGAAAAGCGCATAGAGCGCATCCTTGGCCTGCGATTTCGTCAGCCCCGAACCATGGCCGAGAAAGCGCAGCACGAAACGCTGATCGGGCATGATGCCGTGCTCTTCCTCCTGCGCGCGGATGAAGGCGATCACTTCGTAATGCCGGTCGGTCAGTATGACGCCCTCGGCCCGGGCGGCATGTTCGGCAAACTCGCGCGTCCAGAGCGCGGGATCGGTCAGGTAGCCATATTCGTCCACCGTCACCGGCCCCGAGGGCAGGGCGATTTCAGTCAGGATATCCGGACGTGTGCGCATGGGATCAGAATGGCGCATCAGCGGTCCACGTCAAATGGCAAATCCGCGCGGGGTTGTGATTGCCGGCGCGCGGTGAAAGGGTGCGCGCGGCGCAGACAGGCAGGAGAGCAGGCATGAAACGTGTGGAACTGGGGCAATCGGGAATCGAGGTGAGCGCGATGTGCCTTGGGTCGATGACATGGGGCACGCAGACACCGATAGCCGAGGCCCATGCCCAGATCGAACATGCGCTGGCCGCCGGCGTCGATTTCATCGACACCGCGCATATGTATCCGGTGAACCCGGTCTCGGCGGGAACGCTGGGTCGCACCGAGGAGATCATCGGCGACTGGTTCGAAAAATCCGGGCGGCGGGGCGAGGTGGTGATCGCGACGAAGCACCTGGGAGAAGGGTCCGGCGTGGTCGAGGGCGGGACGCCGATGATTTCTTCGGACACGATCCCCGAGGCCGTAGAGGGCAGCCTGACGCGGCTGAAAACCGACGTGATCGACCTTTACCAGCTGCACTGGCCCAATCGCGGCTCCTATCATTTCCGCAGGAACTGGCGCTTCGATCCGCGTGGGCAGGACCGGGACGCGACCGAGCAACATATCGCGGACGTGATGGGGGCGCTGCAACGCGAGGTCGAGAAGGGCCGTATCCGCGCCTTCGGGCTGTCGAACGAAAGCGCCTGGGGCACCTGCCAGTGGCTGGCCGCGGCCGCGCGCGGGCAGGGGCCGCGCGTTGTGGCGATGCAGAACGAATATTCGCTCCTGTGCCGTCTTTACGATACCGACATGGCCGAGCTGGGCCATAACGAGCGCGTCACGCTGCTGGCGTTTTCACCGCTGGCGACCGGGCTTCTGAGCGGCAAGTACCAGGATGGCGCGGTGCCCGGTGGATCGCGCATGGCCGTGGCCGGGGCGACCGGCGGCACGACCGACCTGGGCGGGCGGGTGACCGCGCGGGTGTTCCCTGCGGTCGCGGCCTACCTGGAGATCGCGCGGCGCCACGGGATTGACCCGGTGCACATGGCGCTGGCCTTTGTCATGCAGCGGCCCTTTCCGGCGATCCCGATCTTCGGGGCGACGACGCTGGCACAGCTGGATCATGCGCTGGGGGCGGCCGGAGTGACGCTGTCTGACGACGTGCTGGACGAGATCGACGCGGCCCACCGGGCCCATCCGATGCCGTATTGAGCAGGGCCTACCAGGCGTCGGCATAGCGCGGGCCGGGCGTGGCCGGGCCGGCGGTGGCGAATGCGCGATCGATGGCCGCGCGCGTCTCGGCCGGGTCGATCACCGCGTCGAACTCCAGCAGGCTGGCAGCGTTTAGGGCCTTGCCGCGCTCGTAAAGCTCATCCACGAGGCGTTGGTATTCTGCCTCGCGCGCCTTCGGGTCCCCGATCGCGGCAAGATGTGCCCGGTGGCCCAGTTTCACCGCCCCTTCCAGCCCCATCGCGCCCACCTCGCCGGTGGGCCAGGCGCAGCAGAAATGCGGCCGGTCGAAGCCGCCACCGGCCATCGCCATGGCGCCCAGCCCATAGGCCTTGCGCAGGATCACGGTGACCAGCGGCTGGCCGAAATGCGCACCGGCGAGGAAAAGACGCGAAATATGCGCAACCTGGCCGGTTTCCTCGATCGCGGGGCCGACCATGAAGCCCGGCGTGTCGCAGAGCGTGACCACCGGCACCCCCCAGGCATCGCAGAGCTGCAGGAACCGCGCGCCCTTGTCGCCCGCCGCGGCGTCGATCGCGCCGCCCAGGTGCAGCGGGTTGTTGGCCAGAAGCCCCACGGCGCGGCCCCTTATGCGGGCAAAGCCCGTGATCATGCCCGCGCCGAAGCCCGCGCGCAGTTCCAGGAAGCTGTCCTTGTCCGCCAGCGCCCGGATGGCGGCGCGCATGTCATAGGCGCGGGTGCGGTCGGCGGGCACGATCCGGCGCAGCGCTTTGTCCTCGCCCTGGCCCTGCGCGCCCGTCTCGGAGAGGGAAAGCAGCCGCTTGGCTGCCGCAACCGCCTCGGCCTCGTCTTCGCACAGAAGATCGATCACGCCGTTTTTCACCTGCACGTCCGAGGGGCCGATCTCGGTCGGCTTCACCTGGCCCAGGCCGCCGCCTTCGATCATCGCCGGGCCGCCCATGCCGATCCAGCTCTTGCGCGTGGCGATGCGCAGGTCGCAGACGCCGAAGAGCGCGGCATTGCCGGCGAAGCAGAAGCCCGCGACGATGCCGATCTTTGGCCCCCGGTGCGCGGCGAACTGCCGAAACGAGGTGACGTTGAGCCACGCCGCCATTACCCGGGCAACGTCGCCGTCATTGGGTCGCCCGCCGCCGCCCTCGGCAAAGAGCACGATGGGCAGGTTGTCTCGGCTCGCGACCTCGATCAGGCGATCCATCTTGCGGTGATGGTTGAAGCCCTGCGTGCCCGCCATCACCATGTAATCCACCGCCATCGCCGCCACCGGGCGCCCGTTCACCAGCCCCGTGCCGCAGATGATGCCATCGCCTTGGCTGCGGGCCTGAAGCTCGTCCAGCGGTTTCTGTCCGCGCTGCGCGGCGACGGCCAGAGCGCCGTATTCGGTGAAACTGCCCGGGTCGAACAGGTCCGCGATGTTCTCGCGCGCGGTGCGCATGCCTTGCGCGTGGCGTTTCGCCACGGCCTCTGGGCGGGCCGCGTCGGACAGGAGCGCCATGCGGGCCTCGAATTCGTCGAGATCGGGGCGGGCCTCTTCGGTGGGGGCGCTGACGGCGGCGGAGGTCTCGGCGGCGTCCAGCGTCAACAGCGGCTCGCCGCCCTTGAGCTCGTCTCCCGCGGTGACATGCACCGCCGTCACCCGCCCGCCGGTGTCCGTGCGGATGTCGTGTCGCATCTTCATCAGCTCGGTCGAGATCAGCACCGCGCCCGCGGCGACCTCCTGCCCGGGTGTCACATGGATTTCCGCCACGATCGCGGCGCCCTCGGCCCTGATGATTGTCACGCGGCATTCCCCCTTTGACACGGGGACGAGTGTGCGAAGCGCCGCGCGGCAATTCAACCGCCCTGATCGCCCGGGCCGCAACGTAAAACGCCCCGGTCCGTGAGAACCGGGGCGCAATGATGCGTAGGGCGGGCTTAAGCCCGCCTTACCTTACCCGATGGCGGCGGCCTTCACGTCATCGTCGATGAAGGGCACGTATTGTTCGAAATTGTCGGCGAACATGCCCACCAGCTTCGCCGCGGCGGCGTCATAGGCTTCCTTGTCGGCCCAGGTCGAGCGCGGATCGAGCAGGGCGGCATCCACGCCGGTGACGGTCACCGGCACGTCGAAGCCGAAATTCGGATCCTTGCGGAAGGTCGCCTCGTTCAGCGAGCCGTCGAGCGCGGCGGTCAGCAGCGCGCGGGTGGCCTGGATCGGCATGCGCGAGCCGGTGCCGTAGGCGCCGCCGGTCCAGCCGGTATTGACCAGCCAGCAGGTGGCGCCGTGCTTGGCGATCTTGTCGCGCAGCAGGTTGCCGTAGACCTCGGGGCGGCGCGGCATGAAGGGGGCGCCGAAGCAGGTCGAGAAGGTGGGTTCCGGCTCGGTCACGCCGCGTTCTGTCCCGGCGACCTTGGCGGTGAAGCCCGAAAGGAAGTGATACATCGCCTGCGCCGGCGTCAGCCGCGCGATCGGGGGCAGCACGCCGAAGGCGTCGCAGGTCAGCATGATCACGTTCTTCGGATGGCCGCCGAGCCCGGTATCGGACGCGTTCGAGATATAGTTCAGCGGATAGGCGCAGCGCATGTTGGCCGTCAGGCTGTCATCGTCGAAGTCGAGTTCCTTGGTCTCTTCGTTGTAGACCATGTTCTCGATCACCGTGCCGAACTTCGACGTGGTGGCATAGATTTCCGGTTCGGCCTCGGGGTCGAGGCCGATGGTCTTGGCATAGCAGCCGCCTTCGAAGTTGAAGGTGCCGCGTTCCGACCAGCCATGTTCATCGTCGCCGATCAGCGTACGGGCCGGATCGGCCGAAAGCGTCGTCTTGCCGGTGCCCGACAGGCCGAAGAACACCGCGGTATCGACCGGGTTGCCGGTGGCATGGTTGGCCGAGCAGTGCATCGGCATCACGCCTTTTTCCGGCAGCAGGTAGTTCAGCAGGGTAAAGACCGATTTCTTGTTCTCGCCCGCATATTCCGTGCCGCCGATCAGGATCATCTTGCGATCGAAGTTCATCGCGATCACGGTTTCGCTGCGGCAGCCGTGCTTGGCCGGGTCGGCCTGGAAGCTGGGGCAGTTGATCACCGTGAAATCGGCGATGAACCCGTCCAGCGCCGAGCGGTCGGGCCGGCGCAGCAGGTGGCGGATGAACAGGTTGTGCCAGGCCAGTTCCGTGACCATGCGCACGTTGATCGCATGGGCCGGGTCCGCGCCGCCGATCAGGTCCTGCACGTAATAGTCGCGGCCCTTCATGTGGGCGATCATGTCGTCGTAAAGCGCGTCAAAGCCCTCGGGGCTCATCTCGGCGTTGTTTTCCCACCAGATCGTGTCGGCCACGCTGTCGGTCTTGACCACGTGCTTGTCCTTGGGCGAGCGGCCGGTGAACTTGCCGGTGGACACGAGGAACGTGCCACCATTGCCCAGGTGGCCTTCGCCGGCCTTCAGGGCCGCCTCGATCAGGGCAGGCTCCATGAGGTTGTAATAGACATTGCCCAGCCCATCGATGCCTTGATCTTCAAGCTGGAAATTCGGGTTCACCCGTCCAAATGTCATGTTTCGTCGCTCCTTGCGTGCCTGCGCCTGACTGGGCCGTTCCTTTTCCGGGCGGAGCGGAAAGCTGGCCGCCCTGTGGCCCGAGACGGGCCGGATAGTGCGCCTCTTAACATGGCAGTTCGGGACAGGAACAGGACGCTTTGGCGCAGTTAGCGCAACCACGCCGACGTTAGCGCCACCAATTTCCGATCCGAAACCCAATGTGAGGCAAATTAGCCATTGTTAAGACATTTTGGGCCCAAAATGAGTCGGAATGCCCGGCTGATTCGCAGTTAGGGATTGATTGTAAAGGCCAAAACGGCGATTGTGCCTGAAAAAAACAGGCATAAAGAGCATTAGAAGGATTTCGGACATGTCGAAAATCGCCCTTGTGGACGATGACAGGAACATCCTGACATCGGTGGCCATGACCCTTGAGGCAGAGGGTTTCGAGGTCGAGACTTATCATGATGGCCAGCAGGCGCTGGACGCGTTTAACAAGAAACTTCCCGACATGGCGGTGCTGGACATCAAGATGCCGCGCATGGACGGCATGGACCTGCTACAGCGGCTTCGGCAGAAGACCTCGATGCCGGTGATTTTCCTGACCTCGAAGGATGACGAGATCGACGAGGTGCTGGGCCTGCGCATGGGCGCCGACGACTACGTGAAAAAGCCGTTTTCCCAAAGGCTTCTGGTGGAACGCATCCGCGCGCTTCTGCGCCGCCAGGACGCGGTGGCCGGCGATATCGTGGGCGATACCGAGGAAACCAAGGTGATGGAACGCGGCGATCTGCGGATGGACCCGCTGCGCCACGCGGTGGCCTGGAAGGGCGAGGACGTGTCGCTGACGGTGACGGAGTTCCTGCTGCTGCAAGCGCTGGCGCAGCGCCCGGGTTTCGTGAAATCCCGCGATCAGCTGATGGACGTGGCCTATGACGACCAGGTTTATGTCGATGACCGCACCATCGACAGCCATATCAAGCGCCTGCGCAAGAAGATGCGCAGCGTCGACCCCGAGTTCTCGGCGATTGAGACGCTCTATGGGATCGGCTACCGTTACAACGAAGAATAAAGAAGAATAAGGCCAGAATGGCCCCGGCCGAGAGGTAGAACGTGCGCGACATGGCGCCAGAACGCGACGGTGACATTGTTCTTGGCGACGATTTCGTCGCCCCGAACAGCACGGTCGATGACGAGCTTCGCGTAAGCCGCGAAAAGCGCAGCCTGTTCTCGCTCAAGAGTTCGCCTCTCGCCCGCAAGATCATCATGTTCAACCTGATTGCCCTCAACATCCTTGTTGCGGGCATTCTCTATCTGAACTCGTCACGCGACGGGCTGGCCCAGCAACGCGCCCGCGGGTTGATGAGCGAGGCCGAGCTGATCGCCGACGTGTTCGAGGCGCAGATGCCCAGCGGCGCGCCGGTGAACCTGGCCACCGGTGACGGGCTGGATGTGCGCGGCACGCTCGACGGGCTCGATATGCGCCGCGGTGTGCAGGCCTTCGTCTTCGACACCACCGGCAACCTGATCGGCACGGTGGGCGGGCGTGGCATTGAATCCTCGCTTGAAAACTCGGGCGCCGAGGACAGCAAGACAATCCTGACCGACGGGCTCAGCTGGCTTTGGGACCGGCTGTCGATCCTGTTTACCGGCAAGCCGCCGGTCCGGCCGCTGATCGCGGTCGAGGACCAGGCCCGGCAACTGGTGCCCGCCACGCTGGCGCAGGGCTCGCAGGTGGCGCCGGGCAGCCAGGGCGAGGGCCGCGTCTTTACCGTGGCGACCCCGGTGAAACAGAACGGCCGTACCGTCGCGGTGGTGGCGCTTGCCGCCACCTCGGGCGAGATCGACAAGCTGGTCCGCGTCGAACGCGAACGCGTGCTGCAGATGTTCATCGTCGGCACGCTGGTGTCGATCGGGCTCAGCCTGGTGCTGGCCTCGACCATCGCCAACCCGCTGTCGGACCTGGCCGCCGCTGCCGAGATCGGCCGCGACCGCGACAACCGCAAGCGCGGCCCCGGCCGCATCCGCATCCCCGACCTGACGGCGCGCCCCGACGAGGTGGGCCGGCTTTCGGGCGCGTTGCGGGGCATGGTCAGCGCGCTTTACGACCGGATCGACAGCAACGAACAATTCGCCGCCGACGTCGCGCATGAAATCAAGAACCCGCTGGCCAGCCTGCGCAGCGCCGTGGGCAGCCTGCGCATGGTCAAGAAGGAAGAGCAGCGCGAGAAACTGCTCGACGTGATCGAGCATGACGTGCGCCGCCTGGACCGCCTTGTCAGTGACATCTCGAATGCGTCGCGCCTCGACAGCGAGCTGGTCAAGGAAGAGCAGGAGAGCTTCGACCTGCTGAAGATGCTGGGCAATATCTGCCAGTTCCTGGGTGAAGACGCCAAGAAGAAGGGTGTCGATTTCATCACTGACCTGCCGCAGAACCCGATCGTCATCAACGGGCTCGAGGCGCGGCTGGCGCAGGTCTTCGTCAACCTGATCACCAACGCGATCTCGTTCTGCGAAGACGGCGACGCGATCCGCGTCTGGGCCCGCCAGCGCGAAAACCGCGTGCTCGTCGTGGTCGAGGATACCGGCCCCGGCATTCCCGAACAGGCGCTGACCAAGATTTTTAAGCGCTTCTACTCGGAACGGCCCGAAGGCCAGTTCGGCAACAACTCGGGCCTGGGGCTCGCGATTTCCAAGCAGATCGTCGAGGCGCATGACGGCGTGATCTGGGCCGAGAACATCCGCCCCACCGATGCCGACATCACCTCGGATCCACTCGGCGCGCGCTTCGTCGTCGGTCTGCCGGTCTGATCCATGCCTGCGCCGGGCTCGGACGTCTCGGATATCCTTCATGCCAGCTGCGTTGCCCATCATGGCCGCGGTGTCCTGATCCTGGGCGCCGCCGGGCGTGGCAAATCGGCCCTCGCCCTCGACCTGATGAGCCGCGGCGCGGAGCTGGTCGCCGATGACCGGGTGATCGTGACCCGGCGGGGCGAAACCCTGGTCGCCAGCTGCCCGCCCGCCATTTCCGGCCGGATCGAGGCGCGCTTCGTCGGCATCCTTGCCGCCCGGCCGGCGCCGCCTGTCCCGCTTGCGCTGGTCGTGGATCTGGACCGTGAAGAACCCGAGCGCCTGCCCCCGCGCCGGGCCACGAATCTGCTGGGCCTGCCGCTGCCGTTGGTTCACAATGCCGGGATGCCGCATTTACCGGCCGCGATTTTGCAATATCTTTTGGCGGGACGAACCGATTGATCCCCTTGCCCCACCCGGAGCCCCGATGACCGCAGACGTGCCAGCAAGCCTTCCCGCCGCCGCCACCGCGCGCTGCGTGCTGGTGACCGGTCCCTCGGGCGCGGGGCGCTCAACCGCCATTCGCGTGCTCGAAGACCTCGGATACGAGGCAATCGACAACCTGCCGCTGACGCTGTTGCCGCGCCTGCTGGAAGGCCCCGGGCGCGATCGCCCGCTGGCGCTGGGCATCGATGCGCGCAACCGCGATTTTTCGACCAACGGCCTGATCGAAATGATCGACACCATGGGCGAGCTGACCGGTGGCCCGCTCGAACTGCTCTATCTCGACAGCCGCGAAGACGTGCTTTTGCGCCGGTTTTCCGAAACCCGCCGCCGCCATCCGCTGGCCCCGGCCGAAAGCCCGGGCCAGGGAATCGCGCGCGAGTTTGACCTGCTGGTGCCGATCCGCGCCCGTGCCGATGTGCTGATCGACACCTCCGAGCTGACCCCGCACGAACTGCGCGCCGAGGTGGAGCGCTGGTTCTCGGCCGATCCGGCGCACCAGCTGGCCGTGTCGGTCAACTCGTTTTCCTACAAGCGCGGCGTGCCCCGCGGCATCGACATGGTGTTCGATTGCCGCTTCCTGCAAAACCCCTATTGGGAGCCCGCCCTGCGCGGCATGAACGGCCAAGATGGCGCCGTGGCCGACTACGTGGCCCGCGATCCGCGCTTCGCCCCCTTCTTCGAGCGGGTGGCCGACCTGGTGCAGATGCTGCTGCCGGCCTACTCAGAAGAGGGCAAGGCCTATCTCTCGATCGGGTTCGGATGCACCGGCGGGCAGCACAGGTCGGTAACGATGGCCGAAAAGCTCGCCAAGGCCCTTGCAGAGGCAGGCTGGCAGGTGTCAATTAGGCACCGCGAACTGGAGCGGCGCAACGGCGCGCCGGCGCGGCCCTGAGGTGGCGCGCATGAAGCGAGGAGAGCAACCGGCGTGATCGGGATCGTAATCGTGGCGCATGGCGGCCTGGCCCAGGAATACCTGGCCGCGGTCGAACACGTGGTCGGCCCGCAGAAAGGCGTGCGTACCGTCGCCATCGCCGCCGATTGCGACCGCGCCGCCAAGCAGGCCGAGATCTGCAACGCCGCCGACGCGGTAGACCGCGGCGACGGGGTTGTCGTGGTGGTCGACATGTTCGGCGGCTCGCCCTCGAACCTGTCGCTGATGGCCTGCGCGCACGAGAACCGACGCATCCTCTACGGCGCCAATCTGCCCATGCTGATCAAGCTCGCGAAATCCCGCCACCTTTCCGTGCCCGAAGCCGTGCGCTTGGCCATGGATGCCGGTCGCAAGTATATAGACAGCCAGACCATTTCCGCCGAGTAGCGAGGCCCCATGTCCGACACCACCCTGCGCAAGCTGCAGATCATCAATGAAAAGGGCCTGCACGCCCGCGCCTCGGCCAAGCTGGTCGAGGTGGTCGAGGGCTTTGACGCCCATGCCGAGATTTCCAAGGACGGGATGAGCGCCGGAGGCGACAGCATCATGGGCCTTTTGATGTTGGCAGCACCGAAAGGAAGCTCTATTGACGTGCAAACGTCGGGGCCCGACGCCGAAGCCCTGGCCGATGCGATCGAAGCGCTGGTCGCCGACCGGTTCGGAGAAGAAAACTGAGGGTGCCGCGTTTCCGCGGCGTTTTCGCAAAACACGGGGTTTGGCCAAGTTGGCAGATCACACCCAGGACAAGCCCGACACGTTCGGAAAGGTGACTGCGCCCGCGCAGGCCCCCGCGCCCGAACCGCCTATGCAGCATGACCGGCGCTCACTGACCTATGCCAATTCTTTCGACAGCCCGCTGCAGGGCACGGTCATCCGCATGATCGAATGGCTGACAGGCAAGATCAGCATCATCCGCATGGTGCGCGAGTTCGAACGCCGCGGCGCGCCACGCGGCCAGGCCTTCTGGCACGCCGCGCTCGACGTGATGGGCATCCGGCTCGAAACGCCGCAGGAGCAACTCGACCGGATTCCGCGCGAAGGGCCCGTGGTGGTGGTCGCCAACCATCCGCACGGGCTGACCGACGGGATGATCCTGGCCGACCTGATTGGCCGGGCCCGCCCCGACTACAAGATTCTCACCCGCGCGCTTCTGACCGGGATCGACGAGGTCGCCTCGTCCTACATGATCCCGGTGCCGTTTCCGTACGAGGATGACGCCCAGCGCAAATTCGTGGAAATGCGCGGCAGGGCAATGGAGCACCTCAAGCATGGCGGGCTGGTCACGCTGTTTCCATCCGGTGTCGTCGCCTCGTCGGACACGATGTTCGGCCCGGCGGTCGAACGCGAATGGAACGTGTTCACCGCCCAGATGATCCGCCGCTCGGGTGCGCAGGTCGTGCCGGTGCGCTTCACCGGCGCTAATTCACGCGCTTACCAGATCGCCAACCGTATCTCGGCCACCCTCCGCCAGGGGTTGCTGCTGCACGAGATCGTGCACAGCTGCAACAAGCCGCAGGCGCCGATCGTCGGCCACCCGATCCCCGCGGACCGGCTCGAAATGGTCAAGACGGATCCGCGCGGTTTCATGGCCTGGCTGCGCGAGCATACCCTTTCGCTTGAAAATTGATGCTGGAAGCGAGGGGCCAGCCCCTCGCGCTCCCCGGGATATTTCCGGCAAGATGAAGTAACGGGACATTAACCAAATTGGACCAAGGTCACCCTGCGGTACAGGAGGGGACGCCGATGACCGCGCAAGGTGAAGGCCCCTCGTCGTTTGGCGGGGGGCTGACTTTTTCCTGACGATGGCCCTTCATCTTGCCCCAAATATCCCGGGGGTCTGGGGGGCTGGCCCCCAGGGCCTGCGTGGCCTGAACGCAATCGAACCTGTGCGCGGCAGCGCTCCGGAGGGTCAGCGCGTCGGCACGGGTATGTCGCCCCGATAGTCATAGAACCCACGGCCCGTCTTGCGGCCGAGCCAGCCGGCCTCGACATATTTCGTCAGGAGCGGGCAGGGGCGGTACTTGGTATCGGCCAGCCCGTCATGCAGCACGTGCATGATCGACAGGCAGGTATCCAATCCGATGAAATCCGCCAGTTCCAGCGGCCCCATCGGGTGGTTTGCGCCAAGCTTCATCGCCGAGTCGATCGAGGCGACGTTGCCGACGCCTTCATAGAGCGTGTAGCAGGCCTCGTTGATCATCGGGATCAGGATGCGGTTGACGATGAAGGCCGGGAAGTCCTCGGCGCTGGCAGCGGTCTTGTCGAGTTTCTCGACCACGGCAAGGCAGGTTTTGTAGGTGGCTTCATCGGTGGCGATGCCGCGGATCAGCTCCACCAGCTTCATCAGGGGCACGGGGTTCATGAAATGGAACCCCATGAACTTTTCGGGCCGGTCGGTATGCGTGGCTAGCCGCGTGATCGAGATCGACGACGTGTTCGAGGTTACGATCGTTTCGGGGCGCAGGTGAGGCACCAGGTTTTCGAGGATCTTGTTCTTGATGTCTTCGTTCTCGGTGGCGGATTCGATCACGAGGTCGCTGTCGCCGACGTCGGCCATGTCCAGGGTTGGCTTGATCCGGGCCAGTGCCTCGGCAACCGTGTCCTCGCCGATCAGGCCGCGGCCCGCCTGCCGGCCCAGGTTCTTCTCGATGCGGGCCAGCGCGGCGTCCAGCGCGTCCTGGCTCAGATCGTTCAGTGCCACGTCATAACCGGCCAGCGCCATGACATGGGCAATGCCGTTGCCCATCTGGCCCGCGCCGATCACGCCCACTTTCTTTATGTCCATCGCCCATCGCCCCGCTTGCTCTGATGGATTGACAATAGGCGCGGGCGGGGCGGCAGGGCAAGGGCGCGGAACACCTAAAAGTCGTGTCGATTTGGGGCATTAGCGAAATGGCAAGACATTGGCGCGATTCTTTCCCCGGGTGAGACAGAAACTGGTGGGTATCATGACCTTCGAAAAGATGGGGGCGCCGGCCCTCGACTATGCGCCATGTCATTATGGCAAGAGCAAGCTGAGCTTTCGCGGGCCGAGGCGGGACCTGTCGGGCGAATACGTGGCCTTTCTCGGCGGAAGCGAGACCTATGGCAAGTTCATCGCCGAACCGTTTCCGGCCATCGTCGAGGCCGAAACCGGGCTGACCTGCGTGAATTTCGGGATCAACAATGCCGGGATCGACGTTTTCCTGAATGATGCGACCATGTTGCGCGTGGCCGAGCGGGCGCAGTTCTGCGTGGTGCAGGTGCTCGGCGCGAACAAGCTCAACAACCGCTATTACGCCGTGCATCCGCGGCGCAACGACCGCTTCATCAAAGCCTCGCACCTGATGCAGACCATCTTTCGCGAGGTGGATTTCACCGAGTTCCATTTCACGCGCCACATGCTGGGTGCGTTGGCCACCATCGCGCCCGAGCGCTTCCGGCTGGTCATCGACGAGGTGCAGCAGGCCTGGCTGGCGCGGATGGAGATGCTGTTGGCGCGCATCGACGGGCGCGCGATCCTGCCGTGTTTCGCCGATCATGCGCCCGAGGAAAAAATTCATGACGGCGCGCTCGAAACCGATCCTTTCGGCATCGAGCGCTGGATGATCGAGAAGCTGCGCGGGCGCGTCGCGCAAGTGGTCGAGGTCGCCGCCAGCCCCGCGGCGCTGGCCAGGGGCACCGAGGGGATGATCTTCGGGGACATGGACGAACCGGCCGCGCGCGGCATGCTGAACCCCGCCGCACATGACGAGGCCGCGGGCGCGGTTGTGGCCGCGCTGGCCGAATTGCTGGACTGAAAGGAAAAGGCCCGCCGTTTCGGGCGGGCCTTCATGAAATCGCGATGCGCGGGCCGGGCCCGCCCATCATATCAGAGTTTCTCGATCAGTTCAGGCACGGCCTGGAACAGGTCGGCGACAAGGCCGTAATCGGCGACCTGGAAGATCGGCGCCTCCTCGTCCTTGTTGATCGCGACGATGATCTTCGAGTCCTTCATGCCCGCAAGGTGCTGAATGGCGCCCGAGATGCCCACGGCGACGTAAAGCTCGGGGGCGACCACCTTGCCGGTCTGGCCCACCTGCCAGTCGTTCGGGGCATAGCCCGAGTCGACAGCGGCACGCGAGGCGCCGACGGCGGCGCCCAGCTTGTCGGCCAGTTGCTCGATCAGCTTGAAATCATCTTCCGAGCCGACGCCGCGGCCACCCGACACGACGATACCGGCGCTGGTCAGTTCGGGACGATCGCTTGCCGCGACCTTGTCCTCGACCCATTCGGAAAGGCCGGGATTGTCGGCAGCGCCGATGGTCTCGACCGCGGCCGAGCCACCCTCACCGGCGGCGTCGAAGGTCGACGTGCGGAAAGTGATGACCTTTTTCGCATCCTTCGATTTCACCGTCTGGATCGCGTTGCCGGCATAGATCGGGCGTTCGAACGTGTCGGCATCGACCACGCCCGAGGCATCCGAGATCACCATCACGTCCAGCAGCGCGGCCACGCGCGGCATCACGTTCTTGGCATCGGTGGTGGCGGGGGCGACGATGTGATCATAGTCGCCGGCCAGCGACACGATCAGCGCGGCGGTCGGTTCGGCCAGGCGGTGGCCCAGGCTGGCGTCTTCTGCGACCAGCACTTTCGACACGCCGTCGATCTTGGCGGCGGCGTCGCCCGCGGCGGCGGCCGAGGCTCCGGCGCACAGAACGGTCACGTCGCCCAGCGCCTTCGCGGCGGTCACGGCCTTGGCGGTGGCGTCCATCGCCAGTTCGCCGTCATTCACTTCTCCGAGCAGCAGAACAGCCATTACACGATCCCCTTCTCTTTGAGTTTGGCCACGAGCGTATCGACATCGGGCACGATCTCGCCGGCCTGGCGGGCCTCGGGCTCGGTCGTCTTGACCACTTCGAGGCGGGGCGAGGCGTCGACGCCGTAATCGGCGGCGGTTTTCTCATCCAGCGGCTTTTTCTTGGCCTTCATGATGTTGGGCAGCGAGGCATAGCGCGGCTCATTGAGGCGCAGGTCGACAGTGACGATCGTGGGCATGTTCACCTTGATCGTCTGCAGGCCGCCATCGACTTCGCGGGTGACAACGGCCTTGTCGCCGTCGATATTCACCTTCGAGGCGAAGGTCGCCTGGCTCCAGCCCAGGAGTGCCGAAAGCATCTGGCCAGTGGCGTTCATGTCGTTGTCGATCGCCTGCTTGCCGGCAAGCACGAGGCCCGGCTGCTCTTCCTCGACCACCTTGGCCAGGATCTTGGCGACGGCCAGCGGTTCGATGTCCTGGTGCACGTCATCGGCGGCAACCACCAGGATTGCGCGGTCGGCGCCCATGGCCAGCGCGGTACGCAGGGTTTCCTGCGCCTGCTTCACGCCGATCGACACGGCCACGACCTCTTCGGCCTTGCCGGCCTCTTTCAGGCGGATCGCCTCTTCCACGGCGATCTCGTCGAAGGGGTTCATCGACATTTTCACATTCGCAAGATCGACACCCGATCCGTCCGCCTTGACGCGAACCTTCACGTTGTAGTCGATCACGCGTTTGACGGGCACAAGCACCTTCATCTGCGGTATCTCCTTCAGCTCAAAGACATCGCCTGCAAGGCGATTCCAGTTCTCCCGGTCCTGTTACAGGCTTGGGCCCGCGCAAAACAGGGCAAAATCGTCACGTTAGCGCCATCCGACGTCGCGTTTTGCGGTTTTGCCCGCAATTCTTTGCGCAAATGTTTCAAGCTGCCGTTGGAGCAGGCCGCGCGCCCCCGCGGCGCCCCGCCCACCCACCCGCGCCACGGGCGCGCGCGGCCACCGCAGCCGGCCGGCGTGGATGCCAGCGGGGCATGAGTATTTTTGCCATGAAAGAGCGGCGGGGCCGGTTCAGCGGTTCGCGCCGGGCACCCAGAGCACATCATCGCGGCCATCGTCATTGGCGACGCGGGCCGCGACGAAGAACCAGTCGGAAAGGCGGTTGAGGTATTTCACCGCCGCCGCGTTCACGTCCTCGACCCCGGCAAGCTCGACCGAGAGCCGTTCGGCTCGCCGCGCCACCGTGCGGCACAGGTGCAGGTGCGCGGCCAGCGGCGTGCCGCCGGGCAGGATGAAGCTGCGCAGCGGCTCCAGCGCCTCGTTCATGGCGTCGATCTCGGTTTCCAGACGTTCGACCTGGGCGTCGGCCATGCGCAGCGGCGGGTAGTCGGCCTCGGCATCGCGCTCCATGTCGGGCCGGCAAAGATCGGCGCCGAGATCGAACAGATCGTTCTGGATGCGGCTCAGCGCCTCGTCGAAATCATCGTCCTCGACGTAAAGACGCGCCAGGCCCAGCGTCGAGTTCAGCTCATCCACCGTGCCATAGGCGGTGACGCGCAGATCATGCTTGACCCGACGCGAGCCATCGCCCAGCGCGGTATCGCCGCCATCGCCGGTGCGGGTATAGATTTTCGACAGAACGACCATGATTTCAGCCTCCGGACCGGATCCAGACAAACAGCAGGATAAGTGCAATCGCCACCGCCTGCGCGATGATGCGGTAGCGCATGATGCGGTTGGCGTGCTTGCGGTTGAAATCACCGCCCTTGGCAAAGCCGCCGACGCCGATCATCAGGATGAACAGCACGGCAATACAGGCAATCGCCACAACCCAGAACAGGGGATCGTCAGCCATAATCGGCTCCTTTTTCGTCGCTTGCGCCACATCTAGTGACTTGGGCCGCGAAAGCGAAGGGGCGAATTGCCCTAGCCCTTGGATATCAGCCAGTCCAGCGCACGTGTCGGCAGTATACGGCGCGCCGTGCCCATCAGATGAGTCGCGGTGGTGACATAGTAGCGCGGGCGCGGGCGGCGTGCCTCCAGCGCGTGGGCCAGTTTCTTCGTCACCGCCGCCGGCGGCAGTTCGAACGTGTCGAGATCGCGTTCCTCGTAAAGCCGCTTCAGCAGGTTGTCGCGGTATTGCTCGGCGCGCGGGCTGGCCTCCCAGTCGATCCAGCGTTCGAAATGCGGGATCGAGTTCTCGCGGATCTTCGAGGTGATCGGCCCGGGTTCCAGCGTGATCACGTGGATGCCGGTGCCGCGCATTTCCAGCCGCAGAACATCTGTCAGCCCTTCGAGTGCGAACTTGCTGGCAACATAGGCGCCGCGCCAGCGCATCGGCACGATACCCAGCACCGAAGAGCAGTTGACGATCCGCCCCGCCCCCTGCGCCCGCATCACCGGGATCGCCCAGCGGGTCAGTTCGTGCACGCCGAACAGGTTGGTTTCGAAGATCGACCGCAGCGCATCGGTGGGCAGGTCCTCGGTCGCGCCGGGGATGGCGAAGGCGCCGTTGTTGTAAAGCGCGTCCAGCTTTCCGTCGGTGGCCTCGAGCACCTCGGCAAGCCCATTGTGGATGCTTTCAGTGTCTGCGTAATCGATGCGCGGGGCCTCGAACCCTTCGTCGCGCATCCGGTCGCAATCAGCCGCCTGCCGGCACGAGGCGAAGACGCGCCAGCCGCGTTCACGCATGCCCTGCGCAGCGTCGTATCCGATGCCGCTTGAGCATCCGGTGATGAGAATTGTCTTGCCGCCCATGCTGGTCTTGCCCTCTGCGCGTGATGCCTGCGCCGGCAGGAGCTATGCCAAAACGCGGCGCGCGGCAATCGCGAAGCGCGGGCCGGGTGCTCAGTTCGCCGCGGTCAGGAGGAAATCCGCCATCCAGCCGATGCGCCCGGTCTCTTCGACCTGCAGCTTGACCCAGCCGTCGCCGATATCGTCCAGCACTTCCACCCTCGCACCGCGCACCAGCTTGTCCACCACGTTGTAATCGGTGCCGGGGCCGCCACGCAGGTTCACGCGGGTGCCGGTAACCTCGCGGATATCGGCTCCGCTCACGTTCTTGTCTTCTTGCGTGTCCTGCACAACCCGGGTGGGTGTATCTGTGACAGTCTCGGCTGGGCGTTCGACCTCATGCACGCCGCGGACGATGGCGATGGCCAGGTCGGCCTGCTCTTCCGCATTCAGGTGCTCTGCGCCGGGCAGGGCCGGTTCGGTCAGCCGCGCCACCTTTTCGGTGCGCGCCAGCGCGACGGCCACGCCGCGTCCGGTGCTGTCCGGGTTGGAGAAGCTGAGTTTCAGGCGCCTGGGCCGGTCTGAAATCACCTGGGCCGCGTCGGGGTTGGCCGAGGCCAGAACAATCTGGTCATTCTCGCTGCCCTGCGGTTGGATGGCTTGTTTCAGGGCGCGCCCGGTCTCGCGGGCGATGGTTTCACGCTGCACATCGGCGGCCGCGCGCTCGGCCATCACGGCCTGGCGCGATCCGTCGCGCGGCGCATAATCCGCGCCACCGCTGAGCTCGTAAAACGCCCAGCCCATGAATGCAAAAGTCACCAGTATAAAGCGCCACATCGCGCAGACCCCCGTTCACCACACCCAGTTAATGCAACTTCTCCTTTATACACGATTCGCTCGATCGCGCAGGGGGGAAGCGCACAGGTTTTTTCCCTGATGCACGGATGCACCAAACGGCCGCGTCGGACCAGTCCGGAAAACCCGACCCGCGCCGCGCTTATCGCGCTTGATGGCGAGTCACCGGCCCTATATGACGGGGGCATGAGCGATTTGGTGGACGATCCCGACATCCCGATGCAGGCGGTTTCCGAACCGCTGCGCCGGGCCATTGGCGACCGCTACCTGACCTATGCGCTCTCGACCATCATGCACCGCGCGCTGCCGGATGCACGCGACGGCCTGAAACCCGTGCATCGCCGCATCCTTTACGCGATGAGCCGCCTGCGGCTGAATTCCACCGGTGGTTTCCTCAAATCGGCCAAGATTTCCGGCGACACGATGGGCGATTTCCACCCCCATGGCGATGCCGCGATCTATGACGCAATGGCGCGGTTGGCTCAGGATTTCGCGGTGCGCTACCCGCTCGTCGACGGGCAGGGGAACTTCGGCAATATCGACGGCGATAATCCCGCCGCCAGCCGCTATACCGAGGCGCGGATGACCGCCTTTGCCGAGGCGATGCTGGAAGGGCTGGCCGAGAACGCGGTCGATTTCCGGCCCAACTATGATGGCCGGCTGGAAGAGCCCGCGGTTCTGCCTGCGCAGTTCCCGAACCTTCTGGCCAATGGCGCGGCGGGCATCGCCGTGGGCATGGCCACCAACATACCGCCGCACAATATCGACGAGTTGATCGGCGCCTGCCTGCACCTGATCAAGACGCCTGACGCGCGCGACGACACGCTGCTGAACTACGTGCCCGGCCCCGATTTCCCCACCGGCGGCGTGATCGTCGAACCGAAGGACAGCATCGCCCAGGCCTATCGCACCGGTCGCGGCGCCTTCCGCCTGCGCTGCAAATGGGAGGTCGAGGACCTTGGCCGCGGCCAGTGGCAGATCGTCGTCACCGAGATCCCCTACCAGGTGCAGAAATCCAAGCTGATCGAGAAGATCGCCGAACTAATCCAGACAAAGAAGGTGCCGATCCTCGCCGATGTGCGGGACGAGAGCGCCGACGACATCCGCGTCATCCTCGAGCCGCGTTCCAAGAACGTGGACCCGGATGTCCTGATGAACATGATGTTCCGCAATTCCGACCTGGAAGTGCGGTTCAGCCTGAACATGAACGTGCTGATCGACGGCGTCACGCCCAAGGTCTGCAGCATGAAGGAAGTGCTGCGCGCCTTCCTCGATTTCCGGCGCGAGGTGCTGATCCGCCGCTCCAAGCACCGCATGGCCAAAATCGACAACCGGCTCGAGGTGCTGCAGGGCCTGATCACTGCCTTCCTGAACCTTGACCGGGTGATCGACATCATCCGCTACGATGACGATCCCAAGGCCGCGCTGATGTACGAGGACTGGTCGCGCCCGAACCAGGAGACGATCACCCGCGCCACGGACGAAACCACCTATGTCTCGCCGCTGGCCGGCGTCGATGTGTCCACGCTCAGCCTCGTTGCCGACGAAGACGCGCTGGCCACCGGCGTTCTGTCCGAGAGCGATGACGGCACCCGCGCCATCCCGCACAGCTTTGCGGGCCGCGAAAACGGATTGTCGGACGTGCAGGCCGAGGCGATCCTCAACATGCGCCTGCGCAGCCTGCGGCGGCTCGAGGAAGAGGCGCTGATCAAGGAACGCGACGCGCTGATGGAAGAGCGCGCCGATCTCGAAGACCTGCTGGAAGACGAAACCCTGCAATGGGATCGCATTAGCGACGAGCTGAAAGAGGTGCGCAAGAAATTCGGCCGCACCCACGAGATCGGCGAGCGCCGTACCCAGTTCGCCGAGGCGGCCGAGGTCGAGGACGTGCCGCTGGAAGCGATGATCGAGCGCGAACCGATCACCGTGGTCTGCTCGAAAATGGGCTGGATCCGCGCGATGTCGGGCCATATCGACCTGACCCGCGAGCTGAAATACAAGGACGGCGACGAAGGCCGCTTCGTCTTCCACGCCGAAACCACCGACAAGCTGATCCTGATGGGGTCGAACGGGCGGTTCTACACGCTCAGCGCCGCCAACCTGCCGGGCGGGCGCGGCATGGGCGAACCCCTGCGCCTGATGGTCGATCTGCCGAACGAGGCCGAGATCGTCACGCTGTTCATCCATCGCCCGGGCGAGAAACTGATCGTCGCCAGCGCGGCGGGCAACGGCTTTGTCGTGCCCGAGGACGAGGTCGTGGCCCAGACCCGCAGCGGCAAGCAGGTGCTGAACGTGAAAGACACGGTCGCCGCCGTGTGCAAGCCGGTCAGCGGCGATCACGTGGCGATCTGTTCGCAGAACGGCAAGTTCCTGGTCTTCCCGCTAGCCGAACTGCCCGAGATGGGCCGCGGCAAGGGCGTGCGCCTGCAGAAATACAACCAGGCCCGCGGCCGCCAGGGATCGCTCGAGCTCGATGGCGGGCTGGCCGATCTGACCACCTTCACCTGGGCCGAGGGGCTCAGCTGGGAAATGGGCGGCGGCAAGACCCGGCACGAACCCGACTTGAGCGAATGGCTGGGCAAACGCGCCGGCGTCGGCAAGCGCCCGCCCTATGGCTTCCCCAAGGATTACAAGTTCGGCTGAGAAAGGGCGTGGATCGGCAAGGAGCGGTTTCGAGCCTGCTTGAACCGATGCTGCCATAACTCACACGCCATGAAAGGCCTTTATCCCTGGCCGTTATTGGCCGGCAGAGGCTACCCCGCCGTGTCCGGATTGACCGGCGTCAATGCGCCCATCTCCAGTCACGGGCAGTTTTCCCGTCATGGATGCGAGAAGCGGCCCTTACTTCATGGGGCGCGTGAGGGGGTGCCGATGTCAACGGACGCACAGACCAACCGCAATGCCGACTTTGCACAGGCACTGGGGCTCTTCGTTCTGGGCTTTGGCCTCTTCATGTTCTGCCGCCGCAGTGATTTCCTGCCGATGATTCCCGCAATGATCATCGTTGCGCCGATCTTCATCCTTCGGTTCAGCCGCGTGCTTCCGGCCGGCCGCTCGATCCTTTTCACGATCCTTGGTTTCGTGGCGGCCTTCAACATCGCGCTCTGGGGCATTTTCGACATGGGCGATCCTGTAATGAGCCTGGTTTTCAACGTGGTCCGCTCAACCATCATCGCGCTCTACTATGCGTTGCCCTACGTTATTGACCGGCTCGTCACGCCCCGGCTGGGCAACCGGCTTTTCGCAACGCTCGTCTTTCCCGCAGCGATGACCGCGTCGATGTTCCTGTCGTCACTTCCGCCGCCCATCGATGGAACCGCGGCCAAGAACGTCTTTGCCACGGCCCCGCTGCCATTGCTGCAGATCTACGCGCTGGCCGGCCTCTGGGGCTTCGTGTTCCTCTGGTCCTGGCTGGCCGCCTGCGTCAACCATGCCTGGGAAAACGGTTTCCGGCTTCGGCCGACTGTCGCGGCCGGGCTGGCCTTTGTCGTGGTCGCGGGCGGGCTCTTTGCCTGGGGCAGCCTGCGGATCGTGAACGCGCCGGATATCCCGACGGTCAAG
The DNA here is from genome assembly GCF_005434965.1 of Marimonas lutisalis. Classification (GTDB taxonomy): domain Bacteria; phylum Pseudomonadota; class Alphaproteobacteria; order Rhodobacterales; family Rhodobacteraceae; genus Marimonas_A; species Marimonas_A lutisalis. The sequence continues at coordinate 191,014 of NZ_SKCI01000001.1, forward strand.
GTGGCCGCGGTCGTGATGCCGGCCGAGGTGGGCGGCCCGGAATCGATGGTTCAGGTGTTCGAGGAACGCATGACCTCGCCCTATGAGGCAACGATGGGCCATATCCGCGCCATGACCGCCGAGGCCGCGGCCAACGGGGCAGAGATCGTCGCGTTCAACGAGTTCGCCATCGTCATCACCGAAGCGAACCATGAAGCCGCCCGCGCGGAATTCGCGAAGATCGCGGCGGATAACGGCGTCTGGCTGGCGCTGCCCTATGGCTGGGTCCCGCAAACCGGCAAGGGCGCGAACCGTCACCTGCTTCTTGACGATACCGGCACGGTCCAGGCCGATTACCAGAAACGCTTCCTGCTGGGTTTCGGCGATTTCGGTGAAAACGCCGTGTTCGCTAAAGGCGCCGAGATCATACAGACCGCCGACAGCCCCTACGGGCGCATTGCCCTGTCGATCTGCCGGGACATGAGCTTTCCGGATTTCGCGCGACAGGCCGGCAATGCCGGTGCCGACATCATGCTGACCGGTTCGCACGAATTTCCCAAGGGCATAACGCTCAACGATCCCTACCGGGCCGTCGAGAACGGCTTCACTCATATCCGCCCGACCTATGATGGCATCACCTATGCCATAGATCCCTACGGCCATGTGCTGGCCCAGATGAACCTGGGAACTGGCAAGCCCGGCATCATGTATGTCGACGTGCCGACCAAAGGCGCGCGGACTCTCTATGCCCGTTTCGGCGATTGGCTGGGTTGGGTGTCGATGGCCCTGGTTGTCTTGTTCGCTGCGGGTGCGGTGTTGTTCGGGCGAAGCGGGGACCGGGCCGTCGCGGGCAGACCTGTGGCGTAATATCGGCTACGTCGCCGGTTGCGCTTTGGTGGCGCGCCTCACGCCAGGTATTTCCGGAACCACGCGATTGTCCGCTCCCAGGCCAGCTCCGCCGCCGCCTCGTCATAGCGTGGCGTGCTGTCATTGTGGAAACCGTGGTTCACGCCGGGGTAGATATGCGCCTCGTATGTCACCCCGGCAGCATCGAGCGCCGCCTTGTAAGCCGGCCAGCCCGCGTTGATCCGTTCATCCAGCTCGGCATAGTGCAGGAGGATCGGCGCCTGGATCCGCGGCGCGTCTTCGGCCGCGGCCTGCCGGCCGTAAAACGGCACGGCCGCGCCCAGGTCGGGAAAGGCCACCGCCGCCGCGTTGGCCACGCCCCCGCCATAGCAGAAGCCGGTAATGCCAATCTTGTCAGTGGTGAAATCGGCGGCCTTGAGCCAGTCGACGGCGGCGAAAAAGTCGTTCATCAGCTTCACCCGGTCGACGGTTTTCTGCAGTGCGCGGCCTTCGTCGTCATTGCCGGGATAGCCACCCACCGATGTCAGGCCGTCGGGCGCCAGCGCCACGAACCCCGCCTTGGCCACGCGCCGCGCCACGTCCTCGATATAGGGGTTAAGGCCGCGGTTCTCGTGCACCACCACGACACCCGGCACCGGCCCCGTCGCGCCGGTGGGTTTCACCAGGTAACCGCGCACCTCGCCATGCCCGTCCGGGGACGGGTAGGTGACGTATTCCGGCAGGATGTCGGGATCGGTGAATTTCACCTGCTCGGCCAGCGCGTAATTCGGGCCCATCGCCGCCAGGATCGCGGGCGCCGTCATCCCGGCCACCGCGAATTTGCCCGCGCGGTCCAAGAACTCGCGCTTGGTGATCATCCCGTGGGCGTAGAAATCGTAAAGCTCCAGAATCTCGGGGGCAAAGTCCTTGGCGGTCAGGCGTGTCATGGCGTCCTCCCTTGGATGCGGTGCGCCAGAGTAGCATTGTGCCCGGGCGCCGCGCTTCACGTTTTCGGGATTTGGGCGGGACCGTGCGCCGCATTAACCTTAACGCGCGTTAACCCGGACGGTTTTGCCCGGCAGCCGGATGTCAGTCGGGGGGTGCACGCGTGTCACCCCCCGGTTTTCGACCGTGCGGTGGCGTTTACGAAACCGGTTCCGAGGTCAGCCAGACCCCGCCTTCGGGACGCAATGTCAGGATCATCACCGGCTTCGGGCTGCGCCCCGGAACCAGGTGGAACCGCCGCCGCGACAACAGCGTCGCCAGCACGATCACCGCCTCCTGAAGGGCGAAGCTGGCGCCGATGCAGATGCGCGGGCCATCCCCGAACGGTAGATAGGCATAGCGCTCTATCCCCTTGCGATCCTTAAATCTTTCGGGGCGGAAGGCATCCGGATCGTCCCACAGAAGCTGGTTGCGATGCAGCGCGTAGATCGGGATCATCACCGTGTCGCCGGGCAGCACCTCGCGCCCGCACAGCTCGTCGCGCGCCTGCGCCGTGCGCGAGATGATGCCGGCCGGCGGGTAAAGCCGCAGCGTCTCGTCTACGATCATCCGGATAAAGGGAAGCGAGTCCAGATCGTTGGCCGTTGCCACTCGCCCCTGCAAAACGGCCTGCGCCTCGGCCCGCGCCCGGTCCTGCACCTCCTGGTCGAAGGCGCAGAGGTAGAGCGCCCAGCTCAGCGTGAGAGCTGTGGTTTCATGGCCCGCAACGATGAAGGTCAGCAAGTTGTCACGCAGCTCGGACGTGTTCATTTTCCGTTTGGTTTCAGGGTCTTCTCCCTCCAAAAGCAGGTCGAGAAGATCCGGGATCGCGCCCGGCCCGGTACTGCGGCGGGCCTCGACCGCCGTGTCGGCCAGCGCCTTCATGTCGCGCACGGGACGCCCTGAGAATACCCGGCCCGGCCGCGGCACCCAGTCAGGCAGGCCGAGGATGTCGAAGAGCGACATGCGTCCGGCCGCGTCGATATAGGCGTCGATGGCTTCATGCACCTCTTCCGCGTCGAATTGCGAGCCTTCGGAAAACGTCACGCTTCCAATTACTTCGAAGGTCGCGCGCACCATTTCCTCGTACATGTCGACAGCGCGTTTGTCCGCTGCTTCGATCCGCGCCAGGCTGTGCTCGGCCGCGGCCGACATCACCGGGGCCAGGTTGGTCACATTGCGATGCGAAAAGGCCGGCGCCGCCGCGCGGCGCTGCCAGCGCCAATGCGCCCCCTCGGCGATAAAGAGCGAGTCGCCGATCGCCGGTTTCAGCAGGTTTTTCGTAACCAGCGATTTCGGGTAATTGTCGATGTTTTCCAGAAGCATGCGGCGGATCGCGCCAGGGTCCATCACCATGTGCCAGCGCTTGGCGGTGCGTCCCGACACCATCGGCTGGCGCACAGCGATCGCGGGCAGGATTTCCAGCAGGTTGCGCCGCGCGGCATTGAGGCTGCCAAGTATCCCCATCGGCCGCGTGACCAGCGGCACATGCACCGGCAGTTCGACCGTGTTCATCTGACCCTCCGCTCAGGTAACCTGATGTTAACATAGGCACGGCTATGGTTCTCGCCAATGGTGCAAGGATCATTGCGCCCGTTTTCGCGCTGGGGTATCCCCGCAGGGACGCGAAACCGGAGACTGCCTGAATGATCCGCAAATTTGTCCTGCTTTTTTCGCTGGCCATTCTGGCGGCCTGCACGAATATCAATGATCTTGATGAACCGCCGGTGGATCTCGGCAATTTCCGTCTGGGCCACAATATCGCTGTCGCTCCCAAGATGACCAAGGGGCCGTTTTCGCGCGAGGCCACCGAGGAAGAATGGATCGCCGCGATGACAGCGGCGGTCGATGAACGGTTCGGTCGCTACGAGGGCGAAAAGCTCTACCATTTCGGTATCAGCATCGAAGGCTATGTCCTGGCCCAGCCGGGTATCCCGTTGGTCGCCAGCCCGAAATCGATCCTGGTCATCAACCTGACTGTCTGGGACGATGCCGCCGGCAAGAAGCTCAACGACGAGGTCAAGCAGATCACCGTGCTCGAGAACCTCGGTGGCGACAGCCTGATCGGTTCGGGTTATACCAAGACGCGCGAGGAACAGATGCAGCAGCTCAGCCGGATCGCGGTCAAGGAAATCCAGCGGTATCTGGTGCGCCAGCAGAGCGAAGAAGGCTGGTTTAAGGACTGATCGCAGCCTCACGGGTACCCGCTTCCGGGCCACGCGGCACCCCGTGGCAAGAGAGCCTTGATTTCCTCTGGCTAACCAAATAAATGCCGCGCGGAGTGAAACCAGGTCCACCGGGCCACAAGCAAGGGGCGCCAACGCGATGGCAAAGGAAAAGTTTGAACGCACGAAACCGCACGTGAACATCGGGACTGTTGGTCACGTTGACCACGGCAAGACGACGCTGACGGCTGCGATCACGAAGTATTTCGGTGACTTCAAGGCC
>NZ_SKCI01000001.1:195369-642943 GCF_005434965.1 Marimonas lutisalis
GATGGCAAAGGAAAAGTTTGAACGCACGAAACCGCACGTGAACATCGGGACTGTTGGTCACGTTGACCACGGCAAGACGACGCTGACGGCTGCGATCACGAAGTATTTCGGTGACTTCAAGGCCTACGACCAGATCGACGGCGCGCCGGAAGAGAAGGCCCGCGGGATCACGATCTCGACCGCGCACGTGGAATACGAGACCGAGAACCGCCACTACGCCCACGTCGACTGCCCCGGCCACGCCGACTATGTGAAGAACATGATCACCGGTGCGGCGCAGATGGACGGCGCGATCCTGGTGTGTTCGGCCGCGGACGGCCCGATGCCGCAGACGCGCGAGCACATCCTGCTGGGCCGCCAGGTCGGCATCCCGGCCTTCGTGGTCTACATGAACAAGGTCGACCAGGTTGACGACGAAGAGCTGCTGGAACTGGTGGAAATGGAAATCCGCGAGCTGCTGAGCTCGTACGACTACCCGGGCGACGATATCCCGATCATCAAGGGCTCGGCGCTGGCCGCTCTGGAAGGCCGTGATCCGGAAATCGGCGAGAACTCGATCAAGGAACTGATGGAAGCCGTCGACAGCTACATCCCGACGCCCGAGCGCGCCGTGGACCAGCCGTTCCTGATGCCGATCGAAGACGTGTTCTCGATCTCGGGCCGCGGCACGGTTGTGACCGGCCGGGTCGAGCGTGGCGTGATCAACGTGGGCGACGAGATCGAGATCGTCGGCATCCGCGACACCACGAAAACCACCTGCACGGGCGTTGAAATGTTCCGCAAGCTGCTGGACCGCGGCGAAGCCGGCGACAACATCGGCGCACTGCTGCGCGGTGTCGACCGTGAGGGCGTCGAGCGTGGCCAGGTTCTCTGCAAGCCCGGCTCGGTGACCCCGCACACCAAGTTCGAAGCCGAAGCCTATATCCTGACCAAGGAAGAGGGTGGCCGTCACACGCCGTTCTTCGCCAACTACCGTCCGCAGTTCTACTTCCGCACGACGGACGTGACCGGCACGGTGACGCTGCCGGCCGGCACGGAGATGGTGATGCCGGGCGACAACCTGAAGTTCGAGGTCGAGCTGATCGCCCCGATCGCGATGGAAGACGGCCTGCGCTTTGCCATCCGCGAAGGCGGCCGCACCGTCGGCGCCGGCGTCGTGTCGAAAATCATCGAGTGATTTGTTTGACGGTGTCTTGACGCACCGGATGCACCGATCAGAAAGGCCGCCCTTCGAGGGCGGCCTTTTTCTGTTCGTGGAAACAGGCTATGGACTTGCCTGAAAAATGGAGGGTGAAATGAACAAGACCGCGATCTGAACCTGTTTTCAATTCTCAGATCAAAGGGGTCTTTTCATGCCCGTATTCCCGTCTCCCGAAACCATTCATCCCGTCCTGCTGCCTGATGGCAACGCGCATCAAGGCACAGTATTCCTGAAGCCCGCCATAGACCATCCGCGTTTCGAGGTGGGCGAATACTCCTATGCCTCGGCGCATCGCCCGCCCGAGGACTGGGCGGCGCACCTGGCGCCCTACCTGTTCGCGTTTTCACCCGAGAAGCTGGTGATCGGCAAATTCTGCCAGATCGCAGACGGGGCACAGTTCATCACCGCCTCGGCCAATCACCGGTATGACGGGGTGTCGTCCTATCCCTTTGCCATATTCCACGGCCAGACCGAGGGTGCGCCGTCGCTTCCGGCACCCGGTCCGGACACGGTAATCGGTCACGATGTCTGGATCGGGCAGGGCGCGCGCATTTTGCCCGGGGCGCGGATCGGCAACGGCGTGATCGTGGGTGCCGGCGCGGTCGTGGTGGGCGAGATCCCGGCCTACAGCATCGTCACCGGCAATCCGGGCCGCGTCATGCGTCGCCGCTTTGATCGCGCGGCGATCGAAACACTGGAGGCGCTGGCCTGGTGGGATTGGCCGATCGAGACGATCATCGGGGCCGAGGCGGAGATCTGCGGCGCGGATATCGCGCGGCTTGCCGAGGTTGCCGACGCCGTGCCGAAGGGCTGAATTGGGCGATTTCGGCCTTGCAATGCCCGGGCGCGTTCCGTAAATGCAGTCTCGGCCTTAGGGGTATAGCTCAGCTGGTAGAGCGACGGTCTCCAAAACCGTAGGTCGCGGGTTCGAGCCCTGCTGCCCCTGCCAACACCCTCCAGACACATCCGATCCGTCGAACCGCCGCGCGCGTGCGTTGATCTTGCCGCGGCGATCTCGTCGCAGGCTGTGTCACATTTCCGCCGGAAATTTGCCAACACTTCGCCAAGGTTTTTCCGGATGGTGACGAGTCTGGATGGGGGCGTCCAGGGATGAAAACCCAACTGATTCACGAGGCAAAACGACCGTGGAGCACCGACAGGACCACCGTGCACCTTTGAAGGAACGCCGTGCAAGCGATCTGGCGGGTGAACAAACCACGCCTTTCGACGCGGCCGATCCCACCTTGGATGCCGTCCGTCTGATGATGGAGGCCGAAATGCGCCAGAAGGTCGACGATCCGGCGCACGCCACACCCGAGGCGGCATCCGAAAGGGCGTCTGACGAGTTGCCCGCAGTCAAGAAACTGTCGCGCCGCTTCGCGAAAAAGGCGGATGCGCCCGGCAAGGGGCCCGGCATTTTCCCGGAACTGGATCCGGGTTACGCAGCGCCTCAGGAGACCACCGAAGCCGTTCAGGCGTCTGAAACGCAATCTGTTGGCACGGCACTCGTGGCGCGGCTCAGGCAATACCGTCCGAGCAGGAAGCTGTCGGTCTTCATCGCGATCGTGGCGGTCATGATTTGGCGGCCCTGGCTGCTCCCGGGCCTGTTGTTCCTGGCGCTCTGGATTGCGCTGATCGTCTATCTGACGGTCGGACCCGACCGTCTGGCCGAACTCATCACGCCTTTGCGTGCCCGTCTTGCCGCACGGTATCCTGACAAGGCCGCGGAGATTCGTCGTCGCGCGCAAATCGGCGCGGACCGGGTTGAGGCGCTGCTGGAAAAACTTCCGGCACGCTGGCGCGAGGGAATCTATTTGCCGGATCTCGGACGTTCAGGCGATGACATTGCCGGGCTTGAAAGCAGGCCAGACCCGTTCGAGCGCCTGACGGCCGAACGGGACCGCGAAGTTGATCAGGATCTCGGGCGGGCTTGAATTCATCGTCGGGCCGGCGTATGTGACGCGCTGACAGTCACGAAAGAAGAAGCCCATGGCCCGCACAAACCCCCTCCAGTTCATTCAGCAGGTCCGTGCCGAAGTTGCCAAGGTCGTTTGGCCGACCCGCCGCGAGGTGTTTCTGACGACGGTGATGGTTTTCATCATGGCGACGCTGACCGCGATCTTCTTTGCCCTGGTTGACCTGACAATTCGCAGTGGCCTGCAAGGTGTGCTGAGCCTGTTCGGCTAAGCCGCGTATCCCCCAAAACAGTATTTACGCCGCCCGGCTCGACTCCGGTGTGCTGGCTGCGTGCACCCCGTGCCTCCACGCCCGGACAGTGAAAAATCACGGTGAGGCCTTGAATTTGATAGGGCATCCGGGTAGGTCACGCGCTATTCCCGGAAATGGCGTGCGGCGATTCGTGTTGCACGCCGCTTTTTGTTGCGGGGAGCATCATGGGCAAACGCCCGTGAAACGTGGAATTGATCGGCGGTCCAGCCGGCGTAAGACAGGATCGAAACGCAGATGGCGAAACGATGGTACTCGGTGAGTGTTCTTTCGAACTTCGAAAAGAAGATCGCCGAGCAGATCAGACAGCTGGTGACCGAACAGGGGCTTGAGGACCAGATCGACGAGGTTCTTGTTCCCACCGAGGAAGTGATCGAAGTGCGCCGCGGCAAGAAGGTGACGACCGAGCGCCGTTTCATGCCGGGCTATGTGCTGGTGCACATGGAGATGAGCGACAAGGGCTATCACCTGATCAACAGCATCAACCGCGTTACCGGGTTTCTTGGCCCGCAGGGCCGCCCGATGCCGATGCGCGATGCCGAGGTCGAGGCGATCCTGGGCCGCGTCGCCGAAGGCGAGGAAGCACCGCGCACGCTGATCTCGTTCGAAGTGGGCGAGAAGGTGAAAGTTAACGACGGGCCGTTCGAGGATTTCGACGGCATGGTCGAGGAAGTGGACGACGACAACCAGCGCCTGAAGGTGACGGTGTCGATCTTCGGCCGGGAAACGCCGGTCGAGCTGGAATTCACTCAGGTCACCAAGCAGGGGTGAAGCCCGCCTCGGACCCGACCAGACTAACCAGCGTTCAGTGGATTCGGTTTGGCGTGCTGTCGGCTAGATCCCAAACGCGCTTCACATCATCGCGGTTGGCAACGCGCTGCCGGGCGCGAGGGCCGTTCAGCGGCTGACCCGGTGTGTGATCTGCATAGAGCGCCTGAAGGCGGTGCTTTTCGCCGTGCGGCAACCCGTTCAATACCATGGGGCCGAGCGGCAGGCTTTCGGTCCAAACACCGTTGACGCAGACGATTTCATGACCGGCGAAGGCGAAGTGATTCCAGGTGATCTGCCTGCGGCCGCGCATCTGGCGGATGCCGGGCCAGTCCAGTAGCGATTTTGCCGGAACAAGCGCGTTGTCGACCAGCAGGCAATGCTGAGGTGATACGATCAGATCCGAGACGGCCCCGAATGTTCCAGCCGGGATCAGGATGGGGCGGTCACTGAAATCCGTGCGAAAAAACACCTGCGGCCGCGTATCGGTCCAAAGCACCGGTTGAACGCCACTGTCGAAAGTGTAGACCAGATCGCCGGAATACAGGGTTTCGACCGCGCGGGTGCCGCCCGGGCAATCGACCATCATGCCGGGGGCAAAACAGGGGATCGTGCCTTTATTGGGAGTGGTTTGAGTGTAGTAGCTTGCGCCGCCGTCATCGGATTGCACCGATTCACCGCTCGCGGCCGTGGTGCCGACATGGGTGGGGGTTTCGCCGGCCAGAACGCCGTCTGTCGCGGTGGCCGGAGGGTCATAGAACGAGACAAACTGAATGAGCGTGCCGGTATCATCAATGATGCCGACAGATATATTGGCGCTCAAAGTGTCGTTTAAGACATAAACATCCTTGCCGGCAATGGTTGTCGAGGGCGCCGGAAAGGGCTGTGAATAGAGCCAGTCACCCAGCTGATTGTAATATGTGAGGGTCCAACCGCTGGTATCGGTTCCGGATGTGGCGGCCACTTCGACAAAGTCCGTTGGCGGCGATCCGGCATAACTGGCTTCGGAAACGTATGCGATGGGCACGGTGAGTAACGCTCTGGTATGCGGCTTTCAATCGACGTAGCGGGCCAGGCCGAAAAGGCGGGGCGAATGCTTGCGAGAATAGGGGGTAATGTGAACAATGCGTTTCTGCGATCGCGAAGAACGTGCACGGGCCGACAAGCTGGGTCCGGTAACGTGCCATGGCGGATCAGGGGCGAAACGCGTGAACGGGATGGCCGATATCTCTCCGCTGTAAACACAGTTCGGGTAACGACATGGGATAAGAGACTGCGAGGCAGGGCGTCGCTGTAGACGCGAGTGTCAAGTGAGCGGAAGTCCTATCTTGCAAATGGTCCATTCCCCCTGTATCCCCCGCCCGTCACCTCGCATGGGGTGATTCACCTGTGGGAGGCGAGGGTTTCGCGAAATCCGGACCGGACCACACAACATGGACGCCGCGGAACGCGTTTCGCGGTGGTTGGAAAAGGAGAAGGCCAATGGCCAAGAAACTTGCCGGGACCATGAAACTCCAGGTCCCCGCCGGTCAAGCAAACCCGTCGCCGCCGGTAGGTCCGGCGCTGGGTCAGCGCGGCATCAACATCATGGAATTCTGCAAGGCGTTCAACGCCAAGACCGCAGACATGGAACCGGGCGCGCCGTGCCCGACCGTGATCACCTACTATCAGGACAAGTCCTTTTCGATGGACATCAAGACGCCGCCGGCGTCGTACTACCTGAAGAAGGCGGCCAAGCTGAAATCCGGTGCAAACACTCCGGGCCGCGAGACCGCGGGCACCGTGACCGCAGCACAGGTCAAGGAAATCGCCGAGGCCAAGATGAAGGACCTCAACGCCAACGATATCGACGCCGCGATGCAGATCATCCTGGGCAGCGCGCGTTCCATGGGCATCGAGGTGAAGTAAGATGGCAAAACTCGGAAAACGCATGAAAGCCGCCCGCGAAGCATTCGCAGGCAAGGAAGACGTCACCGTCGAAGAGGCCGTTGCCCTGATCAAGGCCAACGCCAATGCCAAGTTCGACGAAACCGTCGAGATCGCCATGAACCTGGGCGTTGACCCGCGCCACGCCGACCAGATGGTCCGCGGTGTTGTTGGCCTGCCCAACGGCACAGGCAAGGACGTCCGCGTTGCCGTTTTCGCCCGCGGCCCCAAGGCCGATGAGGCGAAAGAGGCCGGTGCCGATATCGTTGGTGCCGAGGACCTGATGGAAACCGTGCAGGGTGGCAAGATCGAGTTCGATCGCTGCATCGCCACGCCGGACATGATGCCGATCGTCGGTCGCCTGGGCAAGGTGCTGGGCCCGCGCAACCTGATGCCGAACCCCAAGGTCGGCACAGTGACGATGGATGTCGCTGAAGCCGTGAAATCGGCCAAGGGCGGCCAGGTTCAGTTCAAGGTCGAAAAGGCCGGCGTGGTGCATGCCGGTGTCGGCAAGGCATCGTTCGACGAAGCCAAGCTGGTCGAAAACATCCGCGCCTTCGTGGACGCGGTGGCCAAGGCCAAGCCAACCGGTGCCAAGGGGTCTTACATGAAGAAGATCGCGCTGTCTTCGACGATGGGCCCCGGCGTGTCGATCAGCGTCGAGAGCGCAACCGGCAACTGAGCCGCGACAAAAACGACTTCCTGAACGGGGCCTTTTCGGGCCCCGTTTCTTTTTGGCTACAGCCTGCGGCTGGATTTCTCAGGTCCTCGAAAGGGTGTTTGTCCCGCGGATCATGCGCAGGTTAAGCTGTCCATAAGCGGCATAGATCGCGAAAGAAGGCATCCCAAAGGCCAGAGTCGGTTTCGGGGGTGTGCGAGGCGGGACAGTAGCAGTGGTTCAGACAAAACCTTTGAAGAAGTGGCAGCGACGTCTGCGCATTCAGGAAATCCGGGACATCGCGGAGCAGCAAATGCACGAGCCCGTAGAGGATTTCCCATACAAGCTCTACCTTGATGAACTCCGGGCGATGGAGCGCCCCTACAAGTCGCCGAGCGATCTGGAAGCGCGGATCATGCTGCTGGTCGGCTCGCGCAGCAGGCCTAAGCGGGTTCGATTGCTAATGCAGACGCTGCGCGACCAAAGGCACGCGAGCGGCGAGTTGCATCGGTTTGAGGCATTCGAGGCCATCCTGACGAACCATCTCGGCACGGATTTTGTGATCGGTCACGATTTTGCGCCGGAAACATTCAGTTCAATGGACCACGATCTGGTTAGGAGCAACGTCGGCCGCGTTATTGAAGAGTTGCAGAAGGTCTCGCGCGGAGTGTTTCTCAATTCCGGCACGCTTCTCGGCGTGATCCGCGACGGAAAACTGCTGGATCATGATGACGATATCGACATCGGCATCTGCCTGCACGCCACGACCGAGGAAAACGCCGCGGCCGAATGGGTGGCCCTGCGTCGTTTGTTGTCGGATCTCGGGGTTTTCAAGGAAGAAGGCACTTCGCCACTGATCTACAAGCTCAAGTCAGAAGGCGGCTATCAGATCGACCTGTTCCCATGCTGGGTGCAGGAGGGGCGGGTTTGCGTCTTTCCGCACACTTATGGTCAGCTGGCGGAGCGCGACATTTTCCCGACGGGCATCTGCGAGGTCACCGGGTTTCCCGTGCCTGCGAGACCCGAAAAGATGCTGGCGGTCAACTACGGTGAAAACTGGAAGACGCCCGACCCCTATTTCCGATTCGACTGGAGATCCGCGCGCGCAAACTTCCGGACCATGCGCCACGAGACCGAGTCCATGTTCGCGCGTGAAGCCGAAACCGGCAAAGCCTTCGGAACCATCCTGACCTACGGCACGTTCGATCTGTTTCACGTCGGCCACCTGCGAACACTGCGGCGCCTGTCCGACCTGTGCGACCGGCTGATCGTGGGATGCACGACCGATGACTACAACGCCGCGCGTGGCAAGCGGACGATCAACGGTTACGCCGAACGCGCGGAGATGCTGAATGCCTGTGGCTACGTCTCGGATGTTTTCCCGTTGGCGAAGCCGGGACGCGAAGGCAAGCATATCAGGCGGTACAAGGCCGATCTCATGGCCGTCGGTTGCGGGACTGACATCAGCATTGGCAGTGCTTGCAGGCTGCTGTATCTTCCGCGTATCGATGATGTTTCGACAGCCGTGCTCAAGGCGCGGATCATCGAAAGACAGGCCGTGATCAGCGATTTGGCGGCAGAATGAACTTTTGCCCTTGGCCTTTCGGTAAATTCTGAATAAACACGCCTCTGCAATCCAGCGTGCGATTCGTCGTGCGCTGTTTTGCGTTTCGTCCAAGACGGTGGGTGGAGCAATCCATAAATCCTGCCTGAGACGGGTAGAAACCAGATTTCTTCGGGTGTCGCCATGTGCGCGTCCCGGGGTGAGTTGGAACGGACCCGTAAGGACCCGATTGCCGGGTTGCTTGACCCGGTGAAACACGAGCCGGAGGGTCCCGAGCCCTCCACAATTGGAGTGAAACTGTGGATAGAGCCCAGAAAGAGAAAGTGGTCGAGGAACTCGGCCAGATCTTCGAAAGCTCTGGCGTCGTCGTGGTTGCCCACTACGCCGGTCTGACAGTTGCTGAGATGCAGGATCTTCGTGCCCGTGCCCGTGCGGCCGGCTCGGCGGTTCGCGTCGCCAAGAACAGGCTCGCCAAGATTGCCCTTGAAGGTAAGCCCTGCGAAAGCATGGTGGAATACCTGACGGGCATGACCGTTCTGACCTATTCCGAGGATCCCGTGGCAGCAGCCAAGGTGGCCGAGGACTTTGCCAAGGAGAACAAGAAGTTCGAAATCCTTGGTGGGGCCATGGGTGAGAACGCTCTCGACCGTGCCGGCGTCGAAGCCGTGTCGAAAATGCCCTCGCGTGATGAACTCATCGCGACCATCGCGGGCATGCTCGGCGCACCTGCCTCGAACATCGCCGGTGCCATTGGCGCACCTGCTTCGAATATCGCCTCCATCCTTTCGACCATCGAAGAGAAGGCGGCGTAAGCAGCAACCGAATGATCGGCGTCGGGAAACGCATCCGACGTTGGAACACAACTTTGAAAACGGAAAGCAAGTAAAATGGCTGATCTGAAGAAACTGGCAGAAGAGATCGTGGGTCTGACCCTTCTCGAAGCACAAGAACTGAAAACCATCCTGAAAGACGAATACGGCATCGAGCCCGCCGCTGGCGGCGCCGTGATGATGGCAGGCCCGGCCGCAGGCGGCGACGCCGGCGCTGCAGCCGAAGAGAAATCGGAATTCGACGTGATCCTCGTCAGCGCCGGTGCCTCGAAAATCAACGTCATCAAGGAAGTCCGTGGCATCACCGGCCTGGGCCTGAAAGAAGCCAAGGAACTGGTCGAAGCCGGTGGCAAAGCCGTCAAGGAAGGCGTTGCCAAGGACGAAGCCGAAGAGATCAAGAAGAAGCTGGAAGAAGCCGGCGCAGAAGTCGAGCTCAAGTAATCGGCTTTACCGGGGGTTCCCGGGAAAAATTCAGGCTGGACCCGGATTCCCGGGTCCAGCCGAACCTGTCTTAGCAAGGGCCTCAACGCGGGGCGTTTTCTAAGGTCTGGTTCGCGGATCGGGAGGCCACCTTGGGACGGTGGCCATGAATTGATCCGAACCAACCGTCTCTGATGGCAAGGCGCCGGGGCCCGACGGCGTGCTTGGCCAGCGAGAAACGAAAGGTGACATAGCTCATGGCACAAACCTTCCTTGGCCAGAAACGTTTGCGCAAGTATTACGGCAAGATCCGCGAAGTGCTGGAGATGCCGAACCTGATCGAAGTTCAGAAGAGTTCTTACGATCTTTTCCTCAAATCCGGTGACCAGGAAAGCCCTCAGGACGGCGAAGGCCTCAAGGGTGTCTTCCAGTCGGTATTCCCGATCAAGGATTTCCACGAAACTTCGGTGCTGGAATTCGTGGACTACGAGCTGGAACAGCCGAAATACGACGTCGAGGAATGCCAGCAGCGCGACATGACCTACAGCGCGCCGCTGAAAGTGACCCTGCGCCTGATCGTGTTCGATGTGGACGAAGATACCGGTGCGCGGTCGGTGAAGGACATCAAGGAGCAGGACGTGTTCATGGGTGACATGCCGCTCATGACGCCCAACGGCACCTTTGTCGTCAACGGTACCGAACGTGTGATCGTGTCCCAGATGCACCGTTCGCCCGGCGTTTTCTTCGACCATGACAAAGGCAAGACGCATGCTTCGGGCAAGCTGCTCTTCGCCTGCCGGATCATTCCCTATCGCGGCTCGTGGCTCGACTTCGAATTCGACGCCAAGGATATCGTGTTCGCGCGCATCGACCGCCGCCGGAAACTGCCGGTGACGACCCTGCTTTATGCCCTGGGCATGGACCAGGAAGCGATCATGGATGCCTACTACGACACGGTGACCTACAAGCTGCGCAAGAAGGACAACGGCTGGATCACCAAGTTCTTCCCCGAGCGCGTGCGCGGCACGCGCCCGCCGTTCGACCTGGTGGATGCCAAGACCGGTGAAGTGATCGCCGAAGCCGGCAAGAAGGTCACGCCGCGGGCGGTGAAGAAGATCATCGACGAGGGCAAGATCACGGATCTCCTGGTGCCGTTCGAGAATATCGTCGGCAAATTCGCGGCAAAGGACATCATCAACGAGGAAACCGGCGCGATCTATGTCGAGGCCGGCGATGAACTGACGCTTGAGCATGACAAGGATGGAGAGATCATCGGCGGCACGCTGAAAGAGCTTCTGGATGCCGGGATCACCGAGATTCCCGTTCTCGATATCGACAACATCAATGTCGGCCCCTACATGCGCAACACCATGGCGCAAGACAAGAACATGAACCGCGTCACCGCGCTCATGGATATTTACCGCGTCATGCGCCCGGGCGAGCCGCCGACCGAAGAGGCTGCATCGGCGCTTTTCGACTCGCTTTTCTTCGACAGCGAGCGTTACGACCTGTCGGCCGTAGGCCGGGTGAAGATGAACATGCGCCTGGCGCTGGACGCCGAAGACACCGTGCGCACCCTGCGCAAGGAAGACATCGTTTCCTGCATCAAGGCCCTGGTCGAACTGCGTGACGGCAAGGGTGACGTGGACGACATCGACCACCTGGGCAACCGCCGGGTGCGTTCGGTGGGCGAACTGATGGAGAACCAGTATCGCGTGGGCCTGCTGCGCATGGAACGTGCGATCAAGGAGCGGATGTCCAGTGTCGAAATCGACACGGTCATGCCGCAGGACCTGATCAACGCGAAACCTGCCGCGGCCGCTGTGCGCGAGTTCTTCGGCTCCTCGCAGCTGTCGCAGTTCATGGACCAGACCAACCCGCTCAGCGAAGTGACCCATAAACGCCGTCTCTCGGCGCTTGGGCCGGGTGGTCTGACACGTGAACGTGCTGGCTTTGAGGTGCGCGACGTGCACCCGACCCACTATGGCCGGATGTGCCCGATTGAAACGCCGGAAGGCCCGAACATCGGCCTGATCAACAGCCTGGCGACCTTCGCCCGCGTGAACAAATACGGGTTCATCGAAACGCCCTATCGCAAGGTCGAAAACGGCCAGGTGACCGACGATGTGCAATACATGTCGGCGACCGAAGAAATGCGCCATGTCGTGGCGCAGGCCAACGCCAACCTCGACGAGAGCGGCAAGTTCGTGAACGACCTGGTGTCGACACGTCAGGCGGGTGAATATACGCTCGCGCCGAACGAAAGCGTCGATCTGATCGACGTGTCGCCCAAGCAGCTGGTGTCGGTCGCGGCCTCGCTCATTCCCTTCCTGGAAAATGACGACGCCAACCGCGCCCTGATGGGCTCGAACATGCAGCGTCAGGCGGTTCCGCTTCTTCAGGCCGAAGCGCCGCTGGTGGGCACCGGGATCGAGGAAATCGTGGCACGGGATTCCGGCGCGGCCATCATGGCTAAGCGTGCCGGCGTGATCGACCAGGTCGATGCGCAGCGGATCGTTGTGCGCGCGACCGAGGATCTGGAACTGGGCGATGCCGGCGTGGACATCTACCGCATGCGCAAGTTCCAGCGTTCGAACCAGAATACCACCATCAACCAGAAACCCCTGGTCAAGGTGGGCGATACCGTGCGCAAGGGCGAAGTGATCGCCGACGGCCCCTCGACCGACCTGGGCGAACTGGCTCTCGGCAAGAACGTGATCGTCGCCTTCATGCCTTGGAACGGCTACAACTACGAAGACTCGATCCTGATCTCCGAGCGGATTGCGCGTGATGACGTCTTTACCTCGATCCATATCGAGGAATTCGAGGTCGCCGCCCGTGATACCAAGCTTGGGCCGGAAGAGATCACCCGCGATATTCCCAACGTTGGCGAAGAAGCGCTGCGTAACCTCGACGAGGCGGGCATCGTCTATATCGGCGCCGACGTGGAGCCGGGCGATATCCTGGTCGGCAAGATCACCCCGAAGGGCGAAAGCCCGATGACGCCGGAAGAAAAGCTTCTGCGCGCCATCTTCGGTGAAAAGGCCAGCGACGTGCGCGACACCTCGCTGCGCGTCAAGCCGGGTGATTACGGTACCGTCGTCGAAGTGCGTGTCTTCAACCGCCACGGGGTGGAAAAGGACGAACGGGCCCTGCAGATCGAGCGCGAGGAAGTCGAACGCCTGGCGCGTGACCGGGACGACGAACTGGCGATCCTCGACCGCAACATCTATGCGCGTCTGAAATCCATGATCGTGGGCAAGGTGGCCGTAAAAGGCCCCAAAGGGGTCAAGGCGAACTCGGAAATCACCGAGGACCTGCTGGAAACCCTGACCCGCGGCCAGTGGTGGCAGCTCGCTCTCAAGGACGAAAAGGACGCCCAGATCGTCGAAGCGCTGCACGAGCAATACGAGGCGCAGAAACGCACGCTCGATGCCCGTTTCGAGGATAAGGTCGAGAAGGTCCGCCGGGGCGACGACCTGCCGCCGGGCGTGATGAAGATGGTCAAGGTCTTCGTCGCCGTGAAGCGCAAGCTGCAGCCGGGCGACAAGATGGCCGGCCGTCACGGCAACAAGGGTGTGGTGTCGAAGGTGGTGCCGATGGAGGACATGCCGTTCCTGGAAGACGGCACTCCGGTCGATATCTGCCTCAACCCGCTTGGCGTCCCTTCGCGGATGAACGTCGGACAGATCCTCGAAACCCACATGGGCTGGGCTGCACGGGGCTTGGGTGTCAGAATCGACGATGCCCTCGGTGACTACCGCCGCTCGGGCGATCTGACGCCAGTGCGCGAAGCGATGCGCGAGGCGTATGGCGACGACGTCTACGAAGAAGGCATCGCCGGCATGGACGAGACCACGCTAATCGAAGCCGCCGAGAACGTGACACGCGGCGTGCCGATCGCGACGCCGGTCTTCGACGGCGCCAAGGAACCCGATGTGAACGACGCGCTGGCGCGTGCCGGTTTCGACACATCGGGCCAGTCGATCCTGTTCGATGGCCGCACCGGTGAGCAGTTCTCGCGTCCTGTGACCGTGGGCGTCAAATACCTGCTCAAGCTGCACCACCTGGTGGACGACAAGATCCACGCTCGGTCCACCGGCCCGTACAGCCTGGTGACCCAGCAACCGCTGGGCGGCAAGGCGCAGTTCGGCGGTCAGCGTTTCGGGGAGATGGAGGTCTGGGCACTGGAAGCCTATGGCGCCGCCTACACCCTGCAGGAAATGCTGACGGTGAAGTCGGACGACGTTGCCGGCCGGACCAAGGTCTACGAGTCGATCGTCAAGGGCGAGGACAACTTCGAAGCGGGCGTTCCCGAGAGCTTCAACGTTCTCGTCAAGGAAGTCCGTGGCCTCGGCCTGAACATGGAACTCCTGGATGCGGAGGATGAGGAGTGACGGGGGCTGACCCCCGTCCCACATTCTTCACCAACGCACATATGAGGACATCACGATGAACCAGGAACTGACCAACAACCCGTTCAACCCGCTGACCCCGCCGAAGATTTTCGACGAGATCCGCGTCAGCCTTGCCAGCCCCGAACGGATCCTTTCGTGGTCCTACGGCGAGATCAAGAAGCCCGAGACGATCAACTATCGCACGTTCAAGCCCGAGCGTGACGGGCTGTTCTGTGCTCGTATCTTCGGGCCTATCAAGGACTACGAATGCTTGTGCGGCAAATACAAGCGCATGAAGTATCGCGGCGTTGTCTGCGAGAAATGCGGTGTAGAGGTGACGCTACAGAAAGTGCGCCGCGAGCGGATGGGCCATATCGAACTGGCCGCGCCCGTCGCGCATATCTGGTTCCTGAAATCGCTGCCCAGCCGGATCGGTCTCATGCTCGACATGACGCTGCGCGATCTGGAACGCGTGCTTTATTTCGAGAATTACGTGGTCATCGAACCGGGCCTCACCGATCTCACCTACGGTCAGATGCTGACTGAGGAAGAGTTCATGGACGCCCAGGACCACTACGGCATGGATGCGTTCACCGCCAATATCGGCGCCGAGGCGATCCGCGAGATGCTGGCCCAGATCGACCTCGAAGCCGAGGCCGAGCGCCTGCGCGCCGACCTGGCCGAGGCGACCGGTGAACTGAAGCCCAAGAAGATCATCAAGCGGCTGAAAGTCGTGGAGAGCTTCATCGAATCCGGCAACCGCCCGGAATGGATGGTGATGACGGTGATCCCGGTCATTCCGCCCGAACTGCGCCCGCTGGTGCCGCTCGACGGTGGCCGGTTTGCGACCTCGGACCTGAACGATCTCTATCGTCGGGTGATCAACCGGAACAACCGTCTGAAGCGCCTCATCGAACTGCGCGCGCCCGATATCATCGTGCGCAACGAAAAGCGGATGCTGCAGGAATCGGTTGACGCGTTGTTTGACAACGGCCGCCGCGGCCGCGTCATCACCGGCGCCAACAAACGCCCGCTGAAATCCCTTTCGGACATGCTCAAGGGCAAGCAGGGCCGCTTCCGCCAGAACCTGCTGGGGAAACGGGTCGACTTCTCGGGCCGTTCGGTCATTGTGACCGGTCCGGAGCTGAAACTGCACCAGTGCGGCCTGCCCAAAAAGATGGCGCTTGAGCTGTTCAAGCCGTTCATCTACTCGCGGCTCGAAGCCAAGGGCCTGTCGTCGACCGTGAAACAGGCCAAGAAACTGGTCGAGAAAGAGCGCCCCGAAGTCTGGGACATCCTCGACGAAGTGATCCGCGAACACCCGGTTCTGCTGAACCGGGCTCCGACGCTGCACCGTCTGGGCATCCAGGCGTTCGAACCGGTGCTGATCGAAGGCAAGGCGATCCAGCTGCACCCGCTGGTCTGTTCGGCCTTCAACGCCGACTTCGACGGTGACCAGATGGCCGTGCACGTCCCGCTGAGCCTCGAGGCGCAGCTGGAAGCGCGCGTGCTGATGATGTCGACGAACAACGTGTTGTCGCCGGCCAACGGCGCGCCGATCATCGTGCCGTCGCAGGACATGATCCTGGGTCTCTACTACACGACCATCGAACGCGAAGGCATGAAGGGCGAGGGCATGTCGTTCTCGTCAATCGAAGAGGTCGAATACGCGCTTGATACCGGAGCCGTGCATCCTCACGCCAAGATCACCGCGCGTATTCCGCAGGTCGATCCGGAAACCGGCGAAACCGTTCTTCAACGCTATGAGACGACCCCGGGACGGGTTCGCCTGGGGGCACTTCTGCCGATGAACGCAAAGGCGCCGTTCGAACTGGTGAACCGCCTGCTGCGCAAGAAAGAGGTGCAACAGGTCATCGACACCGTCTACCGCTACTGCGGCCAGAAAGAGAGCGTGATCTTCTGCGACCAGATCATGTCGATGGGCTTCAAGGAAGCGTTCCGCGCCGGTATCTCGTTCGGCAAGGATGACATGGTGATCCCCGACAACAAGTGGAGCATCGTGGACGAAACCCGCGAGCAGGTGAAAGAGTTCGAACAGCAGTACATGGACGGCCTGATCACCCAGGGCGAGAAGTACAACAAGGTTGTCGACGCCTGGTCGAAGTGCAACGACAAGGTCACCGACGCCATGATGTCGGCGATTTCGTCCGAAATGCGCGACGAGAACGGCGCCGTGCAGGAGCCCAACAGCGTCTACATGATGGCGCATTCGGGCGCGCGGGGCTCGGTCACGCAGATGAAGCAGCTGGGCGGCATGCGGGGCCTGATGGCCAAGCCGAACGGCGACATCATCGAAACGCCGATCATCTCAAACTTCAAGGAAGGCCTGACCGTGCTCGAGTACTTCAACTCGACCCACGGCGCCCGGAAAGGCCTGTCCGACACCGCTCTGAAGACCGCGAACTCGGGCTACCTGACCCGCCGTCTGGTCGACGTCGCGCAGGATTGCATCGTGCGTGAAATCGACTGTGGTACCGACAACGCCATCACCGCCGAAGCGGCAGTGAATGATGGTGAGGTCGTGGCCTCGCTGGCCGAGCGCATCCTGGGCCGTGTCGCGGCCGACGATATCGCGGCGCCTGGCACCGGCGAGGTTCTGGTCGAGAAGGGCGCCCTGATCGACGAGCGCACGGCCGACGCAATCGACGAAGCCGGCGTTCAGTCGGCCCGGATCCGCAGCCCGCTGACCTGTGAAAGCGAAGATGGCGTCTGCGCGATGTGCTATGGCCGCGATCTGGCGCGTGGCACGCAGGTGAACGTCGGCGAGGCCGTCGGCATCATCGCGGCACAGTCGATCGGTGAACCCGGCACACAGCTGACGATGCGGACGTTCCACATCGGCGGTGTTGCGCAGGGTGGTCAGCAATCGTTCCTCGAGGCGAGCCAGGAAGGCATCGTGGCGTTCGAGAACGCTCAGATTCTCGAGAACTCGGCGGGTGAGCCGCTTGTCGTGGGCCGGAACATGAAGCTCATCATCCAGGATGAGAACGGTGACGAACGCGCAAGCCACAAGCTCGGCTACGGCTCGAAACTCTTCGTCAAGGAGGGCGACAAGGTGGCCCGCGGCGACAAGCTGTTCGAATGGGATCCCTACACCCTGCCGATCATCGCCGAAAAAGGGGGCACGGCCAAGTTCGTCGACCTGGTCAGCGGCATCGCTGTGCGCGACGAGACTGACGAAGCCACCGGCATGACCCAGAAGATCGTGATCGACTGGCGTGCCGCGCCCAAGGGCAATGAGCTCAAGCCCGAGATCATTCTCGTGGGTGAGGATGGAGAACCGGTCCGCAATGACGCGGGCAACCCGGTGACCTACCCGATGTCGGTGGACGCGATCCTGTCGATCGAGGACGGTCAGCAGATCGAAGCCGGCGACATCGTCGCGCGGATCCCGCGCGAAGGTGCCAAGACCAAGGACATCACCGGCGGTCTGCCGCGTGTTGCCGAACTGTTCGAGGCACGTCGTCCGAAGGACCACGCGATCATCGCCGAGATCGACGGTTACGTGCGCTACGGTCGCGACTACAAGAACAAGCGTCGGATCACCATCGAACCGGCCGACGAGTCGCTTGAGCCCGTCGAATATATGGTGCCCAAGGGCAAGCACATTCCTGTCCAGGAAGGTGATTATGTCCAGAAGGGCGATTACATCATGGACGGCAATCCCGCGCCCCACGACATCCTGTCCATCATGGGTGTCGAGGCGCTGGCCGATTACATGATCGACGAGGTGCAGGACGTGTATCGACTGCAGGGCGTGAAGATCAACGACAAGCATATCGAGGTGATCGTGCGCCAGATGCTTCAGAAGTGGGAGATCCTCGATAGCGGGGAGACGACGCTTCTGAAAGGTGAGCATGTCGACAAGCAGGAGTTCGAGGCCGCCAACGAGAAAGCGCTGGCCAAGGGCGCCCGTCCCGCACAGGGCGAGCCGATCCTGCTCGGCATCACCAAGGCGTCGCTGCAGACGCGCTCGTTCATCTCGGCCGCGTCCTTCCAGGAGACCACGCGGGTTCTCACCGAGGCATCGGTGCAGGGCAAGCGCGACAAGCTGGTCGGCCTGAAAGAAAACGTGATCGTCGGCCGCCTGATCCCGGCCGGGACGGGTGGGGCGACGCAGCAGGTGCGGCATATTGCGCAGCAGCGCGACAATGTCGTTATCGAGGCGCGTCGCGAAGAGGCGGAAGCGGCGGCGGCTCTGGCGGCCCCTGCCGAGGACGATATCATCGGTGGCGACGAGTTCGACACGCTGGTCGAAACTCCCGAGAGCCGCGAGGAGTAAGTCCTTAGAAAGAAAAGGGAAAAGCCCCCTGCAGACAGGCTCTGCAGGGGGCTTTTTCATGTCTGGCCGAGAGACCGGAAACCCTCGGACGCCGCGGCATGCTGCACCGCCACAGAACGGCGGGGTTAACGCGATTTTTCGCAGAAAAATCGGGGGGTGATCCGCGGCTGCCCTCCGGCTGACATCCGTGCACCGCCGCAACGCGGCATTTCTTTACCCGAAATTAGCTAATGCAGCGCTCGGTCACCGGCTCACAACGTGCCGACGCGGTTGGGGATCACGAACAACCGGTGATGGAAGATGCGCTGCATCTCGACCCGGATCGCCCGCGCCACGCGGCCGGGCGAGACGAGCCCGACCTGCCATTCGAAACGCGCGGGCCGGGGCACGGGTGTGGCGCAGCCCTCGCCGTGCCGACAGGTCGGCGGCAGGGTGGTGCGAAACCCGTCCTGTGCCCAGATCGGGCGGCGGTCGCAGAAGATTTCCAGAAACCCGGTATCGTTATCGGCCAGCCTGATCCGAAGCTCGACGCTGTGCCAATCGCCCAGCCGGGCCGCGGGCACGCAGCTGCGCCCCAGAACGGTGATGCCGCGGCGCGCATCCAGCATCACGGCGACCAACTCGGTTTCGGGATCGCCCCGGCGCAGGAACCGCGCGAGCGTGACCGGTTGGGCCGGGGCCTGCCCGGGGGCAACCCGGACATCGAAGCCCATCAGGTAATTCTGCCAGACGCCCCAATCACGCCCGGTGCTGAGCGAAGAACGCCGCTCACCCGGAGCAAGTCGAAAGATCATCCGTTCGCCCGCAACATGCGGCGCGCGGTCCGAGCCGGGCGTGACGGAGTCGGGCGCAATCACCCACGGATCAAGCGTGTCCGAGGTGGGATAAACGGGGCCGGTGTCGGCACAGGCGGTCACAAGCAGGACCGACATGGCCAGAGCGGCCCGGCGTATCCGGGACGCAATGCTGCGCTTTCGGCCAGAAATACCAGAAGGACCAGTCATATCGCCATCTCCGATTGTCATTTCCCCCGTGGCAAAGGCTAGTGCTGTTGGACCCGGGCAATCAAGCCGGGTGCCGAAAATAGCCCGTGTGGCTGTTTGCCCCGGACGCAGGGACGGCTGGAAACCCGTCCGCGCGTGGCCTACATTTCCACCACCATAAGGCGCGCGGGAGTGCGAACATGAACTGGTCCTTTTCCATCGGCACGGTGCGGGGCACCGAAATCAGGGTGCACGCCACGTTCTTCCTGTTGCTGGCCTGGGTCATGGTCGCGGCGTGGATGGCCGAGGGGCCGGGCGCGGCGGTGGTCAACATGGCATTCATCGTGACCATTTTTGCCTGCGTCGTGCTGCATGAGTTGGGCCACGCGATGATGGCGCGGCGTTTCGGGGTGCGCACGCCTGATATCACGCTGTTGCCGATTGGCGGGCTGGCGCGGCTGGAACGGATTCCCGAGGACCCCAAGCAGGAAATCCTGATCGCCGTCGCCGGGCCGTTGGTGAACGTGGTGATCTGGGTGATCCTGACGCTGTTCCTGGGTGCGCAGGTGTCGCTGAACGCGCTGCAATCGCTGGAAGATCCGGGGCTGGGTTTCGTCGAGCGGGTGGCGGCGGTGAATCTTCTTCTGGTGGCGTTCAACCTGATCCCGGCCTTTCCGATGGATGGCGGGCGGGTGTTTCGCGCGGCCCTGGCGATGTTCATGGACCGGGTGCGCGCCACGCAGGTGGCGGCGCATGTCGGGCAGATCATGGCCTTTTTGTTCGGGTTCCTGGGCCTGACGGGCGGTAGCCCGCTGTTGATCCTGATCGCGGTGTTCATCTTTTTCGCCGCCGGCGCCGAAAGCTCGGACGCGGCGCTGCGGGATCGGGCGCATGGGGCGCGGGCCCGCGATGCGATGATCACGGCTTTCGAAGCGCTACGCCCCGACGATACGCTGGACACGGCGGCGCAGGCGGTGCTGCGCACGACACAGGCCGAGTTCCCGGTGATCGGCCCGGACAGGCGGTTCGCGGGCATGCTGACCCGGGCGGTGATCCTGGCCGCGGGCGAGGACGCGCGCCGCACCGCACACGTGGCGGCAGCGATGGAGCGCGACGTGCCGCAAGTGACACTGGATGCGCCGATGGACGCGGTTCTGGATGCGATGGCCCAGGGCAATGTGCCGGGGGTGGCCGTTTCGGACAGGGCCGGAAATTTCGTGGGCTACATCACGCGCGAGAATATCGGCGAGTGGTATATCCTGTCGCGAAGCTGAGCCCCCGGGGCTTTCCTTTTCCGGCAAAGCCATGTCATGTGAGCGCAAATGCGGAAGAGGGACAGGCGCGGCGTGGCGATTGACGAGAGGATACCGGTGGTGGGCGTTGTCCGGTTTTCGGTTCTGACGCTGGACTATTATGCCGAGAGATTCGGCACGGTCGACAAGATCGCCGAACACATCTTTTCGCCCGAGCGGCTGGCGCTGCGGTTTTCGGTATTCGAGAAACTTTGCCTGCTGTCGCTGGCCCGCCAGAGTGACAGCGATTTCCGGGTGGTCATCCTGACCTCGACCGAGTTGCCGGGCGAGGCGCGCGAACGGCTGGAGGCGCTGGTGGCGCCGCATGACAATATCGGGATCTTCGCCGCCGAGCCGGACAGGCATTATCCGATCACCCGGGCGGCTTATCAATCGGTGCCGCTGGACGGGGCGAGCCACAAGCTGTGGTTCCGGCTGGATGACGACGACGCGCTCGCCATCGATTACATCGCGCGGCTGAAGCGGATCGGGCAGGGGCTGCGCGCGGTGCATGGGGACGAGCCGTTCATGATCGCCTTCAATCGCGGGTTCTATGTCGAGATGGCGGGCGAGGGCGAAAACGAGATCGTCGATTGCGTGGAACGCGCGCCGCTGTCGGTGGGCACGGCGCTGCTCGCTCCGGCGGGGTACGAGCGCACACCCTACCTTTACAATCACCGGGCACTGGGGCAGCATTACAACCTTTACACCGACATCTCGGAACCGGTGTTCCTGCGCACGATCCATGCCGACAACAAGTCCCAGCCGACCAAGCAGGGGATCACCCACAAGATGAAAGCGGCCGGGATCGACGCGCAGATTAAACAGCGCTTCGGCTTTGATACCGCCATGTTGAAGGCTCTGTGAGATGGTGGTGGATGCACGGGACAACCTGAAGGGCGCGGGGCTGATGGTGGTCTCGATGGCGGCGTTCACGTTCAACGACGTGTGCATGAAGGCGCTGGCCGGCGATGTGCCTCTGTTCCAGGCGATTTTCCTGCGCGGTGTCCTGACCAGCCTGCTGATCTGGATCGTCGGGCGGCAGATGGGCGCGATCCGGTTTTCACTGCCCCGGCGCGACTGGGGGCTGGTGGCGCTGCGCAGCCTGGCCGAGATCGGGGCGACGTTCTTTTTCCTGACGGCGCTGTTTCACATGCCGATCGCCAATGTCACCGCGATCCTGCAGGCGCTGCCGTTGACCGTGGCGCTGGCCGCGGCGCTGTTCCTGGGCGAGCCGCTGGGCTGGCGCCGGCTGGTGGCGATTGCCGTGGGGTTCGGCGGGGTGATGCTGATCGTGCGGCCGGGGGCCGAGGGGTTCAGCGTCTATTCGCTCTATGCGCTGGCGGCGGTTTGCTTCGTGACGCTGCGCGACCTGACGGCGCGGCGGCTGTCGGCGGCGGTGCCGTCGATCACCGTGGCGCTGGTCACGGCGGTGGTGATCGCCACGGCGGCAGGTGTGGCCTCGGGCGTGCAGGGCTGGGTGGCGCTGGAGCCGTGGCACATGGGGTTGATCGTCCTGGCGGCGGGGTTCATCCTGGGTGGATACCTGGCCTCGGTCGCGACGATGCGGGTGGGCGAGATCGGGTTTGTTGCACCGTTCCGCTACACGGGGCTGATCTGGGCGCTGGTGCTGGGGTTCGTGGTCTTCGGCGACTGGCCTGCGCCGCTCACGCTGGCGGGGGCGGGGATCGTGGTGGCGATGGGGCTGTTCACGCTTTACCGGGAGAGGCAGCTGCGGCGGAGAAGATCCGCCTGATCCGGTCTTCGTCCAGGGCGAAGCGCCATTTCAGGCGTTTGCGCTGGTCGTCGGTCAGGGGCCGCAGTTCGCCGGTGCGGTAATGCTTGCCCGAGTCGTTGTCGTCATGCTTGGCGCGGATGAACATCTCGGGGCGGGGCTCGACCAGCATGGGCACGGTGTGGTGCATCTTGTGATGCGGGAAGTTCATGATGGTCTTGTCGTCGCCTGCGCGGATCACCATCGCCATGCCGCAGGCCCAGAACGAGGCGGTCAGTTCCTCGGCCAGAACGCCCCCGGGCGAGAGGCTGACGGTGAGGCCGCGGGGAAACTCGATCCCGAAACAGCGCACGCCGTCGCGCAGCGCTTCGCTCCGGTCGGCGAGGGCGCGGCAGCGTTCGACGAAATCGACGGCGACGGCATCGTCGTCATCCAGCCGGAACTGGATGCTTTCGCGGTCCGCACCCAGCCGGGCAAGCTCGGCAACGATGGCGTGCTGGGCGGCCCTGCGCGCCCGGCGGGGCGGCAGCGAGAAAAGCCGCACCTGCGGGATATCCGCGGTGATGTCTCGCAGCCGGTCGAGATAGGGCGCGGGCAGGCTGTCGCCGATGAGCACGACGAAGGAGAAATCCGGATCGCTCTGCGCCGCGACCGAGGGCAGGGTGAGCGCCTCGAAATGGGCGAAACGCTGGGCCATCCGCGTGGGCGCATAGAGATAGGCCTCGCGCTCTTCGGTGCTGTCATGCATGCGCTGAAAGCCGCCGACGGCGGGGTAGGAGAAGCGGCACAGGCCGACCACGTGCCTTTGTGTCATGTCGCGCGTCCGTCCTTGCGTGGCCTTGGTTTCGATGGCATCGTGTCCCATGCGGACGGTCCTGTCCAGCAGGTCCAAGCGATGTGTTGACAAGGTCCGCGACTCCCCCTATACGCCCCCCATCCGGACAGGGGGCATTCCCCGGTGCCGAAATCAGAACTGTAGTGGACACGATCCGGGCGGTAGCGCCCCGATCCTCTGGAAACCCACCGCGTCGTCCTTGGAAAACTGGGGGACGAAGGCGGTTTTTGCGCGTTTCATGGACGCATGAAGCGCGAGGAATTTGGAAACCCGCATGGGGACACCCATGCCGCACATGTGTTGAAAAACGGGGAAAGTGACCCAATGCCGACGATCCAGCAGCTGATCCGCAAGCCGCGGCAGCCCAAAGTGAAACGCTCCAAGTCCCTCCACCTTGAGGGCAACCCGCAAAAGCGCGGCGTCTGCACGCGCGTTTACACCACCACGCCGAAGAAGCCGAACTCGGCCATGCGGAAGGTGGCCAAGGTTCGCCTGACCAATGGTTACGAGGTGATCAGCTACATCCCCGGCGAAAGCCACAACCTTCAGGAACACTCGGTTGTCCTGATCCGTGGCGGCCGTGTGAAAGACCTTCCCGGTGTGCGCTATCACATCCTGCGCGGTGTTCTGGATACCCAGGGCGTCAAGGATCGTAAGCAGCGCCGCTCGAAATACGGCGCCAAGCGTCCGAAGTAAGAGGAACGAAGAAGATGTCCCGTCGTCACGCCGCAGAAAAACGCGAAGTGCTGCCCGACGCCAAATATGGCGACAAGGTGCTCACGAAATTCATGAACAACCTCATGCTCGACGGCAAGAAATCGGCCGCCGAAAAGATCGTCTATGGCGCGCTGGATCGCGTTGAGGACAAGATCAAGCGCGCACCGGTCGAGGTGTTCCACGAAGCGCTCGACAACATCAAGCCGTCGGTCGAGGTTCGCTCGCGCCGGGTTGGTGGCGCCACCTACCAGGTGCCCGTCGAAGTGCGCCCCGAGCGCCGCGAAGCGCTGGCGATCCGTTGGCTGATCTCGGCCTCCCGCGCCCGCAACGAAAACACGATGGAAGAACGCCTCGCCGGCGAGCTGCTGGATGCTGTGCAATCCCGCGGTTCTGCTGTGAAGAAGCGCGAAGACACCCACAAGATGGCCGACGCGAACAAAGCGTTCAGCCATTACCGCTGGTAACCTTTTCAAAGGCAAAGACCCATGGCACGCGATTATCCGCTCGACCGCTACCGCAACTTCGGCATCATGGCCCATATCGACGCAGGCAAGACCACCTGCTCGGAACGGATCCTGTATTACACCGGCAAATCCCACAACATCGGCGAGGTGCATGACGGCGCCGCGACGATGGACTGGATGGAGCAGGAGCAGGAACGCGGCATCACCATCACCTCGGCTGCGACGACCACTTTCTGGGAGCGCACCGAGGACGGCCAGACCCCGGACACCCCCAAGCACCGGATGAACATCATCGACACCCCCGGCCACGTTGACTTCACCATCGAGGTTGAACGCTCGCTGGCCGTGCTCGACGGTGCCGTTGCCGTTCTGGACGCCAACGCTGGTGTCGAGCCCCAGACCGAGACCGTCTGGCGCCAAGCCGACCGCTACAAGGTGCCGCGCATCGTGTTCGTCAACAAGATGGACAAGATCGGTGCCGACTTCTTCAACTGCGTTCGCATGATCGAGGACCGCACCGGCGCAACCGCCGTGCCCGTCGGGATCCCGATCGGTGCCGAGAACGAGCTGGAAGGCCTGATCGACCTGGTCACCATGGAAGAATGGCTGTGGCAGGGCGAAGACCTGGGCGCAAGCTGGGTCAAGGCTCCGATCCGCGACAGCCTGAAGGACATGGCCGAGGAATGGCGCGGCAAGATGATCGAGAACGCCGTCGAAATGGACGACGACGCGATGATGGAATACCTGGAAGGCAATGAGCCCGACGTGCCGACCCTGCGCGCCCTGCTGCGCAAGGGCACGCTGTCGCTCACTTTCGTGCCGGTTCTCGGGGGCTCGGCCTTCAAGAACAAGGGTGTTCAGCCGCTGCTCAACGCCGTGATCGACTACCTGCCGAGCCCGCTCGACGTGGTTGATTACATGGGCTTCAAACCCGGCGACGAAAACGAAGAGCGCAACATTGCCCGCCGTGCCGACGACGACATGCCGTTCTCGGCCCTGGCGTTCAAGATCATGAACGACCCGTTCGTCGGCTCGCTGACCTTCACCCGCATCTACTCGGGCGTCCTGAAGAAGGGCGACACGATGCTGAACTCGACCAAGGGCAAGAAAGAGCGCGTTGGCCGGATGATGATGATGCACTCGAACAACCGCGAGGAAATCGAGGAAGCGTTTGCCGGCGACATCATCGCGCTGGCCGGTCTGAAGGACACCACGACCGGTGATACGCTGTGCGCCGAGAAGGACCCGGTGGTTCTGGAAACCATGACCTTCCCCGATCCGGTGATCGAGATCGCGGTGGAACCCAAGACGAAGAACGACCAGGAGAAGATGTCTCAGGGTCTGGCCCGTCTGGCCGCCGAGGACCCGTCCTTCCGCGTCGAAACCGACCTCGAGTCGGGTCAGACGATCATGAAAGGCATGGGCGAACTGCACCTCGACATCCTGGTTGACCGCCTGAAGCGCGAATTCAAGGTCGAAGCCAATATCGGTGCGCCGCAGGTTGCCTATCGCGAGACCATCGGTCACGAGATCGAGCATACCTACACCCACAAGAAACAGTCGGGTGGCTCCGGCCAGTTCGCCGAGGTGAAGCTGATCATCTCGCCGACAGAACCGGGCGAGGGTTACTCGTTCGAGAGCCGCATCGTCGGCGGTGCCGTGCCCAAGGAATACGTCCCGGGTGTGGAAAAAGGCATCCAGTCGGTCATGGACAGCGGTCCTCTTGCCGGCTTCCCGGTGATCGACTTCAAGGTCGCCCTGGTCGACGGCAAGTTCCACGATGTGGACTCGAGCGTTCTGGCGTTCGAAATCGCGTCGCGGATGTGCATGCGCGAAGGTCTCCGCAAGGCCGGCGCCAAGCTGCTCGAGCCGATGATGAAGGTCGAGGTGATCACGCCGGAAGAATATACCGGTGGTATCATCGGTGACCTGACCAGCCGTCGTGGCCAGGTGTCTGGGCAGGAACCGCGCGGCAACGCCGTTGCGATCAACGCCTTCGTGCCGCTCGCGAACATGTTCGGCTACATCAACACGCTGCGTTCGATGTCCTCGGGCCGTGCGCAGTTCACGATGCAGTTCGACCACTACGATCCGGTTCCGCAGAACATCAGCGACGAGATCCAGGCGAAATACGCATAAGCCGGGTGGCGGGCCACGGGTCCGCCCTACCCACCACCGTAGGGTGGGGTTTCACCCCACCATCCGCATAAGAAAAAAGGAGCCAAGACCATGGCAAAGGAAAAGTTTGAACGCACGAAACCGCACGTGAACATCGGGACTGTTGGTCACGTTGACCACGGCAAGACGACGCTGACGGCTGCGATCACGAAGTATTTCGGTGACTTCAAGGCCTACGACCAGATCGACGGCGCGCCGGAAGAGAAGGCCCGTGGGATCACGATCTCGACCGCGCACGTGGAATACGAGACCGAGAACCGCCACTATGCCCACGTCGACTGCCCCGGCCACGCCGACTATGTGAAGAACATGATCACCGGTGCGGCGCAGATGGACGGCGCGATCCTGGTGTGTTCGGCCGCGGACGGCCCGATGCCGCAGACGCGCGAGCACATCCTGCTGGGCCGCCAGGTCGGCATCCCGGCCTTCGTGGTCTACATGAACAAGGTCGACCAGGTTGACGACGAAGAGCTGCTGGAACTGGTGGAAATGGAAATCCGCGAGCTGCTGAGCTCGTACGACTACCCGGGCGACGATATCCCGATCATCAAGGGCTCGGCGCTGGCCGCTCTGGAAGGCCGTGATCCGGAAATCGGCGAGAACTCGATCAAGGAACTGATGGAAGCCGTCGACAGCTACATCCCGACGCCCGAGCGCGCCGTGGACCAGCCGTTCCTGATGCCGATCGAAGACGTGTTCTCGATCTCGGGCCGCGGCACGGTTGTGACCGGCCGGGTCGAGCGTGGCGTGATCAACGTGGGCGACGAGATCGAGATCGTCGGCATCCGCGACACCACGAAAACCACCTGCACGGGCGTTGAAATGTTCCGCAAGCTGCTGGACCGCGGCGAAGCCGGCGACAACATCGGCGCACTGCTGCGCGGTGTCGACCGTGAGGGCGTCGAGCGTGGCCAGGTTCTCTGCAAGCCCGGCTCGGTGACCCCGCACACCAAGTTCGAAGCCGAAGCCTATATCCTGACCAAGGAAGAGGGTGGCCGTCACACGCCGTTCTTCGCCAACTACCGTCCGCAGTTCTACTTCCGCACGACGGACGTGACCGGCACGGTGACGCTGCCGGCCGGCACGGAGATGGTGATGCCGGGCGACAACCTGAAGTTCGAGGTCGAGCTGATCGCCCCGATCGCGATGGAAGACGGCCTGCGCTTTGCCATCCGCGAAGGCGGCCGCACCGTCGGCGCCGGCGTCGTGTCGAAAATCATCGAGTAAGAAACAAACCCAAGGGTTCGACGAGGGGGGCCGGGTGGTCCGGCCTTCCTCCTATCAACTCCAACGCCGCGAAAGGCTAAATAAATGCAAAGCCAAAATATTCGCATTCGGCTGAAGGCCTTTGACTACCGCGTTCTGGATGCCAGCACGCAGGAGATCGTCAATACGGCCAAGCGGACGGGCGCCCAGGTGCGTGGCCCGATCCCGCTGCCGAACAAGATCGAGAAGTTCACCGTTCTGCGTGGCCCCCACGTGAACAAGAAATCCCGCGACCAGTTCGAGATCCGTACGCACAAGCGTCTTCTCGACATCGTCGATCCGACCCCGCAAACCGTGGACGCGCTGATGAAGCTCGACCTCGCGGCCGGCGTCGACGTGCAGATTTCGGTCTAAGGGAGGGCAGTAGATATGTTGCGCTCTGGTGTTATCGCCAAGAAAGTGGGCATGACCCGTCTGTTCATGGAAGACGGCAAGCAGATCCCCGTGACCGTTCTTCAACTGGACGGCCTGCAGGTCATCGCCCAGCGGACCGCCGACAAAGACGGCTATACCGCTGTTCAACTGGGTGCCGGTTCGGCCAAGGCCAAACGGACCTCGAAAGCCATGCGCGGGCACTTTTCGGCCGCCAAGATTGCGCCCAAGCGCAAGCTGGCCGAGTTCCGCGTCGCGCCCGAGAACCTGATCGCCGTGGGTGAAGAGATCACTGCTGACCATTACTTCGAAGGTCAGTTCGTGGACGTCTCGGGCACCTCGATCGGTAAAGGGTTTGCCGGTGCCATGAAACGCCACAACTTCGGTGGTCTGCGCGCCTCGCACGGTGTGTCGATCAGCCACCGTTCGCACGGTTCGACCGGTCAGTGTCAGGATCCGGGCCGCGTGTTCAAGGGCAAGAAAATGGCCGGTCACATGGGTGCTGCCCGCGTGACCACGCAGAACCTGCAGGTGGTCAGAACCGATGCCGACCGTGGCCTGATCATGGTCAAGGGTTCGGTTCCGGGCTCGAAAGGGGGCTGGGTGACGATCAAGGACGCGGTGAAAAAACCGTTCCCTGAAAACGCGATCCTGCCCGCCGCCCTGAAATCGGCCGCCGAGGAAGCCGCGAAAGCCGCCGAGGAAGCCGCAGCTGCCGCGGAAGCGGAAGCCAAGGCCGCCGAAGAGGCTGCCGCCGCAGAACAAGCCGCGCAGGAAGCCGAGGCCCTGAAACAGGCCGAGGCCGAAATCGCGGCCGAGAAGAAGGAAGGCGAAGAATGAAACTCGACGTGATCAAACTGGACGGCAAGAAAGCCGGCTCGGTCGATCTGGGCGAAGACATCTTCGGCCTGGAACCGCGCGCGGACATCCTGCACCGCGTCGTGCGCTGGCAGCGCAACAAGGCGCAACAGGGCACGCACAAGGTGAAGACCCGGTCGGAGACCAGCTACTCGACCAAGAAGATCTATCGCCAGAAGGGCACCGGCGGCGCACGCCACGGCGACCGCAACGCGCCGATCTTCCGCAAGGGTGGCATCTACAAGGGCCCGACGCCCCGCAGCCACGCCCATGACCTGCCGAAGAAATTCCGCAAGCTGGGCCTGCGCCACGCGCTGTCGGCCAAGATGAAAGCCGGTGAACTGGTGATCATCGACGCCGCCGAGTCGGATGGCAAGACCGCCGCCCTGGCCAAGCAGGTGAAGAACCTGGGCTGGAAGCGCGCCCTGATCATCGACGGGACCGAGGTGAACGAAAGCTTCGCCCGTGCCGCCCGCAACATCGAGGGTCTCGATGTGCTGCCGTCGATGGGCGCAAACGTCTATGACATCCTCCGCCGTGACACGCTGGTGCTCACCAAGGCGGGTGTCGAAGCACTGGAGGCTCGTCTGAAATGAGCGCGACCGCACAACATTACGACGTGATCCGCAAGCCGATCATCACCGAGAAGGCGACCATGGCGTCGGAAGCGAACGCCGTTGTCTTCGAAGTGGCGATGGACAGCACCAAGCCGCAGATCAAGGAGGCCGTCGAGGCGCTCTTTGGTGTGAAGGTGAAGGCCGTGAACACGACCATCACCAAGGGCAAGGTCAAGCGTTTCCGCGGCCAGCAGGGCAAGCGGAAGGATGTGAAGAAGGCCTATGTCACGCTGGAAGAAGGCAACACGATCGACGTGACCACCGGTCTTTGATCGGGTTGGCGGGCTGAAGCCTGCCCTAAGGTGAAATGTGATTGAACCCCGGCTGCGAAAGTAGCCGGGGTTTCTCGTCTTCCGATATAGTCGCCCGTTTGCGCGAAACAGCGGCCGCAGGCCGCCGCGCCTCGCCGGCCCGCCCCCCCGGGGCGGCGATTTGGGGAGCGCAGGCGAGACAGCGAAGCTGGAAGCTCTTGGCGGGGATAAAGTGCGTTGCTGATGCGGTGTGTCGCCACCCCGCGGGTCGGCGATGCGCGGCCTGGGCAGGCGGAGGAGGAATTTGTGCCGCCTGCCTATAGACACCCACCTCCAACCCCGCTATACGACGCCAGTCGCACGGCCTCGGATTCGTTCCGGGGCCTGTGATTTTTGCAGTCGGGGACCTTCGGGGCCCTATCATCAAGGCCACCTACGGGGGGCTATCACATAGGGGAGAGCGCGAGCGCCTCCTCGTTTGCTAAACGGAAGACAGAAAGCATGGCACTCAAGTCGTACAAGCCGACGACGCCGGGCCAGCGCGGGCTGGTGCTGATCGACCGTTCGGAGCTGTATAAAGGGCGTCCGGTCAAATCCCTCACCGAGGGTCTGACCAAGTCGGGCGGCCGGAACAACACCGGGCGGATTACCTCGCGTCGTCGCGGGGGTGGGGCGAAACGCCTTTACCGGATCGTCGATTTCAAACGCAACAAGTTCGATGTGGCCGCGACCGTCGAGCGGATCGAATACGATCCGAACCGGACCGCCTTCATCGCGCTGATCAAATACGAAGATGGCGAACAGGCCTATATCCTGGCACCGCAGCGTCTGGCTGTGGGTGACAAGGTGGTTTCGAGCCAGAAAGCCGACATCAAGCCGGGCAACGCGATGCCGTTCTCGGGCCTGCCGATCGGTACCATCGTGCACAACATCGAGCTGAAGCCCGGCAAGGGTGGCCAGATCGCACGCGCCGCGGGCACCTATGCCCAGTTCGTCGGCCGTGACGGTGGCTATGCCCAGATCCGCCTGAGCTCGGGCGAGTTGCGCATGGTGCGCCAGGAATGCATGGCGACCGTTGGTGCGGTGTCGAACCCCGACAACTCGAACCAGAACATGGGCAAGGCCGGCCGGATGCGCCACAAGGGCAAGCGTCCGAGCGTTCGCGGCGTCGTCATGAACCCGATCGATCACCCCCACGGCGGTGGTGAGGGCCGGACCTCGGGTGGTCGTCACCCGGTGACGCCCTGGGGCAAGCCCACGAAGGGTGCACGCACCCGCAACAAGAACAAAGCGTCGCAAAAGCTGATCATCCGCTCGCGCCACGCCAAGAAGAAGGGGCGTTAACATATGTCTCGCTCTGTTTGGAAAGGGCCCTTCGTCGATGCTTACGTCCTGAAAAAGGCCGAAGCAGCGCGCGAGTCGGGCCGCAACGAAGTCATCAAGATCTGGTCGCGCCGCTCGACGATCCTGCCCCAGTTCGTGGGCCTGACGTTTGGCGTGTACAACGGCCAGAAGCACATCCCGGTCAACGTGACCGAAGACATGATCGGCCAGAAGTTCGGTGAATATTCGCCGACGCGGACCTACTATGGTCACGCCGCCGACAAGAAAGCGAAGCGGAAGTAAGACCATGGGCAAGGCAAAGAACCCCCGCCGCGTGGCCGAAAACGAAGCAATGGCGAAAACCCGCATGCTTCGCACAAGCCCGCAGAAACTGAACCTGGTGGCCGCCATGATCCGTGGCAAGAAGGTGGACAAGGCCCTGACGGACCTGACCTTCTCGAAGAAGCGGATCGCGGAAGACGTGAAGAAATGCCTTCAGTCGGCCATCGCCAACGCCGAGAACAACCACGGGCTGGACGTGGACGAGCTGATCGTCGCCGAAGCCTATGTGGGCAAGAACCTGGTGATGAAGCGCGGCCGTCCGCGCGCCCGTGGCCGTTTCGGCCGCATCATCAAGCCGTTCTCGGAACTCACCATCAAGGTGCGTCAAGTTGAGGAGCAAGCCTAATGGGTCAGAAAGTCAATCCGATCGGCATGC
This sequence comes from Marimonas lutisalis, assembly GCF_005434965.1. GTDB lineage: Bacteria > Pseudomonadota > Alphaproteobacteria > Rhodobacterales > Rhodobacteraceae > Marimonas_A > Marimonas_A lutisalis. Next base: position 227,272 of record NZ_SKCI01000001.1, read on the forward strand.
GCCTTCAGGTCAACCGCACCTGGGACAGCCGCTGGTTCGCGAACACCAAGGATTACGGTGATCTTCTTCTGGAAGACATCAAGATCCGCGAGTTCATCAAGGAAGAGTGCAAGCAGGCCGGCGTGGCCCGCGTGATCATCGAACGCCCGCACAAGAAGTGCCGGGTGACGATCCACACGGCCCGCCCCGGTGTCATCATCGGCAAGAAAGGCGCGGACATCGAAGTTCTGCGCAAGAAACTGGCCGCGATGACCGACAGCGAACTGCACCTCAACATCGTCGAAGTGCGCAAGCCCGAGCTTGACGCGCAGCTGGTGGCGGAAAGCATCGCCCAGCAGCTGGAGCGCCGGGTCAGCTTCCGCCGCGCGATGAAACGGTCCGTGCAGAACGCCATGCGGATGGGTGCCCTGGGCATCCGGGTGAACGTGGCAGGCCGCTTGGGCGGCGCCGAGATCGCCCGCACCGAATGGTACCGCGAAGGCCGCGTGCCGCTTCACACCCTGCGTGCCGACATCGATTACGCACATGCCGAAGCGATGACTCCCTACGGGATCATCGGGATCAAGGTCTGGATCTTCAAAGGTGAGATCATGGAGCACGATCCGCAGGCGCGTGACCGCCGTGCGCAGGAAATCCAGGACGGTCCGGCCCCGCGTGGCGCCGGTGGCCGCCGCTAAGGAGGAATTGAGATGCTTCAACCCAAGCGCACAAAATTCCGCAAGATGCACAAGGGCCGGATCAAGGGCCTCGCCAAGGGCGGGTCGGATCTGAACTTTGGCTCCTACGGCCTGAAGGCCACCCAGCCCGAGCGCGTCACCGCGCGCCAGATCGAGGCCGCCCGTCGTGCCATGACGCGTCACATGAAACGTCAGGGCCGCGTCTGGATCCGGATCTTCCCGGATACGCCGGTGACCTCGAAACCCACCGAGGTTCGGATGGGTAAAGGTAAGGGTTCGGTCGATTTCTGGGCCTGCAAGGTCAAGCCCGGCCGCGTGATGTTCGAGATCGACGGTGTCGACGACGAAGTGGCACGCGAGGCCCTGCGTCTGGCGGCAATGAAACTGCCGATCAAGACCCGCATCGTCGTCCGCGAGGATTGGTAAAACCAATCCACGTGGACAGCGCGGTGTAGGCGATTTTTCTGCGAAAAATCGTCCGGGCCGCGCCAAGGTCGAAAACGCGCAGCGTGTTTTGGCCAAGGTGAGAAAAGAAACCCCCGTGCGAGAGATCGCGCGGGGGTTTTCGATTTTCCGAGCCAGATCAGATGCCCCGCCCGGCGTTTCTGCCGTGGGTTCTCAAACCCACTTGTAGTTGAAGCTCACCGAAACCCGTTCATCCTCTGCCATGTTCATCGGCACCTCGTGGCGCAGCCAGGATTCCCACAGCAGAACGTCGCCCACCTGCGGTTTGACATAGATGAAGGTCTGCAGCTCTTCGCGGGCGTCCTTCCGGCGCGCGGGGGCGGCCATCATCCGGGCCGAGCGCGGATCTTCGAGCTTCAGCGCCGAGGCGCCATCGGGCATCGACACGTAAGTGGTGCCCGAGATCACCGAATGCGGATGCAGGTGCGAGGAATGCGTGCCGCCCTCGGGCAGGATGTTGATCCAGAGATCCTCGAGCTCGAGCTTGCCGTCGCCGAGATCGAACTCCAGATCCTGCGCGAAGGCGGCGACATGCAGGTCGAGCGCTTCTTTCAGGTCGGCGAAAACCGGGAAGCGCCAGGGCAGGTCGGTAAGCGAGGCATAGGAGGTATAGCCCGGATAGCCGTTCTCTTCGCACCAGGCCTGTCCGGCCTCGTCATCCTCGGCGATCGAGAAGCAGGAGGCTTCAAGCTCATCTGTGTCGATCGCTGGGCCAAGCTCGGACAGGGCCGCGCGGTAGAGACGGGTGACGAAAAGGGATTTGATCTGTGCCATGCGGACGTGATAGCGCAGGTCGGAACGGCTGGCGAGGGGGGTTTTCGCCGTCGGCGGCAGGCCCCGCCGCGCGGCGGGGCGGGGCGCGGCCGCGCGGCCGCGTTCCTGGCGTGCAAGAAAGCGGCGGAAAGGGGTTGCCATATGCGAGCACCCCGTGTATTGCGCAGCCTTCACTATGAACTCCACCGGATTCGGCGTGACCATTGGGGCGCCCCGGTGATGTTGAAAAGGAAGACGGCCATGAAAGCCAGCGAACTTCGTGAGAAGTCGGTTGACCAGTTGAAAGAAGACCTGGCCAACCTGAAGAAAGAAAGCTTCAACCTGCGGTTCCAGCAAGCCACCGGGCAGCTGGAGAACACCGCGCGCATGCGCAGCGTCAAGCGTGACGCCGCCCGCGTGAAGACCATCCTGAACGAAAAAGCCGCTGCCGCGGCTGCGACCGAGTAAGAGGAGCCTGAAACATGCCCAAGCGTATCCTTCAAGGCACCGTCACCTCGGACGCCAATGACCAGACCGTCACCGTGAGCGTCGAACGCCGCTTCACGCACCCGGTTCTGAAGAAAACCATCCGTAAGTCCAAAAAATACCGGGCTCACGATGAGAAGAACACCTACAAGGTGGGAGATCAGGTCCGCATCATCGAATGCGCCCCGAAATCCAAAACGAAACGCTGGGAGGTTCTGGAGGCGTAAGCCAAAAGAACCTTTCGGTTTGAGCGAAACCCTGGGGTCGTTACCCCAAAGGTCGGGAGAAACCATATGATCCAGATGCAGACCAATCTGGATGTTGCTGACAACTCCGGCGCACGCCGGGTTCAGTGCATCAAGGTCCTGGGTGGTTCCAAGCGCAAATATGCGTCGGTGGGCGACATCATCGTGGTGTCGGTCAAGGAAGCCATCCCGCGCGGCCGCGTGAAGAAAGGCGACGTGCGCAAAGCCGTTGTCGTGCGCACCGCCAAGGAAGTGCGCCGTGAAGACGGCACCGCGATCCGCTTTGACCGCAACGCCGCTGTCATCCTCAACAACAACAACGAGCCGATCGGCACCCGTATCTTCGGGCCGGTGGTTCGCGAGCTGCGCGCGAAGAACTTCATGAAGATCATCTCGCTCGCTCCGGAGGTGCTGTAAGATGGCTGCGAAACTGAAAAAGGGCGACAAGGTCGTCGTGCTGGCCGGCAAGGACAAGGGCAAGCAGGGCACCATTTCGTCGGTTGATCCGAAGGCCGGCAAGGCCGTGGTCGACGGTGTGAACGTGGCGATCCGCCACCAGCGCCAGACCCAAACGAGCCAGGGCGGCCGCATGCCCAAGGCGATGCCGATGGATCTGTCGAATCTGGCGATCGTCGACAAGAACGGCAAACCCACCCGCGTCGGCTTCAAGATGGAAGGCGACAAGAAGGTGCGTTACGCCAAGACCACGGGGGACGTGATCGATGCTTGATGCTGCAACCTATACCCCGCGTCTGAAAGCCGCCTACAAGGACAGCATTCGCGCCGCTCTGAAAGAAGAGTTCGGCTATTCGAATGACATGATGATCCCGCGGCTGGACAAGATCGTGCTGAACATCGGCTGCGGCCGCGCCGCGGTGAAGGACTCGAAAAAGGCCAAGTCGGCCGTCGAGGACCTGAGCACCATCGCCGGCCAGCAGGCGATCCAGACCAACGCGAAGAACTCGATCGCGGGTTTCCGCGTGCGTGAAGGCATGCCGATGGGCGCCAAGGTCACGCTGCGCGGCGACCGGATGTACGAATTCCTCGACCGGCTGATCACCATCGCAATGCCCCGTATCCGCGACTTCCGCGGCGTGCCGGGCACCAGCTTTGACGGCCGTGGCAACTATGCCATGGGCCTGAAAGAGCACATCGTGTTCCCGGAAATCGACTATGACAAGGTCGACGAAGTCTGGGGCATGGACATCGTGATTGCCACCACCGCGAAAACCGACGCGGAAGCCAAGGCGCTGTTGAAGCATTTCAACATGCCCTTCAACAGCTGATCCGCGGGAGGAGATTGATATGGCTAAAAAATCCATGATCGAGCGCGAGAAAAAGCGTCAACGCCTGGTCGAGAAATACGCCGCCAAGCGTGCCGCGCTCAAGGATATCATCAACGACGAGTCGAAGCCGATGGAAGAGCGTTTCCGCGCGTCCCTGAAGCTTGCCAAACTGCCGCGCAACAGCTCGGCGACCCGTCTTCACAACCGCTGCCAGCTCACCGGGCGTCCGCATGCTTACTATCGTAAGCTCAAGGTCAGCCGGATCGCGCTGCGCGAGCTGGGGTCTGCAGGGCAGATCCCCGGCATGGTGAAATCGAGCTGGTAAGGAGAGAGTGAGATGAACGATCCTATCGGCGATATGCTCACCCGTATCCGCAACGCCCAGATGCGCGGCAAGTCGACCGTGTCGACGCCGGCGTCGAAGCTGCGCGGCTGGGTCCTGGATGTTCTGGCCGACGAAGGTTACATCCGCGGCTATGAAAAAGGCACTGATACAGATGGTCACCCGACCCTCGAAATCAGCCTGAAATACTTTGATGGCACCCCCGTCATTCGCGAGCTCAAGCGGGTTTCGAAACCCGGCCGCCGCGTTTACATGGGCGTCAAGGACATTCCGCAGGTTCGTCAGGGCCTGGGCGTGTCGATTGTCAGCACGCCCAAGGGCGTGATGTCGGATGCGAACGCTCGCAGCCAGAATGTTGGCGGCGAAGTGATCTGCACGGTCTTCTAAGGAGAGCGACAATGTCTCGTATTGGCAAAAAACCGGTCGAGCTGCCGTCGGGCGTCACCGCCACGATCTCCGGCCAGACCATCGAAATCAAGGGCCCGAAGGATACCCAATCCTTCACCGCGACCGATGACGTGACCATCGCGCAGGAAGACAATGCCATCGTGGTGACCCCGCGCGGCAAGTCCAAGCGCGCGCGCCAGCAGTGGGGCATGAGCCGCACGATGGTGGCCAACATGGTCCAGGGTTGCACCGAGGGCTTCAAGAAAGAGCTTGAGATCAACGGTGTTGGTTACCGGGCGCAGGTGCAGGGCAATGTCCTGAAGCTGAACCTCGGCTACAGCCACGACGTGGATTTCCAGGTTCCCGCTGGCGTGACCGTCACCTGCCCCAAGCAGACCGAGATCGTCGTGGAAGGCACCAACGCACAACTCGTCGGCCAGGTCGCGGCCAATATCCGCGAATGGCGTGAGCCCGAGCCCTACAAAGGCAAAGGCATCAAGTACAAAGACGAGTACATCTTCCGCAAGGAAGGCAAGAAGAAGTAAGGACCGGACAGATGGCAAACAGCAAACGACAACTGTTCCTGAAACGCCGCCTGCGCGTCCGGAACAAACTTCGCAAGGTCAACAGCGGCAAGATGCGCCTGTCTGTGCACCGTTCGAACAAGAACATCAGCGTGCAGCTGATCGACGATGTGAACGGCCGCACCGTGGCCGCCGCCTCGTCGCTCGAGAAAGATCTTGGCATCATTGGCAAGAACAACGTGGAAGCTGCCGCCAAGGTGGGCGCCGCGATTGCCGAGCGCGCCAAGAAAGCGGGCGTCGAAGAGGCCTATTTCGACCGTGGCGGGTTCCTCTACCACGGCAAGGTGAAGGCCCTGGCCGACGCCGCACGCGAAGGCGGGCTGAAGATCTAAGACCCTGTGGGCCGCGGCGCTGGTCGCGGTCCCGATGATCCGGGGGCGCATGCCGCGCCCACCTGGATTGATACGAACCAAGGCCAGAGCGCCAACCTTGAAAGGAATGCCTGATGGCAAGAGAAGGTCAACAACGGGGACGCGGCCGCGATCGCGACGAAGCCCCGGAATTCGCAGATCGCCTGGTGGCGATCAACCGTGTGTCGAAAACCGTGAAAGGTGGTAAACGCTTTGGCTTTGCCGCGCTGGTGGTTGTCGGCGATCAGAAAGGCCGTGTCGGTTTCGGCAAGGGCAAGGCCAAAGAGGTGCCCGAGGCGATCCGCAAGGCGACCGAGCAGGCCAAGCGCCAGATGATCCGCGTGCCGCTGCGCGAAGGCCGCACGCTGCACCACGACATCGAAGGCCGTCATGGGGCCGGCAAGGTGGTGATGCGCACCGCCCCGGAAGGAACCGGGATCATCGCCGGTGGTCCGATGCGGGCCGTGTTCGAGATGCTGGGCATCAAGGACGTGGTTTCGAAATCGATCGGATCGCAGAACCCCTATAACATGATCCGCGCCACGATTGACGGGCTGCAGAAGGAATCGAGCCCGCGCATGGTGGCCCAGCGCCGCGGCAAGAAGGTGGCCGACATCCTGAAAAAGGATGAAGCCCCCGCGGAAGCGGAAGCGTAAGGAGACGGACCCATGGCAAAAACCATCGTCGTCAAACAGATCGGCAGCCCGATCCGCCGCCCGGCCAAACAGCGTGCAACGCTGGTGGGCCTCGGCCTCAACAAGATGCACAAGACCCGTGAGCTTGAGGATACCCCCTCGGTGCGCGGCATGATCGCCAAGATCCCGCATCTGGTCGAGATCATCGAAGAGCGCGGCTGAACAGCCCTGCGGTGCGCATAATCGCGCATCCTGCGACAATAGAAGCGCCCCTGGTGAGAGCCGGGGGCCTTTTCTTTTAAGGGTGGATTCGTGCAGCTATGCGCCCGGCGCATGGCGAGACTGCGAAACCCGTGCTGGTGAAATCTCTGCCGGGGCCGTATCCCGTGGCCAAATCCAAGGCACGAACAGAAGGTTTCACATCCATGACATTCGTCACTTTCCCCGCCCGCGCCGTGGCGCGCGCCGTCAAGGCCATCGTTTCGGCCAAGCCGGTCCCCTGCTGGACCGAGTACCTGCGCGAAACGGGCGGTCTGCGCGGCTGAGACGCCAGGCGCAAGAGACCAGTGAAAACGCCCCCGGCCTTGTCTGCCGGGGGCGTTTTTCTTTTTGGGCAGGTCGGTGGCTTACTCCGAGAGGCTGGCGAGGCCGCGGGCGCTGACGCGGCGCACCACGTCGTTGAACGCGACGCCCACCGGTGTCGGCGCAAGGTTGCTGTCTACGAGGTTGATTTTCGGTGTGCCGCCCTTCCAGGGATAGGGATTGGCGGCGAACCAGGCGTGGCGTTCCACGAAAGGAAGACGTTCCATCATCAGGATGGCCTCCTGCGCGAAGCGCGCGTTCTGGGCATAGGTGACCTTACCCGGGCGCTTCCAGTCGATCAGGGCGAACTCGGTCACCCAGATCGGGCGGCGGTATTCGCGGTGCACGGCTTCGAGCCAGCGGCGGAAGGCGTTCACGTCGCCATTGGTGGAATAGTAGTGCACCGCCATGAAATCGACCCGCAGGCCGCGGCGTTCGGCCTCGGTCATGAAGCGGCGCTGCCATGAATTGGCGCCGAGGGTCTGCTCCTGCGTGGTCGCCGGGCTGCCGAGCCGCAGGCCGCGCGCTTCGAGCCTGGGCCAGAGCGCGATGGCCTCGGCCACGGACAGGCCCGCCTGGTGCGCGCCGGTTTTCTGATCGGGTTCGTTGAAGGCCAGCAGGTGACGGACCCTGCGGTTGGACACGATACGTTTGTTCACGTCCCTGGCGGAATGGATCATCGGCACGAATTCGACGGTGCGCGAGGTGCCGCCGCGGTGCCACATCTGATCGGGTCGCCAGTTGTAGTACCAGGACAGCCCCGGCTGATCCTCGATCCACTCGAGTGTCGTCTTGGCGGGGTTTTCCCAAGCGCCGACCCCCGCCTTTTGCGCGGCTGCGGGCAGAGCCATCAGCATGATCCCGAAAACAAAGGCTGCAAGTCTGAGCATATGTCCCTCGTGCGATTGGAGCGAGGATATAAAGTCGGCGGGTTAAGAATTGGGAAACCGTGTGGCAAGAGTGGGGCAATTGGCGAAAACACGCGAAATTAGCGCCTTTGCGGGGCGGAGGGGCGCCGGCGCGCGCCGGGACGTGTGACAGGCCGGGCGGCGGCCAACAGCGCGCTTGCATCGCGCGGGTGTTGCGTCTATACGCCCGCGGGTGGCCGGAGACGGCCCGACTCGGAAAAAACAAGAAACGCCGTGGTTGGCCCATCACGCTTCGGGGGCCACATCCGGCAAAGGAGAAGCGACATGAAACTGCATGAACTGCGCGACAACGACGGCGCAACCAAGAAACGCAAGCGCGTCGGCCGTGGCCCGGGCTCGGGCATGGGCAAGACCGGTGGCCGTGGTATCAAAGGCCAGAAATCGCGTTCGGGCGTGGCCATTGCCGGCTACGAAGGCGGCCAGATGCCGCTCTATCAACGCCTGCCCAAGCGTGGCTTTAACAAGCCGAACCGCAAGAAATTCGCGGTTGTGAACCTCGGGCTCATCCAGAAATTCGTCGACGCCAAGAAGCTGGACGCCAAGAAAGCCATCACCGAGGACGTGCTGGTGGAATCGGGCGTTGTGCGCCGCAAGCTGGACGGTATCCGCGTCCTGGCCAAGGGCGACGTGTCGGCCAAGCTGACGCTCGAGGTGACCGGCGCATCGAAAGCGGCTGTCGAAGCCGTCGAGAAAGCCGGCGGTAAACTGACGGTCACTTCGGCGCAGGCGGCCGAATAAGAGGTTGTCCCCGGAGCATCCGGGGCTTAGATAACCTCAAGTTTTCCAATTCAGCGCCGCCGGGCCGGGAAAACCGCCCCGGCGGCGCATGCATGAAAGAGACCGCGCATGGTATCTGCCGCAGAACAAATGGCCGCCAACACGAGCTGGGCGGCACTCGGGAAAGCAACCGACCTTCGCAACCGCATCCTGTTCACGCTGGGCCTGCTGATCGTCTATCGGCTGGGCACCTTCATTCCGGTCCCCGGAATCGACGGGCAGGCGCTGCGCGACTTCATGGAAGGTGCGGCGGCCGGCCTGGGCGGGATCCTGACCATGTTCACCGGCGGCGCGCTGGGGCGGATGGGTATTTTTGCCCTTGGCATCATGCCTTATATCTCGGCCTCGATCATCGTTCAGCTGCTGACATCCATGGTGCCTGCGCTGGAACAGCTGAAAAAAGAGGGCGAACAGGGCCGCAAGAAGATCAACCAGTATACCCGTTACGGCACGGTGTTCCTGGCCACGCTGCAGGCCTATGGCCTTGCGAAAAGCCTGGAAGCCGGTGATCTCGCGACCGATCCGGGCCTGTTCTTCCAGTCCTCGACGGTGATCACGCTGGTCGGGGGCACGATGTTCCTGATGTGGCTGGGCGAACAGATCACCGCGCGCGGCGTGGGCAACGGTATTTCGCTGATCATCTTCGTCGGCATCATCGCCGAGATTCCGGCCGCGCTGGCCCAGTTCTTCAGCCAGGGCCGTTCGGGCGCGCTGAGCCCGGCTGTCATCATCGGCGTGATGATCATGGTGGTGGCGGTGATCGCCTTCGTTGTCTTCATGGAACGCGCGCTGAGAAAGATTCATATCCAGTACCCGCGCCGCCAGGTCGGCATGAAGGTCTATGACGGCGGCAGTTCGCACCTGCCCGTCAAGGTCAACCCGTCGGGCGTGATCCCGGCGATCTTTGCCAGCTCGCTTCTGCTGCTGCCGACGACGATCAGCACCTTCAGCGGCAACCAGACCGGCCCGATCATGTCGACGCTGCTGGCCTATTTCGGCCCCGGTCAGCCGCTCTACCTTGCGTTCTTCGTCGCGATGATCGTGTTCTTCGCCTATTTCTACACCTTCAACGTCAGCTTCAAACCTGACGAGGTGGCAGACAACCTGAAGAACCAGAACGGTTTTGTCCCCGGTATCCGCCCGGGCAAGAAGACGGCCGAGTACCTGGAATATGTCGTCAACCGTATCCTCGTGCTGGGCGCGGGTTACCTTGCCGCCGTGTGCCTGCTGCCGGAAATCCTGCGCAGCCAGCTGGCGATCCCGTTCTATTTCGGCGGCACATCCGTGCTGATCGTCGTCTCGGTCACCATGGATACGATCCAACAGGTGCAAAGCCATCTTCTGGCGCACCAGTATGAGGGCTTGATCGAAAAATCGCAGCTGTCCGGCAAGGGGCGGCGGCGCAAGAAGAAAGGACCGGCACGGCGATGAACATCATCCTGCTTGGACCGCCGGGGGCCGGCAAGGGCACCCAGGCGCGGCATCTCGTTGAAACCCGCAACATGATCCAGCTTTCGACGGGCGACATGCTCCGCGAAGCCAAGGACAGCGGCACGGAAATGGGCAACAAGGTTGCCGAGGTCATGGCGCGCGGTGAGCTTGTCACCGACGAGATCGTCATCGGCCTGATCCGCGAGAAGCTGGAAGGCGACAAGCAGGGCGGCTTCATCTTCGACGGGTTCCCGCGCACGCTGGCCCAGGCCGACGCGCTGGCGGCGCTTTTGGCCGAATGCGGTGAGACGCTGGATGCCGTGATCGAGATGCAGGTGGATGACGATGCGCTGGTCGACCGGATCACCGGCCGATACACCTGCGGCAATTGCGGCGAGGTCTATCACCGCACGACGAAGCCGGAGAAGGTGGAAGGCACCTGTGACAAGTGCGGCGCGCAGGACATGAAGCACCGCGCCGACGATAACGAGGAAAGCCTGCGCACCCGGCTGATGGAATATTACAAGAAGACCAGCCCGCTCATCGGCTATTACTATGCCAAGGGTCAGCTGAAATCGGTTGACGGCCTGGGTGAGATCGACGCGGTTCAGGCCGCGATCGCCGGCGCGCTGGACGGCTGAGGGCGATCGGGGAGTGGCGCGGGCTACTCCCTGAGCAATGCCGCCCGGCCCGAGATGGCGCCACGTGCGGCGGCCAGTTCCTCGAACGACTTTATCAATTGTGCGACGTCCTGGTCGGGCAATCCCTTCGCGAAGAGGCTTGCCGCTGGGTCGTCCTCGACCGCTTCGGCATAGCCCATTGCCCAGTTCGGGAAACGCCGCCGGGCAAGCGGGCCTTCGGACAGGAGGCGCACATTGCTGTGCCGCTCGTCGGCGCTGATCCGGGTATAGAGCCTGTCGAGCTCCTCGCGCGGGCCTTCGAGGATCTGGAAAAACTCGTGCATCGTGCGCACGAGATAGCCGCTGATGCCGACACGCTGGTTATGCGCCCAGGCGGTGCGCAGGATGTCGAAATCGCTGAGATGGGGGAAAGGATGGCGTGCGTCGCTGCGGTAAATGAGATAATGCGTCATGTCGTCTTCTGGTCGGCGCGCGTTCCACCGTTTATCGCGTATTCGTCCGCGTTCCGGAAGGGCCAATCGATGCAATGGCAGGGAGGCGTCATGCAGCCCTTGACGGCCCGGCCAAATCCAAATAACCAGCACCATCCCTTAAGGGATTGATTCTGTCCGGGTCGCACCCGTGCATGAATGACAACCTCGAATTCAGCTGCGGCCCGGAGCGGAAAACGCCTCGGGCTTACGTTGTGAAAAAAGGTTCCGGAACTACGGAACCGCAACGAAAGGAAAGATAACGTGGCACGTATCGCCGGCGTCAACATCCCGACGCACAAGCGCGTTCCGATCGCGCTCACCTACATCACCGGAATCGGCCATGCCTCGGCCAAGGCCATCTGCGATGCCGTTGGCATCGACCACGCCCGCCGGGTGAACGAGCTTTCGGATGCCGAAGCTCTGGCCATCCGCGAGCACATCGACGCCAACTATACCGTCGAAGGTGACCTGCGCCGTGAAGTGCAGATGAACATCAAGCGCCTGATGGACCTTGGCTGCTACCGCGGCCTGCGTCATCGCCGCAACCAGCCCGTGCGCGGCCAGCGCACCCACACCAATGCGCGCACGCGCAAAGGCCCGGCGAAACCCATCGCCGGCAAGAAGAAGTAAGGGAGGGCAGCACCAATGGCACGTGATACCCGTCGCGGAGGCAAGAAAAAGGTCTCCAAGAACATCGCCGCTGGCGTCGCGCATGTGAACTCCAGCTTCAACAACACCAAGATCCTGATCTCTGACGTGCAGGGCAACGCGATCTCGTGGTCGTCGGCCGGCACGATGGGCTTCAAGGGCTCGCGCAAGTCGACCCCCTATGCCGCGCAGATGGCTGCCGAGGACGCAGGCCGCAAGGCGCAGGAACACGGCGTGAAAACGCTGGAAGTCGAAGTGCAGGGCCCCGGTTCGGGCCGCGAGTCGGCGCTGCGCGCGCTGGCTGCTATCGGCTTCAACATCACGTCGATCCGCGACGTGACGCCGATCGCCCATAACGGCTGCCGCCCGCCGAAACGTCGCCGGGTCTGATCCGATTATAAAGATGTGGCCGGGCCTGTGCCCGGTCCCATCGTCGTCATTTTGAAACCTCGGGCGTCTTTTGCCTTTGGACATGGGGCAGGAGACAGGAATGGAGGGACGCATGATCCATAAGAACTGGCAGGAATTGATCAAACCCACGCAGCTGGAGGTGAAGCCGGGCAACGACCCGACCCGCCAGGCAACCATCGTGGCCGAACCGCTGGAGCGCGGCTTTGGCCTGACGCTGGGCAACGCGCTGCGCCGGGTGCTGATGAGCTCGCTGCAGGGCGCCGCCATCACCAGCGTGCAGATCGACAACGTGCTGCACGAGTTCAGCTCGGTCGCGGGTGTGCGCGAAGACGTCACCGACATCGTTCTGAACCTGAAGGGCGTTTCGGTGCGCATGGATGTCGAAGGGCCCAAGCGCCTGTCGATCAACGCCAAGGGCCCGGGTGTCGTCACCGCCGGTGACATCTCGGACAGCGCCGGCATCGAGATCCTGAACAAGGACCACGTGATCTGCCACCTCGACGAGGGCGCGGATGTCTACATGGAACTGACCGTCAACACCGGCAAGGGCTATGTCGCAGCCGACAAGAACAAGCCCGAGGACGCGCCCATCGGCCTGATGCCGATCGATGCGATCTATTCGCCGGTCAAGAAGGTTTCCTATGACGTGCAGCCGACGCGGGAAGGCCAGGTCCTTGACTATGACAAGCTGACGCTGAAGGTGGAAACCGACGGCTCGATCACCCCCGATGATGCGCTGGCCTATGCCGCGCGCATCCTGCAGGACCAGCTGTCGATCTTCGTGAACTTCGAAGAGCCCGAATCCGCCGGTCGCCAGGAAGAGGACGAAGGTCTCGAGTTCAATCCGCTTCTGCTGAAAAAGGTGGACGAGCTGGAGCTGAGCGTGCGTTCGGCCAACTGCCTGAAGAACGACAACATCGTCTATATCGGCGACCTGATCCAGAAGACCGAAGCCGAGATGCTGCGCACCCCGAACTTCGGCCGCAAGTCGCTGAACGAGATCAAGGAAGTGCTGTCCAGCATGGGCCTGCACCTTGGCATGGATGTCGAGGACTGGCCGCCGGACAACATCGAAGATCTGGCGAAGAAGTTCGAAGACGCGTTCTGAGAACCCAGGGTGGGGTAAAACCCCACCCTACAATGCCCGCATTGGCGGGGAACAAGCAGGGCAAGCGCCCCAAGGAGAGCCGGTGACACGCATCGCCGGCCAGACAAAGCAAAACCGCCCGTAGAGGGCAAAAGGAGTTAGAAACATGCGTCACGCAAAAGGCTATCGTCGCCTCAACCGCACCCACGAGCACCGCAAGGCGCTCTTTTCCAACATGGCCGGCTCGCTTATCGAGCATGAGCAGATCAAGACCACCCTGCCCAAGGCCAAGGAACTCAAGCGGATCATGGACAAGCTGATCACGCTGGGCAAGCGCGGTGACATGCACGCCCGCCGCCAGGCCGCCGCGCAGCTGAAACAGGACAAGGACGTCGCCAAGCTGTTCGAGGTTCTGGGCCCCCGTTACAAAGAGCGCAACGGCGGCTACACCCGCGTTCTGAAGGCCGGTTTCCGTTACGGTGACATGGCCCCGATGGCGATCATCGAACTGGTCGACCGCGATGTCGACGCCAAGGGCGCCGCCGACAAGGCCCGCCTGGCCGCCGAGGAAGCCGCGGAGATGGAAGCGGAGTAAATCCCGCTCCGATCACGGATTTTCAAGCCCCCGCCTTTTCGGCGGGGGTTTTGCTTTGTGCACGCCGCTTGCATTCGCGGCCCGCGCTTCGCATATCTGGGCTGACGATGAAGGAAGGTGACATGCTGCGTATCCTTGCGTTCATTCTGGCCATGGTCGCCGCGCCGCTGGCGGCAGAAACCCGCGTGCCGCAAAACCAGGCCGAGATCGCGCTGGGGTTCGCCCCCCTCGTGAAACAGGCTGCGCCCGCGGTGGTGAACATCTATGCCAAGCGCGTGGTGCAGGTGCAGACCAGCCCCTTCATGAACGATCCGTTCTTCCAGGAGTTTTTCCAGGGCTTCGGCACGCCGCGCCCGCAGGTGCAGAACAGCCTCGGCTCGGGCGTGATCCTGACCGCCGACGGCATCGCCGTGTCGAACTACCACGTGGTGGGCGAGGCGCAGGATATCCGCGTCGTGCTGAACGACCGGCGCGAATACGAGGCCGATATCCTGTTGGCCGATGAAGAGGCTGACCTCGCGATCCTGCAGCTGCGCGAGGCGCAGGACATGCCCTATCTGCCGCTGCGCGACAGTGACACGGTCGAGGTGGGCGAGCTGGTGCTGGCCATCGGCAACCCCTTCGGCGTGGGCCAGACCGTGACCAGCGGCATCGTTTCGGGGCTCGCCCGGTCGGGCACGGCGACGGGCAGCGCGCGGGGCTACTACATCCAGACCGATGCGCCGATCAACCCGGGCAATTCGGGCGGGGCGCTGGTGGATGTGAACGGCGCGCTCATCGGCATCAATACGCGTATCCTGACGCGCTCGGGCGGGTCGAACGGGATCGGCTTTGCCATTCCCTCGGCGCTGGTGCAGCGCTTTGTCGAACAGGCGCAGACCGGGGCCGACCGCTTCAACCGGCCCTGGGCCGGAATGAACGGACAGCCGGTGGACAGCGACATCGCCGAGAGCCTGGGGCTCGACGCGCCGCGCGGCATCGTGATTTCCGAGCTGCACGCGGTCAGCCCCTTCCTGGCGGCCGGGTTCCGCAAGGGCGACGTGATCCTCGAGGTGGGCGGCCAGCCGGTGAACACGCCCGATGAAATGGTCTTCCGGATGAGCGTGGCGGGCCTTGGCAACAAGGTTGCGATCACCCGTTTCCGCGCTGGCGAAACCGATGAGGTCGCGGTGGAACTGGTGGCCGCGCCGGATGTGCCGCCGCGCGATCCGCGGCGCAGCACGTCGCGGGCGGCCATTCCGGGGATCGAGCTGTCGAACATCAACCCCGCGGTTCTGGCCGAGCTGGGCCTGCCGCTGTCGGTCGAAGGGGTGGTGGTCACCGATCCCGGCCCGGCCGGCCAGCGCGCGGGGCTTGCGCGCGGCGATATCCTGCGTGCCATCAACGATGTCGCAGTCAGCGACAGCGCCACGGCGGTTCAGCTTCTGGAAAAGGCCAGTCGCTGGCTGCTGCTTGACGTGCAGCGCGGCAATCAGCGCCGCGTGCTGCGGTTCCGGCTCTGACATGGCCGATCTTTTCGATACCGCGCCGGGGCAGGCCGATGCGCCCAAGGGGCCGCGCCCGCTGGCCGACCGGCTGCGCCCGAAAACGCTGTCCGAGGTGATCGGGCAGGAGCAGGTGCTGGGCCCCGAGGCGCCACTGGGCGTGATGCTGTCATCTGGTTCGTTATCCTCGCTCGTCCTGTGGGGGCCGCCCGGCGTGGGCAAGACCACCATCGCGCGGCTTCTGGCGGATGAAACCGACCTGCATTTCGTGCAGATCAGCGCGATCTTCACCGGTGTGCCCGAACTCAGGAAAGTGTTCGAGGCGGCAAAGCATCGCCGCGCCAACGGGCAGGGCACGCTTTTGTTCGTGGACGAGATCCACCGCTTCAACAAGGCGCAGCAGGACAGTTTCCTGCCGCATATGGAGGATGGCACGATCCTTCTGGTCGGCGCGACCACGGAAAACCCCAGCTTTGAATTGAACGCCGCTGTGCTGAGCCGTGCGCAGGTGCTGGTGCTGGAGCGGCTGGACCTTGCGGACCTTGAGCGGCTGGCGCAGCGGGCCGAGAAAGAGCTGGAGCGCGGCCTGCCGCTCGATGGCCCGGCGCGCGAGGCGCTCCTGGAAATGGCCGATGGCGACGGGCGCGCGCTTTTGAACCTGATCGAACAGGTGATGGCGTGGAAGGTCGAGGGCAAGCTCGATACCGCGCAGCTGACCACGCGGCTGATGCGGCGGGCGGCGAAATACGACAAGTCCGGCGATGAGCATTACAATCTCATCTCGGCGCTGCACAAATCGGTGCGCGGGTCCGATCCCGATGCCGCGCTTTACTGGCTGGCGCGGATGCTGGAAGGCGGCGAAGACCCCCGATATCTCGCCCGCCGGATCACCCGCATGGCGGTCGAGGATATCGGCCTTGCCGATCCCAACGCGCAGACCCATTGCCTGCACGCCTGGGAGGTGTATGAGCGCCTTGGCAGCCCCGAGGGCGAGCTGGCGCTGGCGCAGGCCGTGGTCTACCTGGCGCTGGCGCCGAAATCAAACGCCGCCTACACCGCCTATAAGGCCGCGCGCGCGCAGGCCAAGAAAACCGGCTCGGAACCGCCGCCCAAGCATATCCTCAACGCGCCGACGAGCCTGATGAAGGACCAGGGCTATGGCGATGGTTATGCCTATGACCACGATGCAGAGGACGGGTTTTCAGGGCAGAACTACTTCCCCGAGGGCATGAAACGCCCGGTGCTTTACACCCCGGTCGAGCGCGGCTTCGAGCGCGAGCTGAAAAAGCGGCTCGACTGGTTTTCCGGTCAGCGCGCCAAGCGCGGGAAGCCCTGAGCCCGGGCTTCATCTTGACTGAAATATCCCGGGGGAAAGGTGCAAAACAGCGTCCAGCAGTTTTGCACCTTGGGGGCAGCGCCCCCACGACATGCCGCCTCAGCTTGACAAACGCCGCCCCCCCTGAGACAGACCGCCCATGTTTTCGACCCTTCTTCAAGTAGCCCTTGGCGGCGCGATCGGCGCATCGGCGCGCTACCTCACCTCGGTGGGGGCGATGCGGCTGATGGGGCCGGGCTTTCCCTGGGGGACGCTGGCGGTGAATATCGCGGGTTCGTTCCTGATGGGGGTGCTGGTGGTGGTGCTGGCACACAAGGATGGCGGCATGAAGATCGCGCCCTTCCTGATGACCGGCCTCCTGGGCGGGTTCACCACGTTTTCGGCCTTTTCGCTGGATGCGCTGACGCTGTGGGAACGCGGCAATCACGCACTGGCCGGATTCTATGTCGCGGCTTCGGTGCTATTGTCGCTGGGGGCCATCATCCTGGCGCTCTGGTTCACCCGGGGGTTCTACCAGTGAGCGGCGTGCAAACCCTGACCGTCGCGGCGGGCGAAGGCGGCCAGCGGCTTGACCGGTGGTTCCGCCGCCAGTTTCCGCATGTGCCGCAGGGCCGGATCGAGAAGATGTGCCGCAAGGGCGAATTGCGCGTGGATGGCGGACGGGTGAAACCGGCAACGCGCGTGGAAGAGGGCCAAAGCGTGCGCGTCCCGCCGCTGCCGGACCCGGACGGGCCGGCGCCCAAGCCCGTGGCGCCGCAGGTTTCCAAGGCCGATGCCGAGATGATCCGTGCCGCGGTGATCTGGAAGGATGACCACATCATCGCGCTGAACAAGCCGCCGGGCCTGCCGACACAGGGCGGCAGCAAGCAGACGCGCCACGTGGACGGGCTGGCCGAGGCGTTGAAATTCGGACTGGATGAAAAGCCGCGCCTCGTGCACCGGCTCGACAAGGATACTTCGGGCGTTCTGCTCCTGGCGCGCACCCGGGCGGTGGCGCAGGCGCTGACCGCCGCGATCCGCCACCGCGAAACGCGCAAGATCTACTGGGCCGTCGTCGCCGGTGTGCCGCGCCCCTACCTGGGTGAGATCAAGTATGGCCTCGTGAAGGCCCCGGGCGGTGGCAAGGGGCAGGGCGAAAAGATGCTGTGCATCCACCCCCGCGAGGTCGAGCGCACCCCGGGCGCCAAGCGTGCGGTCACGCTCTATGCCACGCTTTTCCGCGTGGCCGAGCGCGCCAGCTGGGTGGCAATGGAACCGATTACCGGCCGCACGCACCAGCTGCGCGCGCATATGGCCGAGATCGGCCACCCGATCGTGGGCGATGGCAAGTATGGCGGCTCGAGCCAGGAGAACCTGGGCGATGGCTGGGGCGCGAAGCTGGGCGGGGTCATCTCGAACAAGCTGCACCTGCATGCGCGGATGATGCGGTTCGAACACCCGGTCACCGGCAAGCTGGTGACGATCACCGCACCGCTTCCCGAGCACATGGCGCATACGTTCGAAACCTTCGGCTGGACGCCCGACCTGGCCGCCGAGGACCCGTTCGAGGCGCTGGGATGAGTGAGCGTCTGCGTCTCGTGGTTTTCGATGTCGACGGCACGCTGGCCGACAGCCTGGCCGAGATCGTCGCCGCCATGGGCGCGGCCTTTGCCGGCGAGGACCTGGAGGCGCCGTCGCGCGGCGAGATCCTGTCGATTGTCGGACTGTCACTGGATCAGGCAATGGCGCGACTGGCACCAGAGCTGAGCGCCGGAAAACACGCGGCGCTGGTCGAGGGCTACAAGCAGGCCTATTTCCGGCAGCGGCAGGAAAACGGGGCGTCGCCGCTTTACCCCGGCGCGCGCGAAATGCTTGAGATGCTGGCGCAGGACCCGTTCCTGCTGATGGGGGTGGCCACGGGAAAGTCTAAACGCGGCCTTGATGCATTGATCGAGGCGCATGGGCTGGAGGCGTTTTTCGTCACCCGGCAGGTGGCCGATTTCCACCCGTCCAAGCCGCATCCCGCGATGCTGCACGCGGCGCTGGCCGAGGCCGGTACGAGCGCGGGGGACGCGGTGATGATCGGCGACACCACCTATGATATCGATATGGCCCGCGCCGCGCGGATGCGCGCCATCGGCGTGAACTGGGGCTATCACCCGGCCGACCGGCTGGGCGCCGATGCCATCGTCGAAGACTTCGCAGCGCTGCCCGGCACGATCGAGTGGCTTGTCCCCCGCAACCCGGAGAATCGTTCATGAGTGAATGGAAATCCAAACGCTTCTGGAAAGAGGTCACCACCGCGCCCGAAGATGACGGGTTCGCGGTTTTGCTCGATGGCCGCCCTGTGCGCACGCCGGCCAAAGTGCCGCTTGTGTTGCCGACCGAGGCGCTGGCGCGCGAAGTGGCCGCCGAATGGGCGGCCCAGGAGGGCGAGATCGCCCCGGTCAGCATGCCCTTCACCCGTTCGGCCAATGCGGCGATCGACAAGGTGCGCACCCAGTTCGACGAAGTGGCCGAGATGCTGGCCGCCTATGGCGACAGCGATCTGCTGTGTTACCGCGCGGAAGGCCCCGAGGCGCTGGTGGTGCGCCAGGCCGAGGGCTGGGACCCGTTGTTGGAATGGCTGCGCAAGGCGTTCGGGATTGCGCTGAGCCCGGTTTCGGGGGTCATGCATGCGCCTCAACCTGCTGAAAGCATGGTGAAAATCCGCGAGATAACACAGCAGATGAGCGCATTCGAGCTGACCGGTTTCCATGATCTGGTCTCGCTCAGCGGCTCGTTCGTGTTGGCACTGGCGGCGACGCAGGGCCTGCATCCGCCCGAAACACTCTGGGCGTTGTCGCGCATCGACGAGACCTGGCAGGAAGAACAATGGGGACGCGATGACGAGGCCACCGAGGCCGCCGAGGTGAAAAAGGCCGCGTTCCTGCATGCCCACCGTTTTTTCCAGGCTGCCCGCAAAGGCGGCTGAATGCCCCCTGAAACATCAAACGGTTGACCATGCGGAACCCGCACGAGAGATCGCGATGATTTGCGCATTGGTCCCTTGACCTTCCGCGCCAATTCCGACCAAACTCCTCGCCATTGAGAAGGGTGCACCTTCTCGGATATCGACCCCGGCCCAGAAAAGGCCGGGCCAACCGTCCGTGAAAGGGCGGACAATCAGGAAGAGGTAAACATGAAAAAAACCGTATTTCTTGGTGCTCTCACCGTTGCAGGCCTGGCCGCTGGCGCAGCCGCCGCAGGCACGCTCGACGATGTGAAGGCACGTGGCAAGCTGAACTGTGGTGTGTCCACCGGTCTGGTCGGCTTTGCTGCACCCGATGCGAATGGTGAATGGAACGGCTTCGACGTGTCGGTTTGCCGCGCCGTCGCTGCGGCCGTGCTGGGCGATCCGGCTGCCGTGGAATTCGTGCCGACCACCGGCAAGACCCGCTTCACCGCGCTCGCCTCGGGCGAGGTTGACATGCTGGCCCGGAACACCACCTGGACCTTCTCGCGCGACGTGGACCTCAAGTTCACCTTTGTCGGCGTGAACTACTATGACGGCCAGGGCTTCATGGTCCCGAAAGAGTTGGGCGTGAGCTCGGCCAAGGAACTCGACGGCTCGACCGTCTGCATCCAGACCGGCACTACGACCGAGCTGAACCTGGCGGATTTCTTCCGCTCGAACAACATCAGCTACGAGCCGGTTCCGATCGAAACCAACGCCGAAGCGCAGCAGCAGTACCTGGCCGGCGCCTGTGACGTCTACACCACCGACGCATCGGGCCTCGCCGCGACCCGCGCAACCTTCGAGAACCCGGCCGATCACGTCGTTCTGCCGGAAATCATCTCGAAAGAGCCGCTCGGCCCGCTCGTGCGTCATGGCGACGACGAATGGGGCGACGTGGTGCGCTGGACGCTGAACGCGCTGATCACCGCTGAAGAGCTGGGCATCACCTCGGCCAACGTCAAAGAAATGGCGTCGGCAGCCGGCAACAACCCGGAAATCAACCGTCTGCTCGGCACCGAGGGCAACCTGGGCGAAATGCTGGGCCTCTCGGCTGACTGGGCGGTCGCTGCTCTGTCGTCGGGTGGCAACTACGGCGAGATCTTCGAGAAGAACATCGGCGAAAACACCCCGATCGGCCTGTCGCGCGGCCTGAACGCGCAGTGGACCGAAGGCGGCCTGATCTACTCGCCGCCGTTCCGTTAATCGGACGATGGCAAGGGCGCGGGACATCCCGCGCCCTTTTCCAAATATAAGAACGGGTCCGTTGCGAGCAGGGCAAACCCTGCCGGAGACCGGGTCCGAGAAGACAGACAGGGACGTCTTCCATGACCACACTCACCGACCCGCCGAAACAGGCGTTTCGGCTGTCTCAGCTGATTTACGATACCCGGTATCGCTCGATGACCATTCAGGTCATCGCGATGATCGGGTTCCTGATCCTGATCGGCTGGCTGATCTCGAACACCGCGCAGAACCTGGCGGACCTGGGCAAGGAGCCCTCGTTCCGCTTCCTGGGAGAGCCTGCGGGCTATGACATCAACCAGCGCCTGATCGACTATAACAACCAGGACACGCATTTGCGGGCGGCCTTTGTCGGGTTGCTCAACACACTTCTGGTGGCCTTCCTGGGCTGTATCACCGCCACCGTGCTGGGCGTGATCATCGGGGTGTTGCGCCTGTCGAAAAACTGGCTGGTGGCGCGGCTGATGACAGTCTACGTGGAAATGTTCCGCAACGTGCCGGTGCTGCTGTGGATCGTGTTCGTCATGGCGATCCTGATCGAGAGCCTTCCGGCGCCACGGGCTTTCCGAGGCGACAATCCCGAAGCCACCATGAAGGTGTTCGATTCCGTCGCTGTTACCAATCGCGGGGTCTACGTGCCCGAACTGCTCTTTGGCGTCGATGCCAGGGATGAAAAGGGTGAGTACCTCGATGCGCCCACGGGCTGGCGCGTGGGCCTGGGCGATCTGCCCATCGGGGCCAGCGCCGACAATCCCGCCTGCGCAAGCTACTATGCCACCGAAGGCGCCATGGCTGGTGAGCCGGGGCCGGGCTGCGGCACGTTCCAGATCAGCCTGGACCTGATGGCGGTGCTTTTCGTGCTGATTGCAGGGTTCTATTCCGCGCACCGGATCAAGCTGCGCGCCGACCGCATTCAGGAGGCCACCGGCGAGCGGCCGACTACCTGGTATCTGCGCCTTGGCGTTGTGGTCGTGCCCCTGTTGATCGTGCTTTACGCACTGGGCGCCTATCTCGCCTATCCCGAGCTCAGGGGCTTCAACTTCCGTGGCGGGACGCATATGCGCAACTCGCTGATTGCGCTCTGGCTGGCGCTGTCGCTTTACACGGCCGCCTTCATCGCGGAAATCGTGCGCGCCGGGATCATGGCCATCAGCCACGGCCAGACCGAAGCCGCGGCGGCGCTGGGTCTGCGTTCGAACCGGATCATGTCTCTCGTGATCCTGCCGCAGGCGCTGCGGGTGATCATTCCGCCGCTGATCTCGAACTACCTCAACCTCACCAAGAACAGCTCTCTGGCGATCGCGGTGGGATATATGGACATCACCGGTACGCTGATGGGCATTACCCTGAACCAGACGGGCCGCGAGCTCGAGACGGTTCTTCTGGGCATGCTCATTTACCTGACGATCAGCCTCAGCATCTCGGCGGTGATGAACTGGTACAACAACCGTGTGAAACTGGTGGAGCGGTAAGATGAGCGATCTGTCCTTTGTCCGCACCGAAATGCTGCCCGAGAAAGAGCCACCCGCCTCGACGGTCGGGGCCATCGGGTGGGCACGTGAAAACCTGTTCTCGGGCTGGTTCAACTCGATCCTGACCGTGGTCTCGCTCACGGTGATCTACTACGTGCTCTCGACCCTGCTGACCTGGGCGATCTCGCCCACCTGGAGCGCGACCTCACTGGGCGAATGCCGCGACATCCTGGCGGAAGTGGGCCGCGAAGGCCACTATGCCGGGGCCTGCTGGGGCGTGATCCGTGATCGCTGGATCCAGCTCCTCTTCGGCTTCTACCCGTCCGAGCTCTACTGGCGTCCGATCCTGGCCTTCATCCTGCTGGGTGTGGCGCTGGCGCCGGTGCTCTTCTCGGATAAGGTCACCCCCAAGCTTCTGTGGTTCTCGGCGGTCTTTCCGTTCCTGTTCCCCTGGCTTCTGTGGGGCGGCACCATCTGGGCGCCGCTGGCGGTGATCGCCGGTTTCGTCATCGGCTGGTTCGTCTACAAGGCGGTCGATGCCTCGGCTGGCAGCCTGGCCGGGATCATCGCGGCCGTGGTCGCCGCCGTGGTCTGGTGGATGTTCCTGTCGGGCTACGTGGTCAACGGGGTGCCGAACCCCGATGATCCCAATGCCGTCGGTGGTCTCAACGCCCTGCTGCCAATCGGGATCGAAGCGGTGGAAAGCCGCAATTTTGGGGGCTTTATGCTGTCGATCACCATCGGGGTCGTCGCCATTGCCTGTTCGCTGCCGCTGGGCATCGTGCTGGCGCTGGGGCGGCAATCGGACCTGCTGATCGTCAAGGCGCTCTGTGTAGGCTTTATCGAATTTATCCGCGGCGTGCCTCTGATCACGCTCTTGTTCGTGGCCTCGACGCTTCTGAACATCTTTATGCCGCCGGGCACGAATTTCGACATCATCCTGCGGGTGATCATCATGGCGACGCTGTTTGCCTCGGCCTACATGGCCGAAGTGATCCGTGGCGGTCTGGCCGCGCTGCCCAAGGGCCAGTACGAAGGCGCCGACAGCCTCGGGCTGAATTACTGGCAGGCGCAGCGGCTCATTATCATGCCGCAGGCGCTGAAGATCTCGATCCCCGGTATCGTCAGCACCTTCATCGGGCTGTTCAAGGATACCACGCTGGTCTCCATCATCGGCCTCCTGGATCCGCTGGGCCTGTCGAACTCGATCCGCGCCGACGCGGCGTGGAACGGCATCGTTTGGGAAATCTATGGCTTCATCGCGCTGATGTTCTTTGTCTTCTGCTTCGCCATGTCCCGTTATTCCATGTATCTCGAGCGCAAGCTCCATACTGGCCATCGCTAAGGAGGGCCCATTATGTCAGAACTCGCCATCGAACGTGAAATCGACCGTTCCAAGATGCAGGTGAGCGACGAGGTCGCCATCGAAATCACCAACATGAACAAGTGGTACGGGGCCTTCCACGTGCTGCGGGACATCAACCTGACCGTTCAGCGCGGCGAACGCATCGTGATCGCCGGGCCGTCGGGCTCGGGCAAGTCCACGCTGATCCGCTGTATCAACGCGCTGGAAGAACACCAGCAGGGCCAGATCGTGGTGGATGGCACGGTGCTCAGCTCGGACCTCAAGAACATCGACAAGATCCGCTCCGAGGTCGGCATGGTGTTCCAGCACTTTAACCTGTTCCCGCATCTGACGATCCTGGAAAACTGCACGCTGGCACCGATCTGGGTGCGGAAAATTCCGCGCAAGGAAGCGGAAGAAACCGCGATGCATTTCCTTGAAAAGGTGAAAATCCCCGAACAGGCCGACAAATACCCCGGCCAACTTTCGGGCGGGCAGCAGCAGCGCGTGGCCATCGCCCGGTCGTTGTGCATGATGCCGCGGATCATGCTTTTCGACGAACCCACCTCGGCGCTTGATCCGGAGATGATCAAGGAGGTGCTCGACACCATGATCGAGCTGGCCGAGGAAGGCATGACCATGCTGTGTGTGACACACGAGATGGGCTTTGCCCGCCAGGTCGCCAACCGGGTGATCTTCATGGACCAGGGCCAGATCGTGGAACAGAACGAACCCGAAGAGTTCTTCAACAACCCGCAAAGCGACCGGACCAAGCTGTTCCTCAGCCAGATCCTGGGGCACTGACACGGGCTGAACGGATTTCACTGGGCGGGGCATGACCCCGCCCTTTTTAGTTTTGTCCGCCATTTCGGTGAAATCGCCGGTATCACCGGGCCTCAGTCAATCGGCGCGTGAAGTCTGGTTTCCGAGGTGATGATCCCGCCGCGATTGCCGATTTCGATACTGCCATAGCGTTCCCTGAAAACCTCGGGCAGAGGCCGGTCGCCGGGCATCGAGAGCCAGAGGCGGAACAGGTGCCGCCGCTTTTTCGGGTCGGGCCAGTCGGTGAACCCGGTCCGGTCATGCAGTTGCGAGTGATTGTAGACGAACTGCATGTCGCCCGGGCGCAGCCGCATTCTGAGGTGCATTTCCGGATCGTCGCAAAGCTTGTCGAACAGGTCCAGGGCCGCCCGCTGGCGTGCGTCCATCTTGGGCGCGCCGTCAAAGCGCTGGGCGCTTTCGATATACTGGCGCTGGTAGAACACGGTCAGGAACCCGTCGAACCAGCTCAGGACCGGGATCGTCATCCACTCCTGCATGCCCGCGGGCACCTCGCCGCGCCGGTCGGTGGCGATGGGTTCAAACAGCGCCCGGGCCAGGTCGGGAGCCTCCTCCAGCATCCTGTTGAACACCGAAACCGCGCTCACCAGGAGCGAGTCGCCACCCTCTTTGGCATCTTGCAGGCAGAGCAGGGCGACCACATCCGCGCTGTCGGTGTGAAAGCTTTGCCGCGCGCTGGTCTGATAGATGCGCGCCTTGGGGTCATTGGCATCCATGCCGATGTCGCGCACATGGCCCAGGATGTGGCCGGCGGCATTCTGTGAACGCGCAGTGCCCAGATGCGCACCGATGCCGCAGAACACGGCCGCGTTGGTCAGCTGATCGTGTTTTTCGACCGGCCAGCCGGACAGAACCTCAAAGCCGCAACCATGCAGCAGCCGGTGGGCCATGGCTTTCAGATGGTCCGAAAACCGGGGCAGGGGGAAATCGCGGGCGGTAATTTCGCCGACGTCGCGGCCCAGCGAGAGGTAGTGGCGCGCGGCCTCTTCAAGCTCGGCAATGGTGTCCCGGGAAAAAGTCACCTGCCACGCGTCGCGCCGCGCGTCCATGTCAGGCCCCAGCCAGGCACTCGGCCCGGTGATCGGGCTCTCGGGCATCGTCACCATTTTCACGTTCCTCCCCGTCGCAAATAAACGCCGGGGCGCGGCTTATGGCAAGATCACGCGGTTCACATGGCCCATCTTGCGGCCGGGTTTCACATCCGCCTTGCCGTAAAGATGGATCGACACGTTGCGCTCCCCGGCCAGGGCCGGCACGCGGTCCATGTCATCGCCGATCAGGTTTTCCATCACCACGTCGGCATAGCGCGATCCATCGCCCAGCGGCCAGCCGGTGATGGCGCGGATGTGCTGTTCGAACTGGTCGATGGCGCAGCCTTGCTGCGTCCAGTGGCCGGAATTGTGCACCCGCGGCGCGATTTCGTTGACGAGCAGGCCCTGCGGCGTCACGAAAAGCTCGACCCCCATCACGCCCACATAATCCAGCGCGTTCAGGATCTGCGCGGCGAGCAGCACCGCGTCCGAGCGCTGCGCCGCCGTGAGGCGGGCGGGCACCGTTGTGGTGCGCAGGATGCCTTCGCGGTGCACGTTCTCGCCCGGATCGAAACAGGCCACCGACCCGTCGATCCCGCGTGCGGCGATAACCGATACCTCGTGGCTGAAGTCGACGAACCCTTCCAGAACCGACGGTGCGCCCTGCATGTCGGCCCAGGCCGAAGCGGCGTCGTCCGCCGATGACAGCCGGACCTGGCCCTTGCCGTCATAGCCGAAGCGGCAGGTCTTCAGGATCGCCGGCGTGCCGATCTGTTCGATCGCCGCCGTCAGGTCATCAAGCGAGTTCACCGCCGCGTAGGGCGCGGTTTTCAGCCCCAGCCCGGTCAGGAAATCCTTCTCGATGATCCGGTCCTGGCTGACGCGCAGCGCCTCGCGCCCGGGGCGGATGGGTTTGGCGTGTTCCAGCACATCCAGCGCCGAGGTCGGGATATTCTCGAATTCGTAGGTGATGACATCGACGCTGTCGGCAAAGCGTTTCAGCGCGTCTTCGTCGTCATAGTCCGCCTGGATGTGGAAATTCGCCACATGGCTGGCCGGGCAATCGCCGCCCGGTTCGAACACGGCGGTCTTGTAGCCCAGCCGGCTGGCCGCGACCGACAGCATCCGGCCCAGCTGACCGCCGCCCAGCATGCCGATGACCGATCCGGGAGGCAGGGGCTTACTCATCGCGGGGCTCCTCGGGGATCGAGGCTGACAGCTCCGCGCGCCACTTGTCGAGCCGGCCCGCCAGGTCCGCGTCACCGATGGCCAGGATGCCGGCAGCCATCAGCCCGGCATTGGCTGCCCCCGCGGCACCGATGGCCATCGTCGCCACCGGATAGCCCTTGGGCATCTGCACGATGGAATAGAGGCTGTCGACACCCGAAAGCGCCTTCGTCTGCACCGGCACACCGATCACCGGCACGCGCGTCTTGCTGGCCATCATGCCCGGCAGGTGCGCGGCACCCCCGGCGCCTGCGATGATCACGTGCAAACCGCGGTCAACCGCCGATTTGCCATAGTCCCACAGCCGGTCCGGCGTGCGGTGGGCCGAAACGATTTTCGCCTCGTAGGCCACGCCCAGCTGATCCAGAATATCCGCGGCTTCCTTCATCGTCGGCCAGTCCGACTGGCTGCCCATGATTATGCCGACCTTGATGTCGCTCATGATCTGTCCCCAAGTTCAAGGAAGGGCGCACTATAGGCAAAAACGCCGCTCAGGCAATGATGTCCGGGGTCAGCCGGTCCTCGATCAGGGCGATCTTGTCCTTGAGACGCAATTTCTGCTTTTTCAGCCGCTTGATGGTCAGCTGATCGGCGGTGCCCTTCTCCTCAAGCGCGCGGATCGCCTCATCGAGATCGCGGTGCTCGCGGCGGAACACCTCGAGCTCCACGCGCAGAACCTCGTCGGTTTTCATCGAGATATCGGAAGGTGCATTCACAGGCGGTGATTCCTTGCAGGCTGTGACGTCCAAGATACTGAAAAGACTGTGTTCAGCAAAGCCCTTGCAGGCCCCTGGCCCAGTGCCCATATTTGGCCTGCGGGTTGCTGGAACGGGACCCGGAAACAAGCACTGTCGCTTAAGAGTGAAGGACCGTGTCGATGACAAAACTTACCCTTGGGTCGCACCCGTATCTTCTGGGGTTCGAACAGCTCGAGCGCCTGCTCGAACGCAACGCGAAATCCGGAAACGAAGGGTATCCGCCCTTCAATATCGAGCAGACCTCGGAAAACTCCTATCGTATCACGCTGGCCGTGGCCGGGTTTTCCGAAAGCGAGCTGTCGATCACGGTCGAGGATCATCAACTGGTGATCCGTGGTCGTCAGAGCGACGACGGCGAAGGGCGCATCTTCCTGCATCGCGGTATCGCCGCGCGCCAGTTCCAGCGCAGTTTCGTCCTGGCCGATGGGGTCGAGGTGGGCGAGGCCATCATGGAAAACGGTCTGCTGCATGTCGATCTTTACCGCGCCCAGCCGGAAACCGTCGTTCAGACCATCAAGATCAAAAGGGGGTAAGCCATGAACACGAAATTCGATTTCGACGCAAACGATGAAAACCGCATCGTTTATGTGCGCAAGGTCGCGGTGAAGGACCTGCCCGAAGAGGTGCGCGAACAGGCCGGCGGGCTGGAAAGCCTCTATGCCGTGCACAGCTCGGACGGCGAGCAACTCGCGCTGGTGCGCGATCGCGCGCTGGCCTTCGTGCTGGCCCGCCAGAATGACTTGGCGCCGGTAACCGTCCACTAACCCGGCATTTCGGGCCACAGCCCGGTTTCCATCTGAATATGTTCAGCCGCGCGGGCGTAATGATCCGCGCGGTTTTCGTCCTGAAGCGGGGCAGGGGCGGCGAACGGGGTGACCTTCGCGCGGGCCTCGGGGCAGGGCCGGATTTTGAGCCCGGCCAGCGCCATCTGCGCCGAAAGCCACAGGTCATCGGCCGCGCGGCAGGCCGCGGGCGGCGGCGCGAAGCGCAGGCCGGCCGGTATCAGAACCCCGGCAAAGCCCTGCGCCACCAACCCGCCCCGCCGTTTCAGACGCGCCACATCGAACACCGCGCCCGCCGCCGCCACGCCCGGCGCGGCCCCGGCCCCGAGTGCGGCCAGCCATCCAGGCCCATAAACGCAATCATCGTCACAGTAGACGATGTCCGCGCCGGGACACGCCGCCTGCGCCGCCAGAAGTTTCGTCGCCGGGCCTTGATCATCGCACCACAAGATTTCGACACCTCCCGGCACGGGCGGGGGAGAGACCGGCCCGGGAAACCGCGCATAGGCCCGTGGCAGCGCCAGCACGACCCGTTCGGCGCCTTGCGCCAGCAGGCTTTCCAGCACCGGGCCCAGCCCGGAAAACCGCGGCGGGATCGAGGTGAGCGAAATCACGGTCATGCCCCGGTGATATATCGTGCCGGCGCAAATGCGTAGACCCGGGCTTTACCCCGGCGTGCGCCGCTGCCACTCTGAGCAAAACGCAGCGGAGGGCCGATGTTCACAGAAACAGACCTGCAGGAGGCGCATGCGCTTGTCACCCGCCATATGGCGCCCACGCCGGCGCATGACTGGCCGCTTCTCGCGCAGGCGCTGGGCACGCAGGTGATCGTCAAACATGAAAACCACGCCCCCACCGGTGCCTTCAAGGTGCGCGGCGGCATCACCTTCATCGACTGGCTGAAACGCACCCACCCCGAAATGGAGGGCGTGGTGACCGCGACGCGCGGCAACCATGGCCAGAGCCAGGCACGGGCCGCGGTGGCGATGGGGCTGCGGGCGAAAATCTTCGTGCCGCATGGCAATTCGGTGGAAAAGAACGCCGCCATGCGCGCCTTCGGCGCCGAGCTGATCGAGCACGGCGCCGATTTCGACGAGGCCCGCGAAGAGGCGATGCGCGTGGCGGCGACCGAGCCGCTCTACCCCGTGCCGCCCTTCCACGCCGAACTGGTGCGCGGCGTGGCGACCTATGGGTATGAGCTTTTCTCCGCCCACCCCGATCTCGACGTGGTCTACGTGCCCATCGGCTGTGGCTCGGGCCTTTGTGGCACGATTGCCGCGCGCGATGCGCTGGGTCTTCAGTGTGAAATCGTCGGCGTCGTCTCGGATCGCGCGGCGGGCGCGAAGCTTTCGGTCGAGGCCGGCCACCTGGTCGAGACGAACAGCGCCGACACTTTCGCCGATGGCATGGCGGTGCGCGTGCCGGTTCAGGCGGCCTTTGATATCTATTCCGATAAAGCCCATCACATCGACAGCGTCAGCGATGACGAGATCGCCGCGGCGATCCGGCTCTACTACGCGGCCACCCACAACCTGGCCGAGGGCGCGGGGGCCGCGGCACTGGCCCTGGCATTGAAGGAAAAGGACCGGCTGAAGGGCCGCAAGGTGGGCGTGGTGCTGTCCGGCGGTAATATCGACCGGCCGCTCTACAGCGAGATCCTCGCGGATCGCACCCCGGTGGTTTGACAGGAGAGCCCCCGGCGCCAATCGGCGCCGGGGGCTCAATTCGTTGTCGCGGTCGCCTTACTGCGCGGCGATCAGGCCCATGGATTCGAGCTTGAGGATCACCTGGTGGGCGCAGTTGTCGACGTCCACGTTCTCGGTTTCCACGCTCAGCTCGGGGTTCTCGGGCACGTCATAGGGGTCGGAAATCCCGGTGAACTCCTTGATTTTGCCTTCCCGCGCCAGCTTGTAGAGGCCCTTGCGATCACGGCGCTCGCATTCCTCGATCGAGGTCGCGACATGCACTTCGACAAACGCGCCGTATTGCTCGATCTCTTCGCGCACGGCGCGGCGGGTGGCGGCATAGGGCGCAATCGGTGCGCAGATGGCGATGCCGCCATTCTTGGTGATCTCGCTGGCGACATACCCGATGCGGCGAATGTTCAGGTCACGGTGCTCTTTCGAGAAGCCCAGTTCCGAGCTGAGGTTCTTGCGCACGATATCGCCATCCAGAAGCGTCACAGGGCGCCCACCCATTTCCATCAGTTTCACCATCAGCGCGTTGGCGATGGTCGATTTCCCCGAGCCCGAGAAGCCGGTGAAGAACACGGTGAAACCCTGCTGGCTGCGTGGCGGCCGGGTGCGGCGCAATTCGCTGACCACCTCGGGGAACGAGAACCAGTCGGGAATTTCCAGGCCTTCCTGCAACCGGCGGCGCAGTTCGGTGCCGCTGATGTTCAGGATCGTGACATCGTCCTTGTCCTTGATCTCGTCCATCGCCTCGTATTGGGCGCGTTCCTGCACATAGACCATGTGTTTGAAATCGACCATTTCGATGCCGATCTCGTCCTGGTGTTCGCGGAACAGGTCCTGGGCGTCATAGGGGCCATAGAAATCCTCGCCCGCGCTGTTCTTGCCCGGTCCGGCATGGTCGCGGCCGACGATGAAATGGGTGCAGCCGTGGTTCTTGCGGATAAGGCCGTGCCAGACCGCCTCGCGCGGGCCGGCCATGCGCATCGCCAGGTTCAGAAGGCTCATCGTGGTGGTCGAGGCCGGGTACTTGTCCAGCACCGCCTCGTAGCAGCGCACGCGGGTGAAGTGATCGACATCGCCCGGCTTGGTCATGCCCACGACCGGGTGGATCAGCAGGTTGGCCTGTGCCTCGCGCGCGGCGCGGAAGGTCAGCTCCTGGTGGGCGCGGTGCAGCGGGTTGCGGGTCTGGAAGGCGACAACCTTGCGCCAGCCCAGCTTGCGGAAATAGGCACGCAGTTCATTGGGCGTGTCCCGGCTGCCGCGGAAATCGTAGTGCACCGGTTGCTGGATGCCGGTCACCGGCCCGCCGAGATAGATCTTGCCGGCGGTGTTGTGCAGGTAGTTGACCGCCGGATGCGCATCGTCATCGGCGCCGAACACCTTCTCGGCCTCGCGCGCCTTGTCCGGCGCCCAGCGGTCGGTCACCGTCATGGTGGCCAGGATCACGCCTTCCTGATCGCGCAGGGCGATGTCTTGGCCCAATTCGATGCTGTCGGCGAATTCCTCGCTCACATCCAGCGTGATCGGCATCGGCCAGAGCGTGCCATCGGCCAGGCGCATGGACTCGACGACGCCGTCATAGTCTGCTTGCGAAAGGAAGCCCTTGAGCGGGTAGAAGCCGCCATTCATCAAGAGCTCTAGGTCGCAGATCTGGCGCGGGGTCAGATCATGGCTGACCAGGTCAGCAGCCTCGACCTTCAGCTTCTGGGCGCTGTCGTAGGAAACGTAGAGTTCGGGGATGGGGGCAAGGTTGTTCTGCACTAGTCTGTTCCTGTGTTTTAAGGGAACAAAGCCGCTGGTCGTGCCGGTCAGTTCGGCATGCAGCGCGTCGTATTCGGCGAACTTGCGGGCAAGAAACCGGTCGGTGAGCCGCACTTTTTCCGCAGCGCCTCGCGATGTCAGCGCATAGGCGAACCGCTGGCGTTTGTCAGGGCCCGCGCGTTCGCTGACCTTGATGAACCCTGCTTCGGTTGCCGCGCGCAGCCACGCATTGAGCCGGCCCAGCGAAATGCCCAGCGCCGCCGCCGTCGCGCGCTGCGACGCATCCGGCGCCAGGTCGAGCTGGCGCAGGAGACGGAAGAGCTGATCTTCCTCCGGCAGGTTCGGCTTCACATCGGGCATTGTCACCGCATGCGGATAAAGTGTGTTCACGGATGAACGCATTGCATATTTCGCACCCGCGGCAAAGTTTTTTGTTACCGGGCGCCTCGATTTTCAATGATGTGCCGGAAATGCAACGCCGGAAACGCGAAGGGCGCCCGCCTCGGTGGCGGACGCCCTTGATGCATCGCAAAGCCCGCCCGGGGCGCGCAGCCCCTGGGGCTTAGTCTTCGTGCTCGGCGAGGAAGCGTTCGGCCTCCAGCGCGGCCATGCAGCCCATGCCGGCGCTGGTCACCGCCTGGCGATACTTGTGATCGGTCAGGTCGCCGGCCGCGAAAACGCCCGGAATGCTGGTCTCGGTCGAATCGGGTTTGGTCACCACATAGCCACCCATATGGGTTTCCAGCACGTCCTTGACCAATTCATTGGCCGGCGCGTGGCCAATGGCGACGAAGACGCCCTTGGCCGGGATCTCGGTAATCTCGCCGGTCTTCACATGCTTTACCTTCACGCCGGTCACGCCCAGCGGGTTATCTTCGCCCACGACCTCTTCCAGTACGTGATCCCAGACCGGCACGATTTTTTCGTTCTTCATCAGCCGGTCGATCAGGATCTTCTCGGCGCGCAACTCGTCACGGCGGTGCACCAGCGTGACCTTGCTGGCGAAGTTGGTCAGGAACAGCGCCTCTTCGACGGCGGTGTTACCGCCACCGACCACGATGATCTCCTGCCCGCGATAGAAGAACCCGTCGCAGGTGGCGCAGGCGCTGACACCGAAGCCCTTGAACTTGTCCTCGCTCGGCAGGCCCAGCCACTTGGCCCGCGCGCCGGTGGCCAGGATCACCGCGTCGCAGGTATAGGTGGTGCCGCTGTCGCCCTTGGCAGTGAAGGGCCGCTTGGACAGGTCCAGATCGTTGATGATATCCGAGATGATCTCGGTGCCCATGGCGCGGGCATGCTCTTCCATCCGCACCATCAGTTCGGGGCCCTGCACTTCGGTGTCGCCCGGCCAGTTCTCCACCTCGGTGGTGGTGGTCAGTTGCCCGCCCGGTTCGATCCCCTGCACCAGGATCGGCTCCAGCATGGCTCGGCTGGCATAGACGCCCGCGGTATAGCCCGCCGGACCCGAACCGATAATCAGAACCTTGGTGTGACGTGTCTCTGCCATGCTTTCCCCCGCCATGCAGTGATGGTTTCGATTTCTTCCCACGCGATATAGCCTTGCACGGGCCGGCAGGAAAGCCCCGGTGCGGCTTTGTCGTTTTGCGGAATGAATGCCTAATGATCTTGCGGTCATGCGAAACATTATTGCGCGCGCTGCGCGGGGTGCTATAACATCCGCAAACATCAGCAGGAAAGCCCGACAGATGCCCGGTTCCCGACTCGATCCGATCGACCGCAAGATTCTCGCCGAACTTCAGGCCGATGGGCGCATGACCAATGTCGAACTTGCCAAGCGCGTCGGCATCTCGGCGCCGCCGTGCCTGCGCCGTGTGCGCACGCTCGAAGAGCAGGGCTTCATTCGCGGCTACCACGCCGATGTGAACCCGCGCGAACTGGGCTTCGAAGTGCAGGTCTTTGCCATGGTCGGACTGCAGAGCCAGGCCGAGGCGGATCTTTCGAAATTCGAACAGCGCTGCCGTGACTGGCCGCTCGTGCGTGAGTGCCACATGCTGAACGGTGAGGTGGATTTCATCCTCAAATGCGTGGCCCCCGACCTGTCGACATTCCAAAGCTTCCTGACCGAGGAACTGACAGCCGCCGAGAACGTGGCCAGCGTCAAGACCTCGCTCGTCATCCGCTGCGCCAAGGACGAGCCCGGCGTTCCCTTCGATGTGCTCGAAAACCGCCTGTCCCGCTCGGCCTGACCCACCTGTGCGCTGGCGCGCGCAGGGTTGATTGCGTTCAGGCCACGCAGGCCTTGGGGGTTTTACCCCCAAACCCCCAAGGTATTTCCGGTCAGATGAAGCAGGGGATCTGCGCCAGATCCGGCCCCCCGCACGGAACGAGGGGCCTTCACCTGACGCGGTCATCGGCTCCTCAGCCTGTACCGCAGGTCTGACGCTGCCACAGCAGGGTTAATGATCCGTTACTTCATCTGACCGGAAATACCTCGGGGGTGCGGGGGCTGGCCCCCGCATTTTTCCTTTCAACCCGTGCCGAAGGGATCATCAGGATAACCAACCCCGGACAGGTAGAGCCCGTCCGGCGGGCAGACCGGGCCGCAGGTGGCGCGGTCGCGGGCGGCAAGTGCCGATTTCACCGTGTCCGGCGCCCAGGACCCGGCGCCGACGCGCTCCAGCGTGCCGACGATCGAACGGACTTGGTTGTGCAGGAACGAGCGCGCGCGCAGCCGGAAAACAAACTCGGTTCCCACCGTGCGGGGATATTCCTCGATGGTGATCTCGTCGAGGGTTTTCACCGGGCTGTCGGCCTGGCACATGGTCGAGCGGAAAGTGGTGAAATCATGCCGTCCCACCAGGTGGACCGCACCCGCCTGCATCGCCGCCAGGTCGAGCGGTTGCTTGACCTGCCAGACCAGTCCCCTGTCATGCGTGGCCGGGGCGCGGCGCACCAGCAGGCGGAAAAGATAGCGCCGCTCGCTTGCCGAGAAGCGCGCATGCCAGTCATCCGCCACCCGTGCCGCCGCCAGGATCGCCACCGGCTGGGGCTTGAGGTGATAATTCAGTGCCTCGGCCAGGCGGAACGGGTCCCAGTCCCTGTCCAGGTCGCAATGCGCGACCTGCGCCAGCGCATGCACGCCGGCATCGGTGCGCCCGGCCGCGGCGATGGTATGGTCGCGCGGCTCGAGCCGGGCCAGGGCCGCTTCGATCGCCCCCTGGACCGAAGGCCGGTCAGCCTGCCGTTGCCAGCCCGCGAAGGGGCCGCCGTGATATTCCACCATGAGCGCGTATCTGGGCATGCCTTCCCATAGCCGCGCGGCAGGTCACCGGCAAGAGTGGGGGCAAGAGTGCGGGCAAGAGTGGGGGGAAGCGCGGCGCAAAGCTCCCCCCCTAGCATGTGGGCCGGGCGAGGGCTATCTTTCACCTAGAGGCAGGCGAAAGGGGGCGCCCGGGTGGTCATTTCAACGCTGGCAGACGGAATAGCGCGCCGCGTCGAGAGCGTGAATGATGCGGTCTCGGAGGCGCTGTTCGAGCCGGTCGTGCGGCTGGGCGTCACCGGGCTGGCGCGGGCGGGCAAGACCGTTTTCATCACATCGCTCATTGCCAACCTGATGGATCGCGGCCGTATGCCGGGGCTGAGCGCCGAGGCCCAGGGCCGGATCCGCGCGGCCTTTCTGCAGCCGCAGCCCGATGACACCGTGCCACGCTTCGACTACGAAGCGCATCTGGCCGCGCTGACCGGCAGCACCCCGCGCTGGCCCGACAGCACCCGGGCGATTTCCGAGCTGCGTCTGTCACTCAGGGTGCAGCCGGCGGGGCTCCTCGCGGGGCTTTCGGGGCCGCGCACGGTGCATCTCGATATCGTCGATTATCCCGGCGAATGGCTGCTGGACCTTGGGCTGCTGGAGAAGAGCTATGCCGACTGGTCGGCCGAGGTTCTGGCGCGGATCGAGGCACGGGACGAGGCGGCGGGTTTTCTTCAACTGGCCCAAGTCACCGATGGCGCCGCCCCCCTGGACGAGCCGCGGGCGCAGGCGTTGGCGCAGGCCTATACCGGATACCTGCACGCCGCGCGCGATGCCGGGTTTTACGATTGCACGCCCGGGCGGTTCCTGCTGCCGGGTGATCTTGCAGGGAGCCCGGCGCTGACTTTCGCGCCGATGGCCCAGCCCGAGGCGCCGCCGCGCCGGTCGCTCTGGCGTGAATTCGAACGCCGGTTCGAGGCCTACAAGTCGCGTGTCGTCAAACCCTTCTTCCGCGATCATTTCGCCCGTGTGGACCGGCAGGTCGTTCTAGTCGATGCGCTGGGCGCGATTCACAAGGGCCCGCAGGCGGTCGAGGACATGCGCCGCGCCATGGCCGATATCCTGGGCGCCTTCCGCCCGGGGCGGAATGCCTTTCTTAGCCGTCTTCTGATGGGCCGGCGGGTGGAAAAGATCCTGTTTGCCGCCACCAAGGCCGATCACATGCACCACACGCAGCATCCGCGGCTGACCGCGATCATGCAGGCGCTGGTGCGCGAGGCCGCCGACCGCGCCGATTTCGCCGGGGCCGAAACCCGGGCGATGTCGATCGCCGCGTTGCGCGCCACGGTCGAGGAAACGATCACCCATGACGGCAAGCCGCTCGATTGCGTGCGCGGGCGGCTGCTCGATACCGGCAAGCAGGCGGCGTTCTATCCCGGCGACCTGCCCAAGGATCCCGCGCGCCTGTTGGCACCGGCGCTCGAGGGGGCGGAAAAATGGCTGGATGCGGATTACGCGGTGATGCAGTTCGCCCCGGCGCAACTCAGCCTGAAACCCGGCGAGGGGCCGCCGCATATCCGGCTGGACCGCGCCGCCGAATTCCTGATCGGAGACAGGCTATGACCCCCCGCCGCGCCCGCCTGTGGCATCTGCCCGCGATCGCCCGCATCCTGTGGCGCGAAACCGGCTGGCCAGCGGCGCGCCGCGCCGATCTGGCGCTTCTGGCGCGGCTGATCCGCCGGGGGCAGGTGCGTGTGGTGGCCGGGCCGGCGGGCCCGCGCGGTTTCATCATCCGCGATGGTGCACTTGTGCACGCGCTTTACACCCATCCCCGCGCCCGGCGGCAAGGCATCGGCTCGCGCCTACTGGCCGAGGCGCAGGAGGCCGCCCATCGGCTGGAATTGTGGACTGGGCAGGACAACGGCGCCGCCCGCGCCTTTTATGCCCGCCACGGGTTCTATCCGGCGATGCTGAGCAACGGAGAGGGCAATGATGACGGCGTGCCCGATGTGCAGATGATCTGGGAAAGGAACGCGCCATGACCAATGGCCCCGTGCTGATCGATCTGGAGGGGAAGGCGCCCAAGGCAGGCCCGGCCGAGGCCCCGCCCGTGCCCGATGACGCCGCGCTGCCCGAAGGCCGGGCGATGCAGTCGGTGGCGGCGCTGGCCACCGCGCGGCCCTCGCGGCTGGCGCGCTGGTTCTGGGGGTTGCTCACGCTGTTGCTGACCACGGTTCTTTCGGTGGCGGCTTGGGATTTCGTGACCGGGTTGATGAACCGCTCGCCCATTCTGGGCTGGGCGATTACAGCGCTGGTCGCGGCTTTCCTGCTGGTTCTGCTGGCGATCGCCCTGCGCGAACTGGCGGCATTTGCCCGGCTGAAACGCATGGACAGCCTGCACCGCGCCGCGCAGGAGGCGCTGGCGGGGGACGATCTCAAGGCCGCGCGCGACGTGGTAGCGCGGCTGGACACTCTGTATGCCAACCGCGATGCGCTGAAATGGGGGCGCGAGCGGCTGGCCGAGCGCGCGGGCGAACAGTTCGATGCCGCGACCCTACTGGGCCTGGCCGAGACCGAGCTGATGGCGCCGCTTGATGCACAGGCAAGCCGCGAGGTCGAGGCCGCGGCCCGGCAGGTGGCCACCGTCACCGCCATCGTGCCATTGGCGCTGGCCGATGTCTTTGCCGCGCTCACCGCCAATATCCGCATGATCCGCCGCATTGCCGAGGTCTATGGCGGACGCTCGGGCACGCTGGGCAGTTGGCGCCTGGTGCGCGCGGTGCTGACGCATCTGGTGGCCACAGGCGCCGTTGCGGTGGGCGATGACATGCTGGGCAGCCTGGCCGGTGGAAGCATGTTAAGCAAACTTTCACGCCGGTTCGGCGAAGGTATCGTCAACGGGGCCCTCACGGCCCGAGTCGGCGTGGCCGCGATCGAGGTCTGCCGCCCCCTGCCGTTTTCGGCCGGGCGGCGCCCTTCGGTATCGGCGCTGGTCGGCCGGGCCCTGAAAGGGCTGTTCGCAACCGGACGGGATAAGGGCAAAGCATGAGCACGGTTCTGGTCATCGGGGCCTACGGCCTGATCGGCAGCGGCGTGGTGCGCGAATTGCGCGCCTGTGGCCACCGGGTGATCGGGCTGGGCCGGGACAAAGTGCAGGCGAAGGCGGCGTTTCCGGACATCGATTGGTTCATTTCCGATCTCGCCCACCTGACCGAGCCGCGTGCCTGGTCGGATGTTCTGGAAGATGCCGATTTCGTCGTCAATTGCGCGGGCGCGCTGCAGGATGGCGGCGGCGACCGGCTTGCCACCGTGCATCACGATGCGATTGCGGCGCTGGCCTCGATCTGTGCGGAGTCCGGCATCGGGCTGGTGCAGATTTCCGCCGCAGGGGCCGAGCCCGACGCGCCCACCGCCTTCATGCGGACCAAGGCCGAGGGCGATGCTTCGATCCGCGCGTTCGGCGGTGATTACTGGATTTTAAGGCCCGGTCTCGTGTTGGCCGACAGCGCCTATGGCGGCACCGCGCTCTTGCGCCTCCTCTGTGCGGTGCCGGTGGTGCAGCCCCTGGCGATGGGGCGCAAGCCTGTGCAGTGCGTGGGCCTGCCCGATCTGGCCCGCGCCGTGGTGTCCTGTATCGAGGGCGATATCCCGCCCGGCACCGAAGCCGACCTGGTCGAGGACGAGCCGCATCGCCTGTCCGAGGTGGTCCGCGAAATGCGCAAATGGCTGGGGTTCCGGAAGGCGCGGCTGACGCTGCCGGCGCCGCGCTTTGCGCTCTATCCGGTATCGTGGATTGCCGATGCGCTGGGGCGTCTGGGCTGGCGCTCGCCTCTGCGCTCGACCGCGGTGAAATCGCTGGCCCAGGGCATCACCGGCGATGCCGAGCCATGGCGGCAGGCGGGCGGCACGCCGATGAAATCGCTGCGCGGAATTTTCACCGAATTGCCCGCGCGCCCCGAAAACCGCCTGGCTGCGCGGATGCAACTGCTGATGCCACTGGTGATCCTGACGCTCGCGGTTTTCTGGATAGCCTCCGGCGCGATCGGCCTGATCCGGCTTGACGCGGCCCGGGCGGTGCTGGCCCCCACCGGCTGGGATGAACCGCTGCGCAGCGCCGCCGTGGTCGGTGGCGCGGTTTTGGATATCTTCCTGGGTCTCATGGTGCTGGTCCGGCGCACGGCGCGCCTGGCGTGCTGGGGCATGGGGCTGGTCAGCCTGGGCTACCTCGCCGCGGCCAGCACATTCCTGCCCGGGCTCTGGCTCGATCCGCTGGGCCCGCTGGTCAAGGTCGTGCCGGGGATTGTGCTGGCGCTGGTGGCGCTGCCGCTTCTGTCGAAACGATGATCGAACTGGCCGACCTGTTGCGCTGGCTGCACGTGATCGGCGCCACCGTCCTCTTTGGCACCGGCGCAGGGATTGCGTTTTTCATGCTGATGGCGCATCGCACGGGCGATGCGCGCCTCATCGCCCATACCGCCGGCATCGTCGTGCTGGCCGATACGATCTTTACCGCCACCGCTGTCGTGGCCCAGCCCGTCACCGGCACCTGGCTGGCATGGGAGCTGGGCTGGAGCCTGACCGAGGGCTGGTTGCTGCTGTCGATCGCGCTCTATGTGCTCACCGGGGCGTTCTGGCTACCCGTTGTCTGGATTCAGATCCGCC
This sequence comes from Marimonas lutisalis, assembly GCF_005434965.1. Taxonomy (GTDB): domain Bacteria; phylum Pseudomonadota; class Alphaproteobacteria; order Rhodobacterales; family Rhodobacteraceae; genus Marimonas_A; species Marimonas_A lutisalis. The sequence goes on from NZ_SKCI01000001.1 coordinate 266,876, forward strand.
TGCGTGACCTGGCCCGCCAGGCAGAGCAGTCCGGCGCCCCGCTGCCTGCACGCTATCACCGCCTCTTTCGCATCTGGTTTGTCTGCGGGCTTCCGGCCTTCCTGGCCGTGCTGGCGATCCTTTGGCTGATGCTGGCGCGGCCCGACATCGCGCTTGTCTGACGCCTAGCGCAGGATCGGCACGCCGCCCGGGCCCTGCATCTTTTCCACCACGCCCGCGCGCAGGCTGCGCCCGATCTTATGCGCGAGCGCCGACCAGGCCTGTGCCTGCTCGGGCCGCAACTCCTGCGCCAGCACATGATCGAACAACGCCAGCCAGGTATCGAACATTCCCGGCCGCACATTGCCGGCATCGCGATGCACCGCCACCGGGTTTCCATCGTAAACGCGCTCGTGCAGGATCGAATTGGCCCAGAAATCGGCCACCCGCGCCTCGTGCGCGGGCCAGTCATCCACATGCACGGCAAAGACCGGGCCCAGCCCCGGATGCGTGCGCACCCGCGCATAGAAGGCGGCGACGACGCGCTCGATCTCGTCGCGGGTGATGTCGAAGCGGGGGGGAATCTGTGCCATCTGTCCTGCCTTGGGTGCTGCCCCGGTGATATCGTGCGGTCGCAAGGGACGAAAGACGCCAATCCGCCGCGTGTTCTGCCACTGGACGCCCCGCCGATGCCGCCCTATAACCCGGGGCAAGATGATGGGTTTCGCGATCATTATTCGAATTATATCCCCGGCGCTCTGACCCAGAAGAGCCGCCGGGCAAAGGCGTATGGGACCCCGCGCCGATCTCGAACCCCACCCTTCCTCAGATAGACGAGAAAGAGACGGTCATGACCGACCAAACCCCCGATTACAAAGACACGCTGAACCTGCCGAAAACCGATTTCCCCATGCGCGCCGGCCTGCCCACGCGCGAGCCCGAATGGCTGGCCCGCTGGGAAAAGATTGGCATCTACGACCGTCTGCGCGAAAAAGAGGGCCGCCAGAGCTTCGTGCTGCACGATGGCCCGCCCTATGCCAACGGTCACCTGCATATCGGCCACGCGCTGAACAAGACGATCAAGGACATGATCGTGCGCTCGCACCAGATGATGGGCTATGACAGCCGCTACGTTCCCGGCTGGGACTGTCACGGCCTGCCCATCGAATGGAAGATCGAGGAGCAGTACCGCGCAAAGGGCCAGAACAAGGACGAGGTCGATGTCGTCGACTTCCGCCAGGAATGCCGCAAGTTCGCCGAGGGCTGGATCGATATCCAGCGCGAGGAATTCAAGCGCCTGGGCGTCACCGGCAACTGGGCCGATCCCTACCTGACGATGGATTTCCACGCCGAGGCGGTGATCGCCGCCGAGTTCCAGAAATTCCTGATGAACGGCACTTTGTATCAGGGCTCAAAACCGGTGATGTGGTCGCCCATCGAGCAGACGGCGCTGGCCGAGGCCGAGGTCGAATACCACGACAAGCAAAGCTTCACCATCTGGGTGAAGTTCCCCGTCGCGACAGAAGGCGACCTGAAGGGCGCAAATGTCGTGATCTGGACGACGACCCCCTGGACCATCCCCTCGAACAAGGCCGTGGTCTACGGCGACAGCTTTGCCTATGGCCTTTACGAGGTCACGGCCACGCCCGAGGAATGCTGGGCCAATGTCGGCGACAGGTTCATCCTTGCCGACAAGCTCGCCGGCGATGTGATGGTGCGCGCGCGTCTTTCCGACGATCAATGGAAACGCGTCCGTGATGTGAGCGCCGATGAGCTTGCGGGCCTCTCGCTGCAGCACCCGCTCGCAGGGGCCGAAGGCGCGAACGGCGAATGGGACGACCTGCGCGATTTCCGTGCCGCCGACTTCGTCACCGACGAAGAGGGCACCGGCTTTGTCCATTGTGCGCCGTCGCACGGGATGGAGGAATACGAGCTCTACCGCGATCTCGGCATGCTTGATCAGGTCATCACCTATAACGTGATGGACGATGGCAGCTTCCGCCCGGATCTGCCCTTCTTCGGTGGCAAGCATATCCTGCGCTCCAAGCCCAAGAAGGGCGATTGGGAAGGCGACGCCAACGCCGCCGTCATCGACAAGCTGATCGAGGTGGGCGGCCTTCTGGCCCGCGGCCGGATCAAGCACAGCTATCCGCATTCCTGGCGCTCCAAGGCGCCGGTGATCTATCGCAACACGCCGCAATGGTTCGCCGCCATCGACGTGCCCGCCGGGGGCGACGATACCTATGGCAAGACGATCCGCGAACGCGCGCTGACCTCGATCGACCAGCTGGTGAAATTCACCCCGCAAACCGGTCGTAACCGCCTTCATTCGATGATCGAAACGCGGCCCGACTGGGTCCTGTCGCGCCAGCGCGCCTGGGGCGTGCCGCTCACCTGCTTTACGAAAAAAGGTGCGCCGCCCACGGACGAGGGCTTCCTGCTGCGCGACGAGGCCGTCAATGCCCGCATCGTCGAGGCGTTCGAGGCCGAAGGCGCCGACGCTTGGTACAAGGACGGCGCCAAGGCGCGTTTTCTGGGCAATGACTATGATCCCGAGGAGTGGGACCAGGTCTTCGACGTGCTCGACGTCTGGTTCGATTCCGGGTCAACCCACGCGTTCGTGCTGCGCGACCGGCCCGATGGCGTGCCCGACCAGATCGCCGATGTCTACATGGAAGGCACCGACCAGCACCGCGGCTGGTTCCACTCGTCGTTGTTGCAGGGCTGCGGCACGATCGGCCGCGCGCCCTATCGCAACGTGGTCACCCATGGCTTCACGCTGGACGAGAAGGGCAACAAGATGTCCAAATCGCTCGGCAATACCATCGTGCCCGAGGAAGTGGTCAAGCAATACGGCGCCGATATCCTGCGCCTCTGGGTGGCGCAGACCGACTATACCGCCGACCAGCGGATCGGCCCGGAAATCCTGAAGGGGGTGGCCGACAGCTATCGCCGGCTGCGCAATACCATGCGCTTCATGCTGGGCAGCCTGGCGCAGTTCGACGAAAGCCAGCGCGTCGCGCCCGCCGACATGCCCGAACTGGAACGCTGGGTGCTGCACCGCCTGGCCGAGCTCGACCAGAAGGTCCGCGACGGCTACAAGGCGTTCGACTTCCAAGGCGTCTTCTCGGCCATCTTCAACTTCTGCACCGTAGACCTGTCGGCCTTCTATTTCGACATCCGCAAGGACGTGCTCTATTGCGATGGCGAAAGCGCCCGCGCACATGCTGCGCGCACCGTGCTCGACATCCTGTTCCATCGTCTCACAACCTGGCTTGCCCCGATCCTCGTCTTCACCATGGAAGATGTCTGGCTCTCGCGCTTCCCGGGTGAGTTGAGTTCGGTGCACCTGCAGGACATCCCCGAGACGCCGGCAGACTGGCTGGACGAGGCGCTGGCGGCGAAATGGGCGATGATCCGGCGCGCGCGCCGCGTCGTCACCGCGGCGCTGGAAATCCAGCGCGCCGACAAGGTGATCGGGGCCTCATTGGAGGCCGCCCCGGTGGTGCATGTGCGCGACGCCGACATGCTGGCGGCCCTCAAAACGGTGGATTTCGCCGATCTCTGCATCACCTCGGCCATCTCGCTGACCAACGATCCGCTGCCGCAAGAGGCCTTCCGCCTGCCGGAAATCGAGGGCGTCGGCGTGGTGTTCGAAAAAGCCGAGGGCGAGAAATGCCAGCGCTGCTGGAAGATCCTGCCCGATGTCGGCACGCATTCGCATCCCGGCGTTTGCGGGCGCTGTGACGACGCGCTGGTCTGACCCGGCCAAGGGGTGGGCGCGTGCCCACCCCTACCGGCCCCGTAGGGTGGGGTTTCACCCCACCTTCCCCTGCCGCGTGATTTCGCGCATCCTCTCCCCATGCCGCGCCTGACTGTCGATACCCCCACTGGCCCGCTGACCGTCACCGAACAGGATGGCGCAATCACCCGCGTGAGTTGGGAGGAGGGCGGTACCGATGAAACCCCGCTTCTGATCGAGGCGCGCCGTCAGCTGAGCGAATATTTCGCGGGCACGCGCGCGGCATTCGATCTGCCGCTGCATGTCGCGGGGTCGGATTTCCAGCGCGCGGTCTGCGACGCGATGCTGGCGATCCCCCTGGGCGAAACCCGCACCTATGGCGATATCGCCCGCGACCTGAACCATCCGGCGCAGGCTGTGGGCCAGGCTTGCGGCGGCAACCCGATCCCGGTCATCATTCCCTGTCACCGGGTGCTCGGGGCGAATGGGTTGGGCGGTTTCTCGGGTGGCACGGGGATCGAAACCAAGGTCTGGCTCCTGCGCCACGAAGGCGCGGCGGGCCTCCTGATCTGACGGGGCACCGCGCGCAGCATTAAGTAAATTCGGGTTCACGAAACCCGCCATCCCACGGCAGCCGGATGTAAGCCGGGCGGTGCACGCATGTCACCCCCCGATTCCTGGGGCGGAAACTGCGTTAACCGGCCCGTGCGCCGCGTTCAGGAATGATTTGCTGGGCGATGCCGGCAAACATCAGGTAGACGCTGGTGATAATCAGCCCCCAGCTGGCCCAGCTTTCAGGGTGGAAATCCACCCAGGCCGCCCAGCCGGCAAAGAACGTCCAGGCAAACGCCATCGGCAAGGTCATCGTGCGCCAGCGTTCCGTGCGCACCGGATGGACGAATTTCAGCGGTGTGAACATCGCAATGGCCAGCAGCACGACCAGCGCCAGGATCACCCAGAAATTCGGTGTCAGCGCGAACATCACGATCGCGAACATGTTCCAGCATCCGGGGAACCCGGAAAAGGAATTGTCCTTTGTTTTCATCCGCGTATCGGCAAAATACATGGCGCTGGCAAAGGTGATGACGATGATCGCGGCCCAGCCCGTCCAGCCCTCGAAGAGCCCCGATTCAAACAGGGCATAGGCCGGGATGAAGACATAGGTCAGGTAGTCGATGATCAGGTCCAGCAGCACCCCGTCGAACTCGGGCGCGTTGTGCTTGACGTGGTATTTGCGCGCCAGAGGCCCGTCGATGCCATCCACCGCAAAGGCCACCACCAGCCAGACGAACATCAGGTCCCACTTGTGATCGGCCGCCGCCAGCATCGCCAGCATGGCGAAAACCGCACCGGTGGCAGTCAGCAGGTGAACGGATAAGGCTTTGAAACGGTTCGACATTACGTTCTTTCTTGCACTCAGCCGGCCTTGGGGTGGGCCTTGTCGTAAACTTCCATCAACCGCGCCTGGTCGACACTGGTATAGGCTTGGGTCGTGCTCAGCGAGGCATGGCCCAGAAGCTCCTGGATGGCGCGCAGGTCGCCGCCCGCACTCAGAAGATGGGTGGCGAAACTGTGCCGCATCGCGTGCGGCGTGGCGCTCGAGGGCAGGCCCAGCTGCATGCGCACCTGTGCCATGACCTTTTGCACCGCCCGCGGGCTCAGCCTGCCACCGCGCATTCCGCGGAACAAGGGCTCATCCGATTCGTGCGGCCACGGAGACAGTTCGAGGTACTGGTCCACCGCCTGCCGCGCGGCACCGATCACTGGCACAACCCTTTCTTTACCCCCTTTGCCGACAATCCTCAGAACATCCGGCAGCGGTGCATCCCGCCCATCCAGCCCCAGTGCCTCGGAAATCCGCAGCCCGCAGCCGTAAAGAAGGGTCAGAACCGCCATGTCACGCGCAGCAACCCAGGGGCTCTGGCTCTGGTTTTCGACTGTGTCGATCATCGCCCTGGCGGCATCCTCGGCCAATGGGCGGGGCAGTTTGCGCTGGAATTTCGGTGCCCGCGCCGACAACACCGCCGACACGTCCACTGCTTCGCGTTCGGACAGCCAGCGAAAAAAGCTCTTCACGGCCGACAGCTTGCGCGCCATTGATCGCGCGGAAACACCCTGGCCACGGGTAAAGGCCATCCAGCTGCGCATGTCCGACACGCTCAGCGCCATCAGGGGTTTCAGGCCCTGCGCCTCGCCCTTGTGCGTGGCGATGAAGGCCAGGAATTCCGAAACGTCGCGGCCATAGGCATCAATCGTGTTGTCCGAGGCCCCCTTGAGCGCGCGGTGCCAGGCCAGCCAGCCTTGCAGCGCATCGCGCGCGGCTGGCGAAATCAGGCTCATGCCAGCCAGCGGCGCATGGCCCTTTCAAACACGCCTGCGAAAAAGGCAAGAAGATCAGTGCCTTGTTGCGGTGTAAACTGGTGGGGATCCTCGGATCCCATGATCAGCATACCGGGCAGGCGCCCTTCGCCGAAATCAAGTTTCAGACAGGCCTCAGAGCGGATCCAGCCGGCCTTGTCGCCGTAGATTTCGGGCGCGCCTTCGTTCAGCTGGCGAAGGGTGACCTGCCGCACCGGCGCATCGCGTCCACCGGCAAGATAGCTGTCGATAAAGCCCGGTTCCGCCACCGACAGGACGTCGCCCAGCCGCTGCACTACCGGATCGTCGTCGTTCTGCACCGATTCCAAAACCAGCTTCACGCAATCGACGCGCAGGATATCGGCCACGTCGCCGCCGAGGTCCTTCAGGAACACCTCGAATTCGACCGGGTCGAGCATGCGCAGGATCGCGCGGTGCAACTGGTTTGTGCCAGCCAGGTTCTCATAGGCGGCCGCGATCACGCTTCGGTGGGTGTCTTCCAGCCGGTCGAGCCGCGCTTCCAGACGCTCCATCGCGATGCCGCGCAGGTCGACGATATTGCCGCCCATCGAGCGTTCGTTCGCGGCGATCAGGGCGCACATAACATCTTGGTCTTCCAGAATAAAATCCGGTTCCGCAATGATCTTCTCGCGGAGGGTGTCTTCCATCCGGGGCTTGCTGCTCATTCCTGCCTCAATTCGTATTTTGGGCCTTATAACATGCCTTTACAGGATTTTCTGCCCTGTTTTTTCCCAATCGGCCAAAAACGTGGCCAGGCCCTTGTCGGTCAGCGGGTGATTGACCATTGCCTTGATCACGCCGGGCGGGGCGGTGATGACGTCGGCGCCGATACGGGCGCTTTCGGCGATATGGTTCACGCTGCGGATCGAAGCGGCGAGGATCTCGGTTTCGAACCCGTAATTGTCATAGACCTGCCGGATATCGGCGATCAGGTCCATGCCATCTAGGTTGATATCGTCCAGCCGCCCGATGAACGGGCTGATGAAGGTCGCCCCGGCCTTAGCGGCCAGAATCGCCTGGTTGATGCTGAAACACAGGGTCACGTTCACCATGTGGCCATCGGCGCTCAGCGCCTTGCAGGCCTTCAGTCCGTCCCAGGTCAGCGGTACTTTCACGGCGATGTTGTCGGCGATCTTGGCCAGCTTGCGGCCCTCGGCGATCATCGCCTCGGCTTCGGTCGCCACCACCTCGGCGCTGACCGGGCCGTCGATCATCTCGGCGATTTCTTTCGTGACCTCAAGGATATCGCGACCCGATTTCATGATGAGAGACGGGTTCGTCGTCACCCCGTCGGCCATGCCCAGATCATTGAGCTCGGCGATTGCGTCGATCTCGGCGGTATCAACGAAGAATTTCATTTGTTGTGCCCCTGCGTGGGTTGGGTTTTGTCAGCGCTCGCTTTACCCGATACTAACATGTCTCGAAACCCCCTAACCCGGAGCGGCCATGGGCCAGAAGGACTTTTTTGACGAAGGCGATCTCGTTGCGGTTTTGACGACACAGCCGCTCGACCGCCTTCTGGATTACCGGGCCCCTGAAGGGGGCTGCCACCTAGGCGCGTTCGTCGAGGTGCCGCTTGGGCCACGCAAGGTGCCGGGGGTCGTCTGGGCCGAAGGGCGCGGTGATTTCGACCTGTCACGCATCCGCTCGGTCATCCGTGTGCTCGATGTCGCGCCGATGCGCGAGGAGATGCAACAATTCCTTGAACGCGCGGCGGCCTACACGCTTACGCCCATGCCGGCGATGCTACGGCTTGCCACGCGCGCGCCGGGGTTGGGCGATCCGCCGTCGATGCGCAAGGTCTATCGCCCCGGCGATACCACGCCTGAACGGATGACCGACGCGCGCCGCCGCGTTCTGGAGGCGCTGGATGAATATGGCGGGTTGTCCTTCACGCTCAAGGAGTTGAGCGATGCCGCCGGGGTTACACCCTCTGTCGTCAAGGGCTTGGTCAAGATCGGCGCCGTGCGGGAAGAGGACACGCCGCGCGACATGCCCTTCCCGATGCTGGACGAAGGCTATGCCCGCAAGGCGCTGACCGAGGATCAGGCCGCCGCGGCTGAGAAACTGCGCGCGGGTGTGCAATCGGGGGGCTATGGCACGACGCTTCTGCGGGGGGTGACGGGATCAGGCAAGACCGAGGTCTATCTCGAAGCTGTGGCCGAATGCCTGGCGCTTCGGCGGCAGGCTCTGGTGCTGCTGCCGGAAATCGCTCTCAGCGCCGAGTTCATCGCGCGGGTCGAAGAACGGTTTGGCGCGAAACCCGTGGAATGGCATTCGGGCGTGACCATGACCGAGCGCCGCCGGGCCTGGAAGATGGTGGGGCAGGGCGGCGCGCAACTGGTTGTCGGTGCGCGCTCGGCCCTGTTTCTTCCGTTTCTCGATCTTGGCCTGATCGTCGTGGATGAGGAGCATGACACCTCCTACAAGCAGGAAGATGGCGTGCTTTACAATGCGCGCGACATGGCGGTTTTGCGCGCGTCGATCTGCGGCGCGCAGGTCGTGCTCGCTTCGGCCACGCCCAGTTTGGAAAGCTGGACCAATGCCGAGGCCGGCAAATACGAAAAACTGGAACTGACCAGCCGATTTGGCGAGTCTGTCCTGCCGGACATGCGCGCGCTGGATATGCGCGGGGTCGATCTGCCGTCGAACCGCTGGATTTCGCCGCGCCTGAAGACCGCAGTCGAGATACGGATACAGCAGGGTGAACAGGCCCTGCTGTTCCTAAACCGCCGTGGCTATGCGCCCGTTACGATCTGCCGGGCCTGCGGACATCAGATCGGGTGCGACCATTGCGATGCGCGCATGGTTGAACACCGGTTCCTGAAACGGCTGGTCTGTCACCAATGCGGCGAAACGAAGCCGATGCCGGAAACCTGCCCGTCCTGCGAGGCCGAAGACCGCCTGGCCGCCGTGGGCCCAGGTGTCGAGCGGTTAAGCGAGGAAGCTGCGGAGCTGTTTCCCGAGGCGCGGATCGCCACGCTGTCGTCAGATCTTTTCGGCTCGGCCCGGGCCTTGAAGGCGCGGATCACCGAGATCGCCGAAGGCGGCGCCGACATAATCATCGGCACGCAACTGGTGGCGAAGGGTCACAATTTTCCTCTGTTGACGCTGGTTGGCGTGATTGATGCCGATCTCGGTTTGCAGGGGTCTGACCTGCGCGCGGCTGAACGCACGTTCCAGCTGATGCGGCAGGTATCGGGCCGGGCTGGTCGTGCGGACAAGCCCGGTGAGGCGCTTTTGCAGACCTACCAGCCGGAACATCCCGTCATCCGGGCCATCCTGGCGGGCGACGAACAGGCGTTCTGGCGCGCCGAGGCGGAGGAGCGCCGCCATGCGGGCGTGCCGCCCTTCGGTCGGATGGCCGGGATCATCCTGTCATCGACGGATATGCAGGAAGCCTTTGACGCCGGTGGTTTCCTTGCGCGCGAGGATGCGCCACTGCGCCAGATCGGGGCGCAGGTTTTCGGCCCGGCCCCGGCACCCGTGGCGCGCATCCGCGGACGCCATCGCGTACGATTGCTGGTCAAGGCGCCAAAGGGCGTTGCGCTGCAGCAGGCGGTTGCGAAATGGGTGGCGCAGGTGAAGGGCAGCACCAACCTGCGCCTGACGGTCGATATCGACCCACAGAGCTTCTACTGAGACCGGTTCAGACGGTCGCGGCGACGCGGGTCTGGTCGACCAGCATGTCGGTGATCATTGCCCCGATCCACATGCAGAACAGCGCCAGCCAAGCCGTGCCCGCGAAAATCGAGCCACCGGTGACACCTGCGCCGATGGCGCAGCCGCCCGCCAGCATCGCGCCAAATCCCATCAGGACTGCGCCGGTCATCGAGCGACGCATGTTCGATTCATCGGTGAAGCCCTGGAACTTGAATTCACGGGCCAGAATGGACGAAAGGAAAGACCCGATCACCACCCCCGGCACCAGGCCGATGTCGAATTCAAGCACGGCATTGCGATCGAGAAAGAACATCAAGGTGTTGGCCGACGGCCCCGAGAAAGTGGCGCTTTCGATCGGCATGGGATCAAAGGAGATCTGGCTGAGCGTGTATGTCAGCACCCATCCAAGCGCGACCGCGAACCCGACACCCGAGGCGAACACCAGGCGCGAGAACCCGATCCTGTTGCGATAGGAAATGAAAAGCGCCAGCCCAGCCGTCACGAGGCCCAGAAGCAGGCCGAAGTAGTCGGGCAGGTGGAAGAAGGTCAGCAGATCAAGGTTGTGGCCGCCCTTGGTGATCCAGAGGCCCGCCAGCTTGTCCCGCAGGGGCGATAGCCATCCCGAGAGCGACATCTGCGCCACCACGGCAAAGACAAGCCCCGAGACCACTGAGCGCAGGTTGCCCGTGGCGGCCAGAACCAGGAGACGGCCCGAGCAGCCGCGCGCCAGCACCATGCCGACGCCAAACATCAGGCCACCGATGATCGCGCCCGACCAGCTGCCCGGCACGGCCATCATGCGGGCATCATCGCTGCGCATCAGGCCCAGAAGCTCGGCGCCCTGAACCCAGACCAGCGCGGTCGAGAAGGTGAGCAGCCACACGGCCACCTTGTCCTGCATCAGCCCGCGGGCGAATTCGACCGTGGCCGCGCGTAGGCAAAAACGCGAGCGCTGCGCGGCGACACCGAACACGATTCCGGTGATCAGGCCGAAAAGCGCGGCCGTCGGCCCCTCTCCGATCCGTTCGACAATGGCGATAAGGTCCATGTGCTTGTCCTGCTGTTTGCTGCGCTGGACATATGCAGTTTCGATGATGCGTTTCCTTGATCCAGATCAGTTGTTCTGGGCAACGTGCGGGAAAAGGCGTATTCGAGGCTATGAGTAAGACGATTCCACTCGATCAGACGGACCACCTGCCGCTATGGCGGCGTCCTGTCGGGCTGTTGTTCGTGATGGCGGCGGCGATGCCGATCGCATTCGCGACATGGTCTGCGTTGCTCAACAACTTCATTATCGAGGTTGGCAAGTTCGACGGGTCCGACAATGGATGGCTGCACACGGTGCGGGAAATTCCCGGTTTCCTGGCCATCGGTGTGATCGCCATCATCATTTTCGTGCGCGAACAGGTGCTTGCGCTGGTGTCGCTTGTCCTGCTCGGCCTGGCGACGGCACTGACGGCGTGGTTCCCCTCGATGGCGGGGATTCTGACCATCACCATGCTCAGCTCCATCGGGTTTCACTATTACGAAACGGTCAACCAGTCGCTGCAGCTGCAATGGCTGCCGAAGGATCGGGCGCCGCAGGTTCTGGGCCTGCTTCTGGCCGCCGGCTCGGCAGCAACTCTGGTGGCCTATGGGTTGATCGTACTGACATGGCAAGCCTTCGATCTGAGCTACAACTTCGTCTACATGGTTTCGGGGGGTGTCACCGCGTTGATCGCGGTTGTCTGCTTTTTCGCCTACCCGCAATTCGAAGCGCCAAATCCGCAGGTCAAGAAGATGGTGCTGCGGCGGCGCTATTGGCTCTATTACGCGCTGCAGTTCATGGCCGGCGCACGGCGGCAGATCTTCATCGTGTTTGCAGGCTTCATGATGGTCGAGAAATTCGGTTTCGACGTGCACGAGGTGACAGGTCTCTACCTTATCAACCTTGTCATCAATATCGTCGCTGCGCCGCTCTTCGGGCGGGTTGTCGGCCGGTTCGGAGAGCGCAATTCGCTGGCCTTTGAATATGTCGGGCTTGTCTGTGTGTTCCTTGCCTATGGCGGGATCTACTTTTTCAGCTGGGGTGTTGTCCTTGCGGCTGTGCTCTATGTGCTGGATCACATGTTCTTTGCGCTGGCACTAGCGTTGAAGACCTATTTCCAGAAAATCGCCGATCCGGGCGATATCGCGCCCACGGCGGCCGTGGCTTTTACCATCAACCATATCGCGGCGGTGTTCCTGCCGGCATTGCTGGGCTATCTGTGGCTGGTCTCACCGGGAGCGGTGTTCGTGTTGGCGGCCTGCATGGCGTCGGTTTCGCTGTTTCTGGCGCTGCTGATCCCGCGCCATCCCGAACCGGGTAACGAAACCGTTTTTGCGCGCTTCGTGCGCGCGGCCCCGGCCGAGTGATAGTGATATTGACGCCTGCGCGCCTTGGTTTTAGGCGCAAGAAAAACACCGGAGTGACCCATGCCCACCTTTACCGCCCTCACGACCCTTGCTGGCAAGGCAGCTGCAGAAGCGCTTGGAGAGGCGATGGAGCGGCTTGATCCCGAACCCACGGGCGTTGGCGTTTTCGAACTCGAGGACGGTTCGGGCCTTTGGGAGGTCGGCGGCTATTTCACCGAAGAACCTGACCGGGCCGGCCTGGCATTGCTGGAAGCGATGCATGACGCTCGGCCCTTCGTGATCTCGGAACTGCCTGAAACCGATTGGGTGGCCAAGGTTCGCCGTGAACTGGCCCCGGTCGAGGCGGGACGGTTCTTTGTCTATGGCAGCCATGACGCGGACAAAGTGCCGGTTGGAAGCGAACCGTTGCTGATCGATGCGGCGATGGCCTTTGGCACGGGACACCATGGCACCACCTTGGGCTGTCTGCAGGCGCTGGACCGCCTGATCGAGCAGGGGTTCGAGCCGCGAAGTGTTGCCGATATCGGCTGTGGCACCGCCGTTCTGGCGATGGCCGCCGCCCGGATCTGGCCGGCCGCGATCATTGCCAGTGACATCGACGAGGTTGCGGTGGACGTGGCCGAGGCAAACGTGCGTGCCAACGGGTTGGAAGGGCGTGTGAAATGCATCGAAGCCGCCGGGTTCGACCACCCCGAACTGCGCGCGGCGGCGCCGTTCGACCTGATATTCGCCAATATCCTGAAAGGTCCGCTGATCGCGTTGGCCCCCGATCTGGCGGCGGCGCTGGCGCCGGGGGGGCGGGCGATTCTTTCGGGCATTTTGAACGAACAAGGCGATGATGTGGTGGCCGCTTATGCCGAAGCTGGCATCAATCTTGAGTATCGCGCCCAGATTGGTGAGTGGACGACGACAATCATGAAAAAACCGGAATAAGGCGCGTCGGATTTTCGCCTTATTTTAGGGGTTTGCCACAAATTCGCCACAATCGTCGGCGATCAACAGATGAACTCCGGTGGGGGCATGCGCTGGAGGCTGCAATGGCAGATGACTTCAAGAACTTCGAAAAACGGTTGAGCCGTATCGATCGCGCGCACAATCGTGTCTCGGACGGCTATCGGACGACGGTTGGGCCGGACGGTCTGATCGCGGTACGGGCGCGCCGGCGGCTGCCGCAGGTTCCCTTGAAGGGGCTTGCCTATCTTTTTCTCGGATTTTGTGTGTTCAAGAGTGTTGCCGTCGCCCATTTCGGCATGACGGGTTATCAGGAACGTGTCGAGACGCTGCGCTCGGGCACGGTGATTGAACAGGCGGGGGCCTGGGCATTGCAGCTCGACGCGCTTACCGTCTGGATCGCATCAAAGGTTGATCCCTTTATCAACTAGGCCGGAATATCCGGCCATCAGTTCAGGCGTCTGAAAAGACAAAGCGCCGCGTCCCCCTCCAGGGCGCGGCGCTTCGCTTTTTCGGAACTGAAAAACGGTCAGTGCTTGGATGCGATGAAGTCGATGTCACCGCGGCACAGGCCGATATCTTCCAACTCGCGGTCGCTGAGCTGGGACAGTGCATTGCGGGTCACGCGGGCATCGTTCCATGTAACGATCATCGCACGCAGCGATGCGAAGATCTGGCCGATACGGCCGTTGGTGCCAGCGGTGAGCTGAACGCGGGGGGTGTCGATTGCAGCCATATCCGTATTCCCTTTGGTTAGAGTGATGGTCATTGCGATTTCGATGGGGCAGATAGGCCGATCGCCTGAAAAGGACAAGCAGCGAAAATGGCATATGACCTATGCAGTTTCTGCATAGGCAAAATATGAATTAAACATCAGAAAATAAGGCGAAAATCTGCCTGAGCTCATGTCGCTTTCTGCATTTGCGAAGGCGTTTTCCGGCGCCGGGTGTCGCCATGGTGCCGGGGCTGTCGTTTTTGAGCCCCATGCGTATAGACGTTGGCAAATGTTCCCCTTTCGTGCTAGTGGTTCAAAAAGGCAACAGAGCAGGCGAAAACGATGCGGGTTTTAGGGATCGACCCCGGGCTTCGAAACCTGGGATGGGGGGTGATCGATGTCGACGGCAGTCGCCTGAGCCACGTCGCCAATGGAATCTGCCATTCGGGAAGCGGGGAATTGGCGCAGCGCCTGCTGCGATTGCATGAGCAGCTGAGCGCGGTGGTGGCGCAGTTCCGGCCCGATACGGCTGCGGTTGAGAAGACATTCGTCAACAAGGATGGAGCGGCAACACTGAAACTGGGCCAGGCGCGGGGCATTGCCATGCTGGTGCCGGCGCAGGCGGGGCTGAGCATCGGGGAGTACGCCCCGAATGCGATCAAGAAAACCGTTGTCGGCGTCGGCCATGCAGATAAGACCCAGGTTGCGCACATGGTGAAAATGCAGCTGCCGGGGGCCGTTCCGGAAGGCCCGGACGCAGCGGATGCTCTGGCGATCGCGATCTGCCATGCACATCACGCGCAGCCAGCCGCGGCGGTGGGAGCAGCACTGAGAAAGGTGGGCACATGATCGGAAAGATCAGCGGGCGGCTGGACTACAGGGGCGACGATCACGTGCTGATCGATGTGCGGGGGGTGGGTTACCTTGTCTATTGTTCGGAGCGCACGATGGCCACGCTGCCCGGCTCAGGCGAGGCAGTGGCGCTTTACACCGACCTGCTGGTGCGGGAGGACCTGCTGCAGTTGTTCGGTTTTCCATCGCTGATCGAAAAGGAGTGGCACAGGCTGTTGATGAGTGTTCAGGGCGTGGGAGCAAAAGCGTCGATGGCCATTCTGGGCACGCTTGGTGCAGAAGGCGTTAACAGGGCGATCGCGCTGGGCGACTGGAACGCCGTGAAGGCGGCCAAGGGGATCGGGCCGAAAACCGCGCAGCGCGTTGTGAACGAGTTGAAGGACAAGGCCCCGGCGGTGATGGCGATGGGGGGTACGCTGAGTGCCACGCTGGAGCCCGAGGCGGATACCGGCGATGAGTTGATCGAACCGGTCACATCCGCACCACGCAAATCGGCGCAAACAGGCGGCGGCAGTGCCGCGGCGCAATCCGAGGCGCTTTCAGCGCTGTCGAATCTGGGATATGCGCCGGGTGAGGCGGCAAGCGCCGTCGCGCAAGCAGCGGGCGAGGCGCCTGAAGCGGATACCGCCGCCCTGATCCGGGCGGCGCTCAAGCTCCTGGCTCCGAAGGGATAAATCATGACGGAACCCGATCCGACATTGCGCGCCGAGGCCCTGCCCGAGGATGCGGACCGGGCATTGCGCCCGCAGATGCTGGACGAGTTCGTGGGCCAGGAAGAGGCGCGGGCGAACCTGGCGGTGTTCATCCAGTCGGCGCGGATGCGCGGCGAGGCGATGGACCACACGTTGTTTCACGGCCCGCCGGGGCTGGGCAAGACGACACTGGCGCAGATAATGGCGCGCGAGCTGGGCGTGGGGTTCCGGATGACCAGCGGGCCGGTTCTGGCCAAGGCCGGCGATCTGGCGGCGATCCTCACCAACCTCGAGGCGCGGGATGTTTTGTTTATCGATGAAATTCACAGGCTTAACCCGGCGGTGGAAGAAGTGCTCTATCCCGCCATGGAGGATTTCGAGCTGGATCTGGTGATCGGCGAGGGGCCGGCGGCACGCACGGTCCGGATCGAGCTGCAACCCTTCACGCTGGTCGGCGCGACCACGCGGCTGGGCCTGCTGACGACGCCGCTGCGCGACCGGTTCGGGATTCCGACGCGGTTGCAGTTCTACGAAATTCACGAGCTGAACCAGATTGTGAGCGCCAATGCGCGTAAGCTGGGCATCGAGGCCGAGCCGGAGGGTGCGCTGGAGATCGCAAAGCGGTCGCGCGGGACCCCGCGGATTGCCGGGCGTCTGCTGCGCCGGGTGGTTGATTTCGCCGTGGTCGAGGGCGGGGGGCGGATCACCCGCGCGCTGGCCGATGCGGCGCTGACACGGCTGGGCGTGGACGAGCTGGGCCTCGACGGGGCGGACCGGCGCTATCTCACGCTGATTGCAGAGAATTATCACGGCGGGCCGGTGGGGATCGAGACCATAGCGGCGGCGCTGAGCGAGCCGCGCGACGCGTTGGAAGACGTGATCGAGCCCTACCTTTTGCAGCAGGGCCTGATCCAGCGCACGCCGCGCGGGCGGATGCTGGCGCACAAGGGGTGGAGCCACCTGGGGCTGACGCCGCCGGCGCCGGCGGGCAAAGGCCAGACCGACATGTTCGACGGCTGAGCGCGCGGGGCGTTAACCGGGGCCTTTGGGCCGAAAACAGGGTGGGTGACTTGCGTGCACCGTCCGGCTGACATCCGGCTGCCGGGCAATCGGGGTCTGCGACTCGGCGAAAAAGTTAACGGCGGCGCGAGGCGCACGCGAGCGTGCGCCGGGTTGCACCGCCCGGGCGGCTGGGGCATCACGTGCCCGCAGCCAGGAGGGACCCCGCGCATGACACCGCAAGAGATCGAGCAGCTCTTTACCCGCGACGATGGCAGCTATCTGTTTGCGCGCTGGGCAAGGCCCATCGTGCCGGTGGTCTTTGGCGTGGACGACAAGACGCTGGCGGTGGTCAAGGGCGCGATCGAGGCGGTGGTCACGCTGGCGGGCCACAAGATGGCCGAAACCGATCCGGAGCTGGGCGGCAACCTGATGCTGTTCTTCTTCCGCGAGTGGGACGAGCTGCTTGGGCTTGACGGGCTGGAGAAGATGGTGCCGGGGCTGGACGACACGGTCGAGCGCCTGAAAGCGCAGGACGCCAACCAGTACCGGTTCTTCCGCTTCGAGGAGAGCGGCGCGATCAAGGCGGCCTTCGTGTTCCTGCGGATGGATGCGGCGCTGTCGCAGATGGCGGTGGAGGACCTGGCGCTGGCCCAGGCGGTGCAGGTGATGCTGCTGTGGGGCGCGCGCGCCTTTGCCGAAACCTCGCCGCTGGCGAAACTTCCCGAGGGGCAGGTGATCCTGCGGCCCGAGATCGCGGGGGTGATCGCCGCCGGCTATGACCCGGTACTGCCGGTGATGGCGGAAGACGGTGCGTCACACAGTCTGCGGCTGTTTGCGCGGATGCAGGCGGGCTAGGCATGCGGTTTGCGGCGGTTGACATGTCCGCGATCGGCATGTGGGGGCCAGCCCCCACACCCCCGGGATATTTGGGGCAAGATGAATGGATGGGGGCAGGGGGATGAGGGTGTTCGTGGCGATCGAGCTGCCCGAGGATATTCTGGATGGGCTCTTGCCTTGGCAGGACGGGTTGCCGGGGCGGCTGGTGGATGAGGAGAACCTGCACCTGACGCTGGCCTTCCTGGGCGAGGTGGACGAGGCGCGGCTGGCGGAGGTGGACGAGGCGCTGGCGGGACTGCGGCTGGCGGCGCCTGTGCTGCGGGTGACGGGGCTCGACGTGTTCGAGGGGCGCAAGCCGAAGCTGGCCTTTGCCACGGTCGAGCGTCGCGCAGCATTGGAGACAGTGCAGCGCGCAGTGGCCCAGGCGGTGCGCGGCGCGGGCGTGGACCTGCGCCGTGAGCGGTTCCGCCCGCATGTGACGCTGACCCGGTTCGGGCGCGAGATGTCGCGACGTGACGAGGTGCAGCTGGCTGGGCAGTTGGGACCGATCCCGCCGCTGGAGGCGCGCGCGGAGGCGTTCGGGCTCTACCGCTCGGAGTTGCGCCCGGACGGGCCGCGCTATGTCGCCTTGGCGCGCTATGAATTCTATTAGATTTTCGCTAATCTAAAGTCCGGAATAATATTCTTTTGCCTAAGTTTAGCTGCGGGCATCCTGCAGCGGCGCGCACCCGGCGGATGGCCGGGGCGAGACAGGAAAAGGACGCGGGAATGGGAATCGAGACAACGGACACGCTCATCGTGGGCGGGGGGCAGGCGGGGCTTGCCATGAGTGCGCATCTGGGCAAGGCGGGTATTCCGCATATCGTTCTGGAGCGCGGCCGGATCGCCGAGCGCTGGCGCTCGGAGCGGTGGGATTCGCTGGTGATGAACGGGCCGGCCTGGCATGACCGCTTTCCCGAGCTGGAATTCGCGGGCGAGGATCCGGACGGGTTTCCGGACAAGGAGCGGGTGGCGGAGTATTTCGAGGAATTTGCCGGGCAGATCGATGCGCCCATTCGCTGTGGCGTCGAGGTGCTGAGCGTGACGCGCAACGCGGGGCGCGGCGGGTTCACGGCCGAGACCAGCGCCGGCGTGATCGAGGCGCAGCGGATCGTGGCGGCGACGGGGCCGTTCCAGGTGCCGGTGATCCCGCCCATCGTGCCCGAGGCGACCGACGTGGTGCAGATGCATTCGACGGGGTATCGCAACCCCGAGGACCTGCCCGAGGGGGCGGTTCTGGTGGTGGGGGCCGGATCGTCGGGCGTGCAGATTGCCGATGAGCTGAACCGGGCCGGGCGCAAGGTGTACCTGTCGGTGGGGCCGCATGACCGGCCGCCACGGCGTTATCGCGGGCGTGATTTCGTCTGGTGGCTGGGGGTGCTGAACCTGTGGGACATGGCCGCGCCGCCGAAAGGCGCCGAGCATGTGACCATTGCCGTCAGCGGCGCCCAGGGGGGCGAGACGGTGGATTTCCGCCGCCTTGGCAACGAGGGCATCACGCTGGTCGGCATGACCGAGACCTGCGAGGGCGGCGTGATGCGGTTTGCGCCGGACTTGGCCGAGAACATCCGGCGGGGCGACGAGAATTACCTGTCGTTGCTGGACCAGGCCGATGCCTATGTGGCGCGGATGGGGCTGGACCTGCCGGAAGAGCCCGAAGCGCGCGCCTTCGGCCCCGAACCGGACTGCGTGAGCGATCCGCTGCGTGCGCTGGACCTGGCCGAGGCCGGGGTGGGCACGATCATCTGGGCCACGGGCTTCAGGACGGATTATTCCTGGCTGAAGGTGGACGCCTTTGACGAGGCGGGCCGGCCGGTGCATCAACGGGGCGTGTCGCCCGAGCCGGGGGTCTATTTCCTGGGCCTGCCGTGGCTGTCGCGGCGGGGGTCGTCCTTTATCTGGGGGGTGTGGCATGACGCGAAGTTCCTGGCCGACCAGATCGGCATTCAGCGCGGCTATGGCGCCTATCGCGCGCCGGGGGAGGTGTGAGCCATGGCCAATGACCTGAGACCAAATGCGCTGGCCGAACTGGCCGAGAATGTGGGCCAGCCGTTCGAACAGGCCCGGGCGATGCCGCCGTCGGTCTATACCAGCCAGACCTTCATGGAGCGCGAGATTTCGGAGGTGTTTGCGAAGGAATGGTACTGCGTGGGCCGCGCCGATGCGCTACGCGAGGCGGGCGATTACGTGACCGCCGAGCTTGCCGGACAGCCGGTGGTGGTGCTGCGCGACCGCGAGGGCGGGTTGCGCGCGCTGTCGAACGTGTGCCTGCACCGGATGAGCACAATGCTGGAGGGGCGGGGCCATGCAAGGGCGCTGACCTGTCCCTATCATGGCTGGACCTACAACCTTGATGGCAGCCTGCGCGGGGCGCCGGCGATGAGCCTGAACGAGGGGTTCTGCAAGGAGGCGTACAAGCTGCCCGCGGTGGGCTGCGAGGAATGGCTGGGCTGGGTGTTCATCACGCTGAACCCGGAGGCGCCGCCGGTGGCCCGGCAACTGGCCGAGGTCGGGGAGATGGTCGCGGGCTATGACATGACCAACTATTCCGAGAGCTTCTATGAGGAGCATGTCTGGGACACCAACTGGAAGGTGCTGGCCGAGAACTTCATGGAAAGCTATCACCTGCCGGTCTGTCACGCGGGCACGATCGGGGGGTTGAGCAAGCTGGAGGAGATGGTCTGTCCGCCGGGGCGGGCGGCGTTCAACTACCATACGATCCTGAAGGACGATTCCTTGCGCATCGCGATGGCGCATCCCAGCAATGACCGGCTGGAGGGTGACATGCGGCGCACCACCTTCCTGCTGGCGATTTACCCGTCGCTTCTGATCACGCTGACGCCGGGGTATTTCTGGTACCTGAGCCTGCACCCGGTGGAACCGGGCAAGGTGCATATCCGTTTTGGCGGGGGCATGTCGGACGATTACAGGGGCGATGCGGATGCGCAGCAGAACTTCGTCGACCTGAAAACCCTGCTGGACGAGGTGAATGTCGAGGACCGGGGCTGTACGGAGAAGGTTTATGCCGGGTTGAAGTCGGGCCTTGCAAGGCCGGGCCACCTGAGCCACCTTGAACGCCCGAATTATGATTTCGCGAAATACCTTTACGCGAAGACATCTGGCCAAGGATGAACGACATGACCAGCCCCCGTGCCGCCGAACTGCGAGACAGGTTCATCGGCGGCATGAGCCATGCGGCAAGCACGGTGAGCGTGGTGACCACGGACGGGCCCGCGGGGCGCGGTGGCGTGACCGTCTCGGCGATGTCGAGCGTGAGCGCGGACACCCCGCGCCCGACGCTGCTGATCTGTGTCAACGAAGCGAGCCCGGTGGCGGCGCAGATCATCGGGAACGGGGTGTTCTGCGTGAACATCCTGAAGGATGACCAGGCCTATATCTCCGACACTTTCGCGGGCCGGTTCAAGGACCAGGTCGCCGACAAGTTCGACTGCGCGGACTGGCGGGCGATGCCGTCGGGCGCGCCGCGGGTGGTGGACCCCTTGGTCGGGTTCGACTGCCATGTCGTGTCGTCCGAGAAGGTGGGCACGCATCACGTGTTCTTTGGCGAGGTGGACGATATTTTCATCGCCGAGGGCGGTTCGCCCCTGATCTATGCGCGCAGATCCTATAGCGCGGCGACGCGGATCGAGACGCCGGCCACGGTGACGGTGGCGGGCAAGGGCGCGCGCAGGCGGTTGACCGTGGGATGTTTCCACACCTTCGGGCCGGTCCTGTTGCCCGACATCGTCCGGCGCATGACCGAGGCCGACGAGGGGCTGCAGATCGAGTTGATCGAGGGCGATCAGCGCCGCGTGCAGGAGGCGGTGATGGCGGGCGAGGCCGACCTGGCGCTGCTCTACGACACCGGCCTGCCCGAGGGGTTGGAGGCGATGCTACTGACCGAGCTGAGCCCCTATGTGCTTCTGGCGCAGGATCATCCGCTGGCGGAAAAGCACACGCTGACGCCCGACGACCTGGCCGAGCATCCGATGATCCTGTTGGGGGAAAGCCCAAGCGGGGACTATTTCACATCGGTTCTGGAACGGGCGGGCGTGGCGCCGCGCGTGGCCTATCGCAGTTCGAATTTCGAGATGGTGCGGGGGCTGGTCGGCCAACGGCTGGGATTTGCCCTGCTGGCGACGCGGCCGGCGGCGAGCGTGAGTTATGACGGGCATCTTCTGGTGACCCGCCCGCTGATGGCGGATGTGGAGCCGACCCGGGTGATGCTGGCCACGCGGCGCGGCGTGCCGCCGAGCCCGCAGGCAGAGCGGTTCATCTGGTTCTGCCGCGACTATTTCGACCTGAATGAATGACGCGCGGTGCGTTTGGAGCGCACCGAATTGGGAGCTGTGACGATGGCGCATGAACGAATTCGCAAGTTCAACACGAAAGACACCTACCCTGAACAGAATCTGGACAATGACCTGTGCCAGGCGGTGGTCACGCGGGGCGGGCGCACGGTGTGGATGCGCGGGCAATGTCCGCAGAACCTGGACGATGCGAGGAACATCGACAGCCATGACCCGGCCGAGCAGACCCACAAGGTGATGCAGAACATCCGCCAGCTGATCGAGGAGGCCGGCGGCAGCATGGAGCACCTGGTGAAGGTGGTGGTCTACATCACCGATGTGCGCCACCGCGAGGCTGTGTACCGGACGATGGGGGAATACATCAAAGGGGTCTACCCGGTTTCGACCGGGCTGGTGGTGCAGGCGCTGGCGCGGCCCGAGTGGCTGGTCGAGATCGACGCTACGGCGGTGATTCCGGATTGAGAGCTGCGTGGGGGCGCTGCCCCCGCACCCCCGGAGTATTTCCGGCAAGATGAAGGAGCGGGGAGATGACATTTTCACTGGTGGCGCGTTGTGCGGAGACGGGCATGTTCGGCGTTGCGATTTCATCGTCGTCGCCGGCGGTGGCGGCGCGCTGTGCTTATGCGCGCGCGGGTGTCGGCGCGGTGGCGAGCCAGAACGTGACCGACCCGACGCTGGGGCCGTTGGCGCTGGATGTGATGGGACGGGGCCTGAGCGCGGGCGAAGCGATCGAGGAGGTGCAGCGCTGCGGGCGTTACATCGAGTACCGGCAGGTGCTGGCAATCGACGGGCAGGGGCGCACGGCGATCCATTCAGGGCCCAATTCGCTGGGGATCTGGACCCAGGCCGAGGGCCGCGACGTGGCCAGTGGTGGCAACCTTCTGGCCAATGACGGCGTGCCGGCGGCGATCGTGGCGGGGTTCGAGGCGGCGGAGGGCCACCTGGGCGACCGGCTGATTGCCGCGATGCGCGCGGGGCTGGCAGCGGGCGGCGAGGCAGGACCGGTGCATTCGGCGGGCCTCTTGCTGGTCGATGACGTGTCCTGGCCGGTCGCCGAGCTGCGATGCGACTGGATCGACGAGGGCTGCCCGATCGAGGCGGTGGCGCGGGCCTGGGAGGTCTACAAGCCGCAGCTGCGCGACTACGTGACCCGGGCGCTGAACCCCGAGGCGGCGCCGTCTTATGGAGTGCCGGGGGACGAATGAACCGCGTCACGCTGCGCCAGCTGGAATATTTCGCGGCCGTCGGCAAGACCGGCTCGATCGCGCGGGCGGCGGAACTGGTGAATGTCTCGTCGCCGTCGATCTCGACCGCGATCGCACAGTTGGAGGAAGCGTTGGGGCTGACGCTCTTTGTGCGAAAGCGCGCGCAGGGGCTGTCGCTGACCCAGGCGGGGCGGCAGATGCTGGCGCAGGCGGGCCGGGTGCTGGACGAGGCCGAGGCGCTGAACCGGTTGGCCGGCGATATCGCGGGCACGGTGCGCGGGCCGCTGGCGGTGGGCTGCCTGCTTACCTTCGCGCAGATCATCCTGCCCGGGCTGCGGCGCGGGTTCGAAAGCCGCTATCCCGATGTGCAGGTGCGCCAGTTCGAGTTGCATCAGCTGGAGATTTTCGAACGGCTGCGCAGCGCCGAAATCGATGTCGCGCTGAGCTATGACCTGGATATCCCGCAGGATCTGCACTTCGTGCCGCTGGTGGCGTTGCGGCCCTTTGCGGTGATGGCGCGATCGCACCCGCTGGCGGAGCTGCCCGAGGTCACGGTGGAGGACCTGAAAGATCATCCGATGATCCTGCTGGATCTGCCGCACTCGGCCGAGTATTTCCTGTCGTTCTTTGCCGAGACGGGCGCGCGGCCGAAAATCGCTGAGCGCACGCGCGACATGGCGGTGATGCGCAGCCTGGTGGCCAATGGCTATGGCTATGGCATCGCCAATATCCGCCCGCTGAGCGACCGCGCGCCGGACGGCAAGCCGCTGGTCTTCGTGCCGCTGGCGGGTGGGGTGCGGCCGATGCAGCTGGGCCTGGTGATGGCAAAGGGGGCCGAGGCGCTGCTGGGCATCCGGGCCTTTGTCGCGCATGCGCGGGATTATGTGACGGCTGGCAATGTGCCGGGAATCGAGCCGGCGGGAGAGAGAGCATGACGCGCACGCTGGAGCACCTGGAGCGGTTGATCGGGTTTCCATCGCTGACCGACACCCCCAATGGCGAGATCATCGGTTATATCGAAAACGTGCTGGCGGCAGTGGGCGCGCGGGTTTGGCGGATCGAAGCGCAAAGCGGGGATCGCGCCGGGATTTTCGCCTCGGTCGGGCCGGAGGGCCCAGGGGGTGTGATGTTATCGGGCCATGTCGACGTGGTGCCGGTGGACGGACAGGACTGGACCGCGGATCCCTTTGAACTGCGGCGCGAGGGGAGCCGCGTCTATGGGCGGGGCACGACCGACATGAAGGGGTTCCTGGCGGCGATGCTGAGCGCGGCGGAACGTGCAGAAGGGTTGAAGCAGCCGCTGAAACTGGCGTTTTCGTGGGATGAGGAGATCGGATGTCGCGGGATCCCGGAGATGCTGGCGCAGATCGACGAAACGGTGGGGCGACCCGATATCTGTATCGTGGGCGAGCCGACGCAGATGCAGGTTGCCACGGGACACAAAGGCAAGACGGCGCTGCGCGCGGTGGCAAGGGGCGAGGCCGGGCATTCATCGGATGCGCCGGACTATGCGAACGCGCTGCACCTGGCGGCGGATTTCATCGGGGCGCTTCGGCAGGAACAGGCGCGGTTGATGCGCGAGGGTGCGCGCGAGGCGGGCTATTCGACGCCCTTCTCGACGGTGCATGCGGGGGTGATGCAGGGGGGGAGGGCGCTGAACATCGTGCCGGACCGCGCCGAGATCATGTTCGAGATCCGCAACCTGGCGGCGGATGCACCCGGAGCGATCATCGCCCGGCTGCGCGAGGCGGGGCGGGAGATCGCGGCGCGAACCGGCGGGGCGGCATCGCTGGAGATCGAGGAGACGGGCGGCTATCCGGGGCTGGCGACGCCCGAAGACAGCGCGGCGCTGGCTTTGTGCCAGTCCCTTCTGCCTGAGGCCGAGACCATAAAGGTGTCTTATGGCACCGAGGCCGGGCATTTCGCGGCACATGGGATCGCATCGGTTGTGTGCGGGCCGGGATCAATGGCGCAGGGACACAAGCCTGACGAGTTCATCGAGGCCGACCAGCTGGTGCAGTGCGATGCGATGCTGGATCGGATGCTGGCACGGCTAAGGGCAGGGTGAGTCGGGAAGTTGGGATGATCCGCGCCGAAAACCTATAAGAAATGACAGGTTATGGCGATGAGCCTGTCAGAATCGTCACGCCGCGGGACGTGGATGAGCGCGTAATCGGTCCGCGGAGAAAAAGGTTAACGGGTATTCTGTAATTAGTGGGAAGATCGCGGAGACGGGGGTGGATGTTCCCCAGACCGAAGCCCTCTCGTCCATCGGGTGCCTGACTGATGCGGCGATGATCTTCCCGACAGGCATTTCTGCCGTGGCGGAGCATGTATCCCTTGCCCGCTGGCAGGAAAATCATACACGAAGGCATTTCATCAAATCGGGGCATCCCGCAGGGGATGCCCCTATTGTCGGGCATGATCAACGCCGGTGAATGCCGCCTTCGTCCATTTCGATCAGCACTTCATCGGCATCGTTTCCGGGACCATGCAGTGGATCGGGCAGAATGCCGAGCCCCATGGCCAGCGTGGCCAGTTCCGTCCGGGTGCTCAGGCCGGTTTTCTCCATCAGCGTGTGCAGACGCTGGCGCACAGCGGAGATGGAAATTCCGAGTTGATCGGCGATCTGTTTGTCCTGGAGGCCCTGCCCGATCAGTTCGAGCAGTTCCGTTTGCTTGGGCGAGACGTGGTTGCGTTCGGGAAACTCGGCGGCGAAATGCATCACGTAGCG
This sequence comes from Marimonas lutisalis, assembly GCF_005434965.1. Classification (GTDB taxonomy): domain Bacteria; phylum Pseudomonadota; class Alphaproteobacteria; order Rhodobacterales; family Rhodobacteraceae; genus Marimonas_A; species Marimonas_A lutisalis. The sequence goes on from NZ_SKCI01000001.1 coordinate 292,370, forward strand.
TTGATGCGCGGCCAGGGCGGCGACGTTCAGTGTCCAGCCGTGGGCCTTGACGATGGCTATCATGTCACGTCGAGAGTGATTGCCCGAAAAGGTGAGCAGCGCGGCCTGCGGCGGGGCATGCACGCGCAACGGGATGGAAAATCCCGCGCGGATGCCGTGCTTGGCGGCGCGGCGCAGAATCTCGGCCCGCTTGGCGGGGATATGATGGTATTCGTCGATGAACTCGATCCCGACCATGATCGGTGTCAGGTGGTGCATGGCGTGGCTGCGGAAATAGGACCAGCGGTGCAGATCGGGATCGCGGTTGAGTTCGTTCAGCCAGGTCGAATCGTAGGAGGTGCGGATGAACAGCGTCTTGCGGAAATCGGCCAGCGAACTGGCCGAGATGAAGTCGATATAGGGCAGGTTCAGCTGCTTGCCGAGCCCGACGATCAGGGCCCAGACATCACGCGAATGCCCGGTGGTTTCGAGATCCGCCAGGAAGCGGTGCAGGAGCTCGGGCGTGTAGCGCTCGGCTTCAATCAGCCTGCGTTCCGGGCCCGGACGATCCACAGGGTCAGCCCGTTTCGTGTTCAAGGTGCAGCTTCATGTCGATCAGCACCTGTTGCAGGGCAACGGTTTCTTTCAGGAGGCGTTTGGCTTCGTTCACGGTGATCACGCCATCCTCGATGGATTGCTGGTATTCCGCCATCAGCATGGCAAAGCGCTGCGACAACGCGATCACGTCGGAATTCACGCCGCCGCGGCTCGTGTTCTTGCGGCGGTCGTCATAGCTCAGCGTGATGCCCTTCAACTCGGCCAGTGCCGAGGTGACATGCGGATAGGAGGCGGCCTCTTCCAGCGCGGCGACGGCGTTGATTGGCATGAACCGGTCGGCATGTTCGTCACTATCGGAATAGTACCGTCCGAGCGTCGCCTTCGACTTGCCCGTCAGTTCGCAGGCCGGCTCGATGCCGACGTCCTTTACCAAGGCCTCGGTATGTTTTTTCAGATAGCTGCCAATGCCTGTCATGTCAGTTTCGTCCCTGTTCTTCACCCCGCCTTGCCCGCGCGGGGAAATCGTTAAGCCTTTTCCCATTAGTCTTTTTGTTCGCGGATGTCATTGATGAATTATGCCCGAGCGATCGGGTACAGCAGGGTCCGGCGCCGTAAAACGCGCCGGTCAGAGGCAGGGCCCGGCGCAGAAATTGCGCCTGGTGTCGCGGGTGCCAGTCATCCCCGGCACGGCGGGCACGGAAACAACGAACGGGCGCGTGCAAGCTCCATCCCCAGTGGCCAGTCCTGCACGCAATTGCCCGTTACCCCGTGGCTGTCGGCCCTGTCCGCACACGGTCCATGTCTGCGTGATCTTGCATTGGCGGATCGGAGCGGCGAAAACCGCAGACATGGCCAAGCTCTACTTCAACTACTCGACGATGAACGCGGGCAAATCGACCGTGCTTTTACAAGCGTCGCACAACTATCGTGAGCGGGGCATGGAAACCTACCTGCTGACGGCGCAACTGGATGACCGGGCGGGGCCGGGGCGAATCGCGAGCCGGATCGGAATTGCCCAAACGGCCGACACGTTCGCGCCCGAGGATGACCTGTTTGCCCGGATCGAGGCGCGACAGGCCGCTGGCGCGGTGGCCTGCGTGTTCATCGACGAGGCGCAGTTCCTGAGCAAGGAACAGGTCTGGCAACTGGTTCGGGTGGTCGATGACCTGGGCGTGCCGGTGATGTGTTATGGTCTGCGGGTAGATTTCCGCGGAGAGCTGTTTCCGGGCTCGGCGGCGCTTCTGGCGCTGGCCGACGAGATGCGCGAGGTGCGCACGATCTGCCACTGCGGAAAGAAGGCCACCATGGTGGTGCGCATGGGGCCAGATGGCCGCGCGCTGCGCGACGGGGCGCAGGTGCAGATTGGCGGCAACGAAACCTATGTGAGCCTGTGTCGCCGCCATTGGCGCGAGGCCGTGGGCGACAGGGAGGTGACGTGATGGAGATCGAGGCAGTCGGCCGGGTTTTGGCCGAGGCGCGGCAGGCGGGCCGCAAGCTGGAACGCTATCCCGGCGCGCAGCCTTCGATGGCGCAGGCGCTGGCCATTCAGGAGGCGATGGCCGTGGCGATGGGCGTGCCCGTCGCGGGCTGGAAAGTGGGGCTGACCTCGGCCAGGGCGCAGGCGCTTTGCGGGGTGGACGCACCGCTGGCCGGACCGGTCTTTGCCGACTGCATCTGGCAGGACGGGGCGGAGATCGCGATGGTCGCGGGAGATTTGGGTATCCTGGAGGCCGAGATCGGGTTCCGCATGGCGCGGGATCTGCCGCCGCGGCAGGCGCCCTATGGCCGGGACGAGGTTCTGGCGGCGGCGGGCGAGGTGATGCCGGTGATCGAATGGGTCAACAAGCGCTTGCCGGGCGATTTGCGAGAGGCGCCCGAATGGCTGGTCGCGGACGGGGTGATCAACCGCGGTCTGGTGGTTGGGCAGGCGATGCGGTTTGAGCCAGCCAGGGACCTGAAAGCCGAGACGGTGCAGGTTTGGGCAGACGGCACCAGGGTGACCGAGGGCATCGGCGCCAATGCGCTGGGCGATCCGGCAGAGGTTCTGGTTTGGCTGGCCAATGACCTGAGCGCGCGGGGCAAGGGGTTGCGCAGGGGCGATGTGATCGCCACGGGGCTGATCTGCGATGTGGTGCAGGCCGAGCCGGGCAAGCGGGTGGAAGCGCGGTTCGGAGCTCTCGGGCAGGTGGCCTTGGAGATTCTAGCCTAGCGGCGGGCGTCAGGCCCGCTCGACCAGCACCGAGCCCACGGAGTAGCCCGCGCCGAATGAGCAGATCAGGCCCTTGTCGCCTGGTTGCAGGTCATCGGAATACTTGGAAAAGGCGATGATCGAGCCGGCCGAGGAAGTGTTGGCATAGTCCTGCAGGATGTTGGGTTGTTCGCCGGGTTCGGGATCGCGGCCCAGGACCTTCTTGCCGATGAAATCGTTCATCGTCTTGTTGGCCTGGTGCAGCCAGAGGCGTTTGAGGTCGGAGGCCTCGACATGTTCTTCGGCCATGTGACTGGCGATATGGGCCGACACCATCGGCAGCACTTCCTTGAACACCTTGCGGCCATTCTGCATGAACTGCATGTCGCGCCGATCTTTCATGCCGTCGGGGCGATTGCGGCGCAGGAAACCGTTGTTGTTGCGGATATTGTTGGAAAACTCGGTCGCACAGCGCGTCGAGAGCACGCGGAAGTGCGGGCCCTTGGCGTCTTCTTCACGCTCAAGCACGGTGGCGGTGCAGACATCGCCGAAGATGAAGTGACAATCGCGGTCGCGCCATTCGAGATGGCCCGAGGTGATCTCGGGGTTGACGACGATGGCCTTTTTCACGCTGCCCGCGCGGATCATGTCGGCGGCGGCCTGGATGCCGAAGGTGGCCGAGGAGCAGGCGACGTTCATGTCGAAGGCAAACCCGCCGGCGCCGATGGCCTTCTGGATCTCGACACCGACCGCAGGATAGGCGCGTTCCATGTTCGAGGCCGCGCAGATCACGAGATCGATCTCGGAGGCGTCGATGCCGGCCTGGGCCAGCGCCTTCTGGCAGGCGTTCAGGGCAATCTCGGTCATAAGGCCCGGTTCGTCATCGCTGCGCTGGCGGAAATGCGGATACATCCGGTCGGGGTCCAGCACACCCTCTTTTTCAAGCACGTAGCGCTGCTCGATCCCAGAGGCCTTGATGATGAATTCCGTGGAGGACATTTCCATGGGCGCGAGCGTACCAGCCGCGATCTCGTCGGCGTGATCGGCGTTCCATTTCTCGGCATATTTGTTGAAGCTTTCGACAAGCTCGTCATTGGTGATGACGTTTTCCGGCGTGAAGACGCCGGTGCCTGTGATGGCTGGCTGATACATGGGACCCCTCCCTGAAATTGGTCAACAGATCACCCGACGGCGCCGTGGAAATCAAGGGGAGAACGCCTGCCGCAAGCTCACAACGCGTTGGGCGGCGTTTCCCCGTTCAGATGAGCGCGCAGGTTGTCGATCGCCATCAGGCCCATCGCCTGGCGCACGTCGAGCGCGGCGGTGCCGAGATGCGGCAAGAGCGTTGCGTTCTCAAGTGCGCGCAGGCGGTCGGGCACATTCGGTTCGTGTTCATAGACATCGAGACCGGCACCGGCGATGCGGCGCTGTTCCAGCGCGTCGATCAGGGCGGATTCGTCGATTACGTCGCCGCGCGAGATGTTGACGAGATGCGCGTGCGGGCGCATCGAGCCCAGAAAACCCGCCCCGATCAGGTGATGCGTTTCGCGCCCGCCCGGCACGGCCACGACGACGACATCGGCGTGGCGGGCCAGTTCGTGTTGCGACATCTGTTCGGCGGGAAACTCCATGCGTTTCTCGGACCGGTTGGCATAGATCACCTTCATGCCGAAGCCGTAATGGCAGCGCCGGGCGATGGCCTGGCCGATACGGCCCATGCCGATGATGCCCACGGTTTTGCCGGTGACATGAAGACCCAGGAGCTGCGTCGGGTGCCAGCCCTGCCATTTTCCCGCGCGCAAGAGCCGCTCGCCTTCGCTGGCGCGCCGGGCGCTCATCAGCATGAGCGTTAGTGCGATGTCGGCCGTGGCATCGGTGACGGCGCCGGGCGTGTTGGTGACGGTGATGCCGCGGTGGCGGGCGGCCTCGACATCGATGTGGTTATAGCCGACGCCGAAATTGGCCAGGATGCGCGCCCGGGGGTCGGGCACGGCGGCAAAGATCTCTTCCGAGAACATGTCGCCCAGCGTGGGCAGCACCGCGTCATAATCGGTGAGCGCGGCGTGCAACTCCGCGGACGAGAGCGGGTCATTGCTGTCGCGCACGGTAACTTCGGCGATCTCGCGCGCGGCAGCGAGAACCGCATCCGGGTGGTGACGCGTGATCAGGAGCCGGGTCAATGCATGCGACCTCCGTTCGGGACAGGCTTGTCCGGCGATAGTAGCACGATTCCCCCGTTTTCGTCGGACAGCCCGAGGACAAGGCATTCGGACATGAACTTGCCGATCTGGCGCGGCGGGAAATTCACCACGGCGATCACCTGTTTGCCGACAAGGGTTTCAGGCGTGTAATGCGCGGTGATCTGGGCCGAAGATTTCTTTTCGCCGACCTCGTCGCCGAAATCGACCCAGAGCTTGATCGCGGGTTTTCGGGCCTCGGGATAGGGCTCGGCCCTGGTGACGGTGCCGACGCGGATATCGACGGCGAGGAAATCATCGAAACCGATCTCAGCCATTGGCGAGCTCCTTTGAGCGGTTAGTGGCGGCGGCCACGGTTTTCTGTATCAGCGGGGGCAGCCCGGTGGCTGGGTCCATCAGCACTTCGAGCCCGGCCTGGGTGGTGCCGTTGGGCGAGGTGACGTTGATACGCAGCTGTTCGGGGCTTTCGCCAGATTCCATGGCGAGCGCACCGGCACCGGCCACGGTGGCGCGGGCCAGCCGCATCGCCAGATCGGGCGCGAGGCCCTGCGCAGCGCCGGCGGCGGCCAGGCATTCGATCAGGTGAAAGACATAGGCCGGACCAGAGCCGGAGACGCCGGTGACCGCATCCATCTGGGCTTCGGATTGCAGGCGGACCACCTCGCCCACGGCGGAGAGCAGGTTTTCGGCGGCGTCGAGATGCGCCGCGGTGGCCTGGGTGTTGCCGATGATCGCGGTGATGCCGCGGCCCACGGCGGCCGGGGTGTTGGGCATGGCGCGGATGATCGGCGTCTTGTCGCCGAGCACGCGTTCATAGGTTGCGATCGGGGTTCCGGCGGCCACCGACAAAAACAGCGTATCGGCGTTGCCCATGGGGGCGATGACGGGGAGGGCGTCCTGCATCATCTGGGGTTTGACAGCGATCAGAACGATGGCGGGGGCGTCAGGCAGATCGGCGTTGATGTGCACGCCTGTGCCCTTGAGCCAGTCGGACGGGGCGGGATCGCGGACATGCACGGATGTGGGTGGCAGGCCGCCTTCAAGCCAGCCCTGCAGCATGGCCGACCCCATCTTGCCGCAGCCCAGAAGCACGAGCCCGCGGCGGGCAATGTCATCCATGTTCATTTAGTCCCCCTTTCGTTGCGGGGGACAGTGTTACGCGCGGCCGTAGGCCTCGGCAATGGCGACTTGCAGCGCCTCTTCGGTGCTGCGGCCGGCCCAGACGATCAGCTGGAAGGCCGGGTAGAAGCGCTCGGCCGAGAGAACGGCGGCGCCGATCATCGTGTCGATCTGTTCAGGGCTGGCGATCTGCCCGCCGGCCAGGACAAGACCATAGCGGTAGACCATCAGTTTCTGTTCGGCCCAGTAGGTGAAGGCGCCGGCCCAGCATTGATCGTTGACGGCGTTGAGACCGTCGAGAAGGGCCGGAATCCGGTCCTCGGGCGGCTCCATTTCGAAGGAACAGACCATGCGCAGGGTTTCGTCGTAGGGCGACCAGGCCAGGGTGATGGAGTAGGTCCGCCATTGCCCTTCGACGGCCATCGCGATCTGGTCATCGGCGATCCGGTCGAAATCCCAGTCGTGATGCGCGGCCAGGGTTTCGACGATGTCGATTGGATGAATCTCGTCTTCGAGATACTGCTCGCTGAGTGCCATGACGCCACCTCTTTGGTTATTAGCGCGTGGGTCTGGCAGCGCCCCAAGCGCTAGGTGCCTGCTCTAGAAACTGGGGCGAATGCCCCGCCTCATACGAGATATGGTGAGGGGTGAAGGCCCACCTGTAAAGCCATTTGTTGGGGATAACCTCAATAAGTTGTGGATTTCTCAGGTTGAGACACAAAACGTGAGCATATCGCCGTGCCGCAACTGTGATGACGGCGCGGTTGAGCCGTGTCACCTGTCGGCAGTAGTCTGGGCCTGTGGTTCGGCGCGCCGGATGCGGGACGCGGCATTCTGACGCTACGTAATGGGGTCAGGGCGCAACAAAGGCTTGAGTTGCGCGGTTCGGGTTTTCTTAATGGTTCATGCCTCTTGGCACGGAAACCGGAGCGCACGGTCGGAACAACCCGTCCGGAGAGGGAGGGAGAAAAACACGAGAACCTTATTTAGCCGTACCCCCGCGACAGAACCACAAGGCATATGGAGAATGCCGGAGGGGGCGCAGCGGCGCATCAACCGTGCCAAGGACGACGACAAGTCCAGCGGACCAAAACGATTTAATCCATGGGAGGAGAAATCACATGAAATCCATCAAGAAACTCGCGCTTGGCGTGGCTGTTGCGGGTCTTGCCGCGACCGGCGCCCTGGCCGAGAACGTCAAGATCGCCTTCATCGACCCGCTGTCGGGGCCCTTCGCGGCGACCGGCACCAACGGCCTGCACCAGTATGAATTCGCAGCCGAGAAGCTGGTGAACGAAAAAGGCGGCGTTCTGGGCGGCACCAACTTCGAGATCGTGCCCTTCGACAACAAGATCAGCCCCAAGGAATCGCTGATCCAGCTGCAGGTCGCGATCGACCAGGGCATCCGTTACATCGTGCAGGGCAACAGCTCGGGCGTGGCGAACGCGCTGACCGATGCGATCAAGAAGCACAACGAGCGTAACCCCGACAGCCGCGTTCTGTTCCTGAACTACTCGGCCGTCGATCCGGCGCTGACCAACGAGAAGTGCAACTTCTGGCATTTCCGTTTCGACGCCAATGCCGACATCAAGATGGACGCGCTGACCGACGTGATCGCGCAGAACCCAGACATCAAGAAGATGTACATCATCGGCCAGGACTATTCGTTCGGTAAGGCCGTGGCATCGGCCGCCGTCAGCATGCTGGGTGCCAAGCGCCCCGACATCGAGATCGTCGGCAACGAGCTGCACCCGATCGGCAAGGTCAAGGACTTCACCCCCTATGCCCGCAAGATCACCGCGTCGGGCGCCGATGCCGTGATTACCGGCAACTGGGGCTCGGACATGCTGGGCCTTGGCAAGGCGATCATCGACAACGGTTTCGAAGGCCCGATCTATACCTACTATGCGGCGGCTGACGGGATCACCGCGGCATTCGGGGAAGCCGGGGTCGGTACCCTGAAACTCGTGGCGGAAGGTGGCGATGCGCCGCCCGAGAAGCCCGAGGCACAGGAATACCAGAAGGCGTTCAAGGCCAAGTATCCCGATGGCAACATCAGCCAATCGCGGATCACCAACGTGATCCAGATGCTGGCCATGGCGATCGACGAGGCCGGCACCGCGACCGATGTTGTTGCAGTGGCCAATGCACTGGAAGGCATGACCTTCAACGACAGCCTGTGGAGCAACAACCCGATGACCATGCGGGCCAGCGACCATCAGCTGATCCAGGACGTGCATATCTATGCGCATACCCAGGTCGAAGCGCCGTTCGACATGGATAATTCGGGCTTTGGCCTGAAATATGAGAACTCGATCGCTGCAGCCGGCGAGGCCCTGCCGACCAGCTGTGAGATGGAGCGCCCGTAAGGCGATCCGATCAGATTCCGGGCGCGGCACCCCGCGCCCGGGCCTTTCATCCGACATCTGAACCGCAGAGTTCTGACCGAGGGCAGGAGCAAGACCCATGTCGCTGTTTATCGTCAACATCCTGGACGGGTTCGTCACGGGACTGTTGCTTTTCATGCTGTGCAGCGGGCTGACGCTGATCTTCTCGATGATGGGCGTGCTGAACTTCGCCCATGCAAGTTTCTACATGCTGGGGGCCTATTTCGCCTATCAGATTAGCCTTTTGACGGGCTTCTGGGTGGGCCTGATCGTGGCCCCTGTGATCGTGGGCGTGATCGGGGCCTTCATTGAACGATACGGGTTAAGACGGGTGCATAAATACGGGCACGTGCCCGAACTGATTTTCACCTTCGGCCTGGCGCTGCTGATCGAAGAGATCGTTCAATTCTTCTGGGGCAAGAGCCAGATGGCCTATGAGGCGCCGGAAATCCTGGATTTCGCGGCCTTCTCAATCGCTGGCAATACCTTCCCTGCCTACAAGGTGTTCATGATCTTCGTCGCGCTGGGCATCTTCCTGGTGCTGCTTTACATCCTGACGAAAACCCGCGTCGGCATGACGATTCAGGCCGCGCTGAGCTATCCCGAAACGGTGCAGAACCTGGGCCACAACGTGCCGCTGGTGTTCATGGGCGTCTTTGGCGTGGGCACGGCGATGGCGGGGCTTGCCGGCGTGATTGCCGGGCCGGTTCTGGGTACCTTCCCCGGGATGGCTGTTTTGCTGGGCTCGATCGTGTTCGTGACCATCGTGATCGGCGGTCTTGGCAGCCTCTGGGGTGCGCTTGCGGCGTCTCTTATCATCGGCTGGCTGCAGACCTTCGCCGCATCCTACAACGTGCGGATGGAGGATATCCTGACCGGTCTGGGCTTTACCAAGCCGGAGCCGATCTGGGACAGCGCCTGGCAGGATCTTTGGACCCTGACCCTGCCGCAGATCGGGCCGATCCTGCCCTATCTTCTGATGATTATCGTCCTTGTGGTGCGTCCGCAGGGCCTTTTCGGGAAGCGTGAAACATGAGCACACCTTCGAGCACACCTCTCAAGGCGGGCACGCAGCGGCTCATCCCGCTTAACCATGCGCTGCCATGGATCATCGCGGCGGTTTTCCTGCTGATCCTGCCTTACATCTTCGACTCGCGGTCGGCGCTGACGATCATGAACCAGATGGCGATCACCATCGTCTTCGCGCTGAGCTACAATATGCTCTTGGGGCAGGGCGGCATGCTGAGCTTCGGCCATGCCGTCTATATGGGGCTTGGCGGCTTCTTCTCGATGCATGTTCTGAACTGGATGAGCGATGATCCCTGGATTTCGCTGCCCTTCCTGCCGATCTTTGGCGGGCTGTTCGGGCTGATGTTCGCGATCATGATCGGGGCGTTTTCAACCCGGCGGGCCGGCACGGTTTTTGCCATGATCTCGCTTGGCGTGGGCGAACTGGTGGCGGCGATGTCTGTCATCATCGTGATCTTCTTTGGCGGCGAGGAAGGCGTAAGCGGCGACCGCACCGAACTGCTGGATTTCTTCGGCATGAGTTTCGGCCCGCAGCGGCAGGTTTATTACCTGACGGCGGTATGGCTGCTGATCGCGGCGCTGGGCATGTATCTTTATTCGCGCACGCCGATCGGGCGGATCGCCAACGCGGTACGCGACAATGAAGAACGTGCCGAATTCCTGGGCTACAGCCAACGGCATGTGCGCTGGATCAGCTTCTGCGCCAGCGGGTTTTTCGCCGGGATCGCGGGGGCGCTTTTCGCGATCAACTTTGAGATTCTGACCGAAGAGAACCTGAACCTCGCGACGTCGGGCAGCATTCTTCTGGTCACGTTCCTGGGCGGTGTCGGTTTCTTTGTCGGGCCGATCATCGGCGCGATCGTCTTTACCCTGCTGCAGACGGTGCTGAGCCTTTATACCGAGATCTGGGCGCTTTACCTGGGTATCCTCTTTGTCAGCACGGTGATGTTCTTTCCGTTCGGCCTGACCGGCCTGCTGGCGATCCATATCCAGCCGTGGAAGCTGGGTAAGATCAGCCACCTGGTGGTGCCTTATGCCAAGATGTTCATCCCGGCCGTTGTCGGCGTCCTGTCGGCGGCGGCGGTGCTGGAAATCCTGTTCCACGCGCGCCATGCGGGACTGGGCGAAGAGGAGATGAACCTTTACGGCATCACCTTCGACAGCCATGCCGCGATGCCGCTGATCATTGCCATCGTTCTGGCGGTGGCCAGTTTCTTTGCGCTGGTCAAGCTGGCGCCGGGGCTGAAGGCCGCCTGGGATGAGGCCACGCATATGGGAGGGGCGAAACAATGAGTGTTCCCGCCATCGAACTGAGAAACCTGGAGAAGAGTTTTGGCCTGGCCAAGATCATCCAGGGTGTGAACCTGAAGATCGGCAAGGGCGAGCGCCACGCGATCATCGGGCCGAACGGGGCCGGGAAATCGACGCTGTTCAACCTGATCACCGGGAAATACACGCCGACCGCCGGGCAGGTCCTGATGCATGGCACGGACGTGTCGGGCATGAAGCCCTATCAGATCAACCGCATGGGGCTGAGCCGCAGTTTCCAGATCACCAACATCTTCCACAACATGACGGTGTTCGAAAACGTGCGCTGCGGGCTGCTCTGGAGCATGGGCTACAAATACAGCTTCTGGCACATGGTGAACCGGCAGCGCGACCTGACGGAAAAGGCCGATGAGATCCTGGAACAGATCAACCTGTCGAGCCGCCGCAACATGGTGGCGGGCGCACTTGCCTATGCCGAGCAGCGCGCGCTGGAGATCGGCATCACCATCGCGGGCGGGGCCGATATCATCATGCTGGACGAGCCCTGCGCCGGCATGAGCCATTCGGAAACCGACCTGATCGTCGATCTGATCCGCAAGGTGACCGAGGACAAGACGCTTATCATCGTCGAGCACGACATGGGCGTCATTTTTGACCTGGCCGACAGGATCAGCGTGCTGGTCTATGGCGAGATCATCGAAAGCGATACACCCGAGAAGGTGCGCGCCAGCACGGCCGTGCAGGAAGCCTATCTCGGCACCACCGTGGAGGAGGCGTGATGTCTGCGATGCTGGAAGTCACCGATCTGCACGCCTATTACGGCAAGTCCCACATCCTGCAGGGTGTCAATTTCAATGTGCAGGAAGGCGAGATTGTCGCCCTTCTGGGCCGCAACGGCGTGGGCCGTTCGACCACCTGCAAGGCGGTGATGGGCGAAGTGACGCCGACGGGCTCGGTGAAGTTCCGTGGCAATGAACTGGCCGGCAAGCCATCCTACGAGATCGCCAAGGCCGGGATTGGCTATGTGCCCGAAAACCGGGATATCTTTCCCGGCCTGACCACGCGGCAGAACCTGATCCTGGGGCTGAAACCCGGCCAGAAGGACGGGCAGGGGCGCTGGTCGATGGAGATGATGTTCGACGAGTTTCCCAACCTGCGGGAGCGCGCCGATGTCGACGCCTCGGTTCTGTCGGGCGGCGAAAAACAGATGCTGACGGTCTGCCGGTCGCTGATGGGCGATCCGGATTACATCATGATCGACGAGCCGACCGAGGGCCTGGCGCCGAAGATCGTCGAGCAGGTGGGCGACATGCTGGAAATGATCGCCAAGCGCGGCGTTTCGATCCTGCTGGTCGAGCAGAAGCTGACCATCGCTTTGCGGGTTGCGACGCGGGTCTACGTGATGGGACACGGTCATATGGTCTTTGAGGGCACGCCTGACGAGTTGATGGCGAACGAGGCGATCCGAAAGGAGTGGCTGGAGGTATGAGCGCGGCGAGCACGGGCCTTGACCCTGCGCGTGTGGCGCGCATCGACGACTGGATGGTGCGCAACCGCGAGGGTGGGCGCTATTCCGGTTCATCCCTGCTGATCTGGCGCGACGGGCGCGAGGCCTATTTCGGCTGCGATGGCCTGCGCTCGGTCGAGCGGGCGCTGCCCTATGAGCGCGATACGATCGCGCGCATCTACTCGATGACGAAGCCGGTCACCTCGGCGGTGCTGGCCATGCTGATGGAGCGCGGTCTGGTGCGGCTGGAGGATCCGGTCAGCGCCTACATCCCCGAGTTCGCCGAGTGCCGCGCTCTGATCGCCGGCGCCGAACGCGACGACCAAACCGAGCGCGCGCCGGCGCCGACGCTGGCACAATGCCTGACCCATTCCTCGGGGCTGACCTACAGTTTCAACCCTGGGCTGGCGGCGCGCATCTACGAGCGCGAGAAGGTGGATTTCGGGCCGCGCATGGGCGTTCTGGCCGACATGAGCGCACGTGCGGCGGCCCAGCCGCTGGCGTTCCAGCCCGGCAGCAAATGGGAATACTCGATCGGCATCGACATCATCGGCCGGGTGATCGAGGTGGTCACCGGCAAGCCGCTGGATGAGGTGTTCCGCGAGGAGGTGTTCGCGCCCCTGGGCATGGTGGACACCGCCTTCTCGGTGCCGGCCGGCAAGCTCGATCGCTTTGCCGACTGCTACAACAAGACCGAGGACAACCCGCTGGCGCTGCTCGACCCGGCGACCGACAGTTCCTTTGCCGAGGCCAAGGTGACGATGTTCTCGGGCGGGGGCGGGCTGGTTTCGACGCTCGACGACTACATGCGCTTCGGCGAGATGATCCGCCGCGGCGGCGAACTGGACGGTGTTCGCCTGCTGGGACGCAAGACGGTGGAATTCATGCGGCGGAATTTCCTGCCCGGCGACATCGCCTCGATGGGGGCGGAGAGCTTCATGGAAATGCCCATGGCGGGCATGGGCTTCGGCATCGGCGGGGGGGTGCTGCTCGATCCGGCAAAGGCGCGCATGCCCGGCTCGGAAGGCGATTTCGGATGGGGCGGCATGGCCAGCACCTATTTCTGGACAGACCCGGTGGAGCGGCTGACAGTGGTCTATTTCACCCAGCTCGTGCCATCCTCGTCCTATCCCAGCCGGGTCGAACTCAAGGCGCTGGTCCAGGGCGCGTTGGCGGACTGAACCTCAAAGTGCCCCCTCCGGCGAATGCCCGCCCACCCACCCCGTTCGCCGGAGGGGGCGCGTCGGTTTGCTCATCAGATCGCCGTGCGGACCGACACCGGGGAGTTTGAGTATTTCGACCAAGAAAGAGCTGATCATATGTTCTTTCTTGGCGAAAATACTCATTGGCGCGACCGTGGGGCGGACATGCCGTTAGCAGAAGTGCATTCGAGTGATGGCATGGCCGGGCCGAGGCGTCAGCCGAGGCCCCCCGTGGCGACGCGCGACAGCGCGGCGAAAAACCTCAGCGAAGTTTCATGATGATGCAGGTGGTCGAGCCGGTGGCATAGAGCTTGCCATCCTCGGCGCCGCGGATCTCACCATCTGCGATGCCGGTTGACCGGCCGGCGTGATGCACCGTGCCGATGGCTTCAACCTGCGTGCCGATCGGGATCGGGCGGATGATGTTGATCTTGTATTCCAGCGTCGTGTAGGTGCTGCCTTTCGGCACCTTGGTCTGGATCGCGCAGGCCATGCAGCTGTCGAGGATGGTGCCGTACCAGCCACCATGCACGGTGCCGATCGGGTTCATCACCTTGAATTCGGGCGTGCCGGTGAAGATCACCTTGCCTTCTTCGATATGCGTCGGCCAGAATCCCATGGTCTGGCCGATGGGCGGGCCGGGGAGGCGGCCTTCGGCTATGGCCGTCATGAACTCGAGCCCGGACATCGACAGGATGTCGTCAAGCGTGGCGAGATCGTCGGGATTTTCGGCGTATTTGCGCGGGTCGGCCATGGCATTTCCTCCTGTCGTGGGGAAATGCTAGGGCTGCGTGGCAGGGGCGTCCAGCCGCGCAGGCCCTTGGTTACGCGACGTTTTCCAGCTGAACCCGGGGGGTGACGCCAAGCGCGTGGCAGACATCACGGGTGAGTTCCGGCCGGTTGAGCGTGTAGAAATGCAGGCTGTCGACGCCTTCGTCGATCAGGTCCGAACAGAGCTCGGTGCAGAGCGCGGTGGCCAGCAAGTCTTCGCGCCCGTCCCGTTCGGCCTTCGAGAAGGCGTCGTCAAGCCACGCGGGCACCGAGGCGCCGCAGCGGAAGGCGAAATTACGCGCGCCCTTCCAGTTCTCGATCGGCAGGATGCCGGGTATGATCGGTTTGTCGATCCCCGCTTTCGCGCAGCGATCGCGGAAACGCAGGAAGGTTTCGGCCTCGAAGAAGAACTGGGTGATCGCCTCGGCCGCGCCCGCGTCGAGCTTGGCCTTGAGCCAGTCGATATCGGCCTGGGCGCCCCTGGCCTCGGGGTGGATGTCGGGATAGGCGCCGACACGCAGTGTGAACTTGCCGGTTGCCGACAGGGCTTCGATCAGTTCGACCGAGTTGGCAAAACCCTGCGGGTGCGGTTCGAACCGGCCAGAGCCCTTGGGCGGATCGCCGCGCAGGGCGACGATCTCGGTGACGCCAGCCGCGGCATATTCATTCGCGATTTCAAGGGTTTCCTCGCGCGTGGCATCGACACAGGTCAGGTGCGCGGCCACAGTCAGGCCGGTGGCCTTGTTGATGGTGCGCACGGCATCGCGCGTCAGGTCACGCGTGGTGCCGCCGGCACCATAGGTGACCGAGACGAAACGCGGATCGAGCGGGGCGAGGGCGTGGATCGTATCCCAGAGCCGGAAGGAGCCTTCGAGGTTCTGGGGCGGGAAGAATTCGAGAGAAATTTTCGGGGTCATGGGGAGACTCGCAGATTTTCAGTTGACCCTTTGTGACGAAATGCGAGATATGAAGCAAATTCATAATATTCAAGGTGAACATGAGTTGTGCTCACATTGGATTGTGAAGCGGGTGGATTTTCCTTTCCGACGCGGCAAATGCGTGAGCGCGGGGACTCTGCCCGAAAAAGGTTAACCGACGGAAAGACAGGCGAACGGAAGGCCCATGCATATCGAATTCAGGCATCTGCGCACGATCCGCGCGATCCACCAGGCGGGCGGCCTGGCGCGGGCGGCAGAGCAGCTCAACATCACGCAATCGGCGCTAAGCCACCAGATCAAGGGGATCGAGGACCAGGCGGGGGTGGAGCTGTTCGTGCGCCGCTCGAAACCGCTGCGCCTGTCGGCGGCAGGCCTGCGGCTCTTGCGCACAGCGGAAAAGGTGCTGCCCGAGATCGAGGCGCTGGAGGCCGAGTTCGAAGGGTTGCGTGCGGGCAGCGCAGGGCGGCTGCATATCGCCATCGAGTGCCATGCCTGTTTCGAGTGGTTGTTTCCCGTGCTCGAGCAGTTCCGCAAGGCCTGGGGCGAGGTCGATGTCGATATCCGCCCCGGCCTGGCCTTTGACGCGCTGCCGGCGCTGAGACGCGAGGACGTCGACGTCGTGATCTCTTCGGACCCCGAGGATATTCCGGGCGTCGAGTTTCGCCCGCTTTTCGACTATGAGCCGGTTTTCGTGGCGGCGAAGGGCCATCCGCTGGCGCAGAAGGATTTCATCGAGGCCGAGGATTTCCGCGACGAGACGCTGATCACCTATCCGGTGGAACGCGCGCGCCTGGATGTGTTCTCGGAGTTGTTGACGCCGGCGAAAGTGGAGCCGCGCGGCGTGCGCCAGGTGGAACTGACGGCGGTGATCCTGATGCTGGTGGCCTCTGGCCGTGGCGTGGCGGTCCTGCCCGACTGGGTGGTGCGCGAAGTGCGCTATTCGTCCGATTACGTCACCCGGCCGATCACCGAAAAGGGTTTGACCAAAAGGCTTTATGCCGCCATCCGCAGCGAAGATGGCGATCTGCCCTACATGGCGCATTTCCTGAAACTGGGGCGCGAGATTCCGGTGCGTCTGCAGCGCGGATGAGCCTTGCCCTGCCGGCGCTTGGCGCGTATAGGCGTGGGCCTTGAACAGACCGGAGCGAGCGCCATGCAGGGCAGTGCAAATCTCAACATCATGATAAAGGCCGCGCACAAGGCGGGGCGCAGCCTGCTGAAGGATTTCCGCGAGGTGGAAAACCTGCAGGTGAGCATGAAGGGCCCCGGCGATTTCGTGAGCCGCGCCGACATGCGCGCCGAGGAAATCCTCAAGGAAGAGCTGCGCGGCGCGCGGCCGACCTATGGCTGGCTGGCCGAGGAAAACGGCGGCGAGGATGGCGAGGACCCCACCCGCCGCTGGATCGTCGATCCGCTGGATGGCACCACGAACTTCCTGCACGGGATGCCGCATTGGGCGGTGTCGGTGGCGCTGGAACACAAGGGCCAGGTCGTGGCGGGCGTGATCTATGACCCGGTCAAGAACGAGCTGTTCTTTGCCGAGAAGGGCGAGGGCGCGTGGCTGGGCGACAATCAGCGCCTGCGCGTGTCGGGCCGCCGCCGGATGATCGAATGCGTCTTCGCCACTGGCCTTCCCTTTGGCGGGCGCAGCGATTTGCCCGAAACATTACAAGACCTTGCGCGCCTTCTGCCGACTTGCGCGGGCGTGCGGCGCTGGGGCTCGGCGGCGCTGGATCTCGCCTATGTCGCGGCCGGCCGTTACGATGGATTCTGGGAGCGGCGCCTGAACCCCTGGGACCTGGCGGCAGGCATCCTGATCGTCAAGGAAGCAGGCGGGCTGGTCGAGCCGCTGAACCCCGAGGGCCTTATCCTCGACGACGGCGAAGTGGTCTGCGCCAACGAGCCGGTCTTCGAGGAATTCTCCAAGATCGTTCGCGGCCGCTGAGCCCCACCGCACGGCGGGGTTAACGGCGATTTTTCTGCGAAAATCCGGGGGGTGACATGCGTGCACTGACCGGCTGACATCCGGCTGCCGGGGAAACCGGCAGCCGTTAATCGCAAATTTACTTAACGCTGCGCGCGGTCGCGGCTTATCCCTTGCGGTCGCAGGGATGGTTCACCCCGTCACTCCACGGGACCGGCTCGTGATCGCGGGGATTGCCCCCCTCGATCGTGCCCAGGTTCACGCCGTATTCGTTCGGGTCCGAGCGGCGGCGATGGTGGGTGTAGATGCCGCAGGTCTTGCAGAAGTAATGCCGCGCGGTTTTCGTGCCCCATTGATAGAGCGTGAGGTTGTCGGCGCCGCGGATCACGCGCAGCCGCCCCACCGGCACGGTGATCGCCGCCGCGCCGCGCCGGCGGCAGAACGAGCAATCGCAGCGCCGCGCGCTGGCCAGCCCCTCTGGCGGGTCGATTTCCAGCACGACCGCCCCGCAGTGGCAGCTGGCGCGCATCGCGCTCATCGCCGGCGCCTGCGGATGGTGGGCACGCGCGAGGGATCGTAGCGCGCTTCGGGATGCGGCGGGTGGCCCTCGTTGTGCTGCCAGAACATCGCCCCGCCCCGGGCCAGGAACACCGGCAGGGTCAGCGCGGCGCCGATGACAAAGCCGCCGGCATGCGCCCAGTAAGCCACGCCGCCGGTGGCCGGGTCGGCGGCGATGCCACCGAAAAACTGCATCGCGAACCACACGGCGAGCATCACCCAAGCGGGAATGGTGAAGATGCGGAAGAAGATGATGATTATCAGCAGGATGTCGATCCGCGCCTTGGGAAAGAGCAGCAGATACCCGCCCATCACCCCCGCGATCGCACCCGAGGCTCCCACGGTGGGCACCATCGAATAGGGCGCCATCAGCACATGCGCCAGCCCCGCGCCCACCCCGCAGGTCAGGTAGAAGGCGGCAAAGCCCAGGTGCCCCATCTGGTCTTCGAGATTGTCGCCGAAAATCCACAGGAACAGCATGTTGCCCAGGATATGCATGAACCCGCCATGCAGGAACATCGAGGTCACGAGCGTTTCATAGCCCTGGCCGCTCATTACCCTTGCGGGCAGGATCGCCCATTCGAAGAAGAACATGTTGAGCGCGCGCGGATCGCTGAAGAGCCCGATATAGGAAAGAAACACCGCCACGTTCACCACGATCAGCGCGTAGGTGACATAAGGCGTGCGCCCCGAAGGGTTATGATCGCGGATCGGAAACATGGCTGCACGCTAGCGGCTTTCGACGGGCGGGGAAAGACGCGACAAGGCCCGCGCGGGCAATCCGGGCCTGCCCGCCAAAACAGGAATGCGGATGCGACTCTTTCTTGGCGAAAATACTCAATGTCCCGTCCTTTCGGCTGGCGCGGGGACAAGGGGAATCGCCCGGGCGCCGATGGCTGCGCGGGGCCGAGGCGCCAGCCGAGGCCCCGCCCCGCCGCGACGCGCCTGCGCGGCGCAATGCCTTATCGCAGGCGTAGCCGCGGGGCCGCGCCCAGCGGGATCGGGCCGAGCGCCACCGAGCCATCCGCGAAATCCAGCGGGATATCGAGCGTGTTGGGATTGCCCGAGAGCGCCGAGGCCAGGTCGAGCCCCTGTTCCAGCCGCCCGGCCCAGGTGGCGTTGATCCAGCCCATGCCCTGGGCCAGCGCCAGGATATCGCGCCAGTTCTCGGCCTTGACCGTCAGCCGCCCGCTGGGCCGGCCCGCGGCATCCACGTCCAGCGTCCCGGCCAGTTTCAGTTCCAGCTGGCCCCATTTCGCCTCGGTCAGTTTCAGCTTGATGCGCCGGGGCTGGGGCCGGCCGGTCTCAAGCGCGGACAGGTCCCAGGACCGGTCGAAGGCCACGGTCATGTCGGCGCGCAGGGTTTCCAGCCGGTCGGGCAGCGCCCCGCCGGTACGCAGGCGCAGGCCGCGCGGGCTGGGCGGTGTCACCCCATCGGCATTGATCGCGAAGCGGTATTCCGCCTCGGCACCCGCCACGCGCGAAATGGCGGCCTGAAGCCCATCAAGCGTGGTGATCGCCTCGTCGGGCGGGGTGATGGCCATGGCCTCGGCCGTCAGGTTGGCGCGTTCCAGCGGCAGTTTCGCCTCGGGCGCCATGACCACGCTTGCGCGCATGTCTTCGCTGGCGATCACGTATTTCGCCAGCGGCGTCGAGATCTGCTGCGATTTCGGCCAGACCGCGATGATGTGGTTGGGCTTGTAGCTGAGCGCGAAGATCTGGAAGAACGGCGCCTGCCACGCGAGGCCGGTTTCCGGATCGGCCAGCACGGGCGCGTCGAAGGTGGTATCGACGCGGTTGGGAAAGCCGCGCACGGTGAGCGCCGAGTACTCGGCCTGCCAGCCCTCGGCGCGGCGCGCTTCGAACCAGGTTTCGAACCCGCGGCGCGCGCCGCTGGCGGCGACATACCAGTAGCCGGACCACAAGAGCCCCGCGATGACGACGAAAATCAGAAGGCGTTTCACGGGCCTTCCCCCTTGTTCCCGGACCTGTGCCGTGGTGTTTACAGGGCAGTGGGCACAAGGACCAGATCAACAGGGGCCAGATCATGTGGGTTTTCGGATACGGATCTTTGATGTGGAACCCCGGTTTCGAGCTGGCCGAGCGGCGGCTGGCGCGGCTGATGGGGTACGCGCGCACCTTCTGCATGCGTTCGATCCATCATCGCGGCACGCCCGAGCAGCCGGGGCTGGTGCTGGCGCTGGACCGGGTCGAGAACACCTGGTGCGACGGTATCGCGATGAAGGTGAAGCCCGGGCAGGAGGACGAGGTGCTGGCCTACCTGCGCGAGCGCGAGCTGGTGTCTTCCGCCTATCTGGAGCGCCGGGTGCCGATCATCCTGGGCGGCGGTGGCGAGGTCGAGGCGCTGGCCTATGTCGTCGATCCCGATCATGTCCAGTATTGCGGGGGCCTCGACCTCGAAGAGCAGGCCCGGATCATCGCCCATGCCAGCGGCGGCATGGGCCCCAATGACGAATACCTGCTGAACACGGTCGCGCATCTCGACGAGATCGGCGTGCACGATCCCGATCTGCGCTGGCTGGCGCATCGGGTGCGTATGTATTTCGACTAGGGCCGCCCGGGCGGGAAGCCGCGATATTCCTTGGCTTCACCGGCGCTTGCCCCTATCATCGCGGCCAAAGAAACAACGTGTCAGGAGCTGTCCTCATGGACCAGCCGGACCGCGAGGCCGAGCCGCAGTTTTCCCATCCCGTGCGCCAGATCATGCTGATGCTGATCGTGCTGGGCCTGTCGGGGGTGGGCATCGTCTTTGCCCTCCCGCGGGTGATGCCCGTTTTCGCGGCGAACCCGTATCTCAACGGCTTCATCCTCTTTGTTTTCATCATCGGCCTGCTGGCCTGTTTCTGGCAGGTCTTCCAGCTGAGCCGCTCGGTGCGCTGGATCGTGGCCTTTGCCGGCGGGCGCGCCGAGGCCGAGGGCGTGCGCGCGCCGCAGCTTCTGGCGCCGCTGGCCACGTTGTTGCGCGGGCGCGGGCAGCGGATGCAGATCAATGCCTCCTCGGCGCGGTCGATCCTCGATTCCGTTGCGCAGCGCATCGACGAAGAGCGCGAGATTACCCGCTATATCGTCAACATGCTGATCTTCCTGGGGCTGCTGGGCACGTTCTATGGCCTGGCCACGACCGTGCCGGCGGTGGTCGACACCATCCGCAGCCTGGCCCCGCAGGAGGGCGAAGAGGGCGTTGAGGTCTTCAACCGCCTGATGACCGGGCTGGAAAGCCAGCTGGGCGGCATGGGCGTGGCCTTTGCCAGTTCGCTTCTGGGCCTTGCCGGATCTCTGATCGTTGGCCTGCTGGAGCTGTTTGCGGGACACGGTCAGAACCGGTTCTACCGCGAGCTTGAGGAATGGCTGTCCTCGATCACCCGACTGGGCTTTGCCAGCGGCGATCAGGAGGGCGAGACCGGGGGCGAACACGCGGTTATTGCGGGCCTCGTCGATCACATGGCCGAGCAGATGGAAAGCCTGCAGCAGACGTTCACCCAGTCCGACGTGAGCCGGGCGATGGTGGACGAGAAGCTGGGCCACCTGGCCGACGCGATCGAGCGGATGACCTATCGCATGGGCGACCAGAGCCCGGTGAACAGCGCGCTGATGCGCATTGCCGAGGGCCAGGAGGCGATCCTGCACGAGCTGCGCAATCGCGAACTGCACGAGGGTGGCGGCATCGATGCCGAAAGCCGGATGCGGCTGCGCTCGATCGACGTGCAGATGCTGCGTATCCTCGAAGAGATCAGCGCCGGGCGACAGGAAACCATGACCGAGCTGCGCAACGACATCAACGCGCTGGTCCGGGTCCTGGGAGAGCGCCAGGCGCGACCGGCCAAGGCGCTGAAGCTGGCGCCCGGCCACGCCGTCGACACGACGCCGGACGGGGAGGGCTGAGCCATGGCGCTGTCGCGGCGCACGGGCACGCGGTTCCAGGCCTCGATCTGGCCCGGTTTCGTGGATGCGATGACGGGCCTGTTGCTGGTGCTGATGTTCGTGCTGACCATTTTCATGGTGGTACAGTTCGTGCTGCGCGAAACCATCAGCGGCCAGGAAAGCGAGCTGGATGCACTGAGCTCGGAAGTCGCGGCGCTGGCGCAGGCGCTGGGGCTGGAGCAGCGCCGGTCCGCCGGGTTGCAGGAACGGGTGGGCGAGCTGTCGAGCACGATCGAGACGGCCCGCGAGGAGGCCCAGCGGCAGGCGGCGCTGATCGCGTCGCTTACCGCCGAGCGCGCGTCGCTGAGCGAAGACCTGAGTGCGGCGCAGGGCCGGATCGCCAGTTTCGAGGAGCAGGTGGCGGGCCTTCTGGCCGCGCAGACGGCCGACCGCGAGACGATAGCCGGGCTGGAGGCGCGTCAGAGCGAGCTGATGAGCGAGCAGGAGGCGTTGAACCTGGCGCTGGCGCAGGCGCGGAGCGAGATCGATGCGGGCGCGGAGGCCGCACGGCTGGCGGCGGCGCGGCGCGAGGCGCTGGAGGCGTTGATCGCCGACCTGGAGGCGGACAAGGCCGGGCTGATCGCGGACAAGAGCGCGCTGGAGGCGGCGCGGGCGGAGCTGGAGCAGAAGCTGTCGGAGGAGGAGATCGCCCGGCTGACCGAGGCTGAGGCGGCCAAAGCGCTGCGCGAGCGGTTGAAGAACGCCGATGCCGAACTGACGGCAATGACCATGGCGCTGGAAGAGCAGCGCAAGCGCGCCGAGGAGACGCTGACCCTGCTGGCAGCGGCGGAGACGGCGGGCGAGGACCTCGAGGCGCGGCTGGCCGCGGCCCTGCTGCAAGGCGAAGAAACGCAGGCCGCGCTGGACGCGGCGCAGGCGCGGGCCGAGGCGCTGGGCGCCGAAAGCGGCACGCTGGAGGAGCGGCTGGCGGCAACCGAGGCCGCGTTGAGCGAAGCCGAGGCCGGGCGCGCGGCGCTGGAGGAGCGGTTGGCGGCGGTTCTGGAGGGGCGCGGCGCCCTGGAGCAGACGCAGGCGGAGTTGCGCCGGCAGCTGGCCGCCGCGCTGGCGGCGAAACTGGCCGCCGAACAGAGCGCGGAAGAGCGCCTGACCGATGCCGAGACGCGCGCCGCCCTTCTGGCCGCGGCGCGCGAGCAGTTGAGTGCGCAGGAGGAAATATCGGCCGAGGCGCAGCGCCAGCAGGCGCTGCTGAACCGGCAGGTGGCGGCGCTGCGCACGCAGCTGGGCCAGTTGCAGGCGCTCCTTGACGACTACAAGGACCGCGAGGCGGCCGCCAATGTGCAGCTGCAGTCGCTGGGCCAGGACCTGAACGCCGCGCTGGCGCGTGCGGCCGCCGAAGAACGCAGGCGCAGGCAGCTGGAAGAGGCCGAGGCGCAGCGGCTGGCCGAGGAAAAGGCGCGCCTGGAGGCCGAGAAGCAGGACCTGGAGAGATACCGGTCCGAGTTCTTTGGACGGATGCGCGAGGTGCTGGGCGGGCGCGAGGGCGTGAAGATCGTGGGCGACCGGTTCGTGTTCTCCTCGGAAGTGTTGTTCGCGCCGGGCAGCGCCGACCTGTCGGAACAGGGGCGCGCGCAGATCGCGCGGATCGCCGGACTGCTCACGGAGGTGGCGGCGGACATTCCCGACGGCATCGACTGGGTGATTCAGGTGGACGGGCATACCGATGACACGCCCCTGATCCCGGGCGCGCGTTTTGCCGACAACTGGGAACTGAGCCAGGCGCGGGCTCTGTCGGTGGTGCGCTACATGTCCGAGGGCCTGGGCATCTCGCCCATGCGGCTGTCGGCCAACGGGTTTGGGGAGTTCCAGCCGGTGGCCGAGGGCGACAGCCCGGAAGCGCGGGCGCAGAACCGGCGGATCGAGCTGAAGCTGACGGAACGGTGACACGGTGGCGCATGGCGGCCCGGCGCGCGCCGGATGAGCCGCTTGCGCGATGCCCGGCGTTGGAAGCGAGGGGCGCTGCCCCTCGCGCTCCCCGGGATATTTGCAGCAAGATGAAGGGGCCGGCGGATTTCGTGACCGCGTGACATGAAAGGTGACTTGCGGCGTCCTGCCGGGCCGGGGTAGCCCCAATCCATGACAGGGAGGGTGCGTGATGCCGGCAGTGAAACCGACTGAGCTCTTTGCGGAGGTGACGTGGCTGGGCCGGGTGGCCGATCGCGATGCGGCGCTGGCCGCCGAGCCGCTGGAGGCGGTGGAGCTGGACTGGGGCGGGATTGCCGGCGAGGCGCATGGCGGGGTGACGCGGCCAAGCTGTTCGCGGGTTCTGGACCAGCATCCGCGGGGCACGGAGATCGCCAATGTGCGGCAGGTATCGATCCTGTCGGAGGAAGAGCTGGCCGAGATCGCGCGGGAGATGGGCATCGCGCGGCTGGCGCCGGCGCTTCTGGGGGCGTCGATGGCGCTGCGCGGCCTGCCCGACTTCACCCATTTGCCGCCATCCTCGCGCCTGCAGGCCGCGAGCGGCGCGACACTGGTGATCGACATGGAGAACCGTCCCTGCCAGTTACCGGCGAAAGAGATCGAGGCGGTGCATCCGGGAAAGGGCCGGGCCTTCAAGGCGGCGGCAAAGGACCGGCGCGGGGTGACGGCCTGGGTCGAGCGGCCGGGCGCGGTGAGGTTGGGCGAGCAACTGCGGCTGCACATTCCCGATCAGCCGGTCTGGGCGGGCCTGGAGGCCGCCCGGCGGGGTTGAGAAACTTTCCGATCTGAAACCCGGCTGCGGCAACCCGCCGCAAGCGGGAGCGAAAATGTCGGATTCGCCACGCCATCGCCCGCGGCGCGGGCGTTATACGCGATCTGAACGCAAATCGCCACAGCGCCAGAAGAAGGGTCGCGCCGCCATGAGTTACAAGTCAGATATCGAGATCGCCCGGGAAGCGAAGAAACGCCCGATCCAGGAGATCGGGGCGAAACTGGGCATCGAGGACGAGCACCTGCTGCCCTATGGCCATGACAAGGCCAAGGTCAGCCAGGACTTCATCGACGGCGTCCAGAAGAACAAGAACGGCAAGCTGATCCTTGTCACCGCGATCAACCCGACGCCGGCGGGCGAGGGCAAGACCACCACTACGGTGGGCCTGGGCGACGGGCTGAACCGGATCGGCAAGAAGGCGGCGATCTGCATCCGCGAGGCGAGCCTTGGCCCCTGTTTCGGCATGAAGGGCGGGGCCGCGGGCGGCGGTTATGCCCAGGTGGTGCCGATGGAAGAGATGAACCTTCATTTCACCGGCGATTTTCACGCGATCACCAGTGCGCACAACCTGCTGAGCGCGATGATCGACAACCATATCTACTGGGGCAACGAGCTGGAGATTGACGAGCGCCGGATCACCTGGCGCCGGGTGATGGACATGAACGACCGTGCGCTGCGCGACATGGTGGTGGGCCTGGGCGGTGTTCCGAACGGGTTTGCCCGGCAGACCGGGTTCGACATCACGGTGGCGAGCGAGGTGATGGCGATCCTGTGCCTGGCCAGGAACCTGGCGGACCTGGAGAAGCGGCTGGGCGATATCATCGTGGCCTATACCCGCGACCGCAAACCGATCTATTGCCGGGACATCGGTGCCGAAGGCGCGATGACGGTTCTGTTGAAGGACGCGATGCAGCCGAACCTGGTGCAGACGCTGGAGAACAACCCCGCCTTCGTGCATGGCGGACCGTTCGCCAATATCGCGCATGGCTGCAACTCGGTCATTGCCACGACGACGGCGCTGAAGCTGGCTGATTACGTGGTGACCGAGGCAGGCTTTGGTGCCGACCTGGGCGCCGAGAAGTTCATGAACATCAAGTGCCGCAAGGCGGGGCTTGCGCCCGACGTGGTCGTCCTGGTGGCGACGGTGCGGGCGATGAAGATGAACGGCGGGGTGGCCAAGGCCGACCTGGACCAGGAAAACGTGGCGGCGGTGGCCGAGGGCTGCCCGAACCTGGGGCGGCATATCTCGAACCTGAAAGCGTTCGGCGTGCCGGTCGTGGTGGCGATCAACCATTTCGTCACAGACACCGATGCCGAGATCCAGGCGGTGCGGGATGCCGCGCGCGCGGAGGGTGCCGAGGCGATCGTGTGCAAGCATTGGGCCGAGGGCAGCGCCGGGACGGTGGAACTGGCCGAGCGGGTGGCGCAGCTGGCCGATGCGGGTGCCGCGCAATTCGCGCCGCTTTACCGCGATGACATGGGCCTGTTCGAGAAGATCAAGACCATCGCCACCCGGATCTATCGCGCCGATGACGTACTGGCCGACAAGAAGATCCGCGACCAGCTGCGCCAGTGGGAAGATGCCGGTTTCGGCCATCTGCCGATCTGCATGGCCAAGACGCAGTATTCGTTCTCGACCGATCCTAACCTGCGCGGGGCGCCCACCGGGCACAGCGTGCCGATCCGCGAGGTGCGGCTGAGCGCGGGGGCGGGCTTTGTCGTGGTGATCTGCGGCGAGATCATGACCATGCCGGGCCTGCCGCGCAAACCCGCGGCGCTTGAGATCGGGTTGAATGACATGGGCTATGTCGAGGGGCTATTCTGATCCGTGACCAGAACACGGAGGAACGCAGATGAGCACCGAGAAAACCCTGTTTCACCTGGATGATCCCGCGGGCGGTATCCCGCGGGTCCTGGCCGAGGGGCTGACCACGACCGTATTTCCCGGCGACCAGGCGATGCTGTCGGTGGTGCGCCTGGCGCCCAACGCCGAAGGCACGCGCCACAGCCACCCCGAGGAGCAGTGGGGTGTGCTGCTGGAGGGATCGGCCGCGCGCTACCAGGGGGACGAGGTGTTCGAGGTAGGCCCCGGGCATTTCTGGCGCACGCCGGGCGGGGTGGAGCACACGGTGAAGGCCGGGCCCGAGGGCGCGGTGATCCTCGATGTTTTTGCACCGGTGCGCGAGGCCTATCTGAAACCCGGCGAGGGATTTGGCGAGAGTTGATGTTGAAGCGCCGGGGGCCAGCGCGTATGCCGGCCCCGCGGCAAGGGCGCATGGGCCCGGATCGGAAGGAAGGCAAATGACGGCGGAAGTGATCGACGGCAAGGCATTCGCGGCAACGGTTCGCGAGAAGGTGGCAGGCCACGTGGCGCGGCTGAAGGAAGAGCACGGGATCACCCCGGGCCTGGCCGTGGTGCTGGTGGGCGAAGACCCGGCAAGCCAGGTCTATGTCCGCTCGAAGGGCAAGCAGACCGTCGAGACGGGGATGAACTCGTACGAGCACAAGCTGGATGCTGACACGGGTGAGGCCGAGCTGCTGGCGCTGATCGACCAGCTGAACAACGATCCGGCGGTGCATGGCATCCTGGTGCAGCTGCCGCTGCCGGGGCATCTGAACGAGGACCTGGTGATCAACGCGATCGCGCCGGAAAAGGACGTGGACGGGTTTCACATCTCCAATGTCGGCCTGCTGGCCACCGGTCAGAAGGCGATGGTGCCCTGCACGCCGCTGGGCTGCCTGATGATGCTGCGGGACCATCACGGCAACCTGTCGGGCATGAACGCGGTGGTGATCGGACGCAGCAACATCGTGGGCAAGCCGATGGCGCAACTGTTGCTGCGCGACAGCTGCACTGTGACGATTGCGCATTCGCGCACCAGGGACATCGAAGAGGTCTGCCGCCGCGCCGATATCGTGGTGGCCGCGGTGGGCCGGCCGGAGATGGTGACCGGAGACTGGATCAAGCCCGGCGCAACGGTGATCGACGTGGGCATCAACCGGATCGACGCACCTGAAAAGGGCGAGGGCAAAACCCGGCTGGTGGGCGATTGCCATTTCGACAGCTGTGCCGCGGTGGCGGGCGCCATCACGCCGGTGCCGGGAGGCGTGGGGCCGATGACTATTGCCTGCCTTCTGGCCAACACGGTGACCGCCTGTTGCCGCGCTCATGGCCTTGCCGAACCCGAAGGCCTGACCGCCTGATCACGTGACCGGGGCGCTGCGCCGCGCGGGATGCGGGGTTGCATGCAGTCTTGAGCATGCGTTAACCATTGCCCGCACGCTGAGCGGATTGCTGCGTGAAGGGGACAACGGTACAGGTTTGGCTTTGTGACAGCCTTGTTTTCGAAAGTATTTTCGCCGGTCAGTCTGGCGTTGTGGCTGGTGATTACGGCGGTTGCGGCGGTGACGGGTCCGTTTGGGACCTATCAGAAACTCGACCTGCCGGAACGCGCGTTGTACTGGGCGGTTCTGGTGGGCGTTGCTATTGTCTTGGGCCGGACGATCCGTCACGCGATCGACCTGGTGCTGTGTGAAAGGCCCGCATGGTTGTCCGAGGCGCTGACCGTTTCGCTGATCGTGCCAGCGATGACCGTGGCCGTGATCGCGATCTCGCCGCAAATGCCCGGGATGGTGCATGCGCCGGTGCCATCGGCAGGGACAGTGGCGGGATATGTCCTGACAATTGCCTGCATCGTGATCCTGTTTCGCCGTTCGGTGCATATCGAACCCAGGCGCGAGGATGAGTGCGAAGAGGCGCCACGGCTGGCCGAGCGGTTGCCCGAGGCGATGCGGGGCAAGATCCTGCGGCTCACGGGCCAGGATCATCATGTCGAGGTGGTCACCACGCGGGGCACGACGACGCTGCGCATTCGGCTGACCGACGCGATGCGGGAAATGGAGCCGGTCGAAGGCTATTGCACGCACCGTTCGCATTGGGTGACGCGCGGTGCAATCGACCATGTCGAGCGCGAGAGCTCGGCGAAGCTGTGGATCGTGCTGATCAATGGCGATCGGGTTCCGGTCAGCCGCAAATACCGCCCCGAACTGGAATAGGCGGGCATCATCGAAAGCTAGCGCTGCATCGGGACGGGCCTGGGCGACGGGCCGGTGAGGATCGCCAGTGCCTCGGGGCGCATGAGGGTGGCCAGCGCGGCATCATGGCTGCGCAACCCGCCGGTGTAGGTGCCGAAGGCGGGCAGGATCACCCGATCGCCGTCAACAAGGAACGCGGGCCGCGAGATCGCGCGCCCGCGTGCGCTGATCCGAACCTTGGGGTGGTAATGGCCCGACACCTCGCCCGACTGGCCGGGCTGGGCAATGTGGCGGAAGCAGAGCGCGTCGATCGGTAATTCGGCAAGGTGCGTGCCGCCCAGGTCGATCGGGCCGGGATCGTGGTTGCCCTCGATCCAGACCCAGCGGCGGCCGGCCTGAAGCCGGGTGATCCAGAGCTTTTCATCCTCGCTGAGCGCCAGTGCTGCGGCGCGGTCGTCGAAACTGTCGCCGAGGCAGATGACGGTTTGCGCGCCGGTGGCGACAAGCTCGGCATCGAGGCGTTCGAGCGTGTCGCGGGTTTCATAGGGTGGCAGGGTGGCACCCCCGCGGCGCGCCATGCGTTCGGATTTGCCCAGGTGCAGGTCGGAGACGCACAGAAGGTTCTGTGCGGGCCAGTGGAGCGCGCCGGAACCGCGCGCCTGAAGCTGGGCGCCGGCGAGGGTGAAAGGATGGGCGTTCATGTTACGTTCTTGGCGCGTCGCGCAGGGTTATTCAAGAGCAATTCGGTCGCGCGAATTTTCTGCGAAAATTCGAAATCAGTTGAGGCCCGCCGCCTGCATCAGGCGCTCGGTCTCCTCGGCGAGGAGGCGTTCTTCGGCGGCACCCTGCACGGGAACCTTGCCCGCTTCGAGCAGCAGCGGCGCGGCAAGGGGGGTGACATGGGGCGTGCGCAGCGTGTCTATCCGGCCCCCAACGCGGGCGGCCAGCTCCTCGATCCGGGCGAAATCGACAAGGCCGCGCATCGCCTCGTCACGGGTGACGCGCATCAACAGGTGGTCGGGTTCGTATTTCAGGAGCGTGTCATAGAGGATGTCGGAGGAAAACGTGGCCTGCCGCCCGGTTTTCCGGGCGCCGGGCGTGTTGCGCTCGATCAGGCCGGCGATGGTGGCGACCGCGCGGAAGGTGCGTTTCATCACCGCGTTGCCAGCGAGCCAGCCCTCGAGCCCGTCGCGCAAGGCATTGATTTCAAAGAGCGGTGCGGCATCGGTGACCGGATCGAGCCCCCAGATCAGCGTCGCGTAATCGGTCGAGACGAAGCCCAGAGGGGCGAGGCCCGTCTCCTCCATCCGCTTGGTCAGCAGGAGGCCCAGCGTCTGCTGGGCGTTGCGCCCGGCAAAGCCGTAGACGCAGAGATGTTCGCGCCCGTCATGCGGAAAGCTTTCAACCAGCAGGCGGCCGGTTTCAGGCAGGCGGGACATTTGCCGCTGAAGGTGCAGCCAGTCGCTTGTGTGGGCGGGCAACTCGGGCCAGTCGTCCTGGCGGAACATGCGCAGGATGCGTTGGGAGAGCTGGGTGGAGGTGGCGAATTTGGTGCCGGAAAACACGGCGATCTTCGGCTTGCGGGCGGCGTGAGGCGAGACCTCGACCGTAAGCTCGCGCAGGCCTTCGTAACGCACGATGCGCCCGCCGATGAGGAAGGTATCGCCGGGGGTGAGCGAGGCGGCGAAGGCCTCTTCGACCTCGCCCAGCGGTTTGCCGCGGCCGCGCAGGCGCACCTTCATCAGGTCGGCATCCTGGATGGTGCCGATATTCATGCGGATGCGCGACGCCGCACGGGGATCGCGCAGCTGCCAGAGCCCGTCGCGTTGCATCAGCCGCTGCCAGCGGTCATAGGCGCGGAAGGCATAACCACCGGTGGCGACGAATTCGAGGCAGGCGTCGAATTCTTGGCGCGTCAGTGCGGCGTAAGGCCCGGCGGTGATGGTTTCGGAAAAGAGTTGATCGGCGGTTAACGGACCGGCGCAGGCGGAAATCAGGATGTGCTGGCACAGCACGTCGAGAGGGCCGGGCCCGCGCGGCGCGCCATCGAGATCGTTTTCGCGGGCAGCTTCGAGCGCGGCGCGGCATTCGACCACCTCGAACCGGTTGGCGGGCACCAGAAGCGCCTTCGAGGGCGCATTATAGCGGTGGTTCGCGCGCCCGATCCGCTGGATCAGGCGCTTGACGTTCTTCGGCGCGCCGACCTGGATGACGAGATCGACATCGCCCCAGTCGAGACCCAGATCGAGACTGCCGGTGCAGACGATGGCGCGCAGGTCGCCCGCGGCCATCGCGGCCTCGACCTTTTCGCGGCTCTCGCGGGCGAGGGAGCCGTGATGGATGCCGATTGGCAGGCTGTCTTCGTTGGCAAGCCACAGATTATGAAAGAAAATTTCAGCCTGCGCGCGGGTGTTGTGAAAGATCAGCGTGGTGCGATGCTGGCGCACCTGGTCGAGCACGGCGGGGATGGCGTAGGCGGCACCACCACCCGACCAGGGCGGTGCTTCGGCGGTTTCCAGCATGTCGATCTGTGGGGCGGGGCCGGGATCGGCCATGAGGATCTTGCAGGGATCGGGGTGGCGGGCGAGGAGGGTGGCGATTTCGGCCGGGTTGTCGACGGTGGCGGAGAGGCCGACGCGGCGCAGGCCGGGGGCCAGGGTTTGCAGGCGCGAGAGCGCGAGGAAGAGCTGATCGCCGCGTTTCGATTCGGCGAGCGCGTGGATTTCATCGACGATAACCCGTTGTAATCCGGCAAAGATCTTCGGCGCATCGGGATAGGAGATCAGCAGCGCGAGCGATTCCGGCGTGGTCAGCAGGATATGCGGGGGATCGGCGCGCTGGGCCTTTTTGCGGGTCTGGCTGGTGTCGCCCGAGCGGTCGTCGATGCGGATGGGCAGGCCCATCTCTTCGACCGGGGTGCGCAGGTTGCGCTTGATGTCGGCGGCGAGCGCCTTCAGTGGAGAAATGTATAATGTATGCAGGCCCTTATGCGTGCCATCGGCAAGCTCGGCGAGCGTCGGCAGGAAGCCCGCGAGCGTCTTGCCACCGCCGGTGGGGGCAATGAGAAGCGTGGCCGGATCGGCGGCGCGGGCCAGCATGTCGCGCTGATGGGGATGGATGGACCATCCGCGCGCGTCGAACCAGCCGGCAATGGGGGCGGGCAGGGGCTGCATGCCCTTTATGTAGAGAAGCCTGGCCCACCGTGCGAGGGGGTTAACGCCCTGAGGGCCGCCGAAAAGAGGGGGGTGATACGCGTGCACCGCCCGGCTGCCATCCGGCTGCCGGGGAATTCTTGCGAAAGGGTTAAGTGCAGAGGTTAACCCAGCGTGCGGTGCCGTGCCCGGGGGTCAGAGAATGGGGCCGAGGGTTTCGACCACGTTGTTCCAGGCCCGCCGCCGTGCGGGCCAGGCGAACACCTCTTCGAGGGTGACTTCCTGCGACTGGGCGAGATGCTCAAGTTGCCGGGCGCGGACCTGGGCGGTGATCCCGGGGTCGGCGATCAGCAGGTCGTTTTCGAAATTCAGGTCGAAGCTGCGCATGTCGAGGTTCGATGAGCCGAGAAAGGTGATCTCGCCGTCGGCGGTGAGCGTCTTGGCATGCAGGAGGCCGGGGCCGTGTTCGAAGATGCGGACCCCGGCCTTGAGCAGAAGAATGTAGTTGCCCCGGCTGGCGGCCTGCACGATGCGGCTGTCGTTACGCCGGGGCAGCACCAGCGACACCTGCACCCCGCGGCGGGCCGCCGATTTGAGCGCTTGTTGCAGCGGGATGTCGGGCACGAAATAGGGCGTGGTCAGCACCAGCTCGGAGCGGGCGCGTTCGAAGAGCGAGCAGAACATCTGGGTCGAGCTGTCGGCGCGTTCGAGCGGGCCGGTGCCGCGGGCCTGGGCGATGAACCCGCCGGAGACGGGTGCGGCCTGGGCCGGGAACTCGCCGGGCTCACCCGGGCCGAAAAGGCACCAGTCGGAGGCGAAGATTTGCCGGATCTGGTTCACCACCGGGCCCTGGACGCGCAGCATGATGTCGATCCAGGGGCCGAAGCGGGCCTTGGGGCTGAACTCGGGGTCGGCGCAGTTCTGGCTACCGACCCAAGCGATGCGGCCGTCGATCAGGGTGATCTTGCGGTGGTTGCGCAGGTCGAAGCGCGTGACGATCGGCAGGCCGACGATGGTTTCGGGGGGCAGGGCGATGCGGGTTTCGACCCCTGCCGCGGCCATTTCGCGCCATAGGGCCGAGCGGATCAGGTGCCGCGAGCCCATGTGATCGGCCATCACGCGGCAGCGCACGCCGCGCCTGGCCGCGCGGATCAGGGCATGGGCGGTGTCGGTGCCGGTGCGATCGGTCAGCCAGATGTAGTAGAGCAGTTCGACACTGTCCCGGGCGGCGTCGATATCGGCGATGATGCCGGCGCGGGCCGAGGCGGCATCGGGGGCGAGCGTGGCGCTGTTTCCGCCGACCGGGGAAAAGCCGTTGATCGAAGTGCCGTAGCGGAACAGCTTGGCATCTTCGGGAGCGAGTTGATCGTAGGCCGAGGAGCCGGGCGCCGAGGCCAGGGCGGCGGCGTCGCGGGACAGGGACGTGTGGCGGGCACGCAGGTGGCGGCTGAGCCGTTTTTCCCCGATCAGAAGATAGGTTGCGAAGCCGCCGACGGGGATGGACAGGATGACGATGAACCAGGCCAGCCGCGCGGGGCTGGAGATTCTTTCGCGCAGGGTGAGACGGGTTGTGGCCGCGGCCAGGATGGCAAGGTGCAAGGCGGTTGTCAGGATCAGGTAATAGGTCAACGTGCCCTCCGTCTTTGCATCAGGCAAAGAGTAGTGCGCATGCCCGCGAACAAAAAGCGCCCGTTTCGGCGAAACGGACGCTTTGCGGTGTGGAGAAAGGTGCGGCCGGGCCGCATTCCCACGCTTATTTCACGATCTTCTCGTCCTTGACGAACATGTTCGCCCAGGCGCGGTCGATCAGGTCTTTCGACATCTTGTAGGGGATGCCTTCGAAATCGCAGATCGCGATCATCTGGTCGATCAGGAACACCGGCTGGTAGTTCGCGTAGATGTTGTTGATCGTCGGATACTTGACCTTGAGCAGGTGGATGAGGGCATCCTGGTCCAGCTCCATCCCCTTCTTGCGCGCGACCAGCGCGAAGATCTTGAGGAAGTTTTCCTGGTTGGGGCCGTCGATCTTGATCTTGAAGAAGATCCGGCGCAGCGCGGCCTGGTCGAAGATCTCGTTCGGGTGGAAGTTGGTCGAGAAGATCACCAGCGTGTCGAAGGGCACCTCGAATTTCTCGCCCGATTGCAGGGCGAGGATGTCCTTCGACTCTTCGAGCGGCACGATCCAGCGGTTGACGAGCGCCTGCGGCGGTTCGGCCTGGCGGCCAAGGTCGTCGACGATGAAGATGCCGCCGGTGGATTTGAGCTGAAGCGGGGCCTGGTAGGTGCGCGCGGTGGGATTGTAGACCAGATCGAGCATCGAGAGCGACAGTTCGCCCCCGGTGATCACGGTGGGCCGGTCGCATTTCACATAGCGGGTATCGAAATTCGCGCGGCGGCGCAGGCTGTTGGGGTCGTCGTGGTCCTCCTCGGCCTTGGAATGCACGATCGGGTCGTAGACGGTGATGACCTGGCCGGAATACTCGATCGCGCGGGGCACGTAGACCTTGTCGCCCATGGCATCGCGGATGCCGTTGGAGATCGAGGACTTACCGTTGCCCGGCGGGCCATACATGAGGATCGAGCGGCCCGAACTTACGGCGGGCCCGAGATTGTCGATCAGCGCGTCCGGCAGCACGAGATGGCCCATGGCATCGGTCAGTTGCTGGCGGGTGATC
Organism: Marimonas lutisalis; assembly: GCF_005434965.1. GTDB lineage: Bacteria > Pseudomonadota > Alphaproteobacteria > Rhodobacterales > Rhodobacteraceae > Marimonas_A > Marimonas_A lutisalis. The sequence continues at coordinate 326,514 of NZ_SKCI01000001.1, forward strand.
TGGATGTTGCGGATCGACTGGCGCTTGACCTGCTCGCGGTAGACATCGAGCGGCACCGGCATGGCGCCGAAATATTCGGATTGCGACAGGGCATCGAGCGCGCGGGCCTTGCCGGCATCGGTGAGTTGGTAGCCCATTTCGCCGCCGTTGTTGGCATTGAGCGTGCCGGTCGCCTCGAGCAGGCGTTGTTCGCGGGCCATGTCGACGAGATCCTGGGTGATCTGGCGGGGCAGGCAAACGGCCTTGGCAATTTCACTGACCTCGCTGACGTTCTTGCGGAACATCGTCTTGATCAGGATGTCGCGCATCATCACCACGGGCAGTTGCATCTGCTCGAGCGATTTGGGCGGCGGCGGTGCCATCACGGCGGTGGGCTGCATGTTCATTTGTCTGGCCTGTGTCTGCTCTTGTCATGCGGTATTCTGGGCTGCACGGGCCTGCGCGCAGGTCGCCCGCCGCCCGAACAAAATTCGTGCAATATGCAATCTGCCTTCATAAAGTGCCGAAAAAATGATGGGGCGAGCGAAGAACATGGCAAATCCGGGGAAAGTTCTGGGCACGCTTCTTGCCGTGTTGGCGGCGGTGACGGGTTTGGCGGCCACATATGGTGGCCTGATGTTCGCCAAACACGAAATGGACATGCTCCACCTGATTGACATCGTGTTGCGCCGGGTCGACGGGCAATTGCCACATTTCGACTTCATGACACCGCTGGGAATCTGGGCGTTCGAGCCTTTCGTGATGCTTCACTGGGCCGGTCTGGAGCTGGGCGCGGCGCTGGTCTGGGGCCAGGTGATGGTGGCGGCGCTGTTGCTTCTGCCGGTCTGGTGGGTGGGGATCAGCCGGATGAACACCGGTCTGGCGATCGCCTTTGGCGTGATCGTGCTGCTGCTGGCGGTGGCGATGGTGCATGGCGAGACCGATGTGAAACCGTCGCTGTCGATGCACTACAACCGGTGGGCCTGGGCGGTGGCGTTCCTGCCGCTGGCGCTGGTGGCGTTGCCGGCGCGGCGGGACAATCCGGTGCTGGACGGGCTGGTGATCGGGGCGGCGATGGCGGTGCTGGCGCTGCTGAAGGTCACCTATTTCGCGGCATTTGCGCCGGCGGTGGTGCTGGGCCTGGTGCTGCGCGGGCAGATGCGCGCGCTGGGCATCGCGGTGGTGGCCGGGCTGGTGATTGCCGGGGCGATGACGCTGGCCTACGGTTTCGGGTTCTGGGGCGCCTACCTCGGTGACCTGCTGACGGTGGCGGGATCGGAGGTGCGGCCGTCGCCCGGGGCGGGCTGGGCGCGGGTGGCGCTGTCGCCCGACTATGCCGCGGGCACGCTTCTGGCGGTGGCGAGCGTGCTGCTGCTGCGGACCCGGGCCAAGGCCGATCCGGTGGGCATCATCCTTTTCGTGATGCTGCCGGGCGCGATCTACGTGACCTTTCAGAATTATGGCAACGATCCCTATTGGCTGCTCTTGTGGGGGATCGTCCTTCTGGCGCAGCCGCGGGGCGAGGAGGTGGGCTGGTCCACGCAGGCGGTGGGCGGCCTGCTGGCGCTGGCGCTGATCGCGCCGGTGGCGCTGAACGTGTTCTACAGCCCCGTTCGGCAGGCGACCCTGCCGGCAAGCGTATTCATCCCGGTGTTCCCGGGGCAGGCGGGGCGCGAGGACGTGCTGGCCGTCGAGGCGCGGGTGGAGCGCGAGCAGGTGCGGATGCCGGCCTATGGCACCGAAGGCGATTGCGAACTGTCCGGTGGCGCGATCGGCTGGATGCGCGGGCTGGTGGACGAGGTGGATGCCGGCGGGTTCGCCGGGGAGAAGGTGTTCGTCGCAGATATTTTCAACGCGTTCTGGCTGTTTGGCGCCTATGCGCCGCTGAAGGGGGGCGCGCCGTGGTACTATGACGGGCTGCCCGGGTTCGACGAGGCGAGCATCGTGGTGGTGCCGCGCTGTCCCACCGATGCCGAAGCCAATGCGCGGATCGTCGAGATGATCGCGGCGCAGGGCGTGCAGATGGTGCCCGCGCACGAGGGCGAGCGGATGGTGGTTTACCGCCTGGCGCGGTGAACGCGGCATTTTTCGGGGCGATTTTCTGTAACACCGATCACGCTGGCCAGCTTTTTCGGGCCTCGCTACCAGGCCTGCGACGGCCGAGGTGATCACGATTTGCGTAACGCGGCGGGAACACCCGCGTGAAGCGTGAGTTATGTTTCCAAACTGTCTTTTAGATGTGATATAAGTTATTGATAATAAATGTTTAATCGGCATTTCTCAGCCCAGGAGCAAAAATGCTCCGGGACCTCGCGATTCTGCACGAACCGGTGAGTGCACGTGTTTTGAAAAGCCTCGGGGCGAGGCGCATCTTGGTTGCAGATCACACAGGATCGCAACAGCAACCAAGACCAGCCTCGTTAAAGGAGAAAGACCATGAAAACCGCAATCACCGCCATCGCCACCACCCTTGCCCTGGCCACTGGCGCCGCCGCCATGGTGGGCCCTTATGAGCGCGCCGTATCGCAGAACGCGTCGGGCCCGCTCTTTACCGAGGGCACGGCCGACTATGTGCCGGCACCCCGGTCGTCGAGCCCGGAAGCCGAGTGGACGTATGGGGACGAGAAGAAGATTACTGTCTTTTCGACCAAGGGCAGCAACACCAAGGCCGACCATTTCGGCGTGAACGGGCGCTGAGCCCGGCATCACAGGCAGAACGGCGCCCGGGGGACGCCCCGGGCGTTTTGCCTTTGGGATCAGGCGCCGAAGAAGATGCCGAGGCCGATATAGAGCGCCAGCGTCGAGCCGAGGCTGAGCCCCATCGGGAAATCCCACCCGCGTGACCAGCTTTCCCATTCCGGCGCAAGGCGGCGCAGCGGCGTGTGCTTGGCCAAGCGGTGGGTGGCGAAGGCTGCGAGAAGGTTTGCAGCGAAGAGCGCGAGCAGAAGCCGGAAATCGCCGAGCATGATGAAGGGGGCGGCGGCGGCGGCGAATTTCGCATCACCTGCGCCGACCATGCCCGCGGCATTGATGAAGATGCCGATGCCGAGCACGATCAGAAGCTGTGCGAGCTGCCACAGGTAGACCTGCCAAGGCATCAGGAAAAGCCCGAGCACGAGAAAGACGGCGGCCAGCGCGATGACCGCCTTGTTGGGGATGCGCATGGCCTTCATGTCGGACCAGGCCACCCAGAAGCAGATGGGCCAGATGAAAGGCGCGAACCAGAGCGCGGACTGGGCCGTGATCTGCATCTGCGTCAGTTGGTGACGTTCGATTCCAGCGCGCGCAGGCTGCGCACGGCGGCCTCGAAATGCTGGGGATGGGTGTCGATCGCTTCGCGCAGAAGGCCCTTGCCGATCTCGACATCGCCTTGCTTGATCGCCGAAAGGCCCAGCGTATGCAAGAGCTGGGCGCGTTCGGTCTGATCCATCGGGATGACCGGCAGGTTGTAGTTGCGCTGGGCGCCACGGGCCAGGACCATGTTGTTCTTGGCGGTGAACAGCGTCTTGTCCTGGGTGATGGCTTCGCCGAAGAGCCGCTCGGCCTCGGAGAAATCGCCGCGGGTCAGCTTGGAATAGCCCCAGTTGTTGAGCACGCCACCCGGCCGGGTGGTGAGGCCAACGGCGATTTCATAGAAGCTGTCGGCCTTTTTCCATTCCTTGTTGGAATCGGCCACCATAGCTTCGAGGCGGTAGCGTTTGAAGGTTTCATGGGTGGGCGGCACCGAGTCGAGCGCGGTTTCGGCGCGTTTCCATTCGCCCGCGCGGATCAGCGCATCGGCCAGGTCGACGCGATCGTCGTCGGTGGCGCCGTCCATCTTGACCAGTTTTTCGTAGGCGGTGACCGCCTCGGTCGGGCGCTTGGCGCGAACCAGCGACTGGCCCAGCCCGCGCTGCAGGTCGGCCCGGTCGGGCTGTTCAGAGGTGGCGCGCTTGAAATAGGTTACGGCCTCGTTCGGGTCGGCCACCGTGAGCATGATGTCGTTCAGGTTGCTTTCGTCGACCACGTTGACGTTTTGAAGCGCGCGATCGACATCGCCGTTTGTGGTTTTGTCACACGCGGAGAGAAGAACCGCGCCCGACAGGCACAGGGTAAGAATCTTGTACTGGCGCATGTTGCCTGCGTCCTTTTACTGCCTCAGCCTCGTTTTTCTTTTCATGGTATCTGGCGGATCAGGAAATCACTGCTGCCACGCCGTACCAATTTGTATTCTTGTTCTTGGTTTTCATCATAGTCCGGATTTTCGATTTTTGCGAGTGCTAACCGCAAATTATCGCGGATTGAGTCACTTTGGCCATTGTCGAGCGCATAGGCGCGCCGGAAAACGTGCGCCGCTTCGGGATATTCGCGTTTTTCAAGCAACACCACGCCCAGGTTGTTCCAGATTTCCGGGATCGCGCCATCTTCCTTGATCGCGCGGCGCAGCAGCGTTTCCGACTGGCCGAGCCGTCCCAGCCCGAGATTTGCGGTGCCGAGCGCGGAGAGCACATCAACGGTCAGGCCGTGTTCGCCCGCGGCGCGGGTGAAGGCTTCGAGGGCAAGCTCGTATTCACCGGCCTGCATCAGGCGATGACCGACGACGAGCCCGTCAACGGCTTCGGCGCCGGGCTTGATGCCGGGCGCGAACGGGTCGTCGCCCCGCGGGCCGAGGCCCGGGCCGCAAGCCGCCAGCGTCAGCGCGCCGGCAAGACCGAAGATGAAGGTTCGTCTGCTCATGTCCCCGCGTGAACGGCGATTGTTTTCCAGCTGTTTACGACAAGCGGAGGTGGATTTTAAGAGAATTCGCGCCGGCCCGGGCGTTCTGGGCCCGGACCGGCGCGTTCTTGCATCACCTTGGCCCCGGGCGACCGGGGCCAGGCGGGATCAGTTCGACATGTTGCCCAGCTGGGTGATGCCGTGGACCGACGGGCCGACAAGGATGATGAGCAGCGGCGGCACGGTGAGGAGCATCGTTGCCAGCGTCATCTTGGTGGGCAGCTTGTTGGCCGCTTCCTCCGCGCGCATCACGCGCTTGTCGCGCATTTCACCGGCATAGACCCGCAGCGCATCGGAAATCGGCGTACCGAAGGTTTGCGACTGCACCAGAACGGTCACGAAGCTGGCCACGTCCTGCACGCCGGCGCGTTCGGAAAGGTCGTTGAGCACGGCGGATTTGTCCTTACCGGCCTTCATTTCATGCGCGACGATCTCGAACTCGTCCGACAGGGCGGGGTAGGAGGCGCGGATTTCGCGGGCCACGCGGATGATCGCCTGGTCCATCGACTGGCCGGCCTCGACGCAGACGAGCATCATGTCGAGCGCGTCGGGAAAGCCGTTGGTGATCTCTTCCTGGCGGGCCTTCTGGCGCTTCTCGACCCAGTACTTGGGCAGCATATAGCCCGCGGCGCCGGGGCCGAGGATATACATCAGCGTTTGCTGGGTGTTGGTTTCACCGCCGGACTTGAAGGCGATGAAATAGATCACGCCGAAGATCAGGAACAGGATCCCAAGAGCGAACTGCGCGAAGTGGAAATAGCGCACGGCGTCGCGGTCGCGATAGCCGGCCTGCAGCAGTTTGAGCTTGATGCCGGCGAGCTCTTCCTCGGACTTGGGTTCGAGGAAGGCGGCGTATTTCTCGAGCTTGTCGTTGCGCTGCTTGGCGCGCAGCTTGTCCTGGATCGCGGCCGCGTTCTTCTTGGAGGAGCGCTGTGATTTCTTGAGCTTGTCGAGCGGATCTTCTTCCTTGTGGAGGAAGATCGGCAGGGTCAGCACGATCATAACCACACCCAACAGGCCCACCGCCATCAGAGGCCCCATCGGTCCGAGGAGATCTACCAGCATATCATTGATCTTTTGCATCACGGATACTCCCGGGGGTTACACTTTGATATTGGTCAGCCAGCGCATGACGATCAGGTTGAGCGTCAGGAAACCGGCAACGAACAGACAGGCGGGGATGAAGTAGGGGTGATCCATCACCTCGTCGTAGTAATGCGGGTCCATCACGTTGATCGCGATGAGGGCGAACACCGGGAAACCCGACAGGAACTTGCCCGACCACTGTGCTTCGGCGGTGATCGCCTTGACCCGGCGGAACAGTCGGAAGCGCGAGCGGATCACCTGCGCGAGGCCGGCAAGGATCTCGGCCAGGTTACCGCCTGACTGCTGCTGGATCGACACGGCCACGGCGAGGAAGCGCAAATCCTGCAGCTCGATCCGTTCGGCCATGTCCTTCAGCGCCTCGCCCATGTCGCGGCCATAGGCGGATTCGTCAGCGATGATGCCGAATTCCGAGGCCAGCGGATCCTTGATCTCTTTCGAGACGATCTGGATGGCCGAGGAGAACGGGTGGCCGACGCGCAAGCTGCGCACCATCAGTTCCACCGCATCGGGAAGCTGTTCCTCGATCATGGACATGCGCTTCTTGGCCTTCGAGTTGACCCAGAAATAGATGCCGCCCACGCCCATCACCACCGACATCACGGCGCGCACGGGCAGAGAGGTTTCGGTACCCACGGTCAGGCCCATGAAGGCGACGCCCGACAGGCCCAGCATGATCATGATCAGCTGCCGGGGCGAGAACGCGATCGCGGCCTTCTGCGCCTTGGAGGCGAGCAGCGAATAGAGCGGAATTTTCCGCGACTTCATGTGCTGGCTCATCTCCTTGCGGAGCTTCTCCATCACCTCTTCGCGGTTGGCGCCCTTCTCGAGCATGTCGAGCCGGCGATTGACGCGGTTGTTGAGGGAGATCGACTTGCCAAAGACCGTGAGATACAGGCCTTCGACCAGTACAAGCACGCCAATGAAGATCAGCCCGTAGATAATCGGTTCTGCGCTGATGAACATGACCGTTTACTCCGCTGCCAGGGTGGGTTCAAAGATCGAGGGCGGCAGATCGTAGCCCCACAGGCGGAAGCGTTCGGAGAAGTGCGAACGCACGCCGGTGGCGGTGAAATGGCCGATGATCTTGTTATCGGGCGTAAGGCCGACGCGCTGGAAGCGGAACACTTCCTGCATGGAAATCACGTCGCCTTCCATCCCGGTGATCTCGGTGATCGAGGTCATGCGACGCGAGCCGTCCTGGAGGCGCGAGGCCTGCACGATGAGGTTCACGGCCGATGCGATCTGCGAGCGGACCGCCTTGAGCGGCATTTCGATGCCGGCCATGGCGATCATGTTTTCCAGACGGCTGATACCGTCGCGCGCGTTGTTGGCGTGGATCGTGGTCATCGAGCCGTCGTGGCCGGTGTTCATGGCCTGCAGCATGTCGATCACTTCCTCGCCGCGCGTTTCGCCGACGATGATGCGGTCGGGACGCATCCGCAGGGCGTTCTTCAGACAGTCGCGGGGGGAAACCTCGCCTTTGCCTTCGACGTTGGGCGGACGGCTTTCCATCCGGCCCACATGGGTCTGTTGCAGCTGAAGTTCCGCCGTGTCCTCGATTGTCAGGATGCGTTCGGAGTTGTCGATGAACGAGCTGAGCGCGTTGAGCGTGGTGGTTTTACCGGAACCGGTACCACCCGAAACGATGACGTTCAGCCGGCAGGCCACGGCGGCCTGGAGATAGGCGGCCATTTCCTCGGAAAACGCGCCGAAGCGCACGAGGTCGTCGATCCCGAGCTTGTCCTTCTTGAATTTACGAATGGAGACCAGCGAGCCGTCGACTGCGATGGGCGGCACCATGGCGTTGAAACGCGAGCCGTCCTGGAGACGGGCGTCAACATAGGGGTTCGATTCATCGACGCGCCGGCCCACGGCCGAGACGATCTTGTCGATGATCCGCATCAGGTGCTTTTCATCCTTGAAGGTGATGTCGGTCAGTTCGAGCTTGCCGGAGCGTTCCACGAAGATCTGCTGCGGACCGTTGACCAGGATATCGTTGACCGAGTCATCCTGCAGAAGCGTTTCGAGCGGGCCAAGGCCCTTCACTTCGAAATAGAGCTCCTTGTTGAGCTGGGCGCGGTCCTCGCGGTTGAGGACAACGGCCTTCTGGTTCAGGACCTCGTTGGTGATCTCGTTGATCTCGGAGCGCAGGTCCTGCTCGGTCGCGGTGTCGAGCGCGGCGAGGTTGAGGTTTTCCAGCAGCTCGCGGTGCAGTTCGAGCTTGAGCTCGGCCATGCGTTCCTTGCGCTTCTGGTCCTTGTCGGCCGTGGCCGAGCGGGCGGCAACCTGTTGAGCCGGTTTGCGCATCGACGCCGGAGGCGGCGCGCTGGCGGCTTCGCCCTCGGGCTTTTTCCGGGGGAGTTCAGTGACCTTGCCTTCGGCGGGCTGGTTGCCCTTGGCCGGGGCTGCGTCGTTCTTCTTGTAGCGCGAAAACATCCCTGTTTACCCTCCTCAGGCGGCCTCGGCCTCGTCCTGCCCCAGTTCGTGGAGCGAAGTGGCCAGTTTTGCGATTTCCTTGCGCAGCGGGTTCTTGGCCGCGGCATTGGCCAGCGGCAGGCCGTGGTCGGCCCCCTGCGTGACCGGCTTGCCGCCATCGGGCAGCTGCAGTTCGATCGAAATGTCGAGGCTTTCGCTGAGCCGCTTGACCCGGCTCTTGCCGTTCAGATCGGTGAATTTCGGCGCGCGATTGAGCACGTAGCGCAGTTTCTCGACCGGCAGTTCCTCGGCCTGGAGGGCGCGTTTCACGCGCAGGGTGTTCTGGGCCGAACGCATGTCCATTTCCAGCAGGCTGAAATAGATGTGCGATTCGCTCAGCACCGCCTCGGTCCACTGCACCAGCGTCGAGGGCATGTCGACGATGACATAGTCGAAATGGCTGCGCGCCAGTTTCAGCACCCGGTTCACATCCTCGGAGGAGATGAGATCGAGCGGGAGCATCTCGGTCGGTGCGGTGAGCACCGAGAGTTTTTCCTCGTAGCCGACGAGCGCCTGTTTGAACACGTCGTCATCCATGCCTTCGGTATCGGACCACAGTTCATAGACGGCTTCGCGGCGGGGCAGGTCGAGATAGGTTGCGACCGAGCCGAACTGAAGGTCGAAATCGAGCAGGCAGACCTTGGGCGGATCGTTCTTGTCCACGGTGGCCAGTTCCCAGGCCAGGTTGACGGCCAGCGTCGTGGCGCCGGTGCCGCCGGCCAGGCCGTGCACGGCGAGAATCACGCCATCGCGGTTGCCCGGGCCGGAGCCGCCGACCGGCGCGGCCTGGATGACCACGGGTTCGGGCACCTCGGGTTCGTTCAGGCGTTCGATGGCGGCCTGCAATTCGTTTTCGGGAAGCGGGTAGGGCACGAATTCGTCGGCGCCCTGGCGGAGCAGCTGGTGCAGCGCAGCGGGGCTGACATCCTCTGCGATCAGGATGACCTTGATGCCCTTGGCCTTCGCGGCCTCGATGATTTCGCCCAGCATGACGAGTTTCTCCTCGTCGCTTTCGTCGATGGCGATGGCCACGAATTCGAGCGCCTCGGCCTCGGGCTGGTTGAAGAATGCCTTGGCTTCGGCGAAGCCGAGATCGCCCCACTGCTCACCGAGGGCCGTTTCCATATCTTCTATGAGAAGATCGAAATTCTGCACATCACGGCTGATGGTGCAGGCCAGCAGCGGGCTGAGATCCGATTGCAGCGTCTCGTTACTCGTCATTGCCTCTTGTCCTTTTGCTGTCAGGTCCGTGGGGCCGGGCTGCTCGGCCCGTCTGTCTGCCCCGGTGAACCCGGCCCTGATTCCTCATGGGGCACGGTCTTCCGATTGGGGACAATTTCATCGGCAAGTGGGGCAACATTAGGGCCAAAAGATCGTAATTGTGCGGTATATTAAGACGATCCCGGGGCCGGGGCGTGGATCGTTTCCATCGCTGAAGGCGCCGATTTTCTGCGCGCAAGTATCTGGAAATATTAACAAAAGAAAACGGGCGCCCAATCGGACGCCCGTTTTCGTGTTTCCTGTCGCCGACTTATTCGGTGGTCTGGAAGTCCGAGCCGGAGATGCCCGTGAGCGTCGTCCGCGGCACACCGCTGGCGATGTATTCGCGGTAGATGACCTCGGCGTATTTGCCGTCCAGAACCGACGGGTGGTTGCGCACGAAACCCGTCACTTCCGTCACGGTGCGGCGGTTGCGGCGTTCGCGGCCCTCGGTCACGATCAGCGGCTGGGTTTCCCCGTAGCTGGCCACGGCTTCGAGCCGCGAGCGCGAGATGCCCTGGCTGGCCAGGAAACTGACCACCGCCTTGGCGCGGCGCAGGCCCAGGGACTTGTTATAGGCGTTCGAGCCGACGAGATCGGTGTGGCCGTAGACCCGGAAGCGGATTTCTGGGAACTGGCGGATCCATTGCGCTTGCTGGCGCAGCACGTCGCGCGCGCCAGGATCGAGAACCGCCGAATCGAAGGCAAAGTTCACTGTCGACGGCACTTCCTGCGCGAAGCGGCTGGCAAGGCTGTAGACGTAGCTTTTCTCGCCCGACATGATCTGCGTGTTGTTCATCGTGGCGTTGCCGAAGTAGCCGCTATCGATGTTTGCCCCGGCTTCGCGGAAGAAACTTTGTCCGCCGGGGGTGTTTACCGCGCATCCGGCCAGGGCCAGAAGGGCGATCGGTGCAATGATCTGTTTCATTTTATAGTGCCCCCGTATTGTCTCAGTCCATCACGTAGCCGTAGGACCCGTTGAAATCCTGCTTGGCGACCTCGCCGGCGGCGCCGCGCGTCGGGCGGCGGCCATCACGGACCACCTTGCCATTCAGGAACAGGTCTTTTTCGGTCGGCGGTTTCACCCGGTCGGTGGGCAACGCCAGCGCCTCGCCCCGGGTGGGGGTGACGAGATGCGCCGTAACGATGATGACAAGTTCGGATTGCTCGCGCTTGTAGGAGGCGGAGCGGAACAGGGCGCCGAGAACCGGCACATCGCCGAGCCAGGGAACCTGGCCGTTGACGTCCTGGAAATCATCCTGGAGGAGACCGGCAATGGCGAAGCTTTCACCGTCGCGCATCTCGACCGTGGTCGAGGTTTCGCGGCGGCGGAAGGCGTCGATCGAGAAGTTGTTGAACGTCGCGGCGTTGGTCGGGTCGATCGAGCTGACCGCGGCCTCGAGTTCGAGGTTGATCAGGTCGCCGTCGACCACGCGCGGGGTGAAGTTGAGCTCGACCCCGAACGGTTTGAATTCGATGGTGATGGCGCCGTTGTCCTGTGCGACCGGGATGGGATACTCGCCACCAGCCAGGAATTTGGCCTCCTGCCCGGAAAGGGCGGTGAGGTTCGGCTCGGCCAGGGTGCGGACAACGCCTTTGCTTTCAAGGGCTTCCAGCAGAACGCCAACTTCGACCGCGCCGGCATTGAAGCCGAAGACCATGGCGCCGTTGTTCTCGGACACCGAGGGGATGTTACCCCCGAGCGAGGTGGCGACGCCGCCGGAGTTGTTGTTGGTGTTGGTGCCGCCGTTCACGCCGAGGCCGCCACCGAACATGTTGCCGTTCAGCGCCAGCGAAGTGGAGAGCGACTTCGACACGGTGCGCTGCATCTCGGCGAAGCGGACCTTGAGCATGACCTGCTGCACGCCGCCCACGCTCATCAGGTTGGAAACGCGTTCGGGCGCGTAGCGTTCGGCCAGATCCAGCGCGCGCTGGAGTCTCTGCGCCGAGGAAACGGTGCCCGAGAGCACGATGCCGTCATTGGCGGTGCGCACCTCGATCTTTTCGCCCGGCAGGATCTGGCGCAGGCGTTCCTTGAATTCGCTGACATCGGCCGAGACATGCACATCGACATTGGTGATGAGCTGGCCGTTGGCGTCGAGAATGGTCAGCGTGGTCAGGCCCGGCGCCTTGCCCAGCACATAGATCGTGCGATCGCTGAGCGAGGAGATGTCGGCGATCGACGGGTTGGCGATGCTGAGTTCCGCGAAGGGAACGTCGCTTTCGACCACGATTGCGCGGTTCATCGGAACCTTGAGGTTCGACGATGTGCCGCGTTTCACCACGGTTAGGGTTTCCGCCATTGCCACGTCGGGCACGGGCGCGAAGCCGATGGTCAGACCCAATAGGGCCGCTGTGAGAAATCTGCTCTTTTTCATAGTGACCTGCCTCTCCGATCACGCCTCATTTTCCGGGTCTTTTTGCCCGCATTTTGCGTGACCATGCGTTATTTTTGCTTTTCATGCAAGAATCAAAGGCTTCTGCGACCTTTTTTATGTGGATAACCGGCAACAGAGTCACGTTGCCGGGCCTTCAAGGCGAGACGGGGGCGCCGTGACGCCCCCGTCCAAATTTCGTTTTCCGGACATCCCGTGCGCCAATCAATTGGTGCAGGGGATCGGAATTTCGACCACCTCGGCACCGCGGCGGGTGCGGATGGTGCATTCTCTCTTTTCGATCACTTCCTCGACCACCGGCGCATCGGCAAGGCCCAGAAGCTCTTTCTGGTTCATTTCGACGGGGCCGTCTTCGGCCGACTCGCTGGGGTTGCCGACGAGCGTGAGCGACAGGCGGCCGGTGGATTGCGCCTGGTTGATGCGCAGCGCCTGGTTGCGGTTCACGGCCACGGTGACGGTGCGGGCGACATTGGCCTGGGCCACGTCGACATTCGCCGACTGGTCAATCGCGATCACGCGCAGGCCGGTCTCGATCAGGCGGGTCACCTCCTGCGAGCTTTGCTGGGTGCGGATCTCGCCGTTCCAGTAGACATCGACGAAGTTGCCGGGGCGCAGGAAGCCCGAAACGCCCGACGCGACATCGACCTTGATGGACGCGGCGCTCTGGCCGGAATGCAGCAGCGAGGTGATGCCGGCGGTTTCGCCTGGCTTGGTCAGCTTAACCGATGTCAGCGCCTCGTTCGGTTCGATCGCGCGCAGCATCATGCGTGGGCGATCATTGTCGGGAAACAGGGCCGCCTCTTCATAGAAGACGCCTTCGGGCTGAAGATGGATCGGCCACTTGACCTTGCGAACATCTTCAGGCTTGAGCACCTCACCATATTTCATGGGGCGATTTGCCACGTAGAGCTCGACCATGTCGACCATTCCGCCATTGGCGGCCCGCTGACGGGCAAGCTCGTTTTCGTAGGCGGCGAACTGGCTCTTGGTCATGTAGACCGCAAACCCGGCAAGGCCGAGCCCTGCAATCAGCACGAGTCCAAATACGGCGCGCATGATTATCCCTTTCGTTTCATTGGTGGCACCCGCGAGAGGCGGGCCTGCGATGGACGGTATCGCAGAAAGTCATCCCTTCTTGTTGCATCGAAATGTGACCAGAAAAGGGAGAAGGCATGGAGCTTCGACGGCAACCGGTGCCAGGCAGAGGCAGCTGGTGCAGGGCGTGTTCGATGCGGGAAGTCGAGAAGCGGAAAGCCCGGCTTTTCAGTCGGGCGCGGGCAGCAGCGATGTGGCCCGACATTCTGTCAGGGAATTTCAAGTCGGGTAATTTCAGGCGGCAGGTCAGAACTGCCAGTTGGTCATGTAGTCAGCGGTATCCGAGGACAGATCATTGGTGCTGCTTTCCATCATGCCGTAACCGGCCGACAGAAGCGTGACGACCAGGGCGCTGAGAACAACCCAGTCAACCGACACCGCACCGTCTTCCTTGGTGGCGAAGCGTTCGAACAATGCTTTCATGTCATGCTCTCCTGCTGGAGCGATCCGGACCAAGAGGCCGGGTCATAGCGTGGACCATTTTTGCAACGCTGTGCGGGGCGGTCCGGTTTCCCTGAAAAGGGCCGCACCCATTCGGGCACGGCCCCCTTGTTCGACGTCAAGTCGACCGAAACTTAGTTCGGTGCTTGGCTGCCCATGTAGGTCGCGGTCGAAGCGGTCAGGCCGGTGGCGCCCGATTCGATCGACGAGTAGGCTGCAACGGCCAGCCCCACAACGGCTGCGGTCAGCACAACCCAGTCAACCGTAACGGCGCCGTCTTCGTCTTTGCGGAAGTTTTTGATAAATTTGATCATGGTTCGTCCCTCCAAAGGATCAGTTCAGTTTCACACCTGTCTGGCAGTTCATCGGACCGTCTCTCTCATTGGCCCGTTGCCGTCTTGGTATGACCGTATATGGCCACCGGATTCGGGCAGGAATTGGGCACGAATTTAGCTTTTCAGGTGTATTTCGGTGTTGATCGTCAATTTTCACGCAAGTCATTGAAAACGCTTGTTTAAAAGCATGAAAAAGCGGTAAACGTGCGTTTTTTCGGGCCTCGGGCGTGGCAAATGTGGCATATTTCCCGGCGATTTGGCCGCCCGAACTGGCCAGATTCAGGGTTTTCTGCGATAAATCCATTAACGATAAAACGAGGCAGGACAGATCGCAGACATGCGACGCGCTATCAGCACGGCGGCCGCGGCCCTGATTGCAGGGCTGTGCGCGCATTCCCCGGCGACGGCCGAGCCGCCGCCTTTTCCGGAATTCACGTTCAAGCGGGTAAAGCCGCCCAAGTCGGGCGGCGGCAAACGCATCACCATTCAGATCAGCCCCGAGGATCAGCAGCGCGCCAAGCCCGCGGCAGTGCCGAAGCCCGACTCCAAGGCGGCGGCCAATGCGGTGAGCGGGCGTTACGCCTGGTTCTGGGAGGGTATCTCGCCCGAGTTGGAGAAGAGCGGCCCGGGGCGCCTGGAAGAGGCGCTCATCCGGATCGCCAACCCGCCGGGCGGCGCCGGTGGCGTAACGTCGCCGCGCCTGCAGGGGCTTCAGGATATCGCGCGCCTGCGCGGGGCCGACATCCTGCGCGCGACCGTGGGCACCGAGGTGTCGCCGGCGCTGGTGCTGGCGGTGATCGCGGTGGAATCGGGCGGACGGGCCGACGTGGTGAGCCATGCCGGGGCGCAGGGGCTGATGCAGCTGATGCCGGCCACCGCCGAGCGGTTCGGGGTGAGCGATGCCGGCGTGCCGGGTGACAATATCCGCGGCGGAGTGAGGTTTCTGGATTTCCTGATGAAGGAATTCGACCGCGACCCGATCCTGGTGCTGGCCGGATATAACGCGGGCGAGAACGCGGTGAAGACCCACAAGGGCGTGCCGCCCTTCGCCGAGACCCGCGATTACGTGCCCAAGGTACTGGCCGCGTTCAAGACCGCGCGCGGGCTGTGCCTGACGCCGCCGGAACTGGTGACGGATGGCTGCGTGTTCAATGTCGATGTGAACAAGGGCGGGTGACGGTGAAAGACGAGCCCCTGGTATTGCGGCTGGCGGGGGGATTCCTGCGCACCGATCCGGCGCTGGAGCGGCGCCTGGCCGGGATTACAGGCGACGGCACGCTGCGCGCCGAGTTGTTGCCGGTATCGGGCGAGGCACAGGCCCGCGTGGAGGCCGCACGGGCCGAGGGGCGGGCGGTTTACCTGGCGGGCGATGCCGCGCTGGCGGGGGAACTGGCGGCGCTGCACGGCCTCGATGGGGTGCAGGCGGGCCCGGGCGAACGTGTGCGGCAGAGCTGGCGCCTGCGCGACCTGATACGCGCGCTGAGGCCGCATCAATGGGTCAAGAACGTGCTTCTGCTGCTGCCGCTTCTGGCCTCGCACCGGTTCGAATGGGCGGCGCTGATGCAGGTGGCGCTGGGTATGGTGGCGTTTTCGGCCGCGGCCTCGTCGATCTATGTGGTCAATGACCTGCTGGACCTGGAGGCCGACCGGCTGCATCCGAAGAAATGCAAACGCCCCTTTGCGAGCGGCGCGGTGCCGTTGCGGGTGGGCATGGCGCTGTTTTTCCTGCTGGCGGCGGTTGCACTGGGGCTGGGCGCGGTGCTGGGCGGCACCTTTCTGGCGATCACGGTGTTCTACGTGGCGCTGTCGCTGGTCTATTCCTTCCGCCTGAAGCGGGCGCGCTGGGTGGATATCGGCGCGCTGGCCTCGCTTTACACGGTGCGGGTGGTCGCGGGGGCGGCGGCGGTGGACGTGACGACGTCGGCCTATATGATCGTTTTCGTCTTTCCGGTCTTCATCACGCTGGGCGCCGTCAAGCGGCTGACCGAGCTGACGCTGGCCAAATCCGACGAACGCCTGCCCGGGCGCGGTTATGGCCGGCCCGATCGCGGCGCGCTGCTCAACCTGAGCGTGGCGGGGATGGTGGCGGCGCTGGTGATCTTCTTTCTTTATACGCTGTCGGCGCAGGCGCAGATGCTTTACCCCGACCGGGTATTCCTGTGGATCGCGATGCTGCCGCTGGCCGGGTGGCTTTTCCGCATGGTGCGGCTGGGGTTCTACGGCAAGCAGGATTACGACCCGATCGTCTTTGCCCTGCGCGACAAGCGGGGGCTGGGCCTGATCATGATTACCCTGTCGCTGATGTTCTATGCCGCGGGTCTGTGGGCCGAGTGGTTCGGATTTTGACGCGGGCGTGGATGGGGGCGCTGCTCCCAAGGCGCAAAACGCGATGCATTTTGCGCCACCCCCGGGATATTTGGGGCAAGATGAAGGATCAGGGCGGTCCTAGATCGACAGTTTCTTGAAGATCGGTTCGGGGATCGAGCGGATGATCGTCATGATGTAGCGCCAGAAGAACGGCGTGTAGATCACGTTCTTCTTCTTTTCCACCGCCCGCAGGATGTCGGCGGCGACCTTTTCGGGGGGCGCGACGAGGAACATGCCCTCGATCCCCCAGGTCATCGCGGTATCGGTGAAGCCGGGTTTGACGGTGACGACATGGCCGCCCGCGCGGGTGAGCCGGTTGCGCAGCCCGGAAAGATAGGTGTGAAAGCCCGCCTTGGCGCTGCCATAGACATAATTGCCCAGGCGACCGCGATCGCCCGCGACCGAGCCCACGCCCACCACGGTGCCGCCGCCGCGCTGTTCCATCAGCGGCGCCAGCATTTGCAGGAAGCGGGCGGGGCCGGTGAAACTGTCGGTGATGGTGCCGTCGACCAGCGCGGGATCGGCATCGATATCGGCCTGGTCGGGCATGGAGCCGACGAAGACGGCGGCGTTGAGCATCCCCTCCTGATCGGCGAGCCGGTCGAGGATGGGGGCGAAGCTTTCGGGGGCGCGAGCATCGAATTTCACGGCCTCGGCCAGGGACGCGCCGCGCGCGGTGCAATCGGCGGCCTGGCGCCTGAGGTCGTCCATGTCGCGCCCGGCGAGGAACACGGCATGGCCGTCTTCGGCCAGCTTGCGGGACAGGGCGCGCGCCATCGAGGAGGTGGCGCCGAGGATGATCCAGGTTTCTTGCATGTCAGGCACTCCTCAGGTTCAGGCGGCGCACGAGATCGGTTTCGAGCTGGCGGTCGGGATCGGCCTTGCGGGCGGTTTCAACCCATTTCGCATGATCGGGGTACATGGCGCGGATCATGTCGCCATCGGCGAGCGAATCCTTGGCCAGGTAGACGCGGCCGCCGGCCGCGGCCGTGCGCTGCCCCAGGTCACGGATCAGCGCGGTGGCCTTGTCGCGGTTGGGGAAGTCGACGGCGAGGGTGACCCCCTCCATCGGGAAGGACATGAGCCCGGCACGCTCGGGGCCGAGGCGTTTCAGGACGGCGAGCGGCGAGGCCAGCCCGCTTTCGGCGATGGTCTGCACCATGCCGCGCAGCGTGGCGGTTTCGCTGTGGGGCAGGACGCATTGGAACTGGTGGAAGCCGCGCTTGCCGTAAAGCTTGTTCCAGTCCTGCACCCGATCGAGCGGAAAGAAGAAATCGGCGATCGAGCGGACGCGGGTGCGGCCGGATTCCGGGATGCGGGCGAAGTAGCGGGCGTTGAACGCCTTGACCACGGGTTTCGACAGGGTGAAGCGCGGGGCATCGACCGGCACCGATTTGGAACGGCCCTCTTTCGGGGCGGGATCGAGGCTGTGATCGGCCTCTTCCACGATGCCGCGGCCCAGCGTGGCGCCGCGCGCCGTGGCATCGAGCCAGCCGACGGTATAGGGCGCCTGGGAGGCTTCGAGCAGGGCGAGATGCTCGTCAAGATCGCCGGCGCGGCTTTCGCGCACCTTCATCGAGAGGCCGGGGCAGGGCGCCAGTTGCAGCGTCGCCGAGAGGATGAGGCCGGTCTGGCCCAACCCGCCCAGCGTCGCGCGAAAGAGGCCGGGATTGTTTTTCGGCGTGACGGTCTTGGCCTTGCCGGCGTGGATCATGCGGATGGCGGTGACATGGGCGCCGAAGCTGCCCGCGTTGTGGTGGTTCTTGCCGTGCACGTCCATGGCGATGCAGCCGCCGACGGTGGCGAAACCGGTACCGGGCATCACCGCCGGGATCCAGCCGCGCGGGGCGAAGAGGCGGGCCAGTTCGCCGATGGGCATGCCGGCCTCGACCTCGGCCCTGCCGGTTTCGGGATCGAAGGAAATGATCCGGTCGAGCCGGGTCATGTCGATGGCGCGGCCATCGGAATTCAGGCAGGCATCGCCATAGGAGCGGCGCGCGCCGATCGCCGGGGTCGGTGGCAGATCCTTAAGCGACGAGATACGTTCGGGGCGGGCGAGATCACCCTCGGCCACAAGGGCGCGGCCCCAGCCGCTGTAACGGTCGGATTTCCAGCGCATCATGCGCCTCCTTTCGATTTCTTTTCCGCGTGGGGGAAAACGGCAAAGCCGATGGCGATGGCGAACCACAGCGTGGTCAGGCGGATGACGGCGGTGGCGGCAATGGCGGCATCGGCGCCGACGCCTTCGACCATCAGCAGCGCTACCATCGCGGCCTCGGCCCCGCCGAGCCCGCCGGGCGCGCCGGTGAGGCCACCGGCAAGGGTAGAGAAGACAAAGATCATCACTGCCGTCCAGAAGCCGATATCGGCGCCCATCCACACAAGCAGCAGGTGGAAGGCATAGCCTTCGGCCAGCCAGCCGATGAGACCGAGGCCGGCGGCGAGCGACAGAGTTTGCGGGTGCGAGAACGCGCGCAGGGACTGGGCGGCGCGGCGGACGCGGGCGATGAGCCGGGGAAAGAGGCCGGTGGCACGGTAGAAGCCGGTGGCCAGCGTATGCAGGAGCGTGGGCCGTGTCACGATGATGGCGGAGACGAAGGCCAGCACGGCGACGGGCGCGGCCAGCGTTATGCCGCCCGCGGCCAGCGCCAGCGAGACGCCGAGGATGATGGCCATGGCGGCGAGATCCGAGGCGCGGTCGATCAGCACGAGCGGGGCGGTGCGTTCGAACGTCCAGCCGGTTTCGCGCCTGATCCAGCGCATGCGAATAAGCTCGCCTACGCGGCCCGGGGTGACCGACATGGCGAACCCGCCGAGGAAATGGCGGATGTTCTGGCCCAGTGTCGTTGGCAGGCCGAGCCGCCGGGCAAAGGCGTGCCAGCGCAGGCCGCGGAAGAGATAATTCACCAGGCTGAGCGCGAGTAACACGCCCAGCTGACCGGCGCCGAGCTTGCCCAGCTGGGCCATGGTTTCGGCCCAGCCGGTGGCGGCGGCGGCACTGACCAGCCCGGCGATGACAAGCGCGACAAGCCCGCCGAACAGGGCGAGATCGCGCCAGCGGCGCGGGGGCGTGGGGGCTGGATTTACGCTGCTCATTGTCATTTTGCCCCGATTTAGCGACGGATTGGGGCGAGATTATGAATTTGTTGCGAAACCGGAAACAAAAATGCGGCCTGCGTTGGTGAGGGCCG
This sequence comes from Marimonas lutisalis, assembly GCF_005434965.1. Lineage (GTDB taxonomy): Bacteria > Pseudomonadota > Alphaproteobacteria > Rhodobacterales > Rhodobacteraceae > Marimonas_A > Marimonas_A lutisalis. The sequence continues at coordinate 345,915 of NZ_SKCI01000001.1, forward strand.
TGACGTGGCAGCATTTCGCTGAAGGCGGGAACTGACGTTGCGGCCTTTTCGCGAAAATTGAGCGATTCCGTGTTAGGGTGCGTCATGCGGTCGCAGCTGGTTCAGCTGCGGGCGCGAAAACCACGGAATGGCGGGTGGACCCGGAATGTGGCCGCCCGCCCAAGGGAGGTAAACATGAAACGAAGTGCATTTGTCGCCGGCGTGGCCGGTCTTGTCGCGTTGCTGGGCACCAGCGTCGGGGCGCAGGATTGCGATCATTCGAAATGGGGGGAAGGTGATGAGCTGGGATCGGCCAACCTGGTGACGCCCGAGAGGACGCTGGCCGCTGCGAAGCTGATCAAGCAGGGCAAGTCGATGCCGCTGGGCATCGTGATCGACTCGAGCACGCCGGCCTTCGCGCCGCGCTCGCTGAACCTGCAGGTGGTGCAGCCGAACCAGCAGGGCGGCCAGAAGCTGACCCAGTTCGGATATCCGGGCAACTATAACGATGACATCCTGCAGACCTGGGTGGGCATCGGCAGCCAGATCGACGGGTTGGGGCACCTGGGCGAAAAGGGGTATTACTATAATTGCCATGATGAGAAGGAAATCTCGGCCATCACCGGGCTGACAAAGCTGGGTGTGCACAACATCCCGCCACTGGTGGGCCGCGCGGTGATCCTGGACATGGCCAAGCATGCCGGTAAGGATTTCCTGGTTGCGGGGGACCATTTCGGCGAAGATGAGATCAAGGCCGCCGCCGAGGCGCAGGGCGTGAGTATCGGCGAGGGCGATATCGTGCTCTTCCACACCGGCTGGACCGAGAACATGCTGGAGGCCGAGCCGCAGGCCTGGGTGTCGGGCGAGCCGGGCATCAGCGTGAGCGGGTCACGCTACCTGGCCAGCCTGGGGGTGATGGCGGTGGGCGCCGATACTTGGGGGATCGAGCCGATTCCGCCGGCACCGGGGGACGGGGCGTTTTATGGCCACGTGGTGCTGCTCAAGGAAAACGGCATCTATATCCTGGAGACGATGAACACCGGGCCGGTGCTGCGCGAAGGGGTGAACGAGTTCATGTTCGTGTTGGGCCAGGCGCGTATCCGCGGCACGGTGCAGATGATCATCAACCCGGTGGCGCTTTACTGATCGCGGCCGGTCCGAAAACGGAAAGGGCGCCCGTTTGAGGCGCCCTTTTTCATGCCGGACGGGCCGGTTCAGACGATGTTGGCCTCGGTGGCGGCGATCACCTCTTCGCGGGTGACGCCAGGGGCCAGTTCGACGATGTGCAGGCCCTTGTGTTCCACTTCCATCACCGCGAGGTTGGTGATGATCATGTCCACGACGCCCTTGCCGGTCAGCGGCAGGGTGCATTCCTTCAGGACCTTGGTTTCACCGGCCTTGTTGGTGTGGTCCATGACCACGATCACGCGGCCGACGCCGGCGACAAGATCCATCGCGCCGCCCATGCCCTTGACCAGTTTGCCCGGGATCATCCAGTTGGCGAGATCGCCGTCCTGGCTGACCTCCATCGCGCCGAGGATCGCCATGGCGATCTTGCCGCCGCGGATCATGCCGAAGCTGGTGGCGCTGTCGAAATAGGAGGTGTGCGGCAGTTCGGTGATCGTCTGCTTGCCAGCGTTGATCAGGTCCGGGTCCTCGTCGCCCTCGACGGGGAAGGGGCCCATGCCGAGCATGCCGTTTTCCGATTGCAGGGTCACGTGTACGCCTTCGGGGATGTAGTTACTGACCAGCGTCGGGATGCCGATGCCGAGATTCACGTACATGCCGTCTTCAAGCTCTTGCGCGGCGCGCGCGGCCATTTGGTTGCGGTCCCAGGGCATGGTTCTAGCTCTCCTTCTTGGACTTGCGGCCGGTTGTGTCGAAAAGTTCCGGCCAAGTTTCTGCAAACGCCCGGAAATGTTCAAGGGCGTATTCCGGGGTCATGTGGATGTGATCCGCAGGACCCGGTGTTTTTTCGCGCGGCAGCGCCGCGGTGCGGGCCAGGCGGCGCGGGGTGAAGACGGCGCTGTCGCGCAGGTGATCGGGCTGGGGCACGATCCGGCAGGGCAGCTCGCGCGCCACGCGGGCCAGGGCATCATGCCAGAGCGGGAAGATCCGTGCGGCCTCGGGGTGGGCGGCAAGCGAGGCCATTTTCGAACTGCCCGCTTCGGCCAGATCGGTGACCAGAGGCTGCGGCGCATAGGCGAAGCGGCCATCGTCGCGGAAATATTTCATCAGCCGCCGCGCGGCCAAGTTAACGGCATTGCCGAGATAGGCGGCAAATAGCGCGGGCGAAATGTTGCGGGATTTGCCGGTGTCCGCCCAGCCCAGTACATCGGCCGCAGCCAGAAGGGCATTGAGCCCGATCATGCCGAAGGGCTGACCCACCACGAGGATGCCGTCCTGCGCGGAAAGGTCGATCTCGGTGGGCAGGGCGGTGTTGTGTTCGCCCACGGCCGCCAGAAGCCCGGTTTCATCATGGCGCGCCGATTTGAGATCGTGCCGGGGAAAGACGAAGAAGGACAGATCGAGCCCCGGGAAGGCCGCCTCGATCGCGGTGCGGGCCTCGACATAGGCGCCGACATGGGAATTGCCGATGATCGCCAGTTTCGTCATTTGCGAAACGCCTCGAGCAGAATTTCCTCGCAGGCGATTTCCTCGGCTGTCTTGGCGCTGTCGACATGGTAATTGGCCGGGGCGGTCATGGGCGCGTCGGCGCCGGCATGGGCCATGGCGAAGACGCCCAGCACGGTTTCCACGCCGTCGGGATGCGGATCGCGGCCGTTGCGGGCGAAATAGGGCCCGCCGGCAGCAGAGGTGGTGATGATTTCGTAGGCCGGGAAATAGTCGAAATCGGGGTCGGTGGCCTGCAATTCGCCACAGGCGGCGCGCAGCACGGATTTGGAATAGCTGGTCGCGCTGCCGACATGGCCGCCGCTGGCCGTGGCGGTAAGCGGCACGGGCGATACGGTGAGCAGGATGCGCGCAGCAAGGCCGTGGGCGCGCAACAGGTCGCGGGTGGCGCGCAGATCGGCCAGAACCTCGGCTTGGGTGAAGTTGTGGAACCGCACGGTTTCGGGATCGTACCGGCCGGCGACGGTGCCGGGCGCGGTGGGCAGGGCAAGGCCCGTGGCGGTGTCGATCCAGCATTCGGTAAGGCCGAGGGTGAAGACGACTAGCTGCGCCTGTTGCAGCACGTCGCGCAGCGCGGCGAGATGATCGGCGCGGGCCGTTTCCACCAGGTCGGGGGTGTCGAGCCCGTCGGGCTCGACCCCGGGGCGCAGCGCGTCGAAGAAACGGCCGTCACGCTCCCAGACAAGGGCGGGGCGGGGGCTGTCGGAGAGCGCGTCCTCGACCAGCTGGCGCAGCTGGCGGGCGGTGTAGATATTGCCGTAGCGCGCCGAGTAGACATCGTAACCGAATTCGCGTGCGAGGTTTGCGCCCACCAGATCAGCCATGCCTTCGCCCTGCAGCACGTGCCAGCCCGCGCGCGAGAGCGCGCGGTGCATGTGCTGGGCAAAGCAACTGCCCGCCGTCATCAGCGGGGTCTGCGGCGTGATCGTGAACTTGGGCGCATAAAGCGCCGCCACGGTCTCTTCGTCGGGCGTGCGCATGGCCGAGCGCCAGAACGCCGCCGCCGGCAGATCCTGATAGGGCGAGCGCCGGTCTGTCGGGCGCCGGGGCATCGCCTAGCCGTCTTTCTCTTCGAGCGTTTTGGCGATGCGGCGCAGCGAGGCGGCGTTGAGCTCCGCCGCTTCGAGCTGGATCATTGCCGTGGCCATGTGAACTGTCAGCGAGGACAGCTCTTTCGAGGCTTCGATGCCGAAGGTGTCGAGCACCATGCGCTTGGCGCGGTGCACGTAATCGGCGGTGCGGCGTTCGATCAGGTCGGCGCGGCGGCTGAGCGTTTCTTCGCGGTCCATCGCGGGCCCCTATGCCGCGGGGCGCGTGGTGCGCTGCTCGATCCGCTTTTCATGCTCGCCCTGGATCAGCCGGTGGACATAGATGCCCGGCAGGTGGATGTGATCGGGATCAAGCTCGCCGGGCTCGACGATTTCCTCGACCTCCATCACGCAGATCCGGCCGCAGGTGGCGGCCGGCGGGTTGAAGTTGCGCGCGGCCTTGCGGAAGATCGCGTTGCCGGTGGTATCGGCCTTCCACGCCTTGACGATCGACAGGTCGGCGAAAAGGCCCTCTTCGAGGATGTAGGTCTCGCCGTTGAAATCCTTGTGTTCCTTGCCTTCAGCGATCACCGTGCCGACGCCCGTCTTGGTGTAGAAGCCGGGGATGCCTGCGCCGCCGGCGCGCATGCGCTCGGCCAGCGTGCCCTGCGGGTTGAATTCCAGCTCCAGTTCGCCCGAGAGATATTGGCGCATGAATTCCGCGTTTTCGCCCACGTAGGACGAGATCATCTTCTTCACCTGGCGGGTCTGCAGCAGGATGCCGATGCCGAAATCATCGACGCCCGCGTTGTTCGAGGCAAAGGTCAGGTCTTTGACGCCGCTGTCCTTGATGGCGTCGAGCAGCAGCTCGGGGATGCCACAGAGACCGAAGCCGCCCGCGGCGATCAGCATCCCGTCATGAAGGATGCCATCCAGTGCCTCGGCGGCAGATCCATAGACTTTATTCATGAAACGCTCCCATTCGATGATCGCGGTCAGATGTGACGCCCTGCCGCAGGGAAGTCAACCGGCGAGGCGTGTGCCGGACCAGCGGAGAACGTTTTTCACGGCCGCGCACCGGCCGGCGCGTCAGATCAGGCGGACCTGGGTGCCGACCGGGCAGATCTCGAACAGTTGGGCGATGTTTTCATTGTAAAGCCCGATGCAGCCATCCGAGGACCGCCGCCCGATCTTGCGGGTGTCATGGGTGCCGTGGATGATATAGGCGGGCCAGCCGAGATACATCGCGTGGGTGCCAAGCGGGTTTTCCGGGCCGGGGCCGATGGGCTTCCAATCGGGAAAGCGTTCAAGCTGGCTGGGTGTCGGGGTCCAGGAGGGGCCGACTTTCTTGCGCACGATTTCGGTGTAGCCGCGTTTCGTCAGCTCGTCGGTCTTGGGGACCGAGGTGGGGAAGATGCGGTAATCGCTGCCGTCGCCCGACCAGAAATGCAAAGCGCGCGATGTCGTGTCGGCCACGATGGTGGCCTTGCCCAGCGTATCGAAATGATCGCGCCAGTCCTGCGTGCGGAAGCTTGAGATGTTGTGGCGGGTCACCTCGACATTCGCGTCGGCCTCGGTAACCGCTTCGGCGCGCAGGATCGAGGGGGCGCAGAGCGCGAGACCGCCGAGGCCGAGAAGACGGCGGCGCGAGAGGGGGGAGGATGGCATGGGAAAGGCCCTTGGTTGCGAGATGTTCCGCGCACCATGCTGCAAGTGCAGCGAAGGCGCCAATCACATGTTCATGAGTTGGCATGTGATCGGCGGCGACGCGCCACCCTTGCGGGCTCAGCTTTTCTTGCGGCGCGTGGTCTTGCCCTTTTTCGCGGCTTTCACGTTGATCAGTTCGACCGCCATGTCCATCGTCACCGCCTGTGGGTCGGTGTCCTTGGGCAGGGTGGCGTTGACCTTTTCCCACTTCACGTAGGGGCCATAACGGCCATCCATCACGTTCACGGGTCCGCCCTGCTCGGGATGCTCGCCCAGTTCCTTCAACGGTTTGGCCGCCGCGCTGCGGCCGCGGCCCGGATTGGCGCGTTTCTCGGCCAGAAGCTCGACTGCGCGGTTCATGCCGATCTCGAACACGTCGTTGGGATCCTTGAGGTTGGCATAGACCGGTTTGGCCTCGTCGGGCAGCTGGTGGGCGACGTAGGGCCCGTAGCGGCCGAAATTGGCGGTGATCATGCCACCTTCGGGATGTTCGCCCACTTCGCGGGGCAGGCTGAGCAGGGTCAGGGCCTTTTCGAGGTCCATGTCATCCTTCGACCAGCCCTTGGGCAGCGATGCGCGCGGCGGTTTCTTGTTTTCCGGCGTGGGTTCGCCGCGCTGGACATAGGGGCCGAAGCGGCCGGATTTGAGCCAGATCTCGTCGCCCGCATCCTCGCCCAGGAGCCGCTCGTCGCCCTCGGCGCCTTCGCCGGCGATCGGGCGGGTATAGGTGCATTCGGGATAGTTGCCGCAACCGACGAACCCGCCGGTGCGCGAAGTTTTCAGGTGCAGCCGCCCGGTGCCGCATTTCGGGCAGACACGCGGATCGGAGCCGTCTTCGCGCGGCGGGTAGAGCTGATCCGAGAGCGCCTCGTCGAGCACGTCGAGCACCTCGGTGATGCGCAACTCGGAGGTTTCGGCGATAGCGGCCGAGAAATCCTGCCAGAAGCGGTTGAGCACGTTCTTGTAATCCCGGTTGCCGGCCGAGACATCGTCGAGCTCTTCCTCGAGATGGGCGGTGAATTCATAGCCCACGTATTTGCGGAAGAAGTTGAGCAGGAAGACGGTGACGATCCGGCCCTTGTCCTCGGGGATGAGCCGGCCCTTGTCCTTGCGGACATATTCGCGGTCCTGGATCGTGGTGACGATGCTGGCATAGGTCGAAGGGCGCCCGATGCCCAGTTCTTCCATCTTCTTGACCAGCGTCGCCTCGGTGTAACGCGGCGGCGGCTGGGTGAAATGCTGTTCGGGGGTGACGCTGCGCTTGTCGGCCTTTTCGCCTTCCATCACCTGCGGCAGGCGTTTGTCGTCCTCGTCGACGACCTGGTCGTCGCGGCCTTCCTCGTAGACGCGCAGGAAACCGTCGAACAGCACCACCTGGCCCGTGGCGCGCAGTTCGACCTGGCCGTCGCGGCTGCCGATATCCACGGTGGTGCGTTCCAGCCGTGCGCTTTCCATCTGGCAGGCCAGCGTGCGTTTCCAGATCAGATCGTAGAGCTTGCGCTGATCGGCATCCCTGAGCTTCAGCGCCTCGGCATCGGCCTCCATGTTGGTGGGGCGGATGCATTCATGCGCTTCCTGCGCGTTCTTGGCCTTGTTCTTGTACATGCGCGGGCTGGAGGGCACGTATTCGGCGCCGTAGCGCGTGCCGATCGCGTCACGCGCGGCCTGCACCGCCTCGGGCGCCATGTCGATGCCATCGGTCCGCATGTAGGTGATATGCCCGGCCTCGTAGAGGCGCTGGGCGGCGCTCATCGTCTGGCGGGCGCCCATGCCGAACTTGCGGCTGGCCTCCTGCTGGAGCGTCGATGTCATGAAGGGCGGCGAGGGGTTGCGGCTGGCGGGCTTGGCCTCGACCGACTTTACCGTCAGGTCGCGGGAGTTGATCGCCTGCACCGCCAGTTCGGCCTGGGTTTCATTCTCGATGTCGTAGCGGTCGAGCTTCTTGCCGGCCAGAACGGTCAGCCGCGCCTCGTATTCCTGGCCGCGCGGGGTACCGAGGAGCGCCTTGACGCTCCAGTATTCGCGCGCCCTGAAGGCCTCGATCTCCATCTCGCGCTCGACGATGAGACGCAGGCAGACCGATTGCACCCGGCCGGCGCTGCGCGCGCCGGGCAGTTTGCGCCAGAGCACGGGGCTGAGATTGAAGCCCACCAGGTAATCGAGCGCGCGGCGCGCCAGGTAGGCGTCAACCAGCGGCTGGTCGATGTCGCGGGGGTTTTTCATCGCCTCGGTCACGGCGGATTTGGTGATCGCGTTGAACACGACACGCGAGACCGGCGTGTCCTTCTTCAGCGCCTTGCGCTTGCGCAGCGCCTCTTCGAGGTGCCAGCTGATCGCCTCGCCCTCGCGGTCGGGGTCGGTGGCGAGGATCAGCGCGTTGTCGTCTTTGAGCGCATCGGCGATGGCCTTGACGTGTTTGCGGCTGTCGGCGCCCACTTCCCATTTCATGTCGAAATCATGTTCGGGATCGACCGAGCCATCCTTTGGCGGCAGATCGCGCACGTGGCCATAGGACGCCAGCACGGTGTAATCCTTGCCAAGATACTTGTTGATGGTCTTGGCCTTGGCGGGGGATTCCACAACGACAACTGGCATTGATTTCCTTTCGACTCGTCCGCGCCTCTCTGGCGGCGGAACATGGGCGGGGGATGGGGGGATTGTCAATGCGGCGTGAACCGCCCCATGATGGGCCCGCCCCCGATGCCCTTTAGGGCATGTTTTTTCTACGCAGGAGACGTTCATGCGGATCATCGGTTTCATCCTGGCGCTTCTGGCCGGCAGCGCGGCGCTGGCCGATTACGTTGAGCCGGCGCGCGGCACGGCGACGCGTAAGGCGCTGATGGACGCGGTGCGGCCCCATGCGGAATGGGTACTGGGAAGGCCGGTTGAGTTCGTCGTGCAGGATCTGCGGCTGGCCGAGGGGCAGGGCCTGCCTTTCCCGGTGGCGTTTGCCAGCCTGCGCGCCCAGCGGCCCGGCGGCGGCGCGATCGACATCCGCCAGACACCGGGGTTTGCCCGGGGCGAGATCTATCCTGAGGTGATGGACGGGACCACGCTGCAAGCGCTTTACCGCAAGGTGGGCGATACCTGGGTGGCGGTGCACTGGGCGATCGGGGCCACGGATGTGTGGTATGCCGATCCGGTCTTCTGCATCGACTATTTCGCGGTGCTGCCCGAGATCTGCGCGGGCTGAGGGCCCGCGCCTCAGCTCCCCTTGCCGCCAGCGAGGCTGAGCAGGCCGCCGGCCTGCCGGGCGATGCGGCCATCGAGTTCGAGATCGACCAGCACCGGCGCGACCGCGTTGGCGGGCGCCCTGAGATCGCGGATGAGCTGATCCTCGGCCACGGGCGAGGGGCCGAGACGGTCGAGGATCTGCTGGTGCAGCGCAGCGGTTTCACGTAGGCTGCGCCGTTCCGGCGGGGGTGGCGGGATGTCGGCCGAAAGCGGCATTTCCGCCTGCGCAGGCGGTTCCGGGGCCAGTGGCGCCAGCGCCTCGATCACGTCCTGGGCGTTGCGCACCAGCCGGGCGCCATCGCGGATCAGCATGTTGCAGCCCGAGGCGCGCGCATCGAACGGGTGTCCGGGCACGGCCAGCACCTCGCGCCCCTGGTCGAGCGCGTTGCGCGCGGTGATCAGGCTGCCCGATTTGGCCGCGGCCTCGACAACGACCACTGCCTGGGCGAGCCCGGAAATGATGCGGTTGCGCCGGGGGAAGTGGCGCGCCTGCGGCACTACGCCGATCGGCTGTTCCGAGAGGCGCAGGCCGGTCTTGTCGATCTCGGCAGCCAGCGCGGTGTTTTCCGACGGATAGATCACATCGACGCCCCCGGCCATCACCGCGACGGTGCCATGGGCGAGGCTGGCCTTGTGCGCGGCGGTGTCGATGCCGCGCGCCAGCCCCGAGACAACAACATGGCCCTGCGCGGCCAGGTCCGCGGCCAGGGCCCGGGCCATGCGCCCACCCAGCGACGAGGCGTTGCGTGCGCCGACCATGGCGATCATCGGACGATCGAGAATGTCGGCATCGCCTTTGAGCCACAGGATCGGTGGCGGATCAGGCAGGTCGAGCAGCCGGGCAGGATAGCCGGGCTCACCCAAGCAGAGCATCCGCGCGCCCAGCTTGCGACCCTGGCGCAGTTCGGCCAATGCCACGCCTTCGGGGCAGGGGGCATATTCGGACATGCCGGCGGCGCGGGCGACATCGGGCAGGGCGACCAGCGCGGCAGCGGCATCGCCATGTTCGCCCAGAAGCCGGTAGAAAGTGGCGATCCCCACCCGGCGCGACCGCAGCAAACGGAGCCACAATACCCGATCATCTTCCGTGGTGGGTGGGAGTGGGGGGTGAGTGGAAGGATGAAAACCTTCGGACATCGTGACTCCGCCTGCTTGCGGAATCATCTCTAGCGCACGGATGGTTAACGGGTGGTAAACCGTTGCGGTTTTTCTGCTCAGCCGCGCAGAACGGCACCGGGGTTCATGATCCCGTTGGGATCGAACAGCGCCTTTATCTGGCGCATCATGGCCAGTTTCACCGGGTCGCCGTAGCGTTCCAGATCATCGACTTTGAGCCGTCCGACGCCGTGTTCGGCGCTGAACGAGCCGCCCATTTCATGGGTGATGTCATGCAGGAGGCGCTGCACCTTTTCGCCCATGCCGGGGTAATCCGCGCGGTTGCGCCCGGCGGCCGGGAAGACGTTATAGTGCAGGTTGCCATCGCCCAGGTGACCAAAGCAGTTGGTGCGGAAGTCCCCGAGCGTGGGCAGCGCGGCATCGGCCCGGGTGATGAACTCGGGCACGAGCGACAGCGGCAGCGAGATATCGTGTGAGGAGATCGAGCCGATCCGGCGGTTGCCTTCGGGGAGCTGTTCGCGCACTTCCCAAAGCGCGTCGCGCTGGGCGCCGGACTGGGCGATGGTGCCATCGCTGACGAGGCCGGCCTCGTGTGCCTGGGCAAATAGCGATTCGAGTTCGTCCGAGGGATCGAGGCCGCGCGGCAGGCCCAGTTCGATCAGCACGCACCAGGCGGGATCGGTTTCAAACGGCAGGCGCAGCTCGGGCATCACCTCGCGCAGGAAGCCCAGGCCGGAGCCGTTGATCAGCTCGAACGCGCTGACGGCTTCGCCGACGCGGTCGCGTGCCATGGCCAGCAGATCGAGCGCGGCCTGCGGGCTTTCGACCACGAGCATGGCGGTGCCGGTGGCGGCGGGGATGGGAAAGAGTTTCAACGCCGCGGCGGTGATCACGCCCAACGTGCCCTCGGACCCGATCAGCAGATCGCGCAGGTCATAGCCGGTATTGTCCTTGCGCAGCCGCGAGAGCGTGTTCATCACCCGCCCGTCGGGCAGCACCGCCTCGATTCCGAGGCAAAGTTCGCGCGCATTGCCATAGCGCAGCACGTTCACCCCGCCCGCGTTGGTGGCGAGGTTGCCGCCGATCCGGGCCGAGCCCTTGGCGGCAATGGTGAGCGGAAACAGCCGGTCCTGCGCGGCCGTTGCATCGTGGATGTCCGACAGGATTGCGCCGGCCTCGACGATCGCCACGTTTTCCTGGCGGTAAATGGCGCGGATCGCCGTCATCCGCTCAAGCGAAAGCAGCAGCGGCGCGGGGCCTTCGGGCATGATCTGCGCGCCGACAAGGCCGGTGCCGCCGCCATAGGGCAGGACCGGCACGCGCGCGTCGTTGGCGGTGGCGAGGATGGTCGAAACCTCGGCCGTCGAGGACGGCGCAACGATCAGCCCGGCCTGGCCCTGCCACTTGCCGCGGGGCTCTTCCAGATAACGCGGTTCGACCGCGCGAAAGGCGGATTCGGAGAGCTTCTCGGCTAGGCGGGCGCGAAAGGGTTCGTCGGCGGCATTCAATGTCATGCGCGCAGTGTTACGCAGCCCGCGCCGCGCCGTCGAGATGGAACGTACCGTCAGTCGGGATCGCGCAGGTAGCGCGGAAAGAGTACGTGCACCGTGGGCCGTGCGGGCAGGGTGCGCAGCGAGACCGTGAGACTGGTCTCGCCCTTGTTGACGATGGCGAATTCGTCCTCCATGCCGCGGATGAACGCCTGAAGCGTGAAATCGCCGAACCAGTGCATCGGGATCACCACCGAGGATTTCAGCCGTTTCAGGATCTTGATCATGGTGGGCTGGTCGACCGTCATGCCCCCATCGACGGCGGCCATCACCACGTCGACGCGGCCGAGGGCGGCATATTGCGCCTCGTTCGGTTCGTGGTGCAGGTGGCCCAGATGGCCGATGCAGAGGCCTTCGACCTCGAACACGAAGATCGAGTTGCCGAAGGCTTCGACCCCGCCCATGCCCGAGCGGATATCGGTGGAGACATTGCGCACGATCATGTCACCCAGTTTCAGCGCGTGGTCGATGCCCTTGCCGAACTCCTCGCCCCAGCCTTGCAGCACGTGGGGGATGCGCGGATCGGGGAAGTTCGTCCAGTGGGTTTCATGGGCATGGTTCATGGTGACGACATCGGGCACCAGATCGGTGTTGCCGATGAAGCCGGTATAGTCGGTGACCGCGTTGATGCCCGCGGGCGACTGGATGAGGAAAGACGCATGCGCGATATAGCTGATGCGCACCGAATAATCGGGCAGCGGATCGCGGAAACTGGCCTTGTGGAGGTATTCGATGCCGGGCGTTGCATCGGCGATGGCAACGCAATGGCTGGGCAGGCGGGTTTGGGCCTGCGCGGCGGTCGAGATCAGGCAGAAGGCAAGGATCAGTCGCAGCATGGGGGCAGTTTAGCACGATTGCGGCAAAATCAACTGACGAAGCCGTGAGCTGGACGCTCAGCCCACGTCGGTGCGCCCGCGCCGGTCGCTGCGCAGCGCGGCATATAGGACATGGGTGCGCCAGCGCCCGTTGATCTGAAGATAGCTTTGCGCGACGCCTTCATATTTGAAGCCGGATTTTTCCAGTACACCGCGCGAGGCCGCGTTCTCGGGCAGGCAGGCGGCCTCGATCCGGCTGAGATCCATGCGCTGGAAGGCGTGGTGCACGACGGCTTCGATCGCCTCGCGCATGTAGCCCCGGCGGGCAAAGCTTTCGCCCACCCAGTAGCCCAGCGTACCGGCCTGCGCGGGGCCGCGGCGGATGTTGTCGAGGGTGATTGCCCCCACCAGCGTGTCATCGGCGCGGCGGATCATGAAGAGCGGCAGCGCGCTGTCCGCCCCGATCGACCGCTGCGCCCAGTAGACGCGGTTGGTAAAGGCCCGGCGGCTGAGGTGATCGGGGGCCCAGGCGGGCTCCCACGGCGTCAGGAACGCCTCGGAGGCGCGGCGCAGGCCCGTCCAGGCGTGGAAATCGGCATGAAGCGGCGCGCGCAGCGTGAGCCGGTCGGTATCGATCCGGATCTTCCTGCGCCCGCGCGCCAGCATCAGGCCGCGCGCCTCTGGCGGTCCAGCGCCTCGAGCGTGGGCGCCGACGACACGGGGCCGTAAAGCGCCAGGGTGGCGCCCGCTTCGCCCACCATGCGGCCGGCGAAATCGCGCAGCTTGCTGCGGGTGACGGCGTCGATGCGCTCGACCACTTCTTCTGGCGTGGGCACGCGGCCCCAGATCTGGACCATGCGCGCCATGCGTTCGGCCCGGTTCGACGGGCTTTCCAGCCCCATCAGCAGGCCCGCGCGCATCTGGGCGCGGGCGCGGGCCACTTCCTCTTCGCTCATGTCGTCGGCGGCGCGGCGCATCTCGTCGATGGTGATGCGGGCGAGTTCGGGCAGCTCGTCCCCGCTGGTGCCGGCATAGATCGTCATCAGCCCGGTGTCCGAATAGGCGCCGGTCTGGGCGAAGATCGTGTAGCAAAGCCCGCGCTTTTCGCGGATTTCCTGGAACAGCCGCGAGGACATGCCGCCGCCCATCGCATTGGCGTAGACCTGCGCGGTATAGATCTCGGGATCGCGGTAGTCGGGCGCTTCGAAGGCCAGGGCGAAATGCGCCTGTTCGAGCTGCTTGTCCTGACGTACCTCGCCCCCGGCAAAGCGGGCGGGTTCGAACGGGCCGATCTGCCCGGCGGCCAGGTGACCGAACAGCGCTTCGGCCTGCGCCACCAATGCTGCGTGATCGACATCGCCGGCGGCAGCCAGGATCATGTTGCCGGGCGCGTAATGCTCATCCGTGAAGCGGCGAAGATCTTCGCGCGAAAAGGCGCGCACGCGTTCCGGCGGACCAAGGATGGTGCGGCCGATCGGCTGATCGGGATAGGCGCGTTCCTGCAGCCAGTCGAAGATCACGTCGTCGGGCGTGTCCAGCGCCTGGCCGATTTCCTGCAGGATCACGCCGCGCTCGATGTCGATCTCCTCGGGGGCGAAGACCGGGTTGAGCAGGATGTCGGCGATCACGTCGAGCGCCAGGGCCACATCCTGGCCCAGCACGCGGGCGTAATAGGCGGTGGCCTCGCGCGAGGTATAGGCGTTCATGTAGCCGCCTACGTCCTCGATCGCCTCGGCGATCTCGAGGGTGCTGCGCTTCTCGGTGCCCTTGAAGGCCATGTGTTCGAGGAAATGGGCGATGCCGTTCTGTTCGGCGCGCTCGTTGCGGCCGCCGGCGGTGACCCAGATGCCGATCGAGGCCGATTGCAGGCCAGGCATGCGCTCGGAGACGATGCGGAAGCCGTTTTTCAGGGTGGTGATGTCGACGCTCACGTGCGGCGGCGCTCCTTGATGAGGGTTTCGATTTCCCCGAGGTCGTTCTCGACCCGGGTGACGCGCTCGTCCCGCTCGAACAGGTCGGCCATGCGCGCTGGCAGGGGCGGGCGGATGCCTGTGGCCGCTTCGACCGCGTCGGGGAACTTCGCCGGATGCGCGGTGGCCAGCGTGATCATGGGCGTCGCGGGATCGCGCAGTTCCTCGGCCACTTTGACGCCGACGGCGGAATGCGGGCACAGAAGCTCGCCCGTGGTGGCCGACAGGCGCGCGATGGTGGCGCGGGTCTCATCCTCGGAGCAGCGGCCGCTGTCATAGACCTCGCGCAGCGCCTGCAGCGCGCCCTGGCTCACGTTGAAGCCGCCCTGTTTCAGCTCGTCCATCAGCTGCGCCACCGCGGCGCCGTCGCGGCCATAGGCCTCGAAGAGCGCGCGTTCGAAATTGGAGCTGACCTGGATGTCCATCGAGGGGCTGATCGAGGGGGTCACACCATCGGGCTTGTATTCGGAGGTCGACAGGCACCGGTGCAGGATATCGTTCTGGTTCGTTGCCACCACCAGCCGGTCGATGGGAAGGCCCATGCGCCTGGCCAGGTAGCCTGCAAAGATGTCGCCGAAATTGCCGGTGGGCACGGTGAAGCTGATCTTGCGGTGCGGCGCACCCAGCGACACGGCCGAGGTGAAGTAATAGACCACCTGCGCCAGCACGCGGGCGAAGTTGATCGAGTTGACGCCGGCCAGCCCCACGGCATCGCGGAACTCGAAATGGTTGAACATGTCCTTCACCCGCGCCTGGCAGTCGTCGAAATCGCCGGTAAGAGCGAGGGCGTGCACGTTCGACTCGGATGGCGTGGTCATCTGGCGGCGCTGCACCTCGGATACGCGGCCATGCGGGAACAGGATGAAGACATCGACATTGTCCAGGCCCTTGAACGCCTCGATCGCCGCCGAGCCGGTATCGCCCGATGTGGCGCCGACGATGGTGACACGCTTGCCGTTGCGCTCCAGCGCGGCCTGGAACAGCTGGCCGATGAGCTGCATCGCGAAATCCTTGAACGCGAGCGTGGGGCCGTGGAAGAGCTCGAGCAGGAAGTGGTTGGGCGCAAGCTGCTTGAGCGGGGCGCGGGCGGCATGGCCAAAGCCGTCGTAGGCGCGCGCGATGATGGCGCGAAATTCGTCATCGGTGAAGGTGTCGCCGATGAAGGGGCGCATGATGCGAAAGGCCACCTCTTCGTAGGAAAGCCCGCCGAGCGCGGCGATCTCGTCCGCCGTCAGCGTCGGGATGGTTTCGGGCAGGTAGAGGCCGCCATCGCGCGCGAGGCCTGTCAGCATCGTGTCTTCGAAGTTCAGCGTGGGCGCGGTGCCACGGGTGGAAATGTAGTTCATCATGTCGCTTTCTTCCGGCGGCGGGAGAGGAAGTAGAGGGTCATTACCACCCAAGTTGCCGCCAATCCATACCATGTAAGCAGGTATTCCAGGTGCCGGTTCGGGATGCTGGATGTGTCGGTGGGCAAGGGTGTGATGGTGGCGTCGGGCGGGGTGATGTCGCGGGCGATGATCATCACCTCTTCGGTGCCGAGATGCGCGGCGAGCGGCGGCACGTCGCGCGCGTACCAGATGTTCGCCGCGAGATCGGTTTCAGGAGTGTAACTGTCGGTCTCGTCCGGCCAGTAGAGATTGCCGGTGATCGTCACGTCGCGGTCGGGGCGTGGGGTATCCTTGTCGGTCAGGCGGATGAAGCCGAGGTCAGCCAACACGTGGCGACCGCCGGTTTCGAACGCCTGAATGATGCGGTAGCCCGCGCCGAAATCGCGGGTGGAGACGAGCACATGCACCTCGGGGCCGACGAGACGGCCCGCGGCAGAGACGGCAAGAAAGCGGTCAGTTCCGGCATCGGGCGCGGCAGGCAGAGCGACCGGCGCGGCGCCGAGGCGGGCCTCGATCTCGGCCAGATAGGCCTCTTTCTCGGCCAGGCGGCGGACCTGCCAGTTGCCCAGGCTGATGAACACGATCAGCACGATGGCGGAAAAGACCAGGAAGGGCAGGTTGCGGCGCAAGGCGGGCCTCGTTCGAACGGAAAAGCGCGCCCGGGGGCGCGCTTTGCTTTATGCGTTACATTTGCGGTTTTTCAACCGCAAATGGGGCGGCGCAGACAAGCTGCGCCGGGTCCCGGTGTCGGCCTCAGGCGCCCCAGATGTAGATCGAAGCGAAGAGGAAGAGCCACACGACATCGACGAAGTGCCAGTACCAGGCCGCTGCCTCGAAGCCGACATGGCTTTCCTGGGTGAAATGCCCGGCCTGCAGGCGCAGCAGGCAGACCAGCAGGAAGATGGTGCCGATGACCACGTGGAACCCGTGGAAGCCCGTGGCCATGAAGAAGGACGCGCCGTAGATGTTCCCGGCAAAGCCGAAAGAGGCGTGGCTGTATTCATAGGCCTGCAGGATGGTGAAGAACACACCCAGCACGACGGCGATGATCAGGCCCCATTTCATGTCTTCGCGGTTGTTCTCATGCGCGATGGCGTGGTGCGCCCAGGTGGCGGCCATGCCCGAGCACAGAAGGATCAGCGTGTTGATCAGCGGCAGGTGCCAGGGGTCGAAGGTTTCGATCCCCGCCGGCGGCCACTGGCCATCGACCAGCGGGCTTTCCGGGCCCATCGGGTAGAGCGCGTGCTTGAAGAAGGTCCAGAACCAGGCCGAGAAGAACATCACCTCGGAGATGATGAAGAGCACGACGCCGTAGCGCAGGCCGATCTTCACCACCGGCGTATGGTCGCCGATCTTCGATTCGGTCACCACGTCGGACCACCAGCCGTACATCACGTAGAAGGTGAACAGGAAGCCGGCGATCATGACCCAAGGGGTCACGTCGTGCATGTAAAGGACCGCCCCGAAGAGCAGGACGAACCCGGCCAGCGCGCCGAGGAACGGCCAGATGGAGGGGTTCAGAATGTGGTAGTCGTGGTTTTTTTCGTGCGCCATTTTATCCCTCGTTGGAGGCTTGGTTAGTTCAGGTTGGTCTCTCGGGGCTGATCGAGGGCGGCCTGGGCGTTCGCCTTGGCTTCCTCGGGCAGCTCGATTTCGTAAAACGTGTAGCTGAGCGTGATCGTATGGACGTATTTCGCGTCGCGGTCCGCTACGATCTCGGGGTCGACAAAGAAGGAGACCGGCATCTCGACACGTTCGCCGGGCTGCAGCACCTGCTCTTCAAAGCAAAAGCAGTCGATCTTGCTGAAGAAGCCGCCGGCCTCGTAGGGCGTGACGTTATAGCTGGCCTGGCCGGCGATCGGGCGATCGGTTGGATTGTAGGCCTCGTAGAAGGCCAGCCCGGTTTCGCCGATACGCAGTTCCATTTCCCGCTGCATCGGCTTGAATTCCCAGCCGAAACCGCGCGCCTTGGAGGCGTCGAAGCGCACCTTGATCGTCTGGTCGAGGATCACGTCGCTGCCGGCATCGGCCGTTTGCGTCACGCCGCCGAAGCCGGTGACGCGGCAGAACCAGTCGTAGAACGGGACCGAGGCCCAGGCCAGCGCGCCCATCAGCACGACGACGCCAACGGTCTGGACAACGGTTTTCTGTTTGCCTTCCAGTGCCATCATTCGCTCCCTTCCGCTTGCGGTGGGGTCGCGCTGAAATCGCCGCGTTCGACCTTGACCACGGTCAGCCCGAAGACCAGCGCGACAAAGCCCAGCAGAACCAGCCCGAGGCCCACATTGCGGCCCAGCCGGCGCTGGTGAAGTTCATGTTCGACCTTGAGAGCCATGCCTACCAGCCCCCCATGCCGAACTGGGCCAGCGTCGATTCCATCAGGATCGCGCCGAAATGGCCGAAGAGATAGACGAGCGAGAGGCCGAAGACCTTCTTCTCGGTGCGGTAGCTGTCGGCCTCGGCCGCGGTTTCATCGCGGCGCCAGATGTCCCAGGCGCCCTTGAGGAAGAGCGCGTTGAGGATGAGCGCGACCGCGAGGTAGATCGGCCCGCCGATCGAGGTGAAGGCGGCGCCGAGCGCGATGGGGGCCAGCAGCAGGGTGTAGACCAGGATATGCGTGCGGGTGGCCTTGCGCCCATGAGTGACCGTCAACATCGGTACCTTGGCCTCGTGATAGTCGGACTTCATAAACAGCGCGAGCGCCCAGAAATGCGGCGGCGTCCACATGAAGATCAGCGTGAACATCAGGACCGACTCGATGCTGATACCGCCGGTGGCGACGGCCCAGCCGATCATCGGGGGGAAGGCCCCGGCGGCGCCGCCGATCACGATGTTCTGCGGTGTCCAGCGTTTGAGCCACATGGTGTAGACCACCACGTAGAAGAAGATGGTGAAAGCCAGGATCGCCGCGGCCACGTAGTTGGCCGCAAGACCCAGCATCACGACCGAGAAGACCGACAGGAAGCTGCCGAAAGCCAGCGCCTCGCCCTCGGTGACCTTGCCGGCGGGGATGGGGCGGTTCCTGGTGCGCTTCATGATGCGATCGATATCGGCGTCCCACCACATGTTGAGCGCGCCCGACGCCCCGCCGCCCAGGGCGATGAACAGGATCGAGGCGAACCCGATCAGCGGGTGCACGTCGACCGGCGCGGCCAGAAGGCCGACGAAGGCGGTGAACACGACCAGGGACATCACCCGCGGCTTGAGCAGGGAAAAGAAATCGCCGAATCCGGCGTCGCCCGTGCTGGCCTGGCTGTTGATGCTGGTATCGGTCATTCTGCGTGTGCCCCGTGAGATGCGGCCCCGGTCGCCCGGGGCCGAACCGATTTATTGAACGGCTGCCAGCTGGACGTATTCGCCAGCCTCTTTCATGGCCGCCATCCAGGCGTCGTATTTCTCCTGGCTGACCACCTTGACGGTGATCGGCATATAGGCGTGGTCCTTGCCGCAAAGCTCGGAGCACTGGCCGAAATAGATGCCTTCCTTCTCAGCTGTGAACCACAGCTGGGCCAGGCGTCCGGGCACACCGTCCTGTTTCACGCCGAAGGCCGGGATGGTCCAGGAGTGGATCACGTCGTCGGCGGTGACGGTCATGACGATGGTCTTGCCCACGGGCAGGACGACGGCGGTGTCGGTGGCCAGCAGGAACTCGTCCTCGTTATAGCCGGCATCGACCAGCTTGGCGCGCATTTCGTCATCCAGCACATAGGGGGTGACATTGGCGTCGGCCGGGCGGCGGTCTTCATCCAGGCTAGCCGGCTGGCCGATCATGTAGCTGTCAAAGCCCACCTCGTCGTCGGTGTATTCGTAGGACCAGTACCACTGGTGGCCGGTGACCTTGATGTGGATGTCGCCCTCGGGGATTTCCTGCTGTTTGAACAGCACCGGCAGCGAGAACGCGCCGATGAAGACGAGGATCACGACCGGGCCCAGCGTCCACGCGATTTCAAGCGGCGTGTTGTGGGTGAAGCTGGAGGGGTTCGGGTTGGCGCGACGGTTGTAGCGCACGATAATGATCAGCGTCAGCGCGATCACCAGAAGACAGATCGCGATGATGATGTAGTTGATCATCCCGTCGAGCCATTGCAGGTCGCGGGCCAGTTCGGTCGCGGCCGGCTGAAAGCCGAGGGCTTTCTCGACAGGTTTGCCGATCGTTTCCAGCCCGTCCTGGGCCAGGGCCGGCATCGCGGCGAACGCGGTCAGGAGGGTCAGGAGGCTAGTGAAAATTCGCATGGGTCACCCTGGTCGGTTTTCAGTGTTCTTCGTTCATCGATGAAGGGCTTGCCGCATTTGCGGAAAAGCCCGTTGTTTTGCCGCCGTTAGAAACCATATTCTGGAGGTAGAAACAAGAATTCCGCTTGCGGCAAACGGACGCTTTTTTTGACATAGATCAAATTGGGCGTGCATGGAAGACAGGAAGAAACACAAATGTCCGACACATCTTTCCGGCCCTTCGATCAGGCACTTGACCTTGATAATTCCCTTGCTTTGTTGCGCGAGGCGACCGCGGGTGCTGACGATGGCGAACTTTTCCTGGAACGGCGGCGCGCCGAAGCGCTGCATTTCGATGACGGACGGGTGAAAACCGCGAGCTATGACGCGTCCGAGGGATTCGGGCTGCGCGCGGTGCGCGGCGAGGTGGCGGGATACGCGCATTCCACCGAAATCTCCGAGGCGGCGCTGAAACGCGCGGTGGAAACCGCCCGGCTGGCCGTGGGGCAGGGGGGCGGCACGCTTGCGGCGGGTCCGGCCCCCACGAACCGCCGGCTTTATGCTGATCTTGACCCGATCGCGGACGCGCCTTTCCCGGTCAAGATCGAGACCCTGCGCGAGATCGACGCCTTCCTGCGCGACCTGGACAGCCGGGTAGTGCAGGTGTCGGCCACCATCGCCGCGTCCTGCCAGGAGGTTGAGATCCTGCGCCCCGACGGCCAGCACCTGCGCGACGTGCGCCCGATGACGCGGGTGAACGTGAGCGTGATCGTCGAGGAAAACGGCCGCCGCGAATCAGGTATGGCCGGTGGCGGTGGGCGCGTGGCGCTGTCGGGCCTGCTCGACCCTGCCGACTGGCAGGAGAAGGCGCGCGAGGCGCTGCGCATCGCGCTGGTCAACCTGCAGGCCGAACCGGCCCCGGCGGGAGTGATGGACGTGGTGCTCGGTCCGGGCTGGCCTGGTATCCTGCTGCACGAGGCGATCGGCCACGGGCTGGAGGGCGATTTCAACCGCAAGGGCAGCTCGGCCTTTGCCGGTCTGATGGGCCAGCGCATCGCGGCGCCGGGCGTTACCGTGGTGGATGACGGCACGATCCCCGACCGGCGCGGCTCGATCAGTTTCGACGATGAAGGCACGCCCAGTTCGCGCACTACGCTGATCGAGGACGGGATCCTGGTGGGCTACATGCAGGACCGGCAGAACGCGCGGCTGATGGGCGTGGAACCCACGGGCAACGGCCGCCGCGAAAGCTTTGCGCATGCGCCGATGCCGCGGATGACCAATACCTACATGATGGGCGGCGACGCCGACCCGGCCGACCTGGTGGCGGGGTTGAAAGACGGTATCTGGGCCGTGGGCTTTGGCGGTGGGCAGGTCGACATCACCAACGGCAAGTTCGTCTTTTCCTGCACCGAAGCCTACCGCGTGAAGGATGGCAAGGTGGGTGCGCCGGTGAAAGGCGCCACGCTGATCGGCAATGGCGCGACCGCGTTGAACAATATCCGTGGGCTTGGCAACGACATGGCGCTTGATCCCGGGATGGGCAATTGCGGAAAGGCCGGGCAATGGGTGCCGGTGGGCGTGGGCCAGCCCACCACGTTGATCGGTGGCTTGACGGTCGGGGGCTCTGCCGCGGCCTGACAAGCGGTATGAACGCCGATACCTCAGACTTCCTTGATCAGGACCTCATATGGCAGCCGGGTCCTCGTGCTGTACAGCCCTTCCGGTTTGCCGTTGCCCGCGGCTATGACCATGGTAACCTCGGCCGATTTCGGCAATCCGAGAAGCCGGCCGATGCCGCGTTTGTCGATTCCGCCCATGGGGCAGGATTCATAGCCGTGGGCGGCGAGTGACAGCATCAGGGTCTGGGCGGCCAATGCGGCCTGGAGGGTTCCGTATACGCGATAGTCGGCCTTTCGCACCGGCCCGTTGACCGTGGGCTCCTTCAAACTCCGCAGCCAGAACATGATCCGGCGCTTGAAGTTGTTGAAGCCGAACCGATCGGTCTTCATCAGCATCGGAACCGTGCTTTCGTAATAGTCGCGAACTGGCCCTTTAAGCGGTTTGGCGCCGTTATGCGTCATGATCCGGGTCAGTTCCCGCAAGTGGCTTTCCCACAAGTCCACGCGGGACACGGCGACGACGATATCCCCTGCCGTGGTTGCCGCCGGCTGGCCGAGGCAAAGCTTGCCCAGTTCCGCTTTCTTTGCCGCATCCCTGACCCAATGCAGCTCATAGCATTCCAGGTTGGAGGAACTCGGCGCCAGGGTTGCGTGGCGCAGACAGTCGCGCATGATCTCTTCCGCTATCGGAGTGCCGTCGAACAACCTGATGGCGCGGCGCGCCTTCACGGTCTTGTCGAAACCGGGCAGGGCCGTCTGCATGAAGGACGCATTCGGCCTTTCGTATTTCGGAACAACATTCGGTTTGAGGTTTTCCATCTCCTTGAGGGGGTTTTGGGTCGTAGACATCGCATCACCTGTCATCTGACTGGAGCTTTTCGTGCAGCCCATCAGTGTCCCTATCACGCGCAATCCATGCGTGCATTGACGCCGATCATTGCTATGGCGACGCCCGATCGAGCAGGTATGGCAACGGCGCGCGACGTTGGCATGCGACATTCAGGAGTAGGTATTATGGACAGACAGGAAGCTTACGAACGGGCAAAACACCGTGTCGAGGCCAAGATCGGTTTTTACGTGCACCTGTCGGTGTTTCTTGGCGTGAACATCTTGCTGGCGCTCATTAACTATATGACCTCACCCGACTACTGGTGGGCCAAATGGCCGCTGATTGGCTGGGGGTTTGCCGTGATCGTGCACGCGTTTTTCGTCTTCGTGTTTTCCGGAATCAAGTGACGGAAGAGATGATCGAAGAGGAAATGCGCAAAGGCCAATGAGGCGCGGCCGATATCATTTGCACGTTTCATCGGGGAGCGCATGAAAGCCGACGGGCGTCTACGCTGCGCGATGGACTTGAGGCCTATCGCGTGAAGGATGGCAAGGTGGGTGCGCCGGTGAAGGGCGCCACGCTGATCGGCGATGGCGCGACCGCGTTGATGAACATCCGTGGGCTCGGCAACGACACGGCGCTTGATCCCGGGATGGGCATTTGCGGCAAGGCCGACCAATGGGTGCCGGTGGGCGTGGGCCAGTCCACCATGTTGATCGTTGGGCTGACGGTGGGCGGTTCGGCCACGGGCGCCTGACGCCGGGGGCGCGCTCTTGATCTGAAACAATGCGCCTGGCTTTGGTGTCGGACAGTCTGCAGGCAGCCTGTCCGACGATCCAGAAGGAGTGCGCCATGTGTTTTTCCGCGACCGCCAGTTTCACGCTTGCCGGCGCGCTCGTGCCCGTGGGCGCCTACGCGATGGCCCGGGCGAGGGGACACAACCGCGCCTGGCTGCCCTTTGCCGTCTTTCCTCTGGCCTTCGGCATCCAGCAAGCGTTCGAAGGGTTGGTCTGGCTGGGGGTCGAGGGTGACAACGCTTCGATGGTAAGCGTGGGATCGCACGGATTCCTGTTCTTTTCGCATTTCTTCTGGCTGGCTTGGGTGCCCTTTGCGGCCTGGCGGATCGAGAGCGACCCGCGGCGCAAGCGGATCATGGGCGTGCTGACGGTGATTGGCTTTCTTTACGGGTTGTCGATCTTCCTGCCGGCGTTCCTGTCGACGGAGGGCCTTAAGATCGAGGTGATCCAGCGCTCGCTCGAATACCGGACCATGCTGATCTACGAAGACGTCATCCCGCGTGCCATCCTGCGCGTTTTCTATGCGGTGATCGTGGTTGCGGCGCTTTTTCTGTCGACGGATCGGCGCATCCAGGTGTTCGGCGGGCTGATCCTGGTATCGCTTCTGCTGACCTATGCGTTTTTCGCCTATGCGTTCATTTCCGTCTGGTGCTTCTTCGCGGCGGTGCTGTCGGCCTACCTGGCGGTCGTCATCCACGCGGATGCCCGCCGGGTGGCTGCCTGACCGCGCGAAAACGCCCCGTCCTGAAAATTCAGAACGGGGCGCCAGTGGCCAGTCGGGCCGGTGACCTTTCGGTCGGTGCAAGCATGCCGCCGGATCCCAGCCGGCATCGCATGTTATCGTGGCGAAGGGTTACGAAACCCCTTACAGCCCCTCGAATTCGCAGAGCACCTCGACATCCATGCCCATCGCTTCGAGCTTTGCCCGCCCGCCCAGGTCGGGCAGGTCGATAATGAAGGAACAGCCAACGATCTCGCCGCCCAGCCGCTCGATCAGCTTGATGCCCGCCGCGGCGGTGCCGCCGGTGGCCAGCAGGTCATCGACCACGAGAATCCTTTCGCCTGCCGTGATCGCATCGTCATGGACTTCCACAACCGCCTCGCCGTATTCCAGCGTGTACTCCTCGGAGATGACCGGGCCGGGCAGCTTGCCCTTTTTGCGGATCGGCACGAAGCCGGTCGAGAGCTGGTGCGCGATCGCCCCGCCCAGGATGAAGCCGCGCGCCTCGAGGCCCACGACCTTGTCGATGCGGACGCCCGCGTAAGGGTGCAGCATCTGGTCGATTGCCATGCGAAAGCCGCGCGGATCGGCGAAAAGCGTGGTGACATCGCGGAACATGATCCCTTCGTGCGGGAAATCGACGATGGTGCGGATATAGTCTTTGACGGTTTTCATGCGTGTCCTCAGGAAGTTGCCCGGCGCAGCGTGGCGGTCATGACCCCCATGCCGATAAGGGCCGTCCCGCCCAGGCGCGTGAGCCATGCGATGATCGCGGGCCGCTGGATGGTGGCGCGCAGACGGTCGGCCAGAAGCGCATAGGCCAGCGCGTTCAGCGCGGCAAGGGTGACGAAGGTGGCGATCAGGATCGCGAATTGCGGGATCAGCGGCTGATCGGCGCGAATGAACTGCGGCACGAAGGCGATGAAGAAGGCGATGGATTTCGGGTTGAGCGCGGTCACCGCCGCCGCGTGCCAGAAGATCGCAACGGCGCGGATGCCCTCGGGCGCGTCGGGCAGGGCGATGCCGCCATGTGGCGCCGAGCGGATCAGGCGGACCCCCATCCACACGAGGTAGGCCGCGCCGATCCATTTCAGCACGGTGAAGGCCGTGGCCGAGGCCAGCACCAGCGCGCCGAGCCCGGCGAGCGAAGCCGACATGGCGATGAAATCCCCAAGCGCCACCCCGGTGGCCGAGGCCACCGCCACCCGGCGCCCCTGGCTGAGCGCATAGGACAGGACCAGAAGGATCGTCGGGCCGGGGATCATCAGCAGGACCGTCGAGGCGAAGCAGAAGGCGAGCCAGGTTTCGATTGTCATTATGTATCCGTCCTCTCGTCGTGCCGGGGCCGCGTCGGGCCGAAGAGTAGCAGCGCGACGCGGCTGCGCAACTCGCGAATGGGTCCGCGCTGGCAGTATTGCCTCGAAGCCGTCGATTGCGGGTCCAACAATACCCACATTTCCGGGGCAATCAGGCTGCATGACGAATGTTTCAAGTGACCCGGGTGATCAGAGCAGTCCGCATGCATCCCTTGGATGGGGCGCGCGCCTGATACTCATTTATTTCGGTGTGCTGATCGTGTTCTGCCTTCTGGGGCTTTCCAGCGGCGGCGGGATCGTCCTCAACCCGGACGGTCTTGGCCGGCATGAGGAATCGTTGACCATGCTCGGCGTCGTTCATGCGGGGTTCTTGGTATGGCTGTTCCTGCGCCTGCGCGCGGTTCAGGCCGAGCCGATCCCGATGAAAGCCGGGCACGTGATCATCAATCTTGGCCTTATGGTGTTCCTTGTATGGGCGATGGGCCAGGCCTTGCGGGGACCGGCCTGGGCCTGGACGCTGGACTACTGGGGCGAAGAGAGCCAGCGCGAGCTGACCCTGGTCGGGATCAGCCCGGATGGTCTCTGCCTGCGGACGGGGATCGGACGACACGCCGCCTGCGCGGTGCACGAGCGGCAGGGCAAGTATCATCTGCATTTCAAGGAGTGGGACGAAACTCTGCGCACCAATAAGACGTATGGCCTGCCAGTCTATGAAAAACGCGTGATGCGGGTCAATTACCGGGTGCCGATCCCGGTCGTGCTGCGCACGCGCGAAAACTGGGCCGTGCTGTTGCGTCGGGACTGGGCGTTGAAATAGCCCCGCAGACCCCGCCACGCCGCGCCCGGGCGTGACGCGAAGGCCAAACGCCCGGGCCCGCCCGGGCCATATGCGCGCCCCGATCAGGATAGCGGGATGTTCAGAGGCGCGTTGACCCATGCCTGCCAAAGGGCCATGGCGTCAAACCGCCATATTCCCAGTTCGCGCATCGGCCCTTATCTGCAGAAGCTAGGCGTTTGAAACGCTGAGTCCGAGCGAGAGATTTGCGATGACCCGGAAGACCTATGGCCAGCTGGCCGCCGAAGCCGCCGCGCGCGTGCAGGAAATAATGCCCTGGGACGTGCCGGATTTCCTGGCCGATCACCCCGACGCGCTCCTGCTCGATATCCGCGAGCGTGACGAGGTTGCCCGCGCCCGCATCGAAGGCGCGCTCAACGTGCCGCGCGGTATCCTCGAAAGCGCGGCGGAATGGGACTATGCCGAAACCGAGCCCGCGCTGGTCGAGGCGCGCGAGAAGCCGGTGCTCATCATCTGCCGGTCGGGCAACCGCTCGGCCTTTGCTGCCGAGACGCTGATTCAGATGGGCTTTGCCGACGTCCGGTCGGTCAAGCTGGGCATCAAGGGCTGGAACGACGCCGATCTTCCGTTGATCGACGCGGAAGGCGCGGCGCTCGACGGGGATGACGCAGTGGACCTGATCGAATTGCAGCCCCGCCCCGACCAGACCGATCCGGCGCGGCGATAGGGCTGTCAGGAACTCGTCAGGATAGCACCCGCCCCGCCACCGCGTCCAGCTTCTCGATCATTGCCGGGTCGCGCGCATCGGGCGCGGTGAGGATGGCGTATTCCAGCGCCCGGTCGCAGCCATGCGGGCAGGGGTGGCGTTCGGCGCCGAGGCGCGCGGGCAGGCCGCGCACCATGGCGCGGCCCTTGTCGGCGTTACCCATCAAGGTGGCAATGATTTCGGTGACATCCACCTCGCCATGCTCGGGGTGCCAGCTGTCGTAATCGGTGACCATGGCGATCGAAGCATAGCAGAGCTCGGCCTCGCGGGCGAGCTTGGCCTCGGGCATGTTGGTCATGCCGATCACGTTGGCGCCCCAGTTCTCGCGATACATCTTGGACTCGGCCAGGGTGGAAAACTGCGGGCCTTCCATCGCCAGGTATGTGCCGCCTTCATGCATGGTGATGCCCGCCGCGCGCCCGGCATCGAGACAGGCCGCCGAAAGCCGCGGACAGGTGGGATGCGCCACGCTCACATGGGCCACAAGCCCGGGGCCGAAGAACGATTTTTCACGGGCGAAGGTGCGGTCGATGAACTGGTCCACAACGACGAAATCGCCTGGCGCCATTTCCTCGCGGAAAGACCCGCAGGCCGAGACGGAAATCACGTCTGTCACCCCCAGACGCTTGAGCGCGTCGATATTGGCGCGGTAGGGCACCGAGGAGGGCGTATGCACATGCCCGCGCCCGTGCCGGGGCAGAAAGGCCATTTTCACGCCGTCCAGCCGGCCGGTCAGGATCTGGTCGCTTGGCGCGCCCCAGGGGGTTTCGACCGAAACCCATTCCGCGCCGTCCAGCCCGTCGATGTCATAGATGCCTGAGCCGCCGATCACGGCGATGATGGTGTCGGTCATGTGGGCCTCGCTTGGTTTTCGCAGCCAGATAAACCGGTGAAAACGCGCGGCACAACCCCAATGGGGTGTGCGCAACTCACATGGCGATCATTTGATCGTCACGCCGGAAAACGATCAGGGTTCAGCGGTAGAGAAACACCGCGCCGCCGTCGCCGGAATGCGCATCGGTCGTCAGCACCCCGGCCAGCCCCGCGGCGAGGCGCTCCCCGAACCTGCCACCGGATGAAATATCCGGCGCGACCAACCCCTGCAGCAGATCGCCCGTCTCGTCGTCGAAGACCCAGACCGCGCCCGCATCCCGCTTACCCTCGACGCGGGCGTCCGGCTGCCCGATCAGCAACCGACCGTTCCACAACGCCAGCGCGATCCCGAACTCGCTGTTCTTTGCGCGCAGGGGGGAGGTGATTTCCCGCACGATCTCGCCGCTGTCGATATCGAAAATCCAGACGGTGCCGCCTTCGCGCCCAACCTCCGAGTCATAGGTGGCACTTACGATCAGATGATCGCCCCTGAGCAGCGTATTATAGCCAAAGGCCCCGTCGTTATAGGGTATCCCGTTGGGCGGACGACGAAAACTGCGCAAATGGGTGCGCGTTTCGCGGTCGTAAAGATCGACGCGGCCGAAATACCCCGTCTTCATGTCAACGCCGGTCGTGCCCACCGCGATATGGCGTGAATCCATGTCGATAGACCGGCGGAACAGGATCACGCCATAGGTGTCGGGGGTGCGCAGCCTGTCGCGCAGGGCGCCGGTTTCGGTGTCATAAAGCAGGAACTCGGTCTTGCGCCGCCGGGTCTCGCGGTCCGTCCAGGAATAGCTGATGGCCGCCATGTCACCCCCGAGCGCGCAGCTGCGCGCAAAGCGGTCGCGCCAGCGTTCCTCGGGCACGGGGTTTTCAAACCGGGCCAGCTCTTTGCCCGTGCGGGTATTGATCAGCAGGCTGCGTTGCGGGGTGTCGTGGCTGTCGCGCGCAGCATCGCAAAGCAATGTGCGGCCGCCATCCGACGGGATGCCGTACAGCCGGTTGCGGTTCCATTCGGGGTGGCTTCGCACGGGGGCGCCAAGATCGCCGGTGGCGATGTCGGGGCGCCTGAGGCTGGTGTGCCTTCGGCTGTCGAGGGCATCGTAGTCCTGCATCGACAGCATCACATGCGGCCCGTCGACGCCGATCTTCCACCCGAAATACGCGGCATGTTCCGGCCCGGTGAAGACCTGCGCGAGCGTCAGCTGCCCGGCGGCGGCGGGGCCGGCGAGAAGCGTGAGAAACAAGACAAAGGCGCGGGTGATCATGAAAATGCGTTCCTGACGTGTCTCGCCGTGGATGGCAGGCCTGTTGGGCAGTAATTGGGCGCTTTTCGCGAAAAACAGTGGCGATAGCCCGGCAAAGGGTGAACCCGGCGGGCCCGGCGCGCCATGCCTGCGACGCAAGGCAGCATCCCGGACCTGAACGGTGGTCAAACGCCGCGCGGTGGATTATGCCGCCCTTTCCCGCGCGCGACCACGAACAGGACGACCCGATGAAACCCAGCCTCCTGGCCACCTTTGCCAAGCATTTCGAAATGCCCGATCTGCGAATTATGCCGGACGAGGCGTTCAGCCTTGCGCGGCTCAGGATCGAAATCCTGTCGGGGCTGACGGTGGCGCTGGCGCTGGTGCCCGAGGCGGTGGCCTTCGCCTTCGTCGCCGGCGTGCATCCGCTGGTGGGGCTTTACGCGGCCTTCCTTGTCGGTCTCATCACCGCGCTTCTGGGCGGGCGGCCCGGCATGATCTCGGGCGCGACGGGCGCGCTCGCCGTGGTCATGGTGGCGCTGGTGGCCGAACACGGGGTGGAATATCTTTTCGCCACCGTGGTGCTGATGGGGATATTGCAGCTGATCGCGGGGGCGATGCACTGGGGCAAGTTCATCCGGCTGGTCCCGCATCCTGTGATGCTGGGCTTCGTCAACGGGCTGGCCATCGTGATCTTCCTGGCGCAGCTCACGCAGTTCAAGGTGCCGGGCAGCATGGAAAACACCGGCCACGGCATGTCGGGGGGCGAATGGCTTTCGGGCGGGCCGCTGGCGATGATGCTGGGGCTGGTGGCGCTGACCATGGCGGTGATCTGGGTGATGCCGCGCATCACGCGCCTGATCCCGGCGCCGCTGGCGGGTATCGCGGTGGTCGCGGGTGTGGTGATCGCCACGGGGCTCGACGTGCCTCGGGTGGGCGACCTGGCCTCGATCAAGGGCGGGTTGCCTGCATTCCACGTTCCGGCGGTGCCGCTGAACTGGGAAACCTTCGAGATCATCCTGCCCTACGCGGTGATCCTGGCCGCGATCGGCCTCATCGAGAGCCTGCTGACACTGAACCTCGTCGGCGAGATGACCGGCCGGCGCGGTGGCGCCAGCCAGGAATGCCTGGCCCAGGGCACCGCCAACGTGGTC
This sequence comes from Marimonas lutisalis, assembly GCF_005434965.1. Taxonomy (GTDB): domain Bacteria; phylum Pseudomonadota; class Alphaproteobacteria; order Rhodobacterales; family Rhodobacteraceae; genus Marimonas_A; species Marimonas_A lutisalis. The sequence goes on from NZ_SKCI01000001.1 coordinate 375,672, forward strand.
ACCGGTTTTTTCGGTGGCATGGGTGGCTGCGCGATGATCGGCCAGTCGATGATTAACGTGAAATCCGGCGGACGCACGCGGATCGCGGGTGTGGCGGCGGCCCTTTTCCTCCTGCTGTTCATCCTGGTGGCCAGCCCGCTGATCGAGCAGATCCCGCTGGCGGCCTTGGTGGGCGTGATGTTCATGGTGGTGATCGGCACCTTCGCATGGCATTCGCTGAAAATCCTGGCGCGCGTACCGCTGAACGACGCCTTCGTCACGCTCCTGGTGACGGTGGTGACCGTCGCCTATGACCTGGCCATCGCGGTGGTGGTGGGCGTGATCGTCTCGGCGCTCAGCTATGCCTGGAACAACGCGCGGCGCATCCATGCCGACATCTACGAACAGGAGAACGGCACCAAGGTCTATCGCGTGCAGGGGCCGCTGTTCTTCGGATCGTCCGATGGCTTTGCAGAGCTGTTCGACGTGGAAAACGACCCCGAGGAAGTCGTCGTCGATTTCGCCGACAGCCGGGTCGTCGACCAGTCCGCGCTGCAGGCGATCGAGGCGGTAGCGGGCAAATACGAGGCCGCCGGCAAGCGCCTGCAGCTGCGCCATCTCAGCCGCGATTGCCACCGGCTCCTGGCCAAGGCGGGCCACCTGATCGTCGACAGCGACGACGACCCGGACTATGCGCTGGCCGTCGATTACCAGGTGCGCACCGGTATTCTCGGCGGGCACTGACGCACCCGCTGGCGCCTCCGACGGGAGTATTTTGCGCAAGATGAAGCCGGGAATCCGTTCTTCATCTGACCGGAAATACCTCGGGGGTTTGGGGGTGGAACCCCCAATGTACCGAAAAGAGTGTGCCGCAGGCACGCATTCTGCAAACGGTTCAGTCGAAGCCGGGCGTGCCCGCATCCTCGGGATGACGTGCGAGATGGGCGGCCTTGATCTCGGGTGTCATCTGGCGGCTGCCGTCATGGCTCCAGCCCGGGGGCGCCACGGCATAGGCGAGGCGCTGCCGCAAGGTGAGGCCCGGCTGGGCCATGTCGCGGAAGATGGCGAGCCATTCATGGAAGGCCACGCGCAGCGGGTTGAAGGTGCCCAGGTTGTGGACGAGGCCGTAATCGACCTTTTCGTCATCCTGTTCGGGTACGAAGGTGCCAAAGAGCCTGTCCCAGATGATGAACACGCCCGCATAGTTGGCATCGAGATAGCGCGCATTGCGGCCGTGATGCACGCGGTGGTGGCTGGGGGTGTTCATCAGCCATTCGAACCACCGCGGCATCCGCCCGATCGCCTCGGTATGGATCCAGAACTGGTAGATCAGGTTCAGCCCGCCGACGAAGAGCACCATCGCCGGGTGAAAACCCAGAAGGATCAGCGGCGCGCGCACCACCATCATGAAAGTGAAGGTGCCGGTCCATGTCTGGCGCAGCGCGGTCGTGAGGTTGTAATGCTGGCTGGAGTGGTGGTTGACATGGCTGGCCCAGACCCAGCGGATGCGGTGGCCGAAGCGGTGCACCCAGTAATAGCGCAGGTCGTCGAGCACGAAGCAGAGCACCACCACCCACCACGCCGTGCCCAGATCAAGCGGCGTGATCGCCCAGAGGGCCATGAAGAACCCCCAGGCGACGAATCCCAGTACGATGCCCGAGGCGACGTTGCCGGCCCCCATGATCAGGCTGGTCAGCGCATCGCGGGTTTCATAGCGCCCGCCGCGTTTCTTGGTCACGATCCAGGCCAGTTCGATCAGGATCGCGGCGATGAAAAGCGGCACGGCGAAATTCACCACGTCCGGATATGTGATCTGGTCGGTCATGCAGTCTGCTCCAGTTTGCTCAGCCATTGGCGGGCTTCGTCCGCATCCAGCCGCAGGCGGATGCGCGGGGCGGTGAAATCGGGCAGGTGGATGATGATGCCGCCCGCAGCCGGCGCGATCCGCGCACCGGCGAGGGGCCGCGCAGTACTGTCGGCACCCATTGGCCAGACCACGCCTGCGCCCTGCACGGTTTCGATCAGCGCGGCCGAGCGGTCGTGGCAGAGGATCACGCGGGCAGGTGGGTTGGCGGGAAATTCGCGCAGCCAGGCCGCGCGTGCCGCAGCCTCATCGTCAAAGCGGCGCGGGCGCGACAGGCCCAAGAGATGCAGCAGCACCGCGATGCCCGCGATGCCGATCACCACCATGGGTATGAGAATGGACAGCGGCATTGTTCCCCCCTGGCGTCGGATTAAACCGGGGGCGGGGGGCGCTTGTCAAAAGGGGACGTAGCGGAAAGCGGGCCAGGCCGGTGTCAGGTCAGGCCGATGTCAGGTCAGGCCCAGAGGAAGATGTCCGAGCCGTCGGTGCCGTCGATCACGGTTTCGGCCACCCAGCATTCGTCGAAGATGCCGTCGCCATCGACATCGAAGCCGGCCGTCGCCACCACGGTGTTGGTCGCGCCATGGCTGTTGTCGAGCCCGGTCAGATCGCCGGTATAGGCCAGATCGCCGCCGCCGGTGGGCACCAGGTCGGTGACATCGGCGATGGACGCGCCGCCATTCACGGTCAGCGAGAACTCGATCACGTCGGCGGGGAAGAGCGGTGATGTCCCGAGCGCTGTGCCCAGCTGCGACGCGTTAGCATACACCTCGGCACCGCCCGTATTGTCGGTCGCTTTCAGCCGGGCGACGTTGGCGCCGCCGAAACCAATCGCAATAATCGACGTTCCGGCGCCCTCTATGGCGAGGACTTCGTCGATGTATTTAGACTCGGAGCTGCTCCCAATCGTGACCGTATTGGTTTCCAACTGGTAAGCGCGATTGGGTTCACCGTCCGAGATGAACACCATGTAGTTTTCATCGCCGGTTTGCGGCACGACGAAATCCTCGGCCATCCGCAGGCCTGCTTCGTAGTTGGTCCCGCCGAGCCTTTGCGTTGTGAGCGGTGTGCCGGTTGTCACGTCATCGAGTGCTCCGTCGGAAAGAGAATACGTCGCCTGAATCGCGTCGGGAGCGGGGTTCCCGGTGCCAAGGCCCCAGAACTCTACCAGCTGTATTTCCACGTCAGTTCCGGTGCCGTCGAACTGGCTGCGCAGAAGGTCAATGGTGTCCTGCACCGCCTGGATTTGTTCAGACCATTCGCTCGGGGTGATCGAGCCTGAACCGTCGATCACGAACGAGACGTTGACGTCATGCTGTTCAAGCGCGCCGAAATTGATCGCCACGGCGACTTCGCTTTCGTCGTTATAGGTGCGGTCCTCGGTGGTCATCGACAGGGTGATGGTCTGTCCATTGGCGGCATCGGCGCTGTCGCTGTCGGTTTCGACCAGCGGGTCGATCACGTGGACATACGCCGTGGCAACGTTCGAGGTGGCGCCTTCGGTATCATCGACGGTGTAGCTGATCTGATCGACGCCGGAATCATCGGTGCTATCGTCGCCCACGTCATTGGCGGCATAGTCGATCTGCCCGGCATTCACGATGCCCGTGCCCAGCGAGCCGTTCGTCACGATGGTCAGGCTGGCGGGATCGAGCGCGCCATCGCGGTCTTCGTCATTGGCGAGCAAATCGATGCTGATGCTGTCGTCGCTTTCGACCACGATGCGATCATCAGCGGTGGTGCCGTCGTCATAGGCATCGGGCGGCAGGTTGATATAGGGCGCATCGCCGACGATTTTCAGGCTGTCGTCGCGATAGCCTTCCTCGCCCACTGATGTCAGGCGCACGCCGAAGCGCATTTCGCTGAGAATGTCGAGATTGAGATCCCCGGTGGACGACGACAGGGGGAAGCTGGTCGAGTCGATATCGTCGTCTTCACCGATGCGTGTCGTGCCGAATTCAACACCGGCGTCGAAACCATTGCCCCCCCTTGGTATACACGCCGTTCATGTTGGCGCCGTTGCCCAGGTCGTACACGCTGTTGGCGGAGAAATCCTGGCCAGTGACATCATCACCAGTGGCGGTGAGGTCTTTGGCAAGACTGTCATCGGCAAGATCGAAGAAGAGACCGCGTAGGTGGGCCTGGACGCCGCTGCTTTCATCCACGGAGACATCGAACCGCAGTTCGCTGAAACCTGTTTACGGATTGATGAACTCGGTGACGGTTACGATCGTGTCAACCGGGCCTTCGACGGTAAATGCGACGCTAGCCATGATGAACTCCTTTTCAAAATAGGATTGTCCGCCCAGTGCGCGGGACGGTTTTGACAGGTGGGTTCGTGTTGTCCGTTATCGGACACAGGGCCCAACACACCAGCGGAATCGAAATGAACGCGCGGTCGAAAAAAAGCCGGTCGGGCGAAAAACAGAATTATCCGGCTGAAGACAGCCCCCCAAACAATTGGCGAACAATGCCACAAAAAAAATGTGGAAATTCAAACGCACTCAGCGGGAGCTATGGTTGCGGGCGGTGCCTTTGGCCGGAATCTCAGCACATGGTGGCGACGGAGTGAGCCGTTTCTCGCCGACCGTGTCGCCGGCCCGGCGTCAGCCCTGTTCTTGGGCGTCCAGCACCGCGCGGATGATCGCCTTGGCACTGTCCGAATCCCATTCCGCATCGCCCAGCATGCGGGCGATTTCCGTGCCATCCGGCGCGAGGATCACCGTGACGGGCAGGCCCAGAACGCCCATTTCGCGCGCCAGTGCCGAAGAGGGGTCGCGGTGCAGTGGCAGGTTGGTCACGCCGATCTCGTCAAAGAATTTCTGCATTTGCGCGGGATTGTTGCGGCCCGTGGCGATGGTCAGTACTTCGAAGCGGTCACCGCCGAACTCGTCCTGCAGCGCGGCGAGCATCGGCATTTCCTTGCGGCAGGGCGCGCACCAGGTGGCCCAGAAATTCAAAAGAACATAGCGCCCCTGGTGATCGGCCAGCGTGGCCTTGCCGCCCTCGGCAGTGTCATAGGCCGCGGTGCCGGCGGGTTTCGGCGCGGGATGGAAGGCCAGTTTCTTCATGCTGCCTTCGCGCAGATCTTCCAGATCGGTGCGGTTTTCCAGCGCCGGCGGGATCGGCTGGGCCGGGTCGCGCAAGGCAAAGACGGCGACGGCGGCAATTGCGATTGCGGCGAGGGCAGTATAGATCAGCGCGGAACGCGACATTCTTATTCCTTCCATGGGCCAGATGACATGACCGATAAATCCTCGAACGCCCAATCTTCCAATGCCATGTGGGGCGGCCGCTTTGCCGCGGGGCCGGACGCGATCATGGAGGCGATCAACGCCTCGATCGGGTTCGACCAGCGGATGGCGGCACAGGACATTGCCGGCTCAAGGGCCCATGCGGCGATGCTGGCCGCCACGGGCATCGTGAGTGATAGTGATGCCGAGGCGATGAGGGAAGGGCTGCTCACCGTTTTGTCAGAGATCGAGGCGGGCAGTTTCGAATTTTCCACCGCGCTGGAGGACATTCACATGAATGTCGAGGCGCGGCTGAAGGAAATCATCGGTGAGCCAGCGGGCCGGCTGCACACCGCGCGGAGCCGCAACGACCAGGTGGCGACGGATTTCAAATTGTGGGTCCGCGACCAGATCGATGCGGCCATCGCCGGGATCGAGGCGCTGATTGCCGCGCTGCTGGAGCAGGCCGAAGCGGGCGCCGACTGGGTGATGCCCGGCTTTACCCATTTGCAAACCGCGCAGCCGGTGACCTGGGGCCACCACATGATGGCCTATGTCGAGATGCTGGGCCGCGACCGTTCGCGCTTCTCGGACGCGCGGGCACGCATGAACGAAAGCCCCCTGGGCGCCGCGGCGCTGGCCGGCACGTCCTTTCCGATCGACCGCGAGATGACGGCAAAGGCGTTGGGCTTTGACCGGCCGGCGGCCAATTCGCTCGATGCGGTCAGCGACCGGGATTTCGCGCTGGAATTCCTGGCGGCAAGCAGCATCTGTGCGATGCATCTGAGCCGCTTCGCCGAAGAGCTGGTGATCTGGTCCAGCGCCCAGTTCCGCTTTGTCACGCTGTCGGATCGGTTCTCGACCGGCTCGTCGATCATGCCGCAGAAGAAGAACCCCGATGCCGCCGAACTGATCCGGGCCAAGATCGGCCGCATCTTCGGGGCCAACGTGGCCCTGATGACGGTGATGAAGGGGCTGCCGCTGGCCTATTCCAAGGACATGCAGGAAGACAAGGAACAGGTGTTCGACGCCGCCGACAACCTGATGCTGGCGCTGGCGGCGATGGAGGGCATGGTGCGCGACATGTCGGCCAACCGTGAAAGCCTTGAAGCCGCGGCCGGCAGCGGGTTTTCAACCGCGACAGACCTGGCCGACTGGCTGGTGCGGACATTGAACATGCCCTTCCGCGACGCGCATCACGTGACCGGCAGCCTGGTCGCGATGGCGGAATCCCGCGGGTGCGATTTGCCTGACCTGAGCCTTGAGGATATGCAATCGGTGCATGGCGCGATCACCGGCGACGTGTTCGGTGTGCTGGGCGTGCAGAACTCGGTGGCGTCGCGCACTTCGTATGGCGGCACGGCGCCGCTGCGGGTGCGTGAACAGATCGCGCGCTGGAAAGAGGTGCTGAAATGAGAGCGATTGCAGGTCTTATGCTGATGGCGCTGGTTGCGGCATGCGGTGCGGATGGGGAACCCGAGGCCCCTGAGGAAGGTGGCGGCAAGACTTCGGTCAAGGTGTCGGGCAGCGCCACCTTCGGGGCCGTGCGCGGGCCGGCCGGTATGGGCGTAAAGCCCTGAGCCGCACGGCACGCAGGGAATTTTTCACAAGTTGAGGCAAGGGCGCTTTTCTTGGGCGCGCGGTTTGGCTATGTCGCGGGTCGGATGAAAGGGGCCGCGCATGGATCATTTCCTGTATCGCAACGGTGAGCTTTACGCCGAGGACGTCGCCATCGCCGAGATCGCGGCCGAGGTCGGCACGCCGTTCTATTGCTATTCGGCAGCGACGCTTGAGCGCCATTACCGCCTTTTCGACGAGGCGCTGGAAGGCACTGAACACCTGGTCTGCTACGCGATGAAGGCGGCAAGCAACCTGGCCATCGTCAAGCTGCTGGGCGGCCTGGGCGCAGGCATGGACGTGGTTTCGGGCGGGGAATACGCCCGCGCCCGCGCCGCCGGCGTGCCGGGCGAGCGGATCGTCTTTTCCGGCGTCGGCAAGACGCGCGCGGAAATGCGCACGGCACTGGAGGGCGGCATCCGCCAGTTCAACGTGGAAAGCGAACCCGAGATGGAAGCGCTGAACGCGGTGGCACTGGAGCTGGGGGTGAAGGCGCCGATCGCCGTGCGGGTGAATCCGGACGTGGACGCCAAAACCCATGCCAAGATCGCCACGGGCAAAAGCGAGAACAAGTTCGGTATCCCGATCGCCCGCGCGCGTGAGGTTTACCGCCAGGCCGCCGCGATGGAGGGGCTGGAGGTTGTCGGCATCGACGTGCATATCGGCAGCCAGCTGACCGACCTGGAGCCGTTCCGGCAGGCCTACCAGAAGGTGGCCGAGCTGACCGACGCGCTGCGCGCCGACGGGCACGACATCCGCCGGCTGGATCTGGGCGGGGGGCTGGGCATTCCCTATACCCGCTCGAACGAAGTGCCGCCGCTGCCCAGCGATTACGGCGCGCTGATCAGGGAAACCGTGGGGCACCTGGGCTGCGAGATCGAGATCGAGCCGGGCCGCCTGGTGGCCGGGAATGCCGGTATCCTGGTGGCCGGGGTGATCTATGTGAAATCGGGTGAAGGGCGCGATTTCCTGATCCTCGATGCCGCGATGAACGATCTCATCCGCCCGGCGATGTATGACGCGCATCACGATATCGTGCCGGTCAAGGAACCCCATGCGGGCGCCGAAGGTGCGCGATACGATATCGTCGGCCCGGTCTGCGAAACCGGCGATACCTTCGCGCGCGGCCGCGACATGGCGGCGGTCGAGGCGGGGGACATGGTGGCGTTTCGCAGCGCGGGCGCCTATGGCGCGGTGATGGCCAGCGAATACAATTCCCGCCCCCTGATCCCCGAGGTGCTGGTGCGGGGCGATCAATTCGCCGTCATCCGGGCCAGACCCACCTTGGAGGAAATGCTGAATCGCGATAGCATCCCGGCATGGCTGTAACCCTGCAGCCCGCCTGCCTAGGAGCCCCGCTATCGCGACGTCGCCCCGAAATGCCGATCTGAAAGGCCTGCGCTGGCCGCTGGGCCTGACCCATGCCGGCCTGCTGGCCGAGCGTGCGACGCGCGCGTTCTGGCCGTTCTGGTCGGTGGTGATGCTGGCGCTGGGCCTTCTGATGCTGGGTCTGCAGGATCTGGTCGCGGTTGAGACCGTCTGGGCGGTCGGCGCGGCGCTGGTCCTGGCGGCGTTGTTTTTCCTGATCCGCGGCGCGCTGCGCTTTCGCTGGCCCCACCGGGACGAGGCGCTGGCGCGGCTGGATGCCACCATGGAAGGGCGTCCGATCCAGACCATGCTGGATTCCCAGGCCATCGGCGCGGGCGACGAGGCCTCGCGCGCGGTTTGGGCCGCGCACCAGGCGCGGATGCGCGCACGTGCCGCCCAGGCGCGGGCACCGGCGCCCGATCTGCGGGTGTCGCGGCGCGATCCGTTTGGCCTGCGCTACATGGCGATGCTGGTTCTCTTGGTGGCGCTGCTTTTCGGCTCGCTCTGGCGGGTGGGCAGCGTAGGCGGCATGGCGCCGGGCGCGGGAGCCGCACAAGCTGCCGCAGGTCCGTCTTGGGAAGGCTGGGTGGAACCGCCCGCCTATACCGGCCTGCCGGTTCTCTATCTTAATGATTTCGACGAAGGCGAGTTGCGCGCCCCGCAAGGCAGCCGGGTGACATTGCGCCTTTACGGCGAGGCCGGGGCCTTGCGCGTGACCGAGGAGGTTTCAAACCGGCCAGTGGCGCCGGAAAATCCATCCGAACCGGTGCAGGATTTCACGCTGGCGCAATCGGGCCGCCTGGCCATCGAAGGCGAGGGAGGGCGTGCCTGGGAGGTCGCCCTGATCCCCGATGCCGCGCCCGAGATCGAGGCGACCGGGCCGGCGGAAACCAGCGCCATCGGGGCCTTCACCATGCCCTTTGCCGCACGCGACGATTACGAGGTGATCGCCGGGCGGGCACGGATCACTCTGGATATGGCCCGGCTGGACCGCCGCTATGGCCTGGCGGCCAAGCCCGAGCCGCGCGCGGCGATCGAGGTTGACCTGCCGATGCCGGTGGCGCGTGGGCGCGAGGATTTCGAGGAAGTGCTGATTGAGGATTTTAGTGAGCACGCTTGGGCCAACATGCCGGTGAAGATCGAACTGATCGCCGAGGACGCGGCGGGCAATACCGGCACCAGCCCGGTGATCGAAACCGAGCTGGCGGCGCGGCATTTCTTCGATCCGATGGCAGCGGCGGTGATCGAGATGCGCCGCGACCTGCTGTGGACGCGTGACAATGCGGGCCGCGTGGCGCAGGTGCTGCGCGCGGTGTCCTACCAGCCCGAAGAGGGGCTTTTCGACCACGAGACCGATTACCTGCGGCTGCGCTTCATCCTGCGGCGGATCGAGGCAACGGCGGCCTATGGCATGAGTGACGAGGCCCAGGCCGAGATCGCCGAGGCGCTGTGGGACCTGGCCCTGAAGCTGGAAGAGGGCACGCTGGCCGATGCGCTGGAGCGGATGCGACAGGCGCAGGAGCGGCTGAGCGAGGCGATGAAGAACGGCGCCTCGGATGCCGAGATTGCCCGGTTGATGGATGAGTTGCGCGACGCCACGCGCGATTACATGGAACAGCTGCAGCGCGAGTTTGCCCAGCAGAACCAGGGCGACGGCACCGACCGGCCCGACCAGGGCCAGCCTGACGAGAACACCATGATGATGACGCAGGACGACCTGCAGCGCATGATGGATCGCATCCAGGAGCTGATGGAGCAGGGCCGCATGGCCGAGGCCCAGCAGGCGCTAGAGGAATTCCAGCGGATGATGGAAAACATGCGCGTGACGCAGGGCCAGGGCGGGCAGGGCCAGTCGCCGGGACAGCAGGCGATGGAGGGGCTGGCCGATACGCTGCGCCAGCAGCAGGGGCTGAGCGATCAGGCCTTCCGCGACCTGCAGGAACAGTTCAACCCCGGCGCCAATGCCGGCGAAAGCCAGGGTAACGAAGGCCGCTCGGGCGGGCAGGGGCGCGGGCAGAGCCACGAAGGCCAGGGCCAGGGGCAGGGCGAAGGCCAGGCCGGTGAGCCTGGGCAGGGCCAGGGCCAGCAGAGCGGGCCGCGCCCGGGCCAGAGCGGCGAGCCACAGGATCTGGGCCAGTCGCTGGCCGAGCGCCAGAACCAGCTGCGCCGCCAGCTGGAACAGCAGCGCGGCGCGCTGCCCGGCGCGGGCACCCCGGGCGGTGATGCCGCGCGTGAGGCACTGGACCGCGCCGGGCGCGCCATGGATGGCGCCGAAGAGGCGCTGCGCCAAGATGATCTTGCCGAGGCGATCGACCGTCAGGCCGAGGCAATCGAGAACCTGCGCGAAGGCATGCGTGAACTGGGCGAACAGATGGCGCAGGAACAGCGCCAGAACCAGCAGGGCCAGCAGCAGGGCCAGAACCCCGACGCGCTGGCCGGGCGCAACCGGGCCGACCCGCTGGGGCGCAACCAGCGCGGCACGCCGGGCGTGGAAAACGAAATGTTGCAGGGCGAAGATGTCTACCGCCGTGCCCGTGACCTGCTGGACGAGATCCGCCGCCGCTCGGGCGATGCGGAACGGCCCGCGATCGAACTCGATTACCTGAAGCGGTTGCTGGACCGGTTCTGAAGCGGCTCACCCGGCAATTTTCGGATCGATCCGCGAGGCACCGGGGATCAGCTTCCGCTGGTGGCGCCTTCGGTGGGTTGTGCCGGGGCATCGCCCGCAGGCGCCTCGGAGGTCATGCCATCAAGCCATTGCAGCAGCCCGGCGATCTGGCCGTCCAGCCACAGGCGGGCGCGGTTGACCATGTCGATATAGGCATCAAGCGTCGGTTTCAGCTGCGGCACCATCTCCGCGATGCGCGGCGCGAAGACATAGACCGCCAGCAAGAGCGCGACGATCAGCAGGATAAAGGCAAACCCGCGCGAAAAGCCCGATTTCTGCGGTGCCGGAGCGGCGGGGCTTTCCTCGTCAGTCTCGGGGATTGGCTGGCGCTCGGATTCCTTGCGCAGGGTCGAGTTGATTTCCTCGATATCGGGCAGCAGGTCGCGGCGCGAGTTGTTCGCACCCAGCTGTGACAACCCGGCTGCGGCCAGGGCCTCCTTTTCCGACAGGCCACGCATCCGCGCCATGCGCAGGCGGGCCTCACGCTCTCGGCGGCTGGCCTCGTCCGAGGGTTCATCGAGCCCGAGATCGGGCTGGGTTTCCAGTCCGCCGGCACCTTCGGTGGCGCGGGCTTCGCGTTCGCGCTCGGCTTCCTCGCGCAGAACGTCGCGCAGCTCGGGGTCGAGAGGGCGCGGCTGCGGCTCGGGGTGCTGTTCCTCGGCGGTGGCTTCTTCTTCGTCCCACTCGGCGGTTTCGGCTTCGTCCCAGGTTTCGGTTTCGGGCAGCCAGTCCTCGGTATCCTCGGCCCAGGGTTCGTCTTCCACCTCGGCTATGTCTTCCGCTTCGGGCTCGGGTTCCGGTTCCGGTGCGGGTACTGGTTCGTACTCGGGTTCTGGTTCCGGTGCGGGTTCCTGTTCGTACTCGGGTGCCGGCCCCGGTTCCGCTTCCTCGCCGAAGCCGGTGTCGTCTTCCTCCCAATGCGCCTCGTCAAGCGGCTGGCCGAGATCCTCGGCCAGGTCCTGATCCTGGCTGGGGTGCTTCTGGAACCAGGTATCGCCGCAATTCGAGCATTGCACGTCGCGTCCCGTTTCCGGGATCACGTCGTCGGGCACCTCATACTGTGCCCCGCAATTCGGGCAGATCAACCGCATATCTCACCTGTCGCCGATTTTCGGCTTATGCCTCATCCATTACCACATCTTGTAAACTTTCGCGCGGAAAACGCAAAGAAAATGCGCCATCCGTGCCAATTTCGCACCGCGAGGCGGATTGAAAGTGCCGCGCGGCTGGGGCAAAAGGGGGCCGACAGGGCGCGTGGGATAGGGGCGGTAATCGTGATCGAGCTGGACAACGTGGCCTACAGCTATGGCGGCGGAGAACTGTTGAGCGGTATAACGTTCGACATGCAGCCCGGTTCGTTCCATTTCCTGACCGGGCCGTCGGGTTCGGGCAAGACGACTTTCCTGAAGCTTTGTTATGGTGCACTTGTTCCCACGGCGGGACATGTGCGGCTGTTCGATCGGGATGTGCGCGGCATGACCCGCGATGACATCGCTATGGCGCGGCGGCGCGTCGGGGTGGTGCACCAGGACGTGCAGTTTCTCGATCACCTGCCGGTGGCCGACAACGTCGCTCTGCCGCTGACCGTGTCGGGCCGCACGAAGATAGACGAGCTGGCCAACCTCAAAGAATTGCTGAGCTGGGTGGGGCTTAAGTCGCGCGCCGACGCGCTGCCGCCCGAGCTGTCGGGGGGCGAACGCCAGCGCGCGGCGCTGGCCCGCGCGGTGATCATGTCGCCCGACGTGATCCTGGCGGACGAACCCACCGGTAATGTCGATTGGGAGATGTCACAACGGCTGCTGCGTCTGCTGGTCGAGCTGAACAAGATGGGTAAGACAATCATGATCGCCACGCATGATCTCGCGCTGATCCGGGCGGCGAAAACCCAGGTGCAGGCGCGGGTTCTGCGGATCGCCAACCGGCAGCTGCAACTGGCGGGGGCGGACCTGTGAAGTTCACGCCGTCGGATATGCTGTCGATGCTGGTGGGCGACCCGCAGGCCGACCGGATGGTGCCGCCCACGGGCTTTACCGCGCGGTTGACGGTGATCACCGCCGCGATCATGGCGTTTCTGGCCGTTTTCGCGCTGGCGTTGTCGCTCGCGGCCGGCCGGCTGGCCGACCGCTGGGGCGAGGAGCTGGCGCGCTCGGCCACGTTGCGCATTTCGGCCCCGGCCGAGCAGATGGCAGACCAGACGGCCGCGGCGCTGCGCGTGCTGGAGACCACCGCCGGCGTGGCCAGTGCCCGCGCGCTGAGCGATGACGAGCAGCGCGCCCTGCTGGAGCCGTGGTTCGGGCCGGACGTGCCCGTGGACACGCTGCCGATCCCGCAGTTGATCGAGGTGATCGAGGGCGATCCGGGGTTCGATGCGCAGGGCCTGCGCCTGCGGCTTCAGGCCGAGGTGCCGGGCGCGGTGCTGGATGATCACACCCGCTGGCGGCGGCCACTGGTCGAGGCGGCCTCGCGGCTGCGGTTGCTCGGGTGGACGTCGATTGCGCTGATCTTCGCGGCAATGGCGGCGATGATCACACTGGCGGCCAACGCGGCGCTGGCGGCGAATGCGCAGGTGATCGCGGTGCTGCGGCTGGTGGGCGCGCGCGACAGCTATATCGCGCAGGCCTTCGTGCGCCGCTATACCCTGCGCGCGCTTTCGGGTGCGGGCATCGGAATGCTGGCGGGGCTCATCGCCGTGGCGCTGTTGCCCGCGGCTCAGGCCGAGGGCGGCTTCCTGACAGGACTGGGCTTTACCGGGCCGGGCTGGCTCTGGCCGCTGATCATCCCGCCGCTGGCGGCTGTGGTCGGCTTTGTCGCCACCCAGGCCGCGGCGCGGCGCACATTGAGGGAGCTGAGCTGATGGTTCTGGCATGGCGCTGGATCATGTCGATCCTCTTCGTGGTGGCGAACGCGGTGATGATGCTGCTCATGGGCATCGTGTTCCTGCCCTGGGCGGCGCTGTCGCCCAATGGCGCGCTGGCGGCTTGCAAGGCCTATACCTACTGGGTGCGCTTCACCGCCTGGGCGCTGGTCGGCATCACCTGGGAGGTGCGCGGCGAGGTGCCGGATGAAGAATGCCTGGTGGTGGCCAAGCACCAGTCGTTCCTCGATATCATCATCATCTTCCAGGCCGTCCCGCGCCCGCGTTTCATCATGAAGCGCGAATTGCTGTGGACGCCGATCATCGGGCTCTACGCCTGGCGGCTGGGCTGCGTGCCGGTGGCGCGCGGCAAGCGCGGCGCGGCGATCAAGCGGATGATGGCCGATGTGAAATCGGGCCGCGTGGCGCCGGGGCAGCTCGTGATCTATCCGCAGGGCACACGGGTGAAGCCGGGGGAATACAGGCCGTTCAAGGTGGGTTCCTACGTTCTTTACGACCAGCTGGCGCAGCCCTGCGTGCCGACGGCGACCAATGCGGGGCTTTTCTGGCCCAAGGGCACGATGCTGCGCAAACCGGGCCGGGCGGTGGTGGACTTCCTGCCGCGGATCGAACCGGGCCAGGGCCAGAACGATTTCATGGGCTACCTGGAATACGAGATCGAAACCGGCTCGAACGCGCTGATGAGGGAGGCCGGATATGACGGGGAACTACCGAAAGTTGAGCAGTCTTGAAGAGCTGCACGCCCTTTACGGAGAGCCCGGTGCGCCGGCCCTGCGGAAGGTGGCGCGCCGCCTGACCCCGCTTTACCGCCAGTGGATCATGGCCTCGCGGTTCTGCATCGTCTCGACCGTGGGTCCCGAAGGCGCCGATGGCAGTCCGCGCGGCGATGACGGGCCCGTGGTGCAGGAACTCGATGACACGACGCTTCTGATGCCCGACTGGCGCGGCAACAACCGTCTGGACAGCCTGCGCAATATCGTGCGCGATGGGCGTATTGCGCTGATGTTCATGGTGCCCGGGGAAAACACCGTGGTGCGTGTGAACGGCCGGGCCTGGCTGAGTGATGACAAAGCGCTGCGCGCGCGGTTCGAGCAGAAAGGCCGCCAGCCCGCCACGGTGATCGGGATCGAGATCGCCGAGATCTATTCGCAATGTCCCAAATCGCTGATCCGCGCGGGTCTGTGGGGGCGCGACGACAGCGCCGATCTTCCGACGCTGGGCCAGATCCTCGCCGAGATGACCGAGGGTGACATCGCCGCACAGGAGTGGGATGCGACCTATCCGGACCGGGCGAAACAGACGCTGTGGTGACGGCGCTCAGCGCCGTCCGAGGATGGCGCTGTGCACGATCAGCCAGACCATGAGCGAGACAAAAGCCGCCCACTCCCAGATCACCGGGGTAGAGCGGGTGACGCCCGCCTTCCCCACCATCGACAGCAGCACGGCGAAGACGAGGTAGATGACCACCACCGACAGGCTCGTGATGGCCAGAGGCCAGGGCAGGCGCAGACGGATTTCCTGAACCCCGATCAGGGTTTGCAGGACAACCGTGCCAAAGAAGTAAAGCATCGCCGAGCCTTCGTGCAACGCGAGGTCGGACGAGGCGGGAAAGGCCGACATACCGGCGCTGCCCAAGACCACGGGCACGCCGATAACGAGCAGCGCGGTGCTCATCACCCTGCCGCCGCCCATGGCCGCAAAGCTCAGGACCAGGAGAACCAGAAAGGCGTAGCGCACCGGCGCGGCCATCAGCATCATCGTGTTGAACAGCACCATCGGCCATTTCGGCGTGTTGCCGATGTCGCTGAGATAGGTATTGAAGATCGAAAAGTCGTGGCCCGCGGCGTAAACCAGCGTCGCCAGGGCCACACCGGACAACCCCAGGGTCGCCCCGATCAGCCCCACGATCCGCAGCAGGGCGGGCAGGGCGATCTGTGGAAAGCGTGTGTCATGCATGCTCATGCATTTTGACTAGCGGCTGAATCGCACCCTGTCTTTGATCGGGATCACCTGCCCTTGGGTCGCGTGGCCCGCGTGCCTGCACACCTTGCGCGTCGGACGTGCCGCGCAAGGTGTTGTGCCCGTCCGGCAAAGGCCCGATCAGCTGTGAATCGGACCGTCCCCGCAGGCAAGTGCCGCCTCGCGCACCGCCTCGGAATAAGTCGGGTGGGCGTGGCAGGTCAGCGCCAGGTCCTGCGCCGAGGCACCGAACTCCATCGCCACGCAGATTTCGTGGATCATGTCGCCCGCCGCAGGCCCGATGATCGCCGCACCCAGGATGCGGTCGGTCTCGGGATGGGCGATGATCTTGACGAAGCCGTCGCTCTGGAAAACCGCCTTGGCCCGCGCGTTGCCCTTGAACATGAACTTGCCGATCTTGGGCTTCAGGCCCGCTTCTTTCAGCTCGGCCTCGGTCTGGCCGACGGTGGCCACCTCGGGGGCGGTGTAGACGACGCCGGGGATGACGCCGTAATTGACGTGGCCATGACGGCCGGCCAGCACCTCGGCCACGGCCATGCCCTCGTCCTCGGCCTTGTGCGCCAGCATCGGGCCGGGGGTGACATCACCGATCGCATAGATGCCGTCAACGCTGGTTTTCCAGTTGTCATCGACGGCGACCTGGCCGCGCTCGGTTATCTTCACGCCCAGCGCATCCAGGCCCAGGCCGTCGGAATAGGGTTTGCGGCCGGTGGCCACCAGCACGATATCGGCGTCGATGGTCACGTCGTCGCCGCCCTTTTTCGGCGCGTAGGTCACCTTGGCCTTGGTCTTGAGCGCCTCGGTGCCCTTGACCGCGGCGCCGGTGATGATTTCCAGCCCCTGCTTGTCGAGGATGCGCTTGAACGTGCGCTGCACGTCAGCATCCATGCCGGGACAGATCGCGTCCATGTATTCCAGCACGGTCACGTCCGATCCCAGCCGGGCATAGACGCTGCCCAGTTCCAGCCCGATCACGCCGGCGCCGATCACCACCAGTTTCTTCGGCACCTTCGGCAGTTCCAGCGCGCCGGTCGAGCTGACCACGGTGTTTTCGTCGATTTCGACGCCGGGAATGCTGGCGGGTTCCGAGCCGGAGGCGATGACGATGTTTTTGGCCTCATGGGTGTCGTCGCCCACCTGCACCTTGCCCGGCGCGGGGATCGTGGCCCAGCCCCTGATCCAGTCGATCTTGTTCTTCTTGAACAGGAATTCCACGCCGCCGGTGTTCTGCTCGATGGTTTCGTCCTTGTAGGCGAGCATCTGTTTCCAGTCGACCGAAGGCGATTTGCCCTTGAGCCCCATGGCCGCGAAATTGTGCTCGGCTTCGTGCAGCATGTGGGAGGCGTGCAAGAGCGCCTTCGAGGGGATGCAGCCCACGTTGAGGCAGGTGCCGCCCAGCGCCTCGCGGCCCTCGACCACGGCGGTCTTGAGCCCCAGCTGGGCGCAGCGGATGGCGCAGACATAGCCGCCGGGGCCGGCGCCGATGATGATCACGTCATATTGGGCCATGGGTTCGGTCCTTTGCTTGCTGGTGTGCTCGCGCACTCAGGTTTGTTCGCGTTCGGGCCACGCAGGCCCTGGGGGACGCTGTCCCCCAGACCCCCTGAGGTATTTTCGGTCAGATGAAGCCTCGGGGGATCGTAAGGAAGGGATCAGAGATCCATCAGCAACCGGCGCGGGTCTTCCAGCGCGTCCTTGACGCGGACGAGGAAGGTAACCGCGCCCTTGCCGTCGACGATGCGGTGATCGTAGCTGAGCGCGAGATACATCATCGGGCGGATCACGATTTCACCGTTCACCACCACCGGGCGCTCCTGGATCTTGTGCATGCCGAGGATGCCCGATTGCGGCGGGTTGAGGATGGGCGAGGACATGAGCGAGCCGTAGACGCCGCCATTCGACAGCGTGAAGGTGCCGCCCTGCATTTCCGCCATCGACAGCTTGCCGTCGCGGGCGCGCCGACCCTTTTCGCCGATTTCCTTCTCGATCTGGGCAAAGCTTTTTTCGTGCACGTCGCGGATCACCGGCACGACGAGACCCTGCGGCGTGCCCGCCGCCACGCCCATGTGGACGTAATTCTTGTAGACGATGTCGGTGCCGTCGATCTCGGCGTTGACCTCGGGCACCTCGCGCAGCGCGTGCACGCAGGCCTTGGTGAAGAAGGACATGAAGCCCAGCCGCACGCCGTGTTTCTTCTCGAACTCGGCCTTGTAGGTGTTGCGCAGCTCCATCACCGCGCTCATGTCGACCTCGTTATAGGTGGTCAGGATCGCGGCGGTGTTCTGCGCGTCCTTGAGGCGGCGGGCGATGGTCTGGCGCAGGCGGGTCATTTTCACCCGTTCCTCGCGCGCGGCATCGTCGGCGGGCACGGGCGCGCGCGGCGCGGCCGCGGGCTGCGGCGCCGGGGCGGCTGGGGCCGGGGCAGGTGCGGGCGCGGTGGCCGCTTTCTGCACGTCTTCCTTCATGATGCGGCCATCGCGGCCGGTGCCCTGTACGCTGGCCGGGTCGATGCCCTTGTCGGCCATCAGTTTCTCGGCGGAGGGTGCGTTCTTCACGCCTTCCGGCGCGGCGGCCGGCGCCGGTGCGGCGGCAGCGGCGCTCGCGGTCGCGGCGCCTTCGCCGGCACTGATCACCGCCAGTTTGCCATTGGCCTGCACGGTGCTGCCTTCGGCGGCGACGATCTCGGACAGTGTGCCCGAGGCAGGCGCGGGCACTTCGACCGATACCTTGTCGGTTTCCAGCTCGCAGAGCATTTCATCCTGGGTGACGCTGTCGCCGACGGATTTGAACCAGGTCGAAACGGTCGCCTCGGTCACGCTTTCGCCCAGGGTGGGCACCATCACGTCGACGGCGCTGCCGCCCGACTGTGCAGGCGCTTCGGTGGGTTTTGCCGCGGCCTTGGGTTTTTCGGGCGTGGCTGCGCCGCCTTCGGCGATCGTGGCCAGGAGAGCGTTGACGCCGACTGTGTCGCCCTCGGCGGCGACGATCTCGCCCAGGGTGCCGGCGGCGGGCGAAGGCACCTCGACCGTCACCTTGTCGGTTTCCAGCTCGCAGAGCATTTCATCGACGGCAACCGCGTCGCCCGGCTTCTTGAACCAGGTTGCGACGGTGGCCTCGGTGACGCTTTCGCCCAGGGTGGGCACGCGGACTTCGGTGGACATGTATCAGTTCCCTTCCAGATTGAGCGCGTCGTTGACCAGCGCTTCCTGTTGTGCCTTGTGCTGCTTGGCCAGGCCCGTGGCGGGCGAGGCTGCGGCGGGGCGCCCGGCATAGACGGGGCGCGTATGCTTGGCCTTGATGCGTTCGAGCACCCACTCGATGTTGGGCTCGATGAAGCTCCAGGCGCCCTGGTTCTTGGGCTCTTCCTGGCACCAGACCATCTCGGCCCCCTTGAAGCGTTCCAGCTCCTTCACCAGGCTCATCGCCGGGAAGGGATAGAACTGTTCGATCCGCAGGAGGTAGACATCGTCAATCCCGGCAGCATCGCGCGCTTCCAGCAGGTCGAAATAGACCTTGCCCGAGCACATGACGACGCGGCGGATATCCTTGTCCTTCTTCAGCTTGGTGTCGGAATGGCCTTTCTCGGCATCATCCCACAGCACGCGGTGGAAGCTGGATCCGGTGGTGAAATCATCGGCATCCGAGATGCAGAGCTTGTGCCGCAGGAGCGATTTCGGGGTCATCAGGATCAGCGGTTTGCGGAACGAACGATGCAACTGGCGGCGCAGGATGTGGAAATAGTTGGCCGGCGTGGTGCAGTTGGCGACGATCCAGTTGTCTCCGCCGCACATCTGCAGGAAGCGTTCCAGCCGGGCCGAGCTGTGCTCGGGGCCCTGGCCCTCATAGCCATGCGGCAGCAGCACGGTCAGGCCCGACATGCGCAGCCATTTAGATTCGCCCGAGCTGATGAACTGGTCGAACATGATCTGCGCGCCGTTGGCGAAATCACCGAACTGCGCCTCCCACATGGTCAGCGCGTTGGGCTCGGCCAGCGAGTAGCCATACTCAAACCCGAGCACCGCATATTCCGAGAGCATCGAGTCGATGACCTCGTACTGGGCCTGCCCCTCGCGGATGTGGTTCAGCGGGTAATAGCGTTCCTCGGTTTCCTGGTTGATCAGGCCCGAATGGCGCTGGCTGAAGGTGCCGCGGGTGCTGTCCTGGCCGGCCAGCCGCACGGGATAGCCCTCGGTCATCAGCGAACCGAAGGCCAGCGCTTCGCCGGTGGCCCAGTCAAAGCCCTGGCCGCTTTCGAACATCTCTTTCTTGGCGTCCAGCAACCGCGCCACGGTCTTGTGCAGCGGAAAGCCCTCTGGCGCGGTCGAGAGCGCACGGCCGATTTCCGCGAGCGTCTCGGGTTTGATCGCGGTTTCGCCGCGCTGGTATTCCTCGTTGCGGCGGTCCAGGTGGCTCCAGCGGCCATCCAGCCAGTCGGCCTTGTTGGGCTTGAAGTCCTTGCCGGCCTCGAACTCGTCGTTCAGATGCGCCTGGAAGGCGGCTTTCATGTCCTCGATCTCGCCCTCGGGGATCAGGCCATCCTGCACCAGGCGATCGGTATAGAGCGACAGCGTGGTCTTGTGGCTCTTGATCTTCTTGTACATCACCGGGTTGGTGAACATCGGCTCATCGCCTTCGTTATGGCCGAAGCGGCGATAGCAGAACATGTCGATCACCACGTCCTTGCCGAATTTCTGGCGGAACTCGGTGGCCACCTTGGCGGCGTGCACCACGGCTTCGGGATCGTCACCGTTGACGTGGAAGATCGGCGCCTCGACCATCAGCGCGATGTCGGTCGGATAGGGCGAACTGCGCGAGAAATGCGGCGCGGTGGTAAAGCCGATCTGGTTGTTGACGATGATATGGATCGTGCCGCCGGTGCGGTGTCCCTTGAGCCCCGAAAGCCCGAAACATTCGGCCACGACACCCTGTCCGGCAAAGGCCGCGTCGCCGTGCAGCAGCACCGGGATCACCGCGGTGCGGTCGGGGTCGTTCAACTGGTCCTGCTTGGCGCGCACCTTGCCCAGCACCACCGGGTTCACCGCCTCGAGGTGCGAGGGGTTCGCCGTGAGGCTGAGGTGCACGGTATTGCCGTCGAACTCGCGGTCCGAGGAGGCGCCGAGATGGTATTTCACGTCGCCCGAGCCGTCCACGTCCTCGGGTTTGAAGCTGCCGCCCTGGAACTCGTTGAAGATGGCGCGGTAGGGCTTGCCCATCACGTTGGCCAGCACGCTCAGCCTGCCGCGGTGGGGCATGCCGATCACGATTTCCTTGGCGCCAAGGCTGCCGCCGCGCTTGATGATCTGTTCCATCGCGGGAATGAGCGCCTCGCCGCCATCGAGGCCGAAGCGCTTGGTCCCCATGTATTTCACATGGAGGAACTTCTCGAAGCCCTCGGCCTCGACCAGCTTGTTCAGGATCGCCTTCCGGCCCTCGCGGGTAAAGGCGATTTCCTTGCCGTAACCCTCGATCCGTTCTTTCAGCCAGCCGGCCTGCTCGGGATCCGAGATGTGCATGTATTGCAGCGCAAACGTGCCGCAATAGGTGCGCTTCACGATGTCGATGATCTGCCGCATCGTGGCAAAGTCGAGCCCAAGCACCTTGTCGATGAAGATCGGCCGGTCCATGTCGGCCTCGGTAAAGCCATAGGCCTTCGGGTCGAGCTCGGGGTGCGGCGTCTGGCTGCGCATGCCCAGCGGGTCGAGATCGGCCACGAGATGGCCGCGGATCCGGTAGGCGCGGATGATCATCAGCGCGCGGATACTGTCGAGCACCGCCTGGCGGATCGCGTCATCGCTGACCTCGACCTTGGCTTCCCTGGCCTTGCCCTTGATCTTTTCGGCGGCGGATTTGGCCTCTTCGGGCAGCGGCGCCCAGTCCCCCGTCAGCGCGCCAGTCAGGTCGTCCTGCGGCACGGGCGGCCAGTCGGGGCGCGCCCAGCTGGGGCCCTGCGCTTCGGCCTTCACGTCAGTCTCGGCATCGCCCATCTGGGCAAAGAACGCGGCCCAGGCCTCGTCCACCGCGCCCGGATCGTTGGCGTAACGGGCGTAAAGCTGCTCCAGATACTCGGCATTGTGCCCTTGCATGAAGGACGATGCTTTGAATTGGTCGTTGGGGGAATGTTCGGTCATTGGACTACCTCATCCGGGTTGGGACCGTGTTCATTGTGATGGATAAGCGATGCCAGAACCCGGCTGGGGATGCGATTTCGCGCATCCGCCCGAGGGTTTATCGCAGGCCCTGCACGCATATGTCAGACCGCCCGTTGGTCTGCCGGGGGCGGGCCATAGGCGTTGTCGCCATGGTCCGACGGACGGGTCAGCCACCAGATCATCAGAATGGTGAGAACGATCATCAGAAGCATGGCGATGAGGGCGCCGATGCCGCCCGCAAGGGCCACTCCTGCGGCCATATCGGGATCGATGCCCTGACCCTGTTCCATCAGCGCGACACCGAAAATACCGCCAAGAAGCGTGAGATTCAGAAATATCGAAATCACAAGCGGGATCAGGATGTACCAGCCCGGGCGTCCGCTGTCGTGCAGTCGGCGGAAGCCCGCAGCCGTAATCGGTATGATCAGCGCGAGCGAGTAGAGCATCGAAAGCGGTTGAGTGCCCCGCTGCCCGGGTGCTGGGGCGCCGAAGATCGCGGTTTCGATCAGGCTGACGACAACAGCGCCGATAATCATGGCCAGCGCAAACCACCAGTATTCGGATCGCGACGCGCGCCCCGAAAAGGTGGCATATTTCTCAGTCAGGCAGGTTTTGACTGCCGTTTTGAAATCCATGTCGTCTCTCCCGTCAATTGAAAACCGATTTAACTACCCGATGGCCTCCAGCATCGCTTCGCCCAGGCCGGCGGGGCTTTCAGCCACCACGATGCCCGCGCTGCGCATGGCTTCGATCTTGTCCTCGGCGCCGCCCTTGCCACCGGCGACGATGGCGCCGGCGTGGCCCATGCGGCGGCCCGGGGGGGCGGTGCGGCCGGCGATGAAGCCCGCGACAGGCTTCTTGCGGCCCTTCTTGGCCTCGTCTTTCAGGAACTGGGCCGCTTCTTCTTCGGCGCTGCCGCCGATTTCACCGATCATGATGATGCTTTGCGTCTCGTCATCCGCCAGGAACCATTCCAGCACGTCGATATGCTCGGTTCCTTTGATCGGGTCGCCGCCGATACCCACGCAGGTCGACTGGCCCAGGCCCACATCCGTCGTCTGTTTCACGGCCTCATAGGTCAGCGTGCCCGAGCGCGAGACAACACCCACGCTGCCGCGCTTGTGAATATGGCCGGGCATGATGCCGATCTTGCAGGCGTCCGGTGTAATCACGCCCGGGCAATTCGGGCCAATCAGCACCGATTTGCTGTCTTCCAGCGCGCGTTTCACCTTCATCATGTCCAGAACCGGGATGCCCTCGGTGATCGCCACGATCACTTCCATCTCGGCGTCGATCGCCTCGAGGATACTGTCTGCCGCAAAGGGCGGGGGAACGTAGATCACCGTGGCGTTCGCCCCGGTCACATGCCTGGCCTCGTGGACCGAGTTGAAAACCGGCAGATCAAGATGCGTCTGCCCGCCCTTGCCGGGGGTCACGCCGCCGACCATCTGGGTGCCATAGGCAATGGCCTGTTCGCTGTGGAAGGTGCCCTGCGAGCCGGTAAAGCCCTGGCAGATCACCTTGGTATTTTCGTCGATGAGAACTGCCATTTTCCTTAGCCCTTCACTGCCTTCACGATTTTCTGCGCGCCATCTTTCAGGTCATCCGCGGCAATCACGTCCACGTCGCTCTCGTTGATGATCCGCTTGCCTTCTTCCACGTTGGTGCCTTCCAGGCGCACCACCAGCGGCACCTTCAGGCCCACTTCCTTCACCGCGGCCACAACGCCCTCGGCGATCACGTCGCAGCGCATGATGCCGCCGAAGATGTTGACAAGGATGCCTTTGACGTTCGGATCGCTCGTGATGATCTTGAACGCCTCGGTCACTTTCTCCTTGGTCGCGCCACCGCCGACATCGAGGAAGTTGGCCGGCTCGGCCCCGTAAAGCTTGATGATGTCCATCGTCGCCATGGCCAGCCCCGCGCCATTCACCATGCAGCCGATTTCGCCATCCAGCGCGATGTAGTTCAGATCGTATTTCGAGGCTTCCAGCTCTTTCGGGTCTTCCTCGGTCACGTCGCGCAACTCGGCGATGTCGGCATGGCGGTAGATCGCATTGCCGTCAAAGCCCATCTTCGCGTCCAGGCACTTCAGGTCGCCCTTGTCGGTGATGATCAGCGGGTTGATCTCAAGCATCTCCATGTCTTTTTCCACGAAGAGCTTGTAGAGCGTGCCCATCAGCGCCACGCATTGCTTCACTTGCGGACCGGTCAGGCCCAGCATGAAGGCGATGCGACGGCCGTGAAACGGCTGGTACCCGGTGGCCGGATCGACCGAAAAGCTGAGGATTTTCTCGGGCGTGCTTTCGGCCACTTCCTCGATGTCCATGCCACCCTCGGTCGAGGCGACATAGGAAATACGGCTGGTTTGACGGTCGACCAGCAGGGCGAGGTAGAATTCCTTCTCGATGCCCGAGCCGTCCTCGATATAGATGCGGTTCACCTGCTTGCCGGCGGGGCCGGTCTGCTTGGTGACCAGCGTTCGGCCCAGCATGCGCTTGGCCTCCAGCTCGGCCTCTTCCACCGACTTGGCCAGCCGCACGCCTCCCTTTTCGCCGGCGTCGGCCTCCTTGAAGCTGCCCTTGCCGCGACCGCCCGCATGGATCTGCGCCTTGACCACCCAGAGCGGGCCATCCAGTTCACCGGCTGCGGTTTTGGCCTCTTCGGCCCGTGTCACGACGCGGCCATCACTGACCGGTGCGCCATACTGGCGAAGAAGCGCCTTCGCCTGGTATTCGTGAATATTCATCGGCTCACCTGTTTCATTTACGTTGCCCTGCGTAGTGGCATAAGGTTGCGGCAAACCTAAGCTTTATTCGTAAGTCGGGCTGATTTTCGGCAAATTTCCGCAATTTGTGATCACAGCCGGAAAACGTGTGATCACAAATCCAAACATGCCTGAATCCGCATGTTTCAAAAACAGAATCACCCGGGCGATGGTGGACTTGCCTGCAATGCTGTGAAACGGTTTGCCGCATCGGTGCCAGTGACAGGACGAAAATCATGCCGCTTGCCAGGATTGGCCAGACGCTTCTCTACTTTGCCCATATCCCGAAAACCGGCGGCACCAGCATCGAGGCCTATCTGCGCGAAAAGGGCGAGGTGGCGATGCATCACACCCGGCCCGGCGACTGGTCGGCCTGCTCGCCCCAGCATATCCACGCGGCGGTTCATACCACGCTGTTTCGCCCGGGCTTCTGCGATCATGCCTTCGCCGTGCTGCGCGATCCGCTGGCACGGCTGCAAAGCGAATACCGCTATCGCGCCGCGCAGGTGAAAAAGCGCAAGGGGCTCGACATTCAGCCTTTCGACGACTGGATCACCAAGACCTTTCGCCGCTACGGCAAGAACCCCTATGTCTTCGACAACCACATCCGCCCGCAGGTCGAGTTCCTGAGCGAGGGGATGGAGCTTTTCGCGCTTGAGGACGGGCTGGACCGCGTTTTCGACTGGATCGACCACGTCACCGGAGACAGCCGCGCGGTGCCGCGCCGGTGGGAAAAGAAACTTGCCCCGATCCCGATCACGATGAGCGAGGAGACCCGCGCGCGGATCGAGGAGTTCTATGCTGCTGATTACACCTTCCTGGCCGGGCAGGGGGGCAGGGCATGAGCACACCCAGCTGGGGCATCGTGATGACCGCGCGCGAACCGGGCGACCTGGTGCTGGCCAACGTGGCCTATCACCTCGGCCTCGGCGCGTCCGAGGCGCATGTCTATCTCGATGATCCGGTCGATCCGGCGGCGGCGCGGCTGCGCGGCTTGTCCGGGGTCACGCTGACGCTGTGCGATGCCGCGCATTGGGCCAGCCTCGCGCGCGGCCGGCCCGAGGGGCAGAACCGCCGGCAGGGGCTGAACGCGACGCAGGCTTATCGCCGGGCCGGGGTCGATTGGCTCATCCATCTCGATGCCGATGAATTCCTGCGCCCGCGCGGCGATTTCCTGGCCGAACTGGCGGCCTTTCCGCGCGGGTTCGGCTATCTTTCGGTGCCCCCGGCCGAGCGGGTGCAAGACCCCGGCGCGATGCAGGCAACTATCTTCGACGGCGGCTTTCGCCGCCCGGCCCGGGTGCCGCCGCGCCTTCACCGCGCGCTCTATGGCCCGGCGGCGGCCTATCTGGAGGGCGGGATGAGCAGCCACACCACCGGCAAGGCCTTCACCCCTACCGGTTATGATTACAACATTCGCATCCACCGCCCGCGCGCGGCAGGCCAGGACAAGCTGCCTGCGCATTCGGCGCTGCGCGCGCATACGGTCGAGCTGTTGCATTTCGACGGGCTGACGCCGCTGCACTGGCTGGTGAAGCTCCTGCGCTATGGCGAACAGGACGAGGCTACGCTGGCGCAGATGAACGCGGCCCACCGCCTGCGCCAGATCGCCGAGTGCCTGGAAACGACCGACCCTGCGGCGGCGCGCGCCCTGCATGACCGGGTGCAGGGGTTCGACGGCGAAACGCTGGCCCGGCTGCGCGCGCTAGGGCTTTATGACGATACGCCCTTCGATCCGGCCCCGGTGATCGCGCGCGTCCTGCCCGATGTGCCGCCCGACCTGACGGCACAGGGCTTTGACGCGGCACTTCGGCGCGCTTACGCGGGCAATCGGGCTGGCCCGATTGCCACGCTTCTGGCCAGTTGGCCTAGTTGAAGAAAAGCGCGAACGTCCCCGCGCGCCCATGCGTAAACCGCGAAAACTGGCTCCAGCTTTGTGCCGTGATCTGCGAACCGCGCGCGGCATAGGGATAGGCGCCGATGCCGTGGATCCACTCGATCAGATCAATGGGGCCGGGATCGGCGAAATAGGCGGCCAGCGAAATCCCCGTGCCATCGGGCATCAGCGGATGCGGCAGGAGCAGCCGGCCTTCCAGCACCGCCTCGGCATCCGACAGGATTTTCTGCCAGGCCTCGGCCATGCGCGCGGGCACCTCGATCCCCAGGGCCGATTGCTGGTCGGGGTTCGGGATCCATTCGCGGTCATTGTCGGTTTCGCGGGCCAGTTCGCGCCAGAAGATGCGGTTATGCGCGATCATGTTCAGCCAGTTCGACTGCGCCGCCTGAAGCCGCGCGCGGTCGGGTTTCTGCGCCAGCGACTCGAGCACGAGATAGGCGATGTCGATCGCCGGGCGCACCTGGTCGCGCACCATGCTGCGCCGGTCGAAGCCACGCCGCGCGTCCAGTTGCGCGCGGGTCATGTCGCGGCGCATGTCTCGGCTTTTCTTCATATTTTCGCCAATCGCATCCATGTTCTGCGACAGCGCTGCGGTCAGCTTCTCCAGTTCGGCATCCAGCGCTTTGCGCTGTGCGTCGGTCGTGGCAGCCTGGCGCTGGTCAGCAGTCTCCTGTTTGCGGGCACTCAGGCTATCGCGCTCGGCTTGAAGGCTGCGGCGCTCGTCCAGCAGCTGTTTGGACATCCGGCGCAGGTCATCCAGGCTCGGGCCAGTCGTTTCCTCTTCGGTCTGGGCCAGCTTCGATTCGGCGGCACGCAACTCATTGCGGGCCAGGCGTGACTGGCGGCCAAGGTCGCTGCGCTCGTCGGTCAGCGGGCGCATCGCCTCGCGGATATCCTTGATCTGCGCGTTCAGCGCGTCACGTTTCTCGCGCGGCTTGTTCTCGGGTTTGCGCATCTCGTCGCGCAGGGCCCGGATCCGGTCATCGAAGGGCTTTTGCATCTCGCGCAGCTCCTGCGAGCGGGCTTTGATGCGCTCTTGCTCAGCCTTCAACGTTTCGATCTCGGCTTTCACCGCGTCCTGGTCCCAGTAATTGGGGATGCGTGGCGCGTCCTTCACCGCGGCCAGCTGCGCATCGAGATTGGCAATCACCGGGGTGGGATCAAAGGCCAGGATGGCATTGCCCACGCCGGCCAGAAGATGGGTATAGGCCGCCAGCCAGGATTGGTCGGCCACGTCGAAGCGGATCGTCAGCGGCTGCTCCAGCGCCCCGCTCTTTTCCATCTCGCGCCGAACCCGCCGGTCCAGGATCACCGGGGCCAGCAGTTTCATCGCGGACTCGGCTTCGCTGCGGGTGCCGTCACCGTCCATGTCAAACCAGATGTCCTGCAGCGTCAGCTCGAAGGGCTGCACGCCGTCGCGCTCGGCCCGGGCCAGCACTTTCTGCGCTTCGGCCATGTCCTCGACGAAGGTTGCGATCATGCTGGCGACCAGATCGGGCGTTTTCTCGCGCGGGTTGGGGTTGCGCATCGGCCCCATGTTCAGCCGCAGCAGCGGCAGGTTTACCATCCGGTCACCCAGCCCGTAGTCGTATCGCGTCTGCAGCGATTTCTCGACCGCGCGCAGCACCATCATCGCGCCCAGTTCGAAACCGTTCGCGGCCGGGTCCGCCGACAGTGTTTCGATCCGCTGGGTCAGGCCTGCCGAGGCAAGTTCGCCTTGCTGGGCTCCGGCCGGGCCGGCAAGCGTTGCGGCCAGGGCCAGGGTGGCAAGGGTGCGGGAAAGGGGCTTTTTCATCGAAATCATGACCTTTTTTGCAATGGTACGGCGCGTTTCACGCTCCAGGTTCTCACGCGCAACCATACGCTGCAATATGGCATGGGTTTGGCGGACAGGCGAAAAAAGAAAGGGCGCCCCGCAAGGCGCCCTTCAGATCATCATGTTCCGGCGTGTATCAGGCCAGCGAGCCGTCGATGTCCTGGCAGGCCTTGACCAGGCCTTTGACCGCATCGACCGACTTGTTGAACATGGCCTGTTCGTCCTTGTTCAGCTTGATGTCGATCACGCGCTCGACACCGCCGGCGCCGATCACCGTGGGCACGCCCACATAGAAGCCATCCAGCCCATAGGGCCCATCGACATGCGCCGCGCAGGGCAGCACGCGCTTCTGGTCTTTCAGATAGGCGATGGCCATCTCGATGGCGCTGGTGGCCGGCGCGTAATAAGCGCTGCCGGTTTTCAGCAGGCCGACGATCTCGGCGCCGCCGTCACGGGTGCGCTGCACGATCGCGTCCAGTTTCTCCTGGCTGGTCCAGCCCATCTCCACGAGATCGGGCAGGGGGATGCCGCCCACCGTCGAATAGCGGGTCAGCGGCACCATGGTGTCGCCGTGGCCACCCAGCACAAACGCGGTGACATCGCGCATCGACACGCCGAATTCCTCGGCCAGGAAGTGGCGGAAGCGGGCGCTGTCCAGAACGCCGGCCATGCCGCAGACCATGTTGTGCGGCAGGCCCGAAAACTCGCGCAGGGCCCAGACCATCGCATCGAGCGGGTTGGTGATGCAGATGACAAAGGCGTTCGGGGCATGTTCCTTGATGCCTTCGCCCACGGATTTCATGACCTTGAGGTTGATGCCCAGCAGGTCATCGCGGCTCATCCCCGGCTTGCGCGGGACGCCCGCGGTGACGATGCAGACATCGGCGCCGGCGATGTCGGCGTAATCCTGGGTGCCTTTCAGCGCGGCATCAAAGCCTTCCGAGGGGCCGGATTCGGCGATGTCGAGCGCCTTGCCTTCGGGAATGCCCTCGGCGATGTCAAAGAGGACGATATCGCCCAGTTCCTTCATTGCCGCCATATGGGCAAGCGTACCGCCGATCATACCTGCGCCGATAAGCGCGATTTTGGGTCTGGCCATTGGAAGTTTCTCCGCGTGGTTACCGTATCGCGCGCCTGCCTACGCCCAACACGGCGCCGGTGCAAGGGTGCTGCAGTGCAGCGCATCCGAACAGGAAGCTATCGCGCCCTGGTGTTTACCGTTAAACCGGTTGCGAAACCGTAACTTAGAAAGGCTCGCCGCGTGTCGCCCCTCGATTTCAGCTTTTTCGCCATCGCCGGGCCGGCGGTGATGTTCGCAGGTATCTCCAAGGGCGGCTTCGGCTCGGGCGCGGCCTTTGCCTCGGCCGCGATTCTGGCGCTGGTGATGGAGCCGGGCGCAGCGATCGGGATCATGCTGCCGATGCTGATGCTGATCGACCTGGCCACGCTGCGCCCCTACTGGAAACGCTGGAGCGCCCATGATGCCAAGGTTTTGATCGCCGGGTCCGTGCCCGGCGTGGTGCTGGGCGCGGCCTTCTACACGGTGGCAGATGCCGATACGCTGCGGCTCCTGATCGGGGCGATCGCGGTGCTGTTCGTGGTCTGGCAGATCGCGGGCCGCGCCGGGCTGATCCCGGTGGCGCGGCGGCCATTTCCGCTCTGGGGCGGGTTGCTCGCCGGGGTCGGGGCCGGGTTCACCAGTTTCGTCGCCCACGCCGGTGGGCCGGCGGCGGCCGTCTACCTGCTGTCGAAGCGCCCCGGCAAGACCGAGTACCAGGCCACCACCGTGATCGTCTTCTGGGTCAACAACCTGTTGAAGGCGATTCCTTATGGCATCCTGGGCATCTTCACCGCCGAAACGCTCTGGGCCGATCTGTGGCTCGCGCCCTTTGCGCTGTTCGGCACCTGGCTGGGGGTGCGGGCGCATTTTGCCATTCCCGAACGTGCGTTCTTTGCGCTGACTTACGTGCTGCTGACGGTGACCGGCAGCAAACTGATCTGGGACGGGCTGACATGACCCATCTCAACCGGCCTCTCGCCGCCGCTCTCCTGGGCTTGCCGCGCTGCGCGCGCCGAGGCGCCCTGCACTTTCCCGGATCCGTCTTCATCTGACCCCAAATACCTCGGGGGTGTGGGGGCAGCGCCCCCACGACGGCCTCAAGAAGGCCAGGGCGACGCGACACGGCCTGCCCGCTCAGATGTCTTCGCCCCCGGCAGGCAGGGCTTCGGCCAGGGTTTCGAAGGCCTGTCCGCTTGCGACAAGACAGGTGATGCCGTTCGCCGTCGTCACTGTGATCGTCCAGGTACCGTTGTCGGGGCTGGCGAACACCTCGATCACCGCGTTGTTCGCGCCCAGCCCGATCGCCTGGCGGCTTTCGCCATAGCCGTCGGCCAGCCGTTGCACCACCCGGTCGCGCGGGGCGCAATTGGGCGCCTGGGCCGTCGCGGCCACCGGGATCATCATCGCGGCCGTGCAGAGGGCCGCCGTCATGCTCGAAGGTTTCATTGTTTTACCCTTGTCTAGGCGGCGATGCCGCCGGGTCTGCCGGGTTTTCCGGCTGCGGCATCGACCTGTCCCTGAACCTGCGCCGCGCCCCTGAAAGAGTGGTTAATTCACCGGTCGATCGCTCAAATTTCACGCGGATTCTGCATTGCGGCGAAAATTCCCTTGAACAATTCGGGCGAAAAATGCTCTATCCGCGCAACAATATTACCGGAGAGACTCATGACCGTTCGCCCCTACCGTTCCGTCCTCTACATCCCCGGCTCGAAAGAGCGCGCACTGGACAAGGCGCGCGGCCTGCCTGTCGATGCGATCATCTTCGATCTCGAGGATGCCGTGACCCCCGACGCCAAGGTCGAGGCCCGCGCCACGCTGGCCGCCGCTCTGGCGGAAGGCGGCTATGGCGACCGCGCGAAGATCGTGCGCATCAACGCGCTCGATACCGAATGGGGCCGCGATGATGCGCTGGCGGTAAAGAACATGCAGGCCGATGCGGTGCTGCTGCCCAAGGTCGACAATGCACTCGACGTGCAGGCGCTCGCCGACCTGGTGGGCGATATGCCCATCTGGGCAATGATGGAGAGCTGTCACGGCATCTGGAACG
The DNA here is from genome assembly GCF_005434965.1 of Marimonas lutisalis. Taxonomy (GTDB): domain Bacteria; phylum Pseudomonadota; class Alphaproteobacteria; order Rhodobacterales; family Rhodobacteraceae; genus Marimonas_A; species Marimonas_A lutisalis. The sequence goes on from NZ_SKCI01000001.1 coordinate 406,992, forward strand.
CGATGGAAGTGGCCGCGCACCCGCAGATCGCGGGCTTTGTCGCCGGCACCAACGATCTCGCCAAGGAACTGAACTGCCGTTCGCGGCCCGACCGCCTGCCGATGATGACGGCGCTGCAGATGATGCTGCTGGCCGCCCGCGCACATGGCGTGATCGCCGTGGATGGTGTCTACAACCAGTTCAAGGACGAAGAGGGCCTGCGCGCCGAATGCGAACAGGGCCGCGACCTGGGTTTCGACGGCAAGACACTGATTCACCCCGCGCAGGTGGATGTGACGAACGACTTGTTTTCGCCCTCCGAGGCCGAGATCGACCTGGCCCGCCGACAGATCGAAGCCTTCGAGGAGGTCGAGCGCTCGGGCCAGGGCGTGGCCGTTGTCGATGGCAAGATCGTCGAGAACCTGCACGTGGAAACCGCGCGCAAGATCCTCGCCATGGCCAGCGCCATCGCCTCGCTGTAGGGTGGGGCCCACCCCACCAAGCATTGCGAAGGAAACGATCCCATGACGCTTCTCATCCTCGGTGTTCTTCTCTGGTCCGCGGCGCATCTTTTCAAACGCCTCGCGCCCCAGGCGCGCGGCGCCATGGGCGAGCGGGCCAAGGGCCCGATCGCGCTGTTGCTGCTGGTCAGCATCGTGCTGATGATCATCGGCTACCGCGCGGCCGACGGGGCGGTGTTCTGGGGTCGCAGCCCGATGATGACCGGCATCAACAACCTCCTGATGCTGCTCTCGGTCTACCTGTTCGCCGCTTCGGGCATGCGGCTGCGCATCACCCGCGTCATCCGCCATCCACAGCTCATCGGCTTCAAGACATGGGCGGTGGCGCACCTGCTGGTCAACGGCGATACGCCGTCTTTCGTGCTCTTTGGCGGGCTGCTGGCCTGGGCGGTGCTTTCGGTCATCCTGATCAACCGGGCCGAACCGCGCCCGGCCGCCCCCGACCCCGCCCCGATGGGCAAGGAAATCGGCGGCATTGTCGGCACCATCGCCGTCTACGGGGCCATTGTCCTCATTCACAACTGGCTGGGCTATTACCCGTTCGGCTGATCCCAAGAACAACTGGAGACACGACATGGCCAAGACCAATCCGGGCCGGTTTTTCGAAGACTACCGCCTTGGCGACGTGATCGAACACGCGGTGCCCCGCACCGTGTCGGGCGGTGAACGCGCGCTTTACCACGCGCTCTACCCGGCGCGCCACGCGCTCTATTCCTCGGACGAATTCGCCCGGGCGTCCGGCCTGCCGGCCAGCCCGCTCGACGATCTCGCCGCCTTTCACGTGGTGTTCGGCAAGACGGTGCCGGACATCTCGCTCAACGCGGTGGCCAATCTCGGCTATGCCGAGGGCCGCTGGCTGAAACCGGTCTATGCCGGCGACACCCTGCGCTCGACCAGCGAAGTGATCGGCCTCAAACAGAATTCCAACGGAAAATCCGGCGTCGTCTATGTCCGCACAAAGGGCCTGAACCAGCGGGGCGAGGTGGTGATGGACTATGTCCGCTGGGTCATGGTCCGCAAGAACGATCTCGATGCGCCTGCGCCCGAAACGGTGATCCCCGAGTTGAAGCAAACCCTCGCAGCCAGCGATCTGGCGATCCCCGAAGGGCTCGATTTTTCGAAATACGATTTCACCCTGGCCGGCGAGACGCACCGCTGGGGCGACTACGACATCGGTGAAATCATCGACCATGTCGATGGCGTGACCGTTGAAGAGGCCGAGCACATGATCGCCACGCGGCTCTGGCAGAACACCGCCAAGGTGCATTTCGATGCCACCTTCCGCCCCGATGGCCAGCGCCTGATCTATGGCGGCCACGTCATCTCGATGGCCCGCGCACTTTCGTTCAACGGGCTGGCCAACGCGCAGATGATCGTGGGCCTCAACGGCGGCGCGCATGCCAACCCGTGCTTCTCGGGGCTCACCGTCAAGGCGTGGTCCGAAGTGCTCGACAAGGCTGAGACATCGGCGCCCGGTGTTGGTGCCATCCGTCTTCGCCTCGTGGCCACTTCCGATGGCTCGGTCGGCGCGCTCAAGGGCGACGACGGCAAATACCTGCCCGGCGTTTTGCTCGATCTCGATTACTGGGCATTGATGCCGACGTGACTGCGTTAGGTTTCCCCAGCGTTTCATGCTAGCGTCCCCACAGGGGGATTATGAGGTGATCATTTCAAGCATTCTGATGGGGATCGCGGCGCTCGGGGCGGCGCTTATGGGCGCAAAATATGGTTTCGGGCCGGTGCCTGCCGATTATCACGCCCAGATCGTCGAAAAGGACGGGGCGCCCCCGGGGACGCATTTGCTGCTCGTTTTGACCGCCCTTTACCGGACACTTGCAGGAGCGCTGTTTGCGGTTGCGATTCTCGTCGCCGCGCTTGCCCTTGGCCCGATCCGCGCAGGGGAGGTTTGGGCGGTGCTCCTGGCCGCAGTTGCGGGGCTTTGCGTCGCTGTTCCTGCCGCGCTCGTGCCGCTGCGGGTCGAGCGGGCAACCGGCGTCGGCACACCGTGGAAAATCGGGGTATTGTCCGGCGTTTTGATCTTGGCGGGTCTTATCGCCGCGTTTTTGTGATCACGTTTCGTGATTGCCGGACCTGTGTTCTGCCGGTGCCGCAGGGTTCGTGGCGACGGCTCTTTCGCGACTGTTCGCCGTTTGAGTGGATTTGTGTGATCACGCAACGCTGTAGCGTGATCACAAAATCCGAGCTTCTGGAAAAAATCCGCGCCAATCCGCCGCGTTACGGGTCATTCCCCCGTGACTCTGCCCTGCAATCCGTTTTAATCATTCTCTAGGCATCGCACGTATACCAACGTGTGCAATCCGATTTCTTAGGGGGACACCGCCCATGGCCGAGACAAAGCAGGTCGACCGCCCGCTCAGCCCGCATATCCAGATCTACCGCCCGCAGCTTACCTCGATCACCTCGATCCTGACGCGGATCACCGGCAACGCGCTCATTGTCGCCGCCGTGCTGATTGTCTGGTGGCTGCTGGCCGCCTCGACGTCCGAGGCATATTTCGCCACCGCCAACGCGGTGCTGACCTCCTGGTTCGGCGATCTGGTGCTGTCGCTCTCGGTCCTGGGTGTCTGGTATCACTACCTGGCCGGGCTCAGGCATCTCTATTTCGATGCCGGTCACGGCCTCGATATCCCCACGGCGGAAAAACTCGGCTGGGCCTGTCTCGTCGGCTCGGTCGTGCTCACCGTCATCACCCTTCTGATCGTGTAAGGAGAAGACCATGCGCTACCTTACAGCCCGCAAACGCGCCGAAGGTAAAGGCGCCTCGCATACAGGGACCGAGCATCACTGGTACATGACCGTGTCGGCCGTGGGCCTCGCGTTCCTGATCCCCACCTTCATCTTCATCGTCGGCGGTGCCCTTGGCGGTACCCGCGAAGAGGTGCTGGCCGCCTTCGCGCGCCCCTTTCCGGCAATCCTGACGGGCCTCACGCTCTATGTCGGCATGATGCACTTCAAGAAGGGCGCCCAGATGATGATCGAGGATTACTGGCAGGGCACCACCCGCAAGGCGCTGATCATGCTGGTGATCGGGCTTTCCTACACCATCACCGCCACCGGGCTTTTCGCGCTCGCCAAAATCGCACTCTGAGGAACGACCAATGGCCGCTTACGAATACGAAACACATGATTACGACGTGGTCGTCGTGGGTGCCGGCGGCGCCGGTCTGCGCGCGACCCTCGGCATGGCCGAACAGGGCCTGCGCACCGCCTGCGTGACCAAGGTGTTCCCGACCCGATCGCACACCGTGGCCGCGCAGGGGGGCATCGCCGCGTCGCTCAGCAACATGGGCCCCGACCACTGGCAATGGCACATGTACGACACCGTCAAGGGCTCGGACTGGCTGGGCGATACCGACGCGATGGAATACCTCGCCCGCGAGGCGCCCAAGGCTGTCTATGAGCTCGAACATTACGGCGTGCCGTTCAGCCGCACGGAAGAGGGCAAGATCTACCAGCGCCCCTTTGGCGGCCACACCACCGAGTTTGGCGAAGGCCCGCCGGTGCAGCGCACCTGCGCGGCGGCCGACCGTACCGGCCACGCCATCCTGCACACGCTCTATGGCCAGAGCCTGAAGAACAACGCCGAGTTCTACATCGAGTATTTCGCGATCGACCTGATCATGAGCGAGGATGGCCAGTGCCAGGGCGTCGTCTGCTGGAAGCTCGATGACGGCACCATGCATGTCTTCAACGCCAAGATGGTCGTGCTGGCCACCGGCGGTTATGGCCGCGCCTATTTCTCCTGCACCTCGGCGCATACCTGCACCGGCGACGGTGGCGGTATGGTGGCCCGCGCGGGCCTCGCGCTGCAGGACATGGAATTCGTGCAGTTCCACCCCACCGGCATCTATGGCTCGGGCTGCCTGATCACCGAAGGCGCGCGCGGCGAAGGCGGCTATCTCACCAATTCCGAGGGCGAGCGCTTCATGGAGCGCTACGCGCCGCAGTATAAAGACCTCGCACCGCGCGACTATGTCAGCCGCTCGATGACCATGGAAATCCGCGAAGGCCGCGGCGTGGGCGCCGAGGGTGACCATATCCACCTCAACCTCAGCCACTTGCCGGCCGAGGCGCTGGCCGAACGCCTGCCGGGCATCTCGGAAAGTGCCAAGATCTTCGCCGGCGTCGATGTCACCAAGGAACCGATCCCGGTTCTGCCGACGGTGCATTACAACATGGGCGGCATCCCCACCAACTACTGGGGCGAGGTGCTGAACCCCACGAAGAAAGACCCCAACGCCGTCGTGCCCGGCCTGATGGCCGTGGGCGAGGCGGGCTGCGCCTCGGTGCATGGCGCCAACCGGCTCGGCTCGAACTCGCTCATCGACCTCGTGGTCTTTGGCCGCGCCGCCGCGATCCGCGCCGGCAAAGTGGTCGACCCGGATGCGCCGAACCCGGAACTCAACCAGGCCAGCGTCGATGCCGCCTTCGCGCGTTTCGATGCGCTGCGTCACGCCAAGGGTGCCATCCCCACGGCCGACCTGCGGCTTGAAATGCAGAAAACCATGCAGGCTGATGCCGCCGTGTTCCGCACCTCGAAAACCCTCGCCGAGGGCGTCGAGAAGATGACCGCGATCGCCGCCAAGATGGATGATCTCAAGGTCACCGATACGTCGCTGGTCTGGAACTCGGACCTGATGGAGACGCTGGAACTGACCAACCTGATGCCCAACGCGATGGCCACCATCGTCGGCGCCGAGGCGCGCAAGGAATCCCGCGGCGCCCACGCGCACGAGGATTTCACCGAGCGCGACGACAAGAACTGGCGGGTGCACACCATCGCCCATGTCGACGGGCCCAAGGTCACGCTTTCCTATCGCGATGTCATCAAGGACCCGCTGACCACCGAAAAGGAAGGCGGCATCAGCATCAAGAAAATCGCCCCCAAGGCGCGGACCTTCTGATGCGGATGGCGCTGGCTCTCCTCGCGCCCCTGGCGCTTGCGGCCTGCGACGTGGCCCAGCAGGCCGCCGACGATGTCGCGCGCGGTCAGGCCAAGCGCGCCGTCAATTCCGTGGTGGCCGAACGCTTCCCGGGCGTCGATGCGGCGCCCGTCACCGATTGCATCATCGACGCGGCCAGCGCCCAGGAAATCCTGCAGATCGCAGGCAGTTCCGCCACCGGCGCGCGGGCCGAAATCACCCAGATGGTGCTCCAGATCGCGCAGCGCCCCGAGGCCGTCACCTGCATCGCAGGCGCCGGCGTCACGCTTCTGAAACTATGAGGATAGACCCATGGTTCAACTGACCCTCCCCAAGAACTCGCGCATGATCACGGGCAAGACATGGCCCAAGCCCGAGGGCGCGATCAACCTGCGCAAGTTCCAGATCTACCGCTGGAACCCCGATGACGGGCAGAACCCGCGGCTCGACACCTATTTCGTCGATCTCGACGATTGCGGGCCGATGGTTCTCGACGGGCTCATCTACATCAAGAACAAGATCGACCCGACGCTCACCTTCCGCCGGTCCTGCCGTGAAGGCATCTGCGGCTCCTGCGCGATGAATATCGACGGGATCAACACGCTGGCCTGCATCTACGGCATGGACGAGGTCAAGGGCGACACGGTCAAGATCTACCCGCTGCCGCACATGCCGGTGGTCAAGGACCTGATCCCGGACCTCACCCATTTCTATGCCCAGCATGCCAGCATCATGCCGTGGCTGGAGACCAAGACGAACCGCCCGCAGAAAGAGTGGAAACAGTCGATCGAGGATCGCAAGAAGCTCGACGGGCTCTATGAATGCGTGATGTGCGCCTCGTGCTCCACGTCCTGCCCCAGCTACTGGTGGAACGGCGACAAGTATCTCGGCCCGGCGGCGCTCCTACATGCCTATCGCTGGATTATCGACAGCCGCGACGAGGCCACGGGCGAACGTCTGGACGATCTGGAAGATCCGTTCAAACTCTACCGCTGCCACACCATCATGAACTGCGCCAAGACCTGCCCCAAGGGGCTGAACCCGGCAAAGGCGATCGCGGAAATCAAGCGCATGATGGTCAACCGGGTAGTGTGATCCCCTCGGGACCGGCGCAGGAGATCGACTCCGGATTTGAAAACAACGGGCGGCCCTAGGGCCGCCCGTCGCCGTTTTGTCAGGTCACTGCAAGCGTCATCGTCGAATGGTTGCGATAATTGTAGTCCTCATCGCAATTCACGATCGTGCGCTTCCAGGCCCAGAGGTCGAGCAGGTAACAACACGGCTCGGGGAACGCCTTTTCCCCGTCCGTGATGGTCAGGCGCATGGTGCCGCCCTCCCATTTGGGTGCCGCCGCGCCTTGGCCGATGGCCGCGCCGTAGGTCGGGCCGGGCTGCCCCGGGCCAACCATGCTCAGCGTCCCGGCATTCAGCAGGTTGACGGCGTTGTTCTCGCCCCACAGCGCCCGCAGCGAATAACGCGCCAGATGCGCCGAACTGTCCGAGGCCATGAACTCGATCACCAGCGGCGTGGCCGGTGAAATCGCGTCGCGATCAATATTCCCGCAGGGGCCGATGGTTCCGCCGCCCAGCGTGATCGACACGAAATCGGTGTCCGGCTCGGTGGTTTCCAGATGCACGCCACCCGGCGGCACCGGATGGCTGGGCGAGGTCGGATGCCCCGATCCCGGACCGACAATCCGGTTGTCGATCGCCACCGCGACGTCATTGTCGCCCAGATGGGTGCAGCGATCGGGAATACCCAGATCAATCAGTGCGCCACCGGCTTCGCGATAGGCCCTCAGCCGCAGGTGATAGACCCCGTCCGAGAACAGGTTCGCCGTCTGCCAGCGCAGGAGAACCGTGCGATCGCCGACCCAGGTGCGTGGCCCATTGACCGATTCCCAGTGGCCCAGCGTCTCGCAGACCCATTTGCCGTCGACCATGGCAAAGTTGAACGGCACCGACTGGAACCAGGGCGGCCCCCCGAAATCGAAATAGGTGCGCGACATGTGCAACGTCGCGGCCGGGGGCAGCGGGGCCCAGGTCGTGCCGCCATCGCCGGAATACTCGAACGCATAGTAATCGAACCAGTCGGTACAGACGCCACGGATCGGAACGATCCCGCCATAGGGCCGGTCATGCCAATAGCTCCCCGCGGGCGGCGCCGGCGGGCTCGGGTTGCGATAGCCTTCGGGCGTGGCCTGCGCGCCCAGATTGCCGCCGATCGTCGCCACGAGATCGTCGCAGACATGGGTCAGGACAATGCATTCCTCGTCCTCGCATTCCGTGGGCGGCAGCTGTACGCAGCAGGCCTCGTTCGTGGCAACCAGCGTCACGTCCAGCAGCGTCGGAATGTTCCAGCGCGCGTCGCCACAGCTTTCATCCAGGATCACCACTTCGCCCTGGCCGCAATCCTGCGTCGAGTGGAAGATGATGTCGGGCGTGCAATCGGTCCAGGGATGCCACGGCACCCAGGGCCAGATCCGCAGCGCCTCGAGATGCGGCGCCGCCGGCAGCCGGCGCACCAGGTCGGGCCGTATCCGGCTCAGCCGCTCGGGCGCCGCAATCGGCTCCGGCGGGCGCTTGATGGTGCCGCCATCGGCCAGCAGCCTGTCCAGAACTTCGGTACTGGGCACCGGGTCGGGCTTGGGCAGCGGCACGATCTCGGGGATGTCGCGCACCAGGTCGTCGATCAGGCGGAACACCTTGGGATCCACCTGCCACACCCTGCGGCGCCACCACCACCACGGCCACCAGCCACAGCACCAGCGGAACTTGATGGTGAAATTACCGTTCGCGTCCGTTGTGGCGCAGCCAACCTGCTGCTTGCTGCACCACCACCAGAACCGATCGACATCAAAGGCGCAGACCTCGGCGCCCGGGACCGGGTTGCCGTCTGGGCAGACCAGTTTGCCACGGATCACGAACGTCCGGCACCAGCGCAACCACCAGTGCCAGTACCACGGGTGGACGATTACTGGATCCAGCAGCAGCTCCGCCTTCTCGGCCCAAAGCCGCGGGCTGATATCCACGTGAAGTGTCTGCAATCCTGGCAATTCATCGTCATCCGCATCGGGCGGGCCCAGGATCACCTGGCCGCCATGCGGCCGGTCCATCCGGAACTCGGCCACGCCTTGCCCGTCGCGATCCAGCTTCACGCCGGTGCTGGCCAGAACGCCGCCTTTGCCAACAAAAACGGCCTTCAATGCTTTGAGTTCGGATCGATCCTCTACCCCGCTGGCATCTATCGGCACACGCAGGACGTACTTCTCGGAACCTGTTTTCTTGGGACTCATGAATACACCTCCTTTTTCAAATAAATCGGGAAAGAAAGTGAACGAAGTCTACCATGCCGGGTGTGAGTCTGAGGGCGATCTACCGGCTCGCATGCGTGCCTCGGCTAAACTTGGCCGGTTTTTCAGTTCGCCTTAAGCGGGATTTTGCCTCGGGCTGGAAAATTCTGACGCGCATTGCCCCTTGGGAAGGGTTGGACAAGGCAGAACTCGGCTCATAGGCTCGGCAGGAAATCGCCGGAAACGCAACAAGGGGCGAGGGAATGCAGCAGGATGTCATCATTGTCGGTGGTGGGTTGGCCGGACTGGCCGCGGCCCACGAGCTGACCAAGCGCGGCCGCAAGGTTCTGATCGTCGATCAGGAGGGCGAACAATCGCTGGGCGGTCAGGCGTTCTGGTCGCTTGGCGGCCTCTTCATGGTCGACACGCCCGAACAGCGCCGCATGGGCATTCGCGACAGCCGCGACCTGGCCGCGATCGACTGGTTCGGCAGCGCAGGCTTCGACCGGCCCGAGGATGAAAACCCCCGCAAATGGGCCGAGGCCTATCTCGACTATGCCGCCGGCGCGATGCGCGCCGACCTGTCCGCCATCGGCATGCGCTGGTTTCCCGTGGTCGGCTGGGCCGAGCGAGGCGGCGCGCTGGCCGATGGACACGGTAACTCCGTGCCGCGCTTCCATATCACCTGGGGCGCGGGCGAAGGCATTGTTGCGCCCTATGTGCGCCTCGCCGAAGAGGCCGAGGCCGCGGGCCTCCTGCGCTTTGCCTTCCGCCACCGCGTCACCGGTCTCGAGGTGGAAAACGGCCGCGTGACCGGCGTTTCAGGCGACCAGCTCGCCATCGACCACGCCCGCCGCGGCGCCTCGACCAACCGCGAGGTGGTGGGCGATTTCACCTTCCACGCCGAAAACGTGATCCTGACCACCGGCGGCATCGGCGGCAATTTCGATCGTGTCCGCGCCGTCTGGCCCTCCGACAGGCTCGGCCCGGCGCCGAAACACATGGTCGCCGGCGTGCCCGATTACGTCGACGGCCAGATGGCCGACATCGCCAAAAGGGCCGGGGCAGGGGCGATCAACGAAGACCGCATGTGGCACTATACCGAAGGCCTTAAGAACTGGGATCCGATCTGGCCCCGCCACGGCATCCGCGTGCTGCCCGGCCCGTCCTCGGTGTGGTTCGACGCGCTGGGCCAGCGGATGGAGGCGCCCTGCCTGCCGGGGTTCGACACGCTCGCCACCCTCAAACGCATCCTGCAAACGGGGCATGAGCACAGCTGGTTCATCCTGACCCAGAAGATCATCGAAAAGGAATTCGCGCTCTCGGGCAGCGAACAGAACCCCGATTTCGTCTCGGGCAGCATGTGGGAGGTGCTGAAGGAACGCACGCTGTCGAAGGGCGCCACCCGCGCCGTCGAAGCCTTCAAGCGCGAAGGCGAGGATTTCGTCGTGGCGCGCGATCTCGACACGCTGGTCGCCGGCATGAACGCGCTCACCCCCGACGCGCCGCTCGACCCCGCGAAGATCCGCGCCCAGGTTGAGGCGCGCGATGCCCAGATCGCCAACCCGTTCTCGAAGGATGCGCAGATCACCGCCATTCGCCAGGCCCGCGCCTATCGCGGTGACCGGCTGGTGCGCACCGCCAAACCCCACCGCATCCTCGATCCGGCCGAGGGCCCGCTCATCGCCGTGCGGCTCAACATCCTGACCCGCAAGAGCCTCGGCGGCCTGCACACCAACCTGGCCAGTCAGGTCCTGCGCCCCGACGGCACGGTGTTCGACGGGCTCTATGCGGCGGGCGAGGCCGCGGGCTTCGGCGGGGGCGGCTATCACGGCTACAACGCGCTCGAAGGCACGTTTCTGGGCGGCTGCATCTTCTCGGGGCAGGCTGCGGGGCGGAACGCCTGATGGTCTTTGCCATCGCCGGCCTCGTCATCGCTTTCGTGCTGATCCTCGCCTTCCGCGATCCGAAAACCCGCCATTGCCGCTGGCGCGCGCAGCGCGGGCCGCTCTCGGGTGAGGTCGCGTATTACAAATGCATGACCTGCGGCGCCGAGACCATCACCGAAGACGGCAAACCGCCCCGTCAATGCCTGCGTGACCGCCCGCCACCGGATTTCTGAGAAAATTTCCGGGCCGTCATTTTCCCTCTTGAAACGACTCGCGACTTGCCCCAAATGCGCGCTCAAGACGCCAACGCACGCGCCTCTGTACTCACAGGCACACATGCAGCGACGGTAACGTCTCTGATTGCAACCCGTCCGGCTGAAAGACGCCGGGGTCTCTTGGAGATGACCATGACCGCTCATGTGACCGACCGCGCCCTCGGCGCGCGCGCCTTTGTTCCATCCGCCGCCGAAGCCTTCATCCGCGCGCATTCCTTCGAGCGCCCGACGCTCGTGCTCGACCGTGGCGCACTTGCCCGTCAATACAACGCTCTGAAAACCGGCCTGGGCCGCGCGCATATTCACTATGCCGTCAAGGCCAACCCGGCGCCCGATTTCATCGAAACCCTTGTTGCACTCGGCTCGGGCTTCGACGCCGCCTCGCGCGCCGAGATCGAGCTCTGCCTCAGCCAGGGCGCCGAGCCGGGCCATATCTCCTTTGGCAACACCGTGAAGAAACCCGGCGACATCGCCTTCGCCCACCACGCCGGCGTGAGCCTTTTCGCCGCCGATGCCACCGAAGAGCTGGAAAAGATCGCCGCCCACGCGCCCGGCGCACGCGTCTACATCCGCCTCATCGTCGAGGCGTCCGAGGCCGACTGGCCGCTCACGCGCAAATTCGGCTGCGCCCCGTCCGAGGCTCTGGGCCTGATGAACCATGCCCGCGCCCTGGGTCTTGTCCCCGTGGGGCTCAGCTTCCACGTGGGATCGCAGACCCGCCGCGCCGATATGTGGTCGCCGATTCTGGCGCAGGTGGCGTCGGTCTGGCACGCGCTTCGCGCCGCCGGGCATGACCTTACGCTTCTGAACATCGGCGGCGGGTTCCCGGCCTTCTATGGCGATCCCGTCGACCGCCCGGAAACCTATGCCGCCCGCGTGATGGAACTCGTTTCGCTCTATTTCGGCGCGGTCGAGCAGGTGATGGCCGAGCCGGGCCGCGGCCTTGTGGCCGAGGCCGGTGCGATCGCCGCCGAGGTGCTGCTGGTGGCGAAGAAATCCGCCGATGATCTGCACCGCTGGGTCTATCTCGACATCGGCAAATTCTCGGGGCTCGCCGAGACCATGGACGAGGCGATCCGCTACCAGTTCCTGACCGACCGCGATCACGAACGCATGGGCCCCTGCATCCTCGCCGGTCCTTCCTGCGACAGCGCCGACGTGCTCTATGAAAAACGCATGATCGACCTGCCGCTGGGGCTCAAATCCGGCGACAAGGTGATCATCCGCAACTGCGGGGCCTATACCTCGTCCTATGCGTCCGTCGGCTTCAACGGCTTCCCGCCGCTCGATGTCATCGTGATCTGATACGCCGGATCGCCCCCGGGGCAACGCCCACCCACCCACCCCGTTGCCCCGGGGGCGATCCTTCCTCTTGCACCCGGGCGCGGGACCGGGAAGGGTAGGGCGAACCGCTTTTTCGGAGCCACCCATGCAAGAGCCGACCGACGCTGCCCAACGCCGCGCCATCCGCCCCGTCATCTGCTATCCGAACGACACGCTGCCCAGGCCCGACCTTACGCTCTACCGCGCCGCCCGGGCCGCATCGCAAAAGACCGGCGAGGTTCTGGTGCCACCGCGCGACGCGAAATGCTTTCGCGTGCCTGCTGGGCACTTCTTCCGCATCTCCTCGGTCGAGGGTCCGCAGGTGGGTGATCTGAACCTTTGGAACGCCCATGATCTGTCGGAGCGGTTCTACTCGGGCAAGTCCCGCGCGCTGCACGGCACGCATCTGGGCGTGGGAGAGCGGATGTGGTCCTCTTTCCCCACGCTGCGCCCGATGGCGACGATCATCGAAGACACGCTGGGATGGTATGGCATCGACGATTTTGGCGGCTCGGTCCATGACGTGATCGGCACGCGCTGCGATCCCTATACCGGGAATCTCCTGTCGGGCACGCAATATCACCATTGCTGCCACTCGAACCTGACCCGCGCGCTGGCCGATGAAACCGGTATGATACTGACCGAGGCCGAACCCAACGTGCATGACGTCCTCAACGTCTTCATGTGCACCGGCTTTACCCGTGATACGGGGCAGTATTTCATGAAGGCCTCGCCGGTGCGGCCGAGCGATTACCTTGAGTTCTTCGCCGAGATCGACCTGCTGGGCGCCCTCTCGGCCTGCCCGGGCGGTGATTGCTCGTCCGAGCACAGCTCGGACACGGCCGCCTGCTACCCGTTGCTGGTCGAGGTCTTCGCCCCGCCGGAAGGTGCGCTCGCAGATTGGGAGTCTCCGTCCGTCAACGGCTATGACCGCAGCCACGGGCGTTAACCAAATTCGGTTACATCTGGAACCAATTTGCCCGGCAGCCGGATGTCAGCCGGGGGGTGCACGCATGTCACCCCCCGTATTTTCGACCGTGCGGTGGCGTTAACCGGAGTGAATGAAGTGTAGCTTGTCGAAGCTCTCGCGCCATTTCGCGGTCTCGTCCGCCATACCCTCCGGCGCGTTGGAACGGAGCGCATTGGCGATGCGCACGGCCAGCTCAGGCATGTGCTCTTGGGTCATGCCCCAACGCACGATTTCCGGCGTTCCAATGCGTAAGCCATTGAGATCGTTTGGAACTTCTGGCGCGGGCAGGCCAATGCCGCAGGCCAGGAAGCCCGCCTTCTCCAGCTTTTTTGAGGCCGTCTGTCCCCCGCCGAACCCTTCGGCCAGGATGGCGAACTGGTGGCTATGTGTCGGCCCATCGCGCCCCTCGAAAACCGGAATTCCGTTTTCCGTCAATGCCTTGGCCAGGGCCTGCGCCGTATCCACCATCGCCTGGGCATAGCCCTGCCCATGATCCTTCCAATCCAGCATCGCCATCGCCAGCGCCGCCGATTTCGCCGCGTCGAAGTTCGCCGTCATCCCCGGAAAAGCGATGGAATCCAATCGCTTGGCAATTTTGCCCTCGTTGGTGACGATCAGCCCCGACGGCGGGCCGCCAAGGCTTTTGTAGGTGCTCATCGTCATCAGATGCGCCCCTTCGTCGAGCGGGTTTTTCCAGGCCCGCCCGGCGATGATCCCGCATTGATGCGCCGCGTCAAAAAGCACGTAAGCGCCTGTTCTGTCGGCGATTTCCCTGATCTCACGCACCGGGTGCTCGTAAAGGTTCAAGCTGCCGCCGATGGTGATGAGTTTCGGTTTCACCTTGTCCGCAAGCTGTGCCAGCCCATCGAGATCGACCGAATAGCCATCCGCGTCCACGGGCGCTTCGTGACTATGAAGCCCGTAAAGCCCGGCGCAACCGTCGATGTGATGTGTGACGTGCCCGCCAATTTTTGCAGGCGGAACAATGATTTGATCGCCAGGTTTGGCCAGTGCCATGAACCCGTAAAGGTTGGCGATCGCCCCCGAGGGCACGCGGATTTCAGCGTATCTTGCGCCAAACACCTCGGCACAAAGCTCGGCGCAGATCACCTCGATTTCCTCGATCGCCTGCAGGCCCATCTCGTACTTGTCACCCGGATAGCCCAGCGACGGCCGCGTGCCTATTCCGCTGGCGAGCAGCGCCTCGGCGCGCGGGTTCATCACGTTGGTCGCCGGGTTAAGGTTGAAGCAACGTTTTTCGTGGATAATCCGGTTCTCGCGGGCCAGGTCCTCGATCCGTGCGGCAATCGCCGCCGTATCCTCGCCCGCGACGCGTTTGGCGATGCCTTGCACCCGGGTTTCACTGATTTCCGGGACCCAGTCGCGCTTTGCCAGTTGTTCAGTCAAAGGCCGCCTCCAACGCAATCTCAACCATCTCGCCAAAGCTCCGCTCGCGGTCTTCGCTTGGCAGGGACTCGTGGGTCAGCAGGTGGTCCGATACCGTCAGCACCGCCAGCGCCCGCGCCCCGAACCGCGCGGCCACTGTGTAGAGTTCAGCCGCCTCCATCTCGACGGCCAGGATGCCGTGACGGGTCATCTGTTCATTCAGATCAGGGCGTTCGTCATAGAAAACATCCGCCGAATAAATCCCGCCGACATGCGTGGTCACCGCCTTGGCCCGCGCCGCCGCGACCGCCCGTTCCAGCAACCCGTAATCGGCGCAGGGCGCGAATTGCAGTTCCTTGAAAAACCCGCGTGACGGTGTCGAAAGGCTGCTCGCCGTCATCGCGATCACCACGTCGCGAATGCCGACACTTTCCTGCATCGCGCCGCAGGATCCGATCCGGATCAGCGTTTTTGCACCGTAATCACGTATGAGTTCATTGGCATAGATGCTCAGGCTCGGCATCCCCATACCCGAGCCCTGGATCGTCACCTTGTGGCCTTTCCAGCTGCCGGTAAAACCCAGCATCCCACGGGTTTCATTGACACATTCGGCATTCTGCAAGAACGTCTCGGCCGCCCATTTCGCCCGCAGGGGATCGCCGGGTATTAATACGGTTTCGGCAATTTCGCCGGGTTGCGCGCCGATATGGATCGTCATGCCGGTATCCTACCTTTGGTACTTGATGAACGGTGTCAGCTGCGCCACCCGGTCATACAGCTGCCGGGCGGTCGCATTGAAGTCCTGCGTCAGCCAATAGACAGACGGCGTACCATTGGCATCCGCCGCGGCATAGACTGCCTCGATCAGTTTGCGGCCCACGCCGCTGCCTCGCACCTCGGGATCGGCATAGAGATCCTGCAGGTAACACACATCCTCAACCCGCCAGTTATGCGGATGATAGATGTAGTGCACGAGGCCCACGGGCCGCCCATCGGCCAATGCCAGAAACCCGTTCTGATCGGCATTTCCCTTGTCGCACAGACGCTTGAATGTGGTGTCATAGACCTCGTCAGAGACGCGGGCTTCGTAGAAATCCAGATACCCCGTCCACAGCCGGCGCCAGTCGTCGTAATCTTCGGGCTCAATCGGGCGTATGGTGATCTCGGGCATGCTCCCTCGCAAAAGAAAATGGCGCCAGAACCGAGCCTAGCGCCATTCGCAAGGGATTGGCCAGAGTCCTTATTCGGCGGCAGCAACCTTGGGGTCGGCCAGCGCCACGATATCCATCATGATCGTGTTCAGCTCGAAATCCTTGGGTGTATAGACCTGTGCCACGCCCAATTCGCGCAGGCGTTTGGCGTCTTCCTCGGGGATGATGCCGCCGACGATCACGGGCACATGGGCCAAACCCGCGTCACGCATCCGGGTCAGGGTTTCCTCGACCAGCGGCATGTGACTGCCACTCAGGATCGACAGGCCCACCACATGCGCGTCCTGCTCCTTGGCCGCGGTCACAATCTCTTCGGGCGTCAGGCGGATGCCTTCGTACTCGATATCCATGCCGCAATCGCGCGCGCGGAAAGCGATCTGCTCGGCCCCGTTCGAATGGCCATCCAGCCCCGGCTTGCCAACCAGGAACTTCAGCCGCCGGCCCAGCCGGTCGCTGACCGCATCGACGGCGGCGCGGATTTCATCTAGGCCCTCGGTCTTGTTCGAGACCGAGCGCGAAACCCCCGTGGGGCCGCGATATTCGCCGAATGTCTCGCGCATTACCTGCGCCCATTCGCCGGTCGTCGCACCGGCCTTGGCCGCCGCGATTGAGGCGGGCATCACGTTCTCGCCGGCCTTCGCCGCGTCGCGCAGCGCACCAAGCGCCAGCTGCACCGCGCCCTCGTCGCGCGCGTCGCGCCAGGCGTTCAGTCGCTCGACCTGCTCGGCCTCGACCGCCGGGTCGACGGTCAGGATGCCGCCATCCGCGCTCATCAGCGGGCTAGGTTCGGCCTCGGTCCACTTGTTCACACCCACGACCACGGTTTCCCCGGCCTCGATCCGGTTCAGCCGTTCTGCGTTTGAATCCACCAGCCGCGATTTCATGTATTCGATCGAGGCGATCGCGCCGCCCATGCCACCGAGATTATCGAGTTCGTGCCGCGCCCCGGTCTTCAACTCCTCCACCTTGGCGTCGACCGCAGGGTTATTGTCGAACAGGTCTTCGTATTCCAGAAGGTCGGTTTCATAGGCCATGATCTGCTGCATCCGCATCGACCATTGCTGATCCCATGGGCGGGGCAGGCCAAGCGCCTCGTTCCAAGCCGGAAGCTGCACGGCGCGGGCGCGGGCCTTTTTCGACAGGGTCACCGCCAGCATCTCGATCAGGATGCGGTAGACGTTGTTTTCAGGCTGTTGTTCCGTCAGGCCCAGGCTGTTGACCTGCACACCATAGCGGAAGCGGCGGAACTTGGGGTTCTCAACGCCATAGCGTTCCAGCAGGATCTCGTCCCAAAGGTCGACAAAGGCGCGCATCTTGCACATCTCGGTGACAAAACGGATGCCCGCGTTCACGAAGAACGAAATCCGGCCGCAAAGCGCCGGGAAGTCCTCGGCCGGGACGCGGGGCTTCAACTCGTCCAGCACCGCCATCGCCGTGGCCAGCGCAAAGGCCAGTTCCTGCTCGGGCGTCGCGCCCGCCTCTTGCAGGTGATAGGAACACACGTTCATCGGGTTCCACTTGGGCACGTTCGAATAGCAATACTCGGCCACGTCGCCGATCAGTTTCAGCGACGGCTTGGGGGGGCAGACATACGTACCGCGGCTTAGGTATTCCTTAATGATATCGTTTTGTACTGTGCCCTGCAGCTTCGAGATATCCGCGCCCTGTTCCTCGGCCACCGCGACGTAAAGCGCCAGCAGCCAAGGCGCCGTGGCGTTGATCGTCATCGAGGTGTTCATCTGTTCCAGCGGGATTTGGTCGAAGAGCGTGCGCATGTCGCCCAGGTGGCAGATCGGGACGCCCACCTTGCCGACCTCACCCTTGGACAGGACGTGGTCGCTGTCATAGCCGGTCTGCGTGGGAAGATCGAACGCAACAGACAGGCCGGTCTGTCCCTTCGCCAGGTTCGTCCGGTAAAGCTCGTTCGAGGCCTTGGCGGTCGAATGGCCGGAATAGGTGCGGATAATCCACGGACGATCGGGTTGGCGATCGGCCCCACTGTTCTGGCGGTCTTTCTGCGTCTGCGACATGGTCGGCCTCGTGAATCGGGATGGGCAATTTTGTTGCGTCCAGATGTTGATACTTGGAATTTTGTGGCGCTGTCAATTCGCTGCATTGCGGCATGAGGCGATTTACCACCGTGCAAAACCCTGCCACGGTGGCACGATGACAAGTACCGTGCAAATGCCGTTTTGGCTTCTGATCGTGATCCTGTGCTTCGCGGCATTTGCGGCGCTGGAAAAAATCATGCTGCCGTCGGTCCGCTGGTTTTTCCGCCGCCGGATGGAGCGTGTGGTGGCACGCCTGAACACGAGGCTGGAGCGGCCAATCCAGCCCTTCAAGCTGGCCCGCCGACACGACATGATCCAGCGCCTGATTTATGATCCCGAGGTGTCAAAGGCGATCGCGGCACACGCGCGCGAAGAGGGCGTGCCCGAGAACGTCGCCTTCGAAACAGCGCAGCGCTATGCCCGCGAAATCGTGCCTTCCTTCAGCGCGTCGCTCTACTTCGGTCTGGCGATCCGTCTGGCCAAGCTAATCAGCACCACGCTCTACCGCGTGCGCCTTGGGCACTACGCCGAATCCAAGCTGTCCGAGATCGATCCCGAGGCGACGGTAGTTTTTGTCATGAACCACCGCTCGAACATGGACTACGTGCTGGTCACATATCTGGCGGCGGAGCGCAGTGCGCTATCTTACGCCGTCGGCGAATGGGCGCGGGTCTGGCCGCTCAGTCGCCTGATCAAGGCCATGGGGGCCTACTTCATCCGGCGGAAATCGCGCAACGCACTCTATCGCAAGGTGCTAGCGCGCTATGTGCGTCTGGCCACCGATGGTGGGGTCATGCAGGCGGTTTTCCCCGAAGGCGGGTTGTCTTTGAATGGCGGCCTGGCCGAGCCGAAGCTTGGGTTGCTGAAATACATCGTTGAAGGTCATGACGCAGAAGCGCGAGATGTTGTCTTCGTGCCGGTGGCGCTGAACTATGACCGCGTGTTCGAAGACCGCATCCTCGTGGCGGCGGGACAGGCGGGGGAACGGCGTTTCCGTGCCCGCATCTCTCTGATCGCCACCTTCCTGATGAAGCAGCTATGGCTGCGTCTGCGCGGCAAGTACCACAGGTTCGGATATGCCGCGGTCAGCTTTGGCGCGCCGATTTCGCTGCGGGGCTTCTACCGCGGCCATGGTGAGCACCTTGTCGAAGACCTGGCACAAAGGATCATGACCAGTATCGGCGAGGAAGTCCCGGTGCTGCCGGTGCCGCTGGTTGCCACAGCCCTGATGCAGGCCGCAGGCCCTTTGACGCGCGAAGAGCTGGAAATGGCCGTTGACGTTTTGATGAGACAATTGCCGAACGCTCATGTCCATATCCCCCGCGATGATCGCCAATATGCGGTCGAGGTCGGCCTTCGGAACCTCCGTCGCCGTCACATCGTGCTGGAACGTGACGGGCGCTTTCAGGCCAATGCCGATGACGCGTCTCTGCTGGATTACTACGCCGCCTCGATCGCCCATCTTTTCCCCAAAGCTGAAAACTGACTTTTCTGCGACTGCGAGGTTATAAAGTTTCAAAAATGGCATTCTCGGCATTGCATTGTTTCGCGCACACCGATATTTCGATGCTCAAGCGCCGTGATTCTGCATCGCGGCAAAACAACGACGGGAGCATGACATGGCACTGGATACCGAAACCGGGATTGCGGCGTATGAAGCGCCTGAAAAGGACCTGTACGAAATTGGCGAGATGCCGCCCCTGGGCCACGTGCCTAAGCAGATGTATGCTTGGGCCATTCGACGCGAGCGTCATGGTGAGCCGGATAAGTCATTCCAGGTCGAGGTGGTCGATACCTGGGAGATCGACAGCCACGAAGTTCTCGTTCTCGTGATGGCGGCCGGCGTCAACTATAATGGTGTTTGGGCGGGTCTGGGTGTGCCGATTTCGCCTTTTGATGGTCACAAACAACCTTATCACATCGCCGGTTCCGACGCGTCTGGCATCGTCTGGAAGGTCGGTGACAAGGTGAAGAACTGGAAAGTTGGCGACGAGGTTGTGATCCACTGCAACCAGGACGATGGCGACGATGAAGAATGCAATGGCGGTGACCCGATGTATTCGCCGACGCAGCGTATCTGGGGATATGAAACGCATGACGGATCCTTTGCCCAATTCACGCGCGTGCAGGCGCAGCAGCTTCTACCGCGGCCGAAGCACCTGACCTGGGAAGAGTCGGCCTGCTACACGCTGACCCTGGCCACCGCCTACCGGATGCTGTTTGGCCACCACCCGCACGAACTCAAACCGGGCCAGAACGTCCTGGTCTGGGGCGCCTCTGGTGGACTTGGTTCCTACGCGATCCAGCTGATCAACGCAGCCGGCGGCAATGCGATCGGCGTAATCTCCGACGAGGACAAGCGCGAATTCGTCATGGATCTGGGCGCCAAGGGCGTGATCAACCGCAAGGACTTCAACTGCTGGGGACAGCTGCCCACGGTGAACACCGAGGAGTACAAACAGTGGTTCAACGAGGTTCGCAAGTTTGGCAAGGCGATCTGGGACATCACCGGCAAGGGCAATAATGTCGACATCGTGTTCGAACACCCCGGTGAGGCGACTTTCCCGGTTTCCAGTTTCGTCTGCAAGAAAGGCGGTATGGTCGTGATTTGCGCGGGCACAACAGGTTTCAACTGCACCTTCGATGTGCGGTACATCTGGATGCACCAGAAGCGCCTACAGGGTTCTCACTTTGCTCATCTTAAACAGGCGGCTTCCGCCAATCGTCTGATGGTCGAACGCAGGTTGGACCCGTGCATGTCCGAGGTATTCCCGTGGGATGAAATTCCGCAGGCGCATATGAAAATGATGCGCAACGAGCACAAGCCCGGCAACATGGCTGTCCTGGTCCAGGCGCCCACGACCGGCCTGCGTACTGTTGAGGACGTGGTTGAAGCCGGAAAGAAGTAAACGCGCTATTCAAGATCGAATCGCCCGCGGAGCCATCAATGCCTCGCGGGCCGATTATTTTTTTGTATCGGCTATTGTTTTCAGGGTGTTGAGAATCTCTCCATCGCCATTTCTGGGGAGTGAAATCTCGTGAATACACACAAAAATACATTCGTGGTAAGGTTGTTTTAGTATTTCATTAACCACTGGTGGACGATTATCGTGGCGCAATACGAATGGATACTGGATGTACTTGAAGATCTGAAAGCGTTTGCGCGCTGCAATGGTCTGAACGATCTCGCCGAGCAGTTGGACGATACGTCGCTGGTCGCCGCGGTTGAACTCGCATCCAGGGGGGAAGGGGCTGACGTTGAGACGACAGTCGAAAGTGCCAACTCTGGACGAGATTCTGGAAGCCTTGGAACGGGCGTCTGAGTTTGACGAGCTTCAGTCGATTTCGGAAATAGTTCGCGACTTTTTTTCCATCGATCACATCAATTACCACTGGGTCAGCAGTTCAAGCAGCCCTTATGTGTGCGGGACACATTCCAAAGCCTGGATTGCCCGATATCACGAAAAGGAATACCTGCGCGTCGATCCTGTGATCCAGGGCTGTTTCCAACGCTTCCACCCCGTGGATTGGAAGCGTCTGGACTGGAGTGGCAAGGCGGCACGGGCGCTTCAGGCCGATGCTATCGCGCATGGCGTGGGTACGCAGGGGTATTCAGTGCCCATCCGGGGTCCAAACGGGCAGTTCGCCCTTTTCACTCTTAATCACACGTGCTCGGATGAGGAGTGGGCCGATTTTATGCGCAGGAATCGCTGCAATTTCTTGCTGATTGCGCATTATTTCAACCAGAAGGCGCTGGAGTTCGAGCCGGAGCGCGCGCCGGAACTGGCGCAATCTTTGTCACCGCGGGAGATCGACGCAATGACGCTGCTGGCGATGGGGTACAGTCGCGCGCAAGTGGCCGAGACACTCTCGATCTCCGAACATACTCTGCGAGTGTATATCGAGTCCGCCCGTTACAAGCTGGGCGCAGTCAACACCACGAATGCCGTTGCACGTGCGCTGTCGCGCGGCTTGATTGTCATCTGAAATCCCAAGGCCGGGGTATCTCTATCGGCGCACCGGTAGGCATTCGATTGAACAGGCCGTGCACGGCCAGCAAGCTGATGATACATCCGCCATGACCACCACCGGTTTTGTTGTGCTCGTCAGGCGTGGGTTGTAGTTTGCCTGCATGAACGCGGCAAATCTCACTTTCTCGCACGATCAAGCCGAAGCCTTTGACAGAATTGCCGAGGTTCTGCAGTTGATGGGCGTTGATCTGGAAGAGGGTACGGCTGTCCCCCCGCGCGAGGGCAAAGGTGCCGTGGTGGCCGTGATCGGCAAGGCGGGTTCGGGCAAGACGCTTCTGTTGGCCGAGCTGTTCAAGGCTCTGGAAGACAGCGGGGTCGAGATCGTCAGCGGCGAATACGAAGGCCGGCGGCGCAAGGATCGGCGAACACTGGCCGTTTTGGCGCCCACGAACAAGGCAGCCAGCGTTCTGCGAACACGCGGCGTACCAGCCACGACCATTCACCGGATCCTGTATACGCCGGTCTATGATCCGGAATACGAACGCATCGCGGCCTGGTTGGCCGGTGACGGAGAGCGACCCGAGATCGAGGGGCTGACCGACGTTGCGCTGGATCGGGCCGAGGCGTTCTACAAGACCAACCGCTCGATCCCGGGGGCTCTGGCGGCGGCCGGATTGCGCGGATCGGACTTCATCACCGGCTGGAAACGTCGCGAAGAACCGTTGGATATCGGTTTTGTCGACGAAGCATCGATGCTGGACGACAAGCAGTTCGAAGACCTACAAGAGATTTTCCCGGCGCTGGTCCTCTTCGGAGACCCGGCGCAGTTGGCGCCGGTGAATCAATCCGGCGCTATGGTTTTCGACAAGTTGAAGGATGAGGCCAAGCTGGTTCTGCACCGGGTCCACCGGCAGGAAGCAGATAGCCCGATTCTGGATCTTGCGCATGCTCTGGCCGATCCGCAGCTTGGGTTCGCGGATTTCGAGACCATGGTCGAGGAGACCGCGCGACGGGACGATCGGGTCGTCTGGGCCCAGAGGGTCGAAGTCGACCTGATGGCGCGCAGTCCCGTGCTGGTTTGGCGCAATGTCACCCGTATCCGCCTGATCAATGCGTTTCGCATGGTGTATGGCGCCCCCGAAACCGAGTTATTGCCGGGCGAGCCGCTGATCTGCGACGGTATCGAATTGCCGCTCAAGCACCGCAAGCGCCGCCTCGATCTCGAGGCCCGGGGCCTGATCAAGGGCGCGCAGGTGGTGTATTTGGGGCCGGGGCGCAAGCCGGGTTTCTCACGTTTGCACGTGATCGGAGCACCGGATCCGCAGGTATCGGCCGCGTCGATCGTGAAGATCGAGAAACCGGATGAGGAAGAGCCGTTCATCCCGTTTGCCGCCCGCATGGGTGCAACATTCCTGCACGGCGCCGCGGTGACGATTCACAAGGCGCAAGGCTCACAATGGGAGAACGTTCAGGTGTTTGCGCCCGATCTTTACGTTGCTGCTAAAATGGGCCGGGTGGAAGCAGGGCAGCCACTTTGGAAAAGATTGGCGTATGTGGCGATAACCCGTGCGCAGGAGCGCCTGTATTGGGTCGTCCGCAACCGTCTGGCAAAGCCCACGCAGCCGCTCACCACGGCGGATCTTGCCGCGCCTGCAATGCCACTTGAACTGGAAGCGACCGAGGTCTGAGGGATCACGCCTGGCGAAATACCCGGAAGATCGCTGATGCACCCCAACCGGCCGCGATCGCGATGGCGAGGGACATGAGGCCGTAAACCAGGGGGTTCTCGCGCGAGAGGTTGAACAGGAACCGCTCGAGACCGACCTTTTGCACATCGATCTGGGTTTCGTAATTCGAGACGACTTCGCCATTGCGCGTCAGGAAGACACGGGTCTTGTACTTGCCCTCTGTCAGGTTCGATGGCAGGGCGATCGAAGTTTTAAACAGGGTTTCCTGATCCACTTCAACCGCTCCCTCAAGTGTCTGGTAGAGGCCGTTATTCTTGCGAATGCGGATAACGGCTTCTGTGAATTCCTCGACATTCTTGATATTCGCAGGTGCACCAACTGAGCGAATGGATCGAGGGATCGACACGTGGTGGCGCAGGTCCTCGGTTTGATTGATAACCTCTTCGAACGGACCGCTTGTCGCCACGGCATAGAATGCCGGCGCCGAGTCGATCTCGAGCGCGTCGGTGTTGATCCAGATGCCGAACTTTTTTTCCTTGCGCCGAACTGTCAGGGGGACCGAGGGACCCTCGACAGCAACTACTACGCCGAGAGATGATCCGCCGGGCAGGGGGGTTTCGCGTTTGACCGCACCGAAAATAAGGATTTCAGAACCATCGAAGTTTGCGGTGATCGCAACCCGGTTCTGACTGAGACCCAGAACAACCTCTTCCTTGGCGGTTGCCATCGACGCGGCAACGAGGGCGAATATGGCAAGCAGGAACCGCATCAGTGCCCTCCCGCCGCGCCGATCGAATAGAGCTCGTTGGGTTGCCACAGTAGGTCAAGCGCCAGTTTCGCGCATACGGCCAAAACCATCATGGCCAGAAGAATCCGAAGTTGCTCGGCCTTCATTTTGACGCCGATCCGTGTGCCGATCTGAGCACCGATAACGCCGCCGATCAGAAGTAGAACGGCAAGCGCCATGTCGACGGTATAGTTCGTGGTGGCGTGCAGCATCGTGGTGAATGCTGTCACGAAGATGATCTGAAACAGAGAGGTGCCGACAACCACCTTGGTGGGCATGCCCAGCAGGTAGATCATGGCCGGCACCATGATGAAGCCACCGCCCACCCCCATGATGGCCGCCAGAACGCCCACCGACAGACCAACGAGAAGCGGCGGGATGACGGAAATGTATAGCCCGGAGGTGCGGAACCGCATTTTGAACGGCATCGCATGAACCCAGCTGCGCTGCCGCCTCTTGGGTACAGAGGCAGTCGTGGCCTTGCGGGCCCTGCGAATGGCGTTGAGGCTTTCGACGAACATCAGCGCGCCGATGACCCCAAGAAAGACAACATAGCAAAGCCGCACGAGCAGATCGACCTGTCCGAGCGATTTGAGGTAATTGAACAGCAAAACCCCGAGCGCCGCGCCCATTAGACCACCGATCAACAAAACCGTTCCCATCTTCAGGTCGACGGTTTTTCGCCTGAGATGCGCAAGCACCCCAGAGAAGGACGACGCCACGATTTGGTTGGCTTCGGTGGCAACTGCGACGGCAGGGGGGATGCCGATGAAGAACAGCAACGGCGTCATGAGAAACCCACCGCCCACGCCGAACATGCCGGACAAGACGCCGACAAGTCCACCAAGACCAAGCAGCAGGAAGGCGTTGACCGAGACTTCGGCTATGGGAAGGTAGATCTGCATGGATGTAGCTAGCGCCGGTTGTAAGTCCAATGCAAGCGTCAGAACGGGGCATTTTGGCACATCCCCGCTAAAATATCCGCAAATATGAATATTTGCCTTGCCGCCGTCTACCTTTCCTTGACGTAGGCTTCGCCTCCAGCGCGCGGTGGAATGGCTTTGCCGACGAAACCGGCGAGAATCACTACCGTCAGGATGTAAGGAAGCGCTTGCACCAGTTGCAGCGGAAGCGGAACGCCGAAAAGCGCGATATTCTGGAACCGTGTCTCGATCGCGAACAGAAACCCGAACAGCAGGCAGGCGGCCAGGGCGTACCAGGGGCGCCATTTGGCAAAGATCAGCGCAGCCAGCGCGATGAAGCCGCGGTTCGCGGTCATGTCCTTGGTAAAGTTCGCTTGCAGCCCGGTGGCAAGGTAGGCTCCGGCCACCCCGCAAAGCACACCGCAAATGATCACGGCGCTATAGCGAAGCCGGATTACCGATACCCCGGCTGTGTCAACGGCTTCGGGGGCTTCGCCTACGGCCCGCAGGCGTAGTCCGAACCGCGACCGATAAAGCACCCACCATGTCACCGGCACCATGGCAAAGGCGACATAGACGAGCACTGAATGCCCCGAAAGAAGCCCCGCGTAGATCGGACCGACAACCGGAGTATCGGCGATCTGATCTGCGAAGGGCAGTTTGATCGGACCGAACCGTGCGCTGCCTTCCAGAGAGGGTGTGCGACCGCCTTCGGAGAACCAGTCTTCGGCTACAAGGACCGTCATCCCGGCCGCGAGGAAATTGATCG
The DNA here is from genome assembly GCF_005434965.1 of Marimonas lutisalis. Taxonomy (GTDB): domain Bacteria; phylum Pseudomonadota; class Alphaproteobacteria; order Rhodobacterales; family Rhodobacteraceae; genus Marimonas_A; species Marimonas_A lutisalis. Next base: position 432,970 of record NZ_SKCI01000001.1, read on the forward strand.
CGACACCTGAGATCAACTGGTTGCCACGGTAGTTGATGGATGCAAGCCCATGGATCACAGAAAGGACCAGAGAGGCCCCGATTCCGGCAAGCAAGCCAAGCCAGGCCGATCCGGTCATGAAGGCAATGGCGGCCGAGAAGAACGCCGCGGCCAGCATCTTGCCTTCGAGCCCGATATCGAAAATGCCCGCGCGTTCCGAGTAGAGGCCGGCAAGGCAGGCCAGCAGCAGAGGCGTTGCGCTGCGAACTGTCGAGTCGAGCAATTCGATGAGCGTGAGAAAGTCCATGGTCTAACCCTCCCGCCGCAACGACAGGAACAGGCGTTCCAGCGGCATGCGCACCATGTTGTCCAAGGCACCGGTGAACAGGATCACCAGCGCCTGGATCACCACGATCAATTCGCGTGGGATATTCGTCCAGAGCGCCAGCTCCGCGCCACCCTGGTAGAGAAATCCGAAGAGGATCGCGGCAAGAAAAACGCCCAAGGGATGTGAGCGCCCCATGAGCGCCACGGCGATGCCGATGAAGCCCGCCCCCTCGGTTGAATTGAGGATCAGGCGCTCGGCTTCGCCCTGCGTGGTGTTGACGGCCATCAGGCCGGCCAGCGCACCTGAGATGAGCAGGGCGACGACCGTGATACGGACAGGTGAAATGCCTGCATATTGTGCGGCCGGTTCCGAATGCCCGAAAGCCCGGATGTCATAGCCAAGCCGTGTGCGCCAGATCAGCAGCCAGACCAGAACGCAGGCGAGCACCGCGAAAAAGAACGACACGTTCGCGGGCGACCCACGAAACAGGATCGTCTCCGAAGTCGAGAACATATCGCGGAACGTGGGCAAATGTGTTGGCTCGGGAAACTTCGCGGTTGCGGGATCCATGGCACCCTGTGGCCTGAGCACATTGACCAGCAAGTAGTTCAGAAGCGAGGCGGCGATGAAATTGAACATGATCGTCGTGATCACGATATGGCTACCGCGCTTGGCCTGGAGCCATGCGGGGATGAGTGCCCAGGCGGCTCCGAAGAGCATCGCGGCGAGGCAACTGCCGAGAATGGCAAGGCTCCAATGGGGCCAGGGGACGTAGAGACAGGCCAGCGCGACACCAAGACCACCCAACATGGCCTGGCCTTCGCCACCGATGTTGAACATACGTGCGTGAAACGCGACCGCGACGGCAAGCCCCGTGAACATGAAGTTGGTGGCGTAATATAGCGTGTAGCCCCAACCCGCCGACCGCATCAACGCGCCATCGACCATCAGTTTGAACGCTGCGATCGGATCTTCGCCGATACCGATAATGACGAGGCCAGACAGGAGCGCCGCCAGCAGCAGAGAGATCAGTGGCACCAGGATGGCATCCGCCCATGCCGGCATTTTCTGCATCAGGCGGCCTCCCCGCGGATACCGGCCATCAGCAGGCCGAGTTCGGTTTCGTTGGTTTCATGCGGAAGGCGTTCGCCCATGACCTGGCCATCGAACATCACTGCGATCCGATCAGATAGGGACATGATCTCGTCCAGTTCGACGGACACGAGAAGAATCGCCTTTCCGGCATCGCGAAGCGCGATGAGCTGGCGGTGGATGAACTCGATCGCGCCAATATCGACACCGCGTGTGGGTTGGCCGACCAGTAGCACATCAGGGTTACGCTCGATCTCGCGGGCGACAACGATCTTCTGCTGGTTTCCGCCCGAAAAGTTGCGGGCGAAAAGCCGTGGTGCCGGCGGCCGCACGTCGAAGCGTTCCATCTTGGCTGCCGTTTCGCGCTGGATTGCGCCATTGTCCATCAACACACTGTTGGACTGGTAGGCCGCGTCATGGTGATACCCAAAGGCCATGTTCTCCCAAGCCATGAAATCCATGATCAGGCCCTTGCGCTGGCGGTCTTCGGGGACATGGGCGATGCCCGCCGCGCGCCGGGCCCGGCCATCGGCGCCCTTGCCGGCAAGCGGCAGAGGCTGGCCGTTCACGCGGATCGTTCCCGTCGCGCCCAACATGCCGCCCAGAACCTCGAGCAGTTCGGACTGGCCGTTGCCAGCGACCCCGGCAATTCCTAGGATTTCGCCCGCGCACACATCCAGTGAAACCCCCTTGAGCCGCGCGACGCCCTTGTCGTCGACCACGCGAAGGTTTTCGACCTCGAGGATTTTGTCGCCCGGCTTGGCGGGAGCCTTGTCGACCCGCAGCAGCACCTTGCGCCCCACCATCAACTCGGCCAATTCCTCCGGGCTGGTTTCGGCGGTTTTGACGGTTGCCGTCATTTCACCGCGGCGCATAACGCTGACCGTGTCGGTGGCTTCCATGATTTCGCGCAGTTTGTGCGTTATCAGGATGATGGTCTTTCCCTCGGCTTTCAGCCGGTCGAGAATACGAAACAGCTGATCCGCCTCGGCGGGCGTAAGAACGCCGGTGGGTTCGTCGAGGATGAGGATATCGGCCTGACGATAGAGCGCCTTGAGGATTTCCACGCGCTGTTGCTTGCCCACTCCGATCTCGGAAATCAGCGCGTCCGGATCGACGTGCAGTTCGTATTCCCTTTCCAGTTCGGTCAGGATCTTGCGGGCCTTGGCCAGAGACGGGCGCAGCAGCGCGCCACCCTCGGCGCCAAGAATTACGTTTTCGAGAACCGTGAAGTTATCGACCAGTTTGAAGTGCTGGAACACCATGCCGATGCCTGTGGCTATCGCGGCCTGGCTGTCGGGTATCTGGACTTTTTTGCCGCGGATGAATATCTCGCCTGCATCGGCCTTGTAGAAGCCGTAGAGGATCGACATCAGGGTCGACTTGCCGGCGCCGTTTTCACCGATGATCCCGTGGATCGTGCCGGGCTGGACAGAGATTGAAATGTCCTTGTTGGCCTGAACTGCGCCGAAGGCCTTGGAGATACCGCGAAGCTCGATGGCCGGGGCGGCAGTATCCTGCCGCCCCTTCTCTTTGCCCCCCTGCATCGGTTCTCTTACTCGACCGGGCAGGCGTTGTCGGACATGTAATCATGCACGGCAAGTGCGCCGCTGGCGATCTGGTCCTTGGCGCCATCCACCGCCGCCTTCATCTCGTCCGAGACGAGGGGCGCGTTATGTTCGTCCATAGCATAATCGATGCCGCCATTTGCAACGCCCATCACATTGAAGCCGGTTTCAAGGTTCTCGCCCATCTTCATGGCCTCGTACACAGCATTGTCGACGCGCTTCATCATCGAGGTCAGAACCTTGCCCGGGTGCATGTAGTTCTGGTTGCTGTCTACGCCGATCGACAGGATGTTTTCATCGGCTGCGGTCTGCAGAACGCCGACACCGGTGCCGCCCGCCGCTGCGTAAACCACGTCCGCCCCCTGGCTAATCTGCGCCTTGGTGAGTTCCGAACCTTTCACCGGGTCATTCCATGCTGCGGGCGTCGTGCCTGTCATGTTCTGGATCACGGTCGCATCGGGGTTCACCGCCTTGACGCCCTGCACGTAACCGCAGGCGAATTTGCGGATCAGCGGGATATCCATGCCACCGATAAAGCCCACCGTGCCGGATGTCGATGCCATCGCGGCCATCATGCCGACGAGGTATGAGCCTTCGTGCTCGTTGAAGACGACTGAGCGGACATTCGGCGCATCGACCACCATGTCGATGATGGCGAACTTGGTGTCGGGATAGTCCGGCGCCACTTCGCCGAGGACGTTGCCGAAGGCAAAGCCGGTCATGACGATCGGATTGGCGCCGGCTTCGGCGAAACGGCGAAGCGCCTGTTCGCGCTGGGCTTCGGACTGAAGCTCGATTTCGCGGAATGTGCCGCCCGATTCATCCGCCCAGCGTTTGGCGCCATTGAAGGCGGCTTCGTTGAACGACTTGTCGAACTTGCCACCCAGATCGAAGATCAGGGCCGGTTCTGACAGGGCGGCGCCAGCTGACAGCGCAAGGGCCGCGGCGGTGCTCAGAAACTTGTGTACGAAGGTCATGGTTTTCTCCCAGTTGGTAAGGTGGACAGGACTGGCTTCTGTGCGGCCTTGCCATGTCGCGCAAACGAGCAGATCACGTGCGATCAAGAGCAATTTAGGACGCAGTCACACCGGTGCGTCAACCTGTAAGTGCATGGGAGCGTCCGGCCTGGACGGGTGACGAAAGGTCAAGCGTCGAATGATCGGCGCATGATCAACGCGTCGGCCGCCGCCCCGTTTGCGCGGTGATAATACCCGGGACGGCGCGCGACTATGGCGTAACCTTGCGTTTCATAAAGCAGGTGTGCGGCGGTATTGTCAGCCGCGACCTCCAGGAAGGCCGTGCTGGCGCCGCGGGCGCCTGCGGTATCTTCGAATGCCGACAGGCAAGCCCGGGCGAGGCCCTGCCGGCGGTAATCGGGGGCGGTCGCGATCGTCAGAAGCTCGGCTTCGTCCGCGATGACGCGGCCAAGCGCGAAGGCGGCGCCGCGCACCTCAAGAAACACGTGGGGATCATTCAGCAGGGACCGGAACTCGTCCGCGCTCCAGGGTCGGCTCTCGGGGAAGGCGCGTGCATAGAGGCGGGACAGGGCGTCAGGTATCATTGGCCAGTATTACCGGTGGGGCCTCGCGCGAAGGGGCAGCATCGGCGGGCCGGATGTAAAGCGGGGCCGGGGGGATGATGCCGTGTCCCTGTGACGCCAGGCGGGCAATGTTCCTTGCCAGAAGCCCGGGGGCGGGGGGGGGAAGAACCGGTTGTGCGTACTCGGCCAGTTCCGCCTTGCCGACCAGTTGCCCGGGCTTTCCGGCCAGGCGAGCATAAAACTGATCGCGCGGGGCAGGGACGATGGCGACGATCGGGTCGTCGTAGTCGATCTGGGTGGCGTCGAAGCTGTTGATCCCGCGCGCCGGAATGCCAAGCGCCAGGGCGAGGCCACGCGCGGCGGCGACGGAAATGCGGATGCCAGTGAAATTGCCGGGCCCGATGCCAACGCCGATCGCGTGAAGATCGCTCCAGCTCTTGCCGCCGTCAGCGAGTACGGCCTCAAGCATCGGGAACAGATGCTCTGCCTGTCCGCGCCCCATTTCGGCGGCACGGCTGGCGATGATCTGCTCGCCGCATAGCAAAGCGGCCGCGCAATGCGCGGCCGATGTGTCAAATCCCAGAACGCAGGTGTCAGACGGCAACCGGGCGTACCTCGGTAACCTCGGGGATATAGTGGCGCAGCAGGTTCTCGATGCCCATCTTCAACGTCAGAGTGGACGAGGGGCAGCCGGCGCAGGCACCCTGCATGTGCAGGTATACAATGCCTTTTTCAAACCCGTGAAAGGTGATGTCACCGCCGTCCTGAGCCACGGCGGGGCGCACGCGCGTATCGAGCAACACCTTGATCTGGTTGACGATCGCGCTATCCGGGCCATCGTTTTCGGTGTGCCCGCTCGACGCTTCGGCGCCTTCCGCCATAACCGGCTGGCCGGATTGGAAATGTTCCATAATAGCGCCCAGAATGGCGGGCTTGATATGGTCCCATTCGACCGCGTCGGTTTTCGTCACGGTGACGAAGTCATTGCCAAGGAAAACGCCCTTGACCCCGTCAACCGAGAAAACCCGCGCGGCGAGCGGCGAAACATCTTTGCCAACAGCGTCCGGGAAATCTGCCGTACCGGCCTCTAGTACAGTCTGGCCCGGCAGGAATTTCAAGGTTGCGGGGTTCGGGGTGGATTCGGTTTGAATAAACATGTGGCGCGCACCTTTCGTTTCGTGTTCCGATATGCGCCTCGCGGCTTGCGAAGTCAAGGTTTGGAACGATTCTAAGGTATTCGTCAGGTGATGGCTTCGAGCCGTTCCTTGGACATGTCACCCGGCACGATCGTGATCGGAACCGGCAATGAACCCGATGTGCGGGTCATCTGCGTAACAAGTGGGCCCGGGCCTTTCTTGTCGGTTCCGGCGCCCAGAACCAGCACGCCGATCTCGGGGTCATCCTTGATCTGCGCCAGGATTTCGGTGATCGGTTCGCCTTCGCGGATCACCAGCTCGGGATCGATGTTCTGCTTGTCGCGCATCCACTTGGCGAACACCTCGAAATGCGCTTCGATCCGTTCGCGCGCTTCTTCGCGCATGATGTCGCCAACGCCGATCCAGTGATTGAATTCATCCGGCGGTATCACGGCCAGAACCTCGACCCCTCCGCCGGTATGCGAGGCCCGCATCGCGGCAAAACGCATGGCGTTCAGGCATTCGCGGCTGTCGTCGAGAACAACGAGGAATTTGCGCATCTGGCTTTTCTCCCTTTGACGCGATCATGGCCGAAGGCCTGATCGCTCGTAACAAGTCTTATCCGTTCGAAGCGGCCCAGTCCCAGTAGAGTTCGCGCACGCGGCGGGTTACGGGGCCTACCTGGTATTGCGTGTCGTCGAACGCGGTGACCGGTGTAACCTTAGCCATGTTGCCCGACAGGAACACCTCGTCCGCGGCGTGGAAATCATCGAAGCTCAGCACGGTTTCATGCACGGTGACGCCCTCGGCGGCCAGATTGCTGATATGGCGTGCGCGAGTGATGCCCGACAGGAACGTGCCATTGGCGATCGGGGTGAAAACTTCGCCGTCCTTGACCATGAAGACGTTGGCGGTGGCGGTTTCGGCGACGTTGCCCAGGGCATCGGCCACCAGCGCGTTGCCAAAGCCCTTGGACTTGGCTTCTTTCAGCATGCGCGCATTGTTGGGATAGAGGCACCCCGCCTTTGCGTTCACTACAGCATCTTCCAGCACCGGTCGGCGAAAGCGCGTGCGTGTCAGCGTCGTGGTTGCGGTCGCGGACGACATCGGGATTGCCTCGAGGCAGACACAGAAGCCGGTTTCATCAGCTTTGGGCGCGATGGCCGAAGAAGTCATGTCGCCATCGATGCCCCAATACATCGGGCGGATATAGACGGCTTCGGACTTGTCATACAGTGCGAGACCTTCGCGAATGATCTCGACCATGTTTTCGGCCGTGACCGTGGGCGTCAGCATCAGCGCCTCGGCCGAGCGGTTGACGCGGGCACAATGCGCATCCAGATCGGGCGCCAGCCCGTCGAAATAGCGGGCCCCGTCGAACACGGTGGTCCCCAGCCAGCTGCCATGATCGGCCGATGTCATCACCGGCACCTCGCCCGCGTGCCAGGTGCCGTTGAAATAGGTGCGGATATTGCTGCCCACTGCCATCTGTCATCTCCCTTGCGCAGGGGGCAGGTTAGGGCGGCCTGCAAAGGGCGTAAAGAGCGAACCGCGCCACCGCGACACGAGGTACCGCACGCCGCAGATGTCGATGGGTTCAGCGCACCATGCCGACGATGTCGTAGGTGCGCTGCAGGATAGGCGCAGCGATGGCGCGCGCGCGATCCGAGCCGCGGTGCAGGATGGCATCTATTTCCGCCGGGTCCTGCATCAGGCGCGCCATCTCGCCCGAGATCGGGGCCAGTTTTTCAACGGCGAGTTCCGATAACATCGGCTTGAACTCGGAAAACTGCTTGCCGCCGACATCGCGCAACACGTTCTCGACCGTCGTGTCCGACAATGCCGCATAAATGTTAACAAGGTTTCGTGCCTCCGGACGGTCGTCCAATCCCTTAGCTTCCGAGGGCAGCGCCTCGGGGTCTGTCTTGGCCTTGCGGATCTTTTTCGCAATCGCATCGGCATCGTCGGTCATGTTGATACGGCTGGCATCCGAGGGGTCGGACTTTGACATTTTCTTCGATCCGTCGCGCAGGCTCATCACCCGGGTGGCGGCGCCTTCGATCACCGGTTCGGTGATGGGGAAGAAATCGACCTTGTAATCGTGGTTGAACTTGATCGCGATGTCGCGGGTCAGTTCCAGGTGCTGCTTCTGGTCTTCGCCCACGGGCACGTGAGTGGCGTGGTAGATCAGGATGTCGGCCGCCATCAGCGCCGGGTAGGCGAACAGCCCCAGCGAGGCATTCTGCGCGTTCTTGCCCGCCTTGTCCTTGAACTGGGTCATGCGCTGCATCCAGCCCATGCGTGCAACGCAGTTGAAGATCCAGGCCAGCTGGGCATGCTCGGCCACCTGCGACTGGTTGAACAGAATGGATTTTTCCGGGTCGAGACCGGACGCGATGAAACCTGCGCAGAGCTCGCGCGTGGCATGGGCCAGCTTCTCGGGATCCTGCCAGACGGTGATCGCGTGCAGGTCGACCATGCAGTAGATCGTTTCCATGCCGCTTTCCTGCATCTCGACAAAGCGCTTGATCGCGCCGAGATAGTTGCCCAGCGTCAGCCCGCCCGAGGGCTGGATGCCGGAAAAGACGCGGGGGGTAAAGGCGGCCTCGGTCATCGCTGATCTCCGTCTGGATTTATGGGTGCGGCTGGCTTACCCATGGGGCAAAGCCCCGTCAAGGAAGTGAGGCATGAGCGAAAGTTACAATCCCGGCCCGGTCAACCCCGTGTCGCCCGCAGTGGTGGCACTGTTTCTGGCGATGCTGGTCATTGAGATCGCCTTTACCCTTGGAAACCAGGGGGTTGTCGGCGGACCCGGAGCGGTGGGCTGGCGCGCGGCAGCGATCCAGGCATACGGGTTCAACGGGCCGGTCTTCGACTGGATGGTGACGCAGGGGCGCTGGCCTACAGAGCACGTGATGCGCTTCGTCACCTACCTGTTCGTGCATGGGTCGATCACGCATATGGTGGTGGCCGGCGTGATCCTGCTGGCGCTGGGCAAGTTCGTGGGCGACGTGTTCGCCTGGTGGGCGGTGCTGGTCGTTTTCTTTGGCGCTGGCATCGGCGGGGCGGCGGTATGGGGCCTGGTGCTGGACGATCCGCGTTATCTTATCGGCGCCTTTCCAGGGGTTTACGGGCTGATCGGCGCCTTCACCTACGTGATCTGGCTGCGGCTTGGGCAGACAGGGGAAAGTCGTGCGAGAGCTTTCGCGCTGATTGGCATGCTGGCCGTGATCCAGCTTGTCTTCGGTCTTTACTACTTCATGATCGGGGTTGATGGCGGCACCGAGTGGCTGGCGGATCTGGCCGGGTTCGGTTGCGGATTCCTTTTGTCCTTCGTGGTCAGCCCCGGCGGCTGGCAGCGCCTTCGCGAAAAACTGCGCCACGACTGAGCGTTCGCCGGGCTTAACGCCGCCGCGGCGCGGCGAAAGCCAGGGGGTGATCCGCGGCTGTCCCCCGGCTGACATGCGTGCACCGCCGCATCGCGGCAAGTCTTTACGCTTTCTTCAGTTAACCGCGCGTGCGGTGGGCCGCCCCCCGGCACACGGCCCGCCCGCCCACCCCCGTGTGCCGGGGGGCTTGGCGCGCCATGGCAAACGGCGCGCGCGTAGAGAGGGCGGAGTTTGAGTATTTGGACCAAGAAAGAGCGAAGGATCGGATGGCCCATGTCTCTTTCTTGGCAAAAATACTCAATGGCCTGACCGATCGGTCGGCGGCGCGGTGGAGGATCAGGCAGGCGGATGATGGCCTGGCGGGGCCGAGGCGCCAGCCGAGGCCCCGCCCCGCCGCGACGCGTGGAACACGCGGCGCAAAACCTTAGTTGCCGCGGCGCAGGGCGGCGCGGAACTCGTGCAGGGCGAAGGCGCCGAGTAGCTGGCCTGAGAGAAAGTAACTGACCATACCCGATCCAACCAGCACAGCGAGCGCGAGGTAGCGCCAGCCCGGCGCTGTGATCCAGGGGCCGAGCAGCAGGTTCACACCCCAGAGCACGGCCCCCATGATCACTGAGGCGGCGATGATGCGCCAGATGCGGCGGCGGAAGCGGGTGTCGAACCGCGCGACGTCACCCATGGGGCGGGCGCCGCGGGCAAGCAGCCAGACCAGCGTCCAGCCCGCCAGCGTGGTGGCCAGCGCCGCGGCGATCCAGCCGATATAGAAGTGCAGGCCGATCGCGACCACCGCGTTGACCACCATTGCCCAGAGCGCGTAGCGAAAGGGTGTGCGGGTGTCCTCGCGCGCGAAGTAGAGAGGCTGCAACACTTTCTGCAGCACGAAGGCGGGCAGGCCGAGCCCGTAGACGGCGACGGCAAGGGCGATGGCGGCGCTGTCATCGGCTGTTTGCTGTCCGCGTTCGAACAGTACCGAAACGAGGGGCAGCGGGATCACCACGAGCGCGACCGCCGAGGGTATCGTGAGCGCCAGCGCGATCTCGCCCGCGCGGGAAAACGCGTGGCGCGCGCCGTCGCCGTCATCGTCGCGCAGCCGGCGCGAGAGGTCGGGTAGAAGCACGATGCCCACGGCAATGCCGACCACGCCCAGAGGCAGCTGGTAGAGCCGGTCGGCGGCGAAAAGCCAGCTGACCGCGGCATCGTAGCGCGAGGCAACCTGCTGGCCGACAAGCAGGTTGATCTGCATGACGCCGGATGAGAGCGCGGCTGGGATAGCCACGACGACGAGGTGCTTCATTTCGGGTGACCAGCGCGGCCGGCCCGGGCGGATGGAAATGCCCGCGCGGTGGGCGGCGGTCCAGACCAGGGTGAGCTGGGCGATGCCGGCCACGGGGATGGTCCAGACCAGCCAGCGGATGACCTCGCCCCCGAGAACGGCGCCGGCGGCCATGGCGCAGATCACGAAGATGTTGAGCAGAACCGGTGCCGCGGCGGCGGCGGCAAAGCGGCCGGTGGCGTTGAGTACGCCCGAAAAGAGCGCCGAGAGCGACATGAAGAGGATGTAGGGAAAGACGATGCGTCCGTACCCCACGGTCAGGTCGAACCGAGCGTCGCCCGAGAAGCCTTCGGCCGTGGCCCAGACGAAGGCCGGCATGAAGACCATCGCCAGCGCGGTCAGGATCAGCACGAGGAAGGCCAGCCCGTTGAAGGCTTCGCGCGCGAAGCCCTCGGCGTTGTCGCCGGCCTCATAGCGTTTGGCGAACTGGGGCACAAAGGCGGCGTTGAAGGCGCCCTCAGCGAAGAAGCGGCGGAACATGTTGGGCAGGCGGAAGGCAGCGACGAAAGCGTCCATCACCGGACCGGGGCCGATGAAAGCGAGGATCATCATCTCGCGCACGAAGCCGAGGATGCGGCTGGCCAGCGTCCAGAACCCCACGGTGAGAAAGCCGGAGACGAGGCGGATGGGTTTCATGGGTCTGCTCGTACGCTATGCGGCCAAACCGGCCTTGTTTTCCACCTTATAGCCGGTTGCGCCGGTTGGGGGAATGGGGAGCGGTTGAATGTCGTATGAGAGCCCTTTTTGCGGGTCTTAAGCTCAACGCAGAAAGTCCGTTTTTCAGAAGCCTGAAATCCGAGAACGTTCGGGGGGCGAGGCACAGATCTGCTCACTTGGGCACTGACTGGTGCACACCCAATTCTGAAGTGCTTCCTGTCTTGGCGCTTCGCAAAGGCACGACTTCGTGGAATTTTCCGCTCGCGGTGAATTCGGGAGGGGCTTCTGCGGCCCGCACCGTGACATCATCCAGACCGTTATCGCGAAACACGCGCTGCACCGATGCGATGACCTCTTGAAAGACAGGCCCTGCCGCCGCGCCTTCGGCCAGTTGTATGCGCAACTCGAAATCGCGTTCACCAATCTGGACCAGCTGGATACGCTGGGCCTGGTCGTGTTCAAGATCGAAGACCAGCGGCGATAGCGTCACCTCGCCCACCCGAACGAGCGTCGCCTGGCGCCCCTCCACCTCGAAACTGCGAAACGGCGATCCGCAGGGGCAGGTGTCCTCGTAAAAGCGAACACAGTCGCCAAGATCGTATCGGATGAAGGGCTGCACCTCGTTGGCGAGCACCGTCAGCAGTACGGTCGCAGATAACGTGCCGTCGGGAACGGGCCGCATTGCTTCGTCGACCGCCTCGAGGATGACCCAGTCTTCGTTCACGTGCTTCCGCCCGTGGCTACATTCGAACGAAAGCGCCAGGCACTCGGTACACCCATAGGGATCAGAAATGCCGTATTTCAGCGAGGGGAAGGCTCGTCGAGCCCGCTCGCGAAGGTCACCCGTCAGTGTCTCGCCCCCCGTGGTAAAGAACGCGGGCTCGATCTGTAGCCGCCCGGCCTCCTTTTCCCTGACCAGAATGGCCAGCATGCTCGGGTAAGTCACGATCCAAGAGATGTTCGCAATCGCATTGAGTCTGTCAACGAGCTGACCAATTGGCTGCTCGGCCTCGATGAAGGTTATCCCAAACCCCTTCGCCAACCGCGGACTCAACCGTTGCACCAGTTTGTTGAACCCGTTTCCGGCGAAGTGGCCATGCCCTCCTGTGATCGTCACCCTCACGCCGAGCTTGCGAACGTCTCGCACGAGCTTGCGATGGTATCTTTCGAAGCGCGCCAGCATGATGCCAGAGGCGTATTCGACGAAGGATTCGGACAAGACGATGACAGCAGGTTCGCCCGATGTTCCGGAGGTCTGAAAGACGGCAACATCGTCGATCGGCACGCCAACCTTTTCGATGTCCCGGAGATGCTCGCGGGCCCTCTCGAGAGGAAGGGAGCGGATCGTCAACCAGTCATCGAACTTCGACATGAGGTCTGGTTTGCGGGTCACCGGCAAGTCGCGCAATTCGATCTCGCTTGAGGGTCGCAGATCCGCGTAGAGCTTGCGAAACAGAGGGGAGTCGCGCCGCACCTTCTCAACCAGTCGCCGCAGATTGCGGAGTTGCTTGGTTTCAATACGCTTCCGCCCGCCCCAGCCTGTCCAGAGTCCGCCGGCCAAATAACCCAATGCTTTGCAAAGGCTGAAACGCATGACTTCAGACACTGCCTGTTCTTTATTTCCGGTGTGTAGATATCCAATGACTGGAGATTACACTAAAGAGCTCCATTTCATTTCACTACTGTCGAATCTTGTACTCGCGCTCGCCTCGGGCCGTACTGCATTCCGCGAAAGCGGGCATAGAGGCATCGAGACTGAACGTCCGCTTATTCCCGCGGGCTCTAAATGCGCCACCACAGGCAAGATTTCGAGCCGGAGCACCGTTCACTGCCCCCGCGCCCGTTCCACGCCGATCTCGATCGCCTCGCGCAGTTTCTTCTCGAGCGCGCGCTGCTTGGCGTCGGAGTGCAGTTTCAGGCCGAACATGTCCTTGATGTAGAAGCTGTCGACCACCTGTTCGCCATAGGTCGCGATCACGGCGGAGGCGATGTAGATGTTGTTGTTCGCCAATGTGCGCGTGAGATCGAACAAGAGGCCGGGGCGGTCGCGGGTGTCGACCTCGATGATGGTGTAAATCTCCGAGCCTTCGTTGTCGAAGGTGATCGAGGTGGGCACGCGGAAGGCCTTTTCGCGCTTCTTGAACTTGTCGCGGTCGGCCATGGCGTCGCGGGCGATGACCTCGCCTTTCAGGGTCTTGTGGATCATGCCTTCGAGGCGTTTGAGTTTGCCGGCCTCGTAGGGGTGGCCCTCGGCGTCCTGGATCCAGAAGGCGGCGGTGGCGTAGCCGTCCTTGGTGGTGAAGGTGCGCGCATCGACGATATTGGCGCCAACGAGCGCCAGCGCGCCGCACATGCGGCTGAAGATGCCGGGGTGGTCGGTCATCGCGAAACAGGCGCGGGTGGCGTCGCGGTCCTCGTCGGGGTGCAGGTCGATGCGAATCTCGTCGTCGCCGATGCCTTTGAGCAGGCGGGCAAAAACCACGTGCGCGGTGACGTGCAGGCCCTGCCAGTAGGGATCGTAGTGGCGCGAGGTTTCGAGCTTGAGGTCGGCCGCGTCCCAGTCGGGCAGAGCCTCGCGCAGGTTCTTCTTGGCCTCAGTGCCGCGCACCTCGCGGCTGATCGCCTCGATGCCTTCCTCGAGCGCGAGCCGTGTCTGGCGGTAGAGCGCGCGCAGGAGCACGGCCTTCCAGTTGTTCCAGACATTGGGGCCGACGCCGCGTATGTCGCAGACCGTCAGCAGCAGGAGAAGGTCGAGCCGTTTGACGCTGCCCACCGCCTTGGCGAAATCGCGCACGGTGCGCGGATCGGCGATGTCGCGTTTCTGGGCCATGTCCGACATCAGCAGGTGATATCGCACCAGCCATTCGACAGTGTCGACCTCTTTCGGCTTGAGCCCAAGCCGCGGGGCCACGCGGCGGGCGATCTGGGCGCCGAGGATCGAATGGTCGATGTCACGGCCCTTGCCGATGTCATGGCAGAGCATGGCGACCATCAGTACTTTGCGGTTCAGGCCCTTCTTTTGCAGGATCTCGGCCGAGATCGGCAGTTCCTCGTCCAGCTCGCCGCGTTCGATGGCGTTGAAGTTCGAGATCACCTGGATGGTATGTTCGTCCACCGTGTAGGAGTGATACATGTTGAACTGCATCATCGCCACGATCGGCTCGAACTCGGGGATGAAGGCGGCAAGCACCCCCAGTTCGTTCATCCGGCGCAGTGCGCGTTCGGGATTGCCGTGCTTCAGCAGCAGGTCGAGGAAGATGCGGTTGGCCTCCTTGTCCTCGCGCATCTCGTCATTGATCATGTCGAGGTTTGCCGTGACCAGGCGCATCGCATCGGGATGGATGAGCATGCCGGTGCGCAGGCCTTCCTCGAACAGCCGCAGGATGTTGAGCCGGTCGGCGAGGAACTGTTTTTCGTTCTCGATGGCCAGCCGTCCATGCACTTCCCTGTAGCCGGGTTTGAGCTTGCGGCGGCGTTTGAAGATGCGTTCGAGCAGGGGTTCACCCTTGGCGTGGGTGGCCTCGAGCTTGGTCAGGAAGATGCGGGTCAGATCGCCCACGCGGGTGGCGTGGCGGAAATAGTCCTGCATGAAATGTTCTACCGCGCGGCGCCCGCCCTTGTCTTCGTATCCCATCCGGTCGGCCACCTGGACCTGCAGGTCGAAGGTCAGCTGGTCGTTGGGGCGCCCGGTGATCAGGTGCAGGTGGCAGCGCACCGCCCAGAGGAAATTCTCGGCTTTTTCGAAGGTGCGCATTTCGTCCTCGGTGAAGACCTTGAGGCGGACGAGTTCGCGCGCATCCTGGACGTCATGGATATACTTGGCGATCCAGAACAGCGATTGCAGGTCGCGCAAGCCGCCCTTGCCCTCTTTCACGTTGGGCTCGACCACGTAGCGTTCGCCCTGCTTGAGGTGGCGGGCTTCCCGTTCGGAGAGCTTGGCCTCGATGAATTCGCGTTCGCTGCCCTTGAACAGGTCCTTGCGCAGGGTCTTGTCTAGTTCACCGGCGAGCGCAGCATCGCCGATCAGGTAACGGTGTTCCAGAAGCGCGGTGCGGATGGTGAAATCCTCGCGCCCCAGCCGGATGCAGTCCTTTACCGTCCGGCTGGCATGGCCGACCTTGAGCCGCAGATCCCACAGGATATAGAGCATCGACTCGATCACGCTCTCGGCCCAGGGGGTGATCTTGTAGGGGGTGAGGAACAGCAGATCGACGTCCGACTGCGGTGCCATTTCACCGCGGCCATAGCCGCCCACGGCCAGAAGCGATATCCGCTCGCCCTCGGTCGGGGTGTTGAGTGGGTGGATATGCGTGGTGACCAGGTGGAAAGTGCAGCCGATCAGGCAATCGGTCAGCCAGCTGTAGGCGCGGGTGACGGGGCGGGCGGCGAAGGGCTCTTGCGCGAAGCCATCCGCGATTGCCTGGAACCCCTTCTTGCGCGCGTCCATAAGGATCTTGACCGCGGCGGCGCGCAGCGCGGTTTCGCCTGAGGCGTCCTCGGCGGCCCGGGTCAGCGTGGCGCAGACCTGCGCGCGGTCGAACACCGCGTCCGCCGGGCAGATCAGGTTATCCGGCGGCGAGACGAGAGCAGGAATGTCGAAGAGCTGGGACGCCGGATCAGAATCCGGCGCCAGCGAAGGAGTTCGGGGCAGGGTCAATCACAACCACCTGTTTTTCGCGGATCGTGGCCACGGCGAGGCCGCGTTCATTGGTGCCGTCGGGGCGCAGGCGGAAGATGCCCGTCGCCCCCTGGAAGCCCGCGCCCTGGGTGAGCGCCGCGCCGGAAAGCGCGTTGGACTTGCCCGCCTTGACCAGCGCGCCGATGGCGGCGACGCCATCATAGGCAAGCCCGGCAATCGGATGCGGCGCTGTGCCGTGCGCCGCGCTGTAGCGGGTGGCAAAGGCCTGGGTCTTGCCCGGGTCGGGCAGGGCGAACCAGCCCCCCTGCAGCCCCGGAAGTTCCAGCGTCTGCGGCGGGATATCCCACCGTGTGAGCCCGATATACTGCGTCGTGGCCGGGCCGAGGCCGGTTTCAGGGAGCATTTGAGCAAAGAGCGGCAGGGCACCAGCGGTGTTTGCAGTCAAGAAGAGGGCGTCGGCCTGCCCGGCCAGGGCGGCGGCCTTGATACGCGGCACAGCCGCGACGACACCCTGCTGGCTGAACGGGTAGCTGACGGTGCCTGCGAGCGTCGCGCCGTTGGCGGCTACCGCCTGCTGGATTGCCCGGCTGCCCAGTTGACCGGCGAGATCCTCGGAATGCACCACGAGAATGCGCGACTTGCCCTGCCGGCGTGCGAAACTGGCGAGGCGGGTGGCAGTGGTGTTGAAGGTGGGCCCGAGAATAAAGACGTTTCCGCCGGCGATGGTGGCGTTGTTGGAAAACGTCAGAACATTGACGTTCTGCGAAGCCACGGCGACACCTGCGGCATTGGCGGCTTCGCCGTAAACCGGGCCGAGGATGATCTTGGCGCCGTCGGCCACCGCCTGCTTGGCGGCGGACTGTGCCTGCGCGGCATTGCCCGCGGTGGAATAGACCCGAAGATCGATCTGCACGCCGTTCAGATCGGCCGCGGCAAGACGCGCTGCGTTTTCTAGGCTCTTGGCGAGAAGCTCATCGTTGGCCTGACCCGACCCGCGCGGCACGAGAAGCGCCACCGGCACCGGTGCCGAGGTGTCGATCGACGGGCCGCCCCCACCGCCGGGAACGACAATAGGCTGACAGGCGGCCAGCCACGCCACCGACAGAAGGGCGATGAGGCGGGCGGCTCTCTTGCGGATTGGGGTCAAAACGGCAAACATGGGTAACTTCTCACTCCCTCTCGTGTCGCCTGCCAGCGCAGGCGGCGCTTTGAGCAGAGATAATAAACGTCACGATCATGGGGTCCAGTGGTGAATCCGAAATCCTCCGATCTTGAGCCGGGACTCTACCTCGTGGCGGTGCCGATCGGTACGGCGCGTGATATCACGCTGAGGGCGCTGGACATCCTGGCCAGCGCCGATGTGATCGCGGCTGAAGACACCCGCTCGACGCGACGGCTGATGGAAATTCACGGGGTGGCGCTGGGAGACCGGCCGCTGGTGGCCTATCACGATCACAACGGGGAAAGGATGCGGCCAAGGCTTCTGGCGTGGCTGGAAGAGGGTAAATCGGTGGCCTATGCATCCGAAGCGGGCACGCCGATGGTGGCCGATCCGGGGTTCGATCTGGCGCGCGCGGCCCGTGCGGCGGGCATCGCGGTAACGACGGCGCCGGGGCCGTCAGCCGTGATCACGGCGCTGACCCTTTCGGGCTTGCCGACGGATCGGTTTCTTTTTGCCGGTTTCCTGCCCAATAGCACGGGCAAGCGGAAATCCGCGCTGCGGGAACTGGCGGATGTGCCCGCGACGCTGGTGTTTTACGAATCGCCCAAGCGGACGGCGGCGGCCCTGGCCGACATGGCCGCAGAACTGGGGAGCGAGCGGCCCGCGGCGATCTGCCGGGAACTGACCAAGAAATTCGAGGAAATCCTGACCGGGACGCTTTCGGAACTGGCTGAACAGGCCGCCGTCCGCCCACCCAAGGGCGAGGTCGTGCTGGTGGTGGGGCGCGGTGATTCATTGAATGTTAGTGAAATTGATGTCGGATTGCGCCTGAAAGAGGTGATGCCGGGGCGTTCGCTGCGCGATGCGGCGGATATCGTGGCTGCGGAAACCGGGATGAAGCGGCGCGACGTGTATCAGAAGGCGCTGGCGCTGTCGCGCGATGCAGATGCTGAGGACATGGGATGACGGCAATTCCGGAAACAGGCTGTGCCGATGGAGCGCCCGTTTCCGCGCGGCGCCGGCGCGGGCTGCGCGCCCATCTGGCGGGCGCGGAGGCGGAGGCGCAGGTGGCCCGCCACTACGAGGATCGGGGACTGAGCGTGGCGCACCACCGGTGGCGCGGGCGTGGTGGCGAGATCGACCTGGTGCTGCGTGATGGCGCCGCTCTGGTTTTTGTCGAGGTGAAACGCGCGACTGTTCATGCACAGGCGGCCGATAGCGTTTCGGCAACACAGGCGGCGCGGATATGCGCGGCGGCGCAGGAGTACTTGGCTGGCGAGCCCGCGGGCGAACTGACCGAGATGCGTATCGATGTGGCGCTGGTGGACCGGCAGGGAGCCGTTGAGATCATTGAGAACGCGCTGGGACAGTTCTGAGCCGGAGTGGATTGCGAAACCCGCTGGCATGGGCCATGTAAGGGCAAGACTGCCCAAGGGATGAGACCCATGAAAATCGCAATCCAGATGGACCCGATCGGCCCGATCGACATCAACGCCGACAGCACGTTCCGCATCGCCGAGGAAGCGCAGGCGCGCGGACACGAGCTTTTCTACTACACGCCCGAACACCTGGCCTATCAGGAGGGGCGGGTGACCGCGCGCGGCTGGCCGCTGGAGGTGCAGCGAGTAGAGGGCGATCATTTCCGGCTGGGCGCGCAGGCCGAGGTGGACCTGTCGGACTATGACGTGGTCTGGCTGCGCCAGGATCCGCCGTTTGACATGTTCTACATCACCACCACGCACCTGCTGCAGCGGCTGACGCCGAAGACACTGGTGGTGAACGATCCCTTCTGGGTGCGAAACTACCCCGAGAAACTGCTGGTGCTGGATTTTCCGGACCTGACGCCGCCGACCACGATTGCGCGTGACCTGGACACGATCCGCGCCTTCAAGGACAAGCATGGCGATATCATCCTGAAACCGCTGTACGGCAATGGCGGTGCAGGGGTGTTCCGGCTGACCCAGTCGGACCGCAACCTGAGTTCGCTGCACGAGCTGTTTACCGGGTTCAGCCGCGAGCCGCTGATCGTGCAGAAATTCCTGCCCGATGTCAGCAATGGCGACAAGCGGGTGATCCTGGTCGATGGCGAAGCCGTAGGTGCGATCAACCGGGTGCCGGCCGAGGGCGAAACGCGTTCGAACATGCATGTGGGCGGACGCCCCGAGAAAATCGCGCTGAGTGCGCGGGATCGCGAGATCTGCGCGCGGATCGGCCCGCTTCTGCGGGAAAAGGGGCAGGTTTTCGTGGGCATCGACGTGATCGGTGACTACCTGACCGAGATCAACGTGACCTCGCCCACCGGTATCCAGGAGCTTGAGCGGTTCGACGGTATCAATGTCGCCGCGAAGATCTGGGAGGCGATCGAGGCGAAACGGGCATGAGCCTGCGCCGCATTGCCCTGAACCTGTTCCTGAGAACCTTCGAGAAGCCGCACCTGGCGCGGATCGAGGACCCGGTGGAATTGCGCGCGATGTTCGAGCGCAAGGCGCGATGGCTGTTTCACGGGCCGCGCGGTTCGACCTATGCGGGGATGGAACTGGGCGATGTCCCCGGGCTGAAGGTGACCGGACCGGGCGCGGACGAGGCGGGCGCGATCCTGTATTTTCACGGGGGCGGTTATGTCTTTGGGTCGCCCCGGACGCACAAGGCGATGCTGGCACGGCTGTCGCGGCTGACGGGCCGGGTGGCGTGGTTACCCGATTATCGCAAGGCGCCCGAGCATGCCTTTCCGGCGGCGGTCGAGGACGCGCTGGCCGCCTATCGTGCGCTGATCGAGATGGTGCCGGCCGGGCGCGTGGTGATCGGCGGCGACAGCGCGGGAGGGGGCTTGGCGCTCGCGCTGCTGGGCGAGATCTGCCGGCTTGATCTGCCACAGCCGCAGGCGTGCTTCGCCTTTTCGCCACTGACCGACATGACGTTTTCGGGCGCGTCCTATAGCGCCAACGAGACGGCAGAGGCGATGCTGCCGGCCACGCGCGAGCATGACATCGCTGAGATGTATTTGGCCGACGCTGATCCGACCGACCCGCGCGCGACGCCACTCAATGCCGGTTTCGCCGGGGCCGGACCGGTATGGCTGAGCGTCGGCGACACAGAGATATTGCTGGATGACACGCGGCGCATGGCCGAGGTGATGCGCGCGCAGAGTGTCGAGGTGACCGAGGTGATCGAGCATGACCTACCGCATGTCTGGCCGATTTTTCAGCGCATGCTGCCCGAGGCGGATGCCACGCTGAAGGCGCTGGCGCGCTGGATCAGTTCTCGCTGACGGTGGAGAGGCGGTAGCTGACAGCTTCGGCCACGTGGGGGTGGCGGACATCTTCGGAGGCATCGAGATCGGCGATGGTGCGGGCCACGCGCAACACGCGGTGATAGCCGCGGGCGGACAGCCCGAAACGTTCGGCCACGCGGGTGAGCAGGTCGCGCCCCTGCGCATCGGGCGTGGCGATCTCTTCGAGACGCGCGCCTTCGGCGTCGGCGTTGAGCCGCGTTGGTCCGGCCTCCGCGAAGCGGCTCGCCTGAACCGCGCGGGCGGCGGCGACGCGTTCGGCCACCTGGGCCGAGCTGTCGCCCGAGGCGGGCAGGTCGAGATCGGTAAAGGCCACCGGGGGCACCTCGATCCGCAGATCGAAGCGGTCCATCAACGGGCCGGAAATGCGGCCCAGGTAATCTTCGCCGCATTGGGGGACGCGGGCGCAGGCGCGCGAGGGATCGGACAGGTAGCCGCATTTGCAGGGATTGGCGGCGGCGACCAGCATGAAGCGGCAGGGGTATTTCACATGGGCATTGGCGCGGGCGACCATCACCTCGCCCGTCTCAATCGGCTGACGCAGGGTTTCCAGAACGGTACGGGGAAACTCGGGGAACTCATCCATGAAGAGAACGCCGTTATGCGCGAGCGATATCTCGCCCGGTTTCGCGTTGCGCCCACCGCCGACGATGGCCGCCATGGATGCGGTGTGATGCGGTTCGCGAAACGGGCGGGTGCGGGAAATGCCGCCTTCATCGAGCAGGCCCGAAAGCGAATGGATCATCGAGGTTTCCAACGCCTCGGGCGCGGTAAGTGGCGGCAGGATCGTGGGGATACGCGCGGCCAGCATGGATTTGCCCGAGCCGGGCGTACCGACCATCATCAGGTGGTGGCGGCCAGCGGCGGCGATTTCGAGCGCGCGCTTGGCGCGTTCCTGGCCCTTGACGTCGCGCAGGTTACGGCCCTGCACGCTTTCGCAGACCTCGCCGGGTTCGGCCGGGGTGAGGGGCGCCTGGCCGGTGAGGTGGCGCACCATGTCCGAGAGGCGTTCGGCGGCGATCACCTGCGTGGCGCCGACCCAGGCGGCCTCGGCCCCCGAAGCGGCGGGACAGAGCAGGGTGCGATCCTCCTCGGCGGCGGCCATGGCGGCGGGCAGCGCTCCGTTAACGGGGACGAGCGCGCCGTCGAGCGAAAGCTCGCCGAGAGAGGTGGTGGTTTCGACCGCGTCGGGCGGGACGATTTCAAGCGCGGCCAGAAGGGCCAGCGCGATCGGCAGGTCGAAATGGCTGCCTTCCTTGGGCATGTCGGCGGGCGAAAGGTTGATGGTGATGCGCTTTGAGGGCAGGGCGATCGACATCGCGTTGAGCGCAGTGCGCACCCGGTCACGCGCTTCGCTGACCGCCTTGTCGGGCAGGCCGACGATGGAGAAGGCAGGCAGGCCGGGGGTGACGGCGCATTGCACCTCGACATGGCGCGCCTCGACCCCTTCGAAGGCGACGGTATGGGCGCGTGCGATCATTGTGGCTCCGATCATGGTTAACGTTGGTTAACCGGTAGCGCGTCGGGGGTTTAGGAATGGTTAACGCCAGGGCGTTTCAGGGCAGATGGTTGAACCGCGCGGCCTGCCAGCCGCCACCCTTCCAATGCAGTTCGGTCACCGACAGGTTTTCGATGCGGTGCGAGAACGCTTCGTAGGGCGTCAGGCTAAGGGCCTGCTGCAACTGGGTGAGGATCACGCCGAAATGGGCGACGGCGACGATGTCCTGCCCCGGGTGGGCGGCCAGAAGCCGGGCGACGGCGGCATCGACGCGGCTGGACAGTTCATGCCAGCTTTCGCCGCCGGGGGGGCGGATATCGCCGGGGTTTTCCCAGAACCGGCGGGCGTGGGCCTGATCCTCGATCTCGTCATGGCGTTTGAGTTCCCAGTCGCCGAAATGCATCTCGCGCAGGTCGGGATCGTGGGGCAGGCGCCGACGGGGGCCCGCGATGGCATCGGCTGTGGCGGCGGCGCGCGACAGGTCGGAGGAGATCACGGGCGCATCGGCTGGCAGGGCGGCGGAAAGGCGGGCGAGCTGCGCGGTATCGGACAAATCGGCCGGCAGGTCGGACCAGCCGACCATGGTTTTCGCATGGGTGGGGCCATGGCGGATCCAGAATATCCGGCTCATGCGGCGGGGCCCTTGAGGGTGACGGGCAGGCCCGCAGCGACAAGAACCACGCGCGCGGCGCGGGCGCCGATGGCCTGGTTGAGGCGGCCCTGCGCATTGGCAAAGCGCCGCGCCAGCGCGTTTTCCGGCACGCCCGACAGGCCGACCTCGTTCGAGACGACGGTGACATCGCTGGGGCAATGGGCCAGCGCGGCGAGAAGCTCTTCCTCTTCGGCATCAAGGTTGCTGTCGGCCAGCATGTGATTGCTGAGCCACATGGTGGCGCAGTCGAAGAGTATGGCATGACCGGCGGGGGCATTTTGCAGGTAACGCGCGACGGCAAGGGGTTCTTCCACCGTCTGCCAGCCTGCACCGCGATCGTCGCGGTGGCGCGCGATCTTGGCCTGCATCTCCGCGTCGAAGGCCTGCGCGGTGGCGAGATATATGCGCGGTTTGCCCGACTGGCGCACGAGCCCCTCGGCAAAGGCGGATTTGCCGCTGGCGATACCGCCGAGAACGAGGGTGAGTTGCGCGGGCATGGCGGGCTCCTTATCTGAGGCTGGACGTAGCAGAGCGCGGGCACGGAGGGAAGCATGGGCCGGATGGTTGCACTGTTCTGGATGGTTCTGGCGGGCGCGGTTGCGGCAGCGGACATCCCCGACGGCATGGCCAACGCGCAGGTGGTGGTGCTGGGCGAGGTGCATGACAACCCGCATGCGCACGCGCGCCAGGCCGAACTGGTGGCGGCGCTGAAGCCCAGGGCGCTGGTCTTCGAGATGCTGACGGATGCGCAGGCCGCCGCCGTGACGCCGGACGTGCGTGGCGATGCGGTGGCGCTGGAGGCGGCCCTGGGCTGGGAGGCGGCGGGCTGGCCGGACTTCGAGATGTATTACCCGATTTTCGCGGCTGCACCGCAGGCGGGTGTTTATGGCGGCGCTGTACCACGCGGTGAGGCGCGCGCCGCTATGGAAGCGGGTGTAGCCGAGTGGTTCGGCGCGGGGGCCGCGCGCTATGGACTGGGCGAGGCGCTGGACCCCGATCAACAGGAGCTGCGCGAGGAAATGCAGCACCTGGCGCATTGCGAGGCGCTGCCCGCCGAGATGCTGCCGGTGATGGTCGAGTTGCAACGGTTGCGCGATGCGGTTCTGGCGCGGGCGGTGATGGCGGCGCTGGAGGAGACGGGCGGGCTGGTGGCGGTGATCACCGGGAATGGCCATGCGCGGCGCGACTGGGGCATGCCCGCGTTTGTGGCGCGCGCGGCACCGGATGTTTCCGTGTTTTCGCTGGCGATTGCCGAGCCGGGCGGGGCCGAGGGTGTGTTCGATGCCATCGAAGAGGTGCCGGCGGCCGAGCGCGAGGACCCTTGCGCGGCGTTCGACAAGGGGTGACACCATTGTTTTCGGTCCCCGACCGCCGTAACACTAGGCGGACACCAAACGGGAGGTCGGGATGCTGGCCGGAAAACGTGTTCTTCTGATCATCGGTGGCGGGATCTCTGCCTATAAATGCCTTGAGCTGATCAGGCGCCTGAAAGAGCGCGGTGCGGCGGTGACGCCGGTGCTGACGCGGGCGGCGCAGGAATTCGTAACGCCGCTGAGCGTGGCGGCGCTGGCGGGCGAGAAAGCCTATACTGACCTTTTCGACCTGACCGACGAGGCCGAAATGGGCCATATCCAGCTGAGCCGCGTGGCCGATCTGGTGGTGGTGGCGCCGGCGACGGCGGACCTGTTGGCCAAGATGGCGGGGGGGCATGCCGATGACCTAGCCTCGACCCTGTTGATGGCGACGGATACGCCGGTTCTGGCCGCGCCGGCCATGAACGTGCGGATGTACGAGCATCCGGCGACACAGCGGAACCTGACAACGCTGGCCGGCGACGGTGTGCGCCTTGTCGGACCGAACGCGGGCGACATGGCCTGCGGCGAGTTCGGACCCGGGCGCATGGCCGAACCGATGGAGATCGTCGAGGCGGTGGGCATGGCGTTGGCCGATGGGCCGCTGAAGGGGCGGCGGATCTTGGTCACGAGCGGACCCACACATGAGCCGATCGATCCGGTGCGTTATATCGCCAACCGCTCGTCCGGGGCGCAGGGCACGGCGATTGCCGAGGCGCTGGCGGGGCTGGGCGCAGAGGTGGTGTTTGTCACCGGCCCGGCCGAGACGCCGCGCCCGGCCGGCGTTGAGGTGATCGAAGTGGAAAGCGCGAATGATATGCTGGATGCGGTGCGGGGCGCGTTGCCGGTTGCGGCGGGGGTGTTCGCGGCGGCGGTGGCCGATTGGCGCGTGGCGCGTGAAAGCGTGTCGAAGATCAAGAAGGAAAAGGGCAAATTGCCCACGCTGGAATTTGCCGAGAACCCCGACATCCTGGCCACGATCAGCCAGATGAAAAAGGGCCGGCCAGCACTGGTGGTGGGGTTCGCGGCCGAAACCGACGACGTGGTCGAGCATGCGCGCGCCAAGCGGGAGCGCAAGGGGTGTGACTGGATCGTGGCCAATGACGTGCGCCCCGAGACGGGTATCATGGGTGGTGCGGAAAACGCCGTGCACCTGATTACCGAGGAGGGTGTCGAGGATTGGCCGCGCATGGGCAAGGACGAGGTGGCGCGGCGGTTGGCGGCGCGCATCGCCGAGGCGCTGGAGCAGTAGGTTTTATGCCTCCGACGGGAGTATTTGGAGCAAGATGAAGGGCTGGGCGTGGTTCAAGTGAAGCTGAGCTGGGTGGAGGGTGCCGACCGCGAGGTTGCGCTGCCGTCCTACGAGACGCCGGGCGCGGCGGGGGCGGATGTGCGCGCCAACCTGCCCGACCGGGGCAAGGTGGTGCTGGAACCGGGGCAGAGGGCGCTGGTGCCGACGGGCTTGAAGATGGAGATTCCGAGCGGCTACGAGGTGCAGGTGCGGCCACGATCCGGCCTGGCGCTGAAGCAGGGCATCATGCTGCCCAACAGCCCGGGCACGATCGACAGCGACTATCGCGGAGAGCTGGGGGTGATCGTTCTGAATGCCGGGCAGGAGGTTGTCGAACTGGCGCATGGCGAGCGGATCGCGCAGCTGGTCGTGGCGCCGGTGATACAGGCGGATTTCGCACTGAGCGACGCGTTGAGCGAGACCGGGCGCGGCGCGGGCGGGTTCGGCTCGACCGGGCGGGCATGACGGGGCGGCTCTGATGCTGGCGGTTCTTGGGATCATCGCGGTGGTGTGGGGGCTGGGGCGCGCGCTGCGCCTGCCCGGCGCCGTGGTCTGGGGCGTCATCGCGTTGATTTACCTGGCGGTTCTGGTGCTGCAACTGACCCTGCCCGCGGGGCAGCCGCTGCGGGTGGCGACCGGGGGCAGCGCGGCGGGCTGGCTGATCCTGGGGGCTGTTGCGGCGTTGGTGGCCGGCTATGTGCGTGGGCTGGAATGGCTGCGGGCGCGGGCGCAGCCCGAGGCGGAGGCGCAGGTGCCGCAAGGGCCGTTCGCGCCGGGTGAGCTGAACCGCTATGCCCGGCATATCGTGCTGCGGGAACTGGGTGGGCCCGGGCAAAAAAAGCTGAAGGATTCCAGGGTTTTGGTGATCGGGGCCGGGGGGCTGGGCAGCCCGGTTCTGCTCTACCTGGCGGCCGCGGGCGTGGGCCGGATCGGGGTTGTCGACGATGACGCGGTCGACGGGTCGAACCTGCAGCGGCAGGTGATCCACAGTGACGAGAAGATCGGATCGCCCAAGGTGCAATCGGCGATGCAGGCGATGCAGGCGCTGAACCCCTATGTCGAGGTGCGGCCCTATGAGCGGCGTCTGAGCGGGGAAATCGCCGAAGCGCTATTCGAGGACTATGATCTGGTGATCGACGGGACTGACAATTTCGAGGCGCGCTACCTGGTCAACCGGACCTGTGTGAAACTGGGCAAGCCCTTGATTTCAGGAGCGATTGCGCAGTGGGAGGGGCAGGTGAGCCTGTTCGACCCGGCGCGTGGGGGCCCCTGTTACGAGTGCGTTTTCCCAGAGGCGCCGGCGCCGGGGCTGGCGCCCAGCTGTGCGGAGGCGGGCGTGGTGGGCCCGCTGCCGGGGGTGGTGGGCAGTATCATGGCGCTGGAGGCGGTGAAGGCGATCGCCGGCGCCGGGCAGGGGTTGCGCGGCGAGATGCTGATTTTCGACGGTTTATACGGGGAAAGCCGCAAGGTGCGGCTGAAACCGCGCGCCGATTGCCCGGTCTGCGGGGGCCGGGGGGCGAAAGGTTAACGCCACCGTGCGGTCGGACATCCGGGGGGTGATTTGCGTGCACCGGCCGGCTGCCATCCGGCTGCCGGGTAAAATGGTTTCGACTGCAACCGTTCGGGGTTAACGCGGCGTGCGGGTGGGGGCGCTGCCCCCACGGTGCAAATGCGGGCATTTGCACCGTTCCCCCGGGATATTTACAGCAAGATGAAGCCGGGGCATGGATTGTGGGCGCCGCGGCGATTGCCTATGTCTGATCGCGTGCGCAACAGGAGAGATGACGATGACGAACCCGCTTTTGGCCGACTGGAACACGCCCTTTGAGCTTGCGCCGTTCGATGCGATTTCCGACGAGGATTTTGCGCCGGCGCTGGAGGAGGCCCTAGCCGCGCATGAGGCGGAGATCGCGAAGATCGCCGGAGATCCGTCGGAGCCCGGGTTCGACAACGTGATCGGCGCGCTGGAGGCGGCGGGCGAGGCGCTGGACCGGGTGCTGTCGGTTTTCTTCACGGTGGCCGGGGCGGACAGCAACGCGCGTCGCGAGGAATTGCAGCGCGCCTTTTCGCCGAAACTGGCGCAGCATTTCGCCGCCGTGACCGCCAACAAGGCGCTGTTTGCCCGGATCGAGGCGGTCTGGGAAAAACGCGAGGCGCTGGATCTGACGGACGAGCAGGCGCGCGTTCTGATGCTGACGCGGCGCGGGTTCGTGCGGTCGGGCGCGGCGCTGGAAGGCGCGGCGGACGCGCGGATGAAGGAGATCAAGGCACGGTTGGCGGAGTTGGGCACAGCCTTTGCCCAGAACCTGCTGGCCGACGAGCGCGAGTTGTACATGGAGCTGGAGGAGGCGGATCTTGAGGGGTTGCCCGCCTTCGTGGTGGATGCGGCGCGCGCGGCGGGTGCCGAGAAGGGCGTGGAGGGCCCGGTGGTGACGCTGAGCCGGTCGCTGATCGTGCCATTCCTGGAAAGCTCGCCCCGGCGGGACCTGCGGGAAAAGGCGTTCCGGGCCTGGGCCGCGCGCGGCGCGAATGGCGGCAGGACCGACAACCGCGAGATCGCGGCCGAGATCCTGGGCCTGCGGGAGGAGCGCGCGGCGCTGCTTGGATACGACAATTTCGCGGCCTACAAGCTGGAAACCGAGATGGCCAAGGAGCCGCAGGCGGTGCGCGACCTGCTGATGGCGGTGTGGGAGCCGGCTCGGGCGCGCGCCGAGGCGGATGCCACCGTGCTGGAAGCGATGATGCACGAGGATGGCATCAACGGGCGGCTGGAGCCGTGGGACTGGCGTTACTACGCGGCCAGGCGGCGCCGGGCCGAGCATGACCTGGATGACAGTGCGCTGAAGCCCTACCTGTCGCTGGAGCGGATGATCGCCGCGGCCTTTGCCTGTGCCAACCGTCTGTTCGGGCTGGAATTCAAACCCCTGGATGTGGCGCTTTACCATTCCGATTGCCGGGCCTGGGAGGTGACGCGGGGCGGGCGGCACGTGGCCGTTTTCATTGGCGATTACTTCGCGCGCGGCTCGAAACGCTCGGGCGCGTGGTGCTCGGCGATGCGGAGCCAGGCAAAATTCCCGCGCGCGCAGGCGCCGGTAGTGATCAACGTGTGCAATTTCGCCAAGGGCGCCCCCGCGCTTCTGAGCTATGATGATGCGCGCACGCTGTTTCATGAATTCGGCCACGCCCTGCACCAGATGCTGAGTAACGTGACCTATGAGAGCGTGTCGGGTACCTCGGTGGCGCGCGATTTCGTCGAGCTGCCGAGCCAGCTTTACGAGCACTGGCTGGAAGTTCCGGAGGTGCTGCGCGAGTTCGCCACCCATGTGGAGACCGGCGAGCCGATGCCGGATGCGATGCTGGAAAAGGTGCTGGAAGCGGCGAATTTCGACCAGGGATTCCAGACGGTGGAATTCGTGGCCTCGGCCATGGTGGACCTGGAGTTTCACGACGGGCCAGCGCCGGGCGACGTGATGGCGAAACAGCAGGAGGTGCTGGAGGCGCTGGGCATGCCGCACCCGATCGTGATGCGCCATGCCAGCCCGCATTTCGCGCATGTCTTTGCCGGCGACGGTTATTCCAGCGGGTACTATTCCTACATGTGGTCCGAAGTGATGGACGCCGATGCCTTTGCCGCCTTCGAGGAGGCGGGCAACGCGTTCGATGCCGCCACCGCGCGGGCGCTGGAGGAAAACATCCTGTCGACCGGTGGATCGGTGGACGCGGGCGAGCTTTATACCCGGTTCCGCGGCCGGCTGCCGGGGGTCGAGGCGTTGCTGAAGGGCCGGGGGCTGTCGCCCGCGGCCTGATCTATGACCCGCTCAGAGGCCGAGGGCGCGCTGGGTCTGCTGGACGTTCTGCTGGAACCGGTAACCGCGCTGGATGGTGTCGGCGCCGTCGACGGGCCACCATTCCTCGCTGGTTGGCCAGCTGCGCCAGAGCTTGCCCCAGCGGTCGGTGACATGGGCGATGCAGGCCTTGCCGCCCGGGGTCGAGCCCGCGCGGCGGCCGCTGGGCCAGTGCCAGGTCAGGTCATAGCATAGTTGACCCTCTTCGACCGACCAGCGACCGGCGCCGAGGCTTTCGCTGGCGTCGGCGCACCAGGCGCGGGCCTGCCAGTTGGGCGAGAAATAGATGCCGCCATTGCACCCCTCGCCCCAAAGCTCGGTCTTGCCGGCATAGGTCTGGGCGATCTTTCCGGTGCTGGCCGGTTTCGCGCCCCGCGGCATCGGATCGGCCTGGGCCAGCGCGGGCAGTGCGGCCAGCGTTGCGGCTGCGATAAGACGAGCTGTCAGAGATGTCATGGATTTCCCCCAATCATCGGCATGATGGTTAAGAATCCATGTTTGGCGGCCTGTCTGTCAAGCGCAGCGCGATGGACAGACTGTTTCCATAGGCGGGGACCTGTCCGAGGGCGCCGGCGCTATTGGGCGGTTTGCCTTTGCCCGGCCGGAGATAGGGCGCGCCATCGCGATAGCCGCCGTGCAGCAGGCGGCCGGGTTGGGCGAATTCGGGGAAGCTTTCATGCCAGTCGCGGAAGCGGTCATTGGTGACGATCGGCGCATCCATCTCGCGGGCGGCCTGAAGCAGGAAGCCATCGGCCGGCTGCCCCTTGGGAGAGACCAGGACATGGCTTTTGTTCAACCCGAGTTTTCGCGCAAGGGTGGCTTCGTTCATGTAGCGATCGGCGATCTTGTAGCCCGCATTGGCGTCGAAGATCACACCGACCTCGTAGCCTTTGGTCGCGAGCGCGCGGGCGACATCGCGAACGACGGTGATATCGGGGGTGCCGTTGTTCCAGTGCATCAAGTTCGAGCCGTCGATCAGAATGCGCCCGGCGGTTGCACGCCGCCCCGCGAGGACCTGGCGCAGCCAGAGCAGGCCGGCGATGGCGGCGAGCCCGAAGGCCGAGGTTTGCAGGGCCTGGGCGCTGCCGAGATCGGGGGCCACCAGTGCGGTGGCAAGAGCCGCGAGCGCGAGGATGGGCAGGAAAAACGCCATATGGGGTAGGATTGCCTTTGTCAGATCGTCTGGTCGTAATCTCCCACGCCCGGCTCGGTCCGGATGACGGCATCGAGATCGGCGAAGATCGCGCGCATCTCGGCCTCGGAGTCGGAGCTTTCGCAGACGACGACGAGGTTGGGGGTGTTCGAGCTGGCCCGGACGAGGCCCCAGGAGCCGTTATCGAGGATGACGCGGGCACCGTTGACGGTGACCACCTCCTTGATCGGGCGGCCGGCGAAAGGTTCGCCCGCGTCGTGCTTGGCCACGAGTTTCTGCACCAGCCGGTCGAGGATGTCGTATTTCTCGGTATCGGCGGCATAGGGCGACATGGTGGGCGTGGACCAGGTTTTCGGCAGCGCCTTGCGCAGGTCCGACATCGACATGGTGGGATTGCGGTCCATCAGCTTGCAGATTTCGACGGCGACGCGCATGCCGCAGTCATACCCGCGGCCCACCGGCTCGGCCAGGAAGTAGTGGCCGGATTTCTCGAAGCCGGCCAGCGCGCCGATTTCCTTGACCCGGCGTTTCATGTGGGAATGGCCGGTTTTCCAGTAGTCGGCGGTGACGCCGTTTTTCTGCAACTCGGGATCCGAGGCGAAAAGGCCGGTGGATTTCACATCGGCCACGAAGGTCGCACCGGGATAGAGCTTGGACAGGTCGCGGGCCATGATGACGCCGACCTTGTCGGCGAAGATCTCCTCGCCCTCGTCATCGACCACGCCGCAGCGGTCGCCATCGCCATCGAAGCCCAGCGCGAAATCGGCGCCGGTCGCCTTCACCGTGTCGGCCATGTCATGCAGCATTTCCATGGCTTCGGGGTTGGGGTTGTAGTGGGGGAAGGTGTAATCCAGCCGATTGTGCGAAGGGATCACCTCGACCCCCAGGCGTTCGAAGAGTTCCGGCGCGAAGGCCGAGGCGGTGCCGTTGCCGGTGGCGCAGACGACGCGGAGTTTGCGGGTCATGCGGAAATCGCCGACGAGATCGTCGAGATAGGCCTCGCGCACGCCATCGACGAATTCGTAGGAGCCGCCGGGGGCCGGGGTGCCGCGGCCCTGAAGCACGATGTCGCGCAGCTCGGCCATTTCGTCGGGGCCGTGGGTGAGCGGACGGTCGAAGCCCATCTTCACTCCGGTCCAGCCGTTGGGATTGTGGCTAGCGGTGACCATGGCGACGGCGGGCACATCGAGGTGGAACTGCGCGAAATAGGCCATGGGGCTGAGCGCCGGGCCGATATCCTTGACCTGGATGCCGGCCTGCACCAGCCCGAGGATGAGCGCGTGTTTGATCGAAAGCGAGTAGTCGCGGTAGTCGTTGCCCACGGCGATGACGGGGGCGATGCCGCAGGCGCGCATTTGCGTGCCGAGACCGAGGCCAAGCGCCGTCATGCCGGGGAGATTGATTTCCTCGGGGTATTTCCAGCGGGCGTCATATTCGCGGAAACCCGTGGGCGCGATCATCGCGTCGCGCAGGAATTCCCATGTGTTCGGCGTCACCGTGGGGATCGGTTTGGTCATCTGGATACTCGCGAGGTCAGAGGATGATCGGATCGGCCTTGGCCAGCCGGTCGAAGGCCATGAGGGAGTGCACGAGGCCATTCATGGCGTCAAGCGGGATCATGTTGGGCCCGTCGGAAGGGGCGTTGTCGGGGTCTTCGTGGGTTTCGATGAAGACCGCGGCCACGCCGATGGCCACCGCGGCGCGGGCCATGACCGGCGCGAATTCGCGCTGCCCGCCCGAGCTGCCGCCCTGGCCGCCGGGTTGCTGCACCGAATGGGTGGCATCCATCACCACCGGGTAGCCCGTTTTGGCCATCTGTGGCAGGGCGCGCATGTCGGCCACCAGCGTGTTGTAGCCGAAGGAACTGCCCCGCTCGGTCAGGAGCAGGCGCGTGTTGCCGGTGGATTCGATTTTGGAAACCACGTTCACCATGTCCCACGGCGCCAGGAACTGGCCCTTCTTCACGTTGATCGCCGCGCCGGTTTCGCCGGCGGCGATCAGCAGGTCGGTCTGCCGGCAGAGGAAGGCCGGGATCTGCAGCACGTCGACGACGCGGGCGACAGGCGCACATTGTTCGGGTGCGTGCACATCGGTGAGCACGGGCACGCCGAGCGTGTCCTTGACGGCCTGCATGACTTCGAGACCGGCCTCGATGCCCAGCCCGCGCTTGCCCGAGAGCGAGGTGCGGTTGGCCTTGTCGAAGCTGCCTTTGAAGATGAACCCAGCCCCGGCATCGGCGCAGGTTTTCTGCATCGCGGAGGCGATCATCAGGGCGTGCTCGGTGCTTTCGAGCTGGCAGGGGCCGGCGATCACGGTGAGGGGCAGATCGTTGCCGACCGTAAGCTTGTCGATTTGGACGTGTTTCATGTCAGGTTGAGACCTGTTCGCGGAGGATCGAGGCGGTGAGCGAGACCATCAGGTAGATACCTGCGAAAATCAGGAAAGCCAGGATCGTGTTTTCAAAAGCCCGCGGATAGGCGGGCGCGTCGGAGGCAATGGGCCGTACCGGCACGGTGAGATAGCGCACCTGGCGGTTGGCTTCCAGCGCGGTCTGCTTTTCGTTCTGCAGCGCCGATTGCAGGAACAGGTCGGCGGTGGCAAGGTCGGCCTTGGCCATCTCGATCCGGGCGGCCTTGGCGGCGAGCGAGGAGTCCCCCGACACGGCATCGGTCATTTCGGCGTTGAGCTGGGCGAGGAGGTTTTCCAGCCGCCGGATATCGCCCTGCGTGCCGTCGACCTTGGCCTGGTTCGGGCGCGAATTGTCGAGAAGCGCCTGAAGCTGCAGCTGCTTTTCCTGCAGCTGCGTTTCGAATTGCGCGATCTGCTGGCGCAGCACGCCCAGTTGTTCCGAGGGATCGACGCCCTGGGTTTCCTGCAGGCGGACCAGGGTTTCCTGTGCATCGCGGCGTTCGGCCTTGGCCTTGTCCAGGCTTTCGCGGGCGGTGCGCATCGCGTCTTCGCGTTTCTGGCGCGAGAGTTCGTCAACGCGTTCCTCGGCATAGGTGATGAGGTGCTTGGAAAACTCGTTCGCCACTTCAGGGTCGGCGGCGATCACTTCCATCCGGATCACGCCTTCGGTCGGGTCATAGCCGATCTTGACGTTTTTCTTGTAGAGCTTGTGCGCGGATTCATTGGTGGCGTCGCTGTCGAGCCGCTGGATCGGGTCGATCCAGCCCTGGCTGAAATGCGCCTTGTAGCCCATCGCTTCGTCCAGGCGCAGCATGGCATCCTTGGATTGCAGGTAGGATTGCACCGCGATGCTGTCCTGGCTGGTGGCATATTGCGTCGGCAGAAGCCCGCCAAGCCCGCCGCCTGCGCCGGTATTGTCGGCCTGCAGGATCAGGAATTCGGTCTTGGTGGAATACATGGGCGTGGCCATGACGAAATAGTACCAGCCGGCAAGGATGGTCGGCAGGAAGACGAAGGCCGACAGCCGGGTCATCAGCAGCGCAAGGCGCTTGCGGCGGCGGCGGGCGATGTCGCGCTGGATATTCATGATCTCGGCGGCGCGGCGATCGGCGGCCGAGGTGGTTTCGGTCGAGGGCAGCTGGGTCTTGCCCAGTTGCACGGTCTGGGGAAGCTGCACGCGGCCCTTGGCGGGCAGGCCGCCTTCGGCCGGGGGGACGGCTCCGCCGCAGCCATCGCCCGCGCCGCCGCCACCGCCTTCGGGCGCAACCAGTTCGAGCATGTTGGCGCGCTGGAACGGGTCGATGCCGCGCAGGCGCAGCTGGCGCACGGCGTCGAAATCGGAGATCGGGGCAAGCCCGTGTTTCTGCGCCACGCGCCGGGCCATACGCAATTGCCGGCCAGTCAGGCCTTCGCGGCGGATGGCGTCGATATCGGTTTCGGCCTGCATTTCGCGGGGCGAGGCGACCTGGCCTTCGCGCGCGACGGGTTGCGGGGCGGGCTGGGGCGTCGCTCCGGCATCGCTCGGGGCCTGCCGGGCTTCGGGCCGGGATTCGGGCTGGGGTTCGGGACGGGGATCGGGCGCAGGGCGCACCAGCGTATCGGGGGTTACGCCACCGACGCGGGCCTGGCCCGCGGGCTGCGGCGGTGCAGGTTTTGCGGCGGCAGGCTGCGCCGCGCCGGCGGGCGCCGGGCGCGTTGCGCCACCGGGGGCGGTGGGCGTGGTTCGGCGGATACGGAACTTCCTAGCCTTGGGTTTCGTAGTCATAGAGCTGTTTCGCTTCTTCCAAGGTATCGAACATGTGCAGCTTGCCGTTCATCAGGACGGCGGCCGAACGGGCGAATTGTTCCAGCGTCTGCGCGGAATGCGATACGATTACCACGGTGGTCGTGGCGAGGCGTTCACGCAGGATGTCGCCGGCTTTCTTGTTGAACTCGACATCGGTTGAACCGGGCATGCCTTCGTCGATCAGGTAGATGTCGAAATCGAGCGCCAGCATCAGCGCGAAGGAAAACCGCGCGCGCATGCCCTGGCTGTAGGTGCCCAGCGGCTGATCGAAGTATTCGCCGAGGTTGCACATCCAGCGGCAGTAGGCCTCGACGTAGTCGGGATCGAGCCCGTAGAGCCGGGCGATGTAGCGGCTGTTTTCCACGGCCGAGACCTTGGACACCACGCCGCCCATGAACCCGAGCGGGAAGGAGATGCGCGAGGTGCGGCGAATTTCGCCTTCGTCGGGCTTTTCCAGCCCGGCCATCATGTTGACAAGTGTCGTCTTGCCGGTGCCGTTCGGGGCGAGGATACCGAGCGAATTACCAAGCTCGACCCGGAACGACACCTGGTCGAGGATCACCTTCCTCTGCGTGCCGGTCCAGAAGGACTTGCTAACGTTGTTGAACTCGATCATTTCCTGCTCCGGCTCTGCGCGGGCCCACCCTCTTTAACGGGGTTTTGTGAAGGGCTGGTTGACAATCCCTTTGCGAGTCCACGACGGATTGGGTGCGTTTATAGCATCCTTTTGGGCGAAATTAAGGCCCAAGGCCAGAAAAAACAGGACCTTGCGACAGGTGTGGCCCCGCCCGGAGGCGGGGCGGAGCGGCTCTGGCGCGAGGCGTTTCTAGAGCGATTGTTTCTCGACCCGGAACACCTTGCCGGCGATGATCGACAGGATCGCGGCGCCGAAACTGAACAGCGCGCCCATCTTGGCCGCGTCCTGAACCGGACCGGCATCGAAGGCGACCGAGGCGACGAAAAGCGCGACGGTAAAGCCGATGGCGGCGACGAAGCCGATCACGACAAGGTCGATGATGCGCATGCCTTCGGGGATGCCGAGACGCAGCGGAACGGCCGCGACCCAGCCGAAGATGAGGATGCCGACGGGTTTGCCGATGATCAGCCCGGCAAGCACGAGCCAGGTAGCATCGCCGATCGACGAGAATTCGACCCCGGCATTGCACAGGCCGAAGAAGAACAGCACGATCTCGACCGGGTGCTTGAGCGCGTGTTCCATCACGTTCAGCAGGTCGGTGAGGTATTGTTCGGCCTCGGAAAAAATGCCGAAGGCGCGATCGGCATGCGGGATCGCGGGCACGATGGGCAGCAGGCCGAGCGCGGGATGGAGCCCCGACCGCATGAAGCCATACCACGAGATGCAGCCGCCGAGCACGTAGGGCCAGAAGCCGAGATACTTGCGCACCCAGGTGGAATTCGGGCGGTCCTGGTTGCCGCTGTCCATCTTGCGGGGCAGGGCGTTGAAGGCCAAAAAGACCGCAAGCGAGGCGCCGAACGACAACAGCAGCCATTCCGGCGCCAGATCACCGGACGGATAGAAGATCGCCAGGATGATCAGGCCCGCGGCATCGTCGGCGATTGCCAGCAGGAGCAGGAAGCGCACCGCCGGGTGCCCCGAGCCAAAGACCATGCGGCCCACGAGATAGGAAAACGCGATATCGGTGGCGGTGGGAATGGCCCAGCCATTGGCCACGGCATCATAGGTTTCCGAGCCGAGGATCATGGCCAGGCCGAGGTAGACGGCGATCGGGCCGAACATACCGCCCGCGGTTGCAAAGAGAGGCGTGGCGGCCTTTTTGCCGCGCAGGCTGCCGTTTTCGAGGATGATCGCCTCCCAGACTTCCTTGGCGGCGATGGCGAAGAACAGCGCCATCAGAACGTCGTTGACCAGGTAATGCAGCGTCAGCGTGCGGTGCCCGTCATGCAGGTGGCCGATGGGGGCGTGATCCCAGATCACGAATTCGACGAAATGGTGATAGCTTTTTGCGTCGATATTGGCCCAGATCAGCGCGATGACAGAACCGCCGATCAGCAGAAGCGAATAACTTACGAGAAAGTTCCAGACGCGATACATGTGCCCCCCGTTTCGCCGTTTTCCGGTTTGCCCGGTTATCTATCCGGGCAGGGGGGAATGTAAACCCAGTAAGGGCTGTTTGCGCAAACATCCCGGGGCGACCCGGATGTTTGCGCGTTTTTCACACATTCAGGCCAGCGCGCCCCAGGCCAGCCCTGCCAGCACCGCGCCCAGCACGGCATAGCCGAGATAGGCGGCAAAAACCCGCGGCTTGACCAGCGCCCAGACGGCGACGGCGGCGGGAATGCAGCTGACCCCGCCGGCGATGACAAAACTCATCGCTGCGCCCTGCGCCATGCCCTGCTGCAACAGCGCATCGACAAGCGGCACCGCGGCATAGCCGTTCAGGTAGGCGGGCGCGCCGACGATAGCGCCCAGCAGGATCGGCTTGATCCCGTCGCCGCCCAGGACCGAGGCCACGGCATCGGCGGGGATGTAGTGGATCATCAAGGCTTCGAGCACATAGGCCAGGAGCAGCCACTTGAGCAGGAAGAGCGCGTTCGACAGGCTCTCGTCGCGGAAGGTGGCGCGGCGCTCGGGCTCCTGCCAGAATTTCCACACGGGCTGTCCGGAAAAGGGTTTCTTCACGCCGCAGCAGCCCCCCACGGCGGGTTTTTCACGCAAGGGGTCGGTGAAGACGGGCGAGGATTTCAGCGCCATGGTGCCAAAGCCGCCCAGAAGCCCGATGCCCACCGCGGCACCGGTTTTCGCCAGAGCGAAGTCAAACCCCAGCGTGCCCGAGGTGATTGAGAACATCGCCGGGTCCATCAGCGGCGAGGCGAGCCAGAAGGCCATGACCGCCGAAAGCGGCGCACCCACGGCGAGAAGCGCGGCGATGAACGGGATCACCTGGCACGAACAGAAGGGTGACAGCCCGCCGAACAGCGCGGCGAGCACGATCATCCGCGCCTCGCGGCCTTCGAAGGCGCGGGCGAGCAGGTTTTCGGCCCCCGTGGCCTTGAGCCAGCCAACGGCGAGCACGGCAAAGAGGATATAGGGCGCGGTGCGCCCCAGCGCGGCGGCGGCGAAGGTCACCGTCGGCCAGAGCTGGGCGAAATCGAGCACCGCCACCGCCAAGAGGATGAGCCCGAGCGCGAGCCAGGCCTTGTCAAGGCTTCGGAAGGGAAAGCGCTGGGGAGATTGGGAAATATCAGCCATGGTCATGTCCTTGGTGGCAGGTTTCGGCATCGGCGCAGCATTCGCGCAGCAGGAAATCGGAAAGCGTGCGCAGCTCGTCATAGGCGACGGCGGCACAGATGATCTGGCGGCCCTTGCGGGTCTGGGTGACAAGGCCGGCCTGGGCGAGGATTTTCATGTGATGCGTCAGCGTCGAGCCGGTGACGCCCGCGCGGGCGCCCAGTTCGCCGATGGTGAGCCCCTCGGGGCCGGCACGCACCAGCGTGCGCAGCACCGTCAGGCGCTGTTCGCTGCCCAGCGCGGCGAAGGTCGAGGCGGCGCGGGTGAGATCGAGATCGGTGAGGTCAGACTGTTTCATGATTCGAGAAATATCGAAATATTTGGGGGCGGTCCAGTAATAGTTTCATGATTTTCGAAATATTGGCTCTGCCCGGGTCCTGCGGTAAGATGCGACGATGAGCGATTTGGTCGAAAAAATAACGGCTTGCCGGCTATGTGCGCCTGAGTTTGCGGCCACCGCCACCGCGCATGACCCGCGCCCGGTGGCGTGGTTCGCGCCGGGCGCGCGCATCCTGGTGGCGGGGCAGGCACCGGGGCTGCGCGTGCATGAAACGGGCCTGCCGTTCAACGACCCGTCGGGCGACCGGCTGCGCGCCTGGATGGGGATCGGGCGCGAGACCTTCTATGACCGGTCGTGCCTTGCCATCGTGCCGATGGCCTTCTGCTTTCCGGGCTATGACGCCAAGGGTAGCGATCTGCCGCCGCCGAAACGCTGTTCCGCCACGTGGCATGCGCAGGTGATGGCGGCGCTGCCCGATATCCGGCTGACGATCCTGGTGGGCGGATACGCCCATCGCTGGCACCTGGGCACGCGCGCGGGGGTGACGGAAACCGTGGCGGGCTGGCGCGCGCATGCGCCGCGGGTTTTTCCCTTGCCGCACCCCTCCTGGCGCAATACCGGGTGGCGGAAGAAGAACCCGTGGTTCGAGGAGGAAACCGTGCCCGCCCTTAAAGACGCGATCAAAGAGGCGCTTGACGCATGAGCCTGCTGGACGACGCCCATGCCGCGATGGCGGCCGCCCCCGGCGATGATGCCGCGCGGCTGCGCTTCTACGCGGCGCTGGCCGATTGCGAGCTGTTCCTGCTGTTGGCCGGAGAGGCCGGCGCGGACGCGGTGGAGCCCGCGCTCTTCGACACCGGCGAGGGCCGTTTCGTGCTGGTCTTCGATGCCGAGGAGCGGCTGGCGGATTTTACCGGCCGGCCCGCGCCCTATGCCGGGCTGTCGGGCC
This sequence comes from Marimonas lutisalis, assembly GCF_005434965.1. GTDB lineage: Bacteria > Pseudomonadota > Alphaproteobacteria > Rhodobacterales > Rhodobacteraceae > Marimonas_A > Marimonas_A lutisalis. The sequence goes on from NZ_SKCI01000001.1 coordinate 471,568, forward strand.
GGGCGCTTGCTGGGATGCTGGCGGGGCAGGGCATCGGCATGGCACTCAACCCCGAGGTGGCGCCATCGTCCATGCTGCTGCCGGCAGACGCGATCGACTGGCTTGCCGGCACGCTGGCGCCGGGACCCGAGGAAGCGGCGTTGCAGGCGCGCGAGATCCGCGCGCCCGACCTGCCCGGGGCGGTGATCGCGGCGGTGGATGCCCGGCTGGCGCGCGCCGGCGGACTGGCGCAGACGGCCTATCTGGTCGGCATCACCTATGCGGATGGCAGCACGGGCCACCTGCTGGCGGTGATCGGGGCGGTGCCGTCGGCGCAGGCGGCGCTCGCCAAGGCGATCGGCGAAGCGGTGGTGTTTTCCGGCGCCGAGGCCGCGGCGCTCGATGTCGGGTTCTTCGCCTCCGATGATACGATCATTGGCGCGTTGGCCCGCTCTGGCCTGCGCTTCGATCTGCCCGAACCCGAGACCCCCTCTGAGCCGCGTCCCGTGGCCCCGGGGCTCGACCCCGACAAACCACCGATCCTGAAATAGCGTCTGATCGCTCTTTCTTGGCAAAAATACTCAAATTGCCCACCCGCGCGGGCCGCGCATGACTGTCAAAGGCAGCCCGCGGGGCCGAGGCGTCAGCCGAGGCCCCGCCCCGCCGCGACGCGCTTGCGCGGCGCAAGTCCTGCTCAATAGCCCGCGTCGCGGTCGACAAGATGCAGGAACGGCGCGCCCGCCTCGCCGCGGCGGACATTCTCGGCGATCACCGCCGAGGCCGGACCGGGCCGGGTTTCCGAGGCGATATGCGGCGTCACCGTCACCTTCGGATGCGCCCAGAACGGGTGATCCGGGGGCAGCGGCTCGGTGCGGAAGACATCGAGCGTGGCATGGCCGATCTGCCCGCTGTCGAGCGCGGCGATCAGCGCGTCATCGTCGATCAGCGTGCCACGGCCGGGGTTTATGACAAAAGCGCCCGGCGCGGTGAGTGCGAGCGTTTCGGCGTTGAGCGTGTTTTCGGTCGCGGGCGTGTTGGGCAGAAGCAGGATGACGACCTGCGCGCCGGAAAGCGCGGCGGTCAAACCCTCGGGCCCGTGATGGGTGGTGATGCCGGCCACCTCCTTGGGCGTACGCGCCCAGCCCGAGACCGGGAAGCCCAGCCCCCTCAGCGCCTGCGCGCAGGCGAGGCCAAGCTCGCCCAGCCCGAGGATGGTGACGGGCCGTTCGGATGCCATCGGCGGCACCACGGGTGCCCATGCGTGGGTGGGATTCACGATATGGGCATCCATGCCAAGGTGATGGCGCAGGGTATGGCCGGTGACCCATTCGACCATGCCCTCGGTCAGCCCGCCGCCCACCATCCGCGCGAGCGGAATCTTGAGCGTGGGGTTCGGAGCCACATGTTCGACGCCGGCCCAGAGGTTAAGCACCGCCTTTGCGCGGGTGTAGGGGGTGAAATCCTGCACCTCGGAATTGGGCGCATAGACGATGTAGTCGACCTCTTCGGGCGGAAACGCGGGGCCGAGGCGATAGTCGAGCCCATGCGCATCGAGCGCGGCGCGCAGGTGGGGTTCGTATTCCGCCCAGCGGTCGGGGCGGGCGGCAAAGAGGATGGTCGCGGTCATGGTCGGGCCTTTATGTCGCGTCGTTTGCGCGGCAAGGTGACAAGCGCGGAGAAGGGATGCAAGCAGATGGCCGGCTCAGCGCGGTTTGTGCACATGCGCGGATTGCACGAGGCCAAAGGCCGCCATCAGCACGATCATCGCCGAGCCGCCGTAGCTGACCAGCGGCAGCGGCACGCCCACCACGGGGATGAGCCCCATGACCATCGACATGTTGACCGCGAAGAACAGGAAGAAGGTGGTCGCGATACCGAGCGTCAGCAGCGCCGCGAAGCGGTTGGGGTTCGACAGCGCGGTCATCACGCAGAAGACGATGATGAGCGCGTAAAGCCCCAGAAGCGAGATCGCCCCGATGAAGCCAAATTCCTCGGCCAGGGTGGTGAAGATGAAATCGGTATGCTTCTCGGGCAGGAAGTTCAGCCGTGACTGCGTGCCCTGCATGAAGCCGCGCCCCGTCCAGCCGCCCGAGCCGAGCGCGATTTTCGACTGGGTGATGTGATAGCCCGCGCCCAGCGGTTCGGCCGAGGGATCGAGGAAGGTGTCGATCCGGCGATACTGGTAATCGTTGAGCAATTGCCAGTCGGTGCCGCGCGACTGGAACACCGCCGTGACCAGCCCCGCGCCGGCGGCGATGACGGCGGCGAAATAGAGCCAGTGCACGCCGGCGATGAACATCACCGCACCGCCGCCCAGAACCAGCAGGATCGAGGTGCCGAGGTCGGGCTGCTCCAGCACGAGCGCGGTGGGCACGAGGATGATGCCCAACGGGAGGAGCACCCAGAGCGGGTGGGAGACTTTGGACACGGGCAGCCAGTCGTAATAGGCGGCCAGCAGCATCACCAGGGTGATCTTCATCAGTTCGGAGGGTTGCAGGCGCATGAAGCCGAGGTTGATCCAGCGCTGCGCGCCCATGCCCACATCGCCGATCAGCGCCACCAGCACGAGAAGCCCGAGTGAGCCGAGATAGGCCAGAAGCGCCACGTTGCGCCAGAAATAGATCGGCACCATCGCGAGGCCTACCATCAGCGCAAAGCCGAGGGCAAAGCGTTTCATCTGCGGTTCGGCCCAGGGGCTGTAGGAGCCGCCGGCGACCGAGTAGAGCATCAGGAAGCCGATCGCCGCCACGGCAGAGAGCAGGAGCGCGATGGGCCAGTTGAGGTAGAACACCTTGCGCGGGCCCGTCGGCACGTATTTGACGGTTTGTTCAAGATAGCTCATGCGCGGGTCGGCCTGTCGTCGTCCTGGGGCGGGCGCATCTGGCGCAGGCGTTCCTGCTGGGCGCGGATGCGGCCGTGATCCTTGGCCGGGTAGGCCGAAAGCGGCGGGTCTTCGCCATAGAGCGCCTGGAGGGTGATGTCGCGGGCGATCGGCGCGGCCGCGGTCGAGCCGCCGCCGCCATGTTCGACCACCACCGCCACGGCGATGCGCGGATTGTCATAGGGGGCGAAGTTGACGAAGAGCGCGTGATCGCGCCGGTTCCAGGGCAGGTCCTCGTTGCGGGTCACGCCGGCGCGGCGCTCGGCCTCGGTGATGCGGCGGACCTGGGAAGTGCCGGTCTTGCCGGCCATGCGGTTTTCCTCGGCCATGATGCGCGAGGAATAGGCGGTGCCCCGGCGCGAGTTCGAGACCGCGAACATCGCCTTGCGGACGGCGCGCAGGTGGTTTTCCTTGATGCCCAGCGGTTCGCCATGGCCGGTGGGTTGCTCCACGCCGTCGATGGATTTCAACAGGCGCGGTGTGACCGAGCGCCCGGTCGCGAGCCGTGCCGACATCACCGCCAGTTGCAGCGGCGAGGCCAGCACGAAGCCCTGGCCGATCGAGGCGTTGACGCTGTCGCCGATCACCCAGTCCGCGCCCTTGGATTCGCGTTTCCACTCGCGGGTGGGCACAAGCCCCGAAAGCACGCCTGACATCGGGATGTCGTAGCGTTCGCCAAGGCCCAGACGGTGGGCCATTTCCGAAATCCGTTCGATGCCGGCCTTCAGCGCCAGTTCATAGAAATAGACGTCGCAGCTTTCGCGCAGGCCGGTGTGCAGGTCCATGTTGCCGTGGCCCGCGCGTTTCCAGCAGTGGAAGCGGTGATCGGACACTTCGAGAAATCCGCGGCAGCGGAAGGTGTCTTCGAGGGTGACTTCGCCAGCTTCCAGCGCGGCCAGCGCGGTGACCATCTTGAAGGTGGAGCCGGGCGGATAGACGCCCTGCACCGATTTCGCCACCAGCGGGCGGTGATCGTTTTCGATGAGCGCCTTGTAGTCGCTGGAGGAGATGCCGTTGACGAAGAGGTTGGGATCGAAGGCGGGCGCCGAGGCGACGGCGAGGATATCGCCGGTTTCGGTGTCCATCACCACGGCGGCGGCGCTTTCTTCGCCCAGCCGCGCCTGGCAGTAGTTCTGCAGCATGTGGTCGATGGTCAGCTGCAGGTCGGCGCCGGGCTGGCCTTCGCGGCGGTCCAGTTCGCGCATGACGCGCCCGGCAGCGTTGACTTCGACCCGTTTGACGCCGGCCTTGCCGCGCAGCAGGTCTTCGCGGCGGGCCTCGACCCCGGTCTTGCCGATCTGGAAGCGGGGGAGCAGGAGAAGCTGGTCGGGGTCTTCGATTTTCGACAGGTCGTAGTCGGAGACAGGCCCGACATAGCCCACCACATGGGTGAAGTCCTGCCCCAGCGGGTAGGTGCGGGTCAGGCCCACCTCGGGGGTGACGCCGGGCAGGGCGGGGGCGTTGACGGCGACGCGGCTGAGCTCGTCCCAGGTGACGCGGTCGGCCACGGTGACGGGCGTGTCGCCGCGGCGTTTCTCCAATTCTTCGAGGGCTGTGGCGATTTCCTCGGGCTCGAGGTCGACCAGGGTGGAGAGCCGGGCGAGCACCGCTTTCACGTCGCCCGCATCCTCGCGCTTCATGATGATGCGGTAAGAGGGCACGTTGCGGGCGATGATCCGCCCCGTGCGGTCGAAGATTTCGCCGCGGGCGGGGGGGATGAGCTCGATATTGATGCGGTTTTCCTCGGCGAGGAAGCGGTACTGGTCGGCCTCTTCGACCTGCAGGAAGCGCATGCGCATGGCGATGCCGCCCATCACGCCCAGCTGCAACCCGCCCAGGACCAGGCCGCGCCGGGTGATCCGGCGCTGGCTGAGGGCGGTTTCACGGGGGCTGCGGCGCATCGGAGTCTCCTATTGGCGCTGGCCGAGGGCGTTGACCTCGCCCAGCTGGGCCTTGCGCAGGCCAAAGCCGAAGCGGGTGAGCACGACGGCCAGCGGATAGACGAGGATGGTGGCGAAAAGGCGCATCAAGAGCAAGCCGAGCGAGGGATCCTGGACCAGGAAAACGGCGAGCAGAAGCCTGTAACCCAGCATGACGGAGGCCATGGCGATGGCCACGGTCAGCCATTCGACGGTGAAGGGCATATCGCGCAGGCGCGGCGCGCGGGCGCGCAGGTTTTCGAAGGCGATCAGCGCGAGCGCCGCCCAGAGCCCGGGCGGACGGCCGAGCATAAGGTCGGCGAGAAAGAGCAGCACGGCGATGAGTGGCAGGGGCACGTATTCGGGACGGCGCAGCACCCAGGCAAAGCCGAAGGCCATCACCAGATCGGGACCCGCCCAGCGGCGCGGCGTGGTTTCGAGCGGCAGGAGGCTGAAGAAGATCACCGCAAGCGTCAGCGCGGTGAAGAGCGCGCGCATCAGCCACAGGCGGGTGATCGACAGCTCACTCATCGGATGCCCCGTTGGTGGCCTCGGCTGTGTTCTGCGGCAGCGGGTCGGGCAGGATCAGGTCGCCGGGGTCGACGATGCGTTCCTGGCCGTGGTGGCGCAGCACACGAAGGAATTCGAGCCGTTCGTAATCGGCCGCGAGGCGCACGCGCATCCGCCCGCCCGGGTCGATCGCGACCTCGCCCACCAAGAGCCCGGCGGGAAAGACCTGGCCGTCGCCCGATGTGACGACCCGGTCGCCGGGGCGCACCACGTCGAGGTTTTCAAGGAATTCGAGCGCCGGCGCCATCGTGTTGTCGCCGACCAGCAGCCCGCGCTGGCCCGAGGCCTGTACGGTGACGGGAATACGCGAGCTGGCGTCGGTGAGCAGGACGACGCGGCTGGTTTCGCGGCCGACGCCGGAGATGCGCCCGACGAGGCCTAGCCCGTCCATCGCGGCCCATCCATCGAGGATGCCGTCGCGCGTGCCGATATTGAGCACCACCGACTGGCGGAAGGGCGAGCCTGAATCGGCCATCACCACGCCGGTGATGAAGGTCAGGCGCGGATCGAGCCGGACCTTGTTGAGATCGAGTAGCTTGGCGTTTTCCTGGGAAAGCTGCACAGCGGCCTCTTTCCATTTCTTCATTTTCTGAAGTTCGCGCTTGAGCTCTTGGTTCTGTTCGTAAAGCGCCTGGTAGCTTTGAAAATCGCGGATCAGGTTCACCGTGGCGGTGACCGGAACCATGGCCCATTCGAAGCTGGGCAGGACGCGGTCGATCACCTGGGCGCGGAAGCGCTCGACGCGCGGGGAATCGATGCGCCAGACCAGGAACACCGCGAGAAAGAGCACGACGAGAATGCCGGTCAGCAACCGCTTGAGCGGGCCGGTGTAGTCTTCGGAATTCGAGCGGTCGCGTGCCATGCGCGCGTCTATAGCATGGGGTTGCGGCGGGGTTGAGGGGGAATCGGTTCACGACTGCGTTGCGGCAGTTGGACGACTGAACTCCGTGGGCGGAAAGCCGCCTTTCGTTACGATACGGCCGGATGACGGATGGCGGGCAGGGCGCATGTTGTAGCCATCCGGTACGGCGGTTCGATCCGCGCAAACCAGATTGAGGCTTCCCACGCGCGCCGCCGGGTGTAGTGTTGCCGTGAATAGACGTGCCAGGCATCAATCACGATCCGACGGGGAGAATGACCATGAAAGTCTTCATTGCGGGGCTTGCGACCGAGACCAATTCCTTTTCACCGATCCCGACCGGGCGGCTTGCCTTTGAAGACTCGTTCGTGAGCCGCAACGCGACGGCGGAGCCGGCCAACCTGTTTTCGGCGCCGTTGCACGAATGGCGCGCCATGGCCGAGGCGCGGGGATGGCAGGTGGTGGAGAGCTTGGCCGCCTTTGCCCAGCCCGCCGGGCCGACCATCCGCGAGACCTATGAGAGTTATCGCGACGAGATTCTGCGCGACCTGGCCGCGGCGCAGCCCGATATCGTGCTGTTGTCGATGCATGGCGCGATGATTGCCGAAGGGTATGACGATTGCGAAGGCGACATGCTGATGCGGGCGCGCGAGGTTGCGGGCAAGGATGCCGTGATCGGTCTGGAGATCGACCCGCATAACCACCTGACGCAGGAAATGCTGGACGCCGCCGACCTGATCGTGTCCTACAAGGAATATCCGCATGTCGACAGCCCCGACCGTGCGCGTGAGCTGTTTTCGATGGCGGCCGACACGGCGGAGGGCAAGGTCAGGCCGGTGATGCGCGATTTCGATTGCCGGATGATTGCGATGTTTCACACCACCCGCGCACCGATGCGCGGTTTCGTTGATGACATGCAGGCCCGCGAGGGGCGGGACGGCGTTTTGTCGCTGTCGCTGACGCACGGGTTTCCTTGGGGCGATTGCGCGCGGGTGGGCGCGCGGATGCTGGCGATTGTCGATGGCGATGCCGGCAAGGCCGAGGCCGTGGCCCGGGAGTTTGGCGAAAGGCTCTGGGGCCTGCGCGAACAGATCCGGGTTGACTGGCCGTCGATCGGCGGGGCGCTGGACCGGGCGGAAGCGGCGAACGCGAACCCGGTCGTGCTGGCGGATTTTGCCGACAATGCCGGTGGCGGGGCGCCGGCGGATTCGACCTTTGTGCTGCAGGAGGTGCTGAACCGCGGCCTGCGCGACGTGGCGCTGGGCATTTTCTGGGACCCGGTGGTGGTGCGCATGTGCCAGGATGCCGGCGTGGGCGCGACGATGCGCGTGCGGCTGGGCGGCAAGATCGGCGCGATGTCGGGCGATCCCGTTGACCTGACCGTGACCGTGCGTGGGGTGCGCGAGAACATGCACCAGATGATGGGCGAAAGCCGGATGCCGATGGGCACGGGCGTGTGGCTGGAGGCCGATGGCGTGCACCTGGTTCTGAGCGACAAGCGGACACAGGCCTTTCACCCCGTTGGCTTCACCGACCTGGGGCTTGACCTGTCGCAGATGAAGATGGTCGTGGTGAAATCATCGCAGCATTTCCACGCGGGCTTTGCGCCGATCGCCTCGGAAGTCATCTATATCTCGGGGCCCGGCGCGATTACCCCCGACTATGCCAAAATTCCCTACACCAAGCGCGACGGCAATTTCTGGCCAAAGGTTGAAAACCCGTTCGCAAATGCCTGATTTCTGGTCATTCCGTGGATGCCCAGCAATCGAGCAAACCTGCGCAAAAGCCGATCATGGCGGCATTTGACGGAACGTTCCGGAGCATCGAAAGATTTGACTCTACGTCAACTCGCCCGTTTACTTAATTCAGCGCATGCAAAAAATGCGCCTGACGACAACAGGGAGTTGAAAATGTTTGATACCGCAAGACGCGGCCTTCTGAAGGGTGCCGTGGCCGCGATGGTGATGAGCCTGGGCCTGACGGTCGCAGGGTCGGCCGCGCAGGCCGAAACCACCCTCAAGGTCGTTCCGCATTCGGACCTGAAGATCCTCGATCCGATCTGGACCACCGCCTATATCTCGCGCAACCACGGCTACATGATCTATGACACGCTGTTTTCGCTGGACGAGGCCGGGAATATCCAGCCGCAGATGGTCGACACAGTGACGACATCGGATGATGGCCTGACGATCACCATGACGCTGCGCGATGGGCTGAGCTGGCATGACGGCGCGCCGGTGACGGCGGCGGATTGTGTCGCCTCGATCAAGCGCTGGGGCTCGAAGGACGCGATGGGCCAGAAGATGATGAGCTTCGTCGATTCGCTGGAAGCGACCGACGACAAGACCATCACCTTCAAGCTGAACTCGCAGACCGGCCTGGTGACGCTGGCGCTCGCGAAGCCCAGCTCGAACGTGCCGTTCATGATGCCCGAGCGCGTTGCGAACACGCCGGCCTCGGAGCAGATTTCGGAATTCATCGGGTCCGGCCCGTTCGTTTTCAAGAACGATGAATGGGAACCCGGCACACGGATCGTGTACGAGAAATTCGCGGACTACGTGCCGCGTTCGGAGCCTGCATCGGGTCTTGCCGGTGGCAAGATTGCCAAGGTCGACCGTGTCGAGTGGCTTCCGATCCGTGACCAGCAGCAGGCGGTGAACGCGCTGAAGGCGGGCGAGTTGGACTACATCGAAGGCTTGCCGCATGACCTGCTGCCGCTGGTCGAGAGCGACGAGAACATCAAGATCGTCGACTTCAACCCGGCGGGTAACCAGTTCACTTTCCGCTACAACGTGCTGCATCCGCCGTTCGACAATCCGAAGATGCGCCAGGCGCTGCTTTATGCCTTCAACCAGGAAGATTTCCTGCAGGCGCAGATCGGCAACCCGGACTATTACAAGCTGTGCAAGGCGATGTTCGGCTGCGGCATGCCGTTCGAAACCACGGCCCATATGGACGGGCTGCTGGAATCGAACTTCGACAAGGCGCGCGAGCTGATCAAGGAAGCCGGTTATGACGGTACGCCGATCGTTCTGATGCACTCGACCGACCTGGCAGTGCTGACGAACCTGGCGCCGGTCGCCAAGGACCTGATGGAGGCCGTGGGCCTGAATGTCGACATGCAGTCGATGGACTGGCAGACGCTGGTGGCACGCCGCGCCAAGAAAGACGCGCCGGCCGATGGCGGCTGGAACGCCTTCATCACCTCGTGGACGGCGGGTGACCTCTTCAACCCGGTGGCCATGGCCTTCCTGAACTCGGGCTGCGACAAGGCTCTGTTTGGCTGGCCGTGCGACGAGAAGATCGAAGGTATGCGCGATGCCTTCGCCCGGGCGACCACGAAGGAAGAGCAGCTGAAGATCGTCGAGGATATCCAGGGGGCCTGGTTCGAATACCCGACCCATATCCACCTGGGCCAGTGGAACGGCCCGACGGCGACGCGTTCGAACATCGACGGCGTGCTGCCGACGGGTGCGGCGGTGTTCTGGAACATCGCCAAGAACTGAGCGAAACCGATCCGGCGCGGCGGCTGAACTGCCGCGCCGGTCCCTTTTTTCCCGCGCCATCAATCCCGTCGGAGTCCCATGCTCAGCTATCTTTTTCGCCGCCTGCTTGCGACCATACCGGTGATGCTGCTGGTCGCGGTATTCGTTTTCATGCTGCTGCGCCTCACGCCGGGCGACCCCGCGGCAATCATTGCCGGGGACTATGCCAGCGATGCGCAGATCGCCGAGATTCGCGGCAAGCTCGGCCTCGACAAGCCGCTGGCCGTCCAGTTCATGGTCTGGATCGGCAATATGTTCCAGGGCGATTTCGGCGAGAGCTTCTTCTACAAGAAACAGGTGGGTGAACTGATCGCGGCGCGGCTGGAACCAACGCTGTCGTTGTCGCTTCTGACCATTTTTCTGACCGTTTGCATCGCCGTGCCGATGGGAACGCTGGCCGCCTATCGCCAGGGGAGCTGGCTTGACCGCGGGATCATGGGCTTTTCGGTGCTCGGCTTTTCGCTGCCGGTTTTCGTGATCGGCTACATGCTGATCTATCTTTTCTCGATCGAGCTGGGCTGGCTGCCGGTGCAGGGCTATCAGCGCATCGGCGATGGATTGTGGGGATGGCTCTCGCGGTTGATCCTGCCATCGCTGGCGCTGTCGGTGGTTTTCGTGGCGTTCATCGCCAGGATGACCCGGACCAGCGTGCTGGAAGTGCTGGGCGAGGACTATATTCGCACCGCCCGCGCCAAGGGGCAGACCGAGACCCGGGTGCTGATGCGACATGCGCTGCGCAATGCCGCCGTGCCCATCGTCACGGTGATCGGCCTTTCCTTCGCGATCCTGATCGGCGGGGTGGTGGTGACCGAATCCGTCTTCAACCTTCCGGGTCTCGGCCTGCTGACGGTCGAGGCGGTGCTGGCGCGCGATTTCCCGACGATCCAGGCCGTCATCCTGCTTTTCTCTTTCATCTACGTGCTGATCAATCTGGCGATTGACGTCAGCTATACCCTGCTTGACCCGAGGATCCGGTACTGATGTCCACTGCTTCCATCTCTCCGGGCCGCCAGACGCTGTGGCGGATGATGCGAAACCCTTCTGTCATCATCGGCGGTGCGCTGGTTCTGGCGGTCGTTCTGATGGGGCTATTGGCCCCGCTGCTGGGCGCGCGCGATCCGGCCGATATCTCGCCCAAGGACCGCAACAAGGCGCCGGGGTATGAAACCACGGTGCGCGACAGCAGCGGCCAGAAGGTGCCGGTGGTCTACCGCCTGGGCTCTGACACGCTGGGCCGCGATGTCTATAGCCGCATCATCTATGGCGCGCGCATCTCGCTGATCGTGGGGGTCTCTGTTGCCGCCATCTCGATCGTGATCGGCATGGCCATCGGGGTGCTGGCGGGTTACGTGCGCTGGCTGGACGGGATCATCATGCGGGTGATGGACGGGCTCATGGCGATCCCCGCGATCCTGCTGGCCATCGCGGTGGTGTCGCTGTTCAGCGCCGGCCTGACAAGCGTGATCATAGCCATCGTCGTGCCAGAAGTGCCACGGGTGGTGCGCCTCGTGCGCTCGATCGTGCTGTCGATCCGGGAAGAGCCCTATGTCGAGGCGGCGATCACCGCGGGCACCCGCACGCCGGTTCTTCTGGTGCGGCATATCCTGCCCAATACCATTGCGCCGCTGATCGTGCAGGGCACGTTCATCGTGGCCTCGGCCATCATCGTCGAGGCGATCCTGTCCTTCCTGGGTATCGGGATTCCGCCCGAGATTCCGACCTGGGGCAACATCATGGCCGAGGGCCGTTCGGTGTTTCAGCTTTACCCGCACAACATCTTCTATCCGGGGCTGGTGCTGGCGCTGACGGTGCTGGCGGTCAACATGCTGGGCGACGGTCTGCGCGACACGCTGGATCCGCGCTTTGCCAAGCGGCTGTGAGGGGAGCGACGAGATGAGCCAGGAAAACGTCCTCGAGGTGAAGAACCTCACGGTGCGCCTGCCGAAGAGCGCCGACCGCACCAACGCGGTCGAAGATATCAGCTTTACCGTTGCCCCGGGCGAGATCGTCTGCGTGGTGGGCGAAAGCGGGTCGGGCAAGTCGGTAACCGCCTCGGCGGTGATGGGGCTTCTGCCCGAGGCGCTGAAACCCTCATCGGGCGAAACCCTCTTGCAGGGTGAAGACACGCTGAAGGCCAGCAAGACGCGGCTGCGCGACCTGCGCGGCACGCGCATGGCGATGATCTTCCAGGAGCCGATGACCGCGCTGAACCCGGTGACGCGAGTGGGCGAGCAAATCTCGGAGGTGCTGGAGATCCATACCGATCTGTCCGCCTCGGAGCGGCGTGCGCGGGCGATCGAGATCATGGAAGCGGTGCATCTGCCCGACCCGGAAAAGATGATCGACAGTTTCCCGCATCAGCTGTCGGGCGGGCAGCGTCAGCGGATCATGATCGCGATCGCGCTGGTGCTGGATCCGGCGCTTCTGATCGCGGACGAGCCGACAACTGCGCTGGACGTGACCACGCAGGCGCAGATCCTGAAACTGATCAAGGAAATGCAGGAGCGGCGCGGCACCGGTGTTCTGTTCATCACCCACGATTTCGGCGTGGTGGCCGAGATCGCCGACCGTATCGTGGTGATGCAGAACGGCAGGATCGTCGAACACGGCGACCGCGATGACGTGCTGCGCCGACCGAAAGAGCCCTATACCAAGATGCTGATGGCCTCGGTGCCGTCGATGACGCCGCCGGAACGGGTGCCACGCACCGGCGACATGGCGGTCGAGGTGAGCAAGCTCGACAAGATCTATGGCCGCACCGGCTGGTTGTCGAAGGATCGGATCGTGCATGCGGCGGCGGACGTGAACCTGCATGTGCGCAAGGGCGAGACGCTGGGGATCGTGGGCGAGTCGGGCTCGGGCAAGTCGACGGTTGCGCGCTGTATCGCGCGGCTGATCGATCCGACCTCGGGTTCGATCAGCCTGCACGGAATCGAGATCGCGAACCTGCCGCAATCGCAGTTGCGGGCGCATCGCAGGCGGGTGCAGATCGTGTTCCAGGATCCCTACCGATCGCTGAACCCGCGGCGCACCATCGGCCAGTCGCTGATCGAGGCGCCGGTGAATTTCGGCGTCCCGAAGGAGCAGGCGCTGCAGACGGCGCGCGACCTGATGGAGCTGGTCGGGCTGTCGGGAGATGCGCTGGAACGGTATCCGCACCAGTTTTCCGGCGGCCAGCGCCAGCGTATCTGCATTGCCCGCGCGCTGACCGTTGAGCCCGATGTGCTGATCGCGGACGAGGCGGTATCGGCGCTGGACGTGTCCGTTCAGGCGCAGGTGCTGGAACTGCTGGACGATATCCGCGAGCGGTATGACCTGGCGATGTTGTTCATCACCCACGACCTGCGCGTCGCGGCCCAGATCTGCGACCGCCTGATCGTGATGAAAAAGGGCGTGGTCGTCGAACAGGGGCCGACCAAGGAGGTCTATTCGAACCCGCAGCACGAATATACCCGGCTGCTGCTGGAGGCCGCGCCGGGACGCGATGTCACCTTCGGCTCGGACACGGCCGCCTGAGGCCCCGGGCTTACCACGAAAGGAAAATTCCCATGGGAACTCTTCCCGTCATCGAAGAAAGCAAGGACGAGCTGGAAGCGATCTTTAAGGACCTGCACGCGCATCCCGAGATCGGCTTTACCGAAACCCGCACCGCGGCCAAGGTGGCCGAAAAGCTGCGCGCCTATGGCGTGGACGAGGTGCATGAAGGTATCGGCAAGACCGGCGTCGTTGCCCTGATCAAGGGCAAGGGGGGCGGCAACCGCCGCGTCGGGCTGCGCGCGGACATGGACGCGCTGCCGATCAACGAGGAAACCGGGCTCGACTATGCCTCGCAGAATCCCGGGGTGATGCATGCCTGTGGGCATGACGCGCATACCACGATGCTGCTGGGCGCGGCCAAGCACCTGGCGGAGACGCGCGATTTCGACGGCACCGCCGTTCTGATCTTCCAGCCGGCCGAGGAGGGGCTGGGCGGCGCCCGGGGCATGCTGGCCGATGGGCTGTTCGAGAAGTTTCCCTGCGACGAGGTTTACGGCATGCATAACTGGCCCAATGGCCAGCCGCAGAAATTCGGCATCGTCAAGGGCGCGGCGATGGCCGGGTCGAGCTTTTTCGACATTCATATCAAGGGCAAGGGCAGCCACGGCGCCATGCCGCATGAATCGCGCGATCCGCTCATTATCGCCTCGTCGCTGGTGGGCGATATCCAGACCATCGTGTCGCGCAATGTGCCCGCGCTGGATGCCTGCGTGGTGTCGGTGACGCAGATCCATGCGGGATCGGCCTATAACGTGGTGCCGGACACGGCGACGCTGGCCGGCACGATCCGCTATTTCAAGGACGAGGTCTGTGAGCTGGCCGAGAAGCGGATGAAGGAGCTGTGCGACGGGTTCGCGCTGGCCTTCGGGGTCGAGATCGAACTTGAATTGCGCAACGTTTTCAACGTGCTGCAAAACGATGCCGAGCTTTCGGACGCCTATATGGAGGCGGCGGGCGACATCGTGGGCGCCGAGAACGTGATCGAGCGCAAGGAGCCGGTTACCGGGTCCGAGGATTTCGCCGACATGCTGCGCGTGGTGCCCGGTGCCTATTGCACGCTGGGCCATGCCGGAACGGTGGCGGTGCACAACCCGAAATTCGTGATCGACACGGGCATCCTGCCGGTGGGAGCCTCGATCATGGCGCGTGTGCTGGAACGCCGCCTGCCGCTGGCGGGGTAGGCCGATGTCCTATCTCGACCTGCCGTTCGACACAGATGAGATTCTGGCCGGGCTGAAGCCGTGGATCGAATGCGAAAGCCCGACTTTCGACGCGGGTGCCGTCGACCGGATGATGGACCTGGCGGCTTATGATCTGGCCGGGCTGGGCACGGTCGAGCGTATCCCCGGCCGCATGGGCTTTGGCGGGTGCCTGCGCGTGCGCCTGCCGCATCCGAACGCGGGCCAGCCCGGCATCCTGATCGCGGGGCACATGGACACGGTGCACCCCATTGGCACGCTGGAAAAGCTGCCGTTCCGGCGCGAGGGGGATATCTGTTACGGCCCCGGTATCCAGGACATGAAGGGCGGCAATTTCTGCGCGGTCGAGGCGCTGCGCCAACTGGCGCGCGCGGGGATGCAGACGCCGCTGCCCGTTACGGTGCTCTTCACCCCGGACGAAGAGGTGGGCACACCCTCGACCCGCGAGTTGATCGAGGCGGAGGCGGCGCGCAACAAATACGTTTTGGTGCCTGAACCCGCCCGCGACGATGGCGGCGCGGTGATCGGGCGCTATGCGATTGCGCGGTTCAACCTGCGTACGGTGGGAAAGCCCAGCCATGCCGGCGCGCGGCTGGCGGAAGGCAAGTCGGCCATTGCCGCGATGGCGCGCAGGATCCTGGAGATCGAGGCGATGACGGGGCCGGACTGCACCTTCAGCGTCGGCGTGATCCGCGCCGGGCAATGGGTGAATTGCGTCTCGTCCTCCTGCGAGGCCGAGGCGCTGAGCATGGCCAAGAAGCAGGACGACCTGGATGACGGGGTGGCGCGGATGCTGGCGCTGGCGGGGGAGGCCGACGGCGTGGAGTTCCAGGTGACCCGGGGTGTGACCCGCCCGGTCTGGGAGCCCGGCCAGCCCGGCACCATGGCGATGTTCGACCTGGCGCGCGAGATCGCCGGCGAGCTGGGCTTTGACCTGACGGCCGACAGTGCCGGTGGCGGATCGGATGGCAATTTCACTGGGGCGATGGGGATTCCGACGCTGGATTCGATCGGTGTGCGCGGCAAGGGCCTGCATACGCTGACCGAACATATCCAGGTGGAGAGCCTGCCCGAGCGCGCCCGCCTGATTGCCGGGTTGCTGATGCGCCTCAGCTGAGGCCCCGCGAGTTCAGCTGTCGTAGTCGATGGCGTGCTTGAGCTGCTTTTCGTATTCCAGCGCCTTGCCGGTGCCGAGCGCCACGCAGTTGAGGCTTTCGTCGGCGATGGAGACGGCAAGGCCGGTCTGTTCACGCAGCGCGAGATCGAGATCGCCCAGGAGCGCGCCGCCGCCGGTGAGCATCACGCCCCGATCGACGATGTCGGCGGCGAGGTCGGGCGGCGTGGTTTCCAGCGCGGTCATCACCGCTTCGCAGATCTGTTGCACGGGTTCCGAGAGCGCCTCGGCCACCTGGGCCTGGGAAATCTCGGTTTCCTTGGGCACGCCGGTCAGCAGGTCGCGGCCGCGGATCTGCATCGAGGTGCCGCGCCCGTCATCGGGCATGCGCGCGGTGCCGATCGAGGTCTTGATCCGCTCGGCGGTGCTTTCGCCGACGAGCAGGTTCTGCTGGCGGCGCAGGTAGGAGATGATCGCCTCGTCCATGCGGTCACCGCCGACGCGGACGGAGCGGGCATAGACGATATCGCCGAGCGAGAGCACGGCCACCTCGGTGGTGCCGCCGCCGATATCGACGACCATGTTGCCGGTGGGATCGGTGATCGGCATGCCGGCGCCGATGGCTGCGGCGATGGGTTCGGCAATCAGGCCAGCGCGGCGGGCGCCGGCGGCCAGTACCGAGGAGCGGATCGCGCGTTTTTCTACCGGGGTGGCGCCGTGGGGCACGCAGACGATGACCTTGGGCTTGTAGAAAGTGGAGCGCTTGTGGACCTTGCGGATGAAGTGCTTGATCATCTCTTCGGCCACGTCGAAATCGGCGATCACGCCTTCGCGCATCGGGCGGATCGCCTCGATCGAGCCGGGGGTGCGGCCGAGCATCAGTTTCGCATCCTCGCCCACGGCGAGCACCTTCTTGACGCCGTCCTTGACATGGTAGGCGACGACCGACGGTTCCGAAAGGATCACGCCGCGGCCCTTGACGTAGACGAGCGTGTTGGCGGTGCCGAGGTCGATGGCCATGTCGGAGGAAAACAGGCCGGGCATTTTATCGAAGAGCGACATGTGCGGTGGGCACCCCGTGGATCGAATTGAATTTGGCCCGCGACTCGGAACGAGTGACACGGGCGCCTCTATATAGGCGCGTGGCCGGATATGCGAAAGGGGGCAATCCCGGCCGGATCGGCGTGAACCTGCCGCAGGCGGGTGGGGGCGCTGCCCCCACACCCCCGGAGTATTTGCGGCAAGATGAAGCCAGGCGTGTGCGTTGGCCGCGGAGCATGCGCGGTGTCCTGTGCCCGGCGAGCGGGAGCGGAACAGACAGTGCCGCCGCGATGCGCGACCAGCCGCTGGGGCTGGCCGCCCTGCCGGGCGCGATGCGCCGGCGTCAGGAGCGATCAGCTCATGTCGCGGTAGCTGATTTCCTTCTGGTCCTCGCCCAGCTTGCCGCGGCGCACCAGCAGGCGGTTCAGGGCGTGGATATAGGCCTTGGTCGAGGCGACGACGGTATCGGTATCGGCCGACTGGCCGGTGGCGATATTGCCGCCTTCCTCGAGCCGGACAGAAACGGTGGCCTGGGCATCGGTGCCTTCGGTCACGGCGTGAACCTGGTAGAGTTGCAGATGCGCATCCGAGGGGTGCAGATCGCGCACCGCCCTGAAGCTTGCGTCCACCGGGCCGTCGCCCGACATGGTGGCGGTTTTCTCGGCGCCATCGATCTCCATCACAATCCGGGCCTCGGCAGGGCCGCCGGTGCCGCAGGTGACGCGCAGCGACTTGAGCTTGAGCCGGTCGTTTTCGCCGTCTTCGCCCACGCGCATCAGCGCGATGATATCGTCGTCGAAGACCTCTTTCTTGCGGTCGGCGAGATCCTTGAACCGCACGAAGATGTCCTTGAGCTGGTTGTCGCCCACGTCGAAGCCCAGATTGTTGAGCTTGTCGCGCAGGGCGGCGCGGCCGGAATGTTTGCCCAGCGGCAGCGAGGATTCCGAGAGGCCCACATCGGCGGGGCGCATGATCTCGAAATTCTCGGGGTTCTTCAGCATGCCGTCCTGGTGGATGCCGGATTCGTGGGCGAAGGCGTTCTTGCCGACGATGGCCTTGTTGAACTGCACCGGGAAGCCCGAGACGGTTGCCACGCGCCGGGAAATGCCCATGATCTTGGTGGTGTCGACGGCGGTGCTCCAGGGCATGATGTCATGGCGGACCTTGAGCGCCATCACCACCTCTTCGAGCGCGGTGTTGCCGGCGCGTTCGCCGAGGCCGTTGATGGTGCATTCGATCTGGCGCGCGCCACCGGCGACGGCGGCCAGCGCGTTGGCGGTGGCCATGCCAAGATCGTTGTGGCAGTGGGTGGCAAAGACCACCTCGTCGGCGCCGGGCACGGTTTCGATCAGCCGGCGGATCAGGTTGGCCGACTCCTCGGGCGCGGTGTAGCCGACGGTGTCGGGGATGTTGATCGTGGTGGCGCCGGCCTTGATCGCGATCTCGATCACGCGGCAGAGGTAATCCCATTCGGTGCGCGTGGCATCCATCGGCGACCATTGCACATTGTCGCAGAGATTGCGGGCATGGGTGACCGTTTCATGGATCCGGTCGGCCATTTCGTCCTGCGTGAGGTCAGGGATCTGGCGGTGCAGCGGCGAGGTCCCGATGAAGGTGTGAATGCGCGGCCGGGCGCTTTGCTTCACTGCCTCCCAGCAGCGGTCGATATCCTTGAAATTGGCGCGTGCCAGCCCGCAGATCACAGCATCCTTGGAACGCTGGGAAATTTCGGACACGGCGCGAAAATCGCCCTCTGAGGCGATGGGAAAACCGGCCTCGATGATGTCGACGCCCATGTCATCGAGCATCTCGGCGATCTCGAGTTTCTCTTCATGGGTCATGGTGGCGCCGGGGGATTGCTCGCCGTCGCGCAGAGTCGTGTCGAAGATCAAGACGCGGTCTTGGGAAATCGTATCGGTCATGTGGGGTCTCTTTCGTTTTTCCTTAGCCTCTTGGCGCGAATTCCATCCTCTGAGCGCTCGCGCCGATTGGCACGCTCAGAGGCGGCTAAGGAGAAGGAGCAGGGCAGCACGACGGGCACGCGCGCAGCATGCGGAAGGTGCGATATGGCCCCGAGTCATCATGGGCGCGAATATACGGCAAGATTCGCGAAAGAAAAGCGCGGAATTTCATTGTTTTGAACCGGGGCGCGGCGTGGTGCGTAAGAAAGGTATGACAGAACGCGCATTGATACTGGGATCGACAGGCGGGATTGGCCGGGCGATCTGCGCCGCGCTGGAGGCGCGGGGCGTGGATGTGACAGGGTTGAGCCGCGCGGATGGGATGGATTTTGCGCGGCCTGAGAGCGTTGAGACGGCGCTGGCCCGGCTGGAGCCGGGGTTTGACCTGATCTTCGTGGCCAGCGGCATCCTGACGGGCGTGGCCGAACGGCCGGAAAAATCGCTGAAGGAAGTGAGCGCGGAGGAGATGGCGGCGCAGTTCGCGGTCAATGCCATCGGTCCGGCGCTGGTGCTGCGCCATGCCGCGCGGTTGCTGCCACGCGATCGGCGGGCGGTGTTCGCGGCACTGTCGGCGCGGGTGGGCTCGATCGGGGATAACCGGGCCGGGGGCTGGTATTCCTACCGCGCATCCAAGGCGGCGCTGAACCAGGTGCTGCATACCGGGGGGATCGAGCTGGCGCGGACGCACAGCCACGCCGTTTGCGTGGCGCTGCATCCGGGCACGGTGGCGACGCGGTTCACGGCGGATTTTCCGGCGCATGACAAGCACAGCCCCGAGCAGGCGGCCGAGCACCTGCTGGCGGTGATCGACGGGCTGGCGCCCGAAGACACCGGGCAGTTCTTCGACTGGAAGGGCGAGAGGGTGGCCTGGTGAGGCTGATCCTGGTTCTGGGCGATCAGCTGAGCCATGACCTGACGGCGCTGCGCGCGGCGGAGCCGGGCGACGTGGTGGTGATGGCGGAGGTGGCCGACGAGGCGGGTTACGTTCAGCACCATCCCAAGAAGATCGCGCTGGTGTTTTCGGCGATGCGGCATTTCGCCGAGGAGCTGCGCGAGGCGGGGCGTGACCTGCTTTATACCCGGTCGGATGATCCCGGGAATGCCGGATCGATCATGAGCGAGCTGATCCGGCGGGCCGAGGAGACGGGCGCGGGCGAGGTGATTGCCACACGGCCCGGCGAATGGCGGCTGATCGCGGCGCTGGAAGACGGGCCGTTGAAAGTGACACTTTTACCCGACGACCGGTTTGTCTGTTCGCTGGAGGAGTTCGACGCTTGGGCCGAGGGGCGCAAGGAATTACGGATGGAGTGGTTCTATCGCGAGATGCGGCGCAAGACCGGCCTGATGATGGATGGCGACAAGCCTGCGGGCGGCAAATGGAATTATGACCATGACAACCGCAAGCGGGCGGAGCCGGACATGTTCCGCGCCAAGCCGATGCAGTTCACGCCGGACGATATCACGCAAGAGGTACTGGACGTTGTCGAGGCGCGGTTCGGGGACAATTTCGGCGAGCTGCACCCGTTCTGGTTCGGCGTCACGCGCAGGCAGGCGCTGCGCGCGCTGGACCATTTCGTGAAGTATTCCCTTCCGGGGTTCGGGGATGTGCAGGATGCGATGCTGCGCGATGACCGGTTCCTGAACCATTCGCTGTTGTCGATCTATCTCAACCTCGGGCTTCTGGGCCCGCTGGAGGTGTGCGAGCGGGTGGAGAAGGCGTGGCAAGCAGGGGGCGTGCCGATCAATGCGGCGGAAGGATTCATCCGCCAGATCATTGGCTGGCGCGAGTTCGTGCGCGGGGTTTATTTCCGGGAAGGGCCGGACTATGCGCAGCGCAATGCGTTGAATCATCAGCGCAAGCTTCCGGCGCTTTACTGGGGCGGGGAAACAAACATGGCCTGTTTGCGGGCGGCGGTGGACCAGACCCGCGAGGAGGCCTATGCCCACCATATCCAGAGGCTGATGGTGACGGGTAATTTCGCCCTGCTGGCCGGGGTGAACCCAGCGGAGGTGCATGAATGGTACCTGGCCGTCTATGCCGACGCGTTCGAATGGGTCGAGGCGCCCAACACGGTGGGCATGAGCCAGTTTGCCGACGGGGGTGTCGTGGGATCGAAGCCCTATGTGAGTTCGGGAAATTATATCAACAAGATGAGCGATTATTGCGTGGGCTGTTCCCATGACGTGAAAGCGAGGACGGGCCCCAAGGCTTGCCCGTTCAACCCGCTTTACTGGCATTTCCTGAACCGCCATCGCGACCGGTTCGCGAAGAACCCGCGCATGGCCAACATCTATCGCACATGGGAGCGGATGAAAGCGGTCGAGCAGAGCCGGATTCTGAAGGAGGCCGAGGCGATTCTGGACCGGCTTTCGACGGAGGAGGTGGTGTGAGCCACGATCTTTCCTTGACCTGAATCAATGTTGTTGCGCGAGAGCGCAATAATATGTCGCATATTGAAGCGCGCGCGAAACCATTATGCACGACGCTGACCGGCCGGGTCAGAAGGGTGTCCTGTGGCCGCGTACTCATGGCAAGCGGTGGCGGATTGCCGCCGTATTAGAAAGGACAAGACCAATGGCACATGTTGTCGTGCTGGGTGCCGGGCTGGGCGGCACCATTCAGGCCTATGAGCTGAAGGAAACGCTGTCGAACAGCGATCAGCTGACCCTGATTTCGAACAAGCCGTATTTCCAGTTCACGCCGTCGAACCCCTGGGCCGGCGTTGGCTGGCGCGAGAAGAAGGACATCACCGTCGACCTCGCGCCGATCATGAAGCGGCGCGGCATCGACTTCATCTGCGATGGGGCCGTGAAACTGGACCCCGAGGCCAACAAGCTGACGCTGGAGAGCGGCCGCGAGGTGGACTACGACTACCTGGTGATCGCGACGGGGCCGGAACTGGCCTTTGACGAGATCGAGGGGTTCGGGCCCGAGAACCACACCGCCTCGGTCTGCTCGATCGAGCATGCGGAAGTGTCAGGGCAGAACTGGGATGCGTTCTGTGCCGATCCCGGCCCGATCGTGGTGGGCGCGGTGCAGGGTGCGTCGTGCTTTGGCCCGGCCTATGAATACTTGCTGACCATCGACACCGACCTGCGCAAGCGCAAGATCCGTCACAAGGTGCCGATGACATTCGTTACCAGCGAACCCTATATCGGCCACCTGGGCCTGGGCGGTGTGGGCGACACCAAGGGGATGCTGGAATCGATCCTGCGCGACCGCGACATCAAGTGGGTGATCAACGCCAAGACCAACAAGTTCACCGAAGACGCCGTGCATATCACCGAGCATGACGAGAAGGGTGAGGCCATCGGCGACCACGAGATTCCGGCGAAATACAAGATGATGCTGCCCGCGTTCCGCGGCATTCCGGCGCTGATGGGGATCGAGGGTCTGGTCAACCCGCGCGGTTTCGTCATCACCGACGAATACCAGCGCAACCCGAAATACCCCAACATCTTCGGCATCGGCGTCTGCATCGCGATTGCACCCAAGGATCCGACGCCGGTGCCCACCGGCGTGCCGAAGACGGGTTTCATGATCGAGAGCATGGTCACCGCCACCGCGCATAACATCCCGCGGATCCTGTCGGGCGAGGAGCCCAACGAGAAGCCCACGTGGAACGCGCTGTGCCTCGCGGATTTCGGCGATCGTGGCGCGGCCTTCCTGGCGATGCCGCAGATCCCGCCGCGCAACGTGAACTGGGCGAGCGAAGGCAAGTGGGTGCACTGGGCCAAGCTGGCCTTTGAGTGGTATTTCATCCGAAAGGTGAAGCGCGGCGTCAGCGAGCCTTGGTACGAAAAGACCATCATGAAAATGATGAAGATCACCAAGCTGGAAGACGCCAAGTAGGGCTTTGACAAACAAGGAAAGCGGGCGCTTAGAGAGAGGCGCCCGTTTCATTTTCCGGCGTGGTTGGTGCGCTTGGGCCCGGCGTGGCATCGCCACGGAAACGCCGCGCCGACCCGCAGGGTATTTCCACAGGCTCGAAACTTTTTGGCCCTAATTTGGCCAACATCCCCGAACAGACTGTTTCCGATTGAGAAGCAGTTCAGCCGGGGACACATCGGTGCGCGACGACGACAGAAAAGAAAAGCTGGCGACATGGGCCGGAGCCGTGATGGCGGGTTTCCTTGTCATGGTGTTTTTCGCCTGGGCGGCGTTGCAGGCCCTGCTGCAACCGGCGACTGTCGGCGCGCCGGGGCGCGTGGCGCTGAACCTTGCGATGCTTCCCAGCAAGGTTGCGGAAGCCTGGGACGAGGCAAAAGGTATCGTGACCGGGCAGGAGGCGACGCGCTTTCTTTCGGTGCCGCGGCCGGATGTGGACATGGCGGGCTTTCGCCCCGTCCGCGGGCCTGAAGGCACGGCATTTTCCGAATTGATGGTGCGTGGCGATGCGCATGGTGCCGACCGGGGCTGGCGTCTGCTGGGGGGCGCGATGCAGGCGGACGGACGGGCCGGCAACATGGCGGTTCTGCTGGATCCCGATCTGCGCGTGGCGCGGGTGTGGGACCTGCATGAAGACGATGTAGAGGTCAGCAACAAGGCGCGCGAGTCGCGTCGGGTGGTGCACGGGTTGCAGATATTGCCGGACGCCTCGATCGTGTTCGGTTTTGATCACGGGGCGGGCCTGCAACGGCGCGATGCGTGCAATCGGCCGGTCTGGGTAACGCCGGGAACATATCACCATTCGGTCATGGTGCAGCCGGACCAGGAAACACTCTGGGCGCTGCGTGACTGGGGCTTTGCCGATGAGGGCGAGGGTGCAAATGCCCCGCCGGGCACTGGGCCGGTCGAGCTGGACCTGGCGACGGGCGCGGTCAGGCGCGAGATCAGCCTTGCCGCGATAATGGCGGCCAATCCGCGGCTGGGCCTGTTTGAACTGGCCCGCAAGGATGAAAACGCGGTCGAGACCAACGCGACCGAGACCATTGGTCAGTGGTTGGGCGACCCGGTGCATTTCAATGATGTCGAGCCGCTGCCTGCGGAAATGGCGGATGTTTTCGACGGATTTGCCGCGGGCGATCTGCTGATCTCGGCCCGCGATC
Organism: Marimonas lutisalis; assembly: GCF_005434965.1. Classification (GTDB taxonomy): domain Bacteria; phylum Pseudomonadota; class Alphaproteobacteria; order Rhodobacterales; family Rhodobacteraceae; genus Marimonas_A; species Marimonas_A lutisalis. The sequence goes on from NZ_SKCI01000001.1 coordinate 495,222, forward strand.
TGAACACGGTTTTTGTGGTCGATCCCGAGACGCTGAAGGTCAAGTGGCATCACACCGGGGGTATGCTTCGCCAGCATGATCCAGACTGGCGCCCGGATGGCACGATTTCGGTTTTCGACAACGCGATGGGGCTGGGCACAAGCCGGATCATCACGATCGATCCCGAGACGCACGCCACCCAGATTACCTATGATGGCGAAGAAAACGGGTTCTATACCCGCATTCGCGGCAAGCACATGCGCACGGCCCGCGGCGATCTGGCGATCGTCAGCCCACAGCAGGGGCGGGCCTTTGAACTGGGACCGACGGGCGCGCCGGTTCTCGAGTTTATCAACCTCAAGCCGGGGGTGGCGGACAAGTCGTTCGTTCTGACCGAATACCTCTGGCTTCCTGAAACAGCGCTTGATCTGGAGGATGTGACATGCACAGACAGCTGATCCTTTTGACCTCGGTTTTCGCCCTGATGCCTGCCATGGCGCAGGCCTATATCGGCCCCGGCATGGGGCTGGGCGCGGTGGCGTCGCTTCTGGGGCTCGTCGCCGTGTTCTTCATGGTGATGATCGCCTTTATCTGGTTCCCGATCAAACGCCGGATCGCCAAGCGGCGTGCGGCGGCGGAACACGGCGTGAAATGATGCCGATGCTGGCCTCTGCGGCGGCGCTGGCGGCGCTGACGCTGATCCTGGTGCAGATTGCGCTGCGCCTGCCGCTGGTCCAGGCGGTGGGCGCGATCACGGGGCCGAGCCTGCGCTCGATCGCGGTTTTGCGGGCGCGGGGCATATCCGACCACTGGAAAGAGCGCGCGATGAAGCATTATGCGCGGCGCACCTTTGGCGGGGTGCTCTGGTTCTCAGGCCAGATCGTGCTGTTGGCGGTGGTCGCGCTGGGGATCGGGGCCGGGGTGGCCCGGATCGTTCCGGGATTTGTGGAATTCTCGTTCGGCTGGCAGGGATTGATCCTGTCGATTGTCGTGGCGACCGGCTGGATCATGCTGCGCGGCGTGCTGGACGGGCCGGCGGAAGCGTCTGCGAGTGCCTATACGCCGATGGAGCAGATGATGCACCGGCTGGCGCTGGGGAACGGGGCGGTCGCCGAGATGGCCTTTGGTCTCAATCAGGTGATCGCGCGGCCTGATCCGGAGGTTGCGAAAGACGGCGCGCATGTTTTCGTGGCGGGGCTGGCCCGCGCGGGAACGACGGTTCTGACCCGGGCCCTGCATGAGAGCGGAGCGTTCGGATCGCTGAGCTACCGCGATATGCCCTTCGTTCTGGCACCGAACCTGTGGAGCCGGTTGAACGGGGGCGGCGGTGTGGCCGCCGCCGAACGGGCGCATGGAGACGGGATTGCCGTGGATCTCGATAGTGTCGAGAGCCTGGAAGAGCCGTTCTGGCGCGTGTTCGATGGCAATGCCTACCTGAAATCAGACCGGTTGTTGCCGCACAGGCCGGGTGCCGCGCTGGTGCAGAAATATCGCTGCTACGTGGCGGCCATCCTGAAGGCGCGCCGGGCGAACCGCTACCTTGCGAAGAACAACAACAACACAATGCGGCTGAATGCACTGGCCGAGGCGTTTCCGAACGCGCATCTTCTGGTGCCGTTCCGCGATCCTGTTGCGCATGCCGGATCGCTTCACCGGCAGCATGCGCGGTTCGTGCAGATGCATCGTGACGACCCGTTTTCGCGCGATTACATGGGATGGCTGGGCCATCACGAGTTCGGCTCGGACCATCGCCCCTTCGCGCCCGGGGCGAAACCGCAAGGTGATCCGCAGACGCAGGAGTATTGGCTCGAGGAATGGTGCGCGGTTTATCAATGGCTGCTGGACACGGCGCCCGGGCAGGCGCGGTTCGTGTGCTACGAAGACCTGTGCAATGATCCCGGTGCATGGGATGGCCTGTGCGCCGAGCTGGACATAGAGGCGGTCGATGCAGCGTTCCGTCCGGCGCCGCTGGCATCGCGCAGTGAGCTCAATCCGCTTCAGATGCGGGCCTATGAGATCTATGACCGGCTGCGCATGCGCAGCCGGTGAGCCTTAGCCGCGTGCCACGTTGCCCGAGCGGGTGGGCAGGCCGAATTCCTCGAAGCAGACATCGGCGAGTTTCGCGACGCCTTCGCGGATGGTATCGAGCGGGGCATGGCCGAAGCAGAGCCGCATCCGGTGGCGGTGCTTTTCGCCCTCGACGGTCCACTGGCTGCCCTGGTTGATCTCGATCCCGTGTTTCAGCGCAGCCTCGTAGAGGCGATCGGTATCGACGGTTTCGGGCAGGGTGACCCAGAGATAGATTCCGCCAACGGGCCGGTCATAGCTGGCAGCGGCGCCGAAATGCTCATCCAGCGCGGCACAGAGCGTATCGGCCTTTTCCTGAAGCATCGGCAGCAGCGCGTCGACATGGGCGTCGAACCGGCCCGGCAGGTATTCGGCCAGCGCCATCTGTTCCAGTGCGCCGGACCCGGCATCGGTCTTGAGCGGCAGGATGTGCCCCATGAGCGGCCAAGGCGCGACCAGGAAGCCCATGCGCAGTGCCGGCGCGATGGTTTTCGAAAACGTGCCGCAATAGATCACGCGATCTTCGTCATCGAGCGCGTGGATCGCGGGCGGGCGGGTGCCGGAAAACACGAGATCGGCATAGCAATCGTCTTCGAAGATCGGCACGTCGTATTTCTTCGCCAGGGCCAGCATCTGGCGGCGGCGGTCTTCCGGCAGGACCGAGCCGGTAGGGTTCTGGATCGTGGGGATGGTGTAGATGAACTTGGGCTTGGTGCCCTGGTTGGCCAGCGTTTGCAGCGCCTCCTCCAGCGCATCCATGCGGATGCCGTGTTCATCGAGCGCGACGGGATAGGGCGTGACGCCAAGGGCGCGCAGCTTCTTGATTGCGCCCATGTAGTTGGCTTCTTCCAGCAGCACCACGTCGCCGGGATTGAGAAGCGCCTTGTTGACAAGGTCCATTGCCTGAAGCGAGCCGGTGGTTACCAGCACCTGTTCTGGCGGCACGTTCATCCCGGCGCGACGGTCGAGGATGGCGCAGATTTCCTCGCGAAGCGGCAGATAGCCCTGCGGGCCGCTGTCCATGAAATACTTGCCCATGGCGTGACCCTCTTCGCGGATCACGCGGGCGACGGCCTCGGCCAGAGCGTCGGCGGGCACGGTAGGTTCATCGATGTTGCCGCCGACGAAATGGTATTTCGGCAGGCCTTGGAACGGTTGGGCCTGCTGCGCGGCGGCGGTGGTGGAAAGGAAATCGTCGAAGGCGAAACTCATTTTGCGCTGTCCCTGTTGGTGGTGGCTTTTTGAAACGAGTTTAGGGCGGGCTTACCCGCCGGTCCATGCCATGTGACGCAACGAAAAAGGGCGCCCGGCGGGGCGCCCCTGTTGGTTGATCGCGAGTGGTATTCCGACGGTGATCAGGGTTTGATGTAGGTGTAGCCCTGAGCCTGCAGGTGGCTGAGCTCGGCGACGCCGGAGGGCACGACATCCTCATCGTAGGCGTCGAAGAGGTCGTTGTTGAGGTCGATGTTCCGGCCGCGCAGCGTGTTGGCGCAGATGTGGAAGGCAACCTTCTGATTCTTCAGTTCCAGAATGCGGCCCTGCATGTTCTTGTTGCCTTTGGCGGCCTGCAGAAGGCCGACGCCATTGCCGTGCATCACGACCTTGATTTCCATGTTTTCGGCGCCGACGGCGTTGATGTGGTTCTGGATGTTGCGCATCGCGCCCATGTACTTCTTGTTCTCGTCACCACCGGGATAGTTGATGTGGTAGACGACCTTTTGCTTGCTGTAGCGTTCGTTGGCGTCGGCTTGGCCGGCGCCGAAGCCCAGAAGCGCGAGGCCCAGCGACAAGGCGACGATACCCGCGGCGAATTTCTTGAGAATGGTCATTTGTGGTTCCTCCCTTTGGTCCGGTCCTGTGTTCGGATGTTCCGGATGGATAAAGTGTCGCAGGCGGGCGAAGGGCAGGAAACCCGCAGCATTACCGGAAAAAGCGGGAAAATACCCTAGGGGAATCCCTAGGTTGGCGCGGTCGGGGCCTGTTTGGCAAGGCTTTGCGCGGCCTTGTGCACGAGTTCGGCCGTTGTGTTGGTGTCATACTTGCGCAGGAGGTTCGAGCGGTGGAATTCCACGGTCTTTGGGCTGATGCCCAGCTGCCGGGCGATCTGCTTCGATGACAGACCTTGCGTAACCAGATCGAGGACTTCGCGTTCCCGCTGGGTAAGCGCCACGGCGGGCCTGTCGGCGGTGGGGGCCGGGGCGGCCGGGGCCGGTTTGCGCCGGCGCGACAGCATCCAAAGGCCAAGGAGCGCGCCGATCAGGGCCGCGCTTGCGATGAGTCCCGGCAGGAGAAGGCGGGAGATGCGTTGCTGCCGGTCGAGCCGCGCGGCATAGGCCTGCGACAGGGCCACGACGGCGTGATAGCTGCGCGGCGCGCCCCAGCCGTCGCGCAGGCCGTGGGTGGTGCGCAGCGTGGCGTCCTGCGTGGCCAGAAGCGCCAGCGCCATGCGGTCGCGCAGTCCTTCGTCCGTGCCCGACATCGCCAGGAAGGGCCATTCGGGATAGAGCCGGGTCGAAAGCGTGTCGGGGTAGGTATAGGAGGCGTTGGCGTTCAGCACCTTGATCTGCGCGGGATCGAGCTTGCCCTCTGCGGCCAGTTCCTCGATCAGGCCGCTGCGGATGATGCCGATCTCGGTGCGGCCGGCGCGCACATCGTCGATGATCCGATCCATCGGGAAGCCGACGAAATCGAGTGCTGCGAAATCCGAAAACGGGTCGATCCCCTGTTCGACGAAGGCGGCCCAGGCGACCTGGAACCCGCCGAAGGCATTGGGGCTGATCGCCGTGACGCGTTGGCCGGTGGCCTGCTTCAGGCTGTCGATCGGGCTATCGGCGGAGGTGATGATGGCGCTGCCGAATTCGGACACGTAGGAGCCATCCGAAAGCCTGCGCTTGCGCGTGGCAAGAACGCTCATCGGGCGGGTGCGGGCGAGATCCACGTAATGGCCCGGGTTGGTCACCAGGAAGTGCACGCCGCCATTGTCTATCAGCGGCCCGGCCGAGGCCAGCGTGACCGGAACGAGGCGGGTGGGCTGGCCCAGCTGCCGGGCGATATAGCGTTCCAGCGGTTTCCATTGCGGTTCGGTTGTGCGCCAGCCGCGAAAGGCCAGCACGCCGATGCGCACTTCGTTTTCCGGGGTGTCCTGCGCAAAGGCGGGGCCTGGCACGCCGGAAAACGCGGCGAGCACGATCAGCAAAGAAGCGAGCGCAATGCGCATGCGTATCCTCCCAGCCGGGCCGAAGGCGGGGTGAGCGGGATTAGTTCGATTTGAGCGCGCCGTTTTCCCAGGTGCCGCTTTCCTCGCCGCCTTCGGCATAGACCATGGTCCCGGTGCCCTGGCGTTTGCCGTTCAGGAACGTGCCGGTATAGACATCGCCGTTGGCATAAGTGGCCTTACCTTCGCCCGAAATTTCGCCGTCCTGCCACTGACCGGTATAGGTGAACCCGTCGGGCATGACGATTTCGCCTTGCCCGTGGCGCTGGCCGTTCGCGAATTCGCCCTTGTAGACGGTGCCATCGGGGTAGCTTGCCTGGCCCTGGCCGTGGCGCTGGCCCATCTGCCAGTCACCTTCATAGCGGTAGCCGTCGGCATAGGTCATCACCCCGAGGCCATGGTTCTTTGCGTCCTTGAACGCGCCTTCGTAGACCACGCCGTTGGCATAGGTGGCCTTGCCCTGGCCCTCGATCACGCCGGCCACCCAGAGGCCCTCATAGGTGGAGCCATCGGGGTAGGTGATCTTGCCGGTGCCATCGGCCAGGTCATTACGGAACTGGCCGGTATAGACCGAGCCGTCGGGATAGGTCACGGTGCCGTCGCCTTCGATACGCCCGGCGACCCAGGAGCCTTCGTAGCGATAACCATCGGCACCGGTGAAGATGCCCTGGCCTTCGCGCTTGTCGTCCTTAAATTCGCCTTCGTAGACATCGCCATTGGCATAGGTGACCTTGCCATTGCCTTCGCGGCGGCCGGCCACCAGCATGCCTTCATAGATGTCGCCATTGGGCTGCGTCAGCTTGCCGTCGCCGTTGATCTGGCCCTCTTTCCACAGCCCTTCATAGACCAGCCCGTCGGGCATGGTGAGCGTTCCCTGGCCTTCGCGCGCGCCCTGTACGATCTGGCCTTCGTAAATCGCGCCATCGGGATAGGTGATCTTGCCCATGCCATCCTTGACACCGTTCACCCAGTCGCCGTCGTAGACATAGCCGTTGGGCGAGGTCATCACGCCGCGGCCGTGATGCATCGCGTTGCGGAAACCGCCTTCGTAGCGCACGCCGTTGGCATAGATCGCAACGCCCTGGCCGGTAATCTTGCCATCGACCCAGTCGCCTTCGTAGGTGCCGCCATCGGAAAAGACGATCTTGCCCACGCCTTCGGGTTTGCCCTTGGCAAATTCGCCCTCATAGACCGAGCCGTTGGGAAAGCGCGCCACGCCTCGGCCGCGAATCTCGCCTTCGACCCAGTCGCCGGTATATTCATAGCCATTGGGCAGCCGATATGTGCCGGTACCATGCTGCAGGCCGTTCTTGAACGTGCCTTCGTAAACGCCGCCGTCATCATATTGCTTGGTCTGCGTTTCGCTGTCCTGCGCCAATGCGGGCATGGCCAGCGCCAGTGCCGCGGCAGAGGCGAACAGACCTGTGCGAAGCGGTGATGTCATCGTGCACGTCCCCCTGAACATCCCCCGCCTGCGGCAGGGGTGGGCGGAAATCTAAGCGAGGCGGGCGCGCTGGGCAACGCCCTTTTCCCGCGACCGGCCCAAATCGGCTTCCCCTCGGGCGGTGATCTGCTAAATCTGGCGGGCAAGAGCATGAGGAAAGCCGATGAGCGATCAATTCCGCCTGACACTGGCCCAGCTGAACCCGATCGTGGGCGATATCGACGGCAATGCCACCAAGGCGCGCGCCGCGTGGGAGGAGGGGCGTGCGGCCGGTGCGGACCTGGTGGCGTTTCCGGAGATGTTCATCACCGGCTACAACACCCAGGACCTGGTGATGAAGCCGATCTTTCACCAGACCGCGATCGCCGCGATCGAGGCGCTGGCGCGGGACTGCGCCGAGGGCCCGGCATTGGCCATCGGCGGTCCGGCGATCGAGGGCGCATCTCTTTACAACGCCTATTTCATCTGTTCGGGCGGGCGGATCGTGACCACGGTATTGAAACACCACCTGCCGAACGAGACGGTGTTCGACGAGGTTCGGATATTCGACAGCGGGCCGATTGGCGGGCCCTACGCGGTGGGCAACACCCGCATCGGCAGCCCGATCTGCGAGGATGCCTGGCACGAGGACGTGGCCGAGACGCTGGCCGAGACGGGCGCCGAGTTCCTGCTGGTGCCCAATGGCAGCCCCTATTACCGCAACAAGTTCGACACCCGCGCCAACATGATGGTCGCGCGCGTGATCGAGACGGGCCTGCCGCTGGTTTACCTGAACATGGTGGGCGGGCAGGATGACCAGGTGTTCGACGGCGGGTCCTTCGTTCTGAACCCGCATGGCGAGTTGGTGGTGCAACTGCCGGTCTTCGATGACTGCATCGCGCATGTGGATTTCGAGCGCGGGCCAGACGGCTGGCGCGCGAAGCCGGGCGAAAAGGCGCACCGGCCGGATGAGTGGGAGCAGGATTATCGCGCGATGGTCGAAGCGTTGCGCGACTATATGCGCAAGACCGGGTTCAGCAAGGTGCTGCTGGGTCTTTCGGGAGGGGTCGACAGCGCGATCGTGGCGACGATCGCGGTGGACGCGCTGGGCCCCGACAACGTGCGCTGCGTGATGCTGCCGTCGGAATATACCAGCGAAGCGAGCCTGGAGGACGCCAAGGCGGTGGCCGAGGCGCTGGGCTGCCGCTACGACTTCGTGCCGATCTCAGGTCCGCGCGCGGCGGTGACCGAGGCGCTGGCGCCGCTCTTCGAGGGGCGGGGCGCGGATATCACCGAGGAAAACATCCAGTCGCGGTTGCGCGGGCTTCTGCTGATGGCGCTGTCGAACAAGTTCGGCGAGATGCTGCTGACCACAGGCAACAAATCGGAGGTCGCGGTGGGCTATGCCACGATCTATGGCGACATGGCGGGCGGCTACAACCCGATCAAGGATCTTTACAAGACGCGGGTGTTCGAAACCTGCCGCTGGCGTAATGCCAATCACCGGCCCGACTGGATGATGGGCCCGGAAGGCGAGGTGATCCCGCCGCGGGTGATCGACAAGCCGCCAAGTGCCGAGCTGCGCGAGGATCAGAAGGACGAGGACAGCCTGCCCCCCTACGAGGAGCTGGACGCGATCCTGGACATGCTGGTGGACCGCGAGGCGAGCGTGGCCGATTGCGTGGCGGCAGGGTTTGACCGCGAGACGGTGAAACGCGTGGAACACCTGCTTTACATCAGTGAATACAAGCGCTTCCAGTCGGCGCCGGGCACGCGCCTGACGCCGCGCAGTTTCTGGCTGGACCGGCGTTATCCGATCGTCAACCGCTGGCGCGATCCGGGCTGATCCGGGCAACGGGGTGGCATGGCGCGCCGGATTTGCTAGGGTTCAGGGTATTGGATCAGCAATTTGGAGGGCACCATGCCGGGAATTTCGAGCCGAATGATTTCAGCATTTGCAGCGGTTCTGATCGCCGGGAGCGCGATGGCCGCCGATCTGACCGCGCCGTTCGAGAAGATCGGCGAGATGCAGGTGGACCTGGGCGGCGACACGATGATGCTGGTCGTTGCGCGGAACACTGAAAAAGGCAGCGCATATGCCGAGCAGAAGATGATCATGGGATCGTTTCTGACGGTGAACGTGGTGGGCCGCGCGGTGACGGACGAGGGCAAGCCGGGCCGCCCGATGCTGCAGATGACGTTCCAGAAACAGGGCGGCGCGCTGAACCTTCTGTCGGCGGAAGTGTTCGACGATCAGGGATTTGACGCGCCGATGGTGATGGACCCGGATTTCGGCGAGAAGGGCCCGGTCACGGTCAGCTTCGAGAATGACCATCTCGAGGCGACGGTGGAGGGCGCGTTTCTGCGCCTGACCGGATATGCCAAGGGGCAGCCCGTGCCGGCCGAGGGGGCCAAACCCGTTCCGGCAGCGATCAAGGTGAGCGTGGACGTGCCGCCGATGGAATGACGCCGGGCGGAAAGCGACGCCGGTGTCGGGGATGGGCGGGACGCCGGGGTGCAACTCCGGCATGAGCGGCGGAAAGCTCTACAGGATGGCCGCCGCCAATGCAGTTTCGCCCCGTTCCGGACGCGTTTTCGAAGGATCAGTGTGACAGGATCGTCGCCGCGGCCCGCGCGGCGAAGGCCAGTGACGCGCGGCTGGTGCGCGGCGACCGCGACCACAACCTGCGCCGGGCCGACCTGGTTTGGATCGACGACCTGGACGGCATGGGTTGGGTGGCCGAGCGTCTGTTCGAGGTGGTGCGCGAAGTGAACCGCGATTTCGGGTTCGACCTGGATGCCATGGCCGAGAGTCCGCAGGTGGCACGGTACGGGGCCGAACGCGAGGGGCATTTCGGCTGGCACAGCGATATCGGCGAGGGGGCGGCGGCGGGGCGGCGCAAGCTGACGCTGGTGGTGCAGCTGAGCGAGCCCGAAGGCTATGACGGCGGGGCGCTGGAGCTGATGCCGGGAGCGGGCATCCTGACGGCGCAGAGGGTGCGGGGCAGCGCAGTCGCGTTTCCGTCCTTCGTGATCCACCGGGTCACGCCGGTAACCCGCGGCGAACGCCATTCACTGACGATCTGGGCCCACGGGCCGGCCTTCCGGTAGGGGGTGGCAGGCTTAGGCCCGCCCTACGCCGGACGCGAGCGTGTTGTCTGCGGTCAGCCGGCGTTCACTCCCACCAGCGGTCGATGGTGGCGATGTCATCGTCGGACCAGCCGAAATGGTGGGCGAATTCATGCACGGTGACATGCGCCACCAGCTCTTCGATCGTGACATCGCCGCGATCGCGCCATTCCGCGAGGATGGGTTCGCGAAAGAGCCAGACCGTGTCGGGGCGCTGGGGCTGGTCGAACACGGATTTGTGGGTGAGCGGGATGCCTTCGTAAAGGCCCGTCAGCTCGATCGGGTCGGCGATGCCGAGATCGCGCAGCATCTCGGGTGCGGGCCAGTCGGTGACATGGATCACGACGCCCGAGGCCGGGCCGAGAAACGGTGCGGGAAAACCGGCCACGGTATCACGGGCGATCTGTTCGATGCGGGTGGCGGAAAAGAGCGGGCCTGTCATGCCCGCAGATATGGTGGGCCGCGGCGGCAAAGAAAAGCGCCGCGGCCCGGGGTTTTAGGAATTATTCCATCATCAGCTGATAGCTGGCGGGCACGTAGTGGAACCCGTCACCGCGGGTTTCGACATAGCCCTTGGCCGGCCAGGGCATATGGTAGCCGATGAAGGGGATCTTGTCGGCGGCCATCATGCCCAGCATGCGGCGGCGGGTTTGCGCTGCCATTTCCTTGTCGCGGTCGAATTTCACTTCCCAGTCGGGGTAGGCCAGCGACCACACATAATGGTTGGCGAAGTCGGCGCCGAGCACGAGTTGCTGGCCATCGCTTTCGATCATGTAGGCCATGTGGCCCGGGGTGTGGCCGAAGGCGGCCATGGCGGTGATGCCCGAGGCGACACTGCCGCCATCGTCGAGCATGGTCATCTTCTCGGCCAGCGGGCGGACCTTTGCTTCGAACCCTTCATTGCCTGACATGTCCCAGGCGTCGAACTCGGCCGCGCCGGTCATGTAGGCGGCATTGGCGAAGGTCGGCGTGGTGCCATCGGACAGACCGCCGATATGATCGCCATGCATGTGGGTGATGACCACCTTGTCCACCTGTTCGGGGCTGTAGCCAGCGGCCTTGATCGCGCCGGAGATGCCCCCGGGGTTAAGGCCGGTATCGAACAGGATCAGCTCGGACCCGGTGTTGACGACCGTGGGGGTGAAGAAGAACTGTGCTTTGTCCGTGGGAATGTGCGCGGCGGCGGAGGCGGCGGCGAACTCATCTGCCGAAACGTTCATGCCGAAGATCGACTGGGGCTCGGGCACGGTGCGGGTGCCGGCCAGCAGCGCGGTCACCTCGAAACTGCCCAGCTTGAACCGGTTGAAACGGGTGGTGGCCATGCCCAGCATTTCGGCCGCGGCAAAGGCGGGCGAGGTGGTGGCGGCGGCGAAAGGCAGGGCCGCAGCCCCCATCAGGGCCTGGCGGCGGGTGATTGAAAAGGCAGGTTTCGTCATGACTTTCTTCTCCCAGTTGATATGCAATTGCCAGGAGGATACGCGCGATGGGCTGAAATGGATGTCACGAGCGTGTGAAGAATGATGCACAGCAATGGTGCGGAAACGCGCATATCCCGAAGGCCGCGGACCGGCAGGCATGCCAGGCCCACGCATGGGTTTTCCTGCCGTGAACGAGCCGGGGCTTTTCTATCCTCGGCGTGCGGATAGGATGAGGCCATGATTGCGGTTCTTCTCCACCCGGTCTTCGGACGGCTTTTCGCGGCCCAGGTTGTGGCCCTGCTTGGCACCGGGTTGCTGACCGTGGCGCTGGGCCTGCTGGCCTATGAGCTGGCCGGGGCGCGGGCGGGCGTGGTGCTGGGCGCGGCGTTGACCATCAAGATGGTGGCCTATGTCGGCCTGTCGCCCGTACTGGGCGCGCTGGTTGCGCACTGGCCGCGCAAGGCGGTGCTGGTGGGCACCGATCTGGTGCGCGCGGCAGTGGCGCTGTGCCTGCCTTTTGTCAGCGAGGTCTGGCAGGTCTACGCGCTGGTCTTCGTGCTGCAGGCGGCCAGCGCGACATTCACCCCGGCGTTCCAGGCGACGATCCCCGATGTTCTGCCGGAGGAAGAGGACTACACGAGGGCGTTGTCGCTGTCGCGGCTGGCCTATGACCTGGAAAACCTGCTGAGCCCGGCTCTGGCGGGCGTGCTTTTGCTGGTGATGTCGTTTCACTGGCTGTTCCTGGGAACGGTGACGGGTTTTCTGGGGTCTGCCGTGCTGGTGCTTTCAGTGGCGCTGCCGCGGACCGAGCCACGCAGGCAACGCCCGTTCCGCGAGCGTCTGACACGCGGGATACGGATCTACCTGGCGACGCCCCGGCTGCGCGGTTTGCTGGCGCTGAATTTCGCCGCGGCGGCCGTGGGGGCCTTCGTGCTGGTCAACTCGGTCGTGATCGTGCGCGGAGTCTACGGGGGCAGCGAGGCGGATCTGGCGCTGGCGATGGCGGGGTTCGGCGGGGGATCAATGGTCATGGCGCTGGTTCTGCCGCAGCTGCTGCACCGGGTCAGTGACCGGCGGGTGATGATGCAGGCGGGAGCCGGACTGTCGATGCTGGCGCTGGCGGCGGGCCTTTTCGTCGTGTTGTTGGATGCGCCCGGCTGGCGCGTGTTCTGGCTGAGCTGGGTGGCGGTCGGCGCGCTGTATGCCGCGGTGCTGACGCCGGCGGGGCGCCTGCTACGGCGCTCGGCCCACGAGGAGGACCGGCCTGCGATCTTTGCCGCGCAATTCGCGCTGAGCCATGCCTGCTGGCTGATCGCCTATCCGTTCGCGGGCTGGGCCGGGGCCACGCTGGGCCTGGGGGCGGCACTGGCGCTGGCGGGGGCGGCCGGGGTTGTGGCCGTGGTCCTGGCTGGACGGTTCTGGCCCGAAGGATCGGGTGCGCCGATCGTGCATGAGCACCCGGATCTGCCCCCCGATCACCCGCATCTGAAGGCGCATGGCGGGCGCCGACACGCCCATGTTTTCGTGATCGATGACGAGCACCGGGCCTGGCCCACGCAGGGCTGAGGCCACGCGGTTTCTGGACAAAGGCGCGGCGTTGTGAGATGTGCCGCGGCAACACCCCAGGAGGCACTTATGGTCACCACACGTTTCGCCCCGTCGCCCACCGGATACATCCATGTGGGTAACCTGCGCACCGCGCTGATGAATTTCCTGATCGCGCGCAAGGCGGGCGGGCAATTCATCCTGCGCATCGACGATACCGACCCGGAACGCTCGAAAGAGGAATATGTCGATGCCATCAAGGAAGACCTTGAGTGGCTCGGGCTTCAATGGGACCGGGTGGAGCGGCAATCGGCACGGCTGGACCGTTATGCGGCGGCGGCCGACAAGCTGCGTGAGATCGGACGATTCTACGAGTGTTTCGAGACGCCGACCGAGCTGGACCTGAAGCGCAAGAAACAGCTGAACATGGGCAAGCCGCCGGTTTATGACCGCGCGGCGCTGGACCTGACGGACGAGGAAAAGGCCAAGCTGCGCGAGGAGCGCGGTGGCTACTGGCGTTTCAAGCTGGACCAGGAGCGGATCGAGTGGGAAGACGGCATCGCCGGGCCGGTGTCGATCGACGCGGCCAGTGTTTCCGATCCGGTGCTGATCCGGGCCGATGGGCAGGTGCTTTACACGCTCGCTTCGGTCGTGGATGACACAGAGATGGGGGTGACGCACGTGGTGCGCGGGGCGGACCACATCACCAATACCGCCACCCAGATCCAGATAATCGAGGCCCTGGGCGGTACGGTGCCGAATTTCGCCCATCACAGCCTGCTGACCGGGCCGCAGGGCGAGGCGCTGTCGAAGCGGCTGGGCACGCTGGCGCTGCGCGACCTGCGCGCGCGCGGCGTGGAGCCGATGGCGCTGTTGAGCCTGATGGCGCGGCTGGGATCGAGCGATCCGGTCGAACTGCAGGACGACATGGGCAAGCTGATCGACGGGTTCGACATCACGCGTTTCGGCACCAACCCCACGAAATTCGACGTCAACGACCTCTATCCGTTGACTGCGCGGGTATTGCACGCCGCGCCGATCGAAGAAATGGCCGAGGATATTCGCGCCGCCGGCGTGCCCGACGATCAGGCCGAAGCCTTCTGGGGCGCGGTGCGCGAAAACGTGGAAACGCGCAAGGATATCGCGGCGTGGTGGACGCTGTGCCGGGACGGTGCGAAGCCGGTGATCGACGAGGAGGATGCCGCGTTCGTGGCCGAGGCGATGGGGATGCTGCCCGAGGGTCCGTTCGATGGCGAGACCTGGGGAAAATGGACTTCCGCCGTGAAAGAGGCGACGGGCCGAAAGGGCCGTGGGCTGTTCATGCCGCTGCGCAAGGCCCTGACGGGCATGGACCACGGGCCTGACATGGGCAAGCTGATGCCGCTCTTGCAGGTGATCCGCGCGCGGGATTAGGCCCGCGCGCTTCCCTGATCGTGTTTCGTGGTCTCAGGGGATGTAGACCTGACGCACGTAGACCGGGATATCCATGATGGCGACGGCGTCCTGCGTTCCGTCGAGAAGGCCGGACAGACCTTTCAGCTTGTTGGTGATTTCGAATTCACCGGCCATCGGTTTGCCCAATCCGTCGCTTTTCAGTACGTCGACAAGTTGCGTGTAATCGAACAACCGCGCGATTGACGGGTCCGCGTTGGAGAATACCTTGGCCTTTGATGGCGCCCAGTTGCGGCGACCGGTTTTGAAGGCGAGTTTCATCTCAAGCCTGCCGTCATCCGTGCTTAGAGACCAGTGATCGGTGCGGTCCTGGCCACCGTCCTCGGCGGGCTGGCTGGTCGTTGCGCGGGTGATTTGCGACACGACCGTGTTGCCGTATGTGTCGAACGCGTCATTCGTCGTATAGACACGAAGCACGTAAAGGCGCACGTCGTCGCCGGCCTCTTGCTTGGCAAGACCAAGTATTGCGACTGCGCGGCTGGTTGCGGGCGGTCTGGGCTTGCCTTCGGCGTCAAGCGCCATCTGACGATCCTCGAACCCGACAAGCAGGTTGGCGCCCTTCATCGGTCCTGCGGGAAAGCCGATCGACCGCCATCCCTCGGGCATGTGGGACTGCACCGCTTCGGCGTTGGTTTTGAAGCCGACGAGAACGCGGCTGTCGATGTTGGAACCTTCGAGTGTCTGGCTGTACGCGGTGCCGGCAATCGTCGCCACCGCCAGAGCGGTGAGCATCATTTTGCAATGTTTGATGAGTGGTGTCATGGAACGTCCCCTCCCTTTGACGGTTATCAATCGCCGCCTTAGGCAAATGCCCGCTCCAAAAAAACTCGCTGATTTCGCCTTTTGGCAACGAACCAGATTATCAAAGGAAATCTGTCAAACGTCGTTGACCCTGCTCAAAGACGGCGGTGTTTCCCTTTGAACACCGGTCGAATTGCAGTGTCCTACCAGGCAAGCGCGGAAAAAACGAAGGCCGGCGCTGTGGCCGGCCTTCGAACAGGTGTCTTGGCTCTGGATCAGCCGAGCAGGGCCTCGAAGGCGTCGAGATGGTAGCTCGATCCGGTCAGCAGGTTTTCATAGACGCCGGCCAGAACCGTGCCTTCGACATCCTCGATGGCGGCGGCGATATCGACCATGTCTTTCTCTTCGATGATCACGCCCACCTCGAGCGCGGCGGTCAGCGACTCGCTGCCCATTTCGATCAGCGTGTCATAGAGTTCCTGCAACTCTTCGTTCTCGAAGGTGCCGGCCTCTTCAAAGACGAAGACATCAGTGTCGATCCCCAGGTTTTCGGCCTGTTGAATCAGCGCGTCGAAATGCCGGTCCTCGGACTGGGCGATGTTGTCGAAGATCGGCAGGCCATACATGTCGTAGAAGGCCTCGTAGACATCACCGGCGAGCTTTTCTTCCTCGATCATGAAGATCAGTTCCGCGATTGCCTCGTCGCTGTAGGTCACGGTCGTGGTTTGCGTGCTCGTATCGGTGGCGCCGATGTCTTTTGACGCCGTTCCGAAATCGGTTTGCCCGCCTTTATAGCCATATTTGAATTGAGCCTCAGCTTTCATTCTTGCTGCCATTCTCATCAGATTACCTCTTTGTTTTTCTTCGGGTAATCGCGCGTTTCCCGAATATCATGACTTTATAATGTGACTTTTTGGCGGCTGCAAAGCAGGGTGCGGCAAATTGCGCTGAAACTTGCCTTTGAGTCGGCGGGATGCAGCCGAGTCGGTTGCGCGGTTTTTGGTCGCAGGGTCTGGAAATCCGGACTGTCCGGCCGAACGGATTCCGCCGTCAGACCGGGTGCTGGTCGATGATGGTGACGTTCAGGCGGCGCAGCGCGGCATCGACGAAATCCCGCTCGTCCGGAGCAAGGACCTGGTGGCGCGAATAGACCGGGTTTTCGCGATCGTCCATCACAGGCGCGTCCCAGCCGGTGGTGGTATCGAAAAACCGTTGCGCGCCTTCTTCGCCGAATTCGCGCAGATAGCCCTGAATGACGACATCGACATAGGAGAGCAGCACCGGGTGGGCCGCATCAGGATGGCCGTGGGCGTCATGCGGGATCGAGTAGATCGCTACGTCGAGACGGTGCGGCAACGGGTGGTCGATATCGTCGGGCACGCGGACCCGGGCATAGGCGTGTTCGCGTTCGTCGAGCGCGGTCCAGTCATCGCCCGGCACATGGGCGATCATGCCGTCGATGGTGCAGGCGGGATCGGGCACGGCGGTGAGAAAAGCCACGGGGCGCAGATGCGTGTGCCGCCAGGCCCGGCGCCAGCCGCGCGCCTTGGCCGGATGGGCATCGGCGTAATCATGTGTGGCAAGGTTCACCAGCGAGCCGTAGCCGAAGAAATATGCGCCATTGGGATCGGACATGCGGCCAATGTGCGCATGGATTGATCCATGTCAAACAGGTATTGGCAGTAAATAATTATAAGTTCCACATCTTTTCACCTGCGGGGGCCAGCCACGTGCGGATCACCAAGAGAACCAACATCGCCATTCGTGTCCTGATGTTCTGCGAGGTCAATCGTGGGCGATTGGTGACCAAGGCCGAGATCGCCGAGTGCTGCAACACGAGCGAGAACCACCTGGCGCAGGTGATCAACCAGTTGGGCCAGTTGGGGTATCTGCACACGCAGCGCGGCCGTAACGGCGGAATCGAACTGGGCCGGCCGTCGCGCGAGATCGTGATCGGCGAGGTGTTTCGCGCGCTGGAAGGGCATGTGCCGCTGACGGAATGCTTTGCCGATGTCGACAATACCTGCCCGCTGGTCGATGCGTGCCGCCTGCGCCTGGCCATTCAGGACGCGGCCGAGGCGTTCTATGCACAGCTGGACGAGGTCACGCTTGATGCGCTCGTATGCGACAACGACCCGCTGAGAGCTATCATGGCGCCGGGCATGTGCGGCAACCGGAAAGCCGCCGAGGACACCGCCGGTTGAACCCGCGCCCCGGCCAAGCATGAGCCGGACGGCAATATCAATATGAACCGAATGACGGATCAGCCCCCTTGCGGCGCAAGGGGCGGTATACTAGCGTATGCGCATCATCGGACCGGGAGAACCGTGATGCACGGTGCCGAAGGAGCAACCGCCCCGGAAACTCTCAGGCCAAAGGGACCGGCCGGTGAAAAGGACTCTGGAGAGACCCCGGATAATCCGGGGCGCCGAAGGGATAGCGATCTCAGGCAAAAGGACAGAGGGGGCATCAGGACGCGTGGAACCCCACGCGTAACAATGATGCCGGTTGCCCCAGACCAGGACCGGTGAACGCAAGGGAGCACGCGATGCCGGACCTGCTGAAAACGCCGCTGTTTGATCTGCATGTCGAACTGGGGGCCAAGATGGTGCCCTTTGCCGGATACGAGATGCCGGTGCAGTATCCGCTGGGAGTGATGAAGGAGCATCTGCACACCCGCGCCCGGGCCGGATTGTTCGACGTGAGCCACATGGGCCAGGTGATCGTGCGCGGAGCGGATGACAATGGCGCCGGCGCATTCGAGGCGCTGGTGCCGCAGAGCATTAAGGGCCTGCCGGAAGGGCGGCAGCGATACGCGTTTTTCACCGATGAGAATGGCGGCATTCTGGATGACCTGATGGTCGCCAACCGGGGCGATCACCTGTTTGTCGTGGTCAATGCCGCGTGCAAGGCCGATGACATCGCGCATATGAAGGCGCGTCTGCCCGGCTGCGAGGTGGAGGAGTTGACCGACCGGGCGCTGCTGGCGCTGCAGGGGCCGGAGGCCGCCACCGTGATGGCCGATATCGTGCCGGCGGTGTCGGATATGCGCTTCATGGACGTGATCATCGCCGACTCGGTTTTCGGCGAGCTGTGGGTTTCACGCTCGGGCTATACCGGTGAGGACGGGTTCGAGGTTTCGGTTGCAGCGGGGCAGGCGATGAACCTGGCGCATGTGCTGCTGGCCTATGACGAGGTCGAGCCGATCGGCCTGGGCGCGCGGGATTCGCTGCGCCTGGAGGGTGGGCTGTGCCTTTATGGCAATGACATCGACACCGGGACGAGCCCTATCGAAGCGGCGCTGGAGTGGGCGATACAGAAGGTGCGGCGCCGCGGCGGCGAGCGCGAGGGTGGTTTTCCGGGCGCCGACCGTATCCTGGCGGAGCTGGAAAACGGCGCGGAGCGGCGGCGCGTAGGCTTGTCACCGGAGGGACGCGCGCCGATGCGGGCCGGAACCGAGCTATACGAAACGAACGAGGGTGGTACGCCGGTGGGCGCCGTCACCTCGGGCGGATTCGGGCCGAGCGTGGGCGCGCCGGTGGCGATGGGCTATGTGCCGGCGCGCTTGTCAGGAACCGGAACACGTCTTTACGGTGAGGTGCGTGGCAAGCGCCTGCCCGTCACGGTGGCGCAGCTGCCATTCGTGGCCGCGAATTTCAAACGTTGAAACAGAGGGGATGAAACCCATGAAATACACCGAAGAACACGAATGGCTGCGCGAAGAGGATGGCGTGATTGTCGTGGGCATCACCGAGCACGCCAGCGAGCAGCTGGGCGACGTGGTGTTCGTCGAACTGCCCGAAGTCGGCGCCGAAGTGACCAAGGATGACGAAATTTGCGTGATCGAAAGCGTCAAGGCGGCGAGCGACATTCTGGCCCCCCTCGATGGCGAGATCGTCGAAGTGAACGAAGCCATCGTCGAGGACCCCGGCAAGGTGAACGAGGATCCGCTGGGCGATGCGTGGTTCTTCAAGATCAAGCCGTCGGACCTGTCGCCGATGGACGATTACATGGACGAAGCCGCCTACAAGGATTTCATCGGCTGAGTATGGGCCCGCCGGAGGTTTTCGGCGGGCATTTTTGGGCAAGATGCAGCAGGGGTGCGGATGATCCGGCCCCGGGGGAATTGAAATGGCTTTCACACCGACCGACTACCTGCCTTACGATTTCGCGAACCGCCGCCATATCGGGCCCAGCCCGGCAGAAATGGAGGAAATGCTAAAGGTCGTGGGCGCGGACAGCCTCGAGGGGCTGATCGACGATACCCTGCCCAAGGCGATCCGTCAGAGCGATCCGCTGAACCTTGGAAAGGCCAAATCAGAGCGGGAGCTACTTTATCACATGCGGGTGACGGCCTCGAAGAACAAGGTGCTGAAATCGCTGATCGGGCAGGGCTATTACGGCACCGTCACGCCCCCTGCGATCCAGCGCAATATCCTGGAAAACCCGGCTTGGTACACCGCCTATACCCCCTACCAGCCCGAGATCAGCCAAGGCCGGCTCGAGGCGCTTTTGAATTTCCAGACCATGGTGAGCGACTTGACAGGGCTGGAGATCGCCAATGCGTCTCTGTTGGATGAGGCAACGGCCTGCGCCGAGGCGATGACCATGGCGCAACGGGTCGCGAAATCGAAGGCGACGGCGTTTTTCGTCGACCGCGATTGCCACCCGCAGAACATTGACGTGATCCGCACGCGGGCCGAGCCACTGGGCATCGAAGTGATCGTCGGCAACCCCGACAAGATGGACCCCGAAAAGGTGTTTGGCGCGATCTTCCAGTATCCCGGCACCTATGGCCATGTGCGCGACTTCACCAAACTGGTCGAAAAGCTGCACGCGGCGAAAGCGATTGCCATCGTGTCGGCAGATATCCTGGCGCTGACCCTGCTGAAAGAGCCGGGCGCGATGGGCGCCGATATCGCCGTGGGCAACACCCAGCGCTTTGGCGTACCGATGGGATATGGCGGTCCGCACGCGGCCTACATGTCGTGCCGTGAGGCCTATAAACGGGCGATGCCCGGGCGGCTGGTGGGGGTTTCAATCGACAGCCACGGCAACCGCGCCTACCGCCTGGCGCTGCAGACCCGCGAGCAGCACATCCGGCGCGAAAAGGCCACGTCGAACGTTTGTACCGCGCAGGCTCTGTTGGCGGTGATGGCCAGCATGTATGCGGTTTACCACGGGCCCGAAGGGCTGAAGGCCATCGCCCAGCGTATCCACCGCAAAACGGTGCGCCTCGCGAAAGGGCTGGAAGAGGCGGGCTTCAAGGTCGATCCGAAGGTGTTTTTCGACACGATCACGGTGGATGTCGGCCCGCTGCAGGCGGCGGTGATGAAATCGGCCGTCGATGAAGGCGTCAACCTGCGCAAGGTGGGCGAGCGGCGCGTCGGTATTTCCATCGACGAAGCCGTGCGCAGCGCCGATATCGAAGCCGTCTGGCGGGCCTTCGGAATCGTCCGCAAGGATGACGATTTCACCCCCGAATACCGCGTGCCGGAGGACCTGCACCGCCAGAGCGATTACCTGACCCACCCGGTTTTCCACATGAACCGGGCCGAGACCGAGATGATGCGCTACATGCGCCGTCTGGCCGATCGCGACTTGGCGCTGGACCGCGCGATGATCCCGCTGGGCAGCTGCACGATGAAGCTGAACTCGGCCGCCGAGATGATGCCGGTCAGCTGGCGCGAGTTTTCGATGCTGCACCCGTTCTGCCCTGAAGACCAGGCGCTGGGCTACAAGGAGCTGATCGACGACCTGAGCGCGAAACTGTGCCAGATCACCGGTTATGATGCCTTCTCGATGCAGCCCAATTCGGGGGCGCAGGGTGAATATGCCGGTCTGTTGACGATCGCCGATTATCACAAGTCCCGCGGCGAAGGACATCGCAAGGTCTGCCTGATCCCGATGAGCGCGCATGGCACAAACCCGGCCAGTGCCCACATGGTGGGCTGGGACGTGGTGCCGGTGAAATCCGCCGAAAACGGGGATATCGACCTGCAGGATTTCCGCGAAAAAGCCGAGAAATACAGCGAGAACCTGGCCGGCTGCATGATCACCTATCCCAGCACCCATGGCGTGTTCGAGGAAACCGTGATCGAGGTCTGCCGCATCACCCATGATCACGGCGGGCAGGTCTATATCGACGGGGCCAACCTGAACGCGATGGTGGGGCTCAGCCGCCCTGGTGATCTGGGCGGCGACGTCAGCCACCTGAACCTGCACAAGACCTTTGCAATCCCGCATGGCGGTGGCGGGCCCGGCATGGGGCCGATCGGGGTGAAAGAGCACCTCGTCGCCCACCTGCCGGAAAAATCCGGCGCGGTCAGCGCAGCGCCTTTCGGCTCGGGCTCAATCCTGCCGATTTCATGGGCCTATATCCTGATGATGGGCGGCGAGGGCCTGACCCAGGCCACGCGGGTGGCGATCCTCAATGCCAACTATATCGCTCGGCGCCTCGAAGGCGCTTATGACGTGCTCTACAAGGGGCCCACGGGCCGGGTGGCGCATGAATGCATCATCGACACGCGCCCCTTTGCCGACAGTGCGGGCGTGACGGTTGATGACATCGCCAAGCGGCTGATCGACAACGGGTTTCACGCGCCCACGATGAGCTGGCCTGTGGCCGGCACGCTGATGATCGAGCCGACGGAGAGCGAGACAAAGGCCGAACTGGACCGGTTCTGCGATGCGATGCTGTCGATCCGCGAGGAGATCCGCGCCATCGAGGAAGGCCGGATGGACCCGGAGAACAACCCGCTCAAGAACGCGCCGCACACGATGGAAGATCTGGTCAAGGACTGGGACCGGCCCTACAGCCGCGAAGAGGGCTGTTTTCCTCCGGGCGCTTTCCGGGTCGACAAGTACTGGCCGCCGGTCAACCGCGTCGACAATGCCTGGGGCGACAGGCATCTCGTGTGCATATGCCCGCCGGTCGAAGCCTATGGCGAGGCGGCGGAATAGTCTGGCGCCGCGTCCGGGCCTGTCGCGGAAAAGATGACGCCGGTAACGATCCCCTGCTTCATCTGACGGCAAATACCTCGGGGGTCCGGGGGCTGGCCGCCGGTTCCGGCGCTACGGCGCAAGCGCCGGTGCGATCTTGTCGCGCAGCCGGGTCCAGCTATCCTCGGACGCGGCGCAGAGCAGATGGCCTTCGGTCACCGTGATGTCGTAGTCGCGCCCGTCGAGGAAGCGGGCGACGCCGCCTGCGCGCCGGCAGATCATCGCGCCGGCGGCATGGTCCCATGGGTTGAGCGTGCCGGACAGCACGAAATCCACCGCCCCTTGCGCCAGGAGCCGGTATTCGTGGCACGAGCAGCGCAGGGCGCCGATACGGGCGAAGTCGGGAATCAGCGGGGCCAGTGCCGCTTGCTGGTCCTTGGGCAGCAGCGACAGATGCACGATGCCCGAAAGATCACCCAGCGGTCCGCCTGCCGATGTCGAGAGCCTGCGCGGGGCCTGGGCCACTTCCGATTGCAGGGCCGGCCCGTCCTCGGTCGCGGTGATCCAGTCATCGGTGATCGGATCGTAAAGCATACCGAAGATCGGGTGGCCGAAGCGGGTGACCGACAGGATCACGCCGAAGAGCGGCAGGCCATGGGCGAAATTCCAAGTGCCGTCCACGGGATCGATGATGATGGCAAGTTCGGCCTCGGCGGCGCGTTTGCGCAGCGATGCGTCTCGCGAGGCGGCCTCTTCGCCGAGGATGGCGGCGTTGGGAAAGAGCTGCCGCAGTCCGCGTTCGATCATCGCCTCGGCGGCATGATCGGCATCGGTCACCAGGTCTGCCGGGCCGGTTTTTTGCGAAATCTGGCCTTCGGTCAGGTTGCGAAAGCGCGGCAGGATCTCGGTTTTCGCGGCGCGACGCACCAGGTTGATGATGGTGGAAATCTGCGCCTCGGTCAGGCGCGTGATGGGTTGGGGCAGGGTTTCGGCGGTCATGGGGTCATGCAACTGGGAACTGTCGGCATAGGGATCGCATCTGGGTGCGGGCTGTGCAAGCAAGAAGGGGGCGGGCCGGCTATTCGCGGGCCCGCAGCACCTTGGCCGGGCGCAGGACGAGGGCCCGCGCGGCAAAGCCCGCGCTGGCGGCAAGCGTGGCAAGGATGCCGCCCAGAACGATTGCCATGGCCGACGGCCAGATCACCTGGAACCCTGTTTCGAACACGAAATGGCTGACTGCCCAGCCGCCGGCGATGCCAGCGGCCATCGCGACGACGCCCGCCGTCAGGCCCAGAAGGCCCGCGCGGAGCAGGAAGCTCGTCAGGATGCGCGCCCGGCTGGCGCCCAGCGTCTTGAGCACCGCGGCCTCATGCGCACGGGCCGGCGTGCCGGCCGCCGCGGCGCCGATCAGCACCAGGAAACCGGTGAGCAGCGTGGCCGCCGCGCCCCAGGATGTTGCGGCAGCGATGGAGCCCAGAACCTCGGCCACGCGGTCGATGGCATCCTTCACGCGGATCGCGGTTATGTTCGGATAGGCGGTCGACAGATCGCGCAGGATGGCGGCCTCGGCCTGCGGGTCGGCATAGACGGTGGCAATGAAACTGTGCGGGGCGGCGGCGATGGCAGCGGGGTTCATCGACATGATGAACCCCATGCCCGCGGTGGAGAAATCGACCTCGCGGAACGAGGCGATGCGCGCGGTGATATCGCGGCCGAGGATATTGATGGTGAGCGTGTCACCAAGAGCGAGGCCCATTTCGGCGGCTTCCTCGGCGGCGAAGCTGACAAGCGGCGAACCGGCGTAATCGGCCGGCCACCACTCGCCCGTCGTCACGGTTGTGGTTTCGGGTTTGTCGGCGGCATAGGTGATGCCGCGGTCACCGTTCAGCACCCAGTGATCCCCCGCGACCTCCTTGGCCGGGCGGTCATTGATGTGGGTGATGACGCCGCGCAACATCGGCGCGCTTTCGATGCGACTGACCTGTGCGTCGCTTTCCAGGCGATCAAGGAAGCCCGGCATCTGGTCCTTCTGGATGTCGACGAAGAAGAAGGATGGCGCGCGGGTGGGCAGATCGCGCTGGATCGCGCCGCGCAGGTTACCGTCGATCTGGCCGACGGCAGCCAGAACCGAGAGCCCGAGGCCCAACGACAGAACCACCGGCCGCGCGTCCGAACGCGGACCGCCGATGGCTGCCAATGCCCAGCGCAGCGCCGGACGGCCATGGGCGCGTACATGGGCGCGGCGTGCCAGGAATTGCGCCACCAGCGCGGCGATTGCCAGGAAGAAGAGCGCAGCGATCAGCCCGCCCGCCGTCCAGAGTGTCAGCCGGAACGAGCCCGAGAAGAGCCCGGCGGCGGCAACAAGCCCCAGGAGCAGCGCCGCCGTGGCCAGGGCATAACGTGCCCGGGGCAGGGAAGGTGTGCCGCCGAGCGCATCGCGAAAGAGCGTTGCCGCGCGGATCGTTTCGGTGCGTGCGAGCGGCCAGAGGGTGAAAAGCGCGGCGGTCAGCAGGCCATAGGCAGCGGCCTCGGCCAGGGGCCGGGGATATAGCGCGAAGAGCGCGGGCACGGGCAAAAGCGCGGTGAGCAGGGGTGCAAGCAGAAGCGGGACCAGTCCGCCGAGCGCCAGGCCGATGGCGATACCCAGGGCCGAGAGAGCGGTGATCTGCAAAGCATAAGCGGCAAAGATCGTGGCATTGGTGGCACCCAGCGTGCGCAGGGTGGCGATGGTTTCGGTCTTGCCGGCGAGATAGGCGCGCACCGCCGCCGAGACGCCGACGCCCCCCACCGCGAGACCGGAGAGGCCCACGAGGATCAGGAACGCCGAGAGCCGTTCGACAAATCGCGCCACCCCCGGCGCGCCGTTGCGGGCATCGCGCCAGCGCAGGCCGGATTGATCGAGTGCCGCGCGCGCGGCCTGCTCGGTGGCGGGCAGATCGCTGCCTTCGGGCAGGTCGAGCCGGTATTTCGTGGAAAAGAGCGTACCGGGTTGCAGAAGCCCCGACCGGGCCAGATTCGATGTCCGCACCAACGTGCGCGGGCCGAGGCCGAACCCGCCGGTGGCATTGTCAGGCTCGCGCGTGAGCGCGGCGTTGAGGCGGAAGTTTTGTTCGCCGAGTTTGAACGTATCGCCAATTTCCAGTCCCAGCCGCGCGATCAGCACCGGGTCCATCACGGCGCCGGGCAGGTCGCTGCCGGAAAGTGCCCGTGCAAGAGGTTGGGGCGGGTCGAGCTGAACCTGACCCATAAGCGGGTAAGCCGCATCGACGGCCTTGACCTGGGTCAGGGCCCGGGTCTCGTCCGTGGTGGCCATCGAGCGGAAATCGACGATTTCCGAGACGGCATCGGCCCGGTCCTGCATCCAGCTGCGTTCCTCGCCGGTTGCGAAGCGATATGTCAGCTCGATCTCGGCGTCGCCACCAAGCAGGGCCGCGCCTTCCTGCGCCAAACCGGCCTCGATGGCGGCTCGGACCGAGCCGATGCCCGCGATAGCGGCCACGCCGAGGGCAAGGCAGGCAAGGAAGATGGAAAAGCCGCGCAGGCCCCCTCGCAATTCGCGCCGGGCGATCCGGGCGGCCATGGCAAGGCTCATTGCGCGGCCTCGGCATGTGCGACGAGCCGACCATCGCGCAGGTGCAAAATGCGGTCGCAGCGCGCGGCCAGCGCTTCATCATGGGTGACGAGCACCAGCGTGGCGCCGTGTTTCGCGCTGAGATCGAAGAGCAGGTCGATGATCTGTGTCCCGGTGGAGCTGTCGAGATTGCCGGTGGGTTCGTCCGCCAACAGGATGTCCGGCCGTGGTGCTGCGGCACGGGCAAGGGCCACGCGTTGCTGCTCGCCACCCGAAAGCTGGCTGGGATAGTGATTGGCGCGATGGGCAAGGCCGACGGATTCAAGTTCGGACAGGGCACGGGAAAAGGCATCGGCGTGCCCGGCCAGTTCCAGCGGGGTGGCCACGTTTTCCAGCGCTGTCATCGTCGGGATCAGGTGGAAAGACTGAAAGACGACACCCATGTGATCGCGCCGGAGCCGGGCTAGCGCGTCTTCGGACATCGCGGTCAGGTCATGGCCCAGGGCGGTGATCTGTCCGGACGTCGCGCGTTCCAACCCGCCCATGAGCATCAGAAGGGAGGATTTGCCCGAACCCGACGGGCCAACCATTGCAAGCGTTTCGCCGCGGTTTACATCCAGGGTGATGCCATGGAGAATTCCGATGCGGCCCGCGTTTCCATCAAGCGAAAGCGAGGCGTCGGTCAGCGAAAGTGCAGGAGATGTCATGCGGGTAAATCTTTGTCTCGGGGCCTTGTTTCCATATGGGGTGGTGCGCGCTGTGGGCAAGGCGCTGGCGGCAGGGATTTTCGCGCTGGTGCTGGCGGGGCAGGCCGCAGCGGAAAAGGTGCACCTGATCGCTTTCGGCGACAGCCTGACGGCGGGATGGGGCCTTCTGGACCACGAAGGCTTCGTGCCGCAACTGCGCCAATGGCTTGAGGCGCAGGGCGAAGATGTGCGCATCGTGCTGGCCGGCGTGTCTGGCGATACCACCGCTGGCGGGCTGGCGCGGATGGACTGGACGCTGACGGATGAATTGCAGGGCATCATTTTGCAGCTGGGTGGCAACGATGCATTGCGTGGAGTTGATCCGGCAGTGACGCGCGAAAACCTGGACCGGATGATGCGGATTGCCAGCGACAGGGGGCTGGAAATTCTGCTGGTGGGAATCGCGGCGCCAGGCAATTACGGGGCCGACTACCAAACGTCGTTCGCGGCGACCTACCCCGAGCTCGCCAAGGCGCATGACGCGCTGGTCTACCCCGATTTCTTTGCCGCGCTCGGCGACACGCCGGCCGGGGCGTTGCCCTACATGCAGGAGGACGGCATTCACCCGAATGCCGAGGGGGTACAGCGGATTGTCGGGGATATCGGACCCGAGGTGCAGGCGTTGATCGCGCGTATCCGGGCGGGCGACTAGGGCCCACGCAAAACGGGCGCCCGATGGGCGCCCGCTGCAATCGCTGGCTTGCGGAAAACCCGCCGGCGATCAGGCCAGCGCGATGTTCACCGCAGCTTCGCGGCCGTCACGGCCGGCTTCGACGTCGAAGGTGACCTTCTGATCGTCTGCCAGACCGGTGAGGCCCGAACGCTCAACGGCCGAGATGTGTACGAACACATCCTTGCCGCCCGATTCCGGTGCGATGAAGCCGTAGCCTTTGGTGGTGTTGAACCATTTGACGGTGCCATTTGCCATCGTCGTTTCTCCTTTTTGTCTGCCCGCGGAATTGCGGCAGGTCGGCGTAGTCAGTGCAAGATCGAGTGACTGAGCCGATAAAGGAGCAGTGGTCGATAGTGGTAACGTCGCAAAAGCGCATATGGGGGTTGTGCACTGACATAGCAAGAAAAACTTTTTCGACGGGTGGTTAACGGCATATCCATGCCGCTCGGGGACAGGAAAGCCTTCAGCCGTTGCTGTGCACCTCGGGTTCCGCCTCGAGGGCGGCGGCGAGCGATTGAAACCGGGACTCGGCGACCTCGCCGAAAAGGGGTGTGGCCTCTTGCGAGAGGGTCAGTTCGAGGACCTTTTTCTTGGGGTAGAGCTTCATCTGTCCCAGCTTCGCATCCTTTTTGAGCCAGAGCATGGCGCCGAAGCGCATGGCCTTGCCGACGACTTCTGCTGCTTTCTGGTCGGCTTCGGGCAGCAGCTCATAGAAAGGCTCGAAGCGCGCGCCGCTGCGCGAGTTCGAGTAGCGGTGCAACAGGGCAAGTCCGAGGAAGATGCGTTCGGAATGGCGCAGGCCACCCATGTTGGCGCGGGTGGCATAGTCGAAACAGACCTCGCCGCGGTAGTCGGGGTGGGCGCGCCATGTCACGTCGTGCAGGAGGCAGGCGGCCTTGATCAGGCGGAGGCGGTCGCGGGTGGCTTTCTTGAACAGCGGTTCGATGAATTTGTAGAGCACGCGGCCGAATCCGGGCAGGCGCGCGTCTTTCGATTCGGCGAAATAGCAGGCCTCGATCAGCGGGTCGCGATCGCGCAGTTTCTTAGGCATTTGTTCATACAGCATGCCTTCGCGGATGCCGTAGGAGCTGATCGCGATGTCGCGGGGGCCGAAGGTCTTGACCACTTCCTTGAGCACTTCGGCGGCGATCGGCACTAGGGCCATGCGGGACGAGGAAATACCGCAGCGCGCGCGCAGTTCCTCGGGATCGTTCTCGGCGATGAACCGGGCGGTGGCGGTGACGGCCTTGCGGCTCATCCTATATTCGTGAAGCACGCGCAGGGGGTAGCCACGGCGCTCCATATCGACCCTGGCGATGGCCCGCCAGGACCCGCCGACGAGAAAGAGGCGGTTGTGCTGTTCGCCCATTTTTTCATGCAAATCGCTGAGAACATTGCGGATATGTTCCTTGCGCGCTTTCTTGCCGCCCTTGATACCGCGCAGACGCAGGGGGCCGAGCTGAGAACTGACGCGACGCCCGACCTGACCGTCATTGATCTCGGCCAGTTCCATCGAGGCACCGCCGATATCGCAGACGAGCCCGTAAGAGCCGGGCCAGCCCAGAAGCACGCCCTGGGCCGAGAGGCGCGCCTCTTCGAGCCCGTCGATCACGTGCAGCTTCAATCCGGTCTCGGATTCCACCAAGTCCCTGAATTCCGGACCATCTTCGGCATCGCGTACGGCGGCGGTGGCGACGGCGGTCAGCGGGCCAGTACCCATGCCTTCGGCCAGGCGTTGAAAGCGCCGAATCGCCGACAGCGCGCGAACGCGGCCCTGGGGATTGAGGCGGCCGGTTTCGGCGAGGCCATCACCGAGCGCACACATAATCTTTTCGTTATAGAAATAGGCCGGCGAGCGCGCGGCGCCGTCGAAAACGACGAGGCGCACCGAGTTCGAGCCGACATCGACCACACCGACGCGCGACAGGGCGCGGGCCTCGGGATCGGCGAAGAGCGGGCGGCCAAAAGGCCCCCAATCGGTTGATGTTGCTGGGTTTTCCGCGTCCATGCATTCCCCCGGGGCCGTTCCATACCTGTTATGGCAAGGGGGGCGGCAGCGGTCAACGCCAAGGACCGATTAAGGCCGTCTTGCCGCACCGTCCCGCCGGGTTAACGCCGCTGGCAGGCCGAAAAGAGGGGGGTGATTTGCGTGCACAGCGCGTGCACCGCCCGGCTGCCCCCGGATTTGACCGCGGGATTGCGGAATTTGGTTAACCGGGCGTGCGCTGCGCTTGATCCCGGGCGGCGCGCGCCCGTAAGCTCAAATCGAATTCGGGAGTTCTGATAGGAAATTCCAATCATGATCGACAAACTGGAAATGTTCATCGCCCTGTCGCGCGAGAGCCATTTCGGCCGCGCGGCCGAAAGCCTGAATATTTCGCAACCAACCCTGTCGGCGGGGATCAAGCAGCTGGAGGAACAGCTGGGCGTGCAGCTGGTGTTTCGCGGCTCGCGCTTTGGCGGGCTGACGCCCGAAGGGCAGAGCGCGCTGGTCTGGGCGCAGAAGATCGTGGGCGATGCGCGCCAGCTGCGCGACGAGATGCGCGCGAAACGCCACGGTCTGTCGGGCGAGTTACGCCTGGCGGTGATCCCCACCGCGCTGACCTGGGCGGTGGAGTTGACCACGGCGTTTTCGCGAAAGCATCCGAACGTGCGGTTCACAATCCTGTCGCGCAATTCGCGCGAGATCCTGTCGATGCTGGAAAACTTTGAGGCGGATGCGGGCCTGTCCTACCTGGAGAACGAACCGCTGGGGCGGATGGACAGCGCGAAACTCTACGATGAGGTTTACATGCTGGTCTGCGCGGCAGGATCGAAACATGCCGGGCGGAAATCGGTCGCGTGGCGCGAACTGGAAGGCGAGGCGTTGGCGCTGCTAACACCGGACATGCAGAACCGCCGGATCATCAACCAGCACCTGGCCGAGGCGGGGATCGCGCCCGAAACGGTGATCGAGTCCAATTCGATCATCGCGCTGGTGGCGAGCGTCGTGTCGGGACAGTGCATGTCGGTGCTGCCGTCGGATATCGCGGAGTTCCTGGCCACCGGCAAGGATGTCACGCTGATCCCGCTGGAGGGGGCGGGGCGGGGGCATCCGGTGGGGCTGGTCGTGCCGCATCGGGACCCCAGAACGCCGGTTCTGGAGGCGCTGATCTCCGAGGCTGTGCGATTGAAAAAGCCCATGTGACCGTCGATTCCTGATAGGAAATCCTGATCAATCGACGCGACAGCTTTATTGATCGGACCCGGTCCGAAATGGGATACTGCGCCAAAGGAAAGGACGAACCTGCCATGGCATCAGACATGTCCGCCGCGTCGCTGGAGGAACTCCGGCAGATCATAGACGCGCATCTGCATCTTGAAGGGCCGCTTCTGCCGATGCTGCACGGCATCCAGGAGGCGTTCGGCCATATCCCGGCCGAGGCGCATGCGCCGATTGCCGAGGCGCTGAACATCAGCCGCGCGGAACTGCATGGCGTGATCAGTTTCTACCATGATTTCCGCGAGAAACCGGCGGGCCGGCACGTGCTGAAGATCTGCCGCGCCGAGGCCTGCCAGGCGGTGGGCGGCGAGGCGCTGGCCGAGGCGACGCTGAGTAAGCTGGGGCTGGACTGGCACGGCACCACGAAAAACGGCGCGGTGACGGTTGAGCCGGTTTATTGCCTGGGCCTGTGCGCCTGCGCGCCCGCGGCGATGATGGATGACCGGGTGGTGGGCCGCGTGGACACGGCGCGGATGGACGAAATGCTGACGGAGGCCGGGGCATGAAGATCTGGGTTCCGATAGACAGCGCCGCGAAGGCGCTGGGGGCCGACGCGGTGACCAGGGCGCTGGCGGCCGAGGCCGAGGCGCAGGGCATGGATGTCGAGATCATCCGCAACGGCACGCGCGGGATGATCTGGCTGGAACCGCTGGTCGAGGTCGAGATCGACGGGGTGCGCCACGGCTATGGCCCGGCCGAGCCCGGCGATGCGGTGGGTATCCTGTCGGGCGACAGCGCCAAGGCGCTGGGCCCGGTCGAAGACCTGGACTGGATGAAGCGGCAGACGCGGCTGACATTCGCGCGGGTGGGCGTGATCGACCCGCTGTCACTGGCCGAGTACGAGGCGCATGGCGGGCTGGCCGGGCTACGCCGCGCGGCGGCGATGAGCGGCCAGCAGATCGTGGACGAGGTGAAAGAAAGCGGGCTGCGCGGCCGCGGCGGCGCGGGCTTTCCCACCGGTATCAAGTGGCAGACGGTGCATGACGCCGAGGCGGCGCAGAAATACATCGTCTGCAATGCCGACGAGGGCGACAGCGGCACCTTTGCCGACCGGATGATCATGGAGGGCGACCCCTTTACCCTGATCGAGGGCATGGCGATTGCCGGGCTCGGCGTGGGGGCCACCAAGGGCTATGTCTATCTGCGCTCGGAATACCCGGATGCGATCCGGGTGATGCGCCGCGCCGTCGAGATCGCGCGGCATGCGCGGGTGCTGGGGGCCGATGTGCTGGGATCGGGCCGGGCATTCGACATGGAGATCCGCGTGGGCGCGGGCGCCTATGTCTGCGGCGAGGAAACTTCGCTTCTGAATTCGCTGGAGGGCAAGCGGGGCGTTGTGCGCGCGAAACCGCCGCTGCCGGCGCTGGAGGGGTTCCTGGGCCGGCCGACGGTGGTGAACAACGTGATTTCGCTGGCCACGGTGCCGGTGATTTTCGAGAAGGGCGCGCAGGCCTATGCGGATTTCGGGCTGGGCCGGTCGCGCGGCACGGTGACCTTGCAGATCGCGGGCAACGTGGCGCGGGGCGGGCTTTTCGAGACCGCCTTCGGCATCAGCCTGGGCGAGGTGGTGAACGAGCTGGGCGACGGCACCGCCACCGGGCGGCCGGTGAAGGCGGTGCAGGTGGGCGGGCCGCTGGGCGCCTACCTGCCGGTGTCGAAATTCGATGCGCCGCTGGGTTATGAGGAACTGGACGCGGAAGGCGGGCTTCTGGGCCATGCCGGGCTGGTGGTGTTCGACGATAGCGCCGACATGCTGAAGATGGCGCGG
This sequence comes from Marimonas lutisalis, assembly GCF_005434965.1. Lineage (GTDB taxonomy): Bacteria > Pseudomonadota > Alphaproteobacteria > Rhodobacterales > Rhodobacteraceae > Marimonas_A > Marimonas_A lutisalis. Next base: position 527,152 of record NZ_SKCI01000001.1, read on the forward strand.
TTCGCCATGGAGTTCTGCGCAGTGGAGAGCTGTGGCAAGTGCACGCCCTGCCGGATCGGCGCGGTACGCGGTGTCGAGACGATCGACCGGATCGCGGCGGGCGATGCGGGCGCGGTGCCGCTCCTGAGCGATCTGTGCGAGACGATGAAGGAGGGCTCGCTCTGCGCGCTGGGGGGCTTCACGCCGTTCCCGGTGATGTCGGCGCTGACGCATTTCCCGGACGAGTTCACGGGCCAGAAGGAGGCTGCGGAATGAAGGATTTCATCATCCCCTGGGACGATCGTGACATGGGCACGCCCGCGAAAGAGGGCGCGCCGGTGACGCTGAGCATCGACGGGTTCGAGGTGACGGTGCCCGAGGGCACGTCCGTGATGCGGGCGGCGGCCGAAGCGGGCATCCAGGTGCCCAAGCTGTGCGCCACCGACAGCGTTGAGGCGTTCGGCTCGTGCCGGCTGTGCGTGGTGGAGATCGAGGGACGGCGGGGCACGCCGGCCTCGTGCACGACGCCGGTGGCCGAGGGGATGGTGGTGCACACGCAATCCAGCAAAGTGCGCAAGATCCGCAAGGGCGTGATGGAGCTTTACATCAGCGATCACCCGCTGGACTGCCTGACCTGCGCGGCCAATGGCGATTGCGAGCTGCAGGACATGGCCGGCGCCGTGGGGTTGCGCGACGTGCGCTATACCGCGCCCGGGAATGCGGGGCTGGCCAACCATTTCGAGGCGCGCAACACCTCAGGCGAGGCGAATGCGCAATGGATGCCCAAAGACGAGAGCAACCCCTATTTCACCTATGATCCCAGCAAGTGCATCGTCTGTTCGCGCTGCGTGCGCGCCTGCGAGGAAGTGCAGGGCACGTTCGCGCTGACCATCGCGGGGCGCGGCTTTGACAGCCGTGTGAGCGCGGGCGGCGCAGCCGACGATTTCCTCTCCTCCGATTGCGTCAGCTGCGGCGCCTGCGTTCAGGCCTGCCCGACCGCGACCCTGCAGGAAAAGAGCGTGATCGAGATGGGCACGCCGGACCGCTCGGTCGTGACCACCTGCGCCTATTGCGGGGTGGGCTGTTCGTTCAAGGCCGAGATACAGGGCGACCAGCTGGTGCGGATGGTGCCCTACAAGCATGGCAAGGCCAACCGCGGCCATAGCTGCGTGAAGGGGCGGTTCGCCTATGGCTATGCCACCCACCGCGACCGGATCCTGCACCCTATGATCCGCGACAGCATCGACGAGCCGTGGCGCGAGGTGAGCTGGGACGAGGCGCTGAGCTTTGCCGCCGCGCGGATGCGCGGGCTGCAGGAAAAATACGGGAAGAAGAGCATCGGGGTCATCACCTCGAGCCGCTGCACCAACGAGGAGACCTTCCTAGTGCAGAAGCTGACCCGGGCGGTGTTCGGCAACAACAACACCGACACCTGCGCGCGGGTCTGCCATTCGCCCACCGGCTACGGGTTGGGCCAGACCTTTGGCACCAGTGCGGGCACGCAGGACTTCGACAGTGTCGAACATACCGACGTGGTGATCGTGATCGGCGCCAACCCCACCGACGGCCACCCGGTCTTTGCCAGCCGGTTGAAGAAACGCCTGCGGCAGGGCGCGAAACTGATCGTGATCGACCCGCGGCGGATCGACCTGGTGAAATCCGCGCATATCGAGGCGGCGCATCACCTGCCGCTGCGCCCCGGCACCAACGTCGCGGTGGTGACCGCGCTGGCCCATACGATCGTGACCGAGAAGCTCTATGACGAGGCCTATATCCGCGAGCGCTGTGACTGGGACGAATTCCAGGACTATGCGGAGTTCGTGAGCGATGCGCGCCACAGCCCGGAAGCGACCGAGATGCTGACCGGCGTGCCGGCGGACGAGCTGCGCGCGGCGGCGCGTCTGTTCGCGACCGGCGGCAATGGGGCGATCTATTACGGGCTGGGCGTGACCGAGCACAGCCAGGGCTCGACCACGGTGATGGGGATCGCCAACCTGGCGATGCTGACCGGCAACGTGGGCCGCAAGGGCGTGGGCGTGAACCCGCTGCGCGGGCAGAACAACGTGCAGGGCAGCTGTGACATGGGAAGTTTCCCGCATGAATTGCCGGGCTATCGCCATGTGAAACTGCCCGAGGTGCGCAAGATTTTCGAGGAGGCCTGGGGCGTGGAGATCGACCCGGAGCCGGGGCTGCGCATCCCCAACATGCTGGATGCGGCGGTGGATGGCACCTTCAAGGGGCTTTACTGCCAGGGCGAGGACATCCTGCAATCGGACCCGGACACGAAACACGTGGCCGCGGGGCTGGCGGCGATGGAATGCGTCATCGTGCATGACCTGTTTCTGAACGAAACCGCCAATTACGCGCATGTGTTCCTGCCCGGCTCGACCTTCCTGGAGAAGGACGGGACGTTCACCAATGCCGAACGCCGGATCAACCGCGTGCGCGAAGTGATGAAGCCGATGAACGGCTACGCGGACTGGGAAGTGACCCAGATGCTGGCCAATGCGATGGGCGCGGGCTGGAATTATACCCATCCCAGCCAGATCATGGCCGAGATCGCCGAGACCACCCCGTCCTTTGCGGGCGTGAGTTACGAGGCACTTGAGGAAAAGGGCAGCATCCAGTGGCCCTGCAACGAGGCGCACCCGGACGGCACGCCGCTGATGCATGTGGACGGGTTCGTGCGCGGCAAGGGGCGGTTCATCGTCACCGAATACGTGGCGACCGATGAAAAGACCGGCCCGCGTTTCCCGCTGTTGCTGACCACCGGGCGGATCCTGAGCCAGTACAACGTGGGGGCGCAGACACGGCGCACCGAGAACGTGGTCTGGCACGATCAGGATATCCTGGAAATCCACGCCCATGACGCGGAAAACCGCGGGGTCAAGGATGGCGACTGGATCAGGCTGGCGTCACGCTCGGGAGAGACGACACTGCGCGCGCATATCACCGACCGGGTGAGCCCGGGCGTTGTTTACACCACCTTCCACCATCCCGACACGCAGGCCAACGTGGTGACCACGGACTATTCCGACTGGGCCACCAACTGCCCGGAATACAAGGTGACGGCGGTGCAGGTGAGCCCGTCGAACGGGCCGACGGACTGGCAGGAGGATTACGCCGCGCAGGCCGAGAAGGCCCGGCGTATCCTGCCGGCGGCGGAGTGAGCGCCATGCCGTTCAAGCGCGCACAGAGCATTCCGGGCCGGTCGCATCAGGGCGATGGCGCCTTTGCCGTGCACCGGGCGCTGCCCGAGGAGGTGCCAGTGGCGATGGTCTATAACGGCACGAGCCACGCGGTGATGATGGCGACACCCGCCGATATCGAGGATTTCGCGCTGGGGTTTGCCCTGACCGAGGGCGTGGTGGAGCGCGCGGACGAGTTCGAAAGCTTTGAGGTGGTGCATCACGAGGCGGGCATCGAGGCGCGCGCCTGGCTGAGTGAGGAGCGCGCCGGCGCGCTGGGCCGGCGGCGCCGGGCGATGGCCGGGCCGGTGGGCTGTGGCCTGTGCGGGATCGACAGCCTGGAAGAGGCCAGCCGCGCGTTGCCGCAGGTCGGCGGGCGCGGCGTGCGCCTGAGCCGGGCCGAGGTGGCGGGCGCGACCGATGCGCTGCGTGGCCACCAGCCGCTGCATGACCGCACGCGAGCGACCCATGCCGCGGGCTTCCTGCGCCCGGGCGGGGGCATCGTGATGGCGCGCGAGGACGTGGGCCGGCACAACGCGCTCGACAAGCTGATCGGCGGGTTGCAGCGCGCCGGGATCGACCCGGCCGAGGGCGCCTTCGTGATGACCTCGCGCCTGTCGGTCGAGCTGATCCAGAAGGGCGCGATGGCGGGCTGCCCGGTGATGATCGCCGTGTCGGCGCCCACGGCGCATGCGCTGCGCCTGGCCGAGGGGGCGGGCATGACTCTGGCCGCCTTTGCCCGCGGCGGCGGGTTCGACCTTTATGCCCACCCCCATCGCATTATCGACGAGGTAACGGATGTCGCCTGAGAAAATGGTTCGGATGGCGAACCAGATCGCCACGTTCTTCAAGACCCAGCCGGGCCAGGATGCCGCCGAGAAGGTGGCAAGCCACCTGCGTGATTTCTGGGAGCCGCGGATGCGCGCGCAGCTGAAGACCTATGTCGAGGAGGGCGGCGCGGGGCTGGATGACGCGGTGATCGGGGCCGCGCGCCAGCTGTGAGGCCCGTCAGCGGGCCAGCAGCGCCTCGATCTGCCGGGTGATCGCGGGGGACAGCGGTTTGACCGGGGAGCCGTAGGTTTTGACCACGCGGCCATCGGGGCCGATCAGCACCTTGTTGAAATTCCAGCCCGGCTCGAACCCGGTTTCGGCGCGCAGCGTTCGGTAGAACGGGTGCGCCTTGCCGCCACGCACATGGGTAATGGTGGTCATCGGCATGTCGAGGCCGAACTGCACGTCGCAGAATTCCTTGACCGCGGCGTCGCTGGAAAGCTCCTGCCTGAAATCATCCGACGGGACGGCGAGCACGACAAGGCCGCGATCGCGGTAGCGGTCATAGAGCTTCTGCAGCCCGTCATATTGCGGGGTGAAGCCGCATTGCGAGGCGGTGTTCACCACCAGCACCGGCTGGCCCGCCCATTGCGAGATCGAAAGCGTGCCGCCGTCGATATTGTCGAACGGCGCGTCGAGATCGAGCGCCTGGGCCTGGGTGCCCAGAAGGATGGCGACTGTCAGGGCCAATATGCGAAGCATGGGGGCCTCCTTTCACTACTGGTGTTACGGGACCTGCACGCCCGTGGATCAATACAAGCCGGTGCGGGACGAACGCCCCGGCCGTGAGTGACACCCGGCCTGCATGGCCGTGCCGTACGCCTCAGGCACGGTTGTTCGCATGCTCGATCACGAAGAGCTGTTTCTGAAGCGAGGCTTTCTGCACGGCCTGACCCGTCGTCTCGACGCCCAGTCTTTCGCGCGCCAGCCGCAGGTGCTTTTCAACCGTGACAGAGCTGAGCTTCATGAGTTTGGCGATGTCGTTCACGGTCTTGCCATCCGCCACCCACTGCAGGACCTCGCGTTGCCGCGGCGACAGAGGATTGCGCTGGCCGGCATGGGGCATCTGCGAAATCTTCAGATGCATGAGGTTGTTGAGAAGGAAAATCTCGTGGCCCTTCTCGTTCCAGAGGGCATCGACATCATCTTGCGACAGCCCCCGGCGGGCACACAATCCGATGACACTCCTGCTACGTTGGTTGAATTCGTCGAACCAGATCGTATAGCCCGCGACGATTCCCCATTTGGCACGCAAGGTGCTGAGTTCCTGTTCAGCCTCGGTCAGGTCTCCGGTTTTTTCCCGCTCGGCGAACGCGCGCCAACTGTGCGCGCCCGGTTCGTATTTCTCACGCGGCACGACGGCAGCCCTGTTGTTCAGTCCGCCGCGCACAATGACATCCGTGACTTCCTGTTCGTAACTGCTGAGAAACAGCATGTCGGACACGTCACCCCAGGCGCCATGGGTCCAAAGATTGGTCGTGCCATAGATCAGGCGATCGAAGCCGTAGTCCTTCATTTTTTCCAGGTGGAGGTCCCAGACTTCCTCAATCGACCGGCATCGGAGAACGCGTTCGGCGTGCTCGAAGAAAGGCGGAATTTTCCCCATGCGTTGAAACAGCTCTTAGCAGTTGCAAGTAAGGTGTTTCCGTCAGAAATGGGCTTTTCTCTGACCGGATTCAATCGCAATTGCCGGTTTCAGCCCCCGCGTGGCCTCAATCCTCGCTATGGGTCAGCTGCGGCACGTCCGAGGCGCCGGCGGAGCCGCGTCCGGAAAGCGAGGGATGCTCCATGAAGAAGCGGTGGGCCGAGAAGGCGAGGCTGTCTTCGGGTAGCCTTGCCCGGGAGAAATGGCCATCGGGGGCCATGACCCAGCTTTGCGCGACATCAGCCATGTTGGCGGCCATGATCTGTTCGGTGATCTGCGCCTTGACGGTCGGGTTCTGAATCTCGACCAGGGTTTCCACGCGGCGGTTGAGGTTGCGGCCCATCCAGTCAGCCGACGAGATGAACACGCGCGCCTTCTTGTGCGGCAGGCCCTTGCCGTTGCCGAAGCAGACGATGCGCGAATGTTCCAGGAAGCGGCCGATGATGGATTTGACACGGATGTTTTCCGACAGGCCCTTGATGCCGGGGCGAAGCCCGCAGATGCCGCGCACCACGAGCGAGATTTTCACGCCCGCCTGAGAGGCGGCATAAAGGGCGTCGATCACCTCGGAATCGATGAGCGCGTTCATCTTGGCCCAGATTTCAGCGGGCTTGCCGGCCTTGGCGTGCTCGATCTCGGCGGCGATCATTTCAAGAAGCTTGGGTTTCAGGCTGAGCGGTGAGATCGAGAGGTTTTCCAGCGCCTCAGGCTGGGCATAGCCCGAGAGGTAGTTGAACACCTTGGTGGCGTCGCGGCCAAGTGCCGGATCGCAGGTGAAAAGCGACAGGTCGGTATAGATGCGCGCGGTGATCGGGTGATAGTTGCCAGTGCCGTAATGGGTGTAGGTGACCAGCCGGTCGCCTTCGCGGCGCACCACGGTGGAAATCTTGGCGTGGGTCTTGAGGTCGAGGAACCCGTAGACAACATGCGCGCCCGAGCGTTCCAGCCGGCGCGACTGGCGGATATTGGCGGCCTCGTCGAAGCGGGCCTTGAGCTCGACCAGCGCCGTTACGGATTTGCCGTCTTCGGCGGCTTCGCAGAGCGCCTCGACGATCGGGCTGTCGCGGGATGTGCGGTAGAGCGTCTGCTTTATCGCCACCACGTCAGGATCGGCGGCGGCCTGCTTCAGGAAGCGCACCACCATGTCGAAGGTTTCGTAGGGGTGGTGCAACAGCATGTCCTTTTGCCGGATGGCGGCGAACATGTCGCCATCGAAATCCTGCACCCGTTCGGGCACGCGGGGCGTGAAGGAGGGCCAGAGCAGGTCGGGGCGTTCGTCGAGCACCAGCTGGCCCAGGTCGGCGATGCCGATCAGCCCGTCGATCTCGACGATCTCGTCGTCGGTGACGTGCAGTTCGCGCTTGATGAGTTCGAGCAGGGCAGGTGGTGCATCGGCGGAGATTTTCATGCGCACCACCTCGCCACGGCGGCGGCGCTTCAGGGCGGTTTCAAACTCGCGCACCAGGTCTTCGGCCTCTTCCTCGACCTCGAGATCGCTGTCGCGCAAGACGCGGAAGGCGCAATGGCCCCGGAGCGTATAGCCGGGAAAGAGCGAAGAGATATGTTCGAGCAGCAGGTCTTCGAGCGGCAGGAAGCGGTGGGTGCCATCGGCGGCGGGCAAGCGCACAAAGCGGTCGATCTGCTGCGGGATCGGCAGGAGCGCCTTCAACTCGCGCTTGTCGGTTTTGCGTTCGAGCTGAAGCGCCAGGGCAAAGCCGGTGTTGGGGATGAAGGGAAAGGGATGTGCCGGGTCGATCGCCAGCGGCGAGAGCACCGGGAAAACACGCGACAGGAACACGTCGCCGAGATAGGCGCGGTCGTCCTTGCTGAGCGTGTCGCGGGTGCAGAGCGAGATGCCGGCCTGCTGCATTTCGGTGGTCAGGCGGTCGAAGGTTTCCTGCTGGTGCGCCATCAGGCGGCGGGCATCTGCGTTGATAAGGACCAGCTGTTCGGTGGGCGAGAGGCCGTCGGCGGCGGGCGTGGTCACGCCTTCGCGGGCCAGTTCGCGCAGGCCGGCGACGCGGACGGTGTAGAATTCATCGAGGTTGGTGGCCGAGATCGAGAGAAAGCGCAACCGTTCGAGAAGCGGCACACGGGGGTTTTCGGCCTCTTCCAGCACACGCCAGTTGAAGCCCAGCCAGCTGAGTTCGCGGTTGTAGAAGCGGCCCGGGCCGGTGATGTCGACGTCGGGCAGATCGACCGGAGCAGCAAAGGGAGCGGCGAGGAAATCAGCGTTGGACATGGGCGACGATTACGAAGCCTTTGCGACAGATGCATAAACGGGCGGATCGGGATAGTGCGCCTTGTGCGGGGGGATGTCCAGATGCTGCCTGTTTCAGTAGAAACCGATTTCGCGGACGTCGACCTGTGCCTGGTGATCGCGCCCGAAGGCGACGATGCCCACCGATTTGATCCCGGTGGTGCGCGGCGTGTTGCGCAGCAGGCGACCCGAGGGTTTGAAAGCCGAGAATGGCAGGCGGATATCGGTCCACTCGCCGGGCGCGTCGAATCCCGCCTGGTAGTATTGCCAGGGCAGGACGGTGCCGGCGGTGCGCAGGTGTATGAAATAGCGCTGGTCGTTGCCGCGGACGATCAGGCGCAGGCCGGTGGCATCGGCGGGCGGCGGCGCGGGCAGGTCCATCCGCATCTGGATGAAACCGCCATTGTTGGCGGTGCTGACGGTGCCGGTGAGACGGGCGAAGGCGTTGCTACCTTCGGCAAGAAAGGAGACCTGGCCGCGCGAGAGGCCGCCCATCACCGTATCGGCGATGAAGCGCCAGCGGGTTTCGGGGGTGTTTTCGAAGGTTTCGAGCATCGTGGACTGAGCGGTTGCCGTGAGAGGGATGCCCAGGGTCAGCAGGGCGATGGCGGCGATTTTCAGGAGCGGGCGCATGCGTGTGGGATGATCCGGCTGGTGTGGCGGTTGGGAAAGATATGGGCGCATGGGCCGGCGCGCGCAAGCGGAGCGCCTAGCCGATCAGCCCGCCCACGACCTCGGCGGCGAGGTTGCGGTTGATCTCGCGCCCTTTTTCCAGCGCGGCATCGTCGAGCGCGGCGACCACGCGGCGGGCCATGTCGAAACTGCGGTCGATATGGCGGACAAGATAGGGAATGGTGTCGGGCGTGGGCGAAAGCTGCCGATCGGTGAAGAGCTTCATCAGCACGGCTGAGAGAAGCTGGTCATCGGGGCTTTCGACGATGACGGCCGAGGTGCCTTCAACGCGGCTTTTGAGATCGGGGAGAACGAGGCCCCAGCGCGAAGGCGCGATATGGGCTGTCATCAGGAGCGAATGGCCCTCGGCCAGCGCCATGTTGTGAAGGTGGAAGAGCGCCACTTCGGCCTGGGGATTGCCGGCGATCACGGGGGCGTCCTCGATCACGATGTTGCCGCGGGCGAGGGTGGGAATGTCGAGCGTGGGCAGGCTGCGCGCGGGCACGATCACGGCGCCAGACAATTCGGCCCAGACATGGGCGAGATGGGTCTTGCCCGCGCCCGACGGGCCGATCAGCGCCAGTTTATGGCTGGGCCAGTTGGCCCAGTTTTCGATCATCGCGACGGCTGTGGCATTGGCGGGCGAGACGAAGAACTCCTCGCGCCCGAGCGCCGTTCTGGCGGGCAGGTCGAACGTCAGTTGCCGGGCCATTATTCGGCGTCCTGCTCCGCGGCGGCCTCGCGCTCGGACAGTCCACGGTAGAGGCGGCTTTTGCGGTAGCGGTCGGCGAAGAAGCGGGTGAGCACGCCGATGGCAGCCGCGAGCGGCACCGCGACCAGCATGCCCACAAAACCGAAGAGCGAGCCGAAGACCGAAAGCGCGAAAATGAGCCAGACCGGATGCAAGCCGACCGATCCGCCGACGAGTTTGGGGGTCAGCAGGTTGCCTTCGATCACCTGGCCCAGCACGAAGATGCCGGCGACGAGGCCCAGCGAGATCCAGTCGCCCCAGAACTGGAAAAGCCCAAGCCCGATGGCCAGCGCGCCGCCGAGAATGGCGCCGACATAGGGGATGAAGGTGAGCGCGCCGGCGACGAAGCCCACAACGAGGCCGAATTGCAGGCCCACCAGCATCAGCGCCACGGCGTAATAGGTGCCGAGGATCAGGCAGACGGTGCCCATTCCGCGAATGAACGAGGCCAGCACGTTGTCGATCTGGCCGGCCAGATCGCGGATCATCGGGGCGTGGTCGCGCGGCAGGAGCTCGTCGATCTTGGCGACCATGCGATCCCAGTCATAGAGCAGGTAGACCGCGACCACGGGCACGATGACGAAAAGAAGCGCGATGTTGATGATCGAATAGGCCGAGCTGAGCACCGCCTCGAGAAGCTGGCCGCCGCGTTCCTGCACCTTTTCGCCCACCGTCAGCAGCGACTTGCGCAGCGTGCTGTCGGCATCCATCAGCGAGGGAAATTTCTCGGTCAGGAAAGCCTGAAGATCCTGCGCGAGCCGTGGGGCGGTGTTGAACAGTGCGATCGACTGTTCGACCAGTGTCGGGATGACGAGCAGGGCCATGATGACGAAGATCAGCACGGCGAAAAAGGCGATGATCCCGGTGGCCACGGCGCGGCTGGCGCCCATGGCTTCTAGGCGGTCGGCCACGGGATCGAGGAAATAGGCGACCGCGCCGCCCAGGACGAAGGGCAGGATCACATCGCCCAGGTACCAAAGCGCCAGCACGAAGACGAGCGTCGCGATGCCCCAGTATTTCAACTGATCCCGAACCGGAAGTGCCATGTCGTTCCTTACCCTTGCCGCCCCTATGTCGCCGCTGGGCGGGTGCAATTCAAGGGCTTATTGGCTGGCGTGCTCTTCCCGGCGCTTGCCCGCAACGTGAAGACCCCGCCCCCGGGGGAGGGCGGGGCCGTCTTTCGCCGCGGGGACCGCGCCGATGTCAGGCGGGTCGCATGCCGGGCAAAAGAACCTTGCCGATCATTGCCGTCCTCGCCGCGATGGTGCGATCGTGGCGGCGACGAGCAGGTTACATGCAGGACGGATCGTTGCCCGGCAGGATCACCTTGTCGATGACGTGGATGACGCCGTTCGAGGCTTCGATATCGGCGATCACCACCTTGGCCATGCTGCCGGAACCGTCATCGAGCATGACGCCGTCATCACCCTTGGTCACGCAGACCTTGGCGCCATCAAGCGCGGTGTCGGCGCCCATCGTGCCCGCGGCGATATCGCCCGACATCACCTTGCTCGGCACCACGTGATACATCAGCACATTGGTCAGATCGCCCTTCATTTCCGGTTTGAGCAGGTTTTCGACGGTGCCCGCGGGCAGGGCGTCGAAGGCGTCATCGGTGGGGGCGAAGACGGTGAACGGGCCTTCGCCGGCGAGCGTTTCGCCAAGCCCCGCGGCGGTGACGGCGGCGACCAGCGTTTCAAAGCGGTCGTCGCCCGCGGCGATGTCGACGATGGATTGGGAATGCGACCCGGCATGCGCGGCGCCTGCGGCGGCAGCAAATGCGGTGGCAGCAAGAGTGGTCTTCAGAAACGTCTTCATTGTGGTCCTCCTATAAGGGCCGTTGATCGAGCCCGTTGCTGTTGATCGTGTGGGCACTACGCGCAGAGGGGGCGGGGCGGATCACCATCCTCAAGCGTGTGTGAAGCGATGTCAGGTGCGCGTGATCGGGACGCGGTGCTTGTATGCCTGCGCGCAAGCGCCTAAACGGAGATCGAATGCGAAATGACCAGAGGTTCGTGATGCGCCTGTCCCGCTATTTTCTTCCCGTTCTCAAGGAAAACCCCGCCGAGGCCCAGATCGTCAGCCACCGGCTGATGTTGCGGGCTGGCATGATCAAGCAGGCCAGTGCCGGCATCTATTCCTGGCTTCCCTTGGGCTTCAAGGTGCTGCGCAAGCTGGAAAACATCGTGCACGAGGAACAGGTGCGCGCGGGCCATATCCCGATGCTGATGCCGACGCTGCAATCGGCCGACCTGTGGCGCGAGAGCGGACGCTATGACGATTATGGCGAGGAGATGCTGCGCATCACCGACCGGCACGGGCGCGACATGCTTTACGGGCCCACGAACGAGGAACTGGTCACCGATATCTTCCGCGCGCACGTGAATTCCTACCGTGACCTGCCGCTGACGCTCTATCATATCCAGTGGAAGTTCCGCGACGAGATCCGCCCGCGTTTCGGCGTGATGCGGGGGCGCGAGTTCCTGATGAAGGACGGCTATAATTTCGACCTGACCAAGGAAGACGCGCTGCATGCCTATAACCGCCACCTGGTTACCTATCTGCGCACCTATGAGCGCATGGGGCTGCAGGCGATCCCGATGCGGGCCGACAGCGGGCCCATTGGCGGCGACGACACGCATGAATTCCTGGTGCTGGCCGAAACCGGCGAGTCGGAGGTGTTCTATGACAGTGCCGTCACCGATATCCGCCTGGGCGAGCGCGAGATCGATTACGACAGCGTTGAGCAGTGCCGGGCGGTGATGGAGGAGTTCACCTCGCTTTACGCGCGGACGGACGAGACCCATGACGAGGCGGCCTTCAACGAGATCCCCGAGGAGCGCCGCCGCGTTGCGCGCGGTATCGAAGTGGGCCAGATCTTCTATTTCGGGACCAAGTATTCCGAACCGATGGGGGCCACTGTGCAGGGCCCGGACGGCAAGCCGGTGCCGGTGCACATGGGCAGCCACGGCATCGGGGTGAGCCGCCTTGTCGGCGCGATCATCGAGGCGAGCCACGACGACAAGGGCATCATCTGGCCCGAGGGCGTGACGCCGTTCCATGCGGGGGTGGTGAACCTGAAGGTGGGCGATCCGGAGGCCGACCTGGCCTGCGACGCGATCTGCACGGCAATGGAGGCGGTGGGCCTTGAGCCGCTTTACGACGACACTGACGAGCGTGCAGGCGCGAAGTTTGCCACTCAGGACCTGATCGGCCTGCCGTGGCGGATTACCGTGGGGCCGCGGGGCCTGAAGAACGGCGTCGTGGAACTGACCAGCCGCCGCACTGGCGAGAGCGAGGAGCTGTCGCCCGAGGAAGCGGTGAAGAAGCTGGCGAAGATCTACGAAGGTCATCTGGTGCGCGGGCTCTGAGCATGCTGGCGCGCCTGCTGACCCTGCTGCTGTGCCTTGGCGTGGCGGCGGGTGCGGCGGGGGCGCAGGACCGGGCCACGATCGACCGCGTAAACGCGGCTGTTGAGAGCTGGGCGAACGGGATCGGTGCGCGGGAAACAGCCCACGCCGTAACCTATCGCGGCGCTTTGGTTGCCCGTGAGGGCGAGGACCGCCCGGTCGAGCTGGCCAGCCTGTCGAAGATGATCGCCGCCGTCTGCGTGGCGCAGGCGGTGACGGCCGGGCGCCTGACCTATGACGACACGCTGGGCGAACTGCTGGGTGAACGGGTGCGCTTTGGCGATCCGCGCGTGGCCGGGGTGACGGTGGGCCAGCTGATCACCCACAGTTCCGGGATATGGCCCGATGGCACGCAGACGGTGATGCACGAGTGGGTGGATGACCCGGAGCCGCGTCACTGGCAGGTGGCCGAGGCGGCGCTGGAGCGCGGCTGGCAGGCGGGCACGCCAGGTGCATTTCGCTATAACAACGAGAATTACGCGATCCTGGGGGCCGTCTATGATGCTGTGACAGGTGGGCAATACGCGGCAGAGTGTGGAGCAATGTCAGGCGCGACGCCCTCGCCCAGGGCGGGCGCATACCTGGCTTGGGGCGGCTGGCAGATGCCGATTGCCGAGCAGGCGTTATTCTGGGCCCGCTGGTTCGGCGATGGGGGCGAGATTTCGGAAGCGCCCGAAACCTATCCGCATATCGTGGTCGAGGGCGGCGCGGGCTATGGCATGGGTGTGTTCCAGCGCAGAACGGGCGAGGCATGGAATTTCTGGCATGCCGGGGCGCTGTGCATGCCCGGGCGACTGAACGCCGGAAGCTGGGCGGTGATCTGGCAGGGCGAGTGGGGCGTCAGCGTGGCGGTCGATACCTGCCCCGCCTGGGAGGATTTCGGCGCATTGGACCGGGCGCTGATCGCGGCGGTATTCAGGTAGCGCCATTACTGGTATGATCTGCGGAAAACGAGGCAGAGCATGTTCCTGAGAGCGATCACTTTGGCCGGCGGACTGGCCGGGGCGGCGGGGCTGTCGCAGTTTCCCGAATTCAGCCAGCAATACGTGCAGCGGCTGGGCGGCGCGGTGGACGAGCTGGCGCGCTTTGTCGCCGAGTTCGATGCGGATGCCGCCGCGGTGGGCATGGAGCGCAGCGCGGCGCTGGCCGACTTGGCGCAGGGTGGTGCGATGGGCGCAAAGCGAGCCGAAACCATGGGGCGCACGATCACCCGGTATGAGCGGCTGTCGGGCGACCTGGCGGCGCTGAAGGCGGCGGGGCCGTTCACGCGGGCCTATCGCGCGGGCCACCTGGGCGATGCCGAGATTGCGGCGGCCGCGTGGAAAGAGTTCAAACCGGCGCTGCCCCTGAATTTCGAGGGGGCCGTGTTCGGCGGCGCCGGGTTCGTGGCGGGTTTCGCGATCGTGGGCGCGGCGTTGGGATTGCTGGGCCGGCTGTTTAGGCGGCGGAAACCGGCATCGGGCGCGGCATCAGCTTGACCTGACCCGCCCCGCGGCGCAGATTGCGCGCAAACAACCCTGAGAGCAGGCATGGCAGGCAGCACACCCCCCTTTGCCCCCTTCGAATTCATGATCGCCTGGCGATACTTGCGGGCGCGTCGGGCCGAGGGCGGCGTGAGCGTGATGACCTGGATCAGCCTGATCGGCATCACCCTGGCGGTGATGGCGCTGATCGCGACACTGGCGGTGCGGTCGGGCTTTCGCGCGGAATTTGTCGACACGATCCTGGGCGCCAATGCGCATGTGACGATCTACAATTCGGCGCAGGTGGACGAGCGCGGACGTGTCGACCGCACGATCCGGGATTACGAGGACATGGCCGAGCGGGTGCGCGCCGTGCCGGGCGTGGAACGCGTGGCGCCGCTGGTCAAGGGCCAGGTGATGGCCAATGCGGGCGGGCGCAATGCAGGTATCGAAGTGTTCGGGATCAGCGCGGCGGACCTGAAAACAATTCCGCGCATCGTCGAGCCGCAGGCGGCCTTTGGCGATATCGAGCGCTTTGGCGGCGACAACGCGGTTGCGATCGGATCGGGGGTGGCGCGCGAACTGGGCGTGGCGGCGGGCGACCGCATCAAGATCATCAGCCCCAACGGGGTGAAGACCGCCTTTGGCACCAGCCCGCGGGTAAAGGCCTATGAGGTGGTCTATGTCTTTACCGCCGGGCGCTATGACATCGACCGGACACGGGTTTACATGCCCTTTGCCGAGGCGCAGGCGTTTTTCAACCGCGAGGGCGTGGCCGACGAGCTGGAAGTGATGGTGGCCGATCCCGAGAGGATCGAGGAGATGAGCGTGCCGCTGCTGAAGGCGGCGGGCGAGAGGGCGCTTTTGTGGAGCTGGCGCGATGCCAGCGGCAGTTTCCTGCGCGCGCTGGATATCGAGGACAACGTGATGTTCGTGATCCTGTCGATCCTGGTGCTGATCGCGGCGATGAACATCACTAGCGGGCTGATCATGCTGGTCAAGAACAAGGGGCGCGATATCGGCATCCTGCGCACGATGGGGCTGACCGAAGGATCGGTTCTGCGGGTGTTTTTCATCTGTGGGGCCTTCACCGGCATCATCGGCACGGCGATGGGGGTGCTGCTGGGCTGCCTTTTCGCGATCTATATCGATCCGATCTTCGCCGTGATAAACGCGCTGTCGGGCGGCAATGTGTGGGATCCGGCGGTGCGGGGGATATCGTTCCTGCCCGCCAAGCTGCAACTGGGCGACGTGATGAGCGCGGTGCTCTTGTCGCTGGGCCTGTCGTTCATCGTCACCATCTTCCCGGCGCGCCGGGCGGCGCGGATGAACCCGGTGGAGGCGTTGCGCTATGAGTGAGGCGGCGCTGGAGCTGAAAGGGGTCGAAAAGACTTACAACAAGGGCAAACCCAACGCGGTCGAGGTGCTGTCGGGCGCCGATCTGCGGGTGGCCGAGGGCGAGCTGGTGGCGCTGGTGGCGCCATCGGGGGCGGGCAAATCGACGCTGTTGCACATTGCCGGGCTGCTGGATGTAGCGGATGCGGGATCGGTGCGGATCGGCGGGCATGAGATGGTGGGGCTGAGTGATCGCCGGCGCACCGCGGTGCGGCGTCAGGAGGTGGGTTTCATCTACCAGTTCCACCACCTGCTGCCGGAGTTCACCGCGCTGGAAAACATCGTGCTGCCGCAACTGGCCAATGGCGTTGGCCGGGCCGAGGCCGAGACCCGTGCCGCCGACTTGCTGGCGCGGGTGGGGATCGGCAACCGGGCCGATCATCGCCCGGCGGCGATGTCGGGCGGGGAGCAGCAGCGCGTGGCCTTTTGCCGGGCCTTGGCGAATGAGCCGCGGCTCTTGCTGGCCGACGAGCCCACGGGCAACCTTGATCCCGCAACCTCGGACACGGTGTTCGAGACTCTGATCGAGCTGGCGCGCGGCACCGGCCTGTCGGCCCTGATCGCGACGCATAACATGGAGCTCGCGGCGCGGATGGACCGGGTGCTGCGGATGGAAAACGGGGTGCTGGTGGCGGACTGAGGCCCCGGCCCCGGACACGGCGCCCACCCACCCACCCCGCCGTGCCCGGGGCCGGGCGCACCCCGCCGGTGCCTGCGCGGTTTGGCAGCGGCGGGAAAATGAGTATTTTTGCCAAGAAAGAGCATGGGGAGAGACGAGATGGTGAGCGTGACGCGGACCGAGATCGAGGCGCAGACGAAAAAGGCGCTGGTGGCGCACGGTGCCGAGGACTGGGTCGCCGCAAGCGTGGCCGACGCGGTGGGCGAGGCCGAAGCGGCCGGCAACCGGATCTGCGGGCTGTATTACCTGGAAAGCTATTGCCAGCAGCTGCGCAGCGGCCGGGTGAAAGGCGATGCCGTGCCCGAGGTGTGGCGGCCGAAACCGGGCGCGGTGATGGTGGATGCGAAGCTGGGCTTTGCCCAGCCCGCGTTCGAGCGCGGGTTGCCCGAGGCCCTGGCCGCGGCGCGCGAATGCGGGGTGGCGAGCCTGGCGGTGGGCCATGCGCATACCTGCACGAGCCTTGGTTATTTCACCGGCCAGATCGCGCGGGCGGGTATGATCGGGCTGGGGTTCACCAATGCCTCGCCCATCGTGGCGCCGCCGGGCGGCAAGACGCGGGTGATCGGCACCAACCCGATCGCCTTTTCGGTGCCGGACGGCAAGGGCGGCGTGGCGATGCAGTTCGACCAGTCGACGACGACGGTGGCGCTGGGCAAGATCACCATGGCCAAGGCCGCGGGCGAGAGAATTCCGGAAGGCTGGGCCGTGGATGCCGAGGGGCGGCCGACCACCGATCCGGAGGCCGCGCTGGGCGGGTCGCTGGTGAGCGTGGGCGGCTACAAGGGCTGGGGGTTCGGCCTGATGGCCGAGTTGCTGGCGGCGGGGCTGACCGGCGGCGTGGTGAGCCGGGACGTCAAGCCGCTGAAGGCGCCCGAAGGGCCGCCGCATGATCTGGGCCAGTATTACCTGCTGATGGACCCAGACCTGTCGGGCGTGTTTATGGAGCGTCTGGCCCAGGTGGCCGAGGGGGTGGCGCTGGACGAGGGCGCACGGATGCCGGGGCAGGGCAAGGTCCTGGCCGACCCGATCGAGGTGGAAGACAAGGTCTGGGCGCAGACGCTGGAGCTGGCGGGGGTCTGAGCGCTGGTGCGGGCCAGCTCAGGGTAGGAAGAAAGTCGCGGTCGCGGTGGCCACGGGTTTTTCCGACGGCTCGGCGATTAGGGAGGCGCGGGTGAAGATCAGCGCCTTGCCGGCGCGCACGATCTCGGCTTCGCAGCGGATGCGGTCGCCGGTGCCGGGGCGCAGGAACTGGGTGTCGAGATTGGTGGTGGCGACGGGGCGAAACTCGCCCAGCATCCCGGCGCAGGCAAAGACCATCGCGGTATCCGCCATCGCGGCGAGCGCCTGACCCGAGACGATCCCGCCGACGCGCATCAGCTGATCCGAGACCGGCATGGTGAGCGTCGCGCCCCGGGCGTCGATGCGTGCGATGGTGAGATCGAGCGCCTTGACCCAGGGGGCGAAATTTTCGTCGAGAAAGCGTTGCGCGACGTCGGTGGTGAGAGACATGGCCTGGTCCTGTATCTGGTGCACACGGAGTTTTGCACGCGGCGGGTTGATGATCCAGATCATTGATTTCGTGCAGGTAAGCGGCCATGGTGGGATGACAGACGCTAAAGAAAGGCGCGAGCAATGAGCAGGACGGCGTGGAGTATCGCTGTGGCAGGGACAATGGCCGCGATGGTGGCGGCCTGCACCGACATGGCGCCGCATCCCGGGCGACAGACCTTCAATCTTTATTGCGCGAGCTGCCACGGGCAAAGCGGTATGGGCGACGGGGCGATGGCCGACGGCCTGCCGGTGCCGCCAGCCGATCTGACCGTACTGAAGGCCGGCAATGACGGGGCGTTTCCGACCGAGTTCGTGATGGCGACAGTCTATGGCTATCCCGGTAAGCACGAGTTTTCTGTGATGCCGGAATTCGGCCCGCTGCTGGAGGGGCCCAAGCAGATCTGGGTATCGCCCAAGGGCGAGGAACTGATGACACCCGTGGCGCTGATGGAACTGGTCGGTTATCTGGAAACGATCCAGCGCTAGGGCATGATCGGGATCAAATGGCCCGGCGTGAAAGTTGTGTTAGAGTTAATTCGATAAACTTGGGGCGATGGTTTGAAGGAGAGGCCCATGATCTGGCCGATGGAACGAAAATGGCGGCAGCTGGTCGCGGGTGTGATGATGCTGGCGGCGGTACCGCTGGCGGTGCGTGCACAGGATGCCGGCGAGGGTCAGCGGCTTTATGAGCAGCATTGCGCCACCTGTCACGGGCTGGATGGCAAGGGCGCGGGGCCGATGGCCTCGGTCCTGCTGGTGCAGCCGGTGGACCTGACGCGGCTGGAGGCGGACAATGAAGGCGCCTTTCCACTGTTGCGGGTGATCCGCAGGATCGACGGGCGCGACCCGCTGGTCAGCCACGGCAGCCCGATGCCGGTTTACGGCGATTTCTTTGAAGGTGACGACACGCCGATGAAAACGCAAAGTGGCCAGCCGGTGATGACCAGCAGGGCGATTGCCGATCTGATCGCCTATCTTCAGGGGCTGCAGGCCGCACCGGAATAAGGGCCGAGACGAACAGGGAGACGGCGATGACCGCAGGATGGAAAAGCGTACTGGCGGGCAGCGGTGCCACGCTGGCGCTGGTCGGATGCATGAGCCAGGAAATGCCGGGGCCAGGCGAGGGCGCCCTGCTGTTCGCGGAGAATTGCGCGATGTGCCATGGCGTAACGGCGACCGGTGATGGAGAGCTGGCCCGCGAGTTCAAGGCCGAGACCGGGCGGGCGCCGAGCGACCTGACGACGATCACGCGGCGGCACAAGGGCACGTTTCCGCGGGCCTATGTGCTCTCATACATCGACGGCTATACACGCGGGCGACTGCCGCAGCAGAACATGCCCGAGTTCGGGTTGCTGCTGGAAGGGCCCGAGGTGCCGCTGGATACGGGCGATGGCGTGATGTCGCCGGTGCCGCGGCCGCTGGCGGCGTTGCTGGCCTATCTGGAGAGTATCCAGCGCTGACGTGGCTGGGTTTCAACTCGCGGCCGTGATGGCGCGCGCTGCTGCGATGGCGGAGCTCCACGCCCATTGGAAGTTGAACCCGCCGAGCCATCCCGTGACATCGAGGCATTCGCCGACGAAGTAGAGGCCCGGCAGATTGGCCGACATCATGGTTTTCGAGCTGATCCGCGCGGTGTCGACGCCGCCGCCGGTCACTTCGGCGGTGCGCCAGCCTTCGGTGCCCGACGGGATGAGCGCCCAGTGATGCACGTGGTCGCACAGGGCGCGCAGGGCGGTGTCGGACTGATCGGCGAGGTTGCCGGAAAGCGCCCACTCTTCTGCCAGGGATTGCGCAAGGCGCGCGGGCAGGAACTGTGCCAGGGCGGTTGCCATGGATTTGCGGCCGGCCTCGTGGCGCAGGGCGCGCAGCTGGTCGAAAATGTCGGTGGCCGGCGCGAGGTCGACCTCGATAGGTGTTCCCTCTTGCCAGAAGCTGGAAATCTGCAGGATCGCGGGGCCCGAAAGGCCGCGATGGGTGAAGAGCATCGCTTCGTCGAAATGCATGTCGCCAGCCGTGGCGCGCACCGGGAGCGAAATGCCCGCGAGCGGCGCGAAACGGTTCTCGGGGAAGGTGAGCGGCACGAGGGCGGGGCGGGGGGTGACGATATCGTGGCCGAACTGGCGCGCGATGTCATAGGCGAGCCCGGTCGCACCCATTTTCGGGATCGATTTGCCGCCGGTGGCAACAACGAGGTTGCGCGACCGCACGGTTTCATGCCGTCCCGCGCTTTCGAGCGTGGAGACAAAGCGCGCGCCGTCATGTGACAGATCGACCAGCGCGGTTTGCAGCTGCAGCAGTGCGCCGGCCTGCGCCATCAGGCCGCGCAGCATGTCGACCACCTGGGTGGATTTGCCATCGCAGAAGAGTTGGCCCAGCGTTTTTTCGTGCCAGGCGATGTTGTGGGCATCCATCAGCGCGATGAAATCCCACTGAGTATAGCGTGCGAGCGCAGACTTGGCGAAATGCGGGTTCTGGCCGTGAAAATTGGCTGGTTCCGTCCACATGTTGGTGAAGTTGCAGCGCCCGCCGCCGGAGATGCGGATTTTCTCGCCCGGGGCTTTGGCGTGGTCGATCACAAGCGTGCCCGGGCCGGCATGGGCCGCGCACATCATGCCGGCGGCGCCGGCGCCAAGGACGAGGGTTTCGAGTTCCATGGGCGGGAGGTGGCGCAGGGCTGGCCTGAGATCAAGGGAAAATCTGCCCGGTCCAAGCAACGGATCGGGCGTGGATTTGCTTTATCGTCCGGGCGCGGTGCGCTAAGGGAAGCCGAGCGATCAGTGCGACGGGAGCAGGTGCATGAAGAAATTCGGAGAGTTCTGGGTGCCTGACGCGGATGCGCGCGGAGCGAGAAATCGCCGGAAGATGGAAGGCGCGTTCGTGGGCAAGCAAGGCTCGATCGAGCCTCTGCTGAAGGCGATCGAGATCATGCAGGCGCAACCGGGCGCCGAGACGCTGGCGGACAGGAGCGCCATTGACGCGGGGGCCAATGTCGGCTCGTACACGCGGGTCATGGCGCGGCATTTCGCCCATGTCCTGAGCCTTGAGCCGTCGCCCGATACCTTTGCCTGCCTGGAGCGCAACGTCTTTGAATGGGGCATCCTGCCCAAGGTGCAGCCCTACATGGCTGCCGTGTCCGACAGCCGGTCCTACGTGCGTATGGGCACATCCTTTGGGCGTCTGTCGATCACCCGCAAGGTGACGGGCAAGGGCAACATCCCGGCGTTGGCGCTGGACAGTTTCGGACTGCAAAACGTGGGTCTGCTGAAGCTCGATGTTGAGGGATTTGAGGAAAAGGCGCTGATCGGGGCCAAGGCGCTGATCGCGGACTCCCGGCCATATGTTTTCATGGAGGTGAAGCCGAAGGAAGAAGAGGCGAGCGAGCGCCCCTATGCGGCGCAGAACCTGCTGCTTGGCATGGGCTATGAGGTGATCGCCGAACTGGGGGCGAACCGGCTGTACAAACCCGTGTGAGGCCAAAGGCCGCCGCCGGCGCGAATCGCATGCTTCCCTTGAGCGAATCGCCGTGATAGAGTGCCGGAAACGACCCCGAAAACGGGGCGGATGAGGCAGATTTGGCGGTGATTTATCCATGACGGAAATGGTCTATGGCGCGGTGCCCGTGCAATCGGGCGAACCGATCTTGCCCAAGTGGTGGCGCACGGTGGACAAGTGGACCTTGTCCTGCATCATGATCCTCTTTGGTATCGGCCTTCTGCTGGGGCTGGCCGCCTCGGTGCCGCTGGCCGAGAAGAACGACTTTGGCGCGTTCCATTACGTGACCCGGCAGGCCGTTTTCGGCGGTGCGGCGCTGGTGGCGATGCTGATCACCTCGATGATGAGCCCGAACCTGGTGCGGCGCCTGGCGGTGCTGGGCTTCCTGGCGGCCTTCATCGCGATCCTGGGCCTGCCGTTCCTGGGCACCGATTTCGGCAAGGGCGCGGTGCGCTGGTATTCGCTGGGCTTTGCCAGCGTGCAGCCGAGCGAGTTTCTGAAACCCGGTTTCGTGGTCGTGGCGGCCTGGATGATGGCGGCAAGCCAGGAGATCAACGGACCGCCGGGCAAGAGCCTGTCGCTGATCCTGGCGGGGGTCATCGTGATCCTGCTGGCGTTGCAGCCCGATTTCGGGCAGGCGGCGCTGATCCTGTTTGGCTGGGGCGTGATGTATTTCGTGGCCGGCGCGCCGATGATCCTGCTGGTGGTGCTGGCCGGCCTGGTGGTTCTTGGCGGGTCCTTCGCCTATAATTCGTCCGAGCATTTCGCCCGCCGGATCGACGGTTTCCTGAACCCCGATGTCGATCCCCGCACGCAGCTGGGCTATGCCGCCAACGCGATCCGCGAGGGCGGATTTTTCGGTGTTGGCGTGGGCGAAGGCCAGGTGAAGTGGAGCCTGCCCGACGCGCACACCGATTTCATCATTGCCGTGGCCGCCGAGGAATACGGGCTGGTCCTTGTCCTCGTGATCATCGCGCTATATGCGAGCGTCGTCGTGCGCTCGCTGATGCGGCTGATGCGCGAGAGGGATCCGTTTATCCGGCTCGCGGGCACGGGGCTGGCGGCGATCTTCGGCGTGCAGGCGATGATCAACATGGGGGTCGCGGTGCGGCTCTTGCCGGCCAAGGGGATGACCCTGCCTTTTGTCAGTTACGGCGGATCCTCGCTGATTGCCGGGGGGATCGCGGTGGGCATGCTTTTGGCCTTTACGCGGACGCGGCCGCAGGGTGAGATCGACGAGATTTTCCGGGGGCGGGGACGCTGACCGGCGGACGGTGCGCGATGGCGCGCACCTTACGGAGTGAGAGATGGCAGAGAAGCAACCGCTTCTGGTAATCGCGGCGGGCGGCACGGGCGGGCATATGTTTCCCGCCCAGGCGCTGGCCGAGGTGATGCTGCGCAAGGGCTGGCGGGTGAAACTGTCGACAGACGCGCGCGGGGCGCGCTACACGGGTGGGTTCCCGCATAGTGTCGAGATCGAGCAGATGGCGAGCGCGACCTTCGCGCGGGGCGGGGTGCTGGCCAAGCTGGCGGTGCCGTTTCGCATTCTTGGCGGTGTGCTGGCGGCTACCTGGCGGATGCGGCGCGACCGGCCCGACGTGGTGGTAGGCTTTGGCGGATACCCGGCGATCCCGGCGATGGGTGCGGCGTGGCTGTTGCGCCTGCCGCGGATGATCCATGAGCAGAACGGCGTGCTGGGCCGGGTGAACCAGGTTTTCGCCAAGCATGTGGACAAGGTCGCCTGCGGAACCTGGCCCACCGATCTTCCTGAAGGCATAGAGGGCGTGCATGCCGGCAACCCGGTACGCGGTGCGGTGCTGGAACGCGCGGCGGCCCCCTATATCGCGCCCGGAGATTACCCGATGTCGGTGCTGGTGATCGGGGGCAGCCAGGGCGCGCGCATCCTGAGCGACGTGGTTCCGCCGGCGATCGCGTCGCTGCCGGTGGAGATGTTGCACAACATCCGCGTGAGCCACCAGGCGCGCGACGAGGATGGCGAGCGGGTGGCCCGTTTCTATGAGGAGCACGGGATCGCGGCGGATGTGCAGCCGTTTTTCCAGGATGTGCCGCGCCGTATGAGCGAAGCGCAGCTGGTGATTTCGCGCTCGGGCGCGTCAAGCGTTGCCGATATCAGCGTGATCGGGCGCCCGGCTATCCTGATCCCCTATGCATATGCGGCGGGCGATCATCAGACAGCGAATGCACGGGGCCTCTCGGGGGCAGGCGGTGCGATCGTCATTCCCGAAAGCCAGCTGGGCGTCGAGGTGATGGCTGAGCAGATTGCCAACGTGCTGGGAAATCCCGACGGAGCGTCGCAGATGGCGCGGGCCGCATTGTCGGTTGGCAAGCCTGAGGCGACCGAGGAACTGGTGGCGCTGGTGGAAGAGTTGGCAGGGAAAGACAAGGCATGAATGCAGCGACGAAACTTCCCGGGGACGTGGGGCCCATCCATTTCGTTGGGATCGGCGGCATTGGGATGTCGGGGATTGCCGAGGTGCTCTTGAACCACGGCTACGTGGTGCAGGGCAGCGACCTGAAACGCTCGAAGATCACTGAGCGGCTGGAAGGCATGGGCGCGACGATCTTCGAGGGCCAGACCGCCGAGAACCTGGAAAACGCCGAGGTGGTGGTGATTTCGAGCGCCATCAAGCCGGGCAATCCCGAGCTGGACGAGGCGCGCCGGCGCGGTCTGCCGGTGGTGCGCCGGGCCGAGATGCTGGCCGAGCTGATGCGGCTGAAATCGAATGTCGCGGTTGCCGGAACGCACGGCAAGACGACGACCACGACGATGGTCGCGGCACTGCTGGATCATGGCAATTTTGACCCGACGGTGATCAACGGCGGTATCATCCATGCCTATGGATCCAACGCACGCGTGGGCGACGGCGAATGGATGGTGGTCGAGGCCGATGAAAGCGACGGCACCTTCAACCGGCTGCCTGCGACGATCGCCATCGTCACCAATATCGACCCCGAGCACATGGAGCACTGGGGCACGGAGGAGAACCTGCACCGCGGGTTCTATGACTTCGTGTCGAACATCCCGTTCTACGGGCTGGCGGTGTGCTGTACTGACGATCCGGACGTGCAGGCGCTGGTGGGCAAGATCACCGACCGGCGGGTTGTGACCTTTGGCTTTAACGCGCAGGCGGATGTGCGGGCGGTCAACCTGAGCTATGAGAAGGGCGTGGCGCATTTCGATATCGCGCTGCAGGCCGAAGACAAGGTGATCGAGGGCTGCACCCTGCCGATGCCGGGCGACCACAATGTCAGCAATGCGCTGAGCGCAGTTGCGGTGGCGCGGCACCTGGGCATGAAAACCGACGAAATCCGCGAGGCGCTGGCCGCGTTCAAGGGCGTCGGACGGCGATTCACCCGCGTGGGCGAGGTGAACGGCGTCACGATCATCGACGATTACGGCCACCACCCGACCGAGATCGCCGCCGTTCTGAAGGCCGCGCGGCAGGCCACGGAGGGCCGGATCATCGCCGTGCATCAGCCGCATCGCTATACCCGGCTGCATCACCATTTCGACGAGTTCTGTTCGTGTTTCAACGAGGCCGACGTGGTGGCGATTGCCGAGGTTTATGCCGCCGGCGAAGAGCCGATCGAGGGCGCGAACCGCGATGCGCTGGTGGCCGGGCTGATCGCGCATGGGCACCGGCATGCCCGCGCCATCGACGATCTGGACGATCTGGTGCGGCTGGTGAAGGAACAGGCGCAGCCGGGCGACATGGTGGTCTGCCTTGGCGCCGGCACGATCAGCGCCTGGGCCAATGCGCTGCCCGAGAAGCTCAAGGTGTGACGTGGAACTGGCCTGGGCGATTGTCGGGATTGTCGTGCTGCTGGCGCTGATCGCCGCGTCACGGCTCTTGCGGCGGTTGGTCCTGGCGTTTGCAATTGCGGCCGTGGGGCTTTTGTTGTTGCATATGCAGACCGCGCCGGGCGAGGCACTGGTCGCGCTGGGCGCAATGGGCGGCGGCGTGGTGCTGGCGCGGCCGCTGCGGCGGATGTTGTGGGGTGGTTTCCCGACCTGACCGCCGGAAGCGGGGGGGGTGGAGCGAAACACGGCGTTGCGCCGGGACGCGCTGACGGGAATTGATGCGGGCAATGGGGCGCTGATGGCGGAGCAACTCAAACGCGAGATCGGAACCGGACTTCTGACCGCCTATGGCGTTGGCATCATGGTGGGCGCGGGGATCTACGTGCTGACCGGGGCCGCAGCGGGCCAGGCGGGGATGTGGGCGCCGGTGGCGTTCCTGATCGCCGCGCTGGTCGCGGTGCCGACGGCGCTTTCGTTTTCCGAACTGTCCGCGCGCATTCCCGAGGCGGCGGGTGACAGCGCCTATGTCGAGATCGGACTGAACCAGCATTGGCTGGCCGTGCTGGTGGGCTTCATCAACGTGGTGGCGGGCACGATAGCGGCCGCGGCGGTTCTGCGCGGCGGCGTGGGATACCTGATATCCTTTGTCGATATTCCCTTTGCCTGGGCGGTGGTCGGCTTGGGCATCGCCCTGACGGCGATTGCCATCATAGGTGTGGTCGAGAGCCTGGCCTTTGCTTCGCTTTTGACGCTGATCGAGGTGACGGGCCTGATGCTGGTGATCTGGGCGGGGTTCAATGCCGCACCTGTTGAGGCCTATGCCCTGCCTTTGCCCGCGCCGGAATGGAACGGGATCACAACGGCGGTGCTGTTTGCCGTTTTCGCCTTTATCGGCTTCGATGACGTCGTCAACATGGCCGAGGAAACGCGTCAGCCCGGGCGCACGATGCCGCGCGCGATCCTGCTGGCGCTGGCGATCACCGCGGTGCTTTACGCGCTGGTGTCGCTGGCCGCGGTGCGGGCGGTGCCGCGCGAGGTGCTGGGCGCGTCCGAACGGCCGCTGGCGCTGGTCTGGGAGGCGGGTATGCATTCGAACCCGGCCTTCCTGGCGGCGATTGCGGTGGCGGCGGCGCTGAACGGGGTGCTGGCGCAGATCGTGATGGCAAGCCGGGTGCTGTTTGGGCTGGGGCGGCGCACGCCCTGGCTCGAGATGTTCTATCACGCGCATCCGCGTTTCGGCACGCCAGTCCTGGGCTCGGCGATGATCGGCGGTGTGGTGATCGTGGCCGCGCTGGCGCTGCCGGTGGCGACGCTGGCCGAGGTGACGACCCTGGCGCTTTTGATCGTTTTTTCCATCGTCAATGCCGCCCTGATCGGGGTAAAACGCACGCAGCCCGAGGCCGAGTTCTCGGTTTCGGTGATCTGGCCGTGGCTGGGCATATTGCTTTGTCTCGGCGTGTTCGTGGCATCGATTGCTAGGAACCTGATATGAGCCTTCCGCTGTTGCTGGGATGTCTTTGGGTGGTTGCGGCGACGGTGGTCGCGTTTCTGCCGATGCGCCGGCAATACGCGCCGGGGATCGCGCTGCTGATCGCGGCGCCTGCGCTGATCGTATGGATCGGTTTTACGCACGGGATGTGGATTGCCGTGGCGGGGTTGGCGGCCTTCGTGTCGATGTTTCGCAACCCGCTGCGGTACCTGTGGCGGCGCGCGAAGGGCGAGAGGCCGGAATTGCCGAAGGAGTTTCGCAAGTGAACCTGTCGCTAATCGCGCTTTTCGTGTGGCTGGTGGCCGCCAACCTGGCCGCGATGATCCCGTCGAACGACAACCACTGGCGCCGGGCCTATGTGCTGATGGGCACCGGGTTTCCGCTGCTGGTCTGGATTTTTTGGGAAAATCCTTGGTGGGTTGGCCTGCTGGCACTGACGGCAGGGATGAGCGTGCTGCGCTGGCCGGTGATCTACCTGATGCGGTGGATCCGGCGGAAGCTCGGGGCATGAGCCGGAAACAGGCGGGGCTTCGTGCCGTCGCCGTCCTGGTCGTGGCCGAGTTCGGCCTCTTCGCGGTGAGCGACAACGAGGATCAGTGGAAGGCCTACAACCTGCTTGCCGGCGGGATCTTGGCACCCGCTGTCGCGACCGGGGTTCTGGTGCGGCTGGAGTGGTGGTGGGTGGCCGTGGCCCTTTGTGTGCTTATCGGGCTTGTGGGGGTGGTCGTTCCCATATGGATCGTGGCGGACGGCGCGCCCTGGTCCGAGGTGCTTGCGTTGATGGCGCTGGCCTGGATTGTCCTGATGCTGCTGGCAGCTTTGGCCGGTTTCTGGAGCGGGCGGCGCTGGCTGCGGCGGGCTTCTCCAAAAAGCAGGGTGGGTTGAAAACCCACCCTACGGGTTTCGCGGGGTCATATCTTGTAGTATGAGGCCGAAAACAACGCGAGCGGTGGCCCATGACTGACATGCCCGAGGTGCGGGGGAAGCTGATCCCCGGCAAGGCGCTGAGCGAGCTGACCTGGCTGCGCGTGGGCGGGCCCGCGGACTGGCTGTTCATGCCGGCGGATGTGGAGGACCTGGCGCAGTTCCTTGCTGCCCTTGATCCGGGCATCCCGGTTTTTCCGATAGGAGTGGGTAGCAACCTGATCGTGCGTGATGGCGGCATCCGCGCGGTGGTGATCCGTATGGGGCGCGGTTTCAACGCGATCGAGATCGAAGGCGCGCGCGTGCGCGCCGGGGCTGCGGCGCTGGATGCGCATGTGGCCCGCAAGGCCGCGGAGGCGGGGACCGACCTGACCTTCCTGCGCACCATCCCGGGCAGCATCGGCGGGGCAGTGCGGATGAATGCGGGCTGCTATAGCTCTTACGTGGCTGACGTATTCGTCGAGGCGCGGGCGGTGACACGCGAGGGCGAGATCATCACCCTAACGGCGGAGGACCTGAATTTCCGCTATCGCCAGACCGACCTGCCCGAGGGGTGCGTGATCGTCGAGGCCACGTTCGAGGGGGACGCGGGCGATCCGGAAACGCTGGCCGCGCGGATGGAGGAACAGCTGCGCAAACGCGACGAGACGCAGCCCACGAAGGACCGCAGCGCCGGCAGCACCTTTCGCAACCCGGCGGGATTTTCCAGCACCGGGCAGGCGGATGACACGCATGACCTGAAAGCCTGGAAGGTGATCGACGAGGCCGGCATGCGCGGTGCGACGCGCGGCGGTGCGCAGATGAGCGAAAAGCACTCCAATTTCCTGATCAATACCGGGCAGGCAACCGCCGACGACCTGGAATCCCTGGGCGAAGAGGTGCGAAAAAAGGTTTACGATTCAAGCGGTATCACGCTAGAATGGGAAATTATGAGGGTTGGCGAACAGAGCCCCGAAAAGGACCCGGACGACTGACAGGCATGTCCGGGCGATAAAACGAAACAAGGGCCACCAAAAAGGCCCGGGACATTGAGGCGGTGAACGAGGGCATGTCGGGCAGGGCACCCCTGAAAGTTGCGGTATTGATGGGCGGTCCATCGGCCGAGCGCGAGGTATCGCTTGCGTCGGGCAAGGGCTGTTCCGAGGCGCTGCGCGGCGAAGGCTTCGACGTGGTTGACGTGGATGCCGGGCGCGACCTGGCCGCGCGCCTGGACGAGATCAAGCCCGATGTCGTGTTCAACGCGCTGCATGGCCGCTGGGGCGAAGATGGCTGCGTGCAGGGGCTGCTGGAATGGATGGGCCTGCCCTACACCCATTCGGGCGTTCTGGCCTCGGCGCTGGCGATGGACAAGCAGCGCACCAAGGATGTGTACCGTGCCGCCGGATTGCCCGTTGTCGACAGCCGCCTGGCCTGCCGCGAGGAGGTCGCCGCGCGCCACGTGATGGAGCCGCCCTATGTGGTCAAACCATACAATGAAGGCTCGTCGGTTGGCGTTTACATCGTGCACGAGGCGGCGAACGCGCCGCCAAAGCTGGCCGAGGACATGCCCGAGATACTGATGGTGGAACAGTTCGCGCCGGGCCGTGAACTGACCACGACGGTGATGGGAGACCGGGCGTTGACGGTGACGGATATCATCACCGAGGGCTGGTACGACTATCACGCCAAGTATTCCGAGGGCGGATCGCGCCACGTGGTGCCCGCCGAGGTGCCGGGCGAGATTTTCGAGGCCTGCCTGGACTATGCGCTGCGCGCACATCGGGCGCTGGGTTGCCGGGGCGTGAGCCGCACCGATTTCCGCTGGGACGAGGCGAAGGGCCTTGCGGGTCTGGTGCTGCTGGAGACCAATACCCAGCCGGGCATGACGCCTACGTCGCTGAGCCCCGAACAGGCGCAGGCCTGCGGCATGAGTTTTGGCGAGCTGTGCCGCTGGATGGTGGAGGATGCCTCATGCAATCGCTGAGGGGCGACAAGCGGATGGCCAAGGCCGACCCGGCGCCGAGCCGCTGGGCCTATCGCTTTCAGCGGCTGATGCTGACGCCGGTGTTTCGCAAGCTGTTGCGGGTGGGTGTGCCCTTCACGCTGAGCCTGGCGGTGGGCACCGCCTATCTGGCCGATCAGGATCGCCGCGACGCGATCCAGTTGGCGATTGCCGATTTCCGCGCCGAAATCCATTCGCGCCCAGAATTCATGGTGCGGTTGATGGCGGTGGACGGCGCGAGCGAGAGCGTGAACGAGGATATCCGCGAGATCGTGCCGATCGATTTCCCGATCTCGTCCTTCGACCTGGACCTTGAGGCCATCCGGCAGGAGGTTTCCGGCCTTTCCGCGGTGAAGACGGCAAGCGTGCGGATCCGCAATGGCGGCGTGTTGCAGATCGACGTGGTGGAACGCCAGCCCGTGGTGCTGTGGCGCACGGCTGAGGGACTGTTCCAGGTTGATATCGAAGGCGTCGTTCTGGGAGAGGTGCAGGCGCGCGGCGATCATGCCGGGCTGCCGCTGCTGGCCGGGGCAGGGGCGGAACGGGCGCTGCCCGAAGCGCTGGAGATTTTCGCGGCGGCCGAGCCGCTGAACGCGCGGCTGCGCGGACTGGTACGCATGGGCGAGCGGCGCTGGGACGTGGTGCTGGACCGCGATCAACGCATCCTGCTGCCCGAGGCGCGACCGGTGCAGGCGCTGGAGCGCGTGATCGCGCTGAGCGCGGCGCAGGACATGTTGGCGCGCGATCTTGTGACGGTGGATATGCGTCTGGCCGAGCGCCCGACGATCCGCATGAACAAGGACGCGGTCGAGAACTGGTGGAAAATCCGGAACATTTCGGTGGGGAACGACGGACA
This sequence comes from Marimonas lutisalis, assembly GCF_005434965.1. Taxonomy (GTDB): domain Bacteria; phylum Pseudomonadota; class Alphaproteobacteria; order Rhodobacterales; family Rhodobacteraceae; genus Marimonas_A; species Marimonas_A lutisalis. The sequence goes on from NZ_SKCI01000001.1 coordinate 557,541, forward strand.
ATGATCGAGCTCTATGAATCCCAACGGGCGATGCGCAACATGCGCAAGGCGGCGATGCAACGCGGCGTGGTGGCCGTGCTGGATGTGGGCACATCGAAGATCGCCTGCCTGGTCCTGCGCTTTGATGGTGGCGACCCGGCAGGCGGCGATGTCGGCTCGATGGCGGGGCAGGCGGGTTTTCGCGTGATCGGGGCCGCGACGACACGGTCGCGCGGCGTGCGCTTTGGTGAAATTGAGGCAATGGCCGAAACCGAGCGCGCGATCCGCACCGCGGTGCAGGCGGCGCAGAAGATGGCCAACATCCGGGTCGATCATGTCATCGCCTGTTTCTCGGGGGCCGAGCCGCGCAGCTATGGCCTTGCCGGGGAAGTGGATCTTGAGGGACATGTCGTGACCGAGCAGGATGTCAGCCGGGTGCTGAGCGCCTGCGACGTGCCTGAATACGGAGCGGGGCGCGAGGTGCTGCATGCCCAGCCGGTGAATTTCGCACTCGACCATCGCTCGGGGCTGATCGACCCGCGCGGGCAGATGGGCCAGCGGCTGGCCACCGACATGCACATGGTTACGATCGATGCGGCGGCCGTGCAGAACCTTGCCCATTGCGTGCGCCGCTGCGACCTGGAACTGGCGGGCATTGCCAGCTCGGCCTACGTGTCGGGCGTGTCCGCGCTGGTCGAGGACGAGCAGGAGCTGGGCGCGGCCTGTATCGACCTGGGCGGCGGCAGCACGGGTCTGTCGATCTTCATGCGCAAGCACATGATCTATGCCGATGCTGTGCGCATGGGTGGTGAGCATGTCACGAGCGACATCTCGATGGGGCTGCAGGTGCCGGTTTCGACCGCCGAGCGGATCAAGACCTTCTATGGCGGGGTCGTGGCTACGGGCATGGACGACCGCGAGATGATCGACCTGGAAGGCGAGACCGGCGACTGGGAACACGATCGCCGACAGGTGAGCCGCGCCGAGCTGATCGGAATCATGCGGCCGCGGGTCGAGGAAATCCTGGAAGAGGTGCGTGCGCGGCTGGATGCGGCAGGGTTCGAGCATCTGCCCAGCCAGCAGATCGTGCTGACCGGTGGCGGCAGCCAGATCCCCGGTCTGGATGGTCTGGCGTCCAAGATTCTGGGCCAGCAGGTGCGGCTGGGCCGGCCGCTGCGCGTGCACGGGTTGCCGCAGGCGGCGACCGGGCCGGGATTTGCCAGTGCTGTGGGGATGTGCCTGTTCGCGGCGCATCCGCAGGACGAATGGTGGGATTTCGAGATCCCCGTCGACAAATACCCCGCACGATCGCTGCGCCGGGCCGTCAAGTGGTTCAAAGACAACTGGTGATCAATCTGCCCCAGGCGTGGCCCGGAAGGTCGACCGCAGGGCAAGCCAGATCGCAACGAGGCTGAGCAGAAGCCAAAGCCCGCCCCAGAGCATCGTGGCGCCGCCGAATTCCTCGGCCAGCATGCGCGCATCGGATCGCAGATGCGCGCGGCTGAGCGTGTCGGAGAAAATATCGAGCGGGACATAGATGATCGAGGTCAGGCCGATGAGGCGCAAGAGCAGGTCGTTAGGGCCATGGCCGAGCCAGCGGGCCGAGGCCAGCATCAGCACGCCCGCCCCGGTGCAGAAGGCAAGGCCGAAGGGATCGCGCACGTAAAGCAGAGTGACCAGCAGGATGACGAGGCCAAGTGCGCCGGTGATCCAGTGATCAAACCGGCCGGAAAGCGCGGCGCGAAACAGCGCAAGGCCGATCAGCAGCGAGCCGAGATAGCCCGCGGACAGCGTGAGAAACCGGTTGCCCCCGCGCGACAGCACCGCCCCGCCCTGGTGCGGGGTGAGCGACAGGCTTTCGGGGGTTCCGCCGGTCAGGAGCACGGTGACGAGATGGGCCAGTTCGTGAAACAGAACCACGAGCAGCTTGAGCGGCAGCAGAACGGGCGTCTGCCAGAGCGCGACGATGATCGCGGCCATCGCGAGAAGGGGCCATTTGACGCGAAGGAACTGCGAGTTATCGCCGATCTGGTTGGGTTTTCGCGCAGTCTGCAGGTTTTCGCGGCGTGAAAAACCCCTAGATTGAAAACGCGCACGTTAAAGGAGGCCACGAGATGCAGATCACCGTCAATGGCGAAACCCGCGAGGTGGATGTCGAAGAGGACATGCCGCTGTTGTGGGTGCTGCGCGATGAACTGGGCATCAAGGGCGTGAAATACGGCTGTGGCATCGCGCAATGCGGTGCCTGCACCGTGCATATCGATGGTGAGGCGGTGAAATCCTGCCAGGTGTTCGCCGGCGATGTCTGGGGCGAGGTGACGACGATCGAGGGGCTGGGCACTCCGGACGCGCTGCATGCGGTGCAGGCGGCCTGGATCGAGCACCAGGTCGCGCAATGCGGCTATTGCCAGTCGGGCCACATGATGCTGGCCGCGTCGTTTCTGAGCGAAACGCCCGACCCGAGCGAGACGCAGATCGACGCGGCGATGAGCGCGAACCTGTGCCGCTGCGGCACCTATCCGCGTATCCGCGAGGCGGTGAAGACCGCCGCGAAGATGATGAGGGAGGGCTGATCATGGGCAAGGTTGGAACAATCGCGCGACGCACGTTCCTGATCGGCTCGGCGGCGGTGCTGGGGGGCGTGGCCTTTGGCTATTACATGTACAAGCGGCCGGCGGCGAACCCGCTGCTGCATGGCCTGGGCGAGGGTGAGGCGGCGCTGACGCCCTATGTCCTGATCAACGCCGACGGCGTGACGCTGATCACGCCCAGGGGCGACAAGGGGCAGGGCGCTTATCACGCGCAGGCGGCGCTGATCGCGGAGGAACTGGACGTGGACCTGGCGGCGATCAACGTGGACCCCGGCCCGCCCAGCCCGGCCTATTACAACACCGCGCTGAGCAGCGAGGCGGTGCCGTTCGCGTTTTACGATGATGGCTTTTTGGCCGAAACGATGCGGGGCGTGATGGATGCGCCGATGAAGTTCATCGGCATGCAGATCACCGGCGGCTCAACCACGGTGCCGGACGGCTGGGAAAAGCTGCGTGTTGCCGGCGCCGTGGCACGCGAGACGCTGAAGGCCGCGGCGAGCCAGCTTTCGGGGATCAACACCACGGCGATCAAGACGGAAAATGGCCGGGTCATTCTGCCAGATGGGCAGGAGATGACCTATGAGGAGCTGGCGCCGGTGGCCGCGGGCATCGCGCCGGTGACCAAGGTCCGGCTGCGCGGGCCCGATGAGTGGCGTTACATCGGCAAGCCGATGCAGCGTATTGATATCGTGGCGAAATCCACCGGCACACAGGAATATGGCATCGACGTGGATCTGCCGGGCATGGTGCATGCGGCGGTGAAGCTCAATCCGCGGCAGGGCGGTGACCTGATCGCCTTCGACGCGGCCGAGGCGCTTAAGCTGCGCGGGGTGAGCGACGTTTTGCAGATCACCGGTGGTGTGGCGGTGATCGCCGACAATACCTGGCGCGCGTTCCGGGGGGCGGAGGCCGTATCGTGCGACTGGGGGCCGGCGCTGTTTCCGCCCGAGCAGGAGGAGCATTGGACAGCCCTGGCGCAAGCGATCGAGACGGGCGACCATGACAGCCGCCAGCGCGATGACGGCGCCGCCGCCGAGGCGGTGCAGGGCGGGATCGAGGCGGAATACCGCGCGCCTTACCTCGCGCATGCGCCGCTGGAACCGGTGAATGCGACCGTCTGGGTGCAGGAGGGTCGCGTGGACGTGTGGACCGGCACGCAGGTGCCGCGTTTTGCCCAAGCGCATGTGGCCGAAATCTGCGGCGTCGACGCCGAGGACGTGCATGTGCACGTGCTGATGATGGGCGGCAGTTTCGGCCATCGGTTGGAAGATGACGTTGTCCGGCGCGCGGCCGAGGTTGCGGCGCAGCTGAAAGGCACGCCGGTCAAGCTGACCTATTCGCGCGAAGAGGACATGCTGCATGATTTCCTGCGGCCCGCCGCGCTGGGGCGGATGAAGGGTGCGGCAAAGGCTGGCCAGGTGGCGGCGATGGACTATCACGTCGCAGCCCCGTCGATCGCCGACAGCCAGTTTGCGGAACGGCAGGGGTTGGGCTTTCCGGGGCCGGATTCGACCATCGTGCAGGGCGCCTGGGACCAGCCCTATGCGATCCCGGATTACCGCGTGACGGGATACCGCGCGCCGAAGCTGGCGCCGGTCAGTTCCTGGCGGTCGGTCGGGGCCTCGGTCAACGGGTTTTTCCACGAGGGGTTCCTGGATGAGTTGATCCATGAGGCCGGCGCGGACCCTTTGGAAGAACGGCTGCGGCTTTGTTTCCATGAGCCCACGCGCAAGGTGCTGGAGGCGGTTGGCGAGATGTCGGACTGGTCCGGGCCGCGCCCGGCCGAGGGCGTGGGCCGGGGCGTGGCGATGGTGGCCTCGTTCGGGGTGCCCTGCGCGCAGGTGGTCGAGGTGCGGATGACCGGAGATGGTCTTCGCATCGATAAGGTCTGGGTGGCGGCGGATGTCGGCCGCATTGTCGATCCGGTGAATTTCGACGGGTTGGTCAAGGGCGGCGTGGTCTTCGGCCTGGGCCATGCCATGCTGGGCGAGATCACGATTGCCGATGGCCGGGTGGAACAGGAGAACTATGACCTGTTCGAGGCGATGCGGATGGACCGGTGCCCCGACATCTTCGTTCGCGGGCTGGAAACCGGGGAAAAGATCCGTGGCATCGGCGAACCGCCGGTACCCCCGGCCGCACCGGCGCTGGCCAACGCGATTTTTGCCGCGACGGGGCAGCGCCTGCGGGAAATGCCTTTCGCAAGATTTGTCGATTTCGCCTGAGGCAGACCCGAGAGCGCCCCCCTTTCCGGCGCGCCCACCCACCCGCCCCGCGCCGAAAACGGCGGGCCGGGATCGGGCGGGCGAGGTGGGGGCGCTGCCCCCGCACCCCCGAGGTATTTATGGTCAGATGAAGCAGGGGATCATGCTTGAAGCATCGCGGGCCGCGGCCTAGGGTTGGCGGCGTGGCGAGGGGAGTTGCGATGATCTACAAGCTGCCGATCCGGGTTTACTACGAAGATACCGACATGGCCGGTATCGTCTATTATGCCAATTACCTCAGATACATAGAGCGCGGGCGCAGTGAGTGGGTGCGCGAGGTCGGGCTGGACCAGAACAGGATGAAGGACGAGGACGGGATCGTGTTTGCCGTTCGTCGCGTGGAGGCCGATTACCTGGCGCCGGCGCGCCTGGATGACGAGCTGGTGGTCGAGACCTGGGTGGAAAGCCGCAAGCCGGTGCGCATGGTCATGGGCCAGGAGGTCAAGCGCGGCGATCAGGTGCTGTTCCGCGCGATGGTGACGGTGATCTGCATGACGCTGGATGGCAAGCCCGTGCGCCTGCCGCACTGGGACGAACCGGCCGCCTGAGCGGCGGGTTTTCGCCGGGCGGGGTGGCGCTTGGGCGGAATGATGCAAAGCCCATGGCTTTCCCCTTGGAAATAAGATAGTTTCGGCTGCAATAAGGGCCGCCAAAGACGGCCGAAACAACGAGCAGGCAGATGGAAGCAGAAACCCTTGCCCTGGCGCAGGAGATTGATTTCTCCCTGTGGGCCCTATTCGCGCGCGCCACGATCACTGTGAAACTGGTGATGATCATGTTGATCGTCGCTTCGTTCTGGTCGTGGGCGATCATCGTTCAGAAACTCATCGACTATCGCAAGGCGCGGCGCGAGGCATCGGCGTTCGACCGGGCCTTCTGGTCGGGCGAGCCGCTGGACCAGCTGTTCGAGCAGATCGGCGCGGATCCGGGCGGACATTCGGAAAAGATATTCGCCGCCGGCATGATCGAATGGCGGCGGTCGCACCGGGCGGATGGCAAGTTCATCGCCGGGGCGCAGGCGCGCATCGACCGCAGCATGGACGTGTCGATCGCCAAGGAGGCCGAGGGGCTGCAGCGCGGGTTACCGGTGCTCGCCACCGTGGGCTCGACCGCGCCGTTCGTGGGACTCTTCGGCACGGTGATCGGGATCATGAACTCGTTCATCGAGATCGCGCAGCAGCAGAACACCAACCTGGCCGTCGTGGCGCCGGGGATTGCCGAGGCGCTTCTGGCCACGGGTCTGGGCCTGCTGGCGGCCATCCCGGCGGTGATCTTCTACAACAAGCTGAGCGCTGACAGTGATCGGATCATCGCCGGCTACGAGGCGTTCGCCGACGAGTTCTCGACCATTCTCAGCCGCCAGCTGGACGCCTGAGCCATGGGCGCGGGTGTAATCAAATCGAGCGGGGCAGGCGGTGGATCACGCCGCCGCCGCCGTGGTGGGCGCGCGGTGCCGATGAGCGAGATCAACGTCACGCCATTCGTCGACGTGATGCTGGTGCTGTTGATTATCTTCATGGTGGCGGCGCCGCTGATGACGGTGGGCGTACCTGTGGAACTGCCCAAGACGGCGGCCAACGCGTTGCCGACCGAGGCCGAGGAGCCGCTGACCGTGACGATCACCGCCGAGGGCACGGTGCTGCTGCAGCGTACCGAAGTGGCGCGCGACGAGTTGATCGGAAAGCTGCGCGCGATTGCGGCCGAGCGCGAGAGCGACCGGGTGTTCCTGCGCGCCGATGGCGCGGTGCCTTATGAACAGGTGGTGCAGGTGATGGGCGCGCTGAACCGTGGCGGATTTTCCAATATCGGGCTGGTGACGGATACCGGCGGCCCGGATCTGGATTCGGGGAACTGACAGGTTCATCCATGAATGCCGGCCAGGTCATATCGGGGATGGGGCATATCGGCCTCATCGGCTGGCTGCTCTTCGGGGGGCAGTTCCAGTCCGAACCCCTGCCCTTCGAGGTGACGGATGTGGCGGTGATCTCGGGCGAGGAGTTCGAGGCGATGATGGCCGCGCAACGGGCGCCCGAGACGGTGACGGACGTGGCGATGCCACAGGCCCCCGAACCCGATACGCCGCCCGCGCCGCAGATCGAAGCCGCGCCGGAAAGCGCGCCGGACCAGGTGGAGCCCGAGGTAGCCGAAATTCCCCCGCAGGACGACACCCCGGCACCTGTCGAGCCCGCGCCGCCGACGCCGACCGAGGTGGAGGACCGTCCGCCCGAAATCGCGCCGCCGACCGAGGAAGATGTCGCCGCGCTGGTGCCGCAGACCTCGCCCCGGCCGCAGGCACGACCGGTGGAGCGCGTGGCACCGACACCGGTGGCCCAGCCGCCCGAGCCCGAGGCCGCGCCGGACAACGTGGTGCGCGAGGAAACATCGGACGCGCCAGCCGAAGAGGCGCGTCCCGAAGAAGAGGCGACGGCGCCCGAGGAAACCGTGACCGAGATCACGCCGGAAGCGGCAGACGAGGTGACGGCGGCGCCGACACGCTCGGTCCGCCCGAAAACACGGCCGCAGCGAACCCAACCGCCGACCGAGACCGCCGAGAGCGGAAGCAGCACCTCGGATGCGGTCAACGCGGCGCTGCAGGCCGCGCAGCAAGGCGGCGGCGAAACCGAGGCGCAATCGACCGCGCCGCAGTTGAGCCAGGGCGAGCGCGATGCGCTGATCGTGGCGGTGTCGGATTGCTGGGCCGTAGATCCCGGCGCCCCTGCCGCGCAGGTGACAGTTGTGGTATCGGTGGAACTGAACCGTGACGGTACGTTGGCGGGGACACCCAAACTCGTCGGTGCCGAGGGCGGGGACGGGGCGGCGCAGGCCGTGGCCTTCCGCAATGCGCGCACGGCGGTGATTGCCTGCGGACGGGGAGGGTTTAACCTGCCCGAGGACAAGTACGAAGCATGGCGCGAAATCGAAATGACGTTCAATCCGGAGAAAATGAGGCTCAGATGATGATGAGACTGCTCGGAACCTTCCTGTTGGTGTTGTGTGTTTTGGGGTTGCCCGCGCAGGCGCAGAACGGACCGCTTCGGATCGAGATCACGGATGGCGTGATGGAACCCTTGCCGTATGCGGTGCCGGATTTCGTGCCCGAGAACGGCGCGGCCTCGGAGATGGCGATGCAGATCGCGCGGGTGGTGGCCGATGACCTGACCGGCACCGGGCTGTTCCGTGAGGTTGGCAAAGAGGCTTATATCAGCCAGATCACGAGTTTCGCGAGCCCGGTTCAATTCCCCGACTGGAAGGCGATCAATGCGCAGGCGCTGATCACCGGGGCGGTGGCGGTGAACGGCGATAGCGTGACGGTGAAATTCCGTGTCTGGGACGTGTTCGCGGGCCAGGAACTGGGCAACGGGCTGCAGTTCGCGGGTACCACCGCCGGTTGGCGGAGGATGGCGCACAAGGTGGCCGACGAGGTCTATTCCCGCATCACGGGCGAGGCCGGCTATTTCGACAGCCGGGTGGTGTTCGTCAGCGAGACAGGGCCGAAGAACGAGCGCAAGAAGCGGCTGGCGATCATGGATTACGATGGCGCCAACGTGCAGTACCTGACCGACAGTTCGTCCATCGTGCTGGCGCCGCGCTTTTCGCCTACGGGCGACCGGGTGCTTTATACCGGCTTCGAGACCGGTTTCCCGCGTATCTATGTGCTGGATGTCGCGAATGTCGGCCGCCGCGTGCTGCAAAGCCAGGAAGGCACGATGAGTTTTGCCCCGCGGTTCAGCCCGGACGGCCAGCGCGTCGTGTTTTCGCTTGAGGCGGGCGGCAACACGGATCTCTACGTGATGGATATCGCCAGCGGCGGACAGTCGCGGTTGACCAATGCGCCCTCGATCGAAACCGCGCCCAGCTATTCGCCCGATGGCAGCCAAATCGTGTTCGAAAGCGACCGGTCGGGCTCGCGGCAGCTTTATGTCATGTCGGCCGGCGGCGGCGAGGCGCGCAGGATCAGCCAGGGCACGGGCAATTACGGCACGCCGGTCTGGAGCCCGCGTGGCGACCTGATCGCGTTTACCAAGCAGTCCAAGGGACGGTTTCACATCGGCGTGATGAAAACCGATGGCAGCGCCGAGCGCCTGTTGACGGCGTCGTTCCTGGAGGAGGGGCCGACATGGTCGCCCAATGGCCGGGTGATCATGTTCACCCGCGAAACGCAGGGGGCGCAGGGGCAGGCGAGCCTTTACACGGTGGATATCACCGGGCGGAACCTGAAGAAGGTGCGCACCCCGGGCGGTGCATCAGACCCGTCCTGGAGCCCGCTGCAGAAATGAACATCGGCAGCGCCCCGCGCATCGCCCGGGGCGCACCGGACGAGATTCACACGGGCGTTTGCCTGTGCTAGAAGATGCAACAGCAGAAAAACGCATATGAGGCGCGTAACATGACCTATCTGGCAAAATCCATGATGCTGGTGGCGGGGCTGAGCCTGGCCGCCTGCACGAATGCAGGCCGTTTCGACAACGATCCGGCGGCGGGCGCGGGCAGCGGGGTGAACACTTCGTCGGCCATCGCAGGCACGGCGAGCGATCCGCTGTCGCCGCTCTATTTCCAGCAGACAATCGGTGACAGGGTGCTGTTCGCCGTCGATCAGCACACGCTGAACGAAGATGCCAAGCGCACGCTGGATGGGCAGGCGAGCTGGCTGACCACGAATACGGACTACAACGTCGTGATCGAGGGCCACGCCGACGAGCAGGGCACGCGCGAATACAACCTTGCCCTGGGCGCGCGCCGCGCGAATGCGGTGCGTGAATACCTGTTGTCACGGGGCCTGGCCGGCACGCGGATGAAGACCGTGAGCTATGGCAAGGAGCGTCCGATCGAAATCTGCAGCGAGGAAGCCTGCTATGCCAAGAACCGCCGGGCGGTGACCTTGCTTTCCAGCGGTCTGAGCGGTTAAGCGGAGGATCCGATGCGCTGGTTTCTGGGTGCTGTTCTGAGTGTCGTGCTTGTGCTGCCGGTGGCGGCACAGGAGCGCGAAGAGACGTTGGCCGATATCCGTCAGGAACTGACGGTGCTGCATGTCGAGATCCAGAAGCTCAAGCGTGAGCTGTCGACCACGGGGGCGACGGGCAACGCGACGCAGGGCGGTTCGGCGCTTGATCGAATCAACGCGATCGAGGCCGAGTTGCAGCGCCTCACCGCCAAGACCGAGCAGTTGCAGTTTCGTGTCGATGCCATCGTGACGGACGGGACCAACCGGATTGCTGATCTGGAATTCCGGCTGGTCGAACTGGAAGGTGGCGATGTCAGCCAGCTGAAGGAAACAACGACGCTGGGCGGCGAAGCGGCCAAGCCCGAGACGCCCGTCGCGCCGGTGCCATCGGCCCAGCAGGACGGGACTGCGCCGGCGGGCCCCGAACTGGCGATGGGCGAGCGCGCCGATTTCGACGCGGCACAGACCGCGCTTAACGAAGGCCGCCATGCCGAGGCGGCGCAGGCCTTTGCCCGCTTCAACGAGACATACCCCGGCAGCCCCATGGCCGTGCCTGCGCATCTGGGGCGTGGCCGCGCGCTTGAAGCCGCGGGCGATCTGACCGGCGCGGCGCGGTCCTATCTGGAAGCGTTCAGCTCGGATCCCAATGGCAGCAATGCCCCCGAGGCGCTCTATGAACTGGGCCGCGGGCTGGGCCGTCTGGGCCAGACCAACGAGGCCTGCGTGACGCTTGAAGAGGTGGGCGTGCGGTTCCCGGGGGGTGAGGCGGCAACGAAGGCGCGCGATGAGATGGCGCGCCTTGGCTGTTCGTGAGCGCCACAACCGCGGAACTTGAAGCCCTGATCGAGGGCGCGTTTGCGCCCGATCCGCCGGCGCGGCTAGGTGTTGCCGTCTCCGGTGGGGGTGATTCGGTGGCCCTGATGCATCTTTTGGCGGCCTGGGCGAAAAAGACCGGCGTCGTGTTGAAGGTAGCGACCGTCAATCACGGGCTGCGCAAGGAAGCGGCAGACGAGGCGGAATTCGTGGCGCAGGTGGCACAGCAACTGGGCCTCGCACACGAAACGCTGACATGGCAGGGCTGGCAGGGCGATGGAAACCTGCAGGATGCCGCCCGGCAGGCGCGTTATCGGTTGTTGGCCGATTGGGCCGTCCGCGAGGAGCTGGCGGCGGTCGCGGTCGCCCATACCCGCGACGACCAGGCCGAGACGGTGTTATTGCAGCTGGCGCGCATGGCCGGCGTGGATGGGCTGGCCGCGATGCCGGCACGCAAGTGGCAGCACGGCATGTGGTTCCAGCGTCCGCTGTTGCGGGCTGGACGTGCGGATTTGCGGGACTACCTGCGCGCGATCGGCCAGCGCTGGATCGAGGACCCGTCGAACGAGGATCGCAGCTTTGACCGGATCAAGGCGCGCGATACGCTGGCCGTGCTGTCGGAGCTGGGAATCGATGCCGCGACGCTTGCCGGTGTGGCCGCCAACATGGCCAAGGCGCGCGATGCGCTGGACTGGCACGCGTTTCTGTCGGCGAAAGAGGTGGTGCGCATCGACCGCGGCGACGTCGTGATCGACCGCAAGGGCTGGCGCGCGTTGAATGACGAGATCGCCCGCCGCATCCTGAAGCGCGCGTTGCTGTGGGTGGGGCGCGCGCCTTATCCGCCGCGGCAGGCAAAGCTGGCGCAGCTGATCGGGGCGTTGAAGCGCGGACAGGGCCAGACGCTGGGCGGTTGCCTGGTGGTCGTTGAAGAAACGCAGATCCGGATTTGCCGCGAAGCGTTGGCGCTGCGGGGTATCCGGCTGCCGCAGCACGCCATCTGGGACGGGCGCTGGCGGGTGATCGGCCCGGTCGAGGAGGGCGCCGAACTGGCCGCGCTGGGTGAGGCTGGCCTGCGCGCCTGCCCCGAGTGGCGCGCAAGCGGCTTGCCGGCCGCATCCCTGAAATCCTCACCGGCGATCTGGCGGAAAGACGAGCTGGTCGCGGCCCCACTTGCCGGTTTCAACCCGCTTTGGCGGGCCGAGCTTCTGGGGGGATCGGAAAGTTTCTTTGCCGGAATGCTGCCACAAGCGAAATAGCGCATTGAAGATGCCGGTCCGATCTCTATTTTAGACGGGTGGGCGCGCGCCGGGCGCCGCGCCAAAAGAATTCGAAGGAGAGTATCCTTGGGCAACGCGAGAAATATCGCCTTCTGGGTCGTGCTTTTTCTGCTGATCCTGGCGCTGTTCAACCTGTTCAGCGGTGGCGGCAACACGCTTCAGAGCCGCGAGATCAGCTATTCCGAGTTCGTCGCAGCCGTGGGCGAAGACCGGGTCAGCTCGGTCACGCTTGACGGGGAACAGGTGCGGTTCCGGGGCAGTGACGGCAAGGACTATGTTGCCATCAAGCCCGAAGACGCCGAGATCACCAACCTGCTGATCGACAACAACATCCCGATCAAGGCCGAAAGCCAGGAGCAATCGGGCTTCCAGACCTTTATCCTGAGCCTGCTGCCGTTCCTGCTGCTGATCGGTGTGTGGATCTATTTCATGAACCGCATGCAGGGCGGCCGCGGCGGCGGAGCGATGGGATTTGGCAAGAGCCGCGCCAAGCTTCTGACCGAGAAGCATGGCCGGGTGACCTTTGACGACGTCGCCGGCATCGACGAAGCCAAGGAAGAGCTGGAAGAGATCGTCGAATTCCTGCGCAACCCGCAGAAGTTTAGCCGCCTTGGCGGCAAGATTCCCAAGGGCGCGCTGCTCGTGGGCCCTCCGGGTACCGGTAAGACGCTGCTGGCGCGCGCCATCGCGGGCGAGGCGGGCGTGCCCTTCTTCACCATCTCGGGCTCGGACTTCGTCGAGATGTTTGTTGGTGTCGGCGCCAGCCGTGTCCGCGACATGTTCGAACAGGCCAAGAAGAACGCGCCTTGCATTGTGTTCATCGACGAGATCGACGCCGTGGGCCGGCACCGTGGTGCGGGCTATGGCGGCGGCAATGACGAACGCGAACAGACGCTGAACCAGCTTCTGGTGGAAATGGACGGGTTCGAGGCCAATGAAGGCGTGATCATCATCGCCGCGACGAACCGCAAGGACGTGCTGGACCCTGCGCTGCTGCGACCGGGACGCTTCGACCGCCAGGTGACGGTACCGAACCCCGATATCAAGGGCCGCGAGAAGATCCTGAGCGTTCATGCGCGCAAGACGCCGCTGGGCCCGGATGTCGATCTGCGCATTATCGCGCGCGGCACGCCCGGGTTTTCGGGCGCGGACCTGGCCAACCTGGTGAACGAGGCGGCGCTGATGGCGGCCCGCGTGGGCAGGCGTTTCGTGGCGATGGAAGATTTCGAGATGGCCAAGGACAAGATCATGATGGGCGCCGAGCGCCGCAGCATGGTCATGACACCGGCGCAGAAGGAAATGACCGCCTATCACGAGGCGGGCCATGCCATCGTCGGCCTGACGCTGCCCAAATGCGATCCGGTCTACAAGGCTACGATCATTCCGCGCGGTCAGGCCCTGGGCATGGTGATGAGCCTGCCGGAAATGGACCAGCTGAACTATTTCAAGGACGAGCTGGAGCAGAAGATCGCCATGACCATGGCCGGCAAGGCCGCCGAGATCATCAAATATGGTGACAACGCGGTCTCGAACGGGCCGTCGGGCGATATCATGCAGGCTTCGGGGCTGGCGCGCGCGATGGTGATGCGCTGGGGCATGTCCGACAAGGTGGGCAATATCGACTACCAGGAAGCGGCCGAAGCCTTCCGCGGCAACGGGGCCGGTGGCTTTTCGATCTCGGCGCATACCAAGGAGCTGATTGAGGAAGAGGTCAAGCGCATCATCGACGAGGGCTACTCGGAAGCGCATCGTATCCTGACCGAACGCCAGGAAGACTGGGAGCGCTTGGCGCAGGGTCTGCTGGAGTACGAGACCCTGACCGGCGAGGAAATCGAGCGGGTGATCCGGGGCGAGCCGCCGCACAAGGAAGATGACGAGGACGACAAGCCCGATACCGGCAGCGCGCCCTCTGTCACCGCGATCCCGAAGACCAAGCCGCGCAGCAAGCCCAAGGGCGGCGAGGGCGGCATGGAGCCCGAGCCGACCTGATGGCGGCGGTATCCGTTCAGAAAGACTGGAATCCCGGAGCCTATGCCAGGTTCCGGGGTTTGCGTTTGCGCCCCGCGCTTGACCTGATGCTGGCCGTCCGCTCGGTGGGCGGCGGTGACGTGATCGACCTGGGCTGTGGCAATGGCGCGATGGGCCAGAGCCTGAGGGAGCGTTACCCGGGGCATCGGATCGTCGGTGTGGATGCCAGCCCGGCGATGCTGGCAAAGGCGCGGGAGACGGGCGCCTATCACGCGTTGGATGAGAGCGACATTGCCGATTGGTCGGAGGACCGGGCCGGGTTGATCTATTCCAATGCTGCGCTTCACTGGCTGGCCGGGCACGAGGCGCTGTTCCCGAGGCTGGCCGGCATGCTGGCGCCGGGAGGAACCCTGGCTGTGCAGATGCCGCATCAGAACAACGCGCCCTCGCACCGTGTCTGGGTGAGCCTGGCTGACGAGCTGTTCCCGGGGCGTGTGGACATGTCGACGGGCCCGGGCGTGATGAAGGCGCCGCGCTATCATCACATGCTGGCGGAAGTTGGCGAATTTTCCCTGTGGGAGACCGAGTATTACCAGGTGCTGGGAGCCGACAAAAGCGGCCACCCGGTGCGGCGCTTTACCGAGAGCACCTTTGCCCGCCCGATCCTGGCGGCGCTGGAGCCGGATGAACAGGCCGAACTGGTCCGGCGCTATGAAGAGGTGATGGAGACGGCCTATCCGAGGCGCGACGACGGCACGGTTCTTTTCCCGTTCCGGCGGATGTTTTTCACACTGACGGTATGAAAGACGCCCGAGAGCGCCGCCCGCCCACCCGCCCCGGCGCCCTCGGGCGTCTTTGGTGACGGCGCCAACGGCCCGGCCCGCGCTGAGCAGAGCGGTGGACATTCGAGTATTTTCACCAAGAAAGAGCCGCAGATCAGTTGCCGATCTCGATCGTCGTGCTGGCCTGGCTGAGGGTTTGGTTGTCGCGCTGGAGCGTGACCGTGCCGTGGTAGGAGCCCGGCGGCCAGGCCGAGGTGCTGCGTTTCTTGCCCGAGGCGCGGAAGTAGAGCGCGGTCGGTTTGGACAGGTCGTGGAGATGGCGATGATGGAAACCGTCGGGGCCGGTGATGTCGATCTGCACAGCATCACCTGCGCGGCCGCCAAAGCCCAGCCCCCAGACCACCAGCGCCGGGGCATCACCGGGCAAACCGGCCGCTGCGGCGGTACCTGCCTTGATCGCATCATAGTCTGGCACATGATCGGCAAAGCCGACGGCAAGGACGCCGCCGGGAACATAGTCCGGCGGTGACTGCCAGAGGGTGTTTTCGGGTACTGTGCCGCAGCGCGCCGCTCCGTCGGGTTTGAACGGATCGACGACCGCGCCATTGTGCCGGACCGAAAGGTGCAGATGGGGGAATTCGGTTTTCCCCGAGAGGCCCACTAGGCCCAGAACATCCCCGGTATCGACCTGCTGGCCCTGGCTGACGGCGATGCTACCGAAGCGCATATGGCAATATTGCGTGCGCCAGCCATCGCCGTGGTCAATGGCAACGCCGTTGCCGCATTCGCGCCCATCGACCGAACCGGGATCGGCGAGAAAGGCGCCATCCGCCATGCCGTCGCGCAGACCGACCACGCGGCCCGGGGCCGCGGCGTGCACGCGAACCCCGCGCGCCATGTCGGCGCGGGAGGGCAGAGCGAAATCGGTCCCCTTGTGCCCATCATAGGATAGCTTGTTGCAGGTGAAATCGGCATAGCCGGGACCGGGATCGGCATCGACGAAATTCTGGATGTAACAGGTTTGGCCCAGGTCACAGTCGATCGGCAGGGCCAGCCTTGGTGCATCGGCCCGGACCACCGGGGCGGCAACGCTGGCAACCCAAAGGGCAAGCCCAAACGCCACCCGCGCGGCGGGGTGCCCTGCCGCGCGGGAGTGTTTTGAAAACTGGGGGCGCATCGGAGAGCGGGCTTAATCCGCCGTCAGAAGCCGCGGCTTGTCGCCCTTGAGGCGGGGTTTGCCGGGGCCTTCGATACGCAGATCCAGTTCGCCATCCTTGACGCCGACCTTGACGACACCGCCCTTGGACAGTTTGCCAAAGAGCAATTCCTCGGCGAGGGGTTTCTTGATGTGTTCCTGGATTACGCGGCCCAGCGGACGGGCGCCCATCTTGTCGTCGTAACCCTTGTCGGCCAGCCACTCGGCGGCGGGCCGGGTGAGCTCGATCGTGACGCCACGGTCGAGGAGCTGAACCTCGAGCTGGAGCACGAATTTTTCGACCACCTGCAGGATGACTTCCTTGGGCAGCGGTGCAAAGGACACCACGGCATCAAGGCGGTTGCGGAATTCCGGCGTGAACGTGCGCTCGATCGCGGCGGTGTCCTCGCCCTCGCGCCGGTCGCGGCCGAAGCCGATCGCGGCCTTGGCCTGCTCGGCGGCGCCGGCGTTCGACGTCATGATCAGGATCACGTTGCGGAAGTTCACCGTGCGGCCGTTGTGATCGGTCAGCTCGCCATGGTCCATCACCTGCAGCAGGATGTTATAGACATCCGGGTGGGCCTTTTCGATCTCGTCAAGCAGCAGCACGCAATGCGGGTGCTGATCGACGCCATCGGTGAGCAGGCCACCCTGATCGAAGCCGACATAGCCCGGCGGCGCGCCAATCAGGCGCGAGACCGCGTGTTTCTCCATGTATTCCGACATGTCGAAGCGCAGCAGTTCCACCCCGAGGATATCGGCCAGTTGCTTGGCGACCTCGGTCTTGCCCACCCCGGTGGGACCGGCGAAGAGGTAGTTGCCGATGGGTTTCTCCGGTTCGCGCAGACCGGCGCGGGCCAGCTTGATCGCCGAGGCGAGGGTTTCGATCGCCACGTCCTGGCCGAAAACCACGCGCTTGAGCGACTTCTCGAGATCCTTGAGCACGGCGCTGTCGTCCTTGGAGACGCTTTTCGGCGGGATCCGGGCGATCTTGGCGACGATGGCCTCGATGTCCTTGACGCCGATCGACTTGCGCCGCTTCGAGGCGGCCAGCAGATGCTGGGCCGCGCCGGCTTCGTCGATGACGTCGATCGCCTTGTCCGGCAGCTTGCGGTCATTGATGTAGCGCGCAGAAAGCTCCACCGCGGTCTTGATCGCGTCAGCGGTGTATTTCACGCCGTGATGCTCCTCGAAATAGGGTTTGAGGCCCTTGAGGATCTTCACCGTGTCATCGACCGAGGGTTCGTTCACGTCGATCTTCTGGAACCGGCGGGACAGCGCGCGGTCCTTCTCGAAATGCTGGCGAAACTCTTTGTAGGTGGTCGAGCCCATGCAGCGCAGCTTGCCGCCCTGCAGGGCGGGCTTGAGCAGGTTCGAGGCGTCCATCGCGCCGCCCGAGGTGGCGCCGGCGCCGATCACGGTATGAATCTCGTCGATGAAAAGCACCGCATCGGGATGCTCTTCGAGCTCCTGCACGACGGCCTTGAGCCGTTCCTCGAAATCGCCGCGGTAGCGGGTGCCGGCCAGAAGTGCCCCCATGTCGAGCGAATAGATCGTGGTGTTGGCGAGAACCTCGGGCACTTCGCCATTGACGATCTTGTGGGCGAGACCTTCGGCGATGGCGGTTTTGCCGACACCGGGATCACCGACCAGAAGCGGGTTGTTCTTGCGCCGGCGGCACAGCACCTGGATGCAACGCTCGACCTCGTGGGCGCGACCGATCAGCGGATCGACATCGCCCTTCCGAGACTTAGCGTTGAGGTCGACGCAGTACTTCGCCAGCGCCGAATCCTTGCCTTCGCCCTCGGCAGCGTTCTGGGCTTCTTCTTCGATATCAGCACCTTGCACGGGGCGCGCTTCGCCAAAGGCGGGGTCCTTGGCCACGCCATGGGCGATGAAATTGACCGCGTCATAGCGGGTCATGTCCTGTTCCTGCAGGAAATAGGCGGCGTTCGATTCGCGCTCGGCGAAGATCGCCACCAGCACGTTGGCGCCGGTCACCTCGGTGCGGCCGGAGCTTTGCACGTGGATGGCCGCGCGTTGAATCACGCGCTGGAAGGCGGCGGTGGGCACGGCCTCGGAGCCTTCGATATCGGTGACGAGGTTGGATAGGTCGTCATCGATGAACTCCACCAGCGTCTGGCGCAGCTCTTCGAGATCGACCGAGCAGGCCTGCATCACGCGGGCGGCGTCGGGCTCGTCGATCAGCGCCAGAAGCAGATGCTCCAGCGTTGCGAATTCGTGGCGGCGGGCATTGGCGAGCGCGAGGGCGCTGTGAATGGCCTGCTCAAGAGTGGTCGAGAATGAAGGCATGGTTACCTCATGCTCCTTTTTGCTGCGATGCCGAAGGGCCCGGCGATCTTGGCCTCATGGTCTTAAAGTTTGGTCGATTGTGCCGTGGCTTCAAGGCTTTTCTGGGAAAAACCGATCACATTTCCGGATTCGGCCGCAGGAAATCGTGATTTGCGGGCAGAATCCCACGGCGCACAACGCGCGGAATGGTTAACGCCAGCGCACGCTCGAAAACCGGGGGGTGACTCGCGTGCACCCCCCGGCTGACATCCGGCTGCCGTCAGAAACGGCCCTGGTTAACGCGCGTTAAGGTTAATCGGGCGTGCGCTGCGCCCGGACCGCGCGGGGCGGGACCGGCTCAGAAATGCCGGTCGAAGGCGTTGGCGATGTCGGAGACAAGCGCGCCGCCGCCATAGGTGACGCCGTTGAGTTCCCACTCTTCCTTGCCGTTGACGAAGATCACGAAGCCATTGCCGGTCTTGCGGTCGATCAGGAAGCGCGAGCGGAAACCATCCTGAGCGCCACCGTGCCAGATGGTGCGGGGATAACCATCGTGAATGGTCGTCGACAGGTGAACGCCGAGGCCATACCAGTCGTCGCTGTCGGTGACCAAGGGCTTGCGGCACTTGCCGACCAGGCATTGCTCGCCCCCCGCGCAGGCGCTGTCGGCTGTGCAGGCCTGAAGCGACGAGCCGATGTTCCAGATCGGGATGAGCATCTTGTCGACATGCGCGGCAGGGATCACCTGCGCGCCGGTTTCATCGCGGCCCATGTTGCCGAGCATCGCCACCAGGCGGGCGAATTCCTCGGGGTGGGCGAGAAGACCGCCGGCGAATTTCACCACCGTGTGCTTCACGTCGAAGCCGCAGATCGAGCGCGAGCAGCCGCGCGCGAGATTGTCCATGTCCTTATCGGCGGTATCGAAGGTGGATTTGGTGAGGCCGTAGGGTTTGAGAATCTCGTTGTTGAGATAGACCCGCGCGGATTTGCCCGACGCCAGTTCGAGCATGTGTTCGGCCACCACGTAACCGCCGCCAGAATAGTCCCATTTGGTGCCCGGCGCATGGATCGGGTTGGTCGCCGAGATGCCGCAGGTCAGTTCTCCCATCATCAGGTTGCGCATCTTGGTGGGGCAGTCGGTCTTGGCGGTGCCGATGCCGTGCTTGTCGAGCCCGGCTGTATGGGTCATCAGGCGGCGCACCGAGATGTCGGGCAGGTAGTGCTCTTCCGCGCGGTCGAACTTGCGCCGGGTCCAGTCATCGAGGTGGCTGTTTGGATGTGCTGCCGCCGCCTTGTTGACGCGCCGGCCCAGCGTGGGGCCGTGGCCCGAGAAATGCGCCTTGGCCATGGCGAGACCGGCCACCATTTTCGACATCGAAGCGGCCTGCCAGAGGGTCTGCGAATTGGCCGGCAGGTTGTCCTTGTAATCGCGCAGGCCGTAGGTGCGCACGGTCGTGACCTTGAAATCCTCGATGATGGCGACGGCGGCGCCGGCGACGCGGTGCACATCGATCGCTTCGTTGATCGTCATCGTGGTGGTGCGATCATCGGTGCTGACCTTGACGCGGATGTCCTGTTCCATCTCGGAATAGGCGACGGTCGTGGGCTCCTGGATAATGCGGAAGGTGGGTTTGGCGCAGTGCAGCGCAAGGCCGACGATTTCGTCGTCGTTGTATTCGATGTCGAAGCCGACGGCGGCCTGGCCCGTTGGGCAATCACGCACCTTTTTCCAGTCCTTGCAGTTGGCGCGCGAGAATTGCCGGATGGTGTTGGCATCCGTCACCTTGCCGGAATTGTTCCTGTCGATGTAGCCGCCCCAGAGTTTCACGCCCTTGAGGCGGCTGTTGTTCTTGTTGTTGGTGCAGACCTGGAGCGAGGTCACCGCCTTGCGGTCGCGCACGGCGTCGGTCAGGATCGCCTCCTTGTCGCCGTTCACCGTCTTGCCGCAGACGTTGAAACGGGTGGTGAAATCCTGGCGCAGGTCCTGATCGGTGAAGCGCCACCAATAGGCCTCGACAAAGCAGGGACGGTCGCCCACTTCGTCCATCTTCATCCCGTAGAGCCAGGCATGCTGGCCCGGCCGCTTGGTGGTGTCGTCATCGCCATGCGGGCCCGAGACCTTGGTCTTGGTGTCCGAGCCGGGGGTCCATTCGATCACCCGGGTGACCGGGTCGTTTTTGGACATGGTGGTCTGGGCCAGCGCCGGCATGCAGCAAAGCACGGCGGCAGCAAGGCCCGAAATAAGCCCTTTGAAAGCCATTTGGGTATCCCTTTCTGAAAATGGTTGGGTCCTTGAAATGACACAACCCTAGCGGGATACCCGGTGGCCCGGAAAGTCAGGAATTCCGGAAGGCCGGGGCCTAGAAATTGTCCTTCGCGTTGCGCACCGCGGCAAAGACCTGCGCCGGGTCGGCGCCTTCGAGCCCGACCGACTTCTGCACTTCGGCGACGTGGCCGCGCAGGAAGGGGTTGGTATCGAGCTCGAGCTGCAGCAGCGAGGGCACGGTGAATTTGCCCTTGGCGCGGGCGGCCTCGGTATCGCTGGCGCGTTGCTGCAGGGCCGCGTTGCCGGGTTCGATGGTCAGCGCGAAACGGGCATTGGCGGCGGTGTATTCGTGGCCCGAGCAGATCAGCGTATCGGGCGCGAGGCTGGCAAGTTTCGTCAGGCTGTCGAACATCTGGTCGGCCGTGCCTTCGAAGAGCCGCCCGCAGCCGAGCGCCATCAGGCTGTCGCCGGTGAAGGCATAGCCGGATTCGGGGAAGTGATAGGCGATGTGGCCGACGGTGTGGCCGGGCACCTCGATCACGTGGATCCATTCGATGCCGACGGTCACCGTGTCGCCCTCTTTCACCTTGATGTCGAGCGGCGGCAGGCGGTGGGCGTCGGCCGCGGCGCCGATCACGACCGCGTCGGGGTAATCCTGTTTCAGCTCGTCCAGCCCATCGATGTGATCGGCGTGGTGGTGGGTAAGCAGCACATGGGTCAGCGTCCAGCCCCGTTTTTCCAGCGCGGCGGCGATGGGCGCGCTTTCGGGCACGTCGACAACGGCGGTATCGCCGGTTTCCTCGCAATGGACGAGAAAGGCGTAGTTGTCGTTGAGGCAGGGAATGGTGACGAGGTCTAAGGCCATGGCTTTTCACATCGCTGTTGTTATGGTGGGCCCCAGAGTGACCGATCCGGAGCCGGGCTGCAATGCATCTCGATGTGCAGGACCTGCGCAATTTCTATTACCGCAGCACGCTGGGGCGCGCGGTGCAGCAGGTGATCCGTGAACAGATGCTGGAACAGTGGCCCGAGGCGAAGGGCCAGACGGTGCTGGGCTTCGGCTTTGCCGTGCCGCTGCTCAGGCCCTACCTGGAGCAGGCGCGGCGGGTGATCGCGCTGATGCCCGGGCCGCAGGGCGTGATGCCCTGGCCCGCGGGCCAGCCCAACGTGAGCGTGCTGTGCGAGGAGACCCACTGGCCGGTCGAGACGGGCCGGGTGGACAAGCTGATCGTGATGCACGGGCTGGAAACGAGCGAGATGCCAAGCGCGGTCCTGCAGGAGTGCTATCGGGTGCTGGGGCCGGGGGGCAAGGCGCTGTTCATCGTGCCGAACCGGGCCGGGCTGTGGAGCCGCAACGACCGCACGCCCTTTGGCTATGGCCGGCCCTACACGCTGGGCCAGCTGGATGCGCAGCTGAAGAGCCACGGGTTTCTGTCCGAGGACCAGCGCACGACGCTTTACCAGCCGCCGAGCGGGCGGCGGTTCTGGCGCAAGACGGCGGCGTTCTGGGAGCGCACGGGCCGCGCGCTGCCGGTGATCGCGGCAGGCGGCGTTCTGATGGTGGAGGCGAGCAAGCGCGTGCCGGCGCCCAGCGGCGGGCTGGGCGAACGGGTGAAGCGGCCGATCTCGATCCTGAACCCGGTGCCCAAGCCCACCACCTCGCGCCTGGGCGAGGGGTGAGGGGGCTCAGGCCGCGGTGGCGGCCTGGGTCACGGTGATGTCGCCAAGCAGCGTGCTCGGCGAGGCGGGGTTGACGAAGACCACCAGCGCCTCGCCGTCGTCGGTCTGGATGATGGCCAGATCGTTGGTGCCGTCGCTGGTTTCAAACACCGAAAGCGGGCCTGTCACCTCGGGTGGCAGGTTGATGGTGAGCTGCGAGGGCAGGATGTATTCGCCGAGCGCCAGCGGGGTCTGGTCGCCGGCGAGATCCTCGGCGGTGACGTTGAGGGTGATCTGATCGCCATCGACGAGGGTGGAATCCTCGATATCGCCCAGCCGGTTCATCAGCGTGAGTTCGATCACGTCGGCGCCTTCGCCGCCCGACAGGGTGGTGTCGAAGGTATCGAGGGCTGTCAGGGTATCGTCGCCCTCGTCGCCGAAGAGCTGGAAGGCGCTGCCCGCGGTGGCGGTGATCTGGTCGTTGCCGGCATCGCCATGGACGATCTGGTTGAAGCCGTCGACGGTGATCTCGTCGTCGCCGGTGCCGCCCAGGATGTCGAGCCCTTCGGAGGAGGCCGCAAAGATCGTGTCGGCGCCTTCGCCGCCTTCGATCAGCACGAACTGCTGCCCCGACATCTGGAAGCTGTCGTCGCCGTCTTCGCCCAGGAATTCGGCGCCGGTGGCATCGTCGGATTGCAGGAGGTCGTTGCCCTCGCCGCCGAAGGCCAGGAAGTTCGACCCGGTGGCGATGATCGTGTCGTTGCCGGCGTTGCCGAAGGCCTCGAACTCGGTGTTCGACACTTCGAGCAGGTCGTTGCCATCGCCGCCGCGCGCGAAATAGGACGAGCCGTCATCGACGTCGATCGTGTCGTCGCCCGCGCCGCCATCGAGGGTGAGGCTGCTGCCCGAGGAGATCAGCACATCGTTGCCGGCATCGCCATAGGCCTGGCTGTTGTCGCCGATGGTGATCGTGTCGTCACCGTCGCCGCCGCGGCCGATGGCGGTATCGAGCAGGTTGATCACGTCATTGCCGCCAAACCCGAACACCTCGACATTGCTGCCGCCGTTGATCGTATCGTCGCCGTCACCGGGGCCGCCGCCGGTTCCGCCGCCGCCGTCATCCCCGCCGCCGGTCGAGCTGAACTCATCCGCGCCGCCTGAACCGGTGTCGGCCAGGCTGAGCAGGGCACCCAGCCCCAGCAGCACAAGTATCGCGTATCCCATGATTTCCCCCCCAGGAAATGCAAATGAAAAATATCTTTTCAGGCTAGGGCCTTCGCCACGCAGCGGTCAACTGGCTATGGCGGGCAATTGTTTCCCATCGGGAAACTAAGCGTTTTGTCGCAGAGGCGCCTAACGATCGATCTCGACCGATCCGGCGATGGCCCCCGAGATCGACAGGGCGGGGCTGTCGTTGATGTGGCCAAAGGTGTGGCGCTTGCCGGTTTCGGGGTCGGTATAGTAGCCACCATTGCCCAGCCAGATCCAGGCGATGGCGCGGAAATCGGGGGCGCCGAGGCTGCTGGCGAAGCGCCGGGCGAGTTCGCCGGAAGTGAGCGGATCGCTGCCAGGCGGCGTCTGCACCAGAACGATCGAGGCGTGGAGATCGCGGCTGCCATTGGTGCCGGACTTTTCATTGAAGCGCACGGCATAGATCGGACCGCCGGAGACCGGCGCGAGCCGCAAGGTGAGGCTCGAGCCGGGGTGCGACAGGTCGAAGAAGCGTTCCGGCGGCGGACCGTCGTGGCGCCAGTCATGGGTGTAGTCGAACACCATGTCGGCCGGATCTTGCGTGGCGTCCCCGGCCGGCATCCGGGTGCTGGGATAGAGCCCGTTTCCGGTCGGCGTGGCGGTGTCTTCGCTTTGGCGCCCGTGCATCAGGCTGTCGCCATCCGTGAGCGAGATGATCGCAACAGCATCGGCCGTGACATGCCTGACCCCGGGCAGGCGCAGGTGATAGCGCGGACCGGTGCGGGTGGTGATCACGGTGACATCGAAACAGTCGAGCGCGGGGTGACGGTGCAGAACCAGGCGCGGCTCGGCCCGGGCCAGCACGGTGTCGGGCAGGGCGATGACAAGTATGTCATCGTCCGGATCGAAATCGCGGACTTCGCAGGAGCGGCCGGGAAGGGCATCGAGAAAGATCATTCAGGCAAACCGGTCAATCGCAACCACAGTCATCGGCACAAGCGCCGGATGACCGGCAGAGTGGGGGGCACTTTCGGCATCGGTTAACGCAGAGTCAATTCCGGATCTTGCAGAGCTTCACGAGGCAACGCCGCCCTGCTTTTGCATGGTAGCGTTAACGGATTTGCCCGCACTTGTGCAAGGAATCGCGAAAAGATGTGCATTTGCCGGGTTTTTTCGCTGCCTGTTTTTCGCGCAAACGGTCGCACTTGCGTCAAGTAACTGAAATATAAGGATTTCCGCGAGAGTCGTTTTCGTCTGTAGCAGGTTGCTAGGCAACACGGGCTCTGCTACACCCGCCCCGATTTCGATGCTTTGTGAATTCAAGGCGAGCAAACGCCCCCGGATGCCAAGCGGCACGAGCGATCGCTCTGCGCCGCGACGGCTGTGAAAACCGGGGCCAGAAAATCGGAAGGGTGGACGTGTCCGAACCAGCTTCGATCTCAACCGGCATTGCCGCACGCTATGCCACGGCCGTGTTTGAACTGGCCAAGGAATCCAAGAACGTGAAAGCGCTGGAAGGCGATATCGCGGCGCTGGAGGAAGCGCTGGCTGGCAGCGCCGATTTCAACGCTTTGATTTCTTCGCCGATCTACACGCGTGATCAACAGGCCGCCGCGGTGACTGCCATCGCCAACAAGATGGGCCTGTCGGAACTCATGAGCAACACGCTGAGTCTGATGGCCGGCAAGCGGCGCCTTTTCGTGCTGCCGCAGCTCGTGCGGGCCCTGCGCGCCGCGATTGCCGAGGACAAGGGCGAGGTGACGGCCGACGTGGTCAGCGCCAAGCCGCTGACCAAGGCCCAGCTCACCAAGCTTGCCAAATCGCTGAAAGCCAGCGTCGGCAAGGATGTGAATATCAATGCGACCGTCGATGAAGCGCTCATCGGCGGTCTTGTCGTCAAAGTGGGTTCGAAAATGATCGACACGTCGATCCGCTCGCGCCTCAACTCTCTCCAGAATGCAATGAAAGAGGTCGGATAAATGGGTATCCAAGCAGCAGAGATTTCTGCGATCCTGAAGGACCAGATCAAGAACTTCGGCAAGGAAGCCGAAGTGGCCGAAGTTGGCCGCGTGCTGAGCGTCGGCGACGGGATCGCCCGCGTTTACGGTCTGGACAACGTCCAGGCCGGTGAGATGGTGGAATTCCCCGGCGGCATCCGCGGCATGGCGCTGAACCTGGAGGCCGACAACGTCGGCGTCGTGATCTTCGGTTCCGACCGCGACATTAAAGAAGGCGACACCGTCAAGCGGACCAACGCGATCGTGGACGTGCCCGCCGGTGACGCGCTGCTGGGCCGCGTTGTCGACGCACTGGGCAACCCGCTGGACGGCAAGGGCGAGATCAAGGCCAGCGAACGCCGCCTGGCCGACGTGAAGGCCCCGGGCATCATCCCGCGTAAATCGGTGCACGAGCCGATGGCGACCGGCCTGAAGGCCGTTGACTCGATGATCCCGATCGGCCGTGGCCAGCGGGAGCTGATCATCGGTGACCGTCAGACCGGCAAGACCGCCGTGGCGCTGGACGCGATCCTGAACCAGAAATCCTATAACGACGCCGCGGGCGACGACGAGAGCAAGAAGCTCTACTGCGTCTACGTCGCCGTCGGTCAGAAGCGTTCGACCGTGGCGCAGCTGGTGAAAAAGCTGGAAGAAACCGGCGCGATCGACTACTCGATCGTGGTGGCCGCCACCGCTTCCGACCCCGCGCCGATGCAGTTCCTGGCGCCCTATGCCGCGACGGCGATGGCCGAATATTTCCGCGACAATGGCCGCCATGCGCTGATCATCTATGATGACCTGTCGAAACAGGCCGTGTCGTATCGCCAGATGTCGCTGCTGCTGCGCCGTCCGCCGGGGCGTGAAGCCTATCCGGGCGACGTTTTCTACCTGCACTCGCGTCTGCTGGAACGTTCGGCGAAGCTGAACGAGGATCACGGCGCAGGTTCGCTGACCGCGCTGCCGATCATCGAAACGCAGGGCGGCGACGTGTCGGCCTTTATTCCGACGAACGTGATTTCGATCACCGACGGCCAGATCTTCCTGGAAACGGAACTGTTCTACCAGGGTATCCGCCCGGCCGTGAACACCGGTCTTTCGGTGAGCCGCGTTGGTTCGTCGGCTCAGACCAAGGCGATGTCGTCGGTTGCCGGTCCGGTGAAACTGTCGCTCGCGCAGTATCGCGAGATGGCGGCCTTTGCCCAGTTCGGTTCCGACCTCGATGCCGCGACGCAGCAGCTTCTGAACCGGGGCGCACGCCTGACGGAACTGATGAAGCAGCCGCAATACTCGCCGCTGACCAACGCCGAGATCGTCGTCGTGATCTTTGCCGGCACCAACGGCTACCTCGACAAGATCAACGTTCGCGAAGTGGGCCGGTTCGAGGCCGGGCTGCTGGCGCATATGCGTCAGAAGCACCAGGACGTTCTGGACTGGATCACCAACGAGGATCCGAAGATCAAGGACGAGGCCGCTGACCGTCTCAAGGCAGCGATTGACGAGTTCGCCGCTGACTTCGCGTAAGGGGAGACGAGGCAATGCCAAGTCTTAAGGACCTTAAAAACAGGATCGAGTCGGTCAAATCGACCCGCAAGATCACCAAGGCCATGCAGATGGTTGCGGCGGCCAAGCTCCGCCGTGCCCAGGAATCGGCCGAGCAGAGCCGGCCCTATACCGAGCGTTTCGCCGCCGTTCTGACGGCGGTGGCGCAATCGGCCAAGGGCTCGGATGATGCGCCGCTTCTGCTGCGGGGCACGGGCAGCGATCAGACCCATCTTCTGGTGGTGATGACCGCGGAACGTGGCCTGTGCGGCGGCTTCAACAGTTCGATCGTGAAAAAGGCCAAGGCCCAGATCGACGAGCTTCAGGGCAAGGGCAAGACGGTCAAGATCCTGACTGTCGGCAAGAAAGGCCGTGAGCAGCTCAAGCGTGACCACGCGGACAAGTTCGTGGGTCACGTCGATCTGAGCGATGTGAAGCGCCTGGGCTATGACAACGCCAAGGACATCGCCACCGACCTTCTGGCGCGGTTCGATGCCGGCGAGTTCGATGTCGCGACGATCTTCTATTCGCGCTTTGAATCGGTGATCAGCCAGATCCCGCAGGCCCAGCAGATTATCCCGACCCCGGTGGATGCCGAGGCGGGCGATGGCACGGTTTACGATTACGAGCCCGATCAGGACGAGATCCTGGCCGAACTGCTGCCCAGCGGCGTGGCCACGGCGATCTTCAGCGCGTTGCTGGAGAACGGCGCGTCCGAGCAGGGCGCGCGGATGAGTGCGATGGACAACGCCACGCGCAACGCCGGCGAGATGATCGAGAAACTGACCATCGAGTTCAACCGTTCGCGTCAGGCCGTGATCACCAACGAGCTGATTGAAATCATTTCGGGCGCCGAGGCGCTCTAAGAGACAACCGGAGACGAAACACATGGCAAATGCAAAAGGCAAAATCACCCAGGTGATCGGCGCTGTCGTGGACGTGCAGTTCGATGATCACCTGCCGGCGATCCTGAACGCACTGAACACCGACAACAACGGCAACAACCTGGTTCTGGAAGTGGCCCAGCACCTTGGTGAGAACACCGTGCGGACCATCGCGATGGACGCCACCGAAGGTCTGGTGCGCGGTCAGGAAGTCGTGGACACCGACGGCCCGATCACCATGCCGGTGGGGAACGCCACCCTGGGCCGCATCCTGAACGTCGTGGGTGAGCCCGTGGACGAAAAAGGCCCGGTCAACGCCAAGGAATTCCGCGCCATCCACCAGCCCGCCCCGGATTTCGAAGAGCAGTCGACCGAGTCGGAAGTTCTGGTGACCGGCATCAAGGTGGTTGACCTGCTGGCCCCCTACGCAAAAGGCGGCAAGATCGGCCTCTTCGGCGGCGCCGGCGTGGGCAAGACGGTTCTCATCATGGAACTGATCAACAACATCGCCAAGGTGCACTCGGGCTTCTCGGTGTTCGCCGGTGTGGGTGAACGGACCCGTGAAGGTAACGACCTGTACCACGAGATGATCGAATCCAACGTTATCAACCCCGATAACCTGGAAGAGAGCCAGGTGGCCCTGGTTTACGGCCAGATGAACGAGCCTCCGGGAGCACGGATGCGCGTGGCACTGTCGGGCCTGACGCTGGCTGAGCAGTTCCGTGACCAGTCGGGCACCGACGTTCTGTTCTTCGTCGACAATATCTTCCGCTTTACCCAGGCGGGTTCCGAGGTGTCGGCGCTTCTGGGCCGGATTCCTTCGGCTGTGGGTTACCAGCCGACGCTGGCCACCGACATGGGCGCGATGCAGGAACGCATCACCTCGACCAAGGGTGGCTCGATCACCTCGGTGCAGGCGATCTACGTGCCTGCGGACGACCTGACCGACCCCGCGCCGGCCACCTCGTTTGCGCACCTCGACGCAACCACCGTTCTGTCGCGTGCGATTTCGGAACTGGGCATCTACCCCGCCGTGGACCCGCTCGACTCGACTTCGCGTCTGCTGGACCCGGCCATCGTGGGCGAAGAGCACTACAAGGTCGCCTCGGACGTGCAGGAGATCCTTCAGCGCTACAAGTCGCTGCAGGACATCATCGCGATCCTCGGGATGGACGAACTGTCGGAAGAAGACAAACTGACGGTTGCCCGTGCCCGTAAGATCCAGCGTTTCCTGTCGCAGCCCTTCGACGTTGCGAAAGTGTTCACCGGCTCGGACGGTGTGCAGGTGCCGCTGGAAAAAACCATCGCGTCGTTCAAGGCCGTTGTGGCCGGCGAATACGACCACCTGCCCGAAGCCGCCTTCTACATGGTCGGCGACATCGACGAGGTGATCGCGAAAGCCGAGAAACTGGCCGCGGAAGCCGCGTAATCTCAGCCGCCCCCCGGGCCGCCATGGCGGGTGGGGGGGCAGGCTCCGGAAAGGAGACAGACATGGCTGACACGATGCAGTTCGATCTGGTGAGCCCCGAGCGCAGCCTGGCATCCTACCAGGCCTCGGAAGTCCAGATCCCGGGCGCCGATGGCGACCTGACGGCGATGCCGGGCCACACGCCCGTCGTTACCACGCTGCGCCCCGGTGTTCTGAAGGTCAAGGGCCCCGAGGGTGAGCACGATTACCTGGTCACCGGCGGGTTTGCCGAGGTGAATGCCGAGGCGACCAGCATCCTGGCCGAGATGGCCAAGCCGCTGGGCGATGCCAAGGCCGCGGACCTGGAGCCGCTGATCGAGGCCGCGACGGCCGCGGCGGCGGAAGCCACCGGTGCCGCGCGCGACATGGCCGACAAGCAGCTGGCCGATCTGCAGGCGCTGCGCGACACCGTCGGCGCCTGAGCCCGCGCCAGAGCATGAAATCGAAGGCCCCGCATTGCGCCGGGGCCTTTTTCCTTTGCAATACCCGAATTTTGCCGGAATTTTAAGGCAGGTATTGGTTATTGATGAATTCAGGTCGGATGCATGAAGAAGATCAGCGCGCATAGCATCGGGATCGCGCAGGGCAGCGACACGATCTTTGAGGATTTCGAGGATGGCGGCGAGATGTGGACCGGCACCGGCCACCGCGAACGCCGCAAACGGGTGGCGTTCCGCGAGCCGTTCAAGGAGCCGCCCGCGGTGCATTGTTCGCTGACGTTGTGGGACGTTGACAGCGCCACCAACGTGCGCGCCGACATCGAGGCCGAAAACGTGGGCGAGGATGGTTTCGACCTTGTGTTCCGGACCTGGGGCGACACCAAGGTTGCCCGGGTGCGCATCGGCTGGATGGCGGTCGGGCCGGTCGGAAACGAGGACGACTGGGAGCTTTACTGAGGCGGCGGCAGGTGCCTCAGAAAATGCCTTCGTAGATCGGCTCGAGCATGTCGGTGTCGAAGAGCGAGCTGACCGAGGTGCCGTTCCAGATATTCAGGATCGCCTGGGCGAAAAGCGGGGCGGTGGGCAGAATACGGATATTCGGCGCGGCCTGCACGGCCGCGTTTGCTTCGATCGAGTCGGTGATGACCAGCGATTTCATAACCGATTTGGTGATCCGCTCGACCGCGGGGCCCGAGAGCACGCCGTGCGAGATATAGGCGTGCACTTCTTTCGCGCCACTGTCCTTGATCACCTCGGCGGCCTTGCACAGCGTGCCGGCGGTATCGCAGATGTCATCGACGATGATGCAGCGCTTGCCCTCGACATTGCCGATCACCGTCATCTCGGCCACTTCGCCGGGTTTTTCGCGGCGTTTGTCGACGATGGCGAGCGGCGCGTTGATCCGTTTCGCCAGTTCACGGGCGCGGGCCACGCCGCCCACGTCGGGCGAGACGATCATCACGTCGGCCATCTGCTTGGCGAACTGTTTCTTGATGTCGAGCGCGAAGATCGGCGAGGCGTAGAGGTTGTCGACGGGGATGTCGAAGAAGCCCTGGATCTGGGCGGCGTGCAGGTCCATCGTCAGCACGCGTTCGATGCCGGCCTCGACGATCATGTTGGCGACCAGCTTGGCCGAGATGGGCGTGCGCGCCTTGGTGCGGCGATCCTGGCGGGCATAGCCGAAATAGGGGATCACGGCGGTGATGCGACGGGCCGAGGAGCGGCGCAGCGCGTCGGACATGATCAGAAGTTCCATCAGGTTGTCATTTGCCGGGTTCGACGTGGACTGGATGATGAACATGTCTTCGTCGCGGACATTGTCGAAGACCTCGACAAAAATTTCGCCGTCGTTGAAGCGTTCGACGCGGGTATCGACCAGCTGCGTATTGACGCCGCGGTGCATCGACATGCGACGGGCAATACCCTTGGCCAGAGGCATGTTGGAATTGCCCGAAATGAGCTTCGGTTCATTGATTGTCGGCATGGTTGCGTGGTCCCCGGCGGTGGCGTTCCGTGACAGAATCGTGACGTTGACACCGCTTAGCATCTCTCTAGGGTCGGGCAAAGCTTTGGCATCCCGACAGTCGCGCAAAGGACGGAAATTGTGGCACATATCGACTATTTTTTCTCCACGCTGAGCCCGTTTGCCTATTTCGCCGGGACGCGGCTGGAGGAGATCGCGGGCCGGCATGGCGCGGGCATCACCTACAAGCCCTATGACATTCTGGCGCTTTATGACCGGCTGGGCGCGCCGCGCCCGCAGGACCGGCCGCAGGGCCGCAAGGATTACCGCCTGCAGGAACTGCGCCGGATCTCGAAAAAGACCGGGCTGCCGTTGAACATGCAGCCGGCCTTCTGGCCGACCAACGCAGCACCATCCTCCTATGCGATCATCGCGGCGCAGAAGGCGGGCGGCGGCGACATGGGCGCGCTGGTGCATGGGCTGTTGCGCGCCTGCTGGGTCGAGGAGAAGGACATTGCCGACGACGCGGTGATCGGCGCCTGCCTGGAGGCGGCGGGATTCGACAAGGGGCTGAGTTTTTCCGGGATGCTGTCGGGCGCGGAGGAATACGCGGCCAACCTGGAAGAGGCGCATACAAGGGGCGTATTCGGCGCGCCTTTCTATATCTGCGACGATGATGAGCGGTTCTGGGGGCAGGACCGGCTGGCCGACCTGGACGCACATCTGGCCGGTGAGTTGTGACATGACGCAGGACATGCGGGGCGGTCACCCGACCTATTGGACCGAGTTCGGACAGGGGTCGCGCAAGGCGCTGATGATCCATTGTTCGCTGGCCCATTCCGGCGCCTGGAAGGGTGTGGCGGGCCTCATGGGCGAGCGGCTGACGATGCGCGCCTATGATCTGCCGGGGCATGGCCGCAGCGGCGACTGGACGCCCGCGCGCGACATGCAGGAGCTGTCGGTGGCGATGGCGGTGGACGTGATCGGCGCGGACGGGCCGATGGACATCATCGGCCATTCCTTCGGCGCCACGGTGGGCCTGCGACTGGCGATTGAACGCCCCGACCTGGTGCGGTCGCTGGTGATGATCGAGAGCGTGTTCGTGGCGGCTGCGCTGGCGGACGACCCGGCGCTGGCCGAGACCCATCATGACATGAACGCGGGCTATATCGAGGCGCTGGAGCGCGGCGACCGGATGGCGGCGGCGAAGTCTTTCATGACCGAATGGGGCGACGGGCGACCGTGGGAGGCATTGCCCGATGAACACAAGGCGTTCCTGGCAAGCAAGATCCACCTGATCCAGGCGAACCAGGCCACCGTGCTGGAGGACCGGCCCGGCATCCTGCGCGACAAGCGGATCGAGGCGCTGGACGTGCCGGCGCTGCTCATTCGGGGGGCCGAGAGCTCGGCCTTCGTGGAGCCGATCCACGCCGCCATTGTCCGGCGATTGAAGGGATCGCGCGATATTGCGCTGGAGGGGGCGGGGCACATGGTGCCGATCACGCACCCGACCGAGACGGCGGCGCTGATTTCGGAGTTTCTGGATACGGTACCGGAGCAGCCTGTGGTGGCGTGAGGTTGTGGGGGCCAGCCCCACACCCCCGGGATATTTGGGGCAAGATAAAGGGGCTGGTGTGTTTAGCCTATTGCCGTTTCGATGAAGCGGTCGATGGTGGCGTCGGTGACCGACCAGTCGCAGACAAGGCGCGCGGGCAGGGGTTCGTCGGGATCGCCCGATGTCACGTCGCCGGCCATGATGTAGTAGACCGCGCCGGCGGCCTGCAGGCGCTGGTGCGTGGCGCGCGGCATGTGCAGGAAGATGATATTGGCCTGCGGCTCAAAATCGAAGCTGACGCCGGGCAGGTCGCGCAGACCGGCCGCGAGCCGGGCGCAGGCGGCATTGGCGCTTGTGGCGTTGCGGGTCCAGAGATCATCGGCGAGATAGGCCTGCATCTGCGCCGAGAGGTAGCGGTGTTTCGAGAAGAGGTGACCGCCGCGTTTGCGCCGCAGTTCGAACTCCCAGGCGTGGGCGGGATCGAAGAAGATCACCGCTTCGACACCCATGCAGCCGTTTTTCGTGCCGCCGAACGAGACCGCGTCGATCCCGGCCTTCCAGGTCATCTCAGCGGGCGTGCAGCCGAGCGCGGCAAGCGCATTGGCGAAACGCGCGCCGTCGAGATGGGTGTTGAGGCCGTATTCGCGAGCGACGGCGGTGAGTGCGTTGAGCTCCTCAAGCGAATGGACCTGGCCGCGTTCGGTGACCTGGGTGATCGAGACCGGGCCACGTTGGGGGCCGTGGACGCCGCGGGTTTCCTCGCCCTCGATGGCGGCGCGGAGCGCGTCGGGCGTCATCTTGTCCTCGGTACCCGCGAGGGTGAGCTTGGCGCCGCCGGTGTAGAATTCGGGGGCGTTACACTCGTCTTCGTGGATATGCGCGGTGGGCGAACAGAAGATCGTTTCCCAGGGGTTGGTCAGCGTGGCGAGCGCAAGAGAATTCGCCGTGGTGCCGGTGGCGACCAGATGGATGCTGGCCAGCGGCGCCTCGAAGATCTCGCGCAGCTGCGCGCGGACTTCGTCCATGATCGCGTCGGCGCCATAGCCCATGGCATAGCCTTCGTTTGCGCGGGTGAGCGCTGCGAGGATTTCGGGGTTGGCAGGGCCGCCATTGTCGGAAGCAAAGAACATCAGGTCGGCTCCTCTATGATGTGATCTTCCCAGTCGTCTTCGTCGATTTCGAATTCGGGCACGGTGCGGTGGCGCATCGACACGCCGGCATCATGCACCGATTGCGCGGTACCTGAAAGCAGCGGGTGCCAGTCGGGCAGGGGATCGCCCTGCCACAAGAGTTTGTAGGCGCAGGTCTGCGGCAACCAGTAGGCGTGTTTCTCGATCGTCGAGGGATCGAGGGTGATGCATTCGGGCACGAATTGATGGCGGATCTCGTATTGCGCGCAGCGGCAGGTTTCGTCGTCGAAGAGCCGGC
Organism: Marimonas lutisalis; assembly: GCF_005434965.1. Classification (GTDB taxonomy): domain Bacteria; phylum Pseudomonadota; class Alphaproteobacteria; order Rhodobacterales; family Rhodobacteraceae; genus Marimonas_A; species Marimonas_A lutisalis. Next base: position 591,533 of record NZ_SKCI01000001.1, read on the forward strand.
AAGCGACGCGGGTGAGGGCCACTTCGCCGGTATCGGCGTCCTCGAGCTTGTTCAGGCAGCACTTGCCGCAGCCGTCGCAGAGCGCCTCCCATTCCTTGCGGGTCAGGCGTGAAAGCGGCGTGGTTTCCCAGAAGCGCGGGCGCAGGCCGGTGCGGTCGATCGGGTCGCTCATATGCTTTTCAGGATCTCGCGGGCGCGGGCGCAATCGGCATCCATCTGGGCGATCAGCGCATCGAGGCTGTCGAATTTTTCCTCGGGGCGGAGATAGTCGACAAGGCCGATGGAGACGGTCGCGCCGTAAAGATCGCCGGAGAAGTCGAAGAGGAAGGTTTCGAGGTTGGGCTTGTTCACGCCGAACATCGGGCGCACGCCCATCGAGGCGGCGCCGTGGTAGCTGCCCTTGTGGGGGCCATCGAGCACGTCGGCCAAGACGGCATAGACGCCGAAACGGGGCGGGTGCAGGCCGTCGATCGACATGTTGGCGGTGGGATAGCCCAGTTCGCGGCCGCGCTGATCGCCGCGGATCACGCGGCCTTCGATCCGGTGCCAGTGGCCCAGCATCGCGGCGGCGTCGCGTGGGCGGCCCTCGGACAACGCGTTGCGGATGGCGGTGGAGGACACCTGTTCGCCGTTGCCTTCCAGCAGTTCGGCGATGGTGACACCAAAACCCATTTCCGCGCCGAAGCGCAGGAGATCCTCGACATTGCCGGCGCGGCCCTTGCCAAAGCAGAAATCGGCGCCGACGACCACGTGCCGGAGGCCCAAACCATCGGTGATGACCTTGCGCGCGAACTCGTCCGGCGTGAGCGCCGAGAGCGCGGCGTTGAAATTGAGCTCGTAGAGCCGTTCGACGCCGAGCTTTTCGAGCCGGTGGGCGCGGGCGGCGGCGCTCATCAGGCGGAAGGGCGGGGCGTCGGGGGCGAAGTATTCGCGGGGGTGCGGCTCGAAAGTGACGATGCCCAGGGGCGCGCCGGTCTGCGCGCCTGCGTTGCGCGCGATGTCGATCACCGACTGGTGGCCCAAATGCACGCCATCGAAATTGCCGATGGCGGCAGAGGCGCCCTTGTCGGCGGCGTCAACGAATTGATAGTCGCGGATGATACGCATGAAGGCTGGTTAGCGGCCTGTCGCGACGGGTGCAAGTACGGATGCTTTTGCGGCGTGTCAGTCGAACTTGCCCGAGGGGGCGAGCACGGTGGCCTCGCCGATCAGGACCTTCTTGCCGTTGACCATGCAGCGGCAATCGAGCTGCACCCGGCGCTTGGCGTGGTCGATGCCGATCACCTCGACCTCGGCCAGGACGGTGTCGCCGGGGCGCACGGGGGCGAGGAACTTGAGCGTCTGGCCCATGTAGACGGTGCCGTGGCCCGGGAGCTGTTCGCCGATCACCGCGGAGATGAGCCCGGCGGTAAGCATGCCGTGGGCGATGCGGCCTTCGAAGATGGTGTCGTTGGCGTAATCGTCATCGAGATGCACCGGGTTCCGATCGGTCGAGACCTGGGCGAACATCTCGATATCTTCGTCGGTGACCACTTTGCGCAGGTGGCGCGTCATCCCCATCTCGATTTCCTCGATGGTGATGGTTCCGCGTGGCAGGTTATCCAACATTCCGCCCTCCAAAGGCTCCGGCTTTGCGCAATTTTCGGACGCTGACGCGCCCGGTGTTGGAACTTTATTACTTTGCAGGCGCAGAAAATCAAGCCCCAAATTGGCCTAGCGCAGTTGCCCGATCGCGTAGGAAGGAGAGATCATTTCCTTTTCAATATAGGCGTTTAGCGCATCCGGATCGGGCTGATGCGACGTTTTGGTGATCTCGCGGGCGAGCCCGCCGGTGATGAAGAGAGAATCGATGTCCTCGCCCATCGCCCCCTGGATGTCGGTGTGCAGCCCGTCGCCGATGGCCAGAATGCGCGAGTCGGGCACGGATTTGCCGAGGCTTGCCATGCGGCGGCGTGCCAGATCATAGATCGGCGGGTGGGGTTTGCCGAAATAGAGGCTTTCGCCCCCCATTTCCGTATAAAGTCGCCCCAGCGCCCCGGCGCACCATTCGCGCCGTTCGCCGCGGTCGACCACGATATCGGGGTTGGCGCAGAGCAGTTTCAGGCCCTTCTGCTTGGCATAGAGGAAATCGGGGCGGTTTACGTCCGGGTCGGCCATCGGGTCGAAGGGGCCGCAGCAGACGATGCCCTCGGCCTCGGGCAGCGGGACGAGCTGGATATCGACCGGATCGTCGATCACTTCGAGCGGTTCGAAGAATTCCTCGTCGCGTGCCCACTCGCCCATGAAATAGACCTTCTGGCCGACCACGCCGCGGAACATGGCAGCGCGGGCGGAATCGCCGGAGGTGGCGATTACGTCCCAGCTGTCGCGGGCGACGCCAAACCCGTCGAGCTGCACCGCGACGCCGGCGCGCGGTTTGGGCGAGTTGGTGACCAGCACCACGGTGCCGCCCTTGCGGCGATACTCTTGCAATGCGGCGACGGCGGAGGGGATGGCACGGACCCCGTCATGCACGCAGCCCCACAGATCGACGAAGATAACGTCGTAACGGTCAGAGATGTCGGAAAGGGCATTGATGATGCGTGTCATGAGCTGGGTCGTTCTCCTGATTTGCGTCCTTCCATCTATGACGCAGTGCCCGGGGCTTGGCCACCGGGAATCGGCAAGTGGAATGCGCAGGATTCTGCGAAAAGCTGTGCGGAAAATGGCCATAAACGAATGGCTTAAAGCGCAGCTTTAGAGAGGCAGTTTAGGACGCCCTTCTATTTTCGGCCACAATTCGGGGATAGCCATCGGGGCACGCACAACAACTGAAAAACACGAGGTAACACAATGAAAACACTTATTCTTGGGGCAGTCGCCACGATCGCACTTGCAGGTCCTCTTATGGCTGCGCATGCCAATCCTTGGGCAACCGATGACGATACGGTTCTGTCGAAAGAGCATGATGACAACCAGGCCCGCAGCATCGGCACGCCGGGCGAAGACGAGATGCTGGGCAACATGGTGCAGAACGTCAGCCCGCTGGCCGGAAGCGGCGCCGCGGGGCGCGGCGGCGAAGGTGATGGCTCCGGTGGGGGCAGTACCGGCGCAGGTGGAGGCGCCGGAGCAGGTGGTGCAGCTGGCGCTGGCAACGGGGGTGGCCACGGTGGCGGCGGAAATGGTGGCGGCCAAGGCGGCGGTGGCCACGGTCGCAACTAAGCCCGGGCAAGACTTGTCGAAGGCACCCGCGGTTTCGTCCGCGGGTGTTTTCTTTTCGCGCTCAGGCGAGGGTGGGATGATCGCGCAGCTCCTGTGCGAGCAGGCCCGCCCAAAGGCGATAGGCTGGTTCGCTGGGATGAAAGCCGTCTTCGGCGACATAGGCCGCGTCGAAGGGTAGATCGAGCGGCACGTGAGTGAGATCCGGGTCGCCCGCGCAGAGCCCCGCCAGGGCGGTGTTGAAGCGCCGGGCGGTGCGCCCCATCGTCCAGCGTAGCGGTTGCGGCAGAAGCGGGAAATGGCCCATCGGCGGCAGGCCCGAGCGCAGGATGAGGCGCGTCCCATGCCGTTCGCGCAGCGTATCGTGCAATGCCCGTTGCCCGGCCAGCCAGCGCGGGAGCGGCACCGACCGGGTGACATCGTTGACTCCGATCGCGATGATCGCGACGTCGAATTTGGTTGTATCTTCAATGGTCTGCAGGCGGTGCAGGCTGTTGCGCGTGGTGTCGCCGGTGCGGGCGAGCAGGCGCCAGTCGAGCGCGTATTCGGTGGAAAGCAGGCTGCCCAGCTGCCCCGAGAGGGCGCGGGCCTGATCCGTTGCGCCAACGCCGGCGGCGGAACTGTCGCCAAGGATCAGAAGGCGCAAGGGCGCGCCGGTGCCGATGCGGCCCTGCCGCGGGCCGGGCGGTTCCGGCAGGATGAGCGCGCGGCGCCGGACCTGCAGGGCCTGGGCCACGAGCAGAGGCGCGAGGGTGATCTTGGCCAGCGTGTCGATCATGAGGCCCCCGGAAATGACGAAAGGGCGCCGATGCGGCGCCCTTTCGTGCGGGATTTCAACAGATTACACCGCCAGGTTCGGGATGATCTGCTTTTTGCGCGACATGACGCCGGGCAGCACCACGGTGTCGCCGCTCGCATCTGCGCCAAAGCTTTTCTTGGCGACGGTTTTCACCAGGTCGTTCGGCACCAGCAGCGTGGCCTCTTCGTTCAGGATGTCGACGACGAAAAGCAGGACCTGGTCAACGCCGTCTTCTTTCGCCACATCCGCCATCGAGGCCATCAGGCTGTCCTTGCGGTCGAGCACGGTGGCGGGGGCGGTGGTTTCCAGCACCGAGACGCGGAACTTGGTGCCCGAAACCTCGTATTCCTTGCTGTCCATGCGGATCAGCTCGGCATCGGAGAAGGCCGACACGTCGGATTTGGCGGCGAACATCTCGGCGGCGTAGTCGGGGATCGAGATGCCGAGGTCGGCGGCCAGTTTCTCGGCTACTTCGCGGTCGTGATCTGTGGTGGTCGGGCTGCGGAATTCCAGCGTATCGCTGAGAATGCAGGTAAGCGCCGCGCCTTTCATGTCATCCGGCATCTTGCTGTAATCATTGCCGATCTTGTCGATCATGATCGTCGCCGTGCAGGCCAGCGGGCGGATGGTGATGTCGATGGGGCCGCGGGTTTCGAGGCCGCCGACGAGTTTGTGGTGGTCGATGATCTCGCGCACGTCCGCGCCGTTGATGTTGGCGGGCAGCTCGGCGGGGTTGTTGGTGTCGACGACAACGCAGGGCTGGTCGTCGGCGACGTCGGAGATGATCTCGGGCTTGTCGAGCATCCAGCGCGTCAGCATGAAGGCCGCCTCGGTGTTGGGTTCACCCAGAAGAACAGGTTCGGCCTCCACCCCTTTGATTTCATTGAGATACCAGGCCCAGAGAATGGGCGATCCGGTGGAGTCGGTGTCGGGCGATTTATGGCCGAAAACAAGCGTGGTCATGGCGGGTCAGTCCTTCGGAAATCGTGAATTTGCGCGCCTTATAGGCCGCGCGGGCGCGCTTGTCACGGGGGGCTGGGGCGCGAATTTGCCGCGCTGCGGCATGGGTGGGTTAACGCCACCGCGCGGTCGAAAATCGGGGGGTGATCTGCGTGCACCCCCCGGCTGCCTTCCGGCTGCCGGGGAAATCGGCCCGGGTTAACGCGCGTTAAGGTTAACGCGGCGCGCGGCGGGGCTTTCGCAAGGGGCACACGGCGGCTAGTCTCGCGCCATGGGCAAGCCAACGGAAACCGATCTTTACCCGCCGGTGAAGGCGTATCTGGAGGCCCGGGGCTATGAGGTGAAGGGCGAGGTGGGCGCCGCCGACGTGGTGGCGCTGCGCGGGGAAGAAGAGCCGCTGATCGTCGAGCTGAAAACCGGGTTTTCGCTGACGCTGTTGCAGCAGGCGGTGGCGCGGCAGGCGGTGAGCGATACGGTCTACGTGGCGGTGCCGCGCTGGAGCGGCAAGCCGGGCTGGCGGACCTTCAAGGGCAATATGGGACTATGCAAGCGGCTGGGCGTCGGCGTTCTGTCGGTGCGGGTGAGTGATGGCCATGTACAGGCGCATTGCGACCCGGTGCCGTTCCAGCCGCGCAAGTCGAAGCCCAGGAAGGCGGCGCTGCTGAAGGAGTTCGCCGCGCGCGAGGGCGATCCGAACCACGGCGGCATGGCGCGCGAGACGATCATGACCGCCTATCGGCAAGGCGCGATGAAATGCGCGGCCTACCTGGCCGAGCATGGGCCCTGCAAGGGCGCGGTGGTGGCGCGCGAAACCGGCGTGGCGCGGGCGACGACGATGATGCGCGACAACCATTATGGCTGGTTCGAGAAGGTCGAAACCGGGATTTACGGGTTGAGCGAGGCCGGAAGACGCGCACTGGAGTGAGGCGCCGCGGCATCTGTTGTTGCGCGCCGGATGGTGCTAGAGCGCGCGCAACACCACGGAGGAGGGAGAACGGCAGATGGGTGAATCGCGGGTGATGATCGCGGGCGGCGGGATTGCGGGGCTGTCGCTGGCGCTGACGCTGCACCAGATCGGGGTGAAGGCAACGGTCTTTGAAAGTGTCGAGGAACTGCGCCCGCTGGGCGTGGGTATCAACCTGCAACCCAATGCCGTGCGCGAGCTCTATGACATGGGGATCGGCACCGGAGAGCTGGACAAGGTCGGCGTGCCGGCGCTGGAATGGGCGCTGGTGGGGCTGAACGGCAATGACATCTATGCCGAGCCGCGCGGGCTGGAGGCCGGATACAACTGGCCGCAATACGCGGTGCACCGGGGCAGGTTCCACATGGCGCTGTATCATGCGCTGGTCGAGCGCGCCGGGGCCGAGAGCGTGGTGCTGGGCGCGCGGGTGACGGGATACGAGAACAACGCCGACGGCGGCGTGACGGCGATTGTCGAACGCGCGGACGGGCGGGTTGAACGCGAGAGCGGCACGCTGTTGATCGGGGCCGATGGCATCCATTCGGCCATTCGGGCGCAGATGCATCCCGATCAGCCGCCGATCCACTGGGGCGGGGCGGTGATGTGGCGCGGCACGACGCGCGCCAAACCCATTCGCACGGGATCGTCCTTTGTCGGGCTGGGCACGCATAGACAACGCATGGTGATCTATCCGATCAGCCATGTGGGCGCGGACGGCATGGCCGATATCAACTGGATTGCCGAGGTGACCTATGACGATCCCGACGCGCGCGACAGCGGCTGGTTCCGCCCGGTCGAAATCGATGCGTTCGTGCATCATTTCGATGGCTGGTCCTGGGACTGGCTGGATGTGCCCGAGCTGATCCGGGGCGCCGATATCGCCTATGAAAACCCGATGATCGACCGCGACCCGATCCCGACATGGCGCGATGGCGCGGTGGCGCTGATGGGGGATGCGGCGCATGCGATGTATCCGACCGGGTCGAACGGGGCGAGCCAGGCGATCGTCGATGCGCGGGTGATGGGCGCGAAGATGCTGGCGCATGGCGTGAGCGCCGAGGCGCTGGCCGCCTATGACGACACGCTGTGCGGCCCGGTTTCGGAGCTTATCCTGCGCAACCGCGGGGCGGGGCCGTTTGGCCTGCTGAACCTGGTGGATGAACGCTGTGGCGGGGAGTTCGAGGATATCGATGCCGTGATCTCGGCAGAAGAGCGCGCGGCGTTCATGGCCGGCTACAAGGCCGCCGCCGGTTTTGCCATCGAGAAGCTGAACAGCGCGCCGCGCACGATTGCCGAGGGCGCGACAGTGACGGGCTAGGGCGGCCGTTTCGCTGTGCGCCGCGTTGCGGGGACGGCGATTTTTCTGCGAAAAATCGGACGGGCGGCGGCGCCTGTGACCGCTAGCCCTGCCGGCGGATGAAATCGGCCACGAGCGAGACGACCTGCGGCGCCAGCATGGGCGTGATGATATGGCCCATGCCCTTGATCGCGTGATATTCCGAGCCGGGGATATGGGCGGCGATTTCGGCACCCAGTTCGACCGGGATCAGCGTGTCATCGACGCCGTGGATGACCAGGCAGGGGATGGTGACGGATTTCAGCGCCGGGCGGCGATCCTGCGCCGCCATGGTGGCCAGAAGCTGCCGGTTGACGCCATCGGCATCGTTGCCGCGCGACCAGGCCAGGCGGGCCTCGGCGCGGATGTCTTCCTCGGCCATGGGGAAGCCGGGTGAGCCGAAGCTGGCATGGCCCGCGACCCAGTTGTCCTGCGCCTCGTCCAGCGTTTCGGGGCGCATCAGCAGGCGCGGCAGCAGATCGCGCACGGCGCCGCGTTCCACCAGCGGGCGGCAGGCGGTCATCACGATGGTATCGGTGAGGATCCGGTCGGCATGGTCGATGGCGAGGATCTGGGCAATGGCGCCGCCCATCGAGATGCCGAAGACATGGGCGCGGGCGATGCCCAGCGTATCCATCAGCCCGGTCACGTCGCGCGCCATGTCATCGAGCGTATAGGCCGGGGCGATCTCTTCGCCGGCCATCACGCGGGCGGTGATTTCATCGGCGTCGCCGGGCACGCCGGGGGCGGGGCAACGCTGGCTGAGGCCCACGTCGCGGTTATCGAAGGTGATGGTGCGAAAGCCCGCGTTGACGAAGCCCTGCACGAAGTTGGCCGGCCAGTGGACGAGCTGCGTGCCGAGGCCGCGGATGAGGATCATGGTGGGGGCGTCTCGGGGGCCGTGATCTTCGACCTCGAGGGTGATGCCGTTGGCGGTGAGTTGCATGGGGGCGGTCCTTCAGTCGAACGAAAGGGGGGTGATGGTGTAGCCATCGCCTTCGAGCAGGGTGAGCAGGCCATCGGGGCCGGGCAGGTGGGCGGCGCCGACGGCGACGAAGACATCGCGGCCCGGCGCCTCCTGGCGCAGCACCTGGTGCCAGGCATGGTTGCGCTGGGTCAGCAGGACGCGCTCGAACTTGGCGAAATCGGCCTCGGCGGTGGGGCCGCCATATTCGATCGAGAGGGAGCGGCCGAGCTCCCACAGGAGCGCGGTCTTGCCGTCGGCATAGGCGTTGAACATGGTCGCGGCCATGTCATCGGGATCGAGCGGCAGGTCGAGCGCGAGGCGCAGCATGTCGATCTGTTCCTCGCGGGAGAAGGCATCAAAGACCTTCAGGGTGGTCAGGTAATCCTCGATCGAGCGGGTATCGCGGCCTTCGGCATGCAGGAATTCGGCCAGGGCGTGGTCGATCCCCTTGGCGCCGGATTGCTGCCGGCGCATCTGGCAGGGGCTTAGGCCCAGCATCATCGAGACGAAGATCGGTTTGAGCTTGGCCGCCATGAAGCCGGGAAAGCCGCGCTCGGCCAGGCGGGTGCGCAGGGTTTGCCATTCGTCCTCCTCGAGCTGCTCGGGCAGGGTGGGGCCGGTGGCGTTGAAGATCACATCGGGCCGGGTGGAGGCGGCGCGCTGGAAGCGGTCGATATCGGGCGCGGCCATTTCGAAATAGACGATGTCGGCGGCCTGCGCGCGTGGCAGGAGCCGGTCGAAATGCGCCTGCGTTTCGGCATGGGGCAGGTGGTAGGTGCCAAAGAGCGTGATCGTGCCGTCGGCGCGGCTGGCCTGCCAGTAGAGCCCTTCGCCATAGCGCGTCTGCGCCGCGCGGGTTTCGATGGCGGCGCGCTTTTGCGGGGCCATGGTGGTGAAGAGATCGCTGCCGCCGCACTCGAAGGCGCGAAGTGGCGTGGCGAGCAGGAACAGGAAGGTCAGGAGATATCGCACGTCGGGTCGTTATCCTGGGCTGGTTTCGCTTTGCTGCAGGCTAGCGGGTTCCGGCGCGAAGCTGAATCGGTTTTTCGGCGATGTCCGTTGACGGATATTGATCGGGCGCAACGTCATCGCCCCGCATCGTGGTAAGAATGGCGGTGATGACTGGAGCGAGACGCGCGCGCGCATTCCTGCTGATGGCCGGGCTTTGCCTGGCCGCGACGCCCGCGATGGCGGATATCCCGATGACATGGGTCATCGGGATCCTGAAGTTCGGCGCGTGGCCCGTGCTGCTGCTGATCGTGCTGATCGAGGCCGTGGCGCTGGCCCTGGCCTGTGGGTTGCGGGCGGGGCGGGCCGTACGCCTGTCGCTTTATGCGAACCTGTTTACCGCGGCACTCGGGGTCGTGCTTTATCCGCCATTCGCGGGCGTGATCTATCCGCTGTTCCAGGCGGCCCTGCCGGGATCGGTTGCCCAGGGCTGGTCGATGGAATGGATCATAACGCGCGCCGCCGGTGTGACGTTGTTGTTCACGGTGATCGACACGGCGCTGGAGCTGCCTTTCCTGGCGCATGTGGGCAAGCTGAGGATCACGCTGAAGGCGGCGGCGCTGTATTTCCTTGCCAATTTCATCGGCATGGCCATTCTCGTCGGGGTGGTGTTGTCGGGCGAGGGTGTGTTCAAGCCGCCGATCCCGGACGAGGAGATTGCGCGGTTCGAGCAGCACTATGCCCCCGAGATCGCCTTTATGCAGAAGACACTTGGTGAGTTCGAGGCGCTGACATCGCGGCCGGGCTGGAAACGTGAGGACGAAAATGGCACCAGCCCCGTGGATACGTGGATTGCACAGGTTGAGGCCGAGGCCCGGGAATACCGGTTTCGCTGGCTGACCGTTTCGCGCCAGTACATGTACCCGATCTATCGCGACGAGGCGGCAAAGGGGGTGTCGCAGTGGACGGGCGAGCAATGGTACAGGCGCGGCAACGTGGAGGTCTATGCCAGCAAGGCAAACCGGGGCATATGGTATTTCGTTTACAAGATCACCGTCCCCGGCACCCCACATGATGCGCAGATCCGGGCTTGGCTGGACCCGTTGTGACGGGTCTGAGCATTCCCCGGCGAACCGGCAAAATTTCCCCGATCGATGTCTTGACTCGCGCAATCCATCTCCCTAGCTATGCGCCGTTAGCACTCGGAGGAGTCGAGTGCTAATAGGCGCTCCGTGCCAATCGGGCGGGGCGGCTTAGGGAGAAACAGAGATCTCATTCAAGAGAGGAGCCAAAAGATGGCATTTACTCCGCTTCATGACCGCGTGGTGGTTCGCCGCGTCGAAAGCGAAGAGAAAACCGCAGGCGGGCTGATCATTCCCGACAGCGCCAAGGAAAAGCCGGCGGAAGGCGAAGTTGTTTCGGTTGGCGCTGGCGCGCGCGACGATGATGGCGACCGCATCCCCATGGACGTGAAAGCCGGCGACCGCGTGCTGTTCGGCAAATGGTCGGGCACCGAGGTCACGATCGACGGCCAAGAGCTGCTGATCATGAAAGAATCCGACATCATGGGCATCATCGGCTGATCGGCCGGATCCCTGAATTCCAACGCTAACTAGGAGCAAACAACGATGTCCGCAAAAGACGTGAAGTTTGATACCGACGCCCGCAACAAGATGCTGAAGGGCGTGAACATCCTGGCCGATGCCGTGAAGGTGACCCTGGGCCCGAAAGGCCGCAACGTGGTCCTGGACAAGGCCTTTGGCGCACCGCGCATCACCAAGGACGGTGTTTCGGTCGCCAAGGAAATCGAGCTGGAAGACAAGTTCGAGAACATGGGCGCGCAGATGGTGAAAGAAGTCGCCAGCCGCACCAATGACGAAGCCGGCGACGGCACCACCACCGCGACGGTTCTGGCCCAGGCCATCGTCAAGGAAGGCATGAAGGCGGTTGCCGCCGGCATGAACCCGATGGACCTGAAGCGCGGCATCGACATGGCGACCGACAAGGTGGTCGAGGCCATCAAGGCCGCTGCCCGCGAAGTGAAGGACAGCGACGAGGTTGCACAGGTCGGCACCATCTCGGCCAACGGCGAAGCCGAAATCGGCCGCCAGATCGCCGACGCGATGCAGAAAGTGGGCAACGAGGGTGTCATCACCGTCGAGGAAAACAAGGGTCTGGAAACCGAGACCGACGTCGTGGAAGGCATGCAGTTCGACCGCGGCTACCTGAGCCCCTACTTCGTGACCAACCCCGACAAGATGATTGCCGAGCTGGAAGACTGCATGATCCTGCTGCACGAGAAGAAACTCTCGTCGCTGCAGCCGATGGTGCCGCTTCTGGAAAGCGTGATCCAGTCGCAGAAGCCGCTGCTGATCATTGCCGAGGACGTGGAAGGCGAAGCGCTGGCCACCCTCGTGGTGAACAAGCTGCGCGGTGGCCTGAAGATCGCCGCCGTCAAGGCGCCGGGCTTTGGCGATCGCCGCAAGGCCATGCTGCAGGACATCGCCATCCTGACCGGTGGTCAGGTCATCAGCGAAGACCTGGGCATGAAGCTGGAATCGGTGACCATGGACATGCTGGGCACCGCCAAGAAGATCCAGATCACCAAGGACGAAACCACCATCGTTGACGGTGCCGGCGAGAAGGCCGAGATCGAAGCCCGCGTGGCCCAGATCCGCACCCAGATCGAGGAAACCACCAGCGATTACGACCGCGAGAAGCTGCAGGAGCGTGTTGCCAAACTCGCCGGTGGCGTCGCCGTCATCCGCGTGGGCGGCATGACCGAGGTCGAGGTGAAAGAGCGCAAGGACCGCGTCGATGACGCGCTGAACGCAACCCGTGCCGCCGTTCAGGAAGGCATCGTGGTCGGCGGCGGCGTGGCGCTGGTTCAGGCCGGCAAGACGCTGGAAGGCCTGGAAGGCATGAACGCCGACCAGAACGCCGGTATCGCCATCGTGGCCCGCGCCATCGAGGCACCGTTGCGCCAGATCGCCGAGAACGCCGGCGTCGACGGTGCCGTGGTGGCTGGCAAGATCCGCGAATCGAGCGACGTGAAGTTCGGCTTCAACGCGCAGACCGAGGAATATGGCGACATGTTCAAGTTCGGCGTGATCGACCCGGCGAAAGTGGTGCGCACCGCGCTGGAAGACGCATCGAGCGTCGCCGGCCTGCTGATCACCACCGAAGCCATGGTGGCCGACAAGCCCGCCAAGGAAGGCGCAGCCGCCGGCGGTGGCATGCCCGACATGGGCGGCATGGGCGGCATGATGTAAGCCGTCCTGTCAGGACAAAGGGAAAGGGGCCGCGGTTCGCGGCCCCTTTTTCGTTGGGCGGACGGATCAGAAATTGCCCGCACTGGCGCCGGATTTCAGCGCAAGGCGCAGCGCCGCGTCGGTGCTGGGCGAGATGCTGGACGGTGTTCCGGGGGCGGGCAGCCGCGTGAGGCGGCCGTCGCAGGATTTGCGGCGCGCCGGCAACTGCATCCGCCGTACGATACGGCGCAGCAGAGCGGATAGGTGCAAGCGTGCGAATTCCGGCTGCGGGCTGCGGGTGATGTGGTTCGTCGTGATCAGGGTCATGGTGGATACCTTTCCTTGGCGGGTGGTTGGATTGTCGATGTGTCCAGCCTGCCGGAGAGGCTTGGCCTGCGGGTAGTGCAGGGGATGAACCGCCCCCGCTACACATCGTGAACTGGATCGGAGGAAAGGGTTTCGGCTAGGCTGTGACCAAGGAGGTGCTGACGATGTCAAATGGCCCTTACGGCATGATCTGCCCGATCACCCATGCCTGCCAGGTTTTGGAACCGAAATGGACGATCCCGATCCTGACGGAGCTGTGGGCGGGTTCGACCCGGTTCAACGAATTGCGGCGGGGGATAGGTAATATCTCACCGGCGCTTTTGACGCGGCGGCTGAAGGAACTTGAAGCCTTTGGCCTGGTGGAACGGGTCGAGGATCCGGCGACCGGCAGCGTGGATTACATCCGCACCCAATCGGCCATTGATCTCGAACCGGCGCTGAACGCGCTGGCGATGTGGGCGCAGAAACATGTCGAGGCCGAGACCGTCCTGTGTGATATCGACGTATCGGGCCTGATGTGGCAGATGCGCAAGCGGATCGCCGTCGAGGAGTTGCCCCGGCGCCGGATCGTCATGCAGTTCCGCTTTGCAGACGAGGGCCTGGACTATGACACCTACTGGGCGTTGATCCAGGACGGGACGGCGGTAGAAGTTTGCACCGCTATCCCGGGCTATGACGTGGACCTCTATGTCGAAACCGACTCGGTCTCGCTGGCGGCGGTCCTGACCGGGCGCAGCACGGTCGCCCGCGAGTGTGACGCGGGAGCCTTGTTTCTGAGCGGAGATGCGCTTTTGATCAGGACCATCGAACGCTGGCTGAAGAAATTTCCCTATGAACCCGAGGGCGGCGCTGCGCAGCTGATGCGCGGGACGGGCCGTTGCCGGACCGCCGCAGGCGGCTGAGCTGTTCGCTCTGAACGCGATGGTGGCCTTTCCCTTTCCTGCCCGCCCGGTAGGGTGGAGCATGAAAGGAGCGACCATGGTTCAATCCCACGATTTCATGCGCGAGATGCGGGCCGGCGAGGAGGCGGAGGTCGAACGGCTGTTGCAGAAGGCGTTTGGCGGCAATGACGAGGCGCGGCTGGTGCGGCTCTTGCGCAAGCAGGGCGCGATTGCGGGCGAGATGGTGATCCCGGGCGAGGACGGGATCGCGGCCTATTACGCGCTGAGCCATTTCGTGAAGCCCAAGGGGTGGCTGTGCCTGGCGCCGGTGGCGGTGCGCCCTGACCTGCAGGGCAAGGGCATCGGGCGGCGGATGATGGGCCTTTTGACCGAATGGGCCAGGATTTCGGGGAACACCGTGGTGGTTCTGGGCGAAGTCGGGTTCTACGAGCGTGGCGGGTTTTCGCAGGCGCGCGCCGCGCGGCTGAGTTCGCCCTATCCGGTGGAACATACGCTGCTGGCGGGGCCCGGCAGTGACGTGCCGGAGGCCGAGTTGGTCTATCCGACGGCGTTTTCTGCGCTTTGATGCGCAGACCCCTTGCGCGCATGCAGGGCGACAGGATGCGCGATCTTTCCTAAATGGAATGCAAAGGAGACAGGAAACATGCGCAAGATCCAGACCCAGGGGGTGCATCACATCACGCTGACCGGCGCCGACCGGCAGACCAGTATCGACTTCTGGGAAGGGGTGCTGGGCATGCCGTTCGTGTTCGACCAGCCGAACCTGGACAACCCCGACGAGGGGCATTTGTATTTCGATCCGGGCGACGGGCGGCTGATCACCATCTTCACCAATGAAAACCGCACGCCGGACCGCCGCCGCACGCCGACCGAGCCGGGCTGTGTGCATCACCTGGCGTTCAACGTGAGCCGGGCGACGTTTTCGCAAGCCATCGAGCGGTTGGAGGCGCGCGGTATCGGGCATTCAGGGGTGAAGGACCGCGGCTTCATGGACTCGATCTATTTCAAGGATCCGCTGGGCCTGCTGATCGAGCTGGCGACCTACAAGTTCGAGCCGCCGGTGGGCTGCACCCATGCCGACGTGATGATCGAGGCGCACAGGCTGCGCGTCGAGCGCGGTGACTACAACATCGGGGAAGTGCACCTGGCCGACGCGATCGAGATGCTGGTGGAGCGCAAGCAGCAGAGCCTGAGCGAGGACCGCGGCGCGAAGAACCCGTATTGAATGCAGCACCCGGGGATGCCCCGGGTGTGACGCAACCATTCAGCGAATTCCGGTTATTTCCTCACCTTTCGCAAAAGTTTGCCAGATTTGCCCGCTAACCATGGGGGCGTGGCAAGTGAAGGTGAGACCCATGGAACAGATGAGCTTTGAGGATCGGTTGGCCAAGATCGAGGACCGGTCGCGGCAGGATTTGACCGAGCGCCGCTTCGACTCTGAGCTGCAAGGGATGCGTGGAAAAGCCCGCCGCCAGGCCGGGCATGTCCCGGAGGACGAGGATGAGGACAGCGACGTGGTGTTCTGGGTCATCTACGCGGCGCTGGCGATCCTGATGGCCGCGGCCTATGTGCAGGTGCCGCAGTTTGCCTATGACATCAAATGGCATGTGTTCCCGGTTTTCGCCCTGGTCGGGATCGTGAAAGTTTTCCTGACCATGCGCCGGCGGGGCCTGTCGATCACGCGCGACGGCGACAATCTTCTCGACCTGGCGGATACGATTTCGGGGCTTTACAGGCTGTTCAAGTAAGCACCGGCCAGGTCAGGCCAGGGTGTGTTCTGTAGACGGGCACCCGGCGGTCGCCTAGACTGCCGCGATGCGCCTTTTCCTGCTGACAACGCTGACGATGGTGGCCTTTGCCGCCAATTCGATCCTGAACCGCCTGGCGCTTGATGCGGGCGGGACGGGACCGGCGAGTTTTGCCGCGATCCGGCTGGCGGCGGGGGCCGGGATGCTGGCCCTGCTGGTGGCGTGGCGCAGCGGGGCGCCGCGCTGGCGCACCGGGGCCGGCGGGCCGGCGGCGCTGGCGCTTTACGTTCTGGGGTTTTCCTTTGCCTATCTCAGCCTGCCGGCCGGGGTGGGCGCGCTGATCCTTTTTGGCGGGGTGCAGGTGACGATGTTCGCGGGCGCGATCCTGAGCCGCGAGGCGGTGCCGGTGCAGCGCTGGCTGGGCGCGGGGCTGAGCCTGGCGGGGCTGGGTTATCTGATGTGGCCAGCGGGCGGCGCGGCGCCAGATGCGATGGGCGCGGGCCTGATGGCGGCGGCGGCGCTGGGCTGGGGCGTCTATTCGCTGATCGGGCGCGGCGCGCGTGACCCGCTGGCGGCGACGGCGGCGAATTTCCTGTGGGCGATGCCGGTGGGGCTGCTGATCTGGCTGATCCGGCCGGACGGGGTGGACGGCGCCGGGGCAGCGCTGGCGGTGGTGTCGGGGGCCGTGACCTCGGGGCTGGGCTATGCGCTGTGGTACAGCGTTCTGCCGGCGCTGGGCGCCAGCCGGGCGGCGGTGGCGCAGCTGACCGTGCCGGTGATCGCGCTTGCCGGGGGGATCGTGTTGCTGGGCGAGGCGCTGAACCTGCGGATCGTGCTGGCCTCGGCGCTGGTGCTGGGGGGCGTGGCGCTGGCCAATTACGCCTTTACCAGCCGTTCCAGGGGGTCATAGGCGCAGGCCGCGCCGTCCCAGGCCGCGCCGGGCAGGGCATCGGGTTTGAAGCGGATCTTCGACATCTCGTCGCGCGTGAACCAGCGGCGGCGATGCACGATGCCCTCGGGATCAGTCCAGCTGTCTGACAGCGCGCCGTCGGTGACGGTGCAACGGAAGAACACCTCGACCTGGTGAAAGCCGTCCTCGGGATTATGGAACTCGTTCACGAGCGCGGGCGGGCCGACGGCGATCGTCAGGCCGGTTTCCTCGAACACCTCGCGGGCGAGGTTTTCGGGCATGGAGGCGTGTTTTTCCATGCCGCCGCCGGGCGCGCACCAGAGCGTCGCCTCGGGGCCGGGAAAGGCGTTGACCAGCAAGAGCCGGTTGTCCTGCAGGATGAGCGCGCGGGTGGCGAGGCGGATGGGGCGTGACGTCATGCGGTCTTTCATAGTCACGGGTTTGAGCGTATCTCAAGCATTATGCGATGGTTGATTGCCCTTCTGATGTTTCTGCCCGTGGCGGCGCGGGCCGACTGCGTGATCCTGCTGCACGGGCTGGCGCGGACGGAAAACTCGTTCCTGCTGATGCAGGAGGTGCTGGAGAACGAAGGCTACAAGGTGGTGCGGCCGGGGTACCCGTCGACGGAAGAGACCATCGTTTCGCTGGTGGTGAAGACGCTGCCGCGGGCGGTGGACGATTGCGGCGATCAGAACGTGCATTTCGTCACCCATTCGATGGGGGGCATCCTGGTGCGCACCTGGCTGAAGACCTACACACCGCCCAAGCTGGGCCGGGTGGTGATGCTGGCCCCGCCCAATCACGGCTCGGAACTGGTGGACAAGCTGGGCGATATCGCGGTTTTCGGCTGGGTCAACGGGCCGGCGGGGATGCAGCTGGGCACGGGGCCGGATGCGCTGCCCCAGCACCTGGGGCCGGTCGATTTCGAGCTGGGGGTTATCGCGGGCGACCGCAGCCTGAGCCCGGCCTATTCGGTGCTGCTGCCCGGGCCGGATGACGGCAAGGTGTCGGTCGCCTCGACCAGGGTGGAGGGGATGAAGGACCACCTGGTACTGCCGGTGACGCATACCTTCCTGATGAACAGCCCGGTGGTGATCGCGCAGGTGGTGCATTTCCTGAAACACGGCAAATTTGACCCCGAACTGGGGCTGAGCGACCTGGTCTGGGGGAAGGACGAGTGAGCCTGAGCCTGAGACTGACCGGGGCGCAGGTGCTGTGGCCCGAGGGGATGGGTGAGGGTGACCTGGCCCTGGCCGCGGGCGTGATCGCCCCGCAGGCCGACGCGCGCGCGGTGGACCTGTCGGGCTACACGGTGCTGCCGGGGATCGTCGACATTCATGGCGACGGGTTCGAGCGGCACGTCGCGCCGCGGCGGGGCGCGATGAAGGACATGGCCGGCGGGCTGGAGGCCTGCGCCGCGGAGCTGGCCGCGAACGGGATCACCACAGCCGTCCTGGCGCAGTTCTTCAGCTGGGAGGGGGGGCTGCGCGGGCCGGACTTTGCCCGCGACATGCTGGACGCGCTGGCGGCGATGCGCGACCGGGTCGAGAGTGACCTGCGGGTGCAGCTACGGCTGGAGACGCACCTGCTGGACGACTATGACGCCTTCGAGGCGCTGGTGGCGGCGCATGATGTCGACTACGTGGTGTTCAACGACCACCTGCCGCATGACCGTCTGGCCGCCGGCAGGAAACCGGCGCGGCTGGCAGGCACGGCGCTGAAATCGCGGCGCAGCCCCGAGGCGCTACTCGCGCTGATGCAGGAGATGCACGCGCGCAGGGAAGAGGTGCCCGGCGCGGTGGCGGCGCTGGCCGACCGGCTGGCGGCGCGGGGGGTGCGATTAGGCAGTCATGACGACCACACGGCCGGGGACCGCGCCGCGTGGCGGGCGCGGGGGGCCGGAATATCCGAGTTTCCCGAGACCGCAGAGGCGGCGGAAGCAGCGCGCACAGGCGGCGACGGGATCGTGCTGGGGGCGCCGAACGTGATGCGGGGGGGCTCGCACAAGGGCAATGCCTCGGCGCTCGACCTGATCGCGATGGGGCTGTGCGATGCGCTGGCCTCGGACTATCACTACCCGTCGCTGTGGCGCGCGGCGTTGTTTCTGGAGCAGGCGGGCGTTGTCGACCTGGCGGGGGCCTGGGCGCTGGTGTCGGAGGGGCCTGCGCGGCTTCTGGGACTGGAGGATCGCGGGACGCTGGCGCCGGGCAAGCGCGCCGATTTCGTGGTGCTGGAGCGCGACAGTGGCCGGCTGGTGGCGACCTTCGCCGGTGGCCGGGTGGCGTGGATGGCGGGCGACGTGGCGGGGCGGTTCCTGGGCGCGCGCACTTGACCTTCCTGCGTGGGAGGGGCGCAAGAGCGGCGTGCGCAAAAGGACCGGTGGGACGAAATGAACCTGAAACAGGGGATCGGCGCGGCGATCGTAATCGCGGCGGCGGCGGGGCTTTGGTGGATCGGCCGGGCGCCGGGGCCGGGCGAGGCGGTGCCGCGCGCGATGACGAGCACGGATCTGGGTCGGATCGCCGCGGGCGCGGCGATCGTGGCGCCCGCGCTGCCCGCGCGGCTGAGCGCCGAGGCGGAGGCGGGCCGGGTGCTCTTCGAGGCCAATTGCATTGCGTGCCATGGGCGGAACGCCGCAGGCGTGAATGGCAGCGGGCCGCCGTTGATCCACAAGATTTACGAGCCTTCGCATCACGCCGATTACGCCTTCGTCCTCGCGGTGACGCAGGGCGTGCGGGCGCATCACTGGCCGTTCGGGGACATGGCGCCGGTGGCGGGGCTGACCCAGGAAGATGCGCTGTTGATCGCGGCGTATGTGCGCGACGTGCAGAGGGCCAACGGGATCGGCGTGAAGTGACATGGCGCGCCTGGCCGCAGCGTCGATGCGGGGGCCAGCCCCCAAGGTGCAAAACGCAGGGCGTTTTGCACCATCCCCCGGGATATTTGCAGCAAGATGAAGGGGCGGGTCAGGTGACGTGGAGGTCAGGCGAAGTGGCAGGTGACGTGGCCCCAGGGGCCGAAATCGGCGTCAATCTCGGTGCCGGGCGGGCATTCGAGTGGGCGGATGAAGCTGCCCGAGAGGATGACCTGGCCCGGCTCGATCGACTGGCCGTATTGAGTCATCCGTTCGGCCAGCCACACGATCCCCATGACTGGATCGCCCAGAACGCCCGCGCCGAGGCCGGTTTCCTCGACCGTGCCGTTTGCCGAGACGATGGCGCCGGCCCAGCGGAGGTTTTCGGTGGCCGGGTCGAACCGGCCGTCGCCCAGCACGATGCCGGCATTGGCGGCATTGTCGGCGATGGTGTCGAAGATTTTTCGCGGTTGGCCGGTGGCAGGATCGGCGCGCAGGATGCGGGTATCGAGGATTTCGATCGCGGGGGCCACGTAGTCGGTGGCGGCGAGGATCTCTTCGCGGGTCGCGGCGCCGCGGAGGGGGGCCTTCATGACGAAGGCGATTTCGGCCTCGATGCGGGGCTGTATGAAGCGGCCGGCGGGGATGGTGGCGCCGTTGGCAAAGGCCATGTCATCGAGGAGCACGCCACTGTCGGGGGTGGTGATGCCCAGCGCCTGTTGCATGGCGCGCGAAGTGAGGCCGATTTTCCAGCCGATGACGGAGCGGCCAGCGGCGATTTTCTTGTCGATCAGGGCGGACTGGATGGCATAGGCGTCATCCATGGTGATGCCGGGATGGGCGACCGAGAGAAGCCCGGTTTGTGTGCCGGTTTCCTCGGCCTCGAAGAGCGCGTGCGCCGCCTTGGCGATCTCATCGGGGGTCATGCCTCGTCCTCCACGCCGTTCACCAACGTGCCGATGCCTTCGGCGGAGACCTGCACCTCGTCGCCGGGTTCGAGGAAGCGGGGCGGATCGAAGCGGGCGCCCGCGCCGGTGGGCGTGCCGGTGACGATGATGTCGCCGGGGGCGAGCGTCGTGAAGGTGGAGATGTATGCGATCTGGCGGGGGATGGAGAAGATCATCCGGCTGGTGCGGTCATCCTGGCGCAACTCGCCGTTCACATGGGTGGTGAGACGGATATCGTCGAGCTGTGCGGGATGGGTGAAGGGGACGAGCCAGGGGCCCATGGCGCCGGAGCGGTCCCAGTTCTTGCCTTGCGTGACGTTGAATTTCGCATGGCGCACCCAGTCGCGCAGCGTGCCTTCGTTGCAGAGCGTAATGGCGGCGATGTGATCGTAGGCCCGGTCAGCGGGGATACGGCGGCCGCCGGTGCCGATGACCACGGCGATCTCGCCCTCGTAATCGAGCTGGGGTGTTTCGGGCGGGCGGACGAGGTTTTGCCCGTGGCCGACGAAGCTTTGCGGGAAACGGATGAAGAGCGAGGGGTTGGGCGGGGCCTCCTGCCCGTCCTTGTATTCGGCGTTGCGGTCGGGGAAGTTGACACCGACGCAGATGATTTTCCCCGGGTCGGGCAGGGGGATGTCATAGGTGAACTGGCCGGTTTCATGGGTGACGGCACGGCCCATGGCGGCCTGGGCGAGATCCTTGAGCGCGCCGGCGCGGATGACGTCGGTCAGGGTTTCCCACTGCGGATAATCGGGCGAGAGGGCGATGAAGCCCGCATCGGTGACGATGCCGTATTGCCGGCCCTGGTCGGTGGTGACGGTGGCGTAGCGCATGCGGGTTACCCTTTCCGGTCGAGAAGTTCGATTTCGATGAAGGCACAGGGAAAATCATTGCCGCTTTTGACATCGTGTTCGACGCCGAGTTCGCGGTAATAAGGCTCGCCCGTGCGCAGGTCGGCGGTCACGGTTTCGCCGCCGGGCAGGTCGATCTCGAGCGTGCCGTCGAATTGCGGGACGACGACATAGTCATGTTCGTGGCGGTGCCAGCCGGTGTTGTCGCCCTTTGCCGCGAAGGACCAGCGGGTGACGCGCACGCGGCCATTGTTGATCAGGACGTCGCCGGTGGCGGTGCCTTGGGTGGTGTCGCACATGGGCTGTCCTTTCAGGGGGCGATGATGGGTTGGGCCTTGAGCTGGGCCGGGACGGGCTCCTGACCCTCGAAAAGCGAGCCTTCCTCGAACCAGGAGCGTGGGGCGGGGGCGCCCCAGAGGGTCTGGCGCTGGGGATCCTTGAGGTCCCACTTGATCGGTTCGAGATCGGGATCGACGGTCTGGTAGTCGGAGCAGTAGATCTCGATCCGGTGACCGTCGGGATCGCGGATATAAAGAAAGAAGGCGTTGGAGATGCCGTGGCGGCCGGGGCCGCGCTCGATATTGGCGACCCAGCCGGTGGTGGCCATGAGATCGAGAAGGTCGATGATATTGAGCGGCGTGGGCACCCAGAAGGCGGTGTGATGCAGGCGCGGGCCGGTGCCGTTGGTGAACGCGATGTCATGCACGCCGCCCTTGCGATGGGTCCAGGCGGCCCAGAGGCGGCCGCTTTCCTCGTCCTCGGTATACTCGGTCACGCGGAAGCCCAGATCGTTGTAGAAGGCCACGCTTTCGTCGACATTGGGCGAGAAGACGTTGAAATGGTCGATCCGGAGCGGTTTGACGCCCTTGTAGAGCGCGTATTTCTGGTGGATCGGCGGCAGGCGATCCATTTTCACGTAGAATTCCAGCGGGATGCCGTGCGGATCGCGGGTGCGGAAGGTGCGCGACTGGTAAGGGCGGTCGACCCAGTCCACGGGGAGCGATTTTTCTGCGAAAAATCGGGCGGCGCGGTCGAGGTCGTCCTCGGAATAGAGCTTGAAGCCGAGATCGCGGGCGCAAGGCGCCTCACCCTTGCGCAGGACGAGGCAATGGTGGCCGCGTTCCTCCATCGCGCGGAGATAGATAGTTTCGCTGTCTTCGTCCGTGACCTGCAGGCCGAGCGTATCGACGTAGAAGGCGCGGGAGCGGGCAAGATCGGTGACCACCAGTTCGACATGGCTGAGCCGGACGATGTTGAATTCCGGGTAGAGGTTCGGGGCGGGGATAGGCATGGTGCGTTTCCTTTGGCGGTGCGGTGGGGTGAAACCCCACCCTACACGGGAAAGATGACGTTGGTCTGGCCGGTGCCGGACGAGGGGAAATACTCGGTCACGACCTCGCATTTGCCGTCATACTGATCCCAGCCGAGCGCGCCGTAAAGCATGGCGGTGTCATGCATCGAGCCTTCGCCGCAGCAGTGATCGGCATAATCCTTGAGCATTTTCAGGAAGGTGGCGTGATCGCCGCGCTGCCACATGTCGAGCACGTGCAGGTCCATCTGGCGGTTGAACTCGGACGAGATGGTGAAGGTGCCGTTATTGGCGGCGTAGTCCTTGTTCGGCCAGATCTTGTGGCTGAGCGAGCCCGAGGCGACGAGCAGGACCTTGGAGTCGCTGGCTTCGACCGCGTCGCGGATGGCTTCGCCGATGACGCGGGATTCATCGTGGTCGTGCACGGTGCACCATGCGGCGATAGAGACCACTTTCATTTCATGTTCGCGCGACATGAAGCGCATGGGCACCAGCGTGCCGTATTCCAACTCGAGACTGTCGAGATGGTGGGAGAGGGTGAAAACGCCCTTGTCGCTGGCGGATTTGGCGATCGCGTCGCCCAAGCCTGGGTTGCCGTCATAGGCGTAGGGCAGGTCCTGAATGAACTGCGGAAACTCGTTCGAGGTAAACAGCCCCTCGAAGCGGGCGTTGGCGTTGATGTGAAAGCCTGCGTTGATCACCCAGTGGGTATCGCAGATCACCACCGTGTCGGCGCCGAGCGCGCGGGCGCGGCGGGCGATTTCCATATGCCCGTCGATGGCGGGCTGGCGGGTGCCTTTTAAAGGGCCCTCCTGCTCGGACATGAGCATGGTGGGCACGTGGGTGCATTTGGCAGCGAGAACGATCTCTCCCATGGTCTCCTCCCGTTTTTTGGGTCGCATTTTCGAACGGAAAACCGGAAACCACTTTTCCTGAAAATGCTCGTGTCTGCGCGTTTCCTCAGAGTCCCAGTTGCGGAATCTTGTGTTGGCCGGTGGCCAGGCCGATATGTTTCTGCTCCATGTAGAATTCGAACGACCAGTCGCCGCCATCGCGGCCGATGCCGGATGCCTTGACCCCGCCGAAGGGGGTGGGCAGGTGGCGGACGTTTTCCGAGTTCACCCAGATCATGCCGGCCTCGAGCCTTTCGGTAAAGCGGAGCGCGCGGGTGAGATCGTTGGTCCAGACATAGCCGGTGAGGCCGTATTCGATGGCATTGGCCATTTCGAGCGCTTCGTCCTCGGTCTCGAACGTGAGGGCGGTGAGGACGGGGCCGAAGATCTCTTCGTTCGCGATGCGCATGTCCTGGGACGCGCCGGTAAAGAGTGTGGGGGCGACGAACCAGCCGGTGTCACCCACGCGGGTGCCGCCGCAGGCGATGGTGGCGCCGTCCTTTTGGGCCACGTCGAAATAGCTGGTCACCTTGTCGAAATGGGTCTTGTGGATAAGCGGGCCGACCTCGGTTTTCGGGTCGAGCGGGTGGCCGACACGGATGTTTTCCACGCGTTTCTTCAGCTTTTCGATGAAGTCGCTGGCGATCGTGGATTGCAGCAGGAGCCGCGAGGACGAGGTGCAGCGTTCGCCGTTCAGCGAATAGATCATGAAGATCGCCGCATCGAGGGCGCGGTCGAGGTCGGCATCGTCGAAGACCACGACCGGGTTCTTGCCGCCCAGTTCGAAATGCACGCGTTTGAGGGTGTCGGCGCCCTGTTTCATGATCATCGAGCCGGTTTTCGACTCCCCGACAAAGGCGATGGCCTTGATTTTCGGATGCTCGGTGAGCGCGCGGCCCGCGTCTTCGCCAAACCCGTTGACGAGGTTCCAAACGCCCGGCGGCAGGCCGGCCTCTTCGGCGATTTCCAGCAGGATGCGGGCGGTGATGGGCGAAAACTCCGCCGGTTTGTGCACCACGGTGCAGCCGGCGGCGAGGGCGGGTGCGATTTTCCAGGTGCTGAGCATGAAGGGCGTGTTCCACGGCGTGATGACGCCCACCGGGCCGATCGGCACGCGGGTGGTGATGTTCATCAGCGTGGGCGAGGGGAGCGTCTGGCCATCGCGGGCCGAGGGCGCGCGGTCGGCGAAGAAACGGAAGTTTTCAGCGCCGCGCAGGGCGGCCTTTTGCATGAAGCGCAGGGCCTGGCCGGTGTCGAGGCATTCCGCGAAGGCGATCTCCTCGGCGCGGGCGACGATGGCGTCGGCGATCTTGTGCAGGATCTTCTTGCGTTCGGCGCCGGAAATCGCGGCCCAAGCCGGGAAGGCCTCATGCGCGGCCTGGGCGGCGGCGTCGATATCGGCGGCGTCCGAGCGGGCGACCTTGCACAGGAATGCCTCGTCCACTGGCGAGTGGTTGTCGAAACTGGCGCCCGAGGCGGCGGGGCGGTCGGCGCCGCCGATGCGGTTCATCACGCCGGTTTCCTTGAAGCGGGCGAGGTAGGTTTGCGCCTTGGCGATGTTGTCTTGAAGCTCGGACATGTCAGGTCTCTTTCAGGTGGTCGCGAATGGTGCCGGTTTTTGGGCTGAGGTCTGGGTCGATGTCGCGCATTTCCATCGAGAGCGCGATGGAATGGCGGGCCAGAGCAGGGGCCATGAACGCCTGCAGGGCCTTGAAGATATGGTCGGTGGCGCGTTTGCGGGTATCGAGATCGCGGCCGCCGCGCAGGCGGACCGAGAGATCGAGGAAGGCGTGTTTGTCATCGCCATCGGCGATCGAGACATGGGCGGCGCGAAAGGCGCGGACGCGGATGCCGGGCACGAGGAAAACGCCGGTTTCGATGGCCGCGCGGCGCAGGTGATCGCAAAGCGCGGCGATGTCGACCATGTCTTCGAGATTGGCCGAATACTCGATGCTGAAATGCGGCACGTCGATTGCTCCTCCCAGTTCAATTAACATGTTAAGTAACTTGTGCGCGTGAGTCAACAATCATGCCATGAGCCGTTGTCTTCGCGGGTGACAGCACGGAATTGGAGTGATAAGATTATTAAATATCGTCCGAAAGAGACGTGACCGAGGGTCGAGCAGGGACCCCAAAAACCAAACTCGAACTGCGACTCGCGCGATCTTTGCAGATTCCGCGAGGGGAATCGTATATTTGTGTCAGTAATGCGATGACCCGCAATATCTGCGCAGATCGGCGAAATACCGCGTAAGTTGGGCGTTTTTTGACGATATTTTGTGGTTTTCCCGTGTTTTTTTGGTGACGATTGGGGCGCCAAAGGTTAAGAGAAGAGCGGAACAGGCAGAAAAAACCCGCTTTGGCGGGTCAACAAATCAGGCGGACAGTAGCAATGACTTTGAACCTCACCATGCCCGGACAGGAAGATTTGAAGCCCCGGATCACCGTTTTCGGTGTGGGTGGCGCCGGTGGCAACGCGGTCAACAACATGATCGAAAAAGCGCTGGAGGGCGTTGATTTCGTGGTCGCGAATACCGACGCGCAGGCGCTGCAGCAAAGCCAGGCGTCGAACAAGATCCAGATGGGCGTGAAGGTAACCGAGGGTCTGGGCGCGGGCGCCAAGGCCAGCATCGGCGCCGCAGCCGCCGAGGAATCGATCGAACAGATCGTCGATCACCTGGCGGGCGCGCATATGTGTTTCATTACCGCCGGCATGGGCGGCGGCACCGGCACGGGCGCCGCGCCGATCATCGCACAGGCCGCGCGTGAACTGGGCGTTCTGACGGTTGGCGTTGTCACCAAGCCGTTCCAGTTCGAAGGTGGCAAGCGCATGACCCAGGCCGAGGACGGCGTCGAGGCGCTGCAGAAGGTCGTCGATACGCTGATCATCATTCCGAACCAGAACCTGTTCCGCCTGGCCAACGAGAAAACCACCTTTACCGAAGCGTTCAGCATGGCTGACGACGTGCTCTACCAGGGTGTGAAGGGCGTGACCGACCTGATGGTGCGGCCGGGCTTGATCAACCTGGACTTTGCCGATGTGCGTGCCGTGATGGACGAGATGGGCAAGGCGATGATGGGCACCGGCGAAGCCACCGGCGAGGATCGCGCCACGCAGGCCGCGGAGAAGGCGATTGCCAACCCGCTGCTGGACGAGATCAGCCTGAAAGGCGCCAAGGGCGTTCTGATCAACATCACCGGCGGGCACGACCTGACCCTGTTCGAGCTGGACGAGGCCGCCAACCGCATCCGCGAGGAAGTGGACGCGGACGCCAACATCATCGTCGGCAGCACGCTGGATACGGGCATGGAGGGCATGATGCGGGTGAGCGTCGTCGCCACGGGTATCGATGCCAGCGCGATCGTGCATGACGTTCCGGTGCCGCGCCGGTCGCTGGCCGAGCCGCTGAAGCCCACCGTGTCGGCGGAAGAGCCGCAGGACGAGTTTGCCGAGGCACCGCAGCCGCAGGTGGCGGCGCGCGCCGCCGAGGAGCCGTCGCTGTTCGAGGATCTGGAGGATGCCGAGGCCGCCGCTGCCGAGGACCAGATGGAAGACATCTTTGGCGAAGACGCGCCGCAGGTTGCCGCGCAGGTGCAGGATGACCTGCCGCCGCCGGCCTATCAGCCGCGGGTGGCGCAGTTCCAGCCGCAGCCCGATGCGCTCGAGGCCGAGCCCGAGGAGTTCGTGGCGCCCCGTGCCCCGGCCCCCGGCACGCCGAGCCCGGATGCGCTGGCCCGTCTGCAGGCCGCTGTGCAGCGTGCGCCGCAGGCAACTGCCAACCGCCGCGCCGATCCGGCACCGGAGCAGCCCGCCGCCGCGCCGCGCAACGAAGCCGAGAAGCCGCGGTTCGGCATCAACTCGCTTATCAACCGGATGACCGGGCATGGCGCCGAACAGCCGCAGCAACCGCCGCGCCAGCAGCCGCAGGTGCAGGCACAGCGCCACGCGCCGGCACCGTCCGCAGAGGACGAAGCCGAGCAGGAGCGGATCGAAATCCCCGCATTCCTGCGCCGTCAGGCCAACTGACCCAAGGTCACAACTGATCCGGAAAAGCCGCCCGATGGGCGGCTTTTTCTTTTCGGGGCAGGGGGTTGGCTCATGTGTGGCGGTTATCCGCCGATCCCGCCGGGGGGATGTTTCATACCGTTACAAAGATTGAATTGAGGGCTGGCACCCCTTCCTTTACGTTCCCGTCAGATTGCAGGAACAGCCTGCGACACCCTGAGGATTTTCGTGCAGACCACGATCAAAACCCCCGTAAGCTTTACTGGTGTAGGGCTTCATTCCGGCAAACCTGCGCGGGCCACGATCCATCCGGCTTCGGCCGAGCATGGCATCTGGTTCAAGCGCAGCGATATCGCCGTTGGGGATGCCCTCGTGCCGGCGCGCTGGGACGCGGTGAACCAGACCCCGCTCTGCACCCGGATCGAGAATGCCCGGGGCGTTTCGGTGTCGACCATCGAACACATCATGGCGGCGCTGGTGGGCTGCGGGGTGCACAATGCGCTGATCGAGATCGACGGCCCGGAAGTGCCGATCCTGGATGGCAGCGCGGCGAGCTTCGTGAAGGGCATCCTGTCGCGCGGGGTGGTGCGGCTGGCCGCACCCGTGCGCGCGATCGAGGTTCTGCAGCCGATCGAGGTGCGCAAGGGCGAGTCGCTGGCACGGCTGGAGCCGGGCCGGGGGCTGACCATCGATTTCCGCATCGAGTTCGAGGATGCGGCCATTGGCGTGCAGCGCAAGGTTCTGAACATGTCGAACGGATCCTTCGTGCGCGAACTGTGTGACAGCCGCACCTTCTGCCGCAAGGCCGATGTGGATGCGATGCGGGCGCAGGGGCTGGCGCTGGGCGGTACGCTGGACAATGCCGTGGTGGTCGATGGGACCGAGGTCCTGAGCCCGGGCGGGCTGCGCCATGCCGACGAGGCGGTGCGCCACAAGATGCTGGATGCGCTGGGTGACCTTGCACTGGCAGGGGCGCCGATTCTGGGTCGTTACATCGGTCATCGCGCGGGACACGCCCTGACCAACGACCTGTTGCACAAGATGTTTGCCACGCCGGGCGCCTTCCGCATGGTGGTTTGCGACGCGGAAACCGCCGAACAACTGCCCGGTGCCGGGGTGCATCTGGGCGAAGTGCCGGCCGTCGCCTGACGCCCGTACCGGCAAAATCCGCACAAGATTTTGTAATCCGCGCCAAATTGCCTGCTGCAATCGGTGTCAAAGGCGTTTTGCACCGGAATTTTCTGTGCTAGGAAGTGCCAGAGCAGAGGGGCAAAAGGCCCACCATCTGGATCGGACAAGGGTGAGATCGGCGATGACAGGCGGCAGATTCCGGGCAGGGGCGCTGAGCGCTGTTGTGGCGGCGGCATTGCTGAGCGGCTGTGGTGACACGGCCGAGCTGGCCCGCCGCGGCGATATCCCGATGGAGAGCTTTACCGCCGAGCAGATCTTTGAACGCGGCGAATACGAGTTGAACCGGCGCCAGGCGGATCAGGCGGCCTTCTATTTCGGCGAGGTCGAGCGGCTTTATCCCTATTCGGACTGGGCGAAGCGCGCGCTGATCATGCAAGCGTATTCCTATCACCAGGGAAAAGACTACGAGAACAGCCGCGCCAGCGCGCAGCGCTATATCGATTTCTACCCGACAGATGACGATGCCGCCTATGCGCAGTATCTGCTGGCGCTGAGCTATTACGACCAGATCGACGAGGTGGGCCGCGACCAGGGGCTGACCTTCCAGGCGCTGCAGGCGCTGCGCGCGGTGATCGAACGCTACCCCGACAGCGAATACGCCAAATCGGCGGTTCTGAAGTTCGACCTGGCCTTCGACCATCTGGCGGCCAAGGAAATGGAGATCGGGCGCTATTACCTGCGGCGCGATCATTACACCGCGGCGATCAACCGGTTCCGCGTCGTGGTCGAGGATTTCCAGACCACGAGCCACACCGCCGAGGCACTGCACCGGCTGGTGGAAGCCTACCTGTCACTGGGCCTGACCGACGAGGCGCAGACCGCAGGCGCCATCCTGGGCCATAACTTCCGCGGGACCGACTGGTACGAGGACAGTTACAAGCTGTTGACCGGACGAGGCCTGGAGCTGAAGGCGGCTGGCGACAGCTGGCTGCGGCAGATCTATCGCCAGATGATCAAGGGGCAGTGGTTGTAGGCCATGGGGGATGGTGGGGTGCACCCACCCGACGGGTGACATGCTGCGCAGCCTTGAAATTCGTGACATGCTGATCATCGACCGGCTGGACCTGGATTTCCAGCCGGGCCTGAACGCGTTGACCGGCGAGACCGGGGCAGGAAAGTCCATCCTGCTCGACTCGCTTGGTTTCGTGCTGGGCTGGCGCGGGCGCGCGGAACTGGTGCGCGCAGGGGCCGAACAGGGCGAGGTGATGGCCGTGTTCGACCTGCCCGAGGGGCACGCGGCCCATGCCATCCTGGAGGAAGCGGGCCTGCCGGCGGGTGACGAGCTGATCCTGCGGCGGGTGAACACCCGCGACGGGCGCAAGACGGCCTGGGTAAATGACCGGCGCTGTTCGGGCGAGGTGCTGCGGCAGCTGTCGGAGGTTCTGGTCGAGCTGCATGGCCAGCATGACGATCGCGGGCTGCTGAATCCGCGCGGGCACCGGGCGCTGCTGGATGCGTTTGCCGGCGCCGAGGAGCAGTTGGCGGGGCTGCGCGCGTTGTGGAATGCGCGTTCCAAGGCCTTGAAAGAGCTGGAAAAAGCACGCGAGCGGATTGCCGCGGCGCGCGAGGAGGAGGATTTCCTGCGCCACGCGGTGGCCGAGCTGGACATGCTGGACCCGCAGCCGGGCGAGGACGAGGCGCTGGACACGCAGCGCCGCCGGATGCAGGGGGCCGAGAAAGTGCGCGAGGATATCGCGCGCGCCCTGCAGGTGCTGCAAGGCGAGGGCGGTAACGCCGAGGGCGCGGCGGGCGATGCGCTGCGCTGGCTGGAAGGTGCGGCCGGGCCCACCGAGGGCCTGCTGGACGAGCCGATCGAAGCGCTGGGCCGTGCCCTGAACGAGCTGGCCGAGGCCAGCGACGGGGTGAGCCGGGCGCTGGATGAGCTGTCGTTCGATCCGCATGAGCTGGAGGCGTGCGAGGAGCGGCTGTTCGCGATCCGGGCCCTGGCGCGCAAGCACGGGGTGCTGCCCGACGAGCTGGGCGGCTTTGCCGGGGAGTTGCGCGGCCGGCTGGCGGCGCTGGAGCAGGGCGATGCCGACCTTGCCGAGCTGGAGAAGGCGGCGAGGGCCGCGCAGGCCGCCTATGACAAGGCCGCGGGCGAGATGCGCGACATCCGCCGGAACGCGGCAGGAAAGCTGGACAAGGCGGTGATGGCCGAACTGGCACCGCTGAAGATGGAGCGCGCGGTGTTCGCCACCGAGATCACCGAAGCCGAACCGGGCCCCGAGGGCATCGACGCGGTGAGCTTTACCGTGGCCACGAACCCCGGCGCGCCGTCGGGGCCGCTGGCCAAGATCGCCTCGGGCGGGGAGCTGAGCCGGTTCCTGCTGGCGCTGAAAGTGTGCCTTGCGCAGGGTAACAGCGGCATCACCATGATTTTCGACGAGATCGACCGCGGCGTGGGCGGAGCCACGGCCGATGCGGTGGGCCGCCGCCTGGCCGAGCTGGCCGAGGGCGCGCAGGTTCTGGTGGTGACGCATTCACCGCAGGTGGCGGCCAAGGCGGCGCATCACTGGCGGGTGGAAAAGCGGGTCGAGCGCGACATGACGCTTTCGACCGTGGTGCCATTGATGAGCGGTGAACGGGTGGACGAGATTGCCCGGATGATCTCGGGTGATCAGATCACCGACGAAGCCCGCGCCGCGGCGGAACGCCTGATCGGATAAGCGAAAAGCGGCCCCGTCAGGGTTAGCGCCAATACGCTGCGCCATTGCCCATCGGGGACCGCTTTCCGTTGGCCGGGGGACACCGACCGGATTTGAAACCGCATGCCCGGAAACCCGAAGCTGCGCATTAAGTAAAATTTCTGGCCCTGAGGCAGTTTGAAAATGTCTTTGTGAGGTCACATTGGCCGAGTCGCGGACGGCTGTCATACCCCATATGGGGTAAACCCCGCGTTTCAGAGATATCTTTCCACCAATTCAATCACTTCAGGCCATCTTTGGAAGAAGATCAGCTGACCTGAATCCTCGTAGGTGGTGAAATCGATCCAGGGGTAGTCCTGCCTCAGTTCGGTCAGCGTGTCGCGCGGGATCTGCGGATCCTGTAAGCCGTTCAGGAAATGCACGGGCACCTTGCCGCGGATACGCTCGACCGGGCCGCGCCAGTCGGTGGTTTCCTGTTCGATCACTTCCGCCGAGAAGGCGGCATGGGCGATGTGGTCCTTCGACAGCGAGACCTCGGAGCCGACGACCATGGCTTCGAACACCTCGGGGTTTTCGAAGGTTTCGACATCGGCGGGCGAGTTACCATAGACTGCGTGCACGAAGGCGCGTTTGCCCAGCCGGCGCGCCAGCGCGAAGCCGGCCTTGACCATGAAGGGCAGCAGATGCGGGGTGTAGCGCGCGCCTGCGAGGATGAAGCGGTGCCATTTCTCCATCCGCTCATACTGTTCGGCCCGGGTGAGGGGCAGCACGCCGGCACAGGCGATCAGGGCGCTGACGCGGTCGGGGTAGGCATCATGGAAATGGGCGGAAAAGAAGAAATCGCCGCCAAGCGAGATCATCGGCAGGCGGTCGATGCCCAGGTGATCGAGCAGGTGGGCATAATCCTGGGGGATGACCCTGGAAAGTTCACTGCCACGCGGCAGGGGCGTGGATTGCCCGAAGCCCGCGCGCACCGGGACGACCACCTTGATCCCGCGGCGCGCGGCTTCGGCTTCGGCCGAGGCGGGCCAGCGGGTGAGGCCGTAATCCTGCGGACCGAAGAAACAGGGCCGTCCATCGGGATCACCGAGGATCAGGTAGTCGAACCGCCGCCCGTCCGGCAGGGTGAGCGTTTGGAAGGGGCGCGGTTCAAGCGATTGGAAGCCCCTGGAGTGGCTGGGTGCCGCGGCTGCCGCGTCCTGGGTGAAGGTGGCGATGTCCATGGTCGAGAGCGTGAGCCGCACCAGTTCGGCCTGGCTTCGGGTTTCGGTTTTCGACTGGAGCGATTTAAGCTGCGCGCGCACGGTTTCCACCGAGCGGCCACGTATATCGGCGATTTCCTTGAGTGAATGGCATTCGGAGAGTGCGCGCAGGATCTCGGTTTCCGCATCGGTCAGTTCAAACACGCTCTTGAGAAAACCGTCGAACCCGTCGGGCCAGATCAGTTCGGAGGTGACGGCGACAACGAAGGGGGCGGCATCGGCCGGGCGGATGACGCGAAGCTGGATCACCATAATGCGCGATTTGCCGGTGACACGGGCGCGGAACATGGTGGGCAGATCGACATTCGATTGCAGCATCCGCGCGATCTGCGCCTGCAGGGCATCGAGATCATCCTCGTCCAGCGGCAACTGGCCGAGCGACTGGCCCGGGCCGAGCGACAGGATCGCGGCAGCGGGCGGGTTGACCGCGCCGATAGAGAGATCGCGCATCACGGTAAAGGCAGCGGATTTCTCGAACCGCGAGAGAAGGTCGGCACTGTCGCTTTCGGCGCTGCGGTCGGGGTCGATGCTGTCGAGCAGTTTCGAGGCGCGCTGGAAATGAGATTCGAAATCGATCGCGGTCAGCGCGATGGGCGTATCGAGGCCCTTTGCACGCCGATAGGGGCTGATCATGGTTTCCCACTGATCGAGCAGTTCCTCGTACCGGATCGGATCGACGGCGACGTCATAAAGCCGGTCGATTACGTCCTGCGCGAGCGCGTTCGGATTTTCCGCGCGCGTGCCGTTGGTTGGCAGTTTGGCATTCATGATGCCGTTGTCCCCCTGATCACCGGGCGAAACTATAGCGCAGATCGGGTTTTTCCAAGGGAAACAGACTGTTTCGGTTTTGGGCGCGCTCAGAGCCGGCGCGGGGCGGATATCGAGAAGAGCTCGGACGGGTGGAGCACGAGATCGAGCCCGAGCTTGAGGCAAACGGCGAGCACCAGCAGGGCGAGCAGGATGCGCAGCTGTTCGGCCTTGAGCAAAAGGCCGATGCGGGTGCCGATCTGGGCGCCGATCACCCCGCCCACGAGCAAGAGAACGGCCAGCACCGTGTCGACCGT
Organism: Marimonas lutisalis; assembly: GCF_005434965.1. Taxonomy (GTDB): domain Bacteria; phylum Pseudomonadota; class Alphaproteobacteria; order Rhodobacterales; family Rhodobacteraceae; genus Marimonas_A; species Marimonas_A lutisalis. The sequence continues at coordinate 624,865 of NZ_SKCI01000001.1, forward strand.
GTGGCTGGTATAGGCGTGCATCATCGTGGTGTAGGCGGACACGAAGATGATCTGAAAGAGAGAGGTGCCGACTACGACCTTGGTTGGCATACCGAGGATGTAGATCATCGCGGGTACGACGACGAAACCGCCGCCCACCCCCATGATGGCCGAGAGGACGCCGACGAAGAAACCGACGAGCAGGGGCGGGAAGACCGAGATGTAAAGCCCGGAGGCGCGGAAACGGAACCGCACCGGCATGGCATGCACCCAGTCGCGCCCGCCTTTCCTGCGTTTGGGCTGGGGGCCTTTGACCCGGGCCTTGCGGATGGCGTTCAGGCTTTCCACGAACATCAGCGCGCCGATCAGGCCGAGAAATACGACGTAGAAGAGATTGACCAGCAGATCGACCTGGCCGAGTTGGCGCAGCAGGTTGAAAATGTAGACCCCGACGGTCGAGCCGGCGAGGCCGCCCACCATCAGCGCGATGCCCATCGGGAAATCGACGGTGCGGCGTCGGATATGGGCGAGGATCGCCGAAAAGGACGAGGCTACGATCTGGTTGGCGGATGTGGCCACGGCAACGGCGGGCGGAATGCCGATGAAGAACAGAAGCGGCGTGATCAGGAACCCGCCGCCCACGCCGAACATGCCTGAGAGCAGGCCCACGACGAGTCCGATCGAAAGAAGGAGTGGGCCGTTCACCGACACTTCGGCGATGGGCAGATAGAGTTCCATGGGACCCGGATGTGCCTGTTTGGATATGCGCCGCGCCTACGCCTGTGCCGGGGCGGTGGCAAGAGAGCGGGCCCGTCAAACCCCGGGTCTGCGTCAGTTCGCCCCGCTCGGAGCCGGCGCCATCAGTTGCGGGGTGGGACCATCTTGCCGGGGTTGAGGATATTCTGTGGGTCGAGCGCCTGCTTGATCGCGCCCATTACCTGCCAGCCCTGGCCGTGTTCCGCCTGCATGTATCCCATCTTGCCCACGCCGATGCCATGCTCACCGGTCATCGTGCCGCCCATGGCCAGAGCCCGTTCGACCATCCGGTTCGAGGCGGCCTTGACCCGTTCGAGCGCGGCCTGATCCGCGGGGTCGAACATGATGACCGAGTGGAAATTGCCATCGCCGACATGGCCCAGGATGGGGCCGTAAAGGCCGCTGTCGCGCAGGTCGGCGGCGGTTTCGTTCACCGCTTCGGCCAGCCGGGAAATGGGCACGCAGACATCGGTGACCAGCGATTTCCAGCCCGGCCGCGCCGCGTAGATCGCATAGGCGCCATTGTGGCGCATGGTCCAGAGCGCGTTGCGGTCTTCGGGCCGGGTGGCCCAGTCGAAGCCGTGACCGTTGTGATCGGCGATGATCGCGCCGAAGGTTTCGGCCATTTCGGCCACGCCCGTTTCCGAGCCGTGAAACTCGACCATCAAGTGCGGGCATTCGGGCATGGAGGCACCGGCATAGGCGTTGAACGCCTTGGCGGTTTCGGCATCCAGCAGCTCGATCCTGGCCATGGAGAGGCCCATCTGGATGGTGTCGATCACCGCGCGCACGGCATCGTCGACGGTATCGAAGGCGCAGATCGCGGCGGTGATCGCCTCGGGCTGGCCGTGAAGTTTGAGGGTGAGCTCGGTAATCAGGCCGAGCGTGCCTTCGGCGCCGACGAAGAGGCCGGTAAGATCGTAGCCCGCAGCAGTTTTGCGGGCGCGGGTTCCGGTGCGGATGATGCGGCCATCGGCGAGCACCACTTCGAGCCCCAGCACGTTGTCGCGCATGGTGCCGTAGCGCACCGCGGTGGTGCCGCTGGCTCGGGTCGAGGCCATGCCGCCGATCGAGGCGTTGGCGCCGGGATCGACGGGAAAGAACAACCCCGTAGCGCGCAGTTCCTCGTTCAGCGCCTCGCGGGTGATGCCGGGCTGCACCGCCACGTCCATGTCGCCCTGGCGCAGGTCGAGCACCCGGTTCATGCGCGAGAAATCGACGACCACGCCGCCGGAGAAGGCCACCGCCTGACCTTCAAGCGAGGTGCCGGTGCCCCAGCCCACGACCGGCAGTTTGTGCGCGGCGCAGATCCTGACCAGGTCCGAGACCTCTTGCGTGGTTTCGGGATAGGCCACGGCATCGGGGGGCGTGGTGGGGAAATACGTCTCGGAGCGGCCATGCAGTTCCAGATCGGACTTGGACAGGCTGAGCCGTTGGCCTAGTAATGTGGACAACTCGGCAAGTGCAGCTTGAATCGGCATAATTTCCCCCGGCATGTGTTTGCCGAAAGCCTAAGGGAAGCGGGTGGCGCGGGGAAGGGGAGCCCTTTTCAATTTGCTTAAAATTGCCCGAAGTTGAGGAGCGATGACGCAGAAACGGGGATCCTTCCTGTCCGAAAGCCTGGCCAAGGGCTGGCAGGACCTTTGCCGGGGCGTCGAGGTGTTGCGGGACCGCGGGCCGAGCCATTTCCAGTTCTGGCTGATCGCGCTGGGTATCGGGATCGGCGCGGGGTTTGCGGCGCTACTGTTCCGCACCGGGATCGAGGCCTTGCAGAGCTGGGCCTATGGCACGGAAAACGTGAACCGCCTGCATTCCTTCGTCGAAACGCTGCCCTGGTACTGGGTGCTTGCCATCCCGGCGCTGGGGGGCTTGGCCGTGGGGCTGATCCTGCATCATTTCACGGATGACGGGCGGGTGCGCTCGGTCGCAGAGGTGATCGAGGGATCGGCGCTTTACCAGGGGCGGGTCGAGGGCAAGGCGGGGCTGGCCTCGGCCGTGGCGTCTATGATCACGCTGGGCACCGGCGGATCGACCGGGCGCGAGGGGCCGGTGGTGCATATGGCCGCGCTTGTGTCGACCTGGGTAAGCGACCGGATCCACGCCAATGGCGTGACTGGGCGCGATCTGCTGGGCTGTGCGGTGGCCGCGGCGGTATCGGCCAGTTTCAACGCGCCGATTGCCGGGGCGCTTTTCGCGCTGGAGGTTGTGTTGCGCCATTTTGCCCTGCATGCCTTTGCGCCGATCGTGATCGCATCCGTCGCCGGCACGGTGATCAACCGGCTGGCCTTCGGCGATGTGACCGAGTTCACGCTGCCCGGCACCTCGGCGCTGGAATTCTATGTCGAGCTGCCGGCCTACCTGATCCTGGGGCTGGTCTGCGGCGTGGTGGCGGCGGCGCTGATGCGATCGGTGTTCTTCGCCGATGACGTGGCCAGCCACATGCAGGCGCGGGTGGGGCTGCCGCGCTGGCTGCGCCCGGCGATCACCGGGCTGATGCTGGGCGGGCTGGCGATCTGGTTTCCGCATATCGTCGGCGTGGGATACGAGACGACGAGTGCCGCGCTTACCGGGCAGCTGGTGCTGCACGAGGCGGTGGTGTTCGCGGTGCTGAAGGTGGTGGCGGTGGCGATCACCATGGCGGGCCGGATGGGGGGCGGGGTGTTTTCGCCCTCGCTGATGCTGGGGGCGCTGACCGGGCTGGCCTTTGGCCTGATCGCCACCTCGATCTTCCCCGAGGTTTCGGGCTCGCACACGCTTTATGCGCTGGCGGGCATGGGGGCGGTGGCGGCGGCGGTGCTGGGTGCGCCGATCTCGACCACGCTGATCGTGTTCGAGATGACCGGCGACTGGCAGACCGGGCTGGCGGTGATGGTGGCGGTCAGCATGTCGACGGCGCTGGGATCACGGCTGGTGGACCGGTCGTTCTTCCTGACCGTGCTGGAACGGCGCGGCGTGCACCTGGCGGCGGGACCGCAAGCCTATCTGCTGGCGATGTTCCGGGCGGCGGGCCTGATGAAACCGCTGGGCGACCGCGAATGCCCCGAGGAGGCCGAGCTGTGGGAGATGGTGCAGGACGGCGTTTACGTGGACGCCAATGCCACGTTGGAAACCGCGATGCCGGTCTTCGAGCGTTCGGGCGCGGCCTATCTGCCGGTGTTGAGCATCGCGGGCGAGGATCAGCCCCCCGAGCTGTGGGGGGCATTGTGGCATGTCGATGCTCTGAAGGCCTATAACAAGGCGCTGGCGGCGACGGCGGCGGAAGAGCATTCGTGAGATGGCGAGAGGTGGGTTGAAAACCCACCCTACGCTGTCAGACGCGTTCGACGGCGACCTTGTCGCTGACGTAGAAGGCCAGGTGATCCTTGATGCGCGCGACGTCCTCGTTCGGGGTCTCGTAGGACCAGGCGGCGTTTTCCAGGGTGGTCGATTTCGTCACGATCGAGAAATAGGTGGCCTCGCCCTTCCAGGGGCAGGTGGTCTTGTGATCGCTGGCATCGAGAAAGGCCGTGGCGATATCTTCGCGCGGGAAATAGATCACCGGGGGCAGGTCGCCCTCGGTAAGTTCCAGGGCATTGCGGGTTTCGCCCAGAACGGCGCCGCCGGCGCGGACGACCCAGGTGCCGGGCGCACGGACGATGGTGATTTTCGGAGCCATTGGCCAATTCCTTCCCATTTCGGATTGCCCCGCAATAGCGCGTGAATGTTGCGCAATCGTGTCAGAGGGGCTCGGTTGCTTGCGCCAACCATAGACGAGCGGCATCGGAAACCCGAGGGCTGATTTTGTCGCGGCAGGCAGCATGGTAGCGGTTGAGCCAGTCGATCTCGCCCGCGGCCATCATCGCGGGCAGGATCAGCCGGCGGTCGATCGGCACATAGGTGAGCGTGCGGAAATCGAACATCTCGCGATCATCGGCGCCGTCGAGGGCGGCCGCCTCGTGCACGACGATCAGGTTTTCGATGCGGATGCCGAAGGCGCCTTCGCGGTAGTAGCCCGGCTCGTTCGACAGGATCATGCCGGGTTTGAGCGGCACGTCAGAGACCCGCGAGAGCCGTTGCGGGCCCTCGTGGACGCAGAGATAGACGCCGACGCCATGGCCCGTGCCGTGGTTGAAATCGAGCCCGGCAAGCCACAGCGGGTAGCGCGCCAGCGCATCGAGATCGCGGCCGGCGAGGCCCTTGGGAAAGCGTGTGCGGGAGATGGCGATCATGCCCTGCAATACGCGGGTGAAGCAGCGGCGTTCCTCGTCCCCCGGCGCGCCGACAGGCAGGGTGCGGGTGATGTCGGTGGTGCCGTCGATATACTGGCCACCCGAGTCGACGACGATGAGCTGGCCCTCATCCAGCCGCGTGTTGCTGTCTTCGGTCACGCGGTAATGCATCACCGCGCCATTGGGGCCGGTGCCGGCGATGGTGTCGAAGCTGACATCGAGAAGCGCGTTGGTGGCGCGCCGGCAGCCCTCGAGCGTGGTGACCACGTCGATCTCGGTGATCGTGCCAGGGGGCTGTGCGTCGAACCAGGTGAGGAACTCGACCATCGCAGCCGCGTCGCGCAGGTGCGCCTCGGTCGTGGCGGCGATCTCGGCCGGGGTCTTGCAGGCCTTGGGCAGGATGCAGGGATCTTCGCCCCAGGCGTGGGAAACGCCGGCCTCGTCGAGTTCCTGCACGATGAGGATCGGCGCGGTCTTGGGATCGACGCGCACGGTGCCGGTGAGCGAATGCAGCGCGGGCGCCAGCGCCGCGGGCGGGCGGATGGTGACCTGGGTGCCCAGATGCGCGCGCAGGCTGTCATCGACCTTGGCGGCATCGGCAAAGAGCGTCAGATGCGCGTTGTCGTGCAGGATGGCGAAGGCGTGTGGCACCGGGTTGCGCGGAATATCCGAGCCGCGGATGTTGAGCAGCCAGGCGATGGAATCGGCCAGGGTGATGACAGCGGCCGATTGCCCGGCCTCTTTCAGGGCCTGCGCCAGGCGGGCGCGTTTGGCCTCGTGCGTTTCGCCGGCGAGATCGGCGGGATAGGGGGTGATGCGGCCCCTGGGCGGTTCCGGCTGATCGGGCCATATCATGTCGACGAGGTTGGCATGTGGCGCGAGCGTGATGCCCTTGGGCGCAAGCGCGGTTTCCAGGGTGCTGATCTCGTCCGGAGTGTGCAGCCAGGGATCGTAGCCCACCGTGCCACCGCCGGGCAGGTGATCGGCGAGCCAGTGCTTGAGCTGGGTTTCGGGCCAGGGCACGGGGGTGAAATGCGCCAGGTCGATCTGGCGTTTCACCTGCGTGCGATAGCGCCCGTCGATGAAGACGCCGGCAATGTTGGGCAGCACGGCGCAGAACCCCGCCGAGCCGGTGAAGCCGGTGAGCCAGGCGAGCCGCGCGTCGCGGTCGGCTACGTATTCGCCCTGGTGCGCGTCGGCGCGCGGCACGAGGAACCCGGCGAGCCCCTCGGTTTTCATCAGCGCGCGGAGCGCGGCGAGGCGATCGGGCCCCTGGGAGGGGTTTGCGGTGTCTTCGAAGCTCTGGAACATGGAATCCCCTGTCGTTTCGGGTATCGAACCGCGAAACGCCGCGCGGCGCAACGGGGAATGGGAGAAGATGGCAGGCCGACACAGGCCCCTTGGGCGGCGGGTGGGGGCCAGCCCCCACACCCCCGGGATATTTCTGGCAAGATGAAACAGGCGGACGGCGCCGCCCGCGCGGCGACGCGCCGGGCTGTCATGCCGTGCGGGGTCAGCCTGCCTTTTTGATACCGAGGAAGCGGGCGCGGGCGCGCGGATCGGTGTCAAACAGAGCGGCGAGCTGTTCGGTCATGGCGCCGGCCAGCTGTTCGACATCGGTGATGGTGACCGCACGTTCATAGTAGCGGGTTACGTCATGGCCGATGCCGATGGCCAGCAATTCGACGATCTTCTTCTTCTCGATCATCGCGATCACGTCGCGCAGGTGTTTTTCGAGATAGTTCGCCGGGTTGACCGAGAGGGTGGAATCATCGACCGGGGCGCCATCGGAGATCACCATCAGGATGCGGCGCGCCTCGGGGCGCATCAGCATCCGGCGGTGTGCCCATTCCAGCGCTTCGCCGTCGATGTTTTCCTTCAATAGCCCCTCTTTCATCATCAGGCCGAGGTTGGGCCGGGTCCGACGCCAGGGGGCATCGGCGGATTTGTAGATGATGTGGCGCAGGTCATTGAGGCGCCCGGGCTGTTGCGGGCGACCGGTGCCGAGCCATTTCTCGCGGGATTGGCCGCCTTTCCAGGCGCGGGTGGTGAAGCCCAGGATCTCGACCTTCACGTCGCAGCGTTCGAGCGTGCGCGCAAGCACGTCGGCGCAGATCGCGGCGATCGAGATCGGGCGGCCGCGCATCGAGCCGGAATTGTCCAGAAGCAGCGTGACGACCGTGTCGCGGAACTCCATGTCCTTTTCGATCTTGAAGGAGAGCGGCGTGGTCGGGTTGGCGACGACGCGGGCCAGGCGGCCGGCGTCGAGTATGCCTTCCTCGCGGTCGAACTCCCACGAGCGGTTCTGCTGGGCCTGAAGCCGGCGCTGCAGCTTGTTCGCGAGCCGTCCGACGGCGCCTTTGAGCGGGTCAAGCTGCTGGTCGAGATAGGCGCGCAGGCGTTCGAGCTCGGCCGGTTCGGCCAGGTCCTCGGCGGCGATTTCCTCGTCGAACTCGGTCTCATAGGCAGTGTAGTCGGGATCGGCATCCGAGAGCGGCGCGGGTGGCGGCGGTTCGAGCGGGGCCTCGCCATCGGGCATGTCGGCCTCTTCGCCCATTTCCTCGTCGGCCATCTCGTCCATCGAGACCTGGGCCTCGGCAGCGTCTTGCTGCTCGTCCTGGGTCTGGTCGGGGTCGGCTTCGCCGGTCTGGTCCTGGCTCTGCTCTTCGCCGGCGTCGTCCTGGTTTTCCTCTTCCTCGGCCTCGTTGTCCTGATCGTCCTGGTCTTCGTCGGGCGCGTCGGGGTCATCGCCAAGCTGATCGCCATAACCCAGGTCGGTAATCACCTGGCGCGCGAAGCGGGCGAAATCAGCTTGGTCGGAGATCTTGGCCTGGAGGTCTTCGAGCGTGCCGCCGGCTTGTTCCTCGATGAAGCCTTCCCAGAGCTGCATGACGTTTTTCGCGCCTTCGGGCAGGTCGCGGCCGGTGGCCATGTGACGGACGAGATAACCGGCGGCGGCAGCCAGCGGCGCGTCGGCGGCATCGGTGATCTGGTCGTAACCGCGGCGGCGGGCCTCGTCCGCGATCTTGACGTCGATATTGCTGGCGGTGCCGGGCATTTCGCGGGCGCCCATCGCCTCGCAGCGGGCGGTTTCCATCGCCTCGTAGATGTCGCGGGCCATGTCGCCGGCGGGGGCGAATTTCGCATGGGTGGCGGCATCGTGGAATTTGTGGCGCAGCGCCAGTGCATCGGCGGTGCCACGGGCGAGCAGCACCTCGTCGCGGGTCATCCGGCGGCTGACCTGCGGCAGGCGCATGTTGTCGCCCGAGAGCCCAGCGGGATCGACCGAGTAGGAGACCGACAGTTCCGGATCGTCGGCCATGACCTTGGTGGCCTCGGCCAGCGCCTTCTTGAACGGATCGGCGGGGTTGTCGGAGGGTTTGCTCATCAGATCATCCTTGGCCACGCGCTCATCGGTCCTTGCGGACCGCCTCGCGAGGCCCGCGCGCAAGGGCGGGATGAGCGATCCCGGCTCACCCCAGGCTCACGCTGGCCGCGCTTTCGGGCAGCTCTTCGTCGAAGCAGCGCTGGTAGAACTCGGCCACGGTCTGGCGTTCGAGCTCATCACACTTGTTGAGGAAGGTCACGCGGAAGGCATAGCCGACGTCGCGGAAAATCTCGGTGTTCCAGGCCCAGTTGATCACCGTGCGCGGGCTCATCACGGTCGACAGGTCGCCGTTCATGAAGGCAGTGCGGGTCAGGTCGGCGACCGTGACCATCTGGCTGACCTGCTGGCGGCCTTTTTCGGTGTTGAAATGCGGCGCCTTGCCCAGCACGATCATGGTTTCGGCGTCGTGGCTGAGATAGTTCAGCGTGGCCACCAGGCTCCAGCGGTCCATCTGCGCCTGGTTGATCTGCTGAACGCCGTGATAGAGACCGGTGGTGTCACCGAGGCCCACGGTGTTGGCGGTGGCGAACAGGCGGAAATACTTGTGCGGGGTGATGATCTCGTTCTGGTCGAGCAGGGTGAGCTTGCCATCGGTTTCCAGCACCCGCTGGATGACGAACATCACGTCGGCGCGGCCGGCATCGTATTCGTCGAACACGATCGCGGTGGGATTGCGCAGGGCCCAGGGCAGGATGCCCTCGTGGAATTCGGTGACCTGCTTGCCGTCTTTCAGCTTGATCGCGTCCTTACCGATCAGGTCGATCCGGCTGATGTGGCTGTCGAGGTTTACGCGCACGCAGGGCCAGTTGAGCCGCGCGGCGACCTGTTCGATATGCGTGGATTTCCCGGTGCCGTGGTAGCCCTGAATCATCACCCGGCGGTTATGCGAAAAGCCGGCGAGGATGGCGAGCGTGGTGTCGGGGTCGAACTTGTAAGTCGAGTCGATGTCCGGCACGCGGTCCGAACTGTCGGCAAAACCCTTGATTTTCATGTCCGTATCAATGCCGAACACGTCACGAACCGAGATTTCCTCGGTCGGTTTTGCATTGATGTCGATCGATCCGTCCGCCATGTCTTTTCGTCCTTCAAGTCCGGGCCATCTGCCAACCTCGCTGTGGTGCAACAAATCGCGGCCAAGGGCAAGGGGAAGGGGGCACTGCAGCAACGCTACCGCCATATGACGCGGCGGCGCCGGGGATGCCCCGCGGCAACTTGCACGCTGTGCGGGGCTGGTCAACCGCGCGGTGTTGCGGCCATAAAAGGGTATATAGGCAGCACGGAGTGCAGGCTCAATGGCGGAACGGTTCGCTCTTTTGCACGAGCTTTACGAGGGCAGCAGCGCGCGGGCGCACCGGTTCCGCTATGCGCTGTTGATCTTCGACCTGATCACGATCGCCTTCGTCATCGTTACCTCGTTCTTCGAGCATACCCTGGCGATCGAAATCGTCGACGCGGTGTTCGGCGTTCTGATCCTGACCGATTTCATCATCCGCTTCCTGATCGAGCCGAGGAAGAGCCAGTATTTCCTGCGTCCGGTCATCTGGGCGGATATCGTGGCGATGATCTCGTTCCTGGCGCCGATCGCGGGCGAGGGCTTTGGGTTCCTGCGTATCCTGCGCACGCTGCGGCTGTTGCATACCTATCAGCTTACGGCGCGGCTGCGGCAGGATTTCCGCTATTTCCGCGATCATGAGGACGTGATCCTGGCCACGGTCAACCTGAACGTATTCCTCTTCGTTATGACCGGGCTGATCTATGCCACGCAATACGGCCATAACGACCAGATCCGGAACTATGCCGATGCGCTTTACTTTACCGTCACGACGCTGACGACGACGGGGTTCGGCGATATCACGCTTGACGGCACGGGGGGGCGGCTTTTGTCGGTGGCGGTGATGATTGTCGGCATCACTCTTTTCCTGCGGCTGGCGACGGCGCTCTTTCGCCCGCGCAAGGTGCGCCATACCTGCCAGACCTGCGGGCTGAGCCTGCATGACCCGGATGCGATCCATTGCAAGCATTGCGGCGCGCCGGTGCGCATCGAGACCGAGGGGATGGTGTAACGCCCAAGTGTCGGGGATGTGATTTGCCTTGAGCGGCGCGCGCCCGCACCCTGCGCGGCAGGAGGGACGGCCATGAAACGACGTTTTCTGATCGGCACCGGCATTTCGGCGGCGGCGCTTGGGCTGGCGGGGATGATGCCGCGCGCGGCCCGCGCCTTCGAGGTTGAGCGCAGCGACGCGGAATGGCGCGCTATGCTGAGTCCGCTGGAGTACAAGGTGATGCGCCGGCAGGGCACCGAACGGGCCTTTACCTCGCCGCTGGACAAGACTTACGCGAAGGGCACCTATCACTGCCGCGGCTGCGACCTGCCGCTTTATTCCAGCAAGCACAAATTCGACAGCGGCACCGGCTGGCCCAGCTTCTGGAAGGCGCTGCCCAAGGCGATCGGCACCATGCCGGACCGCACCATCTGGGGCGTGCACACGGAATGCCATTGCCGCCGCTGCGGCAGCCACCTGGGCCACATCTTTGACGACGGCCCCAAGCCCACGGGCAAGCGGCACTGCATCAATGGCGTGAGCCTCGTGTTCAAGCCGGCGTGAGCGTAATTTGCCCTTCTGTACCCGGGATTTACCGAATATGCAGAAAGTTTATGGCGGTGACCGGCGCAATTCATAATTATCGGGGGCGTCATCGTCCCTTACAATTGACGCAATAGGCGGCAGGGCCATCGAAAACAGCCCCCCAGCGTTTCGAACGGGCCCTGTCGCCACCTTTTTCACGACATGCTGAAAAACTGCGAAAACGCTGCACGCGGACTGTGCGCCGCGCGTCGATGCTGAATGCGAGAGACACGAGCGGAGGCAGCGATGAAGTGGAATTTCGACTGGGGTTATGTGGGCGCCATGGGCGCGGTCGTGGGGCTGTGCGGGGTTGTGGTGGCCGGGGCGATGCTGGCGGTATTCGGTTGGAGCATCACATCATCGGTTCCGGCCTGGCTGTTCCTGCCCGGCGCGGGCGCGGGCGCGGCGCTGGCGGGGATGGCCACGGCGGGCCTTTTCGGACATCAGGGTGTCCGGGGGTTCGCGCTGGCGATCCTGGGATCGCTGGCCGCGACGGTTCTGGGGGCGACGCTGGCGGGGATCCTGCTCTTGTCCCCGCACAGGATGGACCTGGTTGCGGCGGCGCTGTTGTTTTCGCTCTTCTCGCCGGTGGTTCTGTTGTGGCTGGGGGCAATGGCCCTGGCACATTGGGCCGCGACGCGCCTGAGGGACGCGCAAGGATAAGCGGCCCTGGGCCCAACTACTTGAAGTTGCGGCTGTCTTTCAGCTGATCCCAGGCCCACATGACCTCTTGCAGCTGGTCTTCCTGGCTGCGGTCGCCGCCGTTCATGTCGGGGTGCAGCACCTTGATCAGCGCCTTGTAGGCCTTGCGCACCTCGATCTTGGTGGCGGTGTCCTTGATCTCGAGAATCTCGACCGCACGGCGTTCGGTGGGCGGCAGGCGGCGGCTGCTGCCGCCTCGGGCCTTGCCGGGGTTCTGCGTGGCATTGGCGCCGAGCACCTGGTGCGGATCCTCGATGCCGAGGCGGGCCCAGGCGCGGGCCTCGGGGTCGCCCAGCGGCTTGGTCTGGCGTTCCCAGACCTTGTCCTTGGACATCTGGGCGTTCAACTCGGCCTCGGTGGTGCCGTCGAAGAAGTTCCACTTGAGGTTATATTCGCGCACGTGGTCCTTGCAGAACCAGAAGAAATCATCGAGCACGTCGGGCGCTTTCGGCGCGCGGTACTTGCCGGCCTCGGTGCAGCCGTCCTTCTCGCAGACGCGGACCGAGGTTTCGGACGCACCGGACATACCACGACGCCCGCGAGGATTTTTCTTCTTCGCGGACGAGACGGACATATCGAAACCGAAGGGATCGGGTTTGCGCATTTCTGAACACCTTTTCGACTCGGACCCGGGAGTTTACCGTAATGAGCGGAAACCGGAAGAGGGCAGGGAGCAAAAAATGGGGAAGGAAGCGGAGATCCGCAAGGCCCTGGAGGCGGCTTTTTCAGTACAAGAACTTGAAATCGTGAATGAATCGCATCGCCATGCGGGCCATGCCGGCGATGATGGCACCGGCGAGAGCCATTTCGCGGTGCGCCTGCGCGCGCCGGAACTGGCGCCGATGAGCCGCGTGGCGCGCCATCGCGCGGTGCACAAGGCGCTGGGACCGGACCTGGTGGCGTCGATTCACGCGCTGGCGCTGGATCTCGGGTAACCTAGTCGCGGTCGGGGCGGAGCTCGGGGTCCGGCTCTTCTATGCGCTCGTCGGCCCAGGCCGGATCCTGGTGATCCTCGGCGTAGTCGGCTTCGGGCAGGATGTCTTCGGCGGGCGCGTCGATCTCGGGTTCGTCCGACTCTAGCGGGGCGGCGTTAACGGTATCTTCCTGCGCCGGGCGCGCGGCGTCGAGGGCGCGGCGGAAGACCAGCATGTCGCGGTAGACGGTGTGCGAGGAGGTCAGGCCCTGGCGTTCGTCCGAGGGCAGGGTTTCGGCGCGCTGGAACTCCCAGCCTTCGGAGGCGTGTTCGTTCATAAGTTCCTGGATTGCAAAGGCAAAGCGGGCTTCGGGCCCCTTGAGACCCTTGCCCTTGCGCCCTTTGCGCGGGGCCGGGACGACCTTGTATTCGTAGCGTGTCATGCGCCCGTTCCGTCAGTTCACATCCGCGCCGTCATAGCAGGACGTGCAGGCGGTTTCCAGCACGGGTTAACGGGGCATTCTGGCACCGTGCAACGGGGTTAAGACGAATTTTCTGCGAAAATTCGGGGGGTGACATGCGTATGACATCCGGCTGCCCTCTGGCTGCCGGGCAATTGGCAAGGTTTCATTGACAAAGAGATGAACGCGGCGCGCGGCAGGGGTGGCGGGCTGAAGCCCGCCTTACTTGCGGCGGATGCCGATGGGGTGGCCGACATGGGCGGGCACGGGCATGTCGCGATGGGCCGCCATCAGCGCCTCCAGGTTGGCCTGGATGTCGGGCGGCATCGGGACGACCTTGGGGCCCGACTGGTCGACATGCAGCGAAAGCCCTTCGCCGGTGGCGGAAATCCAGCCCTCTTCGTGAATGAGTTCCTGGTAGAAGTGGAAGCTTTTCGGCGTGTGGTCGAGCAGCTGGAAGGTGACGACGACCTTGTCGCCTTCGTGGATCTCGCGGACGTAGCGCATGTGGTATTCGGCCGAGAACGTGGTGCAGCCGGTGCGCGCGCGATACTCGGGGCCGAAGCCCAGCTCCTCCCAGATCTGGTCGACGCCGCGATCCATCAGCACGTTGTAGAAGGCCATGTTGAGATGGCCGTTATAGTCGATCCATTCCGGTTCGACCGTCATCGGGGTTGAGACGAAGGGTTTGGCGAAGTCTTTGGTCATCAGAAGGGTTTTACCACGACCGCCCAGAGGATGGCGATGGCCACCAGGACGGAAATTTCGTTGAAGACGCGCAGGAAGAGGTCGCTTTCGCGGAACTCGCCGCGCCTGGCGCGGATCACCAGCGCCCCGGTCCAGACGTAGTGGACGGCGAGCAGGGCGACGAGGCCCAGTTTCAGATGCGTCCAGGGGGCGAATTCCCAGATCGACCAGGCGAGCCACAGCCCGGTGATCACCCCGATCACCGCGAGCCCCGCCGAGAAGCGGTAGAGCCGGATGGTGAGATCGCCCAGCGGGCCGAACGCGCCCAGGCGCGCGTATTCGCGTTTCCAGTAGATCAGCGCGCGCGGCACGGCGAAGACGGAGGTCATCCATCCCATGACGCAGAGAATGTGAATGATCTTGAGCCAGTCCATGGCCGATGTGTGCCCTGTCGGCCACGGCGGTGCAAGTGCCTTTGCGCCGCGCTGCGGCGGGATGCAGAGGTGCATTTCCCAGCAGAATAATACAATCTCAGGTTGTTTTTGTGTCTGAATATGGAGGGTAACATGAAGACGACACTGATCCGCTGGAGCAATATCCATGAGCATGGGCCGCTTTGGTACAATCACCACAAACTGCGCAAGCAGATCTTCGTGGACGAGGCGGGATGGGACATTCCGCATAGCGAGGAAGTCGAATGGGATCAATATGATACGCCGCTGACGACCTATGTCATCACGCATGCGGGGGACCGGGTTCTGGCGGCCACGCGCATCCTGCCGTGCAGCTTTGCCGCGCGGGGGCAGAGCTATATGATCCGGTATGCAACCCTGGGTAGACTTGATTCGATTCCCGAGACGATTCTCGATCGTCCGGCGCGGACCGGGAAAAACGACTACGAGATCACCCGATTCACCACCGACATGAGCCTGCCGCGCGACGAAAGGACCGAGGCGCTGCGGGTCTGCGCCGTGGAGTCGGTGCATTTCCTGAACGCGGTCGGCGCCGAGCACGGGCTGATCCTGATGCCGCCGGGCTTTGCCGGGTGGTTTCGGCGGATCGGCATTGGCGTGCGCCGTGTGGGGCCGGTGACGGAAAACGCGCGCGGCGAGCGGTTCTGCGTGATGGAGGGGCGGGCGCCCTTCTGGCTGGAGGCGAAGGAGCCCGGGCGCGAGGCGGCCTGATCACGAAAAAGAAACACGGCGGCAACCGGGTGGCCGCCGCCGTGTTTCGTTCCGGTGCGTGCAGGCCCAGGCGGCGGAGCGCCCCACCAGCGGCGCGGCGAAGTGGCGATGCCCGCGCGGGCCGCGCCGCCCGATACTGTTCTTGGCTAGGATCGGGTCAGAGCCCGAGTTTCGCCTGCACCAGGTCGTTCACCGCCTTGGGGTTGGCCTTGCCGCCGGTGGCCTTCATCACCTGGCCGACGAACCAGCCGGCAAGTTTCGGGTTCACCTTGGCCTTTTCGACCTGGGCGGGGTTGTCGGCGATGATCTGGTCGAGCGCGGCTTCGATCGCGCCGGTGTCGGTGACCTGTTTCATGCCGCGCTCTTCGACGATCTGCGCCGGGTCGCCGCCTTCGGTATAGACGATCTCAAAGAGGTCCTTGGCGATCTTGCCCGAGATGGTGTCGGACTTGATCAGCTCGATGATGCCGCCCAGCTGCGCCGGCGAGAGCGGGCTTTCGGAAATGTCCTTTTCGTCGGTCTTGAGACGGCCGAAAAGCTCGTTGATGACCCAGTTGGCGGCCAGTTTGCCATCGTCGCAGGCCGCGACGACCTGTTCGAAATAGCCGGCCGAGGTGGTGTCGGCGGTGAGCACCGAGGCATCGTATTCGGTCAGGCCGTAATCACCCATGAAGCGCGCCTTTTTCTCGTCGGGGAGTTCCGGGAGGTTTGCGGCGATGTCGTCGACCCAGGCCTGCTCGATCTCGAGCGGCAAGAGGTCGGGGCAGGGGAAGTAGCGGTAGTCATGCGCCTCTTCCTTCGAGCGCATGGAGCGGGTCTCGCCCTTGTCGGGATCGTAGAGGCGGGTTTCCTGCACCACTTCGCCGCCCTCTTCGAGGATCTTGATCTGGCGGCGGGCCTCATACTCGATCGCGGCCTGGATGAAGCGCATGGAGTTCATGTTCTTGATTTCGCAGCGCGTGCCGAGGTGGCCGAAATCCTGGGTTTCCTGGTAGCGTTCGTAATCGCCCGGGCGGCAGACCGAGACGTTGACGTCGGCGCGCAGGTTGCCGTTCTGCATGTTGCCGTCGCAGGTGCCGAGGTACCGCAGGATCTGGCGCAGCTTGGTGACATAGGCGGCGGCCTCTTCGGGGCCGCGGATATCGGGGCGGGAGACGATCTCCATCAGCGCCACGCCGGTGCGGTTCAGGTCGACGAAGGACATGTGCGGGTCCATGTCATGGATGGATTTGCCGGCGTCCTGTTCGAGGTGGATACGCTCGATCCGGACCTTGCGGGCCACGCCCGGGCCCATGTCGACGAGAATTTCGCCTTCGCCGACGATCGGTTCGTAGAGCTGGGAAATCTGGTAGCCCTGCGGCAGGTCGGGGTAGAAATAGTTTTTCCGGTCGAAGGCGGATTTGAGATGGATTTCCGCTTTGAGGCCGAGGCCGGTGCGCACCGCCTGCTCGACGCAGAATTCGTTGATGACGGGCAGCATGCCGGGCATGGCGGCATCGACGAAGGCGACGTTCGAGTTGGGTTCGGCGCCGAATTGGGTGGAGGCGCCGGAAAAGAGCTTGGCCTTGGAGGACACCTGGGCGTGCACTTCCATCCCGATAACGAGTTCCCAGTCATGCTTCGCGCCCGCGATAACCTTGGGCTTCGGGGTTTCATAGGTGAGATCGAGCATCGGCTTACCCTCTGTCTGCGCAACGCTGAGCGTTCTAGGACAGGGGCGCGCCATGGGCAAGCTGGAAAGGCGGGCGCGCAGGCGCGGCATGGGCGAGGGCCTGAACCCCATCGCGGGGTGCGGGATGCGGCCCGTGGTGGCGGGCGCTGCCGGCGCGCGGCGCCGGAACCGAACCGGCCGGACGCTGATCCCGCCTTGGGCTTTCAGGTTTTTCGCGGGTATTCGTTGCCGGGCCAATCCGTTTCGCGGGTCACGGTCCCGCGCGCGCATGACAGCGCCTGTCTGACAGCATCCTTGTCACTTCAAGCCCTTCTGATAACCTGACGGTATCTTGGTTGTTCAGCATTGTGCGCTTGGCGGACGTCGTTTCCGTATGAGCAGTTTTCTTTCGACGCGAAAAACCGGGGCGCGCAGATCGGCGCGACTTGTCCGGCGTGATCGTAATTGAAGATGAGATTTTCTTGGGGGCGGAAATGGCGACGTATTATTTCTATTGGTATAACGGATATGATTATGCCTACGGGTACACCCACGACACCGATGGCAGTCAGGGGCTTTATACAGGCTTCACCTACAACAGCACTGACGAGAACGGGTTCCAGTTAACCTACTACGTCTATGACGTGGCGGATGGAGATGTCGAAGGTTTGGGTGGCGAGGACTACACCGCATATTACTCCTACTACGACTTCGAGACTGGCCAGACCGATACGCCCTACTACTTCGAGAATTACGGGTACTCTACCACGTCGGCGATGCTGGGCAGTTATGAATACGTGGATTTCGGCGACGGCGATTATTCCGAAGGTTTTTTCGGATATTTTGGCTACTACGAGGCCGACGACGAAACGTTCAGCGTGTTCGACATCTCGGGGACGATGTACACGGACGTGAACGGCGATGGACAGGGCGCGGACGACCAGGCCGGGACGCCCGGTCAGACCTTTACCATTGGCCTCTACAACTGGATTGATACCGGCGATGGCACCGTCCAGGAAGGTGAGCTGACGTGGCTCGACGAGACCGAGACCGACGAAGCGACAGGCGTCTGGTCCTTCAATGGCCTCGGCGCGCTGGCGGCCGGGCATGTACTTCGTGCGCGCGGAGGGCGAGGATGGCTGGACCCAGACCTTCGGCAATGACGGCTACACCATCGTCGCGCGTTCGGGGAGCGACGTGACCGGCAACGATTTCGGCGCGCAAGAATTGAACACGGCGCCGGTCGCCAACGACGACAGCTACACGATGCGCCCGGGCGACGTGCTGAACATCGCGTCGCCGGGCGTTCTGGCGAATGACACCGACCCGGATGGCGATGCGCTTGTCGTCGTCTCCTACCAGTCGCCGAGCAACGGGTCCCTGGTGATGCGGACGGACGGTTCGTTCGACTACACGCCGGACTCCGGCTTCATTGGCAGCGAGACGGTGACCTACACGATCAGCGATGGCTTCGTCACGAGTTCGGGGAGCCTCACGATCGAGGTTGCCAATGCGGCGCCGGT
>NZ_SKCI01000001.1:642951-1634860 GCF_005434965.1 Marimonas lutisalis
GGTTCGTTCGACTACACGCCGGACTCCGGCTTCATTGGCAGCGAGACGGTGACCTACACGATCAGCGATGGCTTCGTCACGAGTTCGGGGAGCCTCACGATCGAGGTTGCCAATGCGGCGCCGGTTGCCAACGACGACAGCTATACGATGCGCCCGGGCGACGTGCTGAACATCGCCTCGCCGGGCGTTCTGGCGAATGACACCGACCCGGATGGCGACGCGCTTGTCGTCGTCTCCTACCAGTCGCCGAGCAACGGGTCCCTGGTGATGCGGACGGACGGTTCGTTCGACTACACGCCGGACTCCGGCTTCATTGGCAGCGAGACGGTGACCTACACGATCAGCGATGGCTTCGTCACGAGTTCGGGGAGCCTCACGATCGAGGTTGCCAATGCGGCGCCGGTTGCCAACGACGACAGCTATACCACCGCCTTTGGCGAAGTGCTGACCGTGGCGGCAGGCGCCGGGCTTCTGATTAACGACACCGACGCGGATGGCGATCCACTGAACGTGGTCAGCTACCAGCAGTCGTCGCTGGGCGTGGTGAATATGACGGCGGACGGGTCGTTCACCTTTACGCCTGGTGCGGGCGTGTCCGGGACCGAGACGCTGACCTATACGATCAGTGACGGCTTCGGAACCAGTTCCGGGAGTTATTCGCTGACCATCGAGCCGGAAAATATGCCGCCGGTCGCCGCGGATGACAGTTTTGCCATTCTGGAAAGCGACCTCATATCGGCGGGCGAGGTGTTCGCGGACAATGGATCGGGGCCGGACAGCGATCCGGAGGCCGATCCTTTCTTCGTGACCGAAGTCAATGGCTCGGCCGCCTCGGTCGGTACGCAGATCCTTTTGGCCTCGGGGGCGTTGCTGACGCTGGGGGCGGATGGTCTCTTTGAGTATGATCCCAACGGCGCGTTCGACAGCCTGCCCGCAGCCGGTTCGGGGGCTGCGAACCTCGGGGCGACCGACAGCTTCACCTATACGCTGACCGGTGGGGATGCAGCGACGGTGACGATCACCTTGAGCGGTGAGGACAGCGACGACCTGCTGTTGGGAACCTCGGGAGATGACCAGCTTGACGGTGGCATCGGCGACGACACCATGATCGGCAATGAGGGGGCGGACCAGTTCACCGGCGGCGACGGGTTCGACATCATCAGCTATGCCGGCGCGGCCGAACGCGCGCGGGTCGACTTCCTGAACGACGTGGCGGGCAACGGCCGGGCTGCGGCGGGCGATCTCTTCACCGATATCGTTGTGGGTAAGGTGGTCGACATCGAAGGCGTGATCGGCACCGATTTCGACGACCTGCTGATGACCGACCTGAGCGACAATTCGCTGGACGGCGGCCTTGGCGATGACGTGCTGCGCGGGCGCAAGGGCCGCGACACCATGACCGGTGGCGACGGCAATGACGAGCTCGATGGCGGCAAGGGCCGCGACCGGATGGAAGCGGGCGACGGCGACGACACCCTGATCGGTCGGCGCGGGCATGACAACATGCGCGGCGGCACGGGCAACGACACGATGGATGGCTGTACCGGTAAGGACATCCTGGTCGGAGGCAGAGGCAGTGACGTGCTGATCGGGGCCCAGGACAACGACACGATCCAGGGCAACACGGGCGACGACGTGTTCGTGTTTGCCGATGGGCACGGCGTCGATATCGTGCTGGATTTCGAGGCGACGAACGACAACGAGAAGCTGGATTTCTCGGGTCTGAGCTCGATCTCGGACATCGCGGCCTTTGGTCTGGCAGCGAGCCAGGTCGGCGCGGATGTGCTGATCGACACCGGCGGCGGGAAGTCGATCCTGCTGGAGAACGTCGATCTGGGCCAACTGGACGCGGCCGACTTCATCTTCTGAGGCTGAATATCCCCACCCGCCATGCGCGGGTGGGGTATTCCTGACTGATGCGATGCCGCGTTGCGTGGCATCATGGGGTCATTTCCTGGAGGGATTGACCCATGCGTTTTCATCACAAGATCATTTTGCTGGCCCTTGTCGTCGCGGCCCTCGCGACAGGGGTGTCAGGCGTTGCCGCCGATACTGCACGGGTGGCCGACCCGGGCTGGTGGCTGGCGCTGGGCGAGGGGCTGATCGGGGCCTCCGAGAACGGCTGGTGCAGCTGCGGCTGATCAGAGCGAGGGGTAGAGCCGCAATCCGTGGCGCGAAAAGGCGACCGTGGTGCCCGACAGGAGCTCTTCGGCGAAGTGGCGCGCGATGGTCTGGCGCGCGGTCACGACGCCCTTGCGCACGAGCGCGGAGCGGCGCGGAAGCGGCGTGTTGGCGCCGGGGCCGATGGCCGCCTGGGCCCAGACCAGCGGATGCAGTTCGAAAAGGTACTCGGCCAGGATCCAGTCGAGCGTTTCGGTCACTGCCACGCGGGTCTTTCGCACGATATCGGGGGCGTCCTTGGGCAGGCGTGCCGGGTCCATCTCGATCGCGGCATAGGCGGCCATGAGATTGGCGAAATGCTGGTCCGGGCGGTTGGCGAGGATGTCGCGCATCCCGTCGATGAAGAAATCGAGATCGACGATACGCGAGGCCCCAGGATCGACCGAAAGCGCATCCATGAAAACCCAGGTATAGGCGCCGTTGCCCCAGGTTTCGCCGGTGCGCGCGGCGGTGCGGCGGGCCTCGAGCTCGAGCGCGTCGTAGGAGCCGAACCAGCGCGGCAGAAGGTGATAGCCGAGTGCCCGCATCGGGCGCGGATTGCGCGGGTCGAGATCGATCAGGCGCTCGTAGTCGTCGGCGAGCCGGTTCTGCGGGGCGGGATCGCCGATCAGCAGGGTGCAGAGCGCCGAGGCGACGAGCGGCGAGTCGGGATGGGCGGGAACCATCGGCGCGAGGATTTCGCGGGCGCGGTCGAAATGCGTCTCGAAGAGCTTGATGTTGCGTTCCGGGATTTCATGCGGCCAATCACCGCCGCGCCAGGCCCAGCCGATATCGGCATGTGTGAGCGCCACGGTGACGGCGACCGGGTAATCGTCGGGATATTCGGACAGCAGTTCCTCGAACGCCTCGATGCCCTCGATCGAGGGGCGGACCCCATCGGCCAGGGCCTCTTCGGTGGCGTGGACCACGTCGGCGCGGGCGCCGAAGCAGTAGAGCTCGGCATGCGACATCGCGCAGGTGGTGGCCTGGCGTTCGGCATCCGCGGTGCGGATCAGCTCGGATAATTCGTCCCAGCGGTCCTGCCGCGAGAGGAACTGGCCGCGATCCTGTATGGCGCCGCGCGAAAGCTCTTCGGCGGGATCGTCGGCGCAGGGCAGGATCAGCTGCCGGTCGAGCCGCTCGGCGAGTGCCTTGTCGAGCGCATCCTCGGCCCGGGCCGCGAGACGGCGCAGGGGCACGTTGCGCATGCCGCCCTGAAGGTTGGCCAGCGTGCGCGCCATCACATCCTGAATACCGCCGATCCGTTTCATTGCCTCACCGTGCCGTCGTTCTGCGCGATTTCACACGGCGCCCGGTATGGTCCGGCATTCGGGCCAAAAGAGGGCGCGGCCAAGGAGTTTCGCGGGTAAAATCCCGCGAGAAGCGGGCGGAAATTGGCGCAACGCCTGCGCCAGTCGGGTGAGGCGAGGCGCGCAAGTGCTTGCCTTTGATGAAAAATGCCGCTTTGATCGCGCGATGACCTGGGGTTTGACCTGCGCGCGCCTGGGCGCGCTGGCCGCTTTGCTGCTTGCGGCCATTCCCACGGTAGCACCCGCCGAGGCGGTGGCGCCGCCCGTTGGCGTGGACAATCCCGCCGCGCCCGCGCCTGCCGCCATCGAGATCGTGCGCGCCGAGCCGGCCCGCGCCGCCGCCCCGGGCCCGAGGCCGCAGGCACGGCGCGAGGCGGTGCCGCATGCGCGCTGGGCGCATCGCGGAGAGGCCTATCTGTGGACCCGCGCGGCGCTGTCGGCGCTGGGCGATCACGGCGCGCCGTTGGTGCGGATGGTGCCGGGCGACATCCAGACCTGGTGCCCGGCCTATCCGCAGGCCAGCCCCGATCAGCGCGCGGCCTTCTGGGTGGGGTTCCTGTCGGCGCTGACCAAGCATGAAAGCACCTATCGGCCCGAGGCCGTGGGCGGCGGCGGGCTGTGGTACGGGCTGTTGCAGATCCTGCCGTCGACGGCGCGGCTCTACGATTGCCGGGCGCGCTCGGGCGCGGCCCTGAAGAACGGGGCGGCGAACCTGAGCTGCGCGATCCGGATCATGGCCAAGACGGTGCCACGCGACGGCGTGATCCATGCGTATTCGAGCCAGTACAAGCGCAAGTGGCGCGGCGTTTCGGCCGATTGGGGGCCGATGCGGTCTTCGGCGAAGCGGGCGGATATGGCGGGCTGGTTGCGGGCGCAGAGCTATTGCAAGCCGTTGTCGAGCCTGCGGCCGCGGCCACGGCCCAAGGGGCTGGTGCCGGGCTGAACCGCGAGACGCGCGGTGCGGCGGCCCACCCGCCCGCCCATGCCGCGCGCACCGCGCGTTGGGGGCGTCAAGAAGGGGTGGCGTTGGCCACCATGGCAAGCGGTTGATTGAGAATTTTTGCCAAGAAAGAGCGGCGGGTCAGCCCATAAGGGAAAAGTGGTGGCGTTCGGTGGCGATGCCGCGCGATCTGAGCGCGTCTTCGAAGGGTTGATGCGGGGGCGTGGCGGCGTGCGGCAGGCGGATGCGGCGCCCGTCGCGCAGGTGCAGGGTGACGCGCACCGAGAGATCGAGCCGCGTGTCGAGGCGGACCTTGTCGAGGAGCGCCAGCGGCAGCTCATCGCCGGTGCGGTGGGTGCGCCACCTGAGTCCGCGATCGTCGAGGACGAGTTCGGCGCGCGGATCGGTGACGAATTCCCAGAGCGCGGGCAGGGTGAAGAGCGCGATGCCAGCGGCGATCCACCAGGCCATGTCGATGAGCCCCACGAGCAGGAGCAGCGCGGCATAGATCGCGACGAGCACGAGCGCCGCCCTGGGGCTGCGGCCGCGGTTTTCGAACCGGAATTCGGTCATCGTCCGCCGGCGACGTCGAGGAAGCTCTTGGTGACGTAGGACGCCTGGGGCGAAAGCAGCCAGAGCACGGTTTCGGCCACTTCCATGGCCGAGCCGGCGCGGCCCATGGGCACGGTATGCGAGAGCCGCGCGAGGCGGTCTGGCTCACCGCCCTTGGCGTGGATGTCGGTTTCGATGAGGCCCGGGCGCACGGCGTTGACGCGGATACCTTCGGGGGCGAGTTCGTCGGCCAGCCCCAGTGTGAGCGTGTCGATCGCGCCTTTGGTGGCGGCGTAATCGATATACTGGTTGGCCGAGCCGAGCCGGGCGGCGGCCGAGGAGATGTTGACGATATGGCCGATACGCGGCGCCGCGCGCATATGCGCGACGGCGTGTTGCGCCACGAGGATGGCGCCCACGACGTTGACCGCGAAGATGCTGGTCAGCCGGTCTGACGTGAGATCGGCGAGCGAGGCTTTGGCGCCGACGATGCCCGCGTTGTTGACGAGATCGATGGGCGTGGCCGGGTCGATCGCGGCGAAGAGCGCCGCGATCTGGGCCGGATCGCCCACATCGCAGCGCAGCACCTGCGCCGATTGGCCGGCGGCGCGGATGTCGCTGGCCACGGCCTCGGCCCCTGCGAGGTCGGAGTTGTAGGTGAGGATCACGTCGCGGCCCTGGCGGGCGGCGAGGCGGGCGCAGGCGGCGCCGATGCCGGCGGAACCGCCGGTGACGAGGAGGGTGTTCTGATCGGTCATGTGATACGGAAGGCGCGGCGGACGTCGTCCAGCGCCTCTTTCTGTTTGAGGTTGAGACTGTCGGTGCACGAGGCAAGCGTGCCGTTGACCACGGTCAGGAGCGCGGTGAGGCTTTGCTGGCCGGAGAGGCGCACCAGTTTGCGGGTGAGGCGGGAGATCGCGGCCTGGGCGGTGCCGCATTCGCTGGCCAGCCAGCGGCCGAGGATCGAAAGCTCGTCCGCGTCCTGCGCCGAGAGATCGAGCGTGTCGCGCATCGCGCGCGTGAGCGCCGAGCGCTGGTTCGAGGTGGGCAGGTCGTCGAGTTCGAGAAAGGCCGAGGCAATGCCGGCAATGGCGATATTCGGGTCCTCGATCGATTCCACCGGATGCAGGTTGGCCTGTCGGCGAAAGCCGAAGCGGCGCGCCGCATTGCGCACGTCATGGGCCATGTCCATCAGATCGGAAGCCGTGCCGGCGGCATTGCGGGCGCGGATCACGACGATGAGCACGGCAGTAACAAGGCCGAGAAGGGCAAGGATGGCGGGCATGAAGACACCTGTAGCACCGGATACCGGGCGAGGGTATGCGCCCGGTCCCGCGCGGGCAAGGCCCTGTCAGGCGGTTTCGACCGCGGCGTAGCCTTCGTAGGCGATGTCGCCCGACCAGCGCCAGGCGGCGATGAAAGGGGCATCGCGCGTCAGGGTCTGGTGCGGGATCATCGAGGGGTGAAAGATGATCTCGCCGGTGTGGCGGCGCGCCGGGGCATCGCCGTTCGTGGCCCAGAAGGAGCCGCCGCCGAGAAGGATATAGGTTTCTTCCGCCGGATGGGTGCGCAACCCGTAATGAAAGCCGGGCATCTGGACGAAAAGCCCGACCCGGACGGAGGGGTGGTGGAACTGTCCCGAAGGGCCGAGAAGTTCGTTCACGAGCATGCCCGAGGCCCAGTCGGGTTTGAGCCCCGGCATGGCGCCGCTGGCATCGGTCCAGGCGATGTGCGGCAGGGCGCGTTCGATCACCTCGCGGCCCGGGTGGGCGTCGGTCGCGAGCGCGTCGAGCGCGACCTGTGGTGGGGTATCGACGGGCAGCGGACCCGAGGGTTCGGTGGCAGCGGCGATCAGCGCCTGCGCGGTGTCGCGGCCGCCGGGGCGGCCTTCGCCGGAATAAAGACCGGCAAGAAACAGCTTGAGCGAGCTGAGCGGGTGCGGAGATGTCTGCTGCATGGCGCCACCTGTTGAACGTGGTTGGCGCTGTTTGACTGGATTCGCGGCTCTTCTCTGGCTGGAAAGCGGCGTGGGAAAGTCGTGATCAGGGGGCTTGAAAGCGACCGGGTGGGTCGCTTTCAAGCGGATGCGGTCCTAGCCGAGGATGCGGGTGACCATTTCCGTCGTGTCGCGCGAGAGACCAGGGGTTGAGAGGATGCGCTCCAGCTGGGCCCTGATCAGCGCCTGGCGGGCATCGTCGTAGCGCCGCCAGGTTTCGAACGCCGTGCACATGCGCGCGGTGGTCTGCGGGTTCAGCGGGTCGAGCCGGATCAGCCAGTCGGCCAGCAGCGCATAGCCCGCGCCGGAGGCATGGTGGAAGCCCGCGCCCGACATCGCCAGCGCGCCCAGGGTGGCGCGGAAGCGGTTGGGGTTTTTCATCGTGAAATCGGGGTGTTCGGTGAGGGTTTTCGCAACTTGAGCCACGTCTTCGGGGCGGGCGTTCACGATCTGGGCGGAGAACCATTTGTCGATCACCAGCCGGTCATGCTGCCACTGGTCGTAGAACCGGGTGACCGCCGCATCGCCCTTGCCTGCGGAGATGAGCGCGGAGAGCGCGGCGAGCTGCTGGGTCATGTTGTCGGCGCTGTCGAACTGTTTCTGTGCCAGCGCGCCGCCATCGAGGCGGTTCAGCATCGACATCGCCGCATTGGCGAGCGCCCGGGCGCCGGTTTGTTCGGCGCTGGCGGCGTAAGCTTCGGTCACCTGATATTGGGCATGCAGCCGGGTGGCGGTGTCCTGGTAGGCCTCGGCCCGGGCCTGTTTGAGGGTTTCCAGCGCGTCCCAGATGGCCTGCGGATCGGGCGTGGTTCCCTGATCGTGGAGAGTCTGAGCCAGTTCGTCCTGCGAGGGCAGGCCGAGCGCGAGGGCGCGAAAGGCGGGGTCCTGCGCGTCATCGCGGATGAGGGTGTGGAGCGCGTCGAGATAGGCGCTGTCGGGCGTGGCGCCATCGCGGATCATGCGGATCAGGCAATCGAGCGCCAGATCGCGGCCCGCCTGCCAGCGGTTGAACGGGTCGGTGTCATGCGCCAAGAGGAAGGCGCGTTCGGCATTGTCGCTTTCGCGCTCGAGGATCACGGGGGCCGAGAAATCGCGCAGGATCGACGGCACCGGTTTGGAGGCGAGCCCTTCGAAGCTGAAGCTTTGCTCGGCGTCGGTCATCTCGAGAATGGTGGTGGGCTGCACCTCGTCCCCGTTGGGGTTCAAAAGGCCCACGGCGATGGGGATGACGCGCGGGTCTTTCGTGGGCTGGCCGGGTGTGGGCGGCGTTTCCTGTTTGAAATGAAGGGTGTAGGTGCCATCGTTGAAGCTGTCTGACACGGTCAGACGCGGGGTGCCTGCCTCATCATACCAGCGCTTGAACTGGGCCAGGTCGCGGCCGGTGGCGTCTTCGAACACCTTGAGCCAGTCCTCGATCGTGGCGGCATCGCCATCGTGGCGCTGAAAATAGAGATCGAGCGCCTTGTAATAGTCGGCCTCGCCGACAAGCGTTTTCAGCATGCCGATGAGCTCGGCGCCTTTTTCGTAGACGGTGGCGGTGTAGAAGTTGTTGATCTCGACAAAGCTGTCGGGGCGGACGGGGTGGGCGAGCGGGCCGTTGTCTTCGCGGAACTGCCGGCCGCGGAGCATGATGACATCCTCGATGCGTTTCACCGGGGCGCTGCGCAAATCGGAGGTGAATTGCGCGTCGCGGAAGACGGTGAGACCTTCCTTCAGGCAGAGCTGGAACCAGTCGCGGCAGGTGATGCGGTTGCCGGTCCAGTTGTGGAAATACTCATGCGCGATGATCGCCTCGATCCGTTCGAAATTGGCGTCGGTGCTGGTTTCCGGGCTGGCAAGCACGCAGGAGGAGTTGAAGATGTTCAGCCCCTTGTTCTCCATCGCGCCCATGTTGAAATCGTCGACCGCGACGATGTTGAAAACATCGAGATCGTATTCGCGGCCATAGGTCTCTTCATCCCATTTCATCGAGTCCTTCAATGCCTGCATGCCGAAGGCGCATTTGTCTTCGTCGCCCGGGCGGACCCAGATGTTGAGCTCGACCTCTTTGCCGGAGGCGGTAGTGAAGCTGTCGGGGTGGTTCACCAGGTCGCCGGCGACGAGCGCGAAGAGATAGGCCGGTTTCGGCCAGGGATCGTGCCATTCGGCAAAGCCTGCGTCCCGCGCGCCGGGGTTGCCGTTCGACAGCATGACGGGCTCGTCGCCCTCGATGCGCACGGTGAAGGGCGCCATCACGTCGGGGCGGTCGGGATACCAGGTGATCTTGCGAAAGCCCTCGGCCTCGCACTGGGTGCAGTACATGCCGTTGGACATATAGAGCCCTTCGAGCGCGGTATTGGCGGCGGGGTCAATCTCGACCTCGGCCTCGAAGGTGAAGGGGGTGTCGGGGGCATCACATTCGATGCCGCCGGGGACAGGGCGTGGGGTGATGTCGGCCCCGTCGATTTTCGTGGAGATGGGGCGCAGGTCTTCGCCGTGGAGGAAGAAGCGGCGATCGGGGGCGTCGGGGTTGGGCGCGAAGCGGATACGCGACAGGACCCGCGTGGCATTGGGTGCAAGCCGGAAGGTGAGATCGACCTTTTCGATCACGTAGCCGAAGGGGGTGTAATCCTTGAGGTAGATCGTCTGGGGTGCGGCATCCTTCATCGCGCGTCTCCTTTGGCTGTCCTGACGGGCAGACGTTAGGGCGGGCCGGGCGGGGCTTCAATGGGTGATCCGCCAGCGTGGTTGTTGCGTAACCTTTTGGAAAGGGGAAGCGGTATGACAAAACGGCCGGTCATATGCTGGTTCAAGCGGGATCTGCGGGTCGAGGATCATCCGGCGCTGGCCCGTGCGGCGGCGTTTGGGCCGGTGGTGCCGCTTTATGTCGTGGAGCCGGACCTGTGGACGCAGAGCGATGCATCGGGCCGGCAGTATGCCTTTGTGCTGGACTGTCTTGACAGCCTGCGCGAGGGGCTGGCGCGGATCGGCCTGACGCTGATCGTGCGGGTGGGCGACGCGGTGGAGGTGCTGGAGGACTTACGGCGCGAGACCGGAGCGGAGCGGCTGGTGAGCCACGAGGAAACCGGCAACGGGTGGAGTTTTGCGCGAGACCGCCGGGTGGCGGACTGGGCACGCGGGCAGGGGGTGATCTGGGACGAGTTGGCGCAATGCGGCGTGGTACGGCGGCTGGCGAGCCGCGACGCATGGCAGGGCCGGCGGGACGCGTTCATGGCGCGGGACATTGTGCCGGTGCCCGAGGGTGCGCGCGCGTTGAGCGTTTCGGGTGTGGCGCCGCCCGCGGCGCAGGCGCTGGGGCTGGAGGATCATTGCCCGGAGCGGCAGCGCGGCGGGCGGGCGCGGGCGATGCGCGCTCTGGGCAGTTTCCTGACCGAGCGGGGCGAGAGTTATCAATGGGCGATGTCGCGGCCGGCCGAGGGCGCGCGGGCCTGTTCACGGCTGAGCCCGCACCTGGCCTTTGGCACGCTGTCGGTGCGCGAGGCGGTGCAGGCGGGGCGGGCCGCGCCCAATGGGCGCGGCAAGGCCTGGGCGGGCGCGATGCGGGCCTTTCAGGCGCGGCTGGCGTGGCGCGATCATTTCATGCAGAAGCTTGAGGACGAGCCCGAGATCGAGTGGCGCGCGATGCACCGGGCCTATGACGGGCTGCGCCCGCGGGAGCCGGACGCGGTGCGGCTGGCGGCCTGGGCCAAGGGCGAGACGGGGTTGCCCTTTGTCGATGCCTGCATGCGGTCGCTGCGCGCGACCGGGTGGCTGAATTTCCGGATGCGCAGCATGGTGATGGCGGTGGCCTCCTATCATCTGTGGTTGGACTGGCGGGCGACGGGGCAGGTTCTGGCGCGGTATTTCACCGATTACGAACCGGGCATTCACTGGAGCCAGGTGCAGATGCAATCTGGCACCACCGGGATGAACACGATCCGGATCTACAACCCGGTGAAACAGGGGCATGACCAGGACGCCGGCGGCGCGTTCACGCGGCGCTGGGTGCCCGAGTTGCGCGACGTACCGGAGGCGTATCTTCAGGAGCCGTGGCGCTGGGAGGGGGCTGGAAGCCTGGCCTATCCGGCGCCGGTCGTCGATGTGGCAGCAAGCGCGCGTGCCGCGCGCGAGGCGGTCTGGGCGGTGCGGCGGCAGGATAGTTTCCGCGACGAGAAGGCGCGGGTGATCGCCCGGCATGCCAGCCGCAAGCGGGCGCCGCGCCGGCGCGGTGACGACCGGCAGTTGAGGTTGGAGCTGTGAGCCGGATGCGTCGCAAGGGAGAGTTGCCGCAAAAGACCTGCGCAGCCTGCGGGCGCCCCTTTGCGTGGCGGCGCAAATGGGCGCGGGACTGGGCCGAAGTGAAATACTGTTCCGAGCGATGCCGGCGGAACAAAACGGTGCGATCTGATGGGCGGGATTGAAGGCGTATCCGATTGTTCGGCATTTTTTGAAACGACTTCGCGTTAATTGGTAAAAATACTTTACCAGTTATGTTGCCTATCGGAAACTTTTTCGCTAACCGTGGCGCACCACGCAACAGGAGAGCATCATGACGGACCGAGTTGACCGAGAGGGGCTGAGGGTTGACGCCGCGTTGGCGGCTTTCATCGAGGAGCGTGCCCTGGCGGGCACCGATGTTACGCCGGACGCGTTCTGGAGCGGGTTTTCGGCGCTGGTGCATGAACTGGGCCCGAAGAACCGCGCATTGCTGGACAAGCGCGAGGAGATTCAGTCGAAGCTCGATGCGTGGCACCTGGAGCGGCGTGGCAAGGCGCATGATGCGGCGGCCTATCGTGCGTTTCTGGAAGAGATCGGATACCTGGTCCCCGAAGGGCCGGATTTCGCGGTGGAGACGCAGAACGTGGACCCCGAGATCGCCGAGGTGCCCGGGCCGCAGCTGGTGGTGCCGATCACCAATGCGCGGTTCGCGCTGAACGCCGCGAACGCGCGTTGGGGCTCGCTCTATGATGCGCTTTACGGCACGGATGCACTGGGTGATCTGCCGGGCGGCGGTGGTTATGACGCAGCGCGCGGCGCGCGGGTGATCGCCTGGGGCCGCGAGTTCCTGGATAAGGCGGTGCCGCTGGTCGGCGGGGCCTGGGCCGACATTTCGGCACTGACGGTCGAGAATGGCGTGCTGAGCCCGGCGCTGAAGGATGCGGGCCAATTCGCGGGCTACACGGGCGACGCGGCTGCGCCGAGCGCGATTGTCCTGAAAAACAACGGCTTGCATATCATTATTGATGTGAACCGCGACGGCAATATCGGCAAGGACGATGTCGCCGGGATCAACGATATCCGGCTGGAATCGGCCATGTCGACGATCATGGATTGCGAGGATTCGGTGGCCTGTGTGGATGCCGAGGACAAGGTGCAGGCCTATTCCAACTGGCTGGGCCTGATGGATGGCACGCTGACCGAGGAGGTCAGCAAGGGCGGCACGACGTTTACCCGGGCCCTGAACCCCGATCTGGAGTTCACCGGGGCCGATGGCAGCGCGCAGGTTCTGAAGGGCCGGTCGCTGATGCTGGTGCGCAACGTGGGCCACCTGATGACCAACCCCGCGATCCTGGACCGCGACGGCAACGAGGTTTTCGAAGGCCTGATGGATGCGGCGGTGACGGTGCTGATCGCCAGGCACGACAAGGGCCGCAACTCGGTTCACGGCTCGGTCTACGTGGTGAAGCCGAAGATGCACGGGCCCGAGGAAGTGGCGTTTGCCGACGAGATCTTTACCCGGGTCGAGGGGTTCCTGGGCCTGGCGCAGAACACCGTGAAGCTGGGCATCATGGACGAGGAACGCCGCACCAGTGCCAACCTGAAAGAGTGCATCCGGGCGGCGAAGCACCGGGTGGCCTTCATCAATACCGGGTTCCTGGATCGGACGGGTGACGAGATTCACACCAGTATGGAAGCCGGGCCGATGCTGCCCAAGGGCGAGATGAAGACCCAGCCCTGGATCCTGTCCTACGAGGACCGCAACGTCGATATCGGGCTGGCCTGCGGGCTGCGCGGCAAGGCGCAGATCGGCAAGGGCATGTGGGCAATGCCGGACCTGATGGGCCAGATGCTGAAAGAGAAGATCGGCCACCCGAAAGCGGGCGCAAACTGTGCCTGGGTGCCGAGCCCGACAGCGGCGACGCTGCATGCCACGCATTACCACGAGGTCGATGTTCTGGCGCGCCAGGAGGAGATCGCAAGTGGGGGCGCGCGCGGCACGCTTGAGGATCTGCTGACCATCCCGGTGATGGTGGGCCGCAACCTGAGCGACGAGGAACTGACCCGCGAGATCGAGAACAATGCGCAGGGCATTCTGGGCTATGTCGTGCGCTGGATCGACCAGGGCGTCGGCTGTTCCAAGGTGCCGGACATCCATGACGTTGGCCTGATGGAAGATCGCGCGACCTGCCGGATTTCCAGCCAGGCGCTGGCCAACTGGCTGCATCATGGCGTGGTGGACGAACACGCAGTGATGGCGGCGATGAAGCGCATGGCCAAGGTGGTGGACGGCCAGAACGCGGGCGATGCGGCCTATCGGCCGATGGCGCCGGGCTTTGACGGCCTCGCGTTCCAGGCGGCCTGCGATCTGGTCTTCAAGGGGCGGGTGCAGCCCAGCGGATATACCGAACCGGTGCTGCACCGCCGCCGGTTGGAACTGAAAGCACAGGGATAAGAGAGATGGCCATGATCACCTTGAGAAAGGCGCGCACGATCGTGCGCAAGGCGCTGGAAAAGGGCCGCGAGATGGAGTTGAAGCCGCTGTCGGTGGTGGTGCTGGACGCGGGCGGGCACGTGATTGCCTTTGAACGCGAGGACGGGGCGAGCCCCGGCCGCTTTGGCATCGCGCAGGGCAAGGCCTATGGCGCGGTGATGCTGGGCATGGCGGGTACGGCGCAGATGGCGCGGGCCGAGCAACAGGCCTATTTCATGGCCGCGGTGAACGGGGTTTACGGCGGGCAGGTGGTGCCCGTGCCGGGCGGCGTGTTGGTGCGCGACAAGCGCGGCGATGTGATCGGCGCGGTGGGTGTGACCGGCGACACCAGCGACAACGACGCGGCAGCGGCAGTGGCAGGCGTCGAAGCGGCCGGGCTGGAAGCCGAGGCGTAACCCGTCAGGGGGTCATGGTGGCGTGGTCCGGCACGATGCGCCGGGCCAGCCAGGCGGCCAGAAGGAAGGCGAGAACGCCAGCCAGCAGATCGAGAAGGTGGTGGCCGCCATGCGACAGAATCGCCGGCACCATCGCCGTGTTGAGCGCGAGCGCCGGCACGAAGAGCGCCGTGCCGCGCAGGTAGACCACTGCCAGAAGCGCCATCACCGTGTGATAGGACGGAAAGGCGATCGTGCCCTCGATCGTGCCGGGGGCGATGACGGGCAGGCCGTCGCGGGCCAGCTGTTGTAGCATCGCGCCGAACTCGGCGTTGGTGACGAGGCCCATGCCGGCCTCGATCACCGGGTCGATGGCACGATGGGCCGCTGGCCCGATGCTGGGCGCGAGCCACCAGGTGGCGGTTGTCATCAGTAGCGCGATGGTCCCGGTCAGCACCGCCCGGTGCAGGGATGCCCGCCGCAGCGTGAGTGCAAGGAAAACGATCAACAGCGCTAGCTGGGGCAGGGAGCTGAATTAGACCCAGGCCAGCCCGCGCGAGAGGGCGGGATACTGGCCAATGGTTTCGGTGAAGGCGACCCAGTCATAGCCTAGGCGCGCATCGAGCGCGATGATCGCTTCGTCCAAAAGTGCGGTTTCGATGGGAAAGCGCAGGTAGATCATGACCGCGATCACGCCGGAAAAGCCAAAATAGACGGCAAGCCCCACGGCCAGCATCGCCAGGCGTTCCAGCCCCTTGACGTGACGGGCGTAAAGCCCGAGTGCCAGAAGGCCGATGGCGGGCAGGTAGCTGAGCCCGAAACCGGCCCAGTCGACCCGCTGGCCAGTGGCCGCGGCGGTGCCGATGGCCAGCACGGCAACCAGCAGTGTGAGCGCGACAAGCGCGGCTTCGCCCCGGTGCAGGAGTGCGGCGCGCGGCAGGGCGAGGGTCTGGCCAAAGCCGTCAGCTGTCTCGGCGGTGGATTTCATCTGTTGCGGTCCAAGAGGTTCCGATTGGTCCCGACCACGTTCGCAGGGCAATGTGGCCGCAGCGTGGAAGCAAATTGACATCTTATTGTGCACTGTGGCCGGGTTTGCGCGGATGCAGGGCAGGCCTGCGCGCTTTGGTATTTCATTTATGCCTGTGTCATATTATTTAGGGATCATCTTAACGCGCAGGACAGAACATGACCCGCCCCGTTGTTGGCATTATCGGCAATCAGCACATGATCAACGACACCTACGAGGTGCATGCCGGTGGCTCGATGAACTCGGCCGCGGTGGCCGAGGTGTCGGGCTGCATGCCGCTGTTGATCCCGTCGGATCCGCGGTTCGTGAATGTCGATGAGCTGATGGAAGTGTGCGACGGGTTCCTGCTGACTGGCGGGCGGCCGAACGTGCACCCCGAGGAATACGGGCACGAGCCCACACCCGCGCATGGCGATTTCGACCGCGGGCGCGATGCGATCACCCTGCCGCTGGTGCGCAAATGCGTCGAGCGCGGCCAGCCCTTCCTGGGCATCTGCCGCGGGTTCCAGGAGGTGGCGGTAGCCTTCGGTTCGACCCTGCACCCCGAGATCCGCGACCTGCCGGGGCGCGACAACCACCGGATGCCGCCGGATGGGACGCTGGAAGAGAAATTTGCCCTGCGCCACACGGTGACATTCACCGAGGACGGCGTTTTTCACCGCCTCATGGGCGCGCAGGAAGTGCTGACCAACACGCTGCACGGGCAGGGGATATCCAAGCCGGGCACGCGGGTGGTGATAGACGGGCATGCCCATGACGGCACCCCCGAGGCGATCTATATCAAGGATGCGCCGGGCTTTACCCTGTCGGTGCAGTGGCACCCGGAATGGAACGCGGCCAACGATCCGGTTTCGCGGCCGCTGTTCGTGGCGTTCGGCGATGCGGCGCGTGCCTGGGCCGACGGCCGCAAGGCCACACCTATCCTGAAATCTGCCTGATTTCCCGGGCCGTTACGCGGCTGCCTTGCGCGGCTCGTTCGGTTTTGCCTTGTGCATGCGCGCAAGAAGCGCGCGGGACTCATGCGCCTTGAGGCAGGGCCGTGCCGTGGGACCGTGCGCGGTGATGTCATCACGCAGGTCGGGATAGGCCGAAAAGATCTCGTCGTGCGCCTGGGGAACAAGGGCACCGAGGCTGAGGTCGCTGACGTGGAAGCTCTCGGTGGGGGCGCCTTCGGCATAGATCACCTGGTGGCGGTCGAACATCAGGTGGATATAGGTCACCTGTTCGGCCGGGGTGGGTTCGGCGCCGTGAAACTCGAGCATATGGGTGGCGGGCACGAAGACCTCGGCCTCGCCGAACAGGAGTTCGGCGCGCCAGTCGGCGATCATAATCCGGTGCTGGGGCGACACGGTAAGGGCGCGGCGCCCGCCAGTGAGTTCGGGGGTAAGCGTGATGGGGGCGAACCTGTCCAGTCCCGGCACGGTGGAGCGGCCGACCCAGCCCAGAGGTTGCGGGCCGTCGTCACGGGTAAGCACCAGATCGCCGGGGCGAAGCTCTTCGACCGGGCGATCGCCCTCAGGCGTGGCGATCAGCGCGCCGGGGGTGAAGCAGATGATGTTCTCGATGTTCGAGAAAGTGACGATCGTGCCGTCGAGCAGTTCGACCGTGCCGTTATAGGCGTCCGGGTCGGTGGTGGAGGCGGTGAAGCTGAGCGTGGTGCGGTCGGCGATGCCGTTGAGATCGAGCGTGTCGCCGCCCGGCTCGCCGATATTGCTGCCTTCGATGGTGATGGTGCCGCTGCCGGCCTCAGCCAGGTCGGTGAGGATGAAGAGGTCTTCGCCGTCGCCGCCTTCGGCGACGTCGCCCTGGGCGAGGTAGAAGACATCGTTGCCTGTGCCGCCGACCAGCGAGTCCGCGCCGGTGCCGCCGATCAGCGTGTCATTGCCCACCTCGCCGAAGATCGTGTCGGCGCCGGCATCGCCGATCAGGCTGTCATTGCCCGTGACTTCGGTCACCGCGTCGAAATGTACGTCCGAGATATAGATGCCATGGGTGCCGCCCTGGCCATTGGAATAGAAGATCTCGATCGAGGAGACGGGCCCGGCGATCTCGACTAGGGCCGAAGCGGCGGCGTCGGTTTCGGTTTCGTTGACGACGCCTGCGGTGATCGTATTGCCGGTGACGCTATCGGTTGCGCCCGGGGTGATCGTGACGGTGACCGGGTTGCCGTCGGCGTCATAGGCATTGACCGTGATGATATCGGTGTGGTTGCCGGAAAAGCCGTCGATGTCGTTGAGCCGGAACGAGACGTTTTCGACCTCGTCGAGCGCGGTGCTGCCCGTGGCAGCGGTGAAGTCGATGGTGATGTCGGCGGTTTCCGCATCGCCATCGCCGTAGACATAGGCCGAGGAATTCGCATCAAAGTCTTCGCCGCCCGTAACATAGGTGGGATTGGTGGAGACGTTGAAGGTGCTGTTGTTGTTGCCCGGATCGGTGAAGGAGACGGTGACGTCAATTTCGCCGGTGTTCTGGGTGAAGCCGCCGGAAAGATCGGTGCCGGTGGCGCCCTCGTCCGTCCAATCGAGCACTTCCTGCGACAGGGGCGCCGTGGGGCCGTCGTAGTCGCCATAGATCAGATCGTTGTCGGCGCCGCCGTCGATCGTATCGTCGCCGCCTTCGCCAAAGATCGTGTCGTCGCCCGCGCCGCCCGAGAGGCTGTCATCGCCGCCTTCGGCCGCCATCGTGTCGAAATGCACGTCGCTGATCCAGAGCGCCTGGCCCGAGGCACCGCCGTTTTCATAGATCACCTCGATCGAAGCCACAGGCCCCGTAATCTCGACCAGGACCGAGCCATTGGCGGAAGCGGCACTATCGCTTGCAGCACCCGAGGTGATCGTGTTGCCCGAGATACTGTCATCGCCGGCGGCGGTCAGCGTGACGGCGACGGGATTGCCGGCGAGGTCATAGGCATTGACGGTGATGATGTCCTGCCAGCCGCTCGAGTCGATATCGTTGATCCGGAACGAGACATTCTCGGCCGTCGCTGCGAAGCCCGCGGTGGCGGGTTCGAAATCGATCCGGGTGGTGGAGGTGACGCCCGGGCCGCCGCCGGTAAGGTTGAGCGAGGAATTGGGATCGAAGCTTTCGCCAGGGGCGACATAGACCGTATCGGTGCTTTCCACCGTTATCCCGGTGGTCAGCGGCGTGGTCTCGAAGCTGACTGCGACATTCATGTCGCCGGTGTTCTGGGTGAAACCGCTGGAGATGTCGGCCTCGTCGGCGCCCGCGAGGCTCCAGTTGAGCGTTTCGGTGCCGGGGATGACCGTGGCTCCGCCGAAATCGCCGAAGATCAGGTCGGCGCCGTCTTCGCCGAGGATCGTGTCGTCGCCCACGCCGCCATAGGCGGTATCATTGCCCGCGCCGGCCTCGATGCTGTCGGAAAAGATGTTCGCGCCTGCGCCGGGATCGTTGTCGATCTGGTCGGTGTCGGGGTCGAGGTAGCTCCCATCGATCAGGTCGTCGCCGGAAGTGCCCGAAACGGTGCCATCCTGGAAGCCCGCGGCGAAATCGGTGGCGGAAAAGGCGATATCGCCCGCGGTGACATCAGGGTTGCTGTCATAGGCGAGGATTACGTAAGTGTGGCCGGGAACAAGGGGTATCTCGGAGAGGGTGTAATCGCCCGCCGCGCCGCCGGTTTCCACATCGAACTCGGCGATTTCGAAGATCTCGCCGGTGGTCGTGTCCTGCACGGTCCAAACGCGCTCGGCATCGACAGTTGTTCCGGTGGAGGTGACGCCGGCGATGCTGACATCGGCGGTGGCGCTTTCGCCGCCGGCGTTGTCGTCATCAAGGGTCAGGCCTTCGGTCCCGCTTTCGGGGTCGTAGACGGTGGCGAGCCCGTCGGCCGTGGCCGGGCCGGAATAGGTAAACGTGCTGCCCGTGCCCGTCGGGATCACGCCCCAGGGATCAAAATCGTAAAATCGTACCGTATACGTCGCCATCGAACTGCTCTGCTCCTCGAGAGGCGCCTGGTCTTGTGCCAGGGTTGTCCCCTTGGCCTTGTTTCGGGCCGTTGTTTCCAAACGGGATACAAAGCGGGTGAGGCCGGATTGCGCGCGGTTTTAGGAAAATTCGTGCCGAACTTGACGGATTGTCGCGGCGATGCGGACAATTCGAGGGAAAAGCCACGCATTTGCCCCAATCTGTCGGGACAGCGCGAGGCGCGCCGGTTCATGGCGGGCGACACGGGGCAAGGCGGGGCCGGTTCAGGTCACGCGGGCGCGGGCCTTGTATTCGGGGTGGTCCCACAGGCGGTTCTGCATGATGTCGTGCAGGATTTCCGCGGCCGCGATCACGTCGGCTTCGTCGATGTAGAGCGGGGTGAAACCGAAGCGCATAATGTCTGGCGCGCGGAAATCACCGATCACGCCGCGGGCGATGAGCGCCTGCATCGCTGCATAGCCGTGCTCGAACCGGAAACTGACCTGGCTGCCGCGCTGGGCGGGATCGCGCGGGGTGGCAAGCGAAAGGTCGGGGCAGCGCGCCTCGACCTCCTCGATGAAGAGAGAGGTGAGGGCGATCGACTTGGCGCGGATGTCGTCCATCGTGGTCATGTCCCAGATGTCGAGCGCGGATTCGAGAGCGGCGAGGGCGAGCACCGGCGGCGTGCCGACCCGCATGCGTTCAATGCCCGCGCCGGGGCGGTAGCCCAGCTCGAAGGCGAAGGGGGCATCGTGGCCCAGCCAGCCCGAGAGGGCGGGGCGGGCGGCCGCGGCATGGCGGGGCGCGACGTAGATGAAGGCCGGCGCCCCTGGGCCGCCATTGAGATACTTGTAGGTGCAGCCGACGGCGAAATCGACGTTGGCACCAGAGAGATCGACCGGGGTGGCCCCCGCGGTATGCGCCAGATCCCAGACGGTGAGCGCGCCCACGGCGTGCGCTTTTTCGGTCAGGCGTTTCATGTCGTGCAGGCGGCCGGTGCGGTAATCGACCTCGGTGATGAGGGTGACGGCGACTTCGTCGGTGATGTTGGCCGCGACGTCTTCGGGGGCCACCACGCGCAGCTCATGGTCACGGCCCAGCGACTTGATCAGCCCCTCGGCCATGTAGAGATCGGACGGGAAATTGCCGCTGTCGCTGAGAATGACCTTGCGGTCGGGGCGCATGTCGAGCGCAGAGGCGAGCGCCTGGTAGACCTTGATGGAGAGCGTATCGCCCATCACGACATGGCCCGGTTCGGCCCCGATCAGGCGCGCGATGCGGTCGCCCACGCGGGTGGGTTGCTCCATCCAGCCGGCCTTGTTCCAGCCGGTGATGAGCATCTCGCCCCATTCATCCTGCATGACCTGATCCATCCTGGCCGCTGCGGCCTTGGGTAAGGGGCCGAGCGAGTTGCCGTCGAGATAGATCACGCCCTCCGGTAGGTGGAAAAGCGACTTGGTCTTGCGGAAATCGGTCATGGTCTGGCGTCCGGCGTGGTGGGGTGAAACCCCACCCTACGCCATCACGCGCGAAGGTCTAGACCTGACCGCCGGCGATGCGCACCTCGGTGCCGTTGGTGCTTTCGCTCAAGGGGTTGCAGAGCCACATGGCGGCGGCGGCGACCTCTTCGGGAGAGATCAGTTTCTTGTGGCGGTTCATCTGCACCATCATGTCGCGGGCCTCGTCTTTCGACACGCCGGCGCGGCTGGCGATGGCATCGGTGTTGCGGGTCACGATGGGGGTGTCCACGTAGCCCGGGCAGATCGAGTTGAACGTGTAGGGCTGGCCCAGGAAATCCTCGGCGAAGCTGCGGACCATGCCGATGACGCCGTGTTTCGAGGCGGCATAGGCGCCTGCGCCGGGCGTGCCGCGCAGGCCGGCGATGGAGGAAACGGCGATGACGCGGCCCCAGTCGGTCTGCGTCATCGAGCGCAGCGATTCGCGGATGGTGAAAAAGCAGCCGTCGAGGTTGATCGACATGATGCGGCGCCAGAGCTCGGTATCGGTCTTGTGCAGCTTGCGGCCTTCGGCGATGCCCGCGTTGGCCACGCAGACCTGGATGGGGCCGAGGCGGTTCACCGCCTCGTCGATCACGGTGGTGACCTGGTCTTCGTCAGCCACGTCCATCGCCATGGGGTGCATGCCGTCGACCGCCACCTCCTGCAGCACCGACAGGCGCCGCCCGGTGATGGTGACCTGTGCCCCCTCGGCCACGAGAGCCCGGGCGATGGCGAGGCCGATTCCCGTGCCGCCACCCGTGACGAGCGCATGTTTTCCCTCTAGCATCATGAACGTATCCTCCCTTTTCGGGAGAGCCTAGCGCAGGGACGGTGGCGGGCAAGCGCGCCGTTCCGTCATTTCTGTAGACATTCATGAAGCTGAATTTGTATAAGGTGCAATGACCGGAGGGGGCATGACATGATCGACACCGCAAAAGCCATGGCCGTGCTGCTGTGCGCCGCGCTTCCGGCGCTGGCGCGCGCCGACGATCCGGTGGCCGAGGCGATCATCGACTACATGGATTTCGCCACCGAGGCGGCGGGGATCATCCTGGCCCAGCAGATCGACGAAGAGGTGTTCAATGCCGCGCGTTTCGTCGATGTGCGCAGCGCGGATGAATTCGACGCTGGTCATATTCCCGGTGCGACGAATATCGAGTGGTGCGCGCTGCCGGCGCGGCTGGACGAGATACCGGAAAGCGGGATGGTCGTGTTCTACTGCAACACCGGCATGCGCTCGGCGCAGGTGACATTCGCGGCGCGGCTGATGGGGCGCGAAAACGTGCTGGTCCTGCAGGGTGGCATCAACGAGTGGCAGAATTCGGCGGCGTTCAAACCTTGAAGAGCTGGCTGGATATCCCGCCCATGTGGCTGGCGCTGTGCCTGGGAGCCGCCTGGTGGCAGGCGGCGCATTACCCGATGGGGCTGAGCTTTGGCGGGGCGCTGGCGGATTTCATCGGCGGCGTGCTGGTGGGCGCGGGACTGCTGCTGATGGCGCTGGCCTTCTACGAAATGCGCCGCCAGCGCACGACGGTGATCCCGCATCGCGAGGCCAGCGCGCTCGTGCAGTCGGGGATATTTTCGCGCACGCGCAACCCGATCTACCTGGGCGATGCGCTGGTTCTGGCGGGGCTGATCATCTACTGGGACGCGGTTCTGAGCCTGCCGCTGGTGCCGATTTTCGTGTGGTGGATCGAACGGCATTTCATCATTCCCGAGGAAAACCGCCTGCGCCGCAAGTTTCGCGCCGATTTCGCGCGCTACAGCCAAA
Organism: Marimonas lutisalis; assembly: GCF_005434965.1. GTDB lineage: Bacteria > Pseudomonadota > Alphaproteobacteria > Rhodobacterales > Rhodobacteraceae > Marimonas_A > Marimonas_A lutisalis. The sequence continues at coordinate 665,193 of NZ_SKCI01000001.1, forward strand.
AGACGCGGCGTTGGGTTTGACGATGGGGGACCGTGCCTGCATGGAGTGTTTTGCAAGTTTACGTGGCCGGAATGCGACATTCCGGCAATCGAAGATGCGGCGGAGATGTGCCATAACGGCGGTCAGCCACGCGTAAAGGAGCCATGCCCGGGGGGACATGGCCGGAGAAGACGAACAAAAGGGAAGTGAAACGTTGATAATCGGAACGCCAAAAGAAGTCATCGAGGGGGAAGCGCGTGTCGCGATGACCCCGGACTCGGCGCTGCAACTGCAGAAGCTGGGCTATGAATGCATGATCGAAACCGGCGCCGGCGAGGCCGCCGGGTTTACCGACGCGGCCTATAAAGAGGCCGGGGCGACGGTGAAGAAGACCGCCAATGCGCTTTGGAAAGATGCCGACATCATTGCCAAGGTGCGCATTCCCACCGACGAGGAAATGAAGCGCCTGACCAAGGGCAAGACGCTGATTTCCTTCTTCAATCCCGGCGGGAACGAGAAGGGCCTGGAAGAGGCCAAGGCCAAGGGCGCCAACGTGATCGCCATGGAGATGGTGCCGCGGATTTCGCGGGCCCAGAAGATGGACGCGCTGAGCTCGATGGCGAATATCGCGGGCTATCGCGCGGTGATCGAGGCGGGCAACAACTATGGCCGTTTCTTCACCGGGCAGATCACCGCCGCGGGCAAGGTGCCGCCGGCCAAGGTGCTGGTCGTGGGCGCCGGTGTCGCCGGTCTGGCCGCGATCGGCGCGGCCGTGAGCCTGGGCGCGGTTGTCTATGCCTTCGACGTGCGCCCGGAAGTGGCCGAGCAGGTCGAATCGATGGGCGCCGAGTTCGTCTATCTGGATTTTGAGGAGGAGCAGCAGGACGGTGCGGCCACCGGCGGGTATGCCAGCGTGTCGTCGCCTGAGTTCCGTGAGGCGCAGCTGGCCAAGTTCCGCGAGCTGGCGCCCGAAATGGACATCGTGATCACCACCGCGCTGATCCCCAACCGCGAGGCACCGAAGCTGTGGCTGGATGACATGGTTAAAGCCATGAGGCGCGGTTCGGTCATCGTGGACCTGGCCGCCGAGAAGGGCGGCAACGTGGAAGGCACGGTGATGGACGAGAAGGTGGTCACCGACAACGGTGTCACCATCATCGGCTATACCGACTTCCCCAGCCGGATGGCGGCGCAGGCCTCGAGCCTTTATGCCACCAACATCCGCCACATGATGACCGACCTGACCCCCGAGAAGGACGGTCAGATCAATCATAACATGGAAGATGACGTGATCCGCGGCGCGACCGTGACCTATGAGGGTGACATCACCTTCCCGCCGCCGCCGCCCAAGGTGCAGGCGATCGCGGCGCAGAAGAAGCCCGAGGTCAAGGAACTGACGCCCGAGGAGAAGCGCGCGGCCGAAATCGCCGCCTTCAAGGCGCAGACCAAACAGCAGTTCACTCTGCTGGGCGTGGGTGGTGCGCTGATCCTGCTGGCAGGGCTTTATGCGCCGGCCAGTTTCATGCAGCATTTCATCGTCTTCGTGCTGGCCGTCTTCGTGGGTTTCCAGGTGATCTGGAACGTGTCGCACAGCCTGCACACGCCGCTGATGGCGGTGACGAACGCGATTTCGTCGATCATCATCCTGGGCGCGCTGATGCAGATCGGATCGGGCTCGTTCCTGGTGATCCTGCTGGCCGCGGTTTCGGTTTTCATGGCCGGGATCAACATCTTCGGCGGCTTCCTCGTCACCCGGCGCATGCTCGCCATGTTCCAGAAATCATAAGGAGGCCGGGGATATGGAATACGGTTTCACTACGGCAGCCTATGTGGTTGCGGCTGTTCTTTTCATCCTGTCGCTTGGTGGCCTGAGCGGGCAGGAAAGCGCGAAACGCGCGGTATGGTACGGCATTGTCGGCATGGCGCTGGCGGTGCTTGCCACGGTAATCGGGCCGGGCTCGGGGTTGTGGCTGTTGTCGCTGATCCTTGTTGCCGCCGGTGGCGTCATCGGGACCTACGTGGCCAAGCGCGTGCAGATGACCGAGATGCCGCAGCTGGTCGCCGCGATGCACAGCCTTGTCGGCCTGGCCGCGGTTTTCGTGGGCTTCAACGCCGATTTTACTATCAGCGCAGTACAGGCGGCGCAGGCCGCGGGCGAGGATGTGGTTGGCACCTTTGCCGATCTCGTGGCGCACAAGACACCCACCGAGATCAACATCCTGCGGGTCGAGCTGTTCCTGGGCATCTTCATCGGGGCCGTGACCTTTACCGGGTCGGTGATTGCCTATGGCAAGCTGGCCGGCAAGGTGACCTCGGCCGCGGAAAAACTGCCCGGCGGGCATGTTCTGAACGCGACCGCGGCGATCGTCTCGCTGATCTGCCTGATCTGGTATTTCAACACCGGCGGGCTGCTGCCGCTGATCATCATGACGGTGATGGCGCTCTTCATCGGCTATCACCTGATCATGGGCATCGGTGGCGCCGACATGCCAGTGGTGGTGTCGATGCTGAACTCCTATTCGGGGTGGGCCGCGGCCGCGATCGGCTTCAGCCTGGGCAATGACCTGCTGATCGTCGTGGGCGCGCTTGTGGGCTCGTCCGGTGCGATCCTCAGCTACATCATGTGCAAGGCGATGAACCGGTCGTTCATCAGCGTGATCCTGGGCGGCTTTGGCGGTCCGGCGGGTGAGCAGATGGCGGTCGAGGGCGAGCAGATCGCCATCGAGGCCGATGGCGTGGCGCAGGCGCTGGACGAAGCCGACGAGATCATCATCGTGCCGGGCTATGGCATGGCCGTGGCGCAGGCGCAGCAATCGGTATCGGAACTAACCAAGCGCCTGCGGGCCAAGGGCAAGAACGTGCGTTTCGCCATCCACCCGGTGGCGGGCCGTCTGCCCGGGCACATGAACGTGCTTCTGGCCGAGGCCAAGGTGCCCTATGACATCGTGCTGGAGATGGACGAGATCAACGACGATTTCCCTGAAACCGACGTGGTGATCGTGATCGGCTCGAACGACATCGTGAACCCGGCCGCACAGGAAGACCCCAACAGCCCCATCGCCGGCATGCCGGTGCTGGAGGTGTGGAAAGCCAAGCAGGTCTTCGTGTCGAAGCGTGGCCAGGGCACCGGCTACTCGGGCATCGAGAACCCGCTCTTCTACAAGGAGAACACGCGGATGTTCTATGGCGACGCTAAGCAGAGCCTGGACAAGCTGCTGACGATGATCGACTGATCCGGTTGATCCAGAACGAGAGAGGGCGCGCCGCGGGTGCGCCCTTTTTCTTTTGGACATGCGTTGCGGATGAGTATTTTTGGCAAGATGAAGCGACAGGTGCCGCAACGGCATTCGCGCTGCGCGTTGATCGCGGGGCGGCCATGGCCTAGCAATCGGGGCAACCGGACAGGAGACGAGCCATGAGCGAGAATATCGTGATCACCCGCGAAGAACGCGTCGTGACGCTGACGATCAGCCGCGTCGAGAAGAAGAACGCGCTGACGCAGGAGATGTATGGCGCGTTGGCCGATGCGCTGGAGGCCTATGGCGAAAGCGATGAGGACCGGGCGCTGATCATCACCGGGGCGGGCGACATGTTCACCGCTGGCAATGACCTGACCGATTTCGCCGAGGGCGACCGCGAGGCCGAGGTGCCGCCGGTCTGGCGCTTTCTGAACGCGATCCGCGATTGCCCCAAGCCGGTGATCGCCGCCGTCAACGGCCCCGGCATCGGGGTGGGGATGACGATGCTTTTGCATTGCGACCTGGTCTATGCGGGGCAAAGCGCGACGCTGAGCGTGCCCTTCGTCAAGCTGGGGCTGGTGCCCGAGGCGGGTTCGTCGGTATTGCTGCCGGCCGCGGTGGGCATGGCGGTGGCCAATGACATGCTGCTTGCGGGCAGGGTGCTGAGCGCGGAAGAGGCCGAGCGTTTCGGCCTTGTGGCGCGGGTTTTCCCGGATGGCGATCTGATGGACGCGGTGCAGGGCATCGCGCAGGGCGTGGCTACGTCGGCGCCGGTGGCGATGAAGCTGTCGAAAGGGCTGATCCGGCACGGGCGCGAGGAAGTGGCGGCGCATATGGCGCGCGAGGCCAGACATTTCGCAGCGCAGTTGCAGGGCCCCGAGTTTGCCGAGAGCGTGGCGGCGATGGCCGCGAAACGCACGCCCGATTACGGCTGAGCCCCGCGCGGATTTGGCAGGTTGAGGGCCGCCGCTGCAGCGCTATTCTGAGAGCCAGGACAAGGCGCAAGAGGGGCAGGGCCCGTGGAAGACCATCCGCTGAGATACGAGCTGGCCAATGAGATGCATGCGCGGCCCTTCCCGTCGCTGGAGGTGCCGTGCACGGCGGTGTTCCTGGCGCTGAAGAAGCCCGGCAATGCGGCGGGGCGCGACCGGGCCGAGGACATGGCGCATCTGTGCGCGCTGCTGGACCGCCACGGCGCGCCGCATCCGCAGCCCGACGCCACGCATTATTTCGGCAAGATCGGGCGACACTGGCTGAAGTGGGAAAGCCATACCGAGGTGGTGACTTATACCGCCTTTTCAGCGGGCCTGTCGGTCCGGCCGTTTGATCCGGCGGATTTCGAGGTGTTCCCGGGCGATTGGCTGAACCAGGCGCCGGGGATGCGGATCACCTCGGCGCTCATTCGGGTGGAGCCCAAAACGGAAGAGGCCGAGATGTCGGCGCAGATGGCCGACTGGTTCGTGCCGGAAAGCCTGGCGGCAAGCCGGGTGCTGGATGATGCGGCGGTGATGGCGGGCGATTTCCGCATCGATCCGGCGGGGCATCTGCGGTTTGCCGTGTTCGTCGACAAGGGGGTGGGCCAGCGCCGTGTCGGGCGGATCGTACAGCGGCTGTGCGAGGTCGAGACCTACAAGACGCTGTCTCTCCTGGGTTTTGCGCGGGCGCGGGCGTTGTCGCCGGAACTGGCGGGCGTAGGCGCACGCCTGTCGTCGCTGGTCGAGGATATGGGCGAGGACGACAAACCGGCCGACGAGACGCTGAAGGCGTTGTTGGGCGTCTCAGGTGAACTGGAGCAGATTGCGGCGCAGACCTCGTTCAGGTTCAGCGCGACGGCCGCCTATGAGCGGCTGGCGCATGAACGGGTCGAGGTGATGCGCGAGGCACGCTTTGCCGGGCGCCAGACATTCGCCGAGTTCATGCTGCGCCGGTTCGATCCGGCGATGCGGACGGTCAAGGCCACCGAAGCGCGGCTGAACGCGATGGTGGCGCGCGCCACGCGGGCCGCCGATCTGTTGCGCACACGTGTCGACGTGGAGCGCAGCGCGCAGAACCAGGCCCTGCTGGAAAGCATGGACCGACGCGCCGACCTGCAGTTGCGGTTGCAAAGGACGGTTGAAGGGCTGAGTGTGGTGGCGATTTCCTATTACGCGATCAACCTGGTGACTTACGGTCTTTTTCCGCTGGCCAAGGCAATGGATGTCGACAAGACGATGCTGACGGCGGCGGCGACGCCGGTGGTGGTGCTGATCGTGTGGTGGGTGGTGCGACGGATCCGCAAGGCGCATTGAGCCGGGTCGCAGACCCAAGAATATCGTGCCGGCGAGGCGGCTGCGCAGAGCACGATGCCGAAAACCTGCATGTTCAACTGTGATATGGCGGTCTGGGCTTTCGTCTGCCTGGCAAGGTGATGCCGGCAGGAGAGGGGTGGTCTGTACGTGCCTTTGCAACGGTCAGCCGGGATTGTCCTCCAACACCATGTCTGCGCCCTTTTCGCCGATCATCAGGGCGGCGGCGTTGAGGTTGCCCGAGACCATCGTGGGCATGATCGAGCAGTCGATCACGCGCAGACCCTTGATGCTTTTGACCCGCAGACGTTCATCGACCACCGCGCCATCGTCCACCCCCATGCGGCAGGTTGACGACGGGTGATAGACCGTCGAGGCGGTGGCGCGGATATAGACCAGCAATTCGTCGTCCGATTGCACGTCCGGGCCCGGTTCGATCTCTCGCTTGCGGTGTCTTGTCATGGCGGGGTTGTCCATGATCGACCGAAGCAGGCGCAGCCCGTCGATATTGGTGCGACGGTCGGTTTCGGTGGAAAGGTAGTTGCACCAGATATCCGGTGGCTCGTGTGGATCGGCAGAGCGGATATGGACGTGACCGGTGCTTTCGGGGCGCAGCTGGTAGAAGGAGGCGGTGAAGCCCGAAAAACCATGCAGCCGGTCGCCCATTCGGTCGGTGGAGAAGATGATGAACAGGCTTTGAATGTCGGGGGTGAGCAGATCCGGGCGGGTTTTGAAGAAGCTGCCGGCATAGCCTGCGCTGACAGTCAGCGGACCCCGGCGGCGGAAGAGGAAATCGAGGCCAAGCCCGATGCGGCGAAACAGGTTGTTGTACTGGTCGTTGAGCGTGTTGGCGGAGCCGCTTTCATGGACCGTGCGGACCTGAAGGTGATCTTGCAGGTTCTCTCCCAGTTGAGGCAACGCATGCAGCGTGGTGATGCCGTGGCGGGACAGGATATCGGGGTTGCCGATGCCGGAAAGCTCGAGGAGCTGTGGCGAGTTGATGGACCCGGCAGAAAGCAGCACTTCGCGGGTGGCGCGGGCTGTTTGACGCTGACCGTGACGTTCATACTCGATGCCCACGGCGCGCTTGCCTTCGAACAGGATGCGAGTGGTCAGCGCGTGGGTAAGAACCGTCAGGTTTGCGCGGCCCCGCGCCGGTTTGAGATAGGATTTGGCGGCGCTCCAGCGCAGGCCATCGCGGTGGGTGGACTGGTAGTAGCCGGTGCCCTCTTGCGTTGCGCCGTTGAAATCGGGGTTATCCGGCAATCCGTAGGCACGGCAAGCGTCGATATAGGCATCGCAAAGCGGGTGGGGCGCGGTGGCGTTCGAGACGGGTTGCGGGCCATCCCCGCCACGCCATTCATCCCCGCCGTTCTCGTTGGCCTCGGAGCGTTTGAAATAGGGAAGAACGCCATCAAAGCCCCAATCGGTCAGGCCGGTCTGGGCCCAGGCGTCGAAATCCTGTTTCTGGCCGCGCACATAGAGCAGGCCGTTGACCGAGGAGCTTCCGCCCAGGACCTTGCCGCGCGGGTGATAGACCGTGCGGCCGTTCAGCGCCTCTTCGGGGACGCCATCGTAGCACCAGTTGAGGCGCGGGTTGCGGAAGAGCTTGCCATAGCCCAGCGGGATGTGGATCCAGGGATTGCGGTCTTCGCCGCCGGCTTCGACCAGCAGGACCTTGTGGCGGCCATTGGCAGTCAGGCGGTTGGCCAGAACGCAACCGGCCGATCCGGCGCCGACGATGATGAAATCGAAAGCTGCCGCATCGTCCAATTCGAAGTGCTCCTGGTGCCGGAAAGGCTTCAGCGTCCGCGGATCCGCGGATCGAGCGCGTCGCGCAAGCCGTCGCCGAGGTAGTTCACCGACAACACGGTGAGCGAGATCATCACCCCGGGCAGCATCACGCGTTCGGGGAATTCCTGCATGCGCGGGACCGCGTCGGCCAGCATCTTGCCCCAGGTCGGGAAGTCAGAGGGGAAGCCCACGCCAAGGAAGGAAAGCGCGCTTTCGGTGATGATGGCGGTAGCCAGGCCCAGCGTGGCCGAGACCATAATCGGGCTGAGCACGTTGGGCAGCAGGTGGCGGAAGATGATGCCCTTGGACGTGGTGCCCGAGGCGCGCGCGGCCAATACGAATTCACGTTCCTTCAGCGCGAGGATGTCGCCGCGCACGATGCGCGCGGTCTGCATCCAGGAGGTCACGCCGATGACGCCCACGATGAGGATGAACATCCCCATCTCGGGCCCGAAATTCGCCCTGAGAGGCTGGCGGAAGAGTGTGACCGCCACCAGCAGCAACGGCAGGATGGGCAGCGACAGCACGAGATCGGTGAAGCGCATCAACGGGCCGTCGAGCCGTTTGAAGTAGCCGGCCAGAACGCCGATGGTGGTGCCGATCAGCATGGTCAGGATCATCGCGGCCCAGCCCACCGCCATGGAGGCGCGCCCGCCGGCGATGATCTGGGCCATGTGATCGCGGCCGAGGTTGTCCGAACCCAGCGGATGCGCCCAGCTGACCTTGGCATCGGAATTCCAGATTGCGGTATAGATCGGGCGGATGTCCTTGTTGCGGATATCGAGCTTTTTCGGATCGAGCTGCCAGACCATGTCGCCGAACAGAACGGCCAGCGTGACGAACAGCAGAAACCCACCGCCGAGTAGCGCGCCCTTGTGATGCTTGAACTGGTCCCAGACCTCGCGCCATTGAGAGCGGGGCGGGCGCGTGATGTCGCGGTCCTGCAGCGCATTGAGCGGGGTGTTGGGGTTCGGGGCCGGATCAGTCATAGCGGATCCTCGGATCGAGAACGCCGTAGAGCACATCGGCGATAAGGTTGAAGAGAACGATGAGCACCGCGAACATGAAGGTCAGCGTCTGTACCATCGGCAGGTCATTGGCGAAAAGCGCGGTGATCAGCAACTGGCCGATCCCGTTTACCGAGAAGACGACCTCGGTGATGATGGCGCCGCCGAAGATGCCGGGGACGCCGAGCGCGATGACCGTGATCACCGGGATCATCGAGTTGCGCAGCACGTGCACGATAACCACCACCGCTTCGCTCAGGCCCTTGGCGCGGGCCGTGCGCACGTAGTCCTGGTTGAGGTTGTCGAGCATCGCCGCGCGCATGAAACGGCTGATCTGTGCCGTGGTCTGCAGGGCAAGCACCATAACGGGCATGACCATCTGCTTGAGCTGGAACAAGAAGCTGTCCCAGTCGTTCACGACATGGGTGGTGTCATAGATGAAGGGGAACCATCCCAGCTGTACCGAGAAGATGACGATTAGCAGCGGGCCGGTGAAGAAGGGCGGGATCGAAAAGCCGATCATGGTGATGAAGGTCCCCGCCTGATCGAAGACCGAGTATTGACGGTAGGCCGAATAGATGCCGATCGGGATGGCGATGAGTATGCCGACGACGTAGGACATGCCCACCACCCATAGGGTCTGGGGCAGGCGCTGCACCACGATGTCCATCACCGGAGAGCGCGTCTGCCAGGACAGGACGCGCAGGTCGCAGGGGCCTTCCACGGTTGGGCCGCAGGGCGTGTAGAAATTGGTGTCGGGCAGCCACCCGAGGAGCGTGCTGCGGTTTGTCAGGTAATCGATCAGGACCTGCGGTTCGATCCAGAAGAGCTGAACCAGCCATTTCAGGAACTGGATGTGCAGCGGTTGTCCGAGGCCGAGTGCCTCGCGCATCTTTTCCTTCACCTCGGGGGGAATGGTCAGCGGGACGCTGGCCATCGGATCGCCAGGGGCGAGTTGCAGCAGAAGGAAGATGATCAGAGCGATGAAAAAAAGCGTCGGGATGGACAGCACCAACCGTCGGATCGTGTAGGTCAGCATGTGGCGGCGCCTTTTTTGATCGGTCTTATCGTTCTTGGGCGGAAGAGGGCGCCCACGGGTGTGCGGGCGCCCTCGTAGTCAGGACCTGATTACTTCATCCGGTACCAGTCAGCCGCGTTCCAAAGCTCGTTGTCCCAGGTGTTCAGGACAAAGCCGCCGAGCGTGTTGCTGACACCGGTCACACGACCACGGTCGACCAGCGGGACGATGACATAGCTGTCTTTGGTCAGCATGTCGTTCATCTTCTTGGCGAGGGCCGCGCGTTCGTTGATGTCGCCGGTCCGGGCGAGCTGATCGATCAGCTTGTCGTATTCCGGGTCGCAGAAGCGGTTGATGTTCTGGCCGTTCCACTGGTTCGACGGCTGCGGCTCGTTATCGCAGCGATACATCGACAGGTAAGCCTGCGGATCGGTGCCGTCGAAGTTGTTGGCGTACATTTCGACATCGGCATAGAACTTCTGGAAGGTGTCGGGCGAGCCCGGGTCACCACCGAAGAACACCGATGCGTTGATGTTGCGCAGTTCGGTTTCGACACCGATTTCCGCCCACCACTGCTTGATCAGCGCCTGGAAGTCCTGGCGGACGGCGTTGGTCGAGGTCTGGTAGAGGATCGAGAGCTTCACGCCGTCCTTGTCGCGAACGCCGTCGCCATCGCTGTCGGTCCAGCCGGCCTCATCCAGAAGCGCCTTGGCGCCTTCGATGTCCTGGGTCAGGCATTCGGTGTTATCGCTGGCATAGATCGCCGGTGCGGGCACCAGGTTGCAGGTGGCACGGCCGGCGGTGCCATACCCGATTTCCACCAGCAGGTTGCGGTCGATCGCCATGGAAAGCGCCTTGCGCACTTTCATGTCCGTGAGGAACGGGTGCGGTGCTTCGCGGGTCGAACGGGTGTTCGCGTCCAGCGCCGGATCGGGGTTGGTGAGGTTCATTTCCAGACGCTCGACCAGGGTGCCGAAGCCCGAGCGGGCCTGGCCCTTGCCGCCTTCGGCCATCTTGGCAAGGACGTCGGGCGCCAGCTGCAGGTTCCAGGCGATATCGTATTCGCCGGTTTCCAGCACGGCGCGACCGGCGCCGGTCGCGTCACCGCCGCCTTTCAGCGTCATGGTGGCGAAGGCGGGTTTCGCCGGGTCACGATAGTTCGGGTTGGCCTCGAACTGGATCACGTCGTTGGGCTTGAATTCCTTGATCACGAAGGGGCCGGTGCCGATCGGATAGAAGTTCTGATCGGTGCATTCCTGTGCCTTTTCACCCAGGCAGTTCTGGAACTGGGCCTTCTGGATGATCGGGGTCTGACCGCCGACGAAGGGACCGTAGGGGTTGGGCGTGGCTTCGCCGAAAGTGATCTTGACGGTCAGGTCGTCCACCGCTTCGACCGAGGTGACACCATCGAATTTCGAAAGCTGCGCGCAACCGCCTTCGGGATGCATGCAGTATTCGGCGGTAAACGCCACGTCAGCCGCCGTAACAGCCGAGCCGTCCGACCATTTGAGGCCCGACTTCAGCTTCCAGGTGATGGTCTTGAGGTCCTCGGATACGCCGCCATTGTCGAGCGTCGGGATGCCTTCGGCGAGGAAGGGCACCATGTTGCCGTCCTGGTCGTAGCGGGCCAGCGGTTCAAGTACGACCGAGGCGGCGTCGCCGTCCTTGGTGCCGCCCGACAGGTAGGGGCTGGGGATCGACGGGGCCTGCCAGTAGATCACGCCGACATGGCCGTCAGAGCCGCGTTCTGCGCTGGCCGCTGGGGCCAAGGCAAAGGCAGCTGCTGCGCCGAGAAGTGTTGTGCGAAGCATCATGTTTCTCTCCTTGTTGGACAGGGCGTTTCGCCTCTGTGCTCGTTGCCGCGCGTGGGGCGCGGATGAATTTTGCCGAAAGGGAAACATAGATAAAGGCGGAGCATCACCCCCGCCGCCCTTGCACCCTCCCAGGCAACTGAGGGGTATCTCAGACCGAGTGGCGACAAAATGCAAGCCTTGCCTGAGGGGAAAGGTTGCTTTTTTCGGCGTTTGCCCGTCCGTTTGACAGTGGCGCCGGGCTGAGCTTAGCGTTCAACGTCGGAAATTTGCGGGAGCGAAACATGCTCGACCAGACCAACCAGCCGATTGCGCGCATCGAAAACCTGCGGGTCGAGTTCCAGACCAAGGACGGGCCGGTTGTGGGCGTCGAGGACGTTTCCTTTGAGGTCAATCCGGGCGAAACCGTATGCATCGTTGGGGAATCCGGCTCGGGCAAGTCGGTGTCGTCTCTGTCGCTGATGCGGCTTGTGGAGTTCGGTGGCGGCGACATTGCGGGCGGGCGGCTGCTGTTCGACCGGCGCGATGGCGATGAGATCGACCTGGGAAAAACCGACCAGAACCTGATGCGAACGATTCGCGGCAACGAGATCGGAATGATCTTCCAGGAGCCGATGACGGCGCTGAACCCGGTGTTCACCGTAGGCCGCCAGCTGACAGAGGGTCTGCGCCTGCACAAGGGAATGACCAAGAAACAGGCAGAAGCCCGCGCGCTGGAACTGCTCAAGCAGGTGCGAATTCCCGAAGCCGAGCGGCGCTTGAAGCAATATCCGCACGAACTTTCGGGCGGGATGCGGCAGCGCGTTGTGATCGCCATGGCGCTGGCCTGCGAGCCGCGGCTTCTGATCGCCGACGAACCGACGACGGCACTGGATGTGACGATCCAGGCCGAGATCCTGGCGCTGATGGATCGGCTGAAGCGCGAGACTGGAACGGCGGTGATGTTCATCACCCATGACATGGCCGTGGTGGCGCAGATGGCGGACCGCGTGGTCGTCATGTACCGCGGCAACAAGGTGGAAGAAGGCCCGGTCGAACAGATATTCGAAAATCCGCAGCACGATTATACCAAGGCGCTGCTATCGGCGGTGCCGCGGCTGGGCGAGATGACGGGCAAGGATCTGCCCGAACCGATGAAGCTTCTGGGATACGAGGATCATCCGACCGATCCCATTCCCGGCAGCGACGAGGTGCTGCTGGAAGTCAGGAACCTGACCACGCGGTTCGCGGTGAAAGGCGGGTTTTTCCGCCGCACGGTGGCGAATGTGCACGCGGTCGAGGATGTGTCCTTTACCCTGCGCAAGGGGCGCACGCTGAGCCTGGTGGGGGAATCGGGCTGCGGCAAATCTACGGTTGGCCGATCGCTTCTGCGTCTGGTCGAGCCGCTGGAGGGCCATGTGACGCTGGATGGCGTGGACATCATGGCGCTGGATCACAAGGGGCTGCGAAAGGCGCGGCAGGACATGCAGATGGTGTTCCAGGACCCGTTTGCCAGCCTCAATCCGCAGATGCAGCTGATGGACCAGGTGGCCGAGCCGCTGCGCAATTATCACGCGGCTTCCGGATCGGAATTGCAGGATCGGGTCGCGCATCTTTTCGACCGGGTGGAACTGCCGCGCAGCTTCCTGCGGCGGTTCCCGCACGAGTTGTCGGGCGGCCAGCGGCAGCGGGTCGCGATTGCCCGGGCGCTGGCACTGAACCCCAAGCTGATCGTTGCGGACGAGGCCGTTTCAGCCCTGGACGTGAGCGTGCAGGCGCAGGTGTTGAACCTGATGATGGAACTGCAGGCCGAACTGGGCCTCAGCTACCTGTTCATCAGCCACGACATGGCGGTTGTCGAACGGGTCAGCCATGACGTGGGCGTGATGTATCTGGGCCGGATCGTCGAGTTGGGCCCGCGCCGCGCGGTGTTCGAGGATCCGCAGCATCCTTACACGAAGGCATTGATGAAGGCGGTGCCGATCGCCGATCCGCACAAGCGGAAATCGGAGAAAGAGCTGAACTTCAAGCCGATCCCGTCACCCATCCATCCGGTGGGATACGAACCAGCTCCTTCCGAATACGAGGAGATCAGCCCGGGGCACTTCATCCTGACCACAGATAGCGGGTATTGAGTGCGTTTTCACCGACGCGAACGATGACAATTGCTTGCTAACGAAAAACCGGTATTATTTCAGGGTGACTGTCGAATTGTTCGCGCAAGCAAAGCGTGCGCGGAGTTGTAGAAACAACAGAAAAGGATGGGACTATGAAAAAGATTGCACTGACTGCGGCGGTTGTGGCGTCGCTTGCTGCGCCGGCCATGGCGGAAACGAAAACCACGACGGCACCCGATCCGTTCGTGTCCACCCAGATGGCGGGTGGTCTTGCCGGCATGGGCATGGGCGGTGCCCTGGTTGTTACGACCTTCGCCGTCATCACGGCAGCGGCGGCTTCCGGCACCTAAGGCTGCGCCGCACGGGCAAATGAAGAACGCGGGCGTCCCCAGGGCGCCCGTTTTCTTTTTCGCGCAAGGGCGATTGCGCCCGCTGCAACGGCAAGCTAGCGTGGCGGCGTTGCGGGCCGGTCGCTGCCGGTGCGAGCTCAGCGAACAGGATACACCCCATGCGAAAACTGTCGCCACTCGAACTCATGGAAAAGCTGGTGAGCTTTCCCACTGTCAGCCGTGATTCGAACCTGCCTCTCGTCGACTGGGTCGAGGAGTACCTGACCGGGCATGGCATTACATGTCACAGACATTACCGGGAAGATAACGAACAGGCCGCCCTTTTCGCCCATGTCGGACCCGAGGTGGAAGGCGGGGTAATTCTGTCGGGTCATACGGACGTGGTGCCCGTGGATGGCCAGCCATGGGCCAGCGATCCTTTCACCGTGGTTGAACGGGACGGCAGGTACTACGGGCGTGGCACCTGCGACATGAAAGGCTTCGACGCGCTGGCGCTGTGGGCGCTGGTCGAGGCGAAGGAAGCCGGTGTGAAACGCCCGCTGCAGATCGCGTTGAGCTACGACGAAGAGGTGGGCTGTACCGGGGCGCCGCCGATGATCCAGGCAATGCAGGGCCCGTTGCCCAAGGCAAGCGCGGTAATCGTCGGCGAGCCGTCGATGATGAAGGCTGTCACAGGTCACAAGGGCGGGATCGGGATCGCCACCCATGTCGTGGGCTTCGAGGTGCACTCGTCGCTGATGCATACCGGCGTGAACGCGATCATGGAGGCGGCAAAGCTGATCGACTGGGCTAACCAGGTCAACGCCGAGGAAATGGCAAAGGACCCCGACGAGATGGCCGCGATGTTCGAGCCGCCCTGGACCCTGGGCCATGTCGGCACCATCGAGGGCGGCACGGCCAACAACATCACCGCCAAGGATTGCCATTTCATCATGGGCTATCGCGTGGTGCCGAGCCAGACCAAGGAATATTGGCGCGACCGTTACCTGGAGAAGGTGCGCGAGGTCGAAGCCGAGATGAAGAAGGTGCACCCGGACGCGCGCATCGACGTCGACATGCGCTTCGATGTGCCCGGACTGAAACCCGAAGACGACGGCGAGGCCGAGGCGCTGGTGCGCCGGATCACCGGCGACAACGCCACCCATGTGGTGAGCTATGGCACCGAAGCCGGACAGTTCCAGGAGGTGGGTTATTCCTCGGTCATTTGCGGGCCAGGCAGCATCGAACAGGCCCACCAGCCCGACGAGTATATCAGCAAGGACCAGTTCGAGGCCGGGCATCAGTTCATGCGCGACCTGATCGCGGTTCTGAGACAGGGGTAATTCCATGGCCGTGCGTAACAGGATCGCCGAGATGGCGGATGAGATCGCCGGGTGGCGGCGGGATTTCCATGCCCATCCAGAACTGCGCTTCGAAGAACATCGCACCGCGGCCCGGGTGGCGGAACTGCTGCGAGACTTCGGCTGTGACGAGGTGGTCGAAGGCGTGGGCCAGACCGGCGTCGTGGGCGTAATTCACGGGCGTGAACAGGGCTCGGGCCGGACGATTGCGTTTCGTGCCGACATGGATGCGCTGCCGATCGAGGAGGCGACGGGATCGCCGCACGCCTCGACCATCCCCGGCAAAATGCATGCCTGCGGCCACGACGGACATACCGCGATGCTGTTGGGGGCTGCGAAATACCTGTGTGAAACCAGGGGGTTCAATGGCAGTGTCGTGCTGCTGTTCCAGCCCGCCGAGGAGGGCGGAGGCGGCGCGCAGGCGATGATCGACGATGGCGCCATCGAGCGGTGGAGCATCGACGAGGTGTATGGCATGCACAACTGGCCGGGGCTGGGCATTGGCAAATTCGCTACCCGCCCGGGGCCATTCCTGGCCGCGCCATCGACCTTCGAGATCACGATCACCGGCAAGGGCGGGCACGGCGCGATGCCGCATCTGGCGGCGGACCCGACACTGGCCGGGGCGCATCTGGTCACGCAGCTGCAATCCATCGTGGCGCGCAACCTCGATCCGTTGAAACCCGGAGTGCTGTCGGTCTGCGGGTTCCGCACATCGAGCGACGCGTTCAACGTGATCCCCGATGCGGTGACGCTGCGCGGCACCGTGCGCACGATGGAGCCCGAGGTGCGCAAGATGATCCGCGCGCGCATGCAGGCGCTGGTCGAGGCGACAGCGCAGGGCTTTGGCGTGCGCGCCGAGATGGATTTCACAGCCTTCCGTGAAGCGCTGGTCAACGATCCGACCGGCGCGGCCCAGGCGGGCGAGGCAGCCGCCGCCGTGGTCGGCGATGCCGCGGTAGAGCTGGAGAGCGACCCGGCCATGGGCAGCGAGGATTTCGCCGATTTCCTGGATGTGAGGCCCGGCGCCTTTGTCTTTATCGGCAACGGGGCAAGCGCGGACCTGCACAACCCCGCCTATGAATTCAACGATGCGGCCATCCCCTATGGCGCCAGTTTTTTCACTGAGCTGGCCGAGCGGCGGATGCCCTTGAGCTAAGCGAACAGGAGAGCAAGACATGCCCGTGAAGAACCGATTTGCCGAATTGCAGGCCGAGATCACCGAATGGCGGCGGGATATCCACGCCCATCCCGAAATCCTGTTCGACACGCACCGGACCTCGGCGCTGGTGGCTGCGAAGCTGAAGGAATTCGGCTGTGACGAGGTGGTTACCGGCATCGGCCGCACCGGCGTGGTGGGCGTGATCAAGGGCAAGAGCGACAGGTCGGGCAAGGTGATCGGGCTGCGCGCGGACATGGATGCGCTGCCGATCGAGGAAGCGACGGGGCTGGATTACGCGTCGCAAACGCCGGGTGCGATGCATGCCTGCGGCCATGACGGGCATACGGCGATGCTGCTCGGGGCGGCGAAATACCTGGCCGAGACGCGCAATTTCGACGGCACCGCGGTGGTGATCTTCCAGCCTGCCGAGGAAGGCGGCGGCGGCGGCAAGGAGATGTGCGACGACGGCATGATGAAGCGGTTCAACATTCACGAGGTGTACGGCATGCATAACTGGCCGGGTAAACCGGTGGGTAGTTTCGCCATCCGCTCGGGCCCGTTTTTCGCCGCGACAGATGTTTTCGACATCCATTTCAAGGGGTTGGGTGGCCATGCGGCCAAGCCGCAGGAGACCGTGGACCCCACGGTGATGGCGGCGCAGGCGGTGCTGGCGTTGCAGACCATCGCCAGCCGCAACGCCGACCCTGTGGATCGCATCGTGGTGTCGGTCACGTCGTTCGAGACCTCGTCGAAGGCGTTCAACGTGATCCCGCAATCGGTGCAGATCAAGGGTACGGTTCGCACCATGTCGGCGGAGATGCGCGACCTGGCAGAGCGGCGGATCAACGAGATCTGCAACGGCATTGCCGGCACGTTCGGCGGCAATGCCGAGGTGGAGTATGTCCGCGGCTACCCGGTGATGGAGAACCACCCCGAGCAGACCGATTTCGCCATCGAGGTCGCCAAGTCGATCTCGGGCGATTGCGAGGAAGCGCCGCTGGTGATGGGGGGCGAGGATTTCGCCTTCATGCTGGAGGAGCGCCCCGGGGCCTATATCCTGGTCGGCAATGGCGACACCGCGATGGTTCACCACCCGGAATATAACTTCAACGACGAGGCCATTCCGGCCGGATGTTCGTGGTTTGCCGAAGTGGTCGAGAAGCGGCTGCCGGCCGGGTAAGTCACTGAAAAGAATGGGTGGGCTGAAAGCCCACCCTACGGTTTAGCCGCCGGTGTGACTCATGTGGCGGGGCATCTGCCCGCCGACTTCCTGCCGCGAATAGTCGAAATCATGGCCTTTGGGCTTGCGCTCGATCGCGGCGCGGATCGCGGCTTCGAGCGGGGCATCGTCGCCTGGGTGGGCGCGCAGCGGCGCACGCAGGTCGGCCTGGTCCTCCTGACCGAGGCACATGAAGAGCTCGCCGGTGCAGGTGAGGCGGACGCGGTTGCAGCTTTCGCAGAAATTATGCGTGAGCGGCGTGATGAAGCCTATCTTCTGGCCGGTTTCCTCGATCCTAACGTAGCGCGCGGGCCCGCCCGTGCGCTCGGCCAGGTCGGTGAGCGTGTAGCGTGATTCGAGCTGCGTGCGCAGATCCTTGAGCGACCAGTACTGGTCGAGCCGGTCCTCGTTGCCGATATCGCCCATCGGCATGACCTCGATCCAGGTCAGGTCCATGTCACGGCTGGCCGCCCAGTCAGTCATGGTGAAAAGCTCTTCGTCGTTCACGCCCTTGAGCGCGACGGCGTTGATCTTGACGCGCAGGCCCGCCTCTTGCGCGGCGTCGAGACCGCGCATCACGTTGTCGAGCCGCCCCCAGCGGGTGATGGCGGCGAATTTGTCGGGGTCGAGCGTGTCGAGCGAGATGTTCACCCGGCGCACGCCGGCGTCATGCAACTCCCCGGCAAAACGATGCAATTGGCTGCCATTGGTGGTCAGCGTCAGCTCTTTCAGCGCGCCGGACTCGAGGTGGCGTGTCATCGCGCGGAAGAAGGTCATGATATCGCGACGCACCAAGGGTTCGCCCCCGGTGATGCGCAGTTTCTCGACCCCCATGCGCACGAAGGTCGAGCACATGCGGTCAAGCTCTTCCAGAGTCAGAAGCTCTTTCTTGGGCAGAAAGGTCATGTTTTCCGACATGCAGTAGACGCAGCGGAAATCGCAGCGGTCGGTGACGGAGACGCGCAGGTAGGAAATCGCGCGCTGGAAGGGATCGATCAGGGGTGCTGTCATGACCCGGTGAATCTAGGCATGTGCGGCGCGGCGCGCAAGGGTGATTTGCGTGATTGATGGGGGCGCGGGAAGGGCGTAACCTGAAATGCATGAGACAGGGTTTTTTGAGTATTGGACTGGCCGTGATGGCCGCGGGGTGCGCGCAGATTTCCGTGACGGATCAGCCGGTTGCACCGGAGGTGAGCGGATCGGACCAGACCAGGCCGGTATCGCGGCCCGAGAGCGTGGCCACGGCGGTGCGCCCGCCGGCCGGTGCACGTACCGTGGAGCAGTTCGACACCACATCGGCCGAGGAAAAAAAGGCGGCCGCGGCGGCTGCGCAGGATGCGCAGGCCAGTGGCGCAGGGCGGCTGCTTGGGCGGACGGTTGCCTCGCTTGGGGATCCGGCGAAGCCGGGGTTGTGGATCAAGACACCACTGGTCCGCCAGCCCGGCAAGGGGCGCGTGGTCTACCCGAAAAACGGCAAGGCGGTCGAACTGGAGCTGATCCCGCTCGACGGGCCGGCCACGGCGGGCAGCCGCATGTCGCTGGCTGCACTGCGGGTGATCGAGGCGCCGTTGACCGACCTGCCCGAGGTTGAGGTTTACGCAGAGTGAAGGTTCCGCGCACCGTGGTAAATCGCGCCGCGCCGCCGCATGCGGCAGGGGGTGATCTTCGGCAGGCATCCGGCTGACATCCGTGCACCGCCGCAGCGCGGCAAATCTTAACGCTTTTTTCAGTTAACGGTGCGTGCGGTGGGCCGCCCCCCGGCACACGGCCCGCCCGCCCACCCCCGTGTGCCGGGGGGCTTGGTGTTTGCCCGCGACGGGGTGCGGGCCGAACGGGGCCATTCGAGTATTTCAGCCAAGAAAGACCAGCGGGGTCACTCTTCGATTGTCGGCTTGCGCGCGGTGGGGTTCTGCGGCAGCAGTGCGGCGGGGCTTTTCCAGCGCAGATCGTAGATCGGTTTTTCGAAGCGGCGATAGCTCCACTCGGCCAGCGCGATGATAAGGGGCACGCCGGTGAGCAGGATGAGCGTGGCGAGCCGGGGGATTTCCAGAACGTCGATGGTTTGTGCCTGGGGCAGGACCGAGGGGAACAGGCGGGCAAAGACGCGGGCCGCCTGGGCCATGATCCACCAGACCGCGGAATGGATGAGATAGATACCGAAGCTGGTCGTGCCGAGGCGCACGAGCAGCGGCTGGCTGAGCGCGCGTTTGATCAGCCCGTCTTCGGGCGAGCGGAAGAGCACCAGCAGAAGCGCGATGAAGGCTACAGAGAACAGCACCGAATAGCCCCTGTCATAGGGCCAGGGCCCCGTGATCAGCAGCGTGCCGACGGCGATGAAGGTGAGGTTAAGCGTCCGGGTGGAAAAGGTGAGCCGCGTTCCGGCGACGAAATGCGCCAGCAGCACGCCGACGAAGAAGGCGTAGATCGAGCGGGCAAGGCCGTGTGGGCGCTCATGTCGTGGCTGAGCAGGAAGTGGAAGCCCATCGCGGCGATGAGCCCCGAGGCCAGCAGAAAGGCGCGGGGGCGGCGGCGCAGGGTAAAGGCCAGCGCGGCATAGAGCACGTAGGTCCAGAATTCGGCCGAGATCGACCAACTGGGTTTGTTCCATGTCAGGTGATCCATGAACAGCATATGCGTCATGAAGAGATTGTGCAGGAAGGAATGCGCATCGTTGACGGCGAAGGGGGCGATTCCGCGATTTGGACCGAGAATTGTCGCCGGAGGGCCGAAGGTGGCCGGAGCTTCCGTGGATTGTTCCCGGAACCGCGCCAATCGCTGGGCGCGTGTCGCGGGCCTAGGGCAGGTGCCGGGCCGCTTCCTTGCGGGCGAAAGGTTTCATCCGGTCGCCATAGCGGGCCAGGAAGGCGCGGGTGCGGTCGGGATCGTGTTTCGAGAGATCGCGGAGCCACCAGGCCACGGCCTTCTGTATGAACCATTCGGGATCGTCCACGTAGGCCGCGGCCCAGCCCAGCACCCGATCGCGGATCGCCAGGTCGGCGGGTTTGGGGTGGTTCTGCTTCGTCCAGGGCAGGGTGATGACGAGCGCGGCGCGGCGGGTCCACATGTGATCGGAGCGGGTCCAGGCTTCGACGTCCTCGATGCGGGCGGGATCGGCCAGAAGGCGTTTCTGACCGGCCATGCAGACGTGATCGGCAATGGCCCAGCTGTCGAAATCGGGTACCCAGCTCTGGATCAGGGTCCAGGCGGCCTCATCTGGGCGCAGGCGGGCCTGGGTGAGCAGTTTGGCGGCGGCGATGCGGGCCTCGAAGATGTCGGCCTTCCAGAGTTGATCGGCGAGGGCGACGCGCTCTGGGACAGAGAGGGTCTGCCGCCAGGTTTTCGAAATCTCGTTCAGCGCGGGGTTGGGGATGCCCAGCACCGGCCGCGTCTGCTTGTGGTATTTCGCCTGGCCTTCGGCGCGGCCGGGCTCGATCCGGGCGCGCAACTGGTTCAGCGCCTCTTCGAGGGTCATCTTGTGGGCGCCCCGTCGAGCGTGACGCTGTTACGTTCGGCCCAGTAGGTGCGGATCACGTCCTCGCCCTTGTCCTCGCTCCACTTGTCGAGCGTGTCGCGGTCGCACTGGAAGTCCATGAAGGGCACGGCATAGCCGCAGGAGGTCTGCACCAGGTCGATGGCCATGTCATAGACCTGGCGCGCGCCGGGATGGGGCGGGAAATGGGCGCCCAGCGCGTCCCAATCGGGATCGCCGGCATGGATGGTGCGGGCGGTGCCATAGGCGCGCAGGATGAGCGGCCGGGTCGTGAAGGAGCACCACATCAGCGTCATGCGGTTTTCCTGCAGCAGGTGGCCGGCGGTTTCATTGCCCGAGCCGGTGAGATTGCGCCAGAGAATCCGGTTGGGGCCAAGAACGCGCAGGCTGTCGCTGCCCTTGGGGGAGATGTTGACCCGGCCGGTGGGGGCGGCAGTGCCGGTGAAGAAGATGTGCTGGTCTTCGATGAAGGCTTTGTGCACGTCCTCGAGGGCTGGGAACTGCTTGGCCATTATTCCACCGTCACCGATTTGGCGAGGTTGCGCGGCTGGTCGACATCGGTGCCCTTGGCGACGGCGGTGTGATAGGCCAGCAGCTGTGCGGGCAGGGCGTAGAGGATGGGGGTCAGTAGCGCATCGACCTGCGGCATCAGGAGGGTGATCCAGGCGTCGTCGGCAGCCTCGGACGCGCCGGCCTCGTCGGTGATCAGGAGCACGCGGCCGCCGCGGGCGATGACCTCTTGCATGTTCGAGGTGGTCTTGTCGAAGAGGCCGTCGCGGGGGGCCATCACCACCACCGGTACGTGCTTGTCGATCAGGGCAATGGGGCCGTGCTTGAGTTCGCCCGATGCATAAGCTTCGGCGTGTATATAGCTGATTTCTTTAAGTTTAAGCGCGCCCTCAAGGGCGAGGGGATACATCAGGCCGCGGCCCAGGAAAAGGATATCGCGGGCCTCGGCCAGCTTGCGCGCGGCGTCGGCCATCGGGCGCGAGCGGTCGAGCGCGGTGTTGAAGGCCGAGGGCAGCGCGCGCAGCTGGCTGAGCAGATCGGCCAGCCGGTCGGCATCCAGCGCGCCGCGATCATGCGCGGCCTTGAGGGCGAGCATGTAGAGCACGGTGAGCTGGCAGGTGAACGCCTTGGTCGAGGCGACGCCGATTTCCGTGCCGGCCAGGATCGGCAGGGCGAGATCGGATTCGCGCGCGATCGAGCTTTCGGGGACGTTGACGACCGACAGGATGGTGGAGGCCCTGCCTTCGCAAAAGCGCAGGGCGGCCAGGGTGTCGGCGGTTTCGCCGGATTGCGAGACGAAAAGCGCGGCGGTGCGCGCCGGAATGGGCGGTTCGCGGTAGCGGAACTCGGACGCGATATCGACATCGACGGGAATGCCGGCCAGCTGCTCGAACCAGTATTTCGCGGTCAGGCAGGCATAGAAGGCGGTGCCGCAGGCCACCATGGTGAGCCGGTCGATCCCGGTGAAATCGAGCCCGGCGCCGGGCAGGACCACCGATTTCCCGTCTTCGGAGAGGTAGTGCATGATCGCCTCGCCGATGACCTTGGGCTGTTCGGCGATCTCCTTGGCCATGAAATGCTTGTGCCCGCCCTTGTCGACCTGGGTGTTCTCGATCGACACCGCGCGGATTTCGCGGTTGGCCGGGCGACCTGCGGAATCGAGGATTTCGAGCGTGTCGCGGGTGATGACGGCGAAATCGCCCTCTTCGAGATAGGTGATCTGGTTGGTCATCGGCGCCAGCGCGATGGCGTCACTGCCCACGAACATCTCGCCCTCGCCATGGCCGATGGCCAGGGGCGAGCCCTGGCGCGCGGCGATCAGCAGGTCATCTTCGCCCTCGAAAAGGAAGCAGAGCGCATAGGCGCCTTCGAGACGCTTGATGGTTTCCAGCGCGGCATCACGCGGGGACAGGCCCTGGTCCATGTAGTATTGCACCAGCAGCGCGACGGTTTCGGTATCGGTTTCGGTCGAGAAATGGATGCCCTTTTCGGCGAGATCGGCGCGGATGTCGCGGAAATTCTCGATGATGCCGTTGTGCACGACGGCGACGGGGCCGGCGCGATGGGGATGGGCATTGTCGACCGTGGGTGCGCCGTGCGTGGCCCAGCGGGTATGGCCGATCCCGGCCTTTCCGGCGAGCGGATCATGCACCAGCAGGTCGGAGAGATTGACCAGCTTGCCCACCGCGCGGCGGCGGTCGAGATGGCCTTCGTTCAGCGTGGCGATGCCGGCGCTGTCATAGCCGCGATATTCCAGCCGCTTGAGCGCCTCGACGAGGAGTGGGGCGGCTTCGTGATTGCCGAGGACCCCTACAATACCGCACATTATCCGGCCTCCTTGTCGCGTTTTGCTTTCTTGACCTTTAACATTTCGAACAATTTGACGGCGAGGCCGGGTTTGTTGACCTGCTCGGCCCGGCCGATGGCCATGGCGCCGTCGGGCACGTTCTTGTTCACGATCGTGCCGGTTGCCGTCATCGCGTCGTCGCCAACGGTGACCGGGGCGACCAGCATGGTGTTCGAGCCGACAAAGGCCCGTGCGCCGATGCTGGTGTGGTGTTTCATCACGCCATCGTAGTTGCAGGTGATGGTGCCCGCGCCGATATTCGTGGCCTCGCCAACGCTGGCATCGCCGATATAGGTCAGGTGGTTGGCCTTGGCGCCTTCGGCCAGCGTGGCGTTCTTGATCTCGACGAAATTGCCGACATGGACGTTTTCCGAAAGCTCGGCCCCGGGGCGCAGGCGGGCATAGGGCCCGACGATGGCGCCGCGGCTGACATGGCAGCCTTCGAGGTGGGAGAAGGCGCGGATGCGGGCGCCGGATTCGATGGTGACGCCGGGGCCGAAGACCACGTTCTGTTCGATCAGCGCATCGCGGCCGATCACCGTGTCATGGGCGAAATGCACGGTTTCGGGCGCCGGGAGGGTGATGCCGTTCTCGAGTGCCTCGGCCCGGGCGCGGGCCTGAAAGGAGGCTTCGGCCTGGGCCAGTTGCGCGCGGGAATTCACGCCCATGGTTTCCGCCTCGTCACAGGTGACGGCGGTGGCCGAAAGGTCGCGGTCGCGGGCAATGGCGATGATATCGGTCAGGTAGTATTCGCCGCTGGCATTGTCGTTGCTGACGTCATCGAGTAGGTCGAAGAGTGTTTTTGTGGAAGCGGCAATAACACCGCTATTGCAGAGAGTTATCGCGCGCTCTTCATCTGATGCGTCAGCGTGTTCGACGATCCGTTCCAGGGTGTCGCCGGACATCACCAGCCGGCCGTAGCGGCCCGGATCGGCGGCTTCGAACCCCAGCACGACAACGTCGTGGCGGGTGCGCGCGGCGGCCATGTCGGCCAGGGTTTCGGGGCGGATGAAAGGCGTGTCCCCATAGAGCACGATCACGTCGCCGTCCTGATCGGCGAGGGCATCGCGCGCGCAGAGAACCGCGTGACCGGTGCCGAGCTGTTCGTCCTGGAGCACGACCTCGGCCGTCTCGTCGAACGCCTGCGCGGCAGCGGCGACGAGATCGGCGCCGACCCCGGCGACGATCACGGTTTTTTCCGGCTCGAGCGCCGCGCCGGATTTCATCGCGTGCACGAGAAGGGGCGCGCCGGCGACTTCGTGCAGAACTTTCGGGAGGTCCGATTTCATCCGCGTGCCTTGCCCCGCGGCGAGGATGATCAGGCTCGTGCTCATCAAGGTTTCTCTTGTTATTGCCTTCGCGCCCGTTTTATCCGGTTCAAGTCGTATGGCAAGGGCGGGCGCGATCAATATAGATTGCGGCATGTGACAGGGGCAGGCGGGTTTTCGCCGGAAGGACGGACCAATGAAATCTGTGATTTTCGATCTGGACGGGACGCTGGCGGACACCAGCGGAGATCTGATCGCGGCGGCGAATGCCTGTTTCCGGGCGATGGGCGCGGGCGACATGCTGGATGCCATGGGCGATGCCGGAACGGCGCTGCGCGGCGGCAAGGCGATGCTGCGGCTGGGGCTGTCGCGGCTGGAGCGGGCAGACGAGGCCGAGATCGAGCGCTGGTATCCGCGCCTTCTGGAGGAGTATGCCGGGGCGATCGACCATCATACGGTGCTGTATCCCGGGGCAATGGAGGTGGTCGAGTTTCTGGCGGGGGCAGGGTTCGGCGTGGGGATCTGCACCAACAAGCCCGAGGCGCTGGCCGAGCGGCTGATGCAGAGCCTGGGCGCGCGGGATGCCTTTGGCGCGCTGGTGGGCGCCGACACGCTGCCGGTGCGCAAGCCCGACCCCGAGCCGCTGCGCGAAACGGCCCGGCGCCTGGGCGGAGATCCGGCGCGCTGCCTGCTGGTGGGGGACAGCGACACCGACCGCAACACCGCCCGCGCGGCCGGCGTGCCCAGTGTCCTGGTCACCTTCGGCCCATCGGGAGAGGACATGGCGGCGCTGGAACCCGAGGCACTGATCGATGCCTTCGAGGAATTGCCGGACGTGGTGGAGCGGCTGTTGGGGTAAGCCCGGCCAAGCTACTGCCCAAGGTTGTGAAGCTTGACCCGGGCAACACCGGGGTGGCAGCCTGCCAGCAGTGATTTAATGCGTACGCTTTTGTCCCTGACAGAAACAACGCGACCGATTTTGATGAACGAGACCCGGATTCTGGATCTGGTGGACCTGTGTTACCAGGCGCTGGATTGCGCGGATACATGGCAGCATTTCGTGGCCGAGGCCTGCGACATGTTTCAGGCGGATGCCTGTGATTTCACTGTCGAGGACTACAACTCGGGCGTGGCGACCGCATTGGGCTCGGTCGGGTTCGATCCGGGCTTTCGGGTGGATTATGATATTGATTTCCTGGGGGAAAACGGCTGGATCGAGCAACTGAAGAACCTGCCGCTTGGGCGCGCCTTCGAAAACCAGATGGAGCCCGAGGATTTTGAAAACTCAGCCTATTACAACGAATGGGTTCGGCCACAGGGATTTCGCCATGCGATCGGGGCATTGCTGGACAATTCCGGCGCGCGGGCGATCCATTTCGGCCTGTTGCGGTTGCGGGATCGCGATATGTTCGAAAGAGACGATGCGCGCCTGATCGACCGGGTCTTGCCGCATATGCGCCGCGTGGTCGACCTGCGCGGCCGGCTTGCGCGGATCGGGGCGGCAGAGGCCGCTATGCAGCACCTTGTCGAAAGTCTGCAGATGCCGGCTCTGTTGCTGGATGAAGATGCGCGCCTGGTGGAAGCCAACACCGCTGCGCAGGAGTTCCTGCGCGCAGAAGAGGAGATGCGGGTCCGTCGGGGCGTGCTGCGGTTTCGGGACCGAGAGGCCGAGCTTGCGTTGGGTCATGCGCTCGCGACGGCTGCGCATATCGAGCTTCTGGCCGAGAGCCCGCAGCGGTGCGAGATCGTTCTTCGGCGGCGAGATTTAGCTTCACCGGCGATGATCATCGATGTCATCCCGCTGCGTTTTGGTTCGAGCCATGGCGCGCAAGGGCCGCTTTCCCTGGTCATCATCACGGATCCGGCAGCATCAGTCGATGATACGTCCGCCGTGTTGTCGCAGATCTGGGGGCTGACGCCGACCGAGGCGAAACTGTCGCTGGCCCTGGCCAACGGCGAGAGCCTGGCGGCGTTCAGCGCGCGGCTGAACATGAGCATCGGGACCGCGCGCTGGCACCTGAAGAACGCCGAGGGCAAACTAGGCGTGTCCAGTATCGCGGCACTGACGGCAATGGTGCAGGGGGCCCTGCGCCGCCCGTGACAGGGCCGCCCCTCCCATGTGGTAGGGGACGGAATGCCCCTCTCTTTTCTACCTTCGAGCCACGGCCATATGGCGGGGCCGGGAATTTAAAGGAGGGCGTTTCATGGGAAGATTTCTGACAGGCGTTTTTGCCGCAATCGCATTTTCGGCCACGGTGATGAGCGGGCCGGTTCTGGCCCTTGACGTGCCGGAGAAAAAGCGCACCGACATCGGGTTGTACCTGACCGCGAGCGAAGCGGCGCAGATGCGGGCATCCCGGTCCGGGACACTTTTGATCGACGTGCGCACCCGGGCCGAGGTGGCCTTTGTCGGGCAGGCGGCGGGCGTGGATCGCAATATCCCCTACATGGTCGTCGATGAATTCTGGGAGTTCGACGCCAAGAAAAGCACCTACAAGCTGAGCGTCAATCCCGATTTCGCGGCCAGGGTCGCGGAACTGGTGGCCGCCCGCGGATTGGGCAAGGATGCCACTCTCATCCTGATGTGCCGTTCGGGCAGCCGCAGCGCGAAGGCGGCAAACCTGCTGGCCAAGCTGGGATATGCGCAGGTCTACTCGGTGGTCGACGGCTTCGAGGGGGACAAGGGGCCGAGCGGCCTGCGCGATGTGAACGGCTGGAAAAACTCGGGCCTGGCGTGGAGTTACAAGCTTCCTCCCGAAACGGTCTATTGATCGTTTCGATGCGCCTTCGGCGCCAATCGAGCGGCAGGCGGGCTGTAATGGCCCGCCTGCACCCCGATTTGGCCAGCCAGGACGATTGACGCGCGCCGCGTGCCGACGCACAAAAGGCACATGAGCGAGATTTTCAAAGGTAATTTCACCCAGCAGGAGCCGATCCCGGACGAGGCGATCGCGGCGGCCGTCGAGGTGATGAAAACCGGCCGGCTGCACCGTTACAACGTGGCAGGCGACGACCCGGGCGAAGTGGCGCTTCTGGAACAGGAATTCGCAAGGGCGATGGGGGTGAAATACTGCCTGGCCGTGGCGTCGGGCGGATATGCCATGGCCTGCGCCCTGCGCGCGGTCGGGGTAAAGCCCGGTGACAAGGTTCTGACCAACACCTTCACGCTGGCCCCGGTGCCGGGGTCCATCGCCAGCGTTGGCGCGGTGCCCGTGTTCGTGGGCGTGACCGAGGACCTGGTCATCGACCTCGATGACCTTGTGGCCAAGGTCGGGCAAGCGAAGGTGCTGATGCTGAGCCATATGCGCGGGCACCTGGCGGACATGGACCGGTTGATGGAGATCTGCGACGCGGCCGGCGTAACCGTAATCGAGGATTGCGCCCACACGATGGGCGCGAAATGGCGCGGGCGGCTGAGCGGCACCGACGGGCTTATCGGGTGCTATTCGACCCAGACGTACAAGCATCTCAACTCCGGCGAGGGCGGGTTCCTGGTGACGGATGACGAGGATGTCGCCGCGCGCGCGATCATCCTGTCGGGCTCCTACATGCTTTATGGCCGGCACCTGGCGGCGCCGGGGCCCGAGGTGTTCGAGCGGGTGAAATATGTCACCCCCAACGTGTCGGGGCGGATGGACAACCTGCGCGCAGCGATCCTGCGGCCGCAGCTGCGCCGGCTGGACGCGCAATGCGAGGCGTGGAACGCACGATACCGCGCGGTCGAGGACGGGTTGCGCGGCACGCCGGGCCTGACCGTGGTCGAGCGGCCCGCGGAGGAATATTACGTGGGCTCGTCGATCCAGTTCCTGCTGCTGGACTGGGCCGAGGAGCAGATCGACGCGGTTCTGAAACGCTGTGCCGCGCGCGGCGTCGAGCTCAAATGGTTCGGCGGGGCCGAGCCCACGGGCTTTACCAGCCGCTATGACAGCTGGCGCTATGCGCCGTCCGAGCTGATGCCCGAGAGCGACCGGGTACTGAAAGGCATCCTGGACATGCGCCTGCCGCTGACCTTCAGCCTGGAGGATTGCGCGCTGATTGCGCGGATCATCCGCGCGGAGGTGGGCGCGGTGTTCCAGGGCGAGGCGGCGTGAGGCGCATCATCGCGCTGGACCTTGCGCGCAGCGCGGCGTTGCTGCTGATGGCAGTGTTTCACTTTACCTACGACCTGGAGATGTTCGGGCTGATCGCGGGCGGCACGATCGCGTCGCCGCCCTGGCGGCTGTTTGCGGAGTGCATCGCGGGCAGTTTCATCTTTCTCTCAGGGATCAGCCTGTGGCTGGCGCATGCGCAGGGCCTGCGCTGGCGGGCGTTCTGGCGGCGGCTGGCGGTGGTTGGCGCGGCGGCGGCGCTGGTGAGCGCGGCAACGCTGATCGCGATGCCTCAGGTGTTCGTCTATTTCGGCATCCTGCATTGCATCGCGGTGTCGGGGCTGGTGGGGGTGCTGTTCCTGCGCCTGCCGGCGGTGGTGACGCTGCTGGCGGCGGTCGCGGTGTGGATGGCGCCCGAATATCTGCAGGACCCGGCGTTCAACCAGCCGTGGCTGTACTGGTCGGGGCTGGCCACCCAGGTGCGCCCGGCGATGGATTTCGTGCCGGTCCTGCCCTGGCTGGCGCCGGCGCTGGCCGGGCTGGCCCTGGCGCGGCTGGCCGATGGCGCCGGGCTGTTCGAGCGCCTGCGCGGTGGGGGGACCCCGGCGCGCGCGTGGCGCTGGCTGGCCTGGCCGGGGCGGCATAGCCTGATGGTTTACCTGCTGCACCAGCCGGTTCTGATGGGGCTGGTCTGGTTTTTCGTGCAGTTGCGCGCGCTGGCGTGACGCGAAGCGGTTGATCCGAATCGGGTGATCCGGTAGGAAATGAACAAGTGTTCAATAAACTGGAGGGCGGCCCATGTTCATGGGAGCGATGAATTTCGATCTGGGCGAGGATGTGAACGCGATGCGCGAGATGGTGCATCGCTGGGCGCAGGAGCGGATCAAGCCGATGGCCGCCGAGATCGACCAGAAGAACGAGTTTCCCAACGAGTTGTGGCGCGAATTCGGCGAGCTTGGGCTTTTGGGCGTGACCACGCCCGAGGAATACGGCGGCTCGGACATGAGTTACCTGGCGCATGTGATCGCGGTTGAGGAAATTGCCCGCGCGAGCGCCAGCGTCAGCCTGAGCTATGGCGCGCATTCAAACCTCTGCGTGAACCAGATCCGCCGCAACGCGACCCCGGAGCAGAAGGCGAAGTTCCTGCCCAAGCTGTGTTCGGGCGAGCATATTGGCGCATTGGCGATGAGCGAGCCGAGCGCCGGGTCGGACGTGGTGAGCATGAAGCTGCGCGCCGACAAGAAAAATGACCGTTACGTTCTCAATGGCAACAAGTACTGGATCACCAACGGGCCGGATGCCGATATCCTGGTGGTCTATGCCAAGACGGACATGGACGCGGGGCCGAAGGGCATCACCGCCTTCATCATCGAGAAGAGCATGGTCGGATTTTCCACCTCGAACCATTTCGACAAGCTCGGGATGCGCGGCTCGAACACGGCCGAGCTGATCTTCGACAATGTGGAAGTGCCGTTCGAGAACGTGCTTGGCGAAGAGGGCAAGGGCGTGGCCGTTCTGATGTCGGGGCTCGATTACGAGCGCGTGGTGCTGAGCGGCATCGGCACCGGGATCATGGCGGCCTGCATGGACGAGGTCATGCCGTATATGAAAGAGCGCGAGCAGTTCGGCCAGCCGATCGGGAATTTCCAGCTGATGCAGGGCAAGATCGCCGACATGTATACCAGCATGAATTCGGCCCGCGCCTATGTCTACGAGGTGGCCAAGGCCTGTGACCGCGGCGAGGTGACCCGGCAGGATGCGGCGGCCTGTGTGCTTTATGCCAGCGAAGAGGCGATGAAGGTGAGCCACCAGGCGGTGCAGGCCTTTGGCGGGGCGGGGTACCTGAACGACAACCCGGTGGGCCGGATTTTCCGGGATGCCAAGCTGATGGAGATCGGCGCGGGCACGAGCGAGATCCGCCGGATGCTGGTGGGCCGGGAACTGATGGGCCTGATGGGGTGAGGATCGTCCGGGTCCTGATGGCGCTGGCGGCAATGCTTGTCGCGCCCGCGGCGCAGGCGAAGATCGCCGGGGATATCCCGCCGTTCAAGGCCTGTGCGACAGACCTGCTGAAGGACAACGAAGGAAACCTGATGGCTCCCCTCATGGCACCGGTGATCTGCGGCGAACGCCATGTTCCGATGCGGCAAAGCTACGACTGGCCAGAGCGGTTGGACGCGGCCGAGGGCGTCCCGAGCTATGTGCTGGCCGGCATGGATCAGCAGCCGGACCACGGGCTTACCTGGGTCGCCGAAAGTTGTCCGGATGCCGACGTCGGGATCGACGCGCTGGAGGCGTGTATTTTTGCCGTCGCCAACGATGCCAGCCGCTGGGTCGATAGTCATCAATGGCTGAACGGTCGCGATCCGCGTCAGCGGGCGCGAACAGACTAGGGGGCGGTGTCAGGATGCTGGAAGCGCGTGCATTTCTCTTGCTGGTTGCTGGGACCGCCGCAGGGCGGACCCTGGCCGGGCAAGCGCCGTGCCGGAACGGACATGGGGACGCCCGGCGGCGCCCCCATTCATGTGCCCGGGCCGGTCGTGCTGCCCGGGCCGGTCGTGCTGCCCGGGCCGGTCGCATGACCGGTTCAGAATTTCATCACGTAGGCGATGCCGGCAACCAGCAGGTTGATCTTGGCGCTGCCCATGGCAACGCCGTTCAGCGTCACGTCAGGCTCGATCTGGATGTAGCGCAGATCGGCGCGGATCGCCGCCTTGTCGGAGAGTTCGTAATCGGCACCGGCATGCAGGGCAAAGCCAAAACTGTTTTCGATGCCGAGCGTGCCGAGCGGCGTCGATTCATCGAAGAAGATCGTGTAGTTGATGCCCGCGCCGATGAAAGGCGTGACCTTCCCGACGGTCGGGATGTGGTAATTGACCGAGACGGTCGGCGGCAGGTGCTTGGTTTCGCCGATATAGACGCCGTTGGAATAGATCGAGTGCTTGAACGGCGTAGCGGCCAGAACCTCGATCCCGACATTGTCACGGACGAAGTATTCGAAGGCCAGCGTCGGGCGCGTGTCGTTGCTGACGTCGATCGGCGTCGGGCCGGCCAGCGGGCCGTTATCGTCCTGCGGACGGACATAGCCGAGGCCAAAGGCAAGGGTCATGCTGCCCTGGTCCTGCGCGGTGGCAGGGATGGCGGTGAGAGCGGCGAGCGCGATGGCAGATGCGGTGGCGAGTGTTTTCTTCATGATCGTTATCCGTTGTCTTGCGCGCGTCCGATGCGACTTGTGCGCCGCGCGCGCCGTTACGGCATTGACTTGCATCAAGAAAATGAAATTTCTGCGGCCCTGTTGCCGTGGAGCTACGAGGTGCCGGGGAGGCACGCATCGCAAGCGGAGGACGTCGCATGAAACTGCAATCCCAGGCTATCCCGTCGTCGGACAGCTTCAAGGCCAATCGCGATGGCCACCTGGAGGCGTTGCGCGTGGCGCAGGAGGCGGCGGAACTTGCCGCACAGGGCGGCGGCGCGAAATCGCGCGAGCGGCATGTGTCGCGTGGCAAGATGCTGCCGCGCGAGCGGGTGGCGAACCTGCTCGATCCTGGCAGCCCGTTCCTGGAAGTCGGTGCGACGGCGGCGCACGGGATGTATGACGGGGCTGCGCCCGGCGCGGGAATGATCACGGGCATCGGCCGGGTCATGGGCCGCGAGGTGATGGTGGTGTGCAACGATGCCACCGTGAAGGGCGGCACCTATTACCCGATGACGGTGAAGAAGCACCTGCGCGCCCAGGAGATCGCGGAGCAGAACCACCTGCCATGCGTGTATCTGGTCGACAGCGGGGGTGCGAACCTGCCGCAGCAGGACGAGGTGTTCCCGGACCGGGATCATTTCGGGCGGATTTTCTACAACCAGGCCAACATGAGCGCCAAGGGCATTCCGCAGATTGCCGTGGTCATGGGATCGTGCACCGCGGGCGGCGCCTATGTGCCGGCGATGAGCGATGTCAGCATCATCGTGAAGGAACAGGGCACGATTTTCCTGGCCGGGCCGCCCCTGGTGAAGGCCGCCACCGGCGAGGTGGTGAGCGCCGAGGACCTGGGCGGGGGCGATGTGCACACGCGCCTTTCGGGTGTGGCCGATTACCTGGCCGAGGACGACGCGCATGCGCTGGCGCTGGCACGGCGGGCGGTGGGCAACCTGGGCGCGGGGCAGGCGCCCGGCCTGCAGGGGCAATCACCCGAAGAACCGGCCTATGACCCCGAGGAAATCCTGGGCGTGGTGCCGGCCGATCTGCGCACGCCCTATGACATCCGCGAGGTGATCGCACGGGTGGTGGACGGGAGCCGCTTTGACGAGTTCAAGGCGCGGTTCGGCGAAACGCTGGTCTGCGGGTTTGCGCATGTCAAAGGCATGCCCGTGGGCATTGTCGCCAATAACGGGGTGCTGTTCAGCGAAAGCGCCGTAAAGGGCGCGCATTTCGTGGAGCTGTGCAGCCAGCGCAAGATCCCGCTGGTGTTCCTGCAGAACATCACCGGCTTCATGGTGGGCCGGAAATACGAAAACGAAGGCATCGCCCGGCACGGCGCCAAGATGGTGACGGCGGTGGCCTGCACCAGGGTGCCGAAGATCACCATGCTGGTGGGCGGCAGTTTCGGAGCGGGCAACTATGGCATGGCCGGGCGGGCCTATAGCCCGCGCTTTCTGTGGACCTGGCCCAATTCGCGCATCAGCGTGATGGGCGGCGAGCAGGCGGCGGGCGTGCTGGCCACCGTGAAGCGCGATGCGATCGAGCGGGCGGGCGAAACATGGAGCGCCGAGGAAGAGGCCGAGTTCAAGCGGCCCACGATCGAGATGTTCGAGGAGCAGAGCCATCCGCTTTATGCCAGCGCGCGGCTGTGGGATGACGGCGTGGTGGACCCGCGCAAGACCCGCGACGTTCTGGCGCTGAGCCTGCGGGCGGCGCTGAACGCCCCGATCGAGGAGACACGTTTCGGCGTGTTCCGGATGTGAGCCGATGGCGGAGCGTCTGAAACCCGGCGAACGGCGCGCCACCGCGCCCAACCGCGAAACCGGCATGTCCTGGGTGACGGTAAGCCGGGAAGAGGCGCATGCGCATCCCAAGGGGCAGCTGAACTGGCTGATTTACCTGATCATCGTCTATTTCGCGGTGGTGGCCGGGCTGAAGGCCTGGGTCGTGACACAGTTCGGTGGTGGGGCCTTGCTGATGCTGGGGGCATCGGTGCTGCCGCTGCTGACGGCCGGGCTGTTGTGGCTACGCGCGGCGCTGGCGCGGGTGCTGGTGGTCGCCTCGGGTATCCTGACCGTGTTCCAGACGATGAACAGCGGGTTCAGGGGGCTGGCCGAGCTGGGCATGGGCAGTGCGCTCTATGGCCTGGCCGAGATCGTCATCATCCTGGTGATCACGATCTACATGTGGGAGGGCGAACGGCCAAACCTGATCTATGCCAATCGCTATCGCAGGTATGAGGGCACCGATACGCCCGGGGATGAGGCATCGTGAACGGTGCTGCGCTGATAGAAACGCGGTTCACCCGCGCCTTCGGTCTGCGCGCGCCGATCGCCAGTGCGCCGATGGCCTTTGCCGCCGGTGGGCGGCTGGCCGCGGCGGTGAGCGGGGCGGGGGCGTTGGGGTTCATCGGGGGCGGATATGGCGATGCCGAGTGGCTGACCCGCGAATGGCAGGCGGCGGGCAACGCGCGCGTTGGCTGTGGTTTCATCACCTGGAAGCTGAGCGAGGCGCCGGGCCTGTTGGAGCAGGCGTTGGCACGCCGGCCGGCGGGGCTGTTTTTGTCTTTCGGTGACCTGGTGCCGCATGCCGAGCTGGTGAAGGCAGCAGGCGTGCCGCTTTTCGCGCAGGTGCAGAGCCTGGCGATGGCCCGCGAGGCGGTGGCGGCGGGTGCCGACGTGATCGTGGCGCAGGGAAGCGAGGCCGGCGGGCATGGCGCGACACGCGGCACCATGGCGCTGGTGCCCGAGGTGGTGGACGCGGTGGGCGACCGCGCGATGGTGCTGGCCGCAGGTGGTATCGCGGACGGGCGGGGCCTGGCGGCGGCGCTGATGCTGGGGGCCGACGGGGTGCTGATGGGCACGCGGTTCTGGGCGGCGGAAGAGGCGCTGGTGGCGCCGGGGTTTCACGCCGCGGCCGTGGCGGCCGACGGGGACGGTACGGCGCGCACGTCGCTGCCTGACCAGGCGCGCGGTTACCAGTGGCCGGGCGATTTCACCATCCGCACGCTGCGCAATTCCTGGGTGCGGCGCTGGGAAGGCGACATGGAGGGCCCGGTGGGCGCCGCCGCGCGCGGGGCTTATGCCAGAGCGATCGCCGAGGGCGATGCCGAAGGCGCGCCGGCGATCGTGGGCGAGGCGGTGGGGCTGGTCGAACGGGTCGCGCCGGCGGCCGATATCGTGGCGCGGGTAGTGGACGAGGCCCGCGCGGCCCTGGCCGGGGGGGCGGCGCGATGCTGATGCTGGCCCGGGTGCTTATTCTGACAGCCGCCACGCTGGCGGCCTGGCTATACGTTGTGCGCTGGCAGGAACGGCGGGCAGGGGCCGAGACCTGCCGGGTGAGCTATGTATCTGATGGGGACACGGTGGCCCTGAGCTGCGGGGGGCGCGAGGTGACCGCGCGCGTGCAGGGACTGGATACGCCCGAGACCCGCGATGCCCGCTGCACGGCGGAGCGCAAAGCGGGTGACGCCGCGACCGAGCGGCTGCGCGAGATGCTGCGCGAAGGCGCCATCGAGATCCGGCGGCGCGGCAGCGACAAATACGGCCGCTGGCTGATCCGGGTGCGCATCGAGGGGCAGGACGTGGCCGAGCGCCTGATCGGCGAGGGGCTGGCCGTGCCCTATCGCGGCGGGCAACGGATCGACTGGTGCAAGCGGCTGGAGGCGGTGTGATGGAGCTGGACGCGGCGAAAGCGCGCCATCCCGGGGCCGAGGCGTTCCGCTTTGGCGACAACGCAAAGCTGAACGCGGAGGTGCTGGCGCTGGTGCTGCGTGGTGCCAAGACGGTGACCTGCGACGCGGTGGCCGGTTTTGCCGCGCGCGGCGAACCGCTGCCCGAACCCGGCCGGGTGGACATTGCCTGTGACTGGGAGTGGCGCCCGGTCTGCGCGCTGCGAACAGTCGAGGTGCTGCGGATGCCATTCGCGGACATGCCGGATGATCTGATCGCGGCGCAGGGCGAGTTTGCCGATCTCGAGGACTGGCGGCGCGGTTATGCCGCCTATCTGGGCCGTACCGTGGGGTTCGAGCCGGGGCTGGAGATGCTGGTGGAGCGCTTCGATCTGGTGGAGGTGTTCGCATGAGCGGCGGACCCGCCCCCCGGGCCACGCGCCCGCCCACCCACCCCGCATGGCCCGGGGGGCGGCGGTCAGAGCCGTCAGCGTTCGGCCCGTGGAGGACGCGGGATTTGAGTATTTGTGACCAAGAAAGAGCGGGGTGCGCGGCATGATCGAGGTCTGGCGCGGGGATATCACGACGCTGGATGTCTGCGCGGTGGTGAATGCCGCCAATTCCTCGCTTCTGGGCGGCGGTGGGGTGGATGGCGCCATTCACCGGGCTGCAGGGCCCGGGCTTTTGCAGGAGTGCCGGGGCCTGGGCGGTTGTCCGACGGGCGAGGCGCGGGTGACTGCCGGGTATGATCTGCCCGCGCGCTGGGTGATCCACACGGTGGGACCCGTCTGGCGGGGCGGGGACGCAGGCGAGGATGAAAAGCTGGCCTCATGCTATCGCGAGAGCCTGCGGCTGGCGCGGGAAAAGGGCTGTGACAGCATGGCGTTCCCGGCGATTTCGACCGGGGTATACGGGTTTCCGAAAGAGCGCGCGGCACGGATCGCGGTGCGGGAATTGAAGGGGGCGGACCTGCGCGTGGTGCTGGTGGCCTTTGACGCAGAGACCGAGACGCTGCTGAAGGCGGCGGTGAAGGAGGGACGAGATGTTTGACAAGATCCTGATCGCGAACCGGGGCGAGATTGCCTGCCGGGTGGCATCGACGGCGCGGGCGATGGGCGTGCGCGTTGTGGCGGTTTATTCCGATGCCGATGCGGGCGCGGCGCATGTCGCAGCTGCCGACGAGGCCGTGCATATCGGCGGCAGCGCCCCCGCCGAGAGCTATCTGCGCGGCGACCGGATCATCGCGGCGGCGTTGGAAACCGGCGCGCAGGCGATCCATCCCGGTTATGGTTTCCTGTCGGAAAATCCCGATTTCGTCCGTGCCGTCGAGGCGGCTGGGCTGGTCTTTATCGGCCCGTCGGCCGAGGCGATCGACGCGATGGGTCTGAAGGATGCGGCCAAGAAGCTGATGGAGGAGGCCGGCGTGCCGGTGGTGCCCGGCTATCACGGCACCAACCAGGACCCCGAGCACCTTTCGGGTGCCGCCGATGCCATCGGCTATCCGGTTCTGATCAAGGCCGTGGCGGGCGGTGGCGGCAAGGGCATGCGGCTGGTCGAAAAGCCGCAGGATTTCATGGAGGCACTGGCCAGCGCCCAGGGCGAAGCGAAAACCGCCTTCGGCAACGCCGATGTTCTGATCGAGAAGTTCGTGTCCCAGCCCCGGCATATCGAGGTGCAGGTCTTTGGCGATGGCACGCGCGCGGTGCATCTTTTCGAGCGCGACTGTTCGCTTCAGCGGCGCCACCAGAAGGTGATCGAGGAGGCGCCCGCACCGGGCATGACCGCGGAGATGCGCGCCGCCATGGGCCAGGCGGCGGTGCGTGCGGCCGAGGCGATCGGCTACAAGGGTGCGGGCACGGTGGAATTCATCGTCGACGGCTCGCGCGGGCTGCGCCCCGACGGGTTCTGGTTCATGGAAATGAACACGCGGTTGCAGGTGGAACATCCGGTGACCGAGGCGATTACCGGTGTGGACCTGGTGGAATGGCAGCTGCGCGTGGCGGCGGGCGAAGGCCTGCCGATGCGGCAGGAGGACCTGTCGATCACGGGTCACGCCTTCGAGGCGCGGCTTTATGCCGAGGACGTGCCCAAAGGATTCCTGCCTGCGACCGGCACGCTGTCACATCTGCGCTTCGCGCCCGGCGCGCGGGCCGATAGCGGGGTGCGGCCGGGCGACACGATTTCCCCCTACTACGATCCGATGATCGCCAAGCTGATCACCCATGGCCCCACTCGCGCGATTGCATTGAAACGCATGGCGCAGGCGCTGAAGGAAACGGAAGTGGCCGGTACCGTGACCAACCTGGCCTTTCTCGGCGCGCTTTGCGCGCACGAGGGATTCGCCAGCGGCGAGGTCGATACCGGGCTGATTGGCCGCGACCTGGACAGCCTCGCGCAGGACCCAGCACCGGCGCCAGCCACGCTGGCGCAGGCGGCGATGGCTGCGCTGGGCCTGATGGCGGCGCCCGACTGGGCGCAGGGTTTCGCGCTCTGGGCCCCGGGCTGGCGGCAGCTCACGCTAGAGCATGCAGACAAACCGCAGACCGTGCGCGTGCAACTGCGCGCGCCCGGGACTGTTCTGGTCGACACGGGCGCGCAGACGGTCGAGGCGCACTGGCAGGACGGCTGGCTACTGGACGGCAGGAAAGCCGTCCCCTGGGCCTCAAGTGCTGATACCATCACGATTTTCGCCGATTTCGGCCAGGCCTTCAGGGTTGTCGACCCGCTGGAGCGGGCTGCGGCGGCAGGGGCCGGCGCGGGCGTGATCGAGGCCCCGATGCCGGGGCTGGTGAAGGCGGTCTTTGCCGAGGCGGGCCAGCAGGTGCACGAAGGTGACCGGCTGGCGGTCTTGGAGGCGATGAAGATGGAGCACGCGCTGCTGGCCGCGCGCGATGGCGTCGTGGCCGAAGTGCTGGTCGAGGCGGGGACGCAGGTCGAGGCGGGCGCGGCGCTGATCCGGCTGGAAGACGAGGCGGATGCGGCGGCATGAGCGATGTGCCGCTCTTTCTTGGCAAAAATACTCATGGCGTCCGGCGTGATCCTAGAGCAAGTTTCGCAGGCGAAAACCGCTTGATGGCAAGCCCGCGTGGCCGCGGCGCCAGCCGCGGCCATGCCCCACGGCGACGGCGCAGCCGGCGCAAAACCTGATGGAAGAGAAAGGGCGAGACATGTCCGAAACACCGATCAGACTGCACAGCGTGGCGGGGTCACGCTCGTTCCGGGTCTTGTGGCTGCTCTACGAGCTTGGGCTGGAACCCGAGGTGATCTCCTATGACATCGCGAAGGGCGATCTGCGGAACCCGGAGTTCCTGGGGCTGAGTCCGGCGGGGCGGGTGCCGGTGCTGGAAATCGGCGGGCAGGTGCTCTTCGAAAGTGGTGCCATCGTCGAATACCTGGCCGAGACGCATCCCGAAGCGGGGCTGGCACCGGGCCCGGGCGAGGAGGAGCGGGCGCAATACCTGACCTGGCTGCATTATGCCGAGACGGTGGGCGTGCTGATCCAGAACCTCAACCTGCAGCAGGTGTTCCTGCCCGATCCGGCGATGCGTTCGCCCACGGTGATCGGGATCGAGGTGAAGCGGCTGGCGATCTCGCTGAAGCCGTTGGAGCAGGTCTTTGGCCCGCAGGACTACCTGCTGAGGCGCGGGTTCTCGGCGGCGGACACGATGATGGGCTTCACCCTCGAGGCGGCGCGGCACTACGTGCATTTCGACCGTTTTCCGAACCTTTCGGCCTATAAGGACCGGATCGAGGTGCGGCCCGCCTATCAGCGCGCGCTGGAGGCCGAGGGGTTGCAGAAATTCTATGACCGGGAATTCTACGACGTGCCCGAGGCATGAGAGACGAGGGGTAAATGGCGGAATACGTTGAAATATTCGAGATGGGCCCGCGCGATGGGCTACAGAACGAGAAGCGGCGGATCCCGACGGCCGAGAAGATCGCGCTGGTCGATCTGCTGAGCGGCGCGGGGTTCCGGCGTATCGAAGTGGCGAGTTTCGTGAGCCCCAAATGGGTGCCGCAGATGGCGGATTCGGCCGAAGTGCTGGCGGGGATTACGCGGGCGCCGGGGGTGCGCTACGCGGCGCTGACGCCCAACATGCGCGGCTTCGAGGGCGCGGTGGCGGCGAAGGCCGACGAGGTGGCGATATTCGGCAGCGCCTCGGAAGGGTTTTCCAAGGCCAATATCAACGCCACGATCGCTGAGAGCCTTGAGCGGTTCGCGCCGATCATGGCGGCCGCAAAGGAGATCGGCATGCCGGTGCGGGGCTATATTTCCTGTGTGACAGACTGCCCCTATGACGGGCCGACCCCGCCCGAAGAGGTGGCGCGGGTGGCGGAAATCCTATGGAAGATGGGGGTTTACGAGATCAGCCTGGGCGACACGATCGGCCAGGGACGCCCCGAGACGATCGACGCGATGCTGGGCGCGGTGCTGAAGGTGGTGCCAGCCGAAAAGCTGGCCGGGCATTACCACGACACCGGCGGCCGGGCGCTGGAGAATATCGAGGTATCGCTGGCCCGCGGGCTGCGCGTGTTCGATGCCGCCGTGGGGGGGCTGGGCGGTTGTCCCTATGCGCCGGGTGCCGCTGGCAACGTGGCGACCGAAGCCGTGCATGACCGGCTGACGGCGCTGGGTCATGACACAGGGCTGGATCGTCAAGTGATTGAAAAGGCGGGAGAAATGGCGCGGAAAATGAGGGGTGAGCCGGATGTATGAGACGCTGAGCATCGAGACCGACACGCGCGGGGTGGCCACCCTGTGGCTGGACCGGGCCGACAAGCACAACGCCATGTCGGGCGAGATGATCGAGGAATTGTCCAGCGCCGCCAAGGCGTTGGATGAAGACGCGGGCGTGCGCGTCGTGGTGCTGGCGGCGCGCGGCAAGAGCTTCTGCGCGGGCGGCGATCTGCGCTGGATGCAGGAGCAGATGGCGGCGACGGCGGGGCAGCGGCGGGCGGGCGCGCGCAAGCTGGCGATGGCGCTTTATGCGCTCAACACCATGTCCAAACCGTTGATCGCCCGGGTGCAGGGAAACGCGTTCGGCGGCGGCATCGGCATGATGTCGGTGGCCGATGTGGCCATAGGGGCCGAGGGCGCGAAGTTCGGCCTGACCGAGGTGAAGCTGGGCCTGATCCCGGCGACGATCAGCCCCTATGTGCTGGCCCGGATGGGCGAGACGCACGCCCGCAAGGTGTTCATGTCGGCCCGCATCTTTGACGCGCAAGAGGCTGAAAAGCTTGATCTTCTGGCGCGCGTGGTGCCGGGGGATCAGCTGGATGAGGCGATCGAGGCCGAGGTACGTCCCTACCTGAGCGCCGCCCCCGGCGCGGTGGCGGAATCCAAGCGCCTGGCGCGTATGCTGGGGCCGCGGATCACGCCCGAGATCATCGATGCGACCATCGACCGGCTGGTGCAGACCTGGGAAGGTGCGGAGGCGAAAGAGGGCATTGCCGCCTTCTTCGACAAGCGCCCGGCGCCGTGGGTCGCGCCCGGGGGTTAACGCCACCGCGCGGTCGAAATCGGGGGGTGACTTGCGTGCCCCCCCCGGCTG
This sequence comes from Marimonas lutisalis, assembly GCF_005434965.1. GTDB lineage: Bacteria > Pseudomonadota > Alphaproteobacteria > Rhodobacterales > Rhodobacteraceae > Marimonas_A > Marimonas_A lutisalis. The sequence continues at coordinate 706,110 of NZ_SKCI01000001.1, forward strand.
ACATCCGGCTGCCGGACAAGGCGGGCGGGGTTAACGCGCGTTAAGGTTAATGCGGCGCGCGCTAGCATGCGGGCAAAGGTACGGAATGCCGGAGTTTGGGAGAAATGCCGCAAGGTGCTAGGATCGCGCCATTGGGGCCGATCCCGGCCCGCAAAAATCATTTGGGGGAAGTATGATGTTGAAACGGATTTTCACCGTGATCGCCCTGGCTCTTCTTGCGGCGCTGCCGCTGCGCGCGGGGGCGCAGGAGCGCAGCATGATCGTTCTGGATGGCTCGGGCTCGATGTGGGGGCAGATCGACGGCAAGACCAAGATCGAGATCGCGCGCGAAACGCTGCGCGAGGTGCTGGCGCAGGTGCCCGAGGGCAATGAGCTGGGCCTGATCGTCTATGGCCACCGCCGCAAGGGTGATTGCGGTGACATCGAACTGGCGGTGAAGCCCGCGCCGGGCACGGCGGGCGCGATCACCGCCTTTGCCGACGGGGTGAACCCCAAGGGCAAGACGCCCTTGTCGGCGGGCGTGCGACAGGCGGCCGAGGCGCTGCGCTTTACCGAGGACAAGGCGACGGTGATCCTGGTCACCGACGGGCTGGAGACCTGCGAGGCCGATCCCTGCGCACTGGGCCGCGAGCTGGAACAGCTGGGCGTGGATTTCACCGCGCACGTGGTGGGCTTTGGCCTGTCGGCCGAGGAGGGCGCGCAGGTGGCGTGCCTGGCCGAGGAGACCGGCGGGCGTTACATCGAGGCGGGCAATGCCGAGGCGCTGGGCCGCGCGCTGCAGGAGACGGTGGTGCAGGCCGAAGCCGCGCCGGAGCCCGAACCCGAGCCCGAACCGCAACCGGCGGCGCCGGAGTTCAACCTGACAGCACGGACATACCTTGCCGAGGGGCAGCCGATGCTGGTCGAGCCCGGGATCCGCTGGGACCTGCACGCGGTGGACGCAGCCGGCAAGGTGGCGAAGAAATCGACCGAGGGCCGCTATGGCGCGGAATTCCGGGTTTCGGCGCCGGCGGGCGCCTATGAGCTGGCGCTGCGGATCGGCAAGGTACAGCAGCGGATCGGCCTGACGCTGAGCGAGACCGAGGAGATCGTGCAGGACATCGTTCTGAACGCGGGGATTGTCGAATTGATCGGCAAGCGCGCCGAGGGCGATGCCGAGGCCGATCCGGGCATCCGGGTCGAGGTGAGCCAGGGCAAGCTGAAGGACGGCGCCTATGGTGAAGGCCGGTTCTACATGCCGGCGGGCGAGATCACCGTGAGCGGCCGCCAGGGCAAGGCAACGAGCGAGGAGGTGGTGACGCTGGCTGCGGGCGAGGTGCTGACGCGGGACGTGATCGTGGGCTCGGGCGTTCTGGCTCCGGCGGCGCTTTACGCCGAGGGCGGCCCGGCGGTGGATAGCGGCGAGATCCGCTTTGACGCGCTGAGCGCGGAGACCGACCTGAAAGGCAAGCGCGACCGGATCAACGGCGTTTATGGCGCCAAGCCCTTCGATCTGCCGGCGGGACAATACGTGCTGCAGGCGCGACTGGACCAGGCGACGGTGCTGAGCGCGCCCTTCGAGGTGAAGGCGGGCCAGCGCACCGAGGTGCAGGTGACGCTGAATGCCGGGGTGGCGGGGATCACCGCGCCCGGGGCCTATCGCATCGACGTGTTGGGCCCGCCCGACATCCAGGGCAAGCGCAAGCGGCTGACCGGCAATTATGGCGAGGCGTTGAACCTGACGCTGCCGGCGGGCGATTTCGTGGTCAAAGTGAACTATGAGGACGACCGCGCCGACGTGGAACAGCCGCTGACGATCACCGCGGGCCAGCGGACCGAACTGCGGGTGGAATAGGGCCGTTGCCTCGGGGCGGCGGAGTGGGCGAGTCGCCCGCCGCGCCGCCCTGACGTGGGCCGGAAAACCGGCTTTTGCGATAAATGTTTGCGAATTTCGCGGTGGCGTCGCCGCCGCGGGGGGCGGCGCGGGGATGCTGCAGCGCGGCGGGGGCCTTGTTTTTCAGGGGTTGTGTGCAATGGCATACAGGGCGCTTTCGCGATACTTTCATCTTCTTGAATGTGACCGGGCCTCGGTTGACCCTGCCGGGGGGCGGGAGTAAACCCGGTGGCGAGTTTTTGCGGCCAATCGGCACGCCCCGTGAGGCGTGCGGGAAAGGAGCTGATCCGTGGAAGAGATGCTCAGGGAATACCTTCCGGTTCTTATCTTGCTGGCCATTGCCATCGGACTGGGGGTCGTCCTGATCCTCGCCGCTGTGGTTCTGGCTGTGCGCAACCCCGATCCCGAGAAGGTGAGCGCCTATGAATGCGGGTTCAACGCGTTCGATGACGCGCGGATGAAGTTCGACGTGCGGTTCTATCTCGTGTCGATCCTGTTCATCATTTTCGACCTTGAAATCGCGATGCTTTTTCCGTGGGCGGTGGCGTTCCGGGATGTCACGGACGTGGGGTTCTGGTCGATGATGGTGTTCCTGGCGGTGCTGACTATCGGCTTTGCCTATGAATGGAAGAAGGGGGCGCTGGAATGGTCATGACGGGCGCGAACACGGCCGGTATCGACAAGGAAGTGTCGACCCAGGCGCTGAATGCCGAGCTGCAGGACAAGGGCTTCCTGCTGACCACGAGCGAGGACATCGTCAACTGGGCGCGCACCGGCAGCCTGCACTGGATGACCTTCGGCCTGGCGTGCTGCGCGGTCGAGATGATGCATGCCTCGATGCCGCGCTATGACCTTGAACGCTTCGGCGTGGCCCCGCGCGCCAGCCCGCGGCAATCGGACGTGATGATCGTGGCCGGCACGCTGACCAACAAGATGGCGCCGGCGCTGCGCAAGGTTTACGACCAGATGCCCGAGCCGCGCTACGTGATCTCGATGGGATCCTGCGCCAATGGCGGGGGCTATTACCATTACAGCTATTCCGTGGTGCGTGGCTGCGACCGGATCGTGCCGGTCGATGTCTACGTGCCGGGCTGCCCGCCGACGGCGGAGGCGCTGGTTTACGGCGTGATGCAGCTGGCCCGCAAGATCCGGCGCACGGGGACGATCGTGCGATGAGCGGACTGAGGAACCTGCGGCTTTTGAAGACCCTTCCCGGGAAATCCCGGGACCGGGCCGAGCCGGCTGTGTTCCTCTGTATCGGGGCGCAGAAGGCGGGGACGACCTGGCTGGCCGACAACCTGAAGGGCCACGAGGACCTGCTGATCGCCAAGCGCAAGGAAGTGCATTACTTCGACGTGCTGGACGGGCAATCGCCGTCGACCTTCCGGCGGGCGCAGCGGCGGGTGACCAGCCTACTGAAGAAATTGCCGCCGCGGCCGGGGCCGAATTTCGACGCGGCGATGGAAGAGATCGACTCGGCCTATGCGAACCTGAATATCTATCGCGGCGGCTGGCACGATCACGAACCCTATTTCGACTACCTGCGCGAAGGTTACGGCGGCCAGCGCTATGTCTGCGATTTCACCCCGGCCTATTCGACGCTGAGCGAGATGGGGTTTTCCCGGATGGCCGCCGCGCTGCCGGGAGCGAAATACCTGTTCGTGCTGCGCGACCCGCTGGACCGGCACTGGTCGTCGATGCGGATGAGCGCCTTCCGCCGGGCCAAGGATGCCGACGAGGGCAAGGCGCTGGTGCTGGAAGAGGCGCGGAAATTCGCCGCGAACAGCGCCGAAAGCGTGCCGCTGCGCTCGGACTATGCGCGCACGATCGGTGAGCTGGAGCGCGTGGCGCCCCGCGAGAACATTCACTACGAATTCTTCGAAACGCTGTTCACCTCGGACGCGATTGCCCGGGTCTGCCGGTTCCTGGGCGTGGCGCCGGTCGAGGCGGCGTTCGAGGAGAAATCGAGAGAAGGCACGCCCGTGCGCCTGCCGGAGGACTGCGCCGCGGGTTTCCTGCGCCGCCTGGCCGGGCAATACGAATTCTGTGCCGAGAAATTCGGCGGCGCGCTGCCCGAGCGGTGGCAGGCGCGGATTGCCCAGCTGAAAGAGGCCGCCATTGACTGACGCAGACAACAAGCAGCGAGAGAGCATGGTTGAAACAGCACTGAAAGAGCTGGGCGCCTATGTCGAGGCCAAGCGCCCCGATTGCGTGGCGGGCTGGGAGGTTGCCAACGGTGAGCTGACCGTGACAGTGACGCCGGCCAGTATCGTGGGCTTCGTCGATTTCCTGAAGACCGACGGCACTTGCCGGTTTTCCACGCTGGTGGATATCACCGCGGTGGACCATCCCGACCGGGCCAAGCGGTTCGACGTGGTCTATCACTTCCTGAGCATGTTCCAGAACCACCGCATCCGCCTGAAAATGGCGATCCGCGAGGATGAGGTGGTGCCGTCGATCACCGAGGTGCACCCGAGCGCCAACTGGTTCGAGCGCGAGGTGTTCGACATGTTCGGCATTCTGTTTTCCGGCCACCCGGACCTGCGCCGCATCCTGACCGATTACGGCTTCCGCGGCTATCCGCTGCGCAAGGATTTCCCGACCACCGGCTATGTCGAGCTGCGCTATGACGAGGCGCAGAAGCGCGTGGTCTACGAGCCGGTGAAGCTGGTGCAGGAATACCGCCAGTTCGATTTCATGAGCCCCTGGGAAGGCGCGCAATACATCCTGCCGGGTGACGAAAAAGGCGAGGGGGCCAAGGAATGAGCCTGCCGATCCAGGAAGTCACTGCGCAGGCCCGTGCCTATTGCGAGGCGCTGCACTGGTCGGACGCCGCGGCGTTCGAGCGGATGTGCCATGAGGATTTCCTGATGACCTATGTCGCCAGCGACGGCCAGTCGCGCAAGATCGACAAGGCGGCCTTCGTGGGGCGTGTCGCGGGGCGCGACCCGTTCGCGGGCGATCCGTCCTATCACATCGAGACGGTGGACGTGGCGGGGCCCGACATCGCGCATGTGAAGCTGTGGGTCGACATGCCGCCGCGGCGGTACAAGGATTACCTCGGCTTCTTTCATGTCGGCGGGGAATGGAAACTGATTACCAAGCTGTTCCGGGTTGAAAGCGGCCCGGCGCTTGACGGTTGAGGGGGAACGAGATGGACGGTTCCAAAGGCTTCGATGACGCGCTGACCGGCGAACAGAAGATCCGCAATTTCAACCTGAACTTCGGCCCGCAGCACCCGGCGGCGCACGGGGTGCTGCGGCTGGTGCTGGAGCTGGACGGCGAGATCGTCGAGCGTTGCGACCCGCATATCGGCCTGTTGCATCGCGGCACCGAGAAGCTGATGGAGAGCCGCACCTACCTGCAGAACCTGCCCTATTTCGATCGGCTGGATTACGTGGGCACGATGAACCAGGAGCATCCCTGGTGCCTGGCGATCGAGAAGCTGACCGGGGTGGAGGTGCCGCGCCGCGCCAGCCTGATCCGGGTGCTTTACTGCGAGATGGGCCGCATCCTGAACCACCTGCTGAACGTGACCACGCAGGCGTTGGACGTGGGCGCGCTGACCCCGCCGGTCTGGGGCTTCGAAGAGCGCGAGAAGCTGATGGTGTTCTACGAGCGCGCCTGCGGGGCGCGGCTGCACGCGGCCTATTTCCGGCCCGGCGGCGTGCACCAGGACCTGCCGCCCGAACTGATCGACGATATCGACGCATGGGCCGAGGGGTTCCCGAAATTCCTGGATGACCTTGATGGGCTGCTGACGGAAAACCGCATCTTCAAGCAGCGCAACGTGGATATCGGCATCATCACCGAGGACGATGTGCTGAATTTCGGCATGTCGGGTGTGATGGCGCGTTCCGTGGGCATGGCCTGGGACCTGCGCCGCGCGCAACCCTATGAATGCTATGATGAATTCGAATTCCAGATCCCGGTGGGCAAGAATGGCGACTGCTATGACCGCTACCTGATGCGGATGGAAGAGATGCGCCAGTCGGCCCATATCATGCGGCAGGCCTGCGAGAAGCTGCGCCAGCCGGAAAACCAGGGCGATGTGCTGGCGCGCGGCAAGATCACCCCGCCGAAACGCGGCGAGATGAAAACCTCGATGGAAGCGCTGATCCATCACTTCAAGCTGTATACCGAAGGGTTCCACGTGCCCGAGGGCGAGGTTTACGCCGCCGTCGAGGCGCCCAAGGGCGAGTTTGGCGTCTACCTTGTGGCCGATGGCAGCAACCGGCCCTACCGCGCGAAGATCCGCGCGCCGGGATACCTGCACCTGCAGGCGCTGGAGCATATCGCCAATGGCCACCAGCTGGCCGATGTGGCCGCCATTATCGGCACGCTGGATGTTGTGTTCGGGGAGATTGACCGGTGAAGAAACTTGTTCTTGTGAGTGTGGCCGCATCGGCCCTGTCGGGTTGCATAGTGATGGGCCCGTCGGGCGTGACCCCCGAAATGCACGAAGATTTCGTGTCTGCCGCGGCCTCGATCGGCTGCGTTATGCGCGATGAGAGCGATTACCAGCCGGTCGAGCTGCAGGCGGGGCTGACCCGCGAGCAGACGCTGGCGCTGGTCCAACACCACCTGACCTGGGGCACGGCCGAGAAGCTGCCCGGCGATCAGGGTGTGAAACTGACGACAGGAGCCTGTGCCTGATGCTGCGCCGCCTTCACCACGAACAGCCCGAGAGCTTTGCCTTTACGCCCGCGAACCAGAAATGGGCGGAAGCGCAGATCACCAAGTATCCCGAGGGCCGGCAGGCCAGCGCGATTATCCCGCTTTTGTGGCGCGCGCAGGAGCAGGAGGGCTGGCTGAGCAAGCCGGCGATCGAATATGTCGCCGACATGCTGGGCATGGCATATATCCGCGCGCTCGAGGTGGCTTCGTTCTACTTCATGTTCCAGTTGCAGCCGGTGGGCAGCGTGGCGCATGTGCAGGTCTGCGGCACCACGTCCTGCATGATCTGCGGCGCCGAGGACCTGATGGCGGTGCTGAAAGACAAGATCGCGGCACGGCCGCACGAGCTGTCGGCCGATGGCAAGTTTTCCTGGGAAGAGGTGGAATGCCTGGGGTCGTGCTCGAACGCGCCGATGGCGCAGATCGGCAAGGATTACTACGAAGATCTGACGCCGGAACGGATGGGCGAGATCATCGACGAGCTGTCGGCCGGCAAGGTGCCGTTGCCGGGGCCGCAGAACGGGCGTTACGCGTCGGAGCCGCTGAGCGGGCTGACCACGCTGACCGAGTATGACAGCGGGCACACCCAGTATAACGCCAGCGTGCAGCTGGCCACCGACCTGGGCGAGACCGTGAAGCGCATTGACGGCACCGAGGTGCCGCTGACCACGCCGTGGCTGGAGGCGAAGGCGCGCGGCGGGGCCAAGGCCAAACCGGCGGCGAAGAAGACCACGGCCGCGAAGGCCAAGGCGGCGGAGCCGAAACCGGCGGCGACGGCCAGCGCCGACAAGACCGGCGCGACCAAGCAGGCGGCCAAGGCCGTGGCCAAGGGCAAACCGGCGGTGAAACCCGCGGCCAAGCCCGCCAGCGCCCCGGTGAAGGAAAAGAAACCGCGCACGATGACCGCACCGCGCAAATCCGGTGCCGACGATCTGAAACTGATCAGCGGCGTGGGGCCGAAGCTGGAAGGCACGCTGAACGAGCTGGGCTTCTGGCATTTCGACCAGGTCGCCAAGTGGACCGAAGCCGAGGTGGCCTGGGTCGATGAGCGTTTGAAATTCAAGGGTCGCATCACCCGCGACAACTGGATCGACCAGGCGAAGATCCTGGCGGAAGGCGGCGAGACCGAGTTTTCGCGCCGCAAGAAAGGTAAGTGACGGTAATCAGGGCAAAAATAGCTCCAACAGGTAACGGGGGATGACACGATGAAGAACGAAGGAATTGGCACCTGCGGCTGGGCCGCGTGGATCCTGGGCATTCTGGCTGGGATCCTGGCCTATTGGCTGTCGGTCGAGGCGGTGACCTGGCTGCCGGCGCTGCTGATCGGGATCGCGGTGGCGTGTTTCATCGCGCTGGTCCTGGGCAAGTTCATCTGCGGCTGGGGCATGACCGGCCATGACGGTGCGGCTGCGCATGGCGCGGCAGCGGCAAGCGCGGGCACAGTGGCCGCCGGATCGCATCATTCGGCCCTTGTCGACGAGGCGCTGGCCGAGGCGGAAGCCGGTGATCTGGACGCGGGCGCCGCGGCGGCGGGCATCGACCCGGCCAAGGCGGCCGAGGACAAGGCCAAGCTGGACGCGGCGATTGCCGCCGAGAAGGCCGAGGCGGAGGCCGCGGCAGCGAAGGCGAAAGCCGAGGCCGACGAGAAGGCCAGGGCCGACGCGGCGGCGAAAGCCAAGGCCGAGGCAGAGGCCAAGGCGGCGGCGGACGCCGCGGCGGCGGCCACGCCCGACTATGACAAGGACGGTGAGCACGAAGGCGAGAACGAGGGCACCCAGCCCGAGGCGCTGTCTGGCCCGCGCGGCGGCGAGGCCGATAACCTGAAGGAAATCAAGGGTGTCGGCCCGAAACTTGAGAAGATGCTGAACGAGATGGGGTTCTACCATTTCGACCAGATCGCCGGGTGGACCGCCGACGAGGTGGCCTGGGTCAACGCGAACCTGCAGGGCTTCAAGGGCCGGGTGAGCCGCGACAACTGGGTGGAACAGGCCAAGATCCTAGCCGCGGGCGGGGAGACCGAGTTTTCCCAGCGCGTGGACAAGGGCGAGGTCTATTGAGGCGCTGAATGATGGGGGACGAGGCACGGGAAAAACTGGCGCGCAAGGGGCGGGTGACCGCCCTGGTGATCGCGGGCACCGGTGTTTTCTGGATCCTCTCCACCCTGATCGGCACACGGATGGGGCTGAGCCAACGCACCTTGGCCCTGTTCGATCTTTTCGCGCTGGCGGGCTTCGTGCTGGCCATCGTGATGATTTTTCAAATCTGGCGCGCGCGCCGGGAACTCGAAGGGTAACGCGATGCTGAAGGACCAGGACCGGATCTTCACCAACCTCTATGGCATGCATGACCGCACGCTGGCGGGCGCCAAGGCGCGCGGCCATTGGGATGGCACGGCGAAGATTATCGAGAAGGGGCGCGACTGGATCATCGACGAGATGAAGGCCAGCGGGCTGCGCGGTCGCGGCGGCGCGGGTTTCCCGACCGGTCTGAAGTGGAGCTTCATGCCCAAGGAGAGCGACGGGCGGCCGGCCTACCTGGTGGTCAATGCCGACGAATCCGAGCCGGGCACCTGCAAGGACCGTGAGATCATGCGCCATGATCCGCACACCCTGATCGAGGGCTGCCTGATCGCGTCTTTCGCGATGAATGCGCATGCCTGCTATATCTACATCCGTGGCGAATACATCCGCGAGCGCGAGGCGCTGCAGGCGGCGATCGACGAAGCCTATGAGGCGGGTCTGCTGGGCCCGAACGCGGCCGGATCGGGCTGGGATTTCGACCTTTACCTGCATCACGGCGCCGGCGCCTATATCTGCGGCGAGGAAACCGCGCTGCTGGAAAGCCTGGAAGGCAAGAAGGGCATGCCCCGGATGAAGCCGCCGTTTCCTGCCGGCGCGGGCCTTTACGGCTGCCCGACCACGGTGAACAACGTGGAATCGATTGCCGTGGTGCCGACCATCCTGCGTCGGGGCGGCGAGTGGTTCGCCGGGTTCGGCCGGGCCAACAACGCGGGCACGAAGCTGTTTGCCGTGTCGGGCCATGTCAACAACCCCTGTGTGGTGGAAGAGGCGATGTCGATCAGCTTTGAAGAGCTGATCGAGCGGCATTGTGGTGGCATCCGGGGCGGCTGGGACAACGTTCTGGCGGTCATTCCGGGCGGCAGCTCGGTGCCGTGCGTGCGCGGCGAGAACATGCGCGACGCGATCATGGATTTCGATTACCTGCGCGGCGAGCTGGGCAGCGGCCTGGGCACGGCGGCGGTGATCGTGATGGACAAGTCGACCGACATCATCAAGGCGATCTGGCGGCTGTCGAAATTCTACAAGCACGAAAGCTGTGGCCAGTGCACGCCCTGCCGCGAAGGCACCGGCTGGATGATGCGGGTAATGGACCGGCTGGTGAAGGGCGAGGCCGAGGTCGAGGAGATCGACATGCTCTTTGATGTGACCAAGCAGGTCGAGGGCCACACGATCTGTGCCCTGGGCGACGCGGCGGCCTGGCCGATCCAGGGCCTGATCAAGAATTTCCGCGAGGAGATCGAGGACCGGATCAAGGCCCAGAAGACGGGCCGCATGGGCGCGATGGCGGCGGAGTGAGCGGGATGCGGGCAACCAAGATCATAACCCTGGGCCTGGTGGCGGGTCTTCTGGCGTCCTGCGGGGCGGTTGACAAGCTCAAGCCGAAGAAGGGTCTTTACTTTGACGGGCAGCAGTTCCGCGCGCGGCTTGAGCAGCTGGGCGACGAGCACAAGGAATTCGCCGTGAGCGTGTTCAACGTGAGCAAGAGCCTTGAAGGCGCGCGGCAGGCCGGGGCCTATGAGGCGACCCGCCATTGCATCGAGTATTTCGGAAACTCCGACATCGAATGGGATGTCGGCCCCGAAGACGAGAGCCTGACGGTTCAGGACGACACGATCACATTCCGGGGACGCTGCGAGGGATGGTGACAGACCGCGCATATCCTTTCGCGCATGGGCGAAATGCTGCCGGATCAGGCAGTTACGCGCGCTGTTATTGCATAACAGGCGCGCGCGCATCCATGTCGCACAGGCAACGGGGGGCCATAGTGGCCGCCCCGTCGAACCTGTGCGAAAGGAGTGTTTCGATGCGTGTTCTGACAACTGCGGTTCTGGGTCTGGGTCTTCTGGCGGGGGCCGCGCAGGCCAAGGCGCCGCTGCGCGATGTGTCTGAGATTGACGACAACATGCTGCGCGTCGCGCTGGCGCTTGAGATCAGCGAGAAATGCGGCGAGATCGATGCCCGCACGATGAAGGGCATGAAATATCTTTGGTCGCTGAAACGCCGGGCCAACGCGCTGGGCTATAGCGATGACGAAATCAATGCCTATCGCAAGAGCCCGGACGAGAAGGCGCGAATCCGGGCCGAAGGCGAGGCCTATGTAAAATCCAAGGGGTTGAATCCGAAGAAGGCTGCAGATCTGTGCAAGCTTGGCCATGCCGAGATTGCCAGTGGCAGCGTGATCGGCAGCCTGCTGAAAGCGAAGTGAGTGGAGCATGAGCGACCTGCGCAAGATCATCATTGATGACACGGAGATCGAAGTGGACGGCGCAATGACGCTGATCCAGGCCTGTGAGCAGGCCGGCGTGGAAATCCCGCGCTTCTGCTATCACGAGCGGCTGTCGATTGCCGGTAACTGCCGGATGTGCCTGGTCGAGGTCGTGGGTGGCCCGCCCAAGCCGGCCGCCAGCTGCGCAATGCAGGTCCGCGACCTGCGCCCGGGGCCGGAAGGCCAGCCGCCGGTGGTGAAGACCAATTCGCCGATGGTGAAGAAGGCGCGCGAAGGGGTGATGGAATTCCTGCTGATCAACCACCCGCTGGATTGCCCGATCTGCGACCAGGGCGGCGAATGCGACCTGCAGGACCAGGCGATGGCCTATGGCATTGCCAATTCGCGCTTCCGCGAGGCCAAGCGGGCGGTTGACGACCTTGAGCTGGGCCCGCTGGTGGGCACCTGCATGACGCGCTGCATTTCCTGCACGCGCTGCGTGCGCTTCACCACCGAGGTGGCGGGCATCACCCAGATGGGCCAGACCGGCCGGGGCGAGGATGCCGAGATCACCAGCTATCTGAACCAGACGCTGCACTCGAACCTGCAGGGCAACATCATCGACCTGTGCCCGGTCGGCGCGCTGACCTCGAAGCCCTATGCGTTTACCGCGCGGCCCTGGGAGCTTTCGAAGACCGAGACCATCGACGTGATGGACGCGCTGGGCAGCAATATCCGCGTGGATACCAAAGGGCGCGAGGTGATGCGGGTGCTGCCGCGCAACCATGACGGCGTGAACGAGGAATGGATTTCCGACAAGACGCGGTTCATCTGGGACGGTCTGCGGCGTCAGCGGCTGGACCGGCCCTATGTCCGCGAGGGCGGCAAGCTGCGCCCGGCCAGCTGGGGCGAGGCGCTGGCAAAGGCGGCCGAGGCGATGAAGGGCGCCACCAAGGTGGCGGGCCTGGTGGGTGACCTGGCTCCGGTGGAAGCGGCGTTTTCGCTGAAACAGATGATCGAAGGCCTGGGCGGCAGCGTGGAATGCCGGGTGGACGGTGCGCGCCTGCCTGCGGGCAACCGCGGCGCCTATGTCGGCACGGCGGCGATCGAGGATATCGACGCGGCGCAATATATCCTGCTGATCGGCACCAACCCGCGCGACGAGGCGCCGGTGCTGAACGCGCGCATCCGCAAGGCCTGGAGCCGGGGCGCGAATGTGGGGCTGGTGGGCGAAGCCGTTGACCTGACCTATGATTACGCGCATGTCGGCACCGACCGCGCGGCTCTGCAATCGCTCGTCGATCAGAGCTATGGCGAGGTGAAGGACCTGCCGTCGCTGGTGATCGTGGGGCAGGGCGCGCTGCAGGAGGCCGATGGCGAGGCGGTGCTGGCCGCGGCGCAGGCGATCGCCGAGAAATCCAACTCGGGCCTGCTGGTGCTGCATACGGCGGCGGGCCGGGTGGGCGCGATGGACGTGGGCGCAACCACCGAGGGCGGGCTGAAGGCCGCGACCGAGGGCGCCGACGTGATCTACAACCTGGGCGCCGACGAGATCGAGATCGAGCCGGGCGCCTTTGTCATCTACCAGGGCAGCCATGGCGACCGCGGCGCGCACCGCGCCGACGTGATCCTGCCGGGCGCGGCCTATACCGAGGAACAGGGCCTGTTCGTGAACACCGAAGGGCGCCCGCAACTGGCGCTGCGCGCGGGTTTTGCCCCGGGCGAGGCCAAGGAAAACTGGGCCATCCTGCGCGCGCTGAGCGCCGAGCTGGGCGCGACCCAGCCGTGGGACAGCCTGCCGCAACTGCGCCAGGCGCTGGTCGGCGCAGTGCCGCATCTGGGCCTGATCGACGAGGTGCCGGAAAACGCGGCGCAGCCGGTGAAGGCCGGAAAGCTGGGCAAGGCGAATGTGGCGTTCCGCAACGCCGTGGCCGATTTCTACCTGACCAACCCGATTGCGCGCGCAAGCGAAGTGATGGCCGAGTTGAGCGCCATGGCCCGTGTCCGCGCCGGCGAGAAGATGGCGGCAGAGTGACCCGGCTGATCGGCATATCCCCCCTGGCGCTGGCGGCGCTGGTGATGGGCTGTGGCGAGACCGAAAGGGGCGAGGTGACGCGCTTTGCCCCGGTGCCGGAGAATATCGTCTATCGCGGGGTGGAAACCCGGCTGCTGCATGGCGACCTGGTGCAGTTCGTGGTGGAAACCGGGCCCGAGGCCGAAGCCGTGCATGTGGAGCGCTATGCCGAGTGCGCGGCGGCGCAATATGCGCTGATCCGGGGCTATGGCTTTGCCCGGCATGTGCGCACGAGCGTGGACAAAATCGAAAATGGCTGGCGGGGAGATGCGGTTTACACCATCTCGCCGTCGCTTCCCCGGGGGTTGAAGACCATCGACGCCGAAGTCGTGGCCGGCAACTGCGCGGAGAACGGAATACCGATGGTGTGAGGAACTGATGGCTGAATTCTTGACCACCCCCTTTGGGATCTTCGTGCTGATCGTGGCGCAATGCCTTGCGATCGTGGGCTTCGTGATGATCTCGCTGCTGTTCCTCGTCTACGGGGATCGCAAGATCTGGGCCGCGGTGCAGATGCGGCGGGGCCCCAACGTGGTGGGTACCTTCGGGCTGCTGCAATCGGTGGCGGACGCATTGAAATACGTGGTCAAGGAGGTGGTGATCCCCGCCGGGGCCGACAAGCCGGTGTTCCTGCTGGCGCCGCTGACCAGTTTCGTGCTGGCGATCCTGGCCTGGGCCGTGATCCCGATGAACGAGGGCTGGGTGCTGAGTGACATCAACGTGGCGATCCTGTTCGTCTTCGCGGTTTCGAGCCTCGAGGTTTACGGCGTGATCATGGGCGGTTGGGCCTCGAACTCGAAATACCCGTTCTTGGGCAGCCTGCGGTCGGCCGCGCAGATGATTTCCTACGAGGTGAGCCTGGGGCTGATCATCATCGGCATCATCATTTCGACCGGGAGCATGAATTTCAGCGGGATCGTGGCCGCGCAGGACGGCGCCTATGGCTTCTTCAGCTGGTACTGGCTGCCGCATTTCCCGATGGTCTTCCTGTTCTTCATCTCGGCGCTTGCCGAAACCAACCGCCCGCCCTTCGACCTTCCGGAAGCGGAATCGGAGCTGGTGGCGGGCTACCAGGTGGAATACAGCTCGACCCCGTTCCTGCTGTTCATGGCGGGCGAATACATCGCCATTTTCCTGATGTGCGCGCTGACCTCGCTGCTGTTCTTCGGCGGCTGGCTGAGCCCCGTTCCGGGCCTGCCCGACGGGGTTCTGTGGATGATCGCGAAAATGGCGTTCTTCTTCTTCATCTTCGCGATGGTGAAGGCGATCACCCCGCGCTACCGCTATGACCAGCTGATGCGGATCGGGTGGAAAGTGTTCCTGCCGTTTTCCCTGGTCTGGGTGGTCTTCGTGGCCTTCGCGGCGAAATTCGAATGGTTCTGGGGGGCCTATGCCCGCTGGACGATGGGAGGCTGAGCATGGCGAATATCGATTACAAACGCGCCGCCGGATATTTCCTTCTGACCGACTGGATCGAGGGGTTCCGGCTGGGGTTCAAGTATTTCTTCGCCCCCAAGGCGACGGTGAACTATCCGCATGAAAAAGGCCCGCTGAGCCCGCGCTTCCGCGGCGAGCACGCGCTGCGCCGCTATCCCAACGGCGAGGAACGCTGTATTGCCTGCAAGCTGTGCGAGGCGATCTGCCCGGCGCAGGCGATTACCATCGACGCCGAGCCGCGCGATGACGGCAGCCGCCGCACCACGCGCTATGACATCGACATGACGAAATGCATCTATTGCGGCTTCTGCCAGGAAGCCTGCCCGGTGGATGCGATCGTGGAGGGGCCGAATTTCGAATTCGCCACCGAGACCCGTGAAGAGCTGTTCTATGACAAGGAGAAGCTTTTGGCGAACGGGGAACGCTGGGAAGCCGAGATCGCCCGCAACCTGGAACTGGACGCACCCTACCGATGAGCGACGCAAAAACCCCCTTCGAGCTGATGATGCAGCAGGCACAGGAGATGGCGAAGGCCTTTAATCCTGCGCTGGAGCAGTTTTCGCCCAAGGGGTTCGAGAAACTGTGGCCGACCATGCCGAAGGAGGCCATGGAAATGTGGTTCGGCAAGGGCGTGTCGAAAGACGGGCTGGATGCCAAGACGCGGCTTCTGTTGACGCTGGCGGGCATGACGATGCAGGGCGCGCAGGCCGAAACGCCGTTCCGCATGACCGTGCGCCACCTGATCGAAGCGGGCGCCACGAAGGAAGAGATTGCCGAGACCATCGCCCAGATGTCGATGTTTGCAGGCATACCCGCCATGACCCGGGCCATGGAACTGGCCAAGGAAGTCCTGGCCGAGAACGAGGAAGATGAGACATGACCGTCGCGAGCCTTGCGTTTTACCTGTTTGCCATTTGCGCCATCATCGGGGGCTTTTTCACCGTGGTGAGCCGCAACCCGGTGCATTCGGTGCTGTTCCTGATCCTGTCGTTCCTGAGCGCGGCGGGGCTCTTTGTGCTGCTGGGCGCGGAGTTCGTGGCGATGCTGCTGATCATCGTCTACGTGGGCGCGGTGGCGGTTCTGTTCCTCTTCGTGGTGATGATGCTGGACGTGGATTTCGCCGCGCTGAAGGCGGGCATGGCGCAATACCTGCCCATCGCGCTGGCCATCGGTATCGTGCTGTTGATGCAGCTGGGGCTGGCCTTTGGGGTGTGGGAAACATCGCCCGGGGCCGAGGCCGCGCGCGCGGCGCCCGCGCCCGAGGGGGTGGAGAACACGGCGGCGCTGGGCCTGCTGATCTATGACAAGTATTTCCTGCTGTTCCAGCTGGCCGGCCTGATCCTGCTGGTGGCGATGATCGGGGCGATCGTGCTGACGCTGCGCCACCGCGAAAACGTGAAGCGGCAGGACGTGCTGCAACAGATGTGGCGTGACCCGGCAACGGCGATCGAAATGAAAGACGTGAAACCGGGGCAGGGGCTCTGAGCCCTTGCCGATGCGGATAAAGACAAGAACCGAGGGACGACATGATCGGACTTGAACATTACCTGACGGTGGCGGCGACCTTGTTCGTCATCGGCATTTTCGGCCTCTTCCTGAACCGGAAGAACGTGATCATCCTGCTCATGTCGATCGAGCTGATGCTGCTTGCGGTCAACATCAACCTCGTGGCGTTCTCGTCTTTCGCGGGCGACATGGTTGGGCAGGTCTTTACGCTGTTCGTGCTGACGGTGGCCGCGGCCGAGGCGGCGATCGGGCTGGCCATTCTGGTCGTCTTCTTCCGCAACCGCGGCACGATCGACGTCGAAGACGTCAACGTGATGAAAGGGTAAGGGGCCATGGAACAGATCATTCTTTTTGCCCCGCTCGTGGGCGCCATCATCGCGGGCTTCGGCTGGCGGATCATCGGCGAGACGGCGGCGCAGTGGCTGACCACCGGCATCCTGTTCCTGGTCTGCGCGCTGAGCTGGGCGGTGTTCCTGGGCCATGACGGCACGACCCAGCATATCGAGGTGATGCGCTGGATCCAGTCGGGCACGCTCGATACCAGCTGGGGCATCCGGGTGGACCGGCTGACCGCGATCATGCTGATCGTGGTGACCACGGTATCGGCGCTCGTGCACCTTTATTCCCTGGGCTACATGGCGCATGACGAAAACTGGGGTGAAGGCGAGAGCTACAAGGCGCGTTTCTTCGCTTACCTGAGTTTCTTCACCTTCGCGATGTTGATGCTGGTGACCGCCGACAACCTGGTCCAGATGTTCTTTGGCTGGGAAGGGGTGGGCGTGGCGTCCTACCTGCTGATCGGGTTCTACTACAAGAAACCGAGCGCGAACGCCGCGGCAATCAAGGCCTTCGTCGTCAACCGGGTGGGCGATTTCGGGTTCGCGCTGGGCATCTTCGGCCTGTTCTATCTGGTCGACTCGATCATGATGGACGACATCTTTGCCGCCGCGCCGATGCTGGCCGAGACGCAGCTGACCTTCCTGTGGACGGAATGGAACGCGGCAAACCTGCTGGCGTTCCTGCTGTTCGTCGGCGCGATGGGCAAGTCGGCGCAGCTGTTCCTGCACACCTGGCTGCCGGACGCGATGGAAGGTCCGACACCGGTGTCGGCGCTGATCCACGCCGCGACAATGGTGACGGCGGGTGTGTTCCTGGTCTGCCGGATGTCGCCGCTGATGGAATACGCGCCCGAGGCCAAGATGTTCGTGGTCTATATCGGCGCGGTCACGGCCTTTTTCGCCGCGACAGTGGGCCTGGTGCAGAACGACATCAAGCGCGTGATCGCCTATTCGACCTGTTCGCAGCTGGGCTACATGTTCGTGGCCGCGGGCGTGGGCGTCTACTCCGTGGCGATGTTCCACCTGTTCACCCACGCGTTCTTCAAGGCGATGCTGTTCCTGGGCGCCGGTTCGGTGATCCACGCGATGCATCACGAACAGGACATGCGCAACTATGGCGCGCTGCGCAAGAAGATCCCCTATACGTTCTGGGCGATGATGATCGGCACGCTGGCCATTACCGGCGTGGGCATCCCGCTGACCACGATCGGCTTTGCCGGTTTCCTGTCGAAGGACGCGATCATCGAGAGCGCCTATGCGGGCACCGCCGGCGGCTTTGCCTTCTGGGCGCTTGTCGTGGCGGCGCTCTTTACCAGCTTCTACAGCTGGCGGCTGATGTTCATGACCTTCTACGGCAAGGCGCGGGGCGACAAGCACACGCATGAGCACGCGCATGAAAGCCCGATGGTCATGCTGGTGCCGCTGGGTGTGCTGGCGCTGGGCGCGATCTTCTCGGGCATGGTCTGGTACGGGTCGTTCTTTGGCGACCACAACCAGGTGAACAAGTTCTTCGGCATTCCGGCCCATCACGCCGAGGCCGCGGATGGCCATGGCGAGGCCGCGAAGGACGGCGAGACCGCCACGCATGGCGACACCGCCGCGGCCACCGAAAGCCATGGAGAAACCGCGGGCCACGGCACCGAGACTGCCGCGCACGGGGCAGACGAGGGCCATGCGCCGGCCATGGGGGCCGCGCCCGAGGGGGCGATCTACATGGCGGCCGACAATCACGTGATGGACGAGGCCCACCATGCGCCGAAATGGGTGAAGGTGAGCCCGTTCGTCGCCATGGTGACCGGTTTCGGCATCGCGTTCTGGTTCTACATCCTGAACCCGGCGATGCCCGGCCGCGTGGCCGAGGCCAACCGCCCGCTTTACCTGTTCCTGCTGAACAAGTGGTATTTCGACGAGATCTACGACTTCATCTTCGTGCGTCCCGCCCAGGCCGTTGGCCGCTTCTTCTGGAAGCGCGGTGACGGGCGGGTGATCGATGGCACGATCAACGGCATCGCCATGGGCGCGGTGCCGTGGTTTACCCGCCTCGCCGGTCGGGCGCAGTCGGGCTACATCTTCACTTACGCGTTTGCCATGGTGATCGGGATCGTGATCCTGGTGACCTGGATGGTCATGACCGGGGGAGCACAGTAATGGACAACCTTCTTTCCATTGTCACCTTCATCCCGGCGCTGGCCGCGCTGATCCTGATGGTATTCCTGCGGGGCGAGGATGAAGCCGCGCAGCGCAACGCCAAGTGGGTGGCGCTGCTGGCAACCTCGCTGACGTTCCTGGTGTCGCTGTTCATCCTGGCCGGGTTCGACCCTGCCAACACGGACTTCCAGATGGTGGAAGAGCGCGAGTGGCTCTTGGGCCTGAAATACAAGATGGGCGTTGACGGGATCAGCGTTCTTTTCGTGATGCTGACCACCTTCATGATGCCGCTGACCATCTGGGCCAGCTGGGAGGTGAAGACACGCGTCAAGGAATACATGATCGCCTTCCTGGTGCTGGAAACCCTGATGCTGGGCGTGTTCATGGCGCTGGACCTGGTGCTGTTCTACCTGTTCTTCGAGGCCGGCCTTATCCCGATGTTCCTGATCATCGGCATCTGGGGCGGCAAAGAAAGAATCTACGCCAGCTTCAAGTTCTTCCTCTACACTTTCCTCGGCTCGGTGCTGATGCTGGTTGCGATGGTGGCGATGTTCTCGGATGCGGGCACCACCGATATCGCCATGCTGCTGAAGCGCAGTTTCAGCTCGGAAACGATGAGCCTGTTCGGCTTCCAGATCATCGGCGGGATGCAGACGCTGTTGTGGCTGGCCTTCTTTGCCAGCTTCGCGGTGAAGATGCCGATGTGGCCGGTGCATACCTGGCTGCCGGATGCGCACGTGCAGGCGCCGACGGCGGGTTCGGTCGTGCTGGCGGCGATCCTGCTGAAGATGGGCGGTTATGGTTTCCTGCGGTTCAGCCTGCCGATGTTCCCGGTGGCAAGCGATCTGCTGGCGCCGCTGGTCTTCTGGATGTCGGCCATTGCCATCGTCTATACCTCGCTGGTGGCGCTGGTGCAGGAGGACATGAAGAAGCTGATTGCCTATTCGTCGGTCGCGCACATGGGATACGTGACCATGGGCATATTCGCGGCGAACCAGCAGGGCATCGATGGGGCGATCTTCCAGATGCTGAGCCACGGCTTCATCTCGGGCGCGCTCTTTCTCTGCGTGGGCGTGATCTATGACCGGATGCACACCCGCGAGATCGACGCCTATGGCGGGCTGGTGAACCGGATGCCGGCCTATGCGCTGATCTTCATGTTCTTCACCATGGCCAATGTCGGCCTGCCGGGCACCAGCGGGTTCATCGGGGAATTCCTGACGTTGATGGGCATTTTCAAGGTCAACACCTGGGTGGCGCTGGTGGCGACCTCGGGCGTGATCTTCAGCGCGGCCTATGCGCTGTGGCTTTATCGGCGGGTGGTCTTTGGCGACCTGATCAAGGAGAGCCTGAAGACGATCAAGGACATGTCGGGCCGCGAGCGGGCGATTTTCGCGCCGCTGGTGGCGATGACGCTGATCCTGGGCGTCTACCCGGCGCTGGTGACCGATATCATCGGCCCCTCGGTCGAGGCGCTGATTGGCAATTACGAAACCGCACTGGCGGATGCAGGCGCATCCAGCCAGGTTGCGGCCTCGCACTGACGGAGTGACGTTATGATCCAGGCTGATCTGAACATTATCCTGCCCGAGATTGTGCTGGCGCTCTATGCGATGGGCGCACTGGTGGCGGCGGTTTATACCGGCAAGGACCGGTTCGCGGGCGCATTGATCTGGCTGACCGCGGGCCTGATGGCGGTGCTGGCTGCGTGGATCGGGATCACCGGCGAGGGCACGAACGTGGCCTTTGGCGGAATGTTCCACGATGACGGGTTCGCCCGGTTTGCCAAGGTGGCGATCCTGCTCAGCGGTGCGGCGGTTCTGGTCATGGGGCAGGACTTCATGGCCAAGCGCGACATGATGAAGTTCGAATACCCGATTCTGGTGGCGCTGAGTGCTGTGGGCATGATGATGATGGTCAGTGCCGGCGACCTGATGGCGCTTTACATGGGGCTGGAGCTGCAATCGCTGTCGCTCTACGTGGTTGCCGCGATGCGCCGGGACAGCGTGCGCTCGACCGAGGCGGGCCTGAAATATTTCGTGCTGGGCGCGCTGAGCTCGGGCCTTCTGCTTTACGGCGCGTCGCTTGTCTATGGCTATGCCGGCACGACGCTGTTTTCGGGCATCATCGCCGCCGCGGGCGAGGGCCAGGCGCCGCTGGGGCTGCTGTTCGGCCTGGTGTTCGTGATGGCCGGCCTGGCGTTCAAGGTCAGCGCGGTGCCGTTCCACATGTGGACGCCGGATGTCTATGAAGGCTCGCCCACGCCGGTGACCGCGTTCTTTGCGACCGCGCCGAAGATGGCGGCGATGGGCCTCTTGGCGCGGGTGCTGCACGATGCCTTTGGCGGGGTTAGCGCGGACTGGGGTCAGGTGCTGGCACTGCTGTCGCTGCTGAGCATGTTCCTCGGCGCGGTCGCCGCGATCGGGCAGACCAACATCAAGCGGCTGATGGCCTATTCGTCGATCGCGCATATGGGTTATGCGCTGATGGGGCTGGCTGCGGGCACGGCCTTTGGCGTGCAGGCGATGCTGGTTTACATGGCGATCTATGTCACCATGAACGTGGGGACCTTTGCCTTCATCCTGTCGATGGAGCGCGACGGCCAGCCGGTGACGGATATCGCGTCGCTCAACCAGTATGCCAAGGCCTTTCCGGGCCGAGCGCTGGCGATGCTGGTGCTGCTGTTCAGCCTGGCAGGCGTGCCGCCGCTGGTGGGCTTCTTCGGCAAGCTTTACGTGCTGCGCGCGGCCTATGAGGCCGGGCTGGCCTGGCTGGCGGTGGCCGGTGTGATCGCCTCGGTGATCGGGGCGTTCTACTACCTGCGGATCGTCTATTTCATGTATTTCGGCGAAGAGGGCGAGACGCTGGACCGGGGCACGGCGCCGGTTTCGCTGGTGTTCCTGATGGCGAGTGCGGTGATCATGGTGGTGGGTGTCGTCAACCTCTTTGGCATCGAGACCGCCGCCCAGGCCGCTGCGGCGGCGCTGGTCAACTGAGCCGGAACACCGCATGTGGCAGGCGCCCGTCTGAAACGGCGGGCGTTTTGTATTTGGAGAGGGCGGAATTGAGTATTTTTACCAAGAAAGAGCGGCAGGGGCGCGCATGAGCGACTGGCCGGAGGGATATGGCCGCCGGGTGCTTGCGGAAGTGGACAGCACCATGGCCGAAGCGGCCCGTATCGGGCCGACGCTGGCGGGGCCCGAGTGGATCCTGGGGCTGCGCCAGACTGCGGGACGGGGGCGGCGCGGGCGTGCGTGGACCGATCCGCAGGGCAATTTCGCCGCCACCCTGGTGATGCGGCTCGATGAGCCGCCGGCACGCATGGCGCTGCGCTCGTTCGTGGCGTCGCTGGCGCTGTACGACGCGGTCGCGCAGGCGACGGGGCGGGCCGACGGGCTTAGCCTGAAATGGCCCAATGACGTTTTGCTGAACGGCGGCAAGCTGGCGGGCATATTGCTGGAAAGCGCGGGGCCGGCCGGTCGCGTGGCGCATTTCGCCATCGGTATCGGCGTGAACCTGCGCGAGGTGCCGGGCACGGTGGAAGAGGGCGCGGTGCGGCCCGTGGCGCTGATGCAGGAGACCGGGGTGGAGATTGCGCCAGAGGCGTTCCTGGACCTGCTGGCGCTGGCCTATGACGCCTGGGAGCGGCGGTTCCGCGCCTACGGTTTCGGCCCGATCCGCGAAGCCTGGCTGGGCCGGGCGGCGCGGCTGGGCGAAGAGATTATTGCCCGAACCGCCCGCGAGGAACTGCAAGGCACGTTTCAAACGGTGGACGAAGAGGGCAATCTTGTTCTATCCACGCCCAAAGGCCGCCGGGCGATCGCCGCGGCGGACATTTTTTTCTGAAGGGGGCTGCCATGCTCTTGTGCATCGATTGCGGCAACACCAACACGGTGTTCTCGATCTGGGACGGAGAGAAGTTCCTGTGCACGCTGCGCACATCGACCCACCATGCGCGTACGGCGGATGCCTATTTCACCTGGTTCTCGACCCTGATCAAACATTACGGGATCGACGCTGAGATTACCGATGTGATCATCAGCTCGACCGTGCCGCGGGTGGTGTGGAACCTGCGCGTCTTTGCCGACCGGTTTTTCAACGCGCGCCCGCTGGTCGTGGGCAAGCCCGAATGCCTGTTGCCGCATCTGCCGCGGGTGGATGAGGGCACGCAGGTGGGGCCGGACCGGCTGGTTAACACGGCGGGCGCGTTCGACCGGCATGGCGGTGACCTGATCGTGGTGGATTTCGGCACGGCGACAACATTCGACGTGGTGGCGAGCGACGGCGCCTATATCGGCGGGGTGATCGCGCCGGGGGTGAACCTGAGCCTGGAGGCGTTGCACATGGCGGCGGCCGCGCTGCCGCATGTGGACATCTCGAAGCCGCAGAAGGTGGTGGGCACGAACACGGTGGAATGCATCCAATCGGGTGTGTTCTGGGGCTATGTCGGGCTGGTGAAGGAAATCTGCGCACGCATCAAGGGCGAGCGCGACCGCGACATGCAGATCATCGCCACGGGCGGGCTGGCACCGCTGTTCCAGCAATCCGAGGACCTGTTCGACCAGTTCGAAGATGACCTGACGATGCACGGGCTGACCGTGATCCACGCCTATAACAAGGAACAGGGTAACACATGAGCAAGAGCAAACGGCTGATCTACCTTCCGCTGGGCGGCGCCGGCGAGGTGGGGATGAACGCCTATGTCTATGGCTATGGCGAGGCAGGGCGCGAGCGGCTGATCCTGGTCGATCTGGGCGTGACCTTTCCGGACATGGATTCGAGCCCGGGGGTGGACCTGATCCTGCCCGACATGAGCTGGCTGATCGAGAACCGCGACCGGCTGGAGGCGATTTTCATCACCCACGCGCACGAAGACCACGTAGGCGCGGTGGGCCGCTTCCCCGACCTTCTGGAGGTGCCGGTCTATGCCCGCGCGTTCACCGCCAATATCGCGCGCGGCAAGCTGGAGGAGCAGGGGCTGGACCCGCGGATCGTGCGCACCGTTTCGCCCTGGCCCGAGACGGTAACGGCGGGGCCCTTTACCGTGGGGTTTGTGCCGGTGTCGCATTCCATTCCGGAAAGCGCGGGCCTGGTGATCGACAGCCCGGGCGGGCGTCTGGTGCATTCGGGCGATTTCAAGATCGACCACACCCCAGTGGTGGGTGAACCCTTTGACGAGGGGGCCTGGGAAGAGATCGGCAAGGTGGGCGTGAAGGCGCTGACCTGCGATTCGACCAACGTGTTCTCGCGCCACGAGGGCCGCTCGGAGGCCGAGCTGGAAACCCAGATCGAGGAGCTGTTCAGCCGGGCCAAGGGCCTGGTGGTGGCGACGACGTTTGCGTCGAACGTGGCGCGTCTGAAGACGCTGGCTGAGGCGGGCGAGCGCGCGGGCCGGTCGATCTGCCTGATGGGGCGGGCGATGCTGCGCATGATCGAGGCCTCGGTGGAAACCGGGGTGCTGAGCGGCTTTCCCCGCGTGGTGAGCCCGGAAGAGGCGCAGAGCATCCCGCGCGAGAACCTGATGCTTCTGGTCACCGGCAGCCAGGGCGAGCGCCGCGCGGCGAGCGCACAGCTGGCACGCGGCAAGTATAACGGGATGGAGTTGAAGGAAGGCGACCTGTTCCTGTTTTCCTCGAAAACCATCCCGGGCAATGAGCGCGGCGTGATCCGCATCATGAACCAGCTGTCGGAAAAGGGCGTGGACGTGGTTGACGAGAACTCGGGCTTTTACCACGTGTCGGGCCATGCGAACCGGCCGGACCTGTTGAAGATGCACCAGCTGGTGAACCCGCAGATGGTGATCCCGATGCATGGCGAGCACCGGATGCTGTGTGAGCATGTGAAGCTGGCCAAAGAGAACCGCCGCGACGGGATCGTGGCGGTGAACGGCACGATGATCGACCTGAGCGGCAACGCGCCCACGGTGGCCGAGTATATCGAGACCGGGCGCGTTTACCTGGATGGCAGCGTGCAGATCGGGGCGCTGGACGGGATCGTGCGCGACCGGATCCGCATGGCGCTGAACGGGCATGTGATCGTGACGCTAATCCTGGATGAACAAGACGAGCCGCTTGGCGAGCCCTGGTGCGAGAGCATGGGCCTGCCCGAAACGGGGCGGTCGCGCGCGCCGCTGGTGGAGATACTGGAGGCCGACCTGGGCCAGTTCCTGGGCCGCGCGAGCGAGAAGACGCTGGCGGATGACGACAAGATCGAGCAGGAGCTGAAACGCATTGTGCGCCGCGTGGCGCAGGACGAGATCGGCAAGAAACCCGAGGTGACGGTGATCACGTCGAGGCTGGCCTAGTAGCCAACCCGTTCCGCGATCTGCTGGGCAAGGAGTATGATCGTCTGCCGGGAGCGGTGCGGGACTTTCACGATCACGCCCATCAGCATTATCGCGGCACGGCCTTTTCGGGCGGGGCGCGGCATTGGCTGGCCGGGTTGATCCGAAGCTGGTTCGGGTTTCCGGATCTGGGCGCGGCGCAGGACGTGGAAATCTGGCTGTCACTCGTCGAGGGGCGTGACCGGTGGCAGCGCAGGTTCGGCGCACGCAGGTTTGCCTCGAGCTTCTTTCCCGCACCGGACGGGACGCTGGATGAACGATTTTCACCGTTTCGCTTCGGGTTCCGGCTTCGGGTTGAAAATGATCGGATGTACTGGGACTTTGAACGCTGGTCGTTCATGGCGCTGCCGCTGCCCAGGATATTGGGGCCCAGAATCGAGACATGGGAGGGGGAAAGCGACGATGGCGGTTTCGAATTCTATTCCCATGCCGATTTTCCGCTGATCGGGCGGCTGGTGCAGTATCACGGGGTGGTGCGGCCGGCGGACTAGCCTTGGCATAGTGTGCCGTTGCCGCGGGGTGAAATGCGACAGGTCTCGCGTCGCTGCGGGCAAAGCCCGGAAAACCGTCCTGGGATTCCCTTGAGTCAGGCATCAGGGGAGGAAGCCATGGCATCGTTCATTGATCTCGACCGCTATCCGATTCACCAGAAGGGCGCGGCCCGGGAGGCGCTTCTGGCGCGGGTCAGGAGCGATCTGGCGCGCGACGGCTGCGCGGTGTTGAAGGGGTTCGTGACCCCGCAAGGGGTGGCCGCGGCGGTGGCCGAGGCCGATGCGGCATCGCCCGGCGCGCATCGGTCGTTCAATCGCACCAACGTCTATTTCACCGCTGATGATCCGAACCTGCCGGAGGCAGACCCCCGGCGGCGGTTCTATGAGCGCTCGAACAGTTTCATCCCGGCGGACAATTTCGCCAGGGGCGGGCCGATCCGGGCGGTGCATGATGCGCCCGGGTTTGACGACTTCATCCGCGAATGCCTGGATGAACCGAAGGCGCGGTTTTTCCGCTATGCCGATCCTCTGGCCGATGTGATCGTCAACATGGCGGAGGAGGGCAACGGCTTTCCCTGGCATTTCGACACCAACAACTTCACCGTCACTCTGGCGTTGCAGAACGCCGAGGGTGGGGGCGAGTTCGAATATTCTGCGAGTATTCGGGACGCGCGGAACGAGAATTTCGACGAGGTGGCGAAGGTGCAGGATGGCACATCCGACCAGGTGCGCCAGCTGGTTCTGGAACCCGGAGACCTGCAGATATTCAAGGGCCGCTACAGCCTGCACCGAGTTGCGCCGCTTTCAGGCAAGCGCCGGCGCTACGTGGCGATCTTTTCCTATGTCGAGGAACCGGACATGGTGGGCGCGCCCGAGCGGACGCGCCAGCTTTATGGACGGGTGCTTCCGATCCATCTTCAACGCGCCGGGCTGCGGGCGGACACGCTGATCGACTGAGGTGTCAGTCTGCGCGGCGTTCGTCGAAACTCATCGCGATGAAGCCGGGCATGTGGTCGCCCATGCCGACGACCTTGTTGCCGTCGTCCTTCTTGCCCCGGCGCGGCTGGCTGCGCGGTTCATCCTTGCGGGTGTCGTCCTTTTCGGCGCGCGCCTCGCGCGGCTTGTCTTCCTTGCGGGTGTCGCGCTCGCGCTTGTCGTCGGATTTCGCGCGGCTGCGCTTTGGTTTTTCGGCCTCGCGCTGCGGTTCTTCCGCGGCGGGCGCGGCGCCGGCGACCGGGTT
Organism: Marimonas lutisalis; assembly: GCF_005434965.1. Taxonomy (GTDB): domain Bacteria; phylum Pseudomonadota; class Alphaproteobacteria; order Rhodobacterales; family Rhodobacteraceae; genus Marimonas_A; species Marimonas_A lutisalis. Next base: position 732,743 of record NZ_SKCI01000001.1, read on the forward strand.
GTCGAGGCGCGGGATCTGTTTTTCGATCAGGCGTTCGACATCTTCGAGGTTTTTCTCGTCCCGGGGCCCGCACAGCGTGATCGCCTTGCCTTCGCGGCCGGCGCGGCCGGTGCGGCCGATGCGGTGAACGTAATCCTCGGCATGGCCGGGGACGTCGAAGTTGAAGACGTGGGAGACCGAGGGCACGTCGAGCCCGCGGGCGGCGACATCGGAGGCGATGAGCAGTTTCAGTTCGCCGTTGCGGAAGCCTTCGAGCGTGCGCGTGCGCTGGCTCTGATCCAGGTCGCCATGGATGGGGGCTGCATCGTAGCCGTATTTCTTGAGCGATTTCGCGACGATATCCACATCCGACTTGCGGTTGCAGAAGACGATGGCATTGGTCAGTTTCTCGCCCTCGGCGTCGATGAGCGCGCGCAGGAGCTTGCGTTTTTCGCTGTCGGCGCGGTCGCGGCGCGAGGGTTTGAACATCACCACGCCCTGTTCGATCGTCTCGGAGGCTGTGGCCTGGCGGGCCACCTCGATCCGCGCGGGGGCGGACAGGAAGGTGTTGGTGATGCGTTCGATCTCGGGCGCCATGGTGGCCGAGAAGAAGAGCGTCTGCCGGGTGAAGGGGGTGAGCGAGAAGATACGCTCGATATCGGGGATGAAGCCCATGTCGAGCATGCGGTCGGCCTCGTCCACCACCATGATCTGTACGCCGGTCAAGAGCAGCTTGCCGCGTTCGAAATGGTCGAGCAGGCGGCCCGGCGTGGCGATCAGAACGTCGACGCCCTTGTCGATCAGCGCGTCCTGTTCCTTGAAGCTGACACCGCCAATGAGCAGCGCCTTGGTGAGCTTCACGTGCTTGGCATAGATGTCGAAGTTTTCGGCTACCTGTGCGGCGAGTTCGCGCGTGGGGCAGAGCACGAGGCTGCGCGGCATGCGCGCACGGGCGCGGCCGCGGGCCAGCATGGTGATCATCGGCAGGGTGAAACTGGCAGTCTTGCCGGTGCCGGTCTGGGCGATGCCAAGGACATCGCGGCCTTCGAGGGCGGGGGGGATGGCCCCTTCCTGAATCGGGGTCGGCGTTTCGTATCCGGCCTCTTCAACGGCCTTGAGAACCTTCGGGTGGAGCTTTAGCTCGGAAAATTTTGTCATGTGTATCCGTGGTTTACGGACACGTCTGGCCCGTAGCGTCTGGTTTGGGTCGGGCCCGGGTGGCCCCGTGGTTTTTCCACATGCGTGACCCACGCAGCCGACATAGCGAAATAAGGCGTTATCGTCAATTGCACCTCGCAATCAGCGGGCAATAGGCCGCGCATGGCGGAATTGGTGCCGGATGCGAAACAATGCCTAGGCAAGTTCGGGGAAATGGCGTGCGCGTTTCGCGTCGAGGCCGAGCGCGTAGCTGCGCAGGAGGCCCTGCGCGCTCAGGCGGGCGCGCAGGTCGGGCGTGGCAAGGCAGACCTCGTCATAGAAGCGGCGCAGGCCCGCTTCGCCTTCGCTGTCTTCGAGGAAGCGGAACAGCTCGTGCATGGTCATGCCGCCCATGTCGCGCGCGCGGTTGGGGGCGAGAGAGGGGCGGTAGGAGCCCTGTTCGAGCCGGTAGCGGTAAGTTTTCATCCAGGCCTGCCAGCTTTGGGCGTGCATGTGGCACAGCTCGGTTCCGGTGAGTTCGACCTGGCCGGGGTTCTGATCTTCGCCCAGCTGGATGTTGTGGATCTTGATGCCGAGCCCGTCGATCCCGGTGCGGATGAAGAGTTTGCCCGCGACATGGGAGAGGAAGCCGCCGTTGAGAAACGCGCCGAAGGTGGGGTAGATCGCCTCGGTCTCGCGCTGGCGCTGGGCCCGGTTGTTGGTCATCGCCTTGAAGATAGTCTGGCCCGGGGGGATGTCGGTAATACCGTCGGTCGACAGCGCCTCGACCGGGCGGATGCGGGCGCAGAGGCAGGTTGCGGGAAGTGCTGCAAGTTGTCCGGACAAGTCACTGGCAGGCCATAGAAACTCATCGACGTCGATATGTGCGAGCCAGTCGATTTCGCCGGCCTTGCGGCGGTAGGCGTGGCGCGCGTTGGCGCTTTGGCGGGCCTGGTGCTTGGCCGGGCGGTTGTCGCTGCGCCAGTTGGCGGCGTCGGCCTTGAAGACGCGGATCTTGGGGTGCTTCTTCAGCGCCTCGAAGGCATCCGGGTTGTCATCGTCGAGATAGAGAAACAGACGGTGTGCACCGAGATCGAGGTGATAGGCTGCGAAATCGGCAATCTCTTGCAGGGGGGCCTTGATGGTGGAGACGATGCCCCAGCGAAGCTGATCCTGCGCCATTCAGTGCCAATCCTCGTCAACCAACTGCGGAAAGAGTTTCCGCGCTTTGGCGTCAAGCCGCAAGTCCCGCGACAGCAGCATCCCGCGCGAGGCAAGCGCGGCGAGGTGGGCGGGCGTGGCGGTGCAGACGGTATCGAAGAAATCCCGAAAGCCGGAGTCGCCCGTGGTCTGCACGATGGCATCGAAAAGTTCCGAAAGGCTTAACTGCCCGTCCCGGGCGGCTGAATAGGAGCCGTTGGCGCGGCGGGTGGGCAGGTTTCGGTGGAACGCGTCCCAACTGGGCGCGTGGGCATGGCCGAGGCGGATGCGGTCCAGCCGCTGTTCGGGCGCGCGGCGCTGGCCGGGCAGCAGGAGGGCGTGGATGCCGGGGCGCGCGTCGGCGAGGCCGGTGCGGAAGAACGCCTTGCCTTCGCCATGGCTGATCAGGCCGTTGCGCAGGTGCAGGCCGTAGTCGGGGTAGAGCTCTTCCAGCACGGCGCGGGGCTGGCCGGCGGCCTGCGGCGGCAGTTTGAAATGGCTGGTGGTGCCGGGGGCGACGGGGGCCAGAAGCTCGGCCGGCATCATGCGGGCCTGGGCGATATCGCGGGGCAGGGCGGCCAGCGCATCGGCCACGGGCATATCGGCGAGGATGAATTCATCGGCGTCGATATGGGCCAGCCATGTGACATCGGTTGCGGCATAGGCGCGGGCGGCATTGGCCATCTGCCGGCGGTGGATTTCGGCGGCGTCCTGCGTGCCGTCAAGGACGCGCAGTGCCGGATGGGTGAGCCGGTGGATCCCAGGCGTTGGCGCATCGAGAAAGAGATGGATACGCGCCGCGCCAAGGGCGATGTGATGGGCGGCGAAGCGGGCAATCTCGCCAAGGGGGGCCTTCACCGTGGTGACGATCCCCCAGGATGGGCTCACACCATCATCTCCTTGGTGGCGGAGAGTTTCACATCCGGATAATCGCGCTCGACCCGGTCGATATCCCATTGCAGGCGGGTGAGATAGACGATGTCGCCGTCATGGTCGTGGGCGATGTGCTGCTTGTTGGTATTGGCAAACTTATCAACGGCCTGGCGGTCGCCGCTCACCCAGCGGGCGCTGGTGAACTGCGATTGTTCGAAGCGCACGGGGATGCCGTATTCCAGCTCGATCCGGCTTGCCAGCACCTCGAATTGCAGGGCGCCGACAACGCCGACGATGAAGCCCGAACCGATCGCCGGTTTGAATACCTTGGCGGCGCCTTCCTCGGCGAATTGCATCAGCGCTTTTTCCAGGTGCTTGGCCTTCATCGGGTCGGTGGCGCGGACGCCTTGCAGCAGCTCCGGCGCAAAGGAGGGGATGCCGGTGACGCGCAGCGCCTCGCCCTCGGTCAAGGTGTCGCCGATGCGCAACTGGCCGTGGTTTGGAATGCCGATGATGTCGCCGGCCCAGGCCTCTTCGGCCAGTTCGCGATCCGAGGCGAGGAACAGCACCGGGTTGGAAATCGCCATCGGCTTTTTGGTGCGCACATGGGTGAGTTTCATGCCGCGTTTGAAATGGCCCGAGGCCAGCCGGACAAAGGCAACCCGGTCGCGGTGCTTTGGATCCATGTTTGCCTGAACCTTGAAGACGAAGCCGGAAACCTTTGATTCCTCGGGCATAATCTGGCGCGGCTCGGCGGATTGGGGTTGCGGTTCGGGGCCGTAGGTGGCGATGCCGTCCATCAGTTCCTTGACCCCGAACGAGTTGATCGCGGAGCCGAACCAGATCGGCGTCATGTGCCCTTCGAGCACCGATTTCGGATCGAGCGCGGGCAGAAGTTCGCGCGCCATTTCGACCTCTTCGCGCAGCTGTTCGAGCAGGTCGGCGGGCACGTGCTCGGCCAGCTTGGGATCGTCCAGACCCTTGATTTCAATCGATTCCGCGACGCGGTTGCGATCGGCCCGGTCCATCAGTTCCAGCCGGTCGCCCAGCATGTCGTAGCAGCCCAGGAAATCGCGCCCCATGCCGATCGGCCAGGAGGCCGGGGTGACGTCGATGGCCAGGTTTTCCTGGATTTCGTCAATGATATCAAAGGTGTCGCGGCTCTCGCGGTCCATCTTGTTGCAGAAGGTCAGGATCGGCAGGTCGCGCAGGCGGCAGACTTCGAAGAGCTTCTGCGTCTGGCTTTCCACGCCTTTCGCGCCGTCGATCACCATGATCGCGGCATCCACTGCCGTAAGCGTGCGATAGGTGTCCTCGGAGAAGTCCGAGTGACCGGGTGTGTCGACAAGGTTGAAGCGGAACGTCTTGAAATCAAACGACATTGCCGAGGCGGAGACGGAAATGCCGCGATCCTGTTCCATCTTCATGAAATCCGACCGGGTGCGCCGGGCCTCGCCCTTGGCGCGGACCTGTCCGGCCATCTGGATGGCGCCGCCGTAAAGCAGGAATTTCTCGGTCAGCGTCGTCTTGCCCGCATCGGGGTGCGAGATGATCGCAAAGGTACGGCGCCGCGCGATTTCGGGCGGCAGAGCGGGGCGGTTTGGAGCGGCGTCAAGCATGAGCGGGCGTATAGGTAAGGTTTTGAGCAAAGGCAAGAAAAGAGGGGGTGATCGGCGTGCACCGCCCGGCTGACATCCGGCTGCCTTGCGATCGGGTCGGCGGGCATTAACCTTTGCCGTCTAAGCCTTGCCACAAGGTTAATGGCCGAGGAGCCCTGAGATGAGCGAGATGAAACGGATGGCGGACGCGCGGATGATCGAGGAGTTGCGGCGGCTGCAGGCCGACCTGGCCGAGGCCTGGGTCGATCGGTCGCTGCCCGAGGACTGGAACGGTCTGGCCTCGCGCGAGCCGCTGCCGCCGGTCAAGGAACGTGTGACGATCCGGTTGGATGCGGACATGGTGCGCTGGTTCCGCAAGCTGGGCCCGGGATACGGGCGGCGGATCAACGCGGTGCTGCGGATCTACTGGGAGGCGCTGATCGCGGGGCGGATCAAGGCGCATTGGGACGAGGACGCGCTGGCGCCGCCCTTCGTGGAATATATCGAACGGATGGCCGAGATGAGCCCGGCGCGGCGCGACCGGGGTTAGGCGTTTCAGCGCGTGGTGGCGCGGCGCAGCAGTTCGGCGGCATCGGGTCGGTCGAGCAGCTTGCGCCCGATCTCGAAATCGAGATGCGCGGCGTCGCCGTGCCGCGGCAGGGAGGCGGCCATCTTCTCGGCCAGGTCTCGGGGCAGGGCCGAGCGCGTGCGCGGGTCGATCAGCAGTGTCTCGGCGGCGATACCTTCGGCAAAGATGATCTGGTGCCGGTCGAAGAGCAGCTGGAAATAGTCGACGAAGCCGCCATCCTGGACGCGGACGCTGTCGCCGTTCACCAGGTGGCGGGCCTTGACCAGAACCTCGGACCGGCCCGCCCCGATCCGGTCGGAGCGTTGGTATATGAACAGCCGGTGATCGGGCGAGACAATGAGTTCGCGCACGTTATGCAGCGTGCCGGCGGTGATGACGATGGGGGCAAACTCGCCCACGGCGCGCACGGTGTGCTGGCCGATCCAGCGAATTTCCTGCGGGCCGTCATCGCGGGTCAGCACCCGGTCGCCGACCCGCAGATCCTGGATCGGGCGCTGTTCGCCGGTGGCCAGCGCGATATGCTTGCCCCGGGTGAAGGACACGCAGGCCACCTGGGCAAAGCGCGAAAGCGCGGTGTCGCGCTCGATCCCGACGAGCAGGTAATCGGTCTTGGGGTGGAGCGGCGCGAGGGGCAGGCCGTAGATCTCGGCGGCGTTGCCCTCGGCGTCGACCTCGACCAGCACCAGGAGTTCGCTCACCTGGCTGTCGCGCGTCATCAGGGTGAGACAGCTGTCGAGCACGACGGTGGCCCCGGGCGCGCCAAGCGCTGTATCGTCGGCGATCACGAAGCGGCCGTCATCGCCGGCATGCAGCGAAAGCCGGCCCAATTCGGCCCCGTAGGCCAGCGCATAGCTGTCTTCGAGCACCAGTTCATCAGCGAAGGAGAGACCATCGCCCATGTTGGCGCCGTTCACCGCGGGCAGCATGGCCGAGCTGTAGACGGGAAGGGAATGGGCCGGGCGGCTGGGGCCGGGGGTCATCGCAACAACATCCTGACTGGTCTCAACAACACGCGACGTAGCGTAGGATTGTGGCAGGATCGGGTCAACGCCCCGGTGATTTGCTGGCAATGGAACGCGGAGTGGGCTTTAGTCGGCAGGGAATCACGAAGGGGAGTGAAGCCATGGATCTGGGGATCATAGGGAAAAAGGCGATCGTCTGCGCCAGTTCAAAGGGGCTCGGGCGCGGCTGTGCCGAGGCGCTGGCCGAGGCAGGGGTGAACCTGGTGATGAACGCGCGCAGCGCCGATGTGCTGGAGGCTGCCGCCGAGGAGATCCGTGCGCGCCACGGTGTCGAGGTGACGACGGTGGCCGCCGATATCGTCAGCGAAGAAGGCCGCGCGGCGGTTCTGGAGGCCGCGGGAGACGTGGATATCCTGGTCAACAACGCCGGCGGGCCGCCGCCGGGCATGTGGTACGACTGGGAGCGCGAGGATTTCGTCAAGGCGCTGGATGCCAACATGCTGACGCCGATCGCGCTGATCAAGGCCTGCCTGCCGGGGATGATGGAGCGCGGCTGGGGCCGGATCGTCAACATCACCTCGGTTTCGGTCAAGGCGCCGATCGGGGTGCTGGGGCTGTCGAATTCGGCGCGTGCCGGGCTTACCGGCTATGTCGCGGGCACGGCGCGTCAGGTGGCGGGCAGCGGCGTGACGATCAACAACCTGCTGCCGGGGATTCATGCCACAGACCGGATCGTGCAGATGGACACCCATGCCGCCAAGACCGAAGGGCGCGACATCGCCGAGATCCAGGCCGCGCGGCAGGCGACGATCCCGGTCGGGCGCTATGGCACGGCCGCGGAATTCGGCCAGACCTGCGCCTTCCTGTGTTCGCAGCACGCGGGCTTCATCGTCGGGCAGAACGTGCTGCTGGATGGCGGCGCGACCAACCTGTCGATGTAAGGCCCCTGCCGCCGGCCCGCCCGTGGCGCGCGGCCCCGCCCACCCACCCGCCGCGCGCCACGGGCGGGGGCTGAGCCGAGGCCGCGGCGCGCGGGTTAGGGGCGGGCCAGATGAGTATTTCGGCCAAGAAAGAGACGCGCGAAGGCGTCGGGTGCCGCCCGCCCGCTGCCGCTCTTTCTTGGTGAAAATACTCAAAGTCCACGGCGCGTTCGGGATCGGCGCCCGCGCTGATGCGCCACGGTTGGCCAAGGCCTGGCCGAGGCCCCGCCGCGACGCGCTTGCGCGGCGCAATCCCTTATTCGGCGGGCTGGAACCCCTCGATCAGCTGCCGCAGGCCGAGGGCGGCGCCGGCGAAGATAGCGGCAAAGGTCACCGGGGCCGAGAAGCTGAGCACCGAGAAAGCCGACAGGCCCTGGCCCACGGTGCAGCCCATGGCAATGACCGCGCCTGCGCCCATCAGTGCCGCGCCGAGGATCTGGCGCTTGAGTTCGCGCGGGTCTTCGCAGGCTTCCCAGCGGAAATGCCCCTTGAGGCCTGAGCCGATGAACGCCCCGACAACGACGCCGGTGACCGAGCCCACGGCAAAGGAGGGCAGGCGGGCCGAGGCGGTCATGAACCACAAAAGCGTTTCGCCCACCGGCGCCGAGAAGGAATGCGAGACCACCGGCACGGGTTCGAAGCCGGTCATTGCCACATAGGCCGATCCGGCCCAGCCGGAGATTATGGCAAGCCCGACCACCGCGGCCCAGAAGATGGATTTCGGGCGGGCGAGAAACTCACGCGAGGCGAGCGCGCCGAGCGCGATCAGGGCGCCGATCACGATGCCGAGCACCGGCAGAGACGCACCGGTCCAGGCCGCGAGCGCATGGGCGATGCCCGGGGCCATGTCGCCCACCACGTCCTCTTGCGGGAAGGCCCAGACACGCAGCCCGGCGAGCGGACCCGAGAGCACGATATAGGCCGACATGCCCATCACCAGCACGATGACGAAGGCGCGCAGGTCACCGCCGCCCAGGCGCGCGATCGAGCCGTAGCCGCAATTTCCCGCAAGCGCCATGCCATAACCGAAGATGAGCCCGCCCAGGATCGAGGCGAGTGGCATCCAGCGAATCGAGAGATAGAAGCTTTGTTCGGGAACGAGCATACCCGCCGCGGTGAGCCCGAATGTGCCCATGATGGCGATGCCGATGGCCAGTACCCACATCCGCATCCGGATCGACGAGCCGCCATAGAGCAGGTCCTCGATCGCGCCCATGGTGCAGAATCGTCCGAGCCGGGCGGCCAGCCCCAGAAGGATGCCGCCGAAGAGCCCGGCGAGCGCAACGAAGGCGTTGTCGCCGATGATGTCGAGCATGAAGGTCCCCCAAAACCCGCCGCGCCGCGGCGGCGGTGCCGACCGGAGGCCGGATCAGCAGTCGTCGTCGCAGAACAGCTCGTAAACGAGTTCGAGTATACGCTTGGGGCGATTGTCGGCCAAGCGGTAATAGATCGCCTTGCCCTCGCGGCGGGGAACCACGAGACCTTCGAGCCGGAGGCGGGACAGCTGTTGGGAAACCGCCGCTTGGCGGGCCGAAAGCAGATCTTCCAGCTCGGTCACCGATTTCTCGCCGGTAACGAGGTGGCACAGGATCATCAGCCGGCCTTCATGGCTGACGGTCTTGAGGAAGTTCGAAGCCGTGGTCGCGTTGGCGACGAAGCGGTCGAGCTCTTCCTCGCTCAGGTCCTTGTCGAATACGGGCAGGCCCATGTCACTTTCACCCCTCTTGCATCACCGGTCCGGCTGGCGGCCGGTGCGCTCCGTTCGTATTGTTTCTTCACTGTCGTGGTGCCTTGGCGGCACGCTTTGGTTTATCCGTTTTTCTGGTCCGGTTTCCCGGCACCGGTAAAGTCCGTCTTCTCTTCAAGCATCATCTTCAGCAGGCCCCAGAAGAAATCTTCGCCCGGGTAGCCCTCGATTCGTCCGATTTCAGCGCCGTCCTCGACCAGGATGAACGTGGGCGTGTAGAGTACTTTGCGGGCAAAGCTCACCCCGTCGGGCGCGCCGTCCTTGAAGTGGACCTGGCGCAGCGGGGCAAAGGCGCCTTCTTCGGTTTTGGAATAAATCGGTCCGATCAGGCGATGCCAGGTTTCGCAATAGCCGCACCCGGGTTGCTCGACCATGATAAGCTCTGCGGCGGCAAGTGGCGCTGCCAGCCCGATCCAGAAAAATGCCGTAAGGCGAAGTGCAGCGCGTTTGAGCATGATGCACCTGATTGACCAAATGTTGCACACATCATAATCTGATAATGTGTTTTTCACAAGGGAGGGGGCCAGCGGTGCTGGATATCACGTATTTCGGTGCGCTGCTGGCAGGCTTGGGCGCGTTTTTTACTCCGTGCATTCTGCCCATGGTTCCTTTCTACCTGAGTTACATGGCCGGGATTTCCATGGCCGAGCTGCGCGGCGATGGCGAGATCGCCCCGGGCGCGCAGCGGCGGCTGGTGACGTCGGCGATCATGTTCGCGCTGGGGGTGACGACGATCTTCATGCTGATGGGGATGGGCGCCACCGCGCTGGGCCAGGCCTTTGCCGAGTGGAAATCGACGCTGGCCTATGTCGCCGCGGCGGTGATCTTTGTCTTCGGGCTGCATTTCCTGGGCATCATCCGGATCGGGTTCCTGATGCGCGAGGCGCGCATGGAATCGAAAAGCGATCCGACGACAGTTCTGGGCGCCTATGTGATGGGGCTGGCCTTCGGGTTCGGCTGGACGGCCTGCGTGGGGCCGGTGCTGGCCTCGATCCTGATGATCGCGAGCGGCATGGGCGACATTTCCAAGGGCGCGCTTCTGCTGGCGGTATTCGGGCTGGGGATGACGGCGCCCTTCGTGATCGCCGCGTTTTTCGCGCGGCCCTTCCTGGCGTGGATGCAGCGGCACCGGGCCAAGATGGTCTATGTCGAGAAAGTGATGGGGGTGATGCTGATTGTCTTTGCCATCCTCATCGCAACCGATACGGTGAATATCATTTCCAACTGGATGATCGAAAACGTCCCGAGCTTCGGCAATCTCGGGTGATCAGGGAGACAGCGGATGAAACGTATTCTGATGGCACTGATGATGCTGGCGGGGCTCGCCACGGGAGCGGCGGCCGAGATCGGCGATGATGGGCTGCACAAGCAGCCGTGGATGCGCGACACCTTCAAGGACCTGCGTGAGGACCTGGCCGAGGCCAAGGCGGAAGGCAAGCGGCTGGTTCTGTTCGTGGAGCAGCGGGGCTGCATCTACTGCAAGAAGATGCATGAAGAGGTCTATGTGATCCCCGAATTGTCGGACTATATCGGCGAGAACTACTTCGTGGTGCAGATGAACCTGCACGGCAACGACGTCGCGGTGGATTTCGACGGCGAAGAGGCCGAGCAATCGGAGCTGATGCGCAAGTGGGGGATTCTCTTTACGCCGACGCTGATCTTCCTGCCTGAAGAGGTGGAAGAGGGCAAAACCGCCGTTCAGGCGTCGGTTGCGACGATGCCGGGGGCCTTCGGGTTCCACACCACTTATGACATGTTCGTCTGGGTCAACGAAAAACGCTATGAACTTGACAATGGCGAGGATTTCCAGCGTTACCACGCCCGGATGTTTAAGGAACGACAAGAAAAGGGCGCGGACTGAGCAAGAAAATTGCGCGGCGCAAATTCACCATTTTGAATTTGATGTTGCGTTCCGATGCGCGTCTGAAATAGTGTGCACACAGATGACCTGAACTCAATAAAGGTTACGTAAGGGAGGAATCATGAAGCTTACGACTATGACATTGGCGGCGGCTTTGGTGGCCGGATCGGCAATGGCCGAAGGGGTTGTGGCCCCGCAGGACGTCAAATTCAACGAGGATGGCGGCGTGGACATGTCGCTGACCGGCAAGCCGGGCAACCCCGAGGAGGGCTTCAAGGTCTATTCCTCGAAGAAGCTGGGCAACTGCATCGCCTGCCACATGATCGCATCGGTCGATGCACCGTTCCCGGGCAACGTGGGCCCGGAACTGACCGGTGTCGGCGACCGCTGGGACGAAGCGCAGCTGCGCGGCATTCTCGTGAACTCGAAGATGACGTTCGAGGGCACCGTGATGCCGGGCTATTACAAGGTCGATGGCTTCATCCGCCCGGGCAATGCCTATACCGGCAAGGCGGCGGACGACTCGTTCGGGCCGTTGCTGAGCGCGGAGCAAATCGAAGACGTGGTCGCGTATCTGTCGACTCTGAAAGAGTAAGACGGGCGCGGGCCGAAACTGACACTATCTGAGGAGAGAGATATGGAATTCTCGAGACGCGATACGCTGGCGCTGGGTGCCGGTGCTGTTGCCCTGACGGCCCTTCCGCTGCGCCTGAGCGCGGCCGCGGCCGATGACCTGATCGCCGAGTTCACCGGCGGTGCTGCCGTTGCAGACGGCGGCGTAAATCTGGATGCCCCGGAAATCGCCGAGAACGGCAACACCGTTCCGGTATCGGTGAGCGCTGAGGGCGCATCGGCAATCCTGCTGATCGCGGCCGGCAACCCGAACCCGAACGTCGCCACCTTCAACTTTGGTGAGCTGGCTGGTTCGAGCTCGGCTTCGACCCGGATCCGTCTTGCGGGCACGCAGGATGTTATGGCGGTTGCCAAGATGGCCGATGGCAGCTTTGCCAAGGCGTCGAAGAACGTGAAAGTCACCATCGGCGGCTGCGGCGGCTAATCAGAGGAGATCAGAGATATGGCAGAAGGTGTTAAACCCCGCGTGAAAGCGCCGAAGTCGGCCGAAGCCGGCGAGGTCGTGACGATCAAGACCCTGATCAGCCACAAGATGGAATCGGGCCTGCGCAAGGACAAGGACGGGAACCTGATCCCGCGTTCGATCATCAACCGCTTTACCTGCGATTTCAACGGCAAGAACGTCATCGACGTGACGATGCAGCCGTCGATTTCGACCAACCCGTATTTCGAGTTCGAAGCCACCATCCCGGAAGCCGGTGATCTGAAGTTCACTTGGTACGACGATGACGGCTCGGTCTACGAAGACACGAAATCGGTCAAGGTCGGCTGATCTGATCGGGAATATCGGGCGCCTTGCCCCGCAGAAGGGCAAGGCGTTTTCAAGGGAGGAAACCGAATGAAATTCAAGACTTTGTCGGTCATCGCCGCGGTCGCACTTGCCATTCCCACGCTGGGGGCAGCTGACGCGGACGACGACAAGCTGGTCATCAACGGCGAGATCGAGGTCACGACCAAGGTCGAGCCGGCGGCGCACCTGGATGGCGCGCTGAGCGAGGTAATGTCGGGCTGGCATTTCCGTAATGACGACACCCAGGCCATGGAAATGGACGACTTCGACAACCCCGGTATGCTGGGCGCCGAAGCGGGCATGGAAATCTGGAACACCGCGGCGGGCACCGAGGGCAAGTCCTGTGCCGATTGCCACGGCGATCCGGCCGAGAGCATGAAGGGCGTGAAGGCGTCCTATCCCAAGTATGACGAGAAGGCCGGCACGCTGATGACCGTTCAGATGAAAATGAACGAGTGCCGCACCGAGCGGATGGGCGCCGAGGCGTGGAAATACGATGCCGGCAGCGCGATCAACGTGGAAGCGATGATTGCCAGCCAGTCGCGTGGCATGCCGGTGAACGTGGCCATCGACGGCCCGGCGGCGCCGTTCTGGGAAAAGGGCAAGGAAATCTACTACACACGCTACGGCCAGCTTGAGCTGAGCTGTGCGTCCTGCCACGAGCTCAACTATGGCAACATGATCCGGGCCGACCACCTGAGCCAGGGCCAGATCAACGGTTTCCCGACCTACCGTCTGAAAAATGCCAAGCTGAACGGCGTGCATTCGCGCTTCAAGGGGTGCATCCGCGATACCCGCGCGCACACCTTCAGCCCGGGCAGCGACGAGTTCATCGCGCTTGAGCTTTACGTGATGAGCCGCGGCATGGGCCTGGGCATCGAGGGCCCGTCGGTCCGCAACTAAACAGATCGAGGGCCCGCCTGGCATGAGTGCCGGGCGGGCCTTTTTCTATTGTAACAAATTCAATGTTGTGCATATGTCCCGCGCAACACGAGAAACAGCCAGGAAAGGGCCCGCAACATGATCTCACGTCGCGATTTTCTTCAGGTCAGCATGGCCGCATCGGCCATGGTGGGCGCCAGCGGTTTCGGAAACTGGGCCCGCCTGGCCGCACAACAGGCGCTGACGCAGGATGACCTGCTGCAGTTCGACACGTTCGGCAACGTGAGCCTGATCCACATCACCGATATTCACGCGCAGCTGAAGCCGGTCTATTTCCGCGAGCCCGAGATCAACCTGGGCGTGGGCGACGCGCGGGGCCAGGTGCCGCATATCACCGGCGCCGAGTTCCGCAAGCTTTACGGTATCGAGGATGGCAGCCCGTCGGCCTATGCGCTGACCTACAATGATTTCTCGTCGCTGGCGCAGGCCTATGGCCGGGTGGGCGGCATGGACCGCGTCGCCACCGTGATCAACGCGATCCGCGCCGACCGCCCCGATGCGCTGCTGCTGGATGGCGGCGACACCTGGCACGGCTCTTACACCTGCTATCACACCGAAGGCCAGGACGTGGTCAACGTGATGAACGCGCTGAAGCCCGATGCGATGACCTTCCACTGGGAATTCACGCTGGGCAGCGAGCGGGTGCGCGAGCTGGTCGAGGGCTTGCCCTTTGCCGCGCTGGGCCAGAACATTTTCGACGCCGAGTGGGACGAGCCGGCGGAGGATTTCGAAAGCTGGAAGATGTTCGAGCGCGGCGGCGTGCAGATCGCCGTGATCGGCCAGGCCTTCCCCTATATGCCGATCGCCAACCCGCGCTGGATGTTCCCCGAATATTCGTTCGGCATCCGTGACGAGCGTATGCAGGAGATGGTGGACGAGGCCCGCGCCGCCGGTGCCGAGCTGGTTGTCTGCCTGAGCCACAACGGCTTCGACGTGGACAAGAAGATGGCAAGCCGCGTGACAGGCATTGACGTGATCCTGTCGGGCCACACCCATGACGCGCTGCCCGAGCCGGTGCTGGTGGGCGACACCATCATCATCGCGTCGGGCTCGAACGGCAAGTTCGTGAGCCGCGTCGACCTGGATGTGCGCGACGGGCGGATGATGGGCTTCCGTCACAAGCTGATCCCGATCTTCAGCGACGTGATCGAGCCCGACAAGGAGGTGGCCGCCCTGATCGACGAGCAGCGCGCGCCCTTCAAGGCCGAGCTGGAAGAGGTGATCGGCACGACAGACGACCTGCTGTATCGCCGGGGCAACTTCAACGGCACCTGGGACGACCTGATCTGCGACGCGCTGATGTCGGAGCGTGAAGCCGATATCGCCATGTCGCCCGGCGTGCGCTGGGGCCCGAGCATCCTGCCAGGCCAGGCGATCACCCGCGAGGATATCTGGAACGTCTGTTCGATGACCTATGGCGAAGCCTATCGCACCGAGATGACCGGCGAGTTCATCCACGTGATCCTGGAGGACGTGGGCGACAACCTGTTCAACCCCGACCCCTATTACCAGCAGGGCGGCGACATGGTGCGGATCGGCGGCATGGGATACCGGATCGACGTGACCAAGCCGCAGGGTGAGCGGATTTCGGACATGACGCTGCTGAAGACCGGCGAACCGATCGACCCGGCGAAGACCTATGTCGTGGCCGGCTGGGCCAGCGTCAACGAAGGCACCGAGGGCCCGCAGATCTGGGACGTGATCGAAAGCCACATCAAGAAGCAGGGCACGATCAAGCTGGAGCCCAACACCAGCGTTGAGGTTGTCGGCGGGTAAGCGCGCCAACAAGTGAATTCGGGGTAGGCCGGGCTTAAGCCCGGCCTACGTCGTTTGAGGGGTCAGGATCATCTCGGCCAGGCGGCGCGAGACTTCGGCCATGCGCAGGTAGCCATCGGCGCCGTGGCCCATCGACAGGTAGAGGCCGGCGAGGCTGTCGCTGGCGCCGAACAACAACTGATCGCCTGGCAGGAACGGGCGGAAGCCGTGCACGGCCTCGATCAGGGGCAGGTCGGCCAGCGCGGGGGTGGCGCGGATCGCGCTGTCGAGCAGGGCGCGCACCGAGGCGGCATCGGGATAGTCGCGCATGTCGCCTTCGACGCGGGTGACGCCAACGATCAAGCGGCCATCGGAGCGCGGGCAGAGGATGCCATCGGGGCGCTTGATCAGCCGGGTGAAGAGCGGGGCGGGCATGCCCAGCGTCAGGATCACGCCGCGCACGGGCCGCGAGGCGGGCAGGTCGGCGGGCAAGCCGGCGATGCGGTCGAAGGCATGGCCGGCGGCCAACGCGACGCGGCTGGCCGGCATGGGGCCCTGGGCCGTATTCACGCCAGTGACGCGGCCATTCTCTGAGGTGACTTCCAGCGCGGCGCGGTTTTCGAGGACCTGCCCGCCACGCGCGCGGATCGCCGTGGCCAGAGCGGCGCAGAGTTTGCGCCCGTCGACCCAGCTGACCTCCCTGAGCCAGCAGGCAATGGTAATCTCTGGCGAGAGGCCCGGTCCCAGCGCGCGGGCGGCGGCGCCGTCCATCAGTTCGACCTGCCAGCCGGCGGCGCGGCGGGCGTCATGATCGGCGGTGATTTGGGCCTCGTCCCCGGCATAGCCGATGCGCAGGAGGCCATCGGTGCGGAAATCCACATCAAGCCCGGTTTCGGATTGAAGATCGGCGATGAAACCGGGGGTGGCGCGCAGGCTGGTCCATTCCAGATCGGTAACCGGCGAGGGATCGAGCCCGGGTTGCAGGTAGCCGGCAGCGGCGTGGCTGGCGCCCTGGCCGATGGTGCCTGCGTCGATCACGGTGGGGGGCAGGCCGCGTCGGGCGAGTTGCCAGCCGAGCGAGAGCCCCGCGATGCCTGCGCCGATGATGATCATTGGACAAGTCTCCTGCCGCGATGCGCCGACGCTAGTCCTGCGGCGGGGGCGGGGCAATGGTTTAGGCGCGTTTGGCGGCCTTCGGTGCGGGCAGGGCGATCAGGTTGTTGGCGAGCATGGTCTGCATCGCCCATGTGCCATAGGCGTCATTGCCGTGCCGGCCATCGCGGTGGGCGTGGTCGCTGGGCAGGTCGGTGGTGCCGGGGGCGTAGTGCTCCCACGGGTTGAAGCAGGTTGCGCCGAGGGCGCGGATGCAATCGGTAAAGATCGCCGTTGCGTCGCGCGCGCCCTGGCGGCGGGCGAAGTTGGGCGGGGCGGCGACGGTGAGGGCGCAGCCGGTCGCCTGCACGTTGGCGATCAGCTCGAGCGGGCGGGCGAGTTCGGATTCGATGAAGGCGCGGAAAACGGCGCGGGAGACCGGGATATCGCCCGCATCGAGATCGAGCGGATCGCCGGCATAGCCGTGGCCGCGCCACTGGAAGCGGGCGTTCATGCGGCCCAGGTTCATGCAGCTGAGGATGACCGGCAGGCCGGCGGTGAAGGGCGAGTTGTGGCCGAGCGCCGCGCCGAGCTTGGCCGCGCTGCGGCCGACCCATTTGCGCCGGGGCGAGGCGAGGCCGGTTTCCCGGCTGAACTCGACATCGGCCTCGAACCAGGCGGTGCCCGATAGGGTGAGAGATTTCACCCCGAGCCCGAGCGCCTTCGCCCCGGCGATGAGTGCGCGGGTATGACTGTCGCCGATGATGATCAGGTCAGTTGGCATTCTGCGCCTCCAGCGCCTGTTCCTCGCAGGCGAGGTCTTCGGCCTTCTGCTCGGCGCGGATGGCGGCCTGGCGGGCCTTGAGCCGCGAGGGCGCGCGTTTGATCTGCGGGGCGGAGAGATCGAGCCCGGCAAAGAAATGTTCCATCACCAGCTGCACGCCATAGGGCGAGACCGAGCGCATGTTGGGTTCGTAGAACTGGCCCCGGGTGGGGGCGGTGGCGATGAGTTCGTAAGACGGGAAATAGGCGATCGCGTCGTCCTGCGCGGCCAGGTCGCCGGCGACGGCGCGCAGCACCGATTTCGAGTAGGTGGTGGCGGCCAGCACGTGATCGCCCGAGGCGGTAGCGGTGAGCGGGACCGGCGAGACGGTGAGAATGATGCGCAGGCCGGGATTGATGGCGCGCAGCCCGGCGATCGCAGTTTGCATCGCCGTCATGATCTGCGGATAGGTGTAGTTGCGAAAGACGTGGCGGGCTTCGTCATAATTGCCGGCGAGCGTGCCGGGGCACATCGCGTAGGGCTGGCCGGTTTCGGCGTTTTCGAACCCTTCGGTCAGGCCCATGGTGAAGACGAAGACATCGGCATCTTCGACCGAGCGGCGGAAGGCATGGGCGGTGCCGCGCAGCATCAGGCGGCATTCGTCTTCGTCATCGAAGCCGTCGGGCTCGATCATCGGGCGCAGGCTGTCGCGGGTGCGGCCGGCCTCGTTCCAGAGTTCGATCCCGTCGCAGAGCGCAGGATCGCGCGCCAGCGCGACCCAGCATTCCAGTGCGCGGGCGGTGTAGATGTTTGCGGTGCGGGCGGAATAGATGCCGTAGTTGAACCGCCGTTCCAGATCGGCGGGGAAATTCGAGGGCGATGGCTCGGCATTGACCCAGCCCAGGCCGCGCGAGACCAGGGCGCGGCTGATATGCTGGGCAAAGCAGGAGCCATAGGTGGCGAATTGCACGTTCGCGGGCAGCGAGAAACCCGTTTGCCACAGGTTTTCATAGCGGTAGAGGCCCGGTTCAGCCACGCCGGTGCGCCAGAAGGCAGTGGCCGGCTGGCGGGAAAACGGATTGTCCTGACCCATGGATACCTGTCCGGTCCGCGCATTGTTCGCGGTTTACTGCTCACGACAAAGTGTCCGGGTTTGGTAACGCCAAGTCAATAGATACGCGGGATTCTAGGAAAACCGGCGCCGCGGTTGCATCGACACGCATCTTTTTATTCGCTAATGTGAATATGTAGGTTTTCATCTGAAGACAAATTCAATATGAGGAATTTGTTTGCGAAACAGGAGGCAGAATCAATGACGGTCAGCTTCAAGGGCAAGAAGCCCTCGCGGCGCGCCTTTCTGAAAGGTGCCGCGGCTGTGGGAGGAACCCTGGCGGGCGCGGGAGCAGCGCACGCTGCCGGTGATCCGCTGATCACCGAGGTGCAACCCTGGAACAACGAGCTTGGCGATGGGGTGGACGTAAACCCCTATGGCAAGCCTTCGGAATTCGAATCTCACGTCAAGCGCCGCACGGTGGAATGGCTGACGGCTGACCCGGTCAGCTCGATCAACTTTACCCCGCTGCACGAGCTGGACGGCATCATCACGCCCAATGGCCTGTGCTTTGAGCGTCACCACGGTGGCGCGGCGCATATCGACCCGGCCAAGCACCGGCTGATGATCAACGGCCTGGTGGACACGCCGCTGGTCTTTACCATGGCGGACCTGATGCGGTTCCCGCGGGAAAACCACGTGTACTTCCTGGAATGCGCGGCAAACAGCGGCATGGAATGGCGCGGTTCGCAGCTGAATGGCTGCCAGTTCACGCACGGGATGATCCACAACGTGATGTATACCGGCGTGAAGCTGAAGCACCTGCTGGAAGAAGCCGGTGTGAAAACCAACGGCAAGTGGATCCTGCCGGAAGGCGCGGATGCGTCGGGCATGACCCGCTCGATCCCGATCGAGAAGGCGCTGGATGACTGCCTGGTCGCATGGAAGATGAATGGCGAGGCGCTGCGCCCCGAGCAGGGCTATCCGCTGCGCCTGGTTGTCCCCGGCTGGGAAGGCAACATGTGGGTGAAATGGCTGCGCCGCATCGAAGTGGGCGACGAGCCGTGGCACCACCGCGAGGAAACCAGCAAATACACCGACCTGCTGGAAGACGGCACCGCGCGCCGGTTCACCTGGGAGATGGACGCGAAATCGGTCATCACCAATCCCAGCCCGCAGGCGCCGATCCTGCACGGCAAGGGGCCGACCGTTCTGACCGGCCTGGCGTGGTCGGGCCGCGGCACCATTCCGCGGGTCGACGTGACCATCGACGGCGGCAAGAACTGGCACGAGGCACGCATGAGCGGCCCGTCGCTCGACAAGTCGATGCACCGGTTCTATTTCGAGTTCGACTGGGACGGCAGCGACCTGCTTCTGCAGAGCCGGGCGCATGACAGCACCGGTTACGTGCAGCCGACCAAGGACGAGCTGCGCAAGTATCGCGGCACCAACTCGATCTACCACAACAACGGCATCCAGACCTGGTATGTCAACAAGCACGGGGAGGCGGAAAATGTCGAAATTTCTTAATGCCTTGACCGCCTCTGCCGTCGCAGCGACGATGCTTGCGACGCCGGTGGCCGCAGAGAAACTGGGCCTTGGCCGCACCGCGACGCCCGATGAGGTAGCCGCGTGGGATATCGACGTGCGCCCCGATGGTCTGGGCCTGCCCGAGGGTTCGGGTTCGGTCATGGATGGCGAAGAGCTCTATTCCGAGAAATGCTCGGTCTGCCACGGCGATTTCGGTGAGGCCGTGGGCCGCTGGCCGGTGCTGGCCGGGGGGCAGGATTCGCTGACCAACGAGCGCCCGGTGAAGACCATCGGATCGTACTGGCCCTACCTGTCGACCGTCTGGGATTACGTGCACCGCGCGATGCCCTTCGGCGATGCGCAGAGCCTGACCGATGACGAAGTCTATGCCATCGTCGCCTACCTGATGTATCTCAATGACCTGGTGGATGACGATTTCGTCCTGTCGAAAGAGAACTTCCTGGAAGTGCCGCTGCCGAACGAAGCGAACTTCTTCATGGATGACCGTGCCGATGGCGAGCTGAAAGAATTCGCCAAGGCCGAGGTCTGCATGTCGGACTGCAAGGATGCCGTTGAGATCACGGCCCGTGCCGCCATCATCGACGTGACGCCGGAAGACGCCGAGGCCCGCAAGGCCCGCGAGGCGAAATACAGCGCCGAGGGCGACGATGCGGCCGCATCGGAAGAGCCGGCCGCCGAGGAAGCGACCGAAGAGCAGGCAGCCACCGAAGAGCCCGCCGCCCAGGAAGCGGCAGCCGAGCCGGCGCTGGACATGGCCCTGGTCGAGGCGGGTGAGAAGGTCTTCAAGAAGTGCAAGGCCTGCCACCAGGTGGGCGATGGCGCGAAGAACCGCACCGGCCCCGTTCTGAACGGTGTCGTCGGCGCGCCCTTTGCCCATGTCGGGGATTTCAAATACTCGAAAACGATCCGGGAAATGGCCGATGAGGGCATGGTCTGGACCGAAGACAACCTGGCGGAGTTCCTGGCCAAGCCGCGCGACTATATCAAGAAAACCAAGATGTCGTTCGCCGGTCTGAAAAAGGAAGACGATATCGCCGCGGTGATCGAATACCTGAAATCCTTCCCCGAATAAGGGGCTTGGACCTGTGAATTTTTGAAGGGGGCCGCGGTTGCGGCCCCCTTTTTATGCAAATCTGCACATATTCGATTATTTTTTGATCTGAATGAAAATCGTGTCATAGTGGTAAGTAACAGGGAGGACTTACCATGCTGACACGGCGGGGCATTCTGATGTCCGCGGCCGCGATGGCTGCGACGGGTCCCGCGTTTGCGGCGGGCGCTGCCGATGGTGGTGTTCATGTCGAACTGGGCGATGACGGGCTGCACAAGCAGCCGTGGTTCATGGACAGTTTCCTGGAACTGGGCGACGATCTGCAGGCGGCGGCCGGGAATGGGCGGGGACTGATGATCCTGTGGGAGCAAAATGGCTGTCCCTATTGCCGGGAGCTGCATTACGTCAATTTCCAACGTCAGGAGATCGTCGACTACATCACCGCGCATTTCGACGTGATCCAGCTGGACATGTTCGGATCGCGCGAGGTGCTGGATTTCGACGGCGAGGCGTTGGAGGAGCGCGCATTGGCAGCCAAGTGGTCGGTGAACTTCACGCCGACGACGATGCTGTTTCACGCCGAGAACGCCGGCGCGGGAACGCTGAAGGAGGCCGAGACGTTCCGGATGCCGGGATACCTGAAGCCGTTCCACTATCTGAGTTCGCTGGAATACGTGGTGACGCAGGATTACCGCAACCAGACGTTCCAGCGGTACCTTCAGGACAAATTCGAGAAACTACGCGAACAGGGGATCGATCCGGATGTATGGTAAGTTCTGGGGCGCGGCGGCGCTTGGTCTGGCTTTGGCGAGTGCAGGGTGGGCCGAGGAGCAGGCCGAATTGATCGGCGATGTGAACGCGGGCGCAGAGGTGTTCGAGTATTGCATGGGCTGCCACGAGGTGGGCCAGGGCGCCGAGAACGGGATCGGACCGCATCTGAACGGTATTTTCGGGCGCACGGCGGGCACGATCGAGGGTTTCAAGTATTCCAAGGGGCTGATCCGCGAGGGGCGGCTGGGCATGACCTGGCAGCTGGAGAACCTGGATGCCTACCTTGAGAATCCCAAGGCGCTTGTCAGCGACACGCGGATGAGTTTCGACGGGCTGGAGGAGCCCAAGGAGCGTGCCGACGTGCTGGCCTATCTGCGCCAGTTCTCGGACAATCCGCAGAACATTCCCGAGGCGGCGCCCACCGCCCGCAAGCACGAGGTCGAGCTGCCGCCCGAGATCTTGGCGATCGTCGGCGACCCGGAATACGGCGAATACCTGAGCACGGAATGCACCACCTGCCATCAGACGGACGGCGAGTATGACGGGATTCCCGCGATCATCGCCTGGGCCGAGGACGATTTCGTGGTGGCGATGCATGCCTACAAACGCAAGATCCGCCCGCACCCGGTGATGCAGATGATGGCCGGGCGGTTGTCGGACGAAGAGATCGCGGCGCTGGCCGCGTATTTTGGCGGGCTGGAATGATCCGGACCGCCAGCCGCGTTCGTGAGTGAACGTGTTACTTTGGGAGGAGACCATATGAAACTGAACAGACGTGCGTTTATCGGCACCGGGGCCGCGGCGGCGGCCGCGCTTTCGGCGCCGCATGTGCGGGCAGCGAGCCACGGCAAGCCCAGGGTCGTCGTGATCGGCGGCGGGGCGGGGGGCGCCACCGCGGCGCGCTATATCGCCAAGGACAGCAAGGGCGAGATCGACGTGACCCTCATTGAGCCCACGCGGATGTATTACACCTGCTTCTTCTCGAACCTTTATATCGGCGGCTTCCGCGAGCTTTCGAGCATCGGTCACAGCTATGGCAAACTGGCCAGCGACTATGGCATCAACGTGGTGCATGACTGGGCCACTGGTGTCGACCGCGATGCCAAGACCGTGACGCTGGCCGGCGGCGCGGTGCTGCCCTATGACCGGCTGATCCTGAGCCCGGGCATCGATTTCGTCGATGGCGCCGTGCCCGGCTGGGACGTGACCGCCCAGAACAAGATGCCGCATGCCTACAAGGCCGGCAGCCAGAGCGAGCTTCTGAAAGCGCAGCTGGAAGCGATGCCGGAAGGCGGCACCTTCGCGATGATCGCGCCGCCCAACCCCTATCGCTGCCCGCCGGGGCCCTATGAGCGGGTCAGCATGGTGGCGCATCTTCTGAAAGCAAAGAACCCGACGGCGAAGATCCTGATCGTCGATCCGAAGCCGAAATTCTCGAAACAGGGCCTGTTCGAAGATGGCTGGAACCGCCATTACGGTGGTATGATCGAGCGGATCGGCCCGGATTTCGGCGGCGACAAGGTATCGGTCGATCCCGATGCGATGACGGTGACGATCGACGGCGCGGTCGAGAAGGTGGATGTGTGCAACGTCATCCCGGCGATGAAGGCGGGGCGCATCTGCGAGATCGCCGGCATTAACGAGGGCAACTGGGCGCCGGTTTCAGGGCATACGATGCAGAGCCGCGTGGACGAGAACATCCACGTGCTGGGCGATGCCACGAACCAGGGCGACATGCCGAAATCAGGCTTCTCGGCCAACAGCCAGGCCAAGGTGGCGGCGATGGCGGTGCGCGGTGCGCTGACCGGCTCGAAAGTGTTCCCGGCCAAGTTCTCGAACACCTGCTGGAGCCTGATCGACACCGATGACGGCGTGAAGGTGGGCGCGACCTATGAAGCGACTGACGAGAAGATCGCCAAGGTTGACGGGTTCATCAGCCAGGTGGGCGAGGATGCCGAGCTGCGCCAGCGGACCTACGAGGAATCGGTGGGCTGGTACGCCGGCATCACCAGCGACATGTTCGGCTGATCCGGATCGGGCGCCGGGGGGCCAGCACCCCGGACCCCCCGGGATATTTGCAGCAAGATGAAGATGGGGGCGGGGCGCGAGCCGCGCCCTTTTCGCCTTCGTGATGAGGTGTTTTGCCCGGGCGCCCTTGCAGCCCCCGAAACGCATGACTAAGACTCCGTTAGGACGTTTTCTTTAGAGATCGAAACGACAACAGCAGGCAGGACCAGATGAAAGATCCGCTCGACGTATACATGAACACGCTTGTCCCCATGGTGGTGGAACAGACCAGCCGCGGGGAGCGGGCCTATGACATCTTCTCGCGCCTGTTGAAGGAGCGGATCATTTTCCTCAATGGTCCGGTGCATGACGGCATGTCGAGCCTGATCGTGGCGCAGCTGCTGCACCTTGAGGCGGAGAACCCTTCGAAGGAAATCAGCATGTATATCAACAGCCCCGGTGGCGTGGTCACCTCGGGCCTGTCGATCTACGACACGATGCAATACATCAAGCCGAAGGTCAGCACGCTGGTGATCGGCCAGGCGGCGAGCATGGGCAGCCTGCTGCTGACGGCAGGCGAGGCGGGAATGCGCTTTTCTCTGCCGAACAGCCGGATCATGGTGCACCAGCCCAGTGGCGGCTATCAGGGGCAGGCGACGGATATCATGATCCATGCCGAGGAAACGCTGAAACTGAAGAAGCGCCTGAACGAGATATACGTCAAGCACACGGGCCGGAAGCTCAAGGAAGTGGAGGCCGCGCTGGAGCGCGACAACTTCATGAGCCCGGAAGAGGCCAAGGACTGGGGCCTGATAGACGAGATCGTCGAGAGCCGGGTGAAGGCGGAGGACGAATGAGCCCGGCCGCTGCGGCGGAAAAAGGGTGAATTTGACATTGTGACCGGCTGGTCTCTGGCCTAAGCTTGGGACCAAATGGGGGCGGCGGTCGGAAAACCGGCCGGAAAGAATGCAAGACGGCCTGAAAGGACCATCATGTCGAACAACTCTGGCGGCGGCGACAGCAAGAACACGCTTTACTGCAGCTTCTGCGGCAAGAGCCAGCATGAGGTGCGCAAACTGATTGCGGGGCCGACCGTGTTCATCTGCGATGAGTGCGTCGAGCTTTGCATGGACATCATCCGCGAGGAGACCAAATCCTCGGGGCTGAAATCCAGTGAGGGCGTGCCAACGCCGCAGGAAATCTGCGATGTGCTGGACGATTACGTGATCGGCCAGATGATGGCCAAGCGCGTGCTGTCGGTGGCGGTGCACAACCACTACAAGCGGCTCAACCATTCGCAGAAGTCGAGCGATATCGAGCTGGCGAAATCCAACATCCTGCTGATCGGCCCGACCGGCTGCGGCAAGACGCTGCTGGCACAGACGCTGGCGCGGATCCTGGATGTGCCCTTTACCATGGCGGACGCGACCACGCTGACCGAGGCGGGATACGTGGGCGAGGATGTGGAGAACATCATCCTTAAGCTGCTGCAATCGAGCGAATACAACGTCGACCGGGCGCAGCGCGGCATCGTCTATATCGACGAGGTCGACAAGATCACCCGCAAGAGCGAGAATCCCTCGATCACCCGCGACGTGTCGGGCGAGGGGGTGCAGCAGGCGCTGTTGAAGCTGATGGAAGGCACCGTGGCCAGCGTGCCGCCGCAGGGCGGTCGCAAGCATCCGCAGCAGGAATTCCTGCAGGTGGACACGACCAACATCCTGTTCATCTGCGGCGGCGCCTTTGCCGGTCTGGACCGGATCATCGCGCAGCGCGGCAAGGGCAGCGCGATGGGCTTTGGCGCGGATGTGCGCGACAAGGACGAGCGCGGCGTGGGCGAGGTGTTCAAGGACCTGGAGCCCGAGGACCTGCTGAAATTCGGCCTGATCCCGGAATTCGTCGGCCGCCTGCCGGTGATCGCGACGCTGGAAGACCTGGACGAGGATGCGCTGGTGACCATCCTGACCGAGCCGAAAAACGCGCTGGTCAAGCAATACCAGCGCCTCTTTGAGCTGGAAGATGCCAAGCTGACCTTTACCGACGACGCGTTGAGCGCGATTGCGAAGCGGGCGATCGAACGCAAGACCGGCGCGCGTGGCCTGCGCTCGATCCTGGAGGATGTGCTGCTGGACACGATGTTCGAACTGCCGGGCCTGGAGAACGTCGAAGAGGTGGTGGTGAACGAGGAAGCGGTGATCCATGCCGAGGCCAAGCCGCTGATCATCTATGCCGAGACCGCGGCCCAGGAGGGCGCGAGCGCGGGCTGAGCCGGCGCGACATCGGGGAATTGGAAAAGGCGGGCCGAAATGCCCGCCTTTTTCGTCAGGCACTGGACGTTTCCGGCCATTTGGTACATAGAAACGAAGACGAAATGCGGAGGCATCCATGGGCATTGTGAACACCCTCTTGCGCGCTGTGACCTGGTGGAACGGGGCGACGCTGAACACCCAGCTTTACACGTGGCGCAAGGGCGTGAAGGTGGGCGAGGATGCGCAGGGCAACCGGTTCTACCGGTCGCGCGACGGCAAGCGGCGCTGGGTGATCTACAACGGCGAAGCCGAGGCCAGCCGGGTGGATGCGGACTGGCATGGCTGGCTGCATCACACGTTCGACACGCCGCCATCGGAACAGCCGCTGCCGCACAAGTCATGGGAAAAGCCGCACCAGGAAAACCTGACCGGCACGATGCTGGCCTATGCGCCGCCGGGATCGATCCGGGCGGCCGAGCCGAAAGAGCGGCGCGATTACGAGGCCTGGCAGCCCGAGTAAGGCATAAGAGATGTCGGAAAACACCACCGAGGTTCTGGTCGGCGGCGCGGTTCTGGCCGCGGCGATCGGCTTTGTCGTCTACGCAGGCCAGATGACCGGTTTTGCGCAAGCGTCGGGCGGTTATCCGCTGACCGCGTCGTTCCGCTCGGTCGAGGGGGTGACGGTGGGCACCGATGTTCGTCTGGCGGGCGTCAAGGTGGGCACGGTGACCGACGTGGTGCTGAACCCGGAGACCTATCGCGCGGACACGACGATCTCGGTCGCCAGGGGCGTCGAGATTCCCGATGACAGCGCGGTTGTGGTGTCCTCGGAAGGGTTGCTGGGCGGTAATTTCGTTGAAATCTATCCCGGGGGCTCGCCCTTCTATTACACCGAGGGCGATGAAATCCTGGACACGCAAGGCGCGGTCTCGCTGATTTCGCTGTTGCTGAAATATGTCGGCAGCGGGGGCGAGGACGAGGCAGCAGCGCAATGAGGCGCCTGAGCGCGCTGGCATTGGCGCTGGGCCTGATCTGTGCAACTGCCGCTGGTGCCGAGGAGGTGAGCCGCGGCACGGGTGCGGTTCTGCGCATGCTGGACAAGCTGAGCGGCGATGTACGCGATATCGACCTGGCGAATGGCCAAAGTTTCGACCAGGAGCGGATACGCGTTTCGCTGGGCGAATGCCGGTATCCCACTGGCAACCCGTCGGGCGATGCCTATGCCTTTGTCACGGTGATCGAGGAGGGACGGGATGCCCCGGTCTTCATCGGCTGGATGATCGCGTCGTCCCCGGCGCTGAGCGCGATGGATCACCCGCGCTACGATGTCTGGGTGTTGCGCTGCAGGACCGAGTAAGGGTCTGTTTCCAAAGGAGTTCCGATGAAATCGCCCTCGCGTGCGAGGGCCTTTTCGAGGCGACGGTGATAAGCCACGCGCGAGATTTCGATGGCGCCGAGGCTGGCCAGGTGCGGGGTGATGAACTGCGTGTCGAACAGCAGGAACCCCGCGCGGCGCAGGTGATCGACGAGATGGGCCAGCGCGAGTTTCGAGCCGTCGGTGCGCAACGACACCATGCTTTCCCCGAAAAACGCGGCGCCCAGCGTGACGCCGAAGACGGCCCCAATGAGCCCGGCATCATCGCGGATTTCAAAGGAGTGGGCGCGGCCCATCGCGTTGAGCTGCATGTAGAGATCGAAGAGCGGCGCGTTGATCCAGGTTTCGTCGCGGTCGGCGCAGGCGCGCAGGGTGCCGGCGAAGTCGGCGTCGATGGCCGGAACATATCCGCCGCGGCGCATGCGCCGGGCCAGCGAACGCGAGATGTGGAACCCATCGAGCGGCAGGATGCCGCGGCGGCGTGGATCGACCCAGAACAGATCGTCCGTGTCGCGGCCTTCGGCCATCGGGAAGATGCCGATGGAATAGCCGTGCAGCAAGAGCGCGGGCGTGATCGTCATGTCCTGCACCGATGCGGCGGTGTGCCTCTGCCTGTGGGCAGCGGGCGCATTCAGCCCTCGTTCAGGTTCGTCTCCAGCCAGCGTTCGAGCCAGTGGATGTTATATTCGCCCGAGAGGACGTCGGGTTCGGCCAGCAGCGCGCGGAAGAGCGGCACGGTGGTGTCGATGCCGTCGACGATCAGCTCGCCCAGGGCGCGGTCGAGCCGCGCGAGCGCCTCGCGCCGGTCGCGGCCATGCACTATGAGCTTGCCGATGAGCGAGTCGTAATAGGGCGGGATCGAGTAGCCGTCGTAAAGCGCCGAATCCATCCGCACGCCCAGGCCGCCGGGCGCGTGATACTGGGTGATCTTGCCGGGGCAAGGCGCGAAGTTGGGCAGTTTCTCGGCGTTGATGCGCACCTCGATCGCGGCGCCGTTGATCGTCAGATCGTCCTGGGTGAAGGACATCGGCAGGCCTTCGGCCACGCGGATCTGTTCACGCACGAGATCGACGCCGAAAATCGCCTCGGTCACCGGGTGTTCGACCTGCAGGCGTGTGTTCATCTCGATGAAGTAGAACTCCCCATCCTCATACAGGAATTCGATCGTGCCGGCGCCGATATAGTTGATCGCGGCCACGGCATCGGCGCAGATCTTGCCGATACGGTCGCGTTCCTCGGGGCTGATCGCGGGGCCGGGGGCCTCTTCGAAGACCTTCTGGTGACGGCGCTGGAGCGAGCAATCCCGTTCGCCCAGGTGGACGGCGTTGCCCTTGCCATCGCCGAAGACCTGGATCTCGATATGGCGCGGTTTTTGCAGGTATTTCTCGATATAGACTTCGTCATTGCCGAAGTTCGATTTGCCCTCGGCGCGGGCGGTGAGGAAGGCCTTTTCCATCTCGGCGGCGCTGGCGGCTACCTTCATGCCCTTGCCGCCGCCACCGGCCGTGGCCTTGATGATGACGGGATAGCCGATCTCGTCGCCGATCCGTTTCGCGGTCTCCAGGTCGGGCACGCCACCCTCGGAGCCAGGCACGCAGGGCACGCCCAGGTTCTGCATGGTTTCCTTGGCGGTGATCTTGTCGCCCATGATGCGGATATGTTCGGCGGTCGGGCCGATGAAGGTGAGGCCGTGATCTTCGACCACCTGCACGAAATTGGCGTTTTCCGACAGGAAGCCATAGCCCGGGTGGATGGCCTGGGCGCCGGTGACTTCGCAGGCGGCGATGATCGCGGGGATCGAGAGATAGCTTTGCGGGCTGGGCGCGGGGCCAATGCAGACGGTTTCATCGGCCATGCGCACATGCATGGCATCGGCATCGGCGGTGGAATGCACCGCGACCGACTGGATACCCATTTCGCGCGCGGCACGGATCACCCGAAGCGCGATTTCCCCACGGTTGGCGACGAGGATTTTCTCGATCATTATCAGTGCCTTACTCGATGATCATCAGGAGCGAGCCGTACTCGACCGCATCGCCGTCATCGACAAGAATGCGTTTAACCGTACCGGAGTTCGGCGCGGGGATGTGGTTCATTGTTTTCATCGCCTCGACGATCAGGAGCGTGTCACCCTCGGCCACCTGTGAGCCAACGGAGACAAAGCTGGGCGCGCCGGGTTCGGCCTGAAGGTAGACGGTGCCGACCATGGGCGAGGTAACGGCGCCGGGATGGCTGGCCAGGTCTTCGCCTTCGGACGGGGCGGCGGCCGGGGCAGCCGCGGGGGCTGCGGCAGGCGCAGCGGCAACCGGGGCCGGCGCGGGCGCCGCGGCGACATGGGTCACCGTTTCGGTGCGGCGGCTGACGCGGACATTCAGGCTGTCGTTCTCGCCGTATTCGCGTTTCACGCTCAGTTCGGTCAGGTCGTTTTCATTGAGAAGTTCTGCAAGGGCCTGGATGAATGCCACGTCTGCTTCGTTGGAGTTGGGTTTCTTCGTCATTCGTTTCCTCGACCGGTTCGGGCCCACAGGGGGCGCGCATGGGTGCATCTATCGCCTTATAGGGCAAGCCTGCGGACGTGAAAAGCCGCCATCACGCGGCGTCTGTTTCCTGTTATCTGGGAAGATGCGGGGCGGATTACGAGGGGAAAAACGCGCTCAGAGCGGCATGCCCGAGAGTTTCGCCACCAGTTCGGCAAGTTTGCGCGCGCCGAATTTTTCCAGGAGCCGGGCGCGGTGGACCTCGATCGTGCGATAGCTGAGCCCGAGCTCGCGGCCGATTTCCTTGGATGTCAGGCCACGGCAGGTGAGGATCGCGACATCGCGTTCGCGCGGGGAAAGTGCCACGACCGGGCGTTCGTCGGACAGGTCGGCGAAGGACCAGATGCCACGGGCAAAGGGATCATCCGGGGTGAGCGAGCGCCCGCGCACCCGGCTCCAGAAAAGCGTGCCATCAAGCCGCCGCATGATGCGTTCGTCGGAATAGCGCCCGGTGTCGCGCATCGCGGCAAGGCCACGTGCGCCGATGGATTCGAATTCATCGCGCGAGGGGTAGAAATCGGCCATCGGGCGACCGGAGTGGTCGCCGGGGGCGCCGCCGAACATCTCGCCAAACATCAGGTTGCAGCGCCGGATAACGCGATTTTCCAACAGGGCGAGGCCGACGGGGGCGTGATCGAAAGCGATTTCGGCGTCGTTCATAGGAGTGTTTTGCCCGTGCCGCTGCGGCTTGCCAAGCCTGCGGCGCGTATTTCTACGCAATTGCAGACGCGCGCCCGTGGTGGTTTCATCCTGCGGGCATATGGGAGGCAGAGATGAACATAGCGCTTTATCTGCATCGGATCGCACAGGTGCGCGGGCAGGACCCGGCGCTGTTTCTCGGGCGCGAGATGGTGGCGGATTATGCCGGGTTCCGGGCACGGGCCGGGCAGGTGGCCACGTGGCTGGCCGGGCAGGAAATTGCGCCGGGGGATCGCGTTGCGATTTTCATGAAGAACCTACCCGACTACCTGATCGTGCAATACGGGATCTGGATGGCCGGCGCGGCGGCGGTGCCGATCAATGCCAAGCTGCACGGGCGCGAGGCGGCCTGGATCATCGAAGATTCGGGCACGAAACTGGTGTTCACCTCGCCCGGGCTGGGGGACGCGCTTGAGGAGGCCGGCGTTACGGCGCGGATCGTGGACGTGAGCGGCGCCGAGTTTGCGGGGATCGCGGATGCCGATCAGCTAGAGCAGCCGGTGGAGCGGGGCGACGATGACCTGGCGTGGCTCTTCTATACTTCGGGCACGACGGGGCGGCCCAAGGGGGTGATGATTACCCACCGGATGATCCGGGGTATGGCGCTGTGCTATTTCGTCGATGTCGATCAGGTGACGGCGGGGGATGCCGCGCTGTACGCCGCGCCGATGAGCCATGGCGCGGGGCTTTACAACATCATGCACGTGATGGTGGGGGCGCGGCATGTCTGCCCGGCCTCGGGCGGGTTCGACGAGGCCGAGATTTTCGAACTGGCCCGGCATTTCGGGCGGGTGCATATGTTCGCGGCGCCGACGATGGTGAAACGCATGACGGTGGCCGCCAAGGCCATGGGCGAGACCGGGGAAGGCCTGCGTACCATCGTTTACGGCGGCGGTCCGATGTACGTGGCCGATATCGTCGAGGCGGTGGAGCATTTCGGCGAGATATTCGTGCAGATCTATGGCCAGGGCGAGTGCCCGATGGCGATCACCGCACTGAGCCGGGCGGAGGTGAGCGACCGCAGCCACCCGCGCTGGCGCGCGCGGCTGGGATCCGTCGGGCGGGCGCAATCGGCGGTCGAGGTGCGGATCGGCGATGCCCAAGGCCGCCCCCTGCCACCGGGCGAGGCCGGCGAGATCATGGTGCGGGGCGACGTGGTGATGCCGGGTTATTGGCAGAACCCCGAGGCCACGGAAAAGACCATCGTCGATGGCTGGCTGATGACGGGTGACGTGGGCGTGATGGACGAAGACGGCTATGTGACGATGCATGACCGGTCGAAGGACATGATTATTTCGGGCGGCACCAACATCTATCCGCGCGAGGTGGAAGAGGTTTTGCTGGAGCACCCGGACGTGGCCGAGGTGAGCGTCGTGGGCCGGCCGCATCCCGAATGGGGCGAGGATGTCGTGGCCTTTGTGGTGATGGAGCAGGGCTGCGCGCTGGACGAGGGGGCACTGGATGCGCATTGCCTGGCCAACATCGCGCGGTTCAAGCGGCCCAAGGCCTATTTCGCGCTGCCGGAGCTGCCCAAGAACAACTACGGCAAGGTGCTGAAGACCGAGCTGCGCGAACGATTGAAGGAGATGGATAAATGACGGATTTGACGGGCAAGACAGCCTTCGTGACCGGATCGGTGCAGGGGATCGGGCTGGCCGTGGCCGAGGCGCTGGCCGGGGCCGGGGCGCGGGTGGCGGTACACGGGCTGGCAAGCGAGGCCGAAGGCGCCGCCGTGGCCCGGGCCCTGGAGGAGAAGGGCGCCACCGAGGCGAAGTTCTTTGCCGGTGACATGCGTGACCCGGATGCGATTGCCCAGCTGTGTGCGGCGGTCGAAACCTGGGGGCCGGTGGATATCCTGGTGAACAATGCAGGCATCCAGCATACCGCGGCGCTGGCCGACATGCCGCGCGAGACATGGGATGCGATCGTGGCGGTCAACCTGTCGGCGGCGTTTCACACCATGCAGGCGATCATGCCGGGCATGGCCGCGCGCGGCTTTGGCCGGGTGGTGAACATCGCCAGCGTGCACGGCATCGTCGCGTCAAAGAACAAGGCGCCCTATGTGGCGGCGAAATTCGGGCTCGTGGGGCTGAGCAGGGTGGCCGCGCTGGAATATGCCGATGCGGGCAGCAGGCAAAGCGGCGGGGTAACGGTGAACTGCATCGCGCCGGGCTGGACCGAAACGGCGATCATCGAGCCGCAGGTGGCCGAGCGGGCGGCGAAATTCGGCGGCGACCGCGACAGGGGCGTGGCCGACCTGCTGTCGGAAAAGCAGCCCAGCAAGCGCACGTCCGACCCGGCGGAAATCGGCGCGCTGGCGTTGTGGCTGTGCGCGCGGGTGGCCCACAACGTGACAGGCACGGTGATTCCGGTGGATGGCGGCTGGACCGCGCAGTAACGCGCGGGCCTAGCCGGTTTTTTCTTCCTTCTTCGCCTGCACGTCCGCCAGTTCCTGCTGCAGCCGAAGCTCATGCAGCAGGACGGCCGTCATCGGTGGCATCGGCGCCGACGATCTGGGCGGCGCGGCGCGGAGCAGTGATTTTTCGCCGGCCTGGGCCTGGAGGACGGCCTGCGTGGTTTCAACCGGCGCCGCCGCGGTGGCGGTTGCATGCGATTGAAGCGAGGCGACCTTGTCCATGCCCGACCGCGCGGCCGGGGCGGGCGGGTGGTTTGCGACGGCGCGTGCCGGAGCACCTGCGCCAACAGGATCGATTGGAGACATTCCCGAGCTCCTTTTGCGCGGAGCCCCCACCGGGACGACCTTTTCAAACGTGGGTTTCCAAAGGGTTAACCCGGCAGAAGGAACTGCGGAAGGTTTTAGCGATCGGGTAGGAGCGGCAATCGAAGCATATGGTTTCCGCAAGTTTTTTTCCCTGTACTGCGTCGGCAAATACGGGTTCAGAGATCTGCTGGATACGGCGGGTTTCGATGACGGGATGGTTCCGATGATGGATTTCCTTTTGTGAACTAGGCGGCGAAAAGGGCATTCCCATGACGGCATGAAAAACCCCGCGTCCAAAGACGCGGGGTTTCGCCTAACTGGCCTGGATCAGGCTATCAGGGGCAGGGCGCGGTGTAATAGGTGCCGTCACCATTGGAATAGGCGCATTGGCCGTTGGAGCTGTTCCGCGCGACCATCACGCCTGCAGCAGCACCGGCCAGCGTGGTCAGCACCGTCCATTCGTCGTTGGCATCCAGCGCCTTGGCCGTGATCAGCCCGATTGCGCCGCCGACGACGGCGCCGCCGACATCGCGTTTCTGCTGCTCGGTCATGGGCATGCAGGCGCTGAGTGCCAGGCTGCCGGCGATAGCCAGGGTGAGAATCGATTTGGACATATGAGCCTCCAGTTTGATGTGCCTTGAACTCTATTGGCACACGCCGCGATGGAATTGATCTTTATCATTTTTCTCCGCGGGTGGCGGATTTTTGCCGGTGCCGCCCATGGCTGCGTGGCAAAGCGCGGGGCGGGGGCAAAAGAAAAGGCCGGCGCGAAATCGCGCCGGCCCTTGGGTTTCAGGCCAGTTCCGGCCGTGATTTATTTGTTCATCCGGTTCTCGATCAATTCATCCACAACGCCGGGATCGGCGAGCGTCGAGGTGTCGCCGAGCGCGCCGTAGTCGTTCTCGGCGATCTTGCGCAGGATGCGGCGCATGATCTTGCCGGAACGGGTTTTCGGCAGGCCGGGGGCCCACTGGATGAAATCGGGCGAGGCGATGGGGCCGATTTCCTTGCGCACCCAGTTGCGCAGTTCGGTGCGCAGCTCTTCGGTGTATTCCTCGCCGTCCATCAGGGTGACATAGCAGTAGATGCCCTGACCCTTGATGTCGTGCGGGAAGCCGACAACGGCGGCTTCGGACACGGCGGGATGGGCAACGAGCGCGCTTTCCACCTCGGCTGTGCCCATCCGGTGGCCGGAGACGTTGATCACGTCATCGACGCGTCCGGTGATCCAGTAGTAGCCATCGGCATCGCGGCGGCAGCCGTCGCCCGAGAAGTAATAGCCCTTGTAGTCGGAGAAATAGGTGGCGACGAAACGGTCGTGATCGCCAAAGACCGTGCGCATCTGGCCGGGCCAGCTGTCTTTCATGCAAAGCACGCCTTCGGCTTCGGTCTCGGTGATTTCCTGGCCTGACTGGGGATCGAGCACCACCGGCTCAACCCCGAAGAAGGGCAGGGTGGCCGAGCCTGGTTTCGTCGGGATCGCGCCGGGAATGGGCGTGAGCAGGTGGCCACCGGTTTCGGTCTGCCACCAGGTGTCGACGATCGGACAGTTCCCCTTGCCGACGGTCTCGTCGTACCAGTTCCAGGCCTCGGGGTTGATGGGTTCGCCCACGGTGCCCAGCACCTTGAGCGAGGACAGGTCATGCTTGGTGACCGGATCGGTACCGTGCGCCATGAGGGCGCGGATGGCGGTGGGGGCGGTATAGAACTGATTCACCTTGTGCTTTTCGCACACGGCCCAGAACCGGCCCACGTCCGGGTAGGTTGGCACGCCTTCGAACATCAGCGTGGTGGCACCATTGGCCAGCGGGCCATAGACGATATAGCTGTGGCCGGTCACCCAGCCCACGTCGGCGGTGCACCAGTAGACATCGCCATCGTGGTAGTCGAAGACGATCTCGTGGGTCATGGCCGCCCAGAGCAGGTAGCCGCCGGTGGTGTGCAGTACGCCCTTGGGTTTGCCGGTGGAGCCAGAGGTGTAGAGGATGAAGAGCGGATCCTCGGCATTCATCACCTCGGGTTCACATTCCTGGCTGGCCTGAGCGTGCAGCGGGCCATAGGCGTGGTCGCGGCCCTCTTTCATGTGCACATCGCCGCCGGTGCGTTCGACCACCAGCGTCTGCACGTCGCCGCAGATTTCCATCGCCTTGTCGACATTGGCCTTCAGTGGCGTGTTGCGGCCACCGCGGGGCGCTTCGTCGGCGGTGACGACGAGCGAGGCGCCGCAATCCTCGATCCGGCTGGCCAGGGCCTCGGGCGAGAAGCCGGCGAAGACGATAGAGTGCACGGCACCGATGCGGTTGCAGGCGAGCATGGCATAGGCGGCTTCGGGGATCATCGGCATGTAGAGAACGACGCGGTCGCCCTTCTTGATGCCCAGTTGCTTGTAGACATTGGCGAGCTTGTTCACATGTTCGGACAGCTCGGCGTACGAGATGTGATGCGCGAGCTCGGGATCGTCGGATTCCCAGACGATCGCGGTCTGCTCGGCGCGTTCGGGCAGGTGGCGGTCGATGCAGTTGACCGAAACGTTCAGTTCACCGTCCTCGAACCATTTGATCGAGACGTCGGGATGGGCGAAGGTGACGTTCTTGATTTTGGTGGGCGCCTTGCTCCAGGTCAGGCGCTTGGCTTCGTTGGCCCAGAACCCTTCGGGATCGTTAATCGAGGCGTCATACATCTCTTTGTATTTCGCCGCGTCGACATGGGCGTTTTTCACGAAATCGGGGGCGGGCGGGTAGGTTTTCACTTCGGTCATGACAGGCCTTGTTTTCTGATCTTCAAGGAATTCAGGCACCCGCCCCCCTGCAAGCAGCAAAAGATGGAAGGCGGGCTGTCCGGCTCAGATGGCCAGATATTCTGCGCGCAGCTCTTCGTTTTCAAGCACCTCTTCGGCGGAGCCGTCGAAAACGATGCCGCCGGTATCGAGGATCACCGCGCGATCGGCCAGTTCCAGCGCGCGCACGGCGTTCTGTTCGACGATCACGGTGGTGATGCCCTGCTCCTTGATCACGCGCAGGGTTTTCTCGATCTCGTCGACGATCACGGGGGCAAGGCCCTCGTAGGGCTCATCAAGCAGGAGCACCTTGATGTCGCGCGCCAGCGCACGGGCGACGGCGAGCATCTGCTGTTCACCGCCCGAGAGCGTCACGCCTTCCTGCTTGCGCCGTTCGGCGAGGCGGGGAAACAGCTCGTACAGACGTTCGAGCGACCAGCCGATGGGCGGGGCGATCTGGGCGAGTTGCAGGTTTTCCTCGACCGTGAGGCCGGGGATGATGCAGCGATCTTCGGGCACGAGGCCAATGCCGGCCTGCGCGGCCTGGTGGCTGCTCATCTTGTGCAGCGGCTGGTGGTCGAGCCAGATTTCGCCGTGGTTGACCTGCGGATCGTCCATCCGTGCGATCGAGCGCAGCGTTGTGGTTTTGCCGGCGCCGTTGCGGCCCAGAAGGGCGAGGATCTCGCCTTCGTGGACGTTGAAGGAAATGCCCTGAACGATGTAGCTTTCGCCGTAGTAGGACTGCATTTCCCAGACAGACAGGAAGGCTGGCGCCGTCTCGGCCAGGTTCTTGCCCTTGGAAAAGTCGGGTTTGACGTTCATCTGAACCCCTCCTTACGCGGCTTCGCCGAGATACGCTTCGCGCACCTTCGGGTTGCCCTTGATGTTTTCGGGATCGTCCTCGACCAGCGGCGTGCCCTGAGCCAGAACGGTGATCCGGTCGGCGAGGCTGAACACCACGTGCATGTCGTGTTCGATGATCGCGATGGTGATGTCGCGCTCATCCTTGATCTGCTTCAAGAGGTCGATCGTGTTGTTGGTATCGGCCCGCGCCATACCGGCGGTGGGTTCGTCGAGAAGCAGCAGGCGGGGCTGCTGGCTGAGGCACATGCCGATCTCGAGGCGGCGCTTGTCGCCGCGCGACATCGAGGCGGAATGCATGTGCCGCTTGTCGGCCATGTTCATCTCCTCGAGCATCTGCTCCGCGGCTTCGACGATTTCCTTTTCGTTATGCATGTTTTCGATCGCATGCATGCGGAAGGCGCCGTCGCGTTTGGCGAAGATCGGGATCATCATGTTCTCCAGCACCGACAGGTCACCGAAGATCTCGGGCGTCTGGAACACACGGGAGATACCCATCTGGTTGATCTCGTGCGGGGTGCGGCCCAGCACCGACTGGCCGTCGAACATGACGCTGCCGGTGTCGGGGATCAGCTTGCCCACGAAACAGTTCAGAAGGGTGGATTTGCCGGCGCCGTTCGGCCCGATGATCGCGTGGCAGGTGTTTTCCGCCACGCTGAGGTTCACGTCACCCAGTGCCTGAAGGCCGCCGAAGCGTTTGTTGACGTTCTTGACTTCGAGAATGCCCATGGAAACGTCTCCTTATTCGGCGGGAGTGGATTGGGTGGCTTCGTCGGACTTGTCGTCCGATTTCTTGCCGCGGAACAGCCGCGCGATGCGTTGGCCGCCTTCGACGAGGCCACCGGGCAGGAAGATCACGACCAGCATGAAGAGGATGCCCAGCGTCAGGTGCCAGCCCTTGCCGATGAACGGGTGCAGGATGGTGACGACGAAGTCCTCGAGCCCATCCGGCATGAAGGCGAACCAGCCATGCAGGATGTTGTCGTTGATCTTCGAGAAGATGTTCTCGAAATACTTGATGAAGCCGGCGCCGAGAACCGGGCCGATCAGAGTGCCGGCACCACCGAGAATGGTCATCAGAACGACCTCTCCACTTGCGGTCCATTGCATCCGCTCGGCGCCTGCGAGCGGGTCCATCGAGGCCATCAGGCCACCGGCGAGGCCGGCATACATACCCGAGATGACGAACGCCGCGAGCGTGTAGGGACGCGGATTGAGACCCGTATAGCTCATCCGGGTCTGGTTCGATTTGATCGCACGCAACATCATGCCGAAGGGCGAGCGGAAGATCCGGATCGCGAGGTAGAAGCTGACCAGCATGATGATGGCGCAGAGGTAGTAACCCATGTTGAACTGGAAGGCCCAGGGTCCG
This sequence comes from Marimonas lutisalis, assembly GCF_005434965.1. Lineage (GTDB taxonomy): Bacteria > Pseudomonadota > Alphaproteobacteria > Rhodobacterales > Rhodobacteraceae > Marimonas_A > Marimonas_A lutisalis. Next base: position 770,666 of record NZ_SKCI01000001.1, read on the forward strand.
ACCGCCATTTCGTAGGTCGAGCGCATTTCGGCGCCGAAGAGGTTGGTCACGGGGATCGAGCCGTCGGCCGTGGCCGACTGGCCGAGGACGCGCGGATCTTCGAGCGTGAGCTGCAGGCCGGTTTCACCATTGGTGATGGGCGTCAGCACCGAGTAGGCGAGGTTGAAGCTCATCTGCGCGAAGGCGAGCGTGAGGATCGAGAAGTAGATCCCCGAGCGGCGCAGCGAGACATACCCGATCAGCACAGCGAAGAGCCCCGAGATGATGACGGCGAGGATGATCGCCGGGATCACGTTCATCGAGAGCAGCTTGAACATCCAGACCGCCGAGTAGGAGCCCACCCCGAGAAAGGCCGCGTGGCCGAAGGAGAGGTAGCCGGTGAGGCCGAAGAGGATGTTGAACCCGATGGCGAAGATGCCGAAGATCACGAAGCGCTGCATCAGGTCGGGGTAGCCCGCGTTGAACTGTGCCAGCCCGCTTTCGGTCGGGAAGGGGTTGAGGATGAAGGGCGCCAGAAGCGTGAGCGCCGCAACGATGATGAGTAGCGTGGTGTCTTTCTTGTTCAGTCCGAGCATGGCTTAGTCCTCCATCACGCCTTTTTTGCCCATCAGGCCACGCGGGCGGGTGAGCAGAATGATGATGGCAACGAGGTAGATGATGATCTGGTCGATGCCCGGGAGAAGGGATTTGATCTGGTTCATCGACGCGAAACTTTCGAGAATGCCGAGCAGGAAGCCGGCGGCAACCGCGCCGGGCAGCGAGCCCATGCCGCCGACGACGACCACCACGAAGCTGAGCACGAGGAAGTCCATGCCCATGTGGTAGTTCGGCGAGTTGATTGGCGCATACATCACCCCGGCAAGACCTGCCACGGCAGCGGCCAGCCCGAACATGATGGTGAAGCGTTTGTCGATGTTGATGCCGAGAAGCCCGACGGTTTCACGGTCGGCCATGCCGGCGCGCACGACCATCCCGAAGGTGGTGAACTGCAGGAAGGCAAAGACCGCGCCGATGACCACGGCGGCAAAGGCGAAGTAGACCATCCGCCAGTAGGGATAGATGATCACGTTGGGATCAAAGCCCAGCATGGCGCCGAAATCGAAGCTGCCCTTGAAGGCCGCGGGCGCCGGGGTGGGGATCGGGTTGGCGCCGTAGAACGCCTTGATGATTTCCTGAAGCACGATGGCCAGGCCGAAGGTCACGAGGATTTGGTCGGCATGGGGGCGCTTGTAGAAATGCTTGATCAGACCGCGCTCCATGACGAAGCCGATGATGATCATGATGGGGATCGAGAACAGGATCGCCAGCGGAACCGACCAGTCGATCAGCGCGCCGCCGACCTCAGGTCCGAACCAGCTTTCGAAGAGCGGCTTGGTTACGGGGACTTCCGAGCCCCAGGCCGTTTTCTGCACTTCGCCGGTGGCGACTTCCCAGGTCATGAACTTGGTGAGTGTCACTGCGCAGAAAGCGCCGATCATGAAGAGCGCGCCGTGCGCGAAGTTGACAACGCCGAGCGTGCCGAAGATGAGCGTAAGGCCCAGCGCGATCAGCGCATAGGCCGAGCCCTTGTCGAGCCCGTTCAGAATTTGAAGGATGATTGCGTCCATTTTCCCCACCTATGGATGGACGGACGGCGTGCGGGGAGCGGTGCACGCCATCCGAGGGTTGGGGGCAGGCCGGGGCGTCCCCGGCCTGCGCACGTTTTCAGGCTTAGGCGCCCGGGTTGCAGGTGCCGAGGTTGCCGCCTGCGAACATCGGGTGGTCGGGTGCATACTCGACCTGTGCCCGCGGGGTGACTTCTACCACCTCGAGAACGTCGAACTCGGAGGTCGGGTTCTCTTTCCCGCGCACGACCAGCACGTCCTTGAAGCACTGGTGGTCTTCGGCGCGGTAGAGGGTCGGGCCGTTGCCCAGGCCGTCGAATTCATAGCCTTCGAGGGCTTCGGCGACGCCGCAGGGGTTGAAGGTGCCGGCACGTTCGACCGCGTCTGCATAAAGCAGGGTCTGCACGTAGCAGGTGTGTGCGGCCTGGCTCGGCGGGAAGCCGTACTTGGTGCCGAACGACTTGACGAATGCCTGGGAGCCTTCGTCCTGCAGCGACCAGTGCCAGTTCGTCGAGCCAAGGATGCCCTTGACGTTTTCGCCGGCACCGCGGGCCATCAGGCGCGAGTAGAGCGGAACGACGATTTCGAACTGCTTGCCGTTGACGATCTTGTCGCGCAGGCCGAACTGAACCGCGTTGGTGAGCGAGTTCACCATGTTGCCGCCGTAGTGGTTGAGAACCAGAACGTCGGCGCCCGAGTTCAGAACAGGTGCGATGTAGGACGAGAAGTCGGTGGCGGCCAGCGGGGTCAGCACGTTGTTGACGGTTTCCCAGCCAAGCGCTTCGGTCGCAGCGGCGATCGATTCCTGCTGGGTCCAGCCCCAGGTGTAGTCGGCGGTCAGGTGATAGGCCTTGCGGTCGGTGCCGTAGGCGTTGGCCAGCACCGGCGCCAGCGCGGCGCCCGACATGTAACCGTTGAAGAAGTGACGGAAGCCGTTTGCCTTCTTGTCCTTGCCGGTGGTGTCGTTCGAGTGGGTCAGACCGGCCATGAAGATGACGCCTGCCTCCTGGCAGAGGCCCTGCACGGCGATGGCCACGCCCGAGGACGAGCCGCCCGAGATCATCACGGCGCCGTCTTTTTCGATCATCGACTTGGCCGAGGCGCGGGCTGCGTCCGATTTGGTCTGGGTGTCGCCCGTGACGTATTCGACTTTCTTGCCCAGGATGCCGTTGCCTTTCAGCGCTTTCGAGCTGAAGGTGTTCATCATGCCGCCGTCGCCGCCACCGTTCAGGTGTTCAACGGCCAGTTCGAATGCGCGCAGTTCGTCGGCGCCTTCGTCGGCATAGGGGCCGGTTTGCGGCACGTTGAAGCCCAGCGTCACCGAGCTGCCGGTCGGCTCGTTCGTGTAAGCGGCGGCCGAGCTTGCGGTGAAGATCGTCGGCAGTGCCACGCCGGCGCCTGCAACGGCACCCGTCTTGAGCACGCCGCGACGCGTGAGGTTGGATTTGGTCATGGAGTTCCTCCCGTTACGAATGAGATGGGGAGGACCTCCTCAAGCGCCTCCCCACGGGCACAGATGTGCAAATCCATTATCCCGCATCGCAAGAAAACTTCGCAACAATGGCTTGGGGAGTAACAATTTTTTTGTAAAATTATGAACAGTAGGTTATCGGTTTTTGTAAAAAAATTCACGTCACGGCGCAGAAACACCTTGAAAAGGCGGGGAAATCATCATGCCGAAAACATCTTTGACCGGCAGCCGGATACGCGAACGCCGGGTTCTGCAGGGCCTGAAGCAGTCTGAACTGGCCGGGCGGGTCGGTGTATCGCCATCCTACCTGAACCTGATTGAGCACAATCGCCGCAGAATCGGAGGCAAACTGCTGGTTGATATCGCGGCGGTTCTTGATGTCGAGCCGTCGCTGCTGGCCGAGGGGGCGGAGGCCGCCCTGATCGCGCGGCTGAGGCATGCAGCGGCCGAGGCCGGCGAGGAGGGCGCGGAGGTGGAGGCGGTTGAGGATTTCGCCGGTCGCTACCCGGGTTGGGCGCGGCTGGTGGCCGCGCAGCGGCAGCAGGTCGCCGGATTGCAGCGTTCGGTCGAAACGCTGACCGACCGTCTGACCCACGATCCGCACCTGGCGCAGACCCTGCACGAGGTGCTGGACACGGTTACCGCCATTCGTTCGACCGCTTCGATCCTGGCCGAGACGCGCGAGATCGAACCGGAATGGCGTGACCGGTTTCACCGTAACATCAACGAGGATGCCCAGCGTCTGGCGGAAGGTGCGCAGGCCCTGGTGGGGTTCCTCGACGGGGCGAGCGATGCCGGACGGTCTGTACGCTCGCCTCAGGAAGAGGTGGATACATTCCTGGAGAGCCGCCAGTTCCATTTCCCGGACCTGGAGGCGGGCAGCGCGCGACCGGAGGATATCATCGCTGCGGCCGACGACCTGGAATCGGCCAGCGCGGCGGCGCAGGCGTTGCGGATTCTGGAGCGATACCTGGATGACGCGGAAGCGTTGAGCCTTGAAACCCTGCGCGGCGCGGTGGAGCGGACCGGACCGGACCCGATGGCAATCGCGGCGCAGATTGGCATTGATCCGGGCCATGCGATGCGGAGGCTTGCCGCGTTGCCGGAACTGGAGGCCGGGCTGGTGATCTGCGATGCCTCGGGTACGCTGACCTTTCGCAAACCGGTCGAGGGGTTTGCGCTGCCGCGGTTCGCGGCGGCCTGTCCGCTTTGGCCGCTGTTCCGCGCGCTGAGCCGCCCCATGGTGCCGGTGATCGAGCGGGTCGGGCAGCTGGGGCGCGGGGCGGGGCAGACCGACGAGCAGGCCTTTACCGCCTACGCGGTGGCATTGCCGAAGGATGCGGCCGCCTGGGCAGCCGATCCGCTTTACGAGGGGCATATGCTGTTGTTGCCGTCATCGGGGCAGGCCGAGGAGTTGCGACAGGTCGGTGCGAGCTGTCGTATCTGCCCGCGTGCCGATTGCAGCGCGCGGCGTGAACCGTCGATCATGGCGGATGGGTTTTGACTTGGGCCGCGAGTTTGGCGATAAGAATGCAAGGGCTGCGAACAATAAGCAGCCCGTGGGGAGGAAAACCGAAGAATGGGCAAGTCTGTCCTGCTGATCGAGGATGAGCCGAACATCATCGAGGCCGTCAGTTTCATCCTGTCGCGCGACGGATGGAAGGTGGACACCCATTCCAATGGCCAGACCGCGCTGGCCGCGATCGCCGAAAAGTCGCCCGATGTCGTTATCCTGGATGTCATGCTGCCCGGAATCAGCGGGTATGACATCCTGCGCGCGCTGCGCGAGGCGCCGGAGACGCGCAACCTGCCGGTGCTGATGCTGACGGCGCGCGGGCAGACCAAGGACCGCGAGATGGCCGAAAAGGCCGGGGCCAACCGTTTCATGACCAAGCCGTTTTCGAATGCCGAGGTGCTGGAAGCCGTGCGGTCGCTGGTGAACGCGTGAGCGACCTGGACGGCAAGGCCGGCAGCAAGTCCGAGCGCACGCCCGGGCGCGCGCCGGTGTTCCTGGAGCGCTCGACCTATCGACGGCGCCGGCTGATCGACGGGCTGCGGATGTTGCCCGTGGTCGGCGCGCTACTGTGGGCGGTGCCGATGCTGTGGAGCGAAACGGCAGCGACGTCGACGGCGATTCTTTACATCTTTGGCATCTGGGCGGGGTTGGCCCTGATCGCCGCAGTCATGGCGCGCCATGTCGACGTTCAGGCCTATGATCCCGACCAGAACAGCAATCGCGACGTGTCGGAAACGGATATGTGATGGCGACGCTCAATATCCTGATTGCCGTCAGCCTTTCCTATGTGGCGCTTCTGTTCCTCGTCGCGTTCATCGCCGAGCGCCTGGCGGTGCGGGGGCAGGCGCGCTGGCTGCGTTCGCCCCTGGTTTATACGCTGTCGTTGTCGATCTATTGCACGGCGTGGACGTTTTATGGCGCGGTCGGGTATGCGGCGCGGTCGGGGCTGGAATACCTGACCATCTATATCGGGCCGACATTGGTGATGGTGGGCTGGTGGTGGGCGCTGCGCAAGATGGTGCGGGTGGGCCGGGCACAGCGCGTCACCTCGATCGCCGACCTGATTTCCAGCCGTTATGGCAAATCCACCATCCTGGCCGTGCTGGTGACGCTGATGGCCGTGGTGGGCACGACGCCCTATATCGCGCTGCAACTGCAATCGGTGACCTTGTCCTTTGCCGCCTTCGCGGGGTCGACCGAGGGTACCCCGCTGAGTGACAGCCGGTCGACCGCATTGTGGGTGGCAGTGGGCCTGGCGCTGTTCACGGTCTTGTTCGGCACCCGCAACCTTGATGCCAACGAGCGCCATCACGGGGTGGTCATGGCGATTGCGCTGGAGGCGGTGGTCAAGCTCTTTGCCCTGCTGGCCGTCGGGGTTTTCGTCGTCTGGGGGCTGAGCGGGGGTATCGGCCCGATGCTGGAGCAGATCGATGCCAGCGAGATCGGCACGTGGCAGATAGAAGGCGGGCGCTGGGCCGGGTTGATCTTCCTGTCGGCGGCGGCATTCCTGAGCCTGCCCCGGATGTTCCAGGTTTTGGTGGTCGAGAATGACAACGAGGATCACCTGAAGCTCGCCTCTTGGGCGTTCCCGACTTACCTGATGCTGATGAGCCTGTTCGTGGTGCCGATCGCGGTGGTCGGCCTGAACCGCCTGCCGCCCGAGGCCAACCCGGACCTTTTCGTGCTGACGGTGCCGCTGTCCGAAGGGCAGACGGGGCTGGCGATGCTGTCGTTCCTTGGGGGGTTCAGTTCGGCCACCTCGATGGTGATCGTGGCGGCGATTGCGCTGTCGACCATGGTATCGAACCATATCGTGATGCCGATCTGGCTGCGCGTGGCGCATGGCGGCGCGATGGTTTCCGGCGATGTGCGCAACCTTGTCCTTTTGTCGCGACGCCTGTCTATCGCGGCGGTGCTGCTGTTGGGATACCTCTATTACCGGTTTTCCGGTGGCGGTGCGGCGCTGGCGGCGATCGGGCTGGTGTCGTTTGCCGGGGTGGCGCAATTCCTGCCTGCCATGCTGGGCGGGCTGTTCTGGCGTGGCGCCACGCGGCTGGGAGCGCTGGCGGGACTGATGGTGGGCTTCGCGGTCTGGACCTGGAGCATGTTGCTGCCGAGCTTCGGCCCCGGTGCGATCCTGTCGGAGGCGGTTCTGGCACAGGGGCCGGCCGGGATTGCCTGGTTGCGGCCGCAGGCGCTTTTCGGGATTGCGGGACTTGATCCGCTGGTTCACGCGATCCTGTGGTCGATCTCGTTGAATACGCTGGCCTTTGTCATCCTGTCCCTTCTGAGTTTTCCATCGCCGCTGGAGCGGCTGCAGGGCGCCCAGTTCGTCAACGTATTCCAGCACTCGGCCAGCCCGCAGAGCTGGGCCGGCGGGGGTGCGCAGAGCGAAGATCTGTTGATCATGGCGCAGCGGATCCTGGGCCCGCGCGAAGCGCAGGCTCTGTTCCAGGCCGAGGCGCGGCGGCAGGGGCTTGCGGGATACCTGCCCGAACCGAGCCCGGATTTCCTGAACGCGCTGGAGCGGGAATTGTCCGGGTCGGTGGGTGCGGCGACGGCGCATGCCATGGTGGGCCAGATCGTGGGCGGCGCCAGCGTTTCGGTCGAGGACCTGATGGCCGTGGCGGATGAAACCGCGCAGATGATGGAGTATTCGAGCCAGCTGGAAGCCAAGTCGGCCGAGTTGACGCGCACGGCGCGCCAATTGCGCGAGGCCAACGAGAAGCTGACCGCGCTGAGCGTGCAAAAGGACGCCTTCCTGAGCCAGATCAGCCACGAGTTGCGAACGCCCATGACATCGATCCGGTCTTTTTCGGAGATCCTGCGCGATACCGAGGGGTTGAGCCAGCAGGACAAGGGCAAGTATTCGTCGATCATTCACGACGAGGCGGTGCGCCTGACCCGGCTGCTGGATGACCTTCTGGACCTGAGCGTTCTGGAGAATGGCCAGGTGAGCATGAATATCGAGCGCGGCATGCTCTTGGGTGTGCTGGATCATGCGGTGGCCGCGACGAGCGGCACCGAGCGATTGACGATCACGCGGGAAACCGAAGGCGAGCGCATTGCCCTGCGGACCGACCTGGACCGCCTGGCGCAGGTCTTTATCAACCTGATCGCCAACGCACAGAAATATTGCGATGCCGAAGCGCCCGAACTGCGCATCGCAGTGCGCGATGGCGCCCGCGAAATCGCGGTTGATTTCATCGACAACGGCAGTGGTATCCCGCGCGACAAGCAGGACGTGGTGTTTGAAAAATTCGCCCGCGTCAGCGACCAGAAGGCCGGCGGTGCCGGTCTGGGGCTCGCGATCTGCCGCGAGATCATGCTGAGGCTGGGCGGCAATGTCGCCTATCTGCCGGGCCAGGGCGGTGCGGCGTTTCGAGTGACCTTGCCGAAATCCGCCGGTAGCGTGATGTAAAACGCCCGCCGCTAAGGGGATCGTAACCAAATCCGACCTAGGATGCCCACATGGTGACCGCGTCCAGCGGCGGCGGAGGTTATGGACGAAACCAGTACACATAAGGTCTTGCGGCGGAAAGCCCGGACGGGACGCGAGGAACACGAGGCCCGGGTGATGAGCCCGGCGCGTGCCATGCGCCTGGCCCTGTCGCGGGCGGCCGAGGATCTGTTCGAACTGGCCCTGACGGTGTCGGGTGTTCAGATCATCCGGGCGGGTCAGGATGCCGTTCTGTCGAGTTTTGACGACACGCAGTTGCTGATGGTTCTGGACGGGCCGGATGGCGCCCTGGGCGCGGCGGCGATGGATGTGCAGATGCTGGCAGGGCTGATCGAGATGCAGACGATGGGCCAGGTTCTGCCGCGCCCGGCCGATCCCCGTGCCGCGACGCAGACCGATGCCGCGATGGCGGCCCCTTTGCTGGATGCGGCCCTCGCCGGTCTTCGCGAAAACCTGGAGGGGCAGGCCGCTGCCCTTTGGGCCGAAGGTTTCCGGTTCGGGGCGCGTATCGAAAGCGCCCGGATGCTTGGACTGTTGCTGGAAGCACCGGATTTCCACCTGTTCCGTCTGGCGTTGGATATAGGTCCGGGTGCGAAACAGGGGGAAATGGTGCTGGCCCTGCCGGTCAGGCCGCACGCACAGGAAAATGCCTCGGCGCAGACCCCGGGGACCGAGCAAGCCGACAAGGGAACGCATGCTGGAGCACTGCAACTGGGGCAGGGCGCCCTGATGGTCGCCGAAGCGCCGCTTGAAGCGGTTTTATGTCGGCTGCGCATGTCCTTGTCGGAGTTGGGCAAACTGACACCGGGGGAGGTGCTGAGCATTCCGCGCGATGCGCTTGCCAAGACCCGGCTGGAAGCCGGACGGGACCGGCCCTTGGGCGAATGCCGGTTGGGGCAGATCAACGGGTTTCGCGCGGTCCGCCTGACGACGCCGGCGCCCGATCCATCGGCAAAGGAATCCGCAGCGCCCGACGCGCCACAGGTTCTGCCCGATGAGGCCATGCCGGATGCGAAGGGCCAACGGATTGGCGGAGTGGCGGCTGGTGAGAACAGCAATGCGCCGGGCCTTCCCGCCCCGATGGCTGCAGCCGTGGCGGCAGATCCCGATACGGCAGATACGCCGCGCGAAATGGGGCCCATGGAAGAGTTGACCAACCTCGGAGATTTGTCAGACCTGCCAGAATTGTCGCTGGGAGATGGCGATGCGGTTTAAGCGGCTGTACGGGCCTTGAGCGGTGGAAGAGGCCGACCGCCGCAGGGTCCGATCAGCTGGCGGTGATCTTCTGGCCCAGGTAGGGGGCGAGCTGGGACACATTGTAACCTGCGCTCGCTGCCGTCGCGATGATCTCGTCTGCGGGCATGATCCCGGCCTGGCCCAGCGCCCATACAAAGGTCGAGCGTGTCCCGGAATTGCAATAGGCGAGCACCGGACCCGGCGCGGTGTCGACGATGTCGCGCTGGGCGCTGATCAGGTCTGCCGTCATGCCCTGATGGGTGACCGGAAGCACGTGAAAGGCCATGCCGGCGGCTTCGATTGCCGTACCGATCGCCTCGGCCTGCTGGTCGGGGGTGACTTCGGTATCGGGGCGATTGCAGATGACGGTGGTGAAGCCGGCATCGGCGATGGCCTGCGCATCGGCCACGGAAATCTGCGGCGACACGGAATAGCGGGGGGTCAGTGTGCGAATGTCCATGGCCGGGCTTCTAAGCAGCGCGCGGGCGCCTGTCCAGCGCCCGCGCCTTGAACCGAAAGGGCGAATTGCCGCGTCAGAGTTTGTTCACGGGCACCTTGAGGAACACGTCGCCCTGGGCGTCGGGTTCGGGCATGCGGCCGGCGCGCATGTTCACCTGCAGCGACGGGATGATGAGCTTGGGCATTGCAAGGGTCGCATCGCGTTGATCGCGCATTTTGACGAAATCATCCTTCGATTTGCCGGCACCCACGTGCACGTTCCTGGCCTTCTGTTCTCCGACGGTGGTTTCCCAGGCGTATTCCTCGCGGCCGGGTGCCTTGTAATCGTGGCCGACAAAGATGCGGGTCTCATCGGGCAGGGAAAGGATTTTCTGGACCGAGTCGTAGAGCATTTCCGACGAGCCGCCCGGGAAATCGCACCGCGCCGTGCCGAAATCGGGCATGAAGAGCGTATCGCCGACGAAGGCGGTGTCGCCGATCACGTAGGTCAGGCAGGCGGGCGTGTGTCCCGGTGTGTGCAGCACGTCGCCGCGCAACTGACCTATATGGAAGCTGTCGCCTTCGACGAAGAGCCGGTCGAACTGGGAGCCATCGCGTTGAAATTCGGTTCCTTCGTTGAAGACCTTGCCGAAGGTATCCTGTACGATCTTGATCCGGTCACCGATCCCGATCTTGCCGCCCAGGCGCTCCTGGATGTAGGGCGCGGCCGACAGGTGGTCGGCATGGACATGGGTTTCCAAGAGCCATTCCACGCTCAGGCCCTCCTGCCGGACCCATGCGATGATTTCATCGGCCGAGGCCGTATCGGTGCGGCCCGAGGCATAGTCGAAATCCAGCACGGAATCGATGATGGCACAGGACGTTCCATTGGGATCGCGCACGACATAGGAAATGGTGTTCGTGGCGTCGTCGAAGAAGGCTTTGACGTCGGGGGACATTGGGAACTCCTTGAATTTGCCTGTGTCAGTTGCTTAGGTACATCTCATATATTCGTTTTCGCATGTGTTTCAAGCCGCCTCCGGGCATGAAAACGCTTGACCTGTATCAATGCCTGGGCGCCCATTGCATGGGATGATCGGCAAAATTGGAAAAAGGAACGCAACCAAATGAGTTCGCACGAAAAATACCGCGAAAGACTTCTCAAACGTCTGGGTGAGCTGGATGAGCGTTTGCACGAAATCGAAGCGGAACTGGACGAAACCCCCTCGAAAGACTGGGAAGAGCAGGCGATCGAGCGCGAGGATGACGAAGTTCTCGAAAGCCTGGGGCTGGCCGGGCAGGAGGAGATCGTGCGCATCCGTGCCGCGCTGCAGCGCATGCGGGACGGAGAATACGGGTTCTGCACCAAATGCGGCGAGGAAATTTCCGAGGCGCGGCTGGACGTGGTTCCGGATACGCCGTTTTGCAAGACCTGCGCGGCGAGCCTCTGAGCAGGCTGCTATCGGGCGGGTGAACCCAATTTCAGGAGGCTGACATGTCAAGCACCGATTTCGTCAAAGCCCTCGAGACGCTGGAAAGCCGGATCGAGGCATTGCCGGACGACAAGCGCCACGAGCTGCAGCCGGAAATCCAGGCGCTGGTCGACAAGATGGCCGCCGAAGGCGAGCAGGTGCCCGACAGGTTGCGGGCACTGGATGAGCGGCAGGACGACGCTGCGATAGAAGCACAGTTCGACAATTTGCCGGTCTGATCCCGGGCCCGGATCAATCCGGGGCTTGCGCAGCGCAGCGCTTTGTCCAACACTCGACCCGGGCAAGGAACGGTTTTCCGGGGGTAAGGACAGGACGTGGCGCAGGGCCTCGCATATCGGGTCGAAGACGGGATCGCGGTTCTGAGCGTGGGCGAACTGCCTGTCCGGTTGAACGAGTCCGTTCGCAAGGAAATCGAGGCGGCACTGACAGCGGTTGAAGATGATCCCGCTGTTACCGCCATCGTGATCACGGGGCAGGGGCGCAGTTTTCCGGCGGGTCCGTCACTTTCCGAGATCAGCAGCGGCAATGCGGCGAAAGGGCTGGGCGCGCTGTGCCGCAGGATCGAGACTTTTCCGAAGCCGGTTGTCGCCGCGTTGCGCGGTGCGGTGCGTGATGGCGGGCTTGCCCTGGCGCTGGCGGCGCATCTGAGGGTCGCGGTGGCAGGCACGAAGCTGGGCGCGACGGAGATCGAACTGGGGCTTCTGCCCTATGCGGGCGTCACACAGCGCTTGCCCCGTCTTGTCGGGGCGGGGGTGGCGCTGGAGTTGATTGCCGGCGCGCGAATGATCCTGGCCGACAATGCGGCGCTGCGCCCGCTGTTTGCCGAGATCGTCAAAAAAAACGTGGTTGGAGCGGCGGCGCGCCACGCCAGGGAGTTTGCCCACGCGGCGCATCTGCCCCAGGCGCGAGAGGCGCCGGGCTTTGAGGATCCGCTGGCTTTTCAAGGGGTGATTGCGGACTGGAGAACCAGGGCCGACCTATCGCCCGAACTGCGCAGCGCCATCGACTGTGTCGAAGCCGCGCAGCTTCTGCCGATCGAGGTCGGTCTGAACTATGAGCAAGTTGCCTTTGGTGATCTGCGAAAGACCACGCGGGCCGACGCGTTGCTGCACATGGCGCGCGTCGAACGGCTGGTCCCGGTACCACGCGTCGCGGCACCGGAAAGCGTGGTGATTTTCGGCGAGGGTCGCATGGCACGGGGGTTGGCTATCGCCTGCCTTGAGGCCGAGATGAATGTGCATGTTGCCGAACGCGCGGCGGGCGGGGCGGAACGGCTGATCCGCGAAATCGGCGAGAGCTTTCGAGAAGCCGTTGACAGTGGCAGGCTGGATGGCCGGGCCGCGCAGGCACACCTGTCGCGGATTTCCGGGGGTGATGCGCTGGATTACATGAGCCGCGGCGAGATTGTCATCGAAGCGAGCGGGGTGCCGGTGGGCGCGCTTGACGAAGTGGCCGATCTTTTGATGGGCGCCACCACGGGCGATGTGCCGATCCTGCTGTCGAGCGGCGTGGCGCTGCATTCCGGGGACAAGTCCGAAGTTTTCGGCGGACGGATCATGGGCGCGGCCTTTCAGCCACCACCACAGAAGGCCCGTCTGGTCGAGTTCGTCGTCGGCCACGGGACCGAGACCCAAGCCAGGGAGCGGGTCGAAGCCCTGTTCCGGGCCTTGGGCAAGTATGTTTTGCATCTCAGGCCTGCAAACGGCGGCCTTATCCAGACTTTGGCGGCAACGCTTTTTGCCGCGGCCGAATGGTGCGTGGCCCGTGGCGCGGCGCCTTGGGACGTGGATGCCGCGCTTGGCTGGCGCTACGGGCCATTCGCGATGATCGACCGCGAAGGGGTGCGCGCGCAGCCGACGCGACTGGCGGCGATCGGCGGCATGGGGGCGGCCGGGTCTTTGAACGAAACCCTTTTGGCCGCCGGGCGCGATGGGCGCGCGGCAGGCAAGGGGTTCTTTCGGTACGACGATGGCGACGGGGCGCCGAAGCATGATCCGGCCCTGCACGACATCCTGGGACAATGGCGCGGACTGATCGACCGGCCGGTTCCGGGGGCCGAGGAAATCCGCCGCCGTATCCTGCTGGCGCTGGTATCGAAGGGGTTGGAGCTTCTGGAACAGGGGCGCGTGTCGCGCCCGGGCGAGATTGATCTGGCTGCCGCCCATGGATTGGGTATGCCGCGCGCCCTGGGTGGACCGATGAAAGCGGCCGAGACCATGGGGCTTTTGCGCGTGCGCAGGGCGCTGGCGGAATATGCGGCGGAGGACCCGGTTCTGTGGCGCAATGCGCCGCTGCTGGACGAGCATGTGAAATACGGGCGCGGATTTGGCGACTGACTAGCCCAGGGCGATCCCGATCACCACCATCATGAGACCGATCGCCGACACGAAAAGCGCGCCGAGATTGACCGGCACGAGGCGGGCCAGCCGCACGCGCAGCGCATCCTCTTCGAGGTTTTCACGCTTGGCAGCGGCGACTTGGAGGATGCACCACATAAGCCCCGCGATGCCTGCCAGTGTCACGGCGGCGCCGCCCCAGATCAGGATTTGCATGCCAACTCTCCCGCGTTGTGCGATGTTGCGCTGCGGCTATCGGATTGGCGGGCAAAGGGCAAGGCCCGCGCGCGATACCCCCTTGCGGGGGGCAGGCGGGCCGGGTAGTCAAAGGGCCCGAAACCGCAAGAGGCCCGAGCCATGAGTGACACCGCCAGCCCCGAAAGCAGCTATCGTGTAACCGCGGATGAGCTGCGCCAGTTTATCGAGCGTTTCGAGCGGCTGGAGGCCGAGAAAAAGGACATTGCCGACCAGCAGAAGGAGGTGATGGCCGAGGCCAAGGCGCGGGGCTATGACGTGAAGGTCATGCGGAAGGTGATCGCGCTGCGCAAGCGCGATGCCGACGACATTGCCGAGGAAGAGGCGGTTCTGGAGATGTACAAGGAAGCCCTTGGCATGCGCTGAGCCCGCGCGCCCGTTCAGGGCGCGATGAAGGTGACGCCCGGGATCCGTGAAATCTCGAACATGTCCTCGTCATAGGCTTCCGTCAGTTCGTCGACGAGTTCTTCGGTCCAGCCTGGCAGGTCGAGCTCTTCCTCGATCATGTCTTCGCGGGCGAATTTGTCGAGAAAGGCAACCATGACCCGGCGCTTCTGAATCTCGGTCATCACCGGATGCTTGGCGAGGTAATCGCGGAAGCGCTTCATCCCATCGCGGGTCATGATCTCGGCCAGAAGATCGAAACCGCCCTTGATCTTGGTGCCGGGGTTCAGGCCGGCCATCTCGCGGATGATCTGAGCCCAGATCAGCGGGCTGTCTTCGTTGCACCAGATGGTCAGCGGCACGTCGGGGTGATCGGTGCGGATGCGCCAGACAAGTTCGGACCAGCGCAATTGCCGGGGATCTGTGCCCCTGGTAAGTTCGATGAAATCCTCGACGGGCGCTTTTTCGTAGAGCGCGGGCAGGAAGGTCGCGGGGTTGCGAATGGCGAGAAAAAGCTCGATCTGATCGCCGCGGAACAGCGATTTCAACTGACCTACACGCACCGCGGCGTTGGGATAGAACACCCCGTTGTTGATCGCGAGCTTGGCTATGCAGAAGAGGTTTTCGTTGGACAGCAAGAGCCGGTCGGCCTGCTCACCATCGAGGATGGTATCGAGCAGGATGTCGCGGGCATCCGGGGCAGGCTCGGCATTGCTGAGCGCGACAAGCGTCTGGTGTAGCAGTTTCCTATAACGCCCGGGCGGCGGTACAAGCGAGCCGATATCGCTAAAGTCGCCCCGGTTCTTGAGCAGGCATTTGAGCACGCGATCATCATCGGTGCAGTGAACGCCCGCGTGAAACATCACCTGCATGCGTGGCCTCGTGCCTCTTGCGTGCCGGTTCGGACAAGTCGATGCATGACCTGTTGCAGCCGGCCGTTTCCCGCGCCATTTTTCCGCAGTATAAGGTCTTTTCTGGACCATGAAACCGAAATCGGGCAACAGGGCACGCATGAGCGCTGAGACTTTCACCCACGATGCGGCACGCCGCCGGCGCGGCTGGGCCGATCCCTGGTCGGCCGGGGCGATTGCCATTGCCGCGATCGTTCTGGCCCCGATCGTGTCGGTTCTGGGGCTGGCGCTCTTTCCCAGCGACAATATCTGGCCGCACCTGATCGCGACCACGTTGCCACGGTATATCGGCAACACGGCCCTGTTGATGGGGGCGGTGGGCCTGGTGACGGCGATGGTGGGCACCGGTGCGGCATGGATCATAGCGCGCTACCGTTTCCCTTTGTCGCGTTGGCTGGAGTGGTTGCTTTTGTTGCCGCTGGCGATCCCGGCCTATGTGGGGGCCTATGCGCTGGTCGACCTGCTGGAATATGCGGGGCCGGTGCAGACGGGGCTGCGGGCGGTGTTCGGCTGGCAAAGCGCGCGCGATTACTGGTTCCCCGAAATCCGCTCGATGGGCGCGGCAATCATCGTGCTGAGCGCCTCGCTCTACCCGTATGTCTACCTGCTGTCGCGCGCGGCATTCCGCGAACAGTCGGGAAGTTCCGAAGAGGTGGCGATGAGCCTGGGCGCCGGCGCCATGGCGCGGTTCTGGCGGGTTGGGTTGCCGCTCGCGCGCCCGGCCATCGCGGCGGGCGTCGCCATTGTGATGATGGAAACCGTGAACGATTTCGGAACGGTGGATTTCTTCGCGGTGCAGACGCTGACCACCGGGATATTCAGCGTCTGGCTGGAAAGCAACAATGCGGGTGGGGCGGCGCAGATTGCCAGCGTTGTGCTGGTCCTGGTGATCCTGCTGGTGACGCTGGAAAAACTGTCGCGCCGAAGGGTGCAGTTCTTCAATCTGTCCAGCCGTCATCGTCCGATTGAACGCAAGGAACTGGGCGGCGGTGCCGCGGTGCTGGCGCTGGTATTGTGCCTGATCCCCTTCGGCATGGGCTTCGTCCTGCCGGCGACGGTCATCCTGCGCCATGCGCTGGCGAACGTGACCGAATGGTCCGATCCGGCCCTGCTGCGGGCGCTTGGCAACACGCTGACGGTAGGAGGCCTTGCTGCTGTGACAACCGTTCTGGCGGGCGTCTTCCTTGTCTATGGCGTGCGGCTCTCCGGTCGCAGCCTGCCGCGGCTTTTGCTGCCGGTGACGACGATTGGCTATGCGGCACCGGGCGCGGTCCTGGCGGTGGGAATTCTCATCCCGCTGGCCACGGTGGACAATTGGATGGCCGATACATTCGAGCGCCTGACAGGCGTCGATATCGGGCTGGTGCTGACAGGCTCGGCCTTTGCGCTGGTGTTGGCATATGCGGTTCGGTTCTTCGCCATCGCACAGGGCGCGGCGGATGCGGCCATGGGACGGGTTTCGCCCAGCCTGCCGATGGCAGCACGGTCGTTGGGTCGCAGCCAGGGGCAGACGCTCGTCGAAGTCTACTACCCGCTGATCCGCGGCTCGATCGGTTCGGCCTTGCTGCTGGTCTTTGTGGACTGCGTGAAGGAGTTGCCCGCGACGCTTTTGCTGCGGCCCTTCAACTATGACACGCTGGCAACGCGCGTTCACAACGAGGCCAGCCTTGAAAACCTGGGCGACGCCGCCCCGGCAGCCGTTCTGATCATCGCCGTCGGGCTGGTCGCGGTCGGGTTGCTGGCACGCGCGAACCGCTGATCATTCCCCCTTGCGCGCGGGCGCGCCATTGCGTATTTCGACGCTCGTGCCCCTATAGCTCAGCTGGTAGAGCAACTGATTTGTAATCAGTAGGTCCGCGGTTCGAGTCCGTGTGGGGGCACCACAAAAAATCAATAAAAATCAAATGATTGGCGGATTTTTTCGCTAGGCAATCCTCTGGGACTTGGGGGTTTTTGTGCTTGGGGGAACACCGGGGGAACAATAATATTCGCAAGAAAACATGCCCTCGGCTTCGCCGCTCGATTCCCAAACGCCCGCACACACCACCACTCACGGACCCCGGCGCAATGTTTTGCCCAACAGTTTCCTCTGTTGCGTCAAACTTGCGCCGGGGGCTGCGTCTATAGCTGGAACGGTAAACAGCTTTTCAGACATGGCATGCTTAAGAGAATTGGACACACAATCTTCCGGCACGGAATTGGATTCTATATCGGCACTTTGGGCGCGATATTCCTGCTCGTCGTCTTGGGATAGATAGAGTTCCACCCGCCAGAATCGGCGCGTCAGACTTGCTCCACTTGCTGCGATCGTGGCACAATTAAAAACAGAGAACACACAGGAGAGTGAGTAGGATGCGTTTTCGGAATGGCTTTATTGTGTTGTTACTGTTGTCGTTGGTCTGGGGCGGCATCTCGAACGCACAAGAATATCATAGCGCATGTAACGATAGCCCTGATGTATATCGTCTAGATGTTTTGGAAGTGATTTCCGGAAGACTAACGCTCACCGAAGTGGCTATTGGAGCCAAGGATAAATCGGTCTGTGTGAACGGCTTGCCAGCAATGAAGAACGAAAATACCGATTCCGTAGATTTGTTTTTTGAATTTGGTTTGTTTCAATGCCACCAGACAGGCACTGAAGAACGAATTGCAGCTGCCAAACTTTCAGATTCTGCCTATAGGATAGTTGGACATTTTTCACGTTTGAGAGATAACGTAATCATTCTTGAAAACTGCCAATTTGAACCATTTTGATTTTCGCTTTCATTATGAACTCAGCGGATCACGATGAAAAAGAAACACGAAGGAAACCAGTGCGAGCGCATCAGGACAAGTAATGTGCGAGGGGTATCAGGACTGCTAATACTGAGGAAACTGGACAGGTAAGCAGGCGCACAATCATTCAGTTTGGGTTTAGAGCGGCCATCAGTCGCTTCTCACCCAACGGCGGCTAAACAGGTGTGCCCAACGCCCGCAGAACCAGTCTTTTCATTATAGCGTGTCGAACTGTTTGAAAGGGTTTTCCGCCTCGGGAATACTTGCCGCAACCTTGGACCGTGCCGCAGCCGTCAGGCCAAACTCGACTAGCAGCGCATGCGCGTGACGCATGGCCTCGGAACGCTGCACCACCTCTGGCCGGGCCTTCCACAAGCCGCTGTCGGATTGATAAGTGCGGCCCTGGTCCTCTATGGCCGCCGTCAATACCTCAACCTCCTCCAACCGCGAAGCCAGAAGGGCCAGTGCCAGCGCGTCAACGGGCGTTGCAAGGCCCATGCTGTCCAAGATCGCGGACAAGCCTGCAAACAACTCCGCAGCGCGCTCAGACAGCCATTCAGGCGGCTCTGCGCAGCCGGGCGGCACCGCAGGCGCGTTGCCCTTCACCCGGTCAGGCCGGAACGTGCCCTGAACGATCTTCATTTGGTTCGGAATTGGCTTCCTGCCCTTCATATCGAAACCTCTCGGATTTTGCCCTCAATTCTGGCCGTGCAAAAAAGTGACCCCCCCGCGCGGTCTTCGGACCCCCTTGGGAGCGATCTGCCATCCCCTCCCCATTGATGTGGGAGGTTGGACGCCGCGCGCCGGTCAAAGTCGCCGCGTCCTCTCGGCTCCTTAGGAGGAGGTCGCCGAGCTTGATCCCCGACTAGGGATTTTCTCCCTCTCCGCGCCGCCGGGGCCATTTGCTTGTGACGCCGCGCGCTTTACCCGAAGCACCGCGCCTTCTCGGGGTTTTGGGCCACTCGCCGAGTTGGCCGAGTGTTTCGGGCCGATAGGACGAAACCCAAGGCACACCCTGCCTCGTTGCCCCGGCACAGCTAACCGCGCCGGGGCCATTCGATTAACTTGCCGCGCACTTGATGAAGCGCAGCGCGTTTTCGTCGTAAACACAGCCGCCGAGACGCTCGCGAATGTAGAATTTCACGAGGCCAGGGGTGCTGATGTTATCATCGACCGTGGCCCGCAACCCGCCACGCATGGCAAGGATGTAGGCGCGCGACCAGTCACCAAAGGCAATCGGGTGTTCGTCGGTGCCGATGTCGGGCATGCCTTCCGCGATCACGACCGGGTGGCCCAGCAGCATTGCGGGCTGACCCTCGGCCAAGCTATCGCCCCACAACGGCCGGTCGTTCTGGTCTTTTACCTGGCGAATGACCGATGCCGTGGCGCTGTTCATGCACCACGTCCCGCGCGCCCGGTAGCTGGCTTTGAGGTCGTAATAGGTGTCGGTCAGCAGGTCGCCGATCGTAGACCCCAGATCGTTGGCCGCTCCGCTCGCGATATACTTGAAGGCGTCAGCGGTGCGGCTACCGTCTGCCCCGCTTTCCGGTGCGGTGTTGAGGAGGCCGGTCGGCTTGTCCGTGCCGTTGCCCGAGATGATCGCGGTCATTTCCGCGTCACCCAAGGCGCGGCCCGCTTCTTCGGTGAACCATTGCGCAATGTCGATCAAGCCATCCGCGACCAATTCCTCGGACGCACTGACATAGGCATAAGAGGTGCCGAAGGTCGGTGTCTTGCTCGCCAGCGTCGGCTCGGTCGTCGCGGTGCGGGTGCCGGTTTCGCCCACCCAGCCATTCGTTGCATCGCTTTCCGAAAGCGGGAATTTCACATCACCGGATTCGACATTGACCACGCGCACCAGTGAGCGGAACGGGTTTTCATCGCGTGCCCGTGCCAGGATCGGGGTTTGGATGATCTCAGGGACCACAAAGCCGCCAGCCGCGCCGGTCAAGCCAGATGCCGCGCGCGTTTCGGATTCAGCGTTGAGCAAGGCCTGGCGGGTGTGCTGGTCTTGCGGGGCGCGCAGCCAACTCGTGAACGCCTTGGTGTGCCGTTCTTCGCCTGCGTCTGCCACGCCGCGCTGCGTAACGTCGCCGCCAAACGGGCGGCGAGGGTCGGCGCTTTGGGCGTCCAACAGTTGGTCGCGCAGCTCGTCGGCCTCGTCCATCAGCTTGTCGAATTGGTCCTCAAGCGCGCGGGCTTCTTTTTCAGGGAGGCCGGGTTTGATTTTCCGACAGACAGCACGCGCTTCCGTTAGCTTTGCCGTGTGCTGTTTTTGAATTTGCTCGATTTTCATCTCATATCCTCAGTTCGCGGAGTGCGCGGCATGCGCCCCCTGTGTTTTTGCTCCGCAGTTCTTGATTTTGTTTTTTGCGCGAAGGTGGTGGCGAGCGGTGTTTCTTGTTTTTCTGAGCGCCGCCAAGCACAAAGAAGGTATCATTTTACCCCATTTATTTCAAGTGCAGCGCACCTCCCGGAGCGATCACGCCCGCCCGCTTTGGCCGTGTCGCGCTACCTCGTCCACGGCGGCTTGATGGCTCTCGGCATAGGCTTTCATTTTGTCCAGCGCGCGGCCCAGGCCGTCCGGACCGTGGAAGCCGTGCGCGACGCGAAACAGCTCGCAGCCTTGGACGAAAAGTGAGCTAGCGACGGAGCGAACGTCGCCGCCTTCCTCGACCGTCTGAGTGATCAGGTGTTCGATGGCTTCGGCCGTGCGCAGGTGGTCGGGATTGGTTTTGACGTTGTTGGTCATGTCAGTTTCCTTTGGTTTTGGTGGTTTGGTTACTGTGCGCCCAAAGCGATTGCAGGGTTTCAGGGGCCAGCCCCACGGCCGCCGCCGCCTCAGACAGTGCGGCGCGCTCGGCCTCGGTGCGCGTCTGGCCGCCGTCAAATTCGCGGATCGCGGCGCGTTCCTCGAAGTGATCGCGGGCTAAATGCGCTTTTCCTGAAAGGTCGCTAACCCTTCCTACTTTTCCTACTCGTCCTACTTTTCGCCACTCACGCCCGCCCTTGGTAGGAAGAGTAGGAGAAGTAGGAACGATCTGGCGTTTGCCTTCAAAACTCATGGCCGCACCACGCGCCACGCTTCGCGGCGGTGCGCGCCATCCACGACGGCCCCTGGCTCTTCGATCAGCCACTTATATTTTTCGAGAAGGCGAAGCGCATTGCGCGTCCGTTCTGTAATCTTGAAGGGGCCGCGATTGGCGGCAACTTTCACGGAAATGCAATCTTCCTCCCATGATCCGAGAAGCCATCGGCGCATCCGCTCGGCGTCCGCGATGTGAGGTGGAATAACCGCCGCGTTTTGCACCCGCGCGGCTTCTTCGAGATAGAAGCGCGCCAGGTCGATCCCGTTTGCCATTGCCTCGGCCGTCACCTCGGGGGCGTCAGGGTCGGCGTAGAGTGCCAGCACGGCCGCCAGCCGGGCGGCATGTTCGGCCGCCTTCGACGCGAAAGCGCGGCAATTCTCGAACCGCCTGCCGGGGGCTTGCGCCCATTCCGTTTCGCGGGCGAAGGCTTCGAGAAGGGCGCGGGCCTCGCGTGAGAGCGGCAGCACGGGCGGAGCCAGTTCATTCCGACGCCCCTCGGCAAGCGCCAGGTCGCGCCCCAGAAGCGCGGTGATCCGATCTGCGAAGCGGTCAAGTTCGGCCTCGGCGTTTGCATCCGGGGCCATGCGGTCACGGTAACCGATCCGGCTTTGAGGCTGACAGGTCAGAAAGCGCGCCAATAGCCCTTGGCCGTTTGCAAGGGGATCGGCCAGGAACGCCTCGGCCGCGCTTGGCTGGATCAGCAGGTGCGCCGAAAACCGCCGCCCCTCATGCGCCGCGATACCATCCCCGGCCCGCCAGCGGTCTAGTGTCGATCCGTCCCACATGGCCGCCAGCGTCGCCAGCGTCGCCAGCTTGTTTTCCGCCTTCATGGAGTGTCCCCCGAGAAGCAAGCCGCCTTCATCGGTCATGATGCCGAGAGAGGCGCGCAACTCGGGCAGGTTCTTTACGATCCCCTCCATCGTCGCGGCCCCGGTCACGATCTGGGGGCGCAAGGGCGGTTGCGGTTGCGGCCCCAATGCGGCCAGGTCGGCTCGTGTCGTGTCGGGGTTCTTATCGGCGCGCTTGAGTATCGCACCGCGCTGCCGCTCCCAGACTTCCTTCGCATCGCTCCATGAGGCGCGGGCGTCGTCGTAATCCTGGCGCAAGTCGCCCTCGAAGGTGCGCACACCGCGCATTGCCAGCCGGTCGGCCGTGCTTTTTCGCTCCCCGCTTTCGGCCACCGTGAGAAGAAACAGGGATACAGGCCGGGCACCGCCTAGCGTTTGCACGTCGCGAAGCCCTTGCACCGCCAGGGAGGCGGCCGCCAGCACCGATCCGGCGCATAGAGCAAGGGGGGCCTCGGTTGCGCGGGCTAGCGCGTCAGCCGGAACCATAAGCGGCCCTAACGCGGCGACTGGATAGAGGCTGGCCGCCGGGGCCTCGCGGATCAGAGGTTGAGGGCCTTCGGATTTGAACGGGATAGGTTCGGGGGCGTTCATGCTGCATCCCCTTTCATGGTTAGAATGTCATTCCAGTCGCGCCCATCGGGCGCGGGTAATAGCGAGACCTTCCAGCCTAGAGCGTCCGCGCGCTCTGCCAGGGCATGCGCGGCCTTGCGGCCTGCGTCGTCACCGTCAGGGGCAATGGTCAGTCGTCCTGACCTTTTCGGCAGGGTCAATCCGGCCATGCCGCTTGTCGAAAGCGCCGCCCATACCGTCGCGGGTTCGCTCAGAAGCCCCGAAAGCAGCGACAACGCGGTTTCGATGCCCTCGGCCACCACAAGGCGAAAAGCCCCGTCAGAGAGCCGCACAGCGCCGCCACGGGTCGGGCCAAGCATCGCCTTTCGCGTCTCAACCGGGGCAAGGTAGGTGCGATGCACCGCGAAGCCGTCAGCGTTGTCGATCCGAGCCACCATTGCCGGATAGCGTTTCGCGGTCGGCCCGTGCCAGCACTCAGGATGAAAGCGCAGCGTCGGCGGCAGGGGGCAGGTGATCCCCCGGCCGCGAAGATAAGCCTCGGCAGGGGTGCCTTCGATCTGGCGGGTTTCCTCCCAGCAATGCCGCGCTTGGCGTGCCCGGCGTTCAGCATCGGCTTGCGCCTCGGCCTTGCGCCGGGCGGCCGCAGCCGGATCGGGCGGGCGATAGTCGCCGGGCGTGACCCCGGCGGCCGTCAGTATGTCGCGAAAATCGCACTCGGCGCGCTTGCAATGGAGCAATAGGCGCCCATCGTCGCCATCGCCAAGGGTCAGTGCGTCTTGGTCGCGCCGGGCCTCGGGCTGGCAGACCGGACACGGGGCCACGCCGTAACTGCCGTGCCATTTGCCGCGAAGGGTAAGGGTCAGGTCTCGCGCGTTCATTCGCTCGCCCCCCCGATGCGGGCCAGCGGTTCTATGCTGCCCGATTTCAGGTCGTGGAAATGCGTGAAATGAATTGCTCGAAAGGCAAGTTTAATATATCTATTATCTTGCGGTTCATGACCGTTTCCTACCTTACTTCCCCCGGTCGCGCCCGCCAGCGCGCCGGGGTTTTCGCTTTTCTGGGTCATTGAGCAACCTCCACTTTGGAGGCTTCCTGCGCCTCAAGCTCGGAAAAGCTTCCAGCGGCGGCGTCCGAAGTCTCCCTGGAGGCTTCCCGGACTTCAAGCTCGGCGTCCGAAGTCTCCGGTTCGCTCGCTTCTTGCGCATCGAGCCAAGCCAATATGTCGGCTTCGCGCCAGTAGCGGCGGCGGGCGATATAAAACGGCTTCGGGAAGTTCATCGCCGGATCGTTCAGCCAGCGCCACAAGGTCATGTCGCTAACGTCGCCGCACAAGATGCGGACTGCATTGGCTGAAATACGTTTCCGATTTTCCATGTTGTTGCCTTTCGTTTAACAAACGCTGGCAAACAACTACGCCCCCGGGATTGGGACAGCGGCCTAGGTGTCCCGACTTTTATTGCGGTTCCATTGCTTTTTGATCGCCGCCGCGCTGCCCAAGCCTTCTTTTTCGCATATTTCCGCCGCGCTGCTCAGGGAAAGGTTCCGGCCGTCCATCAACCCGCGCAACCTTGCGAAGCGCGTTTTCCGCATTTCTTCATGCCGCGCATTCGTCGCATGGGCCGCGTTTTTGCTGCCACCCGCAACCTTTTCGCCGCGCGTCACTGAGGGAAGAAACACCCGCCGCATGGATAGCTGAGTGATAGCCCCCCCGAGCGTTACGGCATGCGAAAAAATCTGGTCAGGGTCACCGCTTTCGTATGCTCGCTCCGCCTCTACCAGAACCCTGTAAAAATCGGCCAGCAGATACTCTAGCGGTATGTCGCCATCACGCACCCCGACATTGTCGCTCGCTTCTAGTTGCTGCTTGATAGCTGCCCAGCCGATAGTTGTTGCGGTTCCGCCGGGGAATTTTTCAGACGGACGGCTGACCACTTGGCCGGGATGCGGAAAACCGCCGTCGATCAGGAATTGCTCTATCCAGCTTTTTAGCTGCGGTAATCTTTCGGCGGTCGGCCAACTCTGGTTAATCTGATCGACCAACGCCTTTATTGCGGCTTCGTCCTTGAGTTCCTCGACCGAAACCGAATGCATCGCGTCGGAGAAAATCTTAGGCATTGCTACGCTCCCCCGTAAGCCGGACCACGTTGCCGCTGCCGCCTTCCACAATGTCCATCACCAGCCGCGACCACGCGTCCAGCGCTCGCCGCTTTTCCTCGGTGAAATCGTAGTGATTATATCGCCGGTCCATGGGCGGAATGTCCGAGAGGTGGTTGGTGGCGCGAGAGCGAATTTCCAGACTTACACCAAGCGAGGCGAGGCCGGTCTTGACGGTGTGGCGCAGGTCATGCGGTCGCCAATGCGGGACTGTGACCGGCTCTCCGGCTTCTTCGCTTGCAATAGTGCTCATCCGAGAGGCGATACGCGCAGCTGGCTTGCTAGTTGATAGGGCCGGGGTGTCGCCTCTAGTTGTGAAGACGTAGGGGCCGAGGCGGGGTTGGGCGTCAATAATGTCCTTAGCGGCTTGGGGTAGGGGCACATCATGGCGCTCGTCGTTCTTCGTCGTCGAGAGCCGCCAGACTCCTTCCCCGTCAATGTCGCCCCATTGCATTCGGGCGACTTCTCCGCTTCGCTGGCCGGTCAGAAGAAGAATCTTAAACAACGCCCCCCAAGGGGCTGGCTCCATATCGCATGCGAGCCAAAAAAGGCGGATTTCGCCGTTGTTCAGAGGACGGTCGCGGGATTTCTCTTTCGCCGGGAGTTTTAGTCCGATTGCTGGTGATTGCTCGATTACGCCACGGTCTTCACACCAGCCAAAGAATTTGGAGAGATAGGCCTTCACCCGGTTGGCGGTGGTCGCGCGTCCATCATCGACGATGCTGTCGAGCAGAAGCACGATGTCACGGCGGCTTATGTCGGTTACGTCGCGGTCGCCCCAGACGGGAACGACATTAAACTGTAGTGATTGCATCACCGCGTTGCCGGTCTTCAGGGTCTTTAGGTGGCGCTTGTGGTATGTGTCGATTTGAGATCGCACGGTATTGTCGCTGGAGAGGCGCGAGGCCTTCGCCGCCTTCTGGTCCGCAGCGGGATCACCGCCATCTTGAGCGGCGCGCAGCGCATCGGCCGCTTTTTCGCGCGCTTCGGCCAGACCGACGAGGGGATAACGCCCGAGGGTCATGCGGCGGTGAACCCCGGCCGCCCGGTAACGCACCTGCCAGCTACGTTTTCCGGAGGTCTGCACAACCAAATAGAGGCCAGGCATGAGGGCGTCGGGTATCTCCTGGCGCTTCTCGGTTGGCTTGATCCTCTCAACGGATGCGGCGGTTAGCTTGGCCATTTGATTTCCTCTCAAATGTTCCCCTGGGGGAACGCTGGGGGAACAACAGGGGGTGTTTTGGCTTGTTCCCCTGTGTTAGTAACGTTCACTAACATAGGATCGAAACCCCTGTTAAACAAGGAGTTTTTTCGCACTAGACGTTTTGATTTGTGAGGTGTTGAGGTGTCAAGAAAACTGATTTGTAATCAGTAGGTCCGCGGTTCGAGTCCGTGTGGGGGCACCACAAAAACATTTAATAATCAAATATTTGCCGGAGTTTTTCGCTAGGCGAACCTCTGGGGCTTGGCCGCTTTCGCGCTCGGGGTAACATCTGGGGTAACAGAATTGGGCGGAAAACATGCCCTCGGCTTCGCGGCTCGATTCCCCAAAAGCCCTCACACACCACCACTCACGGACCCCGGCGTTGTCAGATAAGCGGACGTTCGGTTGATGCTGGGCAATGGCGGCGATGCGGGGACGAAACCACCAGTCAAAATTGACCCGCCGATCTGAACGACCGACGGGCCTATAATGCTGAAATTGTCCGCTCACGGACAATCTAGGATACTAATAAAATGTGTCATCCTCGTGACTATTTGGCGGGGGCATCAATGACTTTCTCGTGAAGCTTCGATCTACACTCGGCTGGGCGCTAGTGGCTCTTGGTGCAATGTTTTGCCCAACAGTTTCCCCTGTTGCGTCAAACTTGGGCCGTGGGCGGCGTCTATTGCTGGAACGGTAAACAGCTTTTCAGACATGGCATGCTTCAGAGATTCGCACATTCACTCGTCTTCTTTGCACCGGAAATCTATTTCGCCACTTTGGGTGCGATAATCCTGTTCGTCGTCCTAGGGTGACATTTCTGGTCTTTTGACAGTATCGCTTGTCGTGCGATTGTGAGGCCATGTTCCGAAGCTTGAATATTCTTAGCTTTTCTTTCTTGGCATTTATTGCTCATGCAGAGGATGTGTGTGTGCCAAGCCTCGAAGTATTGTGCATGCGTTCAACGGACGCCGCCCTCTACTATTTTGACGCAATAGAGCATGGCGGGGTGCCCGGCGAACTGCTAGCTGTTTGGCTAATAAAAGCGGAGTCCCGTTACGATCCGACACGAAATAACGCGGAGCGCAACTTGATAAGCAGGCTTGGCAAAGAAATAGAAAGGGGCGAGCGCACAAAGTTCGAAGCTATTGATGAGCTGTTCATGTCGTGTATGGAGCGATTGCGAAGCCAGTGAAATTGAAATTTGGAAATATTCAACTCTCCGACGGCTCTGCGGTGGCGGTTAACGCCCCAACTCAGAGTTATCAGGACGGCTTGTCGAACTGCGCGAAAGGATTTTCTGCCTCGGGAATACTTGCCGCAACCTTCGACCTAGCCGCAGCCGTCAAACCAAACTCCGTCAACAAGGCGTGCGCATGGCGCATGGCCTCAGAACGCTGGGCAACCTCTGTCCGGGCCTTCCACAAGCCGGTGTCGGATTGATACGTGCGGCCCTGGTCCTCGATGATAGCCGTTAATATCTCGACCTCCTCCAGCCGCGAAGCCAGCAAGGCCAGCGCCATCGCGTCAACGGGCTTCGCAAGGCCCATGCCGTCCAAGATTGCAGAGAGATGCGCATACAGCCCATCCGCAGGCACTCAGAAGCGCGTTTAGGGGGTGTCAGGTGCGCCCGTGTAGGGGCCTTATACCCGGAACCCAGAAGTAGAGTTCTCAGCGGGTCAGCTTTGGCGGTTCCGTAAGGACCGCGATACTAGCCTCACTGAGTGAGGCGCCGAAAATAACTGCCCCAATTATTCCGACGGCAACTAGCAAGGTCGTGAAAACGATCCCGTTCAGCATCATGCGCTGAAAAGACCGAATAATCCTCTTTCGCTCCAATTCGTCTGCGTAAACTGAATACATCTGCTCAACCTTCCGTTTCTTGGGAGTTTCCCGGAAAAACGTGGCAGATTTGTGGCGAGTTGAAGCAACGAATACCTGACTCGCTGAGACGGCGTGCAGGAGCCGCTTGGAGCAGTGTCGAGCGGCAAGGATCAAGAGCGCCTTGAAACGGCACAGAGCGGGCGAGTGGTGGCTACATTTTCAAGTGCGAATTGCCGCAAATTTTTCCCGGTCATGTCAAATTTCTGCCGCGCGGCCGATAACAATTAACGTTAAAAAAGGCTTTGGACCGCTCATGCGTAAGAGATTTGCAAAATCGTTCGTCAGTTTTGGACCGGAGATTTATATCGTCGTCCTTGTTTCGCTGTTCCTGCTGATCGTGGCCTGAATGCGGTGAAAGGTATGTAAACCCGGCGGCACTCTGGACAGTATCGGCTAGGCAATTCAGCTTAGAAAACGGTGCGAGGTTCGTCCGAGAACCCGTTGAAACTTGCGAGATGAAAACGCGGCTTTCGGGTGGTTCGAATATCTGTTAACACATTAATTTTTAGATATTGAACTGACGGTTCAAAAAATGACTCCCCACGCGTCGGTCTTGCAGCCCCCCAATTAGAAATCGAGACCACCCCTCCCCCTAAAAAGCGGACGCCGCGTGTCGGCCAAGGACAGCGCGTCTTCTCGAGGCCTCGGGCCACTCGCCGAGTTGGCCAAGTGCTTTGGCCAAAAGAAAAGAAACCCACATGCGCCGCCCAGTCTTATCGGCCTCGCCAGTTCGTGCTTTTGCTTTTCCTGAATGCCCTCAAAAACCAGTAAAGAGGTATCATTTTACCTCTCTCATTTCAAGTGAGGCGCACCTGGTCTTGTCAGATTAACTTGGCTTTAGGCGGCAGGGTGGTTTCGTAAAGACGCTCTATTGGCAATATTTTCTTATGAAGAGAAAGAGGGTGGCACTGCCGCCCTTTTTTCCCTCGCGCAAATAGTCTGCTCTGGGCTCAGAGTTGCCGTTCGCTGCGATCTGGTTGAATGACCGCGTTGCGGGACAATGCTGTCGTTCGACAAGTATCGGGAGACACTGTCCCAACCGCGTGATGGCTCCATCGTATGACAACAACATCGATACAACCTCGGCCAGCTATTCCTTATGCCATCGCAATTCTTGGGGTTCTTTTCGCATCAATCTGTTTTGGGCTGGTTCCTTACTTCAGCCGGGGACTGACTGAGCAGGGCGTTGCGCCTTATGCAGTCGCATTCTATCGCTACATCGTCGCGGCAATTGCGCTGTTTCCTGTTCTCATTATGCATCGAAAAGCATGGCGAGAGATCACTTGGGGCCTTTACGCCGGAGCGGTGATGGGACTTGGGTGGATCGGATATGTGACGGCATTGGAGAAACTACCTGCATCCACGGTGGGCGTGCTCTACATGACCTATCCGGTCTTCACTCTTGTGATAGCTTGGGTTTTGTTTTCGGATGCCCCAACGCGGCGCGCCTTGTTAGCCTCTGGTCTAATTGTGCTGGCGGCAATCATTGCCGGATCACCAGCTTCCGTCCCCATAGAGCACATACCTATGTTGCTGATGTCACTCGCAGCTCCGTTCGGTTTCGGTTTCGGAATTTGCGTGCTGGTGCACAGGCTGTCCCGGATCGCGCCACTCGCGCGCATCGCCTCGGTTTCCTTGGGGTCTATTCTGGGTCTTGCGCCGCTTATTCTTAGTTCTGAAGTTGCCGAGTTACTCCCAAGGGAACGGTCCGACTGGCTGTTGATAGTCGGAATTGGGTTGGTCACGGCGCTTGTCCCGCAACTCATATACACGGTTTGTTCGCCTGTGATTGGCGCCTCTCAGACTGCGGTTGTCGGCAGCGTAGAATTACCCACCATGTTTGTTGTTGGACTTCTTACTTTTGGCGAGGCGATCACTGCAACCCAGGCTATCGCTTGTGCTCTGGTGCTGGGCGCGATTGCCATTACAAGAAGCCGAAAAACGCGCACTGTTTCGACAGTCCTCACCAATATTCCAAAACGGTAAACTTGGGCTCGAAGCCGCCGTTCACTGCGCTCTCCCCGAGCGACTGCTCTGCGGACAAAGTGAACTTCCGCTGCTGTTGGGCTAATGGCTGCTTTGACGCTCATGGACAGAGAGCATCTCAAAACGCATTGTGAACCAGACGCGACATGCCCAACGAGGCTAAGCGACCTTTGGAAAAACTATATTTGGATTTAGCCGCATGGAAAGAAGCAAAAAAGTACCTCTTAGCGAAGACGACTGTTCGGCTATGCTTGCCGCAGCACGGGAAGCTGTCACTTACCGGGCAGATCTGAAATCATCATCAGTAAAGCCGGAGTTGAGGCCAGCCGATTTCGCTTCGAATTTTAGTACATCGCTTCCCGACAAAGGAGTGTCAGCGTCTTCGGTTATTGAAGACTTGATAGAGGTTGCAAGCAAGGGGCTGCAGGGTCATGCGTCTCCTCGGTTCTTTGGTTACGTGTGTGGCGGGTCAATGCCCGTTGGCGCAGCTGCAGATTTTCTTGTGACCGCGTGGGGGCAAAACGCAGCCTCCTCATGGGAAAGCCCATCTGCTGCCGTCATTGAACAGACTGTTTGCCAGTGGTGTCTGGAGTTACTTGGTCTACCTTTGGACAGTGGCGTCGGCATTGTCTCGGGGGCGACGGTGGCAAATACGCAAGGCATAATCGCCGCGCGGGATACGTTGCTAAAGCGGCAGGGCTGGGACGTTTTTGAGAATGGTCTTTTCGGAGCGCCGGACATCACTGTCATGATCGGTGAAGACGCCCATTCTGCTCCGATGGCTGGCATACGCTATGCGGGCCTCGGATTGGGCAGTGCGAAACGCCTTGCGACAGATGAACAGGGCCGTATCCTCATCGAGGCGCTTCGTGCTGAACTAGAAGCTTGCAAGAACCCGCCTTTGGTTATTCTCCAAGCAGGTCAGATAAATACCGGTGCTTTCGATCCATTTGCTGAGGCAATTCCGATCATCCATGACGCTGGTGGTTGGGTGCATGTTGATGGTGCTTTTGGCCTCTGGGCTCATGCTGTGCCTAGCTTGAGGGATCGCTTGGCGGGTGTCGATAGTGCCGACAGTTGGGCGGTCGATTTACACAAATGGCTAAACGCGCCATATGATGCTGGGCTTTGCATCGTGCGCGATCGCAACGCGCTCGTCTCTGCAATGAGCGCTCGAGGCGCATATTTGCCTGAGCTCGGTGAAACTTGGGAGCCGAGCGATTCTACACTTGAACTCAGCCGACGCGCGAGGGGTGTCCCAAGCTACGCGATCATACGGCATTTAGGGGCCGATGGGATTCGCGAGATGATCACGCACCATTGCGTTCTAGCAACGTACTTGGCGGATCGCTTGAGCAATGAGCCGGGCATTGAAATCATGAATGACGTCGTGCTCAACCAAGTCGCCATTGCCTGCGAAACGGACGAAAAGACCAATAGGGTTTTGGAGCGTGTACAACAAAAGGGGCGCGTCTATCCAAGTCATGGGGTTTGGAAAGGAAGGCAGATCATCCGTGTTTCAGTCATTAATCATGCAACGGATCAAGGGGACATCGACCTACTTGTAGACGAAATTCTTGATGCAAATAGACGTGAGTAAAGGTTTCTGTTCTTGGAGTTGCATGCTTGGAGGCCTGGCGCGGATCGTTAAAACTATGGCTGCAGTCCTTCTTGACGCCTTTTGAAAACAAGATCAAAGCCGCCATTCGTTCTAGGCGCAGCATTTGTGACTCTGGGCTCAGAGCTGCCTTTCGCTGCGCGTGGGCCAAACGACCGCTGTGCGGCCGAAGCGGTCATTTGCTTTTCGGACATTGTTTGTCGCTAGGGATCATCGGTTCAGGCCGGCCAAGAAATGATTGATCGTCTCAGCGGCTTCGTTGGGTTGCTCGCACATCCACCAGTGGCCGGCGCCTTCAAGAACGGCAACTTGGGCACCAGCCCGTTCGGCTGAGCGGCGTATCAGTTTCTCCCCGCCGCAGTAGTGGTCTTCGGTCGGGATCAATGCCAGGCTTGGTCGAACAGCAGCCTTCGCCAGTTGCTTACCGGCATCGCGCATCACGGGTTGTGCTGCAGAACGGTAGAGCGTGAGGATTGCCCGACCCATATCAGGGTCTCGCGCGGAAAGGGTTTTCCGTGCGATTGTCGGTGTCATACCAAGACTTTCGTAGCGCTCTACAGCGTCGTCAATTGGCGCATCCATCATTTGTTGGACCGCCTGTTCTCCGATTTCAGGTGTCTGCCAAACCTGAGCAAGCTCATGCCAGACATACTCGGGGTCAAACAGCCCCAGGATGTCAGTGATCCAGGATCGAATGAGATCTGGGCGTTCCATTGCAACACCCATCACGTGACCACCACCCCAGTCGTGACCTAAGAGATCGACCGGATGTCCGATCTTCTGAAGTTCCGAAACGAGCCACTCTCTGTATGCGCCCATGGAGCAATCGAAGGCTTCCGGAATTGGTGCTCCAAAGCCGGGTGGCGAAAGCCGTAGCACATCTTTCTCATCAAGATGAGGAGCGAACTCATCCCAGATCGCTTTGGTCTCCGGGTTGCCGTGGACAAGGACGATCGTCATTTTAAGCCTTCCACCATTCTAGTGTCGTCTGGCGCGAGAGGACTGCGGCTTTACCAGATCACGCTGCATAGTCGTTTGACGGAACCGTTTCAGGACATTTCAAGGACCGGGTCTGTGCCATCCCAAGTACCCTTGCTCGAAATGATACGGGCTCGGCTGAAAGAGCTTCGGTCGAAATGCCCGACGTCGCGATGGTAGTCCATTTGCGTTCGATGATGGCCAGGTTTGTAAGCGGCTGCTAACATTGCCTTGTCGTCTTTCCAGAGCGAAACCGTCATCCCATCGTGTCCATCCACTGGAACACCGCTGTAGACAGCCCTTCGCAGATTGCCTGGGAGAGTGGCGTAGTACGCCTGTACGTTGTCCACTTCCTTGAGGAATTTTCCGATGCGAGGCACGTCATCAGGTCCGGGATTGTCATATCCCGCCGAGGTGAAGACCACCAGCGGGCCGCCGGGATCTGACGCGGAAACTGCAATGGTAGCATTGCTTCTTACGTCCCCGCGCCAATTGACCTCACCACGGTGCGCGAAGGGCAACACCAAAGCGTGATATGTTTCGACAGCATCCCCAAGAAAGGGGAGATGTTTGTCCGGGTTTTGAAAAACTTCTTCGGCATCACTTCGTGTAGCGTAGAGGCCGAAACCGCCCCATTCGTCGGACACGCTTGTCCTCGCGCCATTTTCTCCCGGCGGTGATGCTGGATAGAACCGCCAGGCCTCGGCCTTTTGGGGGCCTGGCAAAGGCTTTCCGTTACCATCAATCGGGTTCGCAAACCGGATGCGCTGAAACACGATCCAGTCGTGGCTTTCATCTGACATTGGCGGTCCCTCGATGATGCTTCCAAGTTTGAAAGGTAACACAAAATCTTAATAATTCATAACGACTGGGCCTAAAGGTGAGCTCTGAACACCCACTAGGTACGCGGGCGTCGTCCTCTTTCGCCTGCGGCACGGTGGGAGTCCCGACACACGGCAGCCATGGCCTTGATCTGTTCGACCCTCAGTGTCGTGCCTCCGATGCCCCACTAGCCGCTGAGGATTTTGACCATGGTCGGTTGATTGGGCGCAGCAGAGCAGCTTCTCCGAAGCAGACATTGAACGGTCATGTCAGAGGAACTTGGATTGAGGCGGGGAGGGGGCTTGCGTAGCTTCCGGCCATGACCAAGCGCTCTCTTCTCAAGTATTTCAAAACCGGCCCGGCGATCATCCGTCTGGCCGTGATGCTATATGTTCGGTTCCCGCTTTCACTTCGCAATGTCGAGGACCTGCTGCACGAGCGCGGCATCGACGTGAGCCATGAAACCATCCGGTTCGGTCGTTGCAGGATCGCCATGGGCGCTCGCCGACTAGCGAGATCCGCCCGTCACATGCACGGCTGGCGTCCGGTCGCTGTGCCATTTTCCGTCTAGCGCGCGTTCTATCTGGGCGGCGAGTTGTAGTAGAAGGCCGTCCCTCGCTTGGCCGGCCTGGGCATGAATGCCAAGCGGCAGGCCGTTCTCCTGCTTTGCCATCGGCAGCGAAATACCGGGGATTCCAGCAAGATTCGATAGCGGCGTGTAGGCGAAGAACTGCCACAGGTTGGCGAACCAGTCGTGAACTGACGAGTTGTCGCTGATCGTCAGGTATTCGGTGGTGCCGATCTTCGGGGTCGGCCGGGCCACGACCGGGGTCAGAATGATGTCCCAGTCTTCGAAAAAGGCACCGAACGCACGGGCGACGGAATTGAACACCGCCTGCATCTTGTAGCGGTCGTGATAGCTCATGTCGCGGCCAGCCTCCCAGATCCGGATGTTGATCGGTTCGATCAGATCGGCGGGCGGATGAGACAGGGACCGTGCCTCGAGATAGCCTTGTATGACTTGTGCGAAATTACTGATGTAGCACATGGTTTGCGCCGCGAAGGCTGAGCGAAAGTCGATTGGGGGCAACGTCCACTCGACGACATGACCGAGAGCTTCGAGAAAACGGCCGGCGCGCTCGAGTTCGCTGATGAAATGCGGGGGGGCACTGTAATCCCCCCATTCATGCGAGAGCGCGATGCGGAGGCGCGGTGGATCGGAGCGGATGCGATCCACATAGGTTCTGTCAGCCTTCCAGTACGGCATGAATTCTCCAGGAGCGCCGCCTCGGCACGCATCGACGAAGGCGGCAGTATCACGCACCGTTCGGCTGAGGCAGCCCTGGGTCGAGACCAGACCGGTCAGGTCCGACAGGCCCGGCGCAATCGAGAACACCCCGCGCGAGGCCTTCAGGCCAATGAGGCCGTTCAGCCCCGCAGGGATGCGGATAGACCCGCCGCCATCGGTGCCATGCGATAGCGGCAGCACCCCCGCTGCAATCGAGGCCGCGGTTCCGGCCGACGAGCCGCAGGTTGTAAAATCGGTGTCCCACGGGTTACGTGTGACATAAACGGCCGGGTTCTCGGCCGAACTGCAGACACCGAATTCCGGCGTAGTCGTCCGCCCGACGATGTTGAGCCCGGCGCCGCGTACCCGGCCCGTAAGATAAGCGTCCACCTGCGGCCGGTTGCCCTGCATGAAGAGCGATCCCATCTCCTGCAGGCGCCCTTTCACCGTGGGCCCCAGATCCTTCATCAGGAATGGCACTCCAGCGAAGGGGCCATCCATATTCGTCCTGTTCGATGCGGGATCGTCGATCGCATCCGAAAACAGTTCAACAACGGCTGAGATCGAAGGATCGACCAACTCCACGGCCGCGGCCATCTGTTGGCCAATCTCGCTGGCAGTAACGTCACCTTTGCGGATCAGATCGGCAAGGCTGACGGCATCCTGTGCGGCCCAGTCGTCCCAACTCATTGGCATTGTCATCTATGCACTCACTTTCAATTGCGCTCCGATGGTGTTCAGTAAAGACCCGCCGCGACCGGAGATGTCGACGTTTCGTATTGATCGCGTTGTCGCCAATGGTGACACGAAATCCCCCTCCAAAAAAACCTCGGTTTCAATTCGCTGGTCATGTCAGAGGAACTTGGCTTGAGGCGGAGATGGTGGTTGCGTAGTCTCCGGCCATGACAAAATGCCACCAATTCAAGTACTTCAAAACCAGACCCGAGTTCATCCGACTGGCCGTGATGCTGTACGTCCGGTTCCCGCTGTCGCTCAGAAATGTCGAGGACCTGCTGCACGAGCGAGGCCACAAAGTGAGCCATGAAACCATCCGGTTCTGGTGGAACCGGTTTGGACACATGTTTGCGTCGGAGATCCGTCGAAAACGGGTTCAACACTGTCATTCTTAAAGGCCCATCAGAGTGATGGGCCTTGTTCGTTCAACGCTGCCAATCGGGCGGGCGTCCGATCATCCGCGTGATTTCTTCGACCACCTGATCGACCGGTAGATCAAACCAGTCGCCACGCATGTGGGCGGCGGGATGCGTATCCCGCATCCACTTTTCCAGCGCCAAGCCGGCAGCCTTGTCCGCTACCTCCCATGTGGCGTGATCTTGCAGGGGGTCGACACTGTCCGCATTCCGGGCACGCCGCTGGTCAAGGTTGATCGTGTAGCTGATCTTGGCTGCTCCGGGCTCGCTGGGATCGGCGGCAACGTAGAACGTGCGGGCCTGCTGGGTATCCAACGCGCGACCGGGGGCGATGTCGTCAAACAGCGCATGCAGCGCGCTGACCGTGCCTTTCTTTTGCTTTGGCACCTGACCAGTTTCCAGCGCGATTGCCAGCGCATCGCGCAGGTCGGTTACACGACCGGCGGTTAACCGCAAAAGCGGCGTGCCGTCCGTGTCATCGGTCACAGACACTTTGATCGCCGCCATATATATCAATGCCTCCGTGCACCGGGACGGTAGTTCCATACGGGCTTGAACCGCTCGTGCAACGCGGCCTCCTCAAACTTGCGGCCGCAGATTTCTACACCGTGCCGTTCGATCAAGTCCGACTCCTTAAGCCAAGCTACATACGAAAATTGCTGGTCGTCGGCGCGACCTCGGTGACACGGCGCGCAGAGACCCAACGGAAGGCGAGACGGCGCCTGGGTCAAATCACTCTTCAAACGCAAACCGACCAGGCTCGTGACCGTCGCGGTCGCCAACAAGACCGCGCGAATTGTCTGGGCACTGCTTGTGAAGGAAGAGGGTTACAGGGCTGCACCAGCCACCTGAAAGAATGAGGACAACGCGGCAGCCAAGGCGCCGCATCGAGATGCAAGGGCAGAACAGAGTGATGATGATCGAACGGGACCGCTGCCTGGACGCCCCTAGGTGCTGTCAGGGCGTCTCAGCTAGAACGTCTGATTGAGACCCGACATGCTGACTTCATCAGGGCGTGCGATCAGATGTGCCGCGCGCAGGCCGGGCACATGACTGCAACTCGCAAGAATCCCAACAAGCTCAATTCAACCCTTGCCCAAACGGAGCCGTCCACGCACGAAAGCACCTGCGGAAAAAGAGCCGTTTAGAGTTGAAAGAAATTTTCAAAATTCTGTGCGTTTCAGCCTGCTCCATCCCCTTGGCAAGGAAAAAATTGCAAGAAATCAAAGATAAATTTCTTGAGCGACTCATGATGAGTTTCTAGCCTGAAAGCATATTTTTCTGATGACAATGGCTGCCGATAACTATTTTTCTGTTTTTACTAGAATGTCGAAATTGTGAATATTTTAAAGATATATCAGTGACCTAGAGGGGTAACGATAGAGGCCATTGCCATCCAAGTCTTAGGGAGACTTACGATGGCACTACCGTTTGAACCCGGCTCGCAGCGCCGCCAGAAGCGGTCTGTTTCAAGTTGGAGCCAAGCCTTTTCCTGGTTCTCTGACGCCCGGGCGAACACCTTTCGACGAACAAAACGCAGGTCGCCTTCGGGGGGCGTGCCGGGGCTCAAGATGGAGGCCATCGAACCCCGATTCCTTTTGTCTGCAGACCCTGCACCATTCCTCGTGGATATGGACGCTCAGACTGGTGCGGACTACCTTCTGCGCTACGACGCGCTGACGCAATCGATCAATGTGTACGACAGCCAAGCCAATTCCCTAATCGCGCACCGGTTCGTTCAAGAGATTTCTTACGTCCGCGTCACTGGCACGGCGCAGGATGACACCCTCGAGATCGACTTCAGCGACGGATTCGTGTCACCGGTCGACATTGCCTTCGACGGCGGCGACGGCTCGGACAGCGTGACGATTTCCGGCGCGTCCCTCGACACGGTTTCCCTGACCGTCACGGGCGACGGCGAAGGCACGCTGGGGATGACGGACGGCGCGCAGGTGGTGAACCTGTCTCTCACCGGCACCGAGGCGGTGAACGACCAGAACAGCGCGACCGACCGGCTGTATTCGGATGCCACGACGCAGGGGCAGAACCTGCGCATCCAAGACAACAGCGGCATTGCCAGCGACGGTGTTGGCACGATCACCGGCGACGGAATGGTCGCCTACACCTTCGAGGCGCCCACCGGCGCGATCACCGTGGACGCGGGCGAAGGCGACGACGAAATCACGCTGGAGGCCATCGACGCCGGTCTTGCCGGGCGTGTGCTTCTAAGCGGCGGGGCAGGGACAGACGCTGTCACCGGCCCGCCGAGCGATACGCTCTGGAATGTTACCGGCGCGAACGCCGGGGATGTCGCGGGCGTGTCCTTCGTTTCTGTCGAAAACCTCCGGGGATCGGCTGACAACGAGGACACTTTCGTCGTCACCGAAGGTGGGAGTCTGTCCGGAATCCTAGATGGCGGCGATGGCGGCTTTGATTCCCTTGTCTTCGATGGCGGCACGTTTGAGACCGTGGATTACGTTGCCTACGATCTGCATTCGGGCACCGTGACCCGGGATGGGGTCGTGCTGGAATATGCGGGGCTTGAGCCGATCACAGACAACATGGATGCGACCGATCGGGTTATCGACCTTTCGGCCAAATCTGACACTGCGCAAATCACGCAGGACGGCAGCGGGCTGCACGTAACGTCTCAATTGCCATTCGGCGGTGTCGACATTCCCGAAGGGCTGCCCCTTGTCCTGACCTTCGAATCATTCACCCTGACCAGTCTGCCCAGCAACTCACTGACTCTCAATCTTGGGGCAAGTGCTGACAACACGATTGCCGATCCGGATGACGCGATTCCGTTCCTGTCACGTGACCAGGTGACCTTTGAAGGCGACGTGAACTTGGGGACCATGGACCTCATCATTGAAGGTCAAGACCACAAGGATGTGGTGATCGTCAACGGGACGCTGACCGTCGATGACTTGACGATCAATGCCGAAGTCATCGAGGTTTCGGGGACCATTACGGCCAGCGGCAACGTGATCCTCAATTCGCTTGCCGAGGATGACGGCGTCATTGTCGATACGGATTCCCCGTCGTTCCTACAGGGCATCGGCCTTGAAGGCTTCTTCGTCGCTGCCACCACGGCCACGATCGACGTGACGGGTACGATCACCGCAGGCGGCGATTTGACCATGACCGCCGAAGGCGCGGTAGACATCACCACGACCACAGGCGATCTGGCCGGGGCAGGCGTGCTGGACCTGACCGGCGTGGGCGTCGTGCCCGATGTCGGGATCACCCTGACCGGCGCCACCCTGTCGGCCGACAGCATTACCGCTACGGCGACGGCGGATATCGACGTGGCGGTCGGCGACAATGCCGGTGACAACGGCGACGATGACAGCACCTCGAACAATGCTGATGCGGCGGTTTCGGTCGTCGTGGTTTATGGCAACAGCGCCGTGACCGTGGATGGCGCATCGTCCATCACATCCAGCGCAGGCGCCGTGAGCTTGGGCGCCGTCTCGGAACTGAACATCGAATCCGAGGCTGACGGATCGACCGATGCTGGGGCCAAGGGTGCCACGCTAGCCGTTTCGACCATTGGCATCGAGACCAGCACCAACGTCGCGGGCACGGCGTCGATCAGCGCAACCGGCGGCGATATTGGCCTGACTTCCACGCTGACTTCGGTCGTCACCACCGATGCGATCTCGACGGCGGATGGAGCGTCCGGGGCTGGCGGCGGCACGGGCAGCACCAATGCGTCGGAACAGCGCCTGGCGGACCCGAACGACGATGGCAACACCAGCGACCAGGCGGCGGCCAGCGACGGGGCTGGCGGCAGCAGCAGCATCACCTTTGCCGCAGCGGTCGTGGTGTCGGATTATCGCCCGGTCACCTCGGTTGATGTCGACGGCACGATCAACACCGATCAGGCGCTGACCATCACCGCGATGAGCACCGACAGCGTCACGGCAAAGGCCGATGGCACCACCACCGGCGACAGCGGTACTGGTGTCGGCATCGCCGTGGTTCTGGGCATTGTCGATCCAACCGTCAGCGCAATTATCTCGGGCGGCAGCCTGACCGCTTCGAACGGCATCACCATGACGGCGCATATGGACGCCGACGAGACTTTCTCGATCGAGGCGGTTTCGGGTGTGGGTGGCGGCACAACCGCCGCGGCCGGTTCGCTTGCCATCAACGTGGTGACGGCGAATGTCGAGGCCCGCGTTGGATCGGTTGACCTCAACAACTCCAACCTCAGCGTCAGCGCTCTGGCCGAGACCAAGACCGTCACGAAGGCGGTTCCTTCGGAAGATGGCGCGTCCGGCGAGACCATGGGTTTTGGCGCCTCGGTGGCCCTGGCGATCATCGACTACCAGACAACCGCCGCAATTGATGCAGATGCAACGATATCGAACGGCGCCGACCTGACCATGGCGGCGACCTCGACGCATGAGGTCGAGACGCTTGCCAAGAGCGGCGCTTCGGGCGGCACCTCGATCGTGCCTGTCGCGGCTATCACCCTGCTGTTCAGCGACACCTACACGGAAATCGGCATCGGCACCGGTGCCGTCAGCTTCAATGGCGACATCGGGCTTGGTGCGACCCACAACGCTGCGAACGTGACGACCGCCGAGGGCGCGACCGAAGGCACCAGCACGGCCGTCGGCATCTCCTTTGGCCTGACGGTGGACGAGCAGACCTCAATGGTGCGGCTGCTGCGCGACCTGTCCTCGGCCACCGGGGCAATCGCGTTGACCTCGACCGGCGTGATCCGGTCGCGCACCGATTCCAAGGCTTCGGCTGCCGGGGCGGAAGGCGAGGATTCCACGACTTCCGCCGATGGCGTCGACCAGACTTCGCAATCGCAGGCCGGTTTTGCCAACCAGCAATCCCAGAGCCGCACTGGCCAGCAGGCGGGCTCGTCTGAAGGGCAGACGCCGCCGAGCGCTTCGAACAGCGGCGGCACCATGTCTGTCGCGGCGGCGCTGGCGATTACGGTGCAGATCACTGACATCAGCGTCGAACTGGCCGACGGGGTCACTGTTGACGCTGACGACGAGCTGTCTCTGAAGGCGCGGTCGAACGTCGACAGCTGGGCGAATGCCGACGGCACGGCCACCAACGGCGCCAGTGGCACCACGGTCGGGGCGGCGGCATCGCTGAACTATGCCAACGTGCAGACCACGGCGAATTCCGGCACGGCGACTCTGCTGGGTGATGGCATCACGCTGGAGGCCAACAAGGCCAGCCGCGAGATGAGCCTGACCGCCACCAGCGGCCCGACCGTCAGCACCGCCGACGACACGATCTTCGTCGGCAAGGGCGCGGGGCTCGAAGACGGTGACGAGGTGGTCTATTCCGCAGGGGGTGGCACTGTCATCGCCGGGCTGACCGAGGGAACGACCTACAAGGTGTTCAATGTCGGCGACGGCAAGATCAAGCTGGCGCCGCAGGCAACGGCTGATACCGACCTCGAGGCCAACACGATCGACCTGACCAGCCAGGGCGCCGGCGACGAGCACACCCTGACCAAGTCGGGCGAAGATCCGATCACTTTCGATCCCGATAAGGACGTTTTTGCCCTGGACAGTGATGGCAAGGAAAGCCTGCGCACCGGCGACGAGGTGGTCTATGGCAACGGCGGCAATCCGGACATCACCGGCCTGACGGGCGGCAAGACCTATTTCGCCATCATCGACGAACATGGCGACCTCAAGCTGGCCACGAGCCGCGACAACGCGGCCAAGGGCGACGCGGTCGAGATCACCGGCACGGGCACCGGGACGCTGACCGAGACGACCAGCCGTGCGGCGGCGGATTCGACCTCGGGCGCGGGGCAGGGCAACCTGTCGATTGCCGGGTCGCTGGCGATCAACGTGGCGGAAATCAATGCTTCGGCGACGCATGCTGCGGGAGCGACAGCGACGCTGAACGAAGCAGACAATGATGGCGATAGCGATGTCGGTGCGCTGACGATCCGGGCGGTGTCCGACACCTTTGCGGGCGTCGATACGGGCGCCAAGCAGGAAAAAAGCGGCGGTACCGGCGTCGGGTTCTCGTTTGGACTGAACATCGCCGACAACAGCACCCGTGCGACCTATGAAACCGGTGCTATCCTGAGCGCGGGCGCGGATGATCTGACGCTGGAAGCTGACGGCAAATATGGCATGCGCACCGATGTCACCGGTGGCGCGGAATCGACCGGCGGCACTGGGGCGACCCCTGTTCTGGGTATTTCGGTTGCGCTGAACGACACCTCGGCGGTCATCGAGGCCGGCGACGCCCTGACCCTTTCTGGCGACCTATCGTCCACCGCGTCCCATGTGGCGGAAACGGTGACGACGGCCAAGGGCGACACCAAGGGCACTGACGCCGCTGTCGGTATTTCCTTTGGCCTGACCGTGGCCGAGGACGATGTGGTGGCGCAGCTACTGCGTGACGTGACCTCGACCGGCGGTGGCGTATCGCTGGTGGCCCAAGGGGCCGCGGCCAGCCGCACCGAAACCGAGGCCAGCGCCACTGGTGCGCCCGAAAGCAATGGCGGGCAGAACGTCAACGACCAGACCAACGCGCAAGCCGGCCAGGCAACTACGCAGACGCAGAACCGGACCAGTAGCGGGGCG
Source organism: Marimonas lutisalis (assembly GCF_005434965.1). Classification (GTDB taxonomy): domain Bacteria; phylum Pseudomonadota; class Alphaproteobacteria; order Rhodobacterales; family Rhodobacteraceae; genus Marimonas_A; species Marimonas_A lutisalis. The sequence continues at coordinate 812,724 of NZ_SKCI01000001.1, forward strand.
ACTCCGTCTTCGGCAAGCACTGGCCAGTCGCAGTCGAATGCCTCCAACAACGGCAGCAGCTTGACTGTCGCAGCGGCAATCAGCCTGAATATCGCGGATCTGGACGTCGTCTCGTCCATCGACAACGGTGCGGTTGTGAACACCACCGGCGCAGTCGAAGTGACGGCGCGCGGCAATCTGGATGCGTCGGCAAAGGCCGACGGCAGCGCTACCACTATTCCGACCAGCGGGACCAACAGCAGCAACATCGGCGCCGCCGTCGCGCTGAACTGGGGATCGGCGGATATCGACGCCAACCTGGGCAGCGCGGATGTGACCGCCGGCGGGCTGACCGTTCAGGCGCTGATGTTCGAGCGCGGCGACGACGATACCCATACGTTTAGCGCCGAAGCGACCTCGGGCGCCTCTGGCGGGTCGACCGGCGTGGCGGGCTCCTTTGCCCTGAATCTGCCCAGCGTTTCAACCTCGGCGCTGGTTTCCGACCTGGCGGTTGTGAACATCACCGGCGGCGGTGACGTGACGGTCAAGGCCGAGTCGAAGACCGATGCCACGGTCAAGGCGGGCGCGGCAACGGATGCCAAGAAGGCGCAGAGTTCCGGCACGTCCGGCACCAGCGGGACCACGGGAACCGGTTCCACCGGCTCAAGCTCGACCAGTTCGGGCAACACGATCGGCGTGGGCGTGTCGATCGGCGTCAATGTTAGCGACATGCTGACCGAGGCTTCGATGGGCGGCGCCGCGGCGCTGACCGGCGCCAACAACCTGATGATCGAAGCCAATGGCACCCATGCCATGGCGACCGAGGTCGAGGGCGGCGCGGCCGCCACCGGCGGTACCGCCGTGTCCCCGGTCATCGGCATCACGGTGGCGCAGAACGACGTTCTGGCAACCCTGCCGTCCGGCGCGGCACTGACCATCGGGGGCGACCTGACTCTGAAGGCGACGCTGGACGCCGACACCTCGACCGAGGCCAAGGGCAGCGCTGATGCGACCAATGCGGCCATTGGCGCCTCGCTGGGTCTGACCATCACCTTCGACAGTGCGGTGGCCACCCTTTCGCGGTCGATCACCGCGGGCGGTGCGATCCTTGTCACCGCCCGGTCCCTGGCGACCAGCCGCAGCGATGCGCGCGCCTCGGCGGTCGGCTCGCAGCAGGCCAACAATGATGGCACTGCGCAGAATGGCAACAGCGTTCAGAGCCAGACCGACAACCAGGTGGGCGAGGCCAATACCCGCTCGGCGGGCACAGGGACCGGCAATTCGGCCACCAGCCCCAGCAACCGTCAGAGCACCAATTCCGGCGCGTTGACCGTTGCAGCGGCCATCGGCATCAACATCGCCGATACGGAATCCCACGCCCAGATCATCGGCGCCGATGGCGCGCCGATCACTGTTGTGGCCGGTGGTTCGGTCACAGTGAAATCCGAGGCCAATGCCGATGCCAACGCCCGCGCCGACGGGCAGGCCACCTTGAAGAAGAAAGCCAGCCAAGGCAGCAACACCAGCAACGACACCACTATCGGCGCCGCGATCGCCGTGAACGTGGCGGATGTGGACAATATCGCGTTTGTGGACGATGCCTCGGTCACGGGCGAGGGGGTCAATGTTCAGGCGCTGATGGTCTCGCGCGATGTGAAGATCGAGGCCAGCGAACTTTCCGTGGTCGACACCAGCGATGACACGATCTTTGTAGGCGAGCCCGAGGTGGCCTTCACCACGGGCGAGAAAGTGACCTACAACAAGGGCACCGGGGGCACCGTCATCGATGGGCTGACCGATGCCACCGATTACTACGTCATTGTCGGCGAGAACGGCAAGATCCAGCTGGCGACCAGCCAATCCGAAGCCGAGGAAGGCAAGGCCATCGACCTCAAGGACCAGGGCGCTGGCGATGCTCACGAACTGGTTCGAACCGATGCCGGCGCCGATACGATCAACTTCAATCCGGACGAAACCCGGGTCGAGATCGTCTTTGACAATCCGGGCGGCATCCAGACCGGCGAGGCGGTTGTCTATGATACCGACGGCGCTGTCATCACCGGACTTTCGGATGGCGAGACCTATTATGCCATCGTCGAGGCGGATGGCCGGCTGAAGCTGGCCGAGGACCGCGAGAAGGCGCTGAAGGGTGAAGCGATCACGCTGACCGACCCGGGTGCCGGCGCGGAACAAAAGCTGACAGAGGCAACTCACAGCACCGGTGCGACCACGATTTCCGGCGCTTCCGGCGGCAAGTCAAGCGTGGCCGGTTCGGTCGCAGTGAACGTCAGCCTCGGCGAAGCCTCGGCGCAGTACGGCGAAGATGCCGCGCTGACGGTGACTGGCAATGGCGCCAGCACCGTGGGAGCCGAAAGCACCACCTACAGCTTGACCCGCGCGCTGGCGTCGAAAGACGCCGCTGGCAAATCGCTGGGTCTCGGTCTGTCCTTTGCCATCGGCGTATCCGATCACAACGTTACGGCATCCATCGCAGGCGGCGCGACCTTGGCCGACTTCGGTGACCTGACGGTTGAGGCGACAGGTAAACACACCGAGGTGACCAAGGCCAACGCGGGCGGCGTGACCACCGCCACGGACGGCACTTCGGTCGGCGGAGCGCTGGCGTTGATGGTCTCCCTCAACAACACCGACGCCACGATTCCGTCTGGCGCGACCGGTCTGTCGGTGGACGGTGACCTAGCAATCAAGGCCAACCACACGCTCGACCTTTATACCGAGGCAGACGCAGACACCAAGGGTGGTGAGACAGGCCTGGGCATCGCCCTTGCCATTGCCTGGGCCGAAGACGATACCAGCGCTCTTCTGGCACGCGATGTCTCGGCGACCGGCAACACGGCTGACGATGTGAACGTCTCGGCGGAAAGCACGATTACCTCGAAGACCGTCGCCACAGGCAGTTCGGAAGGGTCCAAGAAGCAATCCTCCGGCGGCCAGACCGCCAACCAGCAATCGACCAGCGCGACCTCGGCCGCCAGCGGTCAGTCGGGTTCGACCCTGGCAACGCCGCAGCCTGGGTCCCAAGTCACCGGCGCCAACAACCAGGCCGCCGGGCAGACGGCGAATCCGGGCGGGCAGGGCGGCACGGGCCAGCAGGCCTCGACCCAGACCAGCGGCGGTTCGGTACGTGTCGCGGGTGCGCTTGGGGTTTCGGTGCTGCGCACGGATGCCACCGCCACGGTTGCGGACGGCGTCATTATCCGCGCGACGGGCGACATGGGCGTCACGGCCGACGTCTCGGCGAAGTCCAAGATTCTCGCCACAGGGCTGGCGCTGAACCTGACGGACGGCAAGACCGGCGTGGGAGCGGCGGTTGCCTTCAACTGGGTCGAAACCGACGCAGTCGCCACCGTTGGCGCGAATGCGGATATCGAGACCGGTTCGCTGAGCGTGTCCGCCACGCAGGACAACGAATCCAGCGTGATCGCACTGGCCGGCGCCGGGGTTAACCAGAAGTCCAGCAGCGACACCGGCAGCAGTTCTGAAGACACGTCCGGCGGGCTGGCGATTGCAGGCGCCGCGGGCGTCAATGTCGTGCTGAGCACGACGACGGGATCTATCGGTGACGACGCCAAGGTGAACGCCACAGGGGGCGATGTCGAGGTCAAGGCCAAGACCGAAAATGGGATTCAGAACATCGCGGGCGGCGGGTCGCTGCTTCTCAACAGCAGCGGCACGAGCGTCGGCGCGGCGGTTGCCGTCAACGTCGTCACCGCCGACACTAACGCCAGAATCGGCGCGCGCAACGACATTGACGCCGCGGGCGACGTGACCGTCGAGGCCGAAAGCATCGCCACGCCGATGAAGATCGAACTGCCCGACATGGTAAGCAAGCTGGGCATCGACCTTGACGTCACGGCCATGGCCGTGGGCGCGGCCATCGGTTCGGGTGGCGGACAGAACGGCTCGGGCGGCGCGGGCTCCGGGTCTAGCAGCGGTTCCGGCAGTTCGGGTGCCGACGCGGGCGCCGGGTCGGCTGTGGTCAACATCTTCCTGACCGACACCCATGCCAACGTTGGTGCAGGCACCGATGTGACCGCAGGCGGCGATATTGCCGCCAAGGCGATCTCGAGCGTCGAAATACTTGATTTTGCAGGCACTTTCGCCGGATCGAAAGACGCCAGCGGAGTCGGTATCGGGCTTGATGTGACAGTCAACACAGCTGACACGACGGCCACAATTGCTGGGTCGGACAATGCGCTCGACCCGACCTTTATCAGCGCGGGCGGCAACATCGAAGTGTCCGCTCAGGGCAGCGAACGAATCTTCCAGCTGACCGCCAACATCGGCGCGGGCGATAGTACCTCGGGCGCGGGTTCGCTGAACGTGCTGGTGAACATCACCAACACTAAGGCGACGGTGAACGGCGGCCTGACGCCTGAAGGCGACCCTGTGCCGCCGGCCACGCACCTCGACATCTCGGCCATCGGCTCCATCGAGATCGCCGCCGACAGTTCCACCGACATCGAATCCTACGCCGGTTCTGCCGGGATATCGCTCAGCGGTTCGGCAGTGGGCATTTCGGTGGGAGTAGTCGTAGACCTCGACGATACTCATGCGGTGATCGGCGACGGCACGAACGTGATCGCGCTGGGCCAGGGCACCGAGATGACCATCGTCGATGACTTGGTGCGCGAACAGCCGACCGAAACCGATCCCGAGGTCGGGACCAAGGTCGAAACCCAGGCGCGTGGCCTTGCCGTCACGGCGACCAGCCACGAGGACATCTTCCAGCTGGCAATCGCGGCTTCGGCGTCGCTTGGCCAGGACAGCAGTGGCAACTCCGGTTCGGGTTCGGGCGGGAGCCAGGGGTCGACCGGCGGCGGCACCAACGTGGGCATCGCGGGCGCGGTCACGGTGGCTGTGCTGAGCGGTGAAACCAAGGCCGTGATCGGCACTGACGTCGACGTGAACCAGGTCAACGAAATCAACGGCACGCTGCCGCATGCCGACCAGGGCATCGTGGTGCGCGCCGAGGACGTGACCGAAGTGCAACAGGCCCTGGGCGGTCTGTCCTTCGTTCTGAACGGCGACGCGGGGATCACCGGTTCCGTCGGCGTCATCGTCGGCAGCCAGGACACCTGGGCGCTCGCCTTGGGCCAGAACACGTTGCGCAGCCAGAACGGCGGCGTGACCTTTGACGCGGTAGGCGGCAACGACATACAGACGCTGGTGATCGCCGTCGCGGGCGTGGTCGACAGCGGCAGCCAGAGCACGAACAACAACTCCAGTTCGTCGAGCGTGATTTTCGCCGGGGTGGGCGCGGTCACGGTAAATGTGCTGACCTCGACCATCTTGGCCGAAATCGGTGCGGGCGGTGAAGTCGACACCGAGGGCACGCTGACGGTCAACGCTTCGGATGAATCGAAAATTGTATCGGATGCGGGAGGGGTGGCCTTCGCCATCTCGGCGGACAACACCAACGGGGATTCCGCCGGGTCGGTGGGGATTTCGGTCGCGGTCAACGACATGACGCAGACCATCCGCGCGACAGTGGCGGATACGCCGATCACCGCCGGGGCGGTTGATATCGACGCCAGCAACAACGCGACCATCGATACGCTTGCCGTTGCCGGTGCGGCTTCTGTCTCGGCCAGCTCCGAAGCCTTTGCAGGCGCGGGCGGCGTGGCGCTGAACTACATCAACTCAGCCACCGACGCTGGGATTCGCAACACTACCCTGCGCAGTGTGAATGCGGGCACCGGTCAGGTGTCGGTCGTTGCAACGGACGATTCCACGATCAACGCCGACTCGGCTTCGGCGGCGCTAGCCATTTCCAACAAGTCGAGCGGCAATAACCTTGGCTCAATCGCGGCAGGTGCTGCGGCGGCGGAAAACAAGATCACCAAGACTACCACGGCAGAGATCGTACTGGGCGATGTGGACGGTGGCAGCTTTGAACTCAAGGCGCTGTCTACGTCCGACATCGACGCGTTGACGCTGGGGATTTCCGGCGCGATCAGCAATGGTGGTACACTCGCGATCGCGGGTGCCGGTTCGGGGTCCGGCAACTACATTACCTCTGCGACCGAAGCGAACCTGCTGCAAAGCGATGTCGACACGACCGGCAAGATCGACGTCGAAGCGTCGGATTCCAGCACCATCGATGCGCTGGCCGGGGCTGCGTCTTTTGCGATTAATATCGGCGGCCAGGACGGCAACAACGTTGCCGTGGGTCTTGGCTTTGCGATGTCGGTGAACGAAATAACAGCATCGTCGGTTGCGCTGATCGAAGACACGACCCTGAACACCGGCGACCAGATCGAGATCACGGCCGACAATAGTGCCTCCATCGATTCAACCGCCTTTGGTGTCAGCCTGAGCGTTTCGACCTCGAATTCGGGAGTTGCCGTGGCAGCGAATGCCAATGTTGCGATTACGTTCAATGATATATCGCTGACTACGCGGGCCGTGTTGCAGGATGCAACGGGCGACGTGGATACCGCCACGGCGGGTACTGGCGTCATTATCAGGGCCACCGACAGCGGCGACATCACGGCCAATGCCGTGTCGGCGGGGCTTTCGGTATCCTCGTCTTCGGGCAGCCTGTCAGTCAGCGGAAATGTCAACGTTTCGGTCGCCGACAACACCATCGTGGCGACCACCGAGGCGCTGATCGACAATGTCGATACGGATGCCGGAGCAGGGTATGTCGATATCGACGCCAGCTCGTCCAAGGCGATCACGGCGACCGTCGTTGCCGCCTCGTTGGGGGTCAGCGTGGGATCGGGCAGCGGGGCATCGGTCTCACTCAACGGCGCGGGGTCGCGCTCGTATAACACCACGAACAATTCTGTTCTGGCGATCGTGCGGGATGCACGGATCGACGCGGTAGGCAACGTCACAATTGACGCGATCGATACATCCACGATCGAGGCGACGCTTGTCGCCGCAACCGTTGGTGTCAGCGTCAGTTCCAGCAACGGGGCTTCGGCCACGCTCAACGTCGCCATCAGCGATGCCAACAACGAAATCACCAACACCACCCGCGCGGTGGTCGAAGGGGCGTCTGTCGTCGACACTGACGGGGCGCTTTGGATCAACGCGGAATCCACCGGCCTGATCGAGGCGACCGCCGTCGCCGCGTCGGTCGGCGTGGGCGTTGGCACCGGCAGCGGCGTGTCGATGAGCGGCGCAGGCGCCGGGGCAAATGCCACCAATGCGATCACGAACACGATCGAAGCCGGGATCACCGGCAGCAGCCAGGCCATCGTGGACAGTGATCTGGATATCTTTGCAACCGACAGCGCGACCGTCCGCGCCAATGTTGTCACGGCGGCCATTTCCGCAAGCATCGCCGGCAGTGGCGCGTCCATTTCGTTGACGGCGGCCGTGTCCGTGGCCAACAACGCGATCAACAACACGGTCGTCGCGCATGTCGCCAATTCGACGCTTGATATCGGCGGCAACGCAACGATCAAGGCCGACAGCACCAAACTGATCGAAGCGGTGCAGGTCGCGGCCTCGGTTCAGGTTGGCATATCCTCGGGTGGTCTGGCCATCGGTGGCGCCTTTGGGATCGCCCATGCCGTGAACGAAATCGGCGGGTCGACGACGGCTGGTATCTTTACGTCCTCAATGGCCCATGTCGACGGGTCGCTTGATATCGACGCTGTCAGTGGCAGCACCATCCAGGCCACGCTGGTGACGGTAACGGCATCGATCTCGGTCGGCTCGGGTTCGGTGTCGTTGGCGATGTCGGCGGCGGTTTCGCTGGCGACCAACACCATCACCAGCACTGTTCTGGCGGGCGTGCACAATGTCACAGACCTGAACGTAGGTGGCCTGTTGACGGTCGACGCGACCAACAGCAGCGATATCGACGCCATTTCGGTTGGAGCCTCGATCTCTGTGTCCGCTGCCTCAAGCGGCGTGGCTGTCTCAGCCGCGCTGGCCGTGGCGCAGGCCAATAACACGATTACCGGGACTACCGATGCTGAGATCCTTGGCAGCACGGTTATCGCCGGCAGCGGGGTTGCGGTGGGTCTCAGCGATACGTCGAATATCCATACGGATGTCATCGCGGCCTCGATCTCCATTTCGCTGTCCAGCGGCGGCGTGTCCGGTAGCCTTGGCGTAGCGGTTTCTCTATCGCAGAACACTATTGGCGGCAGTGGCCGCGCGGCAATTGATGCCTCTTCGGTGACGTCCACGATCGGTAATATCGATGTCGATGCCGTGTCGACCAAGTCGATCACGGCAACCGGGATTGCTGCCGCCATCACATTGGCGGCCTCTGGTTCGCTAGCCCTGTCCGGTGCAGGATCGGGGGTCGACGTGCGCAACGTCATCACCAATATTTTCGACGCCGAAATCGTCGACGCGACGCTGGTTCAGGCCAGCGCGGGCGCCATCGGCGTGACGGCCTCGGAGATCTCAACCATCGAAGCCACGATCGCGTCCTCCTCGGTTGCGGTTTCGGTCGGCAGCAGCGGCGCGATCTCGGGTGCGGTTGCGGTGACATTGGTCGAAAACGTGATCAGCGGCACGCTGAAAGCGTCCATCGCGGATTCCAAGGTTGACGCCAAGGCGGGCGGCATCACTGTCGAGGCGACGGCGAATAACACCATCAATGCCATCGGCATCGCGGCCGCTCTTTCGGCTTCCGCATCGGGCACCTTTGGCATCGGCGGGGCCGGCGCAGGCATGAGCGCCACGAACATCATGACCAACCGGATCGAAGCCTCGATCACCGGGGAGTCCGACATCGACGCCACCGGTCTGCTGAACGTCAAGGCCACAGACAGTTCCATGATCAAGGCCGAACTGGTCGCCGTCAGTGCGTCGCTCGGGTTCGGGTCTTCGGCCGCGGTGGCCGTGTCCTTTGCGATGCCGATCGCGACAAACGATATCTCCAGCATTACGCTTGCAACGATCGACGGCACCACGGCCACAACTGCTCTGACCGCCGACGCGGGCACGGTTGAGGTGAAGGCGCTGCGCAACGGACGCGTCGATTCACTGGGTGTTGCGGTTTCGGCGAGCTTCTCAGGCTCGGGCTCGTTCTCGCTCAGCGGCGCCGGTGCGGCCGCAGTGGCCACCAACGTCATCGGCGGCAGCACGGAATCGTCCATCCGGTCGAGCACGGTCAATTCAACCGTCGGCGGTATCACGGTCGAGGCGGATGACGAAAATGTCATTCACGCCGAACTGGTTGCCGTGGCTGCGAGCATTTCCGGCAGTGGGGCTGCGGCGATCAGCATCGCCATCGCGGCCACCGTTGCCACGAACGAACTAACCGGGTCCACACTGGCCACGATCGACGACTCGGACATTGACGCCAAGACCCTTCTGACGGTCGATGCGCGCAACGCCAATACGATCGAATCCATCGGTGTAGCGGCTGGCATTTCCGTCGCGGCAGGCTCGGTAGGTATTGCCGGGGCCGGTGCGGGCGCGGTGTCGATGAACACCATGGAAAACTCGGTCGAAGCATCGATCACAAACAGTGACGACGTGGACGCCGACACGGGTGTCGATATCGACGCCAAGGACGAGTCCAGCATCAACACGACCACTGTCGCGGCGGCACTGGCCGTCGGCGTCGGTGGCGGTGGCGGCGCGATCTCGGTCGCGGTCACGATTGTCGAAGTGAACTACGACACCTCGGTTCGGGCGGTCATTTCCAATTCGGACATCGAAACCACGGATGGCAATGTCACGCTTGATGCCACGACGCTGGGCAGCATCTTCCTCGAAGGCTATGGCATCGGCTTTGCCATCTCGGCCGGCAGCGTGGCCGTGTCGGGTGCAGGCGTGGGTGTCGTGACACGTGTCAACGCCACATCGCTGGTGGAATCCGCGATCCTGTCGAATTCCGATGTGCGCGCGCTTGACGGTTCGGTTCTGTTGAATGCCAGCGACAGCCGCATTTCCGATGTCAACGCACTTGGCGTCTCGCTGAGCGTGTCGGCGGGTTCGGCCGCATTCGCCGGCACCGCGACGGTGATTATTGCCGAAACCAACATGGACGGCACAGTACGGTCGCAGATCAACGACAGCAGCGTCAGCGCCGCAGGCACAGACGCGGGCGAAGGCGATGTCTGGGTCAAGGCACGCTCCGATGCCCAGTCCAACCTTGAAGCCGTCGGCATCGCACTCAGCATTGCGGGCAGCGCAGGGTTTTCGGGCAGCTTTGCAGCAGCAGCCGGTGTCGTGCTGAACAACGTGGGCCAGAATGTCGAAGCGATGATTGTCGATGTCGATCTGGCCAGTGGCCAACAGGTCGTCGCCAGCGGCGAAGTCGTGGTCGAGGCCGTCGACAATGTCACCTTGACCGCGGATGCGCTGGCCCTGTCCATCGCGGCCTCTGCGGGTTATTCCGGCGCGTCGGTTTCGGTAGCTGCGGCGGTGGCGGTCCAGACGCTGACCGGGGTCACTCTGGCCAAGATCAGCAATTCGCGGGTCGATGCCAATGGCGGGGGCGTCACCGTCCTTGCTAAGAGCGAAAGCGACCTGACCGCGTCGCCCGAGGCTGTTGCGGTGTCCGCAACCATCGCCCTAGCAGGTCTCGCGGCCGCGGGGTCGGGTGCGGTTGGCGAGAACTCGGTCACCCGTTCGGTCGGGGCCAAGGTTGAAAATGCCGCGCATGTGACGGCATCGACCGGTGTGAATATCGAAGCGCATGATACATTGACCGTCGCCACGGATGTCGTGGCCATTTCGGTCGCGATCGGTCCGGTGGCCATCGCAGTCGGCATCGGCATCGGCCGGTCCAAGGTTTCGACACAGGTCGAGGCCGTGGCGGATGGCAGTCAGGTAGTCGCCGAGAATGGCAACATCCTGATCGACGCCGATTCCACGCATCTGAACGGGGCCGTGGCCACCAGCGTCACCATTGCGTCGATTTCCGCCGGTATTGGCGGAGCAGCGGCGGGCGGCGAGGCCAAGACGGTGGTGGACACCGATGTGACCGCGCGGGCCACCAACGCGGTCCTGACTGCCAGCGGTCTGGGCGTGGGCCTGATCGACATCGATGCGGACAGCACCGATTATGCCAAGGCCGATATTCTTGGCGTGGCCGGTGGTCTGGGCTTTGGTGTCTCGGTCCTGTCGGCCGATGCCAAGGTCGAAGGGTCGACCAACGCGATTATCGACGGCGTAACCACCGTGACAACGAACGGCGCGCTGGATGTGACCGCCGACAGTATCGCGCAGGCATTGCCTTCGGGCGACTCTGTCGCGGTCGGTGGAATCGCGGGTGCCGTGACGATCATGAATGCCGAGGTGAATCGCGTGACTGACGCGCATGTTGGCGAACAGGTCCGCCAGGGCTTTATCGTTGATACCCGCTTTGACACCGTCACGCTGGACGCGCAGGACGTGCCGCTGGTCGACGGCGAGATCGTGACCTATTCCTCTGGCGGTGGCACGGCCATCGGCGGGCTAAGCAACGGGGCGCAATACTATGTGCTGCTTGGTGAAAGTGGGCGCATCCAGCTTGCGGAAATCCTGGACGACACATTGGTCATCGGCAACCAGACCAAGGCGGTAACGACGGGTGAGGCGCTGGTTTACAGCAAAGGGGACGCCGGAAACACCGCCATCGGCGGACTGAGCGATGGCGGAACCTACTATGCGATCGTTCTTTCGGACGGCAAGATCAGGCTGGCCAGCTCGTTGGCCAATGCCCAGAACGGCAACGCGATCAACCTGACCTCTTACGGGTCGGGCGACGGCCATGAACTGGCGCGGACCGGGGCCGAGACCATTGTCTTTACCCCGAACGAACCCGAGGTCGACGAAGATTATCTGGCGCGAGAAGCCATCGACCTGACCTCGCTTGGGACTGGGTCCAACCACAGCTTTGGCCGTGTCGGCGTTGCAGATGTCGATAGCGTGGAAACCGACGAGAACCGTCTGGTTCTGGTTGATGATGCCGGCGCACCAATGCAGACCGGTGAACAGGTGGTCTATAATACCACCGGGACGGCGATCGGCGGGCTGGTCGACGGCGGCACCTACGTCACATTTGTGGGTGAGAACGGAACCGTACAACTGGCCGAACTGGCCCCGACCGGGCCGGTCGTGAATGTCGGCGCCAACACCATTTTCGTAGGTGAACTGGACGTTGACTTTGAGGACGGCGATATTGTCACATACGACAATGGCGGCGACACGTCCGTTGGCGGCCTCGTGCATGGCCAACAATATATGGTCATCGCGGGCGATGACGACGGCTATATCCAGTTGGCCGAGATCGTCATCGGTGTCGTAAACGCCGAAGATGACAGCCTTGATCTGGCACCACCGGCCACGGCCTTCGTCACCGGCGAAGAAGTCGTGTACAACGCAGGCGGCGGCACCAATGTCGCGATCAACGGCCTGACGGATGGCGGCACCTACTATGTCATCGCGCTGGGCGGGGGAGAAATCCGTCTTGCGGCAACGGCCGACGATGCAACTAACGGCATCGCGATCGATCTGCTTTACGCGGGTGTCGGCACTGGCCACGAACTGGTTCGCGACGGTCTGCCGACCATCACGTTCGACGCTTCGGCAGTCGCGGCGGACCAGAACGTCACCAACGGGAACGAGATCAACCTGACCACGACCGGCGTGGGCGACGGGCATTCGCTGCTGCGCAGCCTGCATGACGATGTGAGCTTTGATCAAACCATTGATTTGCCCGAAGATTACTATGTCCAGCTTGGCCAGTTCGTTGGTTTGACCTCGACCGGAACCGGCGATCACAGCCTGACGCGGACCGACGTGACCTCGGTGGCCTTCAACCCGAATGATTTGACGGGCGACGGGCTGACCTCTCCGGCGACGATCACGGTCGACCTTCAGGGGCAGGCGATGAACGTGACGGCCACGTCGCAATACATCGCCAAGGCGGACAGTCTGGCAGTCGGTGTCGGACTTTTGGCCGGTGCCACGGTCAGCAAGTCGTCGGCCAGCGTGGTGGGCGATACGCTTGCCTATGTGGGTGAATCGACAACTGTGTTGGCGAGCCAGTTGGACATCACCGCGACATCCGATGATCAGGCCTATTCGATCAACAACTTTTTTGCCCTTGCCGGCGGCCTGTCAGTCAACGTCACCATTGCGGATGCGACCATCGACAGCCGGACCGAGGCGTTTATCGGCACCCAGGCCGGTGAAATCCCGGGCGGTTCGGGCACCACGGTGACCCTGACCCAGGGCGCCGGTGGCAACGGGCGCACAACGATCGACGCCAATGGCAGCCAGCAGGCTGAGGCCAGTGCGGAAGGTCTGAGCGCCTCGTTCGGGATCGCTGTCAACGTGCTGCTGCCCGAAGCAGATGTTTCGGGCGCCGTGCGTGCATATGTCGGTGAAGGTACCACGTTGACCACCGACAAGCTGACGATCACTGCCGATGGCGACGTGATGGACGCCACCGCCGAGGTGACGTCGGGCACGATTTCGGGCTTTGCCTCGGTCAGCGTTCTAAGCTCGCTGGCCAAGGTGACCGGTGAGGTCGAAGCCTTTATCGGTGCCCATAATGACCAAGGGGCAAGTGCGACTTACGCGCCGTCGATCAACGTTGTCGGCACGGGTGGCCAGACCGATGATGGTGAGGTGATCATCGCCGCGGATGCGACAATGGATGCGTTGGCCGACACGATTCTGGTCGGGGCCTCTTTCGGGATCACGGTCAGCGCGGCTCTGCCACGAGCAGAGGTAACCGGCGCGACCCGGGCCTATGTGCGCGACGGAGTGTCGATGACGGCTTCGCTGCTTGACATTGACGCAGGCAGCGACACCGACGACGTCAAATACAATGCAACGACGACAACATTCCTGCTCAGCCTTGGCGGGATCGCCTCGGTCTCGATCCTGAATTCCGAAGCGATCGTTGACGGTGAGGTGTCTGCCTATATCGGCGCGCCCTTTGACGGCCCTGTAACCGGAGGCAGCGGGATCACCAACATCTCGGGCGCGGTGACAATCGACGCCTGGTCGGACATGAACGCAACCGCGGGCTATGATGATGAAAAGCCGGGCTTCGCTTCATTCAGCGGTAATCTGGCCGGCCTCGCCGCGATCAGCATCTTCGACAGCTACACCGAAGTGTCTGGTGACACCCGCGCCTTTGTCGGGCAGGGCGGTACGCTTTATGCGGATTCGCTCAATGTGAAAGCCGAGGGCGACTACGACTCGCTGTCGACGACACTCTCGGTGGCCATCTCGGGGGCGCTCAGCTATTCCGATGTCACGGCCACGGCCATTGTGTCGGGCAGTGTCGACTCGCATATCGGCTCTGCGTCCGGTGTCACGCCGAACGGCAATATCGGAATTGTGCATATCAACGGCGATGTCTTTGTCACCGCGATCGGCAAGATGTATGCCGCACCGAAAGTGACGACGGTGAACGTGTCCTTTATCGCGGCCGCCTCGTCGATCGACCAACAGGCCACCATCAGCGGTGCCGTGCGCGCCTATGTGGGGCAGGGGATCGATCTGAATGCGGATAATTTGACGATCCTTGCCGACACACCCTTTGTCGACGATGGCACCGTTGATCCCGACGATTATGGTATGGGTGCCGTGGCCAACAGCCAGAACCTTGCACTGTCCGGCTTCTTCACGGGTGGGTTCATCGAATCCAAGGCCGATATTACCGGTGCGGTCGAGGCCTTTATCGGGGCCGGGTCCAGCCAGCAGGCGACCAACGTGATGACCGATGTGGACATCACCGACGGCAGCATCAAGGTCGTTGCGGATAGCGACATGCGGGCCATCACCACGGTCGACAGCCTGTCGGCCACCGGCGGGTTGTCTTTGAACCTGTTTGAAAACAAGTCCACGGTTCAAGGGCGGACTTCGGCCTTTGTCCGCGATGGTGTAAACCTCAAGAGCGCTTCGCTGAACGTCAGCGCCGGCAAGCTCACGGGCAACGACGCCGTGATCAACCGGGCCGAGGCAGAGGCCAACGCCCTGAGCTTCGGCTTCCTCGCGGCGGCCACGAGCATGGAGCCAACCGCCGAGGTCAACAGCGTGATCGAGGCCTATCTTGGCGCCACCGATGGTGTTGCTGCGGGCGGGGATCCGAATGCGCTGATCCATGTCACCGGGGCTGTTGATACGCTCAAGATCCGTGCAGAAGGCGATATTGATGCCGTCGCGACTGCAGAGGGGCTTGGCCTGTCGGCGGGCGCGTCGATCAACCTTTTCTCGCCCACTGCAATCGCGGGTGGCCGCACCAGCGCCTATGCGGGCAACGGGGTCGACGTGCGCGCGGCGGATCTCAATCTTGATGCACATGGCGATGCCAATGCCGATGCCGAATTGCTGAGCGTTTCGGTCGGCGGCGGGGCATCCATTTCGGGCCTGTCACCGACGGCCAAGACCACCAACAATGTCGAAGCCTATGTGGGACGCAACGCCGACAGCACGCAGACCAGTCTGGTGGTGATCGACATTCGCGGGTCGGATGGCACGAGCCGCGGCACGATCGACGCGAATGCGACGGCCGATAGCTTGGCCAAGGCCGAAACCAACGGGTTCGACATCGCCGGCGGCGTTGCCGTATCGGTGTCGACTGCTGTCGCCGAAATGGCGGGTAAAACGCGCGCCTATATCGGCCGCTACACCGATCTGACGGCCGGTGACGTCAACCTGACCGCGACCGAACTGACCGCGCTGGCCGATGCCGATATGCAGGCGCTTGGCCTCAGCGGCCTTGCCACGGTCAGCGACCTCACAGCAGAGGCCTATGCGGCCCGCATTACCGAAACCTTCGTGGGGGACAACTCGGTCGTCAAACTTGGCACTTTCGATCTGACAGGCACCGCGACGAACGCAATCCTGAACGGAAACGACCCCGAAGCCATGGCCAGCGCGACGATTGGGTCGATCAACGCCTCGTTCGGCGTCACCGCGACCAGTTCCAACGTCAAGGCCGTGATTGGTTCGCGCGGTCTGCCGGGCAGCCAGGAATCCGCAACCCGGTCTTATATTGGCAATTCCGCCAATGTGACGGCGGAAAACGTCACATTGGATGCCATTGCGAAATCGACGCTCGAGGCCGATTTGTCGGGCTTCTCGGGGGCGGGTCTTGTAACGGTGACGAACAACACCACCGTGGCCAAGAACGCGCATGATACCGAAGTCTATATCGGTAACGGAAGCACTGTGACGCTGTCAGGCGATCTGAAAATGACGGCCGATGCTGAAACCAAGGCAAGCCCGCAATCGCGGACCACGACCCTTTCCGGTGTTGCGAACGTCACCAATTCGACCATCCGAACCGAGTTGGACAGCGACACCCGCGCCTATATTGGCAAGAACGGGACAACGAGCGCCGACAAGATCATCCTCAAGGCCGATGCCGAACACACCGCTGAGGCCGCCAACCTGCAGGTCGGTCTTTCGGGACTGGCCGATGTGGCCTCGCTCACCGTGGACGTCGTCGACAATGGCGGTGCGGAAATCCGTATCGGCGCAGAAGAAGGCGACGGATCCCCGGGCACGACGACCGTGACGTCGAACACCGGCAAGATCGACCTTGACGCGGTGCTGGTCTCGAATGTGTCCGCCATCACCGGGGCCACGTCGATTGGCGGGCTGGCTTCCTCTGTCAGTTCGGACACCACGGCCACCAACAATGCCAAGGCCATCGGCCGGATCGGCACGGGCGCCGATGTCCAGGCCGAGACCACGTTCAATCTTCAGGCGAAGATGACAGGTAAATCAGACAGTTCGGCGACATCTTTCTCGGGCTCGTTCGGGGCGACGGTCACCGATGCCGACACGACTTCGACCTTCGCGGGCGGTGTCGACATTTCGACCGGTAGCGGTGCGGTGAATGCCAAGGATGGCGTCACGGTCCGTGGCCTGGTGAACCATAACGGGTCGGATTACCTGCGCGTAAGCAACGGTTATGGCGCGATTGGGTCTGCCAGTTCCACCGGTATTGCCGGTCTGGCGACCGTCAATAGTTCGGTGATCGACGTCCACAACAATTCATCGGCCGAGCTGAATATCGGTTCGGGCATGTCGTTCACCGCGATCGATGACACCGACCCGCAGAACCTCACCTATGCGGATATCAGTGTGTCGCTGCGGCACGGCAATGAATCCATCGGAGCCTTGTCCAGCGGTGGTTTTGCCTTTGGGGCGCGTGTCTCTGATGTCGAGGCCAACGTTTACACGAACGGCACGACGACTCTGGGTTATGAGGGTGACGTGGGTGACGGCAACGCGCCTGCGGCCAACAATCTCAACGTTGACGCACAAACGCTTTCGACGACGGTTTCGACGATGCTCTCGGGCGGTGGCGCGATCTTTGTCAATCTCGATGCGGGCGACGCGTTTGCTGACACGGCGCACACGATGGATGTGACCTTTGGCGGTGCGAACAGCACGATGAACCTGTTGGGGAACATCCGCAGCTCTGGCAATCTGGTCACCGACTCCGATGCCAGCGCGCGCACCAATGGCGGTGCATTTGCCAGCGACACCGGCGTGACGACCACCGCGTCGGCCAACGGGACGGTGAACTTTACCGTCGGCGCGACCGACCATGTCGAAGCGGGCGGGCTGATTGAGCTCAAGGCAGAGCATGGTGGCGATGGCGGCGATGTGTCGGATGGTTCGGTCATCAGTTCGAATGATGCGGCCAACACGATCTCGTTCGGCAAGTCCGATCTAGTGACCAGCGCACCCCATCTGTTGGAGACCGGGGCGACCATCACGTTCAATTCCTCTGACGATGCAGGGGTTGAGGAAGGCAAGGATTATACTGTTATCGTCACGAGCCCGACCGAGGTGCAGCTTGGCTCGCTCTTCGGATCAAGCGATATCAACTATCTCAAGGACGAAATCACGATCCAGAACCACGCGTTCGAACCCGGTGACAGGCTGATTTACAAGCAAGGCAGCGGAAACATCGACGGACTGTCGGATGGCGTGACCTATCAGGTCAAGGTGATCGACGAAAACACGATCAAGCTGCAATCGGATGGTTTCACCGAAACGACCGATACCTTCACGCGAAGCCAAGTGGATGCGGGCGACGACCGGATCGGTGGGTACACCAATCTCAACAACGACGATTTCGTGACTTACCGGCTGCCAGAGCCGCGCACATTCCTGTCGGAATTCGTCGATGCCAATGTGACGCTCGACAATCCGAATACGGATGCGAACGAATATTTGGCAACCCAGGACTTCTCGAATTCGGGCCGCATTTACGTGCCGGGCCACGGATTCACGAACGGGCAGGCGGTGATCTACACGGCGCTGAACGGTGTGAATGTTCCGGGCCTGACAAGTGGGCAAACCTACTACGTCGTGAATGGGGGGTCCAAGATTCCGGGTGACCCCGAGGGCGTCGGATATTATTCCGACTACAATTACATCCGCTTGGCGACGACCGAGGCCAATACCCGTAACATCTATGGCGATCACGACGCCGATGCGAATACGCCTGACCAGCTTATTGACGACGTTGACTTTATCAACGTGTCCTTCGTGAACAGCCAGAATGGCCATCAGTTGGTCGGTGTGGGTGAGCAGGCGATCGGCGGACTGGTTGAAGGCCGCAGCTACTATGTCGTTAACAAGAACAACGACGGTATTCAGCTCTCGACCACCCCCGGGGGGTCGGCCATCAATCTGTTCCTGAGCGGCAATACCGAGGCTGGCACCCATAGCCTGGTGACCGAAGGGGTTGATCTGAAATCCGGGTCGGGATCCAATCATTCGCTGATCTTCGATGTCGAAAACGGGCTTAGCGGCCGGTTCTCGGGTATCGGCGGTGCGGCGGCCTTTAACCTGCCGTCTTCGGCCGATGGTGTCGTGACCGGTTCGGCGGGCGGCGGCACAGGCGGCGCGTTCAACAACAAGGACTCCAAGACCTATGCCGCGCACCATGTCAGCACCAATTTGACGGTAACGGGTGGGGCGCATCTGCTTGCCAATGACATCAGCATCCTGACCAACAGCAAAGCGGGCGCAGTGGGCACCGCTGACGGCGGCGGCGGTGGCGGTATTTCGCTTGAAGGCGCCGAGGGTCATGCCACGGCGGTCAATATCAGCGCAATCGACCTTGAGACGGATGCCTCGATCACCGCTTTGAACGATCTGTTGGTGGATGGCACGATCACCACCTACGTGTCGTCCGAAGGCCAGACGACCAGCGGTTCGCTGCTGGGGGCCGGTGCGGACGGCAAGGCCTTCTCGCGCCTCTATTACGGCATTGATCAAGAGATCAACGCCGACCTGACGGCCGGGAATACGCTGGACATCTTCAACAACGTTGACAATTTCGCCAAGGCGAATGCCGAAGCCTATGGTGGCGGTATCTTTGGGGTGTCGACCAGCGTCGAAGCCAAGAGCTGGATCTACAAGGCATCGCAGATCAACACCGGCAACAGTTTCTGGAACAACCACAGCGTTAACAAGCTGACCAACTCGCAATACGACAAGTATCGTGGTGCCGAGATCACCGCACAGGGCAGCGCGGACCTGTTGGCGCGGGAAGTCGAGATCAACTCGCAGATCCTCCAGAATAACAGCGAGGCAACGACCAATACCACCGCGGGTGCCGCGGGTGGTTCGGCCGTGTCGAAATCGACCGCGGAGGTCTATAGCCACAACGAGGTGCGGCTGAGCCACAGCTCGGAAATCACCGGCAACGAAAAGATTGTCATTGAGGCGCATACCGACAACTCGACGGTCTATGCCAAGTCCAAGGCGCGGCTCTATGCCATCGGCGGGTCCACGCGTGCGAATTCAACCAATACGCTGGACAATGTGGTCAAGATCGAAGGCCATTGGGAAGCCATCCTGCGCACCGCCGATCTGGACGTCAATGCGCTGGAAACCAGCAGTTCGAACACGCGTGATCGCAGTCCGGGCGGCGGCTATATCGGTCCGCGCCACAAGGGTGGATCAAGCTCGACCAGCCAAGATCGCGATATCTTCTGGGAAGCACATGTCATCCTGCTGGGTGAACCGAACCCGGTTCTGGAAATCGACAGCGATGGTGTCATCACCAAGCTCACCAACATCTCGTTCCTTGGCGTCAATGCCGGCAAGGGCGTCGGCGACACTCTGGAGGCTGCCGATGGTTCGAACCCGCAGGTGGTGATTGATAACATCATCTTTGACCAGGCGGGCGACGCGACCTTCTACGCCAACGGGTCGATTGGCCGAATCTGGGGTAACGAGGGCCTGATCGAAAGCCAGCGGTCTTGGAACTATGTGACGATCCTGAACGACTCGGAATTTGATCTGGTGATCAACCATATCGACACGATCGACGGGTCTGCCGCAGTCAAGGTCAAGGTCGAAAATATCCCCTATGATGGCAGCAACGACGACAACAATTCGAGCCTGAGCGCCGACACTTTTGGCAACACGTTCGAGTTCGCGTTGAACCTCTTCTATCCGAAGACCCATGTCGAGATTCGCAATCGCGATGCGAACCAGACCGGGTCGGATATCATCTTGCTGGGCGGGATAGAAAACACGCTGGGCCTGACGACGATCGAAAACGAACGCGGCAGCATCCGTGCGGACGAAGAACATCTGCGCGTCGCCGACAATCCGGTCGACAAGCCCGATGTCGACATCCCGGCGATCTTTGAAGAAGCGCTGATCCGCACCAACCGGATCGATCTGGATGCCTCGGTTGATATCGGCAACCAAAGCAGCACGTCGGGTCAGGCCCGCAAGGCGGTTGTGGTCGAACTTATCCGCATCACCCATGCTACTGAGCCGGGTGATACGCCGACTGAAAGCGAAGTGTCCTTTACTGCGGATGCCGACGGTGACACGGTGATCGATCTGACCTTTACGGATCGGTCCTTGGTCACGGCAGCAAGTTTCGCCACCGTGGAAATCGAGAGCCTGACAGCAGGCGACGATGTGGATGTCGTGATCAACGACTCGCGCGTCGGCGATGCCGTTTCGGAAATCGACGGTGTTACGGTGCAGACCTTTACACCTTCGATCAACCTGACGACGCCGCAAGCGCGCTCGGGCACCTATTTCACCTATTGGAGCCCGGATACCGGTGATGGCCAGGCAACTTATGACTTTGTCGGGCGCAGCTTGGGCACGACCACCTACCAGACGCCCGGTGACGACACGTCGGCCGAGGTGGCGATGACCGAGGTCGATTCGACCTATATCTTCGCCAATGTCCGGGCGGGTGACGACATCGACATCGGTCACGTCAGCACCAACGACACCTATACGGGGGCCGAGAACCGCAGCTACCGGACGACGGATATCGACTTTATCTCGTTCAACGGGTCGACCAAAACCTGGGATGTTGACGTCACACCGTCCACGTCCAGCACGACGGTCAATTTTGTTGTCTATGGCGACGTGAACTGGTCGCAAGGCAGCAGCGATGACGGGACCGAACAAATCTGGCTGACGACCAATGGCTTTATCGAGGCCACCGAACTGTCCGGCAACATGCTGGTCGGCCATATCCATTCGACCGATGACGATGTGACCTTGTGGTCGCCCGCCCGCATCCTTGATGCGGACGGACAGCCGACGGTCGATGTGTCGGGTGTCAACATCACGATGTATACCGGCGTGGCTACCGGCGGCGGTACGACGCCGGGCGGTCTGTCGATTGGTTCGGGCACGACCACTCCATCCGAAGGCGGGATTGGTGAGGCCGGCGATTTCCTTGAAATCAATGTCGACCGCAATGATGACGGTGGCGCCACGGGCAACAACCTCGACGCCTACGATGTTGAAAACGTGGGCTCGCATGGCGGTATCTTTATCGACGAACTGACGGGCGACCTGCGCATCGGACAGGTGGAAACCAACGAAAACGTTGCCCTGCGCACCGTCGATGGGTCTATCTTCGACCGGCCGGAAAACGGCGGAGAAGATGCCACCGATGCGGATATCCTGGGCCAGGCGGTCGATCTTGACGCCAATGGCGCGGTGTCCAGCATTGGTGAGGCCGGCAACGATCTGGAGATTGACTCGCGTCGCAATTCGGCCGGGGACGACAGCTTTGTCGGCGTCGACCTGAACGACGCGCTGCGCGATGTCGCGCTGGAAGCGTCGATGAACATCTTCCTGACGGAAACCGATGGCGCCCTGCGCCTTGCTCTGGCGCATGCCTTCTATGGCGCAATCCGTCTGACGGTCCGCGAAAGCGGCGAAACTGACGAACATCTGTTCCTGGTCGACAGCGGATCGGCACGCTTTGCAGAAAGCAACGGTCGTAATCCGGGGGATCAGACAGATGCGCCGCGTGCCATCGACAACGGCATGATCTTTGCCGAATGGGGCAGCGTGACGCTGCTGGTGGGCGACAATATTGCCGTTGATCCGAACGCCAAGATCTGGGCCGGCGAGGATATCACCATTCGCGGTGACGCCAACTGGACCGATGGCGTGGAAAGCGCATCCGACCCCGACAGCAATATGGCCAATGACTTTGGCACCACGATCATCCTGCGCGGCGAAATCATCGCAGGTGCGGGCGTGCATACGGGCAATGATTTCTACGGCAATGACGGCTACAGCGGCGGTCAGACGGGCGACCCGGCCATTGGTCATGTTTCGGCAGACTACTTTGCGCCCACGCACACCACGTGGATCTTCGGCAATACCGGGCAGGACCTGATCCAGTTCGGTGACGAAGGCGGTGCCGCAGGCGGCATCGGCGAAGACGATCCGGGTTACATCTACCTCGGGTCCAAGACCCGGGCCTATGGGTCGAATACCGTGCCCGCCATCGGAACCGGCACCCAAGGGCGGAATCTGTCCACAGGGGACGAGGGAGAAGATCTGTTCCGCGTCTATTACCTGCAGGATACTGCGACCGTGACGACGCCATGGCAGCTCGATATGCTTGAAGGGCTGGGTCAGGATCAGGCGGAACATACTTTGACGCTGGACGGTCAGGCCGATAGCGACACCTACGAAGTGTTCGTGCTTGGCTCGAACGGCGAAGATGTCCGCAACGTTCTGGTAAACGCGCTGGACACCGGCGGCGACAATGATGGCGTGGACGAGCTGCATATCTTTGCGCCGTCCAAGTCCAATGACCAGCCCGACGGCACCGACGATATCTTCCTACTGCGGGCCATGCAGAACATCCACAATGAAAACGTGCATCGCCCGGGATTTGTCGCGCTGCTGCACGGCTCGGTCGATGAATACAAGGATATCGTCCAGAACAACGAAGACAGCGCCGAATCCGTGCGTGTCCAGTACGATAGCGGCATCAACGGCCGCCTCGTGGTCGAAGGCCGCGAAGGCGATGACCAGTTCTATTCCGATGATGTGACCGTGATCACGACTCTGGATGGCGGGGCTGGCCATGACAGCTTCCAGATCGGTCAGATCTTTGGCCAGAACAGGACGCTGGACGCCAACATGTTGCCCAATGATGTCTTCCCCGAACTGGTGGCGACGACCCGTGGCTGGCTTAGCCCGGGCTCCACCGCGCCGCTGATCGCTCAGGGTGGCACGGGCAATGATACGTTCCGCGTCTATTCCAACCAGTCCGAGCTGCGGCTTGAAGGCGATGACAACAACGACCTATTCATTATCCGCGCCTTTGCGCTGGCAGCGACGACCGACTTTGACTGGGATGGCAGCGGTGAGATCGACAAGGCCGATCTTGACGCCGGCGTTGCGGTCATGGAGGCGCTGGAGGAAATCCGTCTCGACGGCGGGTTGACAATCAATGCCTCGATCGACGAATTGACCGATGCCGATGTGGACGGGTTCTCGATCCAGATCGACAACGACTGGCGCCAGGACCTGAAGGACCAGATGGCCATCAACGGGGCCAGCTCGTTCAACATCAACAATGACTTCGGGATCAACTATCTTGACCTGATGCTGACCGAAACCACGTCGGACGACACGATCGTTCTGGACGAGGACGGTGTCGCGACGCCGCAAATCGGACTCGGATTCTCGGTCGCGCAGGCGCCTGACATCCGCGCTGGCGGCGGTCAGGACGAAGTCCGCTATAACGTCAATGCGCCGGTCAGCGTCGATGGCGGCACGGGCTTTGACAAGATGGTGATCCTTGGCACCGAATTCGCCGACGACATCGTGATCCGCGCCGATGGCATCTTTGGCGCAGGGCTGAACGTGCGTTATTCGACGATGGAAGTGATCGAGGTCGACGGGCTCGAAGGCGATGACGAATTCTTTGTCGTCTCGACAGCGTTCGGTGTCAGCTATCGTGTCATTGGTGGTCTGGGCTCTGACGTGATCAATGTCGGCGGCGACGTGACCGAAGATATCGTCACCCGCGAACTGGAAGGCGCGACCGGCACGGTGAACCACCTCGTGACGTCGGATGACGTGCTTTATAACGGCCTGGTGGTCGACGGCTTTGACTACAATGTCGCCCGCGACGGCGAAGGTCTGGTCGTCATCAACGAAGAGACCGCGAGCGATACCGCATCGCCCGGCCGGACCGTGGTGGGCGAAGAGGCAAACGTTCTTGACCAGTTCGCCGACTATTACGAAATCAGCCTTGCGCAATTGCCGACCGACACGGTCTATGTGACGGTTTCGGCGGCGCGCAGCTTCCAGGAAGAGCGGACGCTCGACCCGATTACCGGGCTGCCCTATGACCTGAACCCGGACTTCCTGACCGATGCGCTGGGCAAGTCGATCTGGTTGTCGGCGGTCGATCCGGGTGGGGTTGTCACCGATACCGATTTCCAACGGGAAATGTATATCAACGGCGTTAAGGCCTTTGTGTCGCAGAATGCGATCACCTTTGAATTCAACGCGGGCAACTACAATACGCCGGTCGGTGTCTGGGTCTTTGCCCCCGATGATGACCGTTCCGAAGGGGACCGCGTGACGGTGATCCAGCACAGCGTGATTTCGAATGACACCGCTTATGACGGCATCGACGTGCGCAACGTCGAGGTCGAGGTGCGCGACAATGATACGCCTGGCATCAAGGTGCGCGAGCTTGACGCCGCCCGCAACGAAGACGGCCGGACGGTTGTCGTCGAAGGTGAAGGCGGGACCGAGCTGTCGGATCTGCTGGGTCTGTCGCTCTCCAAAGACCCCGCGCTGAATGAAAGCGTGACGGTGAACCTCGTGGTCGATGACGACAGCGACAAGGCGCTGCGGTTCACCAATGTCGACAGCGACAGCCGCCTGACGCTCTACACGACGGCCGAAAAGATCGCCAATTCCGCTGGCCGGACGGATGGCAAGGTCTTGATCGGTTACATGACCTTTGCCAATGACGGCAGCGCGGGTTGGGATGATGAGATCATCGTTCAGGTCGACGCACGCAACGACTATATCCGCGAGGATCTGGAATACGGCGTCATCGAATTCGAAGACGCTGATCCGAACGACGACTACGTCTTCCCGAACCTGCGGTCGGGCTTCCAGTTGATCGATGTCGAAGTCTATGACAACGAAACCTCAGGTGCGGTCGTGCTTGAAGCGGGCGGCAAAACGCTGTTGGTGCCGGAAGATTCCAGCACGCCTGCAATCGAACAAGAGAACGATTATTACGATCTGCGCCTGACACGTCAGCCTGACGAAAATGTCGACGTCGCGATCGTGACCGATGGGTTGGCCGATGTGGTATCGATTGATGGGGTCTCCGTATCACCTGATGGCTATGCGGTTGTCGGTGGCCTGATCACGACTCAGATGTATGCCGGTCAGTTGCTCTTTGACGATGACGGGACGAATCTTACTCTGACCCGCGGCCCGGGAGCAGACTTTGGTAGCTTTGTGGACGAAGGGTTCTTTGGTGCGCAAGGCGATGTCGATGGTCAACGCATCCAACTGGCTGGGACTGCGGGCTTTGACGGCGAATACATGATCCTGTCGCTGTCCGACGACGGCCTGACCATGACACTGACCGCCGAGGTTGGCGACGTGGCCGGTTGGTCCACCTATGAAACTGAGGATGTGCTGACGATTTCGGACATTGCCGAACAAGGCATCTTTGAAGGGACCGTAACGGTCGGCGAAGAAACCGATCCCAAGGCCTTCCCAGGCGTCTTCCTCGAACGGGGCCTGATTGGCGCGCAAGAGGGCTGGCTGGCCGATGGCTTCCTCGAAGGCATGTGGGTGCGGATCATCTCTGACGGACAGGCCGATATCGAGGCCAAGATCCAGCTGATCCGTGGCGACAACGACGACAAGGATGCCAAGCTGCAAGTGATCCGGGCGACCAGTGGCGGTTTGGATGTCGATCTGACGACCTCCTACCTTGCTGGCGGTGCGGACGTGACCGTGGTGCGGATCGCGGCCGAGGCGACCTTTACCGATGCGGACTGGTACGATCTGAAACGGATCGAGCTTCAGGCAGACGAAGAATATGTTGTTCCGCCGACGCGCGAAGGGGTCAAGATCTTCCCCGTCCAGACGCACCTGCTGTCCAAACTGCGTGGACCTCTTGCTGTCGAAGGTGGCCCTGCGGGCGCAGACCGTTCGCTGACTGCGGGCGTCAAGCTGCCGGGCGAAACCGACGAGTTCCTGATTGCGATCGGGGCACAGCCGCCAGAAAGCCAGCAGGTCGATGTGCTCAACATCTTCAACGACTCGAGCCTCGCGGACACGTCGGGTGTTCTGACCCAGACCACGCTGACAGGCTTTGGCATGGCCAAGGATCTGGTCTTTGAAAACGTGGTTGGTCCGCTGCATGGCGAAGCGGCCGAGGTCGAAGGGGCGACGGATATCGTCGTTCCGGGCGGCATCAGCTTTGGTAAGGTGAACTATGGCGCGGCCAGCGTCGGCACCGATGGCGCGCAATCGACCATCGAAGTCGTGAACATCATGCTGGGCCAGGGCAACGACTATATGGACGTGAACGGTACGCTTGATCCGGCGCCGTTCGTATCGGCACAGAATGAGTTCGACTTCTTTGATATTGGCAGCGACCCGGACGAAGAGGACGCTTGGGGCGCCTATTACACCGTTCGGTCCGATATTCTGGACTGGAAGGCCGAGGGCTTCCTGCCCGGCCAGACAGTCACCGTTGACGGCTTCCCGAACGTTCAGTTCACCGTGGTCGAGGTGGGCGACGCGGTTTACCGCGATGGCAATGGCCTCACGGTTGATGATGGCATGGGCAACCTTCTGCGCGACCCGAACGACAATTCGGTTCTGGTGCTTGAACTGGCGGCCGGGTCGGTCACGTCGAGCCTGATTTCGGCCTTTGATGAAGAAGTGCGCCTTGTGGCCATCGACGCGCTCGTGCTCGACTTCTACACCTATGGTGTCGAGGAAACCGCCGAGGGGGCAATCCTGTCCGGTGTCGATTGGGAGGCCGAAGGCTTCCTCGAAGGGCACCTGATCAACATCGGTGGCGAGGACGGCAGCTTTGACGAGGCGGTGCAGTACCGCGTGCTGTCGATTTCCGAGACCTCCTCGATGGAGATCCTCGGCGATCCGATCGCGGATGCCACAAGCGTCAGCAGCAATATCTGGGTGCAAGGCCCGCATGGCGCGTTGACCGTGCTGCATGGCGGCGGCAACCTGCCGGTGGATACGGTCGGCGACCTGTCGATCCAACCCATCCCGGACTTTGATGGCGACGAAAACGGCGACAGCGCGCTGCTGCGCCAGGACGGCCGCGGCTGGGTTGAAAACGGGTATAAAGAGGGCGACATCATCCAGCTGGATGACGAAGAATTCACCCGTACCGTGCTGGGCTTCGGCGATGCCACCGACTATGGCTATGTCGCGCCCGAAGATGCCGCCGCATCGTGGGGTGAGGGGGCGATTCTGATCCTGTCGGGTGACTCGGTGGCTGACGATCTGCTCGATATCCACAAGTCGATCCCGCTGCGCACCGAAGTGACAACCACCGTCGAGTTGCTGAATGACCAGCTGACCAACCTTGATGGCGACTGGAGCGACTTCAGCGTGGGTGACATCCTGTTCATCGAGGGCATCCCCGGCGGTTTCGAAATTGTGGCCAAAGACACCAACGTCATCACGCTGGGCGGTGCCGCGATCCATAAATGCGTCATCGAGCCGGGCAGCGAAATCACGGTCTACAGCATCGACGTCACCCGCGACGCGGGATTGGGCGGCATGGTGGGCGGCGATCACTTCGTTGTCGGTCTGGCCGAAGGCGCCGATCCCGAGACCAGCGTGCTGGCCGGGTCGCACAGCCCGCTCGTGATCTATGGCGATACCAGCCAAGATGGCGTGTGGTATTCTGGTCATCCGGGCGATCGTCTGGGTCAGGAATTCGGACCCAAACCGTTCAACCCGTTCCCGCATCTGCCCGACGAAGAGAACGAAGATGACGAGTGGGTGTTCCCGCTGGCCAATCCGTATGTCTATGCGGGCCATGACATCATCGACGCTTCGGCGCTGTTCACCCAGCGTCCGGTGCAATCGGTGGGCCTGACCGCCTATGGCGGGGCGGGCAATGACCTGATCATCGGCTCTCAGGCGGGTGACCATCTGGCAGGCGGGTCCGGCGATGACACGATCATCGGCCACGATGGCAGCGACCACATCTATGGCGACAGCGGGTTCAATGTGAACATCATCACCCGCGCGCTGGACGTGGCGACCATCGACAACAGCCCGGCGCCGACGGTCGATCCGACCCTTGGTTCGTCTGACCAGACCTTCAAACCGATCAAGGTTCAGGCGCCAATGCGTGACGACATGGTTGCCGGTCAGGACGTCATCTATGGTGACACGATCACTGGCGACGACGAGATCACGCCGAATATCATCTTCGGTGATCACGGCGAAATCCTGATGTGGGTCGATGATCCGAACCTACCGCCAAACCTGCTGCAGCGGATCGAAACGACGGATCTTACCCTTGTGCTGGAAATCAATTCCAAGGAATTCCAGAACGGGGCCGACGATACCATCTTTGGCGGCGCGATCGAGGACATCCTGATCGGCGGTGCCGGCAATGACATGATTGACGGTCGCGGCGACGATGACCTCATGTTCGGCGACAACGTCTTCCTGAAACGCCGTGCCGCACCGGCAACGCCGCTTTTGGGTGGCGATGTGACCAGCCTGCGCTTCCAGGCGTTGGCAGGCACGTTGATGTATTCGCGGACTGACCGGAACTCGTCGTTCTACATGGGCGAATATGCAGGCACAGGCGGCGATCTGCTGACCACGGCCGAATTCGCTTACGATGAAACCGGCATAAATTCGCTGGGTGAGGACAACGCGGGTCGTTTGATGACCAACGGTGTGGCCTATACCTATCGCGATCCCGAAGGTGTCGACTGGTGGGCCGAGTACGAAATCGAATACGCCATCTTCCACAACTTCGCGGTGGAATACGGCGATGCCGGCCAGAACAGCTTTGGTAACGATTACATGGCCGGTGGCGCGGGCAACGACCAGATTTTTGGCCAGATGGGCCATGACTGGATCCAGGGCGACGGCTCGATCGACTCGGCGGTGGCCAATGGCGACCACGTGGGCGCGGCCCGCGTGCCCAACTTGGATGACCCGATCGTCAAGGACCCGCTGGGCCCGTTGAACGTCGTGGCCAGCTTCGAAGCCCTGACGGATGGTCAGGACTATATCGAAGGCGGCGGCGGACGTGACGTGGTCTTTGGCGGTCTTGGTCAGGACGACATCGTTGGCGGCGCTTCGCACTTCTTCAACCTTGACGCCCGCGATGATCTGGACGTAATCCTGACGGACCTCGGCCTGACGGATCTTGAGAAGGGCATGGTGCTGAACAACGGCAGCTTCTTCCGTCCTGACAGCGACGACTGGCTGTTTGGCGGCGCTGGCACGCAGATCAGCCGCAACAACGGTTTCGCCCCCGATGCCAACCCGATCTACGAAGACGGCGAGCTGGTACAGGTGGGGGACGACGTTCTGACCACCGACATCGAACTGCAACCCTCTGAGATCGCCGAGGCCTATGCCTCCAAGCATGGTCGCGACAGCGATGCCATCGTCGGGGACAACGGCGATATCATCCGGGTCGTCGGTGTGCAGGGGAATGACGTGAACCCGGATATCGATCTTAACAACCCGCTCTATGTCGAATTCAACTACGACAATTACGGCGGTGAAAAGATCGTCGTTCGCGGTATCCGCCTGATCGATTACACGCCGGGCGGGCCGGACTTTGACGACAGCCGGTTTCACACCGAACAGCCGGGCGCTTATCAGATGTGGTCCGAAACCTGCGACCCGACTGACGGTTTCTGGTCGATGGATATCGGTGGCCATGACGAGGTGCACGGCGAAACCGGGGATGACTTTATCTACCTCGGCGGCGGCTGGGATCGTGCCTTTGGCGATGCCGATGACGATGATATCATCGGTGGCTGGGGGCACGACTGGATTTCCGGCGGCACCGGGATGGATGGCATCCTTGGCGATGACGGACGTATCTTTACCAGCCGGAACAGCGATGCGGAGAATCTGGTCTCGCCCGGCGGCGACAAGCTGAACGAAAGCCTGTCGGGCGTACTGTCGCTGCTGGGCCGTGATCAGGATACCCGTACCAGCCAAGGCAACGTGCTGAACGAACTGATCCGCACACCGGGCAACGTCCAGGTTGAACTGATCAACGTCGAAGGCGAACTGAAGAAGCAGGTCGACCTGACACCGTTCGAACTGACGGGCCATAACTGGGTGGTGGACGATCCGCTGCTGGCCAATCCCAAATACGCCGATGACGTTATCTTTGGCGGTCTTGGCGTTGACTGGCTGCATGGTGGCGCGGGTGACGACGCGATCTCGGGTGCCGAAGCGCTGGATGACAGCTATGCGCCGCGCTTTAATCAGCTGTCGGACGAAAACGGTAATCCGCTTGTCGATGAAAACGGCGATCCGGTGATCGGACTGGTCGGTCTTTACAAGTCCGATTTCTCCAGCCCGTACAACCCGGTGGATATCCTCAAGTTCGGCGACGACACCGATCCGTGGAACAACCCGACGCCGGTTCGTCAACGGTTGGGCGAATTCTTCCTCTATGACGAATATGATCCGCGCCGCGTGATCCTGTTCGACACCGAGGATCCGAACCTCGTCTGGAAGGGCGACGCCTATGATCCCGATGGCAAGTTCCAGAAGGGTCAGTTGCTGCAGTACTTCCTCAACCACAATGACGACGAAGGCGTCAGCCAATTGGGCTATGTGGCCTTTAAACCCGATGGCCGCACTCCCGATCCCGATGTTGCGCCCGAGCTGCGCAATTCGGACGGCGACGATATGATCTTTGGCGATCTGGGCAATGACTGGCTGACAGGTGGCACGGGACGTGACCGGATGTATGGCGGCTTTGGCAATGACTTGCTACAAGCTGACGACGTGCTGGGTACGCTTGATCCGGACGGCGCGCAGCGCGAGCGGGGTCAGTTGCCGCTGGATACGACGGACCAGTCGCCCGACACCCACTGGCTCTATGAAGACCGGGCCTTTGGCGGTGCGGGTCTGGATATCCTGATCGGCAACACCAAGGGTGATCGCCTGATCGACTGGGTGGGTGAATTCAACAGCTTCATCGTACCCTTCGCACCCTTCGGGATCGCGACGGTCAGCCGTCAGGTGCCGCCGCACCTGTTCGACTTCCTCTACGCTCAGGCGTTCGGGGATGGCGCGGATATCACGCGGACCAGCGACACCGGCCAGCGCAACCACAACGACCGTTATTCGAATGTGGCCAAGCTCCAAGGCGGTATCTACGGCGAGATCGGCCTCGTGACACAGAAAGATCACGGTTACTGGCAGGATCAGACCGGCGGACCCACCGATCCGCAGGCGGGCAACGTGCCCGGTGGTCGCCGCGACGTGCTGCGCACGTCGGACTTCAACAACAACTCGGGTGATATCTTTATCCGTGACAGCGGTCAGATGACGGTGCAGGGCGGGGTGATGACACTGTCGGCAACGAACGACAGCCAGGCTTCGGCGGTCTATAACCTCGATGAATACCTGCCGGTCTACTATGAAGTCCGTGCGCTTGTCTCGACCGAGAAGCCGACCGGGGGTGCCAAGGCGAATGCCTATATCATCTTCGACTACAAGTCGGATATCGACTTCAAGTATGCAGGCATCAACATCTCGAACAACAAGATCGAGATGGGCTATCGCGATGCCACTGGCTATCACGAGCTGATCCAGTCGAACAAACCGGTCAAGATCAAGCCGGACCAGTTCTATAGCGTTCTTCTGGCCGTTAACGGGAACAACGTGACACTGCAGATCGACGGCGTGAACTGGTTCAACCACGATTATGTGCCAGAGCTTGACGAAGATGGTCTGCCAATCTCGCTCAACAGGGGCTTTGTGGGCTTTGCGACGGATGGCGGTGTTGCTTCGGTCGATAACTTCACCGTGCAGATTCTGCCGCCGGACTGGACGCTGGAGGCCGAAGATGACTTTACCGGCGCCGTGCGGAACGTCCCGATGGCGGTCGAGACAGGTGACTGGCAGCTGATCAATGGCGAATATGTTGCAGCGCTGGCCGGTGCGGACGCGGCGATCAGCCTTGTCGATCTTGGCGTCGATATCAACGCGAGCTCGATCATCGAGGTGGAAACCACAGTGGCACAAGGCGACTTGGGCGGTATCGTCTTCGACTATTACGACGACACCCGCTACAAGTTCGTCCTCGTGAATGCGGCCAATGACCTGATCTCGGTCGGGCACGTCGACGGCTTGAAAGAAATGGTCATTGACCAGACCTTTAGCGTGTCGCTGAATGCGGCCGAGGCGCAGCACCTCAAGTTGCGGACATCGGGCGCGTCGATCCAGCTTTACGCAAACGGGTCGCAGATTGGCAGCTACGGGTTCAACTCGGTGCTTGTCGATGGTGACTTCGGGCTGGTGACCTTTACCGGGGCCAACTTCGAAGATGTCGCGGTTCGCACCAATGATTCCGCTTTCGAAGTCGAAGAAGGGCTTCGTGCAACGTCGATGGGCGACGGCGATGTTTCGGTCCTGACCGAAGCTGAGCTGGTCGTTCTGAAGGCAGCGGCCATCGACATCATGGTGGATCGTCTGGGGCTGACCCCGGATCAGGAAGCCATGCTGCGGGCGGTCGATGTTACTGTCGCCGATCTGGGCGGCACGCTGCTGGGCCACGCCAACGACGACGGTATAGTCCTGGATGCCGACGCAGCGCGTCACGGCTGGTTCGTCGACCTCACGCCGCTCTCGAACGAAGAGTATGTGGCGGATGTCAACGGCCTGCTGCGGGCGCTGCCGGGGGCTGCAGCCGCCGGTCGGATCGACCTGCTGAGCGTGTTGACCCATGAACTGGATCACATGCTGGGTTCGGTGCACCTGTCCCACGCCGAAGAAGGCGACCTGATGGATAGCACGTTGGATCCGGGTCTGCGCCTGTCCTTCCTCGCAAACGATGAAGGCGAACCCGAAGCCGGTACCGATAGCCAAGGCACGCTGATCTATGATGATACGCTGGGTCGGTTCGTCACAGACGAAGGCTTGCGCCACATGACTTCGGCGCGGAAACTGGGGCTTGATCTGGGCCAGGGTGACGTGGTTGTCGAAGTGGCACAGGATCAGGAAACGTCAGGTGTCGTGGCCAATGTCGCCAGCTCGGTCGGACAGGCCGCACGTGAGGGTGAACGCCCACACGACGGCACGTCACCAAAACCCGGCGAAGGGCTGGTGGCTTGGGGGTGGTCGCATGATAAGGCTCCCGAGCTCCACCTGAGCGAGGGTGCTGCCATCGCTGACGCAGCGCGGTCACAAGAAGCACCCGGTAGCGTAGCGGGCTTGGCCGACGATGCCGGCGATACCGGCCGGGAGGAGGCTCCACAACCCGATGGAAAAGTCGAAACGCCCACAGAAGCGGTGGTAAGCTGGAAAGAGCGCAGCGGCCTCTTAACTCGGTTGACAAGCCTATTCCGGAAGTGATGCGAATGGATCGAAGGGATTGACCAGACTATGACTACTGACAATCCGGCCGATCCATTGGCCAAACGGGAAGCGGCGACCGGGCAGATCAGTTATGCGATCTTTGACCAGGCGCTGTGGAACCAGTTTTCTGGTGCAGAATCTATTGAAGCTTTTCTAGAAAGCTGGTTGGCTCTTTTGTGCCGCAATCTCAGTGGTGCTACGGCTGCGGTAGTCCTTTTAGGCGATCCGGACACTGGACCTTTTGTCCCGGTCGCCCAATGGCCCGATGAAAATGCGGTTGGGCAGGGGCTGATGGCCGCCACGGAAAACGCGCTTGGCAAACGCCAGCCGGTCCTCACGAAATCAGGTGATCATCACGATATCTGCCTGCCCTTCCTTGTCGATGATCAGCTTTACGGTGCCGTGTCGGTTACTGTCGGAGCCGACAAAATGGCTCCCGGCGAGGTGATCCGTCACCTGCGCTGGGGGGCCGGTTGGATCGAGGTGCTGCTGCGCCGCGACCAGAGCCGGTCGTTCGAAAAGCTGCAGGCTCGCACTGCTACTGCGCTTGGAATGCTGGCCACGGTGCTAGAACAGAAACGCTTTCATAGTGCGGCTAGCGCTCTGGTCACAGAACTCGCCCGAAAGCTCGGCTGCGATCCAGTAAGCCTGGGCATACTCAAACGCAATGGCGCCAAGGTGATTGCGGTTAGTCATGTAGCGGGATTTGGTAAGAGGATGAGCGTGCTGCGCGACGTTCGCGCGGCCATGAACGAAGCCGTCGATCAGGAAGAAGTCATACTGTATCCGCCCAACCCCGGCTGGGATTACAGGGTCACGCTAGCGCACGAAGAGATCGTGCGAAGCCACAAGGCCGACGGTGTTCTGACGGTGCCCATTCAGCATCAAGGAGAAATAGTAGGCGCGGTGACGCTAGAAAAGGCCGGCAATGCGGGTTTTGATGACGACACAGTCGAACTGGTCGATGCCATCGCCACCGTGGTCGGGCCTGTTTTGGAAGAGAAGCGTCGCAACGATCGGATGCTGATTGTTAAGGTTTTCGAGGTGTTCGGCAGCCAGCTGAAACGTCTTCTCGGACCAAGCCATTTAGGCCGTAAGCTCGCCACACTGATCTTTGCTGGCATGGTCTGGTATTTCGCGACTGCGACTACGACCTTTAACGTGACCGCACCTGCTCAGTTGCAGGGCACAGTGCAGCGGACGGTCGTCGCGCCGTTTAACGGTTATTTGGCCGACGGAGCAGTTCAGGCCGGCGCTATTGTGCGGCAGGGTCAGGTGTTAGCGCGGCTCGACGATCAGGACCTCGCGCTGGAACGGTTGAGGTTGACCACCTCACGCGGGCAGCGACAAGCGGAATACGCCCGGGCGCTGGCTGCTCGTGAACGAGCCGAGGCGAATATCATCGAAAGCCAGATCCGTCAGATCGATAGCCAGATCGCGTTGGTCGACGAACAGATCGCTAGAACAGAAATTCGCGCGCCCTTTGACGGCGTCGTTGTATCGGGCGACCTGAGCCAGAAGATCGGAGCCACGGTAGAACGAGGGCAGGAACTGTTCAAAATTGCGCCGCTAGACGGCTGGCGCGTGGTTCTCGAAGTCGATGAAACCGACCTAGCCGAAATTACTCCGGGGCAGAGTGGCCAGCTACGCGTAGCCTCCTTGCCCGACCTGCCGCTTAATTACACTATAGAACATATCACGCCAATTTCGGATCAGCGTGAAGGGCGCAACTTCTTCAGGGTCGATGCAGTGTTGGAAGACGCTGACCCGCGCCTGCGCCCATCGATGGAAGGTATTGCCCGCACGCAGATCGATGAACGCCTACTGATTGCAGTCTGGACGCGGCCGCTGGTCAATTGGGCCAAGCTTTTGTTCTGGCGGTGGAAACCCTGATCCATGGAAAAGGCATTCTTCTCGCAGAATTGGTATCGCGTGGCCAAGCTAAAGCCCCGGCTGCGCCGCCATGCGCGGCTCTATCGTACGCGCTATCGCGGCCAGCTTTGGTATGTCCTACAGGATCGTACGTCTGGCCGGTTTCATCGCTTTTCTCCCTCAAGCTATCGTGTGATCTCGATGCTGGACGGCACCCGCACCGTGCAAGAAATCTGGGACACCACCTGCGAACAGCTGGACGACGAAACCTTGACACAGGATGAGGTAATCCGACTTCTAGGCCAACTACATGCGTCAGACGTTCTTCTAGGTGACATCCCTCCCGATATTGAAGAATTGTCCGACCGCGGGGAACGCCAGCGCAACCGCAAGTTCCTGATGAGCTTCATGAACCCGCTCGCAGTGCGCCTGCCTTTGATCGATCCCGACGATTTCGTCAGTGCGACCATGCCGCTTGTTCGACCTTTCATTTCTTGGTTTGGCGCGCTGATTTGGCTAGCGGTGGTGGGCTATGGTGGGTTTCTTGCACTGTCGCACTGGGATGAACTGACAAAAAATGTTGTTGACCGGGTGCTGACGGCGGAAAACCTTGGGCTCCTGGTTTTTTGCTACGCAGGTGTCAAGGCAGTGCACGAACTTGGCCACGCCTATGTCGTAAAACGATGGGGCGGCGAGGTGCACGAAATCGGCGTTATGTTCCTCGTGTTTATGCCGGTGCCCTATGTCGATGCGTCAGACGCAATGAGATTTCCGTCGAAGTGGCAACGTGCGCTTGTCGGCGCCGCGGGCATCCTTGTTGAGGCGTTCCTCGCTGCCGGCGCGATGATTGTCTGGCTGAATGCGGAAGACGGACTTGTACGGGCTTTTGCGTTCAACGTCATGCTAATCGGTGGGGTGTCGACGCTCCTTTTCAACGGTAACCCGCTGCTGAAGTTCGATGGCTATTACGTACTTTCTGATCTGATAGAGATCCCGAACCTCGCGCAGAGGTCGAAGAACCATATCGGCTATATAATCAAGCGCTATTGTTTCGGCATGAAAGAGGTACAAAGCCCGTCCACTGCGAAAGGAGAACCGTTCTGGTTCACCTTCTACGCCATCTCGGCATTTCTGTATCGACTGTTCATCACTTTCGCGATCGTGCTGTTCGTGTCGACAAAGTTCTTTTTCCTGGGGGTCATTCTTGCTGTATGGGCGGTAGCGCTGATGTTTGGCTGGCCGATGCTTAAGCACGCGTGGTTTTTGCTGGCTAGCCCAGCGCTTCGCCGCCATCGAAGCCGCGCCTTCGCTGTGACAGGCGCGGTTCTCTTCGTTCTTGCCGGACTGGTGTTTGCTGTGCCTTTGCCTCATGCCACGATGACCGAAGGCGTTGTTTGGGTGCCAGGAGACAGGATCGTGCATAGCGACTCCGATGGCATCGTTACGGCTCTATCTGTCCAGCCAGGTTCTGAGGTCGCTGCCGGTACGGCCCTGATGCAACTGGAGGATCCGCTTACTTCAGCCCGAGTGCAGATGCTGGACGGATTCATCGAGGAACTGCGCCGCCGGCTTGCTGCGCAAGATTTTGTCGACCGTTCCGCAGCTCGCGTCCTTCAGGAAGAACTGCGCGCAGCACAGGCAGATAGGGCGCTAACGCTGGAACGTCGCGAAGCCTTGACCGTGCGTGCGGAAACCGAGGGCGCGCTGGTGTTGCCGCAGGGAGAAGACATTGTCGGGCGGTATGTGCACAAGGGGGAAGTTGTCGCCTACGTGGCAGATTTCCGTGACCCACTGATCCGCGTAATCGTACCTGAGGATCGCAGCGATCTGGTACGCAGCGAAACCAACGGGGTGCAATTGCGATTCGCCTCCGACCTTGGCCGCGTGCTTCCTGCCCTGATAGAACGCGAAGTTCCGGCGATGTCGGCAAGCCTGCCGTCGATGGCGCTGGCCACCGAAGGTGGTGGGCGCGTGGCGCTCGATCCCGGTATAGGCGATGCGGCTGGTCAGCGTCAGGCCTTGTCCAACCTGCTTCATCTTGACATGCGCCTGCCCGAAGACACGACATTTCGTGGTATTGGCGAGCGCGTCTATGTGCGTTTTGACCATGGTCGCGAACCGCTCGCAGCGCAAATTTACCGCGTCATGCGGCAAATCTTCCTGCGCAAGTTCGATATCTGAGTGCGTGCAAAAAAGGTAAAATCCTTGTTTTACAACGTGCTGTTGTTATCCTTTTAGATGTTCTAAACACGTTTCTTTTTGTTTTCCGCTAATTCATTGAAAGGATGTCAAGATGACCCAGCTTCTGTTCTATGAAAATGTAGTGCCCGTCAGCTCCGAGCGCCACAAGAAGATCTCCGTAAAGACCGGTGCTGATTACCGGTTTGCCGAAAAGGTCAACTCCGTGCCCTTGACCGCAATCGAATTTGGGCAAGCTGCCGTCGAATACCCCATCGTATTCTCTGGAAATGACGAAGCCGTCATGCCTTGCGCTATCCTTGGCGCGACGGCCACCAAGAACCTATTCGTTAAGGAGGATGGCAATTGGGGCGGCAAGTATGTGCCAGCCTTCGTGCGGCGTTATCCGTTTGTGTTCGCGCAGGACCAGTCCGGCAAGCAACTGATCTTGCATATCGATGAAAGCTTCGAAGGTTGTAACGAAGAGGGTAGGGGGGAACGTCTGTTCGATTCCGAAGGTAACCAGACCCAGTATCTCAAGAATGTTTTGGCCTTCCTTCAAGATTACCAACAGCGGTTCAACCGCACCCAGCTGTTCTGCAAGCGGCTGATAGAGCTTGAGCTACTGCGACCGATGGAAGCCCAGTTCAGCCTGCCCTCGGGTGAGCGTCAGTCCCTTTCCGGCTTCCAGACCGTTGACCGAGAAAAGCTCAAAGCCGTATCGAACGAAGATCTCGGTAAGATGCTGCGCACTGATGAACTGGAATGCATCTTCCTGCATTTGGCATCGCTGCGTCATTTCGGTTCGATCGCCGAACGGTTCTCAATCGAGGGTGACATTGGAGGCGAAGCGACCTTCATCTCCCACCAGAGTGGCGGCGAGGCTGAGGATGCCGAGGTAGTCACCGAGGAAAAACCAAAGGAAAAGCCGAAAGCAAAGAAATCGACCAAGTCAGATGCTTGACGCCGGCCAATTGGTCGGCCTTCCACCCCGCGCGCGCCCGCGGGGTGCCAGTTTGCATTCTACTTCACTGGTACTCTACCCCGAACGTGACGAACCACCGCACCATTGGCTCGACCCAGCCGAGAACGCAACACGCTTCGTCTATGGCCGGTTGTCAGTGCCGTTGCTTCGTTTACGTCTGCGGCTCTTGCTGGCGCTTACCTTGGCCCGCGCCGGACGAATCGCGACGCTGGAAGACGCCCAACTTGACGCTCAGATTGCGGAGGCGCGCCTTCGCGCCCGTTGCAGCGGGATGACTGATGCGAACATCGTCGAATGTTTCGCCCTAATCCGCGAGGTCTCGCGTCGCACTTTGGGACTGTATCACCATAAGGTTCAACTGTTGGGGGCACTGGCCATGGCCCGCGGTGCTGTAGCCGAAATGGAGACTGGCGAAGGCAAGACCCTGACTGCGACTCTCACAGCTGGTGCCGCTGCTTTGGCGGGCATCCCTGTGCACATCGTGACAGTGAATGATTATCTGGCTGAACGCGACGCCGACACGATGGGCCCACTTTTTGAAAGGCTCGGACTGAGTGTTGGCGTCCTGAAACACGGTATCCAGCCGGACGAACGCCGCCAGATCTACAGAAGTGATATTGTATACGCGTCCAACAAAGAAATCGCATTCGATTATTTGCGCGACAGGGTCAAGCTGGGTGGCCCGCCGCAGAACACCACGATGAAGGTGCGGCAGTTCTTTGATCTCGCAGGAATACATGACCCGCCGGTCATGAGAGGGCTTCATTTCGCAATTGTCGACGAGGCGGACAGCGTTTTGATCGACGAAGCTCGAACTCCTCTGATCTTGTCGCGCGAAACTAATGCCGAAGCCGAACGGATCTGGGCGGAAACTGCTCACCGCCTAGCAAAGGCGCTGTTCGAGGGACGCGACTATGTCTTACACCAGCGTGATCGCCGCATCGAACTGACGAAGCGCGGCAAGGCCACCCTCGAACGCCTGGGGTTGAGCGCAGGGGGCGAATGGTCGATGCGTATCCGGCGCGAACAGGCCGTACGGCAAGCGCTTTCGGCGCGGTTCCTGTTCAATAAGGGCGACCACTATATCGTGGCTGATGGCAAGGTTGTGATCGTTGATGAATACACCGGCCGTGTTATGGAGGAGCGTAGCTGGAACGATGGATTGCACCAGTTAGTCGAGGCTAAGGAAGGCGTGGAGATCACTCCGCGCAAAGATGTGCTCGCGCGGATCACCTACCAGAGGTTTTTCCGCCGTTACAAAGGCTTAGCTGGTATGACTGGCACCGCGCGCGAAGTTGCACCCGAACTTAGCTCGGTCTATCGCATGAACGTGGTGGCGATCCCAACGAACGCTCGGTCTCAGCGTCGCCGTGACAGCCCTCGGCTGTACCCCACCGCCGAGGCTCGCTGGCGAGCGGTTGCTGAACGAGCGAACGCGCTGTGCGAAGCGGGCCGTCCAGTGCTGATCGGCACGCGGTCGGTTGCCGCATCAGAGCGGGCCTCGGCTTGGCTGACGGAACTTGGTATTCAACACGATCTGTTGAATGCAATGAACGAAAGCGAAGAGGCCGAAATCATTGCTCGAGCGGGTGATTTAGGCCGCGTTACGGTCGCCACCAACATGGCTGGGCGAGGTGTAGATATTGCGTTGGGTGACGGAGTCGCCCAACGTGGTGGGCTTCACGTGATTCTGACTGAACGTCATGACTCCAAGCGAATAGATCGCCAATTGGAAGGCCGCACGGCCCGACGTGGTGAACCGGGATCGAGTGAGGCGATACTGTCGCTCGAAGATGCAATTTTGGAACAGACATCGGCGGGGAAGGGCGCGTTGGCGCGATTAGCGCGGTTGCCCGGACCAGTGGGGAGAATGGCTGCAAGGCAACTTTTTCGGCGTGCGCAGAAAGTGGCTGAACGGGCCCATGGCCGGGCGCGGCGTATCCTGCTGGATCAGGATCGGAGACTGGGCACCATGTTGGCTTTCTCCGGTAAACCGGAATAACGAAGGAGGCCGATATGTTTCGAACGTTTTTTGCTCTCGCGGTTTCTTGTCTCATGTTTTCCGCTGGACGCTCTTTGGCCGAAACGTATGATTGTGTAATCACCCCGGCCGTCACAGTTCGCGTGGGATCGCCAGTTTCGGGACTTCTAGCTGAGGTCTTGGTTGATCAGGGGGATAAGCTAAGAACCGGTCAAGAGATCGCACGGCTGCGCTCGGACGTTGAAGCTAAGACCGTGGAATTGTTGGAAGTGCAGGCCATCAACACCGCTGAAATCGAAGCGCAGGATAGCCGTTTGGCCTTGGCGCAGAAACGCCTGGAACGCGCGCAAGATCTTGTCGAACGAAACGTGGGCACACTTGAACAGCTTGAGGCCTCTGAGGCCGAAGTGGAGGTTATATCCCGCGAACGCGCCTTGGCGGAAATGCGACGAGAAGTGGTCGCGCTAGAACTAGAGCGCGCCCGTGCGCAACTCGATCAGCGCGTCATCCGGAGCCCGCTGGATGGGATTGTTGTCACCCGGCACCTATTCGGAGGCGAATTCATGAGCACAGAGGATAGCGTCGTCACCATTGCTCAGATTGATCCGCTACATGTTGAAGCGTTTTTGCCGGTCGCCGTATTCCGTGCGGTGCACCTAGGAATGACGGTGAGAGTCTTTCCCGACGCTCCGGTCGATGGGGTGTTCGACGCGCAGATCGACGTAATTGACCGCATATTCGACGCCGCATCTGGTACTTTCGGTATTCGCCTAACCCTGCCCAACCCGCAAGCTTCAATCCCCGCCGGACACCGCTGCCAGTTGGAGCTTGAACTGGCCGGGCAATAATTCGTTTTTCAGTAGGTCATGTCAAAGGAACTCGGCCTAGTGCGGCGAGGGGGCTTTAGTATCCTTTTTAGATGAACAGGCGCTCCCCGCAAAAAATTTCAATATCAACCCCGAGATCATCCGTTGGACCCACAGGGACGAAGCTGCCATTCGCTGCAGTCTCAAGGAAAGGCGGAATGTCGCTCTGAAGCTAGGGGATGCGCGTGAACTGAGCAAGTCGGGGGTGCAGGTATCCGCGTTTGACCAGGATACCGGCTGTCAAGCCAGTGTTCTTGCGGGATTCCAAGGCGGAAGGCGCCGGTGAATCTACATTTCAGCCGCGATCAGGGCAGGGCCGGGCGTAGACATGGCGGTTTTCAAGGCTTCGAAGAGAGCAGGGGCATCCGAGACGTCCTGGCCAGGCACGCCATAGCCTTTGGCTAGGGCAGGCCAGTCGATTGGCGGATTGTCGAGGCTCATCAGTGGGTCCGAGTTTTCGTCGGGGCTGCCCGCGCCGATCTTGGACATTTCATTGGCCAGGATCCGGTAACGGCGGTTCGAAAGGATGACGACCGTGATGTTCATTCCGGCGCGGGCCATTGTCCAGAGAGCCTGTGGCGTGTAGCTGGCCGAACCATCGCCGACGATTGCCAGCACGGGACGGTCGGGGCAGGCGGCCGCACAACCGACAGCGACGGGCATGGAATAGCCGATGGACCCGCCGCGATTGTTGATCCAGTCATGTTCGGGGGCCGCGGCACAGCTGGGATAGAGATGCGGGCCATTGGTAACCGACTCGTCCGCGACGATCGCACCTTCGGTCAGGGCGTTGGCCACGGCGGCGCCCAGGGCCTCGGGGGTGATCGCGCCCTGCGGCACCGGCGGCAGGGTCTTGGCCTCAGGCTTTGAAGGTGTCGCGCCGAGGTGGTCTGCCAGCGCGGCCAGTGTGGCTTCAAGATCAGCCTCGGGAGGGCAGAGCGTGGTCGTTTCGCAGTCCGCGGGTAAAAGCGCGCTTGGCCGTCCGGGATAGGCGAAGAACGCCACCGGTGCGCGCGCCCCGGCCAGAACCGCGTGGCGCACATCCGAAAGTGCGTCGAGCGCGGCGTCGATCTGGAACGGGATCCGCACCAGATCGGGCGTACCGCCGCCGCGCGAGGTGCGGGCCGTCGCAGCCTCGCCCCGGAGTTTCGCGCCCGTTTTCGTGGCGATCGCATGGGCCAGCGCAATTGCGCGCCGCGTGATATGCGGGCTGCCGAGAAGCAGCAGCGCGCCGGGCTCGGTCAGGGCCTTGGCTGCGGCCTTGATGGCGTCTTCGTCCGCCCCGGCAGGTGGCGGCACTTCCACCGGCGGCTGGTTTGCCGGCGCAACCTCGCTCCAGGCGATGTCATTGGGCACGATCAACGTGCCGACGCCTGTCGGCCCGCTCTGGATGTCGTGCAGCATTTGCGTTGTGACGCCGGCGATTTCCCCGGTGGAGCGCAGGGTGGCCACGGTTTTGCTGACCGGCGCGGCAAGCCCGGCAATGTCTGCGGTCAGCGGCGCGTTGTGGTCGATATGGTGAAGGGCGTGCTCGCCCACGATATTGATGATCGGGGTTGCCGCCTTGCGCGCGTTGTGCAGGTTGGCCAGCCCATTGGCGAGGCCCGGACCAAGATGCATCAGCGTGGCCGCGGGCTTGCGGGCCATCCGGGCATATCCATCGGCGGCCCCGGTGGCCACGCCTTCGAAGAGGCACAGGTGATTGGTGATGCCCGCATCGCGGGTCAGCGCCGCGACAAGATGCATTTCGGTGGTGCCGGGGTTGGAAAAACAGGTGTCGATGCCGTTTGCGGACAGCACTTGTGCCAAAAGATCAGCGCCCGTGGCGGTCATGTCTTACTCCTCGCGCGGTAAAGGGTTGGCCGGCGAAAAAGCCGGCACCGCAGACCGTGACAGCCTGGACGCGGATGTGCAACCACACGATCAGATGCGGAACAGGGGTTGCAGCAGTCGCGGTACGAGGGTGTTGAAGCGCAAGGAGGCATCCGTGGCGGCAAGGCAAATGCAGGTTTCGCCCTCATCGGCCACCGGTGTGTGTTCGAGATCACTGTCCGCAACCTCGAGATCACCGGGGCCGAAATAGCCCGTTTCGTCCTTGAATGCGCCCTGAAGCACCAGCGTGAGTTCGAGCCCGTTATGGCCATGATCCGGAACTGCCTGACCGGCCGGAATGCTGAGCAGGCGCACCGAGCCGGCGCGGCCATGTTCGATGATGCACTGGCGCGTGCCAAGCCCCAGGGATTTCCAGCGCGGCGGTTGCCCCTTCAGCGCCTCCATCACCGGCCCCGGGTAAGGTCCGCGGCGTGTCTTGCGTTCAGGCAGAACAATCGGGTCGTCCAGCGCTTGCAGCACGCGCGCGCGCAGGTCGTCCGAGATAGCCGAGGTTTCGGCGGTGTCCAAAATCGCGCCGCCGGCGGTTTCTTGTGCCGTCAGACGCGCGCGGCATTCGTCGCACATCGACACATGCGCCGCCACGACAAGCGCGAACGGCCGCGGAAGTGCGCCCGAGGCATAGGCGATGATGAGGTTTT
This sequence comes from Marimonas lutisalis, assembly GCF_005434965.1. Lineage (GTDB taxonomy): Bacteria > Pseudomonadota > Alphaproteobacteria > Rhodobacterales > Rhodobacteraceae > Marimonas_A > Marimonas_A lutisalis. The sequence goes on from NZ_SKCI01000001.1 coordinate 856,941, forward strand.
CGGGGATATGATGCGTGATGCCGGTCGTCATGGCTTGCCCATCTCTTTCAGTTCATGCCGCAACCGTTCCAGCCCGAGACGGATGCGGGATTTGATCGTTCCGAGAGGCAGACCCGTCTCGGCTTGGATGTCGGAATGGCTCAACTCACCCAGGTAAGCCCTTTCGACCATTTCTCTCTGCGCCGGTTTCAGCCGGGCCAGTGCTTTCTTCAATTGTGCCGTTTCCTGTTCGAGCGCGACGATCTGGCTTGCGTCCTGCGACGCCTCCTCGGGGCGTTTGAGCTCTTCCGGGAGGGGGCGGTTTTCCCTGCGCAGGATGTCGATCTGGCGATTGCGCGCAATCTGGTAGATCCAGCTGGAGACCTGCGCGCGCTCGGGGTCGAACTGCGCAGCCTTGTGCCAGACGGTCAGCATGACATCCTGAACGATGTCTTCGACCTGGGCCGATGGCGCACCCGACCGCGCCACCACACCTTTGAGCCGCGGGGCGAAGTAGTCAAAAAGCCTGGCAAAGGCGGCGCGGTCGCGATTGTCACGTACAGCAAGCATCCACTGTGTCTGTTCCGAAATTTCGTTGTCGCTCACTTGGGCACGCTTTTTGGCAACTGACCGTTTGATGATCAGAGTAGCGGCGGACGCCGTGTCTGCAAGGCCTGTGTCGCGCGTCTCGGTGAACATACATCCCTTACGCGGGTTGTTCCGGGCTGGATCAAAACTTTTTTGTCCTGTCGCGCCACGTTTTTGATCCGCTTTCCGTCACGCGGCGTAACTGTCTGAAAATCGACGAGGAACGCCCATGTCATTTGATGCCCCACCATCACCGCGCCTGCGCGTCGCCGTTATAGGCGGCGGAATTTCCGGGCTTGCCGCGGCCTATCGGCTGTCGCCGCGCCACGATGTGACGCTGTTTGAAGCCGAACCGCGCCTTGGCGGGCATGCGCGGACCGTGATGGCCGGACTGAACGGCGATCAGCCGGTCGACACAGGCTTCATCGTGTTCAATTTCGTCAACTACCCGCACCTGACGGCCATGTTCCGCGATCTCGACGTACCGCTTGAGAAAAGCGACATGAGCTTCGGCGCGTCTGTCGATGACGGGCGCGTCGAATACGCTCTGCGCACGCTGAAATCGCTCTTTGCGCAAAAGCGCAACATGGTGCGTCCGGCGTTCCTGGGCATGGTGCGCGACATCATGCGGTTCAACGCGCAGGCCGAACAGTCGGCACGCGATGACACGCTGACGATCGGTGAGATGGTGCGCGATCTGAAACTGGGCGATTGGTTTCAACGTTATTACCTGATGCCTGTTTGCGGCGCGATCTGGTCTACGCCACCGGACGAGATCGGCAGTTTCCCCGCGCAATCGCTGGTCCGGTTCTTTCGAAATCACGCGCTGATGAACGTTAAGGGACAGCACCAATGGTGGACGGTGTCGGGTGGCAGTATCGAATACGTGCGCAGGCTTGAAGCCCGGCTGACCAGCCTTGGATGCCGGATCCGCACGGGCGCGCCCGTGCAGTCGGTTGAGCGTGATGGCGAGGGCATTACGATTCGTGCCGCCGGCCAACCCGCGGAAAACTTCGACCAGGTCATTTTCGCCTGCCATTCCGACGAGGCCCTGCGCGCGCTGGCGCAGCCCACCCGCGAGGAAGCGGCGGCCCTGTCGAATCTGAGCTACCAGGACAACTATGCCGTGCTGCATCGCGATACCGCGCAAATGCCGCGGCGCAGGGCCTGCTGGTCGTCCTGGGTCTACAAAGCGGACACGGGGCAGCAGAGCGATGCAATCGGCGTGACCTACTGGATGAACCGCCTACAGAACATCCCCGACAATGATCCGCTTTTCGTCTCGCTCAACCCGTCGTCTCCGGTGCGTGAGGAGATGATCTATGATGCTGTCACGTTCCGTCATCCGGTCTTTGATCGTGCCGCCCTGCGTGCGCAAAACCAGATCGCGGCGATCCAGGGCCAGAACAACACTTGGTTCGCCGGTGCTTATCTGCGGCATGGGTTTCACGAAGACGGATTCGCCACGGCAGTGCGTGTTACCCGGTCGCTGGAACGGGCCTACGCATGAGCCTTTGGCCCGAGCATATCGCCGGTTTTACGACCCATGCGCGGCGCGGCGCTATCCGGAACGCCTTCCGCTATGGCGTGGACTACGTGCTGATCGACCCGCGGGCGAAGAGCGGTCCGATCCTCTTTTCGCGCAACCGGTTCAACCTGTTTTCGGTGCGCGACCGTGACCACGGCGGCACCCGCGGGCGGGGTCAGGGTATCGCCTGGGCCGAGGGTGTGTTCGGGCGTGCCGGTCTTGATACCGGGACAATCGACATCCTTCTGCTCACACAGCCTGGATTCCTGGGCTATGTGTTCAACCCGGTAAGCTTCTGGTTGGCAATGGAAGGTGATGTGTTGCGCGCGGTGATCGCCGAGGTCAACAACACCTTTGGCGACCGGCACAGTTACTTGTGTTACCGCGACGGGTTTGCCCCGATCGGGCCCGATACGCCGCTTGAGGCGCGCAAGATTTTCCATGTCTCACCCTTTCAGGACGTGGCGGGCGGTTACCGGTTCAATTTCGACATCCGGCCCGACCGGATTACGATCCGCATCGCGCATGAAAACGGATCCGAGGGCGTCATCGCAACGCTTGGTGGCCCGCGCTGCGCGTTGAGTAATCGATCCATCCTTCGAGCGGCAATGCGCCGCCCCCTTGGCGCCCTGCGCACGATCGCACTGATCTATTGGCAGGCGCTCATTCTGAAACTGAAAGGCGCGGTCTATCGCGGCCGCCCGGCGCCGCCGGAACAGGAGGTAAGCTGATGTTTCTGGTCACCAATCGCGTGAAACATGAATTCATTGAAAGTTGCGCCCGGATCGAGCGTGGGCGCCTGCGCCTGATTACGCCCGAGGGCGAGCGCTATGACTTCGGCACTGGAGAGCCGCAAGCCGAGATGCAGATCAACGATTGGTCGGCCATCACGGCCATGGCCGCGCGCGGAGATATCGGGCTGGGCGAGACCTATGTAGCCGGTCTGTGGGATACGCCGTCGATCGAGGCGCTGGCGACATTGGCGATGCAGAATATCGACAAGTTCGACAGCTTCTCGGATCCGGGCCCGTGGAACGCGTTCAAGTTCCGGCTGGTAGACCGGCTGTTGCGGGTCAATTCGGTCAAAGGCGCGTCGCGCAACATCAGGGCGCATTACGATGTCGGAAACGAGTTCTACCAGCTCTGGCTGGATGCGGGGATGACCTATTCCTCGGCCATCTTCGCGCCGGGCGATGACGATCTGGAGCGCGGGCAGAACCGGAAATACGATCGCGTTCTGGACCGGTTGAGCGACGGCGAGCGGGTTTTGGAGATCGGCTGTGGCTGGGGCGGATTTGCCGAGCGCGCGGCCGAGCAGGGCCGGAACGTGACCGGGATCACGATCTCGCCCAGCCAGAAAGGTTATGCCGATGCCCGCCTTGACGGGCGCGGACAGATCGAACTTCGCGACTACCGACACACGGCGGGCACCTATGACAACATCGTCTCGATTGAAATGATCGAAGCGGTGGGCGAAAAATACTGGCCCAGCTATTTCGCCACGCTGCGGGATCGGCTTGCCGAAGGCGGACGCGCTGTGATCCAGGCCATCACCGTGAGCGATGAGCATTTCCCGACCTATCGCGGCCGTTCAGACTATATCCGGCAATATACCTTTCCGGGGGGCATGTTGTTGTCGGAACGGGTGATCGCGGAGGAAGCCCGCAAGGCAGGTCTTGCCGTGCGCGAAGCGTTCGGTTTCGGCGAAGACTATGCGCGAACCTGCCGGATGTGGGCCGAACGCCTTGTTGCCGCCGGCCCGCGCATTCGCGCACTGGGTTATGACCAGCCATTCCTGCGAAACTGGCAGTATTACCTTGAAACCTGCGCTGCCTGCTTTGCCGTCGGACAAACGAATGTCATGCAAGTGGAGCTGGCCCATGCGTAGAACCTTGGCATCGTCGATCGTCGTGCTGGCCCTTGTTGCCGGCAGCGCCAGTGCGCGCCCAGACCTGGAGCGTGCAGGGCTGAGTGCACCGGGCAATGTGGGGCAGGTGACCTTCCGCTGGCTGGGCCTGCCGCTTTACCGTGCGGCGCTGTTCACCGAGGAGGGCGCGGATTTTACCTGGCAGCGCCCGATGGCTCTGGAATTGGCCTATCTGCGTAACATTTCACGCGACAACCTCCTCGAGGCGACTCTGACGGAACTGGAGCGGATCGAAGGCCGCAAGCCGGATCACGACAGCCTCTTGGGCAAATTGCGCGGATGTTTTCGGGATGTACGGAAGGGAGACACGTTTGTTGCTGTCGCGCGTGCGCGCGATGTGCTCAGCTTCTGGCTGAACGGTCGCAAGACCTGCGAACTGCGCCATACCGGCGTGCGCGAGCGGTTCCTGGGGATCTGGCTGTCCGACAAGAGCCGTTCGGCCAGTCTTTCGCGCCAGCTTCGGGGCGAGTGATGGCCTATTGGCAGGTCAGCCTGTTTGCGATGCTGCTCGCGGCGGCGGGTCTGCCGCTCTATATCCATCTGCCGCGCTATGCGACGGCGCAGATGGGATTGGACATGTCAACCGTCGGAGGTCTTCTGATCGCGCTGCGTGCGGTGGATTTCGTGCAGGACCCGTTCCTGGGTCGGCTGATCGACCGGTTTCCCGGCGCGCGTGCCGTGTTTGCGGCGGTGGCGGCGTTTGGCATGGCGGTCGGGTTCCTGATGTTGTTCACGCTGCCGGCCCCGGTGGACCAGGAGGCCCGGCTGGTGCTGTCGCTGGTGCTGGTATTCACCGCCTACAGCCTGGGTTCGATCCTTTTCTACGGGCAGAGCATGGCGTTTGCAGGGTCCCGGGCCGGGTTGATGCGCTTAGCGGGCTGGCGCGAAGCGGGCAGCCTGGCGGGCATCATACTGGCGGCGATAGCGCCCATGGCGTTTGTCCTGCTGGGTGCCGGGAGCGGGGGTTATCCCGCCTTCGGCCTGGCGCTGGCCTGTGCTGCAATTCTGGTCTGGTTGCTTACGCGGTCCTTGTGGCGGGTCACGGGCGGCGAGGGTGCCGCGCTGAGCCTTGCTGTGCTGCGGCAGTCCGGGGGGCTGCGCCTGCTGGTGCTTGCACTGGTCAACAGCTTGCCGGTTGCCATGACATCGACATTGTTTCTGTTCTTCGTGGAGGATCGGCTGAAATTGCCGGGCCTGGCAGGGCCATACCTGATCCTGTTTTTCCTGGCGGCCGGACTGTCCGTGCCGGTCTGGGCGCGGCTCACGCGGGCCATCGGAGCGCGTCGCGTGCTTCTGTGGGCGATGAGCCTGGCGATCCTGTCCTTCGGTGGCGCGGCCCTTTTGCCGGAAGGTGCTGCCCTTGCCTTTGGCGTCATCTGCCTGGCGTCGGGCGCTGCGCTTGGCGCCGACATGGTGATCCTGCCCGCGCTTTTCGCGGCAAGCCTTGGCCGGGCGGGGATACAGGCCGGGCAGGCCTTTGGCTTTTGGTCTTTCGTGGGGAAGCTGGCGCTGGCGATCGCCGCGGCACTTTTGTTGCCGGTGCTGGACTTGGCCGGGTTTCGCGCCGGCGGTGAAAACAGCGCGACCGCTCTGACGACCCTGACGCTGTCTTATGCCGTGCTGCCCTGTCTTCTGAAACTCGTGGCGATCTGGATGGTCGCCCGCCTGTCCCGGGAAGTGGATCTGACATGAAACTGACCATCGTAATTCTGATTGTTTTCCTCGCGCTGGCGCTTTGGCGGCCGGGGTTCGGCTTCAAATCGCAGCGTGCCGGACACTACAGCGAGACGGGCCCCGACTTCGTGATTACCACGCATCTGGGGGGCGAGATGATCTCGGAGGGCATGATTTATGGGCCGCGCGGGCGCGTGGTCTCGCGCTTTGTCGCGGATATGACGGGCACCTGGAATGGCGAGACGGGCACGTTGGCCGAAGCCTTTCGTTATGCCAACGGGGGTGTGCAGAATCGTGAGTGGCGGCTGACCCTCGGTGAAGGCGGCGGTTTGACCGGCGAGGCCGACGACATCATCGGCGAAGCGACAGGGCAGGTAAGCGGCGCGACGCTGAACCTGCGTTACCGCATCCGTCTTCCCGAGGACGCGGGCGGGCACGTTCTGGATGTGACGGACTGGCTTTACCTGATGGAGAACGGCACGATCCTGAACCGGTCGGAGATGCGAAAATTCGGGGTCAAGGTGGCCGAACTGATCGCGACGATCCGCCCGAAGGCGCAATAGCATGCTTGACGGGCGCAGCTACTGGATTGTGGGTGCGAGCGAGGGCCTGGGCCGTGCGCTGGCCAAAGCGCTTGACCGCAAGGGCGCACGGCTGATCCTGTCGGCGCGATCGCGCGGGCGGTTGGAAGAATTGGCCGCCGAACTGGGGCCTGCCCGCGTGGTGCCGATGGACGTAAGCGATGCAAACTCGGTCGCACAGGCGGTCAAGTTGGCGGGCGAGGTGGACGGTCTGATCTACTGCGCGGGGTTCTACGAGCCGTTGAGCGTGCAGGAGTGGGACGCGGACGCGGTGGAAGCCATGGCCGATGTGAACTTCAACGGCGCATTGCGGGTTCTGGGCCATGTTGCGCCGAAAATGGCAGGGAGTGGCCACGGCCACTTGGTGATGATCGGCTCGCTGGCCGGGTTCAGCGGGTTGCCAGGGGCGATCGGCTACGGCGCGAGCAAAGCCGCGTTGATGCACCTGGCCGAGAACATGCAGGCCGATCTGCGCGGCACCGGGTTGAAGGTGCAGGTGATCAACCCGGGTTTCATCCGTACGCGCCTGACCGAGAAAAACAGGTTCAACATGCCCTTCATCATGGACCCGGAAGAGGCCGCTGACCGCGTGGTGCGCGCGATGGAAAGCAGGCGATTTTCAACCAGTTTTCCGCGGTTGTTTTCCTGGCTGTTCCGCGCGGGCCGGTTTCTGCCCCGTGGCCTGTTCCTACGCCTGTTCTGAGAATCTTGCGCCCAGGGGATGGCGCGACAACAGGTGAAAGCGCCCGTCCGGGGCTTCCCCGAAAAGGCTCAGATCGCGGATCACGAAGGGCGAGGGCAATAGCGGGTCCAGCACCCCCGACAGGGCCCTCGTGACCACGTTGCGTTGATCGTCGGGAAGCGGCCCCGTGAGGGTGAGGTGAAAGCGGAACTCCTCCATCACGTAAGGGTATCCCCATCTGTCGAGATTGGCGCGTTGCGAGGGCGAGAGCCGCGCCTTGCTGCGCCTTTCGGCCTCTTGCGCGGTCATGGACGCGCGGTGGGCATCAAGCTCCGAAACCACGCGTGCAGCGAGGGCTGCAATCGCGTGCGTATCGCCTTTGGGCACCAGGGCGAGAAACCGGCCGATCCGGGCAAGTCTCAGCCCGTCGGCCCGTACGGGGGCAAGACTTGCCGCCAGGGAGGCGAGAGCGTTCTCGAGCCGTGAGCGGCTCGATCCTGGTGCGAGGCGAAAGGGCGGTTTCAGCGTGGCGTGAAGGCCGTATTTGCGGGGACGGGCGGTAAGCTTTTCGACCTGGACAGGCAGGTCGGCAAGGGCGGGGTGCGGCACGCTATGGCCCGATGCGGCATCCCAGCCCAGCCATGCGGCCCCGAAGCGCGCCAACGGCCCGGGTTCCGGGGCGTAGTAGATGGCGTATCGTGTGAACTGGGTCATGGGACGGGGCCTGCGCGTCAGGATGTGTCATCAGTTATCCGGGAGAGCAGGCGCGAAACAAGAGCTTCGTAGCCGGCGCCGAACAGACGCAGGTGCACGATGGCCGGCCAGAGCTGGTAGATTGCCTGGCGCCGGGGCCACCCGGGCGTGAGCGCGCCGTAACGTTCCCAGAACTCGCGGGGCGGAGATCCGAAAAGCGAGAGCATGGCGAGATCGACCTCGGCATGGCCGAAATAGCAGGCCGGGTCGATCAACCCGGTGATCGAACTGCCATCGGCCAGCACGTTGCCGGCCCAGAGATCGCCATGCAGAAGGCTGGCCGGCGGATGCAGGGGCAGCCATTCGGCCAGGTCTTCGGTGACGGCCGCGATGTTTCCGGCCAGGCGGATCGGCAGGTGCGGCAGTTCGGGCAGCAACCGTTGGTTGGCCCAGAAGTCCGGCCAATTGTCCTGCCAGGTATTGTGGACGGGAACGCGGCCAAGGGCATAGTCCGTATCCCAGCCATAGCGCTGGCCGGTACTTGAATGAAGAAGGTGCAACTGACCTGCCAGGTCGGCCCAGGCGCGCGGAGAGAGGCGGCCGGTGTCAGGTAGGGATTCCAGGACCAGAACCCGTGCATCAGCGGCAAGAACGGCGGGTGCGGTTGCGCCGGTCGCGGCGATCGCGCGGAGCATGTCCGCCTCGGTCTCGGGCGCGGGTCCGCCCTTGGCGATAACGGTGCGGCCCGAGGCCAGATCCATTCTCAGGACATCGGAGAGATCGCCGCCTTGAAGCGGTTCTGCCTGCGTGACGGTATCGCCCAGAAGCGTTGCCGCGGCTTGGGCAAGCGGGTGCATTCCGCCCGCCTAACCCTTCAGAACATGGCCCAGATGGCGCATGGCGAGCTCATACCCCTGGACGCCGCAGCCAACGATCACGGCATCGGCGCGGAGGCTGACATAGGAGTGATGGCGGAAGCTTTCTCGCTTGTGCACCTGGCTGATATGCACCTCGACGACCGGGCCTTCGAAGGTGTTGAGCGCGTCGAGCACCGCGACCGAGGTATGGGTGAAGGCCGCCGGGTTGATCACGATGCCAGCCGCTTTTTCGCGGGCTTCATGAATCCAGTCGATGATCTGGCCTTCGTGGTTGGATTGCAGCAGCGTCGTCTGCAAACCGAATTCGGCGCCGGTTTCTTCACACCGTTTTGCCACGTCGTCCAGCGTGTCATGGCCATAGATCTCGGGTTCGCGCTTGCCCAGAAGGTTCAGGTTCGGGCCATTCAGGATGTAGATCAGGGTGCTCATGGGCCTATTCCGTCGGTATCGGGCCCGTTATGCGCGCAAGCGGGCCATGCTGGCAAGCACGATGCGACGGTGGCGCCTGACCTGTGGCATGGCTGCCCGGACTGGCGAATGCGTGCCGGAGGGAGCAGCCGGCGCGCGTCGCAGGTTTCCCGGCCTGCGGGGCCGGGCGGAAGAGATCAGGCGAAGTAGAGGCCCGAGAAGGTGCGGTGCAGGATCTCGGCCTTGCTCAGGCCAGTGCGGCGCAGCTGGTCATCGGTCATCGAACCGAGAGCGAGATCGTTGAAGCGCGCGCGCCGGGCACGGCCGGTGAATGCGAAAAGAAATTGCATGGCGGTTTCCTGTTTCTGGCGTGTGTTTCTTGCCTGCCAGATAGGGGGCGAGGGGCGAAATGATAACTGCCAGTTTCGAAGCCCCGCCATGCAATTGCTGCAACGCAGCAAGGCGGGGTCACGCCTTGAACGCGTCGTCCACGGGCACCTGCAGGGCACTGGCCAGCGCGTTGGTCTGGCTGGCCAGACCGATCACGGCGAGAAGTTCGGCATACATCTCGTCACTCATGCCCTTGGCGCGCGCGCTGGCGGTGTGCGAATGGGCGCAGTATTCGCAGGCATTTGCCGCCGAAACCGCGATGTAGATCATTTCCTTGACCAGCGGATCGAGCGCGCCCGGGCCCATGACCACCTTGAGCCTGTCCCACAAGGCACGCAGTTGATCCGGGTCATGTGCCAGCAAGCGCCAGAAATTGTTGACATAATCGGTGCCACGCGTGGCGCGGATGTCATCGAAGACCGCGCGCGCTGCGGGCGATGCCTGTTCGTCTGTGAGCGGGGAAAGAACTGCCATCTGGGGCCTCCTGAAAGCGGGATGTCAGGGCCGCAGTGGGCGGCAGGACGGGACAAATGTCAAACCATGCGAACAAAGAAAAACCGCCGCAGGCATGGCCGGCGGCGGTTCTCGTTCCTCGAAAGACGGGGTCGGCTCAGAAGCCGAGACCTTCGTATTTCTTCTTGAACTTCGACACGCGGCCGCCGGCATCGAGCAGGCGGGCGCTGCCGCCGGTCCAGGCCGGGTGCACGGTGGGATCGACGTCGAGCGACAGGGTGTCGCCTTCGTTGCCCCAGGTCGAGCGCATCTTGATCACGGTGCCATCGGTCATCTTGACGTCGATGAAGTGGTAATCGGGGTGGATATCCTTTTTCATCGTGCGGCTCCTTATGCTTCGGCGCCCGACTTGGGCTTGTAGTTGCTGTCCTCTGCGATCCGGGCCGATTTGCCGCGGCGCGAGCGCAGGTAGTAGAGCTTGGCGCGGCGAACGCGGCCGCGGCGCACCACCTCGATCGATTCGATGTTGGTCGAGTAGAGCGGGAAAACCCGTTCCACGCCTTCACCGAAGGAAATCTTGCGAACGGTGAACGATCCGGCAATGCCTTCGCCGTTCTTGCGGCTGATGCACACGCCTTCGTAGTTCTGCACCCGGGTGCGGGTGCCTTCGGTCACCTTGTAGCCAACGCGCACGGTGTCGCCGGCCTTGAAATCGGGGATCTGTTTCCCCAGCGAAGCGATCTGTTCCGCCTCGATTTGCGCGATCAGGTCCATTGACCTAACTCCTTGTAATGCTTGCGGTTTTTTCCGCAAAGGTGTTTGCGCCTCAGAGCTGCGATCTTCATCCGGGTCCGCCTCTGCGCCCGTCGCAGGTCAGGTCAACGTTTCTTGGCCTCTTCGTCTGCGCCGCGGCGGGGGCCGGGGAAGAACCCGGGCGCCATGGGACGGCGAAACGAAATCGCCGGGAAAGGGCAGGGCCGATTCCCGGACGTGCGCCCGTATAGTGCGCACAGTCCTTTTAGGCAAGGGTTAATGGGCCGCGCTCAGCCCCTGTCGCGGCGGTAGGCGGCCCAGAGATCGGGGCGGCGCCGGCGGGTGATCTCTTCGGCCTGCGCGCGGCGCCATTTCTCGATCTCGGCGTGGTTGCCCGAGAGCAGCACATCCGGGATCGCGCGGCCCTTCCATTCGGCCGGGCGCGTGTATTGCGGATGTTCGAGCAAGCCGTTGGAAAAGCTTTCTTCTTCGGTGCTGTCGGCATTGCCCAGCACGCCGGGCAGAAGGCGCACGGTTGCGTCGATCATCGCCTGCGCGGCGATCTCGCCGCCGGTGAGGACGAAATCGCCGAGCGAGACCTCTTCGATGTCGTAGTGATCGAGCACGCGCTGATCGACGCCTTCGAACCGGCCGCACAGCATGGTCAGCCCGGGCAGGGCGGCAAAGCGGCGCGCGGTGGCCTGGTCGAACGGGCGGCCGCGCGGTGAAAGATATATGAGTTTCAGGGGGTTGCGGGCAAGACTTCGAGCATGCTCGATCGCCGCCGAGAGCACATCGGCGCGCAGCACCATGCCCGCCCCGCCACCCGCCGGCGTGTCATCGACGTTGCGATGCTTGCCGATGCCGAAGGGGCGCAGGTCGACGGTTTCCAGTTGCCAGAGCCCGTCCTTCAGCGCGCGCCCGGTCAGGCTTTCACCCAAGACACCGGGAAAAGCGTTTGGAAACAGGGTGATAACCTGCGCCGTCCAGGCATGCGCAAGGCGGTTTTCCTCCATCAGGTCGCGCGGCTTGAGACTGGCCGTGATCGACTTGCGGCCATGGGATCTGGGGGTGTCGTTCATGGGGTTGTCATAGGGCAAAGCGGTGGATTTGCAAACAGATGGTTATCCCAACGTTTCGACGGGTTAACGCGATTTTTCGGCGAAAAATCGGGGGGTGATTTCCGGCTGACATCCGGCTGACATGCGTGCACCGCCGCAGTGCAGCGAAATCTGCGGCGCCAATACTTACCCGACCGCGCGGTAGGTGGCCGCCCCGGCAACGCCGAGACGCTCGGCAATTGCCCGCGGCAGGAGCCTGGACGTGGAAATACGCGGATACGCCAGTTCCGGGATGGTGCGGGTCTCGCCATAGAGGTCGAGATACTCCTGGAAGTTGTCAAAGGCGGTGCGGTCCGTGTGGTCGATATAGGTTTCCGCGGCGGTGCCTTCGGCCAGGATCAGATCGTGGTTTTCAGTTTCGACATGGAAGACGGTCTCGCTGTCGCCGAGCTCGGACAGCGGCACCCGGTAGATCGAGGTGCCGTTCACGAGTGTGCCGGCGGTGATAAGAAGCCCGTCGATAAACAGCGCATGATCGGCCGTCAGCGTCAGATCGCGATAGGGCAGCCCATCGCCAAGCGCGCCCGCGCGGATGCGGACGGGCATGAGGCGTTCGGCGGGGCCGAAGCGGGTCGCGATCGTCTGGCGGCCGATCCATTTGACGGGGACGGCGCGGCCGCTTGCCGTTTCGACCAGATCGCCGATGGCCAAGTCCTCGACAGCCACCTCTTGCCCGGGCGTGGCGATGCGGGTGCCTTCGGCAAAGCAGGAAATGTCGAACGCCACGCTGTCCAGATCGTATCCCAGGAACGTGTTTGCGCCGATAACGTCAAAGGATATCACCTGTTCGCCCCCGTTCGCGACGAACGCATCGGCGGTGAAGGTGAAGCTGAAGCCGCCGGTGTTCCCGTCAAAGCTGAAGTTCCCCCAGGACGGCATGGGGCTAACGGGCGTGTAACTGGTGGGATGGAGAGTTGGCGGGTAAACTGGAAAGAGATATGTCAGTGCCGTTCGCGAGATTGAAATTCCCCGACAGGGACACCGTCTCTCCGGGCGAGACATGCACGCTGTAGGTGTAGGTATCGGTGAGCGGATCGCAGCCGATGCTGTCCGCCCCTGTCATGGCGTCGAGCTCGATCATGGTCGTCGCTCAGCCCCGGCACCGGAAACACCGCGCGCGGCCGTTCTACAAAAAATCACTCGGCTCAAATGTGGACCTGTCACCTGAATTGCGCGCAGCTGGACTGCGCCACACGGCGTCACCGTATCGACAGCCACCTTGCCGCGCAAGCGCGCAGCGGCCGGACCGGGCGCGCCCGACGGCCGGCAGGACGTCGGGCCGCCAAATCATCATCGCGGGCCAATGAAAAAGGGCGCCCGAAGGCGCCCTGATCCGAACCGGTCGGGCCGCGGTCTATTCCGCGGCGACGGGCGCCTTGGCCAAGTTGCGCAGCACGTAGTGCAGCACGCCGCCATGCTCGATGTATTCGATCTCGATCGCGGTATCGATCCGGCACTTGAGCGTGATGGTTTTCACCGTGCCGTCGGCGAAGGTGATCTCGCAGGGTACCTCGGCCAGAGGCGTGATCGTGTCGAGCCCCTGGATCGACACCGTTTCCTCGCCGGTGAGGCCCAGCGATTTGCGGGTGTCACCGCCGGTGAATTCGAACGGAATCACGCCCATGCCAACGAGGTTCGAGCGGTGGATACGCTCGAAGCTTTCGGCGATCACGGCCTTGACGCCTAGGAGCGCGGTGCCCTTGGCCGCCCAGTCGCGCGAGGAGCCGGCGCCGTATTGTTCGCCACCGAAGACGACGAGCGGCGTGCCCTGATCCTGGTAGGCCATCGCGGCCTCGAAGATCGAGGTCTGCGCGCCATCGGGGCCCTTGGTGTAGCCGCCTTCGACGCCATCGAGCATCTCGTTGCGGATGCGGATGTTGGCGAAGGTGCCGCGCATCATCACCTCGTGGTTGCCGCGGCGCGAGCCGTAGGAGTTGAACTCCGACACCGGCACCTGGCGGTCGGTGAGGTACTTGCCGGCCGGGGTGTCGGGCTTGAACGACCCGGCGGGCGAGATGTGGTCGGTGGTGACCATGTCGCCGAGGACGGCCAGAACGCGCGCGCCGTCGAGATTGGTGATCTTGCCCGGCTCGGTGCCCATGCCCTGGAAGTAGGGCGGGTTCTGAATATAGGTCGAGGAAGCGGGCCAGTCATAGGTCTCGTCCCCGGTGGTTTCGACCGCCTGCCATTTCTCGTCGCCCTTGAAGACGTCGGCGTATTTCGACTGGAACGCTTCGCGGGTGACGGTTTCGTGCACCAGATCGGCGATTTCCTTCGATGTGGGCCAGATGTCCTTGAGGTAGACGTCCTTGCCGTCGGGCGTCTGGGCCAGCGGTTCGTTTGCGAGGTCGATGTTCATGTCGCCGGCCAGCGCGTAGGCTACGACAAGCGGCGGCGAGGCCAAGTAGTTGGCGCGCACGTCGGGCGAAATGCGGCCTTCGAAGTTGCGGTTGCCCGAGAGCACCGAGGTGGCCACCAGGTCGGCCTCGGCGATGGCTTCGCTGAGTTCCTTCTGGATCGGGCCCGAGTTGCCGATGCAGGTGGTGCAGCCATAGCCCACGAGGTTGAAGCCGATGGCGTCGAGATGTTCGGTCAGGCCAGCGGCATCGAGATATTCGGTCACCACCTGCGAGCCGGGGGCGAGCGAGGTTTTCACCCAGGGTTTGCGGGTGATGCCCAGCTCATGCGCTTTCTTGGCGACAAGGCCGGCGCCGATCATCACGTAGGGGTTCGAGGTGTTGGTGCAGGATGTGATCGAGGCGATCACCACCGAGCCGTCGCGCAGCTCGTACTCCTCGCCCTTGACCTTGATGGATTTGCGCGGGTCGATCAGGGCGTCGGGCGCCGGGCCTTCTGCGGCCATGTCGGTGGCGTCCTGGCCCTCGTCCTCGCCGCGATATTCGGCGACCACATCGAAGAAGGCGCGGGCGGCCTGATCGAGCGGCGTGTAGTCCTGCGGGCGTTTCGGGCCGGAGATGGCCGGCACGATGGTGCCCATGTCGAGTTCCAGCGTGTCGGTGTAGATCGGATCGTAATCCGCGCCTCGCCAGAAGCCGTTTTCCTTGGCGTAGGCTTCGACCAGGGCGATGCGGTCTTCGTCGCGCCCGGTCTGGCGCAGGTAGCGCAGGGTTTCGCCGTCGATCGGGAAGAAGCCGCAGGTGGCGCCGTATTCGGGCGCCATGTTGGCGATCGTAGCGCGGTCGGCCAGCGGCAGGTGATCGAGACCGGGGCCGTAGAATTCGACGAACTTGCCGACAACGCCTTTCTGGCGCAGCAGTTCGACAACCTTGAGCACGAGATCGGTGCCGGTGGTGCCTTCGACCATTTCGCCGGTCAGCTTGAAGCCGATGACTTCGGGGATCAGCATCGAGATGGGCTGGCCCAGCATGGCGGCTTCAGCTTCGATCCCGCCGACGCCCCAGCCCAGAACGGCCGCGCCGTTGACCATGGTGGTGTGGCTGTCGGTGCCCACCAGCGTGTCGGGATAGGCCACGGTTTCGCCGCCCTGGTCGCTGTCGGTCCAGACGGTTTGCGCCAGGTATTCGAGGTTCACCTGGTGGCAGATGCCGGTGCCCGGGGGCACGACGCGGAAGTTGTTAAAGGCCGACTGGCCCCATTTCAGGAACTGGTAGCGTTCCATGTTGCGTTCGTATTCGCGGTCCACGTTCATCTGGAAGGCGCGGGGATTGCCGAACTCGTCGATCATCACCGAGTGGTCAATCACCAGGTCAACCGGGTTGAGCGGGTTGATCTTCTGCGGGTCGCCGCCGAGTGCCTTGATGCCGTCGCGCATCGCGGCGAGATCGACCACGGCGGGCACACCGGTGAAGTCCTGCATCAGCACGCGGGCGGGGCGGTAGGCCAGCTCGCGGTTGGCCTTGCCGCCATTGGCCGCCCAGTCACCGAAGGCCTTGATGTCATCGGTGCTGACGGTCTTGCCGTCTTCGAAGCGCAGCATGTTTTCCAGCACCACCTTGAGCGCGGCGGGCAGGCGCGAGAAATCGCCCAGGCCGGCCTCTTGCGCGGCGGGGATCGAGTAATAGGCGACGGTCTGGCCGCCGGCACTGAGCGTGCGGCGGGTCTTGGCAGTGTCCTGTCCAACGATGATGGGCATGTCTCTCTCCCTGCGGAAAACGGTTGGGGATTCAATTCGGGGCTGCTTTTCGCCCATGAACGGCGGGGGTTCAAGGGGGATGCGTGGTTTTTTGTATACTATTGCACACAATTTTTCAAGCCCGGCCGGAGCAACCGGGCCACGATCACCGGTGTCTCGCAAAACGTTGATTGGTTATTACAGTCGCGAGCGCGTATCAGGGCAAAGGGGTGAGACCAAAGCAAGGGAACGGAAACCGGTGATGATGCGTGTTTGGGGATGGATGGCGGCGATCTGGATGGCCCTGGCGGGCGTCGTGGCCGCCGAGGAGCGCCCGCTGATCGTGGTGGAACTGTTTACGAGCCAGGGCTGTTCCAGCTGTCCGCCGGCGGATGCGTTCCTGCACGAACTCGCGAAGCGCGACGATGTGCTGGCGCTGAGCCTGCACGTGGATTACTGGGATTACATTGGCTGGAAGGACGTGTTCGCGCAGCCGAAATTCACCAAGCGGCAGCACTCCTATGCCCATGTCGGAGGCCGGCGGTCGGTTTACACGCCGCAGATGGTGATCCAGGGGCAGGATCACGTGGTGGGCAATCACCCGATGGACGTGACCGAACTGATCCGTCTGCACCAGGAGCGCGGCGTGGAGGTTGCGCTGGTGGCGCAGCGCAACGGCGGGCAGGTGACGATCCGTGCCGACGCGCGCAAGCCCGGCAAGATGCTGGTGCAGTTGGTTCAATATGCGCCGCAGGAGAAAGTGAAGATCAAGCGCGGCGAGAACGCGGGCCATACGCTGAGCTATGCCAATGTTGCGCGGGACTGGACCCAGCTTGGCCAGTGGGACGGGCGCGCGCCGCTGGAGATGACGGCAAAGCTGACGGGCAATCTGCCTGCGGCGGTGATCGTGCAGAGGATCGAGAACCGCGGATTCGGGGCGATCGCGGCGGCGGCGCGGGTCAAGTAGATGCGCGCCCGGGTTTCGGCGCCGTGTCGGGCACGGGAAAAACCAGGTCGTAGGCCCAGTTGAAGGCGAAGGCGTAGACCACGTAGAACCCGGCAAAGCTGAGGTCGATCAGGAAGGCCTCGAGCCAGCTGACCCCGAGATACCAGGCGATGAACGGCATCAGAAGCAGCAGTAGCCCGATTTCGAATAGCAGGGCATGGCCGACGCGCAGCAGGACCGATTTCCTTGTATGCCCGGCCAGCCGGCGCATCGCGTGGTCGAACCCGAGATTGTAGAGATATGTCCAGACCATCGCCATGGTGGCGCTGGCGACGACAACGACACCGATATGGAGCATTTCGAACCCCAGAAGGCGTGCGCCCAGCGGGGTGACCAGAATGAGCCCGAACAGCTCGAAGCTGATGGCGTGGCGGATCCGGTCTGGTGTGGTGCGCATGGCGGCCTTGGGCCTGTCCTGGGGCAGGGGCGGGTGTGTGCCGGCAGCATAGAGCGATGGGCACATGGTGCAAGCAGGCGCTGTCAGAGGGTGAGCATCAGCAGGGGCAGGCGGCGCCCGCGGATCGAGCCCGAGGGGGCATCGCCCACGCACCGTGCGCCCATCGCTCGATAGAACGGCAGGGCGCCGGGATCGGCCTCGATCCGGAGCGCGCGGGCGCCCCGGGCGCGCGCTGTCTGCGCGCTCCAGTCGAACAGCCGCCGCCCGAGACCGGTGCCGATACGGGGTGGATCGACGAAGAGTTTCAGAAGCTCGGCCGGGTCGGCCCGCAGGTCGACCTGGGCCAGTCCGACCGGTGTGCCGGCGGTTTCGGCCATGATGAGCGCGGTGGTCGCGAGGTCATCGGGCGTGAGGGTGAGTTCATCGCGGCAGGCGGCGAGGAACGCGGCGTCGTAGCCCCAGTGCCCCTTGGAGCGCAGGCAGAGGGCCGAGAGCGCGGCCAGGTCGGCGGGCATGGGCGTGCGCAGGGTGACGGGCATGGCCCTAGTTGCCCATCGCGATTTCATCGGCCAGCGCGTCGCGCAGGCGGAACCAGGCAGAGAAATCGGTGGTGAAGCTGCCCGAAGGCGCGTGCACCGCGGTGGCGATTCCGAGAAGGCGCAGCCCATCGGCCCCGTCCCAGAAAAGCGGCGCGCCGGAATCGCCCGGCATGGCCGAGCAGGCGGCCATCAGCCGCCCCGCCACGGCGAGCGGGCGGCCGCAATCGCGCGCGACCGACAGCACATGCGGGGTGAGCCCGGCATAGCCCGGCATGAAGGCGCGGCCCGCCCCGGCAAGGCGCAGCTTGCCCGAGAAGAGCCGCACGTGGCCGTGGGTGTCGCCCAGCGGCTGGTCGAGCACCAGAAGCGCCCAATCGCGGGTGGGATCGACGCGGAAGGGCGCGGCAGGGTCGAGCTGTGGCGGGAGCACGATGCGGGTGACACGCGCGACCGCGGACGACGTGCCGCGCTGGTACCCGGTGACGAAGCGCAGGCTACCTGCCGGGATCCAGCGTTTGCGCGCCCCGTTCCACAGGCAATGCGCCGCGGTCAGCGCCAGCCGGCGCGACACCAGCACCCCGGTGCAGTGCGAGCGGATGTCGGTGGAGGCGAAATTGACCCGGCCGACCGTGGTGAAGGGGGCCATGGTGGCATCGACCACCTCGCGCGCGCGGATCGCGTCGCAGCCCGCTGAGCGGGTTTCGCCCAGGCTGCAAATGGCATCGAGCGTGGGCTGGAAGGGGGCATCCTGCGCGGCAAGCGGCAGGGCGGATAGGAGAAGCGCGCCAAGTGCCCCGGCGAACCGACGCGCGGTTCGCCCGGGGGATGGTATGGCGGGTGGTTTCAGCGCTGGCTTCTGGCCATGAAGGCCAGCCGTTCGAACAGGTGCACATCCTGTTCGTTTTTCAGAAGCGCGCCGTGCAGCTTGGGCAGGGCGGTCTTGCCGTCGCGCTTGAGATCCTCGGGGTCGAGATCCTCGGCCAGCAGCAGCTTGAGCCAGTCGAGCACTTCGGACGTGGAAGGTTTCTTCTTGAGCCCCGGGGTTTCGCGGACTTCGTAGAACTGGGTCAGCGCCGTGGTCAGGAGCTTTTCCTTCACGCCGGGGTGGTGGACCTCGACGATCTGGCGCATCGTATCGTGATCGGGAAACGCGATGTAGTGGAAGAAACAGCGGCGCAGGAAGGCGTCGGGCAGTTCCTTTTCGTTGTTCGAGGTGATGATCACGATCGGACGCTGGCGGGCCTTGATCGTCTCGCCGGTCTCGTAGACGAAGAATTCCATCCGGTCGAGTTCCTGCAGAAGGTCATTGGGGAACTCGATATCGGCCTTGTCGATCTCGTCGATCAGCAGCACGACCTTTTCGTCGGCCTCGAAGGCCTCCCAAAGCTTGCCCTTCTTGATGTAGTTCTTCACGTCATGCACGCGCTCGTCGCCGAGCTGGCTGTCGCGCAGGCGGCTGACGGCATCGTACTCGTAAAGGCCCTGCTGGGCCTTGGTGGTGGACTTGATGTTCCATTCGATCATCCGAAGCCCCAGCGCGCCGGCGACCTGGCGGGCCAGCTCGGTCTTGCCTGTGCCGGGCTCGCCCTTGACCAGGAGCGGGCGTTCCAGTGTCACCGCGGCGTTGACCGCGACCTTGAGGTCATCGGTGGCGACGTAGGACTCGGTTCCTTCGAATTTCATCGGCGCGTTCCATTTCCTTTGTGCAGATTTCGGCGGCACCCTAATGCAGTCATAATCCTACCGCAATGCACTGATAAAAGGCGGTTCGGACCACAGCTTTCATAATCCTCCGGAAAGGTGTTTTCGGGTAGTGACAATCCCTTGGGAGGGGAGTAAGAGGCAGGCGCGAGAGGGGAGCCAATGAACCAACTTGGCAAAACTGAGGGAGCGGAGATGAAAGCGGAGAACTTTCTGCCAGAGGACTACCGTCCGGCCGAAGACGAGCCTTTCATGAATGAACGCCAGATGGAATATTTCCGGCGCAAACTGTTGGCCTGGAAGGCCGAAATCCTGGATGACAGCCGCGACACGATCGAAGGGCTGCAGGAAAGCACCCGCAACATACCGGACGTGGCCGACCGCGCCAGCGAAGAGACCGATCGTGCGCTGGAACTGCGCACCCGCGACCGCCAGCGCAAGCTGGTCGCGAAGATCGACTCGGCGCTGCGCCGCATCGACGAGGGCGAATACGGTTACTGCGAAGTGACCGGTGAGCCGATCAGCCTGAAACGACTGGACGCGCGCCCGATCGCGACGATGAGCCTGGAAGCGCAGGAGCGCCACGAGCGCCGCGAGAAGGTGCACCGCGACGACTGATCGCGGGCAGAGCGACGAAATGACCGGCGCCGGGGCTTTCGCTCCGGCGTTTTTCGTTTCACTGTGCGGGCATGAGTGAATTGCAGGGCATGACAGCCATCGTTGTGGGCGGTGGTATTGGCGGTCTGGCGGCGGCGCGGGCGCTGGCGTTGCGCGGCGCGCATGTGAGCGTGCTGGAGCAGGCGCCCGAGATCAGCGAAGTGGGCGCCGGCCTGCAGATCAGCCCCAACGGTTTTGCCGTGCTGCGCGCGCTGGGACTGGGCGAGGCGCTGGAGAGGCACGGGGCGGTGCCGGCCGGGGCCGTCCAGCTGAAGGATTACCGCGGCGCCGCGGTGGCGCGGCTGGACCTGAGCCTGCTGGAGAACCGGAACTACTATTTCATTCACCGCGCCGACCTGATCGGCCTTCTGGAGGAAGGCGCACGGGCGGCGGGTGTCAGCATCCGGCTGGGCAAGCGCGTGATCGAGATCGCCGACGGTGCGCGGCCGGTGGTGACGCTGGAAGGCGGAGAGACGCGGGACGCCGACTTGCTGGTCGGCGCCGACGGTGTGAAATCGAAGCTGCGCCCGGTTCTGAACGGCGAGGAGACACCGTTTTTCACCGGGCAGGTGGCCTGGCGGTCGGTGATTCCCAACAGCATGGGGCGCGGTTCCGAGGCCTGGGTGCATATGGGACCGGGGCGGCACCTGGTGAGCTATCCGCTGCGCAGTGGCACGCTCTTGAACCTCGTGGCGGTCGAGGAGCGGCGCGGCTGGACCGAGGAGGGCTGGAACCGGCGCGACGACGTGGCCAACCTGCGCGATGCCTTCGCCGATTTCGGCGCAGACGTGCAGACCATGCTGGGCGCGGTCGAGGAGACCTATCTGTGGGGGCTGTTCCGCCACGCGGTGGCGGAACACTGGCACGGGCAGGCGGTGGCGCTGCTGGGCGATGCCGCGCATCCGACGCTGCCGTTCCTGGCGCAGGGGGCGAACATGGCGCTGGAGGATGCCTGGGTTCTGGCGCATGCGCTGGCGCGTGCCGACACGGTGCCGGCGGGCCTGGCCGCCTATCAGGAGCGCCGTCGCCCGCGGGCCGAACGGGTGATCAACACCGCCACCGACAACGCGTGGAAATATCACCTGAAATTCCCGCCGCTGCGGTTTGCCGCCCATTCGGTTCTGCGGTTGGGCAGCCGGATCGCGCCGGGCCGGATGATGCGGCAGTTCGACTGGCTTTACGGGCATGACGTGACCAAAGGCTGATGCGGCCCGCCCCGGTGGGCGGGTTTGCGGGATCACGCGATATCGAAGCCCGGCGGCGCAAGGATGAAATGTTCGAACATGAACCCGGGGCTGACGGTGCAGCCCGCCAGCGTGTAATCGCCGGTGGTTTCGGCCCGCTGCCAGTGGCCCGGCGGCACGATCAGCTGCGGCGCCTGACCGGCAAAGAGATCGAGGCCGAGCATTTGATCGTGGCGCGGACCGGTATCCGAGGGCGCGGTGGACAGGAGTAGCGGCGCGCCGCGGTAGAAATGCCAGATCTCGGCGCTGTCGACCTTGTGCCAGTGGCTGCTTTCGCCGGCGCGGAGCAGGAAGTAGATGCAGGTACCGGCGGGACGATCCCAGCCATCGGCGACCCAGGTCTGGCGGTAATGCCCGCCTTCGGGATGCGGTTCGAGCCCCAGATGGGCGATGATCTCGTCGGCTTCGCTCATGCCAGCCTGGCCGCGAGATCGTTGAAATCGGCCGCGACGATATCCCAGTCGCCATCTGGGGCGAGATCGGTTGCCTGGTCCGGCCCGTGTTCGGTGAGGCGCGGCACGAAAGCGGTTCTGAGGCCTGCAGCACGCGCGGCATGCAGATCGCCATTGTGGGCGGCTACCATCATCACCTGGTCGGGCGGCAGGCGCAGCGCGGCGCAGGAGGCAAGGTAGACCTGCGGCTTGGGCTTGTAATCCTGTGCGATCTCGGCGCCGAGGATGCAATCCCACGGCAGGCGGGCATAACGCGCGAGCCGCGTCATCAAAGCGATCGAGCCGTTAGAGCAGGACGCGATGATGCGGGTTTCGCGCAGCTTTTCGAGGCCGGGCACGGTGTCGGGCCAGGGATCGAGCCGTTCCCACGCCGTGTTCAGGCTGTCGGGGGCGGTGACGCCAAAGCGCCGGGCCACGCGGTGCAGGTTTTCGAGATGCAGATCGTCGAGCGCCACGTAGCCGCGTCCACCTTCGCGGATGCGGGCCATGGCGGGATCATACTCGGCCCGCCAGGCATCGGCGAAGGCCAGCGCGTCGATACCGGGCAGGGTGGCGGCGACATCGCGCGCGACAGAGCTGCGCCAGTCGACGCAGGTGCCGAAGACATCGAAGATGAGGGCGTGAAGGGTCATAGCGGACGCTCGAAATAGCGGATGAAGGGCGCGTAGTCGGCGCCCATGTCGTTGAAGGGCTCACAGGGAACAAAGCCGAGCTTGCCGTAAAGTTCAATCGCTTCGGTGAGCCAGACGAGCGTATCGAGGATTGCGCGGCGATAGCCATCGGCGCGGGCCCGGGCCAGCGCCGCGCGCACAAGCGCGGCGGCAATGCCGCGTCCACGTGCATGAGGTTGGACGTAGAGGCGTTTGATTTCGCAGGTTTTCCCGCCGACGCCATGGGTCATGCAGCAGCCAACGGGCCGATGATCGAGATAGGCCAGGAAAATGGTTCCCTGCGGGCGAGCGTGCAGGCGCGGGAGGGAAAAGAGAAACGCCTCGAACGCGGCCGAGGCGTAATACGTTTCGATGATCTCGGGCTTTGCCACGCGCTGAATGAGGAAGTCGCGGTAGTTGCGGCACAGGTGCCGCACGGCGGCCTGTTCGGTGAGCGAGCTGACCTGGCGCAGGGCGATGTCATTCATGCGGGCGAGTCTAGCCGGAGGGGCGGGGTCGGAAAAGCGCCGCGTGGGTCTGCGCGCGATCTCTGCGCATCCGTGGCGTGCCGGCCACGGGGGCAGAAACGCAAACGCCCGCGCGGGTGGCGGGCGTCGCAATTGAGTATTTTTGCCAAGAAAGACCGTCGGTTACTTCAGGATCGAGCGACCGGCATATTCGGCGGTTTCGCCCAGGGCTTCCTCGATGCGGATGAGCTGATTGTACTTGGCCAGCCGGTCCGAACGGGCGAGGCTGCCGGTCTTGATCTGGCCGCAGTTCGTGGCCACGGCGAGATCGGCGATGGTGGCATCCTCGGTTTCGCCGGAGCGGTGCGACATCACGTTGGTCATGCGCGCGCGATGGGCCATGTCGACCGCTTTCAGCGTTTCGGTGAGCGAGCCGATCTGGTTGACCTTGACCAGCATCGAGTTGGCGCAGCCGCGTTCGATGCCCATCGCCAGCCGCTCGGGGTTGGTGACGAAAAGGTCGTCGCCCACCAGCTGGATCTTGTCGCCGAGCGCGTCGGTCAGCGCCTTCCAGCCGTCCCAGTCATCTTCGCTCATGCCGTCTTCGATCGAGATGATCGGGTAGTCGGCGCAGAGTGCCGCGAGATAGGCGACATTTTCGTCGGAGGAGAGCGTTTTACCTTCGCCGGCAAGGACATACTTGCCGTCCTTGAAGTATTCGGTCGCGGCGCAATCGAGCGCGAGATAGATGTCTTCGCCGGGTTTGTAGCCTGCGGTCTCGATGGATTTCAGGATGAAATCGAGCGCGTCGCGGGTGGAGCTGAGATTGGGGGCGAAGCCGCCTTCGTCGCCCACGCCTGTGGCGAGACCAGCGGCGGAGAGCTCTTTTTTCAGGGTGTGGAACACCTCGGCGCCCATGCGCACGGCATCGCGGATGTTGCCCGCGGAAACCGGCATGATCATGAATTCCTGGATGTCGATCGGGTTGTCGGCATGTTCGCCACCATTGATGATGTTCATCATCGGCACCGGCAGCATGCGGGCCGAGGTGCCGCCCACGTAGCGGAAGAGCGGTTGCGTGGTGAAATCGGCCGCGGCCTTGGCGGCGGCGAGCGAAACCCCGAGAATCGCGTTGGCACCCAGCCGGCCCTTGTTGGGGGTGCCGTCAAGCTCGATCATCGCGGTGTCGATCAGCACCTGTTCGGTAGCGTCCATGCCGACGAGTTCCTCGGCGATTTCGCCGTTCACGGCGGCGCAGGCTTCGAGCACGCCTTTGCCCATGTAGCGGGACTTGTCGCCGTCGCGGCGCTCGACCGCCTCGTAGGCGCCGGTGGAGGCGCCCGAGGGCACAGCGGCGCGGCCCATGGTGCCGTCTTCGAGGATCACGTCGACCTCGACCGTGGGGTTGCCGCGGCTGTCGAGGATTTCGCGGGCGTGGATGTCGATGATGGTGCTCATGGGGATCCCCTTGGGTGAAAACTGGCAGTTGGGGCGGCTTTTAATGGGACGGGGGAGCAAGGGGAAGGGCTGCGCGCGGTGTTTGCGCAAACGTGGGGTTATGTCGCGTTCGGGCTTTCCTTTCCGCGGTTCTGGGATAGGGTTTCGCGGGAAAGGACAACGCATGACCCTGATCACGACGCCCTATTGGTGGGACGGCGCTGCGGAATTGCCCGCGCCCTGCGAAAGAGCGCCCGAGCGGGTGGAGGTGGCCGTGGTGGGCGGCGGGTTTACCGGGCTCTCGGCCGCGCTGACGGCGGTGGAGAAGGGCGCGCAGGTGGCGGTGTTCGACGCGCTTCAGCCGGGGCAGGGCGCCAGCACCCGGAATGGCGGCATGATCGGCGCGCCGCACCGGCCGGAACTGGCGCGCGAGCTTGAAACCTATGGCCGCGATTTTGCCGGGCGGCTTGTGCGCGAGGGCGTGGAGGGGTTCGAGTATACCCGCGCCCTGCACGAGGCGGCGGACGTCTATCAGCCGACGGGCCGGGTGATGATGGCCTATACCAGGGCGCAGCAGGAGAAGCTGAAGCGGCAGGCCGATCTGCTGAACGGGCTGTCCGACCAGGGCATCGAGGTGCTGAGCGCGGACGAGATGCGGGCGCATGTGCGATCTGAGACGCATTTCGGCGGCATCTATTTTCCGCGCCACGGGGCGGTGCAACCACGGCTGGCGCATGATGCGATGAAGGCGCGGGCGATGGCCGCCGGTGTGGAGATCTGCGCCGAATGCGGTGTTCATGGGATCACGCCCGAGGGGGATGGATTTCGCCTGAGCACCGAAAAGGGCAGCACCTGGGCGCGCCGCGTGGTCTGGGCCGGCAATGGGTATACCGGGCGGGTGATGCCGTGGCTGGCGCGGCGGATTTTCCGCATCCCCAGTTTCATCATCGCGACCGAGGAACTGGCCCCTGGCGTGATCGACCGGCTGGCGCCGGGGCGGCGGATGATGGTCGAGACGCGGGCGCGGCATTCCTATTTCCGGCCCAGCCCGGACGGGAAACGCATCCTCTTTGGCGGGAGGGCGGCGCTGGTGCCGATTTCGCATGAAGAGGCGGCGAAACGGCTGCAGCGGACGATGACGGAGATCTGGCCCGAGGCGGCGGAGTGGAAGCTGACCCACAGCTGGCAGGGCTTTGTCGGGTTCACCTTTGCGCTGACCCCGCATGTGGGGAGCCACGAGGGCGTGCATTTCGCCTATGGCTATTGCGGCAACGGCGTGGCGCTGAGCCCCTGGCTGGGTCGCAAGGCGGCGCTGCGCGCGATGGGTGATTCCGAGGGCGCGACCGCCTTTGCCGAGATGCCGGTGCAATCGCGCTTCTATCACTGGGGCGGCTGGCCCTGGTTCATGCATCTGGCGAGCCCCTGGTGGCGTTTCGTGGTCGATAGCCGCGAGATGGCGCAGGCGCGGCGCGACCGGGCGGGCTAGGCAGGCCTTCAGAGAGCGCGCGCCGCCGCGCGGCGCGGCAGCGACAGGACGAGCGCGAGGCCGATGGCGGCCATGGTGGCCAGCATCAGGAAGGCCAACCGGTAGCTGTCGGTCGTGTCGAATATCCAGCCCACGGCGATGGGGCCCAGCGAACCGCCGATGGTGCCGAAGAACAGGATCGTGCCGAAAATCGCCCCATGCGCGCGCATGCCGAAATATTCGGCCACGGTGGGCGAGACCACGGTGAAGAGGCCGCCATGGCTGAACCCGTAGAACGCCACGACAAGGTAGAGCAGGCCATGCGCGGTGGTGGCGGCGAAGGCCAGCAGGCTGCCCAGCAGGATGGAAAAGCACATCAGGAAGGCACGCTTGCCGCCGATGCGGTCGGTCACGGTGCCGACGGTCAGCCGCCCGGCGATCGAGGTGGCGCCCAGAACCGAGAGCAGCGTGGAGGCGGTGGCAGTGCTCATCCCCAGGTCGGTGCCATGCACGGCAAGGTGCATGGGCACCGACATCATCGAGGGGAAAAACAGGAACTGGATCAGGCAAAGTGCCCAGAACACGCGGTCGCGGCGCACCTCAGCAAAGCTGTGGCCTGCGTCGGTGTTGGCGTTTTCGGGCGTGTCCCGTGGGGTTGGCGGGCTTTCCATCGAGCGGGCGGCGATGAGCAGCAGCACCAGCGCGGCGAGACCCAGAAACACCAGCGCCTGGCGCCAGCCATAGGCCAGAAGCAGCGCCGCGGCGATGGGGGGCATGGAGATCTGGCCGAGCGCCGTGCCGGTCTTGACCACACCCGACATGATGCCGCGGCGGCGTTCGAACCAGCGCGCGATGGTGCCGAGTGTGACCACGTCATGCGTGCCCAGGCCGAGCCCCATGAAAATGCCGAAGACCAGGAACATCTGCCAGGGCGCGGTGACCTGTGACAGGAGCAGGAAGCCCACGGCATAGGCCGTGCCGGTGACGGTCAGAACCACGCGCGGGCCGAAGCGGTCGTTCAGGCGGCCGCCGGGGATGGCCAGCACGCCCATCATGAAGAACGAGAGTGCCGAGGCGCTGGAAATCAGCGTGCGGGACCAGCCGAATTCTTCCTGCAGCGGGTTGAAGAAGAGCCCGAAGGAAAACAGCAGCCCGATGATGGTAAACTGCGTGAGGCACGCGCCGAAGACGACCCGTGTGCGTGTTTCGATGTGCGGCATGGCCGTCCCCCCTGTTGCGGGCGTATCGGAGCACGCGCCCGGGCAGGGGGCAAGCGGAACGTTCCGGCAAGACCGGCCTAGTCGACGATTTCGAAATCGTGGGTCAGGGTGGCCGTGGCCGCCATCATCGCCGAGGCCGAGCAGTATTTCTCGATTGAGAGGCTGATCGCGCGTTCGACCTTGGCCGGGTTAAGATCGCGGCCCTTGACGATGAAATGCATGTGGATCTTCGTATAGACCTTTGGCTCGGTCTCGGCCCGGGTGGCGTCGATCTCGACCTCGACGCCTTGGACGGGTTCACGCCCGCGTTCAAGGATATGCACAACGTCATAGGCCGAGCAGCCACCGGTGCCCAGAAGCAGCAGTTCCATCGGACTGGGCCCGGGTTTCAACCCTTCGTAGGGCGCGCCAAAGGCAATGGTGTGGCCGCTTTCGGTCTGGCCCAGGAAGGTGCGGTTTTCTGCCCATTTGACGCGTGCTTTCATCGGTACTCTCCCGCTTCGTCAGTGTGTCTGGCGCGCGACGCGGCGGTTGAGCCGGGCTTCGCGCAGGAAGGAATAGAGGCCCGCGCCGATGGTGATGGCGCAGCCGAGATAGGTGAGCGCGTCCGGCCGCTCGCCGAAGATCAGATAGCCGATGGCGAGGGCAAAGAAAATCCGGCTGTAGCGGAACGGGGCCACGACCGAGATTTCGCCGGTGCGCATGGCCTGCACGATGCAGTAATAGCCAGAGGCGCCCAGACTGGCGGCCGCGACCATCAGCATACTGGAGGAGAGCGACATCGGCACCGGGCCGCCCTGAAGCATCATCCATGCCGCGCCGGAGGGCACCAGCACGATCATCGCATAGGCCGCGATCCGGAGCGAGGGCGTGGAGGGCGGCATGAGGCGGGTGGAGACATCGCGCAGCGCCAGAAAGAGCATGCCCGCCACGGCCCAGAGCGCATTCGGATCGAACGCATCGGCGCCGGGGCGGATGATAACAAGCACGCCGGCAAAACCGATGGCAATGGCGCTCCAGCGCCGCCAACCGACCTTTTCGCCCAGAAGCACCACGGCCAGGCCAGTCACCGCCAGCGGCGTGGCCTGCAGGATCGCCGAGGGGAGCGCGATGCCCACGGTAGACAGCGCGGTGAGAAAGCAGAACGTGCCCAGCACGTCGACGGTGTTGCGCATCAGAAGCGTGGGCGCGAAGAAATCGGCGGCGAAGACGCGCTTGCCCTGATAGCGCAGCAGCGCGGAGAAGATCAGTGCTCCGCCCAAGCCCAGGAACATCAATACCTGGCCCTTGGGCATCGCCTCGGCGCCCAGTTTCACGCAGGCATCAGTGGCGGCAAAGAACGCCATGGCCGTGATGATGAGCGCGATGCCGCGCAGGTTTTCGGAGTGCATCGGGGGCCTTTCGGGTGCCGAATGTGGTCTCATTGGCCTCAAGCCACGGGATTGTCTAGGCCGATAGGGGAAAATCCCGATGGATTTGCCCGGGGGCCGTTGCGAGACCGCCGGCAATTCAGCCGGACCGGGCATCGGGGGACAGGTGCGACGCGGACCCGTTGCCGGGCTGGACACCGGAGCGGCGCAGCGAACCAGTCTGCCGCAAGACGGATGCCGCCTCCTGAAACCGGAAGCCCGGACCCCAAGGCGTGGCGGCATTCTGCCAAGGGATCGGCAAAGCTTCGCCGAGAGCGGCATTTGCCAAGTCCCGAACTCATTTCCGGCAAATTTTGAACAACATCTGGGAGCCTTTTGAAACCGTCATGAAATCGTTAACGAGGCCGACATGAGCGCGCAGTATTTCGGAGCCGTCACCGCCCTTCAATTCGACGTATCGTCCAGTGAGTTGTTCAAGGAGATCGTCAATGACCTTGATGTTGCCTTCCGGCCCTACGGTCTGGCCCAACACGGCCCGAACTGGTGCGGCGATAACATCGCGATCATCGGACGCGATAGTCTTCAACTCGTGCTTGGCTGGCTTCCCGCGAAATCGGATGGCGAGCCCAGCTACATGGTCCTGGCCGCAGGCCACGCGACGGATGGTGGAAATCTTCTTGTCACCCGCGAAACCTGCGAGTTTGTCAGAGACGTGTTGGTGGGCCATCTGGCAAGCTACCTGACGTTCGACACGGTCTTTCGCGCTGACGCGACTCAACCCGTGGACGCGAATCTGGTCACGATCGTTGCGGAAATCCTGGATCGGGATTGCGCGGCCACGCTGCCGGACAGTTTGCCCGACTTCGACGATCACCCGCAGATGTTCAAGGAGGCGGGCACGCGAGAGATTCTGCCACCGTCCACGGCGCTTGAACCCGCCCGGTATCCTGCCTTTCAAGAACTCAATGACGTTGCCAATGACAACTGGAAGACGGACGTTTCCTCCGAGGAAGAAGCCTCTTTGCCGAAGCGCCTGACGATCTGTGCGCTGGGGGCCACGATACTGATCCACACGCCTCCGGTTGGCGCGACGTTGTTGATCTATACGGCGCTCAGAGGGTTCTCCTCCTCCCAGCAGCAGCCCGGCCCGATCGCTGCCTGAGCCAGCGCGGAGTCGTGCGACACGCCGCCACCGACGGCAAGCGCATTTGACGAATCCCGGTCGGAGGGTTCGGCCCTTTCACGACGCCGGGACCTTGCGGCCAGGGCATGCCCTTGGTCGTGGGCGCGACCGCTTGCGGTGTTGCCTGGCGGTTCGCCGCGGGGACAAAACGGGGGAATTCTCGCCCGGTCACTTGCCGGGTTTGTTGATTGGCACACCATAGAGTTCGAGCCGGTGACCCTTGAGCCGGTACCCGAGTTTCTCGGCGATCTTTTCCTGCAGCGCTTCGATTTCGGGATCGACGAATTCGATCACTTCGCCCGAATTCATGTCGATCAGGTGATCGTGGTGGTCGCGTTCGGCGTCTTCATAGCGCGCGCGGCCATCGCCGAATTCCAGCTTGTCGAGGATGCCTGCCTCTTCGAAGAGTTTTACCGTGCGATAGACGGTGGCGATGGAAATGCCGGCGTCGCGGGCGCTGGCGCGGGCATAGAGTTCTTCCACGTCGGGGTGATCGTCGGAATCTTCCAGAACGGCGGCGATGGTGCGGCGCTGGCCGGTCATGCGCAGGCCCTTGGCTTCGCAGCGTTCGGTGATGGTTTCGGTCATGGTGGATGCTTGGCCCCGGGTCGTGCGTTTCGGAGTCACGGTTTAGCCGCATGCCGGGGCGATTTCCACCCGCTTGGGCAATCCGCGATTGACTTTGCGGGCCCGAGCCCCCATGTCCGCTGCAACCGACGTTTTCTGCCGCGTGAGCAGTCAAGCAACATCCGGGCGATACCGGAGCCGAAACGAAACGTCGCGGAATGTTCCCAAAATCACGCGTGGGGCCAGCCGCCGGGACGGCGAATGCGGGCACGAGGCCCCTTCGTCAGGCCAATGGCGCAACCACGAGCGGGCCGGCCCATGCGGGGCGCGGCCCCGAATTTGCATATGACGTGCCACCAGACGGTGCCGCGTTCGAAAGGACAAGATGAAAGATTTCAACGAACTGGGCCTGCCCAAGGCGCTGCTGGCGCGGGTGGCCGAAATGGGGCTGAAGCAGCCCACGCCCATCCAGGCACAGGCGGTGCCGCACGCGATGGCGGGCCGCGACGTGATGGGCCTCGCGCAGACCGGCACGGGCAAGACCTTTGCCTTTGGCCTGCCGCTGGTGGCGGCGATGCAGCGCGATGGCGGACGGCCCGGCAAGCGCGCCGTGCGGGGCCTCGTGCTGGCGCCCACGCGCGAGCTGGCCAAGCAGATCGCCGAGAGCCTGCGCGCGCTGGTCAAGGGCAGCCCGCTCAAGGTGGGGCTGGTCGTCGGCGGCGCCGGCATCGTCGGCCAGATCAACCGTCTGGAGCGCGGCACCGACCTGTTGGTGGCCACGCCGGGGCGGCTGATCGACCTGCTGGACCGCAATGCCGTGCGGCTGGATGCCACGGACTTCCTGGTGCTGGACGAGGCTGACCAGATGCTCGACATGGGGTTCATCCACTCCTTGCGCAAAATCGCGGCGCTGTTGCCGAATGAACGCCAGACCATGCTGTTTTCCGCCACCATGCCGAAGCTGATGGCGGAACTGGCGCAATCCTACCTGAGCGATCCGGTGCGGGTTCAGGTTTCGCCCCCGGGCAAGGCCGCCGACAAGATCGACCAGGTGGTGCATTTCGTCGAGAAACCCGGCAAGCTGGATCTGTTGATCGAGCTTCTCGACACCCACCGGGACGAGCGCGCGCTGGTTTTCGGCCGCACCAAGCACGGTTCGGAAAAGATCAAGCGGCAGCTGGAGAAGGCGGGTTTTGCCGCCGAGTCGATCCATGGCAACAAGAGCCAGGGCCAGCGTGACCGCGCCCTGACCGCGTTCAAATCAGGCGAGGCGCGGGTTCTGGTGGCGACGGACGTGGCGGCGCGTGGTCTGGATATTCCCGAGGTGCGCCATGTCTACAACTTCGACCTGCCCAACGTGCCCGACAATTACGTGCACCGGATCGGCCGCACAGCGCGCGCGGGCGCCGATGGCGCCGCGATCGCCTTTTGCGCGCCCGACGAGATGGGCGAGCTGAAGGCCATTCAGAAGGTGATGGGCATTTCCATTCCGGTCGCCTCGGGCGAGCCGTGGGAGCCGGTCGAGCCGCCGAAGCGGCAGGGCCGGGGCGGTGGCAAGCCCGCGGGCGGCACGCCTTCGGGCAACCGTCAGCGCCGGCGGCGCCGCCGCGGTGGCGCTGGCAAGGCGGCGCAGAAAGCCGCCTAAACCAGCAGCTGACCTTCCATCACGGGACAGGCCGCACCGGAAACGGTGACGGCCTGTTTTTCCGTGCGGATACCGATCTGCGACGGGCGGCCCATGTCCTCGCCCTGCCAGATCGTCAACTCCTGGTCGGCGCCGTCGATCTGCGCCAGCAAGGCGCCCAGTGTCGCCGCGGCCGAGCCCGTGGCGGGATCCTCGGGGATGTTGTCCAGGGGCGCGAACATGCGGGCATGGATCGCGTCCGCCCCGCGCCAGTAGACGAACTGCGCGAAATCCAGCGCGCCGGGGTATTTCGCATTGCCGGCGCGGAAGGCCGCGATGTCGCTTTGGCAGGCGGCCAGCGCCTCGCGCGAAGCGAGCTCGCTGATGGTGAAGGGCAGGCCCAGCGAGGCCATCACCGGGCCGTGCCGCGCGGTCTCGATCTGATTGGGATCGAGTGACAGCGCGGCTGCGATTTCCTCCACTGTCGGATGGGCGAGGGTTTCCAGCGGCCGGCGCGTGGTGAAACAGGCCTGCGTCGGCGTGGCATGGGCGGTGATCGGCCCCACGCCCAGTTCCAGCACCATTTCCGGCCCGTGCCCCATAACGGCCAGCGCCACGGCGGTGCCGATGGTGGGGTGGCCGGCAAACGGCACCTCCATCGTGGGGGTGAAGATGCGCACCCGGGCGGTATGGGCCGGGTCGGTGGGCGGGTAGACGAAGGTGGTTTCCGAGTAGTTGAACTCGGCCGCGATCCTTTGCAGCGCGTCCTCGGGCAGGGCGGTGGCATCGGGGATTACCGCCAGTTGGTTGCCGCCAAAGGGCGCGTCGGTGAAGACATCGAAGGTCAGGTAGCGGGTCATCGGATCACACCAGGTCCGGCTCGCGGCCGATGCGGTTGGCCAGGCGCGTGATGGTCAGGCCCTGCACGACGATCGAGAAGATCACGATGACATAGGTCACGGTCAGGATCATTGGTTTCCATTCGCCTTCGGGCAGCGACAGCGCCAGCGCCACCGAGATGCCGCCCTTGAGCCCGCCCCAGGTCATGATCGGGATCACACCGCGCGAGAATTCGCGGAAGGGCCGGAGCAGCAGCACCGGCACAGCCACGGCGGCGAGCCGCGCCAGAAGCGCCAGCGCGATCGACAGAACCGCGACCAGCAGGAAATCATCGAGCCCAGCCGATACCGCGAAAACCTCGAACCCGATGAGCAGGAAGAGCACCGCGTTCAGGATCTCGTCGATCAGCTTCCAGAAGGCATCGACATATCGGCGGGTCTCTTCGCTCATCCCGTGGCGCGCGCCGATATCGCCGATCAGCAGCCCGGCACAGACCGCCATGATCGGGGCCGAGAGATGCAAGTAGAGCGAGACCTGGTAACCGCCAAAGGCCAGGCCCAGGGTGATCAGCACCTCGAGCGAGGGATCGTCGATCCGCCGCATCAGCCGGAAGGTCAGCCAGCCCAGCAGGATGCCCATGACCGCGCCACCCACGGCCTCCTGCACGAAAAGCTTGATCGCTTCCTCGAGGCCGGCGCCGTGATGGTCGCCCGAGGGAAAGGCCAGCCCCAGCAGGACAAGGAAGACGACATAGCCCACGCCGTCGTTGAACAGGCTTTCCCCGGCAATCTTGGTCTCAAGGCTTTTGCGCAGGTTCGCCTCGCGCAGCACGCCCAGAACCGCGACGGGATCGGTGGGCGAAATCAGCGCGCCGAACAGCAGCGCGATCAGGATCGGCGCGCCGGTCAACCAGCAAAACCCCATTCCCACGATCACCGTCGAAAGCGCCACGCCCATCGTGGCCATCAGGAACACCAGCCGCCACTGTTCGCGAAGATCGGACAGTTTGACATGCAGCGCGCCCGCAAAGAGCAACAGGCCCAGCATCCCCTCCAGCAGCGCGTCGGAAAAGTCGATGCCGAGGATCAGGTTGCGCATGGTTTCGGCGATGATCAGCTGTGGCCAGATCAGATCGGTCACCAGAACGCCGAACGAGGCCAGCAGCGCCACGACAAGGATGCCGATGGCGGCGGGCAGCTTCAGGAAAAGATAGTTGATGGCCCCGAACGCGCCGGCCAGCACGATCAAGAGCGAAGTGATCTGAAGAAGGTCCATGGTATCGCACGCCTGTCCCTGGTGTCATTGACCTGCCCCTAGCATCTTGCGCCGCGCCTGCAAAGCGCGGGCGCATGTCCCATGGAGCATGCCGGGCCGTGTTCCGGCTCTTTCTTGGCAAAAATACTCATTTGCCTGACAGGGCGGTCCTGCCGGATGCCGATGGAGAAGCGCGCCATCGCTCCGGCGCAATGCCTGCGTGTGCTCAGCGCCGGGCGAGCTCGGCCCAGACCGGCAGGTGATCGGAGGCGACCCGGGCCGGGCGCCTGGAATGCGTGCCGTGATCCAGTGTCGAAAGCTCGCTCGAAATGGCAAAACGATCAAGCGGGGCGACGGGCCGGGGCGAGGGGAAGCTGGGCCGTTCGGGCAGGATCAGCAGCCCCGGCGTGGCAGCGTCAAGCGCCCGTGCAGGGCCCCATTCGTTGAAATCGCCCGCCAGCACCGTGGGCTGCGGCGCCAGCCGTGCCAGATGCCGCATGATCGCACGCAGCTGCATCAGCCGGTAGCGCCGCACCAGCCCCAGGTGCAGGCCGACCACGCGCAGGGGGCCGATCGCGGTCATCAGGTCGGCACGGATGGCGCCGCGCGGCTCAAGCCCCGGCAGGTCGATATGGGCGGTGTCCAGCACCTCAAGCTCCGGGCGCAGCAGCATCGCGTTGCCGTGCCAGCCAAGCGAGCCGCCGGGTTCGCCGAAATCGACGACGCGCCAGCCTTCGGACTCGGCCATCTCGTGGGGCAGGGCCGCCGGGCGGGGCGGCAGGCGCTTGTCGGCCTCCTGCAGAACGACGATCTGCGCGGCCAGGTCCTCGATCACCTGCAGCGACCGGTCGGGCCGGCGCCGCAGGTCGAGACCCACGCATTTCTGCAGGTTGTAGCTTGCAATTCTGACGCTGGCTGCCTTCATGGGGACTGTATGCAAGGCAAATGCGGGGTTGTCACGGGGTGTTGCGCGAACAGACATTGCTGACCAAGCTTATCTGGGCGGCGCTGCTCATTGCGGCGGCAGATGCGCTGTGGAACGGGCAGTTTTCGCTTCTGTTCATTGCGCTTGCCACGCTGGCGCTGTCGATGGCGCCGGTTTTCGTGGCGCGCTGGGCGGATGTGCATGTGCCCGCGACCTTCATGCTGGCGGTGGTAGCCTTCGTGGGGGGCACGCTGTTCCTTGGCGAGGTTTACGGCTTCTATGATCGGTTCTGGTGGTGGGACATCCTGATGCATGGCGGCAGTGCGGTGGGCTTCGGTCTGATCGGCTTCGTGCTCGTTTTCATGTTGTTCCAGGGGGACCGCTTTGCCGCGCCGCACTGGGTGGTGGCCGTTTTCGGCTTCTGCTTTGCCGTGGCGATCGGGGCGGCCTGGGAGGTGTTCGAGTTTGCCATGGACCAGCTGTTCGGCATGAACATGCAGAAATCGGGCCTGGTCGACACGATGACCGACCTGATCGTCGACATCATCGGCGCGCTTTTCGGCGCGCTGTCGGGCTGGCTCTACCTGAAAGGGCTGTACGCGCCGGGCATGCAGCGGCTGATCGACGAGTTCATCGAGCGCAACCCGCGCTACTTCACCCGGCTGAAACGCCCCGAGGTGCATAACGTCGGACGTAACGACGCGGATTGACCTTTCGCCGCGCATGCCCCCTTGATGGCGGGCATGGAGAGGAAAGACAGCATTGACGCCACGGGCGTTGCCGCGCTGGTCGCGTTCGCGTTCCTGCTGGGATTCAACCAGGTCGTGATCAAGGTATCGACCGGCGGGTTTCAACCGGTTTTCATGGCCGGGCTGCGCTCGGTCGGGGCCTGCGTGGCGATCCTTCTGTGGATGCGGATGCGCGGCATCACCATCCACCTGCCGCGCGAGGCCTGGGCCGGGGCGATCATGCTGGGGCTGCTCTTCACCTCGGAATTCGTATTCCTCTACCTCTCGCTTGACCGTACGAGCGTGGGGCGGGCCTCGATCATCTTCTACTCGATGCCAGTCTTCGTGGCGCTGGCGGCCCATGTGCTTCTGCCGGGCGAGCGGATCAACGGCAAGCGCGCGCTGGGGCTGATCCTGGCCATGGCCGGCGTCGCCTGGGTGATGGCCGACCAGGGCAGCGGCGAGGCGAGCCTGGGCGGCGATATCATGGCGCTGCTGGCGGCGATTTCCTGGGCCGGTATCGCGCTCGTGGTTCGGGTGACGCCCCTGTCGAAGGTCGCGCCCGAGATGCAGCTTCTGAGCCAGCTGACGATTTCGGCGGTGCTGTTGATGGCGCTGTCGCCCCTGTTCGGACCGTTCATCCGCGAGCTTTCGGCGATCCACTGGGCCGGGCTTGCCTTTCAGACGCTGGCGATCGCGAGCTTCGGCTACCTCTTCTGGTTCTTCCTGATGAAAATCTATCCGGCCTCCGGCGTCGCGTCGTTTTCCTTTCTGTCGCCCGTGTTCGGCGTGGTGCTGGGCTGGCTGATGCTGGACGAGGCGGTAGGGCCGCACATCATCGGCGGGCTGGTGCTGGTGGCGGTCGGGATCACCTTGATCAACCGCCGGTAAGGCCGGCCGCCGCCCCGGCGCGCCCACCCGCCCACCCCGCGCCGGGGCGGCGGCCGGCTCTGCGCGACGGGAAGTACGTGGCAGAAGGGGCGGGCCGGTTGAGTATTTTTGCCAAGAAAGAGCAGGGCAGGGTCCGTTTCAGGTGCCGCAGAAGGTTTGCTGCACCCGTTCATGCGGTTGCGGCGGTCGAGTGAGGTCGGCGGCGTCGGGCTGATCGGTAAAGGGCGCTGCGAGCACGCGGTTCAGCCGCTCGAACGGGGCGAAATCACCGCTCACCGCGGCCTCGATCATTTCCTCGACTCGGTGGTTGCGCGGGATGAAGACCGGGTTTGTGCGTGCCATTAGGGCCTCGGGCTGCGGTTCGGAGGCAAGCCGGGCCTGCCAGCGCACATGCCAGGCGTCGAAGGCGGCACGGTCGGTGAACTGGTCGCGGGCCTGTCCATCGGTCAGGGCGCGGAACGTGTTGGTGAAATCGGCGCCGTCGCGGGCCATCAGATCGAGAAGCCCGGTGATCAGCGTGCGGTCGGCCTCGACCGGGGCCGAAAGGCCGATCTTGGCGCCAAAGCGGGTGAGCCATTCCGCTTCGATCCTGGCGGGCATGGCGTGGACGGCCGCGGTGAAGCGCTCCACCGCGGCATCGGCATCATCATAAAGCGGCACGAGGCAGGTCGCCAGCTGCGCCATGTTCCAGACGATCACGTTGGCCTGGTTGTCATAGGCATAGCGGCCGTGCCGGTCGATCGAGGAAAACACCGTCTGCGGGTGGTAATCGTCGATGAAGGCGCAGGGGCCGTAATCGATGGTTTCGCCGGACAGGGTGGTGTTGTCGGTGTTCATCACCCCGTGGATGAACCCCAGTGACAGCCAGTGCGCCACAAGCGCCGCCTGCGCATCGATGACCGAGACCAGCAGATCGTCAGGCGTTTCGGCATCCGGGTAGTGCCGCGCGCGGGTGTAGTCGAAAAGCGCCTGCAAAGCCTCGAGATCGCCGCGGGCGGCGAAGAACTGGAACGTGCCCACGCGGATATGGCTGGCAGCCACGCGGGTGAGCACCGCGCCGGGCAGGGCGGTTTCGCGAAACACCGCATCACCGGTGGCGACAGCGGCCAGCGCGCGGGTGGTGGGCACGCCGAGCGCGGCCATCGCTTCGGAGACGACATATTCGCGCAGCACGGGGCCGAGCCAGGCACGGCCGTCGCCTCCGCGCGAATAGGGGGTGCGGCCGGCGCCCTTGAGCTGGATGTCGCGGCGCGTTCCGTCAGGCGCCTGCACCTCGCCCAGAAGAAGCGCGCGGCCATCGCCCAGCTGGGGCGAGAAGCCGCCGAACTGATGCCCGGCATAGACCTGCGCCAGCGGGTCGGCGCCGGGCGGCACCTCGTTGCCGGCAAAGATGCGCGCCATGTCGTCGTCGCTGCCGCGGGCGATGCCGAGCGTTTCGGCCAGCGCGTCGTTGAAGGCGATGAGCCGCGGGGCCGAGACCGGCGTGGCTGGCTGGCGCGAATAGAAGCGTGCGGGCAGTTGCCCGTAGCTGTTGGAAAAGGGGATCTGGATGCTCATGCGGGAAATATAACCTTTGGGCACATCTTTTCCAGCGCTTCGATGAAGGCCACCGGCCGGACGCGCTGATATCAGGCGGTACGGGTCATCAGGTGGTACTTTTCGCGCGCATCAAAGCCCGCGCGTTCATAGAGCCGGCGGGCGCGGGCATTGTCGCGGTCGATTTCGAGATGCAGCGCCTTGACGCCGTGCTGCGAGAGCGCGGGCAGGAGCGTGTGCAGCACCTCGGAGCCCATGCCGCGGCCGCGGACGCGCTCGCGGAT
This sequence comes from Marimonas lutisalis, assembly GCF_005434965.1. Taxonomy (GTDB): domain Bacteria; phylum Pseudomonadota; class Alphaproteobacteria; order Rhodobacterales; family Rhodobacteraceae; genus Marimonas_A; species Marimonas_A lutisalis. The sequence goes on from NZ_SKCI01000001.1 coordinate 895,126, forward strand.
GAAAAACTCGTCGACGAAGCCGTCGATGCCGCCCAGTTCGACCGAATAACCGAAGGAAATGACGATATAACCCACCGGGGCGCGGCGCGGTCCGATGAGGTAGGCCACGCCGTGTGGCGTGCCGTCGAGCAGCGGGGCGAGGGCGGCGCGGCGGGCCTCTTCGTCGCTGTCGATGCCTTCGAAGGCATGGTAGGCCGCGACCAGCGGTTCGAGCTTGTCGATATCCTCGGGGCGGGCGAGTTGCAGGGTGCTCATAGGCGGGCGAGCCTTTCGGTCAGCAGGGCGAAGAAGCCGTCGGCATCGACGTCGCCCATGAAGGTTGCGTTGGGTGCGCGCCCCGAGACGCGCCACCAGTCGGCGACGGTCATGCCCATGGTCAACTCGGATCGGGTCTCGATCTCGACATTGATGAAACGGCCCGAGAAGAGATCGGGCGCGATCAGGTAGGCGGTGACGCAGGGATCATGCAGGGGCGCGCCGGCGGAGCCGTATTTTTCCTTGTCGTAGCGCTCAAAAAAATCGGTCATCTGCGAGACGGCGACGCCGACCGCGTTGCCGAGTGCGCGGAAGGCATCGTTGCGGGGCTTGGTGACCAGCGCCTTGTGCGTGACATCGAGTGGCATGACGGTCAGTGGTGCGCCGGATTTGAAAACGATATTCGCGGCTTGCGGGTCGACGTAAATGTTGAATTCGGCCGCGGGCGTGATGTTGCCGACTTCGAAATAGGCGCCCCCCATCAGCACGATTCCGGCGACGCGTTCAATAATGTCGGGCGCCTTTTCGAAGGCCATGGCGATATTGGTGAGCGGGCCCAGCGGGCAGAGCGTGACGGTGCCGGGGGCGTGGGCGCGCAGCGTGTCGACAATGAAATCGACCGCGTGCTGATCCTGCAGCGGCATCACCGGATCGGGCAGGTCGGGGCCGTCGAGACCGGTCTTGCCGTGCACGTGCTCGGCGGTGACCAGATCACGGCCCAAGGGGCGGTCACAGCCAGCGAAGACCCGGGTGTCGGGCCGGCCGGCCAGTTCGCAGACAATGCGGGCATTCTTCGAGGTGAGCGGCAGCGGCACGTTGCCGGCGACGCAGGTGATGCCCAGTACCTCGATCTTGTCGGGGCTGGCCAGGGCCAGCAGGATCGCGACGGCGTCGTCCTGGCCCGGGTCTGTGTCGATGATGATCTTGCGCGGTGGCATGGGCCCCTCCCTTTATGCGGGGAGAGTGGCAAGCGGGGGCGGGGAAGTCCATAAGCGGAATGCGACCGGGCGGCGGATTGCCGGGGCCGGAACGGAAAACGGGGCGCCGGGAGGTGGCGCCCCGCCTGTGGCGACGGATGTCTGGGAGGTTATCCGTCGAAATCGACCTGTTCGATCAGCTTGAGCGCGGCCGGGCGCAGGGCGGCGAGATCCATCAGGTTCACATCATCGGGCGTGAAACTGCCCCAACTGGCAACCAGCGCGTCGGGCTCGGCGCCCGGGGCGATGGGATATTCGTAATTCGCCTCGGCATAGATTTTCTGCGCCGTGGGCGAGGTCAGGAATTCGATCATTTTCAAGGCGTTGTCGCGGTTCGGTGCAGCGGCCGTCATGGCCACGCCTGAAATGTTCACATGCGCGCCGCCATTCTCGAAGGTGGGAAAGGCAAGCCAGACCGCCTCGGCCCATTCCTTCTGCTCGTCATCCTTCAGCATTGCGCCCATGTAATAGGTGTTGCCGATGGAGATGTCGCATTCGCCGGCCCAGATCGCCTTGACCTGGGCGCGGTCGTTGCCCTGCGGTTTGCGCGCGAGGTTGGCTTTCACGCCTTCGAGCCAGGTCTTGGTGGCCGCTTCGCCGTGATGATGCAGGTAGGCCGCCACAAGTGCCACGTTGTAGGCGTGAGTGCCCGAGCGGGTGCAGATACGACCCTTCCATTTCGGATCGGCAAGGTCCTCGTAGGTGGTGATTTCCCCTTCGGCGACGCGATCGCGGCTGGCATAGATCACCCGTGCGCGGGTGGTCAGGCCCCACCAGTGGCCGTCGGGATCATGGAACGCGGCCGGCACGTTGGCCGAGAGCGTTTCCGAGGTGACCGGCTGGGTCAGCCCTGCCTCGACGATGGCCGCGAGCCGCGAGATGTCCACGGTAAAGGCGAGGTCGGCGGGCGAGCGCTTACCTTCCGCCTTGAGGCGTTCAACCATGCCTTTCTCGAGGTAGGCGACGTTGACGCTGATGCCGGTTTCCTCGGTGAAGGCGTCGGTCAGCGGTTTCAGGAGTTCCGGCTGGCGGTAGGAGTAGATGTTGACCTCCTGGCCAAGGGCCGGCGTGGCGGCAAGCGTGGCGAGAAAGGCGAGGCGAGCGAACATGTCGATCTCCGTGGGTTGGTGTTGCGTCGCAGGTGTTAAACCTGAGTTTAATTGTCGGGTCAATACCTGTGTAAGTTAGTCAGGTATTTGTGATCCCTGGCTGCGCCCAGGCCGAGATTGGGGGCGCTGCCCCCAAGCTCCCGGGATATTTAAAGCAAGATGAATCTTGGGATTCCAAGGAGTTAGCCTGCGTTCTTTTCCTCGGCCTTGGCTTCGTTCCAGAGTGCGTCCATTTCCTCGAGATCGCTTTCGTCCGGCGTCTTGCCGCGGTCTGCGAGCCGCTCTTCGATGCGGCGGAAGCGACGGGTGAACTTGGCATTGGCCGCGCGCAGCGCCGATTCGGGGTCGATTTCCAGGTGACGGGCGAGGTTGGCGATGACGAAGAGCAGGTCGCCGAATTCCTCGAACACCTCTGCCTCGGTCATGGTCTCGCGCGCCTCGTGCAATTCGCGCGCTTCCTCGACGATCTTGTCGATCACCTCGCTGGTCGAAGGCCAGTCGAAGCCCACGCGCGCCGCGCGTTTCTGCAGCTTGACCGCGCGCAGAAGGGCGGGCAGGCCGACAGCGACGCCGTCGAGCACGCCGTGCTGTTTCTTTGCGGCGCGTTCCGCCGCCTTGATGGTTTCCCAGTCGCGGGTCTGTTGTTCGGCCGACTTGTCGCGCGATTCATCGCCGAAGACATGCGGATGGCGCGCCACCATCTTGTCCGACATCGTGTCGGCGACCTCATCGAAGGTGAACAGGCCCGCCTCGGCCGCCATCTGGGCATGGAAGACCGATTGGAAGAGCAGGTCGCCCAGCTCTCCCTTCAACTCGTCCCAGGCCTCGCGCTCGATCGCGTCAGCGACCTCGTAGGCCTCTTCGATCGTGTAGGGGGCGATGGTGGCGAATGTCTGTTCGATATCCCAGGGGCAGCCGGTTTCCGGATCGCGCAGGCGCCGCATGATTTCCAGAAGGCGCGGCATGCCTCCATGGGGGTCGTGGATCAGATCGTCATTGGGCATTGCGCGGGACTCCTTTCCGGGGTTCTAGTTGTGGCCGGGGACAGGAAGGGAGTCCAGAGATGGCCGTAATCAACCGCATTGCCGGCTTTGCCGGGGAAATGGCTGGGTGGCGGCGCCACCTGCACATGCATCCCGAACTGGGGCTGGAGTGCCACGGCACGGCGGCTTTCGTGGCGGCGCGGCTGCGTGAGTTCGGTGTGGACGAGATACATGAGGGCATCGCGGAAAGTGGCCTGGTGGCCGTGATCGAGGGCAAGGGGCCCGGTCCGGTGACAGGGCTGCGCGCCGACATGGACGCGCTACCGATGGAGGAGGCCACCGGCGCGGACTGGGCCAGTACGGTGCCCGGGCGGATGCACGCCTGCGGCCATGACGGGCACACGGCGATGCTGTTGGGGGCGGCGAAATACCTGGCGGAGACGCGCAATTTCAGCGGCAAGGCGGTGCTGATCTTTCAGCCGGCCGAGGAAACCATCGGCGGCGGGCGGATCATGGTGGAAGAGGGCATCATGGACCGGTTCGGCATCAAAGAGGTGTATGCGCTGCACACCGATCCCTTCGGGGGGCTGGGTGAGTTTCGCACCTGCCCGGGCCCGATCATGGCGGCGGTGGACGATTTCGAGATTCACCTGACGGGCAAGGGTGGTCATGCGGCCTATCCAGATACCTGCATCGACCCGCTGCCGGCGGCCACGGCGATTGCCCAGGCGATGCAGACTATCGTCAGCCGCAACCGTCCGCCGCTCGAGGCGTTGGTGGTGTCGGTGACGCAGATTCATGCCGGAAGTGCGATGAACATCATTCCCGAAACCGCCTATCTGGCCGGCACGGTGCGCAGCTTTGCCCCCGCGATGCGCGACATGGCCGAACGCCGGATCGGTGAGATCGTGGCGGCCCAGGCCGCGGTTTTCGAGGTGGAGGGGCGGCTGGACTACCAGCGCAACTACCCGGCGACGGTGAACCATGCCGCGCAGGTGGACAAGGCGGCCGAGATCGCGCGCGACGTGGCGGGGCCAGACAACGTGCTGACCGCGCTGCCGCCCGAGATGGGGGCCGAGGATTTTTCCTACATGCTGGAGGCGCGGCCGGGGGCGTTCTTTTTCCTCGGGCAGGGGGCGGGGCCGTCGGTGCACCACCCAGAGTTCGATTTCAACGACGAGGTGGCGCCGATCGGGGCGAGCTTCTTTGCACGGCTGATCGAACGGCATCACCCGGTCGGCTGAGGCTTGCCGCGGGGGCCGGATTGGGATTGAGTGAAGCAAGGACAACAAGGGAGCGCCGCAAATGGCCGTGATCAACCGTATTGCCGGTTTTGCCGAGGAGATGACCGCGTGGCGGCGGCACATTCACGAGAACCCGGAACTGGCCCGGGATTGCCACGAAACCGCGGCCTATGTCGTAGAACGGCTGAAGGAATTCGGCATCACCGAGATCACCACGGGCTGGGCCGAAAGCGGTGTGGTCGCCGTGATCGAGGGGCAGGGCGAGGGCCCGACGATCGGGTTGCGTGCGGATATGGACGCGCTGCCGATGACCGAGATCACCGGGCTCGACTATGCCTCGAAGGTCCCCGGCAAGATGCATGCCTGCGGCCATGACGGGCATACCGCGATGCTTCTGGGGGCGGCGAAATACCTGGCGGAGACGCGCAATTTCGCGGGCCGCGCGGTGCTGCTTTTTCAGCCGGACGAGGAAGGCGGCGGTGGTGGCGAGGCCATGGTGCAGGAAGGCGTGATGGAGAAATACGCCATCGACGAGGTCTATGCGATCCATAATGGACCGGGGCTCGAAGCGGGGATGATCGCGCTGGCGCCGGGGCCGTTGATGGCGGCGGTTGACAGTTTCTATATCGATATCCAGGGCCGGGGCGGGCATGGGGCGATGCCGCATGAATCGGCCGATCCTGTCGTGGCCGCGGTGGGAATTGTTCAGGCAATTCAAACGATTGTCAGCCGCAACAACGATGCGCAGAAACGCCTGGTGGTGTCGGTGACGAAGATCGATACGGGCACGGCCACCAACATCATCCCCGACACCGCGCATATCTGCGGCACGGTGCGCACCTTCGACCCGGAAGTGCGCGACTTGGTCGAGCGCCGCATGGGCGAGATCGTGGCGGGCCAGGCGGCCAGCTTTGGCGTGGAGGTGAAGCTGAATTATGACCGCGGCTATCCACCGACAGTAAACCACGAGAAACAGGCGATTTTCGCCGCCGAGGTGGCGCGCGACGTGGTGGGTGAGACGCTGGTGGATGACAATGCCACGCCGCTGATGGCGGCCGAGGATTTCTCCTACATGCTGGAGGCGCGGCCCGGCGCTTATGTCTTTGTCGGCAATGGCGTGGACGGGGCGATGGTGCATCACCCAGCCTACGATTTCAACGACGAGATCGCCCCGGTGGGCGCGTCCTTCCTGGCCCGGCTGGTGGAAAAGGCCGCGCCGCTTTAAACAAGGCTGAAGGCAGCGTCCCGCGCGGTTAACGCGATTTTTCCGCGAAAAATCGGGGGGTGACTCCCGGCTGGCATCCGGCTGACATGCGTGCACCGCCGCAATGCGGACTGTTTTGCGCACAGAGTGTTTAACCCATCGCGCGGTGCGTGGAGCCAGGACAGATGCGAGGGGCCAGCCCCTCGCGCTCCCCGGGATATTTTTTGCAAGATGAACGACGGGGCATCGGGTTCTCGGTGCCCCATATTTCATCTTGCCTTAAATATCCCGGGGGTTTGGGGGCAGAGCCCCCAACGCCTGCGCGGCCGAACGGCGCCGGGCCCCGCATTTCAGGCGTGCCGTTACCAGGTTTCGCCGAAAGGGCGCAGGTCAAGCTCGAAGCTCCAGGCCTGGCGTTCCTGGTTTGCCAGCATCAGCGCGGCGTCGGCCACGCCCTCGGCGGTCAGAAAGAAGCTTTCGGGCTTGTCGGGGAAGCGGGCAAGCGCGCGGGGCTTGTCGACGATGCCGTCGAGGATCAGGTAAGCCACGTGGATGTTCTCGGGGCCAAGCTGACGGGCGAGTGACTGGGCGATGGAGCGTTGCGCGGCCTTGGCGGCGGCGAAGGCGACCGAGCCGGGGCGACCGCGCAGCGCGGCGCCGGCACCGATGACGAGGATCGTGCCCCGCCCGGCGGCGCGCATGTCGGGCAGGGCCGCCTGCGCGGCGTGGAAAAGGCCGAGCGCGTTGACGGCGAAATTGTCCTGCAGAGCCTCGGGGCCGAGATCGTCGATGGTGCCCCAGATCGCGTTGCCGGCATTGTAGACGAGGGTGCTGGGCGGGCCCATCTGTGCGCGGATCGTGGCGATCGTATCGGCGACTGCGCCTGCATCGGTCACATCGCAGGCATAGCCCTGCGCGCCGTCGATTTCGGCGGCCATGTCCCGCATTTTCGCGCCGTCGCGGGAACAGAGCGCCGTGGCGTGGCCTGCGGCGGAAAAGCGGCGCGCGAGGGCCAGGCCGTTGCCGGGGCCCACGCCGAGGATCGCGCAGACGGGTTTACCTGTGGTCATTCGGGGCTCCTTTCGCGGTGAATGCGCTTGACCTTGAGCCTGAGGGTGCCAAGCATTGGCGGCAACGACAAGGGGAGGCCGCGATGGCGCTGGAAGATGCAAAACACATGGTGGACCAGGCGTTCACCCGCGACAGCCACCGGGGGCATTCCTTTGAGAATACCTTTGCCGGGGCGACATCCTTTTTGCGCCGGCGCTACAGCAAGGACCTGACCGATGTCGATATCGCGGTCACCGGTATCCCGTTCGACATGGCGGTGACCAACCGCCCCGGCACCCGGCTGGGCCCGCGCGCGATCCGCGAGGCGAGCGCGCTCCTGGCGCCGGATCCGCCCTATGGCTGGGGATTCAGCCCGGTCGAGGAGTTCAACATCGTCGACTATGGCGACCTGGCCTATGACTATGCCGATATCCCGGCCTTTCCGGGCGCGGTGCAGGCGCATATCGAGGGGATCCTGAAGGCCGGCGCAGCCAGCGTGTGCCTGGGCGGGGATCATTACATTTCTTTCCCGATCCTGAAGGCTTATGCCGAGAAGTTCGGGCCAATCTCGCTGATCCAGGTGGATGCGCATACCGATACCTGGCCCGATGACAACATGGAGCGCGTCGATCACGGCACGATGTTCTACAAGGCGGTGAAATCGGGCATCGTCGATCCTGCAAGCAGCGTGCAGGTCGGTATTCGCACGGTGAACGAAGAGACGCTGGGCGTGAACATCATCGACGCGCGCGAAGTGCATGAAAAGGGCCCGCAAGTCGCCGCCGCGAAGGCGCGCGAGATCGTCGGCGACCGGCCGGTTTACCTGAGTTTTGACATCGACGGGCTGGACCCGGCCTTTGCCCCCGGCACGGGCACGCCGGTCTGGGGTGGGCTGTCGAGCGGGCAGGCCTCGATCCTGCTGCGTGACCTGGCGGGGATCAACCTGGTGGGGGGAGACGTGGTGGAAGTGTCACCGCCCTTCGATACTTCGGGCGCCACGGCGGTGGCGGGCGCGCATGTGGCGATGGAGATCATCTGTCTGTGGGCCTGGACGCGGCGCGGAAACGGATAGCCTGCGCGTGGCTGCCAGCGGTCGACAGATGAGTAGTTTTGGCAAGATGAAGCAATGGGTTGGAAGATGATCTTTGCGTGGATCCTGTTGGCGGCGATCGTGGCGTTCGGCGCCTGGGTGCGCCTGGCGCCCAGCGATCCGGCACGCTGGCACCGGATGCCGGAAAACGTGGCCGACAAGACATTCGAGGGCGGCGCGATGCGCGTTGTCCAGGCCGGGCCCGGGGCGCTGGCGCGGCTGGACAAGATCGCGCGCGCCTGGCCGCGCACACGAGTTCTGGCCGGGTCGGTGGACGAGGGCATGGTGACCTATGTCACCCGCACGGCGCTGTGGGGCTTTCCCGATTACACCACCGTGCGGCAGGTGGGCGACCGGCTGGAGCTTTATGCGCGGCTACGATTTGGGCGCGGCGACATGGGCGTCAACCGGGCGCGGCTGGAGGCCTGGCTGGCCCAGTTGTGAGCTGAGGCAGCCATCGGAGATCTTGCGCCACATCGGTACATTTAGGCTCATCTGGCATTGCGCCATGAACATCTTGCCATCGACCTGCAGGCAGATGGTTTCGCCCAGTTCGACGCGCGCGCCGCTTTTGTCGGTGCAATAGCAATCGACCGTCTTGCCACCGATCGTGGCGTCGGCGAACGCGGGCATGGGAAGCGCCGCTAGTATCAGGGCCAACCTGCGCATATCTAACACTTATCACGAGGCGCGGCCTTGACCAAGGCCGGGCAATAGGAGACAGGAACGGCCATGGTGCCCTTGGACAGATTGCAGCAGATAACCGGACGGTTCGAGTTTCTCGAGGCGAAGATGGCCGAGGGGGGGGCGGATATTGCCAAGCTGGCCAAGGAGTATTCCGACCTGAAGCCGGTGGTCGAGGAGATCGGCGAGTATCGCCGGCTGCTGGACGATATCGCCGAGGCCGAGGCGATGCTGGACGATCCGGAGATGAAAGCGCTGGCCGAGGAGGAACTGCCGGAACTGCGTGCACGCCTGCCCAAAGTGGAAGAGGCGCTGCAACTGGCGCTTCTGCCCAAGGACGAGGCGGATGCGCGCCCGGCGCTGATCGAGATCCGGCCCGGTACGGGCGGGGACGAGGCGGCGCTGTTTGCGGGGGACCTGTTGCGTATGTACCAGCGCTATGCCGAGGCGCGGGGCTGGAGATTCGAGATCCTGGAGCAGAGCCTGACCGAGCTGGGCGGGATCAAGGAGGTGGTCGCGCGCGTCAGCGGCGACAACGTCTTTGCGCGGCTGAAGTTTGAGAGCGGCGTGCACCGGGTGCAGCGCGTCCCCGAAACCGAGAGCGGCGGGCGGATTCACACCAGCGCGGCGACGGTGGCAGTGCTGCCCGAGGCGGAGGACGTGGATATCGAGGTGGATCCGGGCGACATCCGCATCGACACGATGCGTGCCAGCGGGGCCGGGGGGCAGCACGTGAACACCACCGATTCGGCGGTGCGGATCACGCATATCCCGAGCGGAATCGTGGTGACGAGTTCGGAAAAATCGCAGCACCAGAACCGGGCAATCGCCATGCAGGTGCTGAAAACGCGGCTTTTCGACATGGAGCGCCAGCGCGCCGCCGATGAGCGTGCGGCGGACCGCAAGGCGCAGGTGGGCAGCGGCGACCGCAGCGAGCGGATCCGGACCTACAACTTTCCGCAGGGGCGGATGACCGACCACCGGATCAACCTGACGCTTTACAAGCTGGACCAGGTGATGGCGGGGGACCTGGACGAGGTGATCGACGCGTTGATCGCGGATCACCAGGCCAGCCTGCTGGCGGAGATGGCGGAGTGAGCGGCACGGTCCGCGACATGACCAAAGCCGCACGCGAGGCGCTGGAGAAGGCCGGTATTCCCGGGGCGGCGCGCGAGGCGCATATCCTGGTGGCCATTGCCACGGGCATTCCGCGTGACCGGCTGAGCCTGTCGATGCAGGATGCGGTGGAGCAGGCGCAGTGGGATGCGTTGAACGGGATCCTGCCCGAGCGGCTGGCGAGAAAGCCGTTGTCGCATATCCTGGGACAGCGGGACTTTTTCAAACACAACTTCAAGGTCTCGCCGCAAGTGCTTGATCCGAGGCCGGAAACTGAAGTTTTGGTTGAGCTGGCGCTGGCCGCGCCCTTTGCGAGTGTCCTGGACCTTGGCACCGGGTCGGGTGCGATCGTGATCTCGCTTCTGGCCGAGCGTCCGACCGGGCAGGCGGTGGCGACCGACCTGTCGCCCGCGGCGCTGGACGTGGCCCGCGAAAATGCCGAACGGATCGGCGTGGCCGACCGCTGCACTTTCCTTTTGTCTGATTGGTTCGCGGCGGTCGACGGGCGGTTCGACCTGATCGTGTCGAACCCGCCCTATATCGCGGCCGATGAAATGAAGGGACTGGCGCCCGAACTGGCGCATGAGCCGCGCCTGGCGCTGACGGACGAGGGCGACGGGCTGAGCGCCTACCGCGCGATCACCGCAGGCGCGCCAGCGCATCTGGAGCCGGGCGGGCGGCTGATGGTGGAGATCGGGCCGACGCAGGGGGCGGCGGTGGCGGAGATGTTTCGCGCGGCGGGGCTTGAAAACGTCGCCGTGCATCCCGATCTTGATGGAAGAGACCGCGTTGTAAGCGGTCGAATGCCACAAAAGCGCGACTGAATCGCAACGAATGCGGCGAAAAACCGCGTGAATTGCCCGGGAAACGGGCAGTTAGCTCTTGTTAATCGGAGCGTGGCATGTTTACTCACATGTATCAGCGCGGTGAAAGCGATGCTCGCCCTCCCCCTGATACCAAGCCAGAAAAGTTTCGATCCGGAAGCATTCAAGGCGCCTGCGGCGCAAGACCGGGAAACAAAGGCCAGACAGTTAACTGGACCAAGGACAACATGAGATCATCGAAATCCCGCTCGCGGTCGAAGAGCAACCGCAACCGCCCGTCCGGCAATATCGTTAACCGTGTGTTCGACAGTTCCGGGCCCGAGGGCAAGGTGCGCGGCACGCCGCAGCAGATCATCGACAAGTACAACCAGCTGGCCCGCGATGCGCAGCTGGCGAATGACCGCGTTGCGACCGAGAACTTCCAGCAGCACGCCGAGCACTACCTGCGGATGCTGAGCGAAGCCCAGCGCGAGCAGGATGCCCGCCGCGAGGAGCAGGAGCGTCAGAACCGCGACCGCCAGGCCGAGCGCGACCGCGAGCGCGCCCAGCGGCAGGAACGCGAGATGAACGGTGGCCAACTGGTCGAGGATCCGGGCGCGCGGCCGCAACCGGACGTGATCGAGGCCGGCGGCAGCGATGACAGCGGTCTGGTGGAAACGCCCGAGAGCGGCGCGGAGAAGCCGCGCAGCCGGAAGCCCCGGAAAGACAAGGCCGAGGCCGACACCGAGGCGAAGGCGGCCGAGTAGGCCTGCCACGGTCTTCGCGCGTCAGCCTTCGAGGCTGCGCGCGAGGGCGCAGAATTTCTCAAGCGAGACGGTTTCGGCGCGGTCGGTGGGCGCAATGCCCGCCGCGATCAGCCGATCCTCGATATCCGGGGCAAGGCCCTTCAAAGCCGCGCGCAGCATCTTGCGCCGTTGGTTGAAGGCCATCGCCACGACCTTTTCCAGCAGTTTCGGATTGGCCGGGTAGCGCGGTTCGGGCAGGGCCGTGAGGTGCACCACCGCCGAGGAGACCTTGGGCGGGGGGGTGAAAGCCTGTGGCGGCAGGTTCATCACGATACGGGCGTTGCTGCGCCACTGGGCGAGGATGGCAAGCCGACCGTAAGCCTTGGAGCCGGGCTGGGCCACGATGCGCTCGGCCACCTCGCGCTGGAACATCAGCGTGAGGCTGGTCCAGAAGGGCGGCCATTTATCCGGGGTGAGCCAGCGCACCAGAAGCTCGGTGCCGACGTTGTAGGGCAGGTTGGCGGCCACGCGAATAGGCGGCGTGAGATGTTCCAGCGGGTCGATCCTGAGCGCATCACCCTCGATCACCGTCAGGCGGCCGGGATAGGCGGCGGCGATCTCATTCAGCGCCGGCAGGCAGCGGGCATCCTTTTCGATCGCCAGAACGTGACGCGCGCCTTCGGCCAGCAGGCCACGGGTGAGCCCCCCGGGACCGGGGCCGATTTCCAGCACGTCGCATTCGCCCAGATCGCCGGCCGAACGGGCGATCTTGGCGGTGAGGTTGAGATCCAGCAGGAAGTTCTGCCCCAGCGATTTGCGCGCCGAAAGGCCGTGCGACGCGATCACCTCGCGCAGGGGGGGCAGGGTGTCGATCGCGCTCATCGCGTGCTTCCGGCCATGCGCCAGGCCATGCGCAGCGCCTCGATCGTCGAGGACGGGTTGGCGATGCCCTGGCCGGCGATGTCAAACGCCGTGCCGTGATCGGGCGAGGTGCGGATGAAGGGCAGGCCGAGCGTGACGTTCACCCCGCGGTCGAAATCGAGCGTCTTGATCGGGATAAGCGCCTGGTCGTGATAGGCACAGATCGCCGCGTCATAGCGGGTGCGGGCGGCGGCGTGGAACATCGTATCGGCGGGCAGCGGGCCGGTCAGGTCAAAGCCGTCGGCGCGCATCCGGTCGAGCAGCGGGATCATCATCTCGATTTCCTCGCGGCCCATGGCGCCGCCTTCGCCGGCATGGGGGTTCAGACCGGCCACGGCGATGCGCGGCGCGGCGATGCCGAACTGGCGTTTCAGACCGTCATGGGTGATGCGGATCGTGGTTTCCAGCAGGTCGCGGGTAAAGCGTTCGGGCACTTCGGACAGCGGGATGTGGATCGTCGTGGGCACGACGCGCAGCTGATCGGAGGCCAGCATCATCACGACGTGGTCGATCCCCGCCAGCGCGGCGAGGTATTCGGTATGGCCCGGATAGAGAAAGCCGGCGCCGTCCTTGAGCGCCTTCTTGTGAATCGGTGCGGTGCAGACCGCGCCCGCGGCGCCGCTCTGCGCGAGGTCCACGGCGCGGGCGATCACGTCGATCACGCCCTGGGCGTTGGCGGGGTCGGGCCGGCCCGGGGTGGCGGGGCCGGCGAAATCGTGTCGCAGCACGGGCAGGGCGGTTTGCATGGCCGCGGCGGCGGCCGCGGGCGTGTCGATTTCGGCCACCGGGCAATCGGCGGGCAGGTGGCGCGGGTCGCCCATCCAGGCGAGTGTGATCTCGCCCCTGAGCGCGGCCCAGGCCTTCATGGCAAGCTCGGGGCCGATGCCCGCGGGCTCGCCGCAGGTCAGGACGATCGGCGCGGGGCTCATTTCTCGATGATGCGCGCCTCGGCCCGAAGCTCTTCGAGATAGCCGCGGGCAAAGCTGTCGAGCCGGCGGTTCTGCAGGCTGAGCGTCACGTCCTCGCGCGAGATGCTTTCGGCGATGGCGGGGGTGCGGCCGCAGAGCATCAGGAAGACCAGCGTCTGGCCGCCCGCACGGGTGAGATTGGTCGAGACCTCGTGCTTGTCGAGCTTGGCCAGTTCGATGGCGATGTCGGTGGGGATCTCGGCGGGGGCCTTGGAGCCGCGTTCGAGCACCTGTTCCGGCTGGCCCTTGGCGACGCCGTAGAGATCATCACAGGTATCGACGCTGTCGCGGATTTTCTGCGCGGTGGCCAGCGCGCGTTCGCTGCGGCCGCCGTCAATGTAATAGGCGGCATATTCGATCGCGGCGTATTCGGGCGCCTGCGGGGCGCCTTCCTCGATCTCGCGCATCTGGAAGAGCGCGATTCCGCCCTGGATCGGGATGGGTTGCGTGACCTGTCCGGGGGCGAGGCCCAGAACCATGGTTTGCACCTGCGGCGGCAGGTTGGTGATGGGCATCCAGTTCAGCCGCCCGCCGCGCCCGCGCGATCCGGACGCCGAATAGCGCCGTGCGGCGGAGGAAAAGGCCGAGACCGACGTGATCTGCGAGATTTCCTGCGCACGGGCCTGGGCTGCGGCCTCGCGTCCCGGCTGGGCAGGCAGGATGATTTCCGACAGGAGCACGCGCACGCTGCCGGCACCGGTCGAGCTGAGCGCACGGTCGACCTGCGCTTCGGAGATCTGCACGCGGGGGGCGAAGCGGGCACGCACCAGCTGGCGCCAGGCGACACCGGCGGCAACGAAATCGCGGAAGGTCTGTTCGGCGACACCGCCGCCTTCGAGCGCGCGCAGGAACTGCTCGGCGGTCATGTTGGCGCGTCCGGCGAATTCCTCCATGCCGGCCGCGATATCGTCCTGGGTTGGGCTGATGCCGCTGGTTTTGGCGGCTTCGAGCTTGAGCCGCTCTTCGATCAGCTGGCGGCGGGCCTCCGCTACGGGGTCGCCCGGGGCGCGGAACAGTTGCAGCATCCGGGCGCGCTGGTTCAGCTCGTACTGGGTGATGACGCTGTCATTGACGCGGATGGCCGGGGCAAACAGGTTCTGCGCGGCCACAGGCGCGGCCAGGCCGGCCATGGTGATCAGCGCCAGCGCGAAAAGCGCCGCCAGCCGCGTGAGAAGGTTCATGCTCTGCAAAGTTCTGCCCATGGTTCTGCCTAGTTCCTGCAAGTCCGGGTGTAGCTCTTGTCCTGTGTTTCGGCGCTAAAGCCATTGATCCCGATCGTAAAGCTGAAATCCGTCGATGGTTCGAGGATAGCGGATGAGGTGAAGCGACGCGAGACCGAAAGATCAACCGTGACGCATTCATTTCGGTATTGCAGCCCCACGGCGGCCTCGGCCGCCTTGTTCGAGACCACGTCGTAGCGCATGTTGGCGTTGCCCGACCAGTGGCGGCTGATCCGGTAGAGCCCGTCCACCGACCATTCCGAAATCGTCGCGGGGCGGTTTTCCAACGGGTCGAACCCGAGCCACCCATAGCTGGCCCCGACCGCCAGGCGCGGGGTTTGCCAGGTGCCGCGCGCCTCGCCCTTGGAGAGGTTGAGGTTGGAATCGAACAACGCGCGGGCGGTCAGCGACAACCCGTTCGTCGACATCACCTGGCCGGCGACCAGCAGGGCCGAGGTGGTGCCGCGCAGCCCCGAACTGGTCGAGAAGTTGGGGTCCGCGGTTTCGCGCGTGATCTGGCCCAGTGTCAACCGCGAGGTCCAGCCCTGTGGGCCCATGCGGGTCCAGTGCAGGCCGTAGGCGGCCACGAGCCCGCGCTCGCGCCGATCGGGGGCGGGAAAGCGCGAAAGCGACAGGAGGTTGCCTTCGTCGAATTCGACCCGGGTGCTTTCATCGTTGGCGACGTCGAGATGCGACCCGCCGGTCCATCCCAGCTGAACCATCGGCTCGATCACGTGGAGAGCGCCGTTGCGGGTGACCTTCTGCATCGGCCAGCGCAGCGACACGGCGGCCATCGGCGTGACCTGCGTGGCCTGGGACGGGCGGGCGGCATCATCGGCAGTATAGAACTGATCGAAGGCGACGCCGGCCTGAATACCGGTGCGCAGACCCATCGCCAACGTCCAGTCGCGCCGCCAGAGCGCCGTGGCGTTGAGCCGGGTGACATCGCGGCCATCGACGATGGTATCGGCATCGGGCCCGTCGATATCCGTGTCCGAGTAGCGGAAATGCGAGTGCAGGGCGGCGCCGAGCCGCAACTCGCCGCCTGTGAGCCGCGGGAAGTGGCGGGCTTCATACGAAAAATCGCCGATCAGCGAAGGGATCGTCGAGGCATCTTCGCCCAGCCGCAGCGAGTGATAATGCGCCAGCGACGCAAGCAGGGCTTCATCGCGGCGGGTCCGGCTGAGGCGCAGTTCGCTCGCCATCGTGTCGTTGTCGGAATAGCCATAGTCGAACAGGTAGGTCTTGTCGCTGACCACCTGGAGGTCGAAGTCGAGTTTGAAATCGTTGCGCAGGTTGAAATGGCCCTTGCCGTAAACGTAGGAGCGCAGCGCGGCGGTGCCGAGATTGTCGCTGGAAACGGCGCCGTTGAACTCGATCCGACCGTTGCTGAAGGCCTGGCGGTAGCGCAGTTCGAGCGTGCGGGAGTTCTGGGTGAGGAACGGGACGATGGTCAGGTCGCGATGATCGCCCAGGCGGATGAAATAGGGAACGCGGATCCCGCTGCCCAGCTGCGAATTGCCGGAAAAGCTGGGGATCAGGAAGCCGGTGGCGCGCTCCAGCGTGGGATCGGGCAGGCGCAGGCGCGGCAGGTAGAAGATGGGCACGTCGAGCACCCGGAACTGCGCATCGTCGAAATAGAGCTGTCGTTCGAGCTGGTCATGGATGACGCTGCGCGCCCGGATCTGCCAGAGCGGCGGGGTATCGGCACCACACACCCGGCAGGAGGTGACCGCGGCCTTGTAGAGCTGGGAATAGCGGCCGTTGTAGCGGCCCAGTTGCAGCGCGGCGAGTTGCAGTTGCTGGCTGAGCACCATGCGCGCGCCAGTGAGCAGCCCGTTGCGATAGGCGGCATCGATCTCGGCGCCATTAGCGAGGATCAGGGCCTCGGCCCCCTCTTGCGTGATGGTGATCGGCCCCTCGATGGTGAGGGTATCGGCTTCGCGGTCATAGATGATGCGGCTCGCCTGGATCCGGGCGTCGCCGTGCAGGGCTTCGACATTGCCTTCGGCCACGAGTCGGGTCTTGCCGTCGAGATAGACCTTGTCGGCCACCAGAACCGAGGGGCCCGTGTCAGTCGCGGTTTCGTCAATCGGTGCGGTGGTATCGTCCGGGGCCTCGTCGGGGGGCTGGGCGCGGGTGGCCAGAGGCAGCAGGCACAGCGCCAGGGCGAGGCAGGCGGCAATCAGAGGAGAGAGACGCATGGTCAGCCATCCTCCGTATGCAGGAGCAGGCCGAGGCCCAGAAGCACCGAGGCGACGGGCGGCGCCCAGGCGGCCAGCATCACCGGGATCTGTCCGTTTTCGCCCAGGATTTGCGCGAAGTTGCGGATGTAGTAGAGCGTGAAACCCAGCATCAGCGAGATCAGCACCGCCACGCCCGTGCCGCCGCCACGCGCATGGCGCATGGTGAAGGCCGCGCCGATCAGCACCATCGCGGTGAGAAAGAGAGGTCGGGCCAGCTCCATCTGCAGCCAAACGGTGTGACGGCGGGCCGAGAATCCCGACTCTTCGAGCTGGTCGATATAGTCGGGCAGGTCCCAGATCGAGATCGCGCTGGGTGAGCCGAAGCTGTTGCGGATGCGTTCCTGCGTCAGCGTCGATGGCAGGGTGAAGTTCTCGTGTTCGACTGCGCTGCCCTCGGGGTTCTGCCCCGGCGCCAGTGGCCAGACCTTGGCCTCGCGCATCGACCATGCCCCGTCGATCAGCTTGGCTTCGCGGGCCTCGATCCGTCGCAGGGGGCCGCCTTGGGGCGAGTAGGTAATAAAGGTCAGATCATAGAGCACGGTCGCGTCCGGATTGGCCGAGGTGGCGCGGATCACCGTCTGGCCTTCGGGTCCGCCCTGGCGCAGCCAGAGCCCTTCGTAGGAGATCGACAGGATGTCGGTGCCGCCGGAAGCGAATTTCTGAAACAGCTCCTGATAGCGCTTTGAGGTGGCCGCGACGATTGGGTTGAAGGTGCTGACAGCCAGGACCCCAATGAGCAGCGCAACGGTGACCGGCGCGGCCAGCGCCTTGAGCCCAGAACGCCCGGTGGCGCGCACCACCACCAGTTCGGAACTGCGCGCCAGCCCGATGAACAGCGCCACGGTGGCCAGGATCATGATTAAGGGCAGGATCGTATCCAGCCCGCTTGGCGCGTTGAGCAGCGTGAGGATCATCATGTCGGAAAAGGCCGCGGTCGAGCTGTCGAGCTTGCGCACCTGTTCGATCAGGTCGACAAGTGCCTGCAACAGGAAGAACACCGCGAAAATGCCGAGGAACATCCAGAGGAACTTCCGCGCGAAATAGAGGTGCAGGGTCATGCCGGCACCTCGTCCTGTAGCGGGAAGGCGCGCCGCGACCGGCGTGGGCGCGCCGCGAGCCATAGCAGGACAACGGCGGCGCAGATGCCCGCGACGGGCGGCAGGTAGAGTAGCGGCCAGCGGTCGGGTTCGGCCAGCACCGGGTCGGTGACGAAGCCCTCGACCAGTTTGAGCGAGACCAGCAGGAAGATCGCGCCGACGATCTGTTTCCACACGCCGAAGCGGCTGAAACCGCCGACAAGAAGCGAGGAAAAGCCGATCAGCGCCGCGGCAACGCACAGGAGCGGCTGGGTGAAGCGCAGGTGAAGCTGTTCCATCGCGCGGCCCAGCGTGCTGCCCGCGCGTTCGGCCTCGGCCGCGGGATCGCGCAGCAAATCGAGGGTCGCGGCATGTTCGAGGCGGAAGGGCTGTATCGGCGCGGTACCGACCAGGCTGCTGATATCGTAGGAGAAATCATCGAAATGCGTGGAGATGAGCCGGCCGGTCTGGTTGTTGAGCGCCTGTGACAGCCCGTCGATCATCACCAGTTTGGAGCTGTCGCCATCGCGCACGAGGAACGCTTCGCGCGCTGTGTAGGTGTAGGTGGTGCCTTCGGTGCCGCGGCGGCGATCCGACAAGAAGACATCGCGCAGCGCGCCCTCGGGGGTGATTTCGCGGATGTAGAACGTCACCCAGGGAGAGGGATGCAGAAAGGCGCCTTCGGTCAGGAGCTTGGCAGTGACATTGCGCGATATCTCGATCTCGCGCTCTTTCAGCTGCGCGGTGGACATTGGCACCAGCAGGTGGGTGAGCACGGTCATCATCCCGGCCACGATCAGCCCGAACACGGCCACGGGCCGCGCCAGCCGCCACGGCGAAAAGCCGGTGGCCTGCATCACCGTCAGCTCGCTTTCGGTGTTCAGCCGGTTGGTCACGTAGATCGCCGCGGCAAAGCCCGCGACCGGCAGCACCAGGCGGATCACGTTGGGCAGGGTGAGCGCGGTGAACTCGGCGAAGACCCAGGCCGTCTGTCCTTCGCCGATCAGCACGTCGAAGAGCTTGACCGCGCGGTTGATCCAGTAGACCGAAACGAGCACGAGCGAAAAGAACCCGAACAGCACCATGAGTTGCGACAGTATGTACCTGTCGAATCTGGCCAAAATGCACTCCCCCCGGGGCAACAAGATATTGCGTGGACATTACAGGAAAGCGGCAGGGGTGGTAAACTGCTATCTGGCCAAGTCGGCGGCTCCGCGCTAGGTATTCTGGCAGGATATTCACACGGGAGCCGCGCGCCATGACACAACCGATTAGTTTCACCTTTGCCGAGACCGAAGTCGACGCGATCGCCGGGGCCGAGGGCCGGGTCGCGGTTCTGGTCGATGAGGGCGGACGGCTCGATATCGTTGCGCGGCGGGCGAACCGGCTGACCAAGGGCGCGGTGAAGCGCCTGATCGAGGGGGAACGCTTTGCCAAGGCCAAGCCGGGCGACGTGCTGAGCCTGGCCTATCCTGTCGGCATGGCCGCCGAGGCGCTGGACGTGGTCAAGCTGGCCCGGCGCCCCAAGGTGGAGGAGGCGCGCAAGGCGGGGGTGGAGCTGGCCAAGCGCATGGGCAAGGCCGACCTTGTGCTGGCTGCGGGCAGCAACACGCGCAGCGACGAGATCGTGACCGGGTTGGCGCTGCGCGCCTACGGGTTCGACACGCACAAGACGGCCGAGCCCGAGCCGCGCGGCGCGGTGACGGTGATGTGTTCGAAACCTGACGAGGTGAAAGCCGACTGCGCCGCGCCGCTGGCGGTGGCCGAGGGCGTGCATTTCACCCGCGACCTGGTCAACGAACCGGCCAACCACCTGACCACGACCAGCTTTGCCGAGCGGCTGAAGGATATGGAGAACCTTGGCCTGAAAGTCGAGGTGCTGGAAGAGGCGGAGTTGGAAAAGCTGGGGATGGGCAGCCTTCTGTCGGTCGGTCAGGGCAGCGACAGCCCGTCGAAAGTTGTTGTCATGCAATGGCTTGGCGGCAAGAAGGGCGAAAAGCCGCTGGCGCTGATCGGCAAGGGCGTGGTGTTCGACACGGGCGGCATTTCACTGAAACCCGCCGCCGGCATGGAAGACATGACCATGGACATGGGCGGCGCCGGGGTGGTGTCGGGCGTGATGCGCGCGCTTGCGCTGAGGAAGGCCAAGGCCAATGTCGTGGGCGTGGTCGGGCTGGTCGAGAACATGCCCTCGGGCCGCGCCACGCGTCCGGGCGACGTGGTGACCTCGATGAAGGGCGACACGATCGAGGTCATCAACACCGATGCCGAGGGGCGGCTCGTCCTGGCGGATGTGATGTGGTACGCGCAGGACCGGTTCGAGCCGGTGGGCATGGTCGACCTGGCCACGCTGACCGGGGCGATCATCATCGGGCTGGGGCATGAGAATGCCGGGGTGTTTTCCAACAATGACGATTTCTGCAAAAGCTTCCTGAAGGCGGCCGAGGCCGAGGGCGAAGGCGCCTGGCGGATGCCGCTGGGCCAGGCCTATGACGGCATGCTGAAATCGCGCATCGCCGACATGAAGAACGTGGGTGGCCGGCCCGCGGGGTCGATCACCGCGGCGCAGTTCCTGCAGCGTTTCGTCAAGGAGGACACGCCCTGGATCCACCTCGATATCGCGGGTGTCGCCAGCGTGAAAACCGACACCGCCTATGCGCCCGAGGGCGCGACCGGCTGGGGCGTGCTGGCGCTGAACCGGCTGGTGGCCGACAATTACGAGGGATAACAAAGCCTTATGGGCGAGGTATTCTTCTATCACCTGACGCGCCGCCCGCTCGAGGCGGCGCTGCCCGAGTTGCTGGAACGCTCGCTCGGCCGGGGCTGGAAGGTGCTGGTGCGCGGCACCGATGCGGCGCGCATGGATTGGTTGGACCAGAAGCTGTGGCTGGGCCCCGAGGACCGGTTCCTGCCGCATGGACAGGCGGGTGGCGCGCACGATGCGATGCAACCGGTGCTGCTGACCACCGCCGGGGACAATGCCAATGCGGCGGCCTGCCTGATGGCGGTGGACGGTGCCGAGGTAAGCGCCGAGGAAGTGGGCGCGCTGGACCGGGTCTGCGTTCTGTTCGATGGAAATGACGACAGCGCGCTGGCCCGCGCGCGGGCGCAGTGGAAGGCGCTGACCGATGCGGGATGCGCGGCGCAATACTGGTCGGAAGAATCGGGCCGCTGGGAGATGAAGGCGCAGAAGGGCGGCTGACCCGGGCGGGTCTGCCGGTTTCGGGGGCAGGAGCGAGGGGCCAGCCCCTCGCGCTCCCCGAGGTATTTTCGGTCAGATGAAGACCGGATCGTGATTTGTGGGCGCTAGATGCCCAGCCGGTCGCGCAGCGCGTACCATGTCATCGCCAGGGTCAGCAGCGGCGTACGCATCGCCGGTCCGCCCGGGAAGGGCCGGCTGGGAATGCGCGAGAGCGTGTCGAACCCGTCGGTTTCGCCCTGGATCGCGCGGGCCATGACCTGCCCGGCATGGGTGGCACTGCCCACACCGTGACCTGAATAGCCCGAGGCCGACAGGATGTTGGGCGCGACGCGCGCGACGTAGGGCAGCCGCCGCATGGTGATGGCGAGCGTGCCGCCCCAGGTGTAGTCGAAGGGGATGTCGGCGAGATGGGGAAAGATCTCGGCCATCGGTTTGCGCACGGTGCGGCCGATATCGGGGAAGCGGTAGCCATAGCTTTCGCCGCCGCCGAAGAGGAGCCGCTTGTCCGGCGTCAGGCGGAAATAGTTTACCACGAATTTCGTGTCCGCCACCGCGACGTCGCGGGCCAGGACGCGGGCGGCATCATCGCCCAGGGGGGGCGTGGCGGCGATGAAATTGTTGATCGGCATGACCCGGGCCGCGACCTTGCGGTTCAATCCGCCGAGATAGCCGTTCGCCGCGAGGATCACGTGTTCGGCCCGAACCTTGCCGGCATCGGTGCGGACTTCGATCGGGCTGCGGCCCTCTGTGATCGTATGCACGTGGGTGCCTTCGTGAATGCGCGCGCCGGCCGCAGCCGCGGCGCGGGCGAGACCGATTGCATAGTTCAGCGGGTGCAGGTGACCGGCGCCCATGTCGAGCGTGCCGCCCACGTATTTCGGAGACGGGCAGACCGCCTGCATGCCGTCGCGGTCGAGCGGGGTGATCTGGTCATAGCCGTAACGGGTTTGCAGGTGCTCGGCATAGGCGTGTTCATGTGCGACCTCGCCCCTGGTGAAGCAGGCATGCGCCACGCCCGGTTTCAGGTCACAGTCGATCGCGTGCTCGGCCACGAGTGATTTGACAAGCGCCTTGGCATCCTGGGCCAGCGACCAGAGTTTCGCGGCATCGTCCGGCCCCAGCATTCTTTCCAGCTCGGTCTGTTCCACGCGCTGGCCCGAGCCCAGCTGCCCGCCGTTGCGGCCGGAGGCGCCAAAGCCCACGCGGTGGGCATCGACCAGGACCACATCGCGGCCCGCCTGCGCGAGGTGCAGCGCCGCCGAGAGCCCGGTGAACCCGCCGCCGATGACGCAGACATCGGCCCGGGTTTCGCCCTTGAGCATGGGAAAGCGTGGCAGGTCCTGCGCGGTGGCGGCATACCAGCTGGCGGGATACTCGCCGCGTTTGTCGTTGGAAAAGAGCAGGTTCATACGTTCAGCAGCAGATGTTCACGCTCCCACGGGGAAATCACCTGCAGGAATTCCTCGTATTCGGTGCGCTTGACGATGGAGTAGACGCGGGCGAAATCGGGGCCCAGCACCTCGTGCAGCTTTTCGGCCTCGTCGAAGATGTCGAGCGCGGCACCCATTTCGCGCGGGATGTCCTCTTCGCCCTCATAGGCGTCGCCCTTGTATTGCTTGTCGGGGCGTTCTTCCTCGAGCATGCCGAGATAGCCGCAGGCGAGGCTGGCGGCGATGCCGAGATAGGGGTTGCAGTCCATCCCCGCGAGCCGGTTTTCCACCCGGCGCGAGTCAGGCCCCGACAGCGGGATGCGGATGCCGGTGGTGCGGTTGTCGCGGCCCCATTCCAGGTTGATCGGCGCGGCATGTTCGCGGACGTAGCGGCGATAGGAGTTCACGTAAGGTGCAGTGAGCGCGATGGCCGAGGGCATGTGGTTCTGCAACCCGGCGATGAAGTGGAAAAAGGCATCCGTTTCACCCCCTTGCGGGCCGGAGAAGATGTTCCTGCCGGTTTCGATATCGATCACCGAGTGGTGGATATGCATGGCGCTGCCCGGCTCGTCGGCGATGGGCTTGGCCATGAAGGTGGCGAAACAGTCGTGCCGCAGCGCCGCCTCGCGGATGAGGCGCTTGAAGTAGAACACCTCGTCGGCCAGTTTCACCGGATCGCCGTGGCGCAGGTTGATTTCCAGTTGGCCGGCGCCGCCTTCCTGGGTGATGCCGTCGATCTCGAAGCCCTGGGCCTCGGCGAAATCGTAGATGTCGTCGATCACCGGGCCGAATTCATCGACCGCGGTCATCGAATAGGCCTGGCGCGCCGCTGCCGGACGGCCCGAGCGGCCCATCATCGGCTCGATCGCCTTGGCGGGATCTAGGTTTCGGGCCACGAGGTAGAATTCCATCTCGGGCGCGACCACCGGTTCCCACCCCTGTTTGCGGTAAAGGTCGACCACGCGCTTGAGCACGTTGCGCGGTGCGAAGGGAATGGGATTACCCTTGCGATCAAAGGCGTCGTGGATCACCTGCAGCGTCCAGTCGCCCGTCCAGGGGGCGGCGGTGGCGGTGTCGATATCGGGCTTGAGGATCATGTCGCGTTCGATGAAGCCCTCGTCGCCGGCGGCTTCGCCCCAATCGCCCGTGATCGTCTGATAGAAGATCGAATCCGGCAGGTGGAAATAGGCCTGGCGGGCGAATTTCGAGGCCGGCACCGCCTTGCCGCGGGCAATGCCGGGCAGGTCGGCGATAATGCATTCGACCTCGTCCAGGCGGCGATCGGTGAGGTACTCCTGCGCGGCCTCGGGCAGGGTGGATTGCCAGTCGTTGCTCATTTGGAATGCTCTTTGAAAAGGGTAATCATCATCTCGGCGAAGGCGGCGTTGTCGGTGGGATCGTCGAGCTGCGCCGCGGCGCGGTCGATCAGCTCGGGCGGGACGAGGCCGCCGGCGCGGTGGCGGATCAGGCCGTCGATCATGGCCGAGGTGAATTCGGGATGGGGTTGAATCGTCAGTATCGTGTCCCCAATCATCAGCGCGGCATTGGCGCAGAAATCGTTCGAGCCGATCACCTGCGCGCCCGGGGGCAGTTCGACCACCTGGTCCTGGTGCCACGCGTTGAGGTGCATAGGTTTGCCATTGATCGTGTACTCACGCCGCCCGACCGACCAACCCCCTTGAAATTTCTCGACTTTTCCGCCGAGCGCCTGGGCGATGATCTGGTGGCCGAAGCAGACGCCGATGAGGGGAAGGCCCGAGTCGCGGATGGCGCGGATCAGCTCTTCGAGGGGGGCAATCCACGGGTGATCTTCGTATGCGCCGTGTTTCGAACCGGTTATCAGCCAGCCATCGGCGGCCTCGGGGCCCGGGGGAAACTCGCCATCGACCACATTATATGTTTTGAAATCAAAGCCCTGGCCCGAAAGCAGGCGGCGGAACATGGCGTCGTAATCGCCAAGCTCGCCCTGAACCTCGTCGGGGGCGTGGCCGGTTTGCAGGATGCCGATTCTCACGGGTATCTCCGGATTTGATCAAATTTTGCGGCCCGTTGCGGAACGGGCGGCGCGGGGTTCAGACGGTTTCGAGATAGGGTTTCCATTGCTCCTCGGCGGGGATGGATTGCATCCCCTCCAATTCCTGCCGCTTCGTATAGCACAGGTTGGTGATGAGGTCTTGGGGGAGAATGCGGGCGATCATCGGGTCGCGTTCGAACACGTCGATGGCGCTAGCCCAGTCCGGGGCCAGCCCGTCGAGATCGAGATCATAGGCATTGCCGGTGATCGGCGCGGGCGGCTCGGCGCCGTCTTCGATCCCGGCGAGCGCGGCGCCCAGGATCACCGCAAGCGTGAGATAGGGGTTGATGTCGCCCCCCGAAACGCGGTGTTCGATCCGCCGCGCGGCGGGCGGGCCCGAGGGCACGCGGATCGCGGCGGTGCGGTTGTCATAGGCCCAGGCCGCGCCGGTGGGGGCGTGGGCGCCGGGTTCGAACCGTGCATAGGAATTGGCGTGCGGCGCGAAGATCAGCGTGGCACCGTGCAGCGTGTTCAGGCAGCCCGCGATGGCATGGCGCAGAAGCGGCGAACCATCGTCGCCGCCATTGTCGAAGATGTTGTTGCCATCGGCATCGAGCACCGAGAAATGCACGTGCATGCCGTTGCCCGCATCGCCCGCGAAGGGCTTGGCCATGAAGGTTGCGGCCATGCCGTGACGCCGGGCAAGGCCACGCACCAAATGTTTGAAAAGCCATGCATTATCGGCGGCGCGCATCGCCTCGCAATGGTTGATGTCAACCTCGAACTGGCCCAGACCCGCCTCGGAAATCGCGGATTGCGCGGGGATGTCCATGACCTCGCAGGCCTCATACAGCGCGCTGAACCAGGCATCGAAGGCGTCGAGCTGCCTGAGCGACAGGATCGCCTGGCCCTGGATCGGGCGGCCAGAGAGCGGGTTGATCGGCGGGGCGAGCGCCGCGCCGCTGTCATCGACGAGGTAAAACTCCATCTCGGTCGCGGCCTGCACGGTCCAGCCGCGATCGGCATAGCGTTTGAGGACCGCCGCCAGCGCGTGGCGCGGATCGCCCTCAAAGGGCGTGCCATCGTCATGGAACATCCACATCGGCACCAGCGCCGAGCGGTTTTCCAGCCAGGGCATCGGCATCGGGCCGCGTTCGGTGGGTTTCAGCACGCCATCGGCGTCGCCGGTGTCGAAGACCAGCGGGCTGCCCTTGATATCGGCGCCCCAGATGTCGACGTTGAGCACCGAATAGGGCATGCGCACGCCATCGCTTTCAAGCTTGGCGGCGGTTGCGGCGGGCAGGCGTTTGCCACGCATCTGGCCATTGAGATCGGCCGCGCCGACGCGGAAGGTTTGCAGATGTCTGAGATCCATGGATCGCTCGCTTGCAAAATTTGATCAAAATATCGGGGGGCCGGGCGAAAAAGTCCAGCGCTTTCCTGCCGGAAGCGGGGTAAACGGACCGTTCCGTGAGGTTAATGGCGGCGGCTTGGGCAGAATGAGGGGGGTGACTTGCGTGCACCCCCCGGCTGACATCCGGCTGCCGGGCAAATCTTACGATCGGGTTAACGGAAGAGATTAACATGGCGTGCGCATCCGCTCTGGCGATCAGCGCAAAACGCTTAGCGGGTCAGTGTCAGGGCGCCGCCGGTAATCTCGATCTTTGAGTAGCGCTGAAGATAGCTCATCCCGAGAAGCGAGCCATCCATCTGGCCTTCGTTGACATAGGCCAGGAGCCCGGTGTCGCGGATCGGGCCGATGCTGATGCTGTCCAGCCGCACGGGCGCGGTGCGCACTTCGCCATTGGCGGTGAAGGCGCGGCCGACATAGGCCAGATCGGCGGTGTCGATGCCCGCGGCCTCGGCGTCGGACTGGCTGAGCACGATCTCGCTTGCGCCGGTGTCGACGGTAAAGCGGATCGGAGCGCCGTTCACCTCGGCGGTGATGTAGTAATGGCCGTTGGGGGCGCGGGGCAGTTCGATCACGCCCTGATCGGCAAAGACCGATTGCTGCGGGGTGACCGCCTGGCGGATGTCATCCCAGAGCGCGACGACGGCCAGCGCGCCGGCAAAGATGAGGCCCCAGGCGAGCGCCTGCTGCACCATCTTGCCCAGCTGACGGCGGTTCTGGATGAAAAACCAGAACACCAGCACCGAGAGGAGCAGCACGAGATAGGTGAGGGATGCGGGATCGTTCGACATGACAGGGATATAGGGCGTCAGGCGGCGCTGGCAAACCCGTAGGCGGCAAGCCCGTCGAGGATGAACTGCACCGAGAGCGCGGCAAGCAGCATGCCCAGAAGCCGGGTGGCGACATTGATCCCGGTTTTCCCGAGCGCGCGTTCCAGAAGGCCCGAGAGCAGGAAGAACATCAGCACCACCGCCAGCACCGCCGCGACCGTGCCGATCACGGCGGCGAGCCCTGCCACCCCGGGGCGCTGCCCGGCCAGCAGGATGACCGAGGCGATGGCACCCGGGCCCGCGATCAGCGGGATGGCCAGCGGAAAGACCGACGGGTCGGGGGCGTCTTCCTCCTCGGCCTGGCCCTCGCGGCGCTTGGTGCGGCGTTCAAAGAGCATGTCGAGCGCGGTGAGGAAGAGAAGCGCGCCGCCCGCCACGCGGAAGGCGGGCATCGAGATGCCGACGAAGCCCAGCACTGCCTCGCCGAACACCGTGAAGGCGGTGAGGATGAAAAAGGCGATGACACAGGCGCACAGCGCGATGGCGCGGCGCTGCGCGCTGCCCTGGGTCAGCGCGATGAAAAGCGGCGTGAGGCCGACCGGGTCGATCACCACGAAAAGGGTGACGAAGGCGGTAATGAGAAAGGCGGGATCCATGCGCCCAGTGCTAGGCGGGATCGAGTAGGGGCGCAAGGTTCGTATCGCGCCTGGCAACTCCGGCTCTGTCCGAACTGGCGCGCCTGTTAGGTGAAATGCCGGTTCTTGCTGGCGTCGAGGTCTATGGATTGTGCGGAAATTTTCCGGGTTTCGCCCATTTGTTGCCCAGATCGCGGCCTAGCCTGCCAGGGACGCGGGGCATCGGAAAAAGGACGGTTTGCATGTGGGTTCTGGGACAGTCGGCTGGCATCACGCCGACGGCCATTGTCGCGCTGCAATACGCGTTGACACGCAAGGCGCGGATGGCGCGACAGCCGCAGCCCGACTACGAGCGTTCCGGGCGGATCAACGAGGCCCGGGTCGATCGGTTCGGCGAGGCGCTGGGCGCGGTCTTTCCCGCAGCGCTGGCGCGATCCTATGTCATGATCGAGCGCGCGGTGCCTCAGCGCGACTTCGTGCGGCCCGCAATCAGCGATGCGGGTTTCGTTCTGCGCAGTACGGAAAAGCGGGCCGGTCAGCATCTTTACCGGGTCGAGATCGCGCTGGACGAGACGCGGCGCGACGCGATCGCCCGGGCCGAGGCGCTCGCGGGGCGGTTCGGCGCGGTGGAGCGGACCGAGAAATCCTTTGGCGGTGTCTGGTTCGAAAGCGCCGCCTTCGAGGGCCTTGACGGCGTGCGGGAAGCGGCAGGCGATTTTTGCCGCGATATCATGGGCCTGGATGAGCGCGGGCACGTCACCCTGGGGTGGCACCTGGCCGGGTAGGCATCGCCGCGGTCGGGCTCAGCCCTCCGCGGCCTCGAGTTTTTCCAGCGCCGCCATCCACAGGGTTTCGGCGCGCTCCAGCCCCTCCATCACCTCGGCGTATTTCTTCTGCCAGACGGCGGCCTCGGCCGGGTTGTCGTAAAGCTCGGGCTTGGCCAGCTTCTCGGCCAGACGGTCGCGCATGTCGTTGAGCTTGTCGACGCGATCCTCGCATTTGCGCACGTCGGCGCGCAGTGCCAGCACAACATCGCGCGACGGGCGCTTGGGCTTTTCTTTGGGTTTTTCGGGTCTCGCCGGTTTCTCGGGGGCGAGCAGCATCTGGCGGTAGCTTTCCAGATCGCCGTCATAGGGGGTGACGCGGCCATCGCTGACCAGCCACAGCCGGTCGGCGACCAGGGACAGCAGGTGCATGTCGTGGGAGACGAGGATCACCGCGCCGGAATAGCCGGTGAGCGCCTCGACCAGGGCTTCGCGGCTTTCGATGTCGAGGTGGTTGGTGGGTTCGTCGAGGATGAGCATATGCGGCGCGTCGATGGTGGCCAGCATCAGCGAGAGCCGCGCCTTCTGCCCGCCCGAGAGCTGGCCGACCAGCGTGTCGGCCTGTTCGGCGCCGATGCCGAAGCCGCCCAGCCGCGCGCGCAGCTTGCCCGGTGCCTCGTCGGGGCGCAGGCGGCGGATGTGATCGAGCGGGGTTTCGTCGAGATGCAGTTCCTCGACCTGGTGCTGGGCGAAATAGCCCACCCGCAGCTTGGCCGCGGTGGTCATGCGGCCGGCCATCAGGCCGAGCTTGCCGGCCAGCAGTTTCGAGAGGGTGGATTTGCCCATGCCGTTGCGGCCCAGAAGGGCGATCCGGTCGTCCTGGTCGATGCGCAGGTCGAGCCGCGACAGGACCGGCGTGCCGTCATAGCCGACGGCGCCGCCCTCGATCCGGATGATGGGCGGCGAAAGCTCTTCCGGGCTGGGGAAGGAAAAGGCGCGCAGCGCCGCCTCTTGCGGGGCGGTGATGGGTTTCATCCGCGCCAGTGCCTTCAGTCGCGATTGCGCCTGTTTCGCCTTGTCGGCCTTGTAACGGAAGCGATCGACATAGGATTGCAGATGCGCGCGCCGCGCCTCCTGTTTCTTCGCCTCGGCCTCCTGCGCCAGGAGGCGGGCGGCGCGGGTTTCGGCGAAGGCGTCGTAATTGCCCTGGTAGAGCGTCAGCTTGCGATCCTCGAGATGCAGGATGGCGCCGACCGCGCGGTTCAGCAGCCCGCGGTCGTGGCTGACGATCAGCACGGTATGGGGGTATTTGGCGAGATAGCTTTCCAGCCAGAGCGCGCCTTCGAGATCGAGATAGTTGGTCGGTTCATCCAAGAGCAGCAGGTCGGGCGCGGAGAAGAGCACCGCGGCCAGCGCCACGCGCATCCGCCAGCCGCCCGAGAACGCGCTGCAGGGCATCTGCATCTCGTCGGCGGTAAAGCCCAGGCCGCGCAGGATCGCCGAGGCGCGGGCCTCGGCGCTCCAGGCGTCGATATCGGCCAGCCGGGTCTGGATATCGGCGATGCGCGCGGGATCGTCGCTTTCCTCGGCCATCAGCGCGGCGCGTTCGGTATCGGCGGCCAGCACGGTATCGAGGAGCGACACCTCGTTGCCGGGCACCTCTTGCGCGACGCCGCCGATACGGGCGCGCGGCGGCAGGGAAATTTCGCCGGTTTCCAGCGCCAGTTCGCCCCGGATCAGGCGGAAAAGCGTTGTCTTGCCGGTGCCGTTGCGCCCGACAAGCCCCACCTTGTGCCCGGTGGGGATGGTGGCCGAGGCATGTTCGATCAGCGGCCGGCCCGCCACGGAATAGGATATGTCATCAAGACGCAGCATGGCGGCGGAGTGCCAGAGGGGCAGGGGGCTGTCAATCGCGCGCGCAAGGGGGCGGTGCCGTCGCCAGGGGACAAGTTGCGGATCTAGGGTGCGACGATGTGGCGGCGCCCGGCGCCTTCGCTGAAATAGGACCGGCACCGGGTCACGAAGTGACGGACGATCCGGCGCGGGTTCGACTTGTCATAGCCCAGCGCCAGCGACAATGGCGGCAGGTCATCGCCGATGGGCAGCGCGACAAGCGGGTCGCCCGCATAGCTGACATCCGTTGCGGGCAGCATGTTCAGAACCGCACATCCCAGACCCGCGCCAACCAGGCTGCGCACCATTTCGGTGGAGTTGGCATAGGCGATCCTGGCCGGGTTGTGCCCGGCATCGCGGAAAAGACGGCGATAGTAGTCGACGGCAATCGGGCGGTTCAGGACGATGATCGCCTCGTCGGCGAGATCGTCGAGGCGCACGGAGGCCTGCCGCGCCAGCGGATGGTCGGGCGCGGTCAGGCAATAGGCCGGAGCCTCGATCAGCACGTCGAAGGCGACCTGCGGCAGGGCGGCGTCGGAGACGAAGAGGATCGCGTCGAACTCACCGGCCAGGAACCCCTCCTGCGCGCGGTCATTGTCGCATGCCTCAAGGTGCAGTGTCACCTGGCCCTCGGCCCCGGCAAGCTCGGCCAGGATGTCGGGCAGGAAGACCGGGGCGACCGGGGCGTAATAGCCGATCCGCAACTCGCCCGTGAGGGCGGATTGCAGGTCAGACCCTTCGGCCATCACTGCCGCGTACTCTTCAAGGAGATGGGTGAACTTGCGTTCAAGAATCCGCCCGCTGGCCGTGGCGGTAATGCCCCGCGACCGGAACCGGTTGACCAGTGTGAGCTGGAAATGCGCCTCGATCCTGTCGATGGCCGCCGAAACGGCCGATGCCGCAACGTTCAGCTCGTCCGCCGCCTTGGAGATGCTGCCATGTGCCAGAGCGGTGGTGAAATAGCGCATGGATTGGATGGAGACGGCCATGACACCTCGGGAAAACAGATGAAGATCATCATTTCATTCTGTTTTTCACGGGAAGGGCCTTGTGTCAAACTGCGAGGCAGACCTGCGAACAGGGGAACGCCATGTCCGACACCCAGCTAAAGGGCTGGAACCATCTGCCCGATGTCCCGTTGAAGGTTTCGCCCTTCTTCACCTGGCCCCTGAACCCGGTCGAGATGGTGAAATGGGTCTGGAATTCGTGGTTCCTGATCTCGGAAAAGCTCATCATCGTGGGGATTGCCTTTGCCAGCTTCTACTGGTTCCAGCCGCCGCTTGAGGCATCCGCGACGTTCGCGCCTGGCTGGATCGCGCAGATTTACGTGCGGAATTTCCTGCTGGCCCTCGTCGTCGGGGGGGCCTTGCACATGTGGTTCTACACGTTCTCGGCGCAGGGCAGGAAACTGAAATACGATCCGCGGTCGCTGATGGTGAAGGGCAGGCAATTCACCCTGGGCGGGCAGGTGCGCGACAACATGTTCTGGACGCTTGGCACCGGGGTTGCCATCTGGACGGCCTATGAAGTGGTCCTGTTCTGGGCGCTGGCCAATGGCCACATGCCGATGGTCACCTGGGCGGCCAATCCGGCCTGGTTCGTCGCGATCTTCTTCCTGATCCCGATATGGGAAAGCTTCTATTTCTACATCATTCACCGGGCGATCCATATCCCGTTTCTCTATCGCCACGTGCATTACCTGCATCACCGCAACATCAATGTCGGCCCCTGGTCTGGGATGTCGCAGCACCCGATTGAGCAGATGATCTTTCTCGGCTCGGTTTTCGTGCACCTTCTGGTGGGGGCGCATCCGGTGCACATCCTGTTTCACATGCAGTATTTCTTCCTGACCGCGATGACCACGCATACGGGCTTCCAGGGGCTTGTCATCAAGGATCGCAACAGGCTGGCGCTGGGCACGTTCCACCACCAGATGCATCACCGCTATTTCGAGTGCAATTACGGCAGTCTCGAGATTCCATGGGACAAGTGGTTCGGCACGTTCCACGACGGCACCATCGAGGCCAACGAGAAGATGCAGGAGCGCCGAAAAAGGATCATGGGAAAATAGGCGCATCGTCGCGCCGCGCATGGAAGGACCGGGACGGGCATGTCGCCCCGGGACGGTTGCGCCGGCGGGGAACGCGTGGGCCGGTTTGAAGCCGGGTTGCACATGGTGCGGCGCCGCGATACCGCTTGACCATTCGCATGTTAACGGAAATGGCGCCCCATGGCCCAGGCCACAGCACCCGCGCGCACGCCGCCGAGGATCATCACCCTGATCCTGCTGACCTCGATCAGCGTGCTGTCGCTCAACATGTTTCTGCCGTCGCTGAAGCAGATCGCCGAGGACCTGCAGGCCGATTACGGCCTCGTGTCGCTGGCGCTGGGCGGCTACCTGGCGATGTCGGCGGTGTTGCAGATGATCCTTGGGCCGCTGAGCGACCGGATCGGGCGGCGGCCGGTGATGCTGGCCGGCGTGGCGGTGTTCGCGCTGGCCTCGGTCGGGTGTGCGCTGGCCGAAAACGTCTGGGTGTTCCTGGGGTTTCGCATGCTGCAATGTTCGGTCAGCGTCGGCATGGTGCTGAGCCGGGCGGTGGTGCGCGACATGTGCGAGCCACAGGAGGCCGCGCGCATTCTGGGGGTGATCGGCACGGCGATGGCGCTGGCGCCGCTCTTGGGGCCGGTGATCGGCGGGGTGCTGGACGAGGCCTTTGGCTGGCGGTCGAATTTCTGGGCCTTCGTGCTGATGGGCGCGGCGATGCTGGCGCTGAGCTGGGCCGATCTGGGCGAGACGAACCTGCGCCCTTCGGCCAGTTTTTCCGACCAGTTCCGATCCTATCCCGAGCTGTTCCGCGCGGCGCTGTTCTGGGGCTATTGCGTCGTGCTCGTGTTCTCGGTCGGCGGGTTCTACGCCTTCCTGGGCGGTGCGCCGCAGGTGGCCGAGGCGCGGTTTGGCCTGACGCCGGCGCTTCTGGGGATCGGGATGGGCTCGATCTCGGCGGGGTTCATGGTTGGCAATATCGTGAGCGCACGGATGACGCGGGCCTGGGGGATCGTGAAGCTGATGGTGATGGGGCGGTGGTTTGCCACGGTCGGGCCGCTTCTGGCGATGGCGGCGATCGCGCTGGGGGCCGCGCATCCGGCTGTGTTTTTCGCCGGTGCGATTTTCGTGGGGCTGGGCAACGGGCTGACGCTGCCGGGGGCGAATGCCGGGGTGATGTCGGTGGCGCCGCACCTGGCGGGCAGTGCCTCGGGGCTTTCAGGCGCGCTGACGCTGGCCGGCGGCGCCGCGATTTCCACCGCCGTGGGTGCGCTGGTGGCCAATGCCTTTGGCGTTTACGTTCTGTTGGGTTCGATGGCGGTGACCAGTTTCCTGGGCCTTCTGGGCGCCTATGCGACCGGGCGGCTGGAGCGGTTGCGCCCTGACATCTGATCAGTGGCTTTTCAAAGCTCGCGGCCCATGCTAGCAGGGCGCCAAATTCGACACCCACCACATCAAGGAGCCTGACACATGGCACTGGAACGCACGTTTTCCATCATCAAACCCGACGCCACCAAGCGCAACCTGACCGGCAAGATCGTTGCCATGCTGGAAGAGGGCGGCCTGCGCGTCGTCGCCTCCAAGCGTATCCAGCTGACGTTGGCGCAGGCGCAGCAGTTCTATGGCGTGCACAAGGACCGCCCGTTCTTTGGCGAGCTGTGCGAATTCATGATTTCCGAGCCGATCGTGGTGCAGGTGCTGGAAGGCGAGAACGCCATTGCCCGCAACCGCGAGATCATGGGCGCGACCAACCCCGCCGAGGCCGACGAAGGCACCATCCGCAAGACCTTCGCCCTGTCGATCGGCGAAAACTCGGTCCACGGCTCGGACGGGCCGGACACCGCGAAAGAAGAGATCGCCTTCTTCTTCTCGGGGCTCGAACTGGTCGGCTAAGCCTTCCTTTCGATCACGCCAATTGCATCAAGGGCCGCTTCGAGATCGGAGCGGCCCTTGTCGTGTTTGGCGGCCTTCAGCGCGTCGAATGTCTTGCGAAGGGCGGCCTTTTCCGCGCCCTTGCAATCGTTCCAGGGGCGGCCCTGCAGCCCCATGACCAGAACGTAATAACCGATGAAATGCGGCCGGTGGCCGGTTTCCAGCAGCCGCGCATAGGCGGCATCGGCGCCCAGCGCGTGCAGTTCCTCGGCTGAGTGGATCCCGGCGCGGGCAAAAGCGGCCTCCATCGCGGGGCCGAGATTACGGATGGATGAAACGGGCGTTGGCATGACCCGCAGGTTAGGGCCTGCGCGCCCGGCTGTCACGTCTCAGAGCGAGGCGTAATCGGTGATCACGGGGCGGGGTTTGGCCTGCGGCTTGCGCGGCTGGGCCTGCGATTTCGGGGCCTGGGGCGCGGCGGGGGCCGGTTGCGGCGGTTTCGACGAAGCCATCTTGTGCTCCTTCACAGATCAAAAGGGGCGCCGTCCGGCCTTGCGCCGGGTGGCGCGCTGGGCTGTCGGGTCAGGCTGCGGGTGGATCAGGGCAGCTTTCTGGCGGAAATGTGGCGAAAATCGGGCAGGGGGCTGGGCGTGGTGTTTATGCCACGCCGCCCGGGGTGCATTTTTTCGCCCCGAACCCCGATTCCGGTGCTTGACGCCCCGCGCGCGTGGGCCTAAACACGCCTTCACGCCCGGGCCGACCGGCCGGGGCGGGCAGTGGGCGGTTGTAGCTCAGTTGGTTAGAGTACCGGCCTGTCACGCCGGGGGTCGCGGGTTCGAGCCCCGTCAACCGCGCCACCGCTGCTTTGAGAAAGCGCCTCCCGCAGGGGAGGCGTTTTTCGTTTCGGGACCGGATGCTTTTCCTGTTAGGCTGGTTGGGACGACCACCGGCGAGGGAGGCGCATGATGCGGGTCTTGGGGATCCTCGGCTGGGTTCTGATGGCGACGCTCGCCTCCGCGCAGGAGGCGGTTGAGATCGACGTCTCGGAAACGCTGGGCTGTGTGCTTTACGATGACAAATCGGTCTATTGCTTCGGCGAGTATCCGGGTGACGGGGGCGGTCCGCCCTTTGCCGCCTGGCGGGTCGAGGGGCTGCCGCCGGCTTCGGCCATCGCCGTGGGCCGGTTCGGTGCCTGCGCGGTCGACTGGGCCGGGCGGCTGTGGTGCTGGGGGCTGGATTACCAGCGTTCGATGCGGGCGCATGCGCCGATCGTTTCGCACGGACCGTTCCAGGTAGAGGGCCTGCCGCCGGTGCGCGCCGCGGCGCTGGGGTTCAACCATGTCTGTGCGGTGGCGGTGGATGGCCGCCTGTGGTGCTGGGGCGAAAACCCCTGCGGCGAGGTGGGCTGCGGCAACACGGATCGGGTGATCGAGCCGCTGCAGGTGCCGGGGATCCGCGGCGTGCGGTCGCTTTCGGCGGGTGTCAACAATACCTGCGTGGTGCTGTGGGGCGGGCAGCTGAGTTGCTGGGGATCGGACAACCCTACGGAACCGGGCCGCGCCTTTGTCTATGAATCGACGCGGCCGCTGCTGATGAAGCCCAGCTATTTCGGCGCGTTGTCGAAAGTGGCCAATGGCCGCAACTTTGCCTGCGGGCTGGGCGAAGGCGGGCAGGTGACCTGCTGGGGATCGAACCTGATGGGGCAGTTGGGCACCCAGACGCTTCGGATCACCGGCGGGTCCGAGGCGATCGGGATCGGTGAGGTTGCGGGCGTCGGCCAGGCTACGGATCTGGATGCCGATCTTTTCGCCGCCTGCGCGGTTCAGGCCGGCGCGGTGATCTGCTGGGGCACGCCCACCTACGAGGAGCCGTCGCCCGAAACCGTCGCCCTGCCGCCCGAACCGATCCCGGGGATCGCCGGCGCCACCCGCGTCGCGCTGGGCGCGGCCTTTGGCTGTGCCATCGCGGACGGCGAGGTGCTGTGCTGGGGCCTGTCGGAGTTCGAGGGCAGCCCGGTGATCGACGGCATGGCCCCCGACCGGCCCGTACCGGTGCCGGGGTTGCCGTGATGGCCGAGCCTGCGCCTGCCCGGCGTGCCCGCCCCGGCAAGATCTGCACCGCGCGCCGCGCAAGCGCGCAGGCGCGGCAATTGGGGCATTGACGGGGGCGCGGGCAGGCACTATCTGACCCCCAACGCGGTTGTAGCTCAGTTGGTTAGAGTACCGGCCTGTCACGCCGGGGGTCGCGGGTTCGAGCCCCGTCAACCGCGCCATTTTCCCCCCAAACTCCCGAAAAAGGCGGTGCAATGCGGTTTCTCGACAGTCTTTCCTGGACGCTTCTGATTTTCGCGGCGATTTTCCTGGGGCTGGCGCCGTTCACGCCCGAGCCGCATATCTGGGAAAAGCTGAAGATGCTGGCCGCGGGGGAGTTGAGCCGTCCGATCGACATTTTCGATCTGCTGATGCACGGCACGCCGGTGATCCTGCTCGTCCTGAAAGGCGTGCGCGAGGCCACCAAGCCTCAGCCCGGAGAATAATCGTAACCGAGCGCCGACTCCAGGTCGAGATCGAGCTGGGAGAGCATGAAGGCGCGGTCGTCGTTATTGAGCCTTTCGGGGGTTTCGCCGCGTTCATCGACCGAGAGGTTGAAGCGGTTGCCAAGCCGGCGCTTGACGCCCTTGATCCGCTCGCCCTGCAGTTTCAGATCGAACGTGTCGTTGAACCAGGCGGAAAAGCCCTCGGGGTCGGCCTGCACGCGTTCGGCCTGCACCAGGAGCATGTTGCAGTCGCGGTTGAGCATGCCGACAAGGGCCGCCTGTTTCACCCGGCGCAGCTCGAACAGGTTCTGGAAGGCGCGGCCGGTGATCGGGTGGCGGTCGAACTCCATCTCCAGGCCCTCGACGCGGCCGGCGATCTCGGGGTGGATCTCCTCGAAATCGGCGGGGCGGTCGACGATGCCGCGCCAGGGCGCGCGCAGGAACTCGGAAAAGGTGAGCCGCTGCAGCGCGGGATCGGCGTGCCAGGGGCGTTTGTGCATCGAGAGCGCCCAGTTCTCGGCGTTGCGCACGACGCAGACGATCAGGAAATCGCGCGGGATGGCGACCATGTGGGGCGTGGCATGTTTCCAGCCCAGCGCCTCGGTGCGCATGATCTGGGCGTTCTTGTCGATCACCTTGCGCACGAGGTTGGTGGCGCAGGCGCGTTCGCCCAGCACCTGGAACTGTTTCAGCGGCGTGCGGTCCACGCGCCGGGGGTATAGCCCGGTGTCGCGGAACACCTGCGGGATGGTTGCACTCATAACTGCCCGATCCTTTGATCCTGTTGGGGCCACCGCCCCGGGGACGGGGCCCGGGCGCAGAATATTTCATTTCTCATGACGCGGCAAACCCGCTAGTGTCGGCGCGAGGCAAAAAGGCCCCGGAACGTGGGCTGCAAGGAACGAGTGGGCATATGCAATCGAAAGTGGCGGCCGTCACCATGGTGCGCGAGGACCTGTTTTTCCTGCGCGCGTGGCTGCATCATTACGGCGAGGTGCTGGGGCGCGAGAACTGTTACATCGTGAACCATGGCCGGGGCGAGGCGGTGGCCGATCTGGCGGCGGGCTGCAACATCATCGGCATCCCCGGCGACCCGCACAAGAATTTCGACATGAAGCGCTGGCGGCTGCTGAACAACCTCGTGATGGGGCTGCGCAGCTATTACGACCACGTGATCGTGGGCGATGTCGACGAGTTGGTGGTGGTCGATCCGGCCAAGGGGAAAAACCTGCTGGACTACCTGTGGGATGCGCCCATTCGCCGGGTGCTGACGCCGCTGGGCCTGGAGGTGATCCACCGGATCGACCTTGAGCCCGAGGCGGTGGGCGAGCGTATCCTGGGCCCGCGCCGCCATGTGCGGCTGGCCCCGCATTATTCCAAGCCCTGCGTGATATCGGCGGGGACCAAGATCGCCCGGGGCGGGCATTTCACGCAATATGGCAAGCTGATCGCGCCCGATGACCTCTATCTTTTCCACCTGAAATTCTGCGATTTCCCGGAATACGTGGAGGCGATGAACCGGCGCAACAAGGTGACGGGGGATCTGGGCACCTCGGTGAAGGACACGGCGATCGGCCGGCACTGGTTTGCCGAGGCGCGCGGCGAGGATCGCGCGGTGTTCGAGGCCTTTGCCGATCTGGAGATGGTCGAGGGGTTCGACATGGCGCCCTATCGTGCGCGGATGCAGGACACGTTCCGCCCGCGCGGCGATACCGGGTTCTACGAGTTCGACCGGCCCGAATACGAGTTGCAGTTCGAGCTGCCGGAGCGGTTTTTCGGCATTTTCTGAGCGCTGTGCCGTGGCGCGGCCTAAAGCGTGGTGACCTGCACCGGAGCGGGGGCCTGAAGGCCGGCGCCGGTTTGACCGGGTCGCGCGTTGAGCCCGGCCCAGACGAGCAGGCCCGTGGCGGTGAAAACCAGGCAGATCCCGAGGAGTTTGCGTGTCATGGCGCGCCCTTTCGTTGCTTTGGTGCAAAGATGGGGTGGCGCGGGCATGTCATTCAAAAACGTGGGCCGCATGGCGCGGTGTTATCCGATAACACCCTGGCCTGGGGCGGCGCGGCGAATTGCGCCTTGCCCGGTTGGCGGGCATTCGGGCTAGGATAGAGCTGCGCGCGAACGTCTGTTCCGAAACGGGAGGACGAGATGAAAACAGCATGGATGATGGCCGGGGTACTGGCCCTGATGACCGGTGCGGCATCGGCCGCCGACAAGGCGGCGCTCGCCGAGGAAGGCAAGGGCGTGATCCAGGCCTTTGGCGGCGCGTTGAAGGCGGAGCTGCTGGCCGCGGTCGAGGCCAAGGGCCCGGCGCATGCGGTGGCGGTGTGCAACGTGAAAGCCCCCGAGATCGCCGCGAAGGTGGGCGCCGAGAAGGGCTGGAGCGTGGCGCGATCCTCGCACCGGCTGCGCAACCCGAAAAATGCGCCGGACGCCTATACCGACGCCGCGATCAAGGCGTTCCTGGAGCGCGAGGCGGCGGGCGAGAAGGCCGCCGACATGGCGATGGCGGGGATTGTCGAGGAAGAGGGCTAGCAGGTGTTTCGCTGGTCAAGGCGATCCCCACGGGTGAGCTGTGCCTGAACTGCCATGGCGGAGAACAGGTGAAGCCCGAGGTCGAGGAGGTGCTGAAAACGCTATATCCCGAAGACCAGGCGCGCGGTTTTGCCGTGGGCCAGATGCGCGGTGTGTTCACGCTGAAGAAGGTTCTTGAATAGGGGGGCGGTCAGGGTGGGTTGAAAACCCACCCTACGACGCCGTCAGGCCAGCATCGCCAGCGGGTTTTCGATCTGGTCGACGATCACCTGCAGAAGCTGGGCGCCGAGCGCGCCGTCGATCACCCGGTGATCGACGCTGAGCGTGACGCTCATCACCGTGGCGACGGCCAGTTCGCCGTCCTTGCCCACGACAGGTTTCTTCACGCCCGCGCCGACGGCCAGGATAGCGCCGTGCGGCGGGTTGATGACCGCATCGAAATTGTCGATGCCGAACATTCCGAGATTGGAGATGGCAAAGCTGCCGCCCTGGTATTCATGCGGGGCGAGCTTGCGGTCGCGCGCGCGGGTGGCGAGATCCTTCATCTGGGCCGAGAGCGCCGAGAGCGATTTTTTGTCGGCGTCCTGGATGACCGGGGTGAAAAGCCCGCCGTCGATGGCGACGGCCACCGCCACGTCCGAAGGTTTCAGCTTCAGGATCCGGTCGCCGGCCCAGACGGCATTGGCATCGGGCACCGCCTGCAGCGCGTTGGCACAGGCCTTGATGATGAAATCGTTGACCGAGAGCTTGACGCCGCGGCTTTCCAGCCCGGCATTCATTTCGGCCCGCAGTTTCAGCAGCGCATCGAGGCGGATGTCGCGGCGCAGGTAGAAATGCGGGATGGTTTGCTTGGCCTCGGTCAGGCGCGCGGCGATGGTTTTGCGCATGCCGTCGAGTTTCATTTCCTCATACTCGCGGCCTTCGTACATGCGGGCCACGGCCGAGGCATCGGCACCCTGCGGCATGGGCGCAGCAGTGGGGGCAGCGGCAGGCGCTGCCGGGGCGGCTGCGGCGGGTTGCGCGGCGGGCGCCTCGCCGATCACGTCGGCCTTGACGATGCGGCCCTTGGGGCCCGAGCCGGTGATCTGGCTGAGATCCAGCCCCTTGTCGGCGGCGATGCGGCGGGCCAGCGGCGAGGCGAAGATGCGCGTGCCGTCGCCGCCTTTAGGCGCGGCGGGGGCGGGCATGGCGGCGGCCGGGGCGTCGGCCTTGGCCGGTGCCGGGGCCGGTTCCGCCGCGGCAGCAGGGGCCGCGGCCGGGGCGGCCGCGCCGATATCGTCGGCGCTTTCGCCTTCGTCCAGCAGCACGGCGATGGCGGTGTTGACCTTCACGTTCTCGGTGCCTTCGGGCACCAGGATCCTGCCGATCACGCCTTCGTCGACGGCTTCGAATTCCATCGTCGCCTTGTCGGTTTCGATCTCGGCCAGAAGGTCGCCGGACTGCACCGTGTCACCCTCTTTCACCAGCCATTTGGCGAGCGTGCCTTCCTCCATGGTCGGAGAGAGCGCGGGCATCAGGATTTCCGTGGGCATCTCGTCTCTCCTTACCGGTAGGTGACTTGTTTGACGGCCTCGAGCACCTCGTCGGTGGAGGTGAGCGCCAGTTTTTCAAGGTTGGCGGCATAGGGCATCGGCACGTCCTTGCCGGTGACGTTCAGCACCGGCGCGTCGAGGTAATCGAAGGCATGTGTCATGATGTAGGCCGACAGGTGGTTGCCGATCGAGGCGACGGGCCAGCCTTCCTCGATGGTGACGCAGCGGTTGGTTTTCATCACGCTGGCGATCACGGTGTCATAGTCGATCGGGCGCAGGGTGCGCAGGTCGATCACCTCGGCCTCGATGCCGTCGGCGGCCAGTTTCTCGGCGGCCTCGAGCGCGTAGGTCATGCCGATGCCGAAGCTGACCAGCGTGACATCGCTGCCTTCGCGCCAGATACGGGCCTTGCCGAAGGGCACGGTGAAATCATCCATAACCGGCACGTCGAAGCTGCGGCCGTAGAGGATTTCGTTTTCCAGGAACACGACCGGGTTGGGATCGCGGATCGCGGTTTTCATCAGGCCTTTGTAGTCGGAGGCCGAGTAGGGCATCACCACCTTGAGGCCCGGCACATGCGCATACCAGCCGGCGTAATCCTGGCTGTGCTGGGCGGCAACGCGCGCGGCGGCGCCGTTGGGGCCGCGGAAGACGATGGGCGCGCCCATCTGCCCGCCGGACATGTACAGCGTTTTCGCGGCCGAGTTGATGATCTGGTCGATCGCCTGCATGGCGAAGTTGAAGGTCATGAACTCGACAATCGGGCGCAGCCCGCCGAAGGCGGCGCCGACGCCGATGCCGGCAAAGCCGTGTTCGGTGATCGGCGTGTCGATCACGCGCTTGGAGCCGAACTCATCGAGCAGGCCCTGGCTGATCTTGTAGGCGCCCTGGTATTCGGCGACTTCCTCGCCCATCAGGAACACGCTGTCGTCGCGGCGCATTTCCTCGGCCATGGCGTCGCGCAGGGCCTCGCGCACGGTCTGTTGTTTCACCTCGGTGCCCTCGGGCCAGTCGGGCTCGGGGCGCGCGGCCTGCGGGGCGGGTTCGGCCGGTTTGGCGGGCGCGGCCGGGGCAGGGGCCTGGGCCTGGGCCGGTGCGGCGGCGGGGGCCGGCGTGGCCTCGGCGGGCACCTCTTCGCCCTCTTCGACCAGCACGGCGATGGCGGTGTTGACCTTCACGTTCTCGGTGCCTTCGGGCACCAGGATCTTGCCGATCACGCCTTCGTCGACGGCTTCGAATTCCATCGTCGCCTTGTCGGTTTCGATCTCGGCCAGGATGTCACCCGATTGCACGGTGTCGCCTTCCTTGACCAGCCACTTGGCCAGCGTGCCTTCTTCCATCGTGGGCGAGAGCGCGGGCATGAGAATTTCGGTTGCCATTGTCTGTTTCTCCTCGGTCTCGGGCGCTCAGCCCAGCTGCGGCGTCTCGGTGGCGTAGATGTCGGTCCAGAGCTCTTCCGGCGCGGGCTCGGGGCTTTGACGCGAGAACTCGGCGGCCTCGTTGACGATGGCCTTGATCTCCTTGTCGATCGCCTTGAGATCGTCCTCGCTCGCGTGTTTGCCCGAGAGCAGCAGCTCGCGCACGTGTTCGATGGCGTCGGATTTTTCGCGCACCTTCTGCACCTCTTCGCGGGTGCGGTATTTCGCGGGGTCGCTCATCGAGTGGCCGCGATAGCGATAGGTCATCACCTCGAGAATATAGGGGCCCTTGCCCGAGCGGGCGTGGGCCACGGCCTTTTCGCCGGCTTCTTTCACTGCGAGCACATCCATGCCATCGACGATCTCGCCGGGGATGCCGAAGGCTTCGCCGCGGGTGTGGATGTCTTTGGACGAGGTCGAGCGCGTCTGCGCGGTGCCCATCGCGTATTTGTTGTTCTCGATCACGAAGACCACCGGCAGGTCCCACAGGGCCGCCATGTTGAAGGTTTCATAGACCTGGCCCTGGTTGGCCGCGCCATCGCCGAAATAGGTAAAGCAGACATGATCGTTGCCGCGATACTTGTTGGCGAAGGCAAGCCCCGCGCCCAGTGGCACGTTGGCGCCGACGATGCCGTGGCCGCCGTAGAATTCCTTTTCCTTCGAGAACATGTGCATCGAGCCGCCCTTGCCCTTGGAATAGCCGCCCTCGCGCCCCGTAAGCTCGGCCATGACGCCCTTGGGGTCCATCCCGCAGGCCAGCATGTGGCCGTGATCGCGGTAGGTGGTGATGCGCTGGTCGCCCTCTTTCGCCGTGGCCTCGAGCCCGACGACAACCGCCTCCTGGCCGATGTAGAGGTGGCAGAAACCCCCGATCAGACCCATGCCGTAAAGCTGGCCGGCCTTTTCCTCGAATCGCCGGATCAGCAGCATGTCACGGTAGAATGTCTTGAGTTCGTCACCGGATGTATTTGATTTTTTTGTGGTTTTCTTCGCGGCCATGGGGCGGCTCCTCCTTCCGCGGGAAAGTAGTTTAGCTTTAAACTATTTAATACAGCATTCGGCGGCGTCATGCGAGTGGAAATTGGCGAGCGCGGCATTTCGCGTGGGCGCGCGCAGATCGACTGGCGGGATAGTCGCGGATCGCGGGGGCTCAGCGAATGACGATTTCGTCGGCGCGGATATAGCCCAGCACGCTGCGGGCCTGTTCATCGAGAAGATCGAGGTCGAGATAGCTGTCCGAAAGCCGACGGGTGAGATTTTCCATCCGTGCGACGCGCGCTTCGAGCCGCGCCAGCTCGCGCTCCAGATCTTGCTTTTCGGCGATGATCTCGGCCCGGCGGAAAAGGCCATAATCGCCCTGTACGGCGGCGAACGTAAAATACAGCCCCAGCGAAAACGCCAGTGCGAAATACGCGATGCCGCCAAGGGCGGGCCGGTATCCGTTGGGCCTGCGGAACTTCATTCTGCCTCTGCCGATGCGGGCCTTATTGGCCTCGTCTGCCTCGATGCGTGCGATGTTACGCGACGCAACGGAAATACTGCCACAGGTGATTCGCGATGTGAATCCCCCTTTTGTCCGCCGCGCCGATTTGATCTGATTGGCGCCAGGGGAGAGACAGAAATGACACAATCCGACCCGCGCAGCCACCTGCCGACCCACGAGGTGACGAACCAGCCCACAACGCGCGGCGGCGTCGATCTGTG
Source organism: Marimonas lutisalis (assembly GCF_005434965.1). Lineage (GTDB taxonomy): Bacteria > Pseudomonadota > Alphaproteobacteria > Rhodobacterales > Rhodobacteraceae > Marimonas_A > Marimonas_A lutisalis. Next base: position 938,575 of record NZ_SKCI01000001.1, read on the forward strand.
GGCGAGCGACCCGGTTCTGCGCGATCACATGGCCCATGCCGAGGCGCCCGAAGAGGTGCTTGCGGGCTATGGCGCAACGATGGGCGGCGCGGAAATGCGCGAGGCGGGCCAGGAGGCCAACCGCGTGCCGCCCGTCCTTGTCGGTTTCGATCGCGCAGGTCGGCGGCTGGACGAGGTGCGTTTTCACCCGGCCTATCACGCGCTGATGCAGGCGGGCCTTGCGGCGGGGTTTTCCGCCGCCGCCTGGGACGGCACGCCGGGCGGGCACAGCCAGCACGCCGCGATGTGCTACATGACCAGCCAGGTCGAGCCGGGCGTGACCTGCCCGATGGTGATGACCTATGCCGCGGTGCCCGCGCTGGCGCATGCGCCACAGTTGGCGCGCGACTGGGTGCCGAAACTGACCGCGCGCGCCTATGACACCGCCCGCGCGCCGGTGGGCGACAAGCGCGCGGTGACGCTGGGCATGGCGATGACGGAAAAGCAGGGTGGGTCCGACGTGCGTGCCAACACCACGGTGGCCACGCGCGACGGCGATCATTACCGGCTGCGCGGGCATAAATGGTTCTGCTCGGCGCCGATGTCGGACGGGTTCCTGACGCTGGCGCAGGCCGAGGGGGGATTGACCTGTTTCCTGGTGCCCCGCTGGCTGGACGGTGAGCGCAACAGCCTGCACGTGATGCGGTTGAAGGAGAAGCTGGGCAACCGGGCCAATGCGTCCTCGGAGATCGAGTTTCACGACACGCTGGCCCTGCGCGTGGGCGAGGAAGGGCAGGGGGTGAAAACCATCATCGACATGGTGCATCACACCCGGCTGGGCACTTCGGTCGCGCCCGCGGGGCTGATGCGGGCGGCACTGGCCGAGGCGCATCACTGGGTCAGCCACCGCAGCGCCTTCCAGCGCCGGTTGATTGACCAGCCGATGATGCGCGCCGTTCTGGCCGATCTGACGCTGGATTTCGAGGGCGCGGCGGCGCTGGCCTTCCGCGTGGCGCGCGCCTTTGACGGCCAGGCGCCCGAGGACCGCGCCTTTGCTCGTATCGGTGTGGCTCTGGCCAAGTTCCTGGGCAACAAGCTGTGCCCGGGCGTGATCTACGAGGCGATGGAGTGCCTGGGCGGGGTGGGTTACACCGACGACACGCCGCTGCCGATGCTCTTCCGGGAAAGCCCGCTCAACTCGATCTGGGAGGGCTCGGGCAACGTGATCTGCCTCGACGTGCTGCGCGCGCTGGGCCGCGATGCGGCGGCGCGCGAGGCATTGCAGGCCGAGCTGGACGCGGCCCGGGGCGCAAGCCGCGCCTATGACATGGCACTTGACGCGCATCGAGACTGGTGGCCGGGCCTGCCCGACGAGGCCGAGGCGCGCTGGTTCACCGAGAGCCTGGCGACGCTCCTGACCGCCTCGGTGCTGCTGCGCACATCGCCCGCGGCGGTGTCCGATGGCTATGTGCACACGCGGCTGGTCGAGGCCGGGCGCGGGCGCGTCTACGGGGCGGTGACGGCGCTGGACACGCAGGCCATTCTGGAAAGGTTGGGATGATGAAATTCGAAACTTACGGTGACTATGCCGCGCGAACCCGGGCGAGTTTTGACAGGCAGGCGGCGATGCGGTCGATGGGGATCCGCATCGACGATCTCGCGCCCGGAGAGCTGTGGCTGTCGATGCCGTTCAACGAAGGGTTTACGCAGCAGCACGGGTTCCTGCATGCGGGTGTGATTACCTCGGCCATGGACACGGCCGCCGGGTTTGCCGCCTACACGCTGATGCCCGAGGAGGCGGGCGTGCTGACCGTCGAGTTGAAAAGCAGCTTCCTCGCGCCGGCGCGGGGCCAGCGGTTCAATTTCCATGCCCGCGTTCTGAAACCCGGGCGCACGCTGATCTTTACCGAGGCGGTGGCCACGGCGATCGACGGCGAAAACCCGCGTGAAATCGCGCGGATGACCGCCACGATGATGGTGGTGCAGGGGCGCGCCGGCGTGACGGGCTAGCGCCGCTTGCTCCAATAGGTCTGGGTGCCGCGCACCAGCGCCCCGCGCGGCATGAACCGCGTGGAAAAGCCGATGATCTTGTAGAGCAGGCCCGGCACGACCATGCGGCGGCCCGCCTTGGCCCCGCGCCAGCCCGCGCGCGCCACCACGTCCGCGCGCGCCTTGGGCAGCATCCGCAGCGCCAGCGCGTCCTGCATGCCGCCCGCGTCGAAAAACCCGGTATCCACCGGCCCGGGACAGAGCGCGGTGACACTGACGCCGGTGCCCTGCAAATCCTGCCAGGCGGCTTCCGAGAGGTAGAGCAGGAAGACCTTGGAGGCGTGATAGCGCCCCATGCCCGGGCCGGGCATGAAGGCCGCCGATGACGCGACGTTGAGGATCCGGCCCGCGCCCCGTGCGGCCATGTCCACGGCCGCGAGCTTCATCAGGTCGGCGGCGGCGGTCACGTTCACTGCGACGGTCTCACGCTCGCGCCCCCATGTGTCGCCATCCTGGATGCGGCCATGCACGCCGAGGCCCGCGTTGTTGACCAGCACCGCGATCTCGCGCCCGTCGCGGGCCGCGTGCCAGAGCGTTTCGGCGCCATCGGGCTGGGCGAGGTCGGCCGCGAGGGTGACGACATCGCGCCCCCCGTCGCGCAGCTCCTGCGCCAGCGGTTCGATCCGCGCGACATCGCGTGCGCTCAGGATCAGGTCATAGCCGTCGCGCGCGGCTTCGCGCGCCAGTTCCGCCCCGATCCCGCCCGAGGCCCCGGTGACAAGACACCACCCACTCATATCGCACTCCCTTGCTTCATCTTGCCAAAAATACTCCCGCCGGACGCGGTCTGCGGTGATGTCGCGCCGGACGCGTCGGTCTCAGCTTTCCAGCGCGGCGACGCCCGGCAGGGTCTTGCCTTCCATCCATTCCAGGAAGGCGCCGCCGGCGGTGGAGATATAGGTGAAATCCTCCGCCGCCCCGGCCTGGTTCAGCGCCGCCACCGTATCGCCGCCGCCCGCGACCGAGACCAGAGATCCGGCGCGGGTCAGCGCGGCGGCCTTTTGCGCCGCGGCGTTGGTGGCGGCATCGAAGGGGGCGATCTCGAACGCGCCCAGCGGGCCGTTCCAGATCAGCGTTTTCGCCGCCTCCAGCGCGGTCGCGATGCGCGCCACGCTGAGCGGCCCGGCATCGAGGATCATCGCATCCACCGGGCACTCGGTGGCGGGAACGGTTTCGCTGGGCGCGCCCGCGGCAAACTCGCGCGCCACGACCACGTCTTCGGGCAGGATGATCTCGCAGCCCGCCGTGGTGGCCTTGGCCATGATTTCGCGGGCGGTCCCGGCCATGTCGTGTTCGCACAGCGATTTGCCGACGTCGATGCCCTGCGCGGCCAGGAAGGTGTTGGCCATGCCGCCGCCGATCACCAGCATGTCGACCTTTCCCACGAGATTGCCCAACAGGTCGAGCTTGGTGGAGACCTTGGCGCCGCCGACCACGGCCATAACCGGGCGCGCGGGATTGCCCAGCGCCGCCTCGAGCGCTTCGAGCTCGGCCTGCATCAGCCGGCCGGCGCAGGCGGGCAGCAGGTGCGCCAGCCCTTCGGTGCTGGCATGCGCCCGGTGCGCGGCGGAAAAGGCATCGTTGCAGTAGACATCGCCCAGCTTGGCCAGCCGCGCGGCAAAGGCGGGGTCGTTGGCCTCTTCGCCGGGGTGAAAGCGGATGTTTTCCAGCAGCAGCACATCGGCGCCGGCCTGTTCGTCGGTCATCGCCTCGGCCGCTTCGAGCGTTTCGATGAATGCCACCGAGGCGCCCAGCGCCTTTTCCAGCGCGGGCAGGGTGACGCGCAGGCTCATCTCCAGCACGACCTTGCCCTTGGGCCGGCCGAAATGCGCGATCAGGATGGGCTTGCCGCCCCTGCCCAGGATGTCGCGGATGGTGGGCACGATCCGTTCGATCCGGGTGGCGTCGGTCACTTTTCCGTCTTTCACCGGCACGTTGATATCCACGCGGGTCAGCACGCGCTTGCCGGCAAGATCCATGTCATCGAGTGTTTTCCAGCCCATCTGTCCCTCCGTTTTCTTGCCCGCTTCTTTGGCGATTGGGCGCGCGCCCGTCAATGCCCGGCTTGCCGCCGGGGGCAAGGGCGCTTAGGTATCAGCCAAGATCGAGAAGAGGAGAGCCAGATGGCCGAGATCAAGGACCCCGAAAACACCATCCTGATGGAGCTGAAGGGCGGCACCGTCACCATTCAGCTGATGCCCGACGTCGCACCCAAGCATTGCGAGCGCATGAAGGAACTGGCCCGCGCCGGCGCCTATGACAACGTGGCCTTTCACCGCGTGATCGACGGCTTCATGGCCCAGACCGGCGACGTGCAGCACGCCAACATGGAAAAGGACTACAACCCGCGCCGCGCGGGCACCGGGGGCAGCGATATGCCCGATCTGCCGGCCGAGTTCAGCCGCGTACCGCATGCCCGCGGCACGCTGGGGGCCGCGCGCAGCCAGAACCCCAACAGCGCCAACAGCCAGTTCTTCATCAACTTCAAGGACAATGATTTCCTGAACGGCCAGTACACCGTCTACGGCCAGGTGATCGAGGGCATGGAGCATGTCGATGCCATCACCCGCGGCGAGCCGCCCGCGAACCCCGACCGGATGATCAGCGTGAAGGTGGCCGCCGATGTTGCGTAACCTGGCCGTCATTGCCGCGCTCATGGCCACGCCTGCGGCCGCCACCGGCCTGAAGATCGAGGTCGAGGGCGAAGCCAACGGCGTGATCGAGATCGACCTGCTGGAGGAGGTGGCCCCGGGCCACGTGGCCCGCATCACCGAGCTGGCGCGCGCGGGCGCCTATGATGGCGTGGTGTTTCACCGCGTGATCGAGGGCTTCATGGCCCAGACCGGTGACGTTCAGTACGGCCGGATGGGCCAGGACATGCGCAACGCGGGCATGGGCGGGTCGGACATGCCCGACCTCAAGGCCGAGTTCTCGGACGTGCCGTTCGAGCGCGGCGTGATCGGCATGGCCCGCAGCCAGAGCCCTGACAGCGCCAATTCGCAGTTCTTCATCATGTTCGCGCCCGCGCCGCACCTGAACGGCGCCTACACGGTGGTGGGCCGGGTCACCGGCGGCATGGACGTGGTCGACGCGATCAAGCGCGGCCAAGGCCGCAACGGCGCCGTGATCGGCAAGCCTGACGTGATGAAAACGGTCACCGTGACCGAGTAACGCTCAATCCCTGTCACATCCGCGTGTCGGGGGCTGTGCAGGGGCAGGTGATCTGGGCCATCCTTCCGTCAAGGAGGGGTGGCCCATGTTTTTTCGTGTAGTGTGTCTGTGGCTGGTGCTTGGCGCTACGGCGCTGGCCGATCCATCTTTCTGGCGCCATGAATGGCCGGAGACGGATTTTTCCCGAACCGAGATTCCGAACTGGGCCGAGATCATCTCGGGCGGGCCGGGCAAGGACGGCATTCCGGCGCTGTCGGATCCGCAGTTCCTGCCGGCCGCGCAGGAAAGCCGCATCGCCCCGCGCGAGCCGGTAATCGTGGTCGAGATCGACGGTGCCACGCCGCGCGCCTATCCGATCCGCTACCTGACATGGCACGAGATCGTCAATGACACGGTGGGCGGGGTGCCCGTGGCCGTCACCTTCTGTCCCTTGTGCAATTCCGCGCTGACCTTCGACCGGCGGGTGAAGGGGCGGGTGCTGACATTCGGCGTCACTGGCAAGCTGCGCCATTCGGACATGGTGATGTATGACCGCGAGACACAGAGCTGGTGGCAGCAGGCGCTGGGGCGCGGGATTGTGGGCGAGATGACCGGGGCCGAATTGCGGCAGATGCCCGGCTGGATGGAAAGCTGGGCGCAGTTTCGCGCCCGCAACCCCGAAGGGCTGGTGATGGCCGAGCCCGCCCATGCCCGGCCCTATGGCCGGAACCCCTATGCCGGCTATGACAGCGCCGCGCGGCCGTTTCTCTATTCCGGCGCGCGCCCGCCGCATGGCATCGACCCGCTGGCGCGCGTGGTGCGGGTGGGCGCACGCGCCTGGCCGATGGAGCGGCTGCGACAGGCGGGTCGGATCGAAGAGGCCGGCGTGGTGATCACCTGGGCCGCGGGGCAGGCCTCGGCGCTCGATACCGCGCGGATCGGGCAGGGGCGCGACGTTGGCACGATAAGGGTGCGCGATCGCGCCGGGCGCGATGTGGCCCATGATTTGATATTCGCCTTCGCCTTCCACGCCTTCTGGCCCGATGGGGACTGGATGCTGGGACGGTGAAGCGAAGGAGCCGGTGCTTGCCCTTGGCCTGATGCGAAGTGGGCGCCGGGCTCGACTTTCCGGTCTGAGAGTTGGCATTTGCCGCACGCAGTCCCAAGGTCTGCATCGCGGACAAACCGCCCACTCTTGATCGGGGTCAAGGCAAACGCGCAGTGGCGTTACTAGGTTTGAAATCGGAACCAAGGCACAGAGCACGAAAATGACACAGCATCGCTTCAAGCAACTTCGCGACCTGGCAAGCGCCATGAGACTGCATCTGCATTTTCGTGCAATTGAACACGGTACAACGGCGAACTTGGCAGCCTATCAAGAGGAGCGGCTCAGAGACGTGGTCCGCCATGCGGTCAAGCATTCCAAGGCCTATGCGAGGCTCTGCGACGGGATAGACCTTTCAGGTGATTTTGCACTTCAGGATTTGCCGGTAACTGACAAGCGTATGATGATGGATGATTTCGACGACTGGGTGACGGATCCCAGGCTGCAACTGACCGAAATCGAGCGGCAAATTGTCAAGGATCCTGACGAACAGTATTACTTGGGAGAATACCGGATCGTCGCCACGAGCGGATCAAGCGGTCTTCGCGGAATTTTCGTATATGACCGTCATGAATGGCAGGTCGTTATCGCAGCCGCGCTTCGATGGGCTGAAATGTTCGGTGTTTCCCCGATTGGTCTAAGCACGAAGAAACTTGCTTCGGTGAAGGCTGGCTCGGCCACGCACGCGACCTCCCGGCTAGGTCAAAGCATGGCACTGGGAATGCCAAACCTGTTGATGCTGGACGCGACCAAGCCGCTTGACGAGTTGGTTGATGAGTTGAACGCCTTTCAGCCCAAGCTGTTCATGGGCTATGCCTCACTGATCGGTCTCCTGGCAATCGAGCAAATCGAAGGCCGTTTGAAAATCAAGCCTGAAATGGTCGCCAGTTTTAGTGAAATGTTGGGCCCGGACCGGGTCGCGAGGGCGCAGGAAGCGTGGGGGATCACGCCTTTCAACCATTACGGTGCCGCTGAACAAGTCATGATAGCCGCGGACTGCGACAAACATATGGGGCTACATCACTTCGCCGACATGTCCCTGGTCGAAATCGTGGATGAGGAAGGCCGCCCGGTGCCGCGGGGCACACCAGGGCACAAGATCTTGCTCACAAATCTGCACCGCTATGTGCAGCCAGTCATCCGATACGAGATCACTGACCTGGTGACCGAAAAACCCGGTCTCTGCGATTGTGGAAGACCGTTTCCGCTATTCTCGGAAATCGGAGGTCGAACCGAAGACATTATCAGCCTTCCTGCCGCTGACGGTAGCCGAATTTCAATCTCACCGATGCTGATTTTTGACTGCATGATTGGCGACGCAGACGTGGCAGAGTATCAGTATCACGTTGACGGCGATTGCCTGAATGTACGGATTGTTGCACGCGAAGGGGCGCAGAAGGAACGCATCGCGGCAACCTTGCAAAGCTCGTTGGACAAGGCTTTGAGGACTCAGGGTGCTAGCGGTTTCCAAATCGACATATCCTTTCGAGACCGTTTCATTCGGACCGAAGCAACAATGGGCAAGCTTAAACTGACCGGTGCGCCGAGCTAGGAAACGGTCCCGGTGTAATCCGTGTCTTGATCATGTTCGATACCTGCTCAATGCGCTTTCTGTGCGATCGGGCGGCATCGAAGAAGGTCCGCTCCGGGCTCTGAGCCGCCGTTTGCTGTGGTCGCTTAGAATGACTGCTTTGCGGACCAAGCCGTCATTCGTATCGACTGCCTGACTTTATTGCTGATTGTCCACTCCATCCACAGGCGGACCTCGGTCAAAACCGAGGTCCGCGGCATGAGATTTCCCCGGATCAGCTTTCCTGTGCTATCCTGGCAATCGCTTCGACTGTGTCATCATCGTCGAAACCATAGCTCGGCTTCATCGCTTCGATGAAGATCGCGCGAATGGCGGCGTCGAAGCGATCGCCATGCTTTTGAAGCTCAACCACGCGCGCAGCAACATCCGGCGTCAGGATCGAAAGATCGAGTTCATGCTCTCTGTCCACATAGAACGGTTTCGACCATTGGGCAATCGTGCCCTCAATGGCGGCTTCGTAACGGTCCCCGAATTGCGCGAGATACCATACTCGGGCCGCTACATCGGCTGGAAGCAAGGACAGATCATACTTGATCTCGGGTTCACCAGTTGCCAACGTGGCTGCAGTTGTGATGATTGCGGAAAGTGCGATTGTTTTGAACATGGCATCCTCGTGCGATTGTGTTTGACTTTCGGCGCTGCTTCGATCGATGCGGCGTCTGAGCTCACAAAGCGGGATGGCGTGCACGAAAGTCACGAAACGCGGAACGAAAATTGGCGAAATCCAAAAAAAACTATAGAACTAAAGATGTTAGCTTTGACCCCGAAGCCGGGGTGATAACGAATCCAGACGGAACGAAATCGAGTCTTCGCCCGCAAACAGGCCAGGTGCTCTCGATTTTGGCCGTGAACTCTGGGCAGGTAGTGTCCAAAGAATCGCTAATGGATCAGGTGTGGTCCGACACCCATGTTACGGATGACAGCCTTGTCCAGTGCATCTCGGAGATCCGGAAAGCACTTGGTCCGGAGGCGGGCGCTCTCCTGCGCACTGTGCCGAAACAGGGCTACCGCCTAGATGTGTCGCTCGCGCGGCCACGTCGCCCGTCCCTGCTCACGACAGTCCGGATCGCCGTTCTGGCAATCTTAGCTGCTCTCGCGCTTTCGGCGCTACTGCTCACGCCTCGCCAGCAGGCCGCATCGGAGGTCCAGTCGATCGCCGTTCTACCTTTCGAGAACCTCAGCGGCAGTGCTGGGCAGGCCTACTATTCCAACGGCCTCGCCGAGGAGCTCATCGTAAATCTCTCGAGGATCGCCGATCTTAGGGTCGTGTCGCGCGCAGCGTCCTTCTCGGTCGCGCAGAGTGCGAGCGATCCGCGACAAGTCGCCCGGGAATTGGGAGTGTCCTACCTCGTGGACGGTAGTGTGCGCCGCGAGGGTCAGACCCTACGGATCACGACCGCGCTAATCGACGGCGCGAACGGCGAAAACATCTGGGCTGATAGCTATGCGGGGGCCGAAGCGGATGTGTTCGATTTCCACGAGACGGTCCTCTCCGAACTCGTGCGTGTGTTGTCGGTCCGTCTGTCCCAGCAAGAGCGTGAACGCCTGGGAGTTCGGGGCACGCGCGATGTCGATGCCTTTGACAATTACCTTCGGGGCAAAGAGCTGGCCGGCTTCCTGACCGCGAGCCATAATGAACAAGCGGAAGAGGCCTTTGACGAGGCGATCCGACGTGACCCAGATTATGCCGCAGCCCACGCGCAACTTTCGATCGTACTCAGCATGCGGGCCGAGTACGGCTGGGCAAGCGATGTGACGAACACCTTGGCGAGGGCGGTGCTGCATGCGGAACGGGCGGTGGCCCTTTCACCCGATCTGCCCTTTGCTCATTTCGCGCTCGGACGGCTTTTGTCCAGAGGTTTCATCGCGGACCTTGCAGGGGCCAGCGCCGAGTTCGAGAGGGCCATCGAACTCGACCCAAACTACACGGACGCTTACGCTTTTTACGCGATCGTGCAGTTGGCCAATGGACGGGCAGAGGATGGGTTGAACACCATCGCGGAAGCTTTCGCGCGCAATCCCGTTCCCCCGTATTGGTACTATATGCCGCTTGGACTGGCCAACTTCTACCTCGGCGACTACGAAGCAGCGGAGGCTGCGCTAACTGAACTCCTCCAGCGCAACCCGAGACTCCAGAATGCCCTGCGGATCCTGATCGCAACTTATGGTCATATGGGACGGCTGGACGACGCCGAATGGTTGGTCATGGAATACGAGGCCTTGGGCGTCCCCGCCACGATCACCGACATCATGCAGGTGATCAACATCGAACACCCTCCCTACCGAGAGGCGGTCATTGACGGGCTGAGGCTTGCCGGCCTGCCGGAATAGGAGGTCCAAGTCGGCGCCATATACTGAAACATGGTCGCTGGGCTGTTCTGCTTCGGGCTCAGAGTTGCCGTTCGCGCACCTTTGACGCACGACCGCTGAGCGGAAAAAAGACTTCATGAAAATCAAGCGATCGCTGTGTCTAGCTTGCCATCCCGATGGAAAATTGGCCGCCGTTTTGAGCTTCCCTACAACCGTGGTAGCCTCGGAGTAAGAAAAGAGGGGAGGAAAACATGTCCGACTTCGCAGAGTTCGGCGCACGTGAGAAAGAAGGGTGGGCTAACGGTGGCATTGTAGATGCATACATCAAATACTTCGTTCCCATCACGGACCATGTCGGCAACCACATTGCTGAAAATCACATCGTCGCCCAAGACAAAGTTCTCGATCTTTGTTGTGGACAAGGAACTTTAACAGCTGTGATGTCAGAGAAAGGGGCCAACGTTACCGGTTTAGATTTTTCGCCCGAAATGCTTGCAAAGGCTCGCAGGTCTGCGCCGTCTGCAGAGATTGTCGAGGGGGATGCCATGGCGATGCCCTTTGACGATGCCGTATTCGATAAAGTCGTCTGTAATTTCGGCATGATGCACATACCGGATCAACCCAAAACGCTTTCGGAAATTCGGCGTGTTTTGAAACCAAATGGCGAATTCATCATGGCAACTTGGGTTGGGCCTGCCGCGTCGCCAGCATTTGCAGCAGTGTTTGGGGCATTAAAGGCTCACGCTGATTTTTCTGCGGCACCAGCACAACCAGACTTGTTCGCATTTGCAGGTCGTGACTATGCAGAAGCGACTATGGCCGCAGCGAGGCTGGCGTTACTAAATCACGAAACGGTCGATTCTGAATGGGTTCTGGAACAACCGACCGAGTTGTTTGATATTTTTGTTACCGCAACCGTCGGCGCAGGAATGCTAGTTAGAAGCCAGACTGACGAGACGATTGAGAAGATAGCGGCGTCTATTGCTGAGACTGTCAGCAACAAGTTCAGTGACGGTTCAAAGTTCCATGTGCCGGTGCCGGTCGCTGTTATCTCTGCAAAGGCAAGCTGAACAAAGGTCCCGTCTGGACCCAAAGAGGGGCTAAGGAGCCGCCAGTGTAAGCAAACGTTGTTGACGGGCAACTCCCGGTTCACTTAGTCTTTCGCAATGACTAGCGGCAAGTATCTCGACGATCTGTTGGTCGGAGACACCTTTGAAACCGGCGGGATCACTCTAACTGAGGGCGGGATAGTTGACTTCGCACTGGTACACGACCCACAGCCTTTCCACGTGGACAAGGTGGCGGCGGCGAAGTCAATTTTCGGTGGCCTAATCGCCAGCGGTTTCCAAACCATAGCGCTCACCTTCCGACTATTCCGTGACACCGGCGTGCTTACCGGTACCAACTTAGGCGGTCATGGCATGGACGAGGTGCGGTGGCTCGCCCCCGTGCGCTCCGGCGACACGATCCGCGCGCGTGTTACAGTCGAGGCGATCACGCCGTCACGCTCGAAGCCCGACCGGGGAACGGTTCGGTTCCGCTACCAGTCATACAACCAGGACGACGTCGAGGTGCTTAGTCTGACCATGGACCACGTGATGGCGCGGCGGAAAGCAGGCAAATCGGCTTGAAGCAATGGTAGTTGGGTTCCGAACATTTTGATGTTTTGCGTCGAATTGCAGGAGTGGATGATCTCCGTGCTTTTGTCTGCTTAGGGCTCGAAGCAGCCATCCGAGCCCTTTTGCCCAATGGCGGCTCTGCAGTGGCAGTTAACGCCCGAACGCGGAGTTTTTTTTTGGACGGCTTGTCGAACTGCGCAAAGGGATTTTCTGCCTCGGGAATACTTGCCGAAACCTTGGACCGCGCCGCAGCCGTCTGGCCAAACTCGACAAGCAAAGCATGCGCATGACGCATGGCCTCGGAACGCTGGGCAACCTCTGGCCTGGCTTTCCACAGTCCTGTGTCGGATTGAAACGTGCGGCCCTGGTCCTCGATGATCGCCGTCAGTATCTCGACCTCCTCCAGCCGCGATGCCAGCAGGGCCAGCGGCAGCGCGTCAACAGGCGTCGCAAGGCCCATGGCGTCCAAGATCGCGGACAAGCCGCAAACAACTCCGCAGCGCGCTCAGACAGCCATTTAGGCGGCTCTGCGCAGCCGCTCAGCACCGAAGGCGCGTGCCCTTCACCCGGTCAGGCCGGAACGTGCCCTGGACGATCTTCATCTGGTTCGGAAATGGCTTCCTGCCCTTCACAACGGAACCTCTCGAAATTTATCCTCAATTCTGGCGGCGTAAAATCGTGACCCCCCGCGTCGGTCTAGCGCCCGCCACTGGAGCGATCTGACCCGCCCCCCCCCCTCCCCTTTAGGTCGGAGGTGAACGCCACGCGCCGCCTACTGAAGGCGCTTCGCCCTCTCGGGGTTTTGGGCCACTCACCGAGTTTTCCCAAGCGTTGCGGGTAGAAGAAAAGAAACCCAAATGTGCACCCAGTCTTATCGGCCTCGCCAGTTCTTGTTTGTTATTGCTAGCGAAGGAACTGGCGACCGGTCTGTTTTGCTTTGCATGAACGCCCTCAACTGCGAGGAAGGTATCATTATACCTCTTTAGTTTCAAGTAAGGCGCACCTGTTCATGTCAGAGGAACTGTGCTTGATTCGGGCACTGGCTTTCGTAGCCCCCGGGGATGGAATGCGCCGGTTTACGTTGTGCTTTCCACACTGTCCAAATGCCCATTTCATGACCCTCTTTCTGGACAAATGGACAGATTGGACAGGCGTTCAGGACAGCGGGTCGGGCTTCAGCCTGGATCGCAGCCGCTTTATTCAATACGTTAGCCAATGTGATGGCTTTGTGCTCGAAACGGCCGTGCGCTGTGCTTTGGTCTAAGGACTGCTTGCAAGCCAAGCGTTCGTCGAGCAGACCAGCAATATTGGAGAAATCGCGGTTTCCGAGCATAATGTTCCTGCAAAACAATGGAGGGAATCGTGACAGTCGAGCGTTCGATCCTTTTGATTGTTGGTGTCATTGTTCTGGGAAGCGTCTTGCTGGCAGCTTTGCATAGTCAGAACTGGTTATGGCTGACTGGCATTATGGGCGCGCACCTTATTCAGGCCTCATTCACTGGCATGTGCCCGGTTGTCATGACGCTCAAGCGGCTTGGATTGCCGACCAAGGCAGGGTTCGCCTGAAGCCTTTGGGTGATAGCAGAAGTGAGATTTTCCATTTTTCGATGACTGGTCTCGCGCTCGATGCATCAACCCAGCAAGCTTCAAAATTGAAATCTAGGAGTCTCGAAAATGCCGAAGGGCTATCTCATTGCTCATATTCGCGTTCACGACAAAGATGCTTTTGAGGAGTTCAAACAACTTTCCGGTGCTGCGATCAAAGCTCACAATGGCAAAGTTCTGGTCAGGAACCCGTCGCCCGATCATCGCGAGGGCGGTGCAGAAGGCTTGGCGATCGTAATCGAATTTGAAAGCATCGACGCTGCCCGCACTTTCTATGAGTCTGAAGCTTACACCGAGGCTCGTTCGGTGAGAGAAAAAATCTCGGATACCGACCTGATCCTTGTTGAGGGGCTTTAAGTCAAAGACCTGAATGCCGGAATTTCGAAGTTGCTCGGATCGTCTTCTCCGGGCTCTGAGCTGCCATTCGCTGCAACGGTGCCGAACGGCAGCTTAGCGGACGGAGCCGACACTCGACCAATCAGCGCTAAAGACAGCTTCCGGCCCAAAGCTGCCATTCATCACGTGATCGCGACACCGCAGTGAGCCCAATCATAGCGGACTTTCACCGCAAGCGCATTATTCGAGCGCCGCGCGCAGTCAGCCGTGTGGGACCGTATCAAGCGAGGCCGACCTGAATTATCTCAACCAGTTTGCTCGGGGCTATGTGGACCGAGTCTTCCGGCTATTTGACGAAAATTGTATCGGTAGGACCTTCGAACTGCAGAAACAGGATCGTCTCCTCATCGGTCGGGAAGCTGTCCTGGTGGACAAGGCCGGCCTTCTGATACCAGTAGTCACCGGGGGATTGCAGCCGGGCATCAGCCTCGGATTCGCCTTCGGCCCAATGCTTGGAGCCACCGCGCAAGACAAGGCCGTGATATGCGTAGCCGTGTTTGTGCATTCAGCCGGGAAAATGCGGCGCGAATTTCAGCAGGATGGCAGATTCCGCGTTTTGCGGGTCGCCCCAAAGAACCGCCATTTCGATCGGCAGGTCGCCGATGGGCGCAAATCCCACATCGGAAAGGGACTTTGCCATATAGCTGGCGGGGCTTTCGGCGCATGCTGGGGCGACGGCCAGAGCCGTTGCGACTGCAGTTGCCAACCCTAGCGTTTTCAGTGGGATCATTGCTCTATCTCCATGTTTCCGGGGTCAAAGGTGGGGGATCCGCGAAATCGCGGATTACATTGAACGGGCCAGACATGCGCTTTTCGCATTGAGTTGGCTCAGTCGGTTGCCTGGTCGGGCCCGCCAACCGAACCGAAGAATTCTACGACCTCGCGCTCGGCGTCGGCGCGCGCTTCCGGGTCATAATCGTTCTGGGCATAAAACATCGGCTCGGCCCAGTTTGCGCCTCGTATGTCGGGGTTCTTTGCATAGGCGATATTGTCGAAGAAATGCGTGGCCTGAGGGTAGACCTCGAGCCTGGTTCGCGCGTTGTTCGGTTTATTCAAATCGACCAGAGCACGGCATGCTGCCATCGACATGCGCTTGTCGTTGCCCCCGGCTAGGACGAGTATCGGGGCGCCGAGTTTCATGTCCGGAATGCAATGCGGATAAATCGCGGCGCCGGCATGGAACGAGACACCCTCCGCGCCCCGGCTAAAATCGACGTCGAGAGAGCGTTGCACGAACCATCCGCTCATGCCGATGCCAAGCAGTCCGATGCGTTCCCGGTCGACGGCTTCAAGCGTTGAGAGAAAGACAAGCGCGCCTTGCGCGTCGACCAAAAGATTCATCGGCAGGTCATCTCGCAGGATGGTCTCGTTGCGCGACACGAGGCTTTCGACGATCAGTGTAACAAAACCGTTCTCGGACAGGTGGTCGGCCCACGCATCATAGGATGGGCGCGCTTCGACGCTTTCGGGAAGGATAACAATGGCCGGGTGCGGGCCATCGCCCTGGGGCATTGACAACACGCCACTCAAGGTTATCCCCGGCTCAGGTTCAAGGGTCTTTCCTTGCGCCTTTGCGCGTTTGATCCGAAATGCCGAAGGCTGGACCGGAGGCGTCTCGAAGGTAACGCGCTCACCGGCAGAAACCGGCCCCGCGCCGCCAAGGACAACGCCGAGTGAAAGCATCCCTGCCACAAGCGTCATTGCCGCACCGATGCCGATGAACACAAGGCTTCGGAGTATGTCTTTTTGAATCTGCATCACTTATCCCCTTTTCTGGTTGGTGTTCCTCGCCGGGGATCGGTGACACCGCAGCCGTTTTCGCGGCGCATGCCCGGCACCTTGAAACAATTTCTAGGGCCACTGGTGGCGTGGCGCAGGAAATCGGCCTAAAATTCGCCTGAAAGATTCCGAAACTGCTCAGACGGTGCGGGGATAGCCAGCGCGGGTGAGTCGCTCTTCCAGCATGTCGACTTCGTACTGGTCGGTGAAAGGAAGATCGCGGAAATGGGCCAGAGGCAGGTCGTTGCCGGCGATCATGCGCCGGAAATCCTCCGTTTCGGTGATCTTGTCCCGATCCCCGGCGGCCGCGGCATAGACATAACTGCACCAAGGGTCGCCCGGGGCACGCTCATGACCTTCGCGTGCGGATTGCACGGCAGCATCGGTTTGCCCCGCCAACAGCTGTCCCAGTGCCAGAAGCGACAGGTAGTGCGGGTAGCGAGGGTTTGACACGGTGCCTCGTTCCATGAACGTCTGCACCCGCGCGATTCCGGCAACGTGTTCGCCGGAAAGAATTTCACTGAGGGCAATGGTCTGGTGGGCGAGATGGAACACTGGGCTTATGGCCAGCGCTCGTTCGCAATCGGCTCGCGCGCCTTCATGGTCGGCCCGAAGCCACAGCCGAAGACTGCCGCGCGTTCGCATCACGAAATCGATATGCGGGGCAATTCCGACGGCGCGTTCGGCCAGTTCCATGCAGTATTCCGGAGGATCGGGCAGTTTGGAGCGGCTTTCTTGCAGGATTGAAAGCACCGCGGCCGAGGCTCGCATCGCCAGGGCCATAGCGTTTTCCGGTTCGCGTTTGACGGCCAGCGAAAGCGCGTTGCGCGCGACGTCGCGGTTCTGCATCTGTATGCGCGACATGTGATAAGCCGCCTTCGCCATCAGTTCCTGCGTGTCCAGTTCGTCGTCGTCCCGGTCGAGAAAATCCTCGCCCGCATGGTTGAACATGTGAACACGCAGCACATTGCCGATCTTGTCGGTGATCTGACGCGGCAGGCCCTCGGCCTCGTTGATCGGGGTGTTCCAGGTTTCGGCGAAAGCCACGTCGCCGGATCGCCCCCTGATCAGCTGCACGAACACGCGGAGATTTTCACCCGACAGGCTAACGCGGCCATCGATGGTGTAATGAGATGTTTCGCGCTGCTGTTCATCGGTCGTGACGTTGAGCCCGGCGCGGGGAGAAAGGGCAACGATCATCTCCTCCGTGATGACATCGGCTAGCTCGACGGATTGTGGAGCGTCGCCTCTGACACGAAAGGAGGAAATCAGAAGCTTGGGATGCTCGCCTGGGCCGATGGGTTTTTCACGCACTCCATGCAGGCTGTACCCGCGTCCTACTGCGGTCCGCAAAAATTGCCTGTCACGATCGTCCAAGACAGCACGTATGTCCTTGATGCATTGCATCAGGCTGTCGTCCGAGACGAATTTGCCATTCCACACCGCACTGATCAGATCATCCCTTTCCACGGTTTCGCCGTTCCGTGCGGCCAGTTCGACAAGCACGCGAAGAGATTTTTCGCGCAATGCAACAGGCCGGCCGTCCTGATCAATCAAAAGACACGTGCCCGGGTCAAAGATGACATCGCCAAGGCGCAGGCGATTTTGGCAGGCATCAGAGGCTTTCATGGCTCGGTTCTCAGGCAAGGGGATGATACAATAATGCCCGGAGCAATCATTGGCGGCAACGGGTCTTTTTCGTGTCTCAGGTGAATAGCGGTTCGCTCTCTTGGCCTTTCCCATGGTCTCAGGCCTTCCTTGATTTGAAGCCTCGGGAAAACCTGGAGTGAACCATGCTCGAATCCAGAATTCGTGCTCAATCTCCCTGCAAATGCCATGTTAAAACTTGCCGCACGCGTGCGACTGCGCCGCCAGTTGATGAAACGGGAATGGCGCGCTTTGGATTTGAAAACGATGAAATCTGAGAACAGGATGTCGGCTTTTCGCCGAACCGCTTTTTTCCTTCGCAATCGCAGCGAACGACCGCTTTCCGCCCACCAGGTCTGATGATGCGTCTTGGATAGAGGTCTGGATTGGGCTCTGAGCCGCCGTTCGCTGCAACGGTGCCGAACGGCAGCTTAGCGGACTTTTCCGTCGTTCAGTTCTAACTCTTACATGGCTGCTTTCGGTCCGCCTCGACGCTAGCTATCTACAAGACGGCTTCACTTATACGGCCGACCGTACTGTCCCGCGCTAAACCGGATGTCTATATGCATGTGCAGCACCAATTCGTGGAAGCCACACTATTTCCGCAACAGAATTCGCAGATCATGGACTGCGTATCCGGTTGTTCCACCCACGGCTTCTGCAAACAGGAAACCGATAGTGTTCTTGCCATTGGTTAGCACACCTTCGGGCAGTTCGATGGTGACGGATCGCTCTTGCATGTCCGACACAATCTCGGGCGGTAGCGGTACTTCGGTTCCGTTGATTGTCATCACCGCTTCCTCGGTGGCATCGACATCAAATCCTTTCACCCGCACCGCGGCAGATGTGACGCCACTCAGATCAAGATCAACCTCGACCTCCTCATAGGCCCCGGGCTCTCTCGGCCTGAGTTCGATCGTGCCGCGGATCACCCGGACGATCTTGCCATTCGGACCAACCACGCTCTCTCCGCCCAAGAGAACCTCTCGCTCGAGATCGAAGAAGTTCACGGCGTTTTCGAAGAAAATTTTTCGCTTCTGTTTCGCGGTTAAGAACTTAGCCCGTTCGATGGCGGCGATGGACAGGCGAACTGTCTCGGGCCAGATCATCTGGTCCGTACCGAACATAATCCGGTCTTCCAACCGAGCCTGCACCAAGCGCTTCAAATAAGCATTGAACTCGTCTTCTGTCAGCAGCCAGTCGATAGCAGAAAGATCAACATAGACCTGCTGATACTGCATCATCAACGCAATCGTGTCGTCGATATAGGGGTAGCCGCCATGTGCGATATAGACGCGCAGACGCGGGTATTTGACCAACACGTCCTCCAGCAGCAGCGGGTTGCCGAGCCGCATGCGGAAACCTGGATCGCCCCGCTGGGCCGACATCGGCGGCCCGAAGCCCGAATGAAAACTCACCGGCACGTCCATCTCGGCTGCAAGAGCGAAATAGGCATCGAATTGCGGATCATCAGGCGACAGCCCGGCATATTGCGCCGTGACCTCCCCTAGAATACCCAGCGTGCCGTCCTCGAACTTTTGGCGCAACCCGTCCAGATCGGGCCAGCCCTGACGACGCTGATAGACCGGTGTGGTGTAGCGCGGAAACTCGATCCCGCCGATGAACTTGTCCGGCGCACGCTGGCGCCATTTCTCCACTGTCTCCAACTCGCCCGAACCGATGGCGAGCACAATGTTATGGCGTTCCATCTCGGCGAGATAGGCATCGATGGCTTCATCATCACTGCGTGCAGCGGGCACGTTTCGGGTGATCAGGTTCGGTTCGGGCGGATCACCGTATTTATTCCACTGGTACGTATGCATATGGGCGTCGATGATTGGCATGCTCTTCCCGCTCCAGGCAGGAAACCATGTATAGATCGCTGCTGCGCCCGCCAAAACGACCACGCCGCCCAAACCGGCAACAAGTTTCCACCGCATGATTTCCCCCTTCCGAAAAAAACCAGAAATCCAAGTTTGCTTCATTTAGTTGCGAAAAAATCAGACTTTGCCTTTAAATTCATAAGTGTTTCTGGTCCGACGTGTATTGTCCTCGATCAAATCCGGTTCAAACCGGCCAAACCGCGATAAGCCGTCTGCCGTTAGGCGCTTTTCAAGCATAGCGAACGTCCGCTGCCAGCCCTTTGCAACCGATGCGGCGAGTTGGTCTCAAGGCTATTAAGGGCTCTGAGCTGCCATTCGCTGCAACGGTGCCGAACGGCAGCTTAGCGGACGAAGCACCAATTCGCTTCATCTGCGCTAATTTCGGGTTTGAGAAAATGGGCACCTCGGCTACGCTTTTCCGTGAAAAGTTATCAGAGAGCATTGAAATGGAATTTGATGAAGAGATTGAGAGTATTGAGCGGCTCAGGGAACTGCTGCCGACCGAAGGGTTTACCAACACTTTTCTTAAAGTAGCTGACCGATTGAATGAGACAGCGCGGAGATTCATCGAACTTGCGCCGTTTGTTGTTGTTTCGACGAAAGCGTCCGGAGGTTTGATTGATGTTTCGCCCAAAGGCGACCCAGCAGGCTTCGTGGAAGTCTACGATGACAAAACGCTCATTATTCCAGACAGACCAGGAAACCACCGTGTGGATGGCTTTCAAAATCTGCTAGAAGACCCAAATATCGCTCTTCTCTTCGTTGTGCCTGGGCACGGTGACACGCTGCGTGTCGCGGGTAAGGCTCGCATTGTCCGAGACGCTGCGATCAGCAAGCGGCATGCGATCAACGGCAAGGAACCGTTGCTTGCGCTCGTCGTCGAGGTCGAGGAAGCCTTTATGCATTGCTCGAAGTCTTTCATTCGGTCTCGCTTATGGCATCCTGATCACTGGCCTGAACGGAAGTCCGCCCCGACACTCGCTGAATGGGTAATTTCCACAGTGGACCGCGCGCAGACGCTGAAAGAGGTCGAGGATGATCACGCAGCAGATGAATGCACTAGGCTCTACTGAGTTTGTCAGAAAGCAGTCATTAGCTGCACGCGCAAATGCAGGCAAGAAGGGCTCTGAGCTGCCATTCGCTGCAGGCGGCATGGGCGTCCGGTTACGGGCCGGGAACCTCATGGTATGCGGGTCCGGTCAATAATGGCGCCTTGCCCGGCCATCCCACCTTACATCGGCCAGAAGATCAGGATCAGCGGGATCGACACCGCGACCACGATGATTTCAAGCGGCAGGCCCATGCGCCAGTAATCGCCGAAGCGATAGCCGCCGGGGCCGAGGATCAGCGTGTTGTTCTTGTGCCCGATGGGGGTGAGGAAGGCGCAGGAGGCGGCGACCGCCACGGCCATCAGGAAGGGATCGGGCGAGACGCCGAGAGATTGCGCCATCTGGATGCCGATGGGGGCGGCCACGATCGCGGTGGCGGTGTTGTTGAGCACGTCCGACAGCGTCATCGTCACCACCATCAGCACGGTCAGGATCGCCCAGGCGGGCCAGCCCTCGGTCAGCCCGACAAGACCGCCGGCGATAAGCTCGGTGCCGCCCGACGCCTCCAGCGCCGCGCCCAGCGGGATCATCGAGCCCAGCAGCACCACCACCGGCCACTCGATATGGTCGTAAAGCTCCGACAGCGGCACGATACGCAAGAGCACGTAGAGCACCACCACGATGCCCAGCGCGATGGGCAGGTAGACGAGCCCGAAACTGGCCGCGGCGACGGCGGCGCCGAAAATGCCGATGGCCGCCCAGGTCTTGGTGTTCTCGGTCACCGCGAGGCCGCGATCGGCCAGCGTCAGCGCGCCCAGCCAGTCGGTCACGTCCGGCCCGGTGCCCTTGGGCACCAAGAGCAGAAGGATGTCACCCGGAAGGATGATCGTCTGGCGCAGATGCGAGGTGATACGCCTTCCCTGGCGCGAGATGCCCATAACCACCGCGCTTTGGCGCCAGTGCAGACCGATGGATTGCGCGGTCTTGCCGTTGATGCGGCTTTCCGCCGGGATCACCACCTCGATCATGTCGAGCCCTTCGCCCGCGGCCTTCAGCGCCTCTTCGCGCTTCTCGTCCGAGAAACTGAGCGACAGGGCCGAGCGGAACTCGTCGAGCGCATCTGGTGTCGCTTCAAGCACGAGCGCATCGCCGGCCTGCAGGATCGTGTTGCGCGCCCGTCCATAGCGGCGCTTGCCATCGCGAATGAGGCCCAGGATGGCGACATCGGCCTTCTCGGCCTCCTCGTCCAGCTCGCCCAGTCGCTGGCCCACCACCTTGTTGTCCTCGGGCACCGTCAGTTCGGCCACGTATTGGGACAGGTCCTCGACGGCTTTCAGCGCATCGTCACGCTGCGGTATGAGCCGCCAGCCGATCGCGGCCACGAAAACCAGGCCGATGATCGCGGTCAGCGCGCCGACCGGGGCGAAATCGAACATGTGGAAGGGTGCGCCCAGCGATTCCTCGCGGATCGAGGCGATGATGATGTTGGGCGGCGTGCCAATGAGCGTGGCCATGCCGCCCAGGATGGTGGCAAAGGAAAGCGGCATCAGCGACAGGGCCGGTGGGCGGCCTGCCTTGCGCGCGGTCTGGATGTCCACGGGCATCAGCAGCGCCAGGGCGGCGACATTGTTCATGAAGGCCGAGAGCACCCCGCCGATCCCGCCCATGATGGCGATGTGGCTGCCCAGGCTGCGCGAGGCATCGACCAGCGTGCGGGTGATCAGGAACACCGCGCCCGAGCGTACGAGCCCCGCCGACACCACCAGCACCAGCGCCACGATGATCGTGGCGGGATGGCCGAATCCGTCGAAGGCGTGCTTGGTGTCGACCACCCCCAGCACGACGCCCAGCATCAGCGCGGAAAACGCTACCACATCATAGCGCCAGCGGCCCCAGAGCAGCAGGGCAAAGACCCCGCCGAAGAGCGAAAAGAGGATGATCTGATCGTTTGTCATGGGGGCAGGTTAGCCGGTCATGCGTCGGGTTTCGACGGGGAATTTTCATCCGCGTCATGCCCCCGGTCGCGGCGGCGTGCCAGCATCACAGCCGTGACCGCCGCCAGCGCCATCAGCACCAGCGCCACGGGGTAGTTCAGCAGTTTCAGCGGATCGCCGTTCAGAAGCGCCAGCGTCTGCGACAGAGAGATCTCCAGCCGCGGGCCCAGGAAGAAGGCGATGATGAAGACCACCACCGACAGGCCCAGCGCGCTCATCACGAAGGCGAGCAGGGCAAAGACCAGCATCACGCCGACCCCGAACAGCCCGCCCGAGGCGAGCGAGACACCGACGAAACACATCAAGAGCGCCGAGGCGAAGATGAAGGGTTCGGGCGCGGTGATGACCCGCGCCCAGAAGCGCAGGCCCAACTGGCCCACCAGAAGGTTGAGCATATTTGCGATGATCATCGCGCCGAAGAGGCCGTAGATCAGCCGGCCCTGTTGTTCGAAGAGGAACGGGCCCGGCTGCACCCCGTGGATCATGAAGGCCGAGATGATGAGCGCCGCACTGACACTGCCGGGAATGCCCAGCGTCAGAAGCGGGATCATGTTTGCGCCCATGACCGAGGAATTGGCCGCCTCGGTCGCGGCGATGCCGTGCAGGTTGCCCTTGCCGAAACTGGCGGGCTGTTTCGACGCCGCCTTGGCGCTGGCGTAGGACATGAAGGCCGCCGCGGTCGAGCCGATGCCGGGCAGCGCGCCCAGGATCGTGCCGATCACCGCGCCGCGCGCGATGGTGAAGCGGCAGCCCCAGTATTCCGCCCAGCTGACGCTGCGATCCGCGCGCGGCTGGTGGCGCGGCAGGGCGATGGCGGGGCGCGGCCGGCCGCTGGTTTCGCTCAGCCGCCTGAGCAGTTCGGAAATCGCCAGCATGCCGATGGCGACCGACGCGAGCGGCAGCCCGTCGTAAAGCTCGAAATTGCCGAAGATGAAGCGGGGCGTGGCATGTTCGGGATCGGTGCCCACCATCGCCGCCAGCAGCCCCAGCGCGATCGCGATCGCCCCCTTGATGAGCGAGGCGCCCATCAGCCCGGCAATCACGGCAAAGGCCAGCAGCATCACGCCCAGCACCTCGACCGGGCCCATTTTCAGCGCGAGGATCGCCAGCGGCGCGGAGACGGTGATGAGCACGATATCGGAAAACGTATCGCCCGTGACCGAGGAATAGAGCGCCATCTTGGTGGCCTTGAGCGGCTTGCCCTGTTTCGCCAGCGGATAGCCGTCAAAGGCGGTGGCGGCGGCATCGGGCGTGCCCGGGGTATTCATCAGCACCGCCGGGATTGCGCCGCCCACCAGCCCGCCCTTGTTGACGCCGACGAGAAAGCCGATGCCGGCCAGCGGGTCCATGCCGAAGGTGAAGGGAATGGCGATCGCCATGGCCATCACCGGCCCGATGCCGGGCACGGCGCCGACGAACTGCCCCAGCGCCACGCCCGCCAGCACGAAGAGCAGCGTTACGGGCTGGAAGGCGTCGCCCAGCCCGGCGAGGATGATTTCGATTTCAGGCATGGCGCGCGCTCATGGCAGGGGACGTTCGAGCATAATGGCGACAGTGAACCAGATCAGCGCGGGCATGCCCACGACGCCGAGGACGAGCCAGAGCGCCCGGCGCTCATGCGCCAGCCACATCAGCGCTAGTGCCATCACCGGTGCCGTCCAGACGAACCCCAGGCGGGTCATCAGCACCAGCCCGCCCACCAGCACCGCGGCAAAGGCGATGGCGCGGCCCCAGTGCAGGTTGCCGGGCCGCGCATCGCCCACCGGGCGCCACACCAGGGCAAGGCCGCAGAGCACCAGCACCACCGCCAGAACCCGGGGCAGGGTGCGCGGCCTGAGCCAGCCATACTCGACTGTTTCGGCCTGCCAGGGCACGATCACGGCATAGAGCACCACCCCGAACAGGATGAAGAACAGCCCCGTATAGCGGTCTGTCGCCATTGGCCGCACCGCGCCCGTGCTTACTTGCCGAAGAGCTTGCCGGTATTGACCAGCCCGGCCTTCATCATCTCGGCGGTGCCATCGGGGCCGAGGTTGTCGATCGGCGATTGCAGCGCGTTCTGCACCACGGTTTTCACTTCGTCGCTATCCAGCGCGGCGGCCAGTGCCGCGGCCAGCGCGCTGCGTGCCTCATCGGGCGTGCCGGCGGTGGTGGCGAAGAAATAGACCGGGTCGACATAGATGTCATAACCCTGCTCGATGGCCGTCGGCGTGTCGGGGGCATAGCTGTGGCGCACGTTATTGACCGAGGCCAGCATCTTCACGTCACCCGATTCAAGGAAGGGCAGGTGCTCGCCCGAGGCGAAGCTGGCAAGTGCCTGTCCGCCCAGCAGAAGCTTGCTGCTTTCGGCGCCGCCCTTGGTCGAGAGAAACTGGAAGTCGACCCCGGCCTGCTTGCTGATAAAGCGCATCAACAGCTCCTGCGGCTTGGCGCCGAAGGCGATCGGCGCGCCGCCGGCGTCCTTGGCCGCCGCGATCAGCCCGTCAATGTCATCGAACGGTGCATCGCCCCGCGCCACCAGCGCCAACTGCGCGCGGCCCGCGGTGCCGAGATAGTCGAAGCTGTCGAGGTCGAACTTCATCTGTTCGGGGCGGTTCACCAGGTTGACGAACAGCGGCATGTTCACGCCAAGACCCACGATCGAGCCATCGGCCGGACGGTTGGCGATCGCGGTGAACATCGCCACGCCGCCGCCGCCGGGCTTGTTCTCGGCGATCACGTTCCAGCCGGTCTGCTCTTTCATCACCTGGGCCACCACGCGGCCGATCGTATCGGTCGAGCCGCCGGCGCCGAACCCGATCTGCAGCTTCAGCGTGCCGCTGGGGGCCCATTCGGCGCTGGCCATACCGGCCAGCATCATCGCCGCGGCGGTGGCGGCGGATTTCATCCATGTCATCAGTTTCATCTTGTCCTCCCTTGCAGGCGGGCATCGCCCGCGATGTGCCTTTGCGGCTTGTGCGCCGAGTTAGCCACAGAAACATTAACAGCGCAAATTCCGCATGGCGCCCGAGAGGGATTGAACCCGCCCCGCGCCTTCGCCTATAGACACCAGCGCAACAATTCCGTCGGGAGAGCGACATGGCCGGCCATTCAAAATGGGCAAATATCCAGCACCGCAAGGGGCGCCAGGACGCGGCGCGCTCCAAGCTGTTTTCCAAGCTCAGCAAGGAAATCACCGTCGCCGCCAAGATGGGCGACCCGGACCCCGAGAAGAATCCGCGCCTGCGGCTGGCGGTGAAGAACGCCAAGTCGCAATCGATGCCCAACGACAATATCGACCGCGCGATCAAGAAGGCGATGGGCGGCGAGGGCGACGATTACGAGGAAATCCGCTATGAGGGCTATGGCCCGAATGGCGTGGCGGTGATCGTCGAGGCGATGACCGACAACCGCAACCGCACTGCCTCGACCGTGCGCTCGACCTTCACCAAGCACGGCGGCAACCTCGGTGAAACCGGCAGCGTCGGCTTCATGTTCGAGCGTAAGGGCGAGATCGTCTATCCCGCCTCGGTCGGCGATGAGGACACGGTGATGATGGCGGCGATCGAAGCCGGGGCCGAGGACGTGGAATCGAGCGAGGACGGCCATATCATCTGGTGCGCCGACACAGATCTGAACGACGTGTCGAGCGCGCTCGAGGCCGAACTGGGCGAGAGCGAGGACACGCGCCTGACCTGGCGGCCGACGACGACGACCGAGATGGACTTCGACGGCATGCAGAAGCTGATGAAGCTGATTGACGCGCTGGAAGACGATGATGACGTGCAGCGCGTCACCACCAATTTCGAGGCCTCCGACGAGGTGATGGACCAGCTGGCGGGCTAGGAGAGGCGAGGCCGCGCGGCCTCGCGCTACGCGGGCGCGCGCCCGCGTTCCCGGCGCGGATGGCGGTCCCCGGGTCGCCGCGCCATCGCCGATCCGCCCCACGGGGCGGCGACTGGCTGGGCCTGCGTCTATCCCAGCTTCTCGGCGAAGAACCTCTCCATCGCCGCCCAGCTGCGCGCATCGGCACTTTCGGAATAACCCATGCCGGGGGCGTTGGCGCCCGGGTTGGTGAAGGCGTGGCCGGTATGGCCAAAGGCCAGCATCTGCCAGTCGGGGCAATGCGCGGTCAGTTCCTGCGCCAGCGCCACCTTCGCCTCTGGCGGGCAGAGCGGATCGTCCCAGCCGTCGCAGATCAGCATCGCCGCCTGCATGACCTGCGTGCCTTCGGGTGGCGCGTCATAGACGCCGTGCATGGTGACGCCGGCGCGGAACGCGGCCCCCGTGCGCGCCAGATCCAGCACCGCCTTGCCGCCAAAGCAATATCCCACCGCGCCGGTGCGGCCCGCATCGACCATTTCGAGCCCTTGCAGCGCTGAAAGCGCCCCAGCAATCCGCGCGGCCAGCAAGGGCCGGTCACCATTGAGCGCGGCCATGTTCTGCGCCGCCTCTTCGCGGCTGGCCGCCAGCGTGCCGCCACCATAGTAATCGACCCCCAGCGCCACGTAACCCAGCGCCGCCAGCCGGTCGGCATGGCCGCGTTCCATGTCGGAAAGCCCCATGAAGGCCGGCACCACCAGCACGCCCGGGAACGGGCCATCGCCCTTTGGCAGGGCTAGGTATCCGTGGCATTCGGTGCCATCGGCATCATAGATCATCTCGGGCATCGGTGGTCTCCTTTCCGGTTTCGCCGCAGCGTGGCAGAGCCGTGCAGGAATGCAAAGCCCCCGAAACCCCTCTTGCCGGTTGTGCGCGCCTTGGGCATACCCGGGCGGGACCAGAGAGGGGCAGGGACATGCAGGCCGCCATTGCCGGATTCGCGCTGGGCTTTTCGCTCATCCTTGCCATCGGGGCGCAGAACGCCTTTGTCCTGCGGCAGGGCATCCGGCGCGAGCATGTGTTTGTAACGGTTTTCACCTGTGCGCTGTCGGACGCGATCCTGATTGCGGCAGGGGTGGCGGGCTTCGGCGCGCTGGCGCGGGCGATCCCGTGGTTGGAATGGGCGATGCGCGCCTTTGGCGCGGCCTTCCTGATCTGGTATGGCGCGCGCAATTTCTGGTCGGCCTGGCAGGGCGGCGAGGTGCTGGACGCGGGCGGCGAGGCGCGCCATTCCCTGCGCGGCGTGTTGCTGACGGTGCTGGCGCTGACCTGGCTCAACCCGCATGTCTATCTCGATACCGTGGTGCTCCTGGGCTCGGTCAGTGCGCAATATGACGACAAGATCGCCTTCGCGCTGGGGGCGATGGCGGCCAGTTTCACCTTTTTCTTCAGCCTCGGTTACGGCGCGCGGCTGCTGGCGCCGCTTTTCGCGCGGCCCACGTCCTGGCGGGTGCTGGACGTGATCGTGGGCGCCACGATGTGGTCGATTGCGGCGAAACTTCTGATCGGGGCCTGAGACGCGCACAGGGTCTGTGCAGGTGGGCAGAATTGCCCGGCCCGGGCCGCGGCCCCAGTTTTGGTCCAGCGAACAGGAGGAGCATCCCATGAGCTGGAACCCCGCGATCGAACCGCAATGCCCCGCCGCAGGGCGGCTGGACGATATCGAAACGCTGATCATCCCGCGCGCCCGCGACCTGGGCGGGTTCGAGGTGCGCCGGGCGCTGCCCGCGCCCAAACGACAGATGGTCGGCCCGTTCATCTTCTTCGACCAGATGGGCCCGGCCGAATTCATCACCGGGCAGGGCATCGACGTGCGCCCGCATCCGCATATCGGGCTGGGCACGGTGACCTATCTCTATGAGGGCGAGTTCGAGCACCGCGACAGCCTGGGCACCCACCAGATGATCTATCCCGGCGAGGTGAACTGGATGGTGGCGGGCAACGGGGTGACGCATTCCGAACGCACCAGTGCAGCAACCCGTGCCGGGCAATCCAGGCTGTTCGGCATCCAGACCTGGGTGGCGCTGCCCGAGCAGCATGAAGAACGCCCCGCAAGTTTCGAACATCATGGTAAAAAAGCGCTTCCCTTGATCGAGGGAGAAGGCAAGGCGTTGCACCTGATCATGGGCCGCGGCTGGGGCGAGACCGCACCGGTCAGCACGTTTACCGACATGTTCTATGCCGACGTCACGATGCAGCCGGGTGCCATGCTGCCATTACCCGACGATCACGAGGACCGGGGCGTTTACGTCACCCAAGGTGCGGTGAGCATCGCCGGCGAAACCTTCGCGGCCGGACAAATGATGGTGTTCCGCCCCGGCGACGCGATCACGCTGAGCGCCGGTGAACAGGGCGCGCGGATCATGGCGCTGGGCGGCGAGACGCTGAACGGGCCGCGCCATATCTGGTGGAACTTCGTGGCCTCGAGCCGCGACAAGATCGAGGCGGCAAAAGAGGCCTGGGCCGCCGGCGACTGGGAACACGGACGGTTTCAGCTACCGCCCGGCGACGATCAGGACTTCATTCCGCTGCCTTGAGCCCGGGCGTTTCGCCCGCTTCGGCCCCCATCATCGCATCGACCAGAATGCTCATCAGCTCGGCGCGGTTATGGGTGCCGGACTTGCGGCAGATCGCGTTCAGGTGTGCCTTGATCGTGCCCTCGGCATTGCCGCGCAGTTCGGCCATCTCGGAAATCGACAGGCCCTTGACCAGGAAATTGGCCACGTCGCGTTCGCTGGGCGACAGTTTCCAGGCGTCGAAATGCGCCTCGATCACCTCCTGCACGGCGGCGCGCGCCATGCCCAGGCTTTGCACCAGGTCGGCCTCGCGGCGCAGAAGCCGCAGCATCAGGCGCAGCTCGATGGCGATAGCGGCGATCAGCGACAGGGTGGCGATCGCCTCGATCACCAGATGCTTTTCGGCCAGGATCGCGCCGCCCAGCTCGCCGAAATCGGCGATCAGGTCGCTGAGAAAGAAGATGGCGCAGACCGCCTGCACGGCGATCAGCACCATCAGCGAGAGCGGGGTCGTGTGGTTGGTTCGGGTCGGACTCATGACATGATCAACGCTCGGGAATACTCTTGACACCGGTTAGCATGGCGCGCGGCAGATTGACATGGGTGCGTGCGCTTTCGACGAAAACGGCGACAACATGCACAACCACCGAGATCTCGGCCCAGGCCACCGCGGCCTCGTGCAGTTCCTCGGGCCATTCCACGCCCCAGAACGCATCGGTGGTCATCAACCAGCCAGAGAGCCCGATTGCCAAGAGCGTCAGCAGCAGGTTGTAGATCATCAGCGCCCCCAGCGGCGTGTGGCCCAGGTGGATGCGGCGCCGGCCCCGGGCCATGTCGGCCACCTGATCCATCGCCGCCGCGGCGCTGGGCGGGAAATCCGAAAACCGCGCGTGTTTCGTGCCGATCACGCCCCAGATTATGCGGAGGCCGACAAGGCCCAGGACGAACCAGCCGACCCATTCATGCAGTTTGCTGTCATCGTCGATCACCAGCGCGTTGGCGCCAAAACCCAGCACCAGTGACCAGTGAAAGACCCGCACAAGCGGATCCCAAACGCGAATCTGTTTCATCTCGGGGCCTCCTGTCGTCGGGCCCTGGGCGCACAGGGGCTGCCCCGGGCGATGTTGCCTCAGTCGTCGATCTTGGTGCGCACGACGTTCAGCTGCGCATCGAGGTAGATCTCGTACCGGTTGCCGTCTTTCTTGGCATAGGCCTCGTACATGCCGTCTTCGGTCTTGATCTTGCCGACCTCATAGCCCTCGGCGACCAGTTTTTCGCGGATCTGGTTGCGGGTCTGGTCGGTCAGTTGCGCGCTGTCCGAAGCGAAGGCGGCCGAGGTGGTGGCAATGGCAAGGGCGAGGGCGGCTACGGTTGTCTTGAACATGTCTTGGGTCCTTTCGAGGTTTCGGTCCGGGCGGAGGTGCCCGGGGATGACCGAAACCTGGGGCGGGGGGATGGCCGCGTCCACTCAACCCGGGACCGGGTGGGGAAACCGGAACCGCGGTTCAGGCGGTTTATCACCCGGGTTTAGGCGTTCACGGATGAATGTCCTTCGGGCATTGCGCGCGCATGTAGATATCGAACCAGTTGAAACCGGGGTCGATCCCCTGCTGGCGCAGCCATTCGGCCTGAAGCTGGTAGGCATCCCATTCCATCGCCTGCACGCAGGGCCAGTCCGCGGCACCCATCTGCGCGGCATGCACCAGTTCGTGCAGCAGGGCCGAGCGGTCGCGCGGATCGTCCTCGTGCCAGGGCAGGACAAGGTAGATGCGATTGGCCCGGGCGTCATAGGCGGCGCGGAGGAGTTCATCGACGATCAGGTCCTGGCCTTCGTAGGTGATCTCCTGCCCGGTGCGGCAGAAGGATACCGAGGGCGGGGCGGCGTGCAGCGCGCGCACGTCATAAGGGCTGTTCGCGCCGATCCAGTGGATCAGCGTGTCGATGACCGTGTCCGAGGGCGGCGCGCAATCGCCCGGTACCTCGGCCAGGCCGTCCGCCACCACCGCCGGGGCCGGCAGGGCAAAGAGCAGGACGAGCAGGGCAAGGGCGCGGCGCATGGGCCTACCTTCGCAAGCCATGCGGGATTGTCAAACCCGCTTTGCAAATGCCGGGTGGGCGGGGATGTTAACAAGTTATCGCTTGCGGCATTTCGCACTTCATGCCCAGATGCCGCCATGGGAGAGGTTCCGTCAGCGCGCCCCGTGATCGGGGTCATGTGGATGATCGTCACGGGCGTCCTGTTCGTGGGCGTCACGGCGGTGGTCAAGGTGCTGGGCACCCGAATCCCCGCGCCCGAGGCGGCGTTCCTGCGCTACGCGATGGGCCTGATATTCCTGATCCCGATGATCCGGCCAATGCTGCGGGTGCGGCTGAGCGCACGGCAGCTCAAGATCTTTTCGGTGCGCGGTATCGCCCATACGGCGGGTGTGTCGCTGTGGTTCTTTGCCATGGCGCGCATTCCGATCGCCGATGTCACCGCGATGAACTATCTCTCGCCGGTCTATGTCACGCTGGGGGCGGCGCTGTTCCTGGGCGAAGCCCTGCACCTGCGGCGCATCCTCGCGGTGGTGGCCGCGCTGGTGGGCGCGCTGATTATCCTGCGCCCGGGGTTTCGCGAAATCGGGCCGGGGCACCTGGCGATGCTGATCGCGGCGGTGTTCTTTGCCGTTTCCTACCTGACGGCCAAGCGGATGGCCGATGAAACCGGCGCGGCGGTGACGGTGACGATGCTGTCGATCACGGTGACGATCGGGCTGGCGCCGCTGGCGATCGCCAACTGGGTGACCCCCACGCTGCACGAGCTTCTCTTGCTGCTGGGCGTGGCCTTTCTGGCCACGACGGGGCATTACACCATGTCGCTCGCGCTGGAGGCGGCGCCGGTGACGGTAACCCAGCCGGTGGGCTTCCTCCAACTGGTCTGGGCGGTGCTCCTGGGGGCTTTCGTCTTCGGCGAAGGGGTGGACATCTGGGTGATCATCGGCGGGCTGGTGATCGTCGGGGCAATCTCCTTCATGACCTGGCGCGAGGCGATGCTGAAGCGGCGCCTGCGCACGCCGGTGGTGCCGGCGACCAAGTTCTGAGCGGGGAACGCGGCCGCGCGGCCGCGTCGGGCGCCCGCGCGCGCGGGCGCTCACCTCAGCCGCGCGGGTCGAGCAGTTTGGCCAGCACGCCGTCCTTGGTGACCTGGCCGATGATCCGGCCGCCTTCGGCCACGCCTACCGGCGCGCCGGAATGGCCGACCTTGTCCATCACCGTGCGGATATCGGTGTCGGGCGGCACGGTGACCTGCGGCGTGCCCGTCACGGCCTCCATCACGTCGCGCGCGCAGAGCACGCCCAGCGGGTTCATGTGGGCGACGAAATCGGCGACGTAATCGTTGGCGGGGTTCGAGAAGATCTCCTGCGGGGTGCCGCATTGCACGATCCGCCCGCCATCCATGATGGCGATGCGGTTGCCGATCTTGAACGCCTCGTCGAGGTCGTGGCTGACGAAGATGATCGTGCGCTTGAGGGTTTGCTGCAGGTCCAGCAATTCGTCCTGCAGGCGCGTGCGAATGAGCGGATCGAGCGCCGAATAGGGCTCGTCCATCAGGAGGATCGGCGCGTCAGTGGCAAAGGCGCGGGCAAGGCCCACGCGCTGCTGCATCCCGCCCGAGAGATCGCCGACCTTGCGCTCGGCCCAGTCCGCGAGGCCGACGATTTCGAGCTGGCGGTCGACCTTTTCGCGCCGGTCATCGGCGCTCATCCCGCCCAGTTCCAGGCCAAGGCCCACGTTTTCGCGCACCGTGCGCCAGGGCAGCAGGCCAAAGGCCTGGAACACCATGGCGATCTGGCTCAGCCGCATCTCGCGCAGGGTGCGGGCATCGGCATGGGTGATGTCGACCATCTGATCGCCGCGGCGCACGCTGACCTGCCCGCGCACCACCGGGTTGAGCCCGTTGACCGCGCGCAGGAGCGTGGATTTGCCCGAGCCCGAAAGCCCCATCAGCACCAGGATCTCGCCTTCCTCGACCTCGAGTACGCAGTCATGCACGCCCAGCACCTGGCCGGTGCGGGTCTGGATCTCCTCGCGCTCAAGCCCCTGGTCCATCAGGGGCAGGGCGGATTCGGACCTGTCGCCGAAGACGATGGACACCTTGTCGAAAACAACGGCCTTCATTTGCGGTCGATCCTCAGCATCCGGTCCAGCATGATGGCGACCACCACGATGATGATCCCCGATTCAAAACCCAGCGCCGTGTTGACCGAGTTGAGCGCGCGCACCACCGGCACGCCCAACCCGTCGGCGCCCACCAGCGCGGCGATCACCACCATCGAGAGCGACAGCATGATCGTCTGGTTGAGCCCGGTCATGATCTGCGGCAGGGCATAGGGCAGCTCGACCTTCCACAAGAGCTGCCGTGGCGTGGCGCCGAAGGCCTGCGCCGCCTCGATCAGCGGTTGCGGGGTCGAGACGATGCCCAGATGCGTGAGCCGTATCGGCGCGGGCAGCACGAAGATCACCGTGGCGATGAGCCCCGGCACCATGCCGATGCCGAAAAAGACGATCGCCGGGATCAGGTAGACGAAGGTGGGCAGTGTCTGCATCAGGTCGAGCACCGGGCGCATCGCGGCATAGAGCCGGGGCCGGTGCGCCGCGGCGATGCCGATGGGCACGCCCACCGCCATGCAGACCACGCAGGCCGACAGCACCAGGGTCAGGCTCTCGGTGGTCTCCTCCCAGTAGCCCTGGTTGAGGATGAAAAGAAAGCCCAAGCCTACCAGGAGCGGGACCTTCCACCCCCGCTGCAGCACCCAGGTGAGCGCCACGAAGCCAGCCACGACCACCAGTTCGGGCGGGGATTGCAGCACCCACAGGATGCCATCGATCAGCAGCTCCATCGCGAAGGACAGCCAGTCGAAGAACGGCTCGCCGGTTTCCTGCAGCCAGTCGAAGGCGTCCCTGGCGAGTTTGCCGACCGGGATCTTGTTATCTGTCAGCCAGTTCATTGCCGGGTCTTACGGGTGCGGCGGACGTGATGCGCCCGCCGCATGTTCCTTACATGCCCAGCGCGGCGTTCACCGCGGCCACGGCATCGCCACCATCCATGGTGGTCACGCCGTCAAGCCAGGCTTGCCACGCGTCCGGGTTGGCCTTGAGCCAGGCCGCGGCGGCATCCTCGGGGGCCTCGCCATCGTTCAGGATCGCGCCCATGATCTCGTTTTCCATGGCCAGCGTGAACTTGAGGTTGCCCAGAAGGGCGCCGACGTTCTTGCACTCTTCCACATAGCCCGCACGTGTGTTGGTATAGACCGTGGCGCCGCCCAGGTTGGGGCCGAACCAGTCATCGCCGCCGGTCAGGTAGGTGAGATCGAAATTGGCGTTCATCGGGTGCGGCTCCCAGCCGAGAAAGACCACCGGCTCGCCCTTCTTGGTGGCGCGCTCGACCTGGGCCAGCATGCCCTGTTCCGAAGATTCCTTCACCTCGAAGCCCTTCAGGCCAAAGGCATCCTCGGCGATCATGTCCATGATCAGGCGGTTGCCGTCATTGCCGGGCTCGATGCCATATATCGTGCTGTCGAGCGCCTCGGCCTGGGCCGCGATATCGGCGAAATCCTTGATCCCCATCTCGGCGCCCTTGGCATTGGTGGCCAGCGTGTATTTCGCGCCTTCCAGGTTCTCGCGCACGGTGTCGACGGTGCCTGCTTCGCGGTAGGGGGCGATATCGGCCTCCATCGTGGGCATCCAGTTGCCCAGGAAGACGTCGACATCGCCTTCGGCCATGGCGGTATAGGTCACCGGCACCGAGAGCACCTTGACGTCGGTCTCGTATCCCAGCGCCTTCAGCACGGTGGTGGTGGCCGCCGTGGTCGCGGTGATGTCGGTCCAGCCGACGTCGGAAAAGGTGACCGTGCCGCAGGCCGAATGGCTGCCGGCCAGCGCCGGCGCGGCTGCCATCGTGGCAATCGCGAGGGCGGAAAGGGTGGTCTTGATGGTCATTTCGGGATCTCCCTGATTTTTCTTGATTGACGAGTCAATAAAAACGACACAAGCTTTTTGGGCACAGCGAAGTGGACCGCGCGATGCCCAAGCTTGGGATGGAGCCTATCCGACGTGAGGCTCTGGTAAAAGCCACGATTGCCGAGATCGGCGAACACGGCACGCTCGACGTGACCGTGAGCCAGATCGCGCGCCGGGCCGGCATGTCGAGCGCACTGGCGCATCACTATTTCGGCGGCAAGGAGCAGATCTTCGTGGCCGCCATGCGGTATACGATGGGCGTCTATGCCGCCGAAGTGCGCGGCGCGCTGGCCATGGCCGACACGCCCGCTGAACGGGTCGAGGCGATCGTGCGCGCCTCGTTCAGCCCACGCAACTTCCGTGCCGAAACGGTTGCGGCCTGGATGAATTTCTACGTGCTGGCCCAGACCTCGGACCAGGCGCGGCGGCTGCTGAACGTCTATCACCGGCGGCTGCGCTCGAACCTGTGTCACGCGCTGCGCCTGGTGACCGGCGCGCGGGCCTGCGACGTGTCCGAACGCGTCGCCGCCCTGATCGACGGGGTCTACCTGCGCCAGAGCCTGGGACAGGGAACGCCGGACGGGGCCGGGGCGGTGGCCCAGGTCATGGGCTATGTCACGCTCGAACTGGAACAGGGATTATCATGAGCAAACCCAACATCCTGATCTTCATGGTCGACCAGCTGAACGGCACGCTGTTTCCCGACGGACCGGCCGACTGGCTGCATGCGCCCAACCTGCGCAAACTGTCTGACCGCTCGACGCGGTTCGTGAATGCCTATACCGCCTCGCCGCTTTGTGCGCCGGGGCGCGCGGCATTCATGTCGGGGCAACTGCCCAGCCAGAACGGCGTTTACGACAACGCGGCCGAGTTCGCCTCGTCCATCCCGACCTATGCCCACCACCTGCGCCGGGCGGGCTATCGGACCTGCCTGTCGGGCAAGATGCATTTCGTCGGCCCCGATCAGCTGCACGGCTTCGAGGAACGGCTGACCACCGATATCTACCCGCCCGATTTCGGCTGGACGCCCGATTACCGCAAGCCGGGCGAACGGATCGAGTGGTGGTATCACAACATGGGCTCGGTCACCGGCGCGGGCGTGGCCGAGATCACCAACCAGCTGGAATACGATGACGAGGTCGCCTATCACGCGCGTGCCAAGGTTTACGACCTGGCCCGCGGGTTGGACGAGCGGCCCTGGATGCTGACCGTCAGCTTCACCCATCCGCACGACCCTTACGTCGCGCGGCGCAAATGCTGGGATTTATATCGCGATTGCAAGCATTTGGCGCCCGAAGTTCCGGCGATCCCCTATGACGATCTCGACCCGCATTCGCAGCGCATCTTCGATGCCAACGACTGGCGCAGCTACGACATCACCGACGAGGATATCGCGCGCTCCCGCCGGGCGTATTTCGCCAACATTTCCTATATCGACGACAAGATCGGCGAGGTGCTCGAGGCGCTTGATGCGACCCGGCAGGAGGCGATCATCCTCTTTGTTTCCGATCACGGCGACATGCTGGGCGAGCGGGGATTGTGGTTCAAGATGTCCTTCTTCGAGGGTTCTGCCCGCGTGCCGCTGATGATCGCGGCCCCCGGCGTGATGAACCCGGGCCGCGTGGCCGAGCCGGTCTCGAACATCGACATCTGCCCGACCCTGTGCGAGCTGGCGGGCGTGTCCATGGACGAGGTCATGCCCTGGACCACCGGCGAAAGCCTGGTGCCGCTGGGGCAGGGCCGTGTCCGCCGCACGCCGGTGGCGATGGAATACGCCGCCGAAGCCTCTTACTCGCCGATGGTGGCCCTGCGCGCGGGGCGCTGGAAATACACCAATTGCGCGCTTGATCCCGAACAGCTCTTCGATCTTGAGACTGATCCCAACGAGCTGACCAACCTGGCCGAGGATCCGGGTCACGCCAAGGTGCTCGAACTTTTCCGGGTCGAGGCTGCAGCGCGCTGGGATCTTGAACAGTTCGACGCCGAGGTGCGCGAAAGCCAGGCCAGGCGCTGGGTGGTTTACGAGGCGCTGCGCCAGGGCGGGTATTTTCCATGGGATTACCAGCCGCTGCAGAAGGCCAGCGAACGCTACATGCGCAATCACATGGATCTCAACGTGCTGGAGGAAAACCAGCGTTTTCCGAGGGGGGAATGATGCTCAGGGTTTATGGCCGCAACAATTCGGTGAACGTGCAGCTTGTCATGTGGACGGTGCATGAACTGGACATCCCGCACGAACGGCTCGATTTCGGCGCCGGCCATGCCTCGACCCGGTCCGAGGCATTCCTGGCGATGAACCCGATGGGCCTGGTGCCCGCGATCGAGGACGGACCGGTGGCGCTCTTTGAAAGCGCCGCGATCCTGCGCTACCTGGCCGCAAAATACGGCGAGGGCACGTTTTGGCCGGCCGATCCGGTCCTGCGCGGGCCGCTCGACAGCTGGGCGGAATGGGGCAAGAACAGCTTTGCCGCACAGGTGCTGGAGCTGTTCAAATACGACGTGCGCCAGTCACCTGCCACGCGTGATCCGGCCGATCTCGACCGGATCACCGCCGCGCTCACGCCGCTTGCGGAAATCCTCGACACCCGGCTTCAGGGCCGCAAATGGGTCGGCGGTGACGATTTCACCTTTGCCGATATCGCCTGCGGCCACCCGCTGCACCGGTTCTTCACCATGACCTGGCCGCGCCCGGCGCTGCCCGCGCTCGAGGCCTATTACGAACGCCTGCAGGAGCGCCCGGCCTATCGCGATCACGCCATGGTCTCCTACGAGGCGCTGCGGGCGAAATAGAAATGCAGGCAGCGGCGCAGGAACTGACGGTCTATGGGCGGGCCACGTCATCGAACGTGCAGGCACTTTTGTGGGGGCTCGAAGAGCTGGAGCTTGCCTATACGCGCCTTGATTACGGCGAGGTTTACGGGGGCCTCGATACGCCTGCGTTCCGCGCGATGAACCCGCATGGCAAGATCCCGGTGCTGACAGTGGGCGACACCGCGCTTTTCGAAACCGGCGCGATTCTGCGCTACCTCGCCACCCTGCATGGAGATGATAGTTTCTGGCCCGCTGATCCGCTGGCCCGTGCGCGCACCGACATGTGGGCCGAATGGGCCAAGCATGACGTGGCCAAGGCTTTCACCGGCCCGGTCTTCTGGCGCAACACGCGCACCGCGCCCGAACGGCGCGATCCGGCCCTGATCCGCCGCAACCTCGACCGCTTCGAGGCCGAACTGGCCAAGGCCGAGCCACGGCTGGCCCAGTCCGCCTATCTCTGCGGCGATGCGCTCACGCTGGCCGATATCCAGTTCGGCCACGTTCTCTATCGCTATTTCGACACCGAACTCGACCGCCGGGACCTGCCCGCGCTGGCCGCCTATCACGCGCGGCTGGCCGAGCGCCCGGCCTATCGCAAGACGGTCATGGTTTCTTATGACGAGCTGAGGAATACCTTCTGATGCAGGCCGATTACGTCATCGTCGGCGCGGGCTCTGCCGGCTGCGCCATGGCTTACCGCCTGGCCGAGGCCGGGCGCCGCGTCATCGTCATCGAACATGGCGGCACGGATGCTGGGCCCTTCATCCAGATGCCCGCGGCGCTTTCCTACCCGATGAACATGTCCCGCTATGACTGGGGCTACATGACCGAACCCGAACCGGGCCTCGGTGGCCGCCGCCTAGTGGCGCCGCGCGGCAAGGTGATCGGCGGATCGAGCTCGATCAACGGCATGGTTTATGTACGCGGCCATGCCCGCGATTTCGACCACTGGGCCGATGCGGGGGCGGCGGGCTGGGCCTATGCCGACGTTTTGCCCTATTTCAAGCGGATGGAGAGCTGGGACGATGGCGGCCATGGCGGCGATCCAGCCTGGCGCGGTTCGGATGGCCCGCTGCATGTTAGCCGCGGGCCCCGCCGCAACCCGCTCTACCATGCCTTCGTTCAGGCCGGCGCACAGGCGGGATACCAGACCACCGACGACTATAACGGCGAAAAGCAGGAAGGCTTCGGCCCGTTCGAGCAGACCGTCTGGAAGGGGCGGCGCTGGTCGGCGGCCAATGCCTATCTGAAACCGGCGCTGAAAACCGGGCGCGTCAGCGTTGTGCGCGGCCTGGCCACGCGGATCGTGATCGAGCAGGGCCGGGCCACTGGTGTCGAGATCGCCCGCGGCGCGACGCGCGAGATCGTCTCGGCCAGCGCAGAGGTGATCGTCGCCGCCTCGGCCTTCAATTCGCCGAAACTCCTAATGCTGTCGGGCATCGGCCCGGCCGCGCATCTGGCCGAGCACGGCATCGACGTGATCGCCGACCGCCCCGGCGTGGGCCAGAACCTGCAGGACCACCTGGAGGTCTATTTCCAGATGGCCGCCAGCCAGCCGGTCACGCTCTACAAGCACTGGAATCTGGTGTCCAAGGCGTTGATTGGCGCGCAATGGATGTTCACCGGCACCGGGCTGGGGGCGTCGAACAATTTCGAATCCTGCGGCTTCATCCGCTCGCGCGCGGGCGTGGAATATCCCGACATCCAGTTCCATTTCCTGCCCTTCGCCGTGCGCTATGATGGTCGCGCCGCCGCCGAAGGCCACGGTTTCCAGGCCCATGTCGGGCCGATGCGCTCACCCTCGCGCGGGGCCGTCACCCTCAAATCCGCCGACCCGGCCGAGGCGCCGCGCATCTTCTTCAACTACATGAGCACCGAGCAGGACTGGGTGGATTTCCGGCAATGCCTGCGGCTGACGCGCGAAATCTTTGCCCAGGAGGCGTTCAAACCCTTCGTCAAGCACGAGATCCAGCCCGGCGCCGACAAGGTGACGGACGACCAGCTTGATGCCTTCATCCGAGAGCACGCCGAAAGTGCCTATCACCCCTGCGGCACCTGCCGGATGGGGCGCGCGGATGATCCGATGGCGGTGGTTGATCCCGACACGAGGGTGATCGGCGTCGACGGGCTGCGCGTGGCCGACAGCTCGATCTTCCCGCGCATCACCAACGGCAACCTCAACGGTCCCTCGATCATGGTGGGTGAAAAGGCCGCCGATCACATCCTTGGCCGCACGCCGCTGCCGGCCGCCAATGACCGGCCCTGGATTCATCCCGACTGGCAGACCGCGCAGCGCTGACCGGCCGCGCCAGCCGCCGGGCAGGGGCGGGCGGGGCCGCGCGGCCCCGCCGCACGAGGGCGCGCGCCCTCGTGTCCCCGACGCGACGAAACATTTGTCGCGGCCGGGGCAGGGGCCTAGGCTGCAGGAAACGGAGGCAGCGCATGATTTATCCCGAAGACCTCAACGACTGGCACGCGCAGGTCCGCGAAGAGATCATCGACCCCGCGCGCGAGATCACGGATCCGCATCACCATCTGTGGCCTGAACGGCTGGGCAGCCGCTACGAGCTGCCCCAGCTCTGGGCCGATACCCAGTCGGGCCACAACGTCACCCGCACCGTGTTCATCGAATGCGGCGCGGGCTATGACCGCTCCAGCCCCGAACCCTTCGCCCCCGTCGCCG
Organism: Marimonas lutisalis; assembly: GCF_005434965.1. Taxonomy (GTDB): domain Bacteria; phylum Pseudomonadota; class Alphaproteobacteria; order Rhodobacterales; family Rhodobacteraceae; genus Marimonas_A; species Marimonas_A lutisalis. The sequence goes on from NZ_SKCI01000001.1 coordinate 978,602, forward strand.
AAACCGACTATGTCGAGGCCATCGCCGAAGAGGCCGCGGGCCATCCCGAGCGGGCGCAGGTCGCCGCCATCGTGGCCCATGCCAACCTGCGCCTGGCCCCCGAGACGCTCAATGCCGTGCTTGACGCGCACCAGGCGGCCAGCCGGCGTTTTCGCGGAATCCGCCACGCCGGCGCCTGGGACGAGGAGCGCGACCGCATCATGTTCCAGGGCCAGCCGATCCCGCATCTCTACCTCGATCCCGATTTCCAGCGCGGTGTCGCGCTCCTGGGCGAGCGTGGACTGACCTTTGACACCTGGCATTTCCACCCGCAGAACGGCGAGTTCCTGGAGCTTGCCCGGGCCTGTCCCGGCACCACGATCATCCTGGATCATTTCGGTACGCCGATGGGCACGGTGCGCTTTGCCGGACTCCGTGAAGACCGTTTCGCCGACTGGCAGCGCGAGATGGCGGCGATTGCCGAGTGTCCCAACGTGGTGGCCAAACTGGGCGGGCTGGCGATGCCGGTGAACGGGTTCGGCTGGGACGGGCGCGACGTGCCGCCAGGGTCCGACGAACTCGTCGAAGCGCAGGCGCATTACTATCACCACATGATCGAGATCTTCGGCCCCGAACGCTGCATGTTCGAAAGCAATTTCCCGGTCGACAAGCTGTCGGTCGGGTACGTGGTCTACTGGAACGCGATGAAGAAGATCGCCGCGCGCTATGACACGGCTGCGCAGGACGCCATGTTCAAGGGCACCGCCGACCGGGTCTATGCGCTTTGAGTGACGCGGCGCTCGATATCGCCACCCGCCACGGGTTGCCGGACGAACTCAAGGTGCTGCTTGAGAAATTCCCGCGCGCGGGCTGGCGCGATCATCCCGCCTTTTCCGATCTCATCGCCTTCTGGCTCGACCGGCACATGATGTTCCGCGAGGTGATGAGCCGGATGCAGAACGCCACGCGCATGCACATCGCCAACCCGCAGGAGCGCTTCGGCACCGAGATTACCCGCTACACCGGGTTCTTCCTCAACCAGCTGCACGAACATCACATGGTCGAGGATCACCATTATTTCCCGCAGCTCAAACGTTTCGATTTCCGCCTCGCGCGCGGGTTCGAGATGCTCGACGCCGATCACCACGCGCTCGACGGGCATATCCACGCGCTCGCCGGGGCGACCAACGCGCTGCTTGAGGATCTCAATGCCGGCCGGGCAGGAGAGCCGGGCCGCCTTCTCGACGTGCACGAAGAATTCGAACGGTTCCTCGAACGTCACCTCACCGACGAGGAGGACGTGATCGTGCCGGTGCTGCTGAAATACGGCGGCGACATGGGGTAGGGCGGTATGCCGCCGCCTTTCACATGTGCAGGACGGCCCTGAACGCTGCTGGCGGGTATGTGCCCCGCCGAATGCAGGCGTAGGGCGCTCACACTGGCCAGATCCACGGAACAAGGAGAAGAACGATCGCCAAGGAAACAACGGTCAGTGGGACACCGGCCCTGACGAAATCCAACAGGCGATAGTTCCCGCGCCCGTAGACAAGAAGCAATGCCGGCTCAAGCGGCGCGATGAAGGACAAGGAGGCCGACAAGGTGACGATGATCGCCAGTGGCCTTGGATCGACACCAAGGTTGTCGGCGAGCGCGATCGCGATCGGCAGCATCGTCAGGGCGGCGGCCGCGTTGGACAGGGGTTGCGTCAGCAAGGTTGCGTCAGCAAGACTGTCAACACCGAGAGCGCAACGAGAACGGCGGGAAGGCCCATCGGCGCGACATGCCGGAAGATCGCTGTCGCCAGCCAATCCGCGGCACCGGTCTGAAGCATCGCGAGGCCGAAACTGGTCATGCCGCCGATCAGGATGAGAACCCGCCACGAGACCATGGCAAATGCATCGCGCAGCGTGAACCGCCCCGACAGGATCAGGCCAAGCACCGCGGCCGTCAGTGCAATGCTCAGGGGAAGCAACCCGGCTGCGGCGATGACGATGGCGCCGATCAATGCGCACAGCGTGTACCACCCCTCGCGCCGCCCCGGCGCAACTGGCTCTTCGTCGCGCGCCAGGTAGATGTCGACATCGGAATCGACCGCCGCGACGCCGTCTTCGCTGCCGACAAGCCACAGGATGTCGCCGGCCCGAAGCCGCATGAGACCCACGAGAGCGGCACGGCCATAACCCGAACGCCTGACACCGACCAACGCCACCTCGGGGGAAAGCTGGCGGCGCGCGCGTGCCACCGAAAGGCCGATCCATTGCGACCCCGGAAGCAGGATTGCCTCGGCGCCGACCCGCCCCCTGGTGTTCTCCGAAAGCCCATCGACGAGGAAACGGTCATCGTCCAGCAGAACCGAGAGTGCGTCGCGCGTCGCCCTTATGATGATCTGGTTGCCTTCATGCACCTTTCGGCGCGGGTGGGCCGCAAGCCGGCCTTCCCCGGCGTCGATGGCAAGCGGTTTGGCGCCGATCTCGGGCAGCCCCAGTTCGCCAATCGCCTTGTCCTCTGCCCGCGAACCGGCTGCAACGACCAGCGCGGCAAGAAAGAGCTCTTCGCCGCCCTCACCGTCGCTCGCCCCGCCGCGCATGGGGACAAGGCGGTTTCCGACCAGCATCATGGTGGCGATACCGGCGACGGTCACTGCCAGCCCGACCCAGAAGAATTCGAACAGGCCGAAGGGGTCGAGGCCCGCCTGGGTGATCGCCCCGCTCATGGCAAGGTTGGTCGACGTGCCGATCAGCGTCGCCGAGCCGCCCATCATCGAGGCGAAGGCGATCGGCATCAGGAAACGCGCCGGTTCGGTTTTCGCCCTGCGCGCCGCGGCGATCGCAACGGGCATCATCACGGCGGTCGTGCTGGTGTTGCTGAAGATCGTCGACAGGGCGGCCGAACCGGCCATCAGGCGCGCCGTAATCGCGGCCGGGGCGCCCTTGAACTGCCCCACCAGGCGTGCGGACAGCCCGATCAACGTGATCGAATACGCGAGCCTGCGCGACAGGACCATCACGCAGGCAAGCACGACGATCGTCTCGCTCGCGAAGCCCTGGAACGCTTCCCGGGCCGTGATGACCCCGGTCGCACCAAGAGCCACGACAAGTCCAAGCGCCGTGATCTCGGGCGGAATGATCTCGGTCGCCAGCAGCACGGCCGCAGCCGCGAAAAGCAAGAGCACGAAGAGGATTTCCAGGGACATGGTCAGGTGCCGTGGCGGACAGATTTCAAGCGTCTATCCTGAAGACTGGTGCAGATTTGTTCAACTGGTCTTCGCCCCAGGTGCCCCGGTTGGCCATGTTTTCGGCGGCTGACCGGTTCAGCTTTCCAACCCTGAGACCAGCCCCGCGTCCAGCGTGATCCCCAGCCCCGGCGCGTCGGGCAGGTCGAGCCAGCCTTCGACCGGTGCCAGCGCGGGGGCGGCCACGATATTGTCGCGCGCCAGCTGCCACATGATCTGGTTACCGTCGTCGAGGTTCGGGATCATCCGCGCGATCGCGTGTTCGGCCGCGGTGGTGATGCCGGTGGTAAAGCTGGAATGGATGCAGATGTTCAGCCCTGCCGCCTCGGCCACCGCGGCGGCCTTCAGCATGTTCTGGATGCCGCCCACCTCGCGCGGGCCGATGCAGATCATGTCGGCGGCGCGGCGCCGGCAGATCTCGTAGACATCCGACAGGGTAAAGGCAGCCTGGTCGGCGACGATCGGAATGCCCACCGATTGCCGCACATGCGCCAGCGCCTCGATCGACCAGCTGGATGTGGGTTGCTCTATGAAATCAATGTCATAGGGCTCGAACTTGCGGCACATCCGGATCGCGCGATAGGGGTCCCAGCCTTCGTTCGCATCCAGCCGCAGCCGCGCATCGCCGATCTCGGCGCGCACCGCGCGCACGATTTCCAGATCGGCGGCCTCGTTGCGGCCCACCTTCAGGTAGAACACCCGCTCTCCGGCGGCCGCGCCCCGTGCCGCGTGGCGGGCCAGCTCCTCGGGCGTGTCACCCTGCAGGAAAAAGAAATAGCCCACCCGCCGCCGCTGCGCACCGCCCAGCAGATCATGCACCGGGCGCCCCGAGAGTTTGCCCATCGCGTCCCACATCGCGAAATCCAGCCCCGACAGCATCTGGTTCGCCGCGCGCTGCGTGTTGGCGCCAAACGCCATGTAGCATTCGCGCAGCACCCGCTCGCGCAGCACCGCGGCGTCGAACACGCTTTCGCCCAGCAGCACCTGCGCCAGACGCTTCAGGATCAGCACGCTGGCGGCCTGGTCGGGCGCCACCGTCGCCTCGCCCAGCCCAACGGTGCCATCCGCCAGCTCCATTTCGATCAGGTTGACGTGGAAGGCACGCCGCACCCCTTGCGTCCAGTGATAGGGCTGGGCCAGCGGCAGGGTGAGGGGGCGAATGCGGATATCTTTGATCTTCATGGCCCCAGCCTGCCCCGAGTCTGCTTGCATGGGCCAGAAAAACCCGACATATGCGGCCCGAACGGCGCCGCTTTTGATCCGAGTCAAAGCCCGGACGGCGCCGCGGCGCCTAATCTGGCCGCCGGATCATGAGACAAGAGGAGAGACGCGCATGTCGCACACCCCGCACGAGCTGCACGAGGAATTCCCGGAATTCGCCGAAAAGATGACGGAACTGAAAACCTCGGACGCGCATTTCGCGAAGCTTGCCGACGAATATCACGAGTTGAACCGCGCCGTGCACCGCGCCGAAACCAATGTCGAGCCGATGGAAGAACTGGCCGAGGTCGAGTTGCGCAAGAAACGCGCCCACCTGAAAGACGAGATCTACGCGATCCTGTCCAAGGGCTAAGGCCTGTCGTGGCGGTCGATGAACCGCCACATCACCGGCAGGGTATCGCTGCGCCACAGATCGGTGTGGCCGCCACCCGGCACGGTCAGGAATGTCTTTATCCGAGCAGGGGCGGCAGCGAAAAGTTGCCGCCCCTGGCTGATCGGGATCACGGCATCGCGGTCGCCGTGCAGCACCAGCAGCGGCGCGCGCAACGCCCCCGCCTTCGACAAGCTGTCAAACTTTGCCCGCATCCGGTCCACCAGTGATTCCATCTCGGGATAGGCGCTCAGCGCGACGTCGCGGATCGAGGTGAACGGCGCCTCGAGGATCACGCCAGCAGGCATCTTGCGGCTGTCCGCCAGCATCCCCACCGCCACGCCGGTGCCCAAGCTTTCGCCATAGATCACCACCGGCGCATTGCCCGCATAATCGTTGATCCGGGCAAACAGGCGCCGCGCATCAAAGATCAGCGCCACCTCGCTCGGTCGTCCGCCCGAGCCCGACGACCCGCGATACCCCATGGCCACCACACCATAGCCGCGGTCCAGGAAGCGCCGGAACCGCCCGCTGCGCAGGGCCAGGTTCCCGGCATTGCCGTGGAAATAAAGGATCACCGGTTTGCCCGGCTTCGGGGCGGCCACCCACAGGATCAGGTTATGCCCGCCGCTGGGAAAGATCACTTCACGAAGCCGCCGTTCGCCCGCCGCCGCCGGGGCCACCCGCGTGCCATCGAAGCCGAAGACCATATCCTGCTCGATCCGGTCGATCGCTAGCCACCCGCCCAGGGCCACCGCCGCCAGAAGGCTCACGACCTTCAGCATCAGCCAACCTCGTAAGGCAGCACGCCACGCGCGTTCGCGTCGATCGACAACCGCCGTTCCAGCGGCGGGACCGAGCGTTGATGGCAATGCACGCGTTCGCAGATGCGGCAGGAAATGCCGATGGGTTCGAAATTCTGGCGCTCGCTCACATCGAGCCCGTCGGCGTAGACCAGGCTGTCGGCATGGCCCACCTCGCAGCCCAGCGCGATGGCAAAGCGGCGCACCGGCGCGCCGAACCGGCCGCCCGGCTTGCTGACATCGCGCGCGATCGAGATGTAGCGCACGCCGTCGGGCGTTTCCGCAAGCTGGCGCAGGAACCGCCCGGGCGTCTCAAACGCGCGGTGCACGTTCCACAGCGGGCAGGCGCCGCCGAAGCGCGCGAATTGCAGCCGCGTGGCGCTGTGCCGCTTGGTGATCGTGCCGGCCTGATCGACCCGGACAAAGAAGAACGGCACGCCCTTGGCGCCGGGGCGCTGCAGCGTGGAAAGGCGGTGCGCCACCTGTTCGATCGACGCGCCGAAGGTGGTCGACAGCCGTTCAAGATCGTGGCGCGTTTCGCGCGCCGCCGTCAGGAACGCGGTATAGGGCATCAGCGCGGCCCCGGCGAAATAGTTGGCCAGCCCGATTTTCGCGATCTGGCGCGCCTCCTCGGACTGGAACCGCGCCAGGTCCAGCGTCGCCTCCAGCAGCTGGTCCTGTTTCAAGAGCGCCACCTGAAGCAATAGCTGGAAACTGCGGGTTTCCGGCGCGGCCCGCGCCGAGAGCGTCAGCCGGCGTTCGTCGGGTTCGAACCGGCGCAACACGTCGCTGTCGCTTTCCTGCACGGTGATACCTTCTGCGCGCAGGCTCTGGATCGCATGCGCGGCAATGCCGCCGGGGCCCGCCCCCTGGGCAAAGCGTTCGGCGGCGCGGTCGACCGCGTCGATATAGTTGTCGCAGTAATGGAAGAAATCGCGCACCTCGTCCCAGGGGCTGGCCTGCATGCGCGCATCCTCGCGTCCTAGCGCCTCATCGAGGCTCGCCAGCCGTTCGTGGGTCTGGCGGTAGGCGCGGTGCAGTTCCAGAAAGGCGCGCGCCAGCCCTGGTGCGTTCGACGCGGTCAGCCGCAGATCGGCCAGCGGCGGCGGGTCCTCGGCAAAAACCGGGTCGGCCATCGCCTCGCGCATGTCACTGACCAGCCGCTCGCTATCGCCGCTGGTCAGTTCGGTCACGTCAAAACCGAATTCCTGCGCCAGCGCCAGCACCACGGTGGTGGAGACCGGGCGCTTGTTGTTTTCCATCTGGTTCAGATAGGGCAGGGACACGCCCAGCTTGGCGGCAAAGTCCTTCTGCGTCAGGTTCAGTCTGCGCCGCGTCTCGCGCAGCTTGGCGCCGGCATAGATTTTCGGGTTCGCCATTTTCGGCTCCGCTGTGGTCGCTTTGCAAACTAGGTATTGCAAATTTCCAAACTTGCAAAGCACCGTGCGCAGGGGTCACGATTTCCGCGTCAGCCGGGGCCGAATGTCCCGGCAGCCGGATGTCAGCCGGGCGGTGCACGCATGTCACCCCCGATTCTTGCCCGGGGCCAAAGGGTTAACGTTCGTCGATCCCGGCCGCGCCAAGCCGCGCCGCGCGGCGCATCACCAGCAGGATCGCCACGATCCCGGCGGCCGTGATCAGAAGCTGGATCAGCACCAGCGGCGCTGCCGTCTGCCCGCCCTGAAGCGCCCAGCCCGCCAGAGCCGACAGGCCCGCGCCACCGCCCAGCATGATTGCGCCGCCCAGCCCCGAGGCCGTGCCGGCAAGATGCGGGCGCACCGACAGCGTGCCCGACACCGCGTTGGGGATCGACATGCCGTTGCCAAAGCCCACCGGCACCATCAGGCCAAAGAACACCGCCGCCGATTGCTGCCCGCCCAGGGCCAGCACGTAGGACAGCGCAAGCGAAACGAAAATGATCGTCATTCCAAAGAGATACATCCTGTCCGAGCCAAGCCGCGTGGACAGGCGCGCGGCGGCGAAGTTGCCGAAGAAATAGCCCACCGACGGCGCCGCGAAATAAAGCCCCAGCTCCTGCGGTTCGAGGTGGAACACATCCGTCGCCACGAAAGGCGCGCCGCCCAGGTAGGCAAAGAACGAGCCCGACGAGAAGCTCGCCGCCGCGGCATAGCCCCAGAAGCGCGGGCTGCGCAGCAGTTCGGGCATTTCGCCATATTGCTGGCCCAGCGTGATCTCGCGCCGCTGGGCGGTTTCGCCGAGATCCGCCCAGGCCATCGCCAGCGCAACAAGACCGGCGGCAAACAGCACCCAGAAATTCGCGTGCCAGCCGTAATGCTGTTCCAGGTAACCGCCCAGCGTCGGCGCGACCATCGGCACAACCGCCATGCCCATGGTGACATAGGCGATCTTCGCGCCCGCCTTGTCCGCTGGCGTGGTATCGCGCACCACCGCGCGGCTCAGCACCATGGTGACGGCGATGAAGGCCTGCAACATCCGAAATACCAGGAAAACCGTGGTGTTGGGCGCGAAAATGCAGCCCAGCGTGGCCAGCAGATAGGCCACGATCGAGCCCAGAATCACCTGCCGCCGCCCGTATTTGTCCGAGATCGGCCCGATCACGATCTGCAGGACCGCGTTGACCAGCAGGTAAAGCCCCACCGACAGGCCCATGATTGCCGGCGTGGTGTTGAAATAGGCGGTCATGCCGGGCAGGGAGGGCAGGAAGAAATTCATCGCCAGCGCCGAGATCCCGGTCAGCATCATCAGCGTCCCGATATGGGGCGGGCTGGTCTTGTCCAGGAATCTGACGGGGCGGTGCGCTTGCATGACGATGTTTTCAAAATGGCGATAATCAACGGGGGCGGCGCGGCGAAAAACGGCTGCGCCTTCCCAGTGCGCCGAGTTCACCAGCTTCGATCGGGATTGACCAGAGCGGCGGGCTGATTTCACCTTATGCCGTCGCGGCATTTGCATTTTCGCATTTTGCGAAATGATTGTTTCCATGAGTTTGCAAATTTGCCGAATTTCGCTTCCGCGCGCGCGGGCCGCTGGATATGGTGCGCCAAATTCGCAAGGGGGACTCCCATGAAAGACATCCTTCAGGAACTCGACGATCGCCGTGACGTGGCCCGCCAGGGCGGCGGCCAGAAACGGATCGAGGCACAGCATTCCAAGGGCAAGTTGACGGCCCGTGAACGTATCGAACTGCTGCTCGACGAAGACAGCTTCGAAGAATTCGACATGTTCAAAACCCACCGCTGCACCGATTTCGGCATGGAAAAGCAGAAACCCTATGGCGATGGCGTGGTCACCGGCTGGGGCACGATCAACGGCCGCATGGTCTATGTCTTTTCCCAGGATTTCACCGTCTTCGGCGGGTCCCTGTCGGAAACCCATGCCGAAAAGATCTGCAAGATCATGGACATGGCAGTGCAGAACGGCGCACCGGTGATTGGCCTCAACGACTCGGGCGGCGCCCGCATCCAGGAAGGCGTGGCCTCGCTCGCCGGCTATGCCGATGTGTTCCAGCGCAACATCATGGCCTCGGGCGTGGTGCCGCAGATCAGCGTGATCATGGGGCCCTGCGCGGGCGGGGCGGTCTACTCCCCGGCGATGACCGACTTCATCTTCATGGTCAAAGACAGCTCCTACATGTTCGTCACCGGGCCCGACGTGGTGAAAACCGTGACGAACGAGGTGGTGACCGCCGAAGAGCTGGGCGGTGCCTCGACGCATACCAAGAAGTCCTCGGTCGCCGATGGCGCCTTCGACAATGATGTCGAAGCCCTGGCCGAGGTCCGCCGCCTGGTCGATTTCCTGCCGCTCAACAACCGCGAAAAACCGCCCGTGCGGCCGTTTTTTGATGAGCCCGGCCGGCTGGAAGAAAGCCTCGATACGCTGATCCCGGAAAACGCCAACACGCCCTACGACATGAAGGAGCTGATCCTGAAGATCGCGGACGAGGCCGATTTCTATGAAATCCAGGAGGATTTCGCCAAGAACATCATCACCGGTTTCATCCGCATCGAGGGCCAGACGGTGGGCGTTGTCGCCAACCAGCCGATGGTGCTGGCTGGCTGTCTCGATATCGACAGCTCGCGCAAGGCCGCGCGTTTCGTGCGTTTCTGCGATGCCTTCGAGATCCCGATCCTGACGCTGGTCGACGTTCCGGGCTTCCTGCCGGGCACCAGCCAGGAATATGGCGGTGTCATCAAGCACGGCGCGAAACTGCTCTTCGCCTATGGCGAGGCGACAGTGCCCAAGGTCACCGTTATCACCCGCAAGGCCTATGGCGGCGCCTATGACGTGATGGCCTCGAAACACCTGCGCGGCGATTTCAACTATGCCTGGCCCACCGCCGAGATCGCGGTGATGGGCGCCAAGGGCGCGACAGAGATCATCCACCGCGCCGACCTGGGCGATGCCGAGAAGATCGCGGCGCACACCAAGGACTACGAAGACCGCTTTGCCAACCCCTTCGTGGCGGCCGAGCGTGGCTTCATCGATGAGGTGATCATGCCGCATTCCACGCGCAAGCGGGTGGCCCGAGCCTTTGCCGCGCTGCGCAACAAGAAAATCCGGAACCCCTGGAAAAAGCACGACAATATCCCGCTCTGAGGTTTCGTCATGCTGTCGCGCACCCTGATTGCCCGTCACACGGGCCGCACGCCCCCGGCCGGAGGAGCCAGCATGTCCTGCTGGGGCCGGTGGGCCTGTGCGTTGGCGCTGGCCGCGGCGGGGGCTGCGGCGGGGGCCGGCGGGGCAGGGGCGGCCGACCGCGCGCCCGTGCCACCGCTGCCCTCCGGGCTCGAGGCGCGCCTTCAGGAGGTCGTGCTCGATGTGAAGCCCGACGGGCAGCTTGACTATGCGCGCTATCGTTTCGTCGCCGACGCGCTTGTGGCCGAACCCGATTTCGACCTGCTGCTGAGCGACCTGGAATTCCTGTGCAACAGCTACGCGCTGCCCGATCTCACTGCCAGCGTGGCACGCTATGACCGGATCGTCATTTCGCTGGCCGACCGCGAAACCGAACTGGGCGTGGCGAGCCCCGACGCCACCCAGTTTTTCGAGCTTTACCGCGTCGAGAACGGGGCCTGCATCTGGGAGGCATTCTGATGCGGCCACAATATCTTGCGGATTTCCGCTCAGGCGGAGGTGGATATGAGGCTTTGGCGTCACAACCGGCAGTGATCGCTGTGGAAAAGTTTCTTTTCACCGGAGATTCGGATAAGGTGGCGCAGGCTTTCCTCCGGGAAGGTCTTACCTCGTACGAGGGGCAGAAAGGGCGCTTGCGTCCTGACATGTCCAAAGCAAGAGACAGGAGAAACAGATGTCGAAAGCCATCAAGAGCGTTCTTGCGCTTGGCCTGGTTGCCTTCGTGGCAGCTTGCGCTCAGCAAGAAGAAGAATACGTCGTGGTCGAACCCGAGCCCATCTCGGTCGAGCCGACCTACACCGGCAAGTACAAGTAACCGGTACTCGGGACGGGCGTTCGCGCCCGTCTCCTTCCGGCCTTGGCACCGGGCCGAGACGGATACTGGAATTGATCAGTATCAACGACGCGCCATAAACCAACGGTATATTGCGCCTATTCCCGCCACTCAGAGCGGGGCATCTCACAAAAAATCAGGAGGTGTGTCTTGTTCAAGAAATCGGTTTTCCTTTCAGGTTTGGTTTTCGCGGGTCTGGCGGCCTGCACGCAGCCCGAAGCCGTTCCGGTTGGTCCCGAGCCGATCGCGGACAAGTTCGGCGTCCTGCACTGCCCGGACGGATATGTTCTGCAGGGCAATCAGTGCATCATGCTCACAAGCGCCGTTTCCGCGACATCTGACGGAACCAGCACGTCGTCCAGCACGGCCTCTGCAACCGGCACGGCGCCTGCAACTGGCACGACTGGCAACCAGAACCAGAACCAGAATACCAACCAGAACACCAACCAGAGCCAGACCGGCAACCAAAGCCAGACTGGCAACCAGAGCCAAAACCAGAACGGTTGATGGCTTTGGTGCGGTAGGGCGCGGTACGCGGCGGCTGCGCTCCCTGGAAAGGGGGGCGCCATGCTGAAGCATCGCGGCTTTCCCGGGCGCCTGCCCGGGACCGATTTCCAGTTCACTATTCGCAGGGCCAATCCGCGCGGCGTGACACCATTGACTGCGCGCGAACGCTATCGCGATCGCCGGCCGGCCGACCGTGCTGCCGACCTCGGGTTCATGGCGGCACTCTGGGACTTTTTCGGCGAAGAGCCGTTCGAGCGCGGCAATCTCGATGCAGGGCGGCTCAGCTGGTTGTTCGGGCGCGAAGTGATTCCCGCTGAAGATCCGTTTGATCCGGCCAGTTACGAGGCCCTGCTGCGCATCGATGTCGAGGCCGCGCGAGAGGCGTTTCCCGAGGTTTTCGAGGGAGAATCGGCATGATCTTGCGCAACCATGCCGCGTTTGGGCGGGGATCAGCCCAAATTCCGCCGCTTGGCGCAGGCCGCTTGGCACGGGGCCGCATTGGCGACAATCCTATCGTTGTAGTGGCGGTCTCAAGCGAGACCGAGACGCATTGTCTGAACCGTTACCCTTCCCCTAAGGGGCGGACTGGCTGTCCCCAAGGCCGTCCGCCCCGTTTTTTTGCCCGCATGACAAACGGTTACGCGATTGGGCGAACCCTTGCCGATGCCGCGAAAGTGAAAAGAAATTTCTTCACTTTCGACGTGAAAACCCGCATTTCCGAAGCAATAACAATCAATTCGGAAAGAGGCACGACATCATGCAAACACCAATCACGATCCGCGCGCTCGCGCTTGTCGCTCTGGGCACCGTTGCAGCCTGCGGCGACACCGCTGTCGAACAGGCCCTCATGGGGGGCGGAGCCGGGGCGGCCACGTCTATCGTGCTGGACGGCAATGTCGCGACCGGCGCGTTTGTCGGCGCCGCGGCCAACGTGGCCTACTGCCAGAAATATCCGACGCGCTGCTGATCCTGCGCGCCTGACACCGGCTTTCGGGCCATCACTCACATCCACGGCCATCGCGGGGTATCCCCGCGGTGGCCGTTTTGCTGCGACCGCTTCGGGGGGCGTTCCCCCGCAGCCAAGAGACGGAAGGGACGACAGATGTTCAACAAGATCCTGATTGCTAACCGGGGCGAGATCGCCTGCCGGGTGATCAAGACCGCCCGCAAGATGGGCATCCAGACGGTGGCGATCTACTCGGACGCCGACAAGAACGCGCTGCATGTGCAGATGGCCGACGAAGCGGTGCATATCGGCCCGCCGCCGGCCAACCAGTCCTATATCGTCATCGACAACGTGATGCGCGCGATCAAGGAAACCGGCGCCGAAGCGGTGCACCCGGGCTATGGTTTCCTGAGTGAAAACAGCAAATTCGCCGAAGCACTTGAAGCGGCCGGCGTGGCCTTTGTCGGCCCGCCCAAGGGCGCGATCGAGGCGATGGGCGACAAGATCACCTCGAAGAAAATCGCCCAGGAGGCCGAGGTTTCGACCGTGCCGGGCTACATGGGCCTGATCGAGGACGCCGACGAGGCGGTCAAGATCTCCAACGAGATCGGCTACCCGGTGATGATCAAGGCCTCCGCCGGCGGCGGCGGCAAGGGCATGCGCATTGCCTGGAACGATGAGGAAGCGCGCGAGGGCTTCCAGAGCTCGAAGAACGAGGCCGCCAGCTCCTTCGGCGATGACCGCATCTTCATCGAGAAATTCGTCACCCAGCCGCGCCATATCGAGATCCAGGTGCTGTGTGATGCCCACGGCAACGGCATCTACCTGGGCGAGCGCGAATGCTCGATCCAGCGCCGCAACCAGAAAGTGGTGGAAGAGGCGCCCAGCCCCTTCCTGGATGAGGCGACCCGCAAGGCGATGGGCGAACAGGCCGTCGCCCTGGCCAAGGCGGTGGGCTATACCAGCGCCGGCACGGTGGAATTCATCGTCGACGGGCAGAAGAACTTCTACTTCCTGGAAATGAACACCCGCCTGCAGGTGGAACACCCGGTCACGGAACTCATCACCGGCGTCGATCTGGTGGAACAGATGATCCGCGTCGCCGGGGGCGAGAAGCTCTCGATCACCCAGGCCGATGTGAAGCTGAACGGCTGGGCGATCGAGAACCGGCTCTACGCCGAGGATCCCTATCGCAACTTCCTGCCCTCGATCGGGCGGCTCAGCATGTACCGCCCGCCGGCGGAAATTGCCGCCGGCCCGCTTCTGCGCAACGGCAAGTGGCAGGGCGAGGCCCCCGAAGGCCCGACCGCCGTGCGCAACGATACCGGCGTCTATGAAGGCGGCGAGATCAGCATGTATTACGACCCGATGATCGCCAAACTCTGCACCTGGGCGCCGACCCGCGAAGAGGCGATCGAGGCGATGCGCATCGCTCTCGACAGTTTCGAGCTGGAAGGCATCGGTCACAACCTGCCATTCCTGTCGGCCGTGATGGATCACCCGAAATTCATCACCGGCGACATCACCACCGCCTTCATCGCCGAGGAATATCCCGATGGCTTTGACGGGGTCGAACTGCCCGAGCTCACGCTGCGCCGCATCGCCGCCAGCGCCGCCGCCATGCACCGCGTGGCCGAGATCCGCCGCACCCGCGTGTCGGGCCGGATGGACAACCACGAACGCCGTGTCGGCACCGATTGGGTGGTCAGCCTGCAGGGCGAAAGCTTCCCGGTCACCATCGCCGCCGATCACGACGGCTCGACCGTGACGTTCTCGGATGGCTCCTCGCACCGCGTGACGGGTGCCTGGACCCCGGGCGACAGCCTGGCCGAGATGACCGTCGATGGCGAACCGCTGGTGCTGAAGGTGGGCAAGATTACCGGCGGTTTCCGCATCCGCAGCCGCGGCGCGGATCTCAAGGTGCATGTGCGCACCCCGCGCCAGGCGGAACTGGCCGCCTTAATGCCCGAGAAACTTCCGCCTGATACATCGAAGATGCTGCTTTGCCCGATGCCGGGCCTGATCGTGAAGGTCGATGTAGAAGTGGGGCAGGAGGTTCAGGAGGGCCAGGCGCTCTGCACTGTCGAGGCGATGAAGATGGAAAACATCCTGCGGGCCGAAAAGCGGGCCGTTGTCTCCAAGATCAACGCCGGCCCGGGCGACAGCCTGGCCGTCGACGACGTGATCATGGAGTTCGAGTAGGGCTCTTGGGCGTTGCGGCGCATATCGCGGGCAAGCGGGCGCGGCAGGGCATGGCCCTTGCCGCGCTCGGGTTCCTGCTCGCATGCGACCGCCATTCCGAGGCCGAGGCGAAAGCGCTTGCCTCGCAATGGTTCGAACTGGGGGAAACGCTCTATTTCAATTCGCAACGCGGCTGCACCGCCGCCGTCTACCGCGCCCGCACCGGCGAGGTGAAATCGCGCGTGCCACTGTTTTCCAGTGTCGGCGCGGTGTTTGCCAGCGCGGCGCAGGACCGTGCCTTTGCCCTTTCTGTTCCCGATACTTCGGCAGATGCGCTGTTCCTCGAGATCATGAATGCCGACCGGCCCACCGGTGTTGCCGTGCAGGCGATCGGCGTGGGCGGCAAGCCCTGCATGAACGATGAGGCCCGCGCGGCGTTCTATGCCGCGCTGACCGCGGCACCCTCGGTTATGGTGTTCTCGCGGGCCGACGGCGCTTTTGCCGTGCTCGACCCGGTGCGCCGCACCGTGGTTCTGACCAGTGGGGATGTCTGATGGCACGTGCCCTTGGCATCACCTCGCAGGCGCCGCGCGCCTATCGCCCGCGCCGCATGTCGATTTCCTGTTGGCGCAAAGGCATCTTGTCGATCGAGCGAGAGATTTCCCGCACGTTCCAGGGCAGCGGTTTGCGCAGGTATACGTTGCCATCCTTGCCCACCAGGACCAGCATGAAGCCCCGCGGCCGGAATTTCACGCGCAGCTCGCTGGCCTCGGCCGGATCGGTGTCGAGCAACAGCACCACGTCACGCTCCAGCAGATCCTCGGGCCGCTCCGACAAAAGCCGCATCTGTTCGACGAAACGCGGGTCGCCGGGACTGTCGGCAAACACTACCAGCACCCGTTTTTTCCATAGAAATTGGCTCAAATCCATCTCGTCGACCTGCGGGGCAAGCGGGGCGACGCTGTCGGTCACGCTCTCCTGCGCGGTGGCGGGAAGCGCGAAAAACGCCGTGATAACAAGGGCCAGGATCGGTTTCATCGGTTCTCCTCAGGCCCAAGATATAAGTCCCTTGGCGGGGAATGCGACCATTGAATGCACAGGCGGGGGAAAAATCCACCCCGTTAAACGCTTTGTGAGAATTGGAGGCACAGGATGCACGTGCTGACCAATCGACCGCTTTCCGCGGTCCTCATTCACAAGGCCGCTGCCATCATGGACGTCATCCTGCATATCGGGGCGCATCGCACCGCATCCACCACGCTTCAACACTACCTGCGCGCCAACCTGCACGCGCTGCGCGATCAGGGGATCGGGTTTGTCGGCCCGCGCAGAACCCGCGATGACGGCCTGCTCAGCGGTATCCAGCCCGACGGGGCAGGCGCGGCGCAACCGGACCAGGCGCGCCGCCGGATCGCGCGGCGCTGCGGCAGGGCGGCGAAATCCGGTCTTCGCCATCTTGTCATCAGCGATGAAAACATGCTGGGCAGCGTGCGCCGCAACCTGCGCCAGCGGATGTTCTACCGCGATGCGGGCGCGCGGCTGGCGCGTTATGCCGACGCCTTCGACGGTCGGGTGGCGCGCGTTGTGCTTTCGCTGCGCGGTCTGGACGCGTACTGGACCTCGGCTCTGGCCTTCGGCGTCGGGCGGGGGCGCCCCTTGCCCACGCCAGGCGATCTCGACCGGCTGGCGCAGACGCGCCGCAGCTGGCGCAACCTGGTCGAGGAGACGGCGGCGGCCTTCCCGGATGCCGAGATCCAGCTGCACAGTCACGAAGATCTGGCCGGCCGGCCCGAGCGGCGGCTGTGGCACATGGTGGGTGGCGGGATCGAGCCACCGATGAACGCGGCGCGGCTCTGGCTCAACCGCGCGCCGGACCTGCCCGAACTGCGCCGCCTGCTGGCCGCGCGCGGCGAAAACGCCGAGACCCTGCCCTCGGGCACGGGCCGTTGGGCCCCGTTCGACGCGGCGCAGCTGGCCGCGCTGCGCGAAACCCATGCCGATGACATGTTCTGGCTGCGCGCCGGGGCAGACGGCACCGCAAAACTGATCGAGGAAGCGAACCCGGACCAAGGCGGGACCAACCTGCCGGACGGGACCAAGACAAGAGGACAAAAGGATGACGGACAAGACGGACGCATGGCGCGCGCTGGCTGAGAAAGAGCTTCGCGGGCGCCCGCTCGACGATCTGACCTGGAACACGCTGGAAGGGATCGCGGTCAAACCGCTCTATACCGAGGCCGATACCGCGGACCTGCCGCATATGGGCAGCCTGCCGGGGGCAGAGCCCTTCACCCGCGGCGTGAAGGCGACGATGTATGCCGGCCGGCCTTGGACGATCCGGCAATATGCGGGCTTTTCCACCGCCGAAGAGTCGAACGCCTTCTACCGCAAGGCGCTGGCCGCCGGGCAGCAGGGCGTTTCGGTTGCCTTCGACCTGGCCACGCACCGCGGCTATGACAGCGATCACCCCCGCGTGGTGGGCGACGTGGGCAAGGCCGGCGTCGCCATCGACAGCGTCGAGGACATGAAGATCCTGTTCGACGGCATTCCGCTCGACAAGGTGTCGGTCTCGATGACGATGAACGGCGCGGTGATCCCGATCCTGGCCAGCTTCATCGTCACCGGCGAAGAGCAGGGCCATGACCGCAGCGTTCTCTCGGGCACCATCCAGAACGACATTCTGAAAGAGTTCATGGTGCGCAACACCTATATCTATCCGCCCGAACCCTCGATGCGGATCATTTCGGACATCATCGAATACACCTCGAACGAGATGCCGAAATTCAACTCGATCTCGATTTCCGGCTATCACATGCAGGAGGCCGGCGCGAACTTGGTGCAGGAGCTGGCCTATACCCTGGCCGATGGGCGCGAATACGTGCGCGCGGCGATCAATGCCGGCATGGACGTTGACAAGTTCGCTGGCCGCCTGTCGTTCTTCTTTGCCATCGGCATGAATTTCTTCATGGAGGCGGCCAAGCTGCGCGCCGCGCGCCTCTTGTGGCACCGCGTGATGACCGAGTTCGGCGCCAAGAACGAACGCTCCAAAATGCTGCGCACCCATTGCCAGACCAGCGGTGTCAGCCTGCAGGAGCAGGACCCCTACAACAACGTCATCCGCACCGCCTATGAGGCGATGGCGGCGGCGCTGGGCGGCACGCAGTCGCTGCACACCAATGCGCTCGACGAGGCGATCGCCCTGCCGACCGAGTTCTCGGCCCGCATCGCCCGCAACACCCAGCTGATCCTGCAGGAGGAAACCGGCATCACCAATGTCGTCGATCCGCTGGCCGGCTCCTACTATGTCGAGAGCCTGACCAACGAGCTGGCCGAGAAGGCTTGGGCGCTGATGGAAGAGGTCGAAGAGATGGGCGGCATGACCAAGGCCGTCGAATCCGGCATGCCCAAGCTCAGGATCGAGGAATCCGCCGCCACCCGCCAGGCGATGATCGACCGTGGAGACGAGGTGATCGTCGGCGTCAACAAGTACCGCCGCGAGACCGAGGATCCGATCGACATCCTCGATATCGACAACCAGAAAGTGCGCGAGGGCCAGATCGCCCGGCTGGAGAAAATCCGCGCCGAACGCGACGAGGCCGCCTGCCAGGCCGCTCTCGACGAACTGACACGCCGCGCCAAGGACGGCGGCAACCTGCTCGAAGCGGCGGTCGAAGCCGCCCGCGCCCGGGCCTCCGTGGGGGAAATCAGCATGAGCTTGGAAAAGGAATTCGGCCGCCACCGTGCCGAGGTGAAAACCCTGGCCGGCGTCTACGGCGCCGCCTACGAGGGCGACGAGGGCTTTGCCGCGATCCAGAAATCGATCGAGGCGTTTGCCGAGGAAGAAGGCCGCCGCCCGCGGCTCCTGGTCGTCAAGATGGGCCAGGACGGCCATGACCGCGGCGCCAAGGTGATTGCCACGGCCTTTGCCGATATCGGTTTCGATGTCGATGTCGGTCCGCTTTTCCAGACACCGGAAGAGGCCGCGCAGGACGCCATCGACAACGATGTGCATGTTGTCGGCATTTCCAGCCAGGCCGCGGGCCACAAGACGCTGGCGCCGCAGCTGATCGAAGAGCTGAAGAAGAAGGATGCCGAGGACATTATCGTGATCTGTGGAGGGGTGATCCCGCAGCAGGATTACGAGTTCCTGAAAAAGGCGGGCGTCAAGGCGATCTTCGGTCCCGGCACCAACATCCCGCATGCCGCGCAGGAAATCCTCGATCTGATCCGCGCCGCGCGCGGATAAGCGGGCAGGGGGGGGCTGTCTGCCCCCCCTGGTGCAAATTGCCCTTGCAATTTGCACCACCCCCCCCCGAGGATATTTGCAGCAAGATGAAGGAGGGGGCATGTCGATCCGTGCAAAGATCATTCTGGGCCAGGTGATCGGTCTGGCCTGGGCGGTCACCGTGGTCTGGCTGCCGATGACTATGTCGGCGCCCTTCATGCCGCTCAACACCGTGATGATCACCGCGCTGATGCCCGGCGGTCTCGTGCTACTGGCGATGGTGTCGATGATCGCGCTCAGGCGGCTGTTCGATTCTTCGGTGATCGCGGGCGGCGCGCTGCATCCCGGCTCGCGCGCCGAGATCGATCAACGCGCGCTTTCGAACACGTTGGAACAGCTCGTCGTGGCCATCGTGCTCTGGCCCTTCGCGGCGCTGACGCTGGGCGGGTTCGTTGTTTTGTGGATGGGGATCAGCTTCGCGCTCGCGCGGCTGGTCTACTGGCTGGGCTACCATGTCTCGCCGCTTGTCAAGTCGGTGGGCTTTGGCGCAACATTCTATCCGACGGTTCTCGCCACGCTGTGGGCCGTGCTGAAATGGGCAACATGAGGGGGCGTTGATGCTGAAACTCGATCACCTGGCCGTGGCCTGCACCGACCTCGAAGAGGGGCGCGCCTATGTCGAGGCGACGCTGGGCGTGCCGATGCAGGCCGGTGGCAAGCATGTGAATTTCGGCACCTACAATTACCTGATGGGGCTCGAGGACGGCGTTTATCTCGAGGTCATCGCGATCGACCCCGACGCGCCTGACCCGGGGCGCCGCCGCTGGTTCGACCTGGACGATTTCTCCGGACCGCCGCGGCTGACCAACTGGATCTGCCAGACCGGGGATATCGACGCGGCGCTGGCGCTTGCGCCCGATGGTATGGGCGCGCCGCTGGATCAGCGCCGCGACGACCTGACCTGGAAAATGGCCGCGGGCGAAGAGGGGCATTTGCCGGTGTCCGGCGGGTTCCCGGCGGTGATTTCCTGGGGGGACACGCCGCACCCGTCCACCCGGCTTGCGCCCACCGGCGTGCGGCTGGAGCGGCTGGTCATCACCAACCCCGAGGCTGAACGGCTGACCCGCGTGCTCGAACCGCTCCTGTCGGATGCGCGGATCGTAATCGAAGCGGGCGAGAAGGCGCTGCGTGCCGAGTTCTCGACACCCTTGGGCAGGCGGGTCCTGGAGTGATCCGCCCGGCCGAGCCGCGCGATGCCCCGGGTATCGCCGCGATCTGGAACCACATCATCCGCGACACCACGATCACGTTTACTACCGAGGAAAAGACCGAAGCCGGGCTAGTGGCGATGATGGCCGAGCGCGCGCCGGGCTTCCTCGTGGCTGAGGAGGCGGGCGAGGTGCTGGGGTTTGCCACCTATGGCACCTTCCGCAACGGCCCCGGCTATGCCCATGCGCGCGAACTGACCATTCAGCTGGGCCCCGGCGCGCGCGGCCGCGGCGTGGGCCGCGCCCTGATGAATGCGCTCGAGGACGCCGCGCGCAGTGAAGGCGTGCATGTGCTGATGGCCGGGATCAGCGGCGCGAACCCCGGCTCGGTCGCGTTCCACGCCCGTCTGGGGTTCGAGACCTGCGGTACGATCCGCGAGGTTGGGCACAAGTGGGGCAACTGGCTCGATCTGGTCCTGATGCAGAAAATTCTCTGACCCGGGCGCAGTTTGCGCCCTGACAGGGCCGGGCGGAGCGGGTAGGGTGCGCCCATGTCGATCTGGTCCCGTATCACGGCCGCTGTTTCCGCGCTGGCCAAGGGTGAACCCCTTTCGGCGGTGTTCGAGCATCTGCGCACGCCGCCCGAGCGCTCGGTCGCCTTTACCATCGCGGTGATCGCGCTGGGCGCTAAAATGGCCAAGGCCGACGGCCAGGTGACGCGCGACGAGGTCACCGCCTTCCGCGAGGTGTTCCAGATCGCGGAAGAGGACACGGCGGGTGCGGCCAAAGTGTTCAACCTCGCCCGGCAGGACGTGGCCGGCTACGAGGATTACGCCAGAAAGATCCGCGCGATGTTCGGGGACGGCTCGGAAACGCTGTGCGACCTGATGGAGGGGCTGTTCTATATCGCCATGGCCGACGGTACCTATCACCCCAACGAGGACGAGTTCCTGGCCCGTGTCGCCGGCATTTTCGGCCTGCCCGAGGCCAAGTTCCGCAGGCTGCGCGCACGTTTCGTGCAGGATGTCGAGCCCGACCCCTACGACGTGCTGGGCGTGGCCCATGACGCGCCGCTCGACAGCATTCGCGAGGCCTGGCGCACCCAGGTGCGCGAAAGCCACCCGGACCGGCTGCTGGCGCGCGGCCTGCCCGAAGAGGCGATGAAACTGGCCGAGAAGCGGATGATCGCCATCAACCACGCCTGGGAGGAGATCCGGAAGGAAAGGGCCTGAGCCGCCATGCGCATCGCCACCTACAATGTCGAATGGTTCAACAACCTCTTTGACGACGACGGCCATCTTCTGATGGATGATGGCTGGTCGGGCCGGCAGGACGTTACGAGGGCCCGGCAGATCGAGGCGCTGGGCGTGGTCTTTGCCGCCATGGATGCCGACGCGGTGATGGTGATCGAGGCGCCCGACCATAACGGCACACGCAACACCGTCCCGGCGCTCGAAGAGTTCGCCCGCGCCTTCGACCTGCGGGCGCGCCGCGCGCTGGTCGGCTTCGAAAACGATACCCAGCAGGAAATCGCCCTGATGTACGATCCGGATGTGCTGAGCGTCCGGCACGACCCGCAGGGCGACGCGACCGGCAAGAAGGGCGCCCGCGGTGCGCCGCGCTTCGACAGCGTCTTCCGCATTGACCTCGATATCGACGCAACCGAGGACCTGGTGCGCTTTTCCAAGCCCCCGCTCGAGGTGGCGGCGCAGACGGCGGACGGCTTCGCCTTCCGCCTCATTGGCGCGCATCTGAAATCCAAGGCCCCGCATGGCGCGCGCGGCAAGGATGCGATCATGCGCGCGGCGATCCAGAACCGGCGCAAGCAGCTGGCCCAGGCGATCTGGCTGCGCCGCCGGGTCGAGGAACACCTCGAGGAGGGCACGCCACTCATCGTGCTGGGCGATCTCAACGACGGTCCGGGGCTCGATGAGTACGAGGGCCTCTTCGGCCGCTCCTCGGTCGAGATCGTGCTGGGTGAACATGACGGTATCCCGCTCTATGACCCGCATGCGCGCCTGGCGCTGCAACGCCTGATCGGGGCCCAACCCACCTCGGCGCGGTTCTACATCGCCGATCATCATCGCTATCTGCAGGCGCTGCTGGACTACATCATGGTGTCGCCCGATCTGCGCAGCCATGCGCCGCGCTGGCGGATCTGGCATCCGTTCGACGATCCCGATTGCTGGCATGTGCCGGAGCTGCGCGAGGCGCTGATTACCGCCTCCGATCACTTCCCGGTCACGCTCGATCTCGATCTGCCGTCTTAAATTTATGACCCGGAATGACTATATTAGGAACATGAGGAAAATCGCTCTCATCACCTGTGCTGCTATTCTCGTCGCACCCCTTCACGCGCAAGAAGCCGAAGATGACGGCTTTTCGCTGATGGAGGAGGGCGCGAAGCTTTTCATGCGGGGCATCATGCGGGAAATGGAGCCCGCGCTCGACGATCTCAAGAAGTTCTCCGAGGAGATCGAGCCGGGCCTCAGGCAATTCGTCGAACAGATGGGCCCGGCGCTGGGCGAGTTGATGGAAAAGATCGACGATTTCACCGCCTATCATCCGCCCGAAATCCTGCCCAACGGCGATATCATCATTCGCCGCAAGACCCCGCTGGAACGCGAGATGGAAAAGCAGGACGGCGAAGAGATCGAGCTCTGAGCCGCGCCTATCCTGGCAGGTGAATCCTGAACCTTTCCCGGATCGCCCGGTCAAGCATCGGGTCGAACCGCGCCGCCGACGGTTCGGCCAGGATCGCCTCTTTGCGTGCTGTGGCCTTGCCGATCAGGTCCGGCTTGCCCTTTTCCTCCCACTCCTTGGGCGATGTCCGGTCGCCAAGGCTGGGATAGACGTGATCGGCCTGCATCCGCGCCAGTGTCGCGCCGGTGCCCAGGTAATGGCCCGATCCGCCCAGGCAGACCTCGCGCATCTGGTCCAGCGCCAGGGTTTCGTCATCCACCTCGATCCCGCGCACGCAGCGCAGCGCCTGGCCGATCAGGTCATCGCCTAGGATCAGGCTTTCGTGGCAGAAGCCCAGAAGCGAAGCATGCATGCCCGCGGCCTCGTAAACCATGTTGAGCCCCGCCAGCCCCGCCATCACGTTCGAGCACATCTGCTCCCACCCGGCCTGCATGTCGGGCAGTTTGCTGTCGGCAATCCCGGCCGCGGCGCCGCCGGGCAGGCCATAGAACCGGTGCATCTGCGCACAGCCTGCGGTCAGCAGCGCCTGCTCCCCCGATCCGCCGGTCATCGCGCCGGTGCGCAGGTCCAGGCCAAAGGGCCAGGTGCCGAAAATCGCCGGGTGGCCGGGTTTTATCGCGTTCACATAGATCACGCCCGCCAGGCACTCGGCCACCGCCTGCACGATCGCGCCCGCCACGGTCGACGGTGCGGTCGCGCCTGCCATGCCCGCGCTTAGCAGCAGAACGGGCATGCCGCCCGCGATTACCCGCTCCATCACAAGGCAGCTTTCGGTGGCGAATTTCATCGGCGGCACGACAAAACAGTTCGAGTTCGACACGAAGGGCCGCGCCCGCCAGGCATCCTCGCCGCCAGCGATCATGTGCAGCATCTCCAACGCGTCATCCACGTGATCGGCCTCGGTGAACGAGGTGCCCACATGCTTCGTCGTGCCGGCGCAGCAGGCATAGACCGTGTTCAGGTCCATGTCCCGATTGTCCTCGATATCGCGGCAGACCATCGGGCGTTGCAGGAAATGGATATTGTCCAGCCGGTCGGTGATACGGGCGGCATCGAACAGGTCCTGCGCCGTGCTGTGGCGATAGTTGCGGCCTTCGACATCCACCATGCTCACCGCCGCTCCGGCGGTGCCATAATGCACCCGCGCGCCCGACAGCGTCAGGTCATGCGCCGGATCGCGGCCAAACAGCGTGATGTCGCGGGCGGCCTTGGCCAGCATGTCCTCGACCAGCGCGGGCGAAAACCGCAGACGCCCGTCATTGCCCAATACGGCACCGGCCGCGGTCATCACCTCGATGCCGGATTGCGGCGCATCGGCCAGGCCGATCTCTTCCAGTGCCTGCAACGCGGCGCGGTGGATGCGGGTTTCATCCGCTTCGCTCAGCGGGCGATAGAGCCCGCCTTCCAGCCCGGGGCGGATCGGGCGAATGGCCTCGCTCAGCGGGGCCTGCCGGGCGGCGCGGCGGGCGGTGCGGCCGCCGCTGCGGCGTAGGGTGCGTGTTGTCATGTGGTAAAGTCCTTGAAGGTGTTCGAAACAGGGTCAGTTGCGAACACCGCCCGGCCGTCCCCGTGCCGCACGGCCACGCTCTGCACCGATGGTGCGCGTGACCAGCGAAATCATACAGGCGGGATCTTGCATCCAGGCCCCTTCCGTCAACATGGGGCCCAGTTTTGCGGGCTGGCGCGTGGCGTCTAACCCGCCTGCGACATTCTGTCGTTTTCAGACCTTTGCGCTACCACCGCCCCGAGGCACCACCGCCCCCCGAGCTGCCGCCGCTGAACCCCGAGGAGGACGATTTCGACGATCCCAGCCGGGAAATCGAATATTCGTTCTCCTGGGCATAGTCGCAGTTCTGGCAGCGGATGACGCGGCGGCCCCGGCCGGCGCTGTTGCGGGTGGCGGCCATGATGGTTTCGCGGGTCACCGACAGCATGCGCTGGCCGCATTGCGGGCAGCGCCCCATCGCCGTGATCCGGTCCTTCAGGCTGCGCCAGAGGATCATCAGCACGAAGGGCGCAAAAAGCAGGCTGGCCCACCAACCGCTAATGCCGCCGCTGCTCTCGGGCGGGGCGGCGCCGGCGTGAAAGGGGCGGGCGATGGTCTCGATCGTGCGGGTCACTCCCGCGCGGATTCCGGCCTCGTAACGGTCTTCGCGGAACGCCGGCAGCACCGCGCGGTCGATCACGTCGCGCGCCTGGCGGTTCCATTCGTTGTTGTATCCCTTGCCCAACTCCAGCCGCACCTCGCGGTCGCCATGCAGGACCAGCAGAAGAATGCCGTCATTGCGATCCGCGTCGCCGATGCCCCACTGATCGAAAAGCCCCGCGGCAAAGGTTTCAAGGTCCTGGTCGGGGGCGAAGGGCTCCTTGCGCGACAGCGTCACGACGGTGAATTCGATGCCGGTATCGGCACGCAGGCTGTCCAGGTCTGCACCGATCTCGGCCTCGGCCTCGGGGGGCAGAAGCCCGGCGAAATCGTTGACGGTGATCGTTTCAGGGTCGGGATAAGTCTGCGCAAAGGCCAGGGCAGGCACGGCCAGCACCAGCCACAGCGCGGTCAGAATACGTTTCATGATCTATCTCTCGGTCAGAAAATTCCTGATCGAAGGATAGGCGCGGCAGGCGCCGCCGGGCAATCAGATTTGTGCGCCCGCGAAATCCACCACATCACGCAGCGCGGTCTCGAAACGCGTATCCTCGATCGTCATCGCCACCCGGACATGCCCTGCCGCCGCCGCGCCAAAGCTCTCGCCGGGCATCACCGCGATGCGCCGCTCCTCCAGCAGTTTCTCGGCGAAGCCCGTGCCGCTCATCCCCGTCGCGCGGATATCCAGCATCAGGTACATCGCGCCTTCGGGGCGCACCGCGCGCACCGCGTTCTGCCCCTCCAGCACCTTCAGCGCGATCTCGCGCCGCCGCTGGAAGGGCGCGGCCACCCCGGCCTCGAACCCTGCGCCCTGCCGCAACGCGAACAGCGCCGCCTCCTGGATATAGCCCGCCACGCCATAGGTGGTGTGGGTCGAAAGGTTGATCATGTGGCGGATCGCCTCTTCGGGCCCCACGACCCAGCCGATCCGGCTGCCCGTCATCGCATGGCTTTTCGACATCGAGCCCACGACCAGCGTGCGCGCCGCCATCCCCGGGATGGCGCGGATCGACAGGTGCTGCCCCGCCCAGATCTGGGTGTCATAGACCTCGTCCGAGATCACCCAGAAATCACGTGCCTGCGCCACCCCGGCGATGCCCTCCAGCGTTTCGCGGGCATAGACCACCCCGGTCGGGTTGTTGGGCGTGTTGATCATCAGCGTCGCGGCGCCCTCGGCCACCGCGTCGATATCGCCCGCGTCGGGCTGAAAGCCCGCCTCGGGCCGCGCCGCCACGGGGCAGGGGATCGCGCCCGCCGCCCGGATCGTGCCGGGATAGGTGGCATAATAGGGATCGATGAACAGCGCCCTTTGTCCCGGATCGGTCAGCGCCATATGCGCTGCGAAAAGGCCCGATTGCCCGCCGGGTGTCACCAGCACATTGTCACGGGTCGTCTTCACGCCACTGGCGGCTTCGACCCGCGCCGCGATCTCGTCGCGCAGCGCCGGAATGCCGGGAATATCGGCATAACCCGTATGCCCCGCCGCCGCCGCGCGGTGCATTTCATCCAGGATCGACAAGTCGGTGCCGATATCATGCTCACCGATGGTCAGTTCGACCACCGGCTCGCCCGCGGCCTTCATCGCGCGGGCCTTGAAGAACAGATCCCACCCGCCCGAGCCGTCCGGCGTCAGCGTGGTGATGCGTTTCGACAAAGCCATGCGATTCCCTCCTGCAATCCTGCGGGCAAGGCACCGCGCTGGCGCGGGAATGTCAATCCGGTCGCGCGGGCAGGGCGGCTTGCGCCTTCTGCGGCAGACCGGCGCGGATCGTGTCATAGGCCACGCCCAGCCGGTGGCGCGCCTCGGCCTCGTCGAAGCTCTCGAAGGGCAGGTTCACCCAGGAGCGGTGGAAATAGGGCGCCTTCACGCCCACGCCCGCCTCGATCAGCATCTGCGCGGTCTCCACGTCGGGGCATTTGAGCGACACGCCTTCGCCCTTCGCGCCGACCGCGGCGAAAATCTTGCCACCCACTTTCCACACGTCATGCCCCGGCCCGAACGGGGCCGAGCATTCCGCGCCGGGAAAGCCGGCGCAGATGCGGTTCACGATGTCGCGGCTCATGGCACTCTCCCTCTTGGCAGGGAACAGCCTATCACGTAATGTCATGCCCATGAACGGAACCTGCATCATTACCTGCTGCATTATCGGCTGACATCGTCAGGCGGGCCGTTCTTCTGTTTCCATCCAAGATCGAAGTTGCTAAGCCCGCCGCGAGGCCGCGCGCGTGAGGGCAACATGACCGAGATTAAACTCTACAACACCCGGACCCGGACCAAGGAAACCTTCCAGCCGATCGATCTGTCGAACGTGCGGATGTATGTCTGCGGGCCCACCGTCTATGACCGCGCGCATCTGGGCAACGCACGTCCGGTGGTGGTGTTCGACACGCTCTTCCGGCTCCTGCGGCATGTCTATGGGCCCGATCACGTGACCTATGTGCGCAACTTCACCGACGTGGATGACAAGATCAACGCGCGCGCCGCCCAGTCCGGCCGCCCGATCTCCGAAATCACCGCCGAGACGACGCAATGGTTCCTCGATGACATGGCCGCCCTCGGCGCGCTCGAGCCCACGCACATGCCCCGCGCGACGCAGTATATCCCGCAGATGATCGCCATGATCGAGGACCTGATCGCAAGCGGCCACGCCTACGCGGCCGAGGGGCATGTGCTCTTCTCGGTCGAAAGCTACAAGGACTATGGAGCGCTCTCGGGCCGCTCGGTCGATGACATGATTGCCGGCGCCCGGGTCGAGGTCGCGCCCTACAAGCGCAACCCGATGGATTTCGTGCTGTGGAAACCCTCCACACCCGATCTGCCCGGCTGGGACAGCCCCTGGGGCCGCGGCCGCCCCGGCTGGCATATCGAATGCTCGGCCATGTCCTACGAGCTTCTGGGCGCATCCTTCGACATCCACGGTGGCGGCAACGACCTGATGTTCCCGCACCACGAAAACGAAATCGCGCAAAGCTGCTGCGCCCACCCGCAGGGCGATTTCGCCCATGTCTGGATGCATAACGAGATGTTGCAGGTTGAAGGCAAGAAGATGTCCAAATCCCTGGGCAATTTCTTCACCGTGCATGACCTGCTGGAGCAGGGGGTGCCGGGCGAGGTGATCCGTTTCGTCTTCCTGTCGACACACTACCGCAAGCCGATGGACTGGACCGCGAAGAAGGCTGCCGAGGCTGAAAAGAAACTTGCTCAGTGGTTTCGCAGAACTGATGGTGTCGACGCTTCCACAATAGTGCCGTCTCGCGCTTTGGCTGCCCTCGCAGACGATTTGAACACGCACTTGGTGCTGTCTGAAATGAACAACATGTCAGCCCCGCAACTTAAGGCAACTATGCAGTTACTTGGGTTTCCAAATGCCGAAGATGTCGATTGGTTCCGGGAAAGGGCGTCAAAGATGTCAGGCGTGGCTTCCAGTTTCGGGCACAGTTTGGAACAGCCGCTGCTTCGCGAATTGATGGACCGTTGGCAGCGGTTTCGTAATGAAAAGAACTACGAAGCGGCTGACGAATTGAAAGGCCAAATCGAAGCTGTTGGCGTGAAACTGGTTGCAGGGCCGGATGGGCCGCAAGCGACGCTGGAAAAGGACTTCGACCCCGCCAAGCTGGAGGCCCTGAAATGACCCGTCCAGCGCGCGAAACAGAGGTTTGCCCCCGGCCCGCGGGTGGGGGCGTATTCGCCCCCGCCCTGGGGGGCGGGTCGGGGGCGAACCGGATCGCAGGCGATCCGGAGGAAAACCTGCACTGTGCAACGCAAGCGGGGCGGCCGGGCGCTGCCCGTGACGCAAGCGTCCCGGGCAAAGGAATGCACCGATGACTGACCGTCTCTACATCTACGACACCACGCTGCGCGACGGGCAGCAGACACAGGGCGTGCAGTTCTCGACCCCGGAAAAGCACCAGATCGCCAAGACGCTCGATGCGCTGGGCGTCGATTACATCGAAGGCGGCTGGCCCGGCGCCAACCCCACCGACAGCGAGTTTTTCGCCGAGGCCCCGAAAACCCGCGCCACCTTCACCGCCTTCGGCATGACCAAGCGGGCCGGGCGCTCGGCCGAAAACGATGACGTGCTGGCCGAGGTGATGAACGCCGCCACGCCGGCCGTCTGCCTTGTCGGCAAGACGCATGATTTCCACGTCGAAACCGCGCTGGGCATCACGCTTCAGGAAAATCTCGAAAACATCCGTGCCTCGGTCGCGCACATGGTGGCGCAGGGGCGCGAGGCGCTTTTCGATGCCGAGCATTTCTTCGACGGCTACAAATCGAACGCGCCTTATGCGCTGGAATGTGCGCTCGCGGCCTACCAGGCCGGCGCCCGCTGGGTGGTGCTGTGCGACACCAACGGCGGCACCCTGCCGCCCGAGATCCACGATATCACCCGCGCGGTGATCGAGGCTGGCGTGCCCGGCACCCACCTTGGCATCCACACCCATAATGACACCGAAAACGCCGTCGCGGGCAGCCTGGCCGCCATCGACGCGGGCGCGCGGCAGGTGCAGGGCACCTTGAACGGGCTGGGCGAACGCTGCGGCAACGCCAACCTGACCACGCTCATCCCGACGCTTCTTCTGAAAGAACCCTATGCCAGCGCGTTTGAAACCGGCATCACCCATGATGCGCTGAAAACGCTCACCCAAGCCAGCCGCCAGCTCGATGACATCCTCAACCGCGTGCCGATGCGCCAGGCGCCCTATGTCGGGGTCTCGGCCTTTGCGCACAAGGCGGGGCTGCATGCCAGCGCCATCCTCAAGGATCCCACCACCTATGAGCATATCGACCCCGAGGCGGTGGGCAACGCCCGCATCATCCCGATGTCGAACCAGGCCGGCCAGTCGAACCTGCGCCGCCGCCTGGCCGAGGCCGGGATTGAGGTGGAGAAAGACAATCCCGCGCTCGCCCGCATTCTTGAGGAAATCAAGCGGCGCGAGGCCGAGGGTTATACCTATGACAGCGCGCAGGCCAGTTTCGAACTTCTGGCGCGGCGCGAACTGGGCCTCATGCCCGAGTTCTTCGAGGTGAAGCGCTACAAGGTCACCGTCGAACGCCGTAAGAACAAGTACAACCGCATGGTCTCGCTCTCCGAGGCGGTCGTGGTCGTGAAGGTCGACGGCGAGAAGAAGCTCTCGGTCTCCGAAAGCCTTGACGAGTCCGGCTCCGACCGCGGCCCGGTGAACGCGCTCGCCAAGGCGCTGGGCAAGGACCTTGGCCGCTACCAGCAGGCGATCGACGATATGCATCTCGTCGATTTCAAGGTGCGCATCACCCAGGGCGGCACCGAAGCCGTGACCCGCGTCATCATCGACAGCCAGGACGGGCAGGGGCGACGCTGGTCCACCGTCGGCGTCAGCGCCAACATCGTCGATGCCTCCTTCGACGCGCTCCTAGACGCGATCGACTGGAAACTCCTGCGCGACGGGGCCTGAGATGGACATGACGGCTTTCTTCAAGCTGCACAGCGGGCTTGATCGCGAAGGCCCCGGCCACCCCGACGAAATTGCCTGGGCGGTCGAGCAGGTAGGCGCTTCCGGCGCCGCCCGCATGCTCGATGCAGGATCGGGCCCGGGCGGCGACGTGCCGGCCCTGCGCACCGCCATGCCCGGGGCGACCATCCTGGCCGTCGACAGCCACGCGCCCTTCATCGACGATCTGAACGCGCGCTTTGCGGACGATCCGCAGGTCACTGGGCAGGCAGCCGACATTATGACCGCCCAAGGCCCGTTCGATTTCATCTGGTGCGCCGGCGCCATCTACTTCGTCGGCGTCACCGAGGCGCTTTCCGGCTGGCGCGCCGCGCTGGCGCCGGGGGGCGCAATCGCCTTCTCGCAGGCCTGCCTCTTCCGCCCCGATCCGCCCGCCGCTGTCGATACCCTGTTCGAAGGCTATCCCGTCACCGATGAGGCCGGCATCAAGGCCCAGGTCGCAGCCGCGGGATATGATCTGCTGGCCACCCGCCCGGTCTCGGACGCGGCCTGGGAGGCCTATTTCCAGCCGATGGAGACCCGCATCGCCGCGCTGCGCCCCGACGCCGATCCGGCCCTGAACGCGGTTCTGGACGACGCCGAAACCGAGCTCGCCACATGGCGCGCGCACCGGCGCGACTTCGGCTATCTCCTCTGCGTGGTGCGCCCGGCATGAGTGACGATATCGCCGCCTGCGCCGAAATCGTTGCCCGGGGCGATCCGCACCGCTTTCGCGCCACCATGGCCGCCCCCGTGCCCGCCCGCGAAAAACTCTTCCCGCTCTACGCCCTGAACGTCGAGGTTTCGCGCGCGCCTTGGGTCACGGCCGAGCCGGGCATCGCAGAGATCCGCCTGCAATGGTGGATCGACGCCCTGAACGAAATCGCCGCCGACGGCGTGGTGCGCCGGCACGAGGTCGTCGTGCCGCTGGCGATGCACCTGGCACCCGACCAGGCCCGCGCGCTCGTCCCGCTGGTCGAGGCGCGCAGCTGGGACATCTACAATGATCCGTTCGAGACCTCAGCGGCATTGATGGCCCATATAGCCGATACGTCGGGGCGGTTGATGGAAACCGCCGCTGGCCTTCTGGGCCCGGGCGCCGAGGCCCCCGCGCGCGAGGCCGGGCTGGCGCTCGGACTGGCCAACTGGTTTCTCGCGGTGCCGGCGCTGACGGCGGCAGGCCGCCGCCCGCTGCCCGATGACAGCGACGCGGCGCTCACGGCGCTGGCCGAAACAGGGCTCGCGCATCTCGAAAACGCGCGCCGGGCCAGTATCCCTGCGGCTGCGCGGCCCGCCTTCCTGCCGCTGGCCGGTGCGGCGCGCATCCTGCGCAGGGCACGCAAGGCCCCCGCGCGCATTCGAGATGGCGGCCTCGCCGTCAGCCCGTTCCGCGAAAGGCTCGATCTCATGAAAGCCGCTCTGACTGGCCGTTGGTAGCCGCTTACCAAGCCTGGCGGTCGCTTGCTGGCGATCTCAGACGTATTCGTCTTCGCGCCGGAACCACATCCAGATCAATGCGCCGCCGGCCAGCATCAGGAACGGCGCCATCGCCAGGTTCACGCTGGCCCAGCCCGCCATCGCATCCCCGCCCGAGCAGTTCATCAATCCACCGCTCGCCAGCGAGGCCACGGTCACACCGCCAAAGACGATCAGGTCGTTCATCCCCTGCATCCGGCCACGCTCTTCCGGCGCGTGCGATGCGGCCAGCATCGTCGTCGCCCCGATGAAGCCGAAGTTCCATCCGATCCCCAGCAGGATCAGCGCGATATAGAAGTTTTCCAGCGCCACGCCCTGCAGTGCCACGGCCCCGGCGCCCGCCAGGATCACCAGCCCGGTCGCGACGATGGTCTTTACCCCGAACCGCGCGATCAGGTGGCCGGTGAAAAAGCTGGGGATATACATGGCCAGCACATGCGCGCTCACGATGTCGGCGGCCGTGCCGGTCTCGAAGCCGCAGCCCACCACGGCGAGCGGCGTCGATGTCATCACCAGGTTCATCAGCGCATAGGACACCATCGCACAGATCACCGACACGGCGATGATCGGCGTTGCGATCAGTTCCTTGCGTGTACGCCCCTTGGGTTCGCCCTCTTTCGGGACGGGCGGTTTCGGGATGTCGAGGAACAGAAACAGCGCCGAGCCCAGTACATTGGTCAGGATCACCGCCATGTAGGTGCCCATGAACGGGATCACCATCGCATCCGCCGTCACCTTCACGATCTGCGGCCCGATGATGGCCGAGGCCAGGCCGCCCGCCATGACATAGGAAATCGCCTTCGGCCGGAACGAATCGCTGGCGGTATCGGCGGCGGCAAAGCGGTAAAACCCGTGCGCCGACATGTAGACCCCGGTCAGAAGAGACCCGGCCAGGAAAATTGGAAAGGACGCCTGGTAAAGGCCATAGGCCCCGACGACGCCGCCCAGCGCCCCGAAACCCGCGCCCACGAAAAACCCGGTGCGCCGGCCGAACTTCTGCATGATCCCCGACACCGGCGTCGCCGCCAGCATCGAACCCAGAACGATAAGCGAGATCGGCAGCGTGGCGAAACAGGCATTGGTCGCCAGCGACTGGCCGGCCAGCCCGCCGATGGTGAAAATCATCGGCATCTGTGCGCCCAGGATGGCCTGCGCCAGAACAAGGATCACGACATTGCGCTTGGCGCGGGTGTCGTCATGGGGCTGTGTTGCTGCGTCTGTCATGCAGGCGGCTTACTGTGAAGCGGGGATGCCGTCCAGATGGTCATTGCGTCACATCATCGGCGGGTGGGCCGGCCCCGTCCGTCGCCCGGTCGATCAGATGCGCATATGACCCGCAGACGCGCCCCTCGCGCAGCCCGATTTCCCCCAGGTCCTTGCCATCCGCATCCCGCGCAGCAAAAAGCGGCGCACCACGCGCCGAAAGCTCGGTGGAATAGTGGAACTCATGCGCCGCATAGCGCCCCGCAAACGGCCCGCCCAACGCCTTCAGGTGGCGATAGCCCAGGTGCAGTTTGCGCGTCGCGAACGAGGTTTCCAGCCGCAACAGCCCGGCCATTTCATGCCGGGTGCCCTCGGCATCGGTCAGTCCGTCGCCCAGAACCATGTAGCCGCCACATTCTCCATATATTTCAATGGATTGAGCGGCATTTCTCAGGCTGTTTAGGAAGCTTTCGTTGCCGGCGATCCGCCCGGCATGCAGCTCGGGATAGCCGCCCGGCAGAAACACCGCGTCCGCATCGGGCGCCGGGTCGTCATTGAGCGGCGAAAACGGCAGGAGTTCGGCGCCCGCCGCCCGCCAATCGTCCATCAGGTGCGGATAGGCAAAGGCAAACGCCTCGTCCTGCGCCACCGCGATGCGCTGGCCCAGCGGCGCGATCGGCGAATAGCTTTGTGCGGTCAGGTCCAGCGGTCCGCCCTCGGCAATCGCGTCAAGGTCAAGCCCGCGTTCCAGGATGTCGGCCACCTGGTTCAGCCAGCTCTCCAGGTCGGCGCGTTCCCCGGCCTGCACCAGCCCCAGGTGGCGGCTGGGATGGGCGAGGCGCGGATCGCGGCGCACCACGCCCAGCACCGGGGGCAGGGCGCGCCCCGCCGCCGGGCGCGCCATCACCGCCCGCAGGATCGCCTCGTGCCGGTCCGAGCCCACGTTGTTCAGGATCAAGCCCTTGATGCGCAGCCGGGTATCCAGCGTGGCAAAGCCCAGCACCTGCGCCGCGACGCTGGCGGCGGTTCTGGCGCAATCGACGATCAGGACGATGGGAATGCCGAACCGCGCCGCCAGGTCGGCGGCCGAGCCCACCTGCGTGGCGCCGGCGCCGTCAAACAGCCCCATCGCCCCTTCGATGACCAGCGGCGCGTCGCCCGCCAGCAGCGCGGCAAGACGCCCGTCCTGCATCGCCCAGGGGTCGAGGTTGGGGCAGGGCCGGCCGGTGGCCGCCTCGTGAAAGCGCGGGTCGATGTAATCGGGGCCGATCTTGGCCGAGCGGACATTGCGGCCCATCCGCGTCAGCGCGCGCAACAGGCCCAGTGTGATCGTCGTTTTGCCCGCACCCGATCCGGTGGCCGCGATCAGAACAGCGCGGCTCATGCCTGCTCGGCGGGGCGCCCTCGGCCCAGCGGGTCCAGGTCGCGCGGTGCCTCGCCCCGCATCAGCGCCTGCCAGTCCAGCACCTGCCGCATCAGCACGGCGCGGCCCACGCACAGTATCGCCGGCGGTTCGAAACCGCTGGCCTCGATGTCCGCGGCCATCCGGCCCAGCGTGGTTTCCAGCACCTTCTGCTCGGGCGTCGTGGCCTGCGCCACCACCGCCACCGGCTCGTCGCGGCTGCGTCCGCCCTCCATCAGCGCCTCGGCAATGCGCGCGGCATGTTTCATGCCCATGTAGATCACCAGAACCTGAGCCCCCTTCGCCAGCGCCCCCCAGTCGAGCGAGGCAGGCGTGTTGCCCGACTGGTCATGGCCGGTGACGAAGGTCACCGCCTGGTTCACATCGCGATGCGTCACCGGGATGCCGGCATAGGCCAGCCCGCCGATGCCCGCGCTGATGCCGGGGATGATCCGCACCGGCACGCCATGCTGGATGAGCGTCTGCGCCTCTTCCCCGCCGCGCCCGAACACGTAAGGATCGCCGCCTTTCAGCCGCAGCACCTTCTTGCCCGCCCGCGCAAGCTCCACCAGCCGCAGGGAAATGTCACGCTGCCTGGCCGAAGGCTTGCCGCCGCGCTTGCCGGCATATTCATGCTCGGCCTGCGGCGCCCAGCGCAGGATCGCCTCGTCCACCAGTGCGTCGTAGATCACGATATCGGCCTGGCGCAGCGCGTTGAGCGCGTGCAGCGTCAGCAGCCCCGGATCGCCCGGGCCTGCGCCGCACAGCCACACCCAGCCCGGCGCCATGTCGGGCCAGTCATGATCGGGCAGGGGCACAGGTGAATCGCTCATGGCGCCGTTATCATCCCTTTCGCCCGCCGTGAAAAGGCGGCAAAGCGCGCAGTCGGCCCCCAAACGCGACATTCCCGGGCTAAGAAAATTGCCCAAATCCTGCTCATCTTGGCCTATTGCGTCTTTCATCCCGGCCAGCAAGCGACTAGATAGCAAAGCAGCAAGTCACCGAGGCTGTCACTCCAGCCCCGGAGTAGGGAGAGAACACATGCTCAACAATATCGGCCTTCCCGGCCTCCTGCTCATCGCCGTCGTCGTGCTCGTGCTGTTTGGCCGTGGCAAGATCAGCTCGCTGATGGGCGAGGTCGGCAAAGGCATCACCGCGTTCAAGAAGGGCGTGAAAGACGGCACCGA
Organism: Marimonas lutisalis; assembly: GCF_005434965.1. Taxonomy (GTDB): domain Bacteria; phylum Pseudomonadota; class Alphaproteobacteria; order Rhodobacterales; family Rhodobacteraceae; genus Marimonas_A; species Marimonas_A lutisalis. The sequence continues at coordinate 1,014,309 of NZ_SKCI01000001.1, forward strand.
AGAGCTTGAGAACCAGGCTGCCGACGCCGCCAAGGACGTCACCCCCGAAGACGAAAAAGACAAGGTCTGAGCCCTAGATGTTCGACCTCGGCTGGACCGAGCTTCTGCTCATCGGCATCGTCGCGCTGATTGTCGTGGGTCCCAAGGATCTGCCCATCCTGTTCCGCAAGGTGGGTGAATTCGTGGGCAAGGCCCGCGGCATGGCGCGCGAGTTCAGCCGCGCCATGGAAGAGGCGGCCGACGAATCCGGCATGAAGGATACGGCGAACTCCCTGCGCTCGCTCGCGGACCCCAAGAAGATGGGCCTCGACGCGGTCAAGGACGCCACCGATTTCGCCAAGTGGGATCCCGACAGCGAAACCGCCAAGCTCGCCGCCGAGCGCCAGGACGCCAAGCGCAAGATCCAGGAAGCCGCCGCCAACAAGGCCGCCGCCCGCCAGGCCGAGGAAGCCCGCGCCGCGCGCGAGGCGGCCGAAGCCGCTGACAAGCCGGCCGAGAAACCGGCCGCGAAAAAGCCGGCAGCCAAGAAGCCTGCCAGCAAGTCGGCCGCGACCAAATCGACCGCCGCGAAGAAGCCGGCGGCGAAGAAACCGGCGGCTAAGAAGACCGCGGCGAAACCCGCGGCCAAGAAAACAACGTCCAAATCGACCGGATCCAAATCATGAGCCAGCAAGACGCGCATGAAGAGATCGACGACAGCTCGGCCCCGTTGATCGAGCACCTCGCCGAATTGCGTGACAGGCTCATCCGCTCGGTCATCGCCTTCATCATCGGCATGGTGATCTGCTTTTCGGTCTGGAACCCGATCTTCAATTTTCTCACCCAGCCGCTTTGCGATGCGCGTGGCGCCATGGGCGATGATTGCGGCCTGATCCTCATCAAGCTGCAAGAGGGCTTTTTCGTCGCCATCTCCATCTCGCTCCTGGGCGGGCTGGTGCTCAGCTTTCCCTACATCTCCTACCAGATGTGGCGCTTCGTGGCGCCGGGCCTCTACAAGTCCGAAAAGAACGCTTTCCTGCCGTTCCTCGTGGCCTCGCCCTTCATGTTTTTCCTAGGCGCGGCTTTTGCCTTCTACGTGGTCACGCCGCTCGCCTTCGACTTCTTCCTTGGCTTCCAGCAGGAAGGCACGCTTGTCTCCGAAGGGGGCGTGGAATCCAACACCACCGCCGGTATCGCCTTCCAGGGCTCCGCCCAGGAATACCTGCGCCTGACGATCAAGTTCATCGTCGCTTTCGGCCTGTGTTTCCAGCTTCCCGTTCTGCTCACGCTGATGGGCAAGGCCGGGCTGGTCAGCTCCGAGGGGCTGGCCAACGTGCGCAAATACGCCGTCGTCGCGATCCTGATCCTGGCCGCTTTGGTTACACCGCCCGATGTCATCACCCAAGTCATCCTCTTCATCGTGGTCTACGGCCTTTACGAGGTCTCGATCTTCCTCGTTCGCCGCGTCGAAAAGAAACGCGAAGCCGAGCTCAGGGCCCAGGGCCTGTGGTTCGAGGACGATGACGAGACCGAGGCCGAAGAAGAGGCCGACCTCTCCGAGGATGTCTACGGCGAGGGCGACGAATTCGAGGATCCGCTCCTCGATGAGTTCGACGCCAATGACGAAGACGACGAAGACCCGGGCATGGTGGACAAGACCAAATGAGCAAGAAGGCCCTGAAGCGGATTGCAGCGGCGCTGGAACGGATGTCGCCCGCGCCGCTCGACGCGCCCGATTTCGACGCGGCCGATGCCTTTCTCTGGCATGTAGAGCCCGACCGGCTGGAACCCGTGCCGCGCATTTCGCGCGTCGATCTGGGGTTGCTGGTGGGCGTCGATCGCTCGCGCGATACGCTGCTGGCCAATACCATGCAATTCGCCCGTGGCCTGCCGGCCAACAACGCGCTTCTCTGGGGCTCGCGCGGGATGGGGAAATCCTCGCTGGTCAAGGCGGTGCACGGCGCTGTCGTGGCGCAGGAGCTGCCATTGAAGATCGTCGAGTTGCAGCGCGAAGACCTGCCCTCGGTGGGCCGTCTGCTCAACATCCTGCGCTCGGCGCCTCAGATGCGTTTCCTGCTCTTCTGTGATGACCTGTCGTTCAGCCATGACGACCAGCACTACAAGTCGCTCAAGGCCGTGCTCGATGGTGGCATCGAAGGTCGGCCGGAAAACGTGGTGTTCTACGCCACCTCGAACCGCCGCCACCTGATGCCCCGTGACATGATCGAGAATGAGCGGTCTTCCGCCATCAATCCGTCCGAGGCGGTCGAGGAGAAGGTCTCGCTGTCGGATCGGTTCGGCCTGTGGCTGGGCTTCCACCCCTGTAGCCAGGACGAATACCTGTCGATGATCCGCGGCTATTGCGACCATTACGGCATCCAGATTTCCGACGAGGACCTGCGCGCCGAAGCGATCGAGTGGCAGGCCACCCGCGGCGCTCGCTCGGGCCGGGTGGCGTGGCAATACGTGACCGATCTCGCGGGCCGCAAGGGCGTCAGGCTGGGTTGAAACGGCCCGGGGCACCTCGGTACCGTACGCCCGGTTAACCGAAAGCGTTAAGACATGGTAAAGTTTCCCCGGCAGCCGGATGTCAGCCGGGGGGTGCACGCATGTCACCCCCTGATTTCGCGCGCTCCCGGCGGCGTTAACCCGCCGGGACCGTCTGGTCAGGGATTATTGAAGATAGGGCAGGGGATCGACGCTCTCGAGGCCCTTGCGCACCTCGAAATGCACGTAGGAGCTCTGACCCGCAGGGATGCTGCCGAGCTTCTGCCCACGGCGCACCTTGTCGCCTTTCTTCACGGCGATGTTGTCGACATTGGCATAGACCGTGGTCAGCTCGTTGGCGTGCTTGACCAGGATGATCGGTACGTCGTCGGTGTCCTGAGTGATGTAGATGACGCTGCCCGCCTCGGCCGCGCCAATGGCGGTTCCGGCACCGGCGGCGATGTCGATGCCGTCGTTCTTACCCTTTGAATATTCACGGATAATCTTGCCCTGTACGGGGTAGCCCAACTTGCCCTTGCTGGCCTGGGACTGGCCCAGGTCCGGGGCTGTTACGGGTTCCTGCGCCTTGGCCTGGGCAACCGGTTTTGTCGTCTCCGCCGGCAGGGGTTGTGTCGCGCTCGGTGGCGTGGGCGTGGGCGTGCCCGCGCCCGGCATTTCCGTCTCCGTCGTGCCGGCCGCGCGCTTGGGTGCGGGGGTGTCGGGCACCGGAATCAGCAGGAACTGGCCTTCGCGAATCGCAAAGTCGCTGCCCAGCCCGTTCCACTCGGCCAGCGAGCGCACGCTGACACCGTATAGCCGCGCAATCGTATAGGCCGTCTCACCCCGCACCACCTTATGCCGTTTGGGCTCTAAGCCTCTGGCAATATTAGAGTTTTCTGCGCTCGACGCCGGCGCCAGCGCGGTCGTTTGAACTCGTTGCTCGCCGGCGCGGTCGATCGCGCCGCCGGCCAGCGTGGTGATGTCCACGCCCGGCGGCTGGATCGGCCCCGTCGTGGGCGAGCCCGTCGCCGGCGACGGTTCCGCCACCCGCCCCGGCAGCGCCACGACCTCTCCGGGTCGCAAATTATCGTTTACCTGCAAACCATTATACCTTGCCAGCGCAGCCGCATCCGTACCCACCCGGGCCGCGACATCAGCCAGCGTGTCGCCACGGCGCGCCACAGCGACCTGGTAGTTCGGGTAGGAAATGATCCCCCGGTCGTCCGGCCGCGGCCTGTCCGCCGTCGCCGTGCGCGCCGCCTCAGCCGTATTCAACCCGGCTCCGAACGCGCCCCGCAGATCCAGGTCCAGCGGTTCGTCACAGCCCGCCAGAAGCGCCAGGGCGCTGCTCAAGAGAAAAACCCGGCCAGCGGGGTGCTTGATACTCATCTCGACATCCTCATGCTGCCCCATGTAGCCCGGGGCTTCGCTTCTACGTGTCCCGCGTCAGGTGTCCTTGCCAAGCCCTTCCAGCAGGGGCACGAAACGCACCGGTCTTAACTCATCATACTCGAGCCCGTTATCCGTGCGCGTCACCTTGATCAGGTGCTGCACCGCGTCCGACTGGCCCACCGGCACAACCATGATACCCCCGATTTTCAGTTGGGCCAAGAGCGGGCCTGGTGGGTCTTCCGCAGCGGCAGTCACGATGATGCGGTCAAAGGGTGCCTGCTCGGGCAGGCCAAAGCTTCCATCGGCGGTCATTGCTGTGATGTTGGTCAGGTCGAGATCGCGGAAAATCTCGCTTGCTTCGCGCACGAGTCGCCGATGTCTGTCCACTGTGTAGACGCGCCGCGCCAACTGGCTGAGTATGGCAGCCTGATAGCCGGACCCGGTTCCAACTTCGAGTACCTTGTCCCGAGGGCTGACGCCCAGTGCCTGCGTCATAAGGCCGACGACGGAGGGCTGCGATATAGTTTGCCCGCAAGCGATCGGAAGGGGCATATCCTCGTAAGCCCGTTCAGCGAAAAGTCCGCGAACGAAGGGGCCCCGGTCGATGGTTTCCATTGCCGCGAGAACACGCGTATCGGTCACGCCCTTCGATCTGAGGGCAAATAGGAACTGCATCTTGCGTTCCGCGCTGTCGTCGAAGCCGCTCATTCGATTGCCTTGAAATCTTCCATGCAATCATGCGCGGTCAGGTCGGCGCGCATCGGCGTGACCGAAATATACCCTTCGAGGTTGAAGGCGGCATCGCTGCCCGGTTCGGTCGGCCTGTGCTGTTCGCCACCGCTGACCCAGAGGAATTTGCGCCCTGAGGGAGAGTGATGCGGTTCGACCGTGAAATGCACGTTGCGGCGATAGCCCTGCGTCGCCACGCGTGTCCCAAGGACGTTGCGGGCCGACACGGGCGGAAAGTTGATATTGTAGAAAAGCCGGTAGTCTGGCTCGGCGTCCGGTGCGGCATCAAGAATGCGGCGGATCAGGCCGGCACCGTGCACGCGCGCGGCCTCGAACGGGTCATCGGCATGAAAGTTCTGCGGCCCAAGATACTGAGACAGGGCAAGAGATGTAATGCCTTGAAGTGCCCCCTCCATCGCGCCGCCAAGCGTGCCTGAGTAAAGAGCATTCTGTGCCGAGTTGTTGCCCCGGTTCACCCCCGAAAGGATCAGGTCGGGGCGATCCTCGAGTACGTCATGAAGCCCGGCCATGACGCAATCCGCGGGGCTGCCCTCGGCGGCATAGCGGCGATCGTCCAGTTTCGCGATCATCATCGGGTGGGTGTAGCTGATGCAATGCGCAACTCCGGATTGTTCGAACGCAGGAGCAACGGTCCAGACCTCACCGTCGGGGCCGGCCAGATCCGTTGCGATCTCGTGCATGACCTCAAGCCCCGGAGCATTGATCCCGTCGTCATTCGTGATGAGGATGCGCATCTGTCGTCCTTCTGTCTGTCTTTGGTTCTATAGCGTCTAGGTTGCCCGCAGAACCAGACAATTTGCCCATTCCCATCAGCCCCTGCACGGGTTCGGTTCAGGATGTGCTAAAAACTCTTCACCCGGATGGGTGCGGGCCTTGTTAGCCAATCAGCCCGATAAGGCGCTTGGCTTCTTGGCCCGGCGTGGGCAGCGCGTCGCGGTCTTCGCCCGGGAAAAAACGTGCCCGGGTCGCCGAGCCCATTGGGTTAGGCTGGAGCACATGCACATTCGGGCCTGACTTGGCAGTTTCTGCGGCCCAGCTGTGCGCCAGGGCGATTTGCGCAGCCTTGGTTGCGCCGTAGGCCCCGAAAAATTTCTGTCCTGCGCGCGGGTCATCAAAGAAAAGCGCCGTACCTTTGTCGCCCAGCAGGGGGGCCACATAGGTGATCAACACGCCAGTCGCGGTCACGTTGATCGATACCGACTTGTCCCAGTCCTTGGCGTCGATATGGTTCGCCGGGGACAGCGGGGCCGCGTGTATTGCCGTATGCGCCCAGATGTCGATGCTGCCCCACCGGTCGTAAATGCTGCGGCAGAGTTGTGCCATGGCATCGGGGTTGGTGATGTCCATCGGCGCCAGCGTGGCGTGGCCGCCCATGGCCTGGATCTTGTCGTCCAGTTCTTCAAGGGCGCCGGTGGTCCGTGCGACGGCGACGATGTGGTGGGTTTCAGCCAGAGCAAGGGACAGGCCCGCGCCAAGACCGCGGGATGCACCGGTGATAAGGGCTATTTTCGTGTTCATAGGCGCGGTTTGGGCGCATTGAACGCCAAGGTCAACCCCCTGTGCGTGCGCCCGTCGAGCGCAAACGCGGTTGAGTGATGCGACGGGTATAGCCGGCCTTCTGAACCAGAACACCATCAGATGAAATCGCTGTGATCCGACCACCTTCTAGCGGATCGCCAACGCTGAGTCTCGCGACGCTACCATTTGCCAGGCGTAGCAGCGCCCCGGGGTTTTCTGCTTCGCCAAACGTGCCAAGTAAAATCGTTTCACGCGCGGGGATTCGCGCGGATTGCGTCGCAATTTCGCCCGCGCGGCCAGGTTTGGGTTGCGCCATTTCGATTGTCTCTTCCGATTTGGATTTGGGAAGAGCCCCGTTAATCGGATTCCAGGCTGGCCGAAAGCGGCCTTGCAGTGAATGGCACGCTGGCAGGCGCAAAGCCGCTCAGCTGACCCATGGTCACTCGGCGGCTTTCAGCTCAAACCCTTTTTCGATCATGTCCGAGGGGGCAACCGGGTATTCGCCCGAGAAGCACGCATCGCAATATTGCGGGCTGTCGGCGTCACGACCCGCAGCTTCGCCGACCGCACGGTAAAGGCCGTCAAGCGAAATGAACTTGAGACTGTCGACGGCAAGGTGTTCGCGCATCTCCTCTTCGCTCATCGTCGCGGCAAGGAGTTTTTCGCGCTGCGGCGTGTCGACGCCGTAAAAGCATGGCCAGGCCGTTGGCGGGCTGGCGATGCGGAAATGCACAGACTTTGCCCCGGCATCGAGGATCATTTCCTTGATCTTGCGGCTGGTGGTGCCGCGCACCACGCTGTCATCGACCAGAACGACCCGTTTGCCTTTGATCAGGGCACGGTTGACGTTGAGCTTGAGCCGCACACCCATGTTGCGGATCTGCTCGGTCGGTTCGATGAAGGTGCGCCCCATGTATTGGTTGCGGATGATCCCCATGGCGTAGGGAATGCCGCTTTCTTGGCTGAAGCCAATCGCAGCCGGGGTGCCGCTGTCTGGCACCGGGCAGACGATATCGGCTTCGGCGGGCGCCTCGCGCGCCAGTTCAACTCCGATCTGCCGTCGTGTTTCGTAAACCGAGCGCCCGCCGATGATGCTGTCGGGGCGGGAAAAGTAGACATGTTCGAAGATGCAGAAACGTGGCTTCTGCCGCCGGAAGGGAAAGTGGCTTTCTACGCCGTCCTCATTGATGACGACCATTTCGCCCGGAGCGATCTCGCGTTCGAATTCAGCGCCGATGATGTCAAGGCCGCAGGTCTCGGAACTGAGAACCCAACCGTCCCCGATGCGGCCCAGAACCAGCGGGCGCACACCCAGGGGATCGCGCACGCCGATAAGCTTGGTGCGGGTCATGGCAACGATGGAAAACGCGCCTTCGACCCGTCGCAGGGCATCCTGCATCCGTTCAGGTATGTTTCGTTGAAGAGAACGCGCCATCAGGTGAATGATGCATTCGCTGTCCGACGAGCTTTGGAAAATCGAGCCACGCTCGATCAACTCGCGCCGCAGGGCGTCGGCGTTGGTGATGTTGCCGTTATGCGCGATTGCCGCGCCGCCCATTGAAAACTCGCCGAAGAACGGTTGAACATCGCGAATTTGCGCCGCTTTCGATCCGGCCGTGGAGTAACGCACGTGGCCGATGGCCAACGGTCCGGGCAGGGTTTCCATCAGGGACTGCTTGGTGAAGTTGTCACGCACATAGCCGAAGCGACGGGCGCTGTTGAAGCCCTGTTCGGGGTCGTGACTGACGATGCCGCCAGCTTCCTGGCCACGGTGCTGCAAGGCATGCAGCCCAAGCGCCACGAAATTGGCGGCGTCGGTGACACCGATCACGCCAAAGACGCCACATTCTTCCTTGAGTTTGTCGTCGTCGAACGGGTGCGCGGGGGGCAGGGGGCGGGACAAGTCGGGCAGCTCCGAATCCATCAGTTCGCTTGTCTCCCGTCATAAGGGGTCATGCCGCACATGTCACGAAAGGATCACATCCGCGCGCATGCGTCGAATTGCACCGGGCGCTGCATGCGGGCGAAACCGCCTGCTTACTGCTCTGGTTGGCTGCATACGCCGACCAGTTCTTCGTACTGGCGCGTGATCCACCCCAAGGCTTCCTCCGGATTGCCCTCTTCGATGCGCGATGTCATCCGGCCGAACACCCGATGCGAGCGGCTGTCGTCGATCATCTGGATGTCCTGGCTGGTGATCACGGTTTCGTAGACGAAAAACGCGATCGCCACGAGCAGCACACCACGCGCCACACCAAACAGGAAGCCAAGACCCTGGTCGAGTCCGCCGAGCGCCGATCGCTGTACGAGCGAGGAAAACAAGGGTGTAAACAGCGAGGCAATCACAAGCGCGACGGCGAAAACAGCTGCGAAAGCCCCGATCATCGATAACTCGCAGCTGTCATTCAGGAACGATCCGATGACCGGGACTTCCTTGATCAGCGGTTGGACCTGAGGGGCGAACATGAACGCCAGAAGCGCGGCCACGATCCAGCCGGCGATGGCCAGCGCTTCGCGCACGAAACCGCGGGAGTAGGCCAGAAGCGCCGAGATCACGATAACCAGGGCGACAACGCCGTCGATGATGGTAAAGCCTTCCATGTCCGTCCTTCTTCTTTTTCTCGGCCGGATCAGCCGGCACCGAACACTTCGCCCACGAATGTCGTAAGGTCCCCCATCCTGGTCAGGCGAAGACCGTCCACTCCAGCGGATTTGCCCCCCGAAGGCGTGATGGCAGACGTGAAACCAAGTTTTTGCGCTTCTTTCAACCTGTTTTCCGCCTGACTGACCGCGCGAAGTGCGCCCGAAAGGCTGATCTCGCCGAAGACAACCGTGTCTGCGGGCAGGCTGGCGTCTTCGCGTGCCGAAAGCAGGGCGGCCGCCACGGCAAGATCAGCGGCAGGTTCGGTGATCTTCATGCCGCCCGCGACGTTCAGATACACGTCAAGCCCGGCAAACGGGATGCCGCATCGCGCTTCGAGCACGGCGAGGATCATTGCCAGGCGTCCGCTGTCCCACCCAACAACGGTGCGCCGAGGTTGCGAAAGTGAAGAGGGCGCGACAAGCGCCTGAAATTCAACGAGAACAGGCCGCGTTCCCTCGATGCCGGCAAAGACAACGGATCCGGGTGAGGGATCGCCGCGTTCGGACAGGAAGAGTGCCGACGGGTTCAATACTTCGGACAAACCATTGCCCGTCATTTCGAAAACGCCGATTTCGTCGGCCGGACCAAAACGGTTTTTCACGGCACGAAGGATGCGAAACTGATGCCCACGCTCGCCTTCGAAGTACAGGACCGTGTCTACCATGTGCTCGACAACGCGCGGACCGGCGATCTGTCCCTCCTTGGTGACGTGACCCACGAGAATCACGGAAACTCCCATGCGTTTGGCGAAGCTGGTAAGTTCATGCGCCGCGGCGCGTACCTGGCTGACAGAGCCGGGGGCGCTGTCGACATTGTCAGCCCACATTGTCTGGATCGAGTCGATGATCGCCAGACCCGGTCGCTCAGCCTCGAGCGTGGTCAGGATGTCACGCAGATTGGTCTCGGCAGCGAGTTGTACCGGCGCGTCGGACAGATCCAGGCGCGCGGCCCGCATGCGAACCTGGGCACTGGCCTCCTCGCCCGAAACGTATATCGTTTTCAAGCCCTTGCGGGCAAAGTGGGCTGCTGCCTGGAGCAGGAGCGTGGATTTTCCGATACCCGGATCGCCGCCAACCAGAGTAGCCGAAGCCGGTACGAGGCCGCCACCAAGGACGCGATCAAGCTCTCCCAGGCCGCTCTCGGTGCGTGGAGGTGGGGCTTCCACTGCGCCGAGATCGCTGAGCGTTATCGAAGTGCCGCGCTTTGCCCCAAGCGATTTGGAGGTCGGTCCCGAGGAAAGCGGACGTTCTTCCACGATCGTGTTCCACTCTCCGCAGGCATCGCAGCGGCCGGACCACTTGTTGAATGTTGCGCCACAGGCGGTGCAGGAGAAGCTTGATGATTTTGCCATGCTTTGGGTGATGCATGAGCACGCGCGCTGCGTCAAACCTCAAAGTGCGTCCAACGCCGGCGACGTAGTTGAGAGGTATGGTCGCGGGGCGGCTGTCCGCAACGGTGGTCGTTCTATTCAGCCGCGCGGGGCAAGTCGATTACCTTGCGCTTTCGCTCAATCGTTTCGATGCCCATCTCCGGGAGAATGACAAGAAATTCATCGCGCAGCCGCTCCAATTGTGCCGCCGCGACGCTTTCTTCCAACTCCAACTGAATAAGCCTGTGCTTGAGCTCGTTGTGGATGGTTTTTGCCTCGTCTAGACGCTTGTTGAACCGTTCCACTTCCTGTTGACGCTGCCGCAGGAAGTCGCGCGCGCGCACGACGTTTTCGTCGGAATACGTCTCCGCGAGGTCGCGGGAGATGTAACTCATCCGAGCCGCCAATTCGAGGAGTTCGGGTTCCATCTGCTCGAGATCGGGATGAGCGCGCAGGTATGTCAGGCGTTCACGCATCGTCTCGAATTCGGAGCTCAGACTGAACGTCCCGACCCTGTCTGCTGCGTGAGCATGGTGGTAGGCCCGCGCAACGTCTTCAATTCCAATGGAAAAATCCCGGTGTGATGTTTCAAGCGCCATGACACGGCGCATGGATGAAAGGAAAGAAGCCAGCAGAACTGCAAGGATGGTGAGTCCGATTTGTGCATACATGCCCGCGTTTTCCACGGTTTGCCTACCCATCATGACCTGCAGTTCAATCCAGGGCCAATAGCCAATAGCTGACAGGGCCGTGGCTGTCAAAAGTGCAAACGATAACAATAACATAAGACCAAAAGCCAGCCGGTGATTGAGAAACGAAAATATGGTTGCGGCGGCGCGGGTGTTGGGACCATGACATCGCCCCAGGAAGTCGAGTAACATACTACAGCGGCGAGAATACGCCCATCGGCAGAAAAAACCCCCGAAAAAATCAAGCCGCAAGCGAGATTGCAGGGCTCCCGGAATCCCGATTGTTTCCCGATTCTATACAGTCTGCCCAAAACGGCCTTTTCGTTCCGTCAGAAGGCCGATGGCAAGGGAGGTGAGGATGCAGGCGGTGAAGAGATAGAGGCCCCAGGCGGTTTCGATCTTGCCGAACCCGATTCCCTTGCTCAGCGTGATGTAGAGCGCGATGAGAAAAACGTCGGCCATCGCCAGCTTGCCCAGGATATGCAGTACCGGCAGCAGTTTGTTCGACAGGAGGCCGAAATGCAGAAGGCCCAGCCCGATGGTTTTCATGTAGGGCGCGAAAAGCGCGAAGAAGGTGACCAGGAGCGCGAGGAAAACATCCGACTCCCACAGGCTTTGCAGCCCCGAGATCACGCTGATTTCCGACAGGCCGAAGAGCGGCAGGCCCAGCCCGGCGCGCATCAGCGGCGCGAACCACGCGATTGGAAACAGGATGATCAGCGACAGGTTAACAAGGCGCAGCATGGGGCCTCCACGGGCAAGAAACGGGCGCAATTCCTGCTACCTAGGGGGGCAGAGCGGGGCTGGCAAGCGCCGGGTTAACCATTTTTCGGGGTGAAAACAGGGGGGTGACATGCGTATGACTCCCGGCTGACATCCGGCTGCCGGGTGTAGCGCTTGCCGGGAATCGGGCCGGATGGGGCGTTCGTTACCCCACCGTGACGATCGGTTAACGAACTACCTCATGGGGCAAAATGGCAATGGGTTTTCGCATTTTTCAGTAAGGCCTCAAAGGTCACAACGAAACACGCCAGGCCTCGGTCCGCACCTGTCCCTTTCTTTCTGGCGGGGCAACGCGGAGGGCAGCGAGGGCGTCGAGTCTGCGGTCCCAAAGCTGGCATGCGAATATCTTGTAACGAACGGCGGCTAAGAGCCGAACGCGGACTTGTCTATTCCCGACGCACAATTCTACCGACAGCGGCGGTCACGATGAATATCAAGGCAAGAGGGACCCATGTTCCGATCGGACTTGTGAACATTTCAAAGCTTTTCTCAATAAACATTGCCACGACAAACACATCGAGAAAAACCGCGACGCCCAAAAACGTCAGTGCCGTCGCGACAGCGCCAAACTGTGCAAACCAGCGGTGATAGAACCAAGCGGCTATGGCCGCTCCAACTGGCGCGCCGATTGCATGAAAAACCAAAGTCGCATCCATGCTCATTAGCGATCTGCCCACCGCAATCAGACCTCCGCAATACGCCCAAAGGAGTACTGCGAACCCGACTAGTATCAATAGACTCTTCGATTTGCCCATGAGAGTTCCTTTCGGACCTACCCTGACGGGACGCCTATTAAGTCCCTGCGCACATCTCAGCTTACCTCAAGATCAGCCGCAATTCTTGCCCAGAAATGTCTCCGCCAGCCTTTCGTTACCGAGGCTCCGGCAAATTTCTTGCACATGATCCGCCCGCCAGCTGCTCGCGTAGCAAGGCGGATGCTATGCAAAGCTACTTCTTGTGCGGTTTGCAAAAGCCACCAGTGAGAGCATCACTGGGACCTCGACAAGAACTCCGACAACTGTAGCAAGTGCTGCGCCCGAGTTAAGGCCGAATAGGCTGATCGCAACGGCGACAGCGAGTTCGAAAAAATTGGAGGTTCCGATCAGGGCGCAGGGTGCTGCAATCCTGTGTGGAACGCGTAGGGCGTAAGCCGCGGCATAGGCCAGTGCGAAGATGCCGTAAGATTGGAGAAGAATTGGTGTCGCAATCAGGACGATGACCTGCGGGCGCTCCAGAATGACCTGACCTTGGAGGCCGAAAAGGATCACCACTGTCGCGATCAGGCCCACGACGGACCAAGGTTTGATCCGCTCGCGGAAAGCCTCGATCCGGGACGAACTTCCCAGCCGCTTCCGAGTCCAGATACCCGCGGCCAGCGGCAACGCGACAAAGAGGATCACAGAGAGCACAAGCGTCTCCCAAGGCACCTCAATATCGGTAACCCCGAGAAGAAAGGCGACTATGGGCGCAAAGGCGAAAACCATGATCACGTCATTCACTGATACTTGAACGAGCGTGTAGCTTTCATCACCACGGGTTAACTGCGACCAGACGAAGACCATTGCCGTGCAAGGCGCCGCGCCGAGCAGGATGAGTCCTGCAATGTATTGCTGAGCATCTTCGGGTCCGATTAGATCTGCGAACACCACCTCGAAAAACAACACGCCAAGCGCTGCCATTGTGAAAGGCTTGATCAGCCAGTTCACCACAAGCGTGATGGCCAAGCCCTTGGGCTGCTTCAACACGTCGCGCAGACTGCCTGGATCGACACCCACCATCATTGGGTAGACCATCGCCCAGATCAGGAGCGCGACGACTAAGTTCACGCTGGCAACTTCAGTAGCCGCGACCGCCTTGACCAAAGTCGGCGCGGTACTTCCGATTAGGATACCGCCAGCCATAGCCAGCGCGACCCAAACGGAAAGATACCTCTCGAAGATACTCATGGTCTGATCGATACGGTTCCGGCCAAAAGAAGTCGAGAGGTTGCATGGGTCTGGGCGGATAAAACGACCGCTTTGTCCCGCAAAGCAGACGCCCTTCGAGATTGCAGCGAACGGCATCTTTGAGCCCGTAGCGGGAGTCCATATGGCTTTCCAAAATCTATTCCGGCAATCCAGCCAGGGCGGCGGTGCGATTTTGCCTGAAATGGACCGGTTTGGACAGACTGCGCGCCGGGGTGAAGGCAGGGGGGGGGGATGAGGACTGACACGTTGCCCAGTACCACTGGAGCACAGCCGATCAAGTTGCCCCGATTAATGGTACTTGCAGTGTCCTTTGAGATCACTGAAAGTTCGAGACTACGGAACGTTTGGTTCTCTAAACCTTCGACCTGCCAACTTGAAAAGCAGAGGAACGATGTTCGCAAGGGTCAGATCGAGGCATAGCGACTGCGAAAAGCCGCAAATGCCTCTTGCGCATACAAAGACCTTGCTGGTCGCCTTGCTTTTTCTTGGGTTGCCGGTGGCGCAGGGCACCCCATCTGCAGCAGAAGAACAGAATTTTTCCTATTCGCGTGATGCACAAAAGCCCTGGGCGAGTGTTGAACCTAACTTTGGCCTTCCACTGACGCATCCGAACCAAAAGACAGAGACCTATTTCCGTAAGCGATCATACGATGCTTCCCGTTCTGGAAGTGAAATCATTCTGCTTGGTCGCTTCGGGATCAGAACGGATGGACAGGTTTGTCTCCACCTAAGTTTTGATGAAACCGGTTGCAGGGTTTTTGTCGAAAACCGCGGACTGAAATTCATGCTGAACGAGGAGGGACACAGGTTCCCGGTTACCCTGGGCTTGCGGGCGAAATAGGTTGCCCTGCGTCTCGCCCTCGAGTGTGGGCATGGCTGCCGGAAACAGCCGGATCCCGCGGGTAGAGCCAACAGCAGAAATATCCGCAGTGCCACCGTGCGGGCGCATCCGATTTGGATATGGATCATTTGCCACGGGGCCAAACGTCCACACCAAGACTGAGTGGCTTCAAGTCAGCGCACCGCTTCGATCGGGCCTTCGGCGCGGCCGTGGATGAACTGATCGAGATAGGGATCGCCGGAATTGTCCATCTGTGCGACCGGGCCGGTCCACTTGATGACGCCGTCATGCAGCATCGCCACGTTGTCGGCGATGGCGCGCACCGAGGACATGTCGTGGGTGATGGTCATCGCGGTGGCGCCCATTTCGGTGACGATTTCGCGGATCAACTCGTTGATGACGCCGGCCATGATCGGATCGAGCCCGGTGGTGGGTTCATCGAAGAAGATGATCTCGGGTTCGGCGGCGATGGCGCGGGCGAGGCCCACGCGTTTCTGCATGCCGCCCGACAGCTCGGCCGGGAAGAGATCGGCCACCTCGGGCTTGAGCCCGACGCGGCGGAGCTTCTCGATGGCGATCTCGCGCGCCTCAAGCTTGGGGCGTTTGAGCGAACCGCGCAGCAGGCGGAAGGCGACGTTCTGCCAGACGGTGAGCGAGTCAAACAGCGCGCCGCCCTGAAACAGCATGCCGAAACGAGCGAGGAAGGCATCGCGGTCGCCGGTGTTCACATCCTGCCCATCGACGCGGATGGTGCCGCTGTCGGGCGTGACGAGGCCGAGGATGCATTTCAGCAGCACCGATTTGCCTGTGCCCGAGCCGCCGATGATGACCATCGAGGTGCCGCGGGGAATGGAGAGGTTGACCCCGCGCAGCACCTTGTTGGAGCCGAAAGCCTTGTGGACGTCAGTGAGCTCGATCATGGGCGGTGCCCGTGGTTGGCGTTGACCGGGGCGCTGCCCGTCGCCATTGGACACTCGGACCAATGGCGCATCCACAGGTGACCCGCGGAGTATGTCCGGCAAGATGAAGCGGGGGCGCGGTGCAGGCCGCAGGGGCGGGATATGAGAGCGATCCGGATCATGCCGAGAAGAACAGTTCGGTCAGGATGTAGTTGGCGGCGAGGATCAGCACGGAGGCCGCGACCACGGCGGATTTGGTCGCCCGGCCCACGCCCTGCGCGCCGCGGCCGGAGTGCATGCCGTAGAAACAGCCCATCGTGGCGACGATGAAGCCGAAGACCGCGCCCTTGATCAGGCCCGAGATCACGTCCCAGGCTTCGAGAAAATCAGCGGTGTTTTTCAGGTAGGCGGCGGCGTTGAACTCGAGCCGGGTGATGCCGACGAGATAGCCGCCCATGATGCCGATGGCATCGCCCACGCCCACCAGCACCGGCAGCGCCAGCGTGGCGGCCAGAACGCGCGGCAGGGTGAGGTATTTCATCGGGTGGGTCGAGAGCGTGACAAGGGCGTCGATCTGCTCGGTCACTTTCATGGTGCCGATTTCGGCGGCGATCGAAGAGGCGACGCGGGCCGCGACCATGAGGCCGCCCAGAACCGGGCCCAGTTCGCGCGTCATGCCGATGGCGACGATCGAGGGCACGACGGATTCAGCATTGAAGCGCGAACCGCCGGCATAAATCTGCAGCGCCAGCGCGCCGCCGGTGAAGAGCGCGGTGAGGCCCACGACGGGCAGGGACAGCCAGCCGATCTGCAGCAGCGCATGCAGGAATTCGCGCCCGTAGAAGGGCGGGCGGAAGAGATGCGTGACGGTGGAGATGGCAAATAGCGCCACGCGCCCGACCATCGCGAGCATGCCCAGGACCGTGCGACCGAGCCGGGCAAGGGGGGCGGACAGGCTCATCCGCCGATATAGCGCCGGTTGTAGCGCGCCCCGAGCGAGGTGAGGATTTCATAGCCGATGGTGCCGGCCATGTCGGCGATATCATCGACCCCCTGGTGTTCGCCGATCAGGGTAAGTTCGGCCGGGTCCTCGTCCAGGTGGGTGACGTCGACGCCGATCAGGTCCATCGAGACGCGGCCGAGGATCGGACAGGGGGTGTCACCGAAATGGAACTGGCCGGTATTCGACAGGATGCGGTGGATGCCATCGGCATAGCCGCCCGACACGGTGGCGACGCGGGTGGGGGTGCTGGCCGTCCAGCTGTTGCCGTAGCCCACGGTTTCGCCCGGTTCGAGATCACGCACCTGGATGACCGGCAGGTCGAGGCTGACCACGGCGCTGGCGAGGTCGAAGGGGCGGCCGCCGAAAAGGCCCACGCCGGGGCGGGTGAGATCGAAGTGATAGTCCTTGCCCAGCAGAATGCCGCCCGTGGCCGCGAGCGAGCGGGGGATCGAGAGCCCCTCGGTCATCTCGATGAACTGGCGGAGCTGTTGCTGGTTCATGTCGTGATTGGGTTCGTCCGCGCAGGCGAGGTGCGACATTATCAGCGTCGGGTTCTGCGCCACGGCGATCTCGCGCACGGCAGCCCACTCGCCGGGCTCCATCCCTAGGCGGTTCATGCCAGTATCGAGCTGGATACCGAACGGCGCGCCGGGCAGCGCCTCGACATGGCGCAGGAGCTGGGGAAAGGAGTTGATCATCGGGGTGAGGGCGAGATCGGCGATCATGTCGGTATCGCCGGGCATGTGGCCGGACATCACGTTGATCTCGGGGCCCGGGCCCAGGGCGTGGCGCAGGTCGGCGCCTTCCTCGGCCACGGCGACGAAGAAACGGCCGGCGCCGGCGCGGGCCAGCGCGCGTGCCACGCGTTCGATGCCGAGGCCATAGCCGTTGGCCTTGACCACGGCACCGGTTTCCCCCGCGCTCATCCCCGCGAGAGAGCGCCAGTTTGTTGTGAGCGCGTCGAGATCGATTGTGAGTTTGCCGGTCGCCATGACGGGTTCATGCCACGGTTTGGCGCGGGGTCAAGGGGAATTCAGGGTTCCTGCCAGTAGCGGTTCATGTTCCGCTCCCAGATTTTTTCGCCGATCATGCAATCATAGGCCGCGGCGGGGAGGACCCTGGCGCGGGGCGCGCGCGGCAGGCCGGCGATTTCCAGAACCAGCTTGCGGCGCACGGCGGTGGCAAATTCCGACCAGTCATAGACCGGGATGACGAAGGCGCCGGGCCCGCCGATGACGCAGTTGCGATAGTAGGCGTCGAGATCGGCGATACCCCACATGTCGGAGAGCGCATCGCGGGTCATCAGGGGCAGGCCGTTGATGATGATGCCCCGCGAAAGCACCCGGTCGCGGGCGGCGGTGACGGGCGGGCCGGAGTTGTTGGGGCCGTCGCCCGAGACGTCAATGACGCGGCGCAAGCCTTTGAAATCATTTTTTGAAATCGAGCGCTCCGCCAGCAGGAGCGCCGACGAGATCGAGGTGCGGCGCAGGTTCTGCTCGAAACTGGAGGTGATCGTATCGGCCACCTGCGCGGCATCGGCGGGGGTGGCGATGCGGGTCCAGGGGACGACGGTGTTGTGGCTGCCGGCGCCGGCCCATTCGACGTAGGTCACGGCGATGGTGCCGATCATGCCGCCGGTGATCGCCTCCATCACGTCGGGGCTCTGCAGCGCCTCGGCATAGCCGCGGCGCTGGATTTCCAGCTCGGCCAGCGACATCGAGCGGGAGACGTCGACGGCGAGGAACAGTTCTACGTCAACCTCTTCTTCGGCGCGTAGGGGCGCGGAGATGAGGGAGAGAAGAAGAAGCAGGACTGCACGCATGCACCTATTGAGGCGCGGCGGGGCGGTACTGTCGAGTCACATTTGCGCGGTTCAGGGCATCTGAGCGGTCGAGTGCCACCAGATGCGTACTTCGGTGGCGCGCCCAGCGGCGTCGAACCGGCCAATGAGCGTTCCATCGAGAATCATGCGCGGCAGCGGGTCACCGGGTTGGCGATCGGGCAGGCCGGTGCCGGTGGATTTGGCCCAGATTTCAAACAGCTCTTCCGAGGCGACCTGGTATTCGACATGCCAATGGGCAAAGCCGCCGTCCGGGGTTTCGCCCAGCACCGTGTTGGTGTGCGTGATATCCTGCTGAAGCTTGATCCGGTCCCAGTAGGTTTTGCGCAACTGCCAGCTGTCCTGACACTGGAACGGCGTATTCCAATATTGACCGTCCGGCGTGAACAGATCGGCGAAGCCTTCGCTGTCCTGGCCTTCCCAGACCCGTTTGTAGGCGGACATGAAGGCATGGATCGACATGGCTCAGAACTCCTGATCGCTGCCCTGCTGCCAGGGTTTGACAAGGTTGCCGAAGCGGGTGAATTCGCTTTCGAAGCTGAGCTCGACCGTGCCGATGGGGCCGTGACGCTGCTTGCCGATGATCACCTCGGCCTTGCCGTGCAGGCGCGCCATGCGGTCCTGCCATTCGGCCATTTCGTCGAGCCGTTCATCAGACGGCTTTTCACGTTCGACGTAGTATTCCTCGCGGAAGACGAACATGACCACGTCGGCGTCCTGCTCGATCGAGCCGGATTCGCGCAGGTCCGAGAGCTGCGGGCGCTTGTCGTCGCGGCTTTCGACCTGGCGCGAAAGCTGCGAGAGCGCCAGCACGGGGATATTGAGCTCCTTGGCGATGGCCTTGAGGCCCATGGAAATCTCGCCGATCTCCTGCACGCGGTTGTCGGACATGCCGCGCACGAGCTGCAGGTAGTCGACAATCAAGAGGTCGAGCCCGTGCGTGCGCTTGAGCCGCCGCGCCCGCGCGGCCAGCTGCGCGATGGGGATGGCAGCGGTGTCGTCGATGAAGAGCGGGCAGGCTTCGAGCTCTTTCGCGGCATCGACGAAGCGGCGGAATTCGCTTTCGTCCATGTCGCCCTGGCGGATCTTGTGGCTGGAGATTTCCGAGGCCTCGGCGAGGATCCGGCCGGCCAGCTGTTCGGCGCTCATCTCGAGCGAGAAGAAGCCGACGACGCCGCCTTCCACCGCGCCCTCGGTGCCATCGGGGCGCAGGCCGCGGCGATAGGCCTTGGCGATGTTGAAGGCGATATTGGTTGCAAGCGAGGTTTTCCCCATCGAGGGACGACCGGCGAGAATGAGCAGGTCGGACTTGTGCAGCCCGCCGAGCTTGCCATCGAGATCGATGAGCCCCGTGGGCACGCCGGCGAGGCCGCCTTCCCGCTGGTAGGCCGCGTTCGCGACGTTAACAGCGTCTGTTACTGCCTTGAGAAAGCTTTGAAAACCGCCTTCGGACTGGCCCTGCTCGGCAAGCTTGTAAAGCGCCTGTTCGGCCTCGACGATCTGTTCCTTGGGTTCCGAGGCGACATCGACCTTGGCGGCCTTGGCCGAGATGTCATGGCCCAGGCGAATGAGATCGCGCCGAACGGCGAGATCATAGATCATCTGGGCATAGTCCTTGACCGCGAAGGCCGAGATCGCCGCGCCGGCGAGACGGGCGAGATAGGCCGGGCCGCCCAGCTCTTTCAGGCCCTCGTCATCCTCGAAGAACGCCTTGAGCGTCACCGGCGAGGCGAGATTGTTCTTGGCGATCCGCGCCGCGGCGGTTTCGAAAATGCGGGCATGGACGGGATCGTAGAAATGCTGCGGGCCGATGATCGCGGCGACGCGGTCGTAGACATCGTTATTGGTCAGGATCGCGCCGAGCAGCTGCTGCTCGGCCTCGATCGAATGCGGCATCGTGTCGGGGTTCTGGATCTCGGCCCCGGTCGGATTGAAGGCTGCGACTTCGTTCATGATTCCACTCTGATTTCCCCGGGACGTGACATACGCAATCGCCCGCGGCGAGGGCAAATTGTATGTTTGTGTGGGTAGTTTGTGGATAAACCCGGGCCACATGATCTTGACGCATGGCGGCGCCTCGCGTCAAGATTTCGTGGTTTTTCGGCGAGAACCCGCCTTGGGTGACGTTACGGAAACCTTTACGGCGCCTTGTGGTCGTCCTGCCATTTGCGCGGATCGTTGAGAAACGCCTCGACGCCCGCGAGGGTTTCCTCGTCGAAGGCGCCTTGCGCGCGGGCCTCGGCCAGCACGTCCCACCAGGTGCAGAGGTAATGCAGGGCGACGCCGTGATCTCCCAGTGTTGTCTCGGTTTCGGGGAAGATGCCGTAATAGAAGATCACCGCGGTGTGGCCGCAGGTGGCGCCGGTGTCGCGGATTGCATCGACGAAGGAGAGCTTGGAGCCGCCATCGGTGGTCAGGTCCTCGACCAGAAGCACGCGCTCACCCTCGGCCATCGCGCCCTCGATCCGGGCGTTGCGGCCATAGCCCTTCGGCTTCTTGCGCACATAGGTCATCGGCAGGGCCATGCGTTCGGCGACCAGTGCGGCAAAGGGGATACCCGCGGTTTCGCCGCCGGCGACGTTGTCGAAGGCCTCGAAGCCTGCGTTGCGCATCACGGTGACAGTGAGAAAATCCATCAGCGTGGAACGGATGCGGGGAAAGGAGATGAGCTTGCGGCAGTCGATATAGGTGGGGCTGGGCAGGCCGGAGGCCAGCGTGAAGGGCTCGCGCGCGTTGAAATGCACGGCCTGGATTTCGAGCAGCATGCGGGCGGTGAGGCGGGCGATTTCTTCGCGCGGGGGGTAAGAGGACGGGATCATTTTGCGGGCCTTTGTGCTGGTGGCGAGACCCGGGGGCGCTGCCCCCGGACCCCCGGGATATTTGCGGCAAGATGAAAGATCAGGTCACGGACCAGTGCACCGGGAAGCCCGGGTCGAAGACGGTGACGGGGCCATCGCCGGTTTCGATCCTGGCGGGCCAGGTGACCGGGGCGCCCCTGGTCAGGGTGATGGTATCCTCGTTGACGGGAAGGCCGTAGAAGGCGGGGCCGTGGAGCGAGGTGAAACCTTCGAGCTTGTCGAGCGCGCCGGCCTTTTCGAACGTGTCGGCGAGAATGGAGAGCGCATTGGGCGCGGTGAAGCAGCCGGCCGAGCAGCATTCGCTTTCCTTGGCATGGGTGGGGTGCGGCGCGCTGTCGGTTCCGAGGAAATAGCGGGGATCGCCCGAGGTTGCCGCCTTGAGGAGGGCATCGCGGTGCTCGCGGCGTTTGAGGATCGGCAGGCAGTAGTAATGCGGGCGCATGCCGCCGACGAGCATGTCGTTGCGGTCGAGGACCAGGTGCTGGACGGTGATCGTCGCGCCGAGATCGGTGTCGTTCGAGGCGACGTAGTCGGCGCCGTCGCGGGTGGTGATGTGTTCCATCACGACGCGCAGGCCCGGGGTCGCGCGGCGGACCGGGTCGAGCACGCGGTCGATGAACACGGCTTCGCGGTCGAAGATGTCGATGTCGGGGTCGGTGACTTCTCCGTGCACGCAGAGCGGGCAGCCGATTTCGGCCATCCGTTCGAGCACCGGGCGCACCTTGTCGAAGTCGCGCACGCCCGAGGCGGAATTGGTGGTGGCGCCGGCCGGGTAGAGCTTTACGGCGGTGACGAGGCCCGAGGCATGCGCGGCAGCGAGATCGTCGGGGTCGGTATCCTCGGTCAGGTAGAGCGTCATCAGCGGGGTGAAATCGGCGCCATCGGGTATGGCCGCGAGGATGCGATCGCGATAGGCGGCGGCATCGGCGCCGGTGACCACGGGCGGCACCAGGTTGGGCATGATGATGGCGCGGGCGAAATGCCGGGTGGTTTCAGGCAGGACGCCCTGCAGCATCGCGCCGTCGCGCAGGTGCAGGTGCCAATCGTCGGGGCGGCGGATGGTGATCTGTTGCATGCCCGCCGATTAGCGCAAAGCGGGGCGGCTTTCCAGTGGGCTTAGAGCCGGGCGGGCGGAATTTCGAAATGACCATTCTTCGCCTCGCGCTCGAGTTGTTTGAGGCGGCGGGCGAAGCGGGGCGCCTGGTCGAGGCGGCGCAGCACGTTGCGGCAGACCATGGTGGCCAGCCAGGGGCGGTCCTGCTGATCGATGGCGGCGAGCACCCCGCGCAGGTAGGGCGGGTGGGTGCGGCGCGCGCGCAGGAGGCGGGCAAAGCCGAGCGTGTCGAGCTTGCCGGTGCCGGCCTTGTGGAGGAGCGGCAGAAGCGCCTGCATCTCGATCAGTTCGGACTGGACGGCGGAGCCCATGTAGCGCAGGCGGAATTTCTGCACGTTGGGGCGGGTGAAGAGCGCGGTATGCATCGCGTCGAGCTCGACCTCGGGGTCGTAGAGGATGAAAGCGTGGTCGGCGGCATCGATCATGTCGGGGGCATAGCCGTAGCGATCGGTGAAGGAGGTGCGGCGCATATGCGTGAAACGGTCATCCCATTCAGTCACGCGCGGATCGAGCGTGGCCTGGGGCTGGATCGCGACCACCGTGGCGCCGGGGGCGGCCACCGAGAAGGCGGCGGCGGCATAGCCGCAGGGGCCGGCGCCGTAGAAAAGGATATTGTCGAATTCGTCGAAGAACCCGTCATCGATCAGGCGGTCGAAATAGCCATAGACCTGGGGATCGCGGAACCAGGTGTCGCCTTCGGAGATGAGCGAAAGGCAGGACCAGCCGAGCGATTTGACCGTGTCCCAGCCCAGCGGCTGGCCGGTTTCGGACAGCGCCTGGATGCCCTGGATCGATTCGAATGTGACGAGCAGGGTGGAGCCGGCATCGACGAAGGCGGCGAGGTGGCGCTTTCCAAGCGGCTGGAAATGGCCCTGCTCTTCGGCCACGTCGGCGAGACGGGTGAGCCACTCGGCCTTGTCCAGCCCGGCCATGGGCGGCGCTTCGAATGTGTTCGGCGTATCCTGCATCTTGACTGCCTTTGCCACGCCGGCGCGTTGGCGCACCGGTCCTTGTTTGGGGCAAGGGATAGGTGGGAAATCAGGCGGATTTTGGGAAAAACCGTGGGGTTTTCGGGCTGTTTCCGCGCCAACTACTGGCCCTGGCGGGCGCGCGCGGCGTTGGCCTGCTGCAGCAGGAAGCGCGCGGCATCGGGCGATACCGGCCGCGTTGGCGGGGTTTGCAACAACCGCCCGAAGAGCGCGCGATAGGGTTCATCTGCCAGCAGTTCGAGGAAGCGCGCCTTGCGCCAAGCGACGGCAGCGGCGTGCAGGTCGGCCAGCTGCGGGTCGGCCTTTAGCGCGCTGAGTTGCGTGCCGCGCGCGGGCGCGAGCGCCGAGATCGTGGTGTCGGTTTCGATGTTGTAATTGCGTTCGACCCAGTAGTCGATGTCGAGCATCTGGCTGTCATGCACGGCGCGGCCGCGATCGGCCTTGATCACGAAATTCTCCATCGAACCAAGGGGATAGTGGTTGAGTTGGGCGAGTGCATAATTCGGGCGGCCGAAGGGCGAGAAGATCTGGCGCTTGTGAAACTGCGGTGGCAGTTCGCGGCCTTCGCCATCGAACCAGCGGGCCTGGTGCAGGCGGTCATGATCGGGGCTGCGGGGGCGGTGCACGCCGAGCTTGGCGTAGGTGCCATCATTGCGGAACAGCGTCTTGAACATCGACGCGCGCCAGGGCCAGTGCAGGATGGCGGGGGCGGCGCGGGTGAACTGCTCGGTCACCGGGATATCCTGGAAGCGGACGATGTCGGAGGAGCCGAAAAGCCGCCAGGTGAGGGTGATCGCGGTGGCATGGGGCAGGGCGGCCAGCAGGGCGGGGATGGTGTGATCGCCCACGTGGATATTGATGAATTCATCGACATCGAGCGTGATGATCCAGTCGGCCGCGCGCACCTGCGCTGTCTTGTCGGCCAGTTTCATCGCGGTGAACTGGATACCGCCCTTGTCATGCGGGCCGTCGTTGCGGATGTGGGTGAGCCAGCCCATTTCGGCCAGCCGGTCGAGCATGGTATCGGTGCCGTCGTCGCAATCGTTCGAGAAAACCAGGAAATCGGTCACGCCGGCCGCGCGATGATGGGCCAGCCATTCGAGAAGAAAGGCGCCTTCGTTGCGGACGGTAAGAACGGCGAGGATTTTCAATGGCTTACCATTCGCGGCGGAAAACCACGACCTTGCGGTGCGACCAGCGCGGGAAATAGGTGAGCCCGGCGCGGTGCATCGCCTCGAACACGGCGCGAACGCCGGGGGCGCCGATCCATTGCGGGTGCAGTTCCAGAACGGCGGCGCGCAGCCCGTCATAGTTCAGAGCGGGCAGGATATCGGCCTCGGCGCCTTCGATGTCGCAAACGAGCACGTCAGGTTGCAGCGTGGCAAAGGTTTCGTTGATGTCGCGTACCTCGACCTTTTCGACCGAGGTGATGGCGGCGGTGTTGGTGGCATCCTTGTCGAGCGAGGAGGCCAGCAGGTTCTGGCGGACGTAGAAATCGACCGGCGCGGAGGTCTGGGGCGCCAGGATGGCGTTGTGCACGGTTACGTTGGTGACGTTGTTGGCGGCATGGGCCGAGCGGATGTAGTCGATCAGGTGGGGGTTGGCCTCGAAGGAGTGGATTTCCTTCACCGGTTTCTTGGCGGCGATCAGTGTCGAGATGTAGCCGATGCCGGCGCCAAGCTCGATCACCGTGTCGCCTTCGCGGGCGATCTTCATCACCGCGTCGGCCTCGAGCCCCTCATAGGTGTTCTGGCGCAGGGCCTTGCGGATGCGCGGCCTGTTTACCGCCGGATGCTTGGGGAATTTCAGGCCGCGTGACATAATCACGGCTTGGGCCTCGGCCGGTGCGGTGGGGGTGCTTGCGTCCATGTCAGCTCTCCATGTCGAGAGCGAGGGCGTAGGCGACGCGCTCGATCTCGGTCAGTTTGATTTTCAGAGCCTGGTCGTAAAGCTCCTGAAATTCGGGGATTTCGTGCAGTTCGTCGGCCTTGGCCCGGTGCCAGGCGAGGCCCTTTTCGTGCCAACCGCGCAGTGTTTCATCGGCCATCAGGCGGTCGTATTCCGCGCGCAGGCGCGGCGTGTTGCGCTTGATCGTGATGTCGCGGAAATCGGACCAGTCCATGCGGATCCAGTAGTTGAGCCCGATCGAGCGGTCGACATGCAGCGCGCGGCCGCGCTGGCGCTTGATCAGGAAGCTTTCGGCCGAGCGGAGCGCGTAGTGGTTGAGCTGAAGCAGATCGTAACCGATTGATTTCTTAGAGTTTCGCCAGCCCTTTTCGGCGGCTTCGCGAGTCATGTCCTGGCCCGATCCATTGACCCATTTCACCAGTGACCTGAAGCCATCATCGAGTTTGTTCGGCCGGTGGCACGAGATCTTCTCATACGCGCCGATGTTACGGAACATCGTCTTGAAACCCCATACGGTGTGGGGTTTGGGGCAGAATTTCGGGGCGCAGGTATCAAACTGCTCGATCACGAACTCATCCCTGAGGTCGCGCACGCCGTTATGGCCGAAGAGTCGCCATGTCATCGCGACATTGGTGGCATCCGGCACGCGGTCGAAGAAATCGGCCAGGGTGCCGTTGCCGCAGCGCACGTTGATGAATTCGTCGACGTCGATATGGATGATCCATTCGGCGTTCCTGATCACGTCTTCCTTCAGCGCCTGGTTCAGCGCGTATTGCTGGGGCGAGTTGCCCTTCCAGGCGTCGTTATTGCGGTGCTGGAGCACGCCCATGTCCTGCAGCCGGTCGAGGATTTCGCTGGTCCCGTCGGTGCAGTCATTGGTGTAAATCAGAAAATTGTCGACGCCCATGGCGCGGTGATAGGCCACCCATTCGACGATGTAGGGGGCCTCGTTCTTCATGCAGCCGACGATCACGTTGCCGGAATTGCCCGGCGGCAGGTCGCGCGGGGGGATGGGCGCATAGGCGGCGGCAAGCTCTTCCTCGTTGACCATGCCCATGCGGTTGTGCGGCGCGAAGGACGAGCTGCGCAACTTGGCGAAGTTCTGCTTGGCCAAGGGCGGCATGATTTCCTGCGCCACGGGGCTGAGCCCGTCGCAGGCGCCCTGCGCGGCGGCTTCGGTCGGGGCGGCTTCGGTCGGGGCGCTTTCGGGCGGGGTCTGTCCGTTCAGCCGGGCCAGCGCGGCCATCTTGGCCTTGCGTTCCTCGCGGGTGGCCTTGTCGATGCGCCACATGAAGCTGAGCAGGTATTGCGAGGCGCGGTAGCCATTGCCGGGATCGGCCTCCTGCCAGGAATCCTGCGCGGTGTCAGGGGCGAGGCAGGCCGCGCTGAGCGCCGGGTGATCCAGGAGTAGCTGGGCGTTCTGACCGGCGAAAGCCGCGGAAATCTCGGCCAGGGAGCCAGGATCAATTGGTGCGCCTTCAATACTGATTTCATTGATGAATTTCCGCCATAGCATGCGCGGCAGGATGCGTTTCCGGCCGGCCAGAACCTTGAGCAGCAACGCGTTGAGTTGCCGTGCACGGGCGAGCCAGGCAGCCGAAGGTTCGGTCGGGATGTCCTCGGGCTCGGCCTTGCCGATGGTGGGTTCGATGCCGAAGCTGTCGCGGATCTCCTCGGTCACTTCGGGGCCATAGAAACGCACGGCGTCATAGGGGCGCAGGGTGACGGAGCCGGCACCGAACACGCCCTCCCAATGCTGCACCAGCCGGGCGTAATCGAGCCAGAAGGGCGGCGCCTGCGTTTCGAGGAACTGGCCCGCCTGCGGGTCGATTTCATGCGCATCAAGCAGCGCGTCATCCCACCAGTCCTGCGTGCCGGCCATTTCGAGTTCCATGTCGAGCGGGGCCGCACGGCCTTCGAGCACCTGTTCGCCGTAGCGCCGTGCCAGCAGCCGCGCCTGTTCATCCACATGGGCCACGATGCGGATGTCATCGGAAAGCGGCGCCAGCAGCGACTTCAACCGCTCGATCTCGGATTTGCGGGCGAGTGAACTGCCGAGCTGGCTGGCCGAGAGGATCAAGAGCTCGGGGCGGTGGGCCTGCACTTCCTGCGCCAGGCCCGCGGCCACCTCGTTGAAGAGGCCGGCCTGGGCCTCGAGGGTGATGTAGCCGCGGTTGAAGCGCAGCGGGTCGATGTGCAGCGGATCGGTTACGGCCATGAACAGCCGGGTGTGGTTCTTGGGCCCGGGCGAACGCGGATATAGGATGCCCTTCGAGATCAGCTGCTCGCGCTTGGAATCGAGCACCTGTTGCAGGCGCAGCGCGCCCACCTGTTCCATCCCGATATGCACAACGATACGCATCACGCCACCCTGGGTTTCGATGTCTTGCCGCCATCATTGGCATTGAGTCGTCCCCACCACGGCAACTCGCGCCCGAGAAATTCGCCAATCTTCGCCGGCGCGCCGGCATCGGCCACGTCATATTCGAGAAAGGCGCTG
Source organism: Marimonas lutisalis (assembly GCF_005434965.1). GTDB lineage: Bacteria > Pseudomonadota > Alphaproteobacteria > Rhodobacterales > Rhodobacteraceae > Marimonas_A > Marimonas_A lutisalis. Next base: position 1,041,839 of record NZ_SKCI01000001.1, read on the forward strand.
TCGCCCTCGAACACCTTGCGCAGGAAGGCGTGATGCGCGGCGATCCACCTGGCGCGTTCATGCGTCGTCTGGCCATAGCCGCGCGGCAGGCCCGGCACGGTCGAACGGGGCAGGCGTTCGGTGCCCATGTCCGACCACCGCAGCATGCTCATTGCCTGGTCTTGCGGATCGCGCGCGGAGGCGAGGAAGCGCACATCGGGGTGATGCTGGCGCAGCGCGTCGATGATGCCCCAATCTGTCTGCGGCCAGATCGAATGGCCCTTCCGCATCATGCTGATCTCGGTGAAGGCGTTGAATTCGGTCAAGGTTTCCAGCGGATCGCCCGAGGCGAAATAGCCCTTGTACATCTGACCGGCGACGAACCGGCCGCGCAGCGCGGGCTGTTCGGTGTCGCGGCGGCGAATGCGATAGTCGGCCACCCTGAAGCCGGCCTTGCGCAGTGCCTGGGCCAGCGTGGTGGTGCCCGATTTCGGCAGGCCGAGATTGATGACGATCGGATCGTTCATGACGCGAGCCCCAGTTCGATCAGCATCGCCTCTTCCTGCGGTGGCAGTTTCGAGGCCGATTTCAGCTGGTCGCGCATCTCGCGATAGGCCGCCTGCGCCAGAAGCGTATCGCGCTTGGCGATGTGAAGGGCCACGGCTTCGTTATGCAGGGCCTTGATTTCGCTGTCGCTTTTCAATTCATCCAGCGCCGTTTCCAGCGCCGGAAGATAGCGGTGGATCGAGGTGTCGAGAAATGCATCGTCATTGCGCTCGCGCCAGTAGGTGTCATCGAAGGCGCGGTTTTCGCGGTTCACGTCACCGCGGTCATTCTTGACCAGGTAACTGTCGAGCGAGCGCAGCGCATAGTGGTTGAGCGTGGCGAAAGCCCGCGCGCCCTGGGCCGGGAACTTGCGGATGCGGCGCGGATTGGCCGCCACGAGAAAGCGGTGCGGCACGTCCCGCCCCGAGCCGTCGGTCCAGGCGGGGCGTTTCTTTTTCGGCAGCTTGTCGCGGAAGAACGGGCGATGGGCGCCATAGTATTTCAGCGGGAAATCATGCCGGACCAGCGATTTGACCTCGATCGCGGTTTCGCCGCACCACAGGTCTGGATTGTGGCTACGGGTGAATTGTTCGATCACGGGGCGATCCTCGAACGCCTCGATGTCGCAATTGGCGAAGAACTGGAAGGTGAGCGAGATCGCTTGCGGATTGCCGCAGGCCTCGATCAGCGCCGGGATCGTGTGATCGCCCACATGGATGTTCAGGAACTCATCGACATCGGCGATCCAGACCCAGTCGGCCTCGGTCACGATTTCGCGTTTCTTGGCGTCTTTCAGCGCCTCCATCTGGTAATTGCGCCCCTGCGCCGGGTTGGGCAGGTGCTGCACCAGCCCGCGCGCCTGCAGCGCATCAAGCAGCCGGTCGGTGCCATCGGTGCAGTCATTCGAATAGAAAAGGTGATCGGTTACGCCGATCAGCCGGTTGAAGGCGATCCATTCCAGCAGGAACGGGCCTTCGTTTTTCACACATGTCACGGCCGTGATACGCATTACTGCATCTCCGCCGCGCCGGTCACCCTGCCGCACTTGGTAATCATGTCTGCCCGCCTTTTGCGTCCGGTTCGCCCGGAAGTCTTAGCATCGTTTTCTTTAACAATCAGAATCGCAGATGCGGGCGGATGCGTCAATGCAGCGCCGCTCCGGGCCGGCGGGTGACGCATTTTCGCGACAGGTTGCGCGCTTGACCTCGCGGGCGCGTCGTGCAGTTCTGGGCGCAAGGGAGAACAGGCATGAGCGAGATGAAGTCCATCGACGACGTGCAGGCGATGCTGGCCGGGCAGGATTACGTCTGCGGCCGGTCGCTGGCCACGGTCGCGTTCCTGGCGATGAAACTGGGCCGGCCACTGTTCCTTGAGGGCGAGGCCGGCGTCGGCAAGACCGAGATCGCCAAGGCCATCGCCAGCGGGCTGGGCCGGCGGCTGATCCGCCTGCAATGCTACGAGGGACTCGATGCGGCCTCGGCCGTCTATGAATGGAATTTTGCCGAGCAGATGATCGCCATCCGCGCCGCCGAGGCTGCGGGCGGGGCCGATGCCGATATGCTCAAGACCGAGCTTTTCACCGAGGATTACCTGATCGAACGGCCGCTCCTGCAGGCGATGCGTCCGCAGGTGGGCGGCGCGCCGGTGCTGCTCATCGACGAGCTCGACCGCACCGACGAGCCGTTCGAGGCCTTCCTGCTGGAGGCGCTGTCGGATTTCCAGGTGACGATCCCCGAACTGGGCACGATCCGCGCACCCGAACCGCCGATCGTGATCATCACGTCGAACCGCACGCGCGAGGTGCATGACGCGCTCAAGCGCCGCTGCCTCTATCACTGGGTCGATTACCCGGGCTTCGAGCGCGAGATCGAGATCCTGCACGCCCGCGCGCCCGAGGCCGCCGAGGCGCTTAGCCGCCAGGTGGTGGCCTTTGTCCAGAAACTCAGGACTGAAGACCTCTTCAAGAAGCCGGGTGTGGCCGAGACCATCGACTGGGCGAAATGCCTGCTGGCGCTCGACGTGCTCGACCTGAGCCCCGAGGTGATCGCCGATACGCTGGGCGCGATCCTGAAATACCAGGACGACATCCAGAAGCTGCAGGGCTCCGAGGCCAAGCGCATCCTCGACGAGGTGAAATCTTCGCTCGAACCGGCCTGATGCTTCATCTTGCCTCAAATACTCCGGGGGTGTGGGGGCAGCGCCCCCACGCAGGGTGACGCATGGCCGAACTTCCGCCACTCGAGCTTCCGGACAATCCCAGGCTAACCCATAACATCACCCATTTCGCCCGGGCCCTGCGCAAAGCCGGCCTGCCGATCGGACCGGGCCGGGTGATCGACGCGATCCGCGCGGTCGAGGCGGCGGGTTTTACCGACAAGAGCGATTTCTATTGGGTGCTGCACGCCTGTTTCGTCAACCGCCCCGAGCATCGGCGCGTCTTTGCCCAGGTGTTCCGGCTCTACTGGCGCGATCCGCGCTACATGGAGCACATGATGGCGATGATGCTGCCCGCCATTCGCGGCGTACAGGAGGAACGCAAGGCCGAGGCGGGTGAAAAGCGCGCGGCCGAGGCACTGCTGGACGGCGTCGAGCAGGAGGCGCCGGAGCGGCCCGAGGGCGGCGACGAGGAGGTGCAGATCGACATCGACGCCTCGATGACCATGTCGCGCGAGGAACGTCTGCGCACGCTGGATTTCGAGCAGATGAGCACCGAGGAGATCGCCGAGGCCAAGCGGATGCTGGCGCGGCTGACGCTGCCGGTGAAGCCGATCCCCACGCGGCGCGGAATGGCGTCGATCCAGGGGCGGCAGCTCGACTGGCGGCGCACGCTGCGGGCGGCGATGCGGCAAGGGGGCGAGCTGCGCAAGTTGCAGATGAAGGCGCCGCGACCCAGGTGGCCCAACCTGGTGGTGCTGTGCGACATTTCCGGCTCGATGAGCCAGTACAGCCGCATGGTGCTGCATTTCCTGCACGCGGTCGCCAATCACAAGGGCGCAGGCTGGGCCCGCGTGCATGCCTTCACCTTCGGCACGCGGCTCACCAACATCACCCGCCACCTGGCGACGCGCGACGTGGATCAGGCGCTGGCCGCTGCGGGCGCCGAGGCGCAGGACTGGGAAGGCGGCACGCGCATCGGCGAATGCCTGCACGCGTTCAACCGCGACTGGAGCCGGAGGGTGATGGGGCAGGGCGCGGTCGTGCTCCTGATCACCGACGGGCTGGACCGCGACGATGCCGACCTGCTGGAAAAGGAGATCGAGCGGCTGCACCTCAGCGCGCGGCGGCTGATCTGGCTCAACCCGCTGTTGCGCTGGGACGGGTTCGCGCCGAAAGCCGCGGGCATCCGCGCGATGCTGCCGCATGTCGACAGTTTCCGTGCCGGCCATTCTATCGCCACGCTGGAGGAACTGGCCGGGGCGATCTCGCGCACGGATGACGCGGGCGAGAAAGCGCGGCTGATGGCAATGCTTGCCGAGGGCTAGACCAGCGCGGAACACCGACATCAAAAAAGTGACACTCCCGCGCATGTTCTGCGGTTTACATGTATTCCGGAAACAAAATATAATAAAATCGGAATGTGAAGTAAGAGGAAAGTCAGATGACATTGAACTGGAGAGCAGGGGGCCTGTTGCTGGGCTTCGTTTTCTTTCTGGCGGTGCTTCTGGTGAAGCCGATCGGGGTGTCGACGCAGTTCGTCATCCTGAACGGGCTCATCGGGGATACCGTGAACGCGGAACTGGTGACGAAAACCGAGGAGGGTTACACCTCGACCAATGCCTACCTGGCGAAGTCGGGCGGCAAATATGCCAAGTCAGTCGCCAATCCGCTGAACTATTCGTTCGTCTTCGTGCTGGCAATGATGGCGGGCGCCTTCCTGTCGGCATTGGCGCGCGGCGGCGCGCCCCGGGACGAGCGCAAGCTGCCCGCGATCTGGTACGCAAATTACGGCGATACGCCGATGAAACGCTATGCGGTGGCCTTTCTGGGCGGGTTCATCGTGCTCTACGGCGCGCGCCTGGCCGGCGGCTGCACCTCGGGTCACATGATGAGCGGCATGATGCAGACTTCGCTGTCGGGCTACATCTTTGCCGCCGGCGCGTTCGCCGCGGCGATCCCCGTGGCCATGATGATGTATCGCAAGGAGGGCTGAACCATGTCGTCGATTATTTTAGCCATCGTTATCGGCGCGGCCTTTGGCGCCGTGCTTGACCGGATCGGGGCGACCAACCCCAACTGGATCGGCAAGATGCTGACCCTGACCAACCTGCACCTGATGAAGACCATCCTTCTGGCCATTGGCACGGGATCGGTATTGATGTTCGCGGGCCAGATGCTGGGCCTTGTGGATGTGGGCCACATGAGCGTGAAGGCCGCCTATTTGGGCGTCTTCATCGGCGGTCTGCTGCTGGGCACCGGCTGGGCCATGGCGGGCTATTGCCCGGGCACGGGTGTGTGCGCCGCAGCCAGCGGGCGCAAGGACGCATGGTTCTTCATCGCCGGGGGGCTCCTGGGCGCCGCGGCCTACATGGTGACCTATCCGGCGTGGAAAGCCAGCGGCATGCTGGACAATATCGCCGGCGGCAAGGTGACGCTGGGCACGGTGCCGGGATCGAAATTCGACGGCATCTGGGCGGCGCAGGGCGACATCCTGGGTATCCTGCTCGGTGCGGCGTTCATAGTCATCGCATTTCTCTTGCCCGAGCGGCTGGCCGGGCGCGGCGAGGCGATTGCCCCGGCCGAGTGAATTTTGCCGGATAACCGATTTGAGAGCGGCTGCCCCTTGCGGGTGGCCGTTTTCTTTTGTTTGCTGCGCCGGGGGCCCGGACACGGGGGGAGAGAGAGATGGACCGCTTCGACAATATCCCTGAAATCGCGCTCGACTGGGTGAAGGCCGGCCGCAAGGTCGCGCTGGCCACGGTGGTGGAAACCTGGGGCAGCGCGCCGCGCCGCGTGGGCAGCCAGCTGGTGATTTCTGACGAGGGCGCGATCGAGGGGTCGGTGTCGGGCGGTTGCGTGGAAGGCGCGGTGGTGGTCGAGGCGATCGAGGCGCTGGAGGACGGCCAGCCCAGGATGCTGGAATACGGCGTCAGCGACGGCGATGCCTTTGCCGTGGGGCTGGCCTGCGGCGGCACGATCCGGGTGATGGTCGAGCCGGTGGGCCCGGTCCTGCCGCTGGAGGTTCTGGAACACCTCGTGGCGGCGCGCGCCGCGCGTGAGAAGGTGGCGGTGGTCTCGGCGCCGGACGGCGGACCGAGACGGCTGGTGCGCGCGGGGTTCGAGGACCGGTTCCGCATGGATCGTTCGGGCTTTGAGGCGGATGGCACATTCGTCACCATCCACAATCCGCCGCTGAGGATGATTATCGTCGGCGCGGTGCATATCGCGCAGGCGCTGGTGCCGATGGCGCGTCTGGCCGGATTCGACCCGCTGCTGGTTGAGCCGCGCCCGGCTTTTGGGTCGGCCGAGCGGTTTCCGGGCGAGACCATCCTGGACGACTGGCCCGACGAGGGCGTGCGGGCGCTGGGGCTGGATGCGCGCACGGCGCTGGTGCTCTTGACACATGATCCGAAACTGGATGATCCGGCGCTGATGGCGGCGCTGCGTTCTGAGGTGTTCTACGTTGGCGCGCTGGGCTCGACCCGGACGCATGCGAAGCGGGTGGCGCGGCTGGAGGAGGCCGGGTTTTCGGCTGATGAGATCGCCAAGATCCACGGGCCGGTGGGCCTGGACATCGGCGCGGCGAGCCCGGCCGAGATCGCCGTGTCGATCCTGGCAGAGACCATCAAGGTGCTGAGGACGGGATGAAGTTCGGACCGGTTGCCATAAACGCTGCCGAGGGCGCGATCCTGGCGCATTCCGTGTCGCTGGGAAAGAAGCGGCTGCGCAAGGGGCAGGTGCTAGAGGAAAATCACATCTCGGCGCTGAGAAAGGCGGGGCACAAGCAGGTGATCGTGGCGCAGCTGGATGCCGATGACCTGCACGAGGATCAGGCAGCGCTGACCGTGGCCAAGGCGCTGATTGCCGGAAATGGCGCGGGGTTGCGCCTGACGCGGGCCTTTACCGGCCGGGTGAACGTGATGGCCGAAGGGCCGGGCGTCGTGGTTCTGGACGAGGACCGGCTGCGCGACCTGAACCGGGTGAACCCGATGATCACGGTGGCCACGGTGCCGCCCTACCAGCAGATGGCCGAGGGCGGCATGGTGGCCACGGTCAAGATCATTTCCTACGGCGTGCCGGGGGCGGATGTGGGCAAGGCGGTGGCGCATGGACGCGGGGCGCTGCGGCTGGCGCGGCCGGTCATCGACAGTGCAAGCCTGATCGTCACCGAGATCGAGGGTGGCCCGGGGGAGAAGGGCCGTGACGCGATCGAGGCGCGGCTGAACGCGCTGGGCGTGGAGCTGGCCCATGTGCAGCACGTGCCGCACGAGACCGGCGCGCTGGCTGATGCGCTGGGGCAGGTGCAGGACGCGTTGACGCTGATCCTGACCGGATCGGCCACGTCCGACCCGGCAGATGTGGGCCCGGAAGCGGTGCGGCGCGCGGGCGGCAAGATCAAGCGCTTCGGCATGCCGGTGGACCCGGGCAACCTGCTGTTCCTGGGCCGGCTGAACAAGCGGCCGGTGATCGGGCTGCCGGGCTGCGCGCGTTCGCCCGCGCTTAATGGTGCCGACTGGGTGCTGAGCCGGGTGGTCTGCGGTGTAGAGGTCGGTAACAAGGATATCGCGGCGATGGGGGTGGGCGGATTGCTCAAGGAAATCCCCACGCGGCCGATGCCGAGGTCGGGCAAATCGCGCGAAACGTGACGCCGCGAAAAACCGCGGGGCGGGAAAAAAACCGGGTTCTCAACGCGGGTGAGCCGTGCTTAACTCGCTCCAGAAGAAACAAAATCTAAATAGGGAGGAGCCGATGCCACAGGTCAGCATGACCGTGAACGGCAAGCCTGCGTCCGGCGAAGTGGAAGGACGCACGCTGCTGAGTACTTTTCTGAGAGAGACCCTGGGTATGACCGGCACACATGTCGGTTGCGATACCAGCCAGTGCGGCGCCTGCGTGGTGCATGTGAACGGCGATGCGGTGAAATCCTGCACCATGTTCGCGCTGGAAGCCGAGGGCGCCGACGTGGCCACGATCGAGGGCCAGGCGGCCGCCGATGGGACGCTGAACGCCATCCAGGCCGCGTTCCAGGAGCATCACGGGCTGCAATGCGGCTTCTGCACGCCGGGCATGGTGATGTCGGCGGCGGCGCTCTTGAAGGAGAATCCGAAGCCGAGCGAGGCGGAGGTGCGCAAGTACCTGAGCGGGAACCTGTGCCGCTGTACCGGCTATCACAACATCGTCAAGGCGATCATGGCCGCATCCGGCCAGGACGTGGGCGCAATTGCCGCCGAATGACGTGTAGGCGGGACCGAACCCGCCACCCAAAGGGAGGAAATCAAATGCCAGCAGATGGAGGCATCGGCGCAGCGACACCGCGGCGCGAAGACGTGCGGTTCCTGACAGGAGCCGGTAACTATACTGACGATATCAACATGCGCGGTCAGGCCTATGTGGCCTTTCTGCGTTCGGATGTGGCGCATGGCAAGCTGAAAAAGGTCGACACCGGCGCCGCCGCGGCGATGCCAGGCGTGATCCGCATTTTCACTGGCGAGGATTTCGAAGGCGTCGGTGGCATTCCCTGTGGCTGGCAGGTGACCGACCGTCATGGCGAGCCCATGCAGGAGCCGCCGCAGCCCGTTCTGGCGCAAGGCAAGGTGCGCCATATCGGGGATCGTATCGCGGCCGTCGTTGCAGAGAGCTTGGAACAGGCCCGCAACGCAGCCGAAGCCATTGTGGTAGAGATAGAAGACCTGCCCGCCGTGGTCGACATGAAAAAGGCACTGGAGCCGGACGCGACCAAAGTGCATGACGACCTCAAAAACAACCTTTGCTACGACTGGGTTTTCGGGTCAGACGACGCGGCGATCGAAGGGGCCTTTTCGAAAGCGGCCCATGTTACGACATTGGAACTTGTGAATCAGCGGCTTGTCGCCAATCCAATGGAGCCACGCGTCGCAATCGGCGATTATGCGTCGCACAGCGATGAAAGCACTCTCTACACCACTTCGCAGAACCCGCATATGATCCGGCTTCTGATGGGTGCGTTCGTTCTGGGTATCCCCGAGCATAAGCTGCGCGTCGTGGCCCCGGATGTTGGTGGCGGTTTCGGCACAAAGATCTTCCACTATGCTGAGGAGGCTTTCTGCACGTTCGCAGCGAAAGCCTTGCACCGACCTGTCAAATGGACATCGAGCCGGTCGGAAGCATTTATTTCGGATGCGCAAGGGCGCGATCACGTCACCAAGATCGAACTGGCTCTGGACGCCGAAAACAATTTCATCGGGCTGCGAACCGACACGTTGGCGAATATGGGGGCCTACCTGATGACGGTTGCGCCAGCCGTGCCGACCTATCTTCATGGCACGCTTATGGCTGGATGTTACCGGACGCCAGCGGTTCAGGTGAATGTCCGTGCGGTTTTCACCAACACGGTGCCGGTGGATGCCTATCGCGGTGCGGGGCGGCCAGAGGCCACCTATCAGCTTGAACGCCTGATCGACAAGGCGGCGCGCGAACTGGGTGCTGATCCGATCGCGCTCCGGCGGCAGAATTTCGTTACCGAATTTCCGTATACCACTCCGGTTGCGGTTCAGTACGATACCGGCAATTACCACGGCACCATGGATGTACTCGAAAAGATCGCCGATATCGCCGGTTTCGAGAAGCGCCGCAAGGACAGCGAGGCCCGCGGCAAACTGCGCGGGTTCGGGATCAACTGTTACATCGAAGCCTGTGGGCTTGCACCCTCGCATCTGGTCGGACAACTGGGCGGCCGCGCTGGCTTCTACGAAAGCGCGACAGTGCGGGTAAATGCCACTGGTGGCTTGGTGGTGATGACCGGCTCGCACAGCCATGGTCAGGGGCACGAGACGTCTTTTCCGCAAGTCGTTGCAGACATGTTGGGCATCGATCCGTCGATGATCGAACTGGTCCATGGCGACACGTCCAAGATTCCGATGGGCATGGGGACTTATGGCTCGCGCTCTCTCTCGGTGGGCGGTTCGGCTATTTACCGTGCAACGGAAAAGATTATTGCCAAGGCCAAGAAGATCGCGGCCCATCTGATGGAAGCCTCGGAGGCGGATGTGGAGCTGAAGGACGGCCAGTTCAGCGTTGCGGGCACCGACAAGTCGGTGGCTTGGGGCGATGTCACGCTGGCTGCTTACGTGCCGCATAATTATCCGCTGGAAGATATCGAGCCGGGGCTGGAGGAAACGGCGTTTTACGACCCGTCGAATTTCACCTACCCGGCGGGCGCCTATGCCTGCGAGGTTGAGGTCGACCCCGACACCGGCAAGGTGGAGATCATGAGCTTTGCCGCGGCCGATGATTTCGGTAATATCATCAACCCGATGATCGTCGACGGCCAGGTGCATGGCGGGATTGGCCAGGGGATCGGCCAGGCGCTGCTGGAAAACTGCGTCTATGACGAAACCGGTCAGCTTCTGAGCGCATCCTTCATGGATTACGCGATGCCGCGCGCCGATGATGTGCCGTTCTACGCGGTGGATCATTCCAGCCAGACGCCCTGCACGCATAACCCGCTGGGCGTGAAGGGCTGTGGCGAGGCCGGGGCCATCGGATCGCCGCCGGCTGTCGTCAACGCGGTGGTTGATGCGCTGCAGTCGGGCGGTCACAAGGTGGACCATATCGACATGCCGGTATCGCCCGCGCGCGTCTGGGCGGCGATGAACAACGCATAAGGAGGACTGAGAAATGTATGCATTCGAATTTGAACGGCCCTCCACGGTTGCCGATGCGGCCAAGGCGCTGGGCGAGGAAGACGCGCAGGCGCTGGGTGGGGGGCAGACCCTGATCCCGACGCTGAAGCAGCGCCTGGCGATGCCGTCGAAACTGGTGAGCCTGAGCGGCATCGCCGAGATCAAGGGCGTCTGCAAAGCCGATGACGGTGCGCTGTGCGTGGGGGGCGGGACCACCCATGCCACCGTGGCCAGCGAGGCCAAGGCGGATTACCCGGCACTGGCGGCGCTGGCCGGCAATATCGGCGATCCGGCGGTGCGCAACCGTGGCACCATCGGCGGCAGCATTGCCAACAACGACCCGGCGGCCTGCTATCCGTCGGCGGTGCTGGCCAGTGGTGCGACGGTAGTCACCAACAAGCGTGAAATCGCGGCCGACGACTACTTCCAGGGGCTCTTTGAGACCGCTCTCGACGAAGGCGAGATCGTCACCGAGGTGCGCTTCCCGGTGCCGGAGAAGGCCAGTTACCAGAAGTTCGAGCAACCGGCTTCGCGCTTTGCGCTGGTGGGCGTGTTCGTGGCGAAATACGCCGATGGCGTGCGTGTCGCGGTGACGGGGGCGAGCGAAAGCGGCGTGTTCCGCTGGAGCGAGGCCGAAGCGGCGCTGTCGTCGAACTTCGCGCCCGAGGCGCTGGACGGCATGGCGCCGCCCGCCGATGGCATGATTTCCGACCTGCATGGCAGCGCAGACTACCGCGCCCACCTGGTGGGCGTTATCGCGCGGCGCGCGGTGGCAGCGGCCAGCTAAGCCATTGAAATAACGGGATGAGCGCGGGCCTTCGGGCCCGCGTTTTCGTTCAGGCGGGTTTGCGCGCGATGAAGTCGATCAGCGCCGACATGCCGGAATGGCCGCGACCTTCCTGAACCTCGCGCTCGTATTCACGGCATTCGAGCACCTCCCAGCCCGGAAAGCTTTCGCGCAGGGTCTTGCAGGTGTACATGTTGCGCACGTCGGGCGGCCCGCCGGTGCCGTGCTGGATCTGCTCGGGCGTGTAACCATGCAGAAGGACAATGCCGCCGGGTTTGGTGACCCGTTGCATCTGGCGAAAGAGTTTGCCGCGTTCGACCGGGCCGACGAACTGGATGAAGATGCCGGCAACGATGTCGTATTCGCCTTCGAAATCCTGGGCCAGAACGTCGAACTGGCGAAAATCGACGCTCACATCGCGTTCGGCGGCCAAAGCGCGGGCTTTCCTGATCGCCGAGGGCGCGAACTCGAGCGCGGTGACCGCGAGGCCCTTTTGCGCCATGAAAACCGAATTGCGCCCCTCGCCATCAGCCACCGAGAGCGCCGAAAGCCCCGGCGCGAGATAAGTTTCATGATCGCGCAGGAATTGCGCGGGCTCTTTGCCGAAGACATAGTCGGGGGTCGAGAAGCGTTCTTCCCACATTTTCGAAAACCCTTTCCAAAACAAAACGCCCCGCGCGGGCACGGGGCGTCTCACATGTCTGACTGCCGGTTACTTCTGCGGCAGCGGCGCGATCATCATGATCATCTGCCGGCCTTCCATCTTGGGCATGTTCTCGATCTTGCCCAGTTCCTTGACGTCTTCGGCCACGCGTTCGAGCAGCTCGCGGCCGAGGTTCTGGTGCGCCATCTCACGCCCACGAAACCGCAGGGTGACCTTCACCTTGTCGCCTTTTTCAAGGAATTTCACCACGTTGCGCATCTTGACGTCATAGTCGTGCGTGTCGGTGTTGGGGCGGAACTTGACCTCTTTGATCTCGATGGTCTTCTGCTTCTTCCGCGCCTCGGATTCGCGCTTCTGCTGTTCATATTTGAACTTGCCGTAGTCCATGATCTTGCAGACCGGCGGGTTGGCATTCGGCGAAATCTCGACCAGGTCGAGACCGGCCTCTTCGGCCAATTCGATGCCCCGTTCGGGGGTGACCACCCCGACGTTTTCGCCATCTGCGCCGATGAGTCGAATTTCGGGGGCGCGAATCTTGTCGTTGACGCGGGGGCCAGTATCGCGCGTGGGCGGCGCGTTGTGAGGTCTGCGGGCTATGGTTTTGTTCCTTCGATTGTTTTCACGGATTTTGGTTGTGCAAGGTAAACTTGCCCGCGCGGCGTTTCAAGCGGCAAAATTCGGCCGGAAAGGGCCGGTTTGGGTGGGAATTCCCCTTGCGGCTTGCGCGTGCATCACGCATCTGCGAAACGCGTAACGCCTGTGCAAAAATGCGAGGCAAATGAGTGAAGAGGACCAGGACCATGAAGAATTTTCTGTGGGTCGTGCTGATCGTGATCGTGCTGGCCGTAGGCTATTTCGTCTATAGCGGCCAAAGCGTTGAGGAGACCGTCGAGTCGGTGACGGAAACCGCGACCGAGACCGCCAGCACCGCCACCGAGGCCGCCAGCGAAGCGGCCAGCGCCGCCACCGAGGCGGTTGGCGAGACGGCGGCAGCGGCGACCGAAGCTGCCGGCGAAGCTGCTGAAAACGTTTCGGAAACTGCCGAGCAGGCCGCGAACGCGGTTAGCGAAGCGGCAACCGCAGCGACCGAGGCGGCCGGCGAGGCGGCAACCGCAACGACCGAGGCGGCGAGCGAAGCGGCAACGGCTGCGACCGAAGCGGCGAGCGATGCGGCAACGGCTGCGACCGAGACTGCAGGAGATGCAGCAGAGGCCGCCAGCGAAGCCGCAACGGCAGCGACGGAAGCAGCCAGTGATGCAGCAGAATCGGTGGCTGACACGGTGACCGAAGCCGCGGAGCCCGTTGCCGATGAGGCTGCGCAAGTGGCGGAAACCGCAGAAGAAACTGCGACGGAAGCGGCCGGCGATGCGGCAGCGGCAACAGATGCGGTAGAGCCGGAGGGGATCGAGAAATACCTGACACCGGATGCGTTCGACGCGGAAAAGGTGAAGGAATTCATCGACCAGTCCGACAAGATTTCGGCACCGATCAAGACGATCATCAAGGCCGGGATCGACAAGGCGGTCGAGGATCCGTCACGCATTCCGAACCTGATCGAACAGATCAAGGGTTACCTGAAACTCTGAGGCGCGGCACACCGAGAGACGAGCCCCGTCCGGTCCGCCCGGGCGGGGCTTTTTCTTTAGCGCCTTCGCTGGCCGGGCTTACGGGGAAAGATGCGGCTGGGCGATCCGTCTTATGATCGCCCCAATGCTGTGCAGACATGCATCACCGAGCCGGGAGAGGAAAAGCCGGATGCAGGAAAGCGACAAGGGTTGGGGGAAATTGGTCGAGTTCATTCTGTCGGGTTCGCCGGGCGCATGGGTGCTGTGGGCGGTGCTGGCCTATGGTGTATGGGCCACGTTCTATACGAACTGGCGGGACCACGATGGCGGCATGCCGTGGCATCAGCGCAAAGAGGACGGCAGAAAGCGGCGCTGGTTCGACATGCGCCGGATCGACTAGTCAGGCCTGAGCCGGGGGCAGGTTGCGCGCGCCTGCCTTAGTCCAGAAACGCCTTTTCGACCACGTACTGCTTGGGGTCCGAATTGGCGCCTTCCTCGAGACCCATCTCCTCGAGCATCTCTTTCAGTTCGAGGTTGAAGGCAAGGTTGCCACAGATCATCGCGCGGTCGGTTTCGGGTTTGATCGGTTCGACGCCGAGATCGGTATAGACTTCGCCCGAGCGCAGAAGATCGGTGATCCGGCCCATCTTGGGGCTCTCTTCGCGGGTGGTGGTGGGATAGTATTTCAGCTTCTCGTGGAAGCCTTCACCCATCAGTTCGGCCAGCATCTCGTCGGTGCGGATATTTTCGATCAGTTCCTTGCCATATTGCAGTTCGCCCACTTCGCGGCAGGTATGGGTGAGGATGACCTCGTCATAGTCTTCGTAGGTTTGCGGATCACGCAGGAGCGAGGCGAAGGGGGCGATGCCGGTGCCGGTGGCGAAGAACCACACCCGGTGGCCGGGCAGGAGTGCGTCATGCACCAGCGTGCCCACGGGTTTGGGGCGCAGGATGATTTCATCGCCCGGCTGGATATGCTGAAGCCGCGAGGTGAGCGGGCCGTCTTGCACCTTGATCGAGTAGAATTCCAGTTCTTCATCCCAGGAGGGCGAGGCGATGGAATAGGCGCGCAGGAGCGGCTTCTGTTTGCCGGTGTTGGGATCGGGGTCGTCCATCAGGCCGATCATAACGAATTCGCCCGAGCGGAAGCGCAGCGAGGCGGGCCGCGTGACGCGGAAAGAGAAGAGCCGATCAGTCCAGTGCTTGACGAAGGTCACGGTCTGGGCGTCGGGCAGGGCGGGGGCTTTGGGCGCCTTGGCGGCTTTGGTCTCGGTCACGGGGATCAACTCGGTCTTATTGTTGGTGGGCAAACGGGTTGCCCCTGCATATCAGGTCGACCGGGTTTTTGAAGGTATATTTGGGGTGCGTCTTTGATCTGGCGCAAATCCGTTGCCGATAAAGCCCCCGCCCGGCGTCGGCGGCCGCGCAGGGGCGTCGTGGCCCGAGTAGGGGATGGTTTTACTCGGCCGCGATATGGTTGCTCAGCGGCACGGGGCCGTGATCGGTGATCTGGACCGGGGTCAGCGCCGGGGCGCTGACAAGGCGGGTTTGCCGGCTGGCCACGAAAAGCCGGAAATCGGCATGTTCTGCGTCGTCGATGAACTCGGCCTGGAGGATTTCGGCGCTCCACTCATCGCAGCCGGTGAGATAGACGGTTTCGCGCGTGGCCTGCGAGATGGCCGAGACGACGTGGAACTGGGGCTGTTGCGACATCGGAGGTCTCCTGTTGCGTTTCGCTTTCCTGCAATTTAGGAAATTGTTCCATATGAAGGCTAGATGTGCGAAGAAATAAGAACATATGTTTCTGCCGCGAATGGGAGCGGCGGCTTTGTTCGGAAATGACGGGGAGAATGGGAATGGCGGTCCGGTTGGACGATCTGGACAGGAAAATCCTTGTCGAGCTGCAGCGCGATGCGGGGCAGTCGCTGGACGAGATTGCCCGCAAGGTGGGCTCATCCAAGACGCCGGTTTGGAATCGGGTAAAGAAGATGCGCGAGGCGCAGGTGATCCGGCAGCAGACGGTTCTGCTGGACGCCGAGTCGCTGGGATTCGAGGCCTGTTTCTTTGTCCTGATCCGCACCAGCGAGCACGAGGCGGAATGGCAGGCGAAGTTCCTGAAGGCCTTGCAGGACCGGCCCGAGGTGCAGGAGGCGCACCGGCTGGCGGGCGATATCGACTATATCCTGAAGGTGCGGGTGAAGAACGCGCGCGCCTATGACGTGTTTTACCAGGCGCTGATTTCCGAGGTGAAGGTGCATAACGTCACCGCGCTTTTGTCGATGGAAGAGATCAAGGCGACCGTGGCGCTGCCGTTGTGAGGTGGGGGTGCCGGGCTGAAGCCCGGCCTACGCCTGCACCATCAGGCGCGCGAGGCCATGGAAGTGGTAGCTGTCGGCATAGGCGGGTGCTTTGGCGAGGCGTAGGTTCGGGCAGCGGTCGAAGAGCATGGGCAGGGCGATCTGCAGTTCGAGCCGTGCAAGCGGCGCGCCGACGCAGAAATGCACGCCGCCACCGAAGGAGAGGTTGGTGGTGAGCGCGCGGGCGGGATCGAAGCGGTTCGGATCGGGCCAGACGGCCGGATCGCGATTGGCGGCAGCCAGCAGGAGGCCAACCTGATCGCCCCGGCGGAAGCGGTGGCCGAAGGCAGTGAAATCCTCGTAGGCGTAGCGGGTGAACATGTGCAGCGGCGGATCGAAGCGCAGGGTTTCCTCGATCGCGGGGTCGGAGGGGGGCGTGCCCTGTTCGAGCAGGGTTTTCACCGCGTTGCCGAGGCTGTGCACCGTGGCTTCGTGCCCGGCATTCAGAAGCAGGATGCAGGTGGTAATGAGTTCGTCCGTACTCAGGTGTTCACCGGCTTCCTCGGCGGCGATCAGGTGAGTGATGAGATCGTTGCGCGGGTCGGCGCGGCGGGCATCGATATGGGCGCGCATGAAGGCGGCGAACTCTGCGGCAGCGGTGGCGGCGGCGTCTTCGTCGGCGCGGGTGCGGCGGGCCTGGTACAACGCCACCATGGCGTGAGACCAGTCGAGCAGTTGCGGCGCCATCTCCTCGGGGACGCCGAGGAGGCGACAGATGATGCGCACGGGGATGGGCGTGCAAAAGGCCGGCAGCAGGTCGAAAGGGCCCGAGGGGAAGGTATCGATCAGGTCATGGGTCAGTTGGGTGATTTCGGGCGCCAGTGCCTTGATGCGGCGCGAGGTGAAGGCGCGCAGAACAAGCCCGCGCAGGCGGGTGTGGCGGGGCGGTTCAAGCTCGAGCATGGAATGCGCCTCGATCGCGTAGAAGGGGCGCAGGTGGTCGGGGATGGAGGGCGCCAGTTGGGGCGGGCATTCACGGCCCATGCGCCTGTCGCGCAGGAGCGCGTGGACGGCTGCGTGCGAGACAGCGCAGGGCAGGCCGTAGTCGGCCCAGAAGAACAGATCACCGCCCGCGCGGGCGCGGTCATAGAACGGGTAGGGGTTCTGAACGAACCCAGGGTCGGAGGGATCCTGCGAAAGCGTCTGCATGGGCGGTATTTGCCGCCAAGCGTCTGGTCATTGCAAGCGGCGCGCGGTTAAACAGGAGCATGGAACACGGGGTTCTGAGACGGGCCATCCTGGCCCTGGGCTTTCTGGGCGCGGTCGCGGCGATGACGGCGCTGGTCTTTGCCTATGGCGAGCGGCAGGCGCTGGAGCAGGTGGCGCAGCGGGGCGAGGCGGACCTGGCGCTGGCCGCAGACCGCCTGACCGGGCAGTTGCAACGCTACCAGGAGATGGCGGTGCTGATGGCGCCGCATCCGGTGCTGGAGGCAGGCAGCCGGGCGGAGCGCGACGCGCTGTTGCTGTCGGCCTCGGACAAGACGGCGGCGCTGAACCTCATCTATGTCGATGCGCAGGGCCGGGTGCGGGCCCGGGCCAATGCGGGCGGGCCAGGCCAGTTGGTGGATGCGCCATGGGTGGAGCGGGCGATGCAGGGTGCTCTGGGCTCGGGCAACGGGCTTTACGGGGACGAGGGGCGGCGGGCCTATTTCTATGCCGCGCCGCGCTTTGGCGCGGATGGCAGGGTGGCCGGTGCGCTGATCGTCGTCGTTGACCTGGACAACCTGGAAAGCGAATGGCGCGGGTCCCGACCGGCGGTTCTGTTTACCGATGCGGGTGGGCAGGTATTCGTTTCGAACCGTTCCGAACTTCTGTTCTGGGTGCGGCCGAAGAACGAGCCGGGGCTGCGCCCAGCCGAGGGCGCGGCACCTGAATTTGGCGCCAGTCTGCGCGGCGGGTTCGAGATCTGGCAGATGGAGTGGGGGCCCTATATCCCGGCGCGGGCGCTGCACCTGGTGCGCGACTTGCCGGTGATCGGCATGCGCGCCGAGGCGCTGGTGGATACCGGCCCCGCCCGGCGGATTGCCGGGTTGCAGGCGGCGGTGTTCGCGGCGCTGTGGCTGGCATTTGGCGCGCTCTTGTTCCTGGCAATGGAACGACGCCGGGCCCTGACGCAGGCCAACCGGCAGTTGGAGGCGCGGGTGGTGGCACGCACGGCTGAGCTGTCGCAGACGAACGAGGCGCTGCGCCGCGAGGTGCGCGAACGCGAAGAGGCCGAGGCGGCGCTGCGCCAGGCGCAGGCCGAGCTGGTGCAGGCCGGCAAACTGAGCGCGTTGGGGCAGATGAGCGCGGGGATCAGCCACGAGCTGAACCAGCCGCTGATGGCGATCCGGCAATTCGCCGACAATGGCACGGTTTTCCTGAAGCGAGGCAAGCCCGAGATGGCGGCCGAGAACCTGGGCCGGATTTCGGGGCTGGCCACACGGGCGGCGCGGATCATCCGGAACCTGCGCGCCTTTGCCCGCAACGAGAGCGAACCGATGGGGCGCGTGGACCTGTCGCAGGTGATCGACAGCGCGATAGAGCTGACCGAGGCGCGGCTGGCCCGGGATGGGGTGGAGATGGACTGGCGCCGGCCCGACCATGCCGTTCTGGCCTATGGCGGCGAGGTGCGGCTGACGCAGGTTTTCGTGAACCTGATCAACAATGCCGCCGATGCAATGGCGGGCCAGGTGCGTGCCCGGAAGATCGCGATCGGGATCGAGGAGGGCACAAGGCTGAGCGTGACGGTGCGCGACACGGGCCCCGGAATCGAAGATCCCGAAAAGGTGTTCGAACCGTTCTACACCACCAAGGAAGTGGGTGGTGACGAGGGCATGGGATTGGGCCTGTCGATTTCCTATGGCCTGGTGCAGAGCTTTGGCGGCAATATCCGGGGCAGCAATACCGGGGAGGGCGCGCTGTTTACCGTTGAACTTGAGCGCTGGCGTGAAGAGGAGGCGGCGGCGTGACTCGCAAGGTTCTGTTCGTCGATGACGACGCCGCGGTGCGCGAGGCGATGCGCCAGACGCTGGAACTGGGCGACCTGGAGCCGGTCGTGACGGGCAGTTTCATCGAGGCCAAGGATCATATTGCGCCCGGATTCGAGGGGGTGATCGTCAGCGACATGCGCATGCCCGGGCGGGATGGGTTTCACCTGCTGGACTATACCCACGGCGTGGACCCGGACCTGCCGGTGATCTTGCTGACCGGCGAGGGCGACATCCCGATGGCGGTGAAGGCGATGGGGCAGGGTGCCTTCGGGTTCCTGGAGAAACCCTGTCCGCCGACCGACCTTCTGGCCGAGGTCGAGCGCGCGCTGAAAACCCGCGCGCTGGTGCTGGAGAACCGCCGATTGAAGGCGCAGCTGGAGACCGGCGATCCGGCCGCGCGGATGCTGTTTGGCGACTCGGCCAGGGCGGAAGAGCTGCGCGCGCGGGTGCGCAGGGTGGCGGCTACCGGTGCCGAGATCCTGGTGCACGGCCCCCCGGGCAGCGGCATTTCCAAGGTGGCCGAGGTGGTGCACCTGATGAGCCCGGTGGCCGCGGGGCCATTCGTGAAGCGCCCGGCGGCGGGCCTGTCGGCCGAGGCGCTGGACGATCTGTTCCGCACGGCACAGGGGGGCTCGGTTTTCCTGGACGAGGTGCAGGAAATGCCGCGCGAGACCCAGTTCGCCGCGCTGGAGCGGATCGGGGCGGGCGCGGGCGTGCGCGTGATCGCGGGATCAAGTGCCGACCTGGGGGCCCGGGTCGAGGCGGGCGGCTTCAATGCCGAGCTGTTTTACCGGCTGGACGTGATGCGAGTGCGTGTTCCGGCGCTGAAGGAGCGGCCGGAGGACATTCCGGTGCTGTTCCGGCACTACGTCGCGCAGGCCGCCGAGCAGGCGGGCCTGCAGGCGCCGGACGTAGCGCCCGAACATCTGGCCGCGCTGATGGCACAGGATTGGCCCGGCAATGCCAGGTCGCTCATGAGTGCGGCGATGCGCTTTGTACTGGGCATGCCCGAGGAAACGCAGGATGGCGCGGAGCTGGGCCTGGCAGAGCAGCTGGCCCGGGTTGAACGGTCGCTCCTGGTGGCAGCGCTGGGGCGGCAGAACGGCAGGGCAAGTGCGGCGGCCGAAGCGCTGAAGCTGCCGCGCAAGACCTTCTACGACAAGTTGGCGCGCTACGGGATCAAGCCCGAGGATTACCGGCGCTAGGGCGTATCCCGGACGTGCGGAGCGGGGGCCAGCCCCCGCACCCCCGAGGTATTTTCGGTCAGATGAAGCAGGGGATTCGGCCCACGCGATCTGTGCGAAAATCCGCACAGGCGGGGTGACACATTGTGCGGAATTCCGCACGCGGCAAGTGCCGACGACCTACGCACACTTATCAGAAAACTGCTAAGTATCAGAAACACAATATAAATACATGTCGAAAAGATGCCGAGCGCTACGGGCTTGCCCAATCGACACGCGATCGTGAGCATGGCCGCATGTGCCCAAGCCTTGGGCTTTGTGATTAATTTCTGGGAGGAAAGAAATGAAATTCCTGACTGCTGCTGCCACCGCGCTGGCGTTGACCGTGACCGCGGGCGCGGCCACCGCGGCCTGTGATGACGGCGAGATCGTCGTCAAGTTCAGCCACGTGACCAACACCGACAAGCACCCCAAGGGGATTGCAGCGTCGCTTCTGGAAAAGCGCGTGAACGAGGAGATGAACGGCAAGATGTGCATGGAGGTCTTCCCGAACTCCACGCTTTACAATGACAACAAGGTATTGGAGGCAATGCTGCAGGGCGACGTGCAGCTGGCCGCGCCGAGCCTGTCGAAATTCGAAAAATTCACCAAGCAGTTCCGTCTTTTCGATCTGCCCTTCATGTTCAAGAACATCGACGCTGTCGATGCCTTCCAGAACGGAGAGCACGGCCAGGCGATGCTGGACAGCATGCAGCGCCGCGGCCTGCAGGGGCTGGCCTTCTGGCACAACGGCATGAAGCAGATGTCGGCCAACAAGCCGCTGATTTCGCCGAGCGACGCCAATGGCCTGAAATTCCGGGTGCAGAGCTCGGACGTGCTGGTGGCGCAGATGGAAGCCATCGGCGGCAACCCGCAGAAAATGGCCTTCTCGGAAGTCTATGGCGCGCTTCAGCAGGGCACCGTGGACGGACAGGAGAACACCTGGTCGAACATCTATGGCAAGAAGTTCTTCGAGGTGCAGGACGGCATCACGGAAACGAACCACGGCGTGATCGACTACCTGGTGGTGACCAGTGTCGACTGGCTGGACAGCCTGGAGCCCGAGGTGCGTGATCAGTTCCTGACCATCCTGAAGGAAGTGACGACCACGCGGAACTCGGAATCCTTTGCCGTGAACCAGGCCGCACGCCAGTCGATCATCGATGCGGGCGGCACCATCCGCGAGCTGACGCCGGAGCAGCGCCAGGCTTGGGTCGACACGATGAAACCCGTCTGGGACAAGTTTTCGGGCGATGTCGGCCAGGACATGATCGAAGCCGCACAGACGATCAACGCGGGTATGTAACCGCGGGCGAGCTGACACTCACGTAAACAGGCGGGCGGGCCGTTCGGGGAGATGGCCCGCCCGCATCATAAAGACATCTCGA
Organism: Marimonas lutisalis; assembly: GCF_005434965.1. Classification (GTDB taxonomy): domain Bacteria; phylum Pseudomonadota; class Alphaproteobacteria; order Rhodobacterales; family Rhodobacteraceae; genus Marimonas_A; species Marimonas_A lutisalis. The sequence goes on from NZ_SKCI01000001.1 coordinate 1,063,138, forward strand.
CACGGGGGAGGGACCGGGATGGCGCATCGCAAGCTGTCGCTGACCGATCAGATCGAGGAAACGCTGATCGCCGCGATACTGGGCCTGATGACGGTAATCACCTTTGCCAATGTCATCGCACGTTTCGTTTTCAATTCGAACATCCTGTGGGCGCTGGAACTGACCGTGTTCCTGTTTGCCTGGCTGGTACTTCTGGGCGCATCCTATGCGGTGAAGACACACAGCCACCTGGGCGTGGATGCCATCGTCAACATGGTGGCGCCGCCGGTGCGCAGGGCGATGGCGCTGATCGCGGTTGCCTGCTGCCTGGCGTTTTCGCTGCTGCTGGTGAAAGGCGCCTATGACTACTGGTCGGTCTTTGCCGAGCTGCCGCCGACGAGCGGCCGCTGGTTCCCCACCGGGTTCGAGGACAAGTTCCGCGGTCAGGGCTGGTACGAGGTGCAGGACATTCCGATGATCGCGCCGCTGCGGTTCCTGGAGGACTGGATCAACCTTGGTGAATCCTACGAGAAGATGCCGAAGGCGGTTCCTTACCTCGTGCTGCCGGTTTCCATGCTGCTCCTGACGTTCCGCTTCGCGCAGGTCGCCGTGCAGGTCTGGCAGGGCCGGATCGACCGCCTGGTGGCCAGCCACGAGGTTGAAGACGAGCTTGCCGAAGCGCGGGCCAAGGCCGGGGGGACGAACTGATGGAAGTAGTTCTTCTTTTCTCGATGGTCGTGGGCCTGCTGCTGATCGGGGTGCCGATCGCGGTGGCGCTGGGGCTGAGCTCGATTCTCTTCCTGCTGTGGTTCTCGGATGCGACCATGGCCAGCGTCGCGGGCACGCTGTTCGAGGCCTTCGAGGGGCATTACACGCTGCTGGCCATTCCGTTCTTCATCCTGGCATCGAGCTTCATGACCACGGGCGGTGTCGCCCGGCGAATCATCCGCTTTTCCATCGCCTGCGTGGGGCACCTGCCGGGCGGTCTGGCCATTGCCGGCGTATTTGCCTGCATGATGTTCGCCGCGCTATCGGGCTCGTCTCCGGCCACGGTTGTCGCTATCGGCTCGATCGTGATCGCGGGGATGCGGCAGGTGGGCTATTCCAAGGAATTCGCCGCGGGCGTCATCTGTAACGCGGGCACGCTGGGCATCCTGATCCCGCCCAGCATCGTGATGGTGGTCTATGCCGCGAGCGTCGAGGTGTCGGTGGGCCGGATGTTCCTGGCCGGTGTCATCCCGGGGCTTCTGGCGGGCCTGATGCTGATGGTGACGATCTATGTCATGGCCAAGGTCAAGAACCTGCCCAAGGGTGACTGGCAGGGCTGGCGCGAGATCTGGGAGTCGGGCCGCGAGGCCGGCTGGGGCCTTTTCCTGATCGTCATCATCCTGGGCGGCATCTATGGTGGGGTGTTCACCCCGACCGAGGCCGCGGCGGTGGCGGCGGTCTATGCCTTCCTGATCGCAAGCTTCATCTACCGGGACATGGGGCCGCTGGCCGATGGGCGCGGCAATGTGCTGACGCGGCCGCAGGCGCTGCTGACGGCGTTTTTCCATCCCGACACCAAGAAGACGCTCTTCGAGGCGGGAAAACTCACCGTCACGCTGTTGTTCGTGATCGCCAACGCGCTGATCCTGAAACATGTCCTGACCGAGCAGCAGGTCCCGCAGCATATCGCCGGGGCGATGTTGAACGCGGGGTTCGGCCCGGTGATGTTCCTGATCGTGGTGAACGTGATCCTGCTCATCGGCGGGCAATTCATGGAACCCAGTGGCCTTCTGGTGATCGTGGCGCCGCTGGTGTTTCCGATCGCGATCGAACTGGGCATCGATCCGATTCACCTGGGCATCATCATGGTGGTGAACATGGAGATCGGGATGATCACGCCGCCGGTTGGTCTGAACCTCTTCGTGACCTCGGGCGTGGCGGGCATGCCGATGATGGGCGTGGTGCGCGCGGCGCTGCCGTTCCTGGTCGTGCTGTTCGTGTTCCTGATCATGATCACCTACATTCCGTGGCTGTCGACCTTCCTGCCCAACACCTTCATGGGGCCGGAGATCATTACCAAGTAGCGAGGGACCAGGGTAAACGAGTGGGAAAGGCGGCCTTTCGGGGCCGTCTTTTCTTTTGCGACGAAATTTCGTTTGGCGGAAACGGGTTGCGCCCATATTCTGATCACTGAATGAGATGGAGGGGCAGGACATGGAGCCGCTGGCGCTAAACTTCGAGATGACGGTGGTTCTCGGAGTGCTTGGCCTGACGGTCGTCCTGTTCGTGACCGAGCTTTTCCGGATCGATTTTACCGCGATCCTGATCATGGTTCTGCTAGGTATCCTGAGCCAGTTCCCCAGCATGGAGAACCTGGCCGACCCGCAGCACCTGTTCGATGGCTTCGCATCGAATGCGGTGATCTCGATCATCGCGGTGATGATCATCGGGGCGGGCCTGGACCGGACCGGGCTGATGAGCAAGGTGGCTGCCACGATCCTGAAATATGGCGGACGCACCGAGACGCGTATCATCCCGATCATTTCCGGCACGGTGGGCTTCATCTCGTCCTTTATGCAGAACGTGGGGGCGGCGGCGCTGTTCCTGCCGGTGGTCAGCCGCATTTCGGTGCGCACCGGGCTGCCGCTCAGCCGGCTGCTGATGCCGATGGGGTTTTGCGCCATCCTGGGCGGCACGATGACGATGGTAGGCTCGTCGCCGCTGATCCTGCTGAACGACCTGATCCACACGGCCAACCAGAGCCTGCCGAAACATAACGAGATGGAGCCCTTCGGCCTCTTCTCGGTCACCCCGGTGGGCGCGGCGCTGGTGGTGACGGGGATCCTTTATTTCGTCCTTTTCGGGCGCTGGATACTGCCTTCGCGCGAGACGGGCGGCGACCGGACGTCGGGGCAGGCGGTGGGCGCCTACCTGAAACAGACCTATGGCCTGAAATCCGATATCGTCGAGGTGAAGTTCCCGGCGGGCAACCTGCTGGAAGGGCAGACCTTTCGCGACATCATGCAGGCGCACAACCTGTATATCATCGGATCCGCCCGGGAAGGGCGCCGCTATATGACGCCGCCGGTGGACACCAAGATCGAAACGCCCTGCCGCTTGGCGATCCTGGGGCGGCGCAAGGTGATCGAGGAAGTGGCCGGCTGGTACGGGCTGGAGGTGCTGGGCGACCTGGATGTTTTCGCCGAGGATTTCGCCCCGACGGTGGCGGGGGTCGGCGAAGTCGTCGTGCCGCCCAATAGCCCGGTGGTCGGCAAGACGCCGCTCGAGGTGGCGCTGCGGCGCACCTACGGGATGAGCCTTCTGGCGGTGCACCGGGCCGGGCAGACCTATAGCCTCGTGGAAACCCAGGAGCATTCTGCCGATGACATCCTGAACATCCCGCTGCAGGCCGGCGATACGCTGGTCGTGTTCACCACCTGGGAGGCGCTGGCGCGACAGAGCCGCGGGCGGGATTTCGTTATCGTCACCTCGGATTTCCCGCGCGAGGAGATGCGTCCGAAAAAGGTGGGCTGGGCGCTAGTCTTCTTTCTGATATCGCTGTCGCTGATCCTGTTCACCGATGTGCGGCTGTCGCTGGCGCTGTTGACGGGCGCGGCGGGTATGATCGCGACGAAGGTTTTGCGGATCGACGAAGCTTATGAGGCGGTGAGCTGGCAGACGGTGTTCTTGTTGGCGAGCCTCATTCCGCTGGGCCAGGCGGTGCAGCATACCGGCACGGCGGCGTGGATCGCGCACCAGGTGGTTGCGCTGTTGGAGGGTTGGCCGATCTGGTCGCTGCAACTGGGCGTGGCGATCCTGTCGACGATCTTTACGCTGGTGATGTCGAACGTGGGCGCGACCGTGCTGCTGGTGCCGCTGGCGGTGTCGATCGCGGTGGCGGCAGGCGGGGATCCGGCGATCTTCGCGCTGACGGTGGCGATCTCGACCTCGAATTCCTTCCTGATCCCGACGCACCAGGTGAATGCGCTGATCATGGGACCGGCGGGTTACAAGGTGGTGGATTTCGTCCGCTCGGGGGGGGTGATGACAGTGCTGTTCCTGATCGTTTCGATGGTGATGATGAACCTGGTGTTCTGAAGACCCGGAGCGCCTGGGGCGCGCAGTTTGGGTTTGCGTTCAGGCCACGCAGGCCTTGGGGGCGCTGCCCCCAAACCCCCGAGGTATTTCCGGTCAGATGAAGCGGGGGATCAGGCGCTTTCTTCCAAAGCCTTGATAATGGGCGAAAAATCGGTGGCCTTGAGAGAGGCGCCGCCGACAAGGGCGCCGTCGACATTGGGCACGCTGAAGATTTCGGCGGCGTTGTCGGGTTTGACGGAGCCGCCATAGAGGAGGCGCACGCCGCGGCCGACATCGGATCCGAAGCGGCTTTCGAGATGGGTGCGGATGAAATCGTGCACCTCGCCGATCTGGGCCGTGGTGGGCACCTTCCCGGTGCCGATGGCCCAGATGGGTTCATACGCGATGACTAGGTTTTCGGCGGTGGATTTGTCGGGGACGGAGAGGGAGAGTTGACCGCCGATGACATTGAGCGTGTTGGCGGCTTCGCGCTGGGCGAGGCTTTCGCCCATGCAGATCACCGCTGTGAGGCCGGCGGCATGTGCGGCGCGGGCCTTGGCGCGGACGTCTTCGCTGCTTTCCTCGTGATCCTCGCGGCGTTCGGAGTGGCCGAGGATTACTGCGGAAGCCCCTGAATCGGCAAGCATTTCCGCCGAGATATCACCGGTATGCGCGCCCGAGCGTTCGGCGTGGCAATCCTGCCCGCCGATGGCGAGCGGGCTGCCGGCGCAGACCTGCGCTGCGGCCGCGATCAGCGTTGCCGGGGGGCAGATCAGCAAGTCAGCCGCGGGATCGGGATGGGCGGAGGCGAGCGCCGTGAGCTCGGACAGCGAGGCGGTGAGCCCGTTCATCTTCCAGTTTCCGGCGGCCAGTTTGCGGCGCATGTATCCCTCCCGACTTGTTGGTTCGCGCTATCATCGCGGGGAATGCGCGCCGGTCAAGGGAAGCGATGTCGCGGGCTCAGCCCCGGGCCTAGTCCGCGTCACGTTCGGCCTGCAAATCATCGATATCTTTGAATTTTATCGACTCTCCGCAGCCGCAGGCATCTTCCACGTTGGGATTGTTGAACACGAAACCAGACTCGAGCAGAGAGGTCTGGTAGTCGATCTCGGTGCCGAACAGGAACATCTGCGCCATGGGGGCGATCATGACGCGGGCGCCGTCCTGTTCGACGACCTCGTCATTAGGATCGACCGTGTCGACATATTCCATGGTGTATTCCATGCCCGCGCAGCCGCCTTTCTTGACGCCGATGCGCAGGCCCTGGTGGCCCTCTTTCGCCATCAGCCTGGCGATCTGGGCAATGGCGGCCGGGGTCATCGTCACGGCCTGTTTTCCGGGGATGCCGAACATGAGCTTCTCCTTCCAGTCCGTTGATTTACTACATGAAACCCAGCTCGAGCCGGGCCTCGTCGCTCATCATTTCCATGCCCCACTGGGGCTCCCAGGTGAGCTCGACATCGACCTGTTTGACGCCGGCCAGGGGCGAGATCGCCTCGGCCACCCAGCCTGGCATATCACCCGCCACGGGGCAGCCCGGAGCGGTCAGGGTCATGATCACGCGCACCTCGTTCTGGTCGCTGATGTCGATCGTGTAGATCAATCCCAGATCATAGATATTCACAGGGATTTCAGGGTCATAGACAGTGCGGCAGGCCTCGACCACCGCGTCGTAGAGCGGGTGGTTCACGGTCGAGGGCGCAATAAGCGGCGTGCCTTCGAGCGGCTCGGGCTGTTCGGTCATGGAGGGCCTCGCGTATTTCCTGACGAAACATATAAGGTTTCAAGTCGCGCGCGTAAAGAGACAGCGGGTTAACATCGGCGTGCTCCCCGATTCCGGGGGGTGATTTGCGTGCACCGCCCGGCTGACATCCGGCTGCCGGACAAGACGGGCGGGATTAACGCGCGTTAAGGTTAACGCGGCGTACGCTCAGCCGGACCAGCGCGAGTCTTTTTCATGCGCGATGCGGTTGGGATCCATGAAATGGCCGATCATGGTTTCGGTGGCCATGTCGTAGGCGGCGGGCAGGTCGAGATCGAGATGGCGGTAGGTGGTCAGCTTGCCCGCGGCGATCGGGCCGGGGTTGCGGGTGGCCAGCGTGGATGCGAAATCCATCACCCGGGCGCGCAGCTCGGCCGGGTCGGTGATCTCGTTGACGAGGCCGGCGCGCAGGCCCCAGTCGGCGGGTTTGGGCGTGCCCGAGAGCAGAAGCTCCATCAGGTGCTTGCGGCCCACGGCGCGCGACACGGCCACGGCAGGGGTAGTGCAGAACCCGTTGTTCATCACGCCGGGCAGGCAGAAGGCGGCGTTGTGCGAGGCAAATGCCAGATCGCAGGCGGCGACAAGTTGCAGGCCGGCGGCGGTGGCGATGCCATCGACCATGGCGATGGTGGGCCGGGGCGAGTAGGTGACGTCCTGCATCATCCGGGCGCAATCGGCGAAGAGCTGGCGCAGGTAAGCCTCGCCATGGTCGTCATTGGCGCGGTGGCGGGCGATTTCCTTCAGGTCATGACCGGCGCAGAAGATATGGCCGGGCCCGTCGATCACGATCACGCGGGCCTCGGCGTTGTCGGCCGCTGCGGTGACGGCATCGTGCAGGGCGTTGATCAGGGCGAGGTTCAGCGCATGGGCCTTGCCATTGCCCAGCGTAAGCGTGAGCACGCCGTCTTCGAGCGTTTCGGTGACGAGATCGGGGGCTTGCATCTGGTTCATCGCGGTCTCCTCCTGCGGGCGGAGAGTGCCCGCGAGAGGCGGCCGGCACAAGGGTTTCGGTGCGTCACGCGCCCTTTGCGGCGGATTTCCGGCGACGGATCGGGGTGGGGCGCACGCGGCGCTCGATTTCCTCGTAGAGCTTTTCCACCACGTTCTTGCCCGTGGAGGTTTCGATTCCCTCGAAGCCGGGCGAGGAATTGACCTCGAGCACCTTGGGGCCGGTGTCGGAGCGCAGGAGATCGACGCCGGCCATGTTGAGATCGAAGGCGCGGGCGGCGCGGATCGCGGTTTCGCGTTCCTCCTTCGAGATGCGCACCGACTTGGCGCTGCCGCCGCGATGCAGGTTCGAGCGGAAATCGCCTTCGGCGCCGGTGCGTTTCATCGAGGCCACCACCTTGCCGCCAATCACGAGGCAGCGGATGTCCTCGCCGGCGGATTCCTTGACGAAATCCTGCACGAGGAAGTTGGCCTTCAGCCCGCGGAAGGCGTCGATCACCGACTCGGCGGCCTTTTTCGTTTCGGCCAGGACGACGCCCTTGCCCTGGGTCGATTCCAGCAGCTTGACGATCAGCGGCGCCGAGCCCACGAGCTCCATGAGATTGCGCGTGTCCTTGGGCGAGGCGGCGAAGGCCGTGTTGGGCATGCCGATCTTGGCGCGCGCCATCAGTTGATGGGCATAGAGCTTGTCCCGGCTGGCCGAGATCCCGGCCGAGGAATTGACGCAGAAGGTGCCGATGGTTTCGAACTGGCGCACGACCGCGGTGCCATAGGGCGTGATCGAGGCGCCGATGCGTGGGATGACGGCATCGTAGCGCGGCAGGCGCTTGCCATCGTAATGCACCTCGGGCGCGAGCGCGTTGATCGCCATGTAGCAGCGGGTGGTGTCGATCACCTCGACCGTGTGGCCGCGTGTTTCGCCTTCTTCGACAAGGCGGCGGGTGGAATAGTTGTCTTCGCGGCTGAGCACGGCGATGCGCAGGGCGCGGTTGGGCGCCTCGTGGCGCATGCGGGCGGTGTGGTAGACCTCGTAGCTGAGCTCGGGCTGGAGGAAACGCTCGGTGGCGATGATGGTGATATGATCGAGCAGCGCCTGCCGGCCAAGCAGCATGCGGTTGGCCATGCCCGCGCGGTTGGTGAGCGTGATTTCGACCGGCCAGGTTTCGCCGCCCACGGAAATGGGCGTTTCGATGACATAGCGGTGTTCGCTTTCGCCGTTGGAGCTTGTCACCTCGCGGCGGTCGATGATCGGCGCCGAGCAGGGAATGACCAGGTCATCGCGGCCGGGGATCGGGTGCAGGGTGAAGCGCACCTTGGGTTTGGCATGGGGGCCGAAGGTTTCGATGTCATAGGCATGCAGGGCCGAGGTTTTCGCCCCGGTGTCGACCTTGGCCTTGAGCGCGGGCAGGCCGAGCTCGGGCAGGGCGACCCATTCTTCCCAGCCGAACTTGAGGATGCGGGGGGATGGATCGCTCATGCGGTTCTCCTTGGCAAAGGCGGGGCATCATCTGTAAAGAGGCGGCCTGATACCGCCCGGGAGCATCTTATGGCAACCAAATTCGACTTCAACCTGACGGCCACGGACGGCGCGGCGCGCACGGGCGTGATTTCCACCCCGCGGGGTGAGATCCGCACACCGGCCTTCATGCCGGTGGGCACGGCCGCGACGGTGAAGGCGATGATGCCGGAATCGGTGCGCGAGACGGGCGCGGATATCCTGTTGGGCAATACCTATCACCTGATGCTGCGGCCCGGCGCGGAGCGGATCGACCGGCTGGGCGGGTTGCACCGGTTCATGAACTGGCCGCGGCCGATCCTGACCGACAGCGGCGGGTTCCAGGTGATGAGCCTGAGCGGATTGCGCAAGCTGACCGAGGAGGGGGTGACCTTCAAGAGCCATATCGACGGTTCCAAGCATCACCTGACGCCCGAGCGCAGCATGGAAATCCAGCGCCTGCTGGGCAGCGATATCGTGATGTGTTTCGACGAATGCCCGGCGCTGCCCGCGGACCGCAGGCGGATCGAGGAGAGCATGCGGCTGTCGATGCGGTGGGCGGACCGCTCGCGAGAGGCGTTCGGGGACCGGCCGGGGCATGCGCTCTTCGGGATTATGCAGGGCGGCCTGGAGCGCGACCTGCGCGAGGAAAGCGCAGAGGCGCTGAAAGGGATCGGCTTTGACGGCTATGCGATCGGCGGTCTGGCCGTGGGCGAGGGACAGGAGGCGATGTTCGGCTGTCTCGACTATGCGCCGGGGTTCCTGCCCGAAAAGAAGCCGCGCTACCTGATGGGGGTGGGCAAGCCTGATGACATCGTGGGCGCGGTGAAGCGCGGCGTGGACATGATGGATTGCGTGCTGCCGTCGCGGAGCGGGCGGACCGGGCAGGTGTTCACGCGGCGCGGCGTGGTGAACATCAAGAACGCGCGGCACGCCGACGATCCGCGGCCGCTGGACGAGGCCTGCAGCTGCCCGGCATGCCGGAACTATTCGCGCGCCTACCTGCATCACGTGTTCCGGGCGCAGGAGATCATTTCCTCGATGCTGCTGACCTGGCACAACCTGCACTATTTCCAGGAGATCATGGCCGGCATGCGCGCGGCGATCGCGGCGGGCAGGTTCGACGCCTGGGAGGCTGACTTCCACGCGACCCGGGCCCTGGGCGATGTCGACCCCCCTTGACGGCGGCACGGCGCTCGGCTGCGCCATCGCCCCGCCCGCCGTCCTGTATGCCTCCGGCGGGGATATTTCCGGCAAGATGAAGTTTAGGCGCTGCGCGCGGTCGGTGCGGGGGCGTCCGCTTCGTTGCCCTGGGCGCGGGTAAGGCGGGGCGCGTCGGCGCCAAGCAGGCCAAGCGCGTCGGCGGTGGTGATGGCGGTGCAGAATTCACCGTGCAGGTTTCCCACGGACATGGCGTGCACCAGTTCGGGATCGCGGTCGATGCCGTTGAGGTCGGCATGGTTGCAGGCAGCGCAGGCATCGTGCACGAGATAGGTGTCATAGCCCATGTTGCCGGCCATGCGCGTGGTGGTTTCGACGCAGAAATTGGTGAAATACCCCGCGATCACCAGCCGCGAAATCCCCGCGCGGCGCAGTTGCAGTTCGAGATCGGTGCCGATGAAGCCGGAATTGACCGATTTCTCGATCACGATATCGCCGGTGGCGGGCTCGAGCCCGTCGATCTGGGCGCCCGAGGGCAGGGCGAATTTCAGCGGGCTGTCGGGTTCGATGCTGTCGTGGCGGGTAAACGCCACGCGGCGCCCGGCGTTGCGGAAGGCGGCGAGCAGCGCGCGCAGGTTGTCATCGCAGCCGGGATTGTTCATCCGCCCGGTAGCCCCGCCCCAATGGGCAAGATCATGCACGCCTTTCTGCACGTCGATGAGCAAGAGCGCGGTGTCGGGTCCGAATTGGGCGATCATGGGGGTGGGTCTCCTGTGCGGTTCGGGGGCAGGATAGCGCCGTCGGCGGGGGTGTCACGGGAGAAAATTTTCACCAGCCTTAACCGCGAGGCCAATCGCCGCTTGCGGGCCGGCACGCGGGCAGGCATGCTGGGGTGAAGGTTGAGACCGGGCCGTATTGAAATCGACAGGCCGAGGCCCCAATTAACCTTTCGGAAACGCGGAGGCGCCGCGTGCTGCCTGATGAGGGGCCCGGCGCCTTGCCAAGAACAAGGAACAGATCCAATCATGAGCATGCAAGAGCCTCTGAACACATCCTATCCGGTGCTGCCGCTGCGCGATATCGTGGTGTTCCCGCACATGATCGTGCCGCTTTTCGTCGGGCGCGAGAAATCGGTGCGCGCGCTGGAAGAGGTGATGGCTGATGACAAGCAGATCCTGCTGGCCAGCCAGATCGACCCGACGGTGGACGACCCCACCACGGATGGCATCTACAAGGCCGGGGTGCTGGCCAACGTGCTGCAGCTGCTGAAGCTGCCGGATGGCACGGTGAAGGTGCTGGTCGAGGGGCAGGCGCGGGTGCGCATCACCGAATACCTGGAAAACGAGGAATTCTTCGAGGCGAGCCCCGAATACCTGACCGAGATGCCGGGCGACGCGGCGACGATCGAGGCACTGCACCGCACGGTGACGACCGAGTTCGAACGCTATGCCAAGGTGCGCAAGAATATCCCCGAGGAAGCGCTGAGCGCGGTGAGCGAGGCCGACGATCCGGCGAAACTGGCCGACCTCGTGGCCGGGCACCTGGGCATCGAAGTGGGCCAGAAACAGGAGCTTCTCGAGACGCTGAGCGTGAGCGAGCGGCTGGAGAAGGTCTATGGCCTGATGCAGGGCGAGATGAGCGTTCTGCAGGTCGAGAAAAAGATCAAGACGCGCGTGAAATCCCAGATGGAGAAGACGCAGCGCGAATACTATCTGAATGAGCAGATGAAGGCCATTCAGAAGGAGCTGGGCGACGGCGAAGAGGGCGCTAACGAGATCGCCGAGCTGGAAGAGAAGATCTCCGGGACCAAGCTAAGCAAGGAGGCCAAGGAAAAGGCCGATGCCGAGCTGAAAAAGCTGAAGAACATGAGCCCGATGAGCGCCGAGGCGACGGTGGTGCGCAACTATCTCGACTGGATGCTGAGCATTCCGTGGGGCAAGCGCAGCCGCGTCAAGAAGGACCTGCACAAGGCGCAGGAGATCCTGGATACCGATCACTATGGCCTGGAGAAGGTCAAGGAGCGGATCGTGGAATACCTGGCGGTGCAGCAGCGTTCGAAAAAGCTGAAAGGCCCGATCATGTGCCTTGTCGGCCCGCCGGGCGTGGGTAAGACCTCGCTGGGCAAATCGGTCGCCAAGGCGACGGGACGCGAATTCATCCGCATTTCGCTGGGCGGCGTGCGCGACGAGAGCGAGATCCGGGGCCACCGCCGGACTTATATCGGCTCGATGCCGGGCAAGATCATCCAGGCGATGAAGAAGGCCAAGACCAACAACCCGCTCATCCTGCTCGATGAGATCGACAAGATGGGGCAGGATTTCCGCGGCGATCCGGCCAGCGCGATGCTGGAGGTGCTGGACCCGGAACAGAACTCGACCTTTGTGGACCACTACCTGGAAGTGGAATACGACCTGTCGAACGTGATGTTCCTGACCACGGCCAACAGCTATAACATGCCGGGGCCGCTGCTGGACCGGATGGAGATCATCCCGCTGGCGGGCTATACCGAGGACGAAAAGCGCGAGATCGCGCGGCAGCACCTGGTGCCCAAGGTCGTCACCAATAACGGCCTGAAGAAGGGCGAGTTCGAGATCGACGACAGCGCGCTGACCGCGATCATCCGGCATTATACGCGTGAGGCCGGGGTGCGGAACCTGGAGCGCGAGATCGCCAAGGTGGCGCGCAAGGCGGTGACCAAGATCGTCAAGGGCGAGGATGAGAAGATCGTCGTAACTGGCGAGAATATCGACGATTTCCTGGGCGTGAAGAAGTTCCGCTATGGCCTGGCCGAAGAAAAGGACCAGGTGGGTGTCGTCACCGGGCTGGCCTATACCAGCGTGGGCGGCGAGCTTCTGAACATCGAGGCGCTGCGCCTGCCGGGCAAGGGCCGGATGAAGACCACCGGCAAGCTGGGCGATGTGATGAAGGAATCGATCGACGCGGCCAGTTCCTATGTCCGCAGCATCGCGCCGCAGATCGGGGTAAAGCCACCGCGGATGGACAAGTGGGACATCCACGTGCACGTGCCCGAGGGCGCCACACCCAAGGACGGGCCCTCGGCCGGTCTGGCCATGGTCACGGCGATCGTCAGCGTTCTGACCGGCATTCCGGTGCGCAAGGACATCGCCATGACCGGCGAGGTGACGCTGCGCGGCAATGCACTGGCCATCGGCGGGCTGAAGGAGAAACTTCTCGCGGCGCTGCGGGGCGGCATCAAGCGGGTGCTGATCCCCGAGGAGAACGAGAAGGATCTGGCCGAGATCCCCGACAACGTGAAGGAGGGGCTGGAGATCATCCCCGTCAAGCACGTGTCGGAGGTTCTGAAGCTGGCGCTGGTGGATACGCCCGAGCCCATCGAGTGGGACGAGGAGGCCGAAGAGGCCGCGGCCGCGGCCGCGCTGGCCGAGACCGGTGGGGCAAGCGCCACGGCGCACTGAGCCCTCTCACAGCAGTTGAAAAGGCCGCCCCGGCAGGGCGGCCTTTTTTCGTGCCGGCAAAAAGATGCGGGCGGTCAGTCGGACGTTGCGGCAGCCATCACCGCGGCCAGGAAGAGGATCAGCCCCGTGCCCGCGGCCGAGGATGTTGCCGTGGTTTCCGAGACGATGAGATCGGTTTCGACAACCGGATCCCCGAGGCTGCCGGCGAGCGCCGGGCCGGTGGCGAGCGTTGCGGCCAGCGCCGCGGGCAGGATGATGCGTTTCATGATTTCCCCCAAGGTTACTATCAACAGGAAAAGGCTAGGGATTGCAGGGTCATCATGCAACTTTGACTAGATATTGCGGTGCGTTTTCGTTAACCTACCAGAAAACGAAGCCAAAAAAGCAACGAGGCAGACCGAGATAGCGACAACCAAGACGAGCAAGTCGACTCGCCCGACCAAGTCGACGAAGACGACCGCAGGCAAGACGACGACCGGGAAAACGGCCAAGGCGCCGACACCCCGCAAGACGATCAAGGTGACACCGAAACCGGTGGCCAGCACGCCGGAACCGGTAGTGGTGCAGGAAACCAAGCCCGCCACGGTGTCGGCTGCCATGCGCAAGAAGGGACTGGTGGACGCCGTGACCGAGCGGTCGGGGGTGAAGCGAAAGTTCGTCAAACCCGCCATCGAGGCGGCGCTGGCCGAGATCGGCGAGGCGATCGCCGCGGGGCGCGACCTGAACCTGCCGGGTCTGGGCAAGATCAAGGTGCAGCGTAGCAAGAAAATGTCGAACGGCGATGTCTATATCACGCGCATCCGCCGGCCGCTGGCCAACACCGATGCGCCCGCCGGGGATGATCCGAAAGACCCTCTTGCAGAGGCCGCCGAGTGAGGCTAAAAGCCCGTCCACCGGGTGATTAGCTCAGTGGTAGAGCGCTTCGTTCACATCGAAGATGTCAGGAGTTCGAATCTCTTATCACCCACCAGAATTCCGAAGGCGCGCTCTTTCCGGGCGCGTCTTCTTGTTTTTGGGCCTGACCAACGCGCGTCGCCTTTGGCGCCACGCTGGGTCAGGAGTTCGAAACTCTTATCACCCACCAGAATTCCGAGGGCGCGCTCTTTCCGGGCGCGTCCTTTTGCGTTTGGCTGAGGAGTTGCCATGACGGATTATCCTACGCTTTACCTTCTGCGCCACGGCCAGACCGACTGGAACCGCGACCGGCGGGTGCAGGGGCAGATGGAATCGGACCTGACCGAACTGGGGCGGGGCCACGCGGCCGCGCAGGGGCGGATATTGCAGGCGCTGGAGCTGCCCGAAGGGATTGCCGCCTATTGCAGCCCGCAGCGGCGCACGCGCCAGACCGCCGGGATCGCGCTCGGCGCGGTTGGGCTGGAGCCGGTTTACGACGACCGTCTGAAAGAGGTCTACCTGGACCGCTGGGAGGGGCATCTGTATGCCGATCTGGCCGCGCAGGAGCCCGAGACTTTCGAGGGCCGTTCGGTGTTCGAACTGTGCCTGATCGGGCCGGGCGAAACCGAGGCCGACCTGCGGGCGCGGATCGGGGCGTTCCTGCGTGAGTTGACCGGACCCGCCGTGGTGGTGAGCCACGGCGTGGCGCTGACCATCCTGCGCGGCATCGTCCTGGGCGTGGGCATGGAGGAAATGATTGCCATGCGCCGCGACCAGGGCGTGGTGCTGGAGTTGCGTGACGGGGTCGAAGTGACCCACCGCTAGCATATGTGGAGGCGCCCCCGTGGCGCGGCCCCACCCACCCACCCGCCGCGCCACGGGGGCGCGAAGCGCGCCATATCGGAGCTTGCGCGCGATGCGGGCGTCGGATTCGAGTATTTTTCCAAGAAAGAGCGGAGGAGCGGGCGCGTTCAGAGCCGCATCAGGTAGGTCTGGTGGCCGTCGCAGACGAGCGTGCCGTCCTGTTTGTGAATGCTGATTGCCAGCGTGATCGTGCCGGTGGTGCTGCGTTTTTCCATCGCCGTGATCTCGAACGCGGGATAGAGCGTATCGCCGCAATAGACCGGCGCGAGAAAGCGCGATGATTGCGAGACGAAGCCGATCAGCCCCTCGCCCATCTGGTGGGCGAGGGGCGCAGCGCCGATCGCGGCCTGGATGAGCGTCTGGTAGCCATGCGCCATCAGGTCGCGATGGCCGAGACGTTCAAGATAGGCGCGGTCATAGTGGATCGGATGGTTGTCGCCCGACGCGGCCTGGAAGGCGGCGAAGACGCCTTCGGTCATGGTGCGCGAGGGGGCGCGGAATACCTCGCCCAGCTGAAAATCGTCAAACGGACGGGTGGCGTGGGTCTGGTGTTGCGTGGGATCGAAGGTCATGAAAGCTCCGGTTTGCTGCGGCTCTGAGCCAAGCGGGCGGAGGCGCGCGCGTCAAGGGGCTTGCACGGGGGCGCGGGCCGGGGTAATGAGCCGCGCGCGGGGTCGTTAGCTCAGTTGGTAGAGCGCTTCGTTTACACCGAAGATGTCGGGAGTTCGAGTCTCTCACGACCCACCATAATCCCACCGTTGTGATTTGTTTCGGTGCATTGGTTCCGGCTGCTGGCCCGACCGACGCGCATCGCCTGCGGCGCTACGCTGGGTCGGGAGTTCGAGTCTCTCACGACCCACCATTCCCCCACAGTCGAATTGCCATGCCGGGGGGCGAGGACCGTGTGGCTGTGTCCGTCCTGGCCGTGGCCCGCGTTACATCGCGGGCCAGACCGAGGTGGCAACCAGATAGGCCCCGACCAGGAACAGAACTACGCCGCTACCCTTGTTCAGAAGGTCGGGCCGTGGCGCGAGTTTTTCAGCCAGCACGTAAAGCGCCAGGCCGACGATCCAGTAGAGGTTCATGATCCCGCCGACAAAAAGCAGCGCCATGAGCGCCCAGCAGCATCCCAGGCAATAGGAGCCGTGATGCATGCCCATGACCAGGGCGCCCGAAGCGCCGGGGCGGCGGTGCGCCGAAAGGAACTCGGCCGGGCTCCGGCAATGGCTGAGGCAGGATTGCTTGAGGGCGCTGAACTGGTAGAGGCCGGCCAGGATCATCACTGCACCGGCAAAGCTGCGTGACTTGATCGTCATCATCGCGGCGCTTGTGAGGCCGGTCGCGTCTCCGGCCCATTGCAGGCTGGCCGCAACGGCGGAAAACGCCGCCCAGGCGAGAAGGTATCCGGCGAGGAACACCAGGCTGAACAGGCTTGTCCGGGCGCGTTCGGGCCCGGTTTTCTTGATGGCCGCGAACAGCAACAGCATGGGCGCCACGCTGGGCGTCATCATCGCGATCATCATGATCCACCACATCAGGAAAATCAGGACCGCGTATCCAAGCGTCCATTGCGGTGACATGCCCATCGACATCGGCTGGCCGATGGGGCGTGCCATGCGTGTCATTTCCAGAGCGGACATGTTCATGCCAACTCCGAAGATCGTGTAAAGGCCGGCGAGGAGCACCACGGCGGCCACGGCGACAAGGACAACCCATTTGTCGCGCGCAGCCAGCCGTTCGACGCCGCCGGGCATCGGGTTTGTATCGCTCATGACGGGTTCGTGGCGCTCAGGCGCGCACCACGCCCTGTCCGGTGAGGTGCAGCTGGGCAACATGGGCATGCGTTGCGGCGTTCTTGAGAAGCTCGATCTCGCCCCCGTTTGTCGTGGTGCTGCCCGAGGCCATGAAGGCTTCTTCGAATTCGAAGCCGTGCGGCAGCTTGATACTGATCAGGTGCGGGTCACCCGTAATGATATTCGGGATCGGTTCGACCTCGGTCTCGAAGACGCCGGGCACCTTGATCGATCCCTTGGCGCTGTCTTCGTCGAAGGTCATGTCGATCGGCAGGTAGAGCGTGTCGTGCTTGTTGGGGGCCATGGCGCTGAAGACATACCACATCGTGGCCATCTCCTCGGTATCCTGACCGGTCATGATCGCCTCGAGCGCGGCGCGTTGCTCGGGGCTTGCTTTCTCGTCGATGATGAGTTGCATCTCGCCGTTGCCTTCATGGATGGCGCCCGGCCATTTGTAGATGCCCGCCGCTCTCAGGCCGCTCAGATCGATATCGCCGTAATGACCGTCTTCGATTTCGAAAGCAGCGGCGGCTTCGCAGGTGCCATCGCTCGGAGCCTGGCTGAACTGGCAGGGGCAGCCGAAATTGCAGTTGCAATTGGCAAGTTCCAAAGCTTTGATTTTCCATTTTTTCATGATTTTTCTCCTCATTCCAATGGGCGTTAATACCCGTGTCTTTGCCCGTTGGGCCGACCTTGCCTGAGAAGATGCCAAATTTGTTTTCGTGACCCGGAAAGTGGGGAGATGAAAATGAACAAAATTAACATAACACTTTCGTGCCTTCGCGGCAAAAAGCCGGAAGTTGAAAATGCAAAGGTCCAGATCAACCGAGCTTCGGCCCTTTGCTGAGGGGCGTCACAGGACGTTGCGGCACGGAGATGCCGGTGATGGTGACTCTTTCGCGATGGCGCGGCAAAGTCGCGGCAAGGGAGAGAGAGATGAATCGACTTCACGAGCTGTTGGAGGCTGCTGCAGGGGCGCGGGGCGATCTGCCGGGCGTCATAGACCATGATGATCGCCAGTATGACTGGGCGCAGATGAAGGCGGGCGCGGAAGCGGCGCGCGATGCGTTGCAGGCGCGCGGGGTACGGCCGGGCGACCGGGTGGTCATCGTGCTGGAGAACAGCGCGGCGATGGTGGCCTATCTTTTCGGCTGTTCGATGATGGATGCGATCGCCAGCCCGGTGAATGCGCGGCTTTCCGAACCCGAGATCGACCGGATCGTGCGCCATTCCGATGCGGCGGCCGTGGTGATGACGGTGGAAACCGGCGACGCGCCGCGCGCCCATGCCGCGCGGCTGGGCGCCGAGGAGGTGCCGGGGCCGGTGGGTACGGTGGCGATCCTGGCGCGCGAGGGCACCACGCCCGAGCCGGTGCACGAGGCCGCCCGGCACCAGGTGGCGATCCTGCTTTATACTTCGGGGACGACGGGCGTGCCCAAGGGGGCGATGCTGAGCCACCGGGCGTTCCTGAATTCTGCCGCGGCCTCGGAACACCTGCGCGACCTTGTGGCGAGCGACATGACCTACCTGGCGCTGCCGATGAGCCATGTGTTCGGCCTGGCCACGATCCTGGCGATCACCAAGTCGCAGGGCGCGGTGCGGCTGGAGGCGCGGTTCGACGTGGCGCGGCTTTTCGAGGCGCTGAAAACCGATATCACCGTGCTGCCGGCGGTGCCGCAGATGCATGCGCAGCTGTTTCACTATGCGCGCAAGCATGGCATGCAGCGCTATGAGAAGGGGCTGTTGCGTTACACGTCTTCCGGGGGCGCGCCGCTTGATCCAGCGTGGAAGCGCGAGGCCGAGGCGTTCTATGGCGTGGCGCTGCAGAACGGTTATGGCCTGACCGAGACATCCTCGGGCGTGTGTGCCACGCGCAACGAGAAGGGCGACCCGGACAATTCGGTCGGCGTAAAGATGCTGGGCAGCGAGGTGCGGGTGAACACCAATGCGCCGGGATCGCACCCCGAGGAGGGTATCGGCGAGGTCGAGGCCGGCGGGCCGCAGGTGATGCTGGGTTATTTCCGCGATCCCGAGGCCACGGCGGCGGTGATGACATCCGATGGCTGGCTGCGCACCGGTGACCTGGGCCGGTTCGACAGCCACGGGCGGTTGCACATCGTGGGGCGCACGAAAGAGCTGATCATCCATTCGGGGTTCAACGTCTACCCGGCCGAGGTGGAGGCTGCGATGACCGAGCATCCCGACGTGATCCTGGCTGCGGTGGTTGGTCGCCCGGTCGAGGGCAACGAGGAGGTGCTGGGCTTTATCACCACGGCGCCCGATGCGGGACTGGACGAAGAAGGCTTGCGGCAATTCCTGCGCGACCGGCTGGCGCCCTACAAGGTGCCATCGCGGATCGTGGTGGCCGATGCGCTGCCTGCGGCGCCGACCGGCAAGATCCTGAAATCGACGCTGGTTGAGCATTTTTCCCACGCGCTGGACAGCGCGGCCGACTGATCCGATCGTTCGGGTATGCGAAACGCTGTGTTCACCCGGCGGGGCAGGTTTTCCTTGCCGATGGCGGTATCGCGCGACATAGTGCTGGTACGGTTGCGTGG
This sequence comes from Marimonas lutisalis, assembly GCF_005434965.1. Classification (GTDB taxonomy): domain Bacteria; phylum Pseudomonadota; class Alphaproteobacteria; order Rhodobacterales; family Rhodobacteraceae; genus Marimonas_A; species Marimonas_A lutisalis. The sequence goes on from NZ_SKCI01000001.1 coordinate 1,082,094, forward strand.
CCCATTTTCAGGGTTCGTTGGTATAGAGTTTTTTAGGATCAATATTTTGTGAGGAATTGATGTGCGTTTTTCGTTCTTTGGCCGTTGGTTGAACACTTCCGACATGACGGTTACCGGGTCCAACCGGGGGGAGTTCATCCGCACCCGGGGCCGGGGGGCAATGATTTCGTCGATGCGCGCGGCGGCAATGACCGTATCCTGACGAATCGTGGCGACGACACGGTTCTGGCCGGCGACGGCAATGACCTGGTGCTGAGCGGAGCGGGCGATGACAGCGTCGATTGCGGCGCGGGCCGGGATTACGTGTTGACCGGGTCTGGGAATGATTGGGTCGACGGCGGCGACGGGAACGACATAATCCGTGCAGGCAGTGGCGACGACACCGTCGATGGTGGCGCGGGCCGGGATTACGTCTTTGCCGGGCAGGGGAACGACACGCTGACCTTCACGCTGGAGAACGGGAGCACGAGCCCCATGGCTGGCCCGACTATTACGATGGCGGCTACGGTACGGACATGCTGGTGGTGAACCTGACGGCAGCGCAATATACCGATGCCGCGCTGCAGGATGAACTGGCCGGTCTGCTGGACATGGCCGATGCGGGCGGCCTCGGATACGGAATGCAGTACCTGTCCGCGCTAAACCTGCGCATCCGCGGGATCGAGGCGGTCGAGATCTATGTCGATGGCGTGCCGACCGATCCGCGCGATCCGGGCGCGCCGAATCTGGTGGCGGAGGATGATGTCTTTTCCACCGGCGAGAACACCGTGCTGGCGGAAGATGTCGCGACCAATGACAGTTACCCGGCGGGGGCGGTGTTCAGCCTGCTGACGACCGTGTCCTCGGGGGTGTTGACGCTGAACGGGGATGGCACTTTCTCCTTTGATGCCGGCAGCGATTTTGACGCCTTGGCCGTGGGGGATACCGCGGTCGAAAGCTTCACCTACAGCGTGAGCGCAGGCGGAAGCAGCGCCACGGCGACGCTCACCATCACCGGCACGAATGATGCGCCGGAGGTGGCCGCGGCGCTCTCCGCATCGGCGGCTGAGGATGATGCGGAGTTTACGCTCGACCTGCTGGCTGGCGCCATTGATGCCGATAACGGCGCGACGTTGAGCGTGCAGAACCTGACAGGCCTTAGCACGGGGCTGAGCCTTGTCGGCGGCACGCAGGTTGCGGTGAACCCGGCGCATTCGGTGTTCCAATCGATCCCGGAAGGCGATACCCGGACGATCACGCTGACTTATGACATTGTCGATGAGCATGACGCCAGCGTGCCGCAAACCGCCACCATCACCCTGACGGGGACGAACGATACCCCATTCGTGGTGGGCGCGCTGAACCAGACACTGGCCGAAGATAGCCTGTGGATGGATTTCAACCTGCTGCAAGGGGCGCTTGACCGTGACGCGGGTGATACGCTTTCGGCGGTCAATGTTTCGGCGCTGCCGGCGGGTTTCAGTCTTTCGGGGAACAGTCTCATCGTCGACCCGGCCGATGCTTCATTCCAGAGCCTGAACGTCGGTGACAGCGTGACCCATGTCGTCAACTATGACGTCGAGGATCAACTTGGCGCGTCCGTTCCTCAAAGCGTCACGGTGACCATCACCGGTACGAACGATGTGCCAGAAGTGGCTGCGGCACTTTCCGCGTCGGCGGCTGAGGATGATGCGGTGTTTACGGTCGACCTGCTCGATGGCGCGTCGGGCGTGGACGCGGGCGCGGTTCTGAGCGCCACCAACGTCAGCGGCGTGCCCGCCTGGGCGGCGCTGGTGGGCAACAGCCTGGAGGTCGATCCCGGCCATGCCGACCTGCAATCGCTGAACGTGGGCGATACGGCGACGGCGGTGGTCAGCTACACCGTCGAGGACGAGCATGGCGCGAGCGTGCCGCAGACGGCGACGCTCACCATCACCGGGACGAACGATGCGCCCACGGTGGCGTTTGCATTGGCCTACAGCGCGGCGGAAGACAGATCACCCTTCGATATCGACCTGCTTCTGGGGGCTGATGATGTTGACGATGGCGCGGTGCTTTCGATCATCAACATGGATCCGATTCCGGCCGGGTTTTCCCTTGTCGGCAATACCCTGACCGTGGATGCCGGGGATGCCGCGTTCCAGTATCTCGATCTTGGCGAGACCCTGGCTGTCACGCTGAATTTCGAGATCAGCGATGAAAATGGCGGCACGGTGCCCCAATCGGTTACCGTGACGTTCCTTGGCCGCAACGACGCGCCTGTCGTGTCGGCCGAGTTGACGGGCACGACGAACGAGGACGTGTCCGGCTTTACTGCCGACCTTCTGGAGCATGCCTCGGATGTCGATGCGTCCGAAGTGATCTTTGCGCAGAACATGGTGCAGACGGCGGGGCGGGCGACACCGTTCAGCGTCCTTGGGAACGAGATCACCATCGATCCGTCGGGGTTCCAGGATCTTGCCTTGGGCGAGAGCGAGACGGTGAGCTTCAGCTATGAGGTGTCGGATGGCGATGTGGCGGTGCCGGCCACCGCGACCTTTACCATCGAGGGGCGCAATGACGCGCCGATGGTCAACGGCACGGTCGATTTGCAGCTGGCCACGAACGGCACGGCATTCAGCCTTATGCCGGACCCGGGGCTGTTCACCGATGTCGACGCGAGCGACACGCTGACGATGAGCGCGCAACTGGTGGGCGGATCGCCGCTGCCGTCCTGGCTGAGCGTCGATCCGGGCACGGGCGAGTTGAGCGGCACGCCGCCAAGCGGGGCGGGGCTCTATCACATCGAGTTAACCGCGACGGACCCGCATGGCGAAAGCGCGAGCACGCAGTTCTGGCTGGCGCAGACCGATGCCGTGCTGACCGGCACGCCGGGCCGTGACACCCTGACCGGAACGAACGCGCCGGAAATCCTGCTGGGGCTGGAGGGGAACGACTCTCTCAGCGGTGGACGCGGTGATGATATATACATTATCCGCGACGGCGAAGACATTGATTTTATTGAAGATAACGGTTTCACCGGTGCGGACAAACTGTTCCTGCCGGGGCTGACGCCGAGCGATGTGGAGCTGGACCGGCTTGGCCCGGGAAGCTCGGATCTGGCTATCCGCAAGGATGGTGAGTTGATGGCCATCGTCAAGCGCGCGCTGGATGGCGATGCCGGCGACACGATCGCAGAACTGGTCTTCGAGGATGGCACCACAATGACGGTGTTCGAGATCCGCGACCTGTTTCTGGCACAGGATCAGGGCACGGGCAATGACCGCGTCTTTGGCTTTGCCGGCGATCAGACGATCGACGGCGGGGAAGGCAACGATTACCTTTCGGGGCGCGGGGGATCGGACACCTACGAGTTCGAAGCCGGCGACGGGCGCGACGTGGTCTGGGATGACGGGTTCGGCTCGACCGACGTGGTGCGCTTCCTCGACTATGCCTCGACCGATGCGAGCTTCATCTCGAAGCCGGGCGACCGGAGCACGGTGATCATCGATTTCGGCAATGGTGACAGCGTGGAACTGCGCAACGCGGTGGACACCAACGCCAGTTACGAGATCGAGCAGGTGACCTTTGACGGTGATGGCGTGACCTTTACGCCGGAACAACTGCGCCAGTTGCTGATCCATCAGTCCGAGACCGCGGGCGACGACTCGATTGTCGGTTTCGGCCTGAACAACGAGCTCGAGGGCGGTCTGGGCGATGATTTCCTGACCGGCAAGCGCGGCTCGGACACCTATGTGTTCAACATGGGCGGCGGGCGGGACCGTATACTGGACGATGGGTTCAGCTCGACCGATACTCTGCGCTTTACCGATTACGCGCTGGCCGATGCGACGTTCAGCCGGGTGGCGGGCTATGCCAATGACGTTCTGATCAGCTTTGCCAATGGTGACAGCGTGACGATCATGGGCGGCTTCGACGGCGGCGCCACGAACGGGATCGAGCGGATCGAGTTCCTGGGATCGGGCGGACTGGAGCTGCTGACCCAGCCAGATGTGCGCGCAACGATCCTGTCGAGCGAGCCGACGTCGGGCGATGATGTGATCAGTGCCGATTTCAGCACGAACGATACGGTGAACGGTGGCGCCGGGAACGATTTCCTGACCCTGGGCCGCGGGTCCGACACCTATGTGTTCGAAGCCGGGGGCGGGCGCGACCGGATCTTTGACAACGGGTTCAATGCGACGGACGTTCTGGACCTGACCGATTTCGTGATCGCCGATGCCAGCTTCCGGTTGCGCGAGGGCCAGCCAGAAAAACTGGTCATCACCCTGCCGGGCGGTGACGAGGTGATTGTGATCGGGCAGACCGGTACGGCGGGCAATATCGAGCAGTTCGTCTTTTCGGACGGCACGCTGAGCTATGCCGATATCCTGGCCAGCCCGGCCTTTACCGGCGCGCCGGGGGATGTGTTCACCGGCACCGCCGGCGCCGACACGCTGAGCGCCAATGGCGGATATGACCACCTGTTCGGGCTGGGTGGCGACGACACCTAAGAGTTCGACGCGGGCGACGGAAGGGTGGAGATCGAGGAGAACGGCAGTTTCGGTGGCACCGACCAGCTGATCTTCACCTCCTATGCCTCGACCGATGCGACCTTCAGCATGGTGGCGGGCGATCCCGATGACCTGGTGATCACGCTGCCGGGTGGCGACGAGGTGCTGGTGCGCAATGGCCTGGGCAGCAGCGCGGTGGACCGGATCGAGCAGTTCGTTTTGAACGGCGATGCGACGACATTGTCAGCGGGCGATCTGCGGGCGCTCTTGCTGGCGCAGCAGCAGACCGCGGGCGACGACGTGTTCAACGGCCGTGACATTGCCGAGGCTACCTGGAACCGTCTGGTGCCGGGCAGCGATGACCTGCTGGTCGAGTTCGTCAATGGCGATAGCGTTCTGGTGATCGGCGGAGCGTCGAACAGCTTCAATGACCGGATCGAGACTTTCACCTTCGACGATGGCAGCCTGACGCACACGGATGTGTTTGCGCTGATCTGATCGGGTTCGAAAAGCGAAAGAGGGCCGCGGTGTTTGCCGCGGCCCTTTTGCATGGCCCTAACGCGCGCGGTGGCGGCTGCCGGGGGCGGGGGGCGTTTCGGGCGGACCGGCGAAGCATTGCGCATGCGCCATCCAGGTTTCGGCGACAGGACCGGTGACGCGGAGCGCGGTATCGGCCAAGGCGCGGGTCTGCGTGACAACGGCGGCGAAATCCACCGCCGGGCCGGTGATGGTGTTGGCCGGGTCTTCGCCATAGTCCCATACGGCGCCCGAGGGGGCGGTGAGCGTGACGCGCGGCATCGCTGCCGGCACCGGCAGGCCATGCACTTGGTGCGACCAGCCGAAGGTGTTGATGCCGAGGACGACGATGTTGCGGATGCGGTCGGAGTCTTCGCGGGCGCGGCCCAGAAGGTCGAACACCTCGAATCCGTGGGCCCAGGTTTCCATCTGCCGGGCGGTCATCGACGAGCGCGCCGACATCGACGGGCCCACCCAGGGCAGGCGCGCCTTCGGGTCCATCTGCTGCCAGCGCTGGCCAATGTCGCGGGCCAGCGCGATCCAGGCGGCGCGCAGGTCGGGGCCGCGCGCCGTGATTTCGGCGTTTTCGATCTCGCGCAGGGTGCCGCCGCGTTCGAACACGGCCATGACGCGCGCGGCGAGATCGGCAAAGGCGGCTTCGTCCTGCGCCGAAAGATCGGCGGCGCGGTTCCAGAAATGCAGGTGCACGAGAACGTCGTTGATCGTCCAGCCCTTGAACTGGGTCGCGGCATCGAAGGCGCGCGCATCGAGATCCGCGATGGCGGCGTGCAGGACTTCGGATTCTTTGAGAAAATCGGCGGCTTGGGTGAGGGTCATGTGTCCTCCGCGATGCGGGCGATGAGGGCGCCGGTGGTGAGCTGATCACCTGGGGCGACATGCAGTTCGGCCAGCGTGCCATCGGCGCCGGCGGTGAGTTGATGTTGCATCTTCATCGCTTCCAGCACGGCGATGGTCTGGCCTTTGGCGACGGTGCTGCCCAAGGCGGCCTCGACCGAGACGACGCGCCCCGGCATCGGCGCGGTAATCTGGCCGGGGTGGGCCTCGGCCCCGTCGCTGGCCCAGGGGCAGTGGCGCGCGGCGTGCAGCGTGGCCGTGCCCAGTTGCAGGTAGAGCCCGCCGGTGCCATCGGGAGCGGTAAAGGCGCGGTGGCGGGTGCCGTCGATAAGCACGGTCAGGCGGCCCGCGTCGCTGGACAGGACGGTGATCTCGTGCGGCTGTTCGCCCGTGACGGTCCAGTGATCGGGCCCGTGACAGCGGGCCTGCAGGGCGTGCGTGGTGTCGCCGGCGGAAAGATCGAGCGGAATAGGTAAGCCGCCATCGGAGGCAAAGCCCAAGAGCGTGTCGTCAGGGAGCGACGAGACCGCGTGGGCCGTCTGCATTTCCGAGCGCAGGAGCAGGGCCGCAGCGAGCGCGAGAATGTCGCTGGCGGGCGGTGTCGCGCGCAGGCCATCGGGAAACTCGGTGTCGAGAAAACCGGTGGTGGCACGGCCTTCGGCGAAAGTGGGCGTGTCGAGGATGGCCGAGAGGAAACCCGCGTTGGTGGTGAGGCCAAGGCAGGCGGTATCGGCAAGCGCCGCGCGCAGCCGCGAGAGCGCAGTGGCGCGGTCGGGGCCGTGGGCAATGATCTTGGCCAGCATGGGGTCGTAATATGGACCGATGTCCTGACCCTTGGCGATGCCCGCGTCAGTACGGATGCCATCGCCCGCAGGCGGTGCCCAGAGCGCGACTGTGCCGGTGGCGGGCAGGAAGCCGTTGGCGGGGTCCTCAGCATAGAGCCGGGCCTCGATCGCGTGGCCGGAAAGCGTGACATCGCCTTGCGAGAGCGGCAGGGGGTCGCCCTGCGCTACGGCGATCTGAAGGGCGACGAGATCGAGCCCGGTGACAAGTTCGGTGACCGGGTGTTCGACCTGTAGCCGGGTGTTCATTTCGAGAAAATAGAATCGGCCATCCTCGTCCAGCAGGAACTCGACCGTGCCGGCGCCGAGGTAATTGACGGCGCGGGCGGCCTCGACCGCGACAGCGCCCATCGCGGCGCGCATCTCAGGGGTGAGGGCAGGGCAGGGGGCTTCTTCGAGCACTTTCTGGTGGCGGCGCTGGACCGAGCAGTCGCGTTCGCCGAGATGAAGCATGGTGCCGTGGCTGTCGGCAAAGACCTGGATTTCGACGTGGCGGGCATTCTGAATCGCGCGTTCGAGAATGAGCTTGTCCGAGCCGAAGGCATTCTGCGCCTCGTCGCGCGCGCGGGCGAGGGCGGCGGGCAGATCGGCCGCGTCACGGACAAGGCGCATGCCGCGCCCGCCGCCGCCGGCCGCCGCCTTGACCATGACGGGAAAGCCGATCGCCTGGCCCTGCGCGATCAGGGCTTCGTCGGATTGATCGTCGCCGTCGTAGCCCGGCACGCAAGGAACGCCGGCGGCCTGCACCGCCTGCTTGGCGCGGGCCTTGTCGCCCATGATCTCGATCGCGTCGGGGGAAGGGCCTATGAAGGTGAGACCGGCCGCGGCCACCGCGCGCGCGAAATCGGCGTTTTCAGACAGGAAGCCATAGCCCGGATGGATGGCCTGTGCGCCTGTTGCGCGCGCGGCGTGCAGGATGGCCGACGCGTTCAGGTAACTTTCGCCGGCCGAAGCGGGGCCGATGCAGACCGCCTGATCGGCCAGCGCGACATGCGGGGCGTCCGCGTCGGCGGTTGAGTGCACGGCGACGGTGATGAGGCCGAGCCCGCGCGCGGTGCGGATGATGCGGCAGGCGATCTCGCCCCGGTTGGCGACAAGAAGCGTGTCGAACATGGCTCAGATCCTTGCCACGCCGAAGGCATTGGGGCTCAGGCTGCGCGTACGGGCCTCGTGGCAGGTGTCGAGGCAGAAGGCGATGACCTTGCGGCTGTCGCGCGGGTCGATCACGCCGTGATCGAGCACCTGGCCCGAGGTGTAGAACGGGTGGGCCTGGCTGTCGAAGATCTGCTGAATCCGTGCCTCCTGCGCGGCGAGGCGGGTTTCGTCCACCTCGATCCCCTTGCGCGTGGCACCGGCGCGGGCGACGGCGGACATGGTGCGCGCGGCCTGTGCCCCGCCCATCACGCCCGAGCGTGAATTGGGCCAGGCGAAGAGGAAATCGGGCTCATAGGCGACGCCACACATGCCGTAATTGCCGGCGCCGAAGCTCGATCCGCAGTAGAGCGTGATCTTGGGGACGCGGGCGTTCGAGACCGCCTGGATCATTTTCGAGCCATGCTTGATCATGCCGGCGCGCTCGTACTCGACGCCGACCATGTAGCCGGTGGTGTTGTTGAGGAAGAGAAGCGGCGTACCGGCCTGGTCGCAGGCCTGGATGAAATGGGTGGCCTTGGCTGCGCCGTCGGGGTCTATGGGCCCGTTATTGGCGAGGATGCCGATGGCGTGGCCGTGCACGGAAGCCTGGAGGCAGAGCGTGGCGGGGCCGTAGCCGGGTTTGAATTCGTCGAAATCCGAGCCATCGACCAGCCGCGCGACCAGTTCGCGCGCGTCATAGGGCGTGTGCAGATCGGTGGGGATGATGCCGGCTATTTCGTCGGGATCGTGGGCCGGGGCGGCGTGGGGCCGGGGCGCACGCGCCGGCATGTCGCGGTTCCAGTCTAGCCGGGCGATGACGCGCCGGGCCTGGGCGATGGCGTGCACGTCATCTTCGGCCAGGTATTCGACGAGGCCCGAGGTAGTGGCATGCATTTCAGCGCCGCCGAGGTCTGCATCCGGGGTCTTTTCGCCGGTGGCAGCAAAGACCAGCGCGGAGCCCGCCAGCGCGGCCATGCCGTTAGATTTCACGCCGATCACGTAGTCCGAGAGGCCCGGCATGTAGGCGCCACCGGCGGTCGAGGGGCCGTGCAGGATGGCGATGGTGGGCAGGCCCGCGGCCGAGAGCCGGGCGAGGTTACGGAAGACGGCGCCGCCGCGGGCCCAGTCGCCCACGCGGTAGTTCATCAGGTTTGCGCCGGCGCTTTCGACCAGATGGACGAAGGGCAGTTTCTGGCGCAGGGCGATGTCCTGCATCGAGAGCATCGCATCAAGCGACTTGGGCGAGAGCGCGCCCGCGTTAATGCCGCTGTCATCGACCACGACCATGCAGCGCGTGCCCGAAACGAAGCCGATGCCGCCGATGAAGGTGGAGCCTGGAATGGATTTCTCCGGATCGTCCGTATCGGCGAGGTAGCCCGCGAGGCTGTGCAGCCGCAGAAAGGGCAGGCCGGGATCGAGCAGGTGGGCCAGCCGTTCGCGCGGGGTGATCTGGCCGCGTTCGTGGAAACGTGCGCGGCGTTCCTCGGACTTGCGGGCGGTGCGATCCTCGAGCGCGCGCAACTCGGCTATGGCGGTCAGCATGGCGGCGCGGTTGACGTCATATCCCGGCGAAGATGGCGTGAGGGTCGGTCCGTTCCACATGTCGCCCCTCCCAAGGCATGATGGCTGGGCACGACGATAGGAAGGGCGCGCGCGCAGGGCAAGCAGGGGCGCACGCGACGTGGCGTTTCGAGCCCAGGGGACCTATGAGATGGAGGACGGCCGGGTTTTGGAATGGACGTTCCGGGGTCTGCGGGTGCGTGCGCTCGTCCTAGGATTGTTGAGTTGTATCAAAGACATTTGCGGAACATGGACTAGACTTTGCGTGGTCAAGTATTCTGTTATTGCTTTGCGGAATACGGGCCAAGGCGATTCCGGCACAAGAGGACGACACCGCATGACGAAGGCTGAAAGCATCACAACTCGGGTGGGTAGGGCAACGCATATTCGTGCGGCGCTTGGTGCCATGCTGATTGCCAGTGCCCTGTCGATGGGTGCTGCAGGCTATGCACAAACCGCGGTGGATGCCGTGCCCGCGGTGGAAGAGGCCAACAATGCGCTGTGGTCGGACCCAGATGCGGAAACCGTGGCGCGCGCCCGGCAGGTGCTTGAGGCTGCGGCGGCCGGCGGTGACAGCGAGGCCCGGTATCGCCTGGGGCAGCACCTGCTGAATGGCTGGGTGCTGGAGCGCGACACCGAACAGGGTTTGGCATGGCTGGACCGCGCGGCGAAGGCGGGCCATGCCGCAGCCCAGGCGGAACTGGGCCAGGTTTACCTGTGGGGCAAGCTGGTGCCCGCGGACCCGGACCGCGCCGAGGAGTTGCTGGCCGCCGCGGCGGACAAGGGAGATGTCACGGCCCAGCGTGTGCTGGGCGAGCAGTTGGTGGGAGGCTGGACCCTGCCGCGCGATGTGGTGCGCGGCCAGAGCCTGCTGGCGCAGGCAATCGCGCAGGGGGATGCGGCGGCGCATGTCGCGCTGGGCAAGCTGTTGATGTACGGCACGGGGCTGGACATGGACAAAGCCCAGGCACTGGCCCATTTCGAGGCCGCCGCCGAGGGCGGCAATGGTCACGGGCTGGCCGTGTATGGCGAAGACCTGATGTGGAAGTTTACGGCGCCCGAGGATGCGGAGGCGATGCTCGTGCGTGCCGGTGAGATGGGCGCGAGCGAAGCCTGGGTCGCGTTGGCGCACGGGGCCATGTACGGCTACCTGGGCGGCGGGTCGGTGTCGCGCGCGAAGTTCGCCGGTTATGCCGCCAAGGCGCGCGGCGGGCGAGGATGAAATCGAGGTCTACGAGGCCACGCGCAACATGTGGGGAATCAACATGCGCGCCGACGGGCCCGAGACGATCGCCCGCCTGCGCCATGCCGCCGACGGTGGCAACGCGGCAGCGGCCGGGTTCCTGATCGAGCTATTGCAGGATGGCAATGATCTGAACCTGCGTCGCGATCTGGACGCCGCCGGGGAAGCCCTGGCGCTCTATGGCAAGCTATTGAGTGAAAAGGCGCGCAGGAGCAATATGCGCTGACGCTGAAGGCGGCGGGGGCAGAGGGGCCGGAGGCCTATGCGGCGGTGGCCGAAGCCTATGCGGCGCAGCCACAATTGGTATCCGCATGGTTCGCCCAGGAGATCATCAAGGCCACCCCCAACGTCGCCTTTACATCCTTCAGCGCCGGTTCCGCGACGCGGGCAGCTATGCCGGTCCGCTGGACGGTTATGCGACACGCGAGACCTTGCGGGCGGTTTACAAGGCCTGCCTGAAACTCGACCGGTCCGAGCGCTGCGACGACAGCGTGATGCGGCCCGACATTCTATCGGAACTTCTGGTGCGTTAACCAACGGTAAGGATGTGGGACCGGTGCGGGCAACCACGATTGCAGAGCATGGCAAAACGCGAATCGGTCACAGCGGAAATCCTGCCTTTTGAGAAGGTTACCCAGCGTAAGTCGTTCAATTTTACAATCTTAAATTGTGATCTTGAGCGGTGAGTCGGCGTATAGGTGGATAGCTGCGCAGGAAAATTAGACAAATGGCGAAACTGTGCAGGTAAGACCGCGCAGAAATGTTTAGAGTTAATGTCTTTCAGACTGGTTAGTTTAAATTGGGAAAATTGGGGGCTTCTCCGGCGGAGCCTGCGGCCGAGTTTCGGCAGATTGGGGAAACGACATGATTGAACGAAAGACATTTCATCCGGAATTCCGGGAAGACCTGTCTCAGGAGACCGGAAAGACCGTCTTGGTAGCGGGGGGACGGGATTTATCGGGTCAAATCTGAGCCATCGCCTGATTGAACAGGGCGACAGGGTAATCTGCGTCGACAATATGGAGACGGGGCGGCACGAGAACATCGCTGCGTTGCTGGCCCACCCGAGTTTCAAGTTTTTCAGGTACGACATCATCGAGCCTTTCTCTGTCGCGGGACCAGTGGACCGGATTTACAACCTGGCCTGTCCCGGCTCGCCACCGAAATACCAGATCGATCCGATCCATACGTTCAAGACGTCGATCATCGGCGGGATGAACCTGCTTGAACTGGCCGAGGAGAAATCGGCGCGTATCCTGCAGAGTTCGACCTCGGAGGTGTATGGTGATCCGGATATTTCGCCGCAACCCGAGGACTACCGCGGACTTGTGAATACTGTCGGCCCGCGTGCTTGTTATGACGAGGGCAAGCGCTGTGCGGAGACGCTGTTTCATGAAATGCACGAGCGGGCAGGCGTCGATACGCGGATTGCACGGATATTCAACACCTATGGCCCGCAGATGGACCCCGAGGATGGACACGTGGTGTCCAACTTCATCATGCAGGCCTTTACCGGCGAAGACCTGACGGTGTATGGCGATGGCCAGCAGACGCGGTCTTTCTGTTATATCGAGGACATGCTGGACGCGTTGACCGCATTGATGGAAGCAGACGAGGTGATCAGTTCGATCGAAGACCCTGTAAACCTTGGCAATCCCCGGGGAATTCACGATGCTGGAACTTGCTGATCTGGTCCTTGAGTTGACCGGGTCGCAGTCGAAACTGGTGTTTTGGGACCTGCCGGTCGATGATCCGCGCCAGCGGCGGCCGGACATTACCCGGGCCGGGAAACTGCTGGGCTGGGCGCCCCGTGTGCCGCTGCGCGACAGATTGGGCCCGACCATTGCATATTACCGAAGCGAGTTGGCGCGCCGGCAGTTGGGTTTTGGGGATGTTGCTTGAAACCAAGTGGTAACCAGTCGGTTCTTGTTACGGGCGGCGCGGGATATATCGGCAGCCATGCATGCAAGGCGCTGGCGCGGGCGGGGTTCCGGCCGGTGGTCTATGATAACCTGTCGCGCGGGCATGCCGACGCGGTGAAATGGGGGCCGCTGGTCCAAGGAGACCTGAACGATACCGCGCTGCTGAGCGAGACGTTGAGGGCCCACGAGATCGATGCGGTGATGCATTTCGCGGCCTTCGCCTATGTCGGTGAAAGCGTGAGCGACCCGGGGCTTTACTATGCGAACAATGTCGGCGGGATGATCTCGCTCTTGTCGGCGATGGCGCAGGAAGGCGTGGGCCGGATCGTTTTTTCGTCGAGCTGCGCAACCTATGGCATCCCCGAGCGCCAGCCGATTTCGGAGGAGGCGCCGCAGGAAACGATCAACCCCTATGGCCGTACCAAGCTGATCTGCGAGCGGATGCTGCGCGATGCGGCGGCGGCCACGGGTCCGCGTTATGTTGCGCTGCGCTATTTCAACGCCGCGGGGGCCGACCCCGAGGGTGAAATCGGCGAGCGCCATGACCCGGAAACGCATATCCTGCCGCTGGCGCTGATGGCGACGACCGGGCAGGCGGAGTTGCAGGTATTCGGAACGGATTACCCGACGCCGGACGGCACCTGCATTCGCGATTACATCCATGTGGACGATCTGGCCCGGGCCCGTGTTCTGGCGGTCGAGCATCTGCTGGAGGGCAAGGAAAGCCTTGCATTGAACCTAGGAACCGGGCAGGGCCATTCGGTGATGGAAGTGATCAAGTCAGTCGAACGCGTGACCGGGCGCGCGGTGGCCTGGAAGGCCGCGCCGCGTCGGGACGGCGATCCGGCCGAACTGACGGCGGATCCGTCCCGCGCGGAACAGGTGTTGGGGTTTCGCGCGCAGTATACCGACCTTGATGAGATCGTGGCGCATGCCGCGCCATGGTTTGGCCAACCCGGTGGGAAATGAGCTCGGCGCGAAAGCATCACCCGACATCTGATCCGCGCCCGTTTCTCGAACCCATGTTCAGCGGCGCGGGCGCGCTGAAATATTACGCGATTACCGGGCTTTGGCTGTTGGCTGCCGGGTGGTTCTGGGCATGGTGGCTACAACCCGAACACCTGATTGCCCCGGTACGTTTCTGGATCGTGACGGCCGGGATGCTGTGGATCTGGGGGATGCAGCTATACTTCGTGCAGGTGTTCCTGCAGGCGCGGCGCCCGGCAGCGCCCGATCCGGTGCCGGGGCAATGGCGCGTTGCGATGATCATCACGAAGGTCTTGTCAGATTAACTTGGCTTGAGGCGGGCAGGGTGCTTTCGTAGCCTTTGACGATGATCATACGCTCCCCGATCAAGTACTTCAAAACCAGCCCCGAGGTCATCCGCTTGGCGGTGATGCTCTATGTTTGGTTTCCGCTATCGCTCAGAAACGTCGAAGACCTGCTGCACGAGCGCGGCATCGACGTCAGCCATGAAACCACTCGGTTCTGGTGGAACAGGTTTGGTCCGATGTTTGCCTCTGAGATCCTGCGGCGGCGTGTTCAGCAGCTGCGCGCCTTTTCCCGATGGCAGTGGCAAGTGGACGAGGTCTTCGTGAAGATCAACGGTGAGCGGCACTACCTCTGGCGAGCCGTTGACCACGAAGGTGAGGTGCTGGAAAGCGTTGTCACCAAGCGGCGCAACAAGCGCGCTGCATTGAAAATGCTTAGGAAATTGATGCGGCGGTATGGTCCACCGGAAGTTCTTGTCACCGATCGGTTTGCTTCATACAAGGCTGCACTTCGCGATCTGGGTTGCGATGATCTGCAGGCTTGCGGTCGCTGGCTCAACAACCGCGTTGAGAATTCACATCTACCATTTCGACGGCGAGAAAGGGCGATGCAGCGCTTTCGGCGAATGCGAAGTCTGCAGAAATTCGTGTCCGTCCACTCTTCCGTCTTCAACCACTTCAACCAAGACCGCAGCCTCTCCAAACGGGATCATTTCAAACGCAACCGAACCGCTGCTCTGGCCGAGTGGCGCGGTCTCTGCGCGGCATAATGGACAGTGCCACTGTCCTTGCAGAGACGAGTTCGAATTAGTCTGCACCACCCTGTTCAACAACGCCGATCTGTCCGATCGCGTTGAGACAGGGCATACCTTGTCCCATCAGAACCTCAACCTGCCGTGACTTCGAGACAATCTCTTCGAGCTTTGGTCGCCTGTTTGCCATTCTTGGTCGTCCATTTCCTAAACATAGCGGTGGACCAGTTCAGTTGGGGAGGCTTAGGAAGCACGTCCTTAAACTTGCCACAAACCTTCGAGGCCCAAAGGCCACGAAGAAACTAGTAAATCGAAAAAAACGGAACAACAAAGATATTCACCGTAGAGGGGCGTCAATCTGCTCTGTTGACGAAGCTGTCGCTGAGTCAAAGCATTACTTTGGTTTGAACGTAACTTCGTCCGATTAAGTTCCTGCAGCCGTCAAACTCGAAATGAGAGCGGGTCAAGGTCGTGCCGCACGCGTCCAACAAATTCGAAACCATCGCGAGAACCCGCGATGTGATGGATCAGACAATTGGCATCTCGAAATATCCGCTGAATAACACCTGAACGCTGCAGTGCACTCGCTCCGGCTACGTCATATGCCGACCGGACGATAGCCGTGCCCTGACGAACTGCCGTTAGCGCCGCGAGGCGCATTTCCATTCGCGCACCCGCTGTAGGCTTGCCTGATTTCATTCCTTCAGCCCAAACGCTGTCTGCCGAACGGTCAAGGCCCGCCCGAAGGCAAAAAAGCAGGCCTTCAGCTTCTTCCAACGCCCGCATCACGGATGGTTTGGCTATTGCCGGCGCTCCGGTAAAGCGATTAGTTTTCTCGCCGAGTTCCGTTCTCACCGCATCTATCGCAGCACGAGCGAGGCCCAGATGGATGGACGCCACGCTGGTGGAAATCAACCATGCTCCGTGACCCAGAAATCCGCGTTTGCGCCCCTCGACCGGCGTAGAATCCGGCCAGCGATAGATTCTTTCCTTGGGAACGAAGACATCGTCATAGACGATTTGGTGGCTGCCGGTGGCTGCAAGACCCATCGGGTTCCAAGTCTCGACAATATCCGCCTGAGCGCGAGGCGACAGAACCGAAATCATCCGAACACCATTTGGCGCATTGGCATCCTGCAGTAGCAGATCGCCACCGACATAGGTTGCCGCCAGACATCCGGACGCGAAGCCCCAAGTGCCGGATATCCTCAATCCCTCGTCTTCGCTTGCGAAGTCCAACCGGCCCAGGTTGCTACTTGCCACGCAAGCCTTTGGATCGGAGAAAATTTCTTCTACCAATTCGTCCGACCCGTTTGCAGCGACAACCGCGGCTGCCATGGCCCAATGTGACGCGACCCATCCAGCGGATGCATCTGCTGCAGCTATCTCGCTCCCTAATTTGATCCAATCAGCGAGAGTGCCGCCAAGCCCCCCGATCTCTTCGCCGAGCAATATCCGTCCTACGCCGATTTCGAGCATATCATTAGCAAGTTCGCTCCCGATCCAGCGCCTTTCTTCTGCATCTGCTGCGCCATCGTGCGCCTTTTTGATCACGCCCGGCAGAGCAGCCCAAAGATCCTCTAAAGTACGTGCCTGTTCAGCCACCTTTCAAACTCCCTTTTCAAAGTCTTACCCGGGTCTTTTGCCAACGATCAGGAATATCAACCCGCAAATCAAGTTCAGTTTCTGAACTTGCCTGATGCCGCATTCCAGGCGACGATATTGAAAAGATCAGGGGGGAGCGCGCGGAAAGTGCCGGACTCGATTTACAGCCAGTTCTGCCCAGTTGCGATGGCCACCGAAATACTTGGGTCGCGCTGGACCATCATCTTGATCCGCGAGCTTTGCGCCGGATCGACGCGGTTCAATGATTTACGTCGCGGCGTGCCTCGCATGTCTTCGGCACTGCTTACCAAACGCCTGCGCGAACTCGAAAACCATGGAATAGTCGAGCGAAGGGCCACTGATAACAGCGCCGGGCAATTCGAATATCATCTGACCGACGCTGGCAAAGCCCTGACTGACATCATTGTTGCCATTGGCATTTGGGGGCAAAAGTGGATCAACGCAGAGCTTCAGCTGAACAACACCGACCCTTCTTTGCTGATGTGGGACATGCGCAGAAGTATCCGTCGGGATCTGCTCCCTGACCGGCGTGTCAATGTTCAGTTCGAATTCACGGATGTTACACCAAGAGAAGCACAGTGGTGGGTGGTTTGTGACCCGGACCAAGGCGTCGACTTGTGCCTAAATGACCCTGGCTTCGACGTCGATCTCTATGTCGTGACCGACATCAAGACGATGACGGCAATCTGGATGGGGTTAGAGTCGGTTTCAAAGGCTTTGGAAGTCGACAAGCTCCATCTCAGCGGCGATACCGAGGTTGCCAACGCTATGAGTGAATGGCTGGGACTAAGCCTTTTTGCTCCCTACCCAAAAGAGAAATAGTGCGCGAGGAAAACTGTCCGAACTGCCGCTGACGCTTTATGTGGATTGATGTCCGCTCTGGGCTCAAACCTGCCGTTCGCTGCGATCTCCATGAACGGCTTCTGTGCGCGAAAGGCCGCTCAGCCGAGCCCAGCCTTGCGAAGGTGCACAACAGTGCCAGGGCTCTCTTCCGCCGCCATCTCCTCAAACACCCAGTCGCGAAAATCAACGATCTTGCGGCTGAACCGGCGGCTCTTGGGATAGGCAACGGAATAGATCACCTTGTCCTGCGTTTGCTGCGGGAACACCTGTTCAAGCCGGCCCGCCGCGAGATCATCCTCGACGAGAGCTTTGTAGGACAATGCGACACCCTGCCCACGCTCGGCGGCCGTAATCGCCAAATCGCAATAGGCAAAGGCTGGTCCTTTTGTATGGTCAACGCCCTCTATTCCTGCGCTCGCGAGCCATTCTTCCCAACAGTCATCGGTCTCATCCCTCAGGAGCGTTTCCTCCTTTAGACCCGCCGGCCCGGTCCTTCGGAGCCGCTCCGCTTTTTCGGGTGCGCAGACGGCGACTTTGGGCGTGGACATGAAAGGCTCGACCACGACCCCCTCGACAGGGGCGGCACCCCAGTGAATTTCCACATCATGCTCGCCCCGCGAAAAATCAGTCGGCGGCAACCCTGTCGAAATGACGAGTGACACACCATGGCGGGCGGTGAACCGGTCCATCCGCGGTGTGAGCCACCGCGCAGCGAAGGTTGGAGTCGCCCGCACTCTCAGGGCTCCACCTGCCTCATCAGAGACATTACGCGTCGCTTCTTCGAGCCCATCCATCAGGCCGGAAAGCGACTCCAGGTAGAACCCGCCGGCCCGTGTCAATTCAAGCCGGCGTGGACGTCTGACAAACAGGCTCGTATCCAAAAACTCTTCAAGTTGGCGAACCTGATGGCTAATTGCGGACTGGCTTATACCCAGCTCCTTCGCGGCATCGGTAAAGCTCAAATGTCGCGCGGCGGCTTCGAACGCCCGCATGGCGGAAAACGGCGGTAATCTTCGCATCTTACACCTCCTGTTCTCGGCGGAGCGATGATTTTTTTTCACGCCCCCATGAAAAGTATATATTTGTCAATAGCTTAGCTATGAATATCCTGTTGGGCATAGCAAATCAACAGGAAAAAGGAACTCAGCAATGAACCGCTTCGCTCTCAAAACCGCCGCCGCAACCTTTGCATTCACGCTCATCGCAGCGACCGCACAGGCCGCAGATACCTGGAGCACGACAAAGATCGGCACCCAACCCAGCGGTCATGGCGCGGTCATCTCGTGGCCTTGCCCGGGCTACCCGATGCCCGGCGATACGCTTTCGTCGTAATTCAGGGTCGGGCAGCGGCGGCTGAACCGCCGCTTGCCCCTAACCGATTTACTTCGGGCGCCAAGGCTTAAGTTGGTCTCAGAACCGTCGTTTGTCGTGATTGGATCGAATACCCGCTTTGAGATTTAAACCAGTCCGATGTTTTCCATACACCTATTGCCCGGGGATTGGTTCAAAATCACAAAAGATCGCAAGACAAGGCCACCTGTGAAGGTGGCCTTGTCTCGCCATGTGTTCAAGGCAGGCGGAACGCCACCAACTTCGCCGATACGCCCCGATCTGCCTTGCGCGAGCCTCGGTGGTAGAAGGCGGCGTTGGCCTCGTCGCGGGTGATGCCCATGTCGTCAAGTCGTTCGTCCGGCATGTTGCGTAGCTTGTGCGAGGCGCGATAGGCGGCGTTGCGATCGGCGAGCCAGTTCAAGGCGCGCAGCCAGATTGGAGTGTTGGGGGCGCGGCGGGCGGTGTTGGTCTCTGTGTGCATTTCTTGCTCCTATTGGCTTTCGTTTCGATGGACCTAGATTGCCCCCCGTCCGCAAGAACCCCGCAAAACCTGCGGACCAAAAAACTTCCTTCAGCGCAAAATTCGCGTAAAACCAGCAGCGAGAAACGCAAAAACCCTTTGAATACGTCATATGGCCACCCCGAAGACTGAACATCCATGCCTCAAACTGGTGCTGAACGGGGTGTTTTCGGCGCGCGACGCATCGGGTCGTGAACTTGCCGGGTTCTCGCGCCGTGGGCAGGCTTTGCTCGCTTATCCTACGGGGCGCCCCTGCCCTTCATCCGGTCAGACAATGGGCCTGAGTTCGTCGCTCAGGCCATCAGAGACTGGATCGCAGCGGTTGGTTCGCAGACAGCCTGCATCGAACCAGGAAGCCCTTGGGAGAATGGATGCTGCGAAAGCTTCAACGGCCGGTTCCGAGACGAACTGCTCAACGGCGAGATCTTCTACACCCTACGTGAAGCACAGATCATCATCGAAGAATGGAGGAAGCACTACAACACCAGGAGACCGCACAGTGCATTGGGATATCGCCCGCCGGCCCCGGAAACCATCATCCCGATGGAACCAAGGCCAATCATGCACTAACAATCAACTTGGACCAGTCAGATTGGGCTGCTCAGGGCGTTTTGGATTTTTTAAGCTGCGGTTGCTCAACAAAAAAATCCCTCTAAGGCGCTGACCTTAAAGGGCTTTTTATGGCTCCGGCGGTAGGGATCGAACCTACGACCAATTGATTAACAGTCAACTGCTCTACCGCTGAGCTACGCCGGAACACAGGCGGTCATTTAGCAAAGCCGGGCGGGGGCGTCCAGAGGGTTTCGTGACAAAAATTCACGGGCCCGTCCCGCGGTCACGAGAGCACGAATTCGGCATCCGCCGAGAGATGGGGGTGCGGTGTAACACGCCTTTTGCCGGTGAGATCGACCAGGTGGGCGAACACGTTGCGGGTGGCCGCGCCGAGGAGCGCCTTTGGCGTGTCGGTGTAGATGCGCTTTGCCAGGTCGAAAGCGGTGGCCGGGCCATCGGCCAGGGCCGCCAGGATTTCGGCTTCGCGCCCCTGGCGATGCGCGATCAACCAGTCGAGCCGGGCGGCGGGATCGTCGATCGGCGCGCCATGGCCGGGGTGGAAGACACGCCAGTCCGACTGCCGGAGCCGCGCGCAGGAGGCCATGAAATCGGTCAGGTCGCCATCGGGGGGCGAGACGAGCGAAGACGCCCATCCCATCACGTGATCCCCGCAGAAGAGCGCATCGTTCCATTGAAAGCTGAGGTGATTGCCGTAATGGCCCGGCGTGTGGATCGCGCGCAGCGCCCAGCCATCGCCCGCGACCGTTTCGCCATCCTCGACAATCACATCCGGGTGGAAATGCGCATCCACCCCTTCGCCGCCGCCCGCAAGCCCCTGGTCGGCCAGCTGGTGCATCACCTGCGATCGTCCGGCCTGCCAGTCTCCGAAGGCCAGAACCGGCGCGCCGGTTTCCCGCGCGAGGGCGCGTGAGAGCGGCGAATGATCGACATGCGAATGGGTGACGAAGATATGGGTGATTTTCTGGCCGGGCCGCAGGGCAGCCAGGATCGCGGATAGATGCGCATCGTTTTCCGGCCCCGGATCGATCACCGCCAGGCCGCGCGTGCCCAGCAGATAGGTATTGGTGCCGCGATAAGTCATCGGCGAGGGGTTGGGGCACAGCACGCGCGTGAGCCCGGGCTCGATCTCGATTGCGTCGCCGGGGGCGGGGTTGAAATCGTCGGGGGCTTGCATGGCTCTTCCTTGTTGCGCGGACCGGATGTAGGAATAGGCATGTTTTTCGGATGGCTCAAACAGTATATGCCGCGCTCGCTTTACGGGCGGGCGGCGCTAATCCTCGTGCTGCCGGTGGTTCTGTTGCAGCTGGTGGTTTCGGTGGTGTTCATCCAGCGCCATTTCGAGGGCGTGACGCGGCAGATGACCGAGACGGTCAGCCGCGAATTGCGCCTGGTGATCGGCGCGGTCGAGGCCGGAGAGATCGACGCCACCGGCGGGCCGCTGACCGAAACGCTGGAAATGACGCTGGCGCCGCGCAGCCGCATGGAGGTTCCGCGGGAAAACCTTCGTCGCTGGTATGATTTTTCCGGGCTGATCATCATCGACGAGCTTGAACAGCTGTTGCCCGAACTGATGGTGCTGGAACTGCCCGACGACGATGACGTGCGTGTCTTCGTCCGCACCGAAGCCGGGCCGCTCGAAGTGGAGTTCGACCGGTTGCGGGTCTCGGCGCGCAATCCGCATCAGCTTTTCGCCAACATGCTGTTCTTTGGCATCCTGCTTACGGTGATCGCGTTCATCTACCTGCGCAACCAGCTGCGTCCGATCAAACGGCTGGCGCGCGCCGCCGAGGCCTTCGGCCGGGGCCGGCATGTGCCTTACCGGCCCTCGGGCGCGATCGAGGTGCGCGCGGCCGGCAACGCCTTTCTTGACATGCGCGCGCGGATCGAGCGCCAGATCGAGCAGCGCACGCTGATGCTCTCGGGGGTGAGCCACGACCTGCGCACGCCGCTGACGCGTCTGCGGCTGGGCCTGTCGCTTCTCGACGAGGAGGACCGTGCGCCGCTCGAGCGCGACGTGGACGAGATGCAGCGGCTCCTGGACGAGTTCCTGTCTTTCGTGCGCGATGCCAGCGAGGGCGAGGCCGAGCCGACCGACCCGGTGGCGCTGGTGCGCGACCTGGTCGAGGATTGCCAGCGTGCCGGCCAGCCGGTCGAACTCAGCCACGCCGCGGGTGAGGGCGAGGTGGCACTGCGCCCGGTGGCGATGCGCCGCGCGGTGGAAAACCTGATTTCCAACGCGGTGCGTTACGGCAGCCGGGCCGACGTGTCGGTGGAACTGACCGACAAGTCGCTGCGCATCCGGGTCGAGGACGATGGCCCGGGCATCCCGACGGACCAGCGCGAAGAAGCCATGCGCCCCTTCACGCGGCTCGATGAGGCGCGCAACCAGAACAGCGGTTCGGGGGTGGGCCTGGGCCTGTCGATCGCGGTCGATGTTGCGCGTGCCCATGGTGGCGTGCTGCGCCTTGGCCAGAGCGATACGCTGGGCGGGCTGCGCGCGGATATCGTGATCGCACGGTAGTCGGAGAGCCGGTCTTGCTCTTGCGCCCGGTGTGCATTGGCGCAAAGCTCACCCGGGTAAGGGTATTGACGCTGGGAGGAGCCACGCCATGGCGGGTCAGACAGGTGATAAGCCGAATATTCTGTTGATCATAGCAGACCAGATGACGCCGTTCATGCTGGAAGCCTGCGGCCATGTGGGCGCGCGCACCAAGCACATGTCGCGCCTGGCCGAGCGGGGGGTGCAGTTCAACACGGTCTATTCGCCCAGTCCGATCTGCGTGCCGGCGCGGTCCTGTCTGATGACCGGGCTGCTGACCTCGACGACCGGATGCTATGACAATGGCGATCCGTACCCGAGCTTTGTTCCGACCTTCGCGCATTACCTGACCAATGCCGGATACGATACGGTTCTGTCGGGCAAGATGCATTTCATCGGCGCCGATCAGCTGCACGGGTTCAATCGGCGGCTGAATACCGACATCTACCCGTCGGGGTTCATCTGGTCCTATCCGCTGCTGCCCGAGGACGACCCCGAGGCAATGGCCTTTGATTTCGCGCCGCAATACCAGGCCGAGAATATCGGGCCCGGCTGGTCGACCGAACTGCAATATGACGAGGAAACGCAGTTTCGCGCGCTGGAATACCTGCGCCATGCGCCGGAAGGGCCGTTCATGCTGACCGTGTCCTTCACCAATCCGCATCCGCCCTACAAGGTGCCGCGCAAATACTGGGAGATCTATGCCGAGGCCGAGATGCCGCTGCCGCATTATCCGGACGACATGGATGACAGGTATTCGGATTTCGACAGGGCGTTCCTGCGCTGGTACGGGCTGGACCGCAAGGATATCCGCGACCCGCGCCACCTGACCGCGATGCGCCGCGGGTTCGCGGCGCTGGCGCATTACGTCGACGACAAGGTCGGCGAGCTGCTGGACGTGCTGGAGGAACAGGGGCTACGCGAAAACACGATCGTCATTGTCACTTCGGACCATGGTGAAATGCTTGGCGAGAAAGGTCTGATCCAGAAGCGCAGCTTCTACGAATGGTCCTCGCGCATCCCTCTTATCATCGACTATCCGGGCGCCGCGCCCGCCACGGTCGACACGCCAGTTTCGCTGATCGATCTTCCGGCGACGCTCATTGACATAGCGGGCGAGACACCTGTGCGGCCGCTGGAGGGGCGGTCACTGTTGCCGGCGATCATGGGGGAGGCGCTGGACGAGGTGCCGGTGATCTCGGAATACCACGGTGAGGGCATCATGCGACCGAGTTTCATGATCCGACAGGGGGATTGGAAATATCACTACTGTCACGGCTCGGCGCCGCAGCTTTACAACATGCGCGAGGACCCCGGTGAATGGGCCAATCTGGCTGGACAGCCCGAGGTGGCCGCGATCGAGGCCGAGTTGAACGCGATCGTGACGGGCGGGCGGTTCGACCTGGAGTTCATCGCGAAGGACGTGTGGGGCAGGCTGGCGCAGAAACAGGTGGTCAACGCGGCGATGGCGGCGAATGGCACGGCCTGGGACTATACGGTGGAGCAGAACGCAAGCGGGCAATATGTCAGGACATAACGGCCGGTCGGCGTATCCGGGTGACGCTGCTCATTTTCTGAAGGCTGGAGCGGGTAGCGGGAATCGAACCCGCGCGTTCAGCTTGGGAAGCTGACAGGCTACCATTACATCATACCCGCCTGAGCCGGAGTTGAGATAGCGCGCGTGTGGGACGCGGTCAATGGGGCGCGTCGGTTTTCGGCGGCAGGTTGGGCGGATCGTAATCCGGGTCACGGTCGTGGCGGGTATAGGCGCTGTCGTCGACGCTGTGATGGTCGGGCACGTGGCGGGGTTCCATCAGCGGCAGGTACCATTTCCAGATGCCGCGGCGGTACCATTTGACCGGCCCCGCCTCGCGCCGTTTGAGTGATTTGGGAAACACCTCGAGCAGGAGCCAGACCGGGGAGAGCCAGCCGGCGAGATAGGAATTGTGGATCGGCGCAAGAGGTTCGGGCCGGGCATAGGGCAAGCCGCCGGGCGTTTTCGCGTCCGGGTCATCGCCTTCGAAATAGCGTTTGCGCGCGCCGCGTTTCAGCCGCAGCCCGTATTGCCGGGGCCCGGGCAGGGCCGAGCGGCGCGCTTTCTTGCGATGGGCGTTGTCTTCCTTGTCGGCCTGTTTTTCCAGCTCGGCCAGGGTGTCGAGCGTCCACAACAGCGTGAGCTTGCCGATCCCGCTTTCATCCTCGGGCGGGGAACCGCCGATATCCGAGTGATAGCCGGGGAACCAGCGCTGGCGGACATACTGCGTGCGGCGCATCTTTTCGTTGCGGAAATTGTTGCCGAAATAGGTATGCGCGTCCTTGCCGGTCTCGTCCCAGGCTTGCACGCGGAACATGGTGCGGCGTTCATCGAGCGCCAGCGCATGGGTGACAAGGCGCACCGAGACATTGGCGTTGACGCTGGCATGCGTGCCGAGCTCGGCCAGGCTGCCATATTTGCGGAAGTTGAACCATGGGCGGCGAAAGCGGACCATCGAGGAGACCGTATCAAAGAGCAGCAGGGCGCGGATGGGTGCCGGGGACGGTTCGAGCACGCGTTCGTATTCCCTGAGCGCCTGAAACACCTTGTCGTCGCGGGTAGTTCTTTCGAAATCGGTGACCCGGCGATAGGCGCGAAAGACCGGCGCGATGAGGTGCAGGCGATCCTCGTCCACGAGGCCGAAATTATGGATGAAGCCGGCCAGCACACGTGCGGCATAGGCGCCGCGGGAAAAGCCAACCAGATAAATCTGGTCATTCTCGGCGGCGTCCCCGGAAAGACCTGGGTGTTCACTCTGTTTGCGCTCTTTCGAGCTGTAGGTGCGGCACAGGTAGCGATAGGCCGAAAGCACGTCATCCTCGAGCCCGAAGCCGAAGGCCTGGCCCAGGAACCCGTAAAGGAGCTGGCGCGCGCGGCCGAGGAACTGAGGCCCGTCATAGGTGCCCACACCCATGACGTAACGCGCCTTCTGAGTCTTCTTGTCGAGCGCCTTGTAGAGTTTCAGCACGTTGGTTTCGCGGTCGCCGATCTCGTTCGCGGTGCCGTCGATGCAGACGATGATCTTGGTCACGAAATGCTCTCCCTGAATAGTGTCAGGGTAGAGCAATTGGCCAGGTTTTCAATCTTGCGGTCAACTGGGCGCAAACAGAAGCGGCAAACGGGCGGTTCCCCAGACGATGTGCCAGAGCAGGTAATATCCAAGTCTCGCACCGAGCGCGCCCCACAACCCGTAGAGACGCATCAGAGCGATCTGGGCAAGGCTGAAAGCCGTAAGTTGAAGACCCATATAGGCGGTCCGGCCAAGCGGAGCATGAGGGTCGAACGCGATTTGGACGGCCGGTTCGATCACGGCCGCGAGCGCGGCTGCGCTCCAGAAGGCGAGGTGGGGTGATGCACGCGGCGCAAGGCGCTGGAAGAGAGCGAAGAGCAGGCCGAGTGGAATGACATGGAAAAGACATTCCGCGAAGAATGCGATGGCGCCGTAGAAAAACACGCCTTGTGGCAGCGCGACGTTGATGTCGTGCGGCCAGGGGGCGGCGATGTCGACAGCGATCGTGGGCACGGCAAATCCCGCGCCGACGGCCAGGATCAGGCCCGGCCGCAGTCGCTGTCGGCGGCCGATCTGGCCATGACGGGCGAGCAAGTTGATGGCAAGGGGCGCTGCGATTGCGGTAAGCGGCAGCACCAGCAGGGGCGGCAGTTCGCCCATGTAGGGCGCGAAAGGGTTGCCGGGCCACAGTCTGCTGAGCAGGACCGCAACGATCGCAAGCCCGGCAGCGAGAGCGATGTCGACCAGGCTGCGATGGGGGCTCAACAGCACCGCGATGTTACTCTGTCTGGGTCAGGTAATCCGCGTCCGAGACCTTTTCGAGCCACGTGGCTGCGCTGTCGCCGTCTTTTTCCTGGATGGCGATATGGGTCATCGCGCAGTCGGGCGAGGCCCCGTGCCAGTGCTCTTCGCCCGGGTCGAACCAGACCACATCGCCGGGGAAGATCTCGTGCACCGGGCCGCCGCGGCGGCCGATGCGGCCCTTGCCGGCGGTCACGATCAGCGTCTGGCCGTAGGGGTGGGTGTGCCAGGCGGTGCGCGCGCCCGGTTCGAACGTGACGGTGAGCGCGGCGACGCGGGCCGGGCTGGCCGCCGAGATCACCGGATCGAAGCGGACGGTGCCGGTGAAATAGTCGAGGTTTGGCTGTTCGGACGGGCGCGATCCTGCGCGGTGGATATGCATGTGGGTCTCCCTGGCGGTTCCGGGGTCAGCCTAGGGCGCGCGGGCGGCCTTGCCTAGCCCCGCCGGCGCCGGCGGCGGCGTCCGCCCGCATCGCCTTCATCGCCGCCGGTGTTGAAGCTGACATCGGGCAGATCGACGACGCTGCGCAGGATCGGGAAGGGCTCGGCCGAGTTGGGCAGCGCCGAGGCATTGACGAAATGCTCCTGGAAGCGCGGCTCGACCGCGGTTTCGATCTTGACGATGCGGCGCACGGTTTCCTCGATCTCGGCGCGCGCGTCGGTGTTGAGAAGCGCGATGCGCGCGCCGGTGCCCGCGGCGTTGCCGGCCGATGTCACCTTGTCGAGCGGGCAGTCGGGGATCATGCCCAGCACCATCGCGTGCTTGGGCGAGATATGCGCGCCGAAGGCACCGGCCAGCACGATCCGGTCGACGGTATCGGTGCCGAGCTTGTCCATCAGCAGGCGTGCGCCGGAATAGAGCGCGGCCTTGGCCATCTGGATGGCGCGGATATCGGGGTTGGTGATGGTGATCTGCGGGCTGTCTTCGGACCCCTGCCAGAGCACGTAGGAATGGGTGCGGCCGTCGGCGATGCAGCGGGGCGAGCCGGTCTGTGCGGCCGAGCCGATCAGGCCGGACGCATCCAGGAGGCCCGCCATGCGCATCTCGGCAATCGCCTCGATGATGCCCGAGCCGCAGATGCCGGTGATGCCGGTGGTAGCGATGGCCGCGGCAAAGCCGTCCTCGTCCGACCACAGATCGCAGCCGATCACGCGGAAGCGGGGCTCTTTCGTGGCCGGGTCGATCTCGACCCGCTCGATGGCGCCGGGCGCGGCACGCTGGCCCGAACTGATCTGTGCCCCCTCGAAGGCGGGACCGGTGGGCGAGGAGCAGGCCAGCACCTTGTCGCGGTTGCCGAGCTGGATTTCGGCATTGGTGCCGACATCGACGATGAGCACCAGGTCTTCGGATTTGTCCGGTGCCTCGGACAGGGTCACGGCGGCGGCGTCGGCACCGACATGGCCGGCAATGCAGGGCAGGATGTAACTGCGTGCCGCCGGGTGCAGGGTGAGATCGAGATCCGAGGCACGCAGGTGCAGCGCGTCCGAGGTGGCGAGTGCGAAGGGGGCCTGGCCCAGCTCATAGGGATCGATGCCGAGAAAAAGGTGATGCATGACCGGGTTCATCACGAAGACCGCGTCCATGATCAGGCCGGTGTCGATGCCTGCCTCGTCGGCGATCTGCGCAAACAGCGTGTTCATGCCGTCGCGCACGGCCGCCGTCATCTCGGCCGCGCCGTTGTCGTTCATCATCGAGTAGGACACACGGCTCATCAGGTCTTCGCCGAAACGGATCTGCGGGTTCATCAGGCCGGAGGAGCCTATGACCTCGCCCGAGCGCAGGTCGCAAAGATGCGCGGCGATGGTGGTGGAACCCAGATCGACGGCGAGGCCATAGATCGAGCCTTCGTAGAGCCCGGGCCAGAGATGCATGATGCGCGGGGCGGCGTCGCCATCGCCCATGTGCAGCGCCACCGTGACTGACCAGTTGCCCTTGCGCAGGATCGTCTGAAGCTGGGCGAGAATGTGAAGATCGGCCTTCACGTCCTTGATGTCCCATTGCTTTGCCAGCGCGCCAACAAGGCGTTCGAGATCGCCCGAGGGATCATGCATGTCGGGTTCCTGCACCTCGACGTAGAAGAGCCGGATTGCCGGGTTCATTACGATATCACGCGCTTCGGCGCGTTTGCGTACGACCTGCTTGTGGACCTGGGATTCGGGCGGCACGTCGATCACCACGTCCTTCTGGATGGTGGCCTGGCAGCCGAGACGGCGGCCCGGTTTCAGGCCGCGCTTGTCATCGTAGCGCTGTTCGACCGCATTCCATTCGGAGAGCGCATCGGACGCCACGGTGACCCCGTGCTTGGGAAACTCGCCATAGGACGGCGTGATCTGGCATTTCGAGCAGATGCCACGCCCGCCGCAGACCGAATCGAGATCGACGCCGAGCTGGCGCGCGGCGGTCAGAACGGGCGTGCCCACCGGAAAGCGGCCGCGCTTGCCCGAGGGGGTAAAGATGACGAGGGGGTCTTTGCTCATGGCCTGTGCCCTTGTTGTGTTGCGCAGAGAATAGGGGCTTTGCTGCCGGGGAAAAGATGTGGAGCGGCATAATCTTTTCCGGTTGCGGCATTTTTCGGCCGCTTGCTCTGGCAGGACCCGAAGGCATGAGGGGCCAGCCCCTCACACTCCCCGAGGTATTTGGGGCCAGATGAAGGCCGGATCAGCGAAAGCCCCTTGCGTGGAAGACGAAGCCCAGAAGGTTGAGCAGCACCTGGGCGGCGAGGATCGCGGTGGAGCCGGTGGGGTCGTAATCCGGCGCGACCTCAACAAGGTCGATGCCCACGACATCGTGGTGCTTGGCGACTTCCTGCAGGATTTCGAGCACATCGTAGTAGAGAAAGCCACCGTGGCTGGGCGTGCCGGTTCCGGGTGCGATCGACGGGCAGAAGCCGTCGATGTCGATGGTAATGTAGACGCGCGCGCCCCTGGGGATGCGTTTGGCCACGCCCCTTGGGCCGAGCGCACGGGCCTGTCGGACGGAAAGGATGTCCGACCCCATGGTGCGCGCGTCGTCATAGCCCTCTTTCGCGGTCGAGGAGACGTTGCGGATGCCGACCTGGGTGAGGCCTGTGACATATTGCTTTTCGGCCGCGCGGCGCATCGGGTTGCCGTGGCCGAAGCGGACGCCGTGGCGCTCATCGACGAAATCGAGATGCGCGTCGATCTGCAGGATATGGATGTCGCCCTGATCGTCGAACGCGTTGATGCAGGGGATGTTGACCGAGTGGTCGCCGCCGATGATGACCGGCAGGGCGCCGGCGGCAAGTGCAGCGCGCACGCCGGCCTCGATATTTGCGTGGGATGCCATCGTGTCGGTATGGACGATATCGGCATCGCCCATGTCGACCATGCGCACCGAGCCGGGCAGGTAGGTGGCATCGTCCTCGTGATCGTAGGCGCCGGCATGGCCGAAGGAGAAGAGGGTGGAAGCCTCGCGCACGGCGCGGGGGCCGAAACGCGCGCCAGAGCGCCACTGCGTTCCGAAGTCGAACGGCGCGCCGAGAATGGCGATATCCGCGTTGATCTGTGACCAGTCCTCGATATAGGGGCGTTTGCCGAAGGTCGAGATGCCGACGAAGGGCAGGTTCAGCCGGCCGGTTTCATAGCCATGTCCGCTCATTTCATGGTCTCCGCGTGAATTCGGGCGGAGCGTGGCCGGGTTTGCCGCAGCGCGCAAGCGCGAATTGCCCTTTCCCCCGCGCCCTATCCATGCAATAGGGAAGCGCCAAACGATCCCTGCCATGGAGAGGCCCGATGGAGATTCGTGAGGCACTGACCTTCGATGATGTACTGCTTGTTCCCGCCGCGTCGAGCGTGCTGCCCAGCACCGCCGATACGCGCACGAAGGTGACCAATACGATCTCGATGAATATCCCGCTTCTGAGCTCGGCCATGGACACGGTGACCGAGGCGCGCATGGCGATCGCCATGGCGCAGGCAGGGGGCATCGGGGTGATCCACAAGAACCTGAGCGTGGACGAGCAGGCGCGCGAAGTGCGGCGGGTGAAGCGGTTTGAATCCGGCATCGTCTACAACCCGGTGACGTTGCGCGCCGACCAGACGATCGCGGATGCGAAGGAGCTGGTCGAGCGCTATAATTTCACCGGCTTCCCGGTGGTGGACGAGAAGGGCCATATCGTGGGGATCGTGACAAACCGGGACATGCGGTTTGCCAATTCGGACGACACACCCGTCAGCTTGGTTATGACATCGGATGATCTGGCGATGCTGGCGGAGCCGGCCGATCTGGACGAGGCAAAAAGCCTGATGCGGGCTCGGCGGATCGAGAAACTCTTGGTGCATGATGGCAAGGGCAAGCTGACCGGGCTGCTGACGTTGAAGGACACCGAGCAGGCGGTGCTGAACCCGTCGGCCTGCAAGGACCAGCTGGGCCGGCTGCGCGTGGCCGCCGCGACGTCAGTGGGCGATGCCGGGTTTGAGCGCAGCGAGGCGCTGGTCGATGCGGGCGTGGATATCATCGTGGTCGACACCGCGCATGGCCATTCCGAGGGGGTGATCGAAGCCGTGGGCCGGGTGAAGAAGCTGTCGAATGAAGTGCAGGTGATTGCCGGCAACGTGGCGACATCGGAGGCGACCAAGGCGCTGATCGCCGCGGGGGCGGACGCCGTCAAAGTGGGCATCGGGCCCGGCAGCATCTGCACCACGCGGATGGTGGCGGGCGTGGGCGTGCCGCAGCTAACCGCGATCATGGAATGCGCCGCTGCTGCCGGCGACGTGCCGGTGATCGCCGATGGAGGCATCAAGTTCTCGGGCGATTTCGCCAAGGCGATCGCCGCGGGCGCATCCTGTGCCATGGTGGGCAGCATGATCGCCGGCACCGACGAGTCCCCCGGCGAGGTGATCCTCTACCAGGGGCGCAGCTTCAAGTCGTATCGCGGCATGGGAAGCCTGGGCGCGATGGCGCGCGGCAGTGCAGACCGGTATTTCCAGAAGGACGCGGCCAGCGACAAGCTGGTCCCCGAGGGGATCGAGGGGCAGGTGCCCTACAAGGGGTCGGCGGGCGCCGTGATCCATCAACTGGTCGGGGGTCTGCGCGCCGCTATGGGCTATACCGGCTGTGCCACGGTGGAGGAGATGCGCAGGAATTGCCGCTTCGTGAAGATCACCGGCGCCGGGCTGAAGGAAAGCCACGTTCATGACGTGCAGATCACCCGCGAGAGCCCGAACTACCGGATGGCCTGATGACCCCTGGTGCGCGGGTTCAGGCGGCGATCGAGTGTCTTGAAGCGATACTCGCCGGAGAGCCGGCCGAGAGGGGGCTGACCCGCTGGGCGCGGCAGTCGCGCTTTGCTGGGTCGAAGGACCGCGCGGCGGTGCGCGATCACGTTTATGCCGTGCTGCGCCGGAAAAGGGCCTGTGCTGCCGCGGGCGGTGGTGAATCCGGGCGCGCGCTCATGTTGGGACTTATGCGATTGGAAGGCGATGATCCGGCAGCGCTGTTCAATGGGCAGGGGCATGCCCCCGCACCGTTAAGCGACGCGGAAACTGCCATGATCGCAGCGCCGCTGCCCGCATTGCCGGAACCCGAGTTGCCGAGCTGGCTGGTGCCGCGGCTGGAGGCGCAATATGGCGTCGACCTGCCAGAGCAGCTGGCCGCTTTGACACAGCGCGCACCGGTTTTCCTGCGGGTCAACCTGCGCAAGTGCAACCCGGAGCAGGCGCGCGCGGCTTTGGCCCGTGAAGGGGTGGTGACGCAACCCGAACTGGGTGCCCGGACCGCGTTGCGCATCACCGAAGGCGAGCGCATGCTTGTGCGGACGCAGGCCTATGCCCAGGGACTGGTCGAATTGCAGGATGTGTCGAGCCAGGCGGCGATGGAGACCCTGCCGCTACGTGATGGTATGCGCATTCTCGATTATTGCGCCGGGGGCGGGGGCAAGACGCTGGCGATGGCGGGCCTGGTGCAGGCGCAGTTCGCCGCCCATGATGCAGCGCCGGGACGCATGCGCGACCTGCGCGAGCGGGCGGCGCGCGCCGGGGTGGCGGTGGACATCCTGAGCGGCGCGGAGTGCGCGCGCGCGACGCCCTTCGATCTGGTGCTATGTGATGTCCCCTGTTCGGGGTCGGGCACTTGGCGCCGCGATCCGGACGCGAAATGGCGCTTTACGCCCGAACGTCTGGCCGAACTGAATGCCACCCAGGATGAAATTCTCGACACGGCGGCAGGCTTCGTGGCGGGCGGAGGTGTTCTGGTCTACGCGACCTGCTCGATCCTGCGGGAGGAGAACACAGACCAGATCGAGGCATTCACGGCCCGGCATCCGGACTGGGAAATTGCATTCCAGCGTCAGTGGCGGTTAAGCGCAGCCGGCGACGGGTTTTTCGTGGGCCACCTTACGCGCGCAGCGGGATTGTAACAAACAACCCAAGCGAGTAATCTGATCACGCTTAACGCCCGGTTAAGTTTTCCCGATGCACATTCGGGGAAGACGGAATCGCCCAGGGGAGCTTCAGTGCCGCATGCCTCGATCACGCCCGGACCCATGACGCGGGCCGCGATGCGCCTTGCGCCGCGCACGGGTGTCCTGGCGATCCTAGCGGCGCTGTTCTGTGCGGCGGCCGTTCTTGGCGGGCAGGGCGCGGTGAAACTCGTCTTTGCCACAATTGGTGGCGCGCTGTTGTCTTTGATCGGGGTGATCCACGTGCTGATTTGGCAATTCCGGCGTGCCCACCAGCGTGCGCAGGAGGCGATTTCGGAGTTCGTCTGCCACGATGCAGCGCCGTGTTTCGTGACCGACGACGAGGGCAGGCTGTGGTATGCGAACCATGCTGCCGAACGGCGCTTTGACACCGCTGCCGAGACGTTGGCAGGTGTTCTCGAACAGGTTTTCGCCAACCCATCGGCCGTGCTTTACCGATTGCAGAAACGTGCCGAAACAGGGGGGGCGGCGCGTGAGGACGTGGCTACCCGCCGCGGCCATGTTCGGCTGGCGGCGCATCGGTTGGGCCATGGCGGCGTGCTTTGGCGTATCGAGGAAATGGGCGACCGGTCAGCCCGTTCCAGCGATGCGCTGCACGTGCCGGCGATCACCGTCGGCCGCAACAACGCGGTGCTGTTCATGAATGCGTCGGCCCGGCAGCTGATCGGCGAACGTGTCAAATCGCTCGACCGGATTTTCAAGCAGTTGCCCGTGCAGTCGGGCGTGGTCTACGAGATTGCCACGAGGGACGGGCCGCAACGTTGCTTGGTGGCCGAAGTCACGCATTCTGCCGGGCGGCGCGAATTGTATCTTGTTCCGGTACCTGCCGAAGCGTCTGCCGAAACGGCCGAAGCGGCCCGGAATGGGGAGCCAGGGGACAGCTGGCGTCGGTTTGAAGCGCTGCCGGTGCCGTTGCTGCGGGTATCGCCCGATGGCGAAGTGTTGGAATCGAACCGGCTGGCCCGCGACCTGCTGGGGGTGCAGGATTGCGCCGGCCTGCATCTGTCCACCCTGATGGAGGGTCTCGGCCGCTCGATCACCGACTGGCTCGGGGAAGTCGCCAGGGGCCGCGAGGCGAATGCGAGCGAGTTTCTGCGCGTCTCCCGCAACGACCGGGAGACATTCGTTCAGGTCATGCTCAAGCGCGCCGCCGATGCCGGGGACAGGGCGCTGATCGCGGTTCTCAATGACGCGACCGAGTTGAAAACCCTGGAAATGCAGTTCGTGCAAAGCCAGAAGATGCAGGCGATCGGGCAACTGGCCGGCGGCGTGGCGCATGATTTCAATAACCTGC
The DNA here is from genome assembly GCF_005434965.1 of Marimonas lutisalis. Taxonomy (GTDB): domain Bacteria; phylum Pseudomonadota; class Alphaproteobacteria; order Rhodobacterales; family Rhodobacteraceae; genus Marimonas_A; species Marimonas_A lutisalis. Next base: position 1,115,673 of record NZ_SKCI01000001.1, read on the forward strand.
TCACGGCGATCTCGGGACATTGCGATCTTCTGCTTCTGCGCCACGACCAGAGCGACCAGGACTACAACGACCTGGTGCAGATCAACCAGAACGCCAACCGGGCCGCGGCGCTGGTGAGCCAATTGCTGGCATTCTCGCGCAAGCAGACACTGCGCCCCGAAGTACTCGATCTGCGCGATACGCTGTCGGACCTGACCCATCTTCTGAACCGGCTGGTGGGCGAGAAAGTAACGCTGACGCTGGACCATGACCCGGCCGATCATCGCCTGAGAGCTGACAAGAGGCAGCTGGAGCAGGTGGTGATGAACATCGTGGTGAATGCACGCGATGCCATGCCGGGCGGTGGTGAAATCCGGATCGCGACGGAAAGCCTGGTGCTCTCCGAGCCGATGCAACGGGACCGGGCGGTCGTCCCGGCTGGCAGCTTTGTGCAGATCCTGATCCAGGACCAGGGCAATGGCATTCCGCCCGACAAGATGCAGAAGATATTCGAGCCTTTCTACACGACCAAGCGCACAGGCGAGGGCACGGGTCTGGGCTTGTCCACGGCCTATGGGATCGTCAAGCAGACGGGGGGCTTTATTTTTGCCGATAGCGTGGTCGGCGAGGGCACGGTGTTCCGGCTGATTTTCCCGACCTACGAGGAGGCGGTGGACGCCCCGGCGGCGCCTCAGCAGGAGACGGTACCCGACGCGCCGACGCGTCACAGCGATGCGGTGATCCTGCTCGTTGAGGACGAAGCGCCGGTTCGTGCCTTCGCATCGCGCGCGCTGCGGCTGCGCGGCTATACGGTACTCGAGGCGGAATCGGCCGAGGATGCGCTGAAAACGCTGGAGGAAACCGATCTTCACATCGACATCTTCGTCACCGACGTGGTGATGCCCGGCATGGATGGTCCGAGCTGGGTGCGCAAGGCGCTCGAAAGCCATCCCGGCGTGCGCGTGGTGTTTGTGTCCGGATATGCCGAGGATGCCTTTGGCGAGGGGCGGCCGAAGATTCCCAACTCGGTGTTCCTGCCGAAACCGTTTTCTCTGACCGAACTGACCGAGATCGTGCAGCGCCAGCTGCATTGAGCAGATCTGTCAGGCGAGACTTTCCCAGAGGTCGAAATCTGCGGCGCAGGTGTGGCGCAACCGCGCGGCGCGCGCCGGGGCGAGCGACAGATCTGCCGAAGGCGAAACATTGAGCCGGGGCAGGGTGATGCCTTGGCCCAGGCGCTCTTCGAGATAGGTGATGAGCCCGTCGAGCGACTCATAGCGGAAAATCCGGTCTACCGACGTTCCGTTGGGCCGGGGTTCGAGGAACTTCGATTGCGCCCCCACATCGGCAAAGGCCGGACGGGGATCGCTCAGGTACCCCTCGACAAAATCGTCGAAACTCATCCCTGCGGTCGAGGCTGGCCGACCATTCATGAAAGGGCGCTGCCGGTAGCGATACCAGCTGCCCAGCCAGCTGACAGGCTCGCGCATCACCGCAATGACTTCCATGTCGTCGCCGACGAATTTCTCGATCATCGGACGAAAGAAGCGATTGTAGCGGTAGACCGGCGCATGCTTGAGTTCGGGCGGATCGAGCACGGCGATCGCGGCATGCGGCGCAAGCGCCTGCTCGATGGCCGTTGTTCCGGTCTTGGGAACCGACAGGAACACGAGCTTTGCCTTTGAAAATACGAGCATTTTACGTTGCTTCCCGGTCTGCTGATCTTTTTCTGTCCGACGTAAACTACTCTTTAACGCTTTAGCGAAAAAGTGGGGAACAGGAAAATTTAGGTTGAAATGTTCTCTTTTTGATCTCATACAGAACAAGAGGTGAACACGCAGCAGCGATTGCCGCCCGTGACAGGGTGTGAAATAAGGAAACGAAACAATGGCAACGGCAGAACTTCTCCAGATGGACGACAAACGCAACGCGGACAAACAAAAGGCGCTGGACAGTGCGCTGGCGCAGATCGAGCGGCAGTTCGGCAAGGGCTCGATCATGAAGCTTGGGGCCGACAACCCGGTTCAGCAGATCGAGGCGACCTCGACCGGTTCGTTGGGCCTCGATATCGCGCTGGGCATCGGTGGGCTGCCCAAGGGCCGTATCATCGAGATTTATGGCCCGGAAAGCTCGGGCAAGACGACGCTGACGCTGCATTGCGTGGCCGAGGAGCAGAAAAAGGGCGGTGTCTGCGCCTTTGTCGATGCCGAACACGCGCTTGACCCGCTTTATGCCAAGAAGCTGGGCGTCAACCTCGACGAGCTCCTGATCTCGCAGCCCGACACCGGCGAACAGGCGCTGGAGATCACCGATACGCTGGTGCGGTCGGGGGCCGTCAACATGGTGGTGGTCGACTCGGTCGCGGCACTGACCCCGAAGAGCGAACTGGAAGGCGACATGGGCGATTCGAGCGTGGGCGTACAGGCCCGCCTGATGAGTCAGGCAATGCGGAAGCTGACAGGCTCGATCGCGCGCTCGAACTGCATGGTGATCTTCATCAACCAGATCCGCATGAAGATCGGCGTGATGTTCGGCAGCCCGGAAACCACGACGGGTGGCAACGCGCTGAAGTTCTACAGCTCGGTGCGGCTCGACATCCGCCGCATCGGCGCGGTCAAGGACCGCGACGAGGTGATCGGCAACCAGACCCGCGTGAAAGTGGTGAAGAACAAGGTCGCACCGCCCTTCAAACAGGTCGAGTTCGATATCCTCTACGGAGAAGGCATCTCGAAGACCGGCGAGCTTCTCGACCTCGGGGTGGCTGCGGGTATCGTGCAGAAATCGGGCGCGTGGTTCAGCTATGGCGACGAACGTATCGGCCAGGGCCGCGAGAATGCCCGCCAGTTCATGAAGGATAACCCCGAGATCGCGCTGGAAATCGAGGACAAGATCCGTGCCGCGCACGGGCTTGATTTCGATATGCCCGAAGGGGGCGACGACGAGGACGCTTTGCTGGATGGCTGAAACCGTCCAGTCCGCATGTTTTGATGGCCGCCCGGTAATTCGGGCGGCCATTTGCATAAGCACCGTCCGCGGCATGAAGGGCTGTGGACAGGCCGGGGCTTGGCGGATAAACCGCTGGTCAACCTGAGACCCTTCGCAAGAGGCCACGCCCGATGCCCAGCCTGAACGACATCCGTTCGACCTTCCTGAACTACTTTGCCAAGAACGGGCACGAGATCGTCCCGTCGAGCCCGCTTGTTCCGCGCAATGACCCGACGCTCATGTTCACCAACTCGGGGATGGTGCAGTTCAAGAACTGCTTCACCGGGGTGGAAAAGCGCGATTACGTCCGGGCGACCACGGCGCAGAAATGCGTGCGTGCTGGCGGCAAGCACAATGACCTGGACAACGTCGGCTATACCGCGCGTCACCACACCTTCTTTGAAATGCTCGGAAATTTCAGTTTTGGCGACTATTTCAAGGAAATGGCCATTCCCTATGCCTGGGAGCTGGTGACGAAAGAACTCGACATCCCGGCCGACCGCCTTCTGGTCACAGTGTATCACACCGATGACGAGGCCGCCGAGATCTGGAAGAAGGTCGCAGGTCTTCCGGACGAGCGGATCATCCGCATCCCGACCAATGACAATTTCTGGATGATGGGCCCGACGGGCCCCTGCGGCCCCTGCACCGAGATTTTCTTTGATCATGGAGAAAAGTACTGGGGCGGCCCTCCGGGCACGCCGGAAGAGGATGGTGACCGTTTCGTCGAAATCTGGAACCTCGTCTTCATGCAGAACGAGCAGTTCGAAGATGGTTCGATGAAAGAGCTCGACATGCAGTCGATTGATACGGGCATGGGGATCGAGCGGGTTGCGGCGCTGCTGCAGGGAACCAATGACAACTATTCTACGGATCTGATCCGCGCGTTGATCGAGGCAAGCGCCGACGCAACCAGCAGCGATCCGGACGGGCCGGGCAAGACACATCACCGAGTGATCGCGGATCACCTGCGCTCGACCAGTTTCCTGATCGCGGACGGGGTGATGCCCAGCAATGACGGGCGCGGTTACGTGCTGCGCCGGATCATGCGGCGCGCGATGCGCCATGCGCACCTGCTGGGCGCCAAGGATCCGGTGATGCACAGGCTGGTGCCGGCGCTGGTGCACCAAATGGGGGCGGCCTATCCCGAGCTTGGCCGGGCGCAGGCGCTGATCGAGGAAACGCTGGAACTGGAAGAAACCCGGTTTAAGCAGACGCTGGACCGTGGCCTGAAGCTGCTGGACGAGGAGCTGGACGGTTTGGGCGAAGGCGCTCCGCTACCCGGCGAGGCGGCGTTCAAGCTCTATGACACCTACGGATTCCCGCTCGATCTGACCCAGGACGCGTTGCGCGAGAAGGGCCGCGAAGTCGACGTGTCGGGCTTTGACGCGGCGATGGCCGAGCAGAAGGCCAAGGCGCGCGCCGCCTGGGCGGGATCGGGCGAAGCGGCGGATGCCGCGGTGTGGTTCGACCTGGCCGATAAGCATGGCGCCACGGATTTCCTGGGCTACGACACCGAGGAAGCCGAGGGCCAAGTCCTGGCCATCGTCAAGGATGGTGTCGAAGTGAAGGCGTTGAACGCCGGCGAAGACGGCTGGGCCATTCTGAACCAGACGCCGTTTTATGCCGAAGCCGGTGGTCAGGTGGCTGACCACGGCTATGTCCGGCGCCTGGCGAATCTGGATGATGTGAGCGCTGTGACGGACGTGCAGCGTTTCGCCGATGGCAAGCTGATCGCCCACCGCCTGACGCCGGAGCGCGGCAAGCTGAGCGTGGGCGATACGGTCGAGCTGGAAGTCGATCACAAGCGGCGCAGCAAGGTGCGTGCCAACCACTCGGCTACGCACCTGCTACACGAAGCCCTGCGCGTTCACCTGGGCGATCACGTGGCGCAGCGTGGATCGCTCAACGATGAGGACCGGCTGCGGTTCGACTTCAGCCATGCCAAGGGGCTGAGCGAGGACGAGCTGCGCCTTGTGGGCGAAGAAGTAAACGGCTTCATCCGCCAGAATACCCCGGTCAGCACAAGGATCATGACGCCCGACGATGCCCGGGAGATCGGTGCGCAGGCGCTCTTTGGCGAGAAATACGGCGACGAGGTGCGTGTGGTGTCGATGGGACGTGCGCCCACCGGGAAGGGCGCGGATGGCGAGACCTACTCGATCGAGCTGTGCGGTGGCACGCATGTGCAACAGACCGGCGATATCGGGCTGTGCGTGATCCTGAGTGACAGCGCATCGAGCGCAGGCGTGCGCCGGATCGAAGCGCTGACCGGGGCGGCCGCAGTGCAGCACCTGGAGCGCCAAGCGGCGCTGGTGGACGAGATCGCCGACACGGTCAAGGCGCAGCCGGGCGATCTGGCCGCGCGGGTCAAGGCGTTGATGGATGAGCGCAAGGCATTGCAGAACGAAGTGTCGCAGCTGCGCCGCGAATTGGCCATGGCCGGTGGGGCCGGCCAGGGCGGCGGGGCCGAGGCCCGGGACGTGAACGGCGTGGCCTTCCTGGCGCAGGTGCTGTCGGGCGTGAGCGGCAAGGACCTGCCTGCGCTGATCGATGAGCACAAGGCGAAGATGGAAAGCGGCGCAGTGCTTCTGATCGCGGATGCCGGCGGAAAGGCCGCGGTGGCCGCGGGCGTGACGGCGGACTTGACCGACAAGCTGTCAGCGGTCGATCTTGTACGCGCGGCCGTGGCCGAACTGGGCGGCAAGGGCGGCGGTGGCCGGCCCGACATGGCCCAGGGCGGTGGCAAGGATGCTGGCAATGCAGAGGCTGCGATCAAGGCGGCGGAAGCCGTGATAGGAGACTGAGATGGGTGCGCTTTGGATTGCACATGTGACGGTGACCGATGCTGAGGCCTATGGCAAATACGCCGAGCTGGCCGGCCCCGCGATTGCCAAGCACGGTGGTGAGTTCATCGCCCGGGGTGGGCGGTTCGTTCAACTCGAGGGCAAGGAACGGCCGCGTAACGTGGTGGCGAGGTTCCCGACGGTCGAGGCCGCAGTCGAGTGCTATCACAGCCCGGAATACCAGGAGGCCCTGAGCCATGCGCGCGGCGCATCCGAGCGCGAGCTGATGGTGGTCGAGACCTCGGAATGATCTGACAGGCCGCGCAGGGCGTACCCCGTTTAAATGGGAGAGCGCTATGTTTCGGTATCTGATGATCTGGCTGCTGGCCATCCTGCCATTCGCGGTAGCGGCCGACGACTGGGATGCGCTGAAGCGCCCGGATGCGATCGTGCTGATGCGCCACGCGCTGGCGCCGGGCGGGGGCGATCCGGCGGGGTTCAGGCTGGACGATTGCACGACGCAGCGAAACCTGGATGAGCGTGGACGCGACCAGGCACGGCGGATCGGTGCCGAACTGCAGGAGCGCGGCGTCGGTTTCGATGCGATCTGGTCGAGCCAGTGGTGCCGGTGTCGTGAAACGGCGGATCTGCTGCAGCTTGGCGATGTTGCCGAGGTGCCAGCGCTCAATTCATTCTTTCAGAACCGCGAGCGGCGCGGGCGGCAAACCCACGACGCATTGGCGCTGTTGCGGGAAAGCGATGGGCGGCGCCTGCTGGTCACCCACCAAGTGAATATCACTGCGCTGACCGGGGTTTTCCCGCGCTCAGGCGAGATCGTGGTGACACAGATGCGCAACCGGGCGCTGGAAGTCACGGGCCGCATACTGATCGACCCGTGATACTTGTCAGCCCTGTTTCGACATCCGTTTGCGCTCATGCGGATCAAGATAGCGCTTGCGCAACCGGATGGCGTTCGGCGTGACCTCGACCAGTTCATCGTCGTTGATATAGGCAATCGCCTCTTCCAGCGAGAAGATGGTCGGCGGGGTCAGGCGGACGGCCTCGTCCGAGCCGCTCGCGCGCACGTTGGTGAGTTTCTTGCCCTTGAGCGGGTTCACCTCGAGATCGTTGTCGCGCGAATGTTCGCCGATGATCATACCCTGGTAGACCTTGTCCTGCGGGTTAATGAACATCCGTCCGCGGTCTTCGAGGTTCCAGAGCGCGTAGGCCACGGCCTCGCCATCCTCCATCGAGATCAGAACGCCTGCGCGGCGGCCCGGGATCGGGCCCTTGTGCGGTGCCCAGCCATGGAATACGCGGTTCAGAACGCCGGTGCCGCGCGTATCGGTCAGGAATTCACCGTGATAGCCGATGAGCCCGCGCGAGGGCACATGCGCAATGATCCGCGTCTTGCCGCTGCCTGCAGGTTTCATCTCTACGAGGTCGCCCTTGCGCGGACCGGTGATCTTTTCGATCACAGCGCCGGTATAGTCGTCATCGACGTCGATCGTGACCTCCTCGATGGGTTCTAGTTTCTGGCCGTCATCCTCGCGCATGAGGACCTGAGGGCGTGAGATGCTGAGTTCGAACCCCTCGCGGCGCATGTTCTCGATCAGAACGCCCATCTGCAGTTCGCCGCGCCCGGCCACTTCGAAGGCTTCACCGCCGGGGGTGTCGGTCACCTTGATGGCGACGTTCGACTCGGCCTCTTTCATCAGACGCTCGCGGATGACGCGCGATTGCACCTTTTTTCCGTCGCGGCCCGCCAGCGGACTGTCGTTGATGCCAAAGGTCACGGAAATCGTGGGCGGGTCGATGGGTTGGGCCGGGATCGCATCCTCGACGGCCAGCGCGCAGATCGTATCGGCCACGGTTGCCTTCTGCATGCCGGCGAGGCTGACGATGTCGCCGGCCACGGCTTCGTCGATGTCCTGCATCTGCAGGCCCCGGAAAGCCTGGATCTTGGTCACGCGGAACTGTTCGATCTTCTGGCCGATACGCGAGAGCGCCTGCACCGTCTGACCCACCTTGAGATGGCCGGATTCCACCCGGCCGGTCAGGATGCGGCCGACGAAGGGATCCGAGCCCAGGGTGGTTGCCAGCATGCGGAAATCTTCGTTCACATGGGCCTGCTGGCGCGGGGCGGGCACGTGGTTGATGATCAGGTTGAAGAGCGCGTGCAGATCCTTGCGCGGACCGTCGAGCTCGGCATCGGCCCAACCTGAGCGGCCCGACGCGTAAAGATGCGGGAAATCGAGCTGGTCATCGTTGGCATCGAGCGAGGCGAAGAGATCGAACACCTCGTCCAGGGCGCGGTCGGGCTCGGCATCGGGCTTGTCGACCTTGTTCAGTACAACGATGGGTCGCAGACCAAGTGCCAATGCTTTCGAGGTGACGAATTTCGTCTGTGGCATCGGGCCTTCGGCGGCGTCGACGAGCAGGACAACGCCATCGACCATGCTGAGAATGCGCTCGACCTCGCCGCCGAAATCGGCGTGGCCGGGGGTGTCGACGATATTGATCCGCGTGCCCTTCCATTCGACCGAGGTCGGCTTGGCGAAAATGGTGATGCCGCGCTCGCGTTCGAGATCGTTGGAATCCATCGCCCGTTCGGCGACGGCCTGATTTTCGCGGAAAGCCCCGGATTGCTTCAACAGTTCGTCGACCAGCGTTGTCTTGCCGTGGTCCACGTGGGCGATGATCGCGATATTGCGCAGGTCCATGCTCGTCCTTTCCAGATGGTTGGCAGGCGCGTAGCGGGTTGCGCGGGAAAAGGCCAGAGGGAAAGAGCGCGGGCGGGTTGCGGCGTGGCCCGGTTGTGATAAATGCAGGCCCAAAGCAGCCAGGATGATGCCATGAACCTCTTTTCCGATATCCGCGGTCTCGTGATCGACAGTCTCGGCGCGATGCAGCAGACCGGGGATCTTCCCGGGGACCTCGACTTTGCCAATGTCACGGTCGAGCCGCCGCGCGATGCGGCGCATGGCGACATGGCGACGAATGCCGCGATGGTTCTGGCAAAGCCTGCCGGAAAGAAACCGCGCGACATCGCCGAGGCGCTGGCCGGGCGGCTGACGGCCGATGCCCGGATTGTCAGCGCCGAAGTGGCGGGCCCGGGGTTCCTGAACCTGCGTCTGGATCCTGCGGTTTGGCAGGGTGTGCTGCGCGCGGCCCTGGAAGAAGGCGCGGACTATGGGCGTTCGCAGATGGGGCAGGGCAAGCGCGTCAACGTGGAATACGTGAGTGCGAACCCCACCGGCCCCCTGCATGTTGGCCATACCCGCGGCGCGGTGTTCGGCGATGCGCTGGCCAGTCTGCTTGATTTCGTGGGCTATGACGTGACCCGCGAATATTACATCAACGATGGCGGCGCACAGGTGGATGTGCTGGCACGGTCGTCCTATGAGCGATACCGCGAGGCCTGCGGGCTGGAGCCCGAGATCGCCGAAGGGCTCTACCCGGGTGATTACCTGATCCCGGTGGGCGAAGCGATGAAGGCCAAATACGGCGAGAGCCTGCTGGACAAGCCCGAAGGCGCATGGCTGGACGAGGTGCGCGAGTTCGCCACCGAGCGGATGATGGACCTCATCCGCGAGGACCTGGCCCAGCTTGGCGTGAAGATGGACGTGTTCTTTAGCGAGAAATCGCTTTACGGCACGGGCCGGATCGAGGCTGCGCTGGAGGCGCTGCAGAACAAGGGCCTGATCTATGAAGGCGTGCTGGAGCCGCCCAAGGGCAAGGTGCCCGAGGACTGGGAACCGCGCGAGCAGACGCTGTTCCGCTCGACCGCGCATGGCGATGACGTGGATCGCCCGGTGAAGAAATCGGATGGGTCCTGGACCTATTTCGCGCCGGACATTGCCTATCACTTTGACAAGATTTCCAGGGGCTTCGACGCTCTTATTGATGTGTTCGGCGCTGATCACGGCGGCTATGTCAAGCGCATGAAGGCGGCGGTGTCGGCGCTGTCGGACGGCAAGGTGCCGCTGGATATCAAACTCACGCAGCTGGTGAAGCTTTTCAAGAATGGTGAGCCGTTCAAGATGTCGAAACGCGCGGGCACCTTCATCACCCTGCGCGACGTGGTTGACCAGGTCGGCCCCGACGTGACGCGGTTTCACATGCTGACGCGCAAGAACGACGCGCCGCTGGACTTCGATTTCGACAAGGTGATGGAGCAATCGAAAGACAACCCCGTTTTCTATGTGCAATACGCCCATGCGAGGGTGCATTCGGTGTTGCGCAAGGCCGGCGAGGCGGGGATTGCCGTGGGCGAGGCGACGCTGGGTGCGGCAGACCTGGGCAAGCTGGATCACGAGGCCGAGCTGGCCGTGGCGAAAAAGATCGCCGAGTGGCCGCGCCTGGTGGAAACCGCCGGCCGCGTGAACGAGCCGCACCGGGTGGCGTTCTACCTTTATGAACTGGCCAGCGAGTTTCATTCGCTGTGGAACCGGGGCAACGACGAACCGGCGCTACGCTTTCTCCAGGAGGGTGATGCCGCAACAAGTCAGGCGAAAATCGCCCTGGCGCGGTCCGTGGCCGTTGTTATTTCTGCAGGGCTTGGTATTCTTGGCGTGACCCCGGTGGAAGAAATGCGCTGATAGGCAAGGCGCGCGCCGCGGGGGAGGCAGTCAAGATAACCCCGGCGGCAATGTATCGCCCGGGAAAGCGAGGCGAACATGGCGGATATTCCTGCAGGCGGCCCCTATGCCGGGCCGGATCGGGCGGATTACACCACACAGGGCCGCGAAAGCGCGGTCAAATCATTGGGAACCTTTGCGAATTACGCCGGTGCGGCGGTATCGCTGGCGCTGATCGTGGGGGTCAGTGTCTGGGGCTACAAGATGCTGGCGCGGGATGTGAGCGGCGTGCCGGTGGTGCGTGCGGCCAGCGGCAAACCGATGAAAGTGCAGCCCGAGGATCCCGGTGGGCGCCCGGCACTGCATCAGGGCCTTGCCGTAAACAAGGTTGCGGCCATCGGCGTGGCCGAAGCGCCCGCCGACAAGTTGATCCTGGCGCCGGCGCCGGTGGACCTGTCGGAGGACGATGCGGCGATGGGCACCGTGGTGGCCGCCGATGTCGTGACGGCGCCGAAGGTGGAGCCTGTGGCTGCGACTGCTTCGGAAGAGGGCGCTTCGCCACAGATGACTTCGATCCGGGCCCTGGCTGATAAGCTGTCGGCAGGGGCCGATCCGCTGGAGAAAACAGAACAGGCTGAACCCGAAACGGTACAGACGGTTGCCGCGGTTGTGCCGCCGAAACCCGAGCCTGCGCCCGAACCCGCAGTTGCGAAGCCCGAGATCAAGGGCGGTTTGAAATCCTCGCTGCGCCCCGTGTTGCGGCCCGGCGGCCTGAAGGCCACACCGGCGGCGGCGGTGGCGGCACCGCAGGCCGAGGCGGCGCTGGAGGTGGAACCGGCCAGCATTCCCGCGGGTACGCGGCTGGCCCAGTTGGGCGCTTTCGAAAGCCCCGAGATCGCCCGCCAGGAATGGGATCGCCTGGGGCAGAGGTTCGGCGATTACCTTGAGGGAAAACAACGCATTATCCAGAAGGCACAAAGCGGTGGACGGACCTTTTACAGGCTGCGCGCAATGGGCTTTGCCGATCTCAACGATGCGCGGCGTTTCTGTTCTGCGCTTGTGGCCGAACGCGCCGATTGCATCCCGGTGACCACGCGTTGAGCAGCTGGGGGGCGACGATCCTCGACGCCGAGGGCCTGAGGCTGACGGCCGAGGAGAAAGCATTTTTCCGGAAGGCCGATCCGTTCGGCTTCATCCTGTTTGCACGCAATGTCGAAAGCCCCGAGCAACTGCGCGCGCTTTGTGCCGAAATGCGCGAGGCGGTGGGCCGCGAGGCGCCGATCACGATCGATCAGGAGGGCGGCCGGGTGCAGCGCCTGCGCGCGCCGCTGTGGCGCGAGTGGCTGCCGCCGCTGGAGCATGTCGACCGTGCGGGCGACGGGGCTGAGCGGGCGATGTACCTGCGCTACCGGATCATCGCGCACGAGCTGCGGGAGGCCGGGATCGACAGCAATTGTGCGCCGCTGGTCGATGTGGCGCGGGCAGAGACGCACCCCTTCTTGCGCAACCGTTGCTATGGCGACGATGCCGGGGCGGTGGCGCGGATCGGGCGCGTGGTGGCGCAGGCGCATCTGGATGGCGGTGTGCTGCCGGTGGTCAAGCATATCCCCGGGCACGGCCGCGCGGTGAGCGACAGCCACTATGAGCTGCCCCGCGTTGGGGCGGTGAAGAGTGACCTGCAAGAGACTGATTTCAAGCCGTTTTCAGATTTGAATGATATGCCGCTCGGGATGACGGCGCATGTGGTCTATGACGCGCTGGACGCGACGCCTGCGACCCTGTCAGAGACTGTGATGAGCGTGATCCGCGACGAGATCGGGTTTGACGGTTTGATCATGACCGATGATATCTCGATGAAGGCGCTGCAGGGCGATCTGGGCGATCTGAGCCGGCGGGCGATCGAGGCGGGATGCGACGTGATCCTGCACTGCAATGGCACGCTGGAGGAAAAGCGGCAGGTGGCCGAGGCGGCCGGGCGCATGGGCGTGCAGGCGCAGGCGCGGGCCGAGCGGGCGATTGCAGCGCGCAAAACCCCCGATGAGATTGACATTGCGGCGCTGGAAGCCGAACTTGAGGCGCTTTTGAACGGGCGCGTGGATGGCTGAGGAAGAGTTTCAGGAAGACGAGCAATCGGTTGCCGAACGGCTGGCGGCCGAGGCGCTGATCGTTGATGTGGACGGCTTCGAGGGGCCGCTTGACGTGCTGCTGACGCTGAGCCGCACGCAGAAGGTGGACCTGCGCAAGATCAGCGTGCTGCAACTGGCCCAGCAATACCTGGCCTTCGTGGAGAAGGCCAAGCAGTTGCGCATCGAACTGGCCGCCGATTACCTGGTGATGGCGGCCTGGCTCGCGTTTCTGAAATCGCGGCTTCTGCTGCCGCCGGACCCGGCCGAGGAGGGACCCAGCGGCGAGGAGCTGGCTGCGCACCTGGCGTTCCAGCTAGAGCGGTTGCAGGCGATGCGCGACGTGGCTGCACGGCTGATGGCGCGCGACCGGCTGGGGCGCGATTTCTTTGCCAGGGGCATTCCCGAGGATGTGACGCGGGTGAAGCGGGTGAGCTATACCGCAACACTCTTGGACCTGATGCAGGGCTATGCCCGCATCCGCACGCGCGACGAGTTCCGCCCCTTCGTGATGGACCGCGACAAAGTTTGGACCATGGAGCAGGCGCTGGACCGGATGCGGGGCCTTATTGGTTTTGCCGGGACCTGGACGGATATTTCAAGCTACATGCCGGACGGATGGGACGCGGACCCGGTGCGTCGGCGATCGGCCACGGCGGCGACATTCGCGGCCTCGCTGGAACTGGCGAAAGAGGGCAAGGTGGAGCTGCGCCAAGCCGAAACATTTGCCCCGATCCAGTTGCGACGGAAGGATTAAGATGATGTCGGAAGGCATGGAAAAGGAAGAAGAAGAGGGTAAGGGGGAGCAGGAGGAGAGCCTGTTCGAGGCGCCGCCCATCGCCGAGCAGGAGCGCATGGTCGAGGCGATCCTGTTTGCCAGCGCAGAACCGGTGACGGTAAAGGAGCTCAATGACCGGATGCCGCATGGCGCCGACGCGGCCGAGGCGCTGGTGCATCTGCGCAAGCGCTATGAGGGGCGCGGCGTACGTGTGGTGAAGGTGGGCGACGCCTGGGCGATCCGCACGGCGCCCGACCTGGGTTTCCTGATGCAGAAGGAAACGGTCGAGACCCGCAAGCTGAGCCGGGCGGCGATCGAGACGCTGGCGATCATCGCCTATCACCAGCCGGTGACCCGTGCCGAGATCGAGGAAATCCGCGGAGTGAGCGTGAGCCGGGGCACGGTGGACTTGCTGCTGGACATGGAATGGATCCGCTTTGGCCGGCGCAAGATGACGCCGGGGCGGCCGGTGACGTTCGTGGTGACACAGAGCTTCATGGATCATTTCGGACTTGAGAGCGCCCGCGACCTGCCGGGCCTGAAAGAGCTGCGGGCCGCGGGCCTGCTGGAGAGCCGCCCGCCGCCGGGAGCGATGCCGCAGCTGGGTGAGGGCGAGGACGACGAGGACGAAGCGGCGGAAGGGCAGAGCGAGCTGTTCGAGGACTGAGACAGCGTAGCGGCGCTGGGTTGCGGTTTGGAAAACGCCGCGCACTGTGCCATACTTCTGGCAAGATGGCCCGGTAGAAGGGCCGCGAGGCAAAGGCAGGAGGGCGCCATGAACGCCAACCAGATCATTAACATGATTGCCCGGATGTTCATTCGGAAGGCCGTGAACAAGGGCATGAATGCGGGCATTAACCGTATGGCATCAAAGGGAAAATCCCAACAGGAAATGACCCCGGAAGAGCGCCGCACGGCACAATCCGGCAAGCAGGCGGCACGGCGCGCGCGCCAGGCGATGCGTATGGGGCGCCGCATCGGCAAGATGTGAGCACAACGCTTTCCTTATGAAAACCTGACGCGCCGTCCCGCGCGGTTAACGCGATTTTTCGCCGAAAAATCGGGGGGTGACATGCGTGCACCGCCCGGCTGACATCCGGCTGCCGGGTGCGGTTTACCTATCGTTGACGAAAAGGGTTAACCGGGCGCGCGGAAGTGTTTCGAGAGCTTGAGCCCCTGGCCCTGGTAATTCGAGGCGATGCCGGCGCCATAGAGCTGCGCCGGAACCTGGGCCATGCGTTCATAGACCAGTCGCCCGACGACCTGGCCATGTTCCAGCACGAAGGGAGATTCGTGGCAGCGCACTTCGAGTACCCCGCGTGACCCGGCGCCGCCGGCCTGGGCATGGCCGAAGCCCGGATCGAAGAAGCCCGCGTAATGCACCCTGAATTCGCCCACCATCGCCAGGAAGGGCGCCATTTCGGCGGCATAGGCGGGGGGGATATGCACCGCTTCGCGGCTGACGAGGATGTAGAAGGCGCCGGGATCGAGGATGATCTGGCCAGAGGCGGTGCGGATCTCCTCCCAGTATTCGGCGGGATCGTAGAAGCCGATGCGATCGAGGTCGATCACGCCGGTATGCGGCTTGGCGCGGTAGCCGACGAGCGTGCCCCGGGCGGGTTCGAGATCGACCGAGAAGCCGAGGCCTTCGTCGATCACTGCCTCGCCGTCGACGAGCGGCATGTCTGCATGCAGGGCGCGCAGTTCGTCATCGGAGAGCACGGCCTGGCCTTCGCGGAAGCGGATCTGGTTGAGGCGCATGCCGGGGCGGACCAGCACCGAGAAGGAGCGTGGACAGATCTCGGCATAGAGCGGGCCGGTATAGCCGGGCGCGATGCGGTCGAATTCCTCGCCGCCATCGGTGATGGTGCGGGTCAGGAGATCGAGCCGGCCGGTCGAGCTTTTGGCGTTGGCGACGGCGGTGACACCGTCGGGAAGCGACAGCGATTCCATCAACGGCACCACATAGACGCAGCCCTTTTCCAGCACCGCGCCATCGGTGAGGTCAATCTGGTGCATCTCGAATTCGGACAGGCGTTCGGTGACGGTGCGGCCATGCCCGGCGAGGAACGAGGCGCGCACGCGCCAGGCGCGGGTGCCAAGGCGCAGATCGAGGCTCGCGGGTTGCACCTGTTCGGGCAGTACGGCGGGGGTGGCGGCAATCTCGCCGCTGTCGATCATCGCTTCGATCTGCTGGCTGGCCAGAACGCCGGTCATGTCATCCTCCCGCAGGGTTTCGGTAGGAAATACATGGCCCCGGGCGGGGGTGAAAGCCAAAATTTCAAGGCGGGTTTGGGGGAGGCGTGTGATGGTCGGGCTAGCAGGATTCGAACCTACGACCTCCCGTCCCCCAGACGGACGCGCTACCAGACTGCGCTATAGCCCGACGGTGTGGGACTACATAGCGGTTTTGCGCGCGGGGGCAAGTGGGAATTGGGGCGTGCCGGATTATTCTTTGCCGGCAAGCCGGTCATGATGCGTGGCGAGGCGATCGCGCAGGGCAATGGCCTGTGCCAGTGCGGCCTCCGAGAGCGGGCGGCCCCTGCGTGCGGCGATGGCCGACAAGAGACCCGGCGGTGCGGAAATCTCGGAGTCGGCGGGGTCGGGCGGCAGGTCGATCTGTGCCGGGCGGAGCGGTTCGGGTTCCGGCTCGGATTCTGGTTCCGGTTCGGCGGCGGCTTCCGGCTCGGGCGGCAGGTTGTCCTCGGCCGCCGCTTCGGGAGCGGGCGCGGACCGGTGCAGGAAAGCAGGCAGGGCGGGGGCCTCGGCCGGTTCTTCGGCTTCCGCCGCGTCGCTCTCGACTTCCTCTGCGGGTGCGGCGTCGGGCGCGGAGCCTTCGGGCACGGATTCGTCGGGGGCCGATGCGAAATCCTCGAGAACCGAGGTGTCGGAGGCCGGGGTGCCGGGCAGGCTTTCGTCTTCGGAGGGGGCCGCTTCGGTTGTGTCGGATTCGGCCGTCTCTGCCGCCGGGGTCTCTTCCGTCTCGCTGCGCTGGAACTGGATGACCGAGCCTTCGTCCGCGGCGGCGGGCGTCGCCGTTTGGGTGGGCGACGCATCGACTGTTTCGCCTTCTTCGCCAATGGGCTGGGAAAGGCCGGCGACGTATTTCACCCCCTTTTCCCGCAGCATTTTCTGGACGCCCTTGATGGTCATTCCGTCGTCATGCAGCAGTTTCTTGATGCCGCCGATCAATTCCATGTCGGCGGGCCGGTAATACCGTCGCCCGCCGGCGCGTTTCACCGGTTTGATCTGGCTGAACTTGCTTTCCCAGAAGCGCAGGACGTGGGCCGGCGTTCCCAGCCAATCCGCGACTTCGCTGATGGTGCGGAAGGCATCGGCGGATTTGGCCATGTCCAGCGTCTCCTAGCGTTTGTTGCCCTCGGCGACGCGCTCTTTCATCAGGTGCGAGGGGCGGAAGGTGAGCACACGGCGCGGGTTGATCGGAACCTCTTTGCCGGTCTTGGGGTTGCGGCCCATGCGGGCGGCCTTTTCACGCACCGAGAAGGTGCCGAAAGACGAGATTTTCACCTGTTCGCCGCGCACCAGCGCATCGGACATGTATTGCAGGACGGTTTCCACAAGCTGTGCGCTGTCGTTGCGCGACAGGCCGACCTCGCGAAAGACGGATTCGGTCAGGTCCATGCGCGTCAGTGTTTTCTCGCTCATTGCTAATCCCCGGGCTGTTCTAGGTTACCTTAGGGGCAAGGAAATTTCCGAGTCAATATCAACGGCTTGTCCGGGGGCTTTTAAGTGCGGATTTGCCGGGCGCGCGGTTCACCAGCGCAGAACCACCGCGCCCCAGGCCAGCCCGCCGCCGATCGCCTCGGTTACGATCAGGTCGCCCGGCTTGATCTGGCCGCGTTCCGCGCCGACCGACAGGGCCAGAGGGATCGAGGCGGCCGAGGTGTTGCCGTGGTCCTGAACGGTGACGATGACGCGCTCCATCGGGACGCCCATCTTCTTGGCCGTGCCCTTGATGATGCGGATATTGGCCTGGTGCGGCACGATCCAGTCGACCGCATCGTCGGACAGTCCGACCTTGGAGAGTGCGGTATGCGCGGTGGCGGTGAGCTTGTCCACGGCCTGGCGGAAGAGGGGGTTGCCCTGCATCCGCAACTTGCCGGAATGGCCGGTCGAGGACACGCCGCCATCGACATAGAGCATGTCGCGGAAGCGGCCATCGGAATTGAGATCCGCCGACAGGATGCCGCGATCGGAGGTGTCGCCGGTGCCGTCCTGCGCTTCGAGTACCAGGGCGCCGGCGCCATCGCCGAAGAGCACGCAGGTGGAGCGATCCGTCCAGTCCATGATGCGCGAGAAGGTCTCGGCGCCGATCACCAGGACGCGTTTGGCCTGGCCGGCGAGGATGAGCGCGTTGGCGTTGGTCAGGGCGAAGACGAAGCCCGCGCAGACGGCCTGAACGTCGAAGCCGAAGCCGCGGGTCATGCCGAGCCCGTCCTGCACCATGGTGGCGACCGAGGGAAAGGTGAGATCGGGCGTGGAGGTGGCGACCACGACGGCGTCGATGTCATCGGGTCCGCGGCCCGCGGCCGTGAGCGCACGACGCGCGGCGGCGATCGCCATGTCCGAGGTGGTTTCGCCTTCGGCCGCGAAATGGCGACGTTCGATCCCCGAGCGGGTACGGATCCACTCGTCGGTGGTGTCCAGGGTTTCCTCGAACGCGGCATTGGGCACGATGCGTTCGGGAAGGTAGTGGCCCACGCCCGTCACGACGGCCCTGACGCTCATTTGTTTTCTCCGTCCTTGTCATCGACCGCGCTGTCGCTGGCCAGCATGGTGGCCGAGGCGATGCGCGCGGCGAGCTTCTGCGAGAAGTTGCTCTCGGCCAGCTGGTAGGCGAGCTTGACCGCCGCGGCCACGCCGGTGGCGTCGGCGCCGCCGTGGGATTTCACCACGGTGCCGTTGAGGCCGAGGAACACGCCGCCATTGACCCGGCGCGGATCGATTCGCTTTTTCAACCGCTGCAGTGATGTATAGGCCAGAACCGAGGCGAGGCGCGAAAGCGGCGTGTACTTGAACGCTTCGCGCAGGAAATCGCCAATGAGCGAGGCGGTGCCTTCGCCGGTCTTCAGCGCCACGTTGCCGGTGAAGCCGTCGGTGACGATCACGTCGCAGCGGTCGCCGGGGATGTCGGAGCCTTCGACGAATCCGACATAGTCGAACTTCGCGGCCTCGGCGTTTTCGGCGATGAGATCGTTGGCGGCCTTCATTTCGGGGCGGCCTTTGAACTCTTCGGTGCCGACATTCAGGAGGCCGACGCGCGGCCGGGGCAGGTCGAGCCCGTTGCGGGCATAGGAGGCACCCATCAGCGCGTATTGCAGCAGGTCACGCTCATCCGCTTTCACGTCGGCGCCGGCATCCAGCATGACGTTGAATTCCTGCGGGTTGCGCGAGGGCCAGAGCACGGCGATGGCGGGGCGGTAGACGCCGGGCAGCTTGCGCAGGCGCACGACCGACAGGAGCATCAGCGCGCCGGTATTGCCGCAAGAGACACAGACCGTGGCCTCGCCGCTGCGCACCGATTCAAGCGCGGACCACATCGAGCTGTCGCGGCGCGAGCGCAGAACCTCGCCGGGTTTGTCGTCCATTTCAACGACACCCTGGGCATCGCGAATCTCGCACCGGCCAGCCAGGTGTTTGCGGCGCGCGACCAGCGGGTCGAGCGTGGCGCGTGGGCCATGCAGGATGAACCCGGTGTCGGGATGGTTCTTGGCGAAACGAGAAATGCCGGCAACCACGGTTGCCGGCCCCTTGTCGCCGCCCATGGCGTCGACCGATATGATGATGCGCCCGGCGCCCGAGACCGTCCCCGTATCGGAGTTGTCCTGAGATTCGCTCATGCGACGGGCGTCCCCGGAACGCCGGCTTAGGCCGCGTCTTCGTCCAGGTCGACCTCGTCCACCATGGCGACGATTTCACGATCGTCGTAGTGCCCGCAGGAGGGGCAGACATGGTGCGTGCGCTTCAGCTCGCCGCAGTTGGAGCATTCGTTCGGGTTTGCGGCAACAAGCGCGTCATGTGCACGGCGATTGTTGCGGCGCGATTTCGAGACTTTGTTCTGTTGGACAGCCATGTCACAACCTCAATTCCGTTGCGGGCCACCGGCCCGGTGTTTCCTATGGGCAAAACGCCCCTTTCGCGGGTGTCCGTGGCTCATATTCCTATCGAGCCGTTCTGTCCAACCCTAATTTCGCAAGAAGCCGGGAAAATAGTCGGAATCGCGCATGGTGCAAGCGGTTTTTTGCACCTGCATCATTCATCCTTTTCCAGCTTGTCCCTGAGCGACGCGAGGCCGGCAAACGGGCGCGCATCTTCGTCGCGCATCGGGGCTTTGCCCGGCTCGGTATAGACCGCTTCGCCGAGTTCGGCGCCATCGGCGCGCGGATAGAGCGGCAGGGCGAGCGCCAGCGCCTCGATCATTGCTTCGGTCACGTCGATTTCATCGCCCAGGCGGTTGATCGTCTCATCCTCGGGCATCTCGACCTCTTCGCCGGCGTCGTCCTCGGGCAGGTGGGCAAGGTATCGGCGGTGCACGTCTTCCTCGATCCGGGTGGTGACGGGGGCGAGGGTGACGACGCAGGGCTGCACCACGGTGGCGCCAAGATGCGCGTCAAGCCGCCAGTCGCGCCGGCCATCGGCGGTGATGGTGCCGGTGAACGACAGTTTGCGCAGACCATCGAGGCCCAGTTCGGCGGCGATGGCGGCCAGTGCATCTGCATCGGGGCGCAGGGCGAATGTGGTTTCGGAGGTCTGCGACAGGTCGGAGACGCGGAAACGGGTGGCAGGGGCGGAGCGTGTCATAAGCTTACATTCTTGAACCGGGGGTGGGGGTGTTGTAAGCGGGATAAAAGGCGCGATCCGCCAAGGCAAGGGGGCAGCAATATGGGCATCGGAACAAAGGCACGCATCACGGCCGCCTGTCTGGGGTTGATCCTTGTCTCGGGGTGCGCGGAAATCATCCGCAATCACGGTTACGTTCCGGCCGAAGCCGAGTTGCAGGAAATCACCGTCGGCGTGGATTCACGCCAGACGGTCGAGGATGTGCTGGGCGCACCGTCGTCCTCGGCGCTGCTGCAGGGCGGCGACATCTACTATGTCCGCAGCCAGGTACGGCATTTCGGGGCAATGCGACCCAAGGTGATCGACCGCGAGGTCGTGGCGATCAGCTTTGACGAGGCCGGGGTGGTGCAGAATATCGAGCGCTTCGGCCTGAAGGACGGCCAGGTTGTGCCGCTGGCACGGCGGGTGACGAGCTCGTCCGTGGAGGGCAAGGGCTTTATCCGGCAGCTGATGGGCGCCTTTGGCAACTTCAGCCCGACGCAGGCCTTCGGCGGCACGCGCAACTGAATCTGGTCATGAAACTGTCATAGCTTGTGTGCGAAACGGGCTGCACGTATCGTGATGTGCAGATCCCGGGAGCGGTTCAATGGTGCGGGCATTGGTGAAAGGGCGGTATCGCGCCCGGCTGGCCGAGAGCGCGGCGGATATCGCCGCAGTTCAGGCGTTGCGCCACCGCGCGTTTTTCGGAGACGAAGGCCTGGATGCAGACCGGTTTGATGCGATCTGCGCGCATTTCCTGATCGAGAATGCGAAAACCGGTGCATTGGTTGCCTGTTTCCGCATGCTGCCACTGACCTGCGGCGGCGAGATCGGGCGAAGCTATTCAGCCCAGTATTATGAATTGTCGGCGCTTGAGGCGTTTGATGGCCCGATGGTGGAGATGGGCCGCTTTTGCATTGCGCCGGGGCAGAGGGATGCGGACATCCTGCGCGTGGCCTGGGGTGCGATGACGGCCTATGTCGATGAAAACAGGGTGGAATTGCTGTTTGGCTGTTCGTCTTTCGCCGGCATCGACGAAACTCGGTATCTCGATGCCTTTGCCTGGCTGAAAGAGCGGCACTTGGCGCCCAAGCGGTGGCTGCCGCGGGTGAAGGCGCCGGAGGTGTTCCGCTTTGCCGCGCGGTTGCGGCGCAAACCCGATGCCAAGCGCGCGATGCGGGGCATGCCGCCCTTGTTGCGCAGCTACCTGATGATGGGCGGCTGGGTGAGCGATCATGCGGTGGTGGATGCGCAGATGGGGACGCTGCATGTCTTTACCGGGGTCGAGATCGGGCGCATCCCCGATGCACGCAAGCGGCTGTTGCGCGCAGTGGCAGGGTAGCTTGACCCAGGTCGCGCGGCGCGGTAGCGGGACGGCATGGCGCGTGCTCCTTTACTGCAACTGACCGATATTTCGCTGACCTTCGGCGGTGAGCCGGTTTTCGACGGGCTGAGCCTGGTGATTCAGCCGGGCGACCGGGTGGCACTGGTGGGGCGCAACGGATCGGGCAAGTCGACGCTGATGAAGGTGATGGCCGGGCTGGTGGAGCCCGACCGGGGCGAGCGGGTGGAGGGCCCCGGTGTGAGCGTGGGCTACATGGAGCAGGAGCCCGAGATGAAGGGCTTTGCCACGCTGGGCGATTATGCGGCCAGTGGCCTGGAACCCGGTGAGCTTTACAAGGTGGAGCGCGCGGGCGAGGGGCTGAAATTCGATCCCGCGCGCGCGGTCGGCACCGCCTCGGGCGGGGAGCGGCGGCGGGCGGCGCTGGCCAAGCTGATGGCCGAGGCGCCGGAACTGATGCTGCTGGACGAGCCGACGAACCACCTGGATATCGAGGCGGTGCTGTGGCTGGAAGCCGAGCTGAAGGCGACGCGGCGGGCCTTTGTCCTGATCTCGCACGACCGCGCGTTTCTGCGTGAGTTGACGCGCGCAACCCTTTGGATTGACAGGGGAATGGTGCGTCGGCAGGAAAAGGGTTTCGAGGCGTTCGAGGCCTGGCGCGACAAGATCTGGGAAGAAGAGGACCAGGCGCGCCACAAGCTGGACCGCAAGATCAAGTCCGAGGCGCGCTGGGCTGTGGAAGGCATCAGCGCGCGGCGCAAACGGAACATGGGGCGCGTGCGGGCGCTGGCCGACCTGCGCGCCGAGCGCGCGGCGCAGATCAGCCGCCAGGGCGCGGCGTCGATGGCGCTGGAGGCAGGCCCGAAATCGGGCCGCAAGGTGATCGAAGCAAAAGGTATTTCAAAGGCTTACAACGGAAAGGTGATCCTGTCGGGCTTTGATCTGACGGTGATTCGCGGCGATCGGGTGGCCTTTGTCGGGCCGAATGGCGTGGGCAAGACGACGCTGCTCAAGATCCTGATGGGTGAAGTGGCGCCGGACGAAGGAAGCGTGAAGCACGGCACCAACCTGGTGCCGGCGGTGTTCGACCAGGCGCGCGCGCAGCTGGACCCGGAGATGAGCCTTTGGGACAGCTTGACAGGCGATCCCGACATGCGGGTTTCGGGCAAGGCCGACCAGATCATGGTCCGCGGTCAGCCGAAGCACGTGGTGGGATACCTGAAAGAGTTCCTGTTCGACGAGCGGCAGGCGCGGGCGCCGGTCAAGTCCTTGTCGGGAGGGGAAAAAGCCCGGCTTCTGCTGGCCAAGATCATGGCCAGGGAAAGCAACCTGCTGGTGCTGGACGAGCCGACGAACGACCTGGATGTCGAGACGCTGGACCTGCTGCAGGAGTTGCTGGACAGCTATGACGGCACGGTGCTGCTGGTCAGCCACGACCGCGATTTCCTGGACCGGGTGGCGACGATTACCGTGGCGATGGAGGGGGGCGGCCGCGCCACCGTCTATGCCGGCGGATGGAGCGACTACCAGGTGCAGAAAACCGGGGCTGACGGTGTTCAAGCCCCAGAAAAGAAAGAAAAATCCAAGTCGATCCAACCGAAATCCGAGGCGACCAAAACGCAGAAACCTGGGCTGAGCTTTACCGAAAAGCACCGGCTGGAGGAATTGCCGGGGGTGATCGAGCGGCTGGAGGCGGAGATTGCCAAGCTGGAGGAATTCCTGGCGCAGCCGGACCTGTTTACCCGCGAGCCGGTGAAATTCAAGAAGGCGACGGAGGCCCTGGTCGAGCGGCAGGAGGCGCTGACCGCGGCCGAGGAGGAATGGTTAACGCTGGCTGAAAAGGCGGAAGCTGAAGGTTAACATGGGCCAAGATCCGGGGGGTGATTTGCGTGCACCGCCCGGCTGACATCCGGCTGCCGGGCAGAGCGTTAACACGATCCCGTTTTTCGCTGCGCCGACGGCGTCAAACGGTCCTGCGCATCGCCTCGCTGCGGGGGGCATCGACGCAATCGGCAAAGCTGCTTTGCCGCAGCCATTTCGTCAGGGTGCGTGCCATCAAGTCATGCCCGATGAGGGCTATCCGGCCGCTGTCGATTTCTTCGTCAAAGCTGGTGTGACCCATCCAGGCCGATGTCAGGTCACGCAGGTTGCAGACAACGTAGAGGTCAATGTTGAACTTCGGATCGGTATAGCACAGGTCGATTTCCTCACCGGGTTTCGACACCAGCCAGTACTTGGCGCTGTCGTTCGGGGGGTCGTTCAGCAGGAACTGGATGACGCTTTTGCGCTTGGGCAGTTGCAACTGGTCGATCTTGCCGCGGATTTTCCACATCAGGAGCCGGGCATCGAGGTGCTGAAGCGAGACGTTGCAGTCGATATGGCGGTGGGCCCATTCGCCAAGCCCGGTGATCAATGGCTGTAGTTCATCGGCCACCGGGGTTGTGAGATACTCGGCGTGGCCGCCTGTCGCGGCGTCCCGACGCGTAATGAGGCCGTTGGCCTCCATCTCTTTCAGGCGCTTCGATAAAAGGCCCGGTGACATGCCCGGAACGCCGCGCTGAATCTCGTTGAAGCGGGTTGAGCCGGACCACATTTCACACAGCAAGAGCATGGTCCAGCGTGGTTCGAGCAGACTGGCCGCCATCGCGACGGGGCAGAACTTCGGATAGGTCGTATCGGACATGAAAGCACCTCCTGCCCCAGCTAAGCATTGTCGCCTGCGTGGCGTCTACTGCACAAACTGTAGTGGATTTCCTGCATTTTCAGAACTGGCTGGGGTCCGGGCGGCGGTGGGAGAGTGGGTTTTATCAGTTCAGCAAGGAAAGGAGACTGATGATGCCACTGGTGGATATCGAAGTGATCGAAGGCGTTTTCGACGACGAACAGAAGGCGCAAATGATCGAGAAAGTGACCAATGCGATGGTCGAGGTCGAAGGCGAAAACATGCGCGGCGTGACCTGGGTGCGCGTGAAGGAAGTGCGCAGCGGCCAATGGGGGATCGGTGGCACCACCCCGAGCGCAGCCGATATCAAGGCGATGGCCGCCGGATAGGGCCGCCTTCGACAAATGAAAAGGCCGGGCGCCTGCGGGTGCCCGGCCTTTTGACTGTCATATGAAAGGCGTTACTGCATGCGCAGGGCGCCGTCGATACGGATGACGGTGCCGTTCAGGTAACCGCATTCGACGATGAATTGCGCCAGGCGGCCGTATTCGTTGGGGTCGCCCAGGCGCTGCGGGCAGGTGACGTCGGCGGCGAGCTGGTCCTGAACCTCTTGCGGCAGGCCCATCAGCATGGGCGTGGCGAAGATGCCGGGTGCGATGGTCATCACCCGAATGCCGTTGCGGGCGAGATCGCGCGCCATGGGCAGGGTCATGCCGACGATGCCGCCCTTGGACGAGGCATAGCCGACCTGGCCCTTCTGCCCGTCGAAGGCAGCAACCGAGGCGGTGTTGATGATCACGCCGCGGGCGCCATCGTCATCGGGATCATTCGTGGCCATTTCCGCGGCGGCAAGCCGCGCGACGTTGAAACTGCCTACGAGGTTGATGTCGATGATCCGCTTGTAGTGGTCGAGGCTGTGCGGGCCTTCCTTGCCCAGCGTCTTTTCGGCGGTGCCGATGCCGGCGCAGTTGACCGCACAGGTAATGCGGCCCATCGCCTCTTTGGCCTTGGCGACGGCGGCGGCGACGCTGTCCTCGGAGGTGACATCGGTTTCGGCGAAGGTGGCGCCGATTTCTTTCGCGACGGCTTCGCCGCGCGCGGCGTCGCGGTCGAGCAGGGTGACCTGCGCGCCGGCGGAGAGGAACTGGCGGGCGGTGGCCTCGCCCAGGCCCGAGGCGCCCCCGGTGATGATGGCAGCGGTGTCGGTCATTTTCATGGGCTGGGTCCTTTCGGAATGAATTGAACAGATGTTCAGTAACCTGCGCGGGGCGGACTTGTCAAAGGCGGTCGTGGAGGCCGGGCAGGTGGCGGGCCGCGACGCCCATGGCAAGCACCGTGACGGTGAGGCGGATGATGTGATGCAGGGTGACGAAAGCCGGGTTGGCCTGGATCGAGAGGGCAATGAGCGCCATCTCGTTGATTCCGCCGGGGGCATAGGTGATCAGCAGCACCTCGAACGGGTCGCCGGTGACGAGACGGACAAGGATGGAGAGCGTTGCGCCAATGGCCAGCATCACCGCGACCGAAATCGCCGAGAGCCAGAGCCCGCGCAGCAGCAACTGGCGGCTGAAGCCGGTGAAGCGCATGCCGAGTGCCGCGCCGATCACCACCTGGGCCACTTTGACCAGCCAGTCAGGCGGGCTGAGCGGGTAACCGGCGAGGTTGAGACCGGCCGAAAGCAGCAGCGCGCCGGTGAGCTGCCAGGCGGGCAGGCGGAGGGCGTAACCGGCAAGGGTGCCGGCGATGGCGGCGGCAATGACCAGCGGCAGCTGGGTGAGATCGGCGCGCGGCGTGTCGAAGCCAATGCCCGACGCGCTGCCCACCGGGTAGCCATGCCAGAGCGACAGCGCCAGCGGCACGAGGCCGATCACCAGGATGATGCGCAGGAACTGCTGGGAGATCAGAAGCTGCACATTGGCGCCCGAGGCTTCGCCCATGGTGATCGATTCGATCAGCCCGCCGGGCGCGCCCGAGAAATAGGCGGTGGGCGCGTCAAACCCGCCGATGCGGCGGAAGATCAGGTAATTGGCCCATTGCGCCAGGATGACAAAGATCACGACGCCGGCCATCGACACCGCCATGCCGGGGATCGAGGCGACAAGCTCGGGCGTGACCTGGGTGCCGATCAGCATGCCGATGAGCGCGATGAAGAGAATGCGGAACTTCATCGGGAAGTCATAGCCGGCCGGTAGGCGGTGGGGCAGGAAGATGGCGACGATGGCGGTGGCGATCAGGCTGCCCAGCAGGTAGGGCAACGGTAGGTTGAGAAACGTGGCTGCGATTCCACCCAGGGCGCCCAAAAGGCACATCAATCCCGTGGTCAGCACCAGCGTGGCAAGGGGCATGCGCGTTTCCCGTTTGCCGGTGCATGCCGTGCCAGCGCACCGGAGAAGTTGGTAGGCCCGGCAGGACTCGAACCTGCAACCAAAGCGTTATGAGCGCTCTGCTCTAACCATTGAGCTACAGGCCCTCTCGTCTCTTTTAGCTAGCACAAAGCGGGGTGACGTCAAGCCGCGACAGGCCGAAGGGGCGGCGCGACTCATTGCATGGGGGGCGAAGATGGTCTAGGGCCACGCGCAAAGCCCCGAGGAGACAGCCGATGAGCGACGGAAAGAATGGTGTCACCTATGCCGATGCAGGCGTGGATATCGATGCGGGCAACGCGCTGGTCGAGCGGATCAAGCCGGCGGCGAAACGCACGGCGCGGCCGGGCGTGATGGCGGGGCTGGGCGGCTTTGGCGCATTGTTCGATCTGAAGGCGGCCGGCTACAGCGATCCGGTGCTGGTGGCGGCGACCGACGGGGTGGGCACCAAGCTGCGCATCGCGATCGATACCGGAGAGGTGGACGGCGTGGGCATCGACCTGGTGGCGATGTGCGTCAATGACCTGGTCTGCCAGGGGGCCGAGCCGCTCTTTTTTCTGGATTATTTTGCCACCGGCAAGCTGGAAACCGAGACCGCGGCGCGGATCATCGAGGGCATTGCCGAGGGCTGTGCGCAATCGGGCTGCGCCCTGATCGGCGGCGAGACGGCGGAGATGCCGGGCATGTACCCGGAGGGCGATTTCGACCTGGCGGGTTTTGCCGTGGGGGCGATGGAGCGCGGCGCGGACCTGCCGGCGGGTGTGGCCGAGGGCGACGTCCTTCTGGGGCTGGGGTCGAATGGCGTGCATTCGAACGGCTATTCGCTGGTGCGCAAGCTCGTTGAGATCAGCGGGCTGGGCTGGGAGGCCGATTGCCCCTGGGCCGAGGGCAGCCTGGGCGCGGCGCTGCTGGCGCCGACGCGGCTTTACGTGAAGCAGGCGCTGGCGGCGGTGCGCGCGGGCGGCGTGCATGCGCTGGCGCATATCACCGGTGGCGGGCTGACCGAGAACCTGCCGCGGGTGCTGCCCGAGGGGCTGGGCGCGGAGATCGACCTGGGCGCCTGGGCGCTGCCGCCGGTCTTTGGCTGGCTGCGCGAGACGGGCGGCATGGCCGAGGCGGAACTGCTCAAGACCTTCAACTGCGGCATCGGCATGATCCTGGCGGTCGAGGCGGACCGCGCCGAGGCGCTGAAAGAGCTGCTGGAGGGCGAGGGCGAAAGCGTGAGCGTTCTTGGCCGCGTGGTGGCCGGTGAGGGCGTGGCCTATACCGGGGCGCTTTCGTGAAGAAACGCGTGGCGATCCTGATTTCGGGCGGCGGCTCGAACATGGTGAAGCTGGTGGAAAGCATGCAGGCCGATCACCCGGCCGAGCCCGTGCTGGTGCTGTCGAACGATCCCGAGGCGGGCGGCCTGAAAAAGGCGCGCGAGATGGGGATCGCGACGGCGGCGGTGGATCATCGCGACTTCAAGGGTGACCGGGAAGCCTTTGAAAGAAAATTGATTTCAGTGATTGATCGCAATGCGCCGGATATCCTGTGCCTGGCCGGGTTCATGCGCATCCTGACGCCTGTTTTCATCAACCACTATGCCGGCCGGATGCTGAACATCCATCCCTCGCTTTTGCCGAAATACCGCGGGCTGCACACGCACAAGCGCGCGATCGACGCGGGCGATGCCGAGGCGGGCTGCACCGTGCACGAGGTGACGGCGGAGCTGGATGACGGCCCGATCCTAGGGCAGGCGCGGGTGCCCGTGATGCCGGAGGATACGCCAGAGAGCCTGGCCGCACGGGTTTTGGTGCAGGAGCACAAGCTTTACCCGGCGGTGTTGAAGCGTTTTGCGGAAGGCAACCGCGAGCCGGTTTTCCTTTCGTAGGATAACATGTCGAGAAGGGGCTCGCTCATCTGGTTGCGGCCCGTGTCGGACACTCAAGAAACGCGCAGCGAACGGCAGCTTCGAGCCCTCTTTGACCGATGCTGCAAGACGCACGAATGGCCGCTTTCTGTCAGTGTTTGTCGCCGGTGCGTAAACGGCTCATTGTGACAGGTGTGATCCCTAAAAAGGATGCAATCAACATATGGGGAAAGATGTCTTCATAGCCGGGGAATGCTTGGCGAAACCAAGTTAGCCGCTCAGCCCCTTTAAGAGCGGCGAGGCACCACTCTCGATCTACCTTCCGGCTTAGCGCGTCCCGCAGAACACCATTGGCCCAATTTCGGATGGGTTCAGATGAAATCATCCGACTTGAAAGTAGATCACTGTCGATCCTTGCAAGCAGGGCATCGGTCGTTGCCGCAATGGACACGAGCGACACACCGTCGCGCGTTCGAGCGACATTTGGCGTGATAACGCAGGGACCCACATAAAACTCGACGCTAACTTCTTTGCCGTCTTGGTCACAAATACTGCTCACCAAGCACCCTTCCAAAAGAACGAATTCGTCTGTTTCGGGTTGTTCCTGCCGGGTAAGGTGCGCCCCCTTGTTCAAACGCTTTCGTTTCCAATCAGATGCAAAATCGTCCGCGCAAGCCATATCTGACAGGTCGGGAGACTGCTTCAGAAACGTCCGTAAATCCATCTCAGCGTGCCTTATCAAATGATAATGCGGGTGGCTTCGTCTGAGGGCATGTGTGGCACAGATCAAGGAGTTTACAAAATGACGAACAGAAATTTGTCAAAACATATTGGAAAAGTTGCGGTTGGCTCAGGACTGATAAGTGCATCAATCTATTTGCTGATGATCAATGTCACGCTCGCCCATATCGAAGCGGTCTCAGGGCACGTCCCATTCGACATGCGTCCTTTCGGCTATGGCTCCATAGAGGCGGCGACGCTTCTTGAAGCGTTAGGAGTGGAAGGGCGCGCGTATTATCTCAGTCACCAGATCGCTTTGGACACACTTTATCCATTCATGCTCACGTTGACTTTGATCGCCACGATCTGCTGGTTTGGGCAACGCATGCCAAACAGAAAACTTGTCCGCTTTGGCATTGCCTTTTCGGTTGGTAGCGCTCTGTTCGATTATGTCGAAAACCTTGGTATCGCGGCCATGATTAGGAGCTGGCCAGAGATTTCCGTTCCACTGGTTTATGCCACTAGCTCAGCCACAATTCTTAAATCCGCTTTAACAACCCTAGCTGTGCTGCTGACGCTTCTGGTGGGGTTTAACCGGACACGTCTCTCTGAAGCGGACGTTCGTCCATAGGTGGACAGCGGCGGCTTTGTCCGCACAGCTGACCTTGGGCAGGGCGTGGCGAAATTCGGCTTGCCGCCCGCATTGCCGGAATGTCGTTCCTAGGCCCTTTGCCGGCCGGGCGGGCATGGCAGGATCGCCTTGCCGGCGTGCAGCGGTGGTTTCAGCGGCTTTTCTTTGCAGGCGTCTTGGCGTATGACGCGCCATGGCCGGACAACAGACAAAAACGAACCCCAGAGCATGAAAACCCTGACCAAGACCGAAGAGCTTGCCGCGTTTTGCGAAGAGGCGAGACAGCACCCCTATGTGACGCTGGACACCGAGTTCCTGCGCGAACGCACCTATTTCTCGAAATTGTGCCTGATCCAGATGGCCTATCCCGGGGAGGGCAATGAAAATGCCGTGCTGGTCGATCCGCTGGCCGATGGGCTGTCGCTGGAGCCGATGTACGAGATGTTCCGCGACACGGGCGTGGTGAAGGTGTTTCACGCCGCGCGGCAGGACCTGGAGATTTTCCAGGTGGAGGCGGGCGTGCTGCCCGATCCGCTTTTTGACACGCAGGTGGCGGCGATGGTCTGCGGGTTCGGCGAGCAGGTGGGATACGAGACGCTGGTGCGCAAGATCGCGCGGGAAGGGCTGGACAAGACTTCGCGTTTTACGGACTGGTCGCGCCGGCCGCTGACCGATGCGCAGAAGAAATACGCGCTGGCCGATGTGACGCATCTGCGGGCGATCTATGAATACCTAGCCGCGGAGCTGGAAAAGACCGGCCGCGAGAAATGGGTGAAGGAGGAGCTGGGGGTTCTGACCGATCCGGCGACCTATGAAGTGAAGCCCAGCGAGGCCTGGAAACGGGTGAAGACACGCACCCATTCCGGCAAGTTCCTGGCGATCGTGCGCGAGCTGGCGCGGTTCCGCGAGGGCTATGCCCAGTCGCGTAACATCCCGCGCAACCGCGTGTTCAAGGACGATGCGCTGGTCGAGCTGGCCTCGACCAAGCCGTCGAACATGCAGGAGCTGGGGCGCTCACGCCTTCTCTTGCGCGAGGCGCGCAGGGGCGAGATTGCCGAGGGTATCCTGGACGCGGTGAAGCTGGGGCTGGAATGCCCGCCCGAGGACCTGCCCAAGGTGGACAAGAGCCGCGACAAGCTGCAGGTGAACCCGGCGCTGGCCGATCTGTTGCGGGTGCTTCTGAAGGCCAAGACCGAAAGCGAGGGTGTGGCACCCAAGCTGATCGCGCCATCGGCCGACCTGGACCTGATCGCCGCGGGCGAGCGCGACGTGCCGGCATTGAAGGGCTGGCGGCGCGAGGTATTCGGCGAGGACGCATTGCGGCTGTGTGAGGGCAAGATTGCCCTGTCGGCCAAGGGCCGGCACGTCAGGGTGATCGAGCTTTAGAACGCTGTCAGGGCGCCGGTTTCAGAACCGGCGCGACGACACGCGGGCGTTGCGCACACCCCGGACCCGGATGTTGCGGATCCCTTCGAGATCCTCGGTGGTCAGGTGGCGCGCCGCGGTCACTTCGCGGCTGGTTTTCGCGCCCACGCGCGAGCGGGCCGGGTAGAGCGCGCGCAGCGTGTAGGTGAGCGTGGCCTCGTCGCCATCGTCCTCGTCCTCGACAAGCCGCACTTCGTAGGCGCCCTGGCGGGCCGAGACGCCGGTGACGCGCACGATCGCGCCGCCGGTAACACGTTCGATCGCCAGCGTTTCGATCGTGTCGACCGGGATGCCGGCATAGGGCGCTGCGGGCCGGCGGGCGAAGAGACCGCCGCCGCGTTTCGGGATCAGCGGGTTGGCTTCGCCTTCGGGTACGGCCTCGGCCCGGCTGCCGCCGAACCAGTTGAACGGATTGAGCCGCGAGTCGCGGATGGATCCGCAGGCCGTCAGCGTCAGCGTGGCCACCAGAAGCAGCGTGAAGGATTTGCGCATGTGATCCGCCCTTTTCCCCTTTCCCTTCGGTTACCGCATTGCGCGCGCGTTGAAAAGACGCGATGCGCCCGTCTGGACCTTCGCAGGGCGGAGCCTTAAGTGAAAGACGCCGGAAAAGGAGTGCGACATGGCCACCGAAGCCTTTGAAGAAATTGTCGAGGATTTCGAGTTCCTGGAGGATTGGGAAGACCGCTATGCCCATGTGATCGAGCAGGGCAAGGCGATGGAGCCGCTGGACGAGGCGCTGAAGGTGCCGGCGACCAAGGTGGATGGCTGTGCCAGTCAGGTCTGGCTGCACCCGGTGATCGAGGGGGGCGTGTTCCGCTTTGACGGGGATTCGGACGCGATGATCGTGCGCGGGCTGATCGCGGTGTTGCGCAAGCTTTACAACGGGTTGCCGGTGGCCGAGGTGGTGCGCGTGGATGCGCAGGCCGAGTTGGCGCGGCTGGGGCTGGACGAGCATCTGAGCGCGCAGCGCTCGAACGGGCTCAGGGCGATGATCGAGCGGATCCGGCAGGTGGCGGCGGCGGCCTGAGCCACGATTTTTCGCAGAAAAATCGGATTGGGGGCGCTGCCCCCAAACCCCCGGGATATTTGAGGCAAGATGAAGGGTCAGCCCTGGTCAGCCCTGGGCGGCCTGATCGGCGAGCACGCTGGCCAGATCGCCGTAGCCGGTGAAGCGGCGCTCGAAGGCGAGGCCGAGGCGGGTGGCGGCCTCTTCGGCCCGGGCGGTGACTGCGGGGTCGTCGGTCTGGGCGAGGTAGACCAGTTTTTCGTAATGGCCGAAATAACTGTCGCGCAGTTGCGGGTGACGGTCGAGGCCGAGCGGGCGCCAGACGAAGGCATCGAACTGGCGGGCGAGGAAATCGGTGAGGTAGAAGGTGGTGATTTCGTCCTCGGCATGGGCGGAGAAGACCGCGTTGCCCTCGAAGAAGCTGTAGCAGTGCGGGCCGGGCACCATCTCGACGCCGAGGTGTGCGCAGGCGGCCTGAAGCTGGCCGCCGGTACCGCAATCCGCATAAACGACGAAGATGCGGTCATACTCCGCGCGGTGTTTTTCCACCATGTCGACCACCGCCGGGGTGATCCTGTCGGGGCTGTTGTGCAGGATGGCGGGCAGGCAGCGCAGGTCGGCGTGATTCCAGCCGTTGAGCTCTTTCAGCGCGAGGATTTCGCGCGCGAGCGCGCCGCAGGCGATGAAAAGAAGCCGGGCTTTCGCGACGGTGACCGCCAGCCCGGCTTCGGTAAGGGTTTGATCGTCCGGCAGCGCCACGCGCGTTACGCGCTGGCGCCCTGGTTGTGCTTGCGCGCGACCAGCGTCTTGGCGGTTTCCACTGCCACGGCGGCATCGCGGCAATAGGCATCTGCGCCGATGGCCTTGCCGAATTCCTCGTTCAGCGGCGCGCCGCCGACGAGCACGATGTAATCGTCGCGCTTGCCCTGTTCGACCATCGTGTCGATCACCACTTTCATGTAGGGCATGGTGGTGGTCAGCAGGGCCGACATGCCGAGGATGTCGGGCTCTTCGGATTCGAGGGCTTCGAGATAGGCCTCGACCGCGTTATTGATGCCGAGATCGACCACTTCGAAGCCGGCGCCTTCCATCATCATCGCCACGAGGTTCTTGCCGATGTCGTGGATGTCACCCTTGACGGTGCCGATCACCATCTTGCCGACGCGCGGCGCGCCGGTTTCGGCCAGGAGCGGCTTGAGGATGGACATGCCGCCCTTCATCGCGTTGGCGGCCAGAAGCACCTCGGGGACGAAGAGGATGCCGTCGCGGAAATCGTCGCCGACGATCTTCATGCCGCCGACCAGCGCCTCGGTCAGGACCTTGTAGGGGGCCCAGCCGCGTTCGAGCAGGATGTTGACGCCTTCCTCGATCTCTTCCTTGAGACCGTCGTAGAGGTCATCGAACATCTGCTGGACGAGTTCCTCGTCGTCGAGCTCGCTGAGGATGATGTCGTCTTCTTCCTCGGACATGGGCGGTTCCTTTGTCTGGGCGCGTCGCGCGCGCGGGTTTTCCCGATGCTATTGCCAATTTGTCGCAGACGGACTGTCCGGATTGCGACATGGGGTGCACCGATGCCGACTTATAGCCGGTATTTGCGCGCGGCGCGGCGGAATAATTCTCATGTCTGTCATGTGGTTCATTGCGAATGTTCGCTTTATGTTCTAATTTCGGACCCATGGAGAGCGAGCGCTATATCGTGGAGCGGGCCCGCCGGCGCGGGCGCGGGGCGCTGTCGAACGCGGGCGGGCGGTTCGAGCGGCTAGTGCGGGTGGAGGCGCATGACGGCTGGGATCTGCCCGAGGAGCGCGGGCGGTTCACGACTCATGTGCAGGAAGAGCGGGCGGGGCGGATCATCACCTATAACCGTTCGCCCGATCTGCCATTCGATCGGTCGATCAATCCTTACCGGGGATGCGAGCATGGCTGCGTCTACTGTTTCGCGCGGCCCACGCATGCCTATCTGGGGCTGTCCGCGGGGCTGGATTTCGAAACCCGGCTGGTGGCCAAGGTGAACGCGGCCGAGGCGTTGGAACGCGAATTGCGGGCGCGGCGTTACACGGTGGCGCCGATCGCGATCGGCACCAACACGGACCCCTATCAACCCGTTGAAAGGGAACGTGAAATCATGCGCGATTGCCTGAAGGTGCTGCGTGCGTTCCGGCATCCCGTGGCGATTGTCACCAAGGGGGCGCTGATCGAGCGCGACCTGGATATCCTGGCGCCGATGGCGGCCGAGGGGCTGGTGCGCGTGGGCGTTTCGGTGACCACGCTGGACGACCGGGTGGCGCGCACGATGGAGCCGCGGGTGCCGCGGCCGAAACGGCGGCTGGAGGTGATCCGGCGGCTGGCGCAGGCCGGCGTGCCGGTGCGGCTGATGGTGTCGCCCGTCGTGCCGGGGCTGACCGATCACGAGATCGAGGCGATTCTGGCGGCGGGGCGCGAGGCCGGCGCGGATATGGCCAGCTGGATCATGTTGCGCCTACCGCTGGAAGTGTCGCCCTTGGTGCAGGAATGGCTGCAGGCGCATTTCCCCGACCGCGCCGCCAAGGTGATGGCGCGGCTGCGCGAAATGCATGGCGGCAAGGACTATGACGCGCGCTGGGGCCACAGGATGCGGGGCGAGGGCGAATACGCGCAGATGATCGGCGCGCGCTTTGCCGCGGCATTGCGGCGCCTGGGAATGGACGCGGCGCAACCCGCGTTGCGCTGCGACCTGTTCCGGCCGCCCGCGCGGGCGGGCGACCAGCTGAGCCTGTTCTGAGCCGGGCGGCTAACCGGCGGTGGTCGGGTCGATCTGTCCCTTCAACTCGGTGATGGTGGTGGCGGG
Organism: Marimonas lutisalis; assembly: GCF_005434965.1. Classification (GTDB taxonomy): domain Bacteria; phylum Pseudomonadota; class Alphaproteobacteria; order Rhodobacterales; family Rhodobacteraceae; genus Marimonas_A; species Marimonas_A lutisalis. The sequence continues at coordinate 1,150,572 of NZ_SKCI01000001.1, forward strand.
AAAGCCGCTGAGCTCGGCATGCTGGCGGATCGCGGCTTCGTCTTCGGCGAGATAGACGCAAAAGGATTTGTCATTGGCGACGTAGGAGTGCTGCCACTGAACTCTGGGGGCGAGTTTCGCGAGCGCTTCGTTCGAGGTGGCCGCGGCGCCGGCAAGCTCGGCTGCGCTCATGCTGCCGATGCCGGGCAGATCGCGTTCGATGATATAGGCCTTCATGGTGGATCTCCCTGGATAAAGAAAAGATTGTTCCAGGGTGGGGGATATAGCCTTTTCTAAAAAGGCAATTTATCTTCGCTGGGGAAAAGGAAAACTTTAGTCAGGTGGCATGAGGATTTCGCATCTCAATGGATGGCGCGCGGTGGAGGCCGTGATGCGGTGCGGCAGTGTTGCGGGCGCAGCCGAGGAACTGGGCGTGACGACGGCCGCCGTCGGTGCCCAACTGCGCGGGCTGGAAGACTTCCTGGGGCGCGCGCTGTTCGAGCGGGGTGCCGGGGGGCTTGCCGCTTTGCCGGAGACGCGTGAGCTGGCGCAGGGGCTGACCCGGGCGCTGTCGGACATCGCCGAGATCCAGGCGCGGCTGACGGCAGAGGCCGGGGCGTCGCATCGGTTGTCGCTGGCGGTGACGCAGACCTTTGCCGAGACATGGTTGCCCCGCCACCTGGATACGCTTTTCGCGCAGGTGGAAGCGGTTGACCTGCGGCTCGATACGCGGTGGGAGGTGGTCGACCTGGCGGCCGGCCAGCATGATTTCGCGATACGCTACATGGCGTTGGGCGCGGACAATTTCGAGGCCGTGTCGCTGTTGCCGAGCGGAGTCGTGCCTGTCTGTACGCCCGATTTCGCCACGCGCTACGGGTTGGACGGGCCATCGCCCTCGCTTGCGGGGGTGCCGATCGTGACGCTGGATGTGCCGACCTCGGATCCGGACTGGGTGGATTGGGATGGCTGGAGCCGGCGCAGCGGTATTCCGCTGGAACGCGAGGCGCAAGCGGCGGGGCTGACGCTGAGTGGCAGCGGGATCCGGATCGCGCAGTCGGGCATCGGGCTTGTACTCGGGGGATTGTCCGAGTGTTTCCACGCGATCGAGGCGGGACGGCTGGTGATGCCGTTCGGGGCCGATGCGGTGGCGTGGGGGCGATACTGGCACCAGCTGATCTGGCGAAAGGGCCGGCGGTTGGGCCCGGTGCAGCGGGCGTTTCGCGACTGGGCAACCGAACGGGCCGTGGGCGACCGGGCGGTCATGACCCGGCTTTTCGGAGAGCCGCCGGCCTGACCGCCGCGGGAGCGCGAGCCGGGCTGATCAGCCGCGGCGGCGGCGTGAGCGGCGTTCGCGGGAGGGGCCGGCCTCGTCTCCGGTGCCATCGGCGGCCGAAGAGAACGGGCCCAGCCGTCCGGTGATCTGTTCCAATGTCGGGCGCGGGCCTTTGGGCGTGTTTTCAAGAGCTTCGCGCATTTTCTTCAGGTGCTCGGGCATGGTGCCGCAGCAGCCGCCGATGATCCGCGCGCCGCAATCGCGGGCGAGCACGGCGTAGTCTGCCATCAGCTCCGGCGTGCCGTCGTAATGGATGTGGCCATCGTGGTATTTCGGGATGCCGGCGTTGCCCTTGGCGATGATCGGGCGTTCCGAGCCCTGTGCCACGAAGCCCAGAACGGTGCGCAGCAGGTCCGAGGCGCCGACGCCGCAATTGGCGCCATAGGCGATCGGCGGGTTGGGCAGGCCTTCGACCAGGTCGACCATGGCCGAGGAGGTGACGCCCATCATCGTGCGCCCGGCGGTGTCGAAGCTCATCGTGCCGCACCAGTCCATGCCGGCCAGCGCGAAGGCCTCGGCCGCGGCCTTGTATTCCTCGGGGGCCGAGATGGTTTCGAGCCAGAGCACGTCGGCGCCGCCTTCCTTGAGGCCCTCGGCCTGTTCGTGGAAAATCTCGACCGCGAGTTCGTGGGTGAGGTTGCCCATGGGCGCCATGATTTCGCCGGTGGGGCCGACCGAGCCGGCGACGATCACCTCGCGTCCGGCGGCATCGGCCACGTCGCGGCCCAGTTCCGCGGAAATGCGGCTGAGCTCGCGGGCGCGTTTTTCGGCGCCGTGGAGTTTGAGGCGCGCGGAATTGCCGCCGAAGGAGTTGGTGAGGAAGAGATCCGAGCCGGCCTCGACCGCGCCGCGGTAGAGGGTGCGGATGCGGTTGGGATGCTCGACATTCCACATCTCGGGCGGTTCGCCCGAACTGAGCCCCATGTTGAACAGGTTGGTCCCGGTGGCGCCATCGGCCATCAGCCAGTCGCGGGTATCAAGGAGGCGTTGCAGCGGGTTTGTCATGATCGGGGCCTTGTTATGGGTTCGGGCGTTCCCCTTTCATATTTGTGCGCCCGGCGCAATTTCAAATGCCGCATGATCATCATGAAGGGCATTGGGAGGCCGGCGCACGGCAAGCGCGAGGTCGGCGAGACCGAGGGCGAGCGACGGGGCCGAGGGGGCGGCGGCATAGAGCGGTTCGAGTCGGGGAGCGAAGCAGAGCTTGAACCGCGCGAGGCCGGGACCGCCCGAGGCACGGGCGATGGCGCGGCGCAGGCGGGTTTCGACAGGGCCGGCGGCCGCGGGCCGGGCCGGCAGCGCGGCGAGCGAGAGCCGGCGGCGGCCTTCTGCCGCGGCATCGGCAATGGCGGCGTGGATGAGAGCATGCATGGTTCCGTCGGGCGCATCGGGTGCGGCGCGCATGAGATCAAGGCACAGCTCGTGCGTGGAGGTGTGAAAGCTGGCGAAACCCATCAGCCGGTCCTCACAATAGGCGAGGTAGACGCGCTGATGCGACAGGTAGGCGGGACAGAAGCGGCCCATGGTCAGCCCGCGGGCGCCGCCGCGGGCGGCGCACCATTTGGCATCGATAAGGGCCATCTGCTGCAGCGGCAGGTGGGAAGCGTGCTGCACGGTCACGCCCGCGCCGGCGGCGCGGCGCAGTTTGCGGCGGAGCTGACGGCAGCAGGGCGCGGTGAGGGTGAAGCGGGTAGGATCGATCACCGCTTCATCCGCCGTGCGCAGGACGCGCCAGCCGGCCGCACGGGCCCCGACCGCCGAGCGTGCTGTGCATTTGTAGACGAGCGGCACGCGGCCCCGCGCGCGGGCGGCGTCGCGCAGCGCGGGCAGGAGCAGTGGCAGCGCGCCCTCGATCGGGTCGAAGAGCAGGGTCAGCGTCTGGCCGGTTTCGATGGCGAGGCCGGCAGCGGCAGGCCCCGTGATCCGCCGCGCGCGGTTCTGCCGGGCGCGCCCAGTTCGGCCCTGCGGGCGTGGGCGAGGCTGTGCGCGTCGGGGCGGGGATGCGGCGCGCGGTGGGCGGCGCGTGGCGCCGGTTGCGGCAGGGCAAGGCGCAGCGCGGCGAGCGCGGCCGGAAGCGCATAGTAGACCAGGCGGAAGCCGAGGATGCCAGCCATCAGCTCGGGCGCGGGCAGGGCGGGCAGGAGGGTGAAAAGCGTCAGTTCGAACGGGCCGACACCGCCCGGTGTGCCGGAGAGGAGTGCCGCGCCGAGTGCCAGCAGGAAGACCGGGTAAAGTGTGGCAAGGGGAAGGGCCAGACTGGCGGGCGTCAACAGCCAGAGCGCCAGCGCGGCGGCGGCGGTGTCGAGCGCGGTAAAGGCGAAGATCGCCGCCATGAGCGGCAGGCTGGGCAGGGTGAGCGCATGCCGGCCGAGACGCAGGTGCGGGTGCAGCAAGGCAAGGACGGCAAGTGCCGGCGCGGCCGCCAGCACGGGCAACGCCCAGGGCACGGCCCCCGGCATGAGCAGCAGCGCCGCAAGCGCGGTGATCACCCCCCAGGCCGACAGGAACGAAACCGCGACCAGGAGAGACAACCGGGTCGCGGTGGGCAGCGGCAGGCCGGGCAGGGCGCGCCAGCGCGCCAGCGCGCCGGTGATGACGCCCAGCCCCAGCGTTTGTGACAGCGCGATGGAGAGCACGCCGGCGCGGGCGGCATCGCGCGGCGAAATGCCGGTGCCGAAATGCCGGTGCCGAGATGCCGGTGCAGCACGGCATCATAGCGCCCGACGGCCCAGAAACTGGCCATCGTCGCAACGAGCGCACCGATCCAGGCGGGCGCGGAGACCTGCGCCAGCGCCGCGAGGCTGGCGGCGGCATCGACCCCATCAAGCCGGTGGACGAGCAGCCACAGGCAGCCAAGCCCCAGTCCCAAGGGCGCAAGCTGGCGCAGAATGGGCGGCAGGCCCGGCACGATCGCGCGGGTCCGGGCCTGTTGGCGGTGGACGGCTGGCAAATCCCTTTCCTCACCCCGGGTGGACTGGAGGGCAGGCTAGGGACGCGGAGTTGACGGGTGCTTAACGTTTAAGATCGTCAAGAAAAAACCGCGCCCCCGGGGGGACGCGGCCTTGCACCCGGTGGTGCGATGACGGGCCGGTCAGACCTCTTTCATCACCTGTTCCTTGGCCAGCGGCGTCAGTTCCGCCAGCTTGGCGCGGATCGTATCCGCATCGGCGATATCACCGAGATCGGCGGCGACCTTGCGCACCACGTCCTCGTGGCCGGCCTCTTCGAAATCGGCCTTCACCACCTCGAGGGCGTAGGCATCGGCCTCGGCGCCGGTCTTGCCCAGAAGTTCGGCCGCCCAGAGGCCCAGAAGCTTGTTGGCGCGGTTGGCGGCCTTGAACTTCATTTCCTCGTCATGGGCGTATTTGTTTTCAAACGCGTTTTCGCGATCATCGAAGGTGGTCATTTGGATTCTCTCCGCTTGCGCTGGTGTTACCCCTGATATGCCGCCCCTTTGCCGCAGGCGCAAGACCCGCGCCGCACCTTGCGACATTGACGCCTTTGGAATATGAGGGCGCACGGGCCGGGGACTCAGCCGCGGCCACGCTGAAGGAGCCCCCATGGCAAGGCGCAAGAAGATTTACGAAGGCAAGGCCAAAACCCTGTTCGAAGGGCCCGAGCCCGGAACGATCGTCCAGTATTTCAAGGATGACGCGACCGCGTTCAACGCGGAAAAGCGCGATGTCATCGAAGGCAAGGGCGTGCTCAACAACATGCTGAGCGAGTTCTTCATGACCGGGCTGAGCAATATCGGCGTGCCCAACCATTTCATCCGCCGCCTGAACATGCGCGAGCAACTGGTGCGCGCCTGCGAGATCATCCCGCTGGAGGTGATCGTGCGCAATTTCGCCGCCGGGAGCCTGTCGAAGCGGCTGGGAATCGAGGAAGGCACGCCGCTGCCGCGACCGATCATCGAATACTGCTACAAGGACGACAAGCTGGGCGATCCGCTGGTGGCGGAAGAGCATATCGCCGCCTTCGGCTGGGCCAGCCAGCAGGACATGGACGACATCGTGAGCCTGGCGCTGCGGGTCAACGACTTCATGTCGGGTGTGCTTTATGGCGTGGGCATCAAGCTGGTGGACTTCAAGATCGAGATCGGCCGGGTTTACGAGGGAGATTTCCAGCGGCTGATCGTGGCCGATGAAATCAGCCCCGACAGCTGCCGGCTGTGGGATATGGAGACGGGCCAGAAGCTGGACAAGGACGTGTTCCGCCGCGACCTGGGGTCACTGACCGATGCCTATTCGGAAGTGGCCAAGCGGCTGGGCGTGATGCCCAAGGGCGCGACGCCGATGAAGCCGACGCTGATCAATTGAGACCGGGGGCGGCCGGGCCCGGGCCCGGCCCAGGAAAGATGCAGGGGAATTGGGCATGAAAGCCAAGGTTTACGTGATGCTGAAACAGGGCGTGCTGGATCCGCAGGGCGAGGCGGTACGCCACGCGCTGGGCGCGCTGGGCTTTGACGGGGTCGAGGGGGTGCGCCAGGGCAAGGTGATCGAGCTGGACCTGGCCGAGGGCACCACCGAGGCGACCGTGAAGGAGATGTGCGAGAAGCTGCTGGCCAACACGGTGATCGAGAGCTACCGCATCGAGATGTGAACCCGGCCGACGGGGGGGATCGACAGGATGAAAGCCGCGCAACTGACCGGCTGGCGCAAGCCGCTTGAGATCGCCGACCTGCCGGACCCGGTGGCCGGCGAGGGCGGCGTTGTCCTGAAAACGCTGGCCTGCGGGGTGTGCCGCAGCGACTGGCACGCCTGGGTCGGCGCCGATCCGGACGTGCATCTGCCGCATGTACCGGGGCACGAGTTCTGCGGCGAGGTGGTCGAGGTTGGAAAAGGCGTGAGCCGCTGGCGCGTGGGCGACCGGGTGATCGCGCCCTTCATCCTGGCCTGCGGGCAGTGCCCGGATTGCGCCGCGGGGCATCAGACGATCTGTGCCAACCAGGCGGTGCCGGGTTTCACCATTCCGGGCGCCTTTGCCGAGGCGATCGCGGTGCCGCATGCCGATCACAACCTGACCGCGCTTCCTGAGAGCATCGCGCCGGCGCTGGCTGCCGGGCTGGGCTGCCGGGTGACGACTGCGTGGCACGCGCTGACAGGCCGGGTTGGCCTGCAGGCGGGGGAATGGCTGGCGGTGTTCGGCGGCGGCGGCGTGGGCACGGCGGCGCTTCTGTTGGGCCGGGCGCTGGGTGCGCGGGTCGTGGTGATCGACGTGGTGGACGAGAAGCTGGACTATGCCAGAAAGCTGGGAGCGGATGCGGTGGTGAATGCCGCCCGGACCGACCCGGCCGCAGCGGTGCGCGAGATCACCGGCGGCGGGGCCGATGTGGCGCTGGAGGCGCTGGGCGCCGAGGTGACGGTGGTGGGCGCGGTGAAATCCCTGCGCAAGCTGGGCCGGATGGTGATGGTGGGCATGCCCGCGGGCGAGCATGTCACCATGCAACTGCCGATGGACGCGGTCTATTCCGGGCAGTTGGCGATTTTCGGCACCCGCGGGATGCCCGCGTGGCGCTATCCCAGCCTTCTGAGCCTGATCGAGGGCGGGCAGGTGGACTTGTCACCGCTTGTCACCCGGCATATCAGGCTGTCAGAGGCCACTGGTGAGCTGGCCGCCTTTGATGCCCCCGCACCGCCGGGGGTGGCGGTGATCACCGATTTCACGAGCTGAGAGGAGCCCGAGCCCATGCATGCTGCCGTTATCGTTTTTCCCGGATCGAACTGTGACCGGGACCTTGCCGTGGCCTTCGAAAAGGCCGGCGCCAAGGTGAGCATGGTCTGGCACAAGGATACCGAGCTGCCCGCGGGCGTCGATATCGTGGGGATCCCCGGCGGCTTCTCGTTCGGCGACTACCTGCGCTGCGGGGCGATTGCCGCCAATTCGCCGATCTGCCAGTCGGTGGTGCGTCATGCCGAGCGCGGCGGTTATGCGCTGGGCATCTGCAACGGGTTCCAGGTGCTGACCGAAACCGGGCTGCTGCCCGGCGCGCTGCGGCGCAACGCCAACCTGAAATACATCTGCAAGCCGGTGAAGTTGCGGGTGGAGGCGTGCGATACGGTTTACCTGAAGGGCTATGAGCCGGGGCAGGAGATCACCATCCCGATCGCGCATCACGACGGCAATTATTATGTCGATGACGCGAAGCTGGCGCAGCTGAAGGACGAGGGGCGCATCGCGTTTACCTATGTCGACAATCCGAACGGCTCGGTCGCGGATATCGCGGGCGTGGTGTCGAAGAACCGCCGGGTGCTGGGGATGATGCCGCACCCTGAGCGCATGGCCGAACCGGCCCATGGTGGCACCGATGGCCGCGCGATGTTCGAGGGGCTGATGGACGCGCTGGCCACCGCGTGACACGGTCCGGAGCGCAGCCGGATCGGCGGGAAATGGCCTGCCACGCCGCCCGGGCGGCGGAAATGAGCGGGTGAGCCCCGCCCGAGACCTGCCGCGGCTTGAGCGCCGATCACGGGCGGCGTAGATTGCCGATATGGCCAAGGGCACCCAAAACCGCGCGAAATCGCGTTTCATCCGCACCCGTACCACGGGATGGCGGACGCGACTGGCGCTGATCACGCTGATCGTGATCGGGGTGGTGACGGTGGTTGTGACCAACCGGTTCCTGACCGACCGCTTTACCGAAACCACGCGCAACCGGGCGGAACTGCGTCTGGCGCTTTATTCCGGCAACCTTCTGAGCGAATTGCGCCGGAACGCCATCGTGCCGCAGCTTCTGGCGCGGGACCCGGCGCTGATCGGGGCGTTGAACTCGGGCGATTTCAGCCAGTCGACGCAGCGGCTGATTTCCTTTGTCGAGGAGATCGGGGCGGCGTCGCTGATGCTTCTGGATCGCGACGGGCGCACGGTGGCGGCGACCGACCGCAACCGCCTGGGCGAGAACCATCGCCAGGCGGCCTATTTCGTGGATTCGCTTCGCTCGAACCAGACCGTGTTCACCGTGTCCGAGCGCGAGGCGGGCGGGTACAGCTTTGTCTACACACGGCGGATCGACTGGCAGGCTGAGACGCTTGGCGTGATTGCCGTCGAGGTGGATCTTCAGAAATTCGAGCGCGCCTGGGCCGGGATTTCGGACGCGGTGATCGTGACCGACACGACGGGCCGGATCATCCTGGCGACCGAGCCGCGCTGGCGCGGGCTGACCGAGGGCGAGGCATTGCAGCGCGAACCGGTGGACAGCGCCATCGAGCGGGCGATCCGGGCCACGGCGGACTGGACCTCGCTTCCGGCGGACGCCTATGTGCAGGGCGAGGCGGTGATGCGAATGGAGGGCCGGGTGGCCTTTCGCGGCTGGCGGATCGCCAGTTTCACCACCTATGCCAGCGTGCGCGAGCGGGTGAACGGCGTTCTGGCGCTGGAGATCATGGGATTCGCCATATTGCTGGCGCTGGCCTTCTATGCGCTGAGCCGCAAGACGGCGCTGCGCATGGCGCTGTTCCAGCGCGAGTCGGCAGAACTTCGCGCACTGAACGAGCGGCTGCAGCGGGAAATCGCCGAGCGGGAAAAGATGCAGGGCCAGCTGGAAGTGGCCGAGCAGACCCTGGCGCAGAGCTCGAAACTGGCGGTGTTGGGCGAGATGTCGGCGGCCGTCAGCCACGAGCTGAACCAGCCGCTGGCGGCGATGAAAACCTACCTGGCGGGCGCGGCGCTGCTGCTCAGGCGCAATCGGCCCGACGAGGCGTTGTCGTCGTTCCAGCGGATCGACGACCTGATCGAGCGGATGGGGGCGATCACCCGGCAGCTGAAGAGTTATGCGCGCAAGGGCGGCGATACGCTGACGCCTGTAAACATGGGCGATGCGGTGGTTTCGGCGTTGAGCATGATGGAGCCGCAGCTGAAACGCCGGAAGGTGCGGATCACCCGGGCGATCCCCGACCGGCCGGTCATGGTGCTGGGCGACCAGGTGCGCATCGAGCAGGTAATCGTCAACCTCTTGCGCAACGCGCTGGACGCGATCCAGGGGGTCGAGGAGCCGGCGATCGACATCCTGCTGGCGGCGGGCGAGACCGCGACGCTGACGGTGCGCGACAACGGCCACGGGATCGACGACCTGGAGGCGCTGTTCGAGCCGTTCTACACCACCAAGCAGCCGGGTGAGGGGGTCGGGCTGGGGCTTGCGATTTCCTCGGGGATCGTGAACGACCTTGGCGGACGGCTGACGGCGCGCAACGCCTCGGCCGGGGGGGCTGTATTCGAGATCAGGCTCCCTATCTTGGAAGACAAGGAAGACAAATCACATGCCGCGGAATAGGCGGCGGGTGGCATCGGAGGACCATGTGCGATGGCCAAGGCAATGAAAATCGCGATCGTCGACGACGAGCAGGATATGCGCCAGTCGATCAGCCAGTGGCTGGCGCTGTCGGGCTATGACACCGAAACATTCGCCAGCGCCGAGGATGCGCTCAAGAAGCTGGGCGCGGATTACCCGGGGATCGTGATTTCGGACATCAAGATGCCGGGTATGGATGGCATGCAGTTCCTGAAGAAGCTGATGGGCCAGGACAGCGCGCTGCCGGTGATCATGATCACCGGGCATGGCGATGTGCCGATGGCCGTTGAAGCGATGCGCGTTGGCGCGTTCGATTTTCTGGAAAAACCGTTCAATCCCGACCGGATGACCGAGCTGGCCAAGAAGGCCGCAAATGCGCGCCGCCTGACGCTGGACAACCGGGCGCTGCGCAAGGAGCTGTCGGATGGCGGGCAGCTGATGAAGAAGCTGATCGGCGCGAGCCCGGTGATGGAACGGCTGCGCGAGGATATCCTGGACCTGGGACAGGCCGATGGCCATGTGCTGATCGACGGCGAGACCGGTACCGGCAAGACGCTGGTTGCGCATGCGCTGCACGCGGTGGGCGCGCGCGCGGGCAAGAAATTCGTGCTTCTGACCTGCTCGGCCTTCGAGGAAGACGCGCTGATGAAGCGGCTTTTCGGCCCGATGCAGCCCGAGGACAGTCAGCTGCCGGCGGTGGAAGAGGCACGTGGCGGCACGCTGGTGCTGGAAGATATCGAGACGCTGCCCGACGCGGTGCAGGCGCGGCTCTTGTCCTTCATCAACGAAGAAGGCAGCCCGCCCGAGACCCGCATCATCGCGATTTCCAACCTGCAGGAGCAGGGCAAAACCTGTGAAGATGCGTTGCGGTCCGACCTGTTCTACCGGCTGGCGGCGCTGCGCATCACCGTGCCGCCGCTGCGCCAGCGCGGCGAGGATATCCTGACGCTCTTTACCCGGCTGAGCGAACAGTTCGCCGAGGAATACGGCTGTGACGCGCCGAAGGTGAGCGCGCAGGAGGCCGCGCAACTGTTGCAGGCGCCGTGGCCGGGCAACGTGCGCCAGCTGATCAACGTGGCCGAGCGCGCGGTGCTGCAATCGCGCCGCGGCTCGGGCTCGATCGCGTCGCTGTTGATGAGCGATCACGAGGAGATGCAGCCGGTGATGACGACGGAAGGCAAGCCGCTGAAGGAATACGTGGAAGCCTTCGAGCGGATGCTGATCGACAACACCATGCGCCGCCACAAGGGCAGCATTGCCAACGTGATGGAAGAGCTGTGCCTGCCGCGCCGGACGCTGAACGAGAAAATGGCCAAGTACGGGCTTCAGCGGTCGGATTACCTGAGCTGACAGGTCAGCCCGAGGGCAGGAGCGAAAGCAGGATTTGGGTGAGCTCTGCTGCGTCGCCTGCCGTGATCCAATCACTGAAATCTCTTCCGGTGTTTGTCGTCTTGTCGCCGAATTTGACCCCGGTGATCGCGCCGGTCCAATGCGTTGCGTTCAAAAAGCTGAGCGGGACACTGTATTTGGCGTTAATCGCATCAGTTTTGCGGTAGACAACGCGTGGGCTGACGGCGTGGGGCGCCATGACCGTAATCGTCGTGACACGGAGTGCATATGTGCTTGCAGGTCGGTTGGCGCGGTCATGGTCGTAGTCGCGCATGAGCAGCAGATCGGCCTGGTCGGGGCTGGGCACGCGTGTCACGCACATGGTTTGCCCGGTATTCATCTGCAGTTTCTGTTTTCGCCCGAGATTTTGTTTTCTGAAGTTGTATTCGTTCTTGCAGCGTTCTCCGTCAAAGGGGGTGAGCATGAAGCTTTTGCTGACCCCAGGCAGAGAAAGATCGCCGGCGACGGGTTCGGTCAGGATGCTGACGATGGCATTTGTCTTTGTCTTGAGAAGCATCTCGCAGAGCGTGTTGCAAACATAGGCGTCGCGAATGCCCGCCAGCGCGATGGAAAGCCCGCGCGCCTTGACGGTTTTTGGGGCGATGTCCTTGGCGGTGATCGATGCGCCGTAGGACGCGTAGATTCCGTTGGCAATCACCGGATACCCAAAGCCCACCCCGAAAACGAGAAATGCTGCGAAGGGAGCGCGCATCCGCGAGAGCCGTGGAACTGCTCCGAGGACCAGGTCGGTAAACAGGAAGACCCCGAGAAACCACGTTGCGGCCGGAATGTTCTTGATGACCCAGAAGTATAGTAGACCACCATAGGGAATGTTCCGGCTAAAGTAGGTGGGGGTCGCAATGCCACCCAGAGAAATAAACAGGGTGGCGAGGCAAAGTAGGGAGAAAAGCAGCCAGGCAAACAGGCGGAAACTCATACGTGCAAGCATTTGATGGGTCCTTGTGCGTTTCGTGAACCGTGCTTGTTCTTTTTGTGAGAAGTTAGGCCGAAACCTGAAATAAGTTTGTTGCGTCGCGTCGCAGGAACCACCGACGAACGGGGTCAAGCGTTCGATTAGCCATTGTAATCGGTCCATCCATGGCCTTATGTAATGGGAGCGGCAAAGTGTGTGTTTCCACTTGCCGAGAGAGTTTCACTGTCAGGACCCGGTGCAGGCCAACGAGCCGGCACGTTCGGACAGGATGAATGGGCCCCACGGGGCCGGAAGAACGGTCCGCCACCCCCAACGGGCGGGTGCTCCGGACTAATGAACGGGTTGTGGTTTCGCGGAAGCGGCTGCAGCCGGAGAAGAACCGCGATGAAGCGCGCGAGATCATTGAGAGTGAGAGCAGGGGGCCCCAAGGCCCGGTGCTGTCGCGCGCCGTCCATCGCCAGAATCAGCCACGCAACCAGAACCGCTGCGCCCCCCGGGGCGGGGGCGGGACTGCGCGCGTGCGAATGGACAACATGGCCAAGAAAATGCTTATCGATGCCACCCACGCGGAAGAGACCCGCGTCGTGGTGGTTGACGGAAACAAGGTTGAGGAGTTCGACTTTGAATCCGAGAACAAACGCCAGCTTGCCGGCAATATCTATCTAGCAAAAGTTACCCGGGTCGAACCGTCGCTGCAGGCGGCATTCGTCGACTATGGCGGCAACCGCCACGGTTTCCTGGCCTTTTCCGAGATTCACCCCGATTACTATCAGATCCCGGTCGCCGACCGCGAGAAGCTGATGGAAGAAGAGCGCGCCTATGCCGAGGCAATGAAGGCGCGCGAGGAAGAGGAAGAAAAGAAGCCCCGCCGCAGCCGCCGGTCGTCGAGAAAGTCGAAGGCCGCGCAGGTCGAGAGCGAGGACGCGGTCGAGACCAGGGAGATCGACGAGGGCGGGATCGCCGGGATGGAAACCATCGACCTGGCCGGGGACGAGGTGCCCGAGGGCACGTCGCCCATCGACCTGGTCGAGGAAACGCCGGTGGAAGAGCCCGAGACCGGTGATGACGAGGCCGAAAGCCGCGAGGCAGACGAGGCCGAGACCGAAACCGAGGCCGAGGCGGCCGACGAGGACGAGGAAGACGCGACCGCCGCGGATGCCGCCGAGAAGGATGACAGCATCGAGTCGGTTGCCGACGACGATGACCAAGAGGACATCCGCCCGCCGCGCAAGCCGCGCCCGCGCCGCTACAAGATCCAGGAAGTGATCAAGGTGCGCCAGATCCTTCTGGTGCAGGTCGTCAAGGAGGAGCGCGGCAACAAGGGTGCGGCGCTGACCACCTATCTGAGCCTGGCCGGGCGCTATTGCGTGCTGATGCCGAATACCGCGCGCGGTGGCGGAATCTCCCGCAAGATCACCAATGCCGCGGATCGAAAGAAGCTGAAAGAGATCGCAGGCGAGATCGACGTGCCGCAGGGCGCGGGGCTGATCATCCGCACGGCGGGCGCGAAGCGCACCAAGAGCGAGATCAAGCGCGACTACGAATACCTGCAGCGCCTGTGGGAGCAGATCCGCGAACTGACGCTGAAATCCATCGCGCCGGCGAAGATCTATGAAGAGGGCGACCTGATTAAGCGGTCGATCCGCGACCTTTACAATCGCGACATCGACGAGGTTCTGGTCGAAGGCGAGCGCGGCTATCGCATCGCCAAGGACTTCATGAAGATGATCATGCCGTCGCATGCCAAGAACGTGAAGAACTACCAGGACGCGCTGCCGCTGTTCGCACGCTACCAGGTCGAGAGTTATCTGAGCGCGATGTTCAACCCGACGGTGCAGTTGAAATCGGGTGGTTACATCGTGATCGGCGTGACAGAGGCGCTGGTGGCGATCGACGTGAACTCAGGGAGGGCCACCAAGGAAGGCTCGATCGAGGAAACCGCGCTGAAGACCAACCTGGAGGCCGCCGAGGAGGTGGCCCGCCAGCTGCGCCTGCGCGACCTGGCCGGCCTGATCGTGATCGACTTCATCGACATGGACGAGCGCCGCAACAACAACGCGGTCGAGAAGCGTCTGAAAGACAAGCTCAAGACAGACCGCGCGCGTATCCAGGTGGGCCGGATCAGCGGTTTCGGCCTGCTGGAGATGAGCCGCCAGCGGTTGCGCCCGGGCATGATCGAAGCCACCACCCAGCCGTGCCCGGCCTGTCACGGCACCGGCCTGATCCGCTCGGACGATAACCTTGCGCTGTCGATCCTGCGCCAGATCGAGGAAGAGGGCACGCGGCGCCGTTCGCGCGAGGTGCTGGTGAAATGCCCGGTGGGCATCGCCAACTTCCTGATGAACCAGAAGCGCGAGCATATCGCGCAGATCGAGGCGCGCTATGGGTTGAGCGTACGGGTCGAGGGTGACCCGATGCTGATTTCGCCCGATTTCAGCATCGAGAAGTTCAAGACCGCTACGCGGGTCGTGCCCGAGGCCACCGCGCCGGTTGTGTCGGTCGACACATCGTTGATGGAGGAGATCGACAACGACGCGATCGAGGCCGAGGATACCGTCAAGCCGGAGGAGGATGAGGGCGAACAGAAGCCCAAGAAGCGCCGCCGCCGCCGCCGTCGCCGGTCGAAATCGTCGCAGAACGGCGAAAACGGCGAGAACGGCAACGGCGATCAGGGGGAAGAGACTGTTGCCGAGGGTGGCAAGGCCGAGGCTGAGGAGGCCAAGCCCGTAGAGGAAACCCCGGCCGAGGCCGAAGAGACCAAGCCCGCCGAGGAAGCGGAGAGCAAGCCGAAATCCAGATCGCGCCGCTCCTCGTCGAAATCGAAGGCCACGGATAAGGAAGCCGAGGAGGTCAAGGAGGCTGAGGAGGCGAAACCTGCAGCGGAAGAGGCCGAGGAGAAGCCGAAGAAGACGCGCAGCCGTGCCAAACCGAAGCCCAAGGCCGAGGAGAGCGCCGAAGAGGCCAAGGGCGAAGACGCGGCCGCCGAGCCAGCGCCGGAAGCCGTGGCCGAGGAGAAGCCGAAGAAGACGCGCAGCCGTGCCAAGCCAAAGCCCAAGGCCGAGGAAGAGCCAAAGCCCGAGCCCGTGGCCGAAGTCGAACCCGCAGCGGCCATGGCCGGGACCGGTAACGACGCGGTCGTGACCGCCGAGGCCGAAGCCGAGGCCGAGCCGGACAAGCCCAAGAAAAAGGGCTGGTGGTCGCTGGGCCGGGGGTAGGGCCTTTTCCACGAATGAAACGTTGCGCCGCGCCCCAGGGGGCGCGGCGTTTTTCATGCCTGACACGGTCGCGCAATCCCCAACGATCTTGTGACATCGCGCCGCGTGACGCGGGACGGGGAATGGCGTAAGGGGAAAACATGTTCGGAATCGAGATCATAGACGCCGCGCTGATCCCGGCGATGCTGGTGGCCCTGCTGGCCGGTGTACTGTCTTTCCTGAGCCCCTGTGTGCTTCCCATTGTGCCACCCTATCTGGCCTACATGTCGGGCGTGTCGGTCAGCGACCTGAGCGAAGGCAAGAACCGGGCGATCATGCCGGCGCTGTTCTTCGTGCTGGGGCTGAGCACGGTGTTTCTGCTTTTGGGGTTCACCGCCTCGGCGGTGGGAACGCTGTTCCTGGAGTTTCAGACCTGGTTCAATGCCCTGGCAGGCATTCTGGTGATGATCTTCGGGGCGCATTTCATCGGCATCTACCGCATCGGGTTCCTGGATCGCGAGGCGCGGATGGATGTGGGTGACCGCGGCGGCAGCGCCTTTGGTGCCTATATCCTGGGCCTGGCCTTTGCCTTTGGCTGGACGCCCTGTATCGGGCCGCAGCTGGGCGCGATCCTGGGGCTCGCGGCGCAGGAGGGATCTGTTACGCGGGGCACGCTTTTGCTGGCGGTCTATGCGGCGGGGCTGGGTATTCCGTTCCTGCTGGTCGCGGCTTTCCTGCCGCGCCTGTCGGGGCTGATGGGCTGGATGAAGCGGCATATGGAGCAGATCGAGAAGGTGATGGGCCTGCTGCTCTGGACCATCGGCCTGTTGATGCTGACCGGCGGGTTTTCCACCTTCTCCTACTGGCTGCTGGAGCAGTTCCCGGCGCTTGCCGCGCTTGGCTGAGGACGCGCGCGAATTTTCGGCGAAAATTCGGGGGTGCGAGGCGCGCCGGGGCGCCTTACTCTTGCCGGGGTTTTGCGCTAGGCTCCGCTGCAAAGAGGTGTGCGAGTGATGGGCATCGAGCAAAGAGTGAAATGCCGCAAGGTGTTCTATATCCCAGGTTACGACCCGATCCACCCGCGCCGCTATCGCGAGCTGTACCGCAAGGAGGGGCGCGCGCAGGGCGGGATTTCGGGCTACGAGATCGCGCTGGCGCCGAAGGCGGGCGCAGAGCGTTATGGCTGGCACGTGACGGGGCAGATGGACGGCGCGGAAACCGAGACCGATTTCGAGGTGCTGGTCTGGTCGGATATCGTGCGCGATAGCATGGGGCTGGGCATTCTGGCGACCTATCTGCAGCTGTTCCGAACCGCCTGGGCCTATATTGCATCGGGGGCGTTGTGGCGCCTGATGAAGCTGCGCAAGGGGCCGGTGATCGCCGCGCTGTACCCGGTGGTGTTCCTGCTGGTGCAACTGGCACTGGCCCTGCTGATCGCCTGGGGGCTGGGCCGGGTATTGGCCCTGTTGCATCCCTTGGCCGCCTGGGGCGGGCTGGCCGTGGTGCCGGCCATCCTGGAATGGTTCCGCAAGCGTGATGGCAAGTTTTTCGCCTATTACCTGATGCATGACTATGCTTATTCGGCGCAGTCAAAAGGGGCCAATCCGCCGGAGCTGGAGGCGCGGATGGCCGATTTTGCGGATGTCATCGCCGGGGCCCTGGGCCAGGAGTTCGACGAGGTTCTGGTGGTCGGCCATTCCTCGGGAGCGCATCTGGGCGTGTCGATCCTGGCCGATCTGATCCGGGCGGGACGGGTGCCGGCCGACGGCCCCGCATTGTCCTTCCTGAGCCTCGGCCAGGTGGTGCCGATGGTCTCGTTCCTGCCGCGTGCTGACCGTCTGCGCGCCGACCTGCGCTATCTTTCGGCGCGCGACGAGCTGGCCTGGGTCGACGTGACCGCGCCCGGCGACGGTTGTGCCTTTGCACTGTGCGATCCGGTTGCCGTGTCGGGCGTGGCGCCCGAGGGAAAACGCTGGCCGCTGGTCATCTCGGCGGCGTTCACGCAGACCCTGAGCCCGGCACGCTGGAAAGAGCTGCGCTGGCGGTTCTTCCGGCTGCATTTCCAGTATCTCTGCGCCTTCGACCGGGTGGGCGATTACGACTATTTCCGCATCACCGCCGGGCCGATGACGCTGGGCCGGCGGTTCGAGGGGCGGCAGCCGTCGAAATCGCGGATCGAGCGCGCGGTGTCGAAATATGTCTCGGTGGGCGAGAATGACCCCGCGCCCGCCTAAACCGCCCGCGCGCGACGGGCGCGTTTCGCTGTGGCGCTATGCGCGGCTGTTCCGGCAGGATATCCTGTCGGCGCAGCCGGCGCGCCTGTACCGGGCGTGGATGGCCGAGTTCCGCACGCCGTTTTTCCGATCCTTCATGTGCAATGAGCCCGCGCTGGTGGACCTCGTGCTGAAGGAGCGGGCCGACGATTTCCCGAAATCCGACCGTGTGCGCGAAGGGCTTGCGCCGCTTCTGGGCAATTCGGTGTTCGTGACCAATGGCGAAACCTGGAAGCGGCAGCGGCGGATCATCGACCCGGCCTTCGAGGGCGGGCGGCTGCGCGACGTGTTCCCGGCGATGTGGGCGGCGGGCGAGGCGAGCGTGGCGCGCATGGGCGCGCTGGCCGATGGCAGCCCGGTGGAGATCGAGGCGCAGACGTCCCACGCCGCGGCGGACGTGATTTTCCGCACGCTTTTTTCGATCCCTATCGAGCATGAACTGGCCGCGCAGGTCTTCGGGAAGTTTCGCGAGCATCAGCGCGCGCAGCCGGTGCTGAACCTGGGCGCGGTGCTGCCGTTGCCCAAATGGTTCCCGCGGTTTCACAGGCGCGAGACCAAGCGCACGGCGCGCGAGATCCGGGCGCTGATCACGCGATTGACCGCGACGCGGATGGACGAGATCGCGGCGGGGCGGGCGCCCGATGACCTGGCCACGAAGATCATGACCACCGCCGATCCGCAGACGGGCGAGCGGTTCGATACCGAAGAGATGGTCGACCAGGTGGCGATCTTTTTCCTGGCTGGGCACGAGACCAGCGCCAGCGCGCTGGCCTGGGCGCTCTACCTGCTGGCGATGTATCCCGACTGGCAGGAGAAACTGGCCGGAGAAGCGGCACGGGAACTGGGCGCGCGAGCGGAGTTTGCCGCGGTATCGCGCCTGCGCGTGTCGCGCGACGTGTTCCGTGAGGCGCTGCGGCTTTATCCGCCGGTGCCGATGATGGTGCGCGAGGCCGCGTGCCCCGAGCATTTCCGCGACCGTGAGGTGCCGAAGGGCAGCCAGATCGTGCTGAGCCCGTGGCATCTGCATCGGCATGAGCGGTTGTGGGACAGGCCCGACGATTTCGACCCCGGGCGGTTTCAGACCGAAAATGGCAAGACCTGCCTGCGCACGGCCTATATGCCGTTTTCCGCGGGGCAGAGGGTATGCACCGGCGCGGGGTTCGCGATGGTCGAGGGGCCGCTTTTGCTGTCGATGCTGGTGCGGGCCTATCGGTTCGAGCTGGTCGAGGCGCGTCCGGCGATGCCCGTGGCGCATCTGACGGTGCGGGGCAGGGACGGGATCTGGTTGAAGATCACCCGGCGGGGGTGAAGTGCCGCCGTGTGGGCGGACTTGGGGGCGCTGCCCCCAAACCCCCGGAGTATTTGCGGCAAGATGAAGAGGCGGGCCGGGTGCATGGCCCGCCTGCTTGATCAGATCAGGCGTTAGCTTCGCGGATCTTGTTGGCGGCGTCCTTGTCGAAGGTCACACCGCTTTCTTCGAGAAGCGTGTCGAGCTCGCCCGAGAGGGTCATCTCGGTGACGATGTCGCAGCCGCCGACGAACTCGCCCTTGACGTAGAGCTGAGGGATGGTGGGCCAATCGGAATAGTCCTTGATGCCCTGGCGGATGGCATCATCGGCCAGCACGTTCACGTCGACGAAATCCACGCTCATGTAATTGAGCACACCGGCCACCCGCGAGGAGAACCCGCATTGCGGCATGGTCTTGGTGCCTTTCATGTAGAGCACCACGTCGTTGGATTTGACGGTTTCGTCGATCCGGGTTTTTGCGTCGGTCATTTTGGTCTGTCCTGTTCGGTCTGCGTTTCGGGATCAGTCGGGCGCGCGGGTCGTCAGCGCCAGCGCGTGCAATTCGCCATCCGGGCCGTCCATCTTGCCTTTCAATGCGGCATAGACGGCGCGTTGCTGCTGCACGCGGTTCTTGCCGCGGAAGCTTTCGTCGATGACCAGCGCCGACATGTGGCGCCCGTCACTGCCTTCGACGGTGATCTGCGCATTGGGAAAGCTTTCGCGAAGCAGGTGTTCGAGCTCTTGCGCGTATACGGCCATGGCGGATGGTTCCCTCCCTACGGTTTGACTCAAGATTTAGGCCGCGCGGCGGCCGCGCGCAAGGGAGGGGCAGGCCCAAGCGCGAAAAGATATGCCCGAATTGCCGGTTTTTGCCGCCGGGATCAGCCGAGCGCCTCTTCGAAGGCGCCGCGATAGGTGGCCGAAAGCTCGGAGAGCGGCGCAGACGAGGCGCCGAAGCTGACCTGATCGCCGGTGAATCGTCCGACGCTGTGAATCGGTACGCCGGCTTGACCCGCGGCGACCATAAGCGCTTCGGCCTCGTCGAAGTTGCAGGCGACGAGGTAGCGCGCCTGGTCCTCGCCGAAGAGCTGGGCCATGTCGTCGGTATCGATATGGATGCCAACGCCTGCGGCCTCGGCCATTTCAAAAGCGGCGAGCGCAAGGCCGCCATCGGAGAGGTCGGTGCAGGATTTGATCAGCGCGTGGTTGGCGCGGATGAAATCGCCATTGCGTTTCTCGGCCGCAAGATCGACTGTGGGCGCGTCGCCCTCGCTGCGGTTGAAGACCTCGGCCAGGAGGGCGGATTGGCCCAGGTGGCCCTGGGTGTCCCCGATCAGGAGCGCCACGTGGCCGTCGCGCGGCAGGCCGAGGATCGCGTCGTCCTCGGTCTTGATCAGGCCGACGGCAGCAATGGTCGGCGTTGGCAGGATCGCCGCGCCATCGGTTTCATTGTAGAGCGAGACGTTGCCCGAGACGATCGGCATGTCGAGGGCGGCGACGGCTTCGCCGATGCCTTTGATCGCGCCGACGAACTGGCCCATGATCTCGGGCTTTTCGGGATTGCCGAAATTGAGGTTGTCGGTCGAGGCAAGCGGGGTCGCGCCCACGGCGGTGAGATTGCGGTAAGCCTCGGCCACGGCCTGTTTGCCGCCCATCGCCGGGTTGGCCTTGACGTAGCGCGGCGTCACGTCGGAGGTGAAGGCCAGCATCTTGCCGGTGTCATGGACGCGGATGACGCCCGCGCCGAAGCCGGGGGTGCGCACCGTGTCGGCCATGACCATGGTGTCGTACTGTTCGTAGATCCACTGTTTCGCCGCGTAGTTGGGCGAGGAAATCAGTGCGCGCAGCCCGTCGACCGGATCGATGCCGGGCACGGTGGCGGCATCGAGCGGCTCGGCCGGCGCGGTGGCCTCCCACGGGCGGTCATATTCGGGGGCGGAGCCCGAGAGGGTGGCGAGCGGCAGGTCGGCCTTCACTTCGTTGCCGTGCAGGATGAGGAAGCGGTCCTCGGCGATTGTTTCGCCGACGATGGCGAAATCGAGGTCCCATTTCTCGAACACCGCGCGGGCCTCGGCCTCTTTTTCCGGGCGCAGCACCATGAGCATGCGTTCCTGGGATTCCGAGAGCATCATCTCGTAGGCGGTCATGTTCTCTTCGCGCTGCGGCACGTCGTCGAGCTGCAGTTTGACGCCAAGGCCGCCCTTGTCGCCCATTTCCACGGCCGAGCAGGTGAGGCCGGCGGCGCCCATGTCCTGGATCGAGATCACCGCGCCGGTCTGCATCAGTTCCAGCGTCGCCTCCATCAGGCGTTTTTCGGTGAAGGGGTCGCCCACCTGCACGGTGGGGCGTTTTTCCTCGATCGTCTCATCGAACTCGGCGCTCGCCATGGTGGCGCCGCCGACGCCGTCTCGGCCGGTCTTGGCGCCGAGATAGACCACCGGCATGCCGACGCCCGAGGCGGCCGAATAGAAAATCTTGTCGGCGTCTGCCAAGCCGGCGGCGAAGGCGTTCACCAGGCAGTTGCCGTTATAGGCCGGATCGAAGCGAACTTCGCCACCCACGGTCGGCACACCGAAACAGTTGCCGTAGCCGCCGATGCCTTCGACCACACCATGCACCAGCTGGCGGGTCTTGTGGTGATCGACCGCGCCGAAGCTGAGCGAGTTCATCGCGGCGATAGGACGGGCCCCCATGGTAAAGACATCGCGCAGGATGCCGCCCACGCCGGTGGCCGCGCCCTGGTAGGGCTCGATATAGGAAGGGTGGTTGTGGCTCTCCATCTTGAAGATGACGGCCTGGTTATCGCCAATGTCGATCACGCCCGCGTTTTCGCCGGGGCCGCAGATGACCTGCGGGCCTTCGGTGGGCAGGGTGCGCAGCCATTTCTTGGAGGACTTGTAAGAGCAGTGTTCGTTCCACATCGCCGAGAAAATACCGAGCTCGGTAAAGCTGGGCTCGCGCCCGATGATTTCCAGGATACGCTGGTACTCGTCCGGCTTGAGGCCGTGGGCTTCGATCAGGTCTTCGGTGATGGCGGGCTCGGTCATGTGGTGCTCTTCCCCAGATGCATGTGCCGTGGCAGGCGGCCTGGCGCCGTCATAAGCCAAGGGCGCGGCGCATGGAAGGGGCAAGCGGTGCGGTTTTTCGACCTTGGCATGGTTCATGCGGGGTTGCAGGCCGCGGACGAAACGCCAATGGTGGCGCTGGACGCGAAAAGGGGACTGAAATGCAGCGTTTCGAAAATCCGTGGCGGGGCCGGGGGCTTGATTGGGCAGGGCTGGCCGATGTGCCGTGGCCCAGCGTGGATGCGGGCGCTGTGGGCGCGCTTCTGACGCGGTGCCCGTTCGATGATCGCACGCCGCTGGATCGGCTGGATGGCTTCGCGGGCGCGGGCGAGGTGTTCATCAAGGATGAGCGGTTTCGCATGGGGCTGGGCAGTTTCAAGGCGCTTGGCGCGGCCTATGTGATTGCCCGCGATGCCGAGGCGGGGCTGGCCAAGGGGCGGACCTATGTAGCCGCCAGCGCGGGCAATCACGGGCTGTCTCTGGCGGCAGGCGCGATGGCCTTTGGCGCGAAGGCGGTGATCTACCTGAGCGAGACGGTGCCCGAGGAGTTTGCCAGTCGGCTGCGCGGCATCGAGGCCAAGGTGGTGCGCGCGGGCGCGACATACGAGGAGAGTATGGCCGCGGCGATGCGGGCAGCCGAGGAAAACGGCTGGGAGCTTTTGTCGGATTCGTCCTGGGACGGCTATATCGAGCGGCCCTACCGGGTGATGGAGGGCTATGTGGCGCTGGCCGACGAGGTGGTGCGCGAGATGGACGAACCGCCGACGCACATCTTCCTGCAGGCCGGTGTTGGCGGACTGGCGGGGGCCTGCGCGGCCTATTTCCGCGAGAAATGGGGCGATTATCCGCAGATCATCGTGGTCGAGCCCGAGGCGGCGCCGGCGCTGATGGAGAGCGTGCGGGCCGGACGGTCGGTGGTGACGGAAGGGCCGGTATCGTCGATGGGGCGGCTGGATTGCAAGGAGCCGTCGCTGATCGCGCTGAAAGGGCTGGCGCGCGATGCCGATGCCTTTGTGACGATCACCGAAGACGAGGTGGCAGCCGCCATGCCGGTGCTGGCCGAGGCCGGGTTCGAGACGACTCCGTCAGGCGGGGCGGGTCTGGCCGCGTTGATGGCAATGGACCCGCTGGGGCCGGATGTTCGGGTGCTGTGCATCCTGAGCGAGGCGCCCGAGTGACGCGCGGGTTCGAAACGCAGGAGTATCGCGACCGCGTGGCGCGGGCACAGCGAGCCATGAGCGAGGCCGACCTGGGCGCGCTGCTGCTGACGACCGAACCCGAGATCCGCTATTTCACCGGGTTCCTGACCCGGTTCTGGGAAAGCCCCAGCCGACCGTGGTTCCTGATCGTGCCGGAAAGCGGGGCTCCGGTGGCGGTAATCCCGTCGATCGGGGCGGCGCTCATGGCGCGCACGTGGATCGAGGATATCCGCACCTGGGCCGCGCCACACCCGGTGGATGATGGGGTGAGCCTGCTGGCGCAGACCTTGCACGAATTGGCACCGGGCGGGCGCGTGGGCCTGCCTTCGGGGCGCGAGACGCATCTGCGCATGCCGCTGGCTGATTTCGGGCGGCTGCAGGCCATGGGGATCGACTTTGGCGATGATGCCGGGATCATGGCACGGCTGCGCGCGGTGAAGTCCGAGGCCGAGATCACCAAGATCCGTCGTGCCTGTGCCATTGCGGGGCGCGCTTTTGACCGCGTGGGCGAAGTGGCGGGTGAAGGCGCGGCGCTGGAAGAGGTGTTTCGCGGGTTTCAGCGCTTGCTTCTGGAAGAGGGCGCGGATTGGGTGCCTTACCTGGCCGGGGGCGCGGGGCCGTTGGGATATGCGGATGTGATTTCACCGGCCGATGCCACGCCGCTGCAGCGCGGCGATGTTCTGATGCTGGATACGGGCGCGGTGTGGGACGGGTATTTCTGCGACTATGACCGGAATTTCGCCATCGGCGAGGCCAGTCCAAGGGCCGAGGCGGCGTGGGGGCACCTGCTTGATGCCGTTGCCGCCGCTGAGGAAGTGGCCCGACCCGGGGCGCGGGCCAGCGACGTCTGGCAGGCGATGGCGCAGATCGTTGGCGCGGGTGAAACGGCTGGGCGGCTGGGCCATGGGCTTGGCATGCAGTTGACCGAGGGACTTTCGCTGACCGCCCGCGATGGCGCCGTGCTGGAGGAGGGGATGGTGATTACGCTGGAGCCGGGGATCGAAACTGTCGAGGGGCTGTTCATCGTGCACGAGGAAAACATCGTGATCCGGGATGGACCGCCGGAGCGGTTGAGCCCGTTTGCCAGCGGCAGCTTGCCGGTGATCGGGGCCTAGGTCCGCTCGAGCAGGGCCTCGACCTCTGCCAGAATGGTTTTGACTTCTTTGGGTTCGGGCGAGACGCTCTGGGACGTGATTTCGGAAAGCTGGCGCAGATAATTTGCGGCGCGCTGGCCGGTGGTGGGCGCGGGCGGATTCAGGATGGTATCGGCCAGGTCATAGAGCGCGTCGACCAGGCGAATCCGCAGGTCCATATCCAACGCCGATGATGAAAGAGCCATGTCCAGCCTGTCCCCCGGTGATTCAATTACCATGAGTGGTAAATCTCCGTTCGCGCAATTCCAATGGGTGAATTGACGCAATCGCCGGAAATTCGCGCTGCACGATAATGCGGCAGCAAAAAAAAGGCCGAGCACTAAGCTCGGCCGAAGTCCAACAGGGAGGTATGAAAGTGATGCGATGAACATCGAACATCACCGTCGAGTGATCAATTAAGTGGCGAACCTTGTCCGATCAAGCTCCTTTATGCCGCAGGTGCAGCATGGCCGTTATGCAGCCTGCGCATAACTGATTAACAAGTTACTCAACCGCCTGATTTTTAACCTGTTTACGGTATGCGATGATCTCTTCCTGGACAAAGTCGCGGAAGGCGGCAATCCGTTTGGATTGGCGCAATTCCTCGGGGAAGGCGAGAAACACAGGGATTTCGCCCGACTCGACCTCGGGCAGGACGCGCTGAAGATTCGGGAAGTCCTGGGTGACGTAGTCGGGCAGCACGCCTATTCCCAGGTGGTGAAGCACGCCCTGGAGCACACCGAAATAGTTGTTCACGGTCAGAAGCGACGGGATGTCGTGGCTGAGCAGTTCCTTGACCAGCGAGGCGCCGGCGCCGACCTGCGTGGCGCCGACATTCTGGCAGATCAGGCGGTGATCGCGCAGATCGGCGATGGTCTCGGGCACGCCTGCGCGGTCGAGGTATTCAGGGCTTGCATAGAGGCGCATGCGCACGCCCATCAGCCGTTTGCGGATCAGGTCGGCCTGGCTGGGCTCCTTCATGCGGATGGCGACATCGGCCTCGCGCATGGGCAGGTCGAGCACGCGCTCTTCGAGCATGAGGTCGATCTTGAGTTCGGGATACTTGTCATAAAGCGCGCGCAGACGCGGCGCGAGCCAGAGCGTGCCGAAGCCGGTTGTGGTGGTCACGCGCAGTTCGCCGAACACTTCTTCTTCGCTGTCGCGGATGCGGGCGGTGGCGGCATCGAGGCGTTTGACCATGGCGCGGGTGGCATCGAACAGCAATTCGCCCTGTTCGGTGAGAATCAGGCCACGGGCATGACGGTGAAAAAGGGTCGTGTTCAGGGCCTCTTCGAGGGCGCGAATCTGACGTGACACCGCCGACTGGCTGAGATGCAGCGTATCGCCTGCATGGGTCAGCGACCCGGCATCGGCGACCGCGTGAAATATCCTGAGTTTGTCCCAATCCATGTTCGCAACTTTCTTAATATGCCCAACTACTCGCACGAAACGTTTTGAAATGGCACCTTTAACCTCACGAAAACGTAGGGTCATGGGAAAAAATTCCCGTTGGTAGGTCAAAAAATATGACCTAATATTACGTTATGCTCAAATGGAAGCCACTGGCTTAGGGGAGACGCGCGATGAGCAAGCAACAGGTATCGCTTCAGGACAAATACGATCTGGACAAGAAGCAGGTGCTCTTGAATGGCACGCAGGCGCTTGTGCGCTTGATGCTGACGCAAAAGCAGCGCGATGCGCAGGCGGGGCTGAACACCGCCGGGTATGTGACCGGATATCGCGGGTCGCCCCTGGGCGCGGTCGATATGCAGATGACGCGCGCCGGACAGATCCTGACAGATCACGACATCAAGTTCGAAGCCGGGCTGAACGAGGACCTGGCTGCCACGGCACTGTGGGGCAGTCAGCAGGCCGAGCTTCGCGGTGAAGGTAAGTTCGATGGCGTCTTTGGCCTGTGGTATGGCAAGGGCCCGGGCGTTGATCGCACCGGCGACGTTTTCCGCCATGCCAACATGGCAGGCACCAGCCCCAATGGTGGTGTGCTGGTGGCGATGGGTGACGATCATACCGGCGAATCCTCGACCGTCTTGCACCAGAGCGAGTGGGCGCTGGTCGATGCCTACATGCCGGTGGTCAGTCCCGCGGGGGTGCAGGAGATTCTTGACTATGGCCTTTACGGACTGGCGCTGAGCCGGTTTGCCGGGGTCTGGGTGGGCCTGAAGGTGATGAAGGATACGATCGAGGCGACGGCGGTGGTGGACGGGGCGCCCGACCGCCTGGAGTTCGTCACGCCGGACTTCGAGATGCCGGAGGGTGGGCTGAACATTCGGTTGGTTGATGACCGGATCGTGCAGGAGGCCCGCCTGATCGATTACAAGCGCAAGGCGGCCGAGATCTTTGCCCATGCCAACAAGATCGACAATCGCGTCTGGGGCAAGCCCGGCGCCAAGATCGGGCTTGTGAGCCATGGCAAGAACTGGCTGGACCTGGAGCACGCGCTGGCCCTGCTGGGGATCGACGAGGCCGAGGCCGAACGGCTGGGGATCACCACTTACAAGGTGGGGCAGGTCTGGCCGCTGGACATGAAGGGCTTCAACGAGTGGGCCGAGGGGCTCGACCTGATCGTTGTGGTCGAGGAGAAGCGCAAACTGCTGGAAGTGCAGATCAAGGAGGCGCTGTTTGACAACCGGCAGGGCCGCCGGGTTTACGGCTGGTACAAGGGGCAGGGTGGCGAGGAGCTTTTCCCCAGCCGCTGGGCGCTGGATCCGGTGATGATTGCCGAGAAGCTGGGCAATATCCTGATCGAGGAAGGGCGCTCAACCGAGGGGATCAAGGCCGGTATGGCCGAGCTGGACAATGCCAAGCGCGCCGACAATGCCGAGGAGATCGCCAGCCGACTGGCCTATTTCTGCTCTGGCTGTCCGCACAACACCTCGACCAAGGTGCCGGAAGGTAGCCGTGCCTATGCCGGGATCGGCTGTCACTTCATGGCGCAGTGGATGGAGCGCGATACGCTGGGATTCACCCATATGGGGGGCGAGGGGGCCAACTGGATCGGCGAAGCGCCGTTTTCCAAGCGCGACCACGTATTTCAGAACCTGGGCGACGGAACCTATAACCACTCGGGCCTGCAGGCGATCCGGGCTGCTGTCGGCAGCGGCGTCAACATGACCTACAAGATCCTGTTCAACGATGCCGTGGCCATGACCGGCGGGCAGACTCATGAAGGCGGGCTTTCGGCGCAGCAGATCGCCCGCGAACTCAAGGCGTTCGGTATCGAGCACGTGGCGCTGGTCTATGATGAGAAAGAGGATGTCGATCTGGCGTCGTTCCCGGCGGACGTGGAGAAGCACGAGCGCGCCGAGCTGGATGAGGTTCAGAGGAAGTTTCGTGAATACAAGGGCGTATCGGCCATTCTTTACGTTCAGACCTGTGCGGCAGAGAAGCGCCGGCGCAGAAAGCGCGGCAAGTTCCCCGATATCGACAAGCGCGTATTCATCAACACCGATGTGTGCGAGGGCTGCGGCGATTGCGGGATCCAGTCGAACTGTGTCTCGATCGTGCCGGTGGAAACCGAACTAGGCCGCAAGCGGGCGATCGACCAGTCGTCCTGCAACAAGGATTTCAGCTGTCTGAAAGGGTTCTGCCCCAGTTTCGTGACGCTGGAAGGCGCCAAGGTGAAGAAAGAGGCGACGACCGACCTGGATCTGCCGCACCTGCCAGACGTCGAACTGCCGAAGATCAACGGCACGCATAACGTGGTCATCACCGGTGTCGGCGGCACTGGCGTGGTGACGATCGGCGCGGTGCTGGCGCAGGCGGCGCAGATCGACGGGTTGGGCGCGGGCATGATGGAGATGGCGGGCCTGGCGCAGAAGGGCGGCGCGGTGCATATCCACGTGCGCCTGGCCAACGACCCCGAAGACATCAACGCCGTGCGGGTGGCCACCGGCGAAGCGCATGCGCTGATCGGCGGCGACCTGGTGGTCAGTGCCGGGCGCGGCACGCT
Organism: Marimonas lutisalis; assembly: GCF_005434965.1. GTDB lineage: Bacteria > Pseudomonadota > Alphaproteobacteria > Rhodobacterales > Rhodobacteraceae > Marimonas_A > Marimonas_A lutisalis. Next base: position 1,178,617 of record NZ_SKCI01000001.1, read on the forward strand.
GGGCCTGACCAGCCCGGGCAAGACCGGCGCGGTGGTCAACAGCCACGAGATCATCACCGGCGAATTCACCCGGCATTCGGAGTTCACGATTCCGACCGATCGGCTGGAACTCCAACTCGAGGCGCGGCTGCGCGATAAGCTGAGCCTGTTCGACGCGAGCGACCTGGCGCGGATCACGCTGGGCGACAGTATCTATTCGAACATGATGGTGTTCGGCGGGGCCTGGCAAATGGGCCTGATCCCGGTGAGCCGCGAGGCGATCATGGATGCGATCCGCCTGAACGGCGCGGCGATCGAGGGTAATCTGCGGGCCTTTGATATCGGCCGCTGGGCCGTGCTGCACCCCGAGGAGGTGCAGAAGCTGTTGGAGCCCGTGGTGGTGGAACTGCCGAAGACGCTGGACGAGCGGATTGCCTATCGGGCCGATCATCTGAAGGTCTATCAGAACAACCGGCTGGCCAAGCGTTATCGCAAGCTGGTGGACAGCGTGGCCGATGAGGCCCTGAAGGAGGCGGTCGCCAAAGGCTATCACAAGGTGCTGGCCTACAAGGACGAATACGAGGTCGCCCGGCTGCACCTGAACACGCTGGAGAAAGCCAAACAGCAGTTCGAGGGCGATTTCCGGCCGAGCTTCCACCTGGCGCCGCCGCTCCTGTCGAAAGAGGGGCCGAACGGACGCCCTATGAAGCGCGAATTTGGACCGGGCATGATGAAATGGTTCCGGCTGCTGGCGAAGATGAAGCGCCTGCGCGGCACCGCGCTCGATCCGTTCGGACGCACCGAGGAGCGGAAGATGGAGCGCGCGCTGATCGCGCAATACGAGGCCGATATGGCGGAGTGGCTGCCCAAGGTGGACGCGTCGAACATGGCGCTGGTCACCGAACTGGCAGAATTGCCGCTGAAGGTGCGCGGGTTCGGCCCGGTCAAGGCAGAGAATGCCGAGAAGGCCGCGAAGCGGCGCGAGGAAATCCTGGCCGAGTTGAAAAGCGGCGGCGCACCGGTGGTTCAGGCCGCCGAGTAAGATCAGGTGTGGCCCGGTTTCCCCGGGCCGCGCCGAATCTTCATGGAATTGTCATGAATGCTGGTCAGACTGGCGATACGGCCTTATGACGCCGCGTAAACGTCGTCTGATCCTATCCTGATGCCCATGGCACACAACCGTCACATCGCAAGAGATATCTCTTACGCCCATTCCGCTGCAACCCGCGGCGGCCGGGCGATGATCCGCTTCATGGAAAATGCCACCGGGCGGCTGGGCCTGATCCGGCGCGCGCGCGGTTACGAGGTCGAGGTGGCGAATGGCCGCGATTTCTGGGAGGTGATGGTCGAGCGGTATGGCCTGTCGCTGAATGTGGTGGGCGGATCGTTATCCAATATTCCCGCCAACGGGCCGCTGATCCTGATTGCCAATCACCCCTATGGCATTCTGGACGGCCTGATGATGGGCCATATCCTGAGCCGGACACGGGGGGATTTCCGCATCCTTGCCAATCACGTGTTCCGCAAGGCCGAGGATCTGAACCGCGTGGTGCTGCCGGTGTCGTTCGAGGAAACGAAAGAGGCGGTGAAACTGAACCTTGAAACCCGCAAGGAGGCGCTGCGCTATCTGGGTGAGGGCGGGGCGATCGGAATTTTCCCCGGTGGCACGGTCAGCACTGCGGCAAAACCCTTTTCCCGTGCGCTCGATCCCGGCTGGCGGTCGTTCACGGCGCGGATGGTGGCGAAATCCGGCGCCACGGTGGTGCCGGTGTTCTTTGACGGGTCGACCAGCCGGATGTTCCAGTTGGCCAGCCACATGCACACGACGTTGCGCATGGGGCTGCTGATCAAGGAGTTCAAGGCGCGGGTGAACACCGATGTCGACGTGGTGATCGGCGATCCGATCCCGCGCGCGGAGCTGGATGCGCGCGCAAAAGACGCAAAAGCAATGATGGATTTTCTGCGAAAATCCACCTATGAGCTGTCTCCGAAGCCGGTGGATTCTTCCGCCCTTGGCTTTGAGTTCGAAGAGAAGCATCGCGCATAAGCCAAGCAGGCATCATGGCAGTAGGCATTTTCGACAGTGGGCTGGGCGGCCTGACCGTTCTGGACGCGGTGACCAAGCGGTTGCCGGACGTGCCGTTTGTCTACCTGGGGGACAATGCGCATGCGCCCTATGGGGTGCGCGATGCCGACGATGTTTATGGGCTGACCTGCAAGGCGGTCGAGCGTCTGTGGGCGGAGGGTTGCGACCTTGTGATCCTGGCCTGTAACACGGCGAGCGCGGCGGCGTTGCGGCGGATGCAGGAAAGCTGGATCCCGGCGGACAAGCGGGTGCTGGGCGTCTTCGTGCCGCTGATCGAGGCGCTGACCGAGCGGCAGTGGGGCGACAATTCGCCCCCGCGCGAGGTGGCGGTGAAGAACGTGGCGCTTTTCGCGACGCCCGCCACGGTGGCAAGCCGCGCGTTCCAGCGCGAACTGGCGTTTCGCGCCATCGGCGTGGATGTCGAGGCGCAGGCCTGTGGCGGGTTGGTCGATGCCATCGAAGAAGGCGACATGATCCTGGCCGAAGCATTGGTGCAATCGCATGTCGACGCGTTGAAGCGGAAGATGCCGCATCCGCAGGCGGCCATCCTGGGCTGCACCCATTACCCGCTGATGGAAAAGGAATTCCAGGCGGCGTTGGGGCCGGACGTGACTGTCTACAGCCAAGCCAATCTGGTGGCTGAAAGCCTTGCCGATTACCTTGAGCGGCACCCGAACATGCTGGGGGACGGCACCGAAGCGAAATTCCTGACGACGGGTGACCCCAAGACGGTGAGCAGCCGCGCCACGCAATTCCTGCGACGACGAATCGAGTTCGAGGCCGCTTGAGCCTCGCCCGGTTTTTCGTCACAACACATCCGAACAATTGAAAAGGGGTTCGACATGACCCACAAGATCGCCATCCTGGGCGCGTCCGGCTACACCGGCGCCGAACTGATCCGGCTGATTGCCACCCATGGAGACATGGAAATCGTGGCACTTGGCGCGCATTCCAAGGCCGGGCAGAGCCTGGCTCAGGTGTTCCCGCATCTGCGCCACCTGGACCTGCCCGACATGGTGGGCTTTGACGAGATCGACTTTAGCACGGTGGACCTGTGCTTCTGCGCCTTGCCGCACAAGACCAGCCAGCAGGTGATTTCGGGCCTGCCGAAGCATCTGAAAATCGTCGACCTGAGCGCCGATTTCCGGCTGCGCGACCCGGCGGCCTATGAGAAATGGTACGGCAATCCGCACAGCGCCGTGGAGATGCAGAAAGAGGCGGTCTATGGCCTGACCGAGTTCTACCGCGACGAGATCCGGGGCGCGAGGCTGGTGGCCGGGACGGGATGCAACGCGGCGACCGGACAATACATCCTGCGGCCCCTGATTTCGGCGGGTGTGATCGGGCTGGAGGACATTATCCTCGATCTGAAATGCGCGGTGAGCGGCGCGGGCCGGAGCCTGAAGGAAAACCTGCTGCATGCGGAGCTGTCCGAAGGCTACAACGCCTATGCCGTTGGCGGCACGCACCGGCACTTGGGTGAGTTTGACCAGGAGTTTTCCAAGCTGGCCGGGCGGGACGTGAAAATCCAGTTCACGCCGCACCTGATCCCGGCGAACCGGGGTATTCTGGCCACCGGGTATGTCAGCGGCGACGCGGCCAAGGTGCACGAGACGCTAGCGGCCGCCTATGCCGATGAGCCGTTCATCGAGGTGCTGCCCTTTGGCGAAACGCCCAGCACGCACCATGTGCGGGGCAGCAATTTCTGCCATATCGGCGTGACCGGCGACCGCATCGAGGGCCGGGCCATCGTGATCGCGGCGCTGGATAACCTGACAAAAGGTAGCAGTGGGCAGGCCTTGCAGAATGCCAATCTGATGCTAGGTCTGAAGGAGACGCAGGGCCTGATGCTGGCGCCCTGCTTCCCGTGAGGAGGTCTGGACCATGAAGGGGCTGAAAAAGAAACGCCGTATCCAGGTGATTTTCTTAGCGATTTTCGCGTTGATCATCTCGACCGCGTTGATCGGCTACGGGATGAAGGACGGCATCAATTTCTTCCGGTCACCCACGCAGGTTGTGGAAGAACCGCCGGCGCCGACTGAGACCTTCCGGATCGGCGGGCTGGTTGAAGAAGGCAGCCTGGTGCGTGGGCAAGGCGAGACGGTCAGCTTCAACGTCACCGATGGCGGCGAGAGCGTGAAGGTGACCTATACCGGCGTTCTGCCGGACCTCTTTGCCGAGAACCAGGGCATGATCGGGACCGGAAAATTGGTGAACGGTGTCTTTGAAGCCTCTGAAATCCTTGCCAAACATGATGAGACTTACATGCCGCGCGAAGTGGTGGATGCGCTGAAAGAGCAAGGCGTCTACCAGGAACCGGGCGGTAGTTAAGGCGCGCGTTAACCGGTCTGTCGCACCCTTGCCGAAAAAGGTGAGAGGTGTGGCAGATGACACGCGTTCAAGAGATTGCCGAAGAGATCGTGGCCCGCGAAGGCGGATTCGTGAACGATCCGGATGATCCGGGTGGGGCCACGAATTTCGGCGTGACAATCCATACGATGCGGCGGCTGGGGCTGGACCTGGACCGCGACGGCGATGTGGATGTGGCCGACGTGCGCCGGCTGAGCCGGGCGCAGGCGGTGGATATTTTCCTGGAGCACTATTTTCGCAAACCGGGGATCGAGCGGTTACCGCAGGTTCTGCAGGCGAGCGTGTTCGATATGTATGTGAATGCCGGCGCCAACGCGGTGAAGATCCTTCAGCGGTTGCTGCGCGAGATGGGATACGAGGTTGATGTCGACGGGGTGATCGGGCCGGTGACGGCGCAGGCCGCGCATGCAGCCGCGCAGGCCGCGCCCGACCATATCGCCGATGCCTACGGGATCGCGCGGCGGAACTACTATTTCCGGCTGGCTGACCGGCGCCCGGCGAGCCGCAAATACGCCCGCGCCCGCGCAGGCGGAAAGGGCGGGTGGATACGGCGAGCCGAGGAGTTTATCAGCCCGGCGTTTCACCTGAGCGAGGCGCAGTTTCGCGAAAGGGTGGCTGCATGGGGATGATCGAGCGGATTTTCACGCTGGTGTTCGGCGATGGGGGGCGCGGCGTGCACGAAACTGTCGAGGTGTTTCGCGAGAACGCGGAAGCTGCGGCGACCCGATCGGCCGAGATGCAGGCCAAGGCGCTGGAGCAGTTTGCCGGCGAGTTCGAGTTTCCCAAACGCGGGCTGTTCGACCGGGTGATGGATGCCGTCAACCGTTTGCCACGTCCGGCACTGGCGCTCGGCACACTGGGGCTTTTCATTGCGGCGATGGTTGATCCGGTCTGGTTTGCCGCACGGATGCAGGGCATTGCGCTGGTGCCCGAGCCGCTCTGGTGGCTTCTGGGGGCGATCGTGAGCTTCTACTTCGGCGCACGCCACCAGGCCAAGGGCCAGGAATTCCAGCGTCAGATCACCCGCACGCTGGCCTCAGTTCCGGCGGTTGTGGACAACCTGGAACGGCTGGACGCGGTGGGGCGGCATGCCGAAAGCCCGGGCGCGGCGGACACGCGACGGGATGCCGATCTGACGCTGGAGGCCATGCAGCCGGGACCGAATCCGGCGCTTCGGGCGTGGCAGCGAGGGGCGGATCTGGGGCGCTGATCCCGGCTGGGCCTTTGTTGCGGCGCGACCCGCGACAATGTGAACATGTATCCGGCGCGTTTGTTATTGGACGCGCCGGGCTGCGCCCTTATAACTCGGGGCATGATAGCAGAACTCGGACATTTCGCCCTGATCCTGGCCTTCGTGACGGCCTGTTTGCAGATGATCGTACCGCTGGTTGGCGCGCAGAAACGCTGGCCCGGTTGGATGGCCTTTGCAGAGCCCGCCGCCAATTTGCAGTTCATGCTGACATTGGTGGCCTTCGCGGCGCTGACCTATGCTTTCGTGACCTCGGATTTCTCGCTTCAGTTGGTGGTTCTGAACAGCCACTCTGCCAAGCCGATGCTATACAAGGTGACGGGCGTCTGGGGAAACCATGAAGGCTCGATGCTGCTCTGGGTGCTGATCGTGACGCTTTTTGGCGCGATGGCGCAGTGGTTCGGCGGCAACCTGCCGCCGACGATGCGAGCGCGCATTTTGGCGGTGCAAGGTTCGATCGGCGCCGCGTTCTTTGCCTTCATCCTGTTCACGTCCAACCCGTTCATCCGGATGCAAGTGCCGCCGTTTGACGGGCAGGATCTGAACCCGTTGCTGCAGGATCCCGGGCTCGCCTTTCATCCGCCATTTCTTTATCTCGGGTACGTCGGGCTGAGCATGTCGTTTTCCTTCGCCGTCGCCGCCCTGATCGAGGGGCGCGTCGATGCGGCCTGGGGCCGGTGGGTGAGGCCGTGGACTCTGGCGGCGTGGATGTTCCTGACCGTGGGTATCGGGCTGGGCAGCTGGTGGGCCTATTACGAACTGGGCTGGGGTGGCTTCTGGTTCTGGGACCCGGTCGAGAACGCCAGTTTCATGCCCTGGCTGATCGCTGCGGCGCTGCTGCATTCGGCGATCGTCGTGGAGAAACGCGAGTCGCTGAAAAGCTGGACCGTGCTGCTGGCGATTATCGCGTTCGGCTTTTCGCTGGTGGGCGCGTTCATTACCCGTTCGGGGATCATTACCTCGGTTCATGCCTTTGCCACCGATCCCGAGCGCGGGGTGTTCCTGCTGCTGATCTTGGGTGTCTTTGTCGGCGGGGCGCTGACGCTCTATGCCGCGCGGGCGGGCGTTATGGAGGCCAAGGGGGTCTTCGGCCTGGTCAGCCGGGAATCGGCGCTGGTGTTCAACAATATCTTGTTGGGGGTTTCCGCCTTCGTGGTGTTCATCGGCACGATCTGGCCGCTGGTCAGCGAGATGTTCTTCGATCGCAAGCTGTCGGTCGGTGCGCCGTTCTTCAATCAGGCCTTTACACCCTTCATGGTGGTGCTGGGCCTGATCCTGCCGATTGGCGCCATGCTGCCGTGGAAACGAGCGCGCCTAGGCCGAACGGTGCGCGGGTTGTGGCCGGCTGCGGTGCTGGCGTTGGCCGTCGGCGCGCTGATCTGGGCGATCCAGACCGAACGCAGCGCGCTTGGGCCGCTTGGGCTGATGCTGGGCACCTGGCTGGTGGCCGGGGCGGTGACGGACCTGATGTCGCGCACCGGGCGCGGAGGCAACCGACTGGGGCGTCTGGCGCGGCTGCCGCGGGCCGATTGGGGCAAGGCGGTGGCGCATGGCGGCCTCGGTGTGACCATGGCGGGTATCGCGGGCCTGCTGGCCTGGGAGGTTGAAGATATCCGCGTGGTGCAGACGGGCGAGAGCTTTGACGTGGCGGGTTTCACCCTTACGTTGCAGGCGGTCGAGCGCGTGCCGGGACCGAACTATGTGTCGACCATGGGGATTGTCGAACTGTCGAAGAATGGCGAAAGGATTTCCAACCTGACGCCCGAAAAACGGGTTTATCCCGTGGCGGGGCAGCCCACCACCGAGGCGGCGATCGACAACGGGTTCCTGCGTGACGTCTATGTGGTGATCGGCGATCCGCAGGAGGGTGGCGGATGGGCGATGCGCACCTATTACAAGCCGCTGGCCAATTGGATCTGGGGCGGGGCCATCCTGATGGCACTGGGTGGCGCGTTGAGCCTGAGCGATCGGCGCTATCGTGTGGCCGCAGGTGCGCGCAAGGCGCCGATGCAGGGGGTGCCGGCAGAATGATGAAACGCGTGCTGATGATCCTGTTGTTCCTGGCATCGCCTGTCTGGGCGGTGCAGCCGGACGAGGTTCTGGAAGATCCAGCGCTGGAAGCCCGTGCCAGGGAAATTTCCAAGGACTTGCGGTGCCTTGTCTGCCGAAACGAGAGCATCGACGATTCGAACGCTGATCTGGCCCGCGATCTGCGGCTTCTGGTGCGCGAGCGTCTGGTGGCCGGGGACAGCAACGAGGAGGTGAAAACCTTCCTTGTCGACCGCTATGGCGAATACGTGCTGTTGAACCCGCGGATGGGTGGCAGCAACTGGATTCTCTGGGGCGCAGGGCCGGCAATGCTGATTCTGGGCGGCGTGGGTGGAATCGCCTACCTGCGGCGCCGGTCGCGGGCCGCGGCGCCGGGCGAAGCGGCGTTGAGCGAGGACGAATCGAAGCGGCTGGACGAGATCATGAACCGGTGACGCCGGGTTTCGCTTTCCCCATGGCCCGCGATGGGGTTCATTGTGGAAAAAGAAAAGCGAGGCTCGCACATGGTCTACAAGACGATCACCTATGAGGTGGCGGACGGGATTGCCGTCATAACGCTCAACCGTCCTGACAAGATGAATGCCCTGACATCGCAGATGCGGGCCGAGATTCCCGATGCAGTCCGCCATGCCGAACCCGATGGCGCGCGCGTGGTCGTGCTGACCGGGGCCGGTGGCGCGTTCTGTTCGGGCCAGGATCTGGGCGATGCCAATGCCGGGGCGATGGACCTCGAGCGCGGCTTGCGCGATGAATACAATCCGATGCTGAAAACGATCGCCGAATGTCGGTTGCCGACAATCGCCGCGGTCAATGGCCCGGCGGCCGGGGCAGGGGCCAACCTGGCGCTGGCAACGGACGTGGTCATTGCGGCCGAGAGCGCCTATTTCCTGCAGGCCTTCACGCGGATCGGCCTGATCCCGGATGCCGGGGGCACCTATGCGCTGCCACGCTCGATGGGGATGGCCAAAGCCATGGGAGCGGCGCTGTTTGCCGAAAAGATCAGTGCGAAACAGGCCGATGACTGGGGCATGATCTGGGAAGCGGTGCCGGACGAAGGGTTCGAGGACCATTGGCGTGGACGGGCGCGTCACCTGGCCGACGGGCCCACTCGGGCCTATGAACTGACCAAGCGGGCGATCCGCGAAAGCTGGGATAACTCGTTCGAGGGGCAGCTGACCACCGAGGCCAAGCTTCAGGGCAAGGCCGGCAAGAGCCGCGATTTCATGGAAGGGGTGGTGGCGTTCCTGGAAAAGCGCAAGGCGCATTTCGAAGGCCGCTGATCACAATTGGCACAACGCGAAACGCCCCGGAGCATATCCGGGGCGTTTTGTTTTCCGACCGCCGGTGTTGTCAGCGGTTTTCTACATCCACGTAGTCGCGGTAGGTCTCGCCCAGGTACAGCTGACGAGGGCGGCCGATCTTGTGCGCCGGGTCCGAGAACTGCTCTTTCCATTGCGAGATCCAGCCGACGGTGCGCGATAGGGCGAAGATCGGCGTGAACATCGAGGTGGGGAAGCCCATCGCTTCGAGAATGATGCCCGAATAGAAATCCACGTTCGGGAAGAGTTTCTTCTCGGCGAAATAGGGATCTTCCAGCGCCTGCTTTTCCAGTTCCTTGGCCACTTGCAGGATCGGGTTGTCTTCGATCCCAAGCAGGTCCAGCACCTCGTCGGCCGATTGCTTCATCACCTTCGCACGCGGGTCGAAGTTCTTGTAGACGCGGTGGCCAAAGCCCATCAGGCGGAACGGATCGTCCTTGTCCTTGGCGCGGGCGATGAACTCCGGGATGCGATCGACGCTGCCAATCTCCTTGAGCATTTCGAGGCAGGCCTGGTTTGCACCGCCGTGGGCCGGGCCCCAGAGACATGCAATACCGGCGGCGACACAGGCGAAGGGATTGGCGCCAGAGCTGGAGGCGAGGCGCACGGTGGAGGTCGAGGCGTTCTGCTCGTGATCGGCGTGCAGGGTAAAGATGCGGTCCATGGCGCGGCTGAGGATCGGATCGACCTGATATTCCTCGGCCGGGACGGCAAAGCACATGTGCAGGAAGTTCGACGCGTAATCGAGATCGTTGCGCGGGTACACGAAGGGCTGGCCGATCGAGTACTTGTAGGCCATTGCCGCGATGGTCGGCATCTTGGCGATCATGCGATGCGAGGCGATCTCGCGCTGGTGCGGATCGGAGATGTCGGTGCTGTCATGGTAAAAAGCCGACATCGCGCCGACGACGCCCACCATGGTGGCCATCGGGTGCGCATCACGCCGGAACCCACGGAAGAAGTTGTGCATCTGCTCGTGGATCATCGTGTGGCGGGTGATCGTGTCTTCGAATTTGTCCAGTGCGGCCGCGGTGGGCAGTTCGCCGTAAAGCAGCAAGTAGCACACTTCGAGGTAATGCGATTTTTCGGCCAGCTGGTCGATCGGGTAGCCGCGGTGCAGAAGTTCGCCCTTGCCGCCATCAATGAAGGTGATCGTGCTGTCGCAGGATGCGGTCGAGGTAAAGCCGGGATCGTAGGTGAACACGCCGGCATCGGCGTAGAGCTTGCGAATGTCGATGACATCCGGCCCGGCCGTCGGCGAAAGCACGGGCAGGTCGAAGGACTGGCCATCGATCGTGAGTGTCGCGGTCTTGGTGCTGTCTGTCATGCTGTTTCCTTCCTCATATCGCCCACGCGCGGACCGCGTGGGGCTGTCCTAGTCAGTCAGGCCTAAAAGAAGGTAAACCTCTCTCAGGCCGCGGCGGCGTCGGACAGACGGGCCAGGGTTTCATCGCGCCCCAGAACCAGCATCATGTCGAACACGCTGGGCGTTGCTGCCCGGCCTGCGAGCGCGGCCCGGAGAGGGCCCGCGAGCTTGCCGAATTTTGTGCCCTTGTTCTCTGCGAACTGGTTCATGACCTGTTCGAGAGCGTCACGCGACCAGCTAGCATTTTGCAAATGCGGCGTCAATTCATTCAGTATACCACGGGATGCAGTATCGAGCGCACTGGCCGATTTCTCGTCCGGGACGATAGGCCGATCGCTGAGGATAAATGCCGCTTTATCAAGAAGTTCCGGGTATGTTTTGGCTCGCTCTTTCAGGAAGGGCATGGCTGTCTGCATGAGTGAAGTTTTCGTGTTTGGCAGCGCGGCTTGCCCGGTCGCGGTCAGGAACTCGTCCAGCTCATGCAGCAGCGCAGCATCGTCCGTGGCGGCGATATGCTGACCGCAGAGATTTTCCAGCTTCTTGAAGTCGAACCGCGCGGGCGATTTGCCGATGCCGGCGAGGTCGAACCACTCGCGCGCCTGTTCATCGGTAAAGAATTCGTCATCGCCATGGCTCCAGCCGAGGCGGGCGAGATAGTTGCGCATGCCCGAAGCAGGATAGCCCATCGCCTGGTATTCCTCGACGCCAAGCGCGCCGTGGCGTTTCGAGAGTTTCTTACCGTCGGGCCCGTGAATCAGCGGGATATGCGCCCAGACCGGCACGTCCCAGCCCATCGCCTGGTAGACCAGTTGCTGGCGCGCGGCGTTGTTGAGGTGATCGTCGCCGCGGATCACGTGGGTTACGCCCATGTCGTGATCATCGACCACCACGGCCAGCATGTAGACCGGGGTGCCATCCGAACGCAGCAGCACCATGTCATCCAGCTGGTCGTTGCGGATCGTGACATCGCCCTGCACCTTGTCGGCGATCACCGTGGCACCGTCTCGTGGGGCCTTGAGACGGATCACGTAGGGCGCATCGGGATGGGTGGATGGATCGGCATCGCGCCATGGGCTTTGATACAGGGTCGAGCGCTTTTCGGCGCGGGCTTCCTCGCGGAAGGCCTGGATCTCGTCCTGGGTGGCAAAGCACTTGTAGGCATGGCCGTTCTCCAGCAGCGCATGCGCGACCTCGGCATGGCGGTCGACGCGCGAGAACTGGCTGACCACTTCGCCATCGTGATCTAACCCCAGCCATGCCATGCCATTTAGGATGGCCTGCGTGGCCTCGGGGGTCGAGCGTTCACGGTCGGTGTCCTCGATCCGAAGCAGGAACTTGCCACCGCGGCCACGGGCATAGAGCCAGTTGAACAGCGCGGTGCGGGCCCCGCCGATATGCAGATAGCCGGTGGGAGAGGGCGCGAAGCGGGTGACGACTGCTTGGGACATCTGTCGTTAATCTTTCGGTAACCATGAGCGGAATAGACTTGGCGCCTGTCTAATGATCTGCCGAGGCAAGGACAAGGCATGGCTCTGCTGACGCGGGTGGAAGAAGCGCTTTTGGCGCAGCGTGGATACCTGTTTCCGTGGGTGCCGGTTTGCCTGGCCGTCGGGATAGGGGGCTACTTTGCCCTTCGGATTGAACCCCCTCTGGCGCTGCTCCCTTACCTGGCCGGGGGGCTGATCGTACTTGCCGCGGCGGCGTGGCGCCGGCCGGCGGCCTGGACTCCGCTGGCCTGGGGGATGATCCTGGTCATGCTTGGGCTTTCATTGGCCAGTGCCCGGGCCCATCTGGTCGAACGTCCCGTCTTGGGATGGCGTTACTATGGCCCGGTGGAAGGGCGGGTGATCGGCATCGACCGGTCGGGCAGCGGTGCGTTGCGGATCTTGCTGGATAAGGTGGTTCTGGCTGATCTGGAGCCGTCAAAGACCCCCGAACGCGTCCGCATTTCCCTGCACGGCGAAGCCGGCAGTGCACCATGGGCCGGCGCGCGGGTGATCGTGACTGCGCATCTTGCCCCGCCTGGCGGCCCGGTCGAGCCGGGCGGCTTCGATTTCCAGCGGCATGCCTGGTTCCTGAAGCTGGGGGGCGTGGGATATGCGCGCACGCCGCTCCTCATCTGGGCGCCGTCGGGGGGCGAAAAGCCCGTGTTTCGGGCGCGCATGGCTTTGTCGCAGCGGGTACAGGAGCAGCTGCCGGGCGAAACTGGTGCGTTTGCCGCGGCGATCATGACCGGGGACAGGGCCGGGATCGGACAGAACACGCTTGAGGCGCTACGGGCTTCGAACCTGGCGCATCTTCTGGCGATTTCGGGCCTTCACATGGGGCTGCTGGCGGGATTTGTCTTTGCCGTGTTCCGCATCGGTTTTTCCATTGTGCCGTGGGTCGGGCTGCGCCTGCCGGCCAAGAAGCTTTCGGCGTTGATGGCCCTGACGGTGGCGGCCGGATATCTGGCGCTGTCGGGCGGCAATGTGGCGACCGAACGCGCCTTTGTCATGGTGGGGGTTGCGTTGCTGGCCGTGATGGCCGACCGGCGGGTGATTTCGCTGCGCGCGGTGGCGACGGCGGCGATTGTGGTTCTGATCCTGCGGCCCGAGGCGTTGCTGTCGCCTGGCTTCCAGATGTCTTTTGCTGCGACGACGGCATTGGTCGCCGTCTTCGCCTGGTTGCGCGAGCGTGATATCGGATTGGGGCCCGCATGGCTGCGGCCGGTAACGGCAGTGGTGATCTCGTCGGCGGTGGCGGGGGCGGCGACCGCGCCGATCGGGGCGGCGCATTTCAACCAGATCGCGCATTTCGGACTGGTGGCGAACCTGCTGTCGGTTCCCTTGATGGGGGTTCTGGTGATGCCGGCCATGGTGCTGGCGGCCGTTCTGATGCCACTCGGGCTGGAGGCGCCGCCGCTGTGGATCGTCGGGCAGGGGCTGGGATGGATTCTGGGCGTTGCACATCGCGTTGCCGAGATGGAAGGCGCGCGGGGCGCGATACAGAGCCCCGACTGGCGTGTCCTGCCGCTGATGGCGGGCGGGTTCGTTCTGATCGTCCTGTGGCAGGGCCGGTTGCGGTTCGCGGGGCTTGCTCCGGTGGCCGCGGCCCTGGTGCTTTGGGCGCTCACGCCGCGGCCGGTGATCCTGATCGCCGAGGAAGGCGCGCTGGTTGGGTTGGCTTCGCCGAGTGGGCGTGCGCTGAGCAAGCCGCGTGGTAGCGGCTTCGTGGCCTTGAACTGGCTGGAGAATGACGGAGATGCGGCCGACCAGGTGACGGCCGCTGCGCGGTGGCCAGAGGCTGTTCTGGCTGCGCCGATCAAGTTGCGCCATGTCACCGGGGCGCGCGCGGTTGAGAGTGTGGCCTGCCGCAAAGGCGATGTGATCGTGGCGAACCGTGCCGTGCCCGACGGGCTGGATTGCGAGGTTTTCGATCCGGAACGGTTGAGGGGCTCGGGCGCCGTGGCTTTCTATCCCGGCGGGACTGGCCTGCCGTTAAAAATGACGACCGCCCGCGAGATCACGGGCGATCGTTTGTGGACAGGGCGCCGGAAGCGCGATCAGTAGGTTCGGATCAGCCCGACCAGGCGGCCCTGCACCTTGACCTTGTCGTCCGGCAGCACACGCGTTTCGTAGGCCGGGTTGGCCGCTTCGAGCGCAATGGCGTTGCCCTTGCGGAAGAACCGTTTGAGCGTGGCCTCGTGATCTTCCACCAGCGCCACGACGATGTCGCCGTTGTCGGCGGTCGAGGTTTCGCGGATGATCACCACGTCGCCATCGTTGATCCCGGCTTCGATCATCGAGTCGCCCTTGACCTCGAGCGCGTAGTGCTCACCGCTGCCCCGCACCATGGATTGCGGCACGGCGACATTGTGGGAGGCGTGGCTGATGGCCTCGATCGGGACACCGGCGGCGATGCGGCCCATCAGCGGCAGCTCCAGCGCGCCGACGGTCTCGATATCCATCGCATTGGCGGGTTTGCCCGCGTCGGGCCGGTCGCCGTCGATCACCCGCGGAGTGAAGCCCGAGGCCTCGCCGCCCAGGCTCTCGGGCAGTTTGACGATCTCGATCGCGCGGGCCCGGTGGGCGAGGCGACGGATAAAGCCGCGTTCCTCGAGCGCGGTGATCAACCGGTGAATGCCGGATTTCGAGCGCAGGTCCAGCGCTTCTTTCATTTCATCGAAAGAGGGCGGTACGCCGTCGCGCTGAACGCGCTTGTGAATGAATTCCAAGAGGTCGAGCTGCTTGCGGGTGAGCATGGACATGCCTCCGTTTTGCCTGTTTGTTTACGTTTGTTCTATGCATGTTCCTGTTTTGTGTCAACACTGTTGGCGCATGTTGGAACAAAAGGCAGGCTCGGGGGCTTAGATGGGGATGTAGCGGATCGAGGTTCCGGCGGATTGCGCCGGTGCGCTCGGCGCGCTGATCGCCAGGGCATTGGCCTTGGACAAGATGCTGAGAAGCGAACTGTCCTGCCGCGAAAAAACGGTGATCTTGTCGCCGTCGATATGGGCGCGCTGGTAATGTTCGCGGGGTCCGTTGGCGGGCAGATCGTGCGCCAGAATCGCCATGCGCTCTTCCGAGCGCTGCGCGCCAAGGCCCAGCATCGCGTTGATCATTGGCGTCAGGAACACCCGACCGCAAACCATCGCTGAGACGGGGTTTCCGGGCAGGCCGACCATCACCGCATCGCCCATGCGCCCCGCCATTAGCGGTTTGCCGGGGCGCATGGCGACCTTGTAGAAGGCGCGGTCCATGCCCATCTCGCCGGCGACATCGCCCACCAGGTCGTGGTCGCCGACAGAGGCGCCGCCGATGGTGACGATCAGATCCGCATCGCTTGCCAGCGCAAAGGTGGTTTCCAGGCTTTCGCGCGTGTCGCGGGCGATCGGCAGCAGGCGCGGGGCTGCGCCCAGCCCTGCCAACATCGCGTGGAGACCGAACGTGTTCGAGGCGATGATCTGGTCGGGGCCAGGTTCCTCGCCTGGCATGACAAGCTCGTCCCCAGTGGAGATCAGGGCCACCTTTGGTTTGCGCGCCACCTGAACGAGATCGATGTTCATCGACGCCATCAAGGCGATATCCGAAGGCGACAGGCGGCGTGGCGCCTGGATCGCGTCGCCAGCGCGGAAATCCGTACCCAAGGGGCGAATGTTGGATGCGCCGGTTTGCTCGTTCATGATGGTGATCAGGTCGCCGCGGCGTTCGACATCTTCCTGGATCACGACATGGGTTGCGCCTTCGGGCAGGGGGGCGCCGGTGAAAATGCGCACGGCTTGGCCGGGTTTCACGCGGCCTTCAAAACGATGCCCTGCCGCGCTTTCACCGATCACTTTGAACTGGGCGTGCAGGTCGGCCTCGTCGCCGGACACGGCATAGCCATCCATGGCCGAGGCGGAAAAGGGTGGCTGATCCCTTCGGGCCGTGACGTCGCGGGCCAGGACACGACCGGCGGCCTCGATCAACGGAACGGTTTCCGGCTCAAGCTGAGTGACCAGATCAAAAAGATGCGACAGTGCCTCGTCAACCGATATCATGTCGCCTCGTACCGTCCTGATTTTCCACCATCTTTCAGGACCACACGGACATCCGAAATGACCATGCCCTTGTCTGCGGCTTTGACCATGTCATAGACGGTGAGCGCTGCCGTCGACACGGCGGTCAGCGCCTCCATTTCGACGCCGGTCTTGCCCGTGGTCTTGACCGTCGCCTCGATCTGCACGCCGGGCAGGTCCGGGTCGAGCGTGAGGTCGACCGAGACCTTCGTCACGGGAAGCGGATGACAGAGAGGAATCAGATCGGGGGTTTTCTTGGCCCCCATGATCCCGGCCAGCCGCGCAACCGACAGAACATCGCCTTTCTTGGCCCGACCTTCGGAAATCAGATCGAAGGTCTCCTTCGCCATCCGAACAGCGCCGCGGGCCGTGGCCACGCGGGTGGTGTCGGGCTTGTCCGAGACATCCACCATGTGGGCGTCGCCCTTGGCGTCGAAATGGGTCAGCTCTGCCATGGTCTACATCCCACCGGCGGTCAGCGGCGCTTCGAGCAGCGCGCGGGTGGCGGCTTCGACATCGGGCTGGCGCATCAGGCTTTCCCCGATCAGGAAACAGCGCGCACCATAGCGCGCCATGTCGGCAAGATCCTGCGGCGTGTTCAACCCGCTCTCGGAGACGATCATGCGGTCGGCGGGCACATGGCGCGACAGCTCGCGCGTGGTGTCGAGCGTGGTCTCGAAGGTCTTGAGATTGCGGTTGTTGATCCCGACCAGGCGCGAGGTAAGCTTGCCCGCGCGTTCCAGTTCATCCGCGTCATGCACCTCGATCAACGCATCCATGCCCCAGGACGTGGCCGCCGCTTCAAGCTCGGCGGCCTGCGCGTCGGACACGCTGGCCATGATGATCAGGATGCAATCGGCGCCAAGCGCTCGGGCCTCGGCCACCTGATAGGTGTCGTACATGAAGTCCTTGCGCAGGACCGGCAGGGCGCAGGCAGCGCGGGCCTGCACCAGGTACTCCTTGTCGCCCTGGAAACTGGGCGTGTCGGTGAGAACCGACAGGCAGGTGGCCCCGCCGGCGGCGTAGGCCCGGGCGAGGGCGGGGGGATCGAAATCCGCGCGGATCAGCCCCTTGGAGGGGCTGGCCTTCTTGATCTCGGCAATCAGGCCGTATCCGCTGCGGGTGGCATCGAAGAGCGCATCGGCAAAGGGGCGCACGGGCGGGGCGTCTTTCGCCGCGGCTTCAACCTCGCTCAGGGGTTTTGCGGCCTTGTCGGCGGCAACCTCTTCGAGCTTGTAGGCCTTGATCTTGTCGAGGATGGTCGCGGTCATGAAGTCTCCGAAGTGATCTGGGCGAGAGCGTCGATCTTCTGTTTGGCGGCGCCTGAGTCGATGCTTTCGCGGGCGATGTCGACGCCTTCGCGTAGGTCCGCCGCCTTGCCAGCAACGACCAGCGCCGCAGCCGCGTTCAGCAGAACGGCATCGCGATAGGCCGAATGCGCGCCTTCAAGCAGCGCCTCGAAAGCCTTGGCGTTGTCTTCGGGCGTTCCACCCAGGATCGCCTCGAACGGGTGCACGGGCAGGCCGAAATCCTCGGGGTGCAATTCGGTGTCGCGCACGCTGCCATCTTCTTCCAGCGCCGAGACCCATGTCACGCCGGTGATCGTCATCTCGTCGGTGCCGTCGCTGCCATGAACGAGCCAGGCGCGTTCGCTGCCCAGTTGACCCAGGGTTTCCGCCATGGGCCGGATCAGCGCGCGCGAAAACGCCCCCGTCAGCTGGCGTTTGACGCCCGCGGGGTTGGTCAGGGGGCCGAGGATGTTGAATATCGTGCGGGTGCCCAGTTCGGCCCGTACGGGACCGACATGCGCCATGGCGGGGTGATGCATGGGCGCCATCATGAAAGCGATACCGCAAGCCTGCAGCGCCTTTTCAACGATCCCGGGGCCAACCATCACGTTGACGCCCATCTGCGTGAGCGCATCGGCCGCGCCCGATTTCGAGCTGAGGTTGCGGTTGCCGTGCTTGGCCACCGGCACGCCGGCCCCGGCGACGACAAAGGCCGTTGCCGTCGAGATATTGAGCGTGCCCTTGCCGTCGCCACCGGTACCCACGATGTCCATGGCGCCTTTCGGCGCGGTCACCGCATGGCACTTTGCGCGCATCACGGCGGCCGCGGCGGTATATTCCTCGACCGTTTCACCGCGCGTGCGCAACGCCATCAGCAGCCCGCCAATCTGGCTGGGAGTGGCTTCACCCTCAAACAGGATCGCAAAGGCTTCCTCGGCCTCGTCACGGGTGAGGGGGCGGTCGGCCGCGGCGCCGATCAGGGGTTTCAGACGATCACTCATGCCGGCACTTTCAATTCGTCGAGGAAGTTTTTCAGCAGCGCATGGCCGTGTTCCGATGCGATGGACTCGGGGTGGAATTGCACGCCGTGGATGGGCAACTCACGATGCTGCAGGCCCATGATGGTGCCATCGGTCAGTTCTGCCGTCACTTCGAGCGTATCGGGCAGGGTTGCGCGATCGACCACCAGCGAGTGATAGCGCGTGGCCTGGAACGGGTTGGGCAGGCCTTTGAACAGCCCTTTGCCGGTGTGATGTATCTCACCCATCTTGCCATGCACGATTTCGTGGCAGCGCACGACCTTGCCGCCGAAAGCCTGGCCGATGGTCTGATGCCCAAGGCAGACACCCATCAAGGGCGTGCGCGTCTCGGCGGCGGCCTCGGTCAGTGCCAGGCAGATCCCCGCCTGATCCGGATCGCAGGGGCCCGGCGACAGTAGAATGCAGGCCGGGTTCATCGCCATGGCGGTCTGCACGTCGAGCGCGTCATTGCGTTTGACCACGACCTCGGCGCCCAACTCGCCCAGAAAATGCACGAGGTTGTAGGTAAAACTGTCGTAATTGTCGATCAGAAGCAGCATCTTGCCCAACTTGTTGTCATTGGGGCTGGAGGCCCGGCCCCGGGTCGCGGTATACATGTTCAGGCTTGCGGCGCACCGTCAAGGGGGCGCGCTGTCCCGCGCGGCAGGAAAAAAGAGGTAGAAGCAGTGGCACGCGGATTTCTGAGCGGAATTCTTATCGGTGGCGTGGTAGCCGTTGGCGGCGCGGCTGTCTTGTCTTTGATCGTCGACCCGCCCGATCCGCCAAAGCCCGAGGCGACGGCGCTGGAAGTGCCAGCGGGGTCCGAATTCAACCAGGCGCGCAAGGACGAAGAAGCGGAGCTGCCCGCGACTGAGCCGCAGCCCGAGGCTGCGCAGGTGCCCAGGGTGACAGCCCCGGCTGTCGATGATCTGGCCGCGCTGGATGACAGCGACACGACGCCTGCCGCCGTGCCCGAAGCTGGTGTGCCGCAGGGTGAACTTGCCGCGCCGAGTGAAAGCGCACCTGTGCAGGTCGCCGTCGGGGAGGAGAGCCCGGTCAGCCCGGTAGAGGTGGCCGAAGCGCCCGCTGCGCCAGAGGAAGAAGGCGATCTGTCGATTTCGACCGACCCGGCACAGCCCCGGGCGCCATCGGCCGAAACGCCGCAGACCGCCTTTGGCGGCGCGTCGGAAACGGCCGGTGCCGGGCCAGAAGTGCAAAGCGATGCGCCGGCTGTTCCGGCCACACCGCAGGTTGATGAAGAGCCGGTGGATGCGGCGCAAGTTTCGGAAAAGAAAGACGAAACCGAGCTTGTCATCTCCGTGGAGCCGGAAGCGAAGCCCGAACCGCAGGCTCCGGATGTGGCGGTGACGATTGAAGAACCGCAAGCGCCGCAGGGCGGCGATGAGAGCGATACGGCGTCGCAGGCGGCCGTGAACGAGGCGCAGACGGAAAGCGAGGCAACGGAGGCCGAACCCGCGCCTGAGCCCGACGCGCCGACCGTGATCCGGCCGCGGGACGACGTGGTTGAACCCGCGAGCGCGGAGCAGCAGGAGGAGACCGCGATCAGGATCGGCAAGCCCGCCGGATCGCTGATTAATCGCGACACGGGCGCGACGGTACGACGCCCGACGACGCAGGACGCAGGCCGGGAAGCACCCGCCGCAGAGCCGGAAACGGGTCAGGAGATCAGTACCGAACCACCGGTAAGGCGCTATTCCGTGCCTTTTGAAGCACCTGAAAACAAAGCAAAAATGTCGATCATCCTGATTGATGATCCGGACAGCAGCGTGGGCATTGAGGCACTGTCGACCTTTCCCTATCAGTTGAGTTTCGCCGTGGATACGAGCCTGCCGCAAGCGGAAGATCGGATGGCGATCTACCGGGCGGCGGGGTTCGAGGTGCTGGCAATGGTGAGCCTGCCAGACGGCGCTGCGCCGGGGGATGTGGAGGTGGCGATGCAGAGCCTGATGGCGCGGGTGCCGGAAGCGGTGGCGGTGATGGAAACGCCGGGGGGCGGGATCCAGCAAAGCCGCAACATGTCGGCACAAGTTACTGAAATTCTGAGAGATTCCGGACATGGCCTGGTGCTGTTCCCGAAAGGGCTGAACACCGCGCAGAAACTGGCGGCGAAAGAGGGCGTGCCCTCGGCTGCGGTGTTCCGCGACTTCGATGCCAACGGCGAAAAGCCCGGTGTTATCAGGCGCTTCCTGAACTATGCCGTGCTGAAAGCGGACAGCGAAGGCGGCGTGGTGATGGTGGGCCGGCTGCGGCCCGACACGGTGACGGCACTGCTCTTGTGGGGGCTGGAGGACCGCGCCAGGGACGTGGCGCTGGCCCCGGTCAGCGCGCTGTTGCAGGCGCAGCAATAGCAATGGTTAACACCTCCGGGACCCGCGGAAACCGGGGGTGATCTGCGGCTGACATCCGGCTGACATCCGTGCACCGCCGCAGCGCGGCAATTCTTAAGAGAAAATTCATTAACGCAGCGTGCGCTGCGCTGGCCGCGCGTTGGCCGAGCGGGCCTATTCCGAGATAAAACGGCGCTCCATCGAAACCTCTTGCCGGCGCATCAGCGCCCAGGCTGTTTCCATGTGGTCGCGCATGATGTCGCGGGCCAGATCGGCATCGCCGTCGCGCAGGGCTGCGACCAGGCGCTCCTGGTGGTCGCGGCCCTGTTCCCAGAGCTCGAGGTTGGGCGGCGAGTAGAGCCGGCGATAGACCGTGAGATCGGACAGGAGATTGACCATGAAGTCGATCACGAAGCCCAGGAGCGGGTTTTGCGCCTGTTCGGCCAGGATGGCGTGAAACCGCAGCGAGGCGACGTGCTGCTGGCGTTCCTCGTCCACGGTGGTTGCCGGTTCGGAATATTGGGCGATGTTGGCGGCGAGCTGATCGAGCACGTCGTCAGACAGGTTTCCCGCGAGCGAGGCGGCCAGTTCGGGTTCGAGCGCGAGGCGCAGCTGGTAGATGTCGCCGATGGTGAGATTCTTGAAATAGAAGTAGTTGCCCAGGAGCGCCTTGGCGCGCTGGCGGCTGACCTCGTGCACGAAGCTGCCGCCGCCGGGGCCGGTGCGGGTCTTGATCAGGCCCTGCGCCTCGAGGATGCGCATCGCTTCGCGGATCGTGCCCTTGGCCATGCCGAAGCGTTCGATCAATTCGGCCTCGCCGGGCAGGCGATCACCGGCCTGCAGGCCCTGTTCGACGACCCAGTCCTTGATCGCCTCGGCGACCTGGACGGGGCGGCTGAGCCGGGGTTCAGGTTTCGAGCGGGTGGTGGCAGGCGGCAAGCTGGTCGTCTCCCATGGGTGTAAGGGCCGGTTCTTCCCGGCGGCAGATATCGGTGGCGCGCGGGCAGCGGCCGGCAAAGGCGCAGCCCGGCGGCGGGTTGAGCGGGTCGGGCAGTTCGGTGTCCTTCTGCTCGGGTGCCGTCAGCGGCCGGCCGACGACCGGCGCACTGTCGGCGAGCAGTTTTGTATAGGGGTGGCGGGGGTTTGCAAAGATGCTCTCGGCCCGGCCGATTTCGACGACAGCGCCGAAATAGAGCACGATGATGCGGTCGCTGACCGCTTCGACCACGGCCAGGTCATGGGTGATGAAAAGGTAGGTGAGGCCGAAGTCGCGCTTGAGATCGGCCAGCAGGTTCAGCACCTGCGCCTGCACCGAGACATCGAGCGCGCTGACCGGTTCATCGAGGATGATGATGCGTGGATTGGCGGCCAGCGCGCGGGCGATGCCGATGCGTTGCGCCTGGCCCCCGGAAAACTCGTGCGGGTAGCGGTCGAGGAACGCCTCGCGCAGGTTCACCGAGGCGAAAATCTCGGCGATGCGGACATCGCGTTCGGGCTTTGGCATGTGGTAGAGGCGCTTGAGCGGCGCCTCCATCACCTGGCGGATTGTCTTGCGCGGGTTGAGCGAGCTGAGCGGATCCTGGAAGACATACTGGATGAGCTTGCCGAAGGCGGCCGGGTCGGCGTTGTCAAGCGCGCGGCCCTCGATCTCGATCGTGCCCTGCGTGGGCTCCAGCAGCCCAACGAGCATGCGCGCCAGCGTGGACTTGCCGCAGCCGGATTCGCCCACGACGCCCAGGGTTTCGCCGGTTTCGACCTGAAACGACATCGGCCGCACTGCGCGCACGCCGGGCGGGGCCGCGCCGAAGAGCGGTTTCTTCAGCGGGAAGGTCTTGGCGAGGTTATCGACCTTGAGCGCGGGCATCAGACGAGCTCCTCGGGGTAAAGGCAGCGCACGGCGCGGGGCGGGGTGCCGGAGAGAGGGATGTCGCCCGTGCGGCAGGCCTCCTGCGCCTTGTCGCAACGGGGCGCAAAGGCGCAGCCCGGCGGCAGATCATCGACCATCGGGGGCAGGCCGGGGATGGCGGCCAGTTCGCGCCGCCCGCCCCCCAGTTCCGGCACGCAGGCGATGAGGCGTTTGGTATAGGGATGGGCAGGGGCGGCCAGCACAGCATCGGTCGGGCCGTTCTCGACGATCCGGCCGGCATACATCACCGCGACCCGGTCGCAGAGCTGCGCCACGACGCCGAAATCATGGGTGATGAAAATGATGGCGAGGCCGCGTGCGCGCCGCAGGTCATCGAGCAGCGACAGGATCTGCGCCTGCACGGTGACGTCGAGCGCGGTGGTAGGCTCGTCCGCGATGATCACGTCGGGCTCGTTCGCCAGCGCCATGGCGATGCCCACGCGCTGACGCATGCCACCCGACATCTCGTGCGGGAAATCGTCGATCCGCGCCTCGGCGTTGGGGATGCGCACATCGTGCAGGAGCTGGATGGCGCGGGCCCGCGCCTCGGCCATCGGCACCCTGTGATGCGACCGGATCGCCTCGGCCAGCTGGTGGCCGACGCGGTAGAGCGGGTGCAGCGTGGAAAGCGGATCCTGGAAGATATAGGCCACCTTGTCGCCGCGCTTGGCGCGCAGCGCGGCATAGGGCGCGCCGATCAGGTCTTCGCCCTGAAAGCGCACGGCGCCGCCGGTGATCACCCCGGGCGGCGAGGCGACGAGCCCCATGACCGACAGCGCGGTAACCGATTTGCCCGAGCCGGATTCGCCGATCACGCCCAGGCATTCGCCCGGTTTCACCGCGAGTGACACGCCGCCCACGGCGCGATAGATCCGCTCGCCCACGTGGAATTGCGTGTGCAGGTCCTGGATCGCCAGCAGATCATCGGTGGGGGCGGGAATATCGCCCTTGCGTGCGACCAGCGTGGTGGCGCGCGGCCGCGACAGCGCGCCCGAGCGCAGCCGCGGGTCGAGCGCATCGCGCACGCCATCGCCCAGCAGGTTGATCGACATGACGATGAGAAAGATCATGATCCCCGGCACGACCGAGGTATGCGGATGCGAGATGAGCGCCGAGCGCGCCTCGCCCAGCATCGAGCCCAGATCGGCCTGCGGCGGCTGGCTGCCGAGGCCGAGAAAGCTGAGCCCAGCGGTTTCCAGGATCATCCAGCCCACGGTGGTGGACATGGCGATGATGATCACCGGCAGGACATTGGGCAACAGTTCGGTCAGAAGGATGCGTGTGTGGCCCATGCCCGCGAGCCGCGCGGCATCGATGAATTCGCGGCCCGCAAGGCCCACGGTGACGCCGCGGATGTTGCGGGCGAAGAAAGGCACGTTGACGGCGGCCACGGCAATCAGCGCGTTCATCAGCCCGGGGCCAAGGGCCGCGACGATGGCCAGCGCCAGCAGGATGTAGGGAAAGGCCATCAGCATATCGACGCCGCGCATGATGACGTTGTCGATGCGCCCGCCGAAATAGCCCGCGACGATGCCGATCGCCGAGCCGATGGTGGCGGCAATGAGCGCCGCCGCGACCCCCACGGCCAGGCTGAGTCGCGTGCCGTGCAGCAACCGGCTGAGCAGGTCGCGGCCCAGGTGATCGGTGCCCAGGATGTGGCCGTCGGTCAGCGGCCGCTTGAAACGGTCGGCGGTGGCGGTGATATCGGGGTCCTGCAGCGGCAGGAGCGGGGTGAGCAGCACCAGCGCCACGATCACCGCCAGAACCACCGCGCCCATCGCCGCCAGCCGGTTGCGGAACAGCAGATTCAGGAACGCGCTCATGTCTTGATCCTCGGATCAAGCAGGCTCTGCGCGACATCGACGGCGATGTTGAACATCACGTAGCAGGCGGCGACGAAGACCACGCCGCCCTGAACCAGCAGCAGGTCGCGCTTCAGGATCGCGTCTACCAGCATGCGGCCAACGCCGGGCCACTGGAACACGATCTCGATATAGACCGCGCCCGACAGCACGAAACCCGCCTGGATGCCCAGCACCGGGATGATCGAGACCATCGCGGCGCGTAGCGCGTGGCCCAGGATGACGCGCCGTTCGGGCACGCCCTTGGCCCGCGCGGTGCGGATGTAGTCCTGCCGCAGCACTTCGAGCATGGCCGAGCGCGACAGCCGCGCCACCACGCCGGTGGCCACGGCGGCCAGCGCCAGCGCCGGCATCACCAGGTGCCGCAGCAGGTCGGGCAGGTCACCGCCGCCATAGATCGCGTACATCCCCGACACCGGCAGCCAGCGCAGGTTCACCGCGAAGGCCAGGATCATCATCATGCCCAGGAAGAACGACGGCACCGAGATGCCGATCAGCACCACGAAGGTGATGAGCTTGTCCGCGAGGCCGTACTGGCGGGCAGCGGAGACCACCCCGGCCAGGATGCCGAGCACCGAACACAGAACAAAGGCCGTGCCCGCCAGGATCAGCGTCGCGTTGAACCGTTCCAGCACCTCGTCCAGCACCGGCCGGTTGAGCGAGAAGGAGCGCCCGAAATCGCCCTGCAGCATGTTGCCCAGCCAGATGAAGTAGCGCTGCACCATCGGCTTGTCGAGGCCGAGATCGCGGTTCAGTTTCTCGACATTCTCGGGCGTCGCGTAAGAGCCCAGGATCGCGGTGGCCGGATCGCCGGGTATGAGCGACATGATCAGGAAAACGATGATCGTGATCCCGAAAAGCACCGGGATCGCCGAGACCAGTCGTTTCAGGATATAGCCGCCCATCGTCGCCCTTCATCTTGCCGGAAATATCCCGGGGGGAGTCACGAAATCCCCGGATTTCGTGGCCGGGGGGCAGCGCCCCCCGCCCTGGTCGGGCCGGGCATGGTCCGGCCCGAACCCTGTCAGTTCTTCACCACGCCCTGCAGGTGCAGCAGGAAGGACGGCTCGAGCCCGAAATTTTCGACCCGGTCATTGGTCACCGCGTTCTGTTTCCAGTTGGCGACAAAGACCCAGGGCGCGTCGTCCTGCACGATGGTCTGCATCTGCTTGTAAAGCTCGGCGCGCCTGGCCTGGTCGGTCGCCACGCGGGCCTCTTCCAGCAGTTTGTCGACCTCCGGGTTGGAGTAATAGCCCGAGTTGAAGCCGCCCTTGTCTGGCCAGGCCTCGGAGCGCAGCGCGAGATAGGGCAGGGTGTCGGGATCGTTCGTCATCCACGCCATCTCGGCCATGTCGGCCTTGCCTTCGAGCCCGGGGTTCACCTCGCCCAGGAAGGTGTTCCATTCGTAGGTCTCGATCTTCACGTCAAAGCCAACGGCCTGGAGATCGGCCTGGATGGCGGTGCCCATCGGCACCGGGTCGAGCATGCCCGAGCCGCCCTCGGTGACATAGAAGGTGAGCTCCGCCCCCTCGGCCCCGGCCTCGGCAATCAGTGCCTTGGCTTTCTCGGGGTCATAGGGGTAGGGATCGAGCGCCTCGTTATAGGCCCAGGCAAAGGCGGGCGGGGTCGGGCCTGCCGCAACGGTGGCGGTGCCTTCGAGCACGTCGTTCACGATCGCCTGCTTGTTGATCGCGTAGTTTGCTGCCTGGCGCACGCGCTTGTCGGCAAAC
Organism: Marimonas lutisalis; assembly: GCF_005434965.1. GTDB lineage: Bacteria > Pseudomonadota > Alphaproteobacteria > Rhodobacterales > Rhodobacteraceae > Marimonas_A > Marimonas_A lutisalis. The sequence goes on from NZ_SKCI01000001.1 coordinate 1,204,728, forward strand.
GGGCCTTCCTTGGCGTTCAGGATCAGGAACCAGACATGCGGGCCGGCCTGTTCGGCGATCGAGAACCCGTCGCCCTGGAACTGGCCCAGCGAGGTGGGCGGCACTTCGACCATCAGATCGATGCCGCCGGCCAGCATCTCGGCCACGCGGGTGTTGGCATCGGTGATCGGGCGGAAGACCACGGCCTGGGTGCCGGCCTTGTCGCCCCAGTAGCCGTCGTTGCGTTCGATCACCACCGCCTCGTTCGAGCGCCATTCGGCGAATTTGAACGGCCCCGTGCCGACGGGGTTGCGGCCGAACTCCTTGCCGTGCGCCTTCACCGCCTCGGGCGAGACGAGAAGGCCGGTGGGGTAGGCAAGGTTCGACAGGAAGGGCGCGTAAGGCGCGTTGAGGGTGAATTTCACCGTCATCTCGTCGACCACCTCGGTCTTCTCGACCGCGCCGAAGAAGAACGACAGCGGGAAGGGGCCGGTGTCGTGATAGGGGTGATTCTCGTCCAGCATCCGGTCGAAATTGAATTTCACCGCCTCGGCGTTGAGCGGCGTGCCGTCATGGAAGCTGACGCCGTCGCGCAGGGTGAAGGTGTATTCGGTGCCGTCTTCGCTGATGTCCCAGCTGGTGGCCAGCGCCGGTTCGACCTCGAGCGTGCCGGATTTGTAGCGGGTCAGGCCCTCGTAAACATTGACGAGGATACGGAAATCATTGACCGCGGTGACGGCGGCTGGGTCGAGCGACTTGGGCTCGGCGATCTGGCCGACGATCAGCACGCCAGGGGGCGTTTGCGCGGTAACGGGCGTCGGCAGCGCGCCGAGCGACAGGAGGGCGCCGGCAGCGGCCGCCATCACGCCCCGGCGGGTCCATTTCAGTAATGTCATTGGTGAACTCCCAGTTGGCATTATAGCATAGCGGTAAATTATCATGATAAATTGTGTGGGTCAATTTTTCATGATAAATCTGCAGCCCCTGTTAGGATACGGATGATGACCTTTTCGATTCTCGCCAAAGACCCCGAAACCGGCGCCATCGGCGGCGCCGCGGCGACCGGCAGCCTGTGCGTGGGCGGCTGGGTGCTGCGCGGGGACCTGGCGGCGGGGATGTCGGCGAGCCAGGGCGCGGCGCCCTCGACCTTCTGGGGCGAGGAGGTGCTGGCGGGCATGCGCGGCGGCGAGCGCGCTGCGGCGGCGGTGGCGCGGGTGACGCAGGCCGATCCGGGCCGGGCCTACCGCCAGTTGTCGGCGCTGGACCTGGACGGCGGCACCGGCGCCTTTACCGGCGAGAAGAACGAGCCCGCGCGTGGCAGCCAGGCCTTTGCCGGTGGAATCGTGGCAGGCAACATGCTGGCCTCGACCGACGTTCTGGTGCGCATGGTCGCCGGATACGAGGCCGACGACGGCGCGTTCGACCGGCGGCTGCTGGCCGCGCTGCGCGCGGCCGAGGCCGCGGGCGGGGATTTTCGCGGGCTGATGTCGGCGGCGCTACTGGTGCTGCATCCCGAGCGCCCGCCGCTGACGCTGCGGGTGGATTTCCACGAGAGCGATCCGATCGGCGCGCTGGAGGCGCTGCACGGGCGCGCCACGAGCGGCGATTATGCCGACTGGGCCCGGCAGGTGCCGGTTGCCAGCGACCGCACGCGGGTGCTGGACTAGCCCCCCTTGACCGTGAGGGCGCGCCAGGCGCCCGGGGCGAGATCGCCCAGCCGCCAGTCGCCGACGGCGACGCGGATCAGGCGCAGCGTGGGGTGGCCGATATGGGCGGTCATCCGGCGGACCTGACGGTTGCGGCCTTCGGTGATGGTGATCTCGAGCCAGCAATCCGGCACGGATTTGCGAAAGCGCACCGGTGGGTCGCGCGGCCAGAGCCAATCGGGTTCGGGCACGCGGTGGACCTGCGCGGGACGGGTGGCACCATCCCTGAGCGTGACGCCCCGGCGCAGCTGGTCGAGAGCATCCTCGGAAGGAAGGCCCTCGACCTGGACGAGATAGGTTTTCGGCAATTTGAAACGCGGATTCGAAATGCGGGCCTGCAATTTACCGTCATCGGTGAGCAGCAGGAGCCCTTCGCTGTCGCGGTCGAGCCGGCCAGCCGGGTAGAGGCCCTTTTCGGTGATATAACCGGCCAGCGTGGGGCGCGGCGGATCGCTGTTGTCGGTGAACTGGGTCAGCACGCCGAAGGGTTTGTTGAAGAGGATCAGGCGCGCGGTCTGGCCGGCGCGGGAGGAGCGAGGGGCCAGCCCCTCGCGCTCCCCGAGGTATTTTTGGTCAGATGAAGAGGCGGAGGGGCGGCGCGGACGCCCGCGTTTGCCTTGTGGGCGCTTACCCGTTGCCATTGCCGGTAAAGCGCGCGGCATCGGCGGCGGCGCGGCGGATGGCGTTGGATTTGTGCACGGTCTCCTGGTACTCGGCCTCGGGGTCGCTGTCATAGACCACGCCGCCGCCGGCCTGAATGTAGAGCGTGTCGTCCTTGACCACCGCCGTGCGCAGCGCGATGCAGACATCCATGTCGCCGCCGGCGCTGAAATAGCCCACGCCGCCGCCGTAGACGCCACGTTTCTCCGGCTCGAGCTCGTCGATGATCTCCATCGCGCGGACCTTGGGCGCGCCCGAGACGGTGCCGGCGGGCAGGCCGGCGAGCAGCGCCGAGAGCGCGTCGTGATCTTCGGAAAGTTCGCCCACGACGTTGGAGACGATATGCATGACGTGGGAGTAGCGTTCGATGATGAACTTCTCGGTCGGGCGGACAGTGCCGATTTTCGCCACGCGGCCCACATCGTTGCGCCCGAGATCGAGCAGCATGAGATGTTCGGCCAGTTCCTTTTCGTCGGCCAGCAGGTCCTGTTCGAGGGCGAGATCCTCTTCCCGCGTAGCGCCGCGGGGGCGGGTGCCGGCGATCGGGCGGATGGTGACCTCCTGCCCGAAGACCCGGACGAGGATTTCGGGGCTGGCGCCCACCACCTGGAAGCCGCCGAAGTTGAAATAGAACATGAAGGGCGACGGGTTGGTGCGCCGCAGCGAGCGATAGAGCGCGAAGGGCGGCTGGCGGAAGGGCAGGGCCCAGCGTTGCGAGGGCACGACCTGGAAGATATCGCCGGCGCGGATGTAGTCCTTGGCCTTCTCGACCGCGTCCATGTAGCCCGCTTTGGTGAAGTTCGAGACCGGTTCGGCGTCTTCGCCCGCTTCTCCGAGGTCGCGGGCCTGCTGGGGCAGGGCGCGTTCGAGATCGCGCACCGCGTCCATCACGCGTTCGGCGGCCTGCGCATAGGCGGCGCGCGCCGATTGCCCGCCCGAGACCCAGGCGGGCGAGCAGACGGTGACATCGCCCTTCACCCCGTCGAGCACCGCCACCACTGTGGGGCGCAGGAGCGTGGCATCGGGCAGGCCCAGCGGATCGGGCGGTACGTCGGGCAGCCGTTCGACCAGGCGGATCATGTCATAGCCGAGATAGCCGAAGAGCCCGGCCGAGGCGGCGGGCAGGTCATCGGGCAGGTCGATCTTCGATTCCGCCAGAAGCGCGCGCAGGTTGTCGAGCGGGTGGCCGGCCTGAGCCTCGAACGCGTCGGCATCGAAGCGGGCATGGCGGTTGAGGCGGCTGTTCTCGCCGTGGCACTGCCAGATCAGGTCGGGCTTCATGCCGATGATCGAGTAGCGCCCGCGCACTTCGCCCCCGGTGACGGATTCGAGCATGAAGGCATCGCGCGCGGCGCCGGTGAGCTTCAGCATCAGTGACACCGGCGTGTCGAGATCGGCGGCCAAGCGGGTATAGACGAGCTGATTTTCGCCGCGGTCATAGGCGGCGGCGAAATCGTCGAAGGAGGGCGTGAGGTCCATAGCCGGCCTTACTGGAAGTTGGCGAGAACGGCGTTGATGGCGTTCTCGTCGAGTTGCAGGCCGGCGCGGGCCTGAACGTCGCTGATGAAATACTGGTAGATGTCCTGCGCCTGGCCGCTGCTCATCTGCTGGGCCAGGGCGGCGCGCAGCGCGGGCACGGCCTCGTCGGCGTCGTCGGGCGGCAGGATGGCGTCGAGCCGGACGATCAGAACCGCGGCGGGGATCTCGATCATCTCCACGGCGCCGGGTTCCATTTCGAAGACGCGGGTGAGGAAATCGGCGCTGGTGCCGGCGATGAATTCGCCCCGGGTGATGTCGGTCTCCTGCGTCACGGTCAGGCCGAGAGCGGCCATGTCGGCCTCGGGCGTGATCTGCGGGAGGAGAGCCTGGGCCTGACTGGCCAGGCGGCGGGCGGTTTCGGTATCCTGCCAGGCGGCGATGACATCGTCGCGCACATCCTCGAGCGGTTGCAGGCGGGGGGCCAGCATCTCGTCGAGGCGCAGGGTGGCGATGCCACCGTCGTCAAGCTCGATCAGTTCGGGGAAATCACCGTCCTTCACGGCCTGGGCGGCGTCCTGGAAGGCGATGTAGCCGGCGGGACCATCGGAGCTTTCGGGGGTCCAGTCGAGCGTTCCGAGCTGCATGTCGGTTTCCTGCGCCAGTTCCTCGATCGTGGCGCCGGCGGCGAGCAGGTCGTCGATCGGGCCCATCTCATCACCGATGGCGCGGCGGGCACGGTCGGCGGCAAGTTCGTCGCGCAGCTCGTCGCGGGCGTCCTCGAAGCTCATCGTGCGGGCGGGCAGCACGGCGTTGACGCGGAAAAGCGCGGGGCCGAGATCGGTGGCGAAGGGACCGACGACGGCGCCCGCATCGGCGTTGAAGGCGGCGGGGCCGGCTTCGCCCAGGTCGGATTGCAGAACGTCGCCCATATCCACGTCGGCGAGGTCGAGGCCGCGTTCGGCGACGATGTCCTCGAAGCTTTTCTCATCGGACTCGAGGGCGATCTTGGCAGCTTCGGCGCTGGCTTCGTCGGGGAAGGCCAGGCGTTCGACCAGGCGGCGTTCGGGCTGGTTGAACTCTTCGGCGCGTTCTTCGTATTTTTCGCGCAGGAGCGCGTCGTCGATCTGGATGTCGTCGGCCAGCATGTCGGGCGCGAGCCAGGCATAGGTGATGCGCTTCATCTCTGGCAGGGTGAAGGCCGCGGCGTTGTCCTGGTGGTAGGTTTCGAGCTCGGCCGCGGTGGGGGCGGGCAGGGGCTCGGCCAGGTCGGACTCGCCCAGGCGGGCCCAGGTGAAATTGCGGCGCTCGGCAACGTGTTTCAGGATCGTGTCGGCATAGGTGTCGGGCGCGGGCACCCCGGCGAGCATGGCGGCCTGCAGCAGGCCGCGGGCCATCTCATCGCGGATGCCGTTTTCGAACTCGGCCTCGGTCTGGCCGCTGCGGTCGAGGAAGAACTTGTAGGCTTCGCGGTCGAACTTGCCGTCGATGCCCTGCAGGCCCTGCAGCTGCTGCAGCTGGTCGGCGAGGTTGTCATCGCCGATCGAGATGCCGAGGCTGGCGGTCTCGGCGTCGAGTGCGGTGGCACCGATCAGGCGGGCCAGCGCGACCTGGTCGAGCCCCATGGCGCGGGCCTGCGGGAAGGGAATGGGTTGGCCGGTCTGCGCTTCGCGGGTGCGGATTTCATCCTGCAGGGCGCGGACATATTCGTTGACGGTGATCTCTTTGCCGCCGACATCGCCGATGGTGCGGATATTGCCCGACAGGTTGGTCACGCCGAAGCCGCCAAGCCCGAGAATGAGCAGGGCCATGAGGATCCAGACGAGGGTTTTGGTAGTGCTGCCGCGTGCCATGAGCGCCCCTTTGCCGGGTGAGTGATTTCAGGTCGGATGATGTCTATTGCTTTGGCCGCGCAGGGGCAAGGCTGAGACGGTCCCGACGGTGAAAAACATGGATCGTGCCAGGCCTTTGGCCGGGTGCGGACCGGCGGGTATCAGAGGCGGAGGGTTTCGAGCCGCGAGAAGAGTTCGGATATGCCGGCGCGGTCGATATTGGCGAAGGCGATACGCAACTGGCGGGTGCCGGTGGGGTCGCCTTCGGGCATGAACATGGTGCCGGGCAGCAAGAGCACGCCCGCCTGTTCCACCAGCCGCGGGGCAAGCTGATCCGAGGGCATGTCGAACGGGTGTTCGACATAGGCGAAATAGGCCCCAAGGCCCAGGAGTTTCCAGCCCTGCGCGGCGAGACGGGGAAACCCCTCTTCGATGGCGGCGCGGCGGTCGAGGATCTCGGCGCGTTCGCCGGCGAGCCATTGGGCGAGGTTCTGCATCCCCCAAAGGGCCGCGCGCTGGCCGAGCTGGCTGGGGCAGATGGTGACGGTGTCGATGAATTTCTCGACCTCGCGGAGCAGGTCCGCATTGGCCACCAGCGCGCCGACGCGGTGGCCGGTCAGCCGGTAAGCCTTTGAAAAGGAATAAAGGTGGATCAGGGTGTCGGGCCAGTCGGGATCGGTGAAAAGATCATGCGGTGCGCCCGATACCCCGTGAAAATCGCGGTAGGTTTCGTCGATGATGAGCCGGATACCGGCCTCTCGGGCGAGTTCGAAAAACGCGCGGATCGTGGCGGGCGGATATTCGACGCCGCCGGGATTGTTGGGGGTGACCAGCACGATGGCGCGGGTTTTCGGCGTGATCAGCGCGCGGGCGATTTCGGGGTCCGGAACGAGGTCCGCGCCGGTGGGCAGGGCCACGGCGTGGACGCCCGACATGTCGCACCACATCTTGTGATTGAAATACCAGGGCGTCGGCAGGAGGATCTCGTCGCCCTCGGTGGTCAGGGCGGCGCAGGCGGCGCAGAAGGCCTGGTTGCAGCCCGAGGTGATGGCGACCTGATCAGGCGACACGGCCCCGCCATAGAGGCCCGGCCATTGCGCCGCGATTTCGGCGCGCAGGGCGGGCAGGCCCAGGTCGGGGCCGTAGAGATGCACCGAGATATCATTGCGGATGATCTCGGCCAGCGCGTCGCGCATCGCTTCGGGGGGCGCGGCCACGGGGGCGGCCTGGCTGACGTTGATCAGCGGCCGGTCGGGCGGGAAGGTGACGCCCTTGAGCCAGCCGATCGCCTCCATTACGGGCGGGCGGAAGGTGGTGGCAGTGCGGCTGGTCATGCGGGGACCTCCGGAAGGGGCAGGGCGCCGGGCTCAGTCGACCCCGCGATAGGGTTCGACATATTGCAACGCCATGTCCCAGGGGAAGAAAATCCAGGTGTCCTGGCTGACCTCGGTGATGAAAGTGTCGACCTGCGGCCGGCCCTTGGGCTTGGCGTAGACGGTGGCGAAATGCGCCTTTGGATACATCTGGCGCACGAGTTCCAGCGTCTTGCCGGAATCAACCAGATCGTCGATGACCAGGACGCCTTCGCCATCGCCCATCATTTCGGCATCGGGGGCCTTGAGCACCTTGGCTTTGCCCTGATCCTGGTGGTGGTAGGATTTCACGCTGATCGTGTCGACGGTTCGGATGTCGAGTTCGCGCGCGACGATCATCGCGGGGGCCATGCCGCCGCGGGTGATGGCCACCACGGCGCGCCAGGCGCCGTCATCGGGGCCCTGCCCATCAAGCCGCCAGGCCAGCGCGCGGCTGTCGCGGTGAATCTGGTCCCAGCTGACGTGGAACCCTTTTTCGTGGGGCAAACGGTCGGTCATGGCAGCATTCCTTATCGATCGAGCAGGAGCCGCAGGCCGAGCACGCCCAGGACGGTAGCGGCGATGCGGTCGAAAACGGGTTTGAGGCGCAGATAGCCATCGCGCGCCGGCGCTGTCGAGAGGGCAATCGCGAAAAGACTGTAGGCAATATATTCGACGGCGAGGTGATTGGCCACGATCAGCGCCTTTTCCGTCAGGCTGAGCCCGGCGGGAAAGATCACGATTAGCACCGAGGCGGCGAAGAGCACCGATTTCGGGTTGGCGAGGTTCACGCTGAGCCCGGTAAGAAAGGCGCGGTGGCGCGGCACCGGCGCGGCATGGGCCGAGATCGGTTTCGCCGCGTCGCGCCACATGTGAGCCGCGATCCACATCAGGTAGAGCGCGCCGGCGATCTTCAGCGCGAGATAGGCCCAGGGAAAGAGCGCGAAGACCGCATCGAGCCCCAGGAGCGCCAGCGCGGTCCAGCCCGCCGCCATGGTGCCGAGGCCAAGGCCCGTGGCGATGCCATGTGCGCGCCCGCCGCTGAGCGTGGCACGGATCGAAAGCAGCATGGCCGGTCCGGGCGACGCCATGGCCGCCAGCAGCGTGAGGTTGAAGGCGATGAGATGGGCGAGGGTCATGGCTGGGGCGAGGCCTCGACTGGTTCGAAACGGGCGTGCAGGTGGTTGAAGGCGTCGATCCGTTCGACGCGCAAAAGCCCGGCCAGACGGGTGGCGGAGGCGGGCCAGAGTTCAAGCGTGAGTGTCGCCATACGGCCATCGATGCGGGTTATGCCGGTAGCGCGCAGCATCGAGAGTTCCTGAGCGGCGCAGGCTGCGCCCGAGAGGTCAGGATAGGCGAACGTGATCTTGTGGCGTCCCATTTCGACGGTGTGGTTTTCGGGGAGCGGAACGCTTGCGAGTTTCAACTCGACTGGGGTGCCATCCACCGAGACGTCCCGCAGAAGCGGCCCGATAATGAAGTCGTGGCTGCCGGGGGTCTTGTCCATGCGCAGGGCCGCGTCGCGCACCCGGTAGGCGCCCCGCGAGGTGAGTTGCCAGCGACTGTCTGACAGGGCGTTGGCGAGGTCGGCGTCGTCTTGCCATGGGCAGTCTGCCAGTGACGGCGACGCAACGAGAAGCCCGAGCGCCAAGCAGAGTGCCGGGCCCCGCACTCGGTCAGCCTTTCTCGATATCGGGGGCGTCGACCGCCTTCATCCCGACCACGTGGTAACCCGCATCGACGTGCAGGTTTTCGCCAGTCACGCCCGAGCCCAGGTCGCTGAGCAGGTAGAGCGCGGAATTGCCGACATCGTCGATGGTCACGTTGCGGCGCAGGGGCGAATTGTACTCGTTCCATTTCAGGATATAGCGGAAATCGCCGATGCCAGAAGCCGCGAGCGTCTTGATCGGGCCGGCGGAGATGGCGTTGACGCGGATGCCGTCCTTGCCAAGATCCTCGGCCATGTACTTGACCGACGCTTCGAGCGCGGCCTTGGCGACGCCCATGACGTTGTAATGCGGCATGACCTGCTCGGCGCCGTAATAGGTGAGGGTGAGGGCGCTGCCGCCGTCGCCCATGAGTTTCTCGGCGCGCTGCATGACGGCGGTAAAGCTGTAGCAACTGATATCCATGGTCATCAGGAAGTTGTCGCGGCTGGTGTCCACGTAGCGGCCGCGCAGCTCGTTCTTGTCGGAAAAGCCGATGGCGTGGACGAGGAAATCGAGCTTGCCCCACTTGGCTTCGATCTCGGCAAAGGCGGCGTCGATCGAGGCGGCGTCGGAGACGTCGCAATCGATCAGCGTATCGACACCCAGCTGATCGGCCAGCGGGGCCACGCGTTTGCGGAAGGCATCGCCCATGTAGGAAAAGGCCATTTCGGCGCCGGCCTCGGCACAGGCCTTGGCGATGCCCCAGGCGATCGACTTGTCATTGGCAAGCCCCATGATCAGGCCGCGCTTGCCCGCCATCAGATTGTTCGACATGGTTTTCCCCCATATGAAGGCCGATGGCCTGTCCCTCTATTCAGTTGATTGAATTCTTTAGGCGATTGGCTAGGGTGCATCAAGGGCGCGGGTGACGCGAAGCCGGGACGGGAGAGCGGTGTATCATGACGGACAGATCGGGAATTTTCGCGGGCGACGACCCGTTTGCCATCGCGCGGACGTGGCTGGCCGAGGCCGAGGCCAGCGAGGTGAACGATCCCAACGCGATCGCACTGTCGACGGTCGATGCTGACGGCCTGCCCAATGCGCGCATGGTGCTGCTCAAGGAAATCGAGCCCGACGCTTTCGTATTCTATACCAACTACGGCAGCACGAAGGCGCAGGAACTGGACGGCGCCGGCAAGGCCGCGTTCGTGATGCACTGGAAGAGCCTGCGCCGGCAGATCCGGGTGCGGGGCCTGATCAGCCGCGAGGAAGGCCCGAAGGCGGACGAGTATTACGAATCGCGGTCCTTGAAGAGCCGCCTGGGAGCCTGGGCATCGCGCCAGTCGCAGCCGCTGAGTTCGCGCGGGGCGCTGATGGCCGAGGTCGCCAAGGTGACGGCCCAGCACGGCACCCATCCCAAGCGACCGCCGTTCTGGGGCGGGTATCGTTTGCAACCGCTGGAAATCGAGTTCTGGGCCGACGGAGCCTTCCGCTTGCATGATAGGTTCCGGTGGCGCCGTTCCGACGTAACGTCAGTTTGGGAGACTCAACGCCTGAATCCATGAATTTCGCGTCACGCGAAATGCAATCGGTTGAAAAACCTTTTGTTTTTTCCGCTTGCAAGTCGTGGTCGCATTGCGCAAGACAGATGTGTCTGGGGGATGGAAGCTGACGGATGTCTAATTTTGGTACAGGATGGGAATAACGCGCGCGCGCTTTTTGGACATGTGAAATGGTTTGATCCCGTAAAGGGGTTCGGGTTCGTGGTTGCCGATGAAGGCGGGCCGGATATCTTGCTTCACGCAAACGTTTTGCGGAACTTTGGCCAGAGTTCGGTCGCCGATGGCGCCCGGATCGAGGTGACGGTTCAGGAAACGGAGCGTGGGGTTCAGGCTGTGGAGGTGCTGAAGATCGAACCGCCCGAGGGCATCGAGGAAGCACCCCTGGCTGATTTTCAGGAAATTGATCCGGAGGTGCTGAGTTCGGCGCCGTTGGAACCTGCACGCGTGAAATGGTTCGACAAAGCCAAAGGGTTCGGCTTTGCGAATGTTTTCGGGCGCAAGGAAGATGTGTTTCTTCACATCGAGGTTCTGCGTCGCTCGGGCCTGGCGGATCTTCAGCCGGGCGAGGCGCTGGCGCTTCGGGTGATCGATGGCAAGCGCGGCCGCATGGCGACTGAGGTCTGCGCCTGGGAGGCCGGGCTGAATTCCCGAGAGGACTGACCGGATGACCGGTGCCCTGCGGCGGATCGGATGGGCGGTGCTGACCGCAGTTCTGGTCGCCACGGGGGCGGTGGCGGAAACCTGCCGGGAGGACGCGGTGCTGTTGCGCGGTGACTGGGGGCAGGCGCGGTTCGGCGTGGAAGTCGCCGATACTGGTGGCGAACGGGCCCGCGGGCTGATGCATCGCGAGAACCTGCCGAAAAGCCGGGGCATGCTGTTTGTCTATCACAAGGTGGGATACGTGGCGTTCTGGATGAAGAACACGCTGATCCCGCTCGACATGATTTTCCTGGATGAAACCGGAACGGTGGTGAAAGTGCACCACGAAGCGCAGCCGCTCGACCCAACGGTGATCCCCGGGGGCGACAATGTGAAGGCCGTGCTGGAGATCAATGGCGGGCTGGCCCGCGACATGGGCATCGCCGAAGGCAGCGAGATGCGGCACCCGTCCTTTGGCAAGGCGGCCGCCTGGCCCTGCGACTAGCCTTCCGCCTGCGCCAGGCAGAGCGCGGCGCCATGCAGCGCGGCGCTGTCATTCTCGATCAGGCGCAGGGGCATGGATGTGACGATATCGCGATAGGCGCCGCGGTCTGAAAAGGGCCCGGTGAAATCGGGGCCGTCGCACCAGCGAAAGAGCGCCCGCCCGACCGATCCGGCAAGGTAGATCCCGCCATAGGACAGATGCGCCAGCGCGAGGCTGCCGAGATAGGCGCCGAGCACGCGCAGCACGAGGGCGAGGCTGGCCTCGGTGCCCGGGGCGCGGGCGGTGATGTCATGTGGCGCGCGCGCCTGGCCTGCCAGCACGCGGTGCACGCGGGCGAGGCCGGGACCCGAGAGCACGGCCTCGGCCACGGGCGCGCCGAAATCGGCGGCGATGCGGGCGAGGGCGGCGGCATCGGCCTTGCCGGTGAAGGGCAGCGACAGGTAGCCGGATTCACTTGGCGGCACGAACACCCTGCCGCCCAGAGAATGCGCCACGGCGACGTTGATGCCGGTGCCGATGGCCACCACCAGCCGCGTGTGCGACAGCACGGAGCCCGCGATGTCGGGACAGGCCAGTGCATAGCCCATGGCCTGAAGATCATTGAGCAGCACAATGGCGTCGCAGCCGGTGGCGCGGGCCAGTGCGGCGCGGTTGGTGGACCAGTCGCGGTTCGTCAGTTGCACGCGGTCACCCTGCACTGGGCCCGCGGCAGCCACGCAGACGGCGGCGGGTCGGGCACCGGTATCAGAGAGATACTCGGCCAGCAGCGTTTCAATGCCCGCAACACCGTCATTGGCGATGTTGCGCACCGATCCCGGGCGTAGCGTGGCGCCATCGGACAGGGCCAACCGGCTGTTGGTGCCGCCGATATCGGCAAGGAGGAAGGGGGCATTGCGCGACATGGGGCAAGCTTAGCCGGAAAGCCGGGCAGAAAAACCCCGCATCGAGGGCCCTACCAGTAGTCGGGGTGATCAAGGGCGGGCGCGCAGTGCGCCGTCCCCCGGAGCGGGGTGAGCCTGTCGCCGCCGAGGGATTGCGCGAGCCAGCCAATCGGCATGCCCAGAGGCTGGGGCGCGCGCGCCACGTCTTCGGTGATCTGGTGGAAGCCGACGCGGGAATAGTAGGCCGGATTGCCATAGGTGATGGCCACGTCGACGCCACGCTGGCGCAGGGCGTCAAGCCCGTGGTTCAGGAGCGCCTGGCCGATGCCCTGTCCCTGCCGGTCCGGCGCGACGGCGACGGGCGAGAGCAGGAAGACAACCCGATGATCCTGATCGTAGCGCAGACGCGTGAAGGCGATGCAGCCCAGCAGCGTGCCGTCCCCGATAGCGGAAAAAACCAAGAGATCGTCCGGGGGCGTAGTGGCGAGCAGGTTTTGCACCAAGGCGCCGATCAGGCGACCCTCGTCCGCGCCTTCTGACGCTGTGAAGGTGCGGGTGAAAAGCGCGATGATGTCATCTGCGCGGTTTTGATGGCTGTCGCTGAATTCCATGCGGGCTTTAATGGAAACGGGCGCGCGCGATATGGCGCGCGCGCCGGTCTGGTTTTCGCGGATCAGGCGCGGCGGCGGCGCCCACCGGCGCGGCCGCCCCGGCCGCGGGTCTCTTCGCCGGGTTTCACCGGAACCTTGTTGAAGCGGATCCACTCGCCGCCACCTTCATCGTGGTTCATCAGGAAGTTGGCGGCGCGGATCGCTTCCATTTCCTTGCCGGCGCGCGGCTTGGTCGAGCCCATGCCGAAGAGCTGCACGAAGGTTTCGTCATCCATGTCCGCAGGCATCATGATGCCGGCGGCGAGGACTTCTTCCTTCTTGGCGGCGATGGCCTTGGGGCCCACCGGCAGCGCGACGGGGTTCATGATGGCCGAGGTCATGCCGGCCTCGATCGCCATGGGCAGGAAGGCGTTGTTGATGCCGTGACGGTTGGGCAGGCCGAAGGAGATGTTCGACGCGCCGCAGGTGGTGTTGACGCCCAGTTCCTCGCGCAGGCGGCGGACCAGGGTGAAGACCTGCTGGCCGGCGGTGCCCATCGCGCCGATCGGCATGACCAGCGGATCGACGACGATGTCATGCGCGGGGATGCCGAAATCGGCGGCGCGCTCGACGATCTTCTTGGCCACGGCGAAGCGCACTTCGGGATCTTCGCTGATGCCGGTATCGTCGTTCGAGATGGCGACCACGGGCACGTTGTATTTCTTGACCAGCGGCAGGACCAGTTCGAGCCGTTCCTCTTCGCCGGTGACCGAGTTCAGGAGCGGGCGGCCTTCGGCGGCGGCCAGGCCGTTTTCCAGCGCGCCGGGCACCGAGCTGTCGATGCAGAGAGGCACGTCGACGACCTTCTGCACCACTTCGACCAGCTGTTTCATCAGCGTGGGCTCGACGAAGTTGTTGTCGGCATAGCGCGGGTCCTCGGCCATCTTGCCCGAGAAGACGGCGCCCGAGTTGATGTCGAGCACGGTGGCCCCGGCGGCGACCTGGGCCAGCGCGTCGGCCTCGACGCGGCTGAAATCGCCGCGCTCCAGCTCCTCGTTGAGGATCTTGCGGCCGGTGGGGTTGATGCGCTCGCCGATCACGCAGAAGGGCTGATCAAAGCCGATGATGGCGGTCTTGGTTTTCGATTCAACGACGGTCTGGGTCATGTCTTATCCTTGCTGGCTGGCGGGGACGGCCGAGGCGCCGCCATTGTCGATGGCCCATTGGGCGTTGGTCTTGATCCCGCCCAGCGGGAAGAAGTGGACCTGCTCGATGTTGAAGTCCGGGTGCGCGGCCTTGTGGGCGGCGAGCGCCTCGACGACCTCGGTCGGCTCATAGGGCAGGAGCAGTTTCGAGACATCCTTGGCGCGGCGCTGGAGCACGCGGATCGAGGGGCCGACGCCACAGGTGACCGCGAACTTGATCATGGTCTGCAGCTTGGCCGGGCCGGCGATGCCGATATGCACGGGCAGGTCGATACCGGCCTCTTTCAGCGCATTGGCCCAGTGTATGATCGGCGTGGCCTCGAACGCGAACTGCGTGGCCAGCGCCATCTTGGCGTCGGTGCGCTCCGAAAACTTCTGTTTCCACTGCAGCGCTTCGTCGACGTTGCGGGTGCCGCCGTCGGGGTCGATGTCGCGGTTGCCTTCGGGGTGGCCGGCGACGTGCAGGCGGGTGAATCCCGCCTTGTCGAATAGGCCGGTTTCCATCAGCTGCATCGAGCAGTGGAACTCGCCATGCGGTTTGTCCACGCCACCGGCCAGCAGCAGCGCCTGTTTCACGTCCGCTTCGCCCTGGTACATGGCGATCCAGTTTTCCAGCGTGGCGGCATCCTTGATGATGCGGGCGGGGAAATGCGGCATGGCGTCAAAGCCTTCGCGCTTCAGCCGCGCGGCGGTGGCGACCATGTCCTCGATCGGGGTGCCCTCAATATGGGCGATGTAGACGCGCGTGCCGGCGGGCAGGTGATCGCGGAAATCCTCGACCTTCTCGGCGGTGCGCGGCATCACCTCGATCGAGTAGCCCTGCAGGAAGGCTTCGACCTGCGGGTTGACGGGGGTCGCGACCGGCGCGGTTTCTTTCCTGCGGAAGTTCAAAAGAGACATCATCGCACTCCAAAGGCGCATGGGCGCTCAGGCCCAGCCATCGTTGGCGATCAGGGCCTTGATGCGGTCCTGATCATATTCGGCATCGATACGGGCGGCCTCGGCCGCGGCGATATCGGATGCCTCTCCCTCGACAGTGTAGGGATCGGCCTTGCGCCATTCGGCGAGGTAGGCGTCGGTATCCGAGGCGCCCACCTTCATCGCCGCGCGGTCGATCGCCTGTTCGAACCGTTCGGGTAACGGCATTTTCGATCCGCGACGGCCCTTGCCGACGATGACCTGTGCCGGGATGTCCCGCCAGTAGACGATTGTGACCTCAGGCATGGCTGATTCCTTGCTGTTCTTCGCCCTGAGTAATTGAGCGCGCGCGCGTTAAAGGGTCGGTTTTCGACTTCAAGGCGCGATGTTGCGACGTTTGGCTGACGATAAAGGCCCCGGTGGATGGAAACCACCGGGGCCAGTCGTGGAAATTTTCATGTAGATGATGAGAGGTGTTGCGGAAATCTCAGCCCACCGGGGCGCCGTCATCGCGAGTGACCGCGATGATGGCCGAGCGCGGCACCGAGGCGCCGCCATCGGGCCAGTGCGAATTGCCGCGTTCGCCAGGGTGCTGGATGCCGACGAACATGGTGCGGCGGTCGGGCGACCAGCACAGGCCCGTCACCTCGCATTCCCTGGGGCCGACGAGGAAGCGGCGGATTTCGCCGGTGACCGGATCGCCCGCCAGCATCTGGTTGTTGCCCTGGCCTTCGAACTCTTCGGCGTTGGAGTAGTTGCCGTCGGTCTGGATCCACAGAAGGCCTGTGGAGTCGAAGGCGAGCCCGTCGGGCGAATTGAACATGTTCGACGGCGTGACATTCTCGGAGCCGCGGCGCGTGTCGTCGAGCTTTTCCGGGTTGCCGGCCAGCACGTAGAGATCCCAGGCAAAGCCATCGGCGGTGTGATCGCCGCCATTGGGCCGCCAGCGCACGATCTGGCCGAACTTGTTGGCCTCGCGCGGGTTGGGGCCGCCCACCGGGGTGAGATCGCCGCCCGCGTTGGGTTTGATCCCGCGGTTCTTGTTGTTGGTGAGCGCGCAGTAGAGCTCGGGTCCGTTGGGGTTTGCGGTGACCCATTCGGGCCGGTCCATCGTGGTGGCGCCCACGGCGGAGGCGGCAAGGCGGGTGTGGATGCAGATCTCGGCCTTGCTCATCCCCGTGGTTTCGGGGGTCAGCGGCAGCCATTCGCCCGCGCCGGTGTCGTGGAATTTGGCGGCATAAAGCGTGCCGTTTTCCATCAGGGCGTCGGTATCGGCGCCCGGGGCATAGACCCCGTCGGATATGTAGCGATAGAGGAACTCGCCGCGTTCGTCATCGCCCATGTAGATCACAAGGCGGCCATCGGTGTTGATGACGCATTCGGCGTTTTCGTGTTTGAACCGGCCAAGCGCGGTGCGCTTTTTCGGCGTGCTGTCGGGGTTGCGCGGGTCGATTTCGACGACATAGCCGGCGCGGTTGGGCTCATTTGGGGATTTCGACACGTCGAAGCGCTCGTCGATCTGCGCCCAGCCATAGCCCCAGTCCTTGGCCGAAACACCGTAGCGTTTGAGTGCCGGGCTGACCGCGTGATCGGGATCTTCGGCCGAGAAGTAGCCGTTGAAGTTTTCCTCGCAGGCCAGATAGGTGCCCCAGGGCGTGCGCCCCGAGCCGCAGTTGTTCCAGGTGCCGAGGCACCGGGTGCCCGAGGGATCGGCCGCGGTTTTCATCCCGTCGTGGCCGCGCGCCGGGCCGGTGATGTCCATCGGCGTTTGCGGGGTGATGCGGCGATTGTAGGGGCTGTAGGTGACGATCTGCCAGCCGTCGTCACCCGCGGCCAGTTCGACCACGGTGACGCCATGGGCGAGCAGGCCCTTTTCGATGTCGTCGGCGTTGGGGGCGTCATCGCCGCGGTTGCCCCAGATGATGGAGCGGTTGGTGTATTCGTTGTTCACCACCAGAAGCGTGCGGCCCTGATGCGAGAAGATCTCCATCCCATCGGTATTGTCGCCAAAGGCCAGCGCCTGGCTGGCGGCGGTGCCGCGGGTTTCGGGATCGAAGGCGGTGCCTTCCGACCAGAGCGGATCGCCCCAGCGGACGACCACGCGGGCGGAATAGCCCGGCGGCACGGTGACGGCATCGGCGGTCGAGCTGGCAATGGGGGCGAAGGGGAAACGGGCGCCCGACGCGCGGGCCCCCGAGGGCAGAACGCTGCCGAGCGTGGCAAAGCCGCCGGCGGCCAGCACGCCGCCCAGGAAGCCGCGGCGGGAAAGCGCGGCCTCGACCACCTGGTCGAAACCGGTCTCCTCGGGGCGGGGGGAAACCTGTTCGTCGTGATCGTCGAAGCTGATTTCGGGGATGTCTTTCATTGTGTCCTCGGATGCGGTTGAGAAAATCCTATCAGTCTTTGGCTACGCGGTGCGAGGGAATCGCCTGGCCGCGTCGCGCTGCCTGAAATGGCGGCCTTTCATGACAGCGACATGACGCTTGGCGGTGAAACATCTTGCGTGGAACCGATCGCGCGCCTACCTTGGGGGCAACTCGAAATGGAGGGCGTGGAGTTATGGCGCCCAAGCGTCCCGAAGGTGCGGGCGCGTTCCCGAAACCGGTTGAGAGCCCCGCGCCCAATCTGCCGGATCCATCGCAGCTTTATGCCGCGCTGGACCTGGGCACAAACAGTTGCCGCATGCTGATTGCCCAGCCCAAGGGCAGCCAGTTCCATGTGGTCGATTCCTTTTCCAAGTCGGTGCAGCTCGGGGCAGGGTTGGAGCGCACCGGGCGGCTGAGCCGTGCCTCGATGGGGCGCACGGTGCAGGCGCTGCGCATCTGCCAGCAAAAGCTCAAGCGCCACAACGTCAAGCGCATGCGCCTGGTGGCCACCGAGGCCTGCCGGCGCGCCAAGAACGCGCGCGATTTCATCCGAACGGTGCAGCGCGAGACGGGGCTGGAGCTGGAAATCATCAAACCCGAGGAAGAGGCGCGGCTGGCGGTGATCTCCTGCGCGCCTTTGGTCAGCACCAAGACCGAGCAGCTGCTTGTCGTCGATATCGGAGGCGGGTCGACCGAGCTCGTGTGGATCGACCTGTCGAGCGTGCCCAAACGCGACCGGCCGCGCGCGATCATGCGGCTGCATAGCGGGTTTCACCCGACCGAGAGCCCGTTTCCGGCGGCGAAGGTGGTGGACTGGATCAGCGTGCCGCTGGGCGTGGCGACGCTGCGCGACCAGTTCCGCGATGTCGAGGACGACGCGGCGCGCTTTGCGCTGATGAGCTGGTTCTTCGAGGAGAACCTGGCGGAGTTTGCGCCCTACAAGGACGAGCAGACCCGCGAGGGATTCCAGATCGTCGGGACATCGGGCACGGTGACGACGGTGGCGGCAAGCCACCTCGGCCTGAAACGCTATGACCGGACCAAGGTGGACGGGCTGCGCATGACATCCGACCAGATCGATCAGGTGATCCGGACCTACCTGCGCATGGGCCCGGGCGGGCGGCGGCGCGATCCGCGCATCGGCCAGGACCGGCAGGCGCTGATCATGTCGGGCAGCGCGATCCTGCAGGCGCTCTTGCGGTGCTGGCCGACGGACAGGCTGTCCGTGGCGGACCGCGGCTTGCGCGAGGGGCTGCTTTACGCGCAGATGAGTGCTGATGGCGTGCTGGAGGACGGGCCGTTCTAGCCGACGGAGGTGACCCGAACGGCAAAACTTGCTAGGCTACGATGAAATCGAAGCCTGCAGGAGCGCGAAATGCGGTTTCATATCAACCTGTTCGGACCGCCGGCCATTATCGTGTAGGGCGAGCGCCATGCGCTGAGCGCACGCAAGGCGATGGCGCTTCTGGCCTACCTCGCGATGCGGATGAACGAACCCGTGACGCGCGGCCACCTGGCCGGGCTCCTCTGGCCCGACAGCCCCGAGGACCAGGCCCGCACCAACCTTCGACAGGCGCTCAGCCAGTTGCGCAAGCTTTTCGCGGCGGCGGGGCACGATCCGCTGGAGGCCAGCGGCGACCAGGTGGTGCTGCGCGCGGACGGGGTTGACGCCCCGGCGCGTGCGCTTCTGGCCGGTGAACTGGAGGATGCGATGGCGCTGGCCGGGCAGCCTGCCTTTCTCGAAGGTTTCGTGCCGGTTGCCGCACCTTTCGAGGATTGGGCGAATGCCCGCGCCCGCGAGATCGACGCGCGCATGGTCGCCGCGCTGACCGGGCTTGCCGAGCAGGCCGCCGAGTCGCGCGACCATGCCCGCGCCAGTGCCGCGCTGTCCGAGGCGCTGCGTCGCGACCCGTTGAACGAGGCCTTGCACCGCAAGCAGATGCGGATGCTGGCGGCCATGGGCAAGACCGACGCCGCCCTGGCGCAGTACGAGACCTGCCGCAAGGCGCTGGAGGCGCAACTGGGCGTGGTTCCCGAAAGTGAAACCCGGCAATTGGCAAGTCATATCCGCGCCACACGCATGGCGCCTGCCGCCCAAGACACGCGACGCAACGGCGTCGTGACGGTTCTTCTGACCCCGGCGGGCGATCTCGATCATGTGGCCGAGGCTTCGTCGATCGAGCAGGCGCTGAGTGCCGCTTTCAATCATGACCGGGACGGCAAGGGGCGCGCCGTGGTGTTGAACGCCGCCGAGACCGGCGGCGACCCGCTGGACGCGGCGCGCGAATACCTGGACAACACGGAGGCCGGGTGCCTTGCCAGCCCCGCGATTTGTGGCGAGAGCGATCATAGCTCGGCCTTCTGTTTCACCCCCTGCGCCGGGAGCGAGGGCTATGAGGTGTCACAGGTGCCACGCCACCGGATGCAGGTGGGCTCCGTCTACGACGCGCCGGAACGCAAGCTGGGGGCGGACCTGTCCCTTCTCATTCTGCCGTTTCAGGATCTGAACACCGAGGCGGGCGGCATCCCGTTGGGGCTGGTCCTGGCCGAGGAAATAACTGCCCGGGTGTCCCGGTTTGGCGGGCTGACCGTGGCGTCGCCCACCGCGGCGCAGACCTGCCGCAAGCTGGGGATGGACGCGGCGGATCTAAAGGACCGACTCGGGGTGAATTACCTGGTGGATGGCAGCGTGTTGCGCATGGGCGACCGGCTGCGCATCGCGATGAGCATTACCGATCTCACCGACATGACGACGATCCACAGCGACCGCTTCGACGGCCGTTTCGACGAGCTTTTCGAACAGCAAAGCCTGATGGTCGACCGGATCGCGACGCTGGTCGTCCACAAGTCCGAGATTGCCGCGAGCGAACGTGCCGAGCGCGCAATGACCAATTCCATGGGGGCGTTCGACTGGTACCTGCGCGGGCTCTACAATCACCGCCGGGCGGGGCTGTCGCTCGACAATGCCAAGCGTGCGTCGCGGTTTTTCACCGAGGCGATCGATATCGACCGGGATTTCGCGCGCTCCTATGCATGGCGGGTCTGTTCGACGTCCTGGTTCGACGCGGACTATGCCCTGGGTGACGGGCTCCGGGATGTGTCCCAGGCGCTGACCATTCACGAACACGACCCCGAGGTGCAGCGGATTGCCGGGGCGATCGCCATGATGAACCGCGATTTCGACAAGGGCCTGCACCATGTGCAGCGCGCCGTCGAGTTGAACCCCAGCGATGCCTATCTGACCGGGACCTCGGCGGTCTACTGGTGCTGGAGCGGGCATGACGACAAGGCGCAGGAGGTCATGGACCGCGCGCTCAGCCTCGACCCCTTCCTGCCGGTCTGGGCGGTCGAGGACCAGGGGGTGCTGCTTTATTCCCGGGGCGATTACGCGGGGGCGGTCGACTCCCTCAGGAGGCTGGCCTTTCCCACGCCGCGCGCGCTGAGTTTCAAGGCCGCTTCACAGGTGGCGCTGGATGATGTGGACGGGGCCAGGGAGAGCGTTGCCCAGATTTTCCGGCTCGATCCGGATTACAGTTTCGACCAGCTGGAACTCGTCACGCTTTACCAGGACAGGTCGAAGACAGAAGGTCTGCGCAAGCGCCTGAAAACAGCGAGACTGACCTGAATCGCACCTGTACGTGTGACCGGTCAGTGACCGTGAATCCGCATGTTTCACGCCCATCCCCGCCGTTTTCACGCTTTTTTCACGGCGCGACAGACGTTCGGAACACAGGCGATCGGTAGCTTGGTGGCATCAAACGACGCAACCAAGCAACCAGGAGCCAAGCCAATGTTCGACAACCCGATCATCCTCAACCAACACCTCAAGGATCTCGAGAAAGAGGCCGAATTCTGCAAGCAGCAGGGCTTCTCGCTCTACCGGCTGGCCAACTCGCCGGTTGCCGCGGTTCTCGCGATGATCGTCATCGTGGGCGGTATCGCCGGGGTGATGGCGATCTGACCAGGCACCGGCTCGCGAAGCCAGGCACCCGCCAGACCCGCTCTGGCGGGTTTGCCTTTGCCTTGTACCGCCATGGGGGAATGGCTATTTCCGATGGGGAAAGCGGGGTCGGACAGATGGTACGAAAATCTTCGGGACGCGGACGGCGCGATCTGACCGTGAAGGTCAAGACCGCGCGGGGCCGCAAGCTCAGCTCGACGCGGTGGCTGCAACGGCAGCTGAACGATCCGTATGTGCAGCGGGCGAAAAAGGAAGGGTATCGCGGGCGCGCGGCCTTCAAGATCATGGAACTGGACGACAAGTTCCGGTTCCTGGTGCCGGGCGCGCGGGTGGTGGATCTGGGCTGTGCGCCGGGCGGGTGGATCCAGGTGGCGGTGCCGCGCATCAACGCGCTGGGCGAGAAACAGGGCAAGGCCGTGGGCCGGATCATCGGCATCGACCTGCAGGAGGTCGAACCGATCGCGGGCGCCGAAATTCACCAGCTGGATTTCCTGGAAGAAGGTGCCGACGAAAAAGTCAAGGAATGGCTGGGCGGCAAGGCCGACGTGGTGATGAGCGACATGGCCGCGGCCAGTTCGGGCCACAAGCAGACCGATCACCTGCGTATCATCGCGCTGTGCGAGGCGGCGGCCTATTTCGCCTTTGATGTGCTGGAAGAGGGCGGCACCTTTGTCGCCAAGGTGCTGGCGGGGGGCGCGGAGGGCGAGCTTCAGAAGCTGCTCAAGCAGAAATTCGCCAAGGTCGCCAACGTGAAACCGCCCGCGAGCCGGGCGGATTCATCGGAAAAATTCGTGGTTGCGACGGGGTTCCGCGGTTAGCGGCCGAAGCTGGCGGTAATGCCAAGGGCCTGCTGTTCTTCGGGCGAAAGCGACTGACGGGCAGACTGTGCGAACTCGTGCACCTTGGCCGTGGGCCCGGTGGTCTGGGCCGAGGGACGGGCACCGCCGCTGGCCTGCATGGCGCGCAGGTTGTGCTGGCGGATCAGCTCGAACAGGCGCGCGTGGCGCGGTTCGTGCGTGGCGTCAGAGGCCGTTTCGATCATCAGGGCGTTTTCCATGTTTCCCTCGGTCCTGTTGGCCCACGTCGGGGCGTTCAGGCCAATCTGGCGGGCAAATGCGGCGTTTTGTGTCCGCAACGGAAACAATTTCGGGGAAATTTCGCGCCAATCCGGGCCGGAATGTGGCGATGATCCCGGGCATAGCCCGGCGGAATTCCGATAATTTGCGCCAGCGGGGAAGCTCGGGCTCTTGACTTGGTCAAAATATGATAGTGATGTCATGTTCATAAAATTGGAGTTCCTATGATTCCGGCCTCGAGAACAAAGACAGCGATCGCAGATCCGTTCGAAGCTTGGCTCGTCCAGGGCCGAGAGGGCATGCGCAAGGGGGAGCGCACCCGCCTGAACCTTCTTGTCGCCGGCGCAGGTTTCCTGGCCGAAAACAACCTGGATGCGCTGACCGTATCGGCCATCTGCGGGCATGCCGGCGTCGCACATGGCACTTTCTATCTGTACTTCCAGGACCGAAACGACGTGGCCGGCGCGCTTCTGAGCAAGTTCGTGGACTACCTGCAGGTTCAGATGCGCATTTCAGCCCGGCAAGCCGGCGATCCGGTCCGCAACACGACGGCGGCCTATTTCGAGCTTTTCAAGGCCAATGCGGGCCTGATGAAATGCCTGGTCGTGGGAATCGACGCCTTTCCGGAGGCCAGGACGGCTTTTCAGCGGCTCAACAACGAATGGGCACGAACCGTCGTGCGGGCTTATGTGAAGAACCACCGGGGCGGCGGCCTGTCCGAAGATGAACTGATGCGACGTGCCTATGCGCTGGGCGGCATGGTCGACCAGTATCTTACCGCGCTTTTCGTAACGGAAGATCCCTGGATTGCTTCGCTTTCGAAAGACATGGACGCCGTTATCGACACCCTTACGACCCTCTGGAGGAAAGGCATGCACGAATGAGCTTGTTGCAGGACGGGCACCTGATGCCACTCGACGAAATATCGTCACACAGGCAGGACGCCTGGGAAAAGCAAAGCGATTATGTCGCCAGGAACTCTGAATTTTATCAAAGGCTCTGGAACGGCCGGCGGCCTCCCAGGCGGCTTGAAGATCTTGCCGAACTGCCATTTTCGGACAAGGCGGATCTGAGATTGTCGCAACCCGCGTCGCCGCCGTTCGGCGACTACCTTGCGGCCCCGGCGGACAGGGTGAGCAGGCTGCACCGAACATCCGGCACGACCGGCCAGGCCATGAACCTGGCCATGAGCGCAAGGGATTGCGAAATCACGGAAATCGTGGGGGGGCGGGCGCAATCGCTTGCCGGGTTGAAGCCGGGCATCACCGTTGTGCATTGCCTCAATTACCAGATGTGGATGGGGGGGCTTACCGACCACCTGACACTTGAACGCACAGGCGCAACGGTCGTGCCCTTCGGTGTCGGCTCAACCGAGCTGCTGATCGACACGATCCTGGAAACAAAGATCACGGCGATTTCCTGCACCCCGTCCTATCCAGCGGTTCTGGAACGCGTGATTGCAGAAAAATACCCTTCCATGAAACCTCGTGACCTGGGCCTGAAGCTGGGGCTCTTTGGCGGGGAACCCGGGATCGACGACCCGGCATTCCGCAGACGCCTTGGCGATATCTGGGGCATGCAACCAAGAAACGCGAATTACGGGGTGTCCGACGTCTTCTGCAATTTCGCATCCGAATGTCGCCACGACACGGCGCTGCATTTCGTCGCCCATGACGTCCTGCATGCCGAATTGATCGACCCGGACAGCGGGGATGGCAAGGGATTGGACCCCGGCAACGAGGGGGAGTTGGTGCTTACGCATCTCAGCCGCGAATGCCAGCCTCTGGTTCGCTTCCGGACCGGGGACATCATTCGGGTAGAGAACACGGACAAGTGCGCGTGCGGTTGCACGGGGTTCCGGTTTCGAGTGATCGGGCGTTCGGACGACATGGTGGTGGTCAGGGGGCTCAACATGTTCCCGACCATGGTCGCCGCGGTCGTCACCGGTTTCGACGAGTTGTCGGGCGATTACAGGATCATGCTGGATACGCCGCCTCCCTATGATGTCCTGCCCGTGCATGTAGAATTGGCGGTCGAGGGCAGGGACGATGGAACGCTTGCGCGGCGGATAGAGGAGACCTGCAAGAAAAAGCTGGGGGCGACAATTCGCGCCACCGTTCTGCCCCATGGGACGTTTCCCCGGACCGAGGGAAAAACCAAGCGGGTCATAAGGAGCTATGAATGACAACCTTCACTTATGAAACCATCCGGTCAGAGATGACCGGCGATGGCGTCCGCACGATCTGCCTGAACAGGCCGCATGCGATGAACGCGATGAACCGACGGCTGATCGACGATGTGTCCCTGGCGTTGGACGATGCGAACCGCGATCCGCAGACACGGGCCATCATTTTTACCGGGGAAGGCAGGGCTTTTTGCGCGGGCGATGATCGGCACGAACATGTGCACCCGGAAACCGAGGAAGAGGCGCGGGAACTCGTCGACGCCATTCAGCGCGCGACGGTCGCGATCGTCTTCGGCGCGAAACCGGTTATCGGGGCCATCAATGGCTGGGCTGTCGGAGGTGGTTTTGAATGGGCCATCAATTGCGATTTCCCGATCTGGGCGGAAAGCGCCAGGGGATTTTTCCCCGAGGTCTCGCTCAACCTCTTCGTGACGGGGGCGGTGACCTCGATCCTGCCGGCCCTGGTCGGTCCTCTGAAAGCGCGCGAGATGCTGTTCCTGGGGCAGCGCTATTCGGCGGAGGAACTGAGGGAGGTCGGTGTCGCGTGGAAGGTGGTGCCGGACGACAGTTTGCTGGCGGAAGCGGGCGCCGTCGCGGCACAGCTGGCATCGCTGCCGCCTTTGTCCACGCGGGCAATGAAGCGGGTTTTGAACCAGGCAACGGCCGGCGGCCTTCACCAGGCGCTGCAACTGGAGACCGAGGCGACTGTTGCAGGGTTCCTGGATCCGGAAACGACCCGATTGCTCAAGGACTTCTGATCGCGGCTGCGGGCCGGCAAGACGCCGTTCTCGTACATCAATGCGCTGAAGGTCATGTCAAATTAACTTGGCTTGAGCCGGGCAGGTCGCTTTCGTAGCTTCCGGTCATGACCAAGCGCTCCCCATTCAAGTTTTCAAAACGAGCCGTGAGATCATCCGCCTAGCGGTGATGCTCTATGTTCGATTCCCGCTTTGACTTCGCAATGTCGAGGACCTGATTCATGAACGAGGCATCGATGTCAGTCATGAAACCATCCGGTTCTGGTGGAACAGGTTCGGGCCGATGTTCGCATAGGAAACTCGACGCAAAAGGGTTCAGCAACTTCGGGCTTTCTCTTGATGGCAGTATCACGTGGACGAGGTGTTCGTAAAGATTACCGGCGAGCGCTACTGTCTGTGGCGCGCCGTCGATCAAGAAGGCGAGGTGTTTGAGAGTGTCGTCATGAAGCGAAGAAACAAATGCGTTGCATTGAAAATGCTTTGGAAATTGATGCGGCGCTACGGTCCGCCGGAGGTCTTGGTCACTGATCGGTTTCCGGCTTACAAAGCGGCGCTGCGAGTCTTGGGTCACGACCATCTCCAACCCTGTGGACATTGCCTCAACAAACGATTCTAGAACTTGCATCTACCACTCCGGCAGCGAGAAACGGCGATGCAGCGCTTTCGACGGATGCGAAGTTTGCAGAATTTGTCGCTGCCCTCTCCTCCGTCTTCAACCACTTCAACAAGGATAGCAGTCTCTCAAGTCGAGATCATTTACGCAAAACCGAACCGCTTCTCTGGAGAGTGGCGCGGTCTCTGCGCGGCATAACGGACAGAGCTAATGTCCTGGCGGAGACGAGTTCGAATTCGTCTGACAGCACCATCCCGACACCGTTGGCATTCCAGATCGGTCTGGGAGGATTGTTCGGGTAGTGAATAAACAGCCAATCGTGTATCAATGTTTTGTCGATTTCCGAAATCGGGGCCAGATGGTCGCGATCTGCGAGACTTGTGATCCTGGAAATTCAGTCATGCAAACAGTTGCACACGCACTTTCAACGTTGATGGCGGTAACTCTGCTACTGTGCGCCCCGTCAGCGTCTGATGCCCAAGTGCCCCCTCGAATAACCGGGCAGACGACCGGATTGCTAGATAGTTTGCACCGCAACACCAACGATAACAGAGTGAAACTTCTACTGAATGTGGGTGGAACACATCCTTCAGCGCTGTCCGGCGATACCGTGACCGACCGGACGGGGGTACAATTCAAGAATGGCGATCACGCGCGGATTGACCTTGCAGAAGGTGCCGGTTTCGGAGTGATCAGAAAGGGATTGTACTGGTCGCGTGTCGAAAAAACATACGGACAATACGACTTTGCCTGGTTTGATGAAATTGTGAACCAAGCCAAGGCGCGTGGAATGGTTGTGAGCGCCACGCTCTTCGGAAACAACTCGCTCTACGGGCACGTTGAAGAGGGTGCCGTTGCGATTGTAACCGAAAAAGGGCGCCAGGGGTTCGCGAAATTTGCGGCAGCGGCAGCGGCGCACTATGCGGACGAACCCGTCGTGTTCGAAATCTGGAATGAACCGAACCTTCGGCAGTTTTGGCGAGCTCACCCGGCCAATCCGAACAAATCGAATATCGACGCGATGGCTGACGAGTACACGTTGCTGGTGCGAGCGGTGGTGCCTGCGATGAAGGCAGCCAATCCGGATGTTTTTGTATCGGCCGGATCGATCTCAGCGCTGTGGCGGGAATCTTTTTCCTGGTTTGACAGGACGATACAGCAGGGCATGCTTGAAAGCGGCATCGATGCGATTTCGGTACACCCGTACGGCTTTGCCTGGCCCGAATTGGCGGACGTCAGAGGCTATTCGTTTGTGCGCCAGAAACTTGCCGCCGCGGGTCGCAGTGACCTCATGATCGTGAATACGGAGGTCGGTTTTCCTGCAACCGACTGGATCTCTGATCGTGGCTATTCACACGAGGAGGCAAGGAAGCTTCAAGGCGCCTTGTTGATCCGTCAGCAGTTACTCGACCATCTTCACAAGCTGGAATACAGCGTCTGGTATGAATTCCGGTCGTCGGACACATACGGTCTCATCAATAACGAATTCGAATTGAGACCGGCTTATACGGCGGCGAAGACCATGCATAACGAGTTGGATGGTTTCCGGTTGGTCGGTCGCGAAACGACGGGGAGGCAGGAGGATTTCCTGCTGCTTTTCACGAATGGGAAAGAGGAAAAAATGGTCGCCTGGACCTCGCCACCGCTGCTTCGGAACAGGGCTGTCCCGCACACGATCAAAACCGATTATGAAATTCTGGGCGTTGTGGATAGTTTCGGCCGGAATGTTGCCGTGAGCGGTCATACGCTGGACTTGAGCGAGTACCCGATCTTCGTAGCGGTCAAGTCGATTGCCGGGGGCGCTGTTGGTCGCGATCAGACGTCCAGTGACTGACGGGGTCTGGTCGGTGTTTCTGATATCCGGCCGTTCACGAACCGTGGTCTAAGCATGCCCCTGGTCATGGCAGTGCGGAGCTTTGAAACCCGTGGCTTCGAGCCGTGTCCCGACGACGCCGGAACAGCGTGAAAAGGTCAAACGAAAGACCATGGCCGGAACGCGACGCTTGCGTCATCGCATATCCGCTGCATAATCAAACCAAGCAGTTGAGCCGGAAACCTTGTTGGACGAGGGCGTGGAACAGCCCATCGTCGTGGCCATGGACACTTTGTTGGAATGAAGAAACGCTATTTGTTTGTCCTTTTGCCGCTGGCCTTTGCCTATGGAATGCTGAGCGCGCAACTGAAGATCTTCCCCTATGAGCAACTCCGCCAGATCAAGCACCTGATCTCGATGAGGGACGTGTTGGCGAACCGGTACGTGGACACGGCGGGGAAGGTCCCGCTGGCGTCGGTCGCGACCTATCCCGAGAGGTTGGTTTTCCTGACTTACGGACAATCGAATGCCGCGAATACCGGGCAGTTGGGCTATGAAGTGCGCCAGCCCGTGTTCATGGTCAGCGATGGCGTGGCCTATGAATACTCCGACCCGTCGTTGGGCACGACCGGGCCGAACGGATCGGTCTGGGGGCGGGTGGGAGACAAGTTGATCGAGCAGGGCGCTGCGAAGGCCGTGTTCTTCATCAATGTCGCTTGGGGCGGAGCGTCGATGGAGGAACTGGTGAGGGATCACCCGTTCGATTATCTCGAGAACCAGCTTCGGCAAGGTCTGGACCAGTTCGGCCGGATCGACGGCATCCTGATCCACCACGGCGAGCGCCACAACAAGAACATCCCTGACAAGACGCCCATGGGCGCGGAAACCTACCCGGAGCCGTTCATGGAGTTCCGGGGAAAACTTGCACAGCTCACGGATGCGCCGATCTACCTGAGCCTGGTCTCCTATTGCGGGGATCGCGGGATCGACGAGGAGTTGCTGAAGGTTCAGGATGGCCTGATCCGCGACTTGGAAGGCGTTTTGCGAGGCGTGAACAGCGATGCGTTGGTGGACGTGAAGTATCGCTTGCCGGATCAGTGTCATTTCTCGGCCGCCGGACTGGATGCGATGGCGGACGATTGGGTTTCGGCGATTCTGGCGAAAAGCGAGGACTGAGCGACAAAAAGCGCTTCCAGGCGCTTGCTAACGACACCAGTGACTGAGATCGCGACCGATCATCCGCGAAAGCTGTTCGACATCGCTGCGAAAATGGTCTTTGAGCTCCTGAATGAACTCCGGCGGCAGGGGCGCGCGCTTTTCCACCACGGTATTGTGTTTCGCGACAATATCCCGAAGGCCGATCCGCTTGATTCCCAAGACTTTCTTGAAGCGATTCCGGGCGGAGATCAGCCAGGAGGGCTGGTTGATGAGAAACGTGCCCAGCCAGTGCAGCCTGTGACGGCGGCTTTCGAGCGACGGGACGAAGTCGGTACGACCATCGTCCCGAACGCCGAGAAATGCGAGCACGTCCAGGTAGGCCTGCCGCGTGTCGCGCTTGAAATCGTCGAACAGGATGATTTTTACCTGGTCGTCCGGGAAAATCTGTTTCAGCCGAGCTATCTGGGCGGCATATTCGGCGATGGCTGAGTATTGCAGAAACCGAGCTTCTTTACAGTATTTCGGAATGCCGTGGCCGTTATGTCGGGCGCTCTGCATATTCCAAGCCGCCATGAAATCGGACTGGGTTTCGTAGCGCCGGTGAAAGAGTTCCTGATGCATGGAATAGACCTGCTCGACCGGGTTGCGCAGCATCACGATAATCCGGGCGTCAGGATCGTATTGACGGATGTTTTCCAGCGCCACGCGGGAATAGAGATACCAAACCGATCCTTCACCGACGGCCTTGTGGTGGGGGCCGGCCTCTTGGAAGAGTGCGCTGTACGCCTCGGGCGTGCTGACCAACTGCTGACCGGGGAAATCATTCGAGAAAAAACAGGGTTCCTTCGGCTTGCAGACGAAAACCTCTTCGTGATCGTCAAGGTAGTCAGCCATGGCTGTCGTACCGCTTTTTGGCGCTCCTGCGATGAAGAAATTCGGGTTTTTCATGGGGTTGAACCAAGCTTATCGAAAACGCTTGTCGAGCGCGGCATCGGAGAAGAACCGGCGCAGTCGGGCGAAGCGCCGGGCGTCCTTGCCGACAAGGTAGCGCGCTTTGGGGGCCGGGACCGTCATGGCGTGCACGACCACTTCGGCCACATTTTCCGGGGCGGATTTCACGGCGGGGCCATAGCTCCCGTTCTCGTTCCTTGAAAAGCGGCTGCCGTAGATCTGTTTTGCTGCGCCCGAAAAACGCTCTTCGAGTGATTGCCCCTTGGTGATGGAGGTTTGCCAGATATCGGTGTCGATATTGCCCGGTTGGATGAGCGACAGGGCGACACCGACTTGTTTCAATTCCCGGCGCAGGGAATCGCTCAGACCCTCGAGCGCGAATTTCGATGCGGCATAGGCGCCGAAAAAGGGAAAGCCGATGAAGCCGCTGATCGAGCTGATGTTGATGATCCGTCCGCGCCCGGCGCGCAGTTGCGGCAGGAAAGTCTGGATCATCGCGATGTGGCCGAACAGATTGACCTCGAACTCCGACCGGATTTCATCGAGTGGGAGAAACTCCAGCGGCCCCAAGGCGGCGTTTCCGGCGTTGTTGACAAGTCCCTGAAGCTCTCTGCCCGCAAGCGCCTCGCTCAAGGCGGCGATATCGGCGCTATTCGTGATGTCGAGCGTAACGGGAGACAGGTTATCGAGTTCCAGGGCGGCCAGGCTGTTGGCGGCCTCGAGGGTGCGCACACCGGCAAAAACATGAAATCCCGCCTCGGCGAGAGCAATGGCGGTGTGGCGCCCGATGCCCCGGGATGCGCCGGAGACGATGACGTGTTTCTGTTGCGTTTGTTCGGTCATGGAGACATAGCCGGGCGCGGGAGCAGCCGGTTTCAAGTTGGTGTCGCTTGCGCTTGCTCGGTGCGATGGTGATGGGTTTCAAGCGAGCAAGTATTTGAAAAACCTATTTGTTCGAAACTTTCCTGTCCAGTTTTCATTGTTGGCCTTTCAGGTGATCGGCGAGACGGAGAGCGAAACCCATGACCATCAGCGTAGGGTTGGCATGACCGCTGGTCGGGAACACCGAAGCGCCGGCAGCGAAGAGACCCTGGACGCCGTGAACCATGCAATTTCGGTCGACAACCCCATTCCGCGGATCGATCGACATGCGAGTCGTCCCGGCCGAATGTGCCATGTCGATCACCGCGATATCACCGAGGTCGCCGTTGCCGGTCCAGATTTCCAACTGGGGCGCGGGCAACCCGGCCTCAGCAAATTCCCTGCGCAGGATATGGGCAAACCGCGCCATTGTGTGCGCTTCGCGATTGCCGATGCGCCAATTAACAAGCGGAAGGGGGGTGCCGAAACGATCCTTTTCAGTGGAAAGAACGACGCGATTGTCAGGATCAGGCGCCTGCTCGCAAACGGCGATGATCTTGAGCCCCGTGAGTTTGTGCGGAACGCCTTGGGTGAGGTATTCTTCGGCCACCATGTTGGGCCGGAAGCGGACCAGCTGGTTGACGACGAAGCGCGTGATGGGTTTGGGAAATTTCTCGCTTTGAAAGGCCAGCCGACCCAGTCCTTTCGCCACGAGCCCGGGCGATTTGAGAACGGCCATGATATCCGCTGAATAGCTTTGGCTGCGGCGTCTGAGAAGCCGTTTCGCGGCGTTGAAGGGATCATCGGGCGCGCGTTCGCCCTGGAAATAGACGGCGCAATTCAGTAGTTTTTCTTTCTTTTGAACGGTGGGTGTGGGGGCGAGGCCACGCATGTACATGCTGCTGCCGTTTTTGTGCTTCAGGCCGTAGAATCCAAAGAGTTCGGCCATGGCCGCTATGTCCCGGTCATCGAAACTGGCCAGCGCCGCGGAGGGATGATCAAGCAGGTAACGCCCGACATTGTCATGGTCATTGCCGAGCCCCCGTGACCGGTGATCGTTGGAGACGAGAAGCAGGCGCGCGTTCTCGATGGTGCTTGTGGCCAGAACGACTGTGCCGGCCCGGACGGTTCTGGTCGCGCCGGACCTGTCAGCGAAGAGGGCACCCGTGACCCGCGATCCGGCTGGTTCGGTCAGGACTTTGACAGCTGTTGCCCCCGTCAGTACGCGCGCGTTGGCGGGCGGACGATGCAGGAACTCGCGGCCCAGATGCATGACCTCCATCGGGCTGATCGTGGAGCGCGCGAACTGCCAGAAGAACGAGCGCAAGATCTCCGGGTCGGGTCGGGGGAGGGGCGGATTGCGGCCCATCAAGGACCAAAGGTTGTCGTCATAGCAATTGGCCGACAGGTTGAGGAGTTCGGCGGCCCGGTCAAGAAAGGGAGAGAGTTCCTTGCCGTCCACCGGCCAACCGCTTTGCGGTATCCAGGGGCGGGCGGCGAAATCCATTTCATCGAAGGTCGCGGACTTGCCGGCCCATGCGGACGTGGACCCGCCGAGACCGCGACATCGGACGCCGAAGTTCTGGTTTTCATGTGACCAGTATCGGGTTTGCGGTCCGTGGAAAGATTCGCGACGGGCGATCTGTTCATCGTTCCAGTTTGCGGGGTGGGTAAGAACCCGATTGAGCGTATCGGTGTCCTGGGCCTCTTCCAGGCCACCGCTTTCGGCGATCAGCACGTCGAAACCTGTGCCATCAAGCCCGCGTGCCAGGGTGAGACCGGCCGCGCCGCCGCCAATAATCAGGATGTCGCATGAAACGTCTTCTCCTGTCGCCAAGTCGCTCAACTCGCGGACATGGGCAGCTTGGCCTTGGGAGAGGGATCCGGAAGGCATCGGCGCAGTCCGGTTCTCTATTCCGCGGCCTGCGGCGACAGGTAGGCAAGCGTTCTCGTGGCTTTCCGCCGGAGCGATTTCGCCCAGCGTCGCAGCACGAAGAGGGGCAGGTCGGGCCGAAGCGAAATCACGCAGGTCCTGCTTAGGACATCCAGTGTCGTCTGGTAGTCCGCCGGGTCATACGAGATGTCGCGATGCGCCCATCTGTGAGGGTTCATCCGCTCATCGAAGGATCGCTTGCAAAGAACGGCCTCCCAATTTGTGAACACGTGCCGGTTTGTTTCGATCAACCGTTGCACCCCACGCGTTTGACCGAGTAATTCAGCCGCGCGTTCGTCATTGAAGACGACAGTGAGGCCAAGCGCATTCTCGGGGTCATTGTGAGGTGAGATGTGGCAATCGGGCAGGTTGGAAAACGCCTTGGCAAGCAACGTCCGGCGCGCTTTGAGTCGCGCCATCAAGGAATCAAGCCGCGAAAGTTGGGAGTGTAGCAACGTGCCGGTGATCTCGGAGACGCGGAAATTCATGGCTGCGAACAGCGGCTCGTTGAATCGCGCATGGTCGCGAATGAAACTGCCAGGATCATGATACATCCGGGCGCGCACGAACAGCCGTTCATCGTTGCACAGAACCGCGCCGCCTTCGCCGCTTGTCATGTTCTTGTAATGATTGAAGCTTAGCGCGCCCAGATCGCCGATCGCACCGACCCTGCGGCCCTTATAGATACCGCCGACACATTGGCAGGCGTCTTCGATGACTTTCAGTCCGTGACGTTGGGCGATGTCCAAAATCGCGTCCATATCCGCTACAAGATTGAGCATGTGAACCGGGATGATAGCCTTGGTGTGAGGCGTGATGCGGCGTTCGATATCGGCGGGGTCGATGGTAAGGCTTTCATCGATGTCCACCAGCACCGGCACGGCGCCGACGGCAAGCGGGGCAAGCGCGGTGGCGACCCAAGTATAGGCCGGTACGAGAACCTCGTCGCCGGGGCCAATGCCGGCGGCGGCAAGCGCCGTGATCAGCGCATTGGTGCCGCTATTGACGGTGAGCACGTGGTCCACACCGAATTTCCGGGCCATGGCGGTTTCAAAGCGTGCGGTATAGCTGCGCTCACCCCGGGCATATCGCAGCAACCTGCCGCTGGCCAGGACCCGGTTGACCGCGAGGATTTCTTTCAAGGCAATTCTGGGCATTTCAATCCGACCCAAAGAAAACATTGCTTATACAACAGAAGGCTACGCACAAGACGTCGCGCCAGTCCAGAAAATCTGCACAGTCTCAATATTAGCGCGCATCCGATTTCCGGCGCAATTTGGTGAGCCGCCGATGTCGCGGTCGGTCCGGGTGCGATTTCCGGGCGCGCGTGGTAGATGTCGCGGCGGGCGGGAGATCAATAGCTGGTGCCCTCGTCACGCTTGAAAGCAGTGCCGTATCTTCGCGCGCGGTCCTTGCGCCAGAACAGAAAAGGTTCGGTCCCCCAATAGACCCGCCACCAATGCGGCGGTGTGTGGACCCGGGTTTCTTGGAAGATTTGCCGTAAATTCTGGGTGAAGGGGCTGAGGCCGTATTTTTTGGTGAGCGCGACGCGCAGGTCGAGTTGCATGCCCTCGATGAGCAAGACACCGCGCGGCGCCAACAGGCTTACCAGATTGTCAAAGGCGCTGGCGGTGTCCTCGGGTGTGAGGTGGAAGAGCACGTTCTGCGCGATGACGAGCGGCGACTGGCCGAATTTCGCGCGTAGCGTTTCGCCGTCGAGCAAGTTCGCCTGAGAAAAGCTGACATACTCGCGAAGTTCAGGTCGCACCACGTAGCTATCACCCTGGGCGAGGAACGTGTCTTGGAGGAATTCCTCGGTCATGTAGACGCTGTGTAGAACCTCATCACTAGAGTACTCGGCAGCTTTCGCTCGGTCGATCATCGACTGGTGAAGATCGGACGCGTAGATGTGAAAGTCGAGATCGGGGTGTGTTTTGCGCAAGACAGATGCGATCGTGTAAGTTTCGGCGCCGTTGGAACAGGCGAGCAAAGTAATGTCGAGCCGGCCTTGAGGGCGGATGAAATCGAGAACCGGACCGGTGAGCAGCCTAAGCTGAGCCGGCCCGCGCAGAAAGCAGGTGTAGGTGTGATCGTTGACCCGCTTGCTCTTCTTCAAGAGGCGCCGATGGCGCAGGAGCCCATAGGGCAGCAGAATCGTGTCGTACAAGACCCGATTGCGAAGGAACTCGTACAGGCTGTTTGCCTTAGCAGCCTCCGTGCCGGGCGGCTTCGCGGAATAGTCCTTGTAATCGGGTGACACAGACATGGGCAAATCCGATTTCTCCAATCAGAACTTAATGCTAGCAGTATTTCTTGGGCATGTCTTCCGTCAAATCCGGGTAGTCCGTCGGTGCCGACCCCGAAGTTGTCGGAGCCGCGTTCGCATTGGTGACATAGCGTCAAGAAGACTGGTTCGGGGCGCCGGACCACTGCGGGTGCCGATGCGTTTTATTAGGAATGTGTTCTGGGCGCCTAGAGTGGCGACTTTCTTGACACAGGTTTGAGTATTTGGGGGGGTGGCGGGAAGCGGCCGGTTTCCGAGAGCTGCTTGTTCCACAGACTTTTCGTTTCGAGCTGATCGAACCAACAAGCATCGTGGGGGCCCTCGGCCCAGAAGGGTTTACGCACTCGGGATGGGTCGCGGGCTTGAAGGAACTGCAGAAGGAAGCGGGTGCGATCCGGACGGAACTGGGTGTCGATCACTTCGACCTTCCCAGGCGCGGCGCTCATCACCGGGCCGCGGGCGCTGCGCGCCAAGCCCGAGACTTGCTGAATCGCTCTACGATAGATCAAAAGGCTGCGGCTCAGCGGCACTTCGAAGAACTGGCGCGGGCCGGTGTCGCGTTCGATGAACATATAGTAGGGATGCACGCCGAGACGAACCTGATCGCGCCAGTTCCGGGCCCAGATATCGGGATCGTCGTTGATGCCGGCCAGAAGCGGGCCCTGGCTGTGTACGATCGCCCCGGAATCGCGCAGACGGCGAATCGCGGCGTGGGCGATCGGGTGATCCAACTCGCGCCAGTGGTTGACATGGGCCATGACGGCGACATTGCGACCGGCGCGGTTAACGCGTTCGATGAGGCGAAGAAGCTCATCGGCATCGGGATCACTGACATAGCGCTGCGGCCAGAATGTGAGACTTTTGGTGCCGATACGGATTGTTTGGATGTGGTCGAATTCCGGGGCAAGCAGCGGTTCGATATGTGCCGCCAGGTGATGCGTGGCCATGATCATCGGATCACCGCCGGTAAAGAGCACATCGGTGATGTCAGGGTGCGTGCGCAGGTAACGGACGAGCGCCTTGGACTCCTTGCTGGCGAATTTCATCTTTGTATTGCCGACGAATTGCGCCCAGCGGAAACAGAAGGTGCAATAGGCGTGGCAGGTCTGGCCTCGGGCAGGAAAGTATAGAACGGTTTCCTTGTATTTATGCTGAAACCCGGCCGCTGGCGCGCCGTCCAGTTCAGGTACATTATGTTCGCGCTGGCCGGAAGGATGTGGATTCAGATGCGCGCGGATTTCCCGCGCAGCGGCCGCGATCTCGGTCGAAGAAGCATTGCGGGAGACAAGGTTTTCGATGCGGGTGAAAGCCTCGGGCGAGAGCATTTCGCGCGCTGGAAACACGAGCCGGAATACCGGATCGTCGGGGGCCGCGTCCCAGTCAATCAGATTGGAGGTGACATGCGCGTTTACACGAAAGGGCAGGACTTTCGAAACGATCTTCAGGGCATGGCGGGTTTCGGCGGGCAGGCGATTGGCCTGCGGCAAACGGTGCAGCGAATCTGCGCCGATGGCTTTATAGCGTTCGGTTGCTTCGGAAATCCGCATGTCACCCACCCAGCCCCCAACGACTACTGCAAATGGGTCGCCGAAAGTAATGACCCGCCCGCAAAGGTTAAAAGTTTTTTTGCCGAGACCCCAATCTCGAACGTCACTCGAAAAACCACCCTCCGACCCGCGAGCTTCGGAAGTAGTCCAGGTCAATATCTTTTATTATTTTCATATACAGTATCTTTTATTATTTTCATATACAGTTGATTTTGCAAGTTATTTCTGCAAGATCGAAGAGCAAATCCGTGTTTTTTTCAGGAGGGTCAGGCCTTGTTCAGAAATTGCCTGAATATCCGGCAAACGATTGCTGATTTTTGGCCTGAATTCGGATCAGGTTGTTTGAACTTTTTCCATGAGGTGACGGTATGAGAGGCCAAGAATCGGTTCTGCTTCTTGGAAACTACCGTCCTTCAGTCGCGGTGTCGCGGCGAATGGCGCTGTTAGGTTATCGTGTGATCGTAACGCGCGATCATGGAGGCCTGGCGGCGGTTTCGCGAGCGGTGTCGGAGGTGTGGGACGCGCCGAAAACTGCGAAAGAACCGGGGTTCTTCGAATGTCTTAGCGAGTATCTGGCCGAGCGCCCTGATATCGGCGCCGTTGTGCCGGTGGAAGAATCCTATGTGCTGGGGCTGGCGCGGAACCGCGCCAAGCTTCCGCCGGACCGGATATACGGAACGCCGTCGGATGAAATCGTCACGACATGTCTCGACAAGGTAGCAATGCTCGAAGTGGCCGGACGTGCCGGAGTGCCGTCGGCGGCGGCTCAAGTTGTCGAAACGCTGGACCAGATTTTCGACGCTGCGGCACGGATCGGGTTTCCGCTGATTGTGCGTCCGCTTTCGTCTTTGCAACCGATTGCCGGGCGAAAGGCGTTCATCACGCAGGAGGAAAGCGTACTGCGCGAGGCACTGACCGAGTGGCCGGAAGGGCATGACCGGCTGATCGTTCAGCGGTTCATTCGGGGACCGCGATTCAACGTCGATTTCGCGGCCCAAAAAGGCAGGGTGATACGGGCGGTGGCAACCCAAATTCTGAGAACCGACGCGTATGACGGCACCGGGATCGATGTTTGCGGAAAGACCTTGCCGATGCCTGACGATCTGCGCGAGTTCACGGCACGAATGGCGGCAGCGCTGGATTATACCGGGGTCGGGCTTATTCAGTTCATGGTCGACCGCGACCGTGACGAGATCAGTTTTCTGGAACTCAACCCAAGGTTCAACGGCAACACCGCGGTGCCGGATCGGGCAGGGCTTGAACTGTGTCGCCTGTCCATCGACCTGGCGGAGGACCCCGATCGGGAGGAAAAGGTATTCGAATCCGAGGGCGGGCTGCGGCACGCATGGTTCTATGGCGATGTTCAGGGCATCCGCAAATCGGTGAGCCATGGCATGATGCGACGCGGACAGGTTCCGGGTGCGTTGTGGCAGGCGGTGCGCGATGCGGTTACCGCGGATTTTCACGTCATATGGAGTTGGCGCGATCCGCGCCCCGGAATATCGCAATTCACCAACAGTCTGCGAAACGCTTTTCGGTGAGGCAACCCTGGTCGAATTGGCGGTTTCTTGCCATGCAAGCAGGAAGGGGTGCCTCGTTCTTGCCACAATTCGGGATTAGCCTGTAAAAGCCGCATCGCGACGTACTTTCCGCGTCAATTCGTCCTACGGAAACCCGATGATCCTGCGAAACAGCATCTCTGCCTGCAAAGAGTGGGTTCGCTCGACAAGCCCGCAAAAGCTGAGATTGATCGTGATCGTGGCGTCGGTGCTGTTCTGGCTGGCAGTGATCGGATTAGTCTTTCTTTGATCGAGCCTAGCAGGCGCCGTCGCGGGTGAGAACCACTTTGACCGTTTTCAAGATGATCTTGAGATCGCGGGAAAATGACCGATTCTTGACATATTCGACATCCATCTCGACGCGCTGGTCATAGGACACGTCGCTGCGGCCGCTGACCTGCCAGACTCCCGTTATGCCGGGTTTTACCGAGATGTAGTCGCCGAAATTCTCGCCATATCGAATGGCTTCCTCGGCCACGATCGGACGCGGGCCGACCAGTGCCATGTCACCTTTGAGAACGTTGAGAAACTGGGGCAGCTCGTCGAGGCTGGACTTGCGCAGCAAGAGCCCGAGGCAGGTCACGCGCGGATCGCTTTCGAGCTTCTGGGTGGCTTCCCATTCCTTGCGTGCTTCGGCGTCACTTGCCAGGAGGCGCGCAAGGCGCTCATTAGCATCAACCGCCATGGTGCGGAACTTCAGGCATTTGAACGTTTTTCCATTCTTACCGATCCGCGTATGACCGAAGAAAACCGGTCTGCCCTCGCGGATGAGCAGAAGGGCGCAAACAGCAAGCATGAACGGGGCGAAGAAGATCAGCGCGCCAAGTGCGAATGCCTTGTCGAAAGCCGCTCTCAGATGAACCGTGACACTGGCTTCATTGTGTTTGGCCGCCATTGCAGCAAGCTTTGAGGCGTCGGAATCGACGCTGTCAAAGGTGTGAAAGTGTGTACCCATGTTTTGTATTCACTACGCTTGGAAAAAGCGTACCCCCC
The DNA here is from genome assembly GCF_005434965.1 of Marimonas lutisalis. Classification (GTDB taxonomy): domain Bacteria; phylum Pseudomonadota; class Alphaproteobacteria; order Rhodobacterales; family Rhodobacteraceae; genus Marimonas_A; species Marimonas_A lutisalis. The sequence continues at coordinate 1,243,740 of NZ_SKCI01000001.1, forward strand.
CGAAAAAAGCGTTCCCCCAATCAAGCGCCCCCCACAAGGCCTCTCAATGAAAATACGAATCAAGTTTCTTCTTCATTATAGAAGGGTAACCGAGATCGCGGAAGGTTTCTTAATGATCGTTAATCAACTAGCTCATTGTTTCCATACGGGAAATAGTTATCCACATTCCGGCAGAAAATTGACATGTTTCCGCCTTATTTCTAGGCAAACGTCAATCGCGACATTGCTTTGATTGAAAAATGGCAATGAAAAAATTCTTTTAGTTGTGGTCCCTCAGATCCGCGTGAAACCCATTTGTTGCGAAACGGCGTAGTGCTGGCCGGGATCCGGGCCGGCATGGCCGGAACAAAAAGCTGACACCTGCCCCTGACCTGATATCATAGGTGCTTCAAATAGAAGACATCGTGATTCGAAATGATCAGGCCTAAATTTTCCGAGCGGCCACTGGTGCTTTGGCAGCTTGTTGCATGTTTGATCGTCGGTGCAACGATGGTCGCAGCGCAGGCCGGGGCGATTCCGGACGACTATATCATCAATATCGGCGACGAGATCGAGCTGGATATCCTCGACGACAGCGACGCTCCACAGCGTTTCACGGTGGGGCGCGACGGGGCGGTTCAATTGCCTTTCATCGGAGGGCTGGAGCTGGCGAATGTTCCGGTGGCAACGGCGCGCCAACGGGTAAGGCAGACCTATATCGAGCGGGAGATTTTTGTGAACCCCTCGGTCGAGCTTTCGATTGCGACATTCCGGCCGGTTTCGGTTCTGGGCGATGTCCGGGAGCCGGGAAATTTCGACTTCCAGCCCTTCATGACGGCCGAGCAGGCGGTGGGCCTGGCAGGTGGACCCGCGATCTCTGCCAACAACGAGGAAGCGCGAGTTCTGGAAAGGCGCAATCTCGAGGGCGTGCTGAGTAACCTTGAATACGACCTGGCGGCAGCAGCAGCCCAATACGCGCGCGTGCGCGCTCAGTTGCAAGGGGCCGAGGTTCTGCAGTGGTCGGACGTGCCGCCGGATCTGAGAACCGGAATCAATCGCGAGCTGTTCGATGAGCAAAAAGCCGAGGAAGACCAGATCATCGCCCTTGAACGGCGCGACGCGGACACAAGGCGTGGCCTGTTGGCCGATGCGCTTGCCGAAGCCGAGGGACGGGTTGCGCTACTGAAACAGCGCGAACGGGTTCAGACCGAGATTCTGGACGCATCGAAGGCCGAGCTTGCACGCACGAAGGAAATGGCCGAGCGCGGTCTTGTGCCGAAGGCCGACATCTCCGAGGAAGAAAGAAGAACCGCGCTGGCCGAGGACAACCTGCTGCAGTTGCGCGAGCAGCGCGCCGGTGTGCTGGTGCAGGTTGCCAACCTGAAAAGCGAGTTGTCGCAGTTCGATGCCGAGCGCGAGCGCGCCTTGCTGTCGGAGTCGCAGCGTTTTCTGAACGAGATCAAGAAACAGATCGCCAGCCGGTCCTCGGTGCAGGATCGCATCCGGCTATTGCAGCAGTGGATGAACGCCGCCGCCGGGATGCAAACCGAGCTTCTGGTGAGCTATCAGGTGCGGCGGCGGGGCAAGGGCGGCGTAGAAACACTTGAATTGCGGGCATTCGACGAATTGCTGCCCGGCGATCTGTTGGTTGTGACCGTCATTCCTCCGGAAACCATGCAGGCGCCGGGATGAGCCTTTCCAGCAGCAATCAATGGCGCCGCGAGGCGGACGGCGGCAGTTCGCGCTTTGGCCGTGCCCAGCAAGAAGGCGTCGGCGCGGTCGACCTGATGTATCTTTATTCGGTGTTGCGCAGCAATGCGCGGCTGATCGTGCTGGTGACGTTGGCGACGATTGTCGCGATGTTCGCCTATCTGCAGACGGTTCCTCCGACCTATAGCGCATGGTCGCAGGTTCTGATGGATACGCGTGAGGAGCGGGTGGCGCCGGCGGTCGCAGTCGTTTCCAATCTGGACGTCACCAATTCGGTGATTGCCGGTGAGGTCGTGACATTGCGTTCGAACGTGCTGCTTGGCGAGGTCGTCGACGAACTCGATCTCGTCAACGCGCCCGAATTCGATCCGAGGCAGCTTCGGCGCGAGTCGTTCCTTGCGTTGCTCAAGCGGGTTGCCCGGGGAGGGGAGCCGCCCCACGTAGTAGCCGCGCGGATGCCCGAGAGCATGCTTCGGGCAATGGTCGTAGACGCGATCCGCCGGGACCTCGAAGTGACACAGATCGGGATTTCTTACGCGATAGGTATCCGGTTCCAGAGTAACAGGCCCGAGGTGGCGGCCAGAATCGCGAATGCGGTTGCCGACCGATATATCGCCTCCCAACTCAGCAACAAGTTGGACGCCACTTTGCGGGCCAATGCCTGGCTGGCCGACCGGTTGGAGGAACTGAGCGCGCAGGTTGAGACGGCAGATGGCGCGGTTGTCGATTTCAAGGCCGAGATGATCGATATGGCCCAGGGCAGCGAAGACAGCATCAACCAACTGCTCGCCGAGTTGAACACCAGACTGGTCGCAAGCTCGACCGAGCGGGCGGATGCAGAGGTGCGATTTGGCCAGATCGAGGCGCTGATGTCCGGCGGAGGGCTGACTGCTGTGGCCGACGTGGTCACGTCGCCGCTGCTGGAGAATCTGCAGCGCCGGAGGGCCGAGTTGGCCTCGGAGCAGGCGCAACTGGCCAGCACGCTGGGACGCAAGCACCCCGACATGGTGAGCATTTCCGCCCAGATCGAGAACATCGACCGGTCGATCCAAGAAGAACTTCATCGCAAGGTCGAAGAAATGCGGAGCGATGTCGTGGTGACGCGGAACCGCGAGACCGCGCTGCAAGGTCAGATCGAGGTCGTGTCGGACCGGGCGGATGCGCTGTCAAAGGCATCGGTCCGGCTGAGTCAGTTGGAGCGGAGCGCCGAGGCGACGCGGCTGGTATATGAAAACTTCCTGTCGCGCTACAAGGAAACAAGCGCGCAGGCGGATTTCCAGACGCCGGAGGCGCGGGTGATCGGCCGGGCAGAGATCCCCACCGTTCCCTCGGCGCCGCGCAAAACGCTGATGATGATCGGCGCGATGGTTCTTGGGTTCTCTGCAGCGGTGGCGTTGGTGTTCCTGCGCAACATGGTGCGCGCGCCGGTATCGAGTGAAAGTGAACTGACGGCACTCTCGAGACTGCCCAATTTCGGATTGCTGCCTTATGTGGGACATTTCGGAGGAGGTTTCGGGTGGTTGCGGCGCGAGCTGTCAGACGATCCTAAGTCCACCTTTATGGAGCATGTGAAATCGATCCAGACGGTTCTTTTCGACGATAAGACTGTCGCCGGTTCGCGTCATGTGATGATCACCTCGTCAGTTCCCAACGAAGGCAAAACCGCACTTTCAGTGGCGTTGGCCAAATCCTTGAGCAAGGCGAAGTATTCGGTCGTTCTGCTGGATGCTGACTTGCGGCAGCCGGATTTGCGTCAGATGGCGGGTATCACCCACAAGGAAGGATGTCTTGTAGATTTCCTGGAGAGCAACAAGAACTTGAAAGACATCGTGCAATACTCGGAGGTTTACGGGATAAACGTCGTGTCTCCGGCACGGCCCTGTACCGCTGCTGCGGACCTGTTGTCGTCCCCGCAATTCGACAAGCTGCTCTCGCGTCTGAAATCGCGATACAGCACGGTCATCGTGAATGCGCCGCCGGTGCTCTACCTGGCGGATGCTGTGCTGTTGGGGAAGAAGGTGGGCGTGACCCTGATGACCGTGCAATGCGGTCGGACGCCTGCCAGGGTCGTTCGCAACTCGATCCAACGGCTTGAAACCGCCGAAGTGGAAGTCGAGGGCACCGTTCTGACAATGGTTCGCAAGATCGATACGGCGGCGCGCGAAACCGAAATGTATTCTTATGGCTATTGAGTGAGCGGCGCTGTGAGGGTGGCGATTATCCATTATTGGCTGGTGGCTCAGCGCGGTGGCGAGAAGGTTCTTGAGGAACTGCTAAAGATATACCCGGAGGCCGATGTGTTTACCCATGTCGTCGACCGGGACAGGCTGACGGGCGACCTGGCCGAGCGGCCAATCACCGAAACGTTCATCGGCCGCCTGCCTTTCGCCCGGCGACATTATCAGAAATACCTTGCGCTGATGCCGCGCGCCCTGGAGGAGTTGGACCTGTCTGGTTACGATCTGGTCATTTCTTCGGAGAGTGGACCGGCAAAGGGCATAATTGTGCCGCCGGGGGCGCGCCATGTCTGCTATGTTCATTCGCCCATGCGCTATATCTGGGATCATTATCACCCCTACGCGGCGCAGCTGGGCCGGGTGGGTCGGATGTATTTCTCGAGGCTTGCACACCGTTTGCGGATCTGGGACGTGACAACGGCGGCGCGGGTCGACCGCTTCGTCGCAAATTCGAGCTTCGTGGCCGATAGGGTGCAGCGCTACTATAACCGCGAGGCAGATATCGTGTACCCGCCGGTGGACCTGGAGGCGTATTCGTTGCCAGAAGCGGACACGCTGCGCGACTATTACCTCTTCGTGTCGCAGCTCGTGTCCTATAAACGCGCCGACCTGGTGATCGAGGCCTTTGCCGGTATGGAACGCAATTTGCTGGTGGTGGGCGAAGGCAACCAGCGGGCGGAGTTGGAACGGGACCTGCCGGAAAACGTGACGCTTCTGGGCCGAGTTTCGGCTGACGATCTTCCACGGCTCTACCAGGGCGCTCGGGCGCTGATATTTCCGGCAGAGGAGGATTTCGGTATCGTTCCGGTCGAGGCCATGGCCTGCGGGACGCCGGTAATCGCCTATGGTCGCGGCGGCGCGCGCGATAGCGTGATAGAGGGAAAGACGGGGCTTTTCTTTCTTAATCAGACCGCTTCGGATATCCGCGCGGCCGTGACCGCGTTCGAAAGCCGGGAGCAGGCGTTCGACGCGGCGGCGCTGAATGCGCATGCGCGCAAATTCAGCGCCGAGAGGTTTCGCCGTGAGTTCAAGGCGGTCGTGGACGCCGCTTTTCAGAACGCCTAGCATGGCTGTGAGCTAGCCATCTGCCGGTGGAAACCGATCGCGTCAGCAAAGGAGAGACGATGACACTGTATCCTGTCTCCCTGCTGTTCATCCTGATTTGGCTGCGTGTCAGCCTGAAGGATCCGGACAGGGGCGTATCCGTGGCCCTTGCCGCGTTGCCTTTCGGTATGTTCGCCGCGCTGGCCGTTGGCGGACTTTCGGTCTTGATGGCGCATTTCCTGGTGTTGCTGTGTTGCGGGGTCTTCGCGATCCGCTGGGCCAGTGGCGCGATCGGGCGGTTGCATGTGCCGCGGGCTGGGATCCTTCTGCTGCTTTTCGGACTTTATTCGCTGTTCTCGGCGATCATTCTGGTGCGTTTGTTCGCGGGAACCTTCCTTGTTTTCCCGCTGTCCTTCGATTTGAAGGGCACCGCGGTGAGCATCTATTTCTTTTCGACGATGAAGCCGCTGGCGCCGTCCAACTCGAACATCGCGCAGGCCGGTTACATCCTGATTTCAATCGCTTTCTTTCTGGTGATGGTGAATTCACTGCGCCGGCGCGGTGCCGAGATCATCGAGAGCGGGCTGGTCTGGGCGGCAGGGGTGAACATAGCGCTTGGCGCGGTCGATCTTGTGGGGCTCGACAATGCGTTGTCGATAATTCGCACAGCTGATTATGCGCTCAACAACGAGCATGCGTTGCTCGGTTTCGCGCGGGTGATCGGAGGCTTTCCCGAGGCTTCTGAATTCGGCGCGTTTTCGGCGGCGATGTTTGCGTATTTCGCGACATCGTTTCTGATTTCGCGGCGGCGCGGGCATGGCGCCTTGGCGTTGGGAAGCTTCACTTGCGCGCTGCTTTCCTTTTCCAGCACGGGCTATGCGGCGCTTTTTGCCGCGGCGATCATGCTGGCGCTGCACGCACGCCATTTCGCAGTGCGCGGAATATCTTGGAACATTGCCCACGGGATGGCGGTTCTTCTGGCGCTGGCGCTGGTTGGTCTGAGCGCGGCGCTGATTGCCACCCCGTTTCTGGAGACCTTCATGGGGCTGATCGATCGACTCTTCTTCGACAAAGCAAATTCGACCTCGGGGCTGGAACGCGCGGCCTGGGCGCGATCGGGTCTGAATGCTTTCGTGCAGAGCTGGGGATTGGGGGCCGGTGCCGGCTCACTGCGCGCGAACGGACTTGTGGCGGTTCTATTGGGCAGCGTGGGCTTGCCGGGAACGCTGGCCTTCGTGGCGTATCTGTGGAGCGCGCTGGGACCATTTCGGGCATTCGGCAATGTCAGGGCCGCTTGTTTTTTCTATTCCGCCCGCGTTGCCGCGATCACATACTTGGCTGCCAAGCTTGTCTCCGGGACAACCCCCGACCCGACTCTGTTTCTTGTGGCGGTTACTGCTATTGCCGCTGTCGCCCGCGAGGTCCACTTGAAAAGGGCCGCTCGGGCCAGGCACGGGACCGTTTTGGCCTGATCGCATAGGGCTGCTTTCAGAAGTAGGCCTCCAGGACAAGAACCCAGAAAAGCAAACAGCCTGCGACGACAGAAACGCGAAGAACCGGTGCAGGGATTGACTTCATCATGCTCGTACAGGCTTTCCACGTTTGGGTGGCGGGTTTTTGAATTACCACGATGTTGCTCGATTTGCTATATTTTGTGTATGCGTAGTATGTGACCCACAAGGTTCTTGTCAACGTTAGACAAAAAAATGCGGGAGAATGCGCGAGAATCCGACCAAAGCTTTTCGACATCACCGTGAATCTCGGCACAATGGTGGAGAAGCGTGTCGAAAGGTCGGGCCGCAGCAAAGACAAGGGTTGTCCAGAAATGATTTTGCATCAATGGATTACCGCGAAATGAATCGAACCCATTCGGAAAGCGATCCGATCACTGTTTCGATAATCCTGCCGGAAAGCCATCTGAGGTTGCGGTCGGTCAGGTTTTTCTTGGATGGGCTGGTGGGGCCGCTGGTCAAGGGCGAGGTGTTTGTCGATCCTGTTTCGGCAAGTCAGCATGGTTCAATGGTTTTTGCCGGGTTGGTCGCGTTGGAGCGCGCAGTGCTATCCAAAGGTCGGGTGAAGGACGGAACACCAATCGGCCGCAATCTGCCGCTGAGCCCTGAAGAGATAGCCCCTTGCGATGTAATTTTGGATTTTCGCCCGGGACCGGCACCGGCCGAAATCTGCGCGCGGGCACGGTTTGGCGTCTGGTCGTTTTCCTGCAATGACATCGGCGGCGTTGCACGGGCCGTGACCCGAGGCGAAAGTGCTGTGGAATGTCGGCTTTACAGTCAGACCGACGATGACCGCGCGCGGCGCGGCATCGCATGTATGACCGTGCAGAGCAAACACGCGATTGCCTCCACATTGACCTTTGCCAGGGAGAAATCGGTTCAGTTGGCCTTGCGCGAACTCAGACGGTTGGCGATGCGACGGGAGCTGCCGAAGGCGGAGCCCGCGGTGGAAGGACGGGAAATGCCGGACCTGGCCGATTTCGCCCGCTATAGCGCGCGGATGCTCCAACTTGGAACGGTGCGGTTGATTTCACGAATCTGGCCGTCAGTTGGAAAAGGCGCGCCATTTGCGCTGCGGGTCGGCAAGGGATATTTACCGGATATCGATCCGGGTGTCGGTGTCGATCTTCCGCGCCTCGGGGATGCATTCTGTGCCGATCCTTTCTTGTTCGAAAGAGACGGCGAAGTTTACTGCTTTTACGAAGAGTTCCCCTATGACACGCGCTTGGGAAAGATCGCCGTGGCGCGGCTTTCCGATGTCGGAGCGGAACGGCTCGGTGATGCATTGGTGGCCGATCATCACCTGTCCTTTCCCTTCGTCTTCGCGCACGAGGGCGAGATATTCCTGATGCCAGAGACAATGCAGGCCGAGCAGGTCGAGATGTGGCGTTGCACGGATTTTCCGCTGGGCTGGGAGCTGCACGCGACGGCTTTCGAAGGTCGACAACTGGCGGATCCCGTGTTGTTCCGACAAGGTGATACCTGGTGGCTTTTCGCCAACAGCTGTCACGATTCCTTCGGAGATTTTAGCAGCGAGCTTAGCCTTTTCCGGGTTGATGGGCCGGACTTGCGGCAGATCGTTCCGCATCCTTTGAACCCGGTCGTCGTGGGGTCGGATGTGGCACGGGGCGGCGGGCGAGTGTTCGAAAGCAACGGCCGGCTTTTTCGGTTCTCGCAGGACAACAGCGGTGACATCTATGGATACGGGTTGAACCTGATGGAGATCACGGAATTGTCCCACACAGGCTATGAGGAACATCGTGCCGCACATTTCACGCCGGATCGCATTCCGGGGGCGGTGGGATGCCACCACGCTGATGCTGTGGCCGGGCGATTCGTTGTCGATGTCCGGTGGCCATGATCTGATGCGCGCCTAGAGGGCGGCAAGGATGGCGCGGATCGCGGATCGGGTTTCCGCAACGACCGCGGCGTGACGATCCGGGTCGATGCCGGATTTCACGGCCGCTTCGAGCAAATGCGCGACGTTCTCCTGCGTGAGGGAGTTTGCAGGTAGGAAATTGTCTTCGAGCCCGACCGATTGGAAAAAACTTTCCAGTTTTCGGTCCCAGCCCAGCCCCACGATTGGGCGCCGGAAGGCATAGCCCAGGATGCAGGCGTGCAGCCTGTGAGCGACGATTGCACGAAGCCGCGCTATGATCGCGGCGAGTTCGGCGGGAGTGTCAGGGGGCGGGGCGATGTCGATCTGTCCGCTTTCCATCGCGGCTGCGATCTCGGGCTGCGTTTGAGTCGCCGACAACGCTTCGCGGTCTTCGACGGCGCCGTTGCAAAAGAGAGTGACGCGATGTCCGCGCGCCACCAAAGCAAGCGCGATCTCGGCGAAGGTTCCGCTTTGGCTGATCGCGGTTTTCCCGCCTTCAGCGTGATAGGAGAGAATCGCGGGGTCGGTGACGCATAGGCCAAAAGGGCTGTCCTGGGTGACTTCGCCAGGTTTGTAGACCTGTGCGGCGATCAGGGCAGGATCACGCGTCAGGACGGGCCGAGGACCATCGTCGCCCATCTGGTCGCGCCAGTTGCGGATCGAGGTTTCGTCCCGCAACCCGACAGCGCGGAGGTCGCATTCCAGCAGACGGCGGAAGAGGGCGCGTCCGCGCGGGCTCCAATTGCGTGCCGCGCCAGCGGCATGGACGACGACTGGGCAACCGCTCGCGTCAAGAACGCGGGCGACGCGTTCGATCTTGAGGCAGAAATTCAGGTCCGCGTCCGAAAATATCTGCCCACCGCCGATGATCGCCAGATCGGCTCCTGCGGCGGCCTGCCGCCAGTCAGGTTCGAAGCCATCGAGCAACCGGCCCAGGCGGAACATGACGAGACGCTGTGCCAGCGGTCGTGGCAGCGCGCGCAGGACGGCAAGCGCGAGCGAACGGCGCTTCACGGTGACTTCGCCAAAGCCTTGCCGGCCCGAGATATCAATGCATTGCACCTCCGCCTCGGGCGCCGCCTCGAGGAGACCGGCACGAAGGCAGTCGGCGATCACGCCGTCCCCGACATTCGGGCTGTAGGGAAGGCCAAGAATGACAATGCGGGACAAAGTAGTTGGTTCCAATTGCTGCGTTCCGACACCCAATATCGGGCAATTCCCAGACTTTGGCACGAAGTTTCCGAACTTTCGCGCCGGAAGACTCGCCACGGGCCGTGCAGCCAGTCATAGTTAGTGTATTACAGATGGCAATTTGAGCCCACACTGGAGGCAGGGATGCCGCTTTCGCATGTTGTCGTATTGAACGACTCGAGTCGCGCGAAGGGCGGGGCGACGGGGCTTGCCATCCTGAGCGCGCTGGAGTTGAGCGCGCGGGGGTTGAAGGTGAGTTTTGTCTGCGGCGATGCCGGCGATGCGCCGGAGCTGAAGGCCAAGGGGATCGACGTGATCGCGGCCGGATCGGGGCGGCTGTTGGATCGAGGGCGGGCGCACGCGATGCGCAAAGGCGTCTATGATCGGCAGATGCGCGACTTCATCGACGATGTCGTGCGAAAGACCGAAGGTGCCGGGACCGTTTATCACCTACACGGCTGGGCACAGATATTTTCGCCCGCGGTTTTTGCGGCGCTGGCCCGCGTGGCACCTCGCACCTTCGTGCATGCACATGACATGTTCCTGGCCTGCCCGAACGGTGTTTACATGGATTATCGCCGCAACGTGCTTTGCACGCGAACGCCGCTGTCCGCAAACTGCGTTCTGACCCACTGTGACAAGCGCAGTTATGCCCACAAGCTCTGGCGGGTGATGCGGCAACGGGCCCTGTTCCGGAATTTCGATCCGGCCCAAGGTTGGGCCGGGATACTTACCATACATCCCGGCATGTTGCCCCGCTTGGCGCGCGCGGGCTATCCCGACGCCCTGATGAAAGTGTTGCGCAATCCGGCAACGCCCTACACCGATGCACGCGTGCAGGTCGAGCGCAACAGCCGGTACGTTTACGTCGGACGTCTTGAAGAGGATAAGGGTGTACTCGACCTGGCGCGAGCGGTGAGCCGGGTTGGGGCTGAACTGGTATGTGTCGGTGACGGCGTGTTGAAGGATCGGCTGGCGCAGGAGTTTCCAGGAATCCAGGTGACGGGCTGGCTGTCGAAATCCGAGATCGGCCAGTGGGTCGGGAATGCGCGGGCCCTAGTCATGCCATCGCATCACCCCGAGCCGTTTGCGCTGGTTCTGGCGGAAGCGATTGGCAGTGGGTTGCCGGTCGCCGTGGCCAAGACCGCACTCATGGCTGAAGAAATCGAGGCAGCCGGGTTGGGGCTGAGCTTTGATGTGTTCGATCCGGACGACATGGATCGGGTCATCAGGGAGTTCCGTGAAATGGAGGAGACGACAATCGAGCAGATGAGCTGGCGCTGCAGGGAAGGGCCGGTGAAGCTGGCGCTGGACGCGGGCGAGTGGGTTGAACGGCTTGTTGGACTGTACGAGGGTGCGGTTTCCGCGGCCTAAAGCCTGGTGATGCGGCTTGGGGTGCAACGGCCCCGGACCAGGTCAATGAATGCGAGCAGGTTGCCCAAGAGTCTGCCGCGATGATCAGCCCAGTCGACCGGTAGCAAACTGTATCGGAGGTTCGATGCGACGTTGCGCGACATCCGGTACCACAACGCCTTGCGCGTGATCGTGCCCTTTCGCCGGAGATACAACAGGTTGGCCACTTGCGAATAGCCGAACTTTTTGCCCGGTGTTCGGCCTGTTTTGGTGCCCAGGTGTACGCCGCGAAGCATGTCGGCACGAACGACGCGACCGTGTTGGCCCACGCGGACCGAGAAATCGACATCCTCGAACCAGCCGTAGAGCGGCAGCGCCTCGTCGAATTGCAGTTCATGCTCGAGGACGGGTTTCATGCGCACGGCCATGTTGCAGCCATAGCCATTGCGCACGGGCGTTATGTCGTGCTGGGCGGGACGCTCCAACCCTTTCTCAAGCGCGGCCTTACCTTCGTCGAAGTCAAGTCCCGGGCCCAGGATACCATCAACCAGGACGTGACCCGTCGCGATGACGATATCGGGGGCGTCATGCATGAGAGCTTCGAGTTCACGCAGGTAGTCGTCGGCGAGCAGGAAATCGTCATCCATGACGAGCAGGATGTCGGCTGGCGTCAGGTGGGAGAGGATCAGGTTGCGTTGGGCGCAAGAGCCTTTGGGACCTGTCAGAAGTTTCAGGGGAAAGGGCAGGTTTTCGCCAGGCAGCGCGCCGAAATCCGTGTCCGAGGTGCCGCTGACGACAACAAGATCGGGCAAACGCTGTTGCCGGGCAATGTCCCTGACCGCTTGGGTAACGATGTCGCCACGGCCGAGCGTCGCAATACCGACGACGATGCGGGGCGCATTCTGCGAGGGGCTGCTGGTCTCGGTTATCCTGCTATCCATTTCGGTTATGGCGCTGAGAATGCTTTTGGAAAGGACGCCCGGGTGGCTGAACTGGGTTGAGAAAGGGTTTCGGGGCCCTTGCGGCGGTCCTACAAGTCCATCGAATAAAGGTGGCATCGTCAAGGCCGCAGCGTGTCAAGGTGTGGGCCAGCGCAGGAAGCCTTTCCACAAGGACAGCGCCACTGCGCCGCTCCAGACGACGAGGAGGCCGACGAGGGTGAGAAACAGGCCGGATGCAGGCGCAAGCGCAACGCGCAACGGTTCTGTCGCCATGACAAAACCGCCACAGAGTCCGCTGAGCAGCAGCCCGGGAAGAAAGGTCCGGAAAAGATCACCGGGCGAGATGTTCAGGACCTGACGTGTCAGCTCCAACGAGATCAATGCGACAATGACCGACGTGTAGACTTGGACGATTGCGGTTGATTCCGCGCTGCTTCGGCCAAACACGAGGATCGCCAGAAACGTGAAGGTCAGGCCGAACAGGCGGATCGCGAGCTGAAGCCCCTGTCTGTCGAGGCTCGTAAGGGTGGGTTCGAGTTGGGAGGTCAGAATGCGGATCGCGCGCACAAGGCTGAGGATCGAGATAATCGCGGCCGTCGGTAACCAGGCATCATCTAGGATGACGGTGACGAGTTCTTTGCTCAGCAGCGCAACGCAGAGCATGAGGGGCCACGCGACGGAGGTTCCGAACGACATGTTCACTCTCCAGGCGAGGGTGATCAGGCGCCCGCGTTGTTCCGCGGCAAGCCGGGAAAACCGCGACCAGGTGAGCACCGTGAGCGGTTGCTGAACCAAATCCGCGGCGGTTTGCGAAATTCTTGCGCCGCCGCGATATGTGCCGACTTGGGAAGGGTTCAGGAAAATCCCGAGAATCAAGTCGATTCCATAGTTTGCCAGCATTGCCGCGCCGGTGCTGATCCAGAGCGGTATTGCGGTCCGTCTCCCTTTGCGCAGCACCGCGCGATCGAAAGACGGCCGAGGGAACCGCCGGACCAGAAATGTGGAGATCGTCAGGTTTAGACCGGTGGCCGCATATCGCGCCGCAACCAGGGCCATCGGACCGAGGCCCTCGAAGAGGCCGAGAGCAAGAACGAGGGTCGCCAAGGCCTCGGACGCGGCGCCGATCAGGCTGATCGTGCGCATCCGGGTTTCGCGCAGGAGATGCACCTCGTTCCAGGCGTAGACCGCTTCAATGATCGGCAGGAGCGCGAAGGACAGGAATATCCGTGCGACAAGGCCTTCGCCGATCGACATGCCCGCCGCCAGCAGAACCAGGGATGCAACCAGCGCGAAGGCAAGCATCATGCCAAAGGTGGTGTGCCTGTCTTCGTCGGGGTGTTCGGAGCGGAGAAAGGCCTGGTAGTAACCGGTGAACACAAAGGCCGAGAAAATGGCCACACAGGCCCAGGCAAGCGCGTAGGAACCGAATTCGGCCAGCCCGATGAAGCGCGAGGCCATCATGATTTGCGCCAAGGCGAAAAGCTGAACGACCAGCCGGGACATCACTCCGACGGCAAAGGCTGAGGTCAGCGTAGCGCGTAGCAAAATCTTCTCCTGAAAATCGAGATTGAGACGGGGAGGCCGGGTTCCTTGCCCGAGTTTGCTGGCTTGTGGCTGCGCGGTTTCCTGTTGCGAGCCGCGTCTGACGCGCCCATGATGCCGATATTGATACCTTATTTGAAAACTTTCAAATGCGACATGAGATATTGCGCCCGAGCGAATTCACACCAGATCTGGCCCGGATCTGGAATGATCTCTTGGATCAGAACGACGATTTTTCAAGCCCGTTTTTCGCTCATGAGTTCACGATGGCGGTTGGGCGGCATCGCAACGATCTGCGCATTGCGGTGTTGCGCAGCGAAGCCGGAATCACGGGCTTTCTTCCGTTTCATCTGAAGCTGGGCGGATGCGCCGCGCCGGTGGGTGGGCAGATTTGCGACTACCAGGGGGTCATAGGAGGTGTCGAAGATCCGGGGCCGCGCGGAGGCAGGCTGATGCGCGATTGCGGGCTCTCTTCTTACGACTTTAATCATGGGCTCGCAGCGCAGAGTATTCTTGAAGATAACGCGTTCAGTTTTTCAAATTCGCTTCGCGCCGATCTGCGTGACGGATTCGATCAATGGCAGAACGAAGTCCGGGCACAGACCAAGCAAATGACGAAGCTGAACCGCATGGTACGGAAAATCGAACGCGAACAGGGAGAATTGCGGTTTGTGCGTGATGACAACTCGGAACAGGCGTGGGCCGCCTTCGTCGGCTGGAAAGACATGGCGCTGCGCCAGCAAGGCGCCCCAGGATTTCCCGGACCCGACTGGATAGCGGATCTGTTGGGCGATATTCGAGTGGTCAATACGGCGCGTTTCGCCGGGCTTTTCAGCACGCTTTATTCCGGGGATCGTATGATTGCCGCGCATTTCGGAATGCGGTCCGATCGGGCCTGGCATTGGTGGTTCCCGAGTTACGATCCCGAGATGCAGCAATACGCGCCGGGGCTGTTGCTGTTGCTGTTCTGCGTCGAAGAAGCGGCGCGGATTGAGCTGAAGGAGTTTGATTTCGGACGCGGTACGCAGCGCTACAAGACGCAATTCGGCACGCGCGCGCGGCGGCTCTGCGAAGGGTCCCTCGAGCGGTCGGGAACAGCGTTTGGAACGGCACGGGTGCTGCGGAAGTCCGCGCAGCGGCTGGCGAACAAGGCATTGCCGGAACAGGCCGCCGCCTTTGTGCGCCGGGCAGGGACGAAAGTATTTCGGGCCGGCCTGATCTGACCGTCAATCGCGGTTTTTTGCGATCCTGGCGGCAAACCGCTGTCGGGCCATCTGCCAGCTGTCGAGAGCCAATCGGCCAAGGCCGAAAACGGTCAGGGGATAGAAGCGAAGAGCCTCGATTTCCGTTGCATCTTCGGCCCAGGCGCGGGTCCACGGCGCGTCCTTGCCGCAGAATTCGAATGAAGAATAGTCGTTTTCGGCGGAATAGCGGATCAATTCGACGAGCAACGCCTCGCCCGGAGAGATGGGGGCGAAGTTTTCGTCATAGCCGACCTTGATTGCCCAGAAACGATTGTCCCAGACAGTGGCGAAGGTCATGGCCGCATCCTGCCCGCCGATGGTGAGGAAACAGAGCCTTAAACGGCCCTTCGCGGCCATTTTTCGGCCGAAACTGCGGAAAAACGCGGCCTGTTTTTCATCGTGCAGAAGGGCAGTGCCGGCACGTCCTTTCCAGCTTTTCGCCTCGACGGCCACGATGCGGTCGAAGATCGGTTCCATTTCCGTTTCACTAGGGGTTAGGATTTCCAAGGCAACGGGGCCGATGGCCTCGGCCTTGCGCCATTTTCGACGATACTGTTGACGTCGCGACCGGCTGCATTGATCGAGCGGCGTCTTCCATTTCTCATCCAGCGAAAGGCTGGGCATTGCCTGTTGCGGGAGCTTTCGCACCAGGGTGAGCCCCCGCCCTTTTCCAGCCTTGCTCAGACGTTGCGAAAAATCGCCGCTTGTCGGGTAGTGCCCCAGGTCCACGGCGAAACCGAGCCGAACTATGCCGCGAGCGAGATCATCTTTCGCCGTATCGTCAGCGTAAAGCGCCTCGACAGATTCCCCTATATCCATCGCCCCGGCCAGTCGAAGCCCGCGCATTACTCCATTTCGGCAGAACACGGCGATAGCCCGGGGGGCTGAAATGTCGCCCACTATCACGGTTTCGTTTTGGCCATCTTGCCCATAGACCTCGGTGGCCGTTTGAATCCAGTCATAGGTTTGCATGAGACTGAGCGGCCTTGACGGACCGCTGTTCCATGCCCTGGCTGGAAGAACGTCGAAATCCACCAGTTTCGCCTCAGTGTGTTTCGACAAATGCGGTCCCCAATGCTGCGTTTGGTTGTGTTTAACACTGTTTCCACTTGAGAATAACGAGAAATCATTGCCGGGGACACTCCAACGCTTTGTTCCCTTGAAAAGCGACTTGATCCTTAAAAAAAGTTGTCACGGTTTTCGACGGTTTGGAGGCTGATCCAAGGTATCAGGGACTTGTCAGAGTCAATTGGCATGAAACAGGCGGGGAGGTTTCGTGGCGTCGGCCACTGCTCTCCGCGGCTCGTTCCGCTGACTCAAAGCCTGTTTCGAGATTATTAACCTTGCCGTGACGCTCCACGTCCGGCTCCCGCTGTCGCTGGAGAACGCCGAGGGATTGCTGCGCCGGCGCGGTATCGAAGTGAATCACTAGGGCCTGTGGTTCTGGTGGTACAGCGTCGGGCCGATGTTAGCATCTGCGAACCCAAGCGGCGTATCGTTGCCTTGAGGTTTGGCCCCAGGGGTTGGAAAATCGATGAGATGTTCGTGATTATTTGAGGCGAGGCGCGTTCCCTTGAGCAGCCCGATCTGATTGGTCCAAGTTAATTGTTAGTGCATGATTGGGCTGGTTTCCATTGGGATGATGGTTTCAGGAGCCGGTGGCCGATAGCCCAATGCACTGTGCGGTCTCCTGGTGTTGTAGTGTTTCCTCCATTGCTCGATCAGGATTTGAGCCTCGCGCAAGGTATGGAAGATCTCGCCGTTGAGCAGTTCATCCCGCATCCGCCCATTGAAGCTTTCGCAATATCCGTTCTCCCAAGGCAATCCTGGCTCGATGTAAACGGTCTGTGCGCCAACAGCGACAATCCAGTCCCGAACAGCCTGTGCAACGAACTCAGGGCCATTGTCCGACCGGATGAAGGCGGGAGCGCCTCGCAGGATGAACAGGTCTGTCAGAGCATCAATTACATCTGTTGAGTTCAGCTTGCGCTTCACCCTGATCGCCAGACATTCGCGGCTGTGCTCATCCAAAATGTTCAACGTGCGGAATGCTTTCCCATCATCGGTCCGACAATGAACGAAGTCATAGCTCCAGACATGATTCCGATACTCAGGTCGCAGCCGGAGGCATGATCCGTCATTCATCCATAGACGCCCCTTCTTGGGCTGCTTCTGTGGAACCTTCAGCGCCTCTCGCCGCCACAGCCGTTCAACCCGACCATCGCTGACAGACCAGCCTGCATCTCTCAGCAAAGCCGCAATCCGCCGATAGCCGTAGCGACCAAACTGTCTGGCCAGTTCGATCATGTCGGCAACCAGCTGATCCTCATCTGCACGACCCTTCGGCACATGCCGCTGGGTCGAACGATGTTGTCCCAGCACTCGACAGGCTCTGCGCTCAGACACTTTGAACTGGTCACGGACATGGTCGATACAGGCACGCCGACGAGCGGGGCTCAGGGGCTCCGCCCGTTTAGGCCTGAAATGGTCCACTGGACCATTTCCAAGACGGCCCTCACTCCCTTTGCGGCCTCCGTCAGGATCAGCTTGTCCAGTGTCAGATCCGACAATGCGCGTCTCAGCTGCTCGTTCTCTTTCTGGAGCCGCTTCAGTTCCTTCAGTTGCTCCACACCCATTCCGCCATACTGCTTGCGCCACCGATAATACGTCTGTTCAACAACGCCGATCTGTCGGATCGCGTCGAGACGGGACATGCCTTGTCCCATCAGCGCCTCAACCTGCCGTAACTTCGAGACAATCTCTTCGGGCTTTGGTCGCTTGTTTGCCATTCCTGGTCCTCCGTTTCCTAAACATAGCGGCGGACCAATGCAGTTGGGGAGGCTCAATGAGACGCGGCCAGATCCACCACGTGTTGTCAAACCCGGTCTATGCCGGACGCATCCGTCACAAGCACACGGTCTATGACGGCCAGCACGATGCAATCATTGATCCGAAGCGGTTTGAAGCGATCCAGGCGCAACTTATGGACCTTTCAGCCAAGCCCCGCGCGAAACCCCACGCGGCGGCTCATCCATCGCCGCTGGCTGGCCGGCTTACCGATGAGACCGGTGATCGGCTGACGCCTACGCATGCGTCGAAAGGGGGCAGGCGCTATCGTTACTATGTCTCACGCCGACTGATTGTCGGGGATGGCGATGCATGCTGCAGCAAGGGATGGCGGCTGCCGGCGCACCGGTTGGAACGTGACCTGGCGCAAGCCGTCCAGGATCATCTGACCGGGTGCTGTGCGCGGGGCAAGCTTGGCGCAGACGGTGCAGGTTCGATTGATCGGCTTCGCAGTGTTGCTGAAGGCCTCGATCGCCAGTGCCTGGAGCTTATTGTTGCGGCAAAGCTTATCGATGGAACGATCCGGATTGATCTCGACAGGAGCAGGATCGCTGAGACCTTCGGATTGACCGAGACAGCTATACCGCCTGCCGCAATGAGCTTCACCGCACCGTTCTCGCAGCGCCGCCGGGGTGTCGAAACACGCCTCGTCATCGGCGAGTCCCCGACGGAGCGGGATGATATCCTGATCGCCAATGTCGCAAAGGCGGCGCAATGGCGCGCGGCTCTCTGCAAAGGCGATGAGCTGGCCGTCATCGCCACCCGCGACGGCATCACAGTCAAATATCTGGGCCAGATGCTGACTTTTGCTTTCCTGTCACCGAAACTCGTCAGGATGATCATGAGAGGTCACCAGCCGCCGGCGCTGACCACGAACTGGATCCGCCGCCATGGCCTGCCGTCATCCTGGGCTGAACAGGACCGCATCGTCGCGCAGCTCTGAGCATCGCCCTCGCAGCCAAGTCTACCCTGGAAATGGCGCTCTGAGACTTATCGCCAGGTCAGCCACCGAAACCTGCAATCCGGCAGTCTCTGGATGCAGCACCACCCGCTAGTCCCCGGAAATACGGGACTAATTTGCGCTTCTCGGAAGAACCCCAATCAGAGGGGACTGTATGGCGGAGAGACAGGGATTCGAACCCTGGGTTCCCGTGAAGGAACAACGGTTTTCGAGACCGCCCCGTTCGACCACTCCGGCACCTCTCCGCGGGGGTCTGGGGCGTCCGTTTAATCGGCTTTGGCAGGCGGATCAAGGCCCGTTTTGCATTGTTTCGGCCGCAGGATGCCTTAGGTATGCAGATGAGGCGGATTTTCAGCGAGGGAGACCGGTATGGGCGAGGCAATGGGCAGGGCAGCGCAGCGGGTATTGGCGCTGCTGGCGGTGATGGTCCTGACGGCGGGCGCGTCCATGGGGGCGGATCGCGACAGGCTTGAGGCGTTCCTGAACGTGACCGGGTTCGACGTGGCGCTGGAATCGATCGCGCTGTCGGCGGCGGATGCGCCGGTGATGTTAGGCATGAGCGCCGAGGATTTCGGGATTCGCTGGAAACAGATCACCGAAGAGGTGTTCGACACCGGGCAGATGCATGACATGGCCATGGATATCTTGGACAAGACGTTGAGCGAGGACCTGCTGCATCACGCGGTAGGGTTCTATGCCTCGGACCTGGGGCAGCGGCTGGTCGAAGTGGAAAACGCGGCGCACATGGAGACAGATGACGAGGCCAAGCGCGCGCAGGGCGAAGAGATCGTTGCCGGTCTGCTGGAAGCGGGCAGCGTGCGGCTGGAGTATCTCAAGCGGATGAATGCGGCGATCGACAGCGCCGGCAACGCGGTGCGCGCGGTGCAGGAGATCCAGCTGCGGTTCCTGCTGGCGGCCAGCGACGCGGGTGTGATCGACCGGCGGCTGGACGAGGATGCGCTGCGGGCGCTTCTGAAGGAGAACGAGGCCGAGATGCGCCTGCGCATGCAGCGCTCGGCGCTGGCCAATTCCGCCTATACCTATCGCGGGTTTTCGGATGAAGACGTGCTGGCCTATGCCGAGGCGCTGGAGGACGGGAAGATGCAACAGGTCTATGACCTGATGAACGCGATCCAGTGGGAGATCATGGCCAACAGGTTCGAGGCGCTGGCGCTGAAAATGGCCGATCTGAACCCCGGAGAGGAATTGTGAGCGTGCAGGCCGTCGTGGGACCATGGCGCGCGGCGTTGGCCGTCTTCTGGCTCGTGGCTGGCGCACTGGCATTGCAGGCGGACGAAGCCGAAGACCGTGCGGCGCTTAACGTGGCGCTGGGGATCGGGCCGCTGCTGGAGATCATGCAAGAGGAGGGCGCCGAATTCGGCGCCGGGATTGGCCGCGATTTCCTGCCCGATGGCGGCGGCGCGGGCTGGGCGGAGGTGGTGCGCCGCATATATGATCGCGACAAGATGCGCACCGTGGTCGAGCGCGGCATGGCGGCCGAACTGGACGCGCAATACCTGCCAGAGCTTCTGGCGTTTTTCCGCTCGGACCGGGGCCAGCGGATCGTGGCGCAGGAAATCGCGGCACGGCGGGCGTTTCTGGCACCGGAAACGGAAGAAATGGCGCGCGAGGCCTATCGCAACGCGGGCGCGGAGCTGGAGAAGCGGCTGGAATTGCTGCGCGCCTATGTCGAGGCCAACGACCTGGTCGAGTTCAACGTGGCCGGGGCGCTGAATTCCAACCTGCGCTTTTTCCGCGGCCTGGCCGAGGGCGGCGCGCTGGACATGGGCGAGGACGAAATGCTGGCCCAGGTCTGGGAGCAGGAAGAGGAAACCCGCGCCGACACCGAGGAATGGCTGATGGCCTATCTCCTGATGGCCTATGACGATCTGAGCGATGACGATATCAGCGCCTATGTCAGGCTTTCGGAAGGCGCGGCAGGCAAGGCGCTGAACCGGGCGCTCTTTGCCGGGTTTGACGCGATGTATGGCGATGTGAGCTATGCTCTGGGACTTGCCGTTGCGGCGCAGGGCAAGGGCGAGGATCTCTGACCCTCGCCCCGGGGCTGTGCGCGGGGCTTCAGGCGGCGGCGATGCGCTGGCCGATCTGGTGGCGCGAGGGCTGGAACTCGACCGCGCCGGTGGTGAAATGCGCGTAGTCGCAGGTCAGCTCTTCGCCAATGGCAATCGCACGGGTGGCGATGCCGCGCGCCGGGTCAGTCAGATCGACATTCGGCATGGACGAGTGGTTCATGAACCGCCCTTCATCGCAATCGAGCACGACCCGGTCGGGATCGGTGGGGTGGTCATAGGTATAGCGTTCGAGAAAATCCCGGAAGTGGGCCGGGGCTTTCTCGACCTCGTCGCGGAAGTAGCTGACATCGAAGCGGGGATCGTAGAACCAGACCAGATCGCCGGGGCGGATCTGGGTGGCGGTGAATACCCCGAGCCCCTCGATCGCGGAGGGAGCGAGGTAGCAGCGCACCATCATCATGCGCATCATCCTTTTCTGAAAGGCCGTCACGCCCTGCCGGTCCGAAGATGTAGCGGAAACAGCCCGCGCGCCGGGCGGATAGCGCACGCCAAGCGAGGCGCCAAATCCGCGATTCTGGCAAGCGGCATTTGCGGATGAAATGAAATCGTGATGAAACACGGTGGCGCATGAACCGCTTGGCCCTTGACAGCGTGGTGCGATTTGCCGATAAGCGCGCGACCGGGCAGGGGGAACCTTGCCCGTGTATTGATTCAATGACGCCCGGCGGGGCGCGCTGTTCGAGGCGGGAACACTTCCCGAAACACCCGCAAGCGGGGGCCACAGGACGCGGAAGCAAGAAGGAAGACGCGCATGTTCGCGGTGATGAAGACCGGCGGCAAGCAATACAAGGTTCAATCGGGCGATACGCTCACGGTTGAGAAGCTGGCCGCAGACGCAGGTGAAAAAGTTCAATTCAACGAAGTGCTGATGCTGGGTGGCGACAAGGTCGTCGTCGGCGCACCTTTCGTTGAGGGCGCGGCCGTGCAGGCCGAAGTGGTCGACCAGGTCAAGGGTGACAAGGTCATCCATTTCGTGCGTCGCCGCCGCAAGCACAGCTCGAAGCGCACCAAGGGCCACCGTCAGCAACTGACCATGCTTAAGATCACCGAGATCCTTGAGAAGGGCGCTGACAAGTCGGGCGTGAAAGCCGCCGTGGGCGCCGGTTCGGTGGCTGCTGTTGCTGCCGCGGCCGCGACGGCAAAGAAACCGGCCAAGAAGGCCGAAGCCAAAGCCGCGCCGAAGGCCGAGGAAAAGAAAGCTGCGCCGAAGAAGGCCGCCAAGGCCGAAGCCGGTGCAGATGACCTCAAGCAACTGTCGGGCGTTGGTCCCGCGCTCGAGAAGAAACTGCATGAAGCTGGCGTGACCACCTTTGCCCAGATCGCAGCCTGGGGCGCCGACGATATTGCGGCGATGGACGAGAAACTCAGCTTCAAGGGCCGCATCGAGCGCGAAGGCTGGGTTGAACAGGCCAAGAAACTGGCCAAATAAGACGAACAAAGGAGAAGCGAAATGGCACACAAGAAAGCAGGCGGTAGCTCCCGCAACGGCCGCGACTCCGCTGGTCGTCGCCTTGGCGTCAAGAAATACGGTGGCCAGGAAGTCATTGCCGGCAACATCATCATCCGCCAGCGCGGCACCAAGTGCTGGCCGGGCGACGGTGTCGGCATGGGCAAGGATCACACCATTTTTGCAACCACCGACGGCCGTGTGAAGTTCCACAAGGGCCTCAAGGGCCGCACCTTTATTTCGGTGCTCCCGGCAGCGGAGGCCGCAGAATAAGCCGACCTTAAGGTATCAAGAAATTAGGGGGATCGGCTTACAAGGCCGGTCCCTTTTCTCGTTTCGGCGTGCATCGCGCCGTTGTGCACGGCCCGTGAGGAGGAAGGCGGGTAGACTGGCACAGGTGAACGGAAGATGCCCCGAGGATGCGTTTGGAGGAGAAACAGCGCATGATGTTTGAGAAAGTGATCAATCAGCCGGTGATCGAAACCGAGCGTTTCGACCTGCGCCCGTTGCGCCTGTCGGACATGGGGCTGATCGAGATGTATGCCAGTGACGAGCGCGTCGCCTGCAACACCCGGTCGATTCCGCACCCGCTCCCGCCCGGCGTGACCGAGGATTTCATCCGCCGGGCGCAAGCCGAGGACCGGGTTGAGGATGTCTGGGCGATGGATGGCACCCGCACCGGCGGGCCTGAGGTGATGGGCCTCATCGGGCTGGAGCGGATGGACCGCAACCAGTCGGAAATCGGGTACTGGGTCGCACCGGTGTTCTGGAACTCGGGCGTGGCATCAGCCGCGGTAGGCGCGCTGATCACGTCCAACCCGCAGGCCAGCAAGACGATCTTCGCCGAGGTTTTCCAGGACAATCCCGCCTCGGCGCGGGTGCTGACCAACCGCGGGTTCGAATACCTGGGCGATGCCGAAACCTTCTGCCTGGGGCGGGGCGCCAACGTGGCGACCTGGACCTACAGTCTTAAACTCAGTTGAGCCGATCGGGGCCTTTGCGTAAGAGGATGACATGAAATTTCTTGATCTCGCAAAGGTCCAGATCCGCTCGGGCTCGGGCGGCAATGGATGCATCAGCTTCCGCCGGGAGAAGTATATCGAATATGGCGGCCCCGATGGCGGCGATGGTGGGCGCGGCGGCGATGTCTGGGCCGAGGCCGTGGACGGGCTCAACACGCTGATCGACTTTCGCTACCAGCAGCATTTCTTTGCCGGCAACGGCCGCCCCGGGATGGGCAAGCAGCGCACCGGCAAGGATGGCGATGACATCGTGCTGCGCGTGCCGGTGGGCACCGAGATCCTGGACGAGGACCAGGAGACGGTGATCGCCGACATTACCGAGGTGGGCCAGCGCGTGCTGCTGGCCAAGGGCGGCAATGGCGGCTTTGGCAACCTGCATTTCAAGACCTCGACCAACCAGGCGCCGCGCCGCGCCAACCCGGGCCAGCCGGGGGTGGAACGTGTGTTGTGGCTGCGGCTGAAACTGATCGCCGATGCGGGCCTTCTGGGCCTGCCCAATGCGGGCAAGTCGACCTTCCTGGCCGCCACCTCGAACGCGCGACCGAAGATCGCGGATTATCCGTTTACCACGCTGCATCCGAACCTGGGCGTCGTTGGCGTGGACAACGCCGAGTTCGTTATCGCAGATATCCCCGGCCTGATCGCCGGTGCGCACGAGGGCAAAGGCATCGGCGATCGGTTCCTGGGCCATGTCGAGCGCTGCGCGGTTCTGCTGCACCTGGTGGACGCCACCAGCGAAACCCTGGTCGACGACTATCGCACGATCATTCACGAGCTTGAGGCCTATGGCGGCCACCTGGCCGAGAAACCGCGGGTGACCGCGCTGAACAAGGTCGATGCGCTGGACCCCGAGCAGCGCGCCGAGGCCAGGGCGGCGCTCGAGGCGGCCGTTGGCGGGCCTGTTCTGCTGATGTCTGGCGTGTCGGGCGAGGGGCTGACCGAAGTGCTGCGCGCCCTGAAGGCCGAGATCGACGAGGACCGCCTGCGCTACAAGGCGGCGGGCGAGGAGAAAGAGCCGTGGCATCCCTGAGTGAGGCGAAGCGGATCGTCGTCAAGATCGGCTCGGCCCTGCTGGTCGAGAAGGCCGGCGGCGGATTGCGGGCTGCGTGGCTGACGGCGCTGGCAGAGGACGTGGCCTGGCTGAAAGGATTGGGCAAGGACGTGGTGCTTGTCTCGTCGGGCTCGATCGCGCTTGGCCGGGGGGTCCTGGGCCTGCCGGCCACGGAACTGGCGCTTGAGCAGGCACAGGCTGCCGCCGCCGTGGGCCAGATCCGGCTGGCGCGGGCCTATGAAGAGGCGCTGGCGCCGCATGGCATCACCACGGCGCAGGTTCTGGTCACGCTCGAGGATTCGGCGGATCGGCGGCGTTACCTCAACTCCCGCGCGACGATGGAGCAGCTTCTGGGGTTGGGCGTGGTGCCGATCGTGAACGAGAACGACACCGTGGCGACCGACGAGATCCGTTATGGCGACAATGACCGGCTGGCCGCCCAGGTCGCGGTGACGGTGGGCGCGGATGTCCTGGTGCTGCTGTCCGATGTCGATGGGCTTTACGATGCAAACCCGGGCGACAATCCCGATGCCAGGCGGTTCGAACGCGTGGAACGCATCACCCCCGAGATCGAAGCGATGGCGGGCGATGCGGGATCGGGCCTGTCGAAGGGCGGTATGAAGACCAAGCTGATGGCGGGCAAGACCGCGACGGCGGCAGGGTGCGCCATGGCGATCACGCAAGGTTTGAATTCTAACCCCTTAAAAGCGCTAGAGAAAGGGGCGCCGGCCACATGGTTTGACGCGCATGGCGATCCGCAGGCGGCACGCAAACGCTGGATCGCGTCGATGAAGCCGCGCGGCGCGGTCAGCGTGGATGACGGTGCCGCCCGCGCGCTGGCGCGGGGCACAAGCCTGTTGCCCGCTGGTGTAGCCGCTGTCACCGGAGCGTTCGGCCGGGGCGATCCGGTCGAGATTCTGAACGCGCAGGGCCACAAGATTGGCCAGGGGCTGAGCCGCTATACTGCCGAAGAAGCGGAGCGGATACGCGGCCATCGCAGCGAAGAGATCGAAGAGGTGCTGGGCTATCCAGGCCGGGCGGCGCTGATTCATCGTGATGACATGGCGCTCTGAGCTTCATCCTGCTAGAAATATCCCCGCCGGAGGCATCCCGCCGTGTCGGCCAGACCGAAGAGACGATCCGATGAAAGACATTGCCGATATTTCCGCCCTGATGGCCGATATGGGCGCACGCGCCAAGGCCGCCGCCGCCGAGCTGGCCTTTGCCAGTGCCGAAGCGAAGACGCAGGCGCTGAACGCGGCTGCCGATGCCGTCTGGGCGCACCGCTCCGAGATCATCGCGGCCAACGCAAAGGACATGGAGTTTGGCCGCGACAAGGGGCTGAGCCCGGCAATGATGGACCGGCTGATGCTGGACGAAGACCGCGTCAAGTCCATGGTCGAAGGCCTGCGCGCCGTGGCCGCGCAGGACGATCCTGTGGGCGAGGTGATCGCCGAGTGGGACCGGCCCAGCGGGTTGCACATCAAGCGCGTACGCACGCCCCTGGGCGTGGTCGGCGTGATCTATGAAAGCCGCCCCAACGTGACCGCCGATGCGGGCGCGCTGTGCCTGAAGGCGGGCAATGCCGTCATCCTGCGTGGCGGCTCCGAGGGCTTTCACAGCTCCGGTGCGATCCATGCCTGCCTGGTCGAGGGGTTGAAGCAGGCGGGGCTGCCCGAGGATGCGATCCAGCTCGTGCCCACGCGCGACCGCGTGGCGGTAAGCGAGATGCTGACCATGACCGAGTTTATCGACGTGATCGTGCCGCGGGGCGGCAAGGGCCTCGTCGGTCTTGTTCAGCGCGAGGCCCGCGTGCCGGTCTTCGCCCATCTTGAAGGGATCGTGCATGTCTACCTCGATTCCGCCGCGGATCCGGTGAAGGCGCTCAACGTGGTGATGAACGCGAAGACGCGGCGCACGGGTATCTGTGGTGCGGCCGAGTGCCTGCTGATCCACGAAAGCATCGCCGACACGATCGGGCAGGGCGTGATCCGGGCGCTGATCGACAAGGGTGTGCGCGTGCATGCCGACGCGGCGCTGCAGAAGATCGACGGAACCGTGCCCGCGACCGACGAGGATTGGGGCCGGGAATACCTGGATATGGATATCGCAGCGCGGGTTGTGCCGGATCTCGATGCTGCGATCGCGCATATCCGGGACTACGGCTCGCAACACACCGATTGCATCATCACCGAGGATGACGCCGCCGCGGCACGGTTCTTTCAGCGGCTGGATTCGGCGATCCTGATGCGCAATGCCTCGACCCAGTTCGCCGATGGGAGCGAGTTCGGCATGGGCGCGGAGATTGGCATTGCCACGGGCAAGATGCATGCGCGCGGGCCCGTCGGCGCGGCGCAACTGACGAGCTTCAAATATATCGTCGAAGGCGACGGTACGGTGCGCGCCTGAACCTTAGAACGCGAGGGTGATGCTGGTTTCGCCCGGCGTGACCAGCGCGGTCTTGCCCATCGCGGCCAGGCAGAGCGGCAGCAGGCCGAACTGCACTTGCGCCGGGCTGAGATCGGGTGTTTCGCGTCCCGAGAGACATGCCCAGAGGTCAGGCATGTCGGCGAGGCGGGGGCCGCTGCCGGTAAGCCGCCAGTCGCCCTGCGCGCCGCTGATGGTGATATCGCCGCCCTGTGGCAGCGCGGTTTCAAGGCACAGCAGCGCGAGATAGAGCGCCTGCACCTCGGCGCGGGGCACATCGCCGGTGCCCGCCCAGGTGACGTGGTAGCGGGTTTTGCCGAAAACGTCGGCGATGACGTTGCCGATTTCCGGGGTGCCGATCATCTGTTCGGCCGACGCCACGCCGAATGCGACGCGGAAAAGCTTGATCCGGGCACTGGCATTCTGGACGCTGCCGGAGATGAGGTTAAGCTCGGGCGTGTCGATGGGGCCGCCCATCGCCATCAGTTCGAGCCCGTTGTTGATGGCGCCGACAGGGCTGATCAGATCGTGGCAGATTCGCGAACCTACCAGCGCGGCGAATGTCAGGCTAGGATGAGACATAGGTGACTCCGAAAGGATGAAAATATGAGCGATCTCAACGCGATGCTGGAACCGGGGATGCGGGTGCGCCACCCGGATCGCCCGGATTGGGGGCTGGGACAGGTGCAATCGAACATCGCGGGCAGGATCACGGTGAATTTCCCCGAGGCCGGAAAGGTTGTAATTGACGGATCGCGCATTGCGCTGATCCCCGTCTTTGATGACGGATGAAGGTTATCGAAAGGTTAACAGGATTTAACCAAGCTTGCGAAGTGGCGGGCGGGGGCCTAAACACGCGGAAACTTCGCGACAGACAGGCAAGATGGCGGAACCGCAATTCGAGGTGAGACTGGCGACGGGCGAGGCGGATCTTCGGGCCGCGCAGCGCCTTCGGTATCATGTATTCGTCGAGGAGCTGGGCGGCGGTGGTGCGCTGGTGGACCACGAGAACCGATATGAGCGGGACCGGTTCGACGCGCATTGCGACCACATGATACTGATCGATCATGCCCGCGCGGCGGACCCTGGCGAACACGTGGTTGGGGTCTATCGGCTGATGCGTGAGGAACAGGCCCGGGCCGCCGGGCAGTTCTATTCCGAAGGCGAATACAACCTCGCGCCGCTGAAGGCGAGTGGTCGGCGGCTGCTGGAGTTGGGGCGGTCCTGCCTCTTGCCCGAGTATCGCGGCGGGGCGGCAATGTTCCACCTTTGGAATGGGCTGGCCGCTTACGTGGAAGCCCATGACATCGAAATACTTTTCGGCGTGGCCAGCTTTCATGGCACCGATATCGCCGCGCTGGCGCAGCCGCTGTCGCTGTTGCATCACCGGCATCTGGCGCCGCCCGAGTTGCGCGTGCGGGCGCGGGTGTTTCAGAGCATGGACCTGGTGCCGGAGGATCAGCTGGACCGGCGGGCGGCGATGCTGCAGGTGCCGGCGCTGATCAAGGCCTATCTGCGGCTGGGCGGGGTGGTGGGCGAGGGCGCCTATATCGACCACGCGTTCAACACCACGGATGTGTGCCTGATCATGGACACGGCGCGGATGAACGCACAGCGCGCGCGGCTTTACGGGCGCGAGGACCGGGCATGAGCACCTGGGATCCCGGGATCGAACCGCCGCATGTGCCCATCGGACCGGTTGGCTGGATTCTTGTTGTTTTCCGGGGGCTTGTGCTGGGCGTGGTCACCTTTGGTGGTCTGGCGCTGTTGCTGTTGGTGCGGGTGGTGGAGCAGCCGATTCATGGGCTCAACCGGCCGTGGACGCCGTGGATCACACAGGCGGTCTGTGCCACTGCTTTCGTGGTGCTGGGCATTCGCTATCGCGTCGAGGGCAAACGGATGACCGAGCGCGGCGCGGTTGTGTCGAACCACGTGGCCTGGCTGGACATCTTTGCGCTGAATGCCCGTAAGCGCGTCTACTTCGTGTCGAAATCCGAAGTTGCGCACTGGCCCGGGATCGGCTGGCTGGCCAAGGCGACGGGCACGGTGTTCATCAATCGCGACCGGCGCGAGGCGAAGGCGCAGCAGACGATCTTCGAAGACCGCCTGCTGGCGGGGCATAAACTGCTGTTCTTTCCCGAGGGAACCTCGACCGATGGACGGCGTGTTTTGCCTTTCAAATCAACGCTTTTCCAGGCGTTCTTCAGTCCAAGACTCGAACATGCTCTTTATATCCAGCCGGTCACGCTGATCTACCGTGCGCCCAGGGGGCAGGACAAGCGGTTCTATGGCTGGTGGGGCGACATGGAGTTCGGGCCGCACTTGTTGCAGGTGCTGGGCGCGCTGCGGCAGGGATCGGTGACGGTGAAGTATCACGCTCCGCTGCGGGTGGATGAATATGCCAACCGAAAGGCGCTGGCCGAAGCCTGCGAAGCGGAGGTGCGCAGCGGATTGCCCGCGGACCTGCGCGAGGATTGAGCCGGGCGGGTTAACGCCCCTCACTGGCGCCGAATCGGGGGAGTGATTTGCGTGCACCCGCCGCGCACCCTGCGTGCACCCCCAAAATTGCGTGGTTGCGAAACGGCGCAGTGTTAACGCGGCGCGCGGTAAAACATCGTCAAGATTGATTAACCGTTGCCGAGCGGCGCGAGGAGCGCCTTGAGCGCGGCGGTGGGATCGTCGTCCATCCAGATCTCATCGCCGATGCCGAAGAAATCGGTGACCGGCGCGAGGGCGGCGACCAGATCGGTATCGAGCGCGCCTTCGGCCACGACAGGCACCTCGATCATCTGGCTCCACCAGTCGAAGAGCTCGTGCTCGGCGATGGTGCCGTCGCCCAGAGGCGTGTCGCCCACGGGGCCGAAGCTGACATAATCGGCGCCGGCTTCTCCGGCGGTCATACCATCATGGCGCGAGGCGGCGCAGAAGGCGCCGACGATGGCGTCCTTGCCCAGCTCTTTGCGCGCCTTCCGCACCGAGCGGGCCGCGTCGGTTAGGTGCACGCCGTCGAGGCCCAGGCGCTCGACCAGAAGGATGTGGCGTTCGATCACCAGCGCCACGTCGCGCGCGATGGTCACTTCGCGCACGGCGTCGGCCGCGCGGCAGAGCGTGTCTTCGTCATGGCTGGAGAGCGCGAGGCGCACGCAGGCGACCGGTTGCGCGTCGAGCACGCGGGCGAGCTGATCGGGAAAGCGCGAAAGCTCGATCTCGGGCGGGGAGATAAGGTAGATCTGCGGCTGCTCGGGCTGGGCCATGGTGCGGCTCCTGACTTGGCGTTTGGCGCTGCTATAGCGTGGAAAATCGCGCCGGGGCAAGCGTTTGCACCCGAAACCCCGACGAAGTTGCGGATCGCAGGGCGGGTGCAATGAGTATTTTTGCCAAGAAAGAGCAGCGGGGCCTTGGAACGCGCGGGGGGCTGGGGTAATTCGCGGCAGGTGCGAAAGGAGACCCCATGCCAAGCGAAACCCCGCAGCCCGCCTTTGTCCTGGTGCGCCCGCAGATGGGCGAGAACATCGGTGCCGCGGCGCGCGCGATGTGGAATTTCGGGCTGGACCGGATGCGGGTTGTGGCCCCGCGCGATGGCTGGCCCAGCGAAAAGGCGGTGGCGATGGCCAGCGGCGCGGGCCGCCTGCTGGACGAGGCGGGACTGTTTGCGGATCTGGCTGGCGCGCTTGAGGATTGCAGCTACGTCTATGCCACCACGGCGCGGCCGCGCGAACTGACCAAGCCGGTGCTGAGCCCGGAGCGCGCCATGGCCGAGGCGCGCGCGCGCATCGCCGCGGGCGAGAAGGTGGCGGTGATGTTCGGGCCCGAGCGCGCCGGGCTGGAGAACGAGGACGTGGCGAAGGCGAATGCCATCATCTCGGTCCCGGTAAACCCGGACTTTCCATCGCTGAACCTGGCGCAATGCGTGCTGCTGACAGGATACGAGTGGATGCGGGCGCAGGGCGAGGTGCAGCACGTGCTGGACGAGCCCAGGGGCGACTGGGCGACGGGGCTGGAGATCGAGAAACTGGCCGAGCATTACGAAGACCGGCTGGAGGAGGCGGGGTTCTTTTTCCCCGAGGCCAAGGCCGAGGGCATGAAGGTGAACCTGCGCAACCTGTGGAGCCGGATGCGGCTGACCCGGGCGGATGTGCAGATGCTGCACGGGATCATGCGGCAGATGGTGCGGTGGAAGACCCGTTGAAGGGCCGTTGAAGCCGGGGGCCGGGCGGCATAGGTTGGCGGCGACAGTGGAGGCAGGGCATGGCTGAGAAACGATCCATTTTCGAGGAAGTCGGCGAAGGCACGCAGGCGAAGGCGACACCGCAGGGCGGCATGATCGACAAGGGCCGGCGTGGGGCGCGGGGCGCGGTGCGCGCCTGGCTGATGGTGCTCTTTGCGCTGGTGGTGATCATGATCGCGGTGGGCGGTCTGACCCGGTTGACCGACAGCGGGCTGAGCATCACCGAATGGAAGCCGATCACCGGGGCGCTACCGCCGATGAACGAGGCCCATTGGCAGGCGGAATTCGAGAAATACCAGGCGATCCCAGAGTTCCAGATCGAGAACAGCTGGATGACGCTGGAGGATTTCAAGGTCATCTACTGGTGGGAATGGGGCCACCGGCAGCTGGGCCGGGTGATCGGCCTGGTCTGGGCGGTGGGCCTGCTGGTGTTCTGGCTGACCAGGCGCATCCCGCCGGGCTGGGCCGGGCGGCTGGTGCTGATCGGGGCGCTTGGCGGTGTGCAGGGCGCGGTTGGCTGGTGGATGGTGTCGAGCGGGCTGACCGGCTCGATGACCGATGTGGCGAGCTACCGGCTGGCCACCCACCTGGGGCTGGCCTTTGTCATCCTGGGGTTCATTGCCTGGTACGTCTTCCTGCTGGGCCGCGAGGAGCGCGAGTTGATGCAGGCGCGGCGGCTGCGCGAGGCGAAGCTGTTTTCGCTGGGCACGGGGTGGATGCATTTCGCCTTTCTGCAGATCCTGCTGGGCGCGTTGGTGGCCGGCATCGATGCCGGGCGCAGCTATACCGACTGGCCGTTGATGGGCGGGCAGGTGATCCCGCCGGACGCGATGATGCTGGAGCCCGCGTGGCGCAATTTCTTTGAAAATCCGGGCACGGTTCAGTTCATCCACCGGGTGGTGGGCTACCTTCTGCTGGCGTTCACGGTGATGGCCTGGCTGCGCGGGCGCGGGAGTGCGAACCGCGCGACGCAGGTGGCGTTCTCGGCCGCGGCGATCGGGGTTCTGTTCCAGATCGTGCTGGGCATCTACACGGTGATGACGGCAGCGCCGTGGCAGGTGGCGATCCTGCACCAACTGGGTGCGGTCGTGGTCTGGGTGCTGATCATCCGGGCGCGGTTCGCCGCGCAATACCCGGTTGTGACGTCGATCAGGGGGTAAGATATGACGGCCTATGACGAACTGATGGCGCATCAGCGCCAGACCGAGGCGCTGGCGCAGATCGCCGGCAGGCTGGGCTGGGACCAGGAGACGGTGATGCCGCGTGGCAGCGCCGAGCAACGGGCCGAGGAGAGCGCGGCGCTGCAGCAGGTGCTGCATGCGCGCCGCACCGATCCGCGCGTGGGCGAGTGGCTGGCCGCGGTGGACGAGGCGGCGCTGGACGAGGTGGGCCGCGCCAATATCCGCCATGTCCGGCGATCCTTTGAACGGGTGAGCCGTGTGCCCGAGGCTCTGGCCACGGCGCTGGCGCGCCTGACCAGCCGGGCGCAGGGGCAATGGGCCGAGGCGCGCGCGAACGAGGACGTGGCGGCCTTTGTTCCGGTGCTGGAAGAGATCGTGAAGCTGAAGCGCGAGGAGGGCGCGGCGCTGGCGGCGGGCGGCGATGTCTATGATGCGCTCTTGGATGACTATGAGCCCGAGGCGAAGGCGGCGGACCTGAGCGCGATGTTCGATGCGCTGCGTCCGCGGCTGGTGAAGCTGCGCGAAGCGGCGTTGGCGGAAGCGCCGCCAAAGGGGCTGAGCGGCGAATTCGACGAGCAGGCGCAGATGAAGTTGGCGCGCAAGCTCGCGAAGACCTTCGGCTATGACATGAGCCGGGGGCGGATCGACAAGGCGGTGCATCCGTTTTCGTCCGGGTCGCACAACGATGTGCGGATCACAACGCGCACCAACCCGGCCGATCCGTTCAACTGCTTCTACTCGACCATCCACGAGACCGGGCATGCCTGTTACGAGCAGAACATCGACCAGGCCTATGGCTTCACGCCGTTGGGGCAGGGCGTGTCGATGGGCGTGCATGAAAGCCAGAGCCGGATCTACGAGAACCAGCTGGGCCGCTCGCGGGCCTTCACCGGATGGCTTTTCCGCGAGATGACCGAGGCATTCGGCGATCTGGGACTGGCGGATGAGGATGCGTTCTATGCCGCGGTGAACCGGCTGCATAACGGCTATATTCGGACCGAGGCGGACGAGGTGCAGTATAACCTGCACGTAATGCTGCGGTTCGACCTGGAACAGCAGATGATCGCCGGCGATCTGGCGGTGGCCGACCTGGAAGAGGCCTGGAATGCGCGTTTCGAGGCGGATTTCGGGTTTGCCGTCGACACACCGTCGAACGGCTGCTTGCAGGATGTGCACTGGTCGGTGGGGCTCTTTGGCTATTTCCCGACCTACTCGCTGGGCAATGTCTATGCCGGGTGCCTGCACGCGGCACTGCGCGACGCTGTGCCGGACCTGGATGTGCACCTGACGCGCGGTGACCTGGGGCCGGCGACGGACTGGCTGCGCGATAACGTGCAGCGGCACGGCGGGCTCTATCGCCCCCGAGAGGTGATCGAGAAGGCCACCGGGACGGCGCCGTCGGAAGCGCCGCTTCTTGACTATGTCGAGGCGAAGTTCGGGGCGCTTTACGGCGTCTAGGCGCAACGCGGGGGATGCGAGATGCCTGAAATTACGGGCGGGTGTCAATGCGGCCAGCTGCGGTTTCGGGCGTCGGGTGAGCCGAAGCGCGTTGGCATCTGCCATTGCCTGGATTGCCGCAAACATCATGGCGCGTTGTTCTACGCGGCCGCGATTTTCCCGGCAGACGCTGTTGTGATCAAGGGGGAAGTGAAGGGATATGCCGGGCGGTTCGTCTGCCCGGTCTGCGGATCCTCGGTTTTCGCGCGAAGCGGGGACGAGACCGAGCTGCATCTAGGGGCGATGGATGCGCCCGATCAGTTCACCCCGAGCTATGAGTGCTGGACGATCCGGCGCGAAGCCTGGTTGCCGCCGTTCCCGACCGCACGGCAATACGCCCGCGACCGCGAGACCGAAGACTGACGCGCCTGGCCGCTAGAGAAGCGCCATGCGCTCGGCCCGTTCGGGATCGGGGAAGGGGCGGTAGAGGCCGAATTCTTCTTCCGCGATCAACGTATTAACCGCGCGGTAGAGCGTGGCGACATGTTCGTCATGACTGCCCGAGAGGCGAAAGGCGTCGTCGAGCTGGGCGAGGTTTGCGACCTCGACATGCAGGATGAAATCGCGATGCGAATCCGAGGCGAGGTTGAGCTTGCGCCGTAGGAGCCGCCAGCCGCCGATCACGCCCTTGGATTGCAGGAAGCCCATCCATTCGCTGACAGCATGGGCAAAGGCCAGCGCCTTGGCGTCATCCTTGAGATCGATCGAGCAGGTATAGAGATTCATGAAAAATACCCCGGGGTGGTGATGCCCCGGGGTATCGCAG
This sequence comes from Marimonas lutisalis, assembly GCF_005434965.1. Classification (GTDB taxonomy): domain Bacteria; phylum Pseudomonadota; class Alphaproteobacteria; order Rhodobacterales; family Rhodobacteraceae; genus Marimonas_A; species Marimonas_A lutisalis. The sequence continues at coordinate 1,277,891 of NZ_SKCI01000001.1, forward strand.
AAAAAGGTTACAATCCCGTGAAACTCAGCTTTCTTCGGCGTCGTCCTCTTCGTCGCCCTGGTCGGCGATCCAGGCGACCGAGACCACCTCTTCACCCTTGCCGGTATCGAAGACTTTGACCCCGCCGGCACTACGCGAGCGGAACGAGATGCCCTCGACCGGGACGCGGATCGACTGGCCCTTGGAGGTGGCGAGCATCACCTGGTCGTCCATCTCGACGGGGAAGGCGGCCACGATATCTCCGCCGCGCATCGCCTTGTCCATCGCCATCACGCCCATGCCGCCACGCCCGCGCACCGGGTAATCGTGGCTGGAGCTGAGCTTGCCCGCGCCCTGCGCTGTGATGGTCAAGATCAGGTTCTCGGCCGCCGACATCTCAGCATAGCGCTCCTGGCTCAGTTCGCCCGGTGTGGCCTCTTCGTCCTCGACCTCGGCATCGTCGGCCAGGCCGGCCATGGCGCGGCGCATCTTGAGATAGGCGGCACGCTCTTCCGGGGTGGCCTCGAAATGTCGGATCACGGCCATCGACACGACCTCGTCCTTGCCCGAGAGACGGATGCCGCGCACGCCTGTCGAACTGCGCCCGGCAAAGACCCGCACATCGGTGGTGGGGAAGCGGATGGCACGCCCGGAATTGGTGAACAGCATCACATCTTCGTCTTCGGAACAAATCCTTGCATTGACAAGGCTTACACCGCCTTCTTCAGGCAGTTTCATGGCGATCTTGCCATTGGATTTCACGTTGGTGAAATCCGACAGGCGGTTGCGCCGAACGTCGCCCGCCGAGGTGGCGAAAACGATCTGCAGGTCATCCCATTCCTCCTCGGGGCGGTCGACCGGCATGATCGCGGCGACGGAAACGCCCTGCGGAATGGGCAGGATATTGACGATCGCCTTACCCTTCGAGGTGCGCCCGCCCAGCGGCAGGCGCCAGGTCTTGAGCTTGTAGACCATGCCATCGGTGGTGAAGAACAGAAGCTGGGTATGGGTGTTGGCCACGAAGAGGGTGGTAACTACGTCCTCTTCCTTGGTGGCCATGCCGCTGAGCCCCTTGCCGCCGCGCTTCTGGGCGCGGAAATCGGCCAGCGCGGTGCGCTTGATATAGCCGCCCTGGGTGACGGTGACGACCATGTCCTCGCGCTCGATCAGGTCTTCGTCGTCCATGTCGCCCGACCAGTCGACGATCTCGGTACGGCGGGGCACGGCGAAAAGCTCTTTCACCTCGCGCAACTCATCGGCGATGATGCCCATGATGCGTTCGCGACTGCCCAGGATTTCCAGGTATTCCTTGATCTTGCCGGCCAGCTCTTCCAGCTCGTCGGTAACCTCTTTCACGCCGATCTGGGTCAGGCGCTGCAGCCGCAGCTCGAGGATGGCGCGGGCCTGGGTTTCGGACAGGTTATAGGTGCCGTCCTCGTTCATCGTATGGGTCGGATCGTCGATCAGGCGGATGTAATCGGCGATGTCGGCGGCGGGCCAGCGGCGTTCCATCAGCTTGCGGCGCGCCTCGGCGGCGTCGGCCGAACTGCGAATGGTGGCGACGACCTCGTCGACATTCGAGACGGCCACGGCCAGACCACAGAGGATATGGCTGCGTTCCCGCGCCTTGCGCAGCTCAAAGGCGGTGCGGCGCGCGACAACATCTTCGCGAAAGTCTATGAAATAGCTTAGGAAATTGCGCAGCGTCAGGGTTTCCGGACGACCGCCGTTCAGCGCCAGCATATTGCAGCCGAACGAGGTTTGCATCGGCGTGAAGCGGAAGAGCTGGTTCAGCACCACCTCGGCGGTCGCGTCGCGCTTGAGCTCGACCACGACGCGCACGCCGTTGCGGTCGGATTCGTCCTGCACGTGGGCGATGCCCTCGATCTTCTTCTCGCGCACCATTTCGGCGATCTTCTCGATCATCGAGGCTTTGTTCACCTGGTAGGGAATCTCGTCGATGACGATGGCGTAGCGGTCCTTGCGGATCTCCTCGACCCGGGTCTTGGAGCGAATGATCACGCTGCCGCGTCCCTCGAGATAGGCCTTGCGCGCGCCGGAGCGACCGAGAAGGATGCCGCCGGTGGGGAAGTCGGGGCCGGGGACGTACTCGATCAGCTGTTCCGAGCTGAGATCGGGGTTCTCGATCAGCGCGAGGCAGGCCTCGACCACTTCGCCCAGGTTGTGCGGCGGGATGTTGGTGGCCATGCCGACGGCGATACCGCCCGCGCCATTGACCAACATGTTCGGGAACCGCGCCGGCAGCACCGTGGGTTCCCGGTCCTTGCCGTCGTAATTGTCTTGGAAATCAACGGTTTCCTTGTCGATGTCGGCCAGCAGATAGGCCGCCGGCTTGTCCATGCGGACCTCGGTGTAGCGCATGGCGGCGGGGTTGTCGCCGTCCATCGAGCCGAAGTTGCCCTGGCCATCCAGGAGCGGCAGCGACATCGAGAAATCCTGCGCCATCCGCACCAGCGCGTCATAGATCGCGCTGTCGCCGTGGGGGTGGTATTTCCCCATCACGTCGCCGACCGGGCGGGCGGATTTGCGGTAGGGCTTGTCATGGGCGTTGCCGGTCTCGTGCATGGCATAGAGGATGCGGCGGTGCACCGGTTTCAGACCGTCGCGCAGATCGGGGATCGCGCGGCTCACGATCACGCTCATCGCGTAATCGAGATAGGAGCTTTTCATCTCCTCGGTGATCGACACCGTCGGACCGTCGTATTCCGGCCGTTCAGGTGCGTTTTCTTCTTCCGTTTCAGGGGGTTCCGGCGTGTCGCTCACGTTATCTGCCCGTCTTTTCCGTGCGGCCCATATCTAGTTGCATCGCTTATATCAGAGCCAGCATATAGGGTGCAATGAAAGATGCCCCCTTGTGTTGGCAGCCTCCGAAGGCGGCTGATAACACATTGTTTTAGTTGAAAAATAATTTCCCGCTGGCATGATTTTACCAGAAGAAACTTCAGGAGGTGCAATTGCAGTGACCGAAACCGAGATGCTCTTGAAGGGATATGGCGTGACAACGGCGGAATTCTTCTATCGCATGCCGGACCATATCCATGTCCTCAACACTTTTGTCTGGCAGGACTATGACCTGGCGCCGGACCACCCGAAACTGTTCGATTTCATCGCGTTCTGGCAGCGCGAGATCGAGGGACCGTTGCACTCGGTGCGCTTCAACCATCGCAAGCTGGTGGCGCCCGGAGAGTGGCGCAACGTGGTGGGCGAGTTCACGCTGCATTAAGCGTACCGTTCCGAGCGGTTAACGCGAATTTCCGCGGAAAAACCGGGGGTGATTTGCGTGCACCGCCCGGCTGACATCCGGCTGCCAGCAGAATCCGGGCCGTGCGGCGCCGCAACCGGTTAACAGCGCGCGCGCCTGCGTTCTTTCTTGGCAAAAATACTCAAGTCCCCGGCACGGAAGGGCGAGAACGCCGATGCCGGGGCCCGGTCCGGGACGCAAGGGCAGGCCGAGCGAAGCGAGGCCTGCCCCCGGGCGACGCGCAGAGCGCGGCGCAAAACCTGGGGCAGTGTCAGGGAATGATGCGGGTGTATTTCACGCCTTCGAGCGTGGCGCCGATATGCAGGCCGGCCTGGCCGAAGATCACCGCCAGCACCGGCGCGGTCGTAGTGGTGGTCTCGGCGCGCAGGTTTTCGCCCTGGTCGTTGAACACGTATTCCACGTCGGCCCCCGCGGCCCAGCCGGGCGAGCGGCGGAACCGCATCAGCGCGTCCTCGGTCATGAAAAAGAGCACGTGGGCATATTGCTGCGCCCCGATCTGGAGCCCGAAACTGCCCTTGGTGGCCGAGTAGTAATCGACCGATACGCCGTTGACGCGCAGCGCGCCGCGGCCATAGCCGCCGCCAAAGCCGAAGCCCGCCTCGGTCACCAGCGGCATGACCAGCATGCCGTTCGATTTCGCGGCCAGCCCCTGGGTGGCGGGGTAGGTGGAATAGAGGTAATTGAGCGTCGTATCCACGCGCGCGTCGATCTTCTGCGCGCCGTTCGAGCCGACACCGTTGCCGCAGGCCGAAAGCGTGCCGGCGGATGCCATCATGGAGAGCGCGAAGCCGCGCCGAGTCATCGAAGTCATGGGTTCACTGCCTCGAATATTGCCTAGGTTGCCTGACTGCCGGGTTCATCCCGGTCGTATCAGGCGTCACTATAGGCCGGATCATCTGCCCTGTCACGCCCCGTCGCGGGGGTGGGCGGGTCTTTGCGCGGCGGCGGCGCCGTAGGGCGGGCTTCAGCCCGCCGAACAGGTCCGGATCGGGCCGGGTCAGTCAGGCCAGCGCGCGCGCCACGGCGGGGGCGAAATAGGTCAGGATGCCGTCACAGCCCGCGCGCTTGAAGCACATCAGCGACTCCACCATCGCCTTGTCGCCGTCGATCCAGCCGTTCTGCGCGGCCGCCATGATCATCGCGTATTCGCCCGACACCTGGTAGGCGAAGGTCGGTGCGCCGAAGGTGTCCTTCACCCGCCAGCAGATGTCGAGGTAAGGCATGCCCGGTTTCACCATCACCATGTCGGCGCCTTCGCGCAGGTCACGTTCTATCAGGCGCAGCGCCTCGTCGGTGTTGGCGGGGTTCATCTGGTAGGATTTCTTGTCGCCCTTGAGCGCACCGCTGGCGCCCACCGCATCGCGGAAGGGGCCGTAGAAGGCGCTGGCATACTTGGCCGCGTAGGACAGGATCGTCGTGTTCTTGAAGCCCTTGTCCTCGAGCGCGTCGCGGATCGCGCCGATGCGGCCATCCATCATGTCCGAGGGGCCGATGATGTCGACGCCGGCCTCGGCCTGGCTCAGCGCCTGTTTCACCAGCGCGTCGACGGTTTCGTCATTGACGATCTCGCCGTCGACGACAAAGCCGTCATGGCCCAGCGAATTGTAGGGGTCGAGCGCCACGTCGGACATGATCGCGATATCGGGCGCGGCCTGCTTGATTGCGCGGGTGGCGCGGTTCGACAGGTTCTCGGGGTTCCAGGCCTCTTCGCAGGTCGGCGTTTTCAGGGACGGGTCGGTATAGGGGAAAAGGCAGATCGCGGGGATGCCCAGATCCTGCGCTTCCTTTGCCGCCTCGGCCACCCGGTCGACGCTGCGCCGCACCACGCCCGGCATCGAGGCAACGGGCTGTTCCACGCCTTCGCCATCGCAGACGAAAACCGGCCAGATCAGATCGTTCACCGTCAGTTCGTTTTCCTGCACGAGCGCCCGCACCGCGGCGGACGACCGCGTGCGGCGGTGGCGGGTCAGCGGGAAAGGGGCCTGGACCGGTCTCATGCGTGCTCTCCTCCTTGCACTGGCTGAAATGCAATGGCATGGAAGCGCCCGCATCTTCAAGGGTAGGAATTGCCGCAAAGCGCCGTTAGAAGAAGCCTCAACGACGATAGGACAGTATATTGGACTGGTATCATTCCGTTTTCGAACTGATCGACATGCGGAGCTTTTCGAACCTGTGGTTCTGGATTGCGCTGGCGGTCGTGTGGTCGACGGCATCGCACTGGGTGCTGGGGGTGCCGTGGGACTTTGTGCTGCGCGCGCGCCGCGAGGGTGGCCAGTTCGAGGCCGACCTGGAAGACCTGGTGCGCATCTATACCACGCGGCTTCTGTATATCGCGCGGGTGTCGGGGCTGTGGCTCCTTGGGTTCGGCTGTTTCTTCCTGACGATGCTGGGCATGCTGGGGTTCTGGTACGATTTCGAGTTCGGCCAGGCGTTGTTCCTGCTGGGTTTTCCGATGTCGATCGTCGGCGCGCTGAGCCTGAACACCGCGAAACTGATCCGCGAGAACGAGGAGGTCGGCGATGCGCTGTATCGCCGGCTGCACAAGCACCGGATCATCGTCCAGATCATCGGCATGATCTCGATCTTCATCACCGCGCTATGGGGGATGTTCCAGAACCTGGCGGTGGGCCCGTTCGGATAACCGCGTGAGCAAGGCGAGCGATCATATCACCGTGGGCGGCGCGCCCGAGGGGTTCGATGCACGGCTGGTGCTGGACGAGGTTGGAAAATCCGGCCCGGTGATCCATGTCGCGCGCGATGACAAGCGCATGGCGGCGATGGCCGGCGCGCTGCGTTTCTTTGCCCCCGACATGCCGGTGATCAGCTTTCCGGGCTGGGATTGCCTGCCTTATGACCGGGTGTCGCCCAATGCCGATATTTCCGCGGCGCGGATGGCCACGCTGGCGGGGCTGGTGCATGGCATGCCCGAGCGCTTTGTCCTGCTGACCACGCTGAATGCCGCCACCCAGAGGGTGCCCGCGCGCGAGGTGCTGCGCGAGGCGGCATTTACCGCGCAGGTGGGCCAGCGCATCGACGAGGACGCGCTGCGCGCCTTCCTGGTGCGGATGGGGTTTTCGCAGGCGCCCACCGTGACCGAGCCCGGCGATTACGCGATCCGCGGCGGCATCATCGACATCTACCCGCCGGGCGAAAGCGGGCCGGTGCGGCTCGATCTCTTCGGCGACGTGCTGGATGGCGCGCGGCGCTTCGACCCGGCGACGCAACGCACGACCGAGAAGCTCGACCTGGTCGAGTTGGCGCCGGTGAGCGAGGTGATCCTCGACGAGGCGGCGATCCTGCGCTTCCGGCAGAATTACCGCATCGAGTTCGGCGCGGCGGGCACCGATGATCCGCTTTACGAGGCGGTGTCGGCGGGGCGCAAGCACGCGGGCGTCGAGCACTGGCTGCCGTTTTTCCACGAGCGGCTGGAGACGCTGTTCGATTACCTGCCGGGCGCGACGGTGACGCTGGATGACGGGTTGACGCCGCAGCGGATCGCACGGTGGGACAGCGTTGAAGATCAGTACGAGACCCGACGGATCGCCATGGGCGAGCGTTCGCGGCTCGACACCGTCTACAAGCCGGTGCCGGCGGGGCAGCTCTACCTGGACGAGACCGCCTGGGACGCGGCGGTGGTAGGGCGGCGGATGCTGCAGTTTCACGCGCTGCCACAGGCCACGGGGCCCGGGGTGATCGACGCCGGCGGGCGGATCGGCCGCAATTTTGCGCCCGAACGTCAGCTGGAAAACGTGAGCCTTTTCAGCGTTTTGAAAGATCATGTCGAGGCGCGCATGGCCGAAGGGCCGGTGCTGGTGGCGTCCTATTCCGAGGGCGCACGCGAGCGGATCGAGGGGCTTCTGGAAGACGAGGGCCTGATCGGCGCGGTCACGGTGAAAGACGCCCGCGCGGTGGGTAAGCACGGGCTGCACCTGGCGGTCTGGCCGCTGGAGCACGGGTTTGAGGCGCCGGGCCTGACGGTGATCGCCGAACAGGACGTTCTGGGCGACCGCCTGATCCGCACCACGCGCAAGAAACGCCGGGCCGAGAATTTCCTGACCGAGGCGCAAAGCCTGAGCCCCGGTGACCTGGTGGTGCATGTCGATCATGGTATCGGGCGTTACCTGGGGCTGGAGGTGATCACGGCGGCGGGGGCGGCGCATGAATGTCTGGCGCTGGAATATGCCGAGAACGCCAAGCTCTACCTGCCGGTCGAGAATATCGAGCTGCTGTCGAAATACGGCCACGAAGAGGGCCTGTTGGACCGGCTGGGCGGTGGTGCCTGGCAGGCCAAGAAGGCGCGGCTGAAGGAACGCATCCGCGAGATGGCCGACCGCCTGATCCGGGTGGCCGCCGAGCGGGAATTGCGCAAGGCGCCGGTGCTGGAGCCACAGCACCACGCCTGGGAGGAGTTCGCCGCGCGCTTCCCCTATGAAGAAACCGACGATCAGCTGCGCGCCATCGAGGATGTGCTGGACGATCTTTCCGCCGGCCGCCCGATGGACCGGCTGGTTTGCGGCGACGTGGGCTTTGGCAAGACCGAGGTCGCGATGCGCGCGGCCTTTGTCGCGGCGATGTCGGGCGTGCAGGTGGCGGTGATCGCGCCGACGACGCTTCTGGCCCGTCAGCACTATAACAGCTTTGCCGAGCGGTTCCGGGGATTTCCCATCAATGTTAGGCCCTTGTCACGTTTTGTTAGCGCGCGCGACGCCAACCTGACGCGCGAGGGGCTGTCGAAGGGCACGGTGGATATCGTGATCGGCACGCATGCGCTCCTGGCCAAGAATATCCGTTTCAAGGACCTCGGCCTTCTGATCGTGGACGAAGAACAGCATTTCGGCGTGGCGCACAAGGAGCGGCTCAAACAGCTGCGCAGCGACGTGCATGTGCTGACGCTGACCGCCACGCCGATTCCGCGCACGCTGCAACTGTCGCTTTCGGGCGTGCGCGACCTGTCGATCATCGGCACGCCGCCGGTCGACCGTCTGGCGATCCGCACCTATGTGAGCGAGTTCGACACGGTGACGATCCGCGAGGCGCTCTTGCGCGAGCATTACCGCGGCGGGCAGAGTTTCTATGTCGTGCCGCGCATTTCCGACCTGCCCGAGATCGAAGAGTTCCTGAACGAACAGGTGCCCGAGGTGAGTTACGTCACCGCGCATGGCCAGATGGCGGCGGGCGAGCTGGATGATCGGATGAACGCGTTCTACGACGGCAAGTTCGACGTGCTGCTGGCCACGACGATCGTGGAATCGGGGCTGGATATCCCGACGGCCAACACGATGGTGGTGCACCGCGCCGACATGTTCGGGCTGGCGCAGCTTTACCAGATTCGCGGCCGGGTGGGGCGGTCGAAAACGCGGGCCTATGCCTATCTGACGACGAAACCGCGCGCGCGGCTGACGCCCGCGGCGGAGAAGCGGCTGCGCGTGCTGGGCTCGCTCGATACGCTGGGCGCGGGTTTCACGCTGGCCAGCCAGGACCTCGATATTCGCGGGGCCGGCAACCTGCTGGGCGAGGAACAGTCGGGCCAGATGCGCGACGTGGGATACGAGCTTTACCAGTCGATGCTGGAAGAGGCGATCGCCAAGATCCGCGCCGGCGAGATGGAGGGCCTGACCGAGGCCGACGAGCAATGGGCGCCGCAGATCAACCTCAGCGTGTCGGTGCTGATCCCCGAAACTTACGTGCCCGACCTGGATGTGCGGCTGGGATTGTATCGCCGTCTCAGCGGGTTGCACAGCAAAGTTGAACTGGAGGGCTTTGCCGCCGAACTGATCGACCGCTTCGGCAAACTGCCGCGCGAGGTGAACACGCTTCTGCTGATCGTGCGGATCAAGGAGATGTGCAAACGCGCCGGTATTTCCAAGCTGGATGGCGGGCCCAGGGGCGCGACGATCCAGTTCCACAATGACAAGTTTGCCTCGCCCCAGGGGCTTGTGGAGTTCATCCAGGATCAGCGCGGGCTGGCCAAGGTCAAGGACAACAGGATCGTGGTGCGGCGCGACTGGAAAAAGGACAGTGACAAGATCAAGGGCGCCTTTGCCATCGCCCGCGACCTGGCCGCGAAGGTGAAAGATGCACAGACGGGGAAGGCGGGGACATGACGCTGGCGCCGGGGTTTTATGACATCGCGCCGGGCGACGTGGCCACGGTGGTGACCTATCTTGAGATGCGCGCGCCCGTGGCGCCGCGCCCCGAGCTGGACCCGGGGTTTCGGCTGCGGCGGGTCGAGACGCCCGAAGCCAATTGGTACCGGCGGCTCTTCCGCAAGGTCGGCGCCGAGGACTGGATGTGGTTTTCTCGGCTGGTGATCGACGAGCCGGCGCTGCTCGAAATCCTGCATGACCCCGGGGTCGAGGTCTATGTGGCCGAGCGTGACGGCGAGGAACTGGGCCTTCTGGAGCTGGATTTCCGCGAGGCGGGTGCCTGCGAACTGGCGTTTTTCGGGCTGGCGCGCGCGGCGATCGGGCAGGGCGCCGGACGCTGGCTGATGAACCGGGCGCTGGAGCTGGCCTGGCGCGAAGGGGTCGCGCGGTTTCACTTGCATACCTGCACACTCGACAGCCCGCAGGCGCTGGATTTCTATCGCCGCTCGGGGTTCGAGCCGGTGAAGCGCGAGGTCGAGGTGCTGCGCGATCCGCGCCTGACCGGGCACCTGCCGGAAGACGCCGCGCCGCATGTGCCTGTGTTGAAATAGAAACCCCTGGAAAGGAGTTTCTTTTCAAGTGATTACAGTCAGTTATTCATCTTGCCGAAAAGATCCCGGGGGAAGGTGCAAAACGCCACGCGTTTTGCACCTAGGGGGGCAGAGCCCCCAAGGCGGTTAAGGCAGGCCTAGCGGTTGGCCTTGAACCAGGCGGCGGCGCGGGGTCTGAGCCAGTCCCAGAGCGAGGGCGCGCCGTTTGCGATCTTGGCTGCCACGCGGGTTTCGAACTGGTCCCATTGCGTGTCGTAGTCCACCCAGGAGCCACCGCCCGAGGCGAGGTTCTGGTTCGGGGGCTGAAACCGGTCGAGCGACTTGGCGAATTGCGCGTCCGGGGTTTCGTTGGCCTCGAACTCGTCCCAGAGCGCGCGGAAGGCCGCGGCCTGGTCGGGCGGCAGCAGGCCGAAGATGCGCGTCGCGGCGGCCTGTTCCAGTTCGGCCATTTCCGCCGGGTCGTGATCGCCGAAAATCGGCGCATCGCCCGCGTCGATTTCCACGAGGTCGTGCAGCAGAAGCATCTGGATGACGCGGTGGATCGACACGCCTTCGGGCGCGTGTTCCGAGAGCGTCAGCGCGTAGAGCGCGATATGCCAGCTGTGCTCGCCCGAGTTTTCATACCGCGAACCGTCGCAGAGCTGCGTGCCGCGGGTGACGGATTTGAGCTTGCAGGCCTCGTTGAGGAAAGCCATCTGGGCGGTGAGGCGGTCGCTCATTCTTTCCTGGGCGCGGCTTTGGCCTGTTTCGCGATCTCGGAGACCTTTTCCTTGAGAAACGCCTTCGCGGCCTTGCCGGCGAGACGCACCCGTACCTCGGTCAGGTAGGCCTCTTCCAGCGTCTGCGAGGACGAGCCCAGCACCTTGGCGACCTCGTAATGCAGGCGGTCCTCGCCGGTCTTGTTCATGATCGCGATGGTGTCGTCTGCCAGGTCCGAGGCGATTTTCTCAAGCGACGAAGACATCAGCGGGTGGTCTCCGTCAGGCGGCGCTTGACATAGTCGGTGACCGTGCTGGTCAGCGTTTCCATGTGATCGTTCTCGAAGAAATGCCCTGCACCCTCGACCTCGGTATGGGTGATGGTGATGCCCTTCTGTTCGTGCAGCTTGTTCACCAGCGCCGTGGTGTCGGCGGGCGGCGCCACGCGGTCAGCGGTGCCGTTGATGATCAGGCCCGAGCTGGGGCAGGGCGCCAGGAACGAGAAGTCATACATGTTGGCCGGCGGCGAGACCGAGATGAAACCGGTGATTTCCGGCCGGCGCATCAGAAGCTGCATGCCGATCCATGCGCCGAAGGAGAAGCCCGCGACCCAGCAGTGTTTCGAGTTCTGGTTCATCGACTGGAGATAATCGAGCGCCGAGGCCGCATCAGAGAGTTCGCCCACGCCCTGGTCGTATTCGCCCTGGCTCCGGCCCACGCCGCGGAAATTGAAGCGCAGCACGGTGAAGCCCATGTTGTAGAAGGCGTAATGCAGGTTGTAGACAACCTTGTTGTTCATCGTGCCCCCGAATTGCGGGTGCGGGTGCAGGACAATGGCGATGGGCGCATCGCGTTCGGGCTGCGGGTGGTAGCGGCCTTCGAGGCGGCCTTCGGGTCCGGGAAAAATGACCTCGGGCATATGGCGTTTTCACTTCCTTCGTGGAGGGTCCGGGGAAATTCTTGACGAAATCGGTCGGACACCTTAGAACAATTCCAAATCCGGGCCGGGTGTTGCGGGATCGGCCGGGACTCCAAGCGAGATAGTGCGACAGGGGCGCAACGTCAATGAATTCGCGCGTGAATGCAGGGCGCCACGAGGGGGAAAACCCATGAAACTCAGCACCAAGGGACGCTATGCCATGGTGGCACTGGCCGATATCGCGCTGCAGCCCGATGGCACGCTGGTGACACTGGGTGAGGTGTCGAAGCGCGAGGATATCTCGCTGCCTTACCTGGAACAGCTTTTCGTCAAGCTGCGCCGCGCCGGGCTGGTCGAGTCGGTGCGCGGGCCGGGGGGCGGGTATCGCCTGGCCAAACCGGCGAGCGAGATTCGCGTCGTCGACGTGCTGAGCGCGGTGGACGAGACGGTGGACGCGATGCACAAGGGCGCGGGCGCCAGCGGCGGGCTGTCGGGATCGCGCGCGCAGTCGGTGACCAACCGGCTGTGGGAAAGCCTGAGCGCGCATGTCTATGTCTTCCTGCACCAGACCCGTTTGTCGGACGTGGTGAACAACGACCTGGCCCCATGCCCGGCGGTGCCGGGCCTGTTTGCCGTGGTGGACGACGAAGAAGACTGATGCGGGTTTACCTGGATCATAACGCCACCACGCCGCTGCGGCCGGAGGCGCGCGAAGCGATGATTGCCGCCATGGACGTGGTCGGCAACCCGTCGAGCGTGCATGCCGAGGGCCGCGCGGCCAAGGCGCTGATCGAGAAGGCGCGGGCGCAGCTGGCCCGTGCGATCGGGGCCGAGGGGGCCGAGATCGTCTTTACCGCCAGTGCCACCGAGGCGGCGGCGCTGGCGCTGCGCGGGCGCGGCATGCACGGCGCGGGCATCGAGCATGACGCGGTGGCGGCCTGGGTCGATCACAGCCTGCACACGGACGCGCAGGGCCGGGTCGCGGTGGCCGAGCCGCATGAAAGCACGTTGCAACTGGCCAATTCCGAAACCGGAGTGTTGCAGGACCTGCCCGAGGGGCTGGCCGTGTCGGATATGACGCAGGCCTTTGGCAAGGTGCCGGTGGATTTCCTGCACTCCGGCGCGATGATCGGCATCCTTTCGGCGCACAAGCTGGGTGGGCCCAAGGGCGTGGGCGCGCTGGTGATGCGGCGCGGCATCGATCTTGATCCGCTGCTGCTGGGCGGTGGGCAGGAGATGGGCCGGCGCGCGGGCACGGAAAACATCATCGGCATTGCCGGTTTTGCCGCCGCGGCCGAGGCGGCGGCGCGCGACGTGGCGGTGGGCCGCTGGGCGCAGGTGGAAGAATTTAGAAATATTCTAGAAACATCTATTGCGGCTGCCGCAAAGGATACTATTTTTGTCGGGAAAGCCGCCGGGCGACTCCCCAACACGTCGTGCTTTGCCACGCCGGGCTGGAAGGGTGAGACGCAGGTGATGCAGATGGACCTGGCCGGGATCGCGATCAGCGCGGGATCAGCCTGTTCCAGCGGCAAGGTGCGGGCGAGCCGGGTGCTGACCGCGATGGGCTATGACGAAACCACGGCGCAGAGCGCGATCCGCGTGTCGCTGGGCCTGGAGACGACGAAGGACGAGGTGGCGCGTTTCGTGGATGCGTGGAGCGCCGCCCATACGAAATTCCGCGCGCGCGCGGCGTGAGAGCGAACAGGACGGAAGGAACATCACATGGCTGGTCTGGAAGAACCGCAGGTCAAGGAAGGTGTCGAGGAGGAAACGGTCGAGGCCGTCCGCTCGCTTGGCGAGAAATACAAGTATGGCTGGGAAACCGAGATCGAGATGGAATACGCCCCCAAGGGCGTGAACCCCGATATCGTCCGGCTGATTTCGGAAAAGAACGAAGAGCCCGAATGGATGACCGAATGGCGCCTGCAGGCCTTTGAGCGCTGGAGCCAGATGGAAGAGCCGGACTGGGCGATGGTCAACTATCCGCAGATCGATTTCCAGGACCAGTACTACTATGCCCGTCCCAAGAGCATGGAGACAAAGCCCAAGTCGCTGGACGAGGTCGACCCCAAGTTGCTGGCGACCTATGAGAAGCTGGGCATTCCGTTGAAGGAACAGATGATCCTGGCCGGTGTCGAAGGCGCCGAGAACGCGCCTGCTGAGGGCCGCAAGGTGGCGGTGGACGCGGTGTTCGATTCCGTTTCGGTCGGCACCACCTTCCAGGAGGAGCTGGAAAAGGCGGGCGTGATCTTCTGCTCGATCTCGGAGGCGATCAAGAAGCACCCGGACCTGGTGAAGAAATACCTCGGCTCGGTCGTGCCGGTGTCGGACAATTTCTATGCCACGCTGAACAGCGCCGTCTTCTCGGACGGCTCGTTTGTCTATGTGCCGCCCGGGGTGCGCTGCCCGATGGAGCTGTCGACCTATTTCCGCATCAACGCGGAAAATACCGGCCAGTTCGAGCGCACGCTGATCATCGCCGACAAGGGCTCTTACGTATCCTACCTGGAAGGCTGCACCGCGCCGCAGCGCGATGTGGCACAGCTGCATGCCGCGGTGGTGGAAATCATCATCGAGGAAGATGCCGAGGTGAAATATTCCACCGTGCAGAACTGGTTCCCCGGTGACGAGAACGGCAAGGGCGGGATCTACAACTTCGTGACCAAGCGCGCCGATTGCCGCGGCGACCGCGCCAAGGTGATGTGGACGCAGGTGGAGACCGGCAGCGCGGTGACGTGGAAGTATCCCAGCTGCATCCTGCGCGGCGACGACAGCCAGGGCGAGTTCTATTCGATTGCCATCGCCAACAACCATCAGCAGGCCGATACCGGCACCAAGATGGTGCATCTGGGAAAGAACACCAAGTCGCGGATCGTGTCCAAGGGCATCAGCGCGGGGGTGGCACAGAACACCTATCGCGGGCTCGTGTCGATGCATCCGAAGGCCAAGAACAGCCGCAACTATACCCAGTGCGACAGCCTGCTGATCGGCGACAAATGCGGGGCGCATACGGTGCCGTATATCGAGGTGAAGAACAACTCGTCCCGGGCCGAGCACGAGGCAACGACGTCGAAGGTGGACGAGGAACAGATGTTCTATTGCCGCCAGCGCGGCATGGACGAGGAAGAGGCGGTGGCGCTGATCGTCAACGGTTTTGCAAAGGAAGTGCTGCAGGCGCTGCCGATGGAATTTGCCATGGAAGCCCAACAGCTTGTGGCGATTTCGCTGGAAGGCTCGGTGGGCTGAGCCGCGGCGACAGGAGGATCACATGATCATCACGACGACACCGACGATCGAAGGCAAGGCCATCCGCGAATACAAGGGCATCGTGGTGGGCGAGGCGATCATGGGCGCCAACGTGGTGCGCGACGTCTTTGCCAGCATCACGGATATCGTCGGCGGCCGATCGGGCGCCTATGAATCGAAGCTGGAGGACGGACGGCGCACGGCGCTGAGCGAGCTGGAGGACCGCGCCCGCGAACTGGGCGCGAATGCGGTGGTTGGCGTGGACCTCGACTACGAGGTCGTGGGCCAGTCGATGCTGATGGTTTCGGCCAGTGGCACGGCGGTGGTGGTGGCGTGAGTGCCACGCGTTACATATCGAGCGCCCGAAAGTTACCCTGCGTAACTTTTTCCGGGTCGATGGCTTTTTTCACGCTGTCGCCCTGTGATCGCCGCAATCTGTTGTCAAGACAACCGCGGGTTGGGGACGTGAGCAGCTTGGTCGTGCACCATGTCGATGGCAAAGGGACATACGGATTTTCAGGATCGCCTGAAGCGGATCGAGAAGAAAGGCGCCGGTCGAAACGAGGTTTTCAACACCGGTCGCTGGACTGCCGAGACGGGCGGACGCGCGAAGCGCGCCTGCCGTCTGTGCTTTCTGAAACTGCCATTGTCGTTTCTCGTCGGGTTTCTGTCCTTTACCGGCGGGCAGTATACGCTGTTCAGGGCCGGGGGCCTGCCGCCCGAGTACGCGTTGCCGGATTACGAGCTGGTGGCCCAGGCAGGGATGGCGCTGGTCATCACCTTCGCGGTGCGGCTGTTTCTGAACCTGACCGGCAAGTCGCAATTCGTGATGTCCGTGCTGGGCATCGCGGCGAGCATCACGCTGATGCACAACCTGGTGCATATCGCGCCGGCGCAATGGTCGGAGCTGTTTTCGCCGCAATGGGTGGACCAGATCCGCAAGGGCACCGAGCCGGGCACGATGCTGTTTCGCGGAGAAACGCTGTATCGTCTGGGCTGACGCCACGCTGTGCATCTGAACTGGCGCGGGCGGGCTGAGATGAACATGGCCGCGCCCATATCCCGCCCCGAGCTGACATTGCCCGAGGCCGAAGCGCAGGCGCTGCGCGCGGCCTATGCGCAGGCCGGCACGATCCTGGAATACGGATCGGGCGGCTCGACGGTGATGGCGGCCGAGATGCCGGGCAAGCGCATCTTTTCGGTGGAGAGCGACAAGGACTGGGCGCGGATGATGCGCGCATGGTTTGCCGGGAACCCGGGCCAGAGCCCGGTCGAGGTGATCCATGCCGATATCGGCCCGACGAAAGAGTGGGGCCACCCCGAGGATGACCGGGCGTGGAAGCGCTTTGCGCTCTATCCGCTGGGAGTATGGGAAAACACCGATATGGGCCAGCCCGACGTGGTGCTGGTGGATGGGCGGTTCCGGGTGGGCTGTGCGCTGGCGACGGCGTTTCACACGCAAAAGCCGGTGACGCTTTACTTCGACGATTACAAGCGGCGCGAGCAGTATCACGCCGCCGAGGAAATTCTGGGCAAGCCCGAACTGATCGGCCGCATGGCGCGGTTCGAGGTTACGCCCACGCCCGTGCCGGTCGAGCGGCTGGCCTGGGTTATTCGGATGATCACGCGGCCCTGAGGGGCGAACAGGACTTGGGAAAGGAAATATCATGTTGGAAATCAAGGGCCTGAAGGTCAAACTTGAAGAAGAGGACAAGCAGATCCTGAAAGGTGTCGACCTGACGGTCGAGGCCGGCAAGGTGCATGCGATCATGGGGCCCAACGGCTCGGGCAAGTCGACGCTGAGCTATGTGCTGTCCGGCCGCGACGGATACGAGGTGACCGGCGGCAGCGCGACGCTGGATGGCGAGGACCTGCTGGAGCTGGAACCCGAAGAGCGCGCGGCCCTGGGCCTTTTCCTGGCGTTCCAGTACCCGGTCGAGATCCCCGGCGTGGGCAACATGACCTTCCTGCGCACCGCCGTGAACGCGCAGCGCAAGGCGCGCGGTCAGGAAGAGATGAGCGCCACCGAGTTCCTGAAGGTGATCCGCGAAAAGGCGAAGACCCTGAAGATCGACGCCGACATGCTCAAACGCCCGGTCAACGTCGGCTTTTCCGGCGGTGAGAAGAAGCGCAACGAGATCCTGCAGATGGCGATGCTGGAGCCCAAGATGTGCATCCTCGATGAGACAGACAGCGGTTTGGACGTGGATGCGATGAAACTGGTGGCCGATGGCGTGAACGCGCTGCGCGACGCGGGCCGGGGCTTCCTCGTTATCACCCACTATCAGCGCCTGTTGGACCACATCAAACCCGACGTGGTGCATATCATGGCCGATGGCCGCATCGTGAAGACCGGCGGGCCGGAATTGGCGCTTGAGGTTGAGAACAACGGCTATGCCGACATCCTGGCCGAGGTGGCAGCATGAGTGCACAGGTGCAATCGAAACGCGCGCAGCTGAAGGAAGCCAAGCTGGCCGCCACGGCCGAGCGGCTGGAGGGCCAGAGCCTGCCCGCGGGCGGCAAATGGGCGAGCGCGGCGCGCGCGGATGCGTTGAGCCGGCTGAGGGCAATGGGCCTGCCGGGGCGGCGCGACGAGTACTGGAAATACACCCGGCCCGACACACTGACCCAGGCCGAGGCGCCGGCGGCGGCGGTGTTTGCCAATGACGAAGCCCCGGTGTTTGGCGAAATCGACCGGGTGAAGATCGTTTTCGTCGACGGTGTGTTCAGCGCCGAGGAGTCCGACGCGCTGGACCTGGCCGGGGTCGAGATCGAGCGGCTGACCGATGCGGGCGGCAAGGACATCCACTGGGCCAAGGACATCTATGGCGTGCTGGAAGCGCGTGGGCAGGACCCGGTCGAACGGCCGCTGGCGGCCTATAACACCGCCTTTGCCAGCGATGGCGTGGTGATCCGGGTGACGGGCAAGGCCGAGAAGCCCGTGAGCCTGATCTACCGGCACGAATCCGAGAGCTCGGACGCGGTGCTGCATCACGTGATCAAGCTGGAAGAGGGGGCCGACCTGACCCTGCTGGAAAACGGCCCGGCGGCGGCGCGGTTCAACAAGGTGCTCGAAGTCGAGCTGGCCGATGGCGCGGCGTTCCATCACGTGCGCGCGCAGGGCCGCGACCATGAGCGCCGGGCGGTGACGCATATCTTTGCCCGCCTGGGCCGCGAGGCGACCTTCAAAAGCTTCACCCTGACGGTGAACGGCAAGCTGACGCGCAATGAATGCGTGATCGAGTTCACCGGCGACGAGGCGGTGGCGCATGTCGCCGGGGCTTGCCTGGGCGATGGCGATTTCGTGCATGACGACACGGTGTTCATCACCCATGACGCCGAGGATTGCGAAAGCCGCCAGGTGTTCAAGAAGGTGCTGCGCAACGGCGCCACGGGGGTGTTCCAGGGCAAGATTCTAGTGAAACCCGGGGCGCAGCGCACCGATGGTTATCAGAAATCGCAGTCGCTTCTGCTGGATGACGACAGCCAGTTCCTGGCCAAGCCCGAGCTGGAGATCTATGCCGATGACGTGGCCTGTTCGCACGGCTCGACCAGCGGTGCGATCGACGAGGAGGCGCTTTTCTACCTGCGTTCGCGCGGGGTGCCGTCGCCCGAGGCGACCGACCTGCTGACGCTGGCCTTCCTGGCCGAGGCGGTCGAGGAGGTCGAGGACGCGCGCCTGGCCGAGGAGATCACCGGCCGGCTGGAAGGCTGGCTGACCCGGCGCCGCGACTGATGTCGGTTCTGGGCGATATCGGCGCGACCTATCGCGGGCCGCGCCGCGTGGTGCGGCGACTCTTGGCTGCCGGCCCGCGCGAGGACCGGGCGCTGGCCATCCTGATGGCGGCTTGCGTGCTGGTTTTCGTGGCGCAATGGCCGCGACTGGCGCGGCAGGCGCATCTGTTGGACCAGGACCTGCCGCAGCTTCTGGGCGGCACGCTGATGGCGTGGCTGTTCATTGCGCCGCTGCTGTTTTACGTGCTTGCCTTTGTCGCCTGGGGGCTGATGCGCCTCTTGGGCGGCAAGGGCGCCCCCCATGAGGCGCGGATCGCGCTGTTCTGGGCGTTCCTGGCCTCGTCGCCGCTGATCCTGCTCACGGGGCTGGTGGCGGGGTTCATCGGACCGGGCCCGGGGCTTTCGCTGGTGGGGTTCGCCTGGTTCGTCGTTTTCGCTTGGTTCTGGCTGTCTGGCATGGCCGAGGCATGGGGTTCCACATGAAGAACGGCTGGCAAGATCTTGTAAAGATGACCTTCATGGCGCCCAATGCGGCGGCTGAGCAGATCATGTCGATGCGTCGCGCGCTGTCGAATGAGGTGTTGTGGATGGCGGTGATTCTGGTGGCGATTTTGAACGCCATCGTGGTCAGCGGCAACCTGGCGCTGTTTCCGCCGGACGCGGAAACCGCCGCGGCAATGCCACCTGCGTTCAATTCTCCGGGGCTTCTGGCGATGTTCGTGGCAGGCGGGCTGGTGATCTCGGTCTTCGTGCTTTACTGGGCTGGCCGCGCCCTGGGCGGTACGGCCGAGCTGGCCGATGTGCTGGCCGCGCTGACCTGGCTGGAACTGGTGCAGGTGGGGGTGCAGATCGGCCTGCTGGTGCTGGCCTTGGCAATCCCGTCACTGGCGCAGATCGTGGGCTTTGTCGCCAGTTTCTGGATGCTTTACATCCTGATTGCCTTTCTCGACACGGTGCACGGCTTTAACAGCCCGCTGCGCGCGGTCGGGGTGGTGTTGCTGAGCTTTGGCCTGCTGATCGCGGGCCTGATGTTCTTTTTGCTCCTGATCGGGGCGATGGCCGAGGGGGCCGGTTGAGATGTATGACGTCGAAAAGATCCGCGGGGATTTCCCGATCCTGAGCCGCGAAGTGAACGGCAAGCCGCTGACCTATCTCGATAACGGTGCCAGCGCGCAGAAACCGCAATGCGTGATCGACGCGGTGACCCGCGCCTATAGCCACGAATACGCCAACGTGCATCGGGGCCTGCATTACCTGTCGAACCTCGCCACCGAGAAATACGAGGCCGTGCGCGGCACCATCGCGCGGTTCCTGAACGCCGCGAGCGAGGACGAGATCGTGCTGAACTCGGGCACCACCGAGGGCATCAACATGGTCGCCTATGGCTGGGCCATGCCGCGGATGCAGCCGGGCGACGAAATCGTGCTGAGCGTGATGGAGCATCACGCTAATATCGTGCCCTGGCATTTCCTGCGCGAGCGGCAGGGCGTGGTGCTGAAATGGGTGGATACCGATGCCACCGGCGCGCTCGACCCGCAGAAGGTAATCGACGCGATCGGGCCCAAGACAAGGCTGGTGGCGGTGACCCATGTGTCGAACGTGCTGGGCACCGTGGTCGATGTGAAAACGATCTGCGAGGCCGCGCACGAAAAGGGCGTGCCGGTGCTGGTCGATGGCAGCCAGGGCGCGGTGCACATGCCGGTGGACGTGCAGGAAATGGGCTGTGATTTCTACCCAATCACCGGGCACAAGCTTTATGGGCCGTCGGGGTCGGGCGCGATCTATGTGCGCCGCGAGCGGATGGCGGAAATGCAGCCCTTCCTGGGCGGCGGGGACATGATCAAGGAAGTCACCAAGGACAGCGTGATCTACAACGACCCGCCGATGAAGTTCGAAGCCGGCACGCCCGGCATCGTGCAGACGATCGGGCTGGGCGTGGCGCTGGAGTACCTGATGGAGCTGGGCATGGAGAATGTCGCCGCCCACGAGGCCGGATTGGCGGCCTATGCCAGCGAGAAACTGACCGGGCTCAACTGGCTGCACCTGCAGGGCAGCGCGCCGGGCAAGGTGGCGATCTTTTCCTTCACCATGGAGGGCGCCGCGCATGCGCATGACATCTCGACCATCCTGGACAAGAAGGGGGTCGCGGTGCGGGCCGGCCATCACTGTGCCGGGCCGCTGATGGAGCATCTGGGCGTGACCGCGACCTGCCGGGCGAGCTTTGGCCTTTACAACACGACAGACGAGGTCGACGGGCTGGTCGAGGCGCTGGACCTGGCGCATAACCTCTTTGGCTGAGCGCGGCCCTAGTCCGGCCGGCCGATCAGCCGGTCGATGGGCGCGTAATCATCGGTCAGAAGGGTGCCGCGTGTGTCGATCAGCTGCGCCACCCATGCCGGATCCATCGCGCCGAAGGTGTTGCGATCGGGGGCCGGCACGGTAAAGCGCGCGCCCTCGGTCGGAGTCCGGCCGGCGGCGATGACGAACACCACCCGCGCGCCGGGCCGGGGCGGGGCGGTGTTGGTCCAGATCTCGACCGAGGGGAACACGGCAGCCAGCGTGCGCGCGACCGAGGCCAGCGCCTGAAGCCGGTCCTGGTAGTCGATCACGTTCATCAGGAAGCTGCCCTCGTCGGTCAGCCGGCTTGCGACCAGCTCGAAGAACTCGCGGGTGACAAGATGAGCGGGCACGGCGACATCGGTGAAGGCGTCGCCGATGATCACGTCATAGCGGCGGTCATCTTCGCGCAGGGCGCGGCGGGCGTCCTGGTGCAGGATCGTGGCGGTGGCGGGTTCGAACCAGAAATCGCGCACGGCCATTTCGGTGACGCCCGGGTCGATCTCGGCCACCACGCGGGGGCCGGTGCCATGAAGCGCAAAGGCGCGGGGGATCGCGTAATTGCCGCCGCCGATGAAGAAAGACGAAAAATCATCGCGCGGCGCGCGGATGCGGGCCAGCGCATCGAGCATCGCCGCATGTTCGGTGAACATCACCTGCGGCACGTCCCGCGCGCTCATCCCGTGGGTCAGGTGGTCGATCACCATCATGCGCACGGGGCGCGCGGGATCGGAGGAGACATCGAGCGAGCGCAGGCAGAAATAGCGGCTTTCCACCGTGCAGGGCGCGGGCGCGGCCAACGAGGCCCCGGCCAGCCCGAGCGCGGCCAAGGAGGCCAGCACCGGCAGGAGCGCAAGCCGCCGGGCGAGGTGCAGGAAGAGCAGCGCGGCGATCACGTAAGTGGCGGTGACAACGGCAAGCGTAAGGGCGGTACCCAGCCAGGAGATAAAGAGAAACCCGGCCAGAAGCGTGCCGGCGATGGCGCCGATCGCGCCCGAGGCGAACATCGCGCCCAGGGCCTGGCCCGGGCGGGCATGGGAATCGACCGCGATCTTGGCCAGCACCGGGGCAGGGACCCCGGCAAAGAACGAGGGCAGGAAAAACACCGCCATAGTCAGCACGGTGATGCCCCAGACGGGATGGGCCAGCGCCGACAGGACCGGCCCGGCAATCGCCTGCAGCAGAACCAGCGCCGTGGCGGTGGTAAGGGCCGCGCCCACCATCGCCCAGCCGGTGCGCGCCAGTGCCCGGGGCCCCTCGTGTTCGGCCAGGCGGCCGCCCCACCAGTGACCCAGCGAAAAGCCGGCCAGCACCACCGCGATGATCGAGGTCCAGGTATAAAGCGACATGCCGACATAGGGGGCCAGCATCCGACCGGCCACGATTTCAACCACCAGCGAGGCGGCGGAAACCGCGCCTTGCAGCGTGACCAGAAGCCAGAGCGGGATGGGACGAGCGATCATGCGCGGCAGTTTCATGCGATGTGCGTCGAAGTCCAGCGATTTCGTGATTGCGGGGCGGCGGCGGGGCGGCTATACGGACCCCGATGGACCCATAGCTCAGCTGGATAGAGCGCTGCCCTCCGAAGGCAGAGGCCAGAGGTTCGAATCCTCTTGGGTCCGCCACTTCCACAGAATCCTGATTCGAGAATGTCCCGCGAGCGCCCGGCCCGGGCCGATTAACGCCACGTCACCGGCTGCCTCGACGCTCCTCCGGGGCGGTAGCAGCAAATAAATTCTACTGGCAGGACGGGTAACCGTGACGCGTGAGTCCGCCCGTTGCGATGGCCCGCGTTTTCCATGTTTGCAGGCATAAACCCCGAATAAACCAAGGGGATAAGCCATGCCTACAATGGCTGCTCTGATTGGGGGTGAACGCCGGAAATCCGGCCAGAACCTTCCCGCGCGGGAAGGTGTGTATCCGTGTATTTGGATTTCTTGATACAAATCAATGATAGCTCCCGAACATACGATTTAAACTTTTGGTGTAACCCGGCGGAAGTGCGTTGGCATGGCATGCGGCGGCGGGCTGGGTGGACTTTTTCAGTTGTGTGTGACGGTGCCTTTTCGGGGCCGGAAAGCTTGAAAGAAAATTGGCTTTGACGGGCGCGAACCGCGTTTGCCCGAACAGCCGAACTGTGACTGTAAACAATTAACTTGGACACGCGAGGAGAGAAGAAATGGCCCTGCCAGATATTGATCAACCCCTTCAGACGACGCCGACCTTCACGTCGAGCTACACGTTTTCAACTGCCGATGTGACGGGTTCTTTTGACGGAACCACTTTGGCCGATGATCCGACGATCATCGATCTGACAGCTGAACCGAAAAACGCCGATGGCACGCTGCTGTACCCGATCGATACCGAGTTCGGATTCTACGTTTCGGATTTCGAGAATGCCGAGCAGAAAGTACGTGACGGCCTTTACGAAGAAGGCTGGGTCGGTGACCTGACCGGCGAAGGCGGCGAGCAACTGGGGATTGTCATCTCGGATGCGCCGACCGACACATTCAAGGTTCCGGCAACCTTTGGTACCTGGCTGTCCGGTCTGGGTGGCAACTCGGTCAAGGCCTCGACCGAGCACTACGTGGTCATGCAGAACGTGCTGTCGGACCAGGAATACCCGGGCGATCCGGACGCGCTTTACCCGCTCGATGACAACCTGATCATCGTCGGCGGCGCCTATGACGGCCAGTATGTCGCCGACGTGCTGCCACTGGTGGGCGACGTGAACGGCGACGGCGAGGTCGACCTGATCGACGTTCTTGCGCCGAACGAAACCGAGATCACCGAGAACATCGCCTACAGCTCCGACTACTCGGTCACGCTGAAAGACGATGGCAAGCTGCTCTATCGCTGGGGCAACATGATCAAGAAGCCGAACGATGTTCGGCTGGACGCCAAGATGGACCTGCCCACCGAGTGGACGGCCGAGCCGACGAAAGGCCCGCAGACGCTCTATCGGGTGAGCGCGGCCGAACTGGTGATCCGTCACACCGTGACGAACAACCCCAACGACCAGGTCCGCCCCGAGGACTATGAAAACGAGGCCGCCATCGGCCGTCTGCCCACCTATACCGAGCTGCCCGATGGCACTTGGGTGTCGGTCGGCGATTTCTACGCCGGTGATGGCACCTTCTACCCGGACGGTACGGTGCTGAAGGATCCGGCACTGGCGGCGGCGGCCGAAGGTTCGCTGATCGACCAGCTGACCCCGCTTTCCGGCGACCTGGCGGAAGGGTTCACCAACGCCTGGTACACCACGCTTGACCGCGCGCCGTTTGAATCGGTTGTCACCGACGGCGAATACGAGATCGGCCCGCGCTGGCGTCTGAAGCCCGACAAATACGGCCAGGACCTGCCCGGTGTTGTGATCCCCGAGGATCCGGCCGATGAGCCGCCGGTGCAGAACGGGGAAGAGAAGTACGAGGTGGGTGCCGACACCCAGACCGTGCTCAACCTGCTGGATTGGGGTGGCATCTCGCCGCTGTCGACCAGCGCGGGCTTCCTGAACCAGGCCGGGACGGTCAGCGTCAACGGTGTGAACTACACCGAGCAGTTCGACGTGGCCTATTATGTCAAGGGCGACATCAAGCCGGCAACCGTTTACGGCGCCGACCTGCTGCTGACCTATGAAGAGATCCCGCTGGTCAACCGTGGCCTGGACGCCATCGGTACCGCCGAGGACGACATCCTGGTCGGTCGCGACAACAACCTGTTCACCGGCGATGCCGGCGCGGACCTGTTCATCGTGTCCTACGCGGCCGAAGGGCTGGCCGAGGTGTCGCCCGAGGGCAACCTGATCACCGACTTCGAAGTGGGTGTCGATGCGCTCGGTCTCTACAACTTCGGTGTCACGCTCGACACGTTCGACTATATCGTGACGCAGACCGTGGATGGCGGCGACCTGACCGTTTCCGTGGCCGGTGTCGAGGTTGCGACCCTGCAGGGCGTCGACGCGCCGCTGGACATGGAAGCGGACTTCCAGCTGATCAACACCGGGGGTGCGGTTGTCGGTGACATCATCATGGGCACGGCCGGTGATGACAGCCTGACCGGCACCGAGTTCAGTGACCTGATGATCGGCATGGACGGCCAGGACACCATGAACGGTCTGGGCGGTAACGACACGCTCGATGGTGGCGACAACCGCGACTGGCTCTATGGCGACGAGGGCAACAACGTTCTCATCGGCGGCGGTGGCCGTGACCGTCTGGAAGGCCACGACGGCAACGACGTGATCCAGGGCGGCGACGGCATCGACGTGATCCGCGCCGGTCGCGGCAACGACCGCGTCGAAGGTGGCGACCTGGACGACATCATCCTTGCCGGCCGTGGTCAGGACCTGATCAACGGTGGCACGGGTGCCGACCAGATCAGCGGTGGTTTTGGTGCCGACACCTTCTACTACCTTGACGGGGACGAAGCCGACGTCGTGAGCGACTTCGAAACCGACGCCGGTGTCGACATGCTCATGCTGGATGCCCAGCTGTGGGGCGGCGGCGCCAAGACGGCGGCCCAGGTTCTGACCGACCACGCCAACGTGGTGGGTACCGACCTTGTCTTCGATTTCGGCGGCGGCGACACGATGACCCTTCTGGGCGTCGACAACACCACGCTGATGGAAGACAACATTCTGGTCATGGTCTGACGTCCTCGCATCAGGCTATGATCAACCCTGGGCCCGCGCCGGTTTTCCCGGTGCGGGCCCTTCCTTTTGCGCGGTGGGGTCAGAGAGACTTCATCACCTGCGCGGCGATCTCGAAACTGCGCAGCCGCGCGGCATGGTCGTGGATCTGGCCGGCGAGGATCACCTCGTCGGGGGCGTGCCGGGCGATCAACGCCGAGAGCTGATCGTGCACCATGTCCGGGCTGCCCACGGCGGCCACGCGCAGCGCGGCCGCTGCCGTCTCGATGGCCTGAGGCGAGCCGGTGAGCGTGTCACGCGGGGCGGGCAGGGGGCCCGGCCGCCCGGTGCGCAGGTTTATGAAGCCCTGCACCTGGGACGAGCGCAGGCGTTTGGCCTCGGCCTCGGTCTCGGCGGCGAAGACGTTGATCGCCAGCATGAAGCGGGGGGCGTCCGTCATCCCGGGTTTGAACGTGCTGCGATAGGTCTCGATCGCCGCTTCCAGCGCGTCGGGGGCGAAATGGCTGGCAAAGGCGTAAGGCAGGCCCAGATGCGCGGCCAGCTGTGCGCCGTAGAGCGAGGAGCCCAGGATCCAGACCGGCACCTGCGTGCCTTCGCCGGGAATGGCGCGCACCGGCTGGCCGGGTTGGGCGGGGTTCAGGAAGCCCAGCAGCTCGATTACCTCGTCGGGGAACTTGTCCTCCATCCGGCCGCGGCGCAGCGCATAGGCGGTGGCCGCATCCGTGCCCGGTGCCCGGCCGAGGCCCAGGTCGATCCGGTCGCCGTAAAGCGTGGCCAGGGTGCCGAACTGTTCGGCAATGACCAGCGGCGCATGGTTGGGCAGCATCACCCCGCCCGAGCCGACGCGCAGCGTTTTCGTGCGGCTGGCCACGTGGCCGATCAGCAGCGCGGTGGCCGATGACGCGATGCCGGGCATGTTGTGGTGCTCGGCCAGCCAGTAGCGGGTGTAGCCCAGCGCCTCGGCATGCACGGCGAGATCGCCGGTATTGCGCAGCGCATCCGCCGCGCTGCCGCCTTCGGGGATGGGCGAAAGATCAAGAACGGAATAGGGGATCATGGCGCGTTTTCCTGATGAATTCGTGCGCAGGCTATGACAATGCGGCCGCATTGTCAGGTCTGTCGTTGCGTCGGAAACAATATCCCGGGTTCTTCGCCTAAGTCTTGGAAACGGCGTTCTTTTCGCGCTAGAGGTTGGTGACGGGCAGAACGCTCGCGTTGGACCAGACATGTGGGGGACTGATGTTCGACGAGACAGCATTTGGCTATCTGGAACTGGATGGCGCGTCGGCCGATGCCGATCTGATCGCGCGGTTCATCGAGGAGGGCGGCATCGACGGTGTGCGCCTGATCGTGCTGCGCGATTTCCTGGACCTTGACGCCTGTGCCCGGCTGGAGGCGCGGTTCAACGAGATCATCGCGGCCCAGGGCAGCAACCGCGGCGAAGACGGGTTCGTGAAGATCCAGCAGATCGGTGCGACGCAGTTCGGGCGCAACGGCCAGGACTACATGCGCGAAACGCTGCGCCACCTGGGCCACGTGATCGACCTCTATTCGGTGCTCGATGCGGCGACGGTGCGGAACCTCTTTTTCGACGAGGCGCTGGAACGCGCCTTTGCCGCGCGCGGCAAGACCTATCGTCAGGCGCGGCACCTGGGCGGCACCGGCAATTTCGCCACCACGCGCAAGTGGCTGGACAACGGCGAGATGGCGCTGCACCCGCACGAGGACAGCGCCCAGGTGGCGCAGGCCGCGCAGGACGGGTTCGAGATCGGCGCGGGCAGGCACACCATCGCCGCCAACCTGTGCATCGCCGACGACGCCGAGGGCAGCGCCACGGTGCTGTGGAACCATTGCCCCGACGATGCGGTGCGCCGGCACATGGGTCTGGAGAACACGGGCTACCCTTATCCGATCGACTATGCCGACCGGTTCGAGAAGATCCGGGTGAAGATTCGGCGTGGCGATCTTTACTTCATGAACGCGTCCTTCCTGCACGGGGTCGAGACCTCGCCCACGAATTACCGGATCACGGCGGGGCGGTTCATCACCTGTGTCGAGCACAAGGTGCTGAGCTGGACCTGAGCGCCGGAGCGAGGGGCCAGCCCCTCGCGCTCCCCGGGATATTTCAGGGCAAGATGAAGGATCGTGCGGGTGCCGCGGCGCGGGTGCAAGCGCTCTATTGACCGCGCGCGAAAACCCCTACATATGCAGGCCATGACCGATCTTTCGCATATCCGCAATTTCTCGATCGTGGCGCATATCGACCACGGGAAATCGACGCTGGCCGACCGCCTGATCCAGGAGACGAAAACCGTCGCCGATCGGGATATGAAAGAGCAGATGCTCGACGCGATGGATATTGAGCGCGAGCGGGGCATCACCATCAAGGCCAACACCGTGCGGCTGGAATACGAGGCCGATGACGGGGAGACCTATATCCTCAACCTGATCGACACGCCGGGGCATGTGGACTTTGCCTATGAGGTGTCTCGGTCGATGCGCGCGGTCGAGGGCAGCCTGCTGGTGGTTGACAGCACCCAGGGCGTCGAAGCGCAGACTCTGGCCAATGTCTACCAGGCGATCGACGCCGACCATGAAATCGTGCCGGTGCTGAACAAGATCGACCTGCCGGCGAGCGATTGTGACCGCGTGGCCGAACAGATCGAGGACGTGATCGGCATCGATGCCTCGGGCGCGATCCGGGTGTCTGCCAAGACGGGCGAGGGGATCCATGAGACGCTGGAGGCGATCGTGCGCGATCTGCCCGCGCCCAAGGGCGACCGAGACGCGCCTCTGAAGGCGATGCTGGTGGATTCGTGGTACGACGCCTATCTGGGCGTGATCGTCCTGGTCCGCATCATGGACGGCGTTCTGAAAAAGGGCGAGCGGGTGCGCATGATGTCGAACAACACCGTGCACCAGGTTGACCGGATCGGTGTGTTCCGCCCCGGCATGGTGCCGGTGGATCAGCTGGGCCCCGGCGAGATCGGCTTTATCACCGCGAGCATCAAGCAGGTGCGCGACACGCGGGTGGGCGACACCATCACGCATGAGAAGAAGGGCGCCGAGACGCCGCTGCCGGGCTTTAATCCTTCGGTCCCGGTTGTGTTCTGCGGGCTTTTCCCGGTGGATTCGGCCGAGTTCGAGGACCTGCGCGACGCGATCGAGAAACTGGCGCTGAACGATGCCTCGTTCAGCTTCGAGATGGAAACCAGCGCCGCGCTCGGCTTTGGCTTCCGCTGCGGGTTCCTGGGGCTCTTGCATCTCGAGGTGATCCGCGACCGGATCGAACGCGAATACGATATCGACCTGATCACCACCGCGCCCAGCGTGATCTATCACGTCTACATGAAAGACGGCGAGATGATCGAGCTGCACAACCCCGCCGACATGCCCGACATGTCGAAGGTGGACCACCTGGAGGAGCCGCGGATCAAGGCGACGATCCTGGTGCCGGACGAGTTCCTGGGCGACGTGCTGAAGCTCTGCCAGGACCGGCGCGGCATCCAGCTGGACCTGACCTATGCGGGTTCCCGCGCGATGGTGGTCTATGATCTGCCGCTCAATGAGGTGGTGTTCGATTTCTACGACCGGCTGAAATCGGTGACCAAGGGCTATGCGTCGTTCGATTACCAGATGACCGGTTATCGCGAGGACAACCTGGTCAAGATGCAGATCCTGGTGAATGACGAGCCGGTGGATGCGCTGAGCACCATGGTGCACCGCGACCGGGCCGAGATGCGCGGCCGGGCGATGTGCGAGAAGCTGAAAGAGCTGATCCCGCGCCATATGTTCAAGATCCCGATCCAGGCGGCCATCGGCGGCAAGGTGATCGCGCGCGAAACGCTGAGCGCTTTGCGCAAGGACGTGACGGCGAAGTGCTATGGCGGGGACGCGACGCGGAAGAAGAAACTGCTGGAGAAGCAGAAGGCCGGGAAAAAGAAGATGCGCCAGTTCGGGAAGGTTGATATCCCGCAGGAGGCGTTTATTTCGGCGTTGAAGATGGATGGGTGACTATCAGGTTTTCTTGTAAGGCCAATAACTTGGATCATTGGCCAGCTGTGTGGCAATTCGCTCAGCGCACTCCTTTGAATATCTGTTGACGGGATACTTATGGCCGCCTAAAGCAAAGTGGTATTTTGGGTTTCCCTTAAGTCCTAAGTCCTTTACCGCCGCAACGGCGAAACTTTGGTTTTTTCCAATTTTCTTACCTAGCGATGTTGCAGTGTGTGGGTATTGAGTATTCACATCTGCAAAGTCCAGTTCAAGCAAGCCTTCATTTCCCGCTATTTTCAGCGGAATGGCGTGATCTTCATCGCTAATTTTCACCCCGAAAGACGAAATGGAATTGGCAACTGCGCTAAGTACATCGCGGACTTTTCTAGCAATAATTCGTTGCACGTCATCACCAGTTGCCGGCTCGGTCTTTGACGAGTGCCTCACGTAAATTTGACCAGGATAAAACGCGGATTTTTGTTTTCCATTCGCGTCTAGATAGTTCGCCTCTTTAGTAATCACGTGCGGGGCAGAGGAGGAGGCCGCCACGGAAATGGTAACACTACCATTCTGACTTAATTCTGCCGTTATACCGTTTACGCGAGGCAGCACCCACTTGTTTAGTGCGTCATCAATACGAGATGAATCGATTGCTTTGCTGCCGCAAGAACGTTCTTTATTGTGATGGAACCTCCTTGGCCGTTTGCGAAGGCGATCAGAGTTTTCAATATTTTGTAGTCTTGATCTTGGTTCCAGGTCGCATTTGACTTTTCCTCGTATTCTTCCGATTCAGGTTGGTCTTCCAAAGTCATCACATTACGTCGCTTCTCTGGCCGCAATTGATGATAGCAATGAAAGTAAATCTTGCAAGCAAGGGGTGTGCCGCGGATGGGCGTCGCATTTTCGTGCCCGTCCGAAATATCGAAAAAGCTTAGGTGAGTATTGGCAGTTGCAGATCGTGCTTGATCCGTCGCATGCCAGCACCTTCCCTTGAAGGCGGTAAGGTGCTGGCACCGAAGGAAAAACGGAACCACCTCCACAACAAATCCACAAACCTTTCCAAAGACTTATCCCCAGAAACTTTTCCACAGGGGGAGGTTTTTTTCTTGAACGACTCACGTGGCCGAGTCAGCCTGAATTTAACGCAAGGGGTGGCAACACCCGGAGCGGGACGCGGAGGTCTTCCAGGGCTGAGCGGGGGTTGGGATAGGTTACACCGAACCAAAGCCTGCGTTGAAAGCCAGGGGACGCTGGCCGAAATCGAAGGGGTCCTCGGGCCCCTGAGACGAAGGCGGTGAAAAAGCCATCGCGTGGGCCGGTTGGGGCAAAGGGGCAACCCGATGTCGGAACCGGTTTGGGGGGACAGATCGCAAGGTCTGAATCCCGCTGCCGAGGCCGCAAGGCCAGAGCAAACCGAACGGGGCTTTCTTTGAAGGCCGAAGTTCAGGGAAGGCGTCAGGATATGCAAAGACCGCGTCTGCGCATCTGACGCCTTCTTTCTTTTTCGCGGTGACATTCTGGCACGAAGGGCGGCGCCCGGCCCGGGGTGGGCGTGAAGCGCCCGCCCATGGGGCGGGTCGGGCGCTGCCCGGGGCAAGCCCGGGCGGGACATATCCTTGAAGCAGTGAAAGAAACGGGGCCGGTCACCCATTGGCAACCGGCCCCGCGCGTCAGACATGCAATACCGCGTCTAGTGCATCTGTGCGCCCCTCATAGCGGGGCGGATGCTGCGCTGCAACAAGATGTTGCGGTGTTATGCAATTTGTCACACCCCATCTGGCCCGCGGGCGATGACCTCCTGCTGTTTCGCGGCCCAGGGCGCGGCGCGCTCGATCTGGCCGCAGAGCGACATGAGTTCCGCATCCATGCCGAAGGGCGCGGCGAAATGGATGCCGACGGGCAGGTTATCGGCGCTCCAGTGCAGGGGGAGGGACACGGCGGGCTGGCCGCTGGCGTTGAAGATCGCGGTGAAGGGCGAATATTCGAAGACGCTGCCGGGGCCGTTGCGGTAGGCCACGAAATCCTCGCTGACCGGCGCGAGGTAATCGGCGCGGCAGGGGGGCGTGGCCAGCGTGGGCGACAGGATGATGTCGCAGGTGTCGAAGGCATGCGCCATGCGGCGGCCAAATGAATGCACCGCGCCCAGCGCATCGAGGTAGTCGGCGCCGCTGACCCGTTTGGAGTATTCGACCGCGCCGAAGGTGACGCCATCGACCATGCCGCGTTCCAGCTTGCGATCGCCCAGGATCTTCTGCACCCGTCCGGCGGTGCCGCAGGCGACGATTTTCGTCCAGGCCATCATCATCGCGGGCACGTCGAGCGCCTCTTCGGGGGTCCAGTGCTCGACCACGTGGCCCAGATCCTCCATCAGTTTCGCGGCCTTTTCCACGCCTGCCACGCAATCGGGGTGCAGCGCGTCGCCGGTGAAACTGGTGGTGACATAGCGGATACGAAGCTGGCCCGGGTCATGGGCCATGGCCTGGGCGAAACTTTCCTCCATCACCGGCGCGGCATAGGGCGCGCCCAGTTCCGGGCCCGCGACGGCATCGAGAAGCGCGGCGGTATCGCGCAGCGAGCGCGAGAGCACGCCGTCGATCGCCATGCCGCCCCAGCCTTCGGACGCGACCGGCCCCATCGGAATGCGCGCGCGGGTGGCCTTGAACCCCACGAGCCCGCAGGAGGCCGCCGGGATGCGGATCGAGCCCCCACCATCGCTGCCATGCGCGGCCGGTACAATGCCCGCCGACACCGCCGCGCCGGTGCCGCCCGAACTGCCACCCGGGGTATGGTCGAGGTTCCAGGGGTTGCGCGTGGGCCCGCCATAGACGCCCGCATTGGTGACCGGGCCGATGCCGAACTCGGGGCTGGTGGTGCGGGCGAAAGCGTTGAGCCCGGTGGCGCGGAACCGGGTTAAGAGCGTGGAGTCGTAGCTCCAGCGCATGCCTTCGCAGAGCTTTGAGCCGTTGTTGGTGGGGAAGTCCACCGCCTCGATCCCCAGATCCTTGATGAGGAAGGGCACGCCGCTGAACGGCCCCTGGGGCAGGCCCTCGGCGATTTTGGCGCGAGCCACGTCCTCTTGCACATGGACGATGGCGTTGAGTTTCGGGTTCCAGGCGGCGGTGCGCTCCAGTGCCTCGGTCAGGAGCTCGTCCGCCGTGACCTCGTCCTTGGCCACCAGCGCGGCCAGCCCGGTGGCATCGCTTTGTGAATAGATCTCGGACATGCGCATTCCTCCCTCGGCAATCCGGGGATCAGACTAGCCGGGCCGGGCGGCCGGTAAAGCGAAACGCAACGGCAGATTAACATTCCTGATTTGATATATGTCAAAGTTATATCTGCTGTGCAGGTTTACGTTGCCGAAAATGGCCCGGAAACGCGCAAAGGACCGGGGATGAAATGTTGACGCATTTGAAAGGGGCAGGGGCGGCCTTGGCGCTGATCCTGCTGGGAGGATCGGCCCTGGCCGAAGAGGCCGGTGCGCCAAAGGCGCCCGAAGGACCTAAATCGGTGGTGCCCGTGCATGCCAGCACGGCAGACCATTCGAAATTCGACGCTTTGAAGAAGGAATTCACCTCGGGCCCCGAGGTGACCGAGGCCTGCCTGAGCTGCCATACCGAGGCGGATGACCAGGTGATGCATTCGATCCACTTCCAGTGGGATTTCACCCATCCCGATACCGGCCAGAAGCTGGGCAAGTCCAACGTGATCAACGCCTTCTGTGGCTCGGTCGCGGGGAATGAGCCGCGCTGCACCTCGTGCCACGCGGGCTATGGCTGGGAGGATATGAACCAGCCGCCGCCGCAACAATCGAGCGCCGTGGATTGCTTGGTCTGCCATGACCGCTCCGGCCAGTACACGAAAACCGCGACGGGCGCGGGACATCCGCCGCTCGATCCTGTGAAACCCGGCACCAAGACCATCACCGGCGCGGCCGCCTGGCCCGTCGACCTGGCGAAGGCCGCGCAGTCGGTGGGCCTGCCGGGGCGTGACAATTGCGGCAACTGCCACTTCTATGGCGGCGGCGGCGATAACGTGAAGCACGGCGATCTGAGTTCCGCGCTCTACATGCCGTCGAAAGAGGTCGATGTGCACATGTCGCCCGACGGCGAGAACATGGCCTGTTCCACCTGTCACGTGAGCGATCAGCATAAATGGGCGGGCTCGCGCTATGACGTGAATGCCAGTGATCCGCATCATGGCGACGTAAAGCCCGGCGCGCGGCGCGATGTCGCCACCTGCCAGAGCTGCCACGGAGAAGAGCCGCACCCCGCCAGCCTTAAGGGCATGAAGCTGAACGATCATACCGACAAGCTGGCCTGCCAGACCTGCCACATCCCCGAGTTCGCCCGGGGCGGCGTGGCCACGAAAACCGTCTGGGACTGGTCGACCGCCGGCAAACTGGGCGAGGATGGCAAGCCGATCGCGTTGCACGAGTTCAAGCAATCGGACGGCAAGGAGCTTCATTCCTACCTGTCGACCAAGGGCAATTTCGAGTGGGGCGAGGATGTCGAGCCCTATTACGCCTGGTTCGATGGGCAGGTGGAATACACCACCTCCGGCTACACCATCGACCCGTCAAGAACCGTCGAGGTCAACACGATCAAGGGCGACCCGGCCGATGGCATCAGCCGCATCTGGCCGTTCAAGCGGATGGAGGGGCGGCAGGCCTATGACGCCAAGCTGAACCACCTGGTCTATACCCATGTCTGGGGCCCGACGACCGACACGGCGTTCTGGACCAATTTCGACTGGGGCCGCGCTATCGAGGCCGGGATGAAGGCCGCGGGAGTCGAGTATTCGGGCGAATACGGGTTCGTCGATACCTACATGTACTGGCCCATCACCCACATGGTGGCCCCGGCCGAAAAGGCGGTGGATTGCGCCGAATGCCACGCCGCCGATGGCCGCATGGCGGAGCTGGCGGGCATCTTCATGCCGGGCACCGACACCAACAACTGGACCGGGATCCTGGGCAAGCTGATCGTGCTGGCGGCACTTCTGGGCGTACTGGCGCATGGCGCGATCCGGATTTTTGCCGGCAAGAAAGGGGACAGCCATGACTAAGCGCATCGTCAAGGTCTATCCACGGTTCGAACGTCTTTGGCACTGGTCCCAGGTGATCCTGATCGTGACGCTGATGGTCACGGGTTTTGGCCTGAACGGCGTGCATTCGCTGATCCCGTTCGGCCCGGCGGTGATGCTGCACACGATCGCGGCGCTGGCGCTTCTGGCGCTGTGGATATTCGCCACGTTCTGGCTTTTCACCACCGGCACGTGGAAACAGTTCGTGCCAACGCTGCAGGGCATGATGCAGGTCGCGCTCTACTACGCCTGGGGCGTCTTCCGGGGCGAGAAGCATCCTTACAAGAAGGTGCTGTGGCGCAAGCACAACCCGTTGCAGGCAGCCACCTATTTCGGCCTGAAATGGTTTGTGTTTCCGGCGATCTGGAGCACGGGGTTGCTCTACCTGACCTACAATTTCTGGGCCGGGGCGGTGCCGAATGCCAGTTTCTGGATCTGGGCCATCGCCAACCTGCACCTGCTGGCGGCCTATGTGATCGCCGCCTTCGTCATCGTGCATGTCTACCTGCTGACCGTCGGGCATGGCTTCCGCGCGCATGTGGAGCCGATGATCACCGGCTATGACGAGGTCGACCTGACCCCGGAACAAGAGGCCTATCTGCAAGCGGATGAGCCGTGGAGATTGAAACCACAGGAAAGCTGACCTCCCTTGGTTTTCCTGTTCAACTGGCCCGGGGTTCTTGTGCCCCGGGCTTTTATTTCGTGCGCAGCGGGGATTTCTGCCCGCCGCCGGTTTCGAAATTTTCCGGCTCCAGCCAGGCGATGAACGCATCGCGGATCGCCGGCCATTCGCTGTCGATGATCGAAAACCAGGCGGTATCGCGGTTGCGGCCCTTGTAATGGGTGGCCTGGCGGAACGTGCCTTCATAGTTAAATCCCAGCCGGTTGGCGGCGGCCATAGACGGCGCGTTCAGCGCGTCGCATTTCCATTCGTAGCGGCGGTAACCCAGCTCGTCGAAAGCGCGTGACATCATCAGGAACATCGCCTCGGTGCTGATCCGGCTGCGTTGCATCAGGTGCGAGAAATTGATGAACCCCACCTCGATCACCCCCGCGCCGGGATCGATCCGCAGGAAACTGGCGGTTCCCAGTGGGCGGTCGTCCGGGGCCAGCACGGTGAAAAACAGCGGGTCCTCGCTCTTGGCGGCGTCGGCCACCCAGGCGGCATAGCTGTCTTCGTCGGCGAAGGGGCCATGCGGCAGGTAGGTCCAGCCGCGCGCGTCCGGCGCCGAGGCATAGGCCGCATGCAGCGCCGCGGCATGATCAGGCAGCAGCGGCACGAGACTGCAATAGCGGCCCTCCATCGCCGTGCGCGGCGGGCGGGGGCGGGGAAACGCGCCATCCAGCGGGTCTCCGATTGGTTGTCCGAATTCATTCGTGCGTGTCATGCGCGCAGCTTAGCGCGGCGCGGCCCACGCACCAGCCCAAAAACAAAACACCCGGCCAGAGGCCGGGCGCTTTGGAAAAACCATGGGTTTGCGCGGCTTAGCGGCCCCAGCTGCGCACCGGGCCGCAATCCATGTGCACGAAGTTCGAACCGGAGTAGCGCCCGACACCCCCGGCGTGGCAGGACGACGCGGCGCGCGCCATCTGGTTGACCGAGCGCGAAGCGAGCCGCAGATCGGCCGCCTGGCCCTTGAGGTGGAGCGAATTCTTGGCGACACCGCTGGAGCGGCGGCGCAGCATGGCATTGGTTTTCGGGCTGCGATAGCCCGACAGCAGCATGTAGGGCTCGTTCACGTCCATCAGGTTGTGCGCGGCGGCCATGATGTCCATGGTGCGCATGTCGATGTGCTTGGTGTCGTTGGTGCGCCAGTCGCGCATGAACCAGGTAACTTCCTGGACGGCATCCTTGATGTAGTCGCCTTCGATCCAGTAGATCATGTCGATCTTTTCACCGGTGCGGGCGGAATACATCTTGAGCCGTCGGATATCACCCGATCCGCGAAGAAAACCTGCTGCCTTGGAGTAGGTCGGAGCCGCGGTCACTGCGGTTGCCGCAAAGGCTCCGAGAAGAGCACGTCTCGAAATGCTCAGCGAGCTTGTATCAGTCATATATAAAGCGCCGTCCCGTCGCTTACTTACCTGTGTTAACGCGATGTTACGCGTGTCCTGCCATCTCTTCCCCAGATGCAACGCTTGTATGGCATATCTCGAATCGCCAACCAAGTCCGATTTACATCGAATGCTTTGTAAGCAAGGAATTTCGGCAGATTTTTGCTGAAAAAATGCTGATTGTGGTGAACGGGCGTTAAAACCGGTGTTTCGGTGCATCAGGTCAAAGGCTCGTGCCGGGGTTGAAGCCATTGTGAATGGACAGGATGTGGCGGTTTGCGCCACAAGACCCTCCATATATGCGTGAAAAGACCATTTGGGGGTTTGGATGACGATGTTTATGGCGAAACGGCGGATCGGGTATGCTCTGATCGCCGCGCTGACAGTGATGTTTTCCCAGTTTGCCGCACCGGGGGCCGCGCAGGCCCAGGTGACGGCATTCAAACAGGCCGTGGCCGAGGCCGCGGCGCGGGATAAGGATATTGCGGCCTTTTATCAGGCCAATGATTACAAGGGCATCTGGACCGGCGGGTTCGGTCGCGATGCCAGCCGCCGGAAGGCACTGTTCGAGGCAATTGCCAGCGCCGACGAACATGGGCTTCCGGTTGCGCGCTACGATGCCGAGGGCCTGATGGCCCGGCTCAAGGCGGCGAAAACCGCCCGCGACCGCGGCTTTGCCGAGGTCGAGATGTCGCGCACCTTCCTGGAACTGGCCCGGGACATGCAGACCGGCGCGCTGGTGCCCTCGCGCATCGACGACGGGATCAAGCGTGCGGTGCCCTATCGCGAGCGCGTGTCCTACCTGGTGAATTTCGCCAAGAGCAACCCGCGTGGGTTTTTCCGGGCGCTGCCGCCCAAGACCCATGAATATGCCCGCCTGATGAAGGAAAAGCTGCGGCTTGAACGGCTTCTGGCGAAGGGTGGCTGGGGCCAGAAGGTGCCGGCGAAATCGCTCAAGCCCGGACAATCGGGCAATGCCGTGGTGATCCTGCGCAACCGGCTGATGGCGATGGGTTATCTGAGGCGGTCCTCGTCGCAGACCTATGATGCCAATCTTCAGGCCGCCGTGCAGCAGTTCCAGCTGGATCACGGGCTGGCCGCCGATGGCGTTGCTGGCGCCGGCACGATGACCGAGATCAACGTGGATGTTGCAGACCGGCTGAAATCGGTCATCGTGGCGATGGAGCGCGAACGCTGGTTCAACACCGAACGCGGCAAACGCCACGTGCTGGTCAACATCACCGATTTCACGGCCAAGATCCTCGACAACGACAAGGTGACGTTCGAAACCCGGTCGGTTGTCGGCGCCACAAGCCATGACCGCCGCACGCCCGAGTTCTCGGATGTGATGGAGTTCATGGTGATCAATCCGACCTGGAACGTGCCGCGCTCGATCACCGTCAAGGAATACCTGCCGATGCTCAAGCGCAACCCCAATGCGGCGGGCCACTTGCGGATCGTCGACAGCCGCGGGCGCACCGTTTCGCGCGGGGCAGTCAACTTCGGGGCCTACAATGCCAAGACCTTTCCCTTTGCGCTGAAACAGCCGCCGTCGCGGCGTAACGCGCTTGGCCTGGTAAAGTTCATGTTCCCGAACAAGTACAACATCTATCTTCACGACACCCCGGCCAAGAACCTGTTCGCGCGCGAAACCCGCGCCTACAGCCATGGCTGCATCCGGTTGCATCAGCCGTTCGAGTTCGCCTACACGCTTCTGGCCAAGCAGACGCGCGACCCTCAGGGCGAGTTCAAGCGCCACCTGGATACGGGCCGTGAATCCGTTGTGCCGCTGGAACAGCCGGTGCCGGTGCACCTGATCTATCGCACCGCCTACACGCAGGCCAAGGGCCGCACCCAGTTCCGCCGCGACATCTATGGACGCGACGCGAGAATCTGGAATGCGCTGGCCAAGGCGGGGGTGGCGCTGCGCGCGGTTCAGGGGTAAGCCTTGCCCCCGAGAACCAGGGGGGCAGACATGAGCCACACGATTGAAGAGATTGCCAAGGCGCTCGGGGCACAGGCCCTGGGCGCCTTGTCGCTTGAAATCACCGGCACGGCCGAACCGGCCGATGCCGGGCCCGCGGACCTGGCCCTGGCGATGAGCCCGAAATACGCCGACGGCCTGGCCCGGGGTCAGGCCCGGGCGGCCATGCTGTGGGAGGGCGCCGACTGGCAGGCCCTGGGCCTCGAGGCGGCGATCATCCCGGCGCGGCCGCGCTATGCGATGGCCGGGCTGACGGCGCTGCTGGATCAGGGTCACGGCTATACCAGCGGCATCCACCCCACCGCGATCATAGGCGTTGGTGCCGAGATCGGCGCCGACGTCAGCATCGGCGCCTACACGGTGATCGGGGCAGGGGCCCGCATCGGCGCGGGCACCGTCATCGGCCCGCAGGCCTATATCGGTGTCGACAGCCAGTTGGGTGCGCGCTGCTACCTGCATGTCGGCGTGCGTATCGGCCCGCGCGTGCGCATCGGCGAGGGGTGCACCCTGCACCCCGGGGCCACCATCGGGATGGACGGGTTTTCCTTTGTCACGCCCGAGGTCAACGCGGTCGAACAGGCCCGCGCCAGCCTGGGCGAATCCGTCGATGCCGAGGGTCAGGCCTGGGTCCGGATCCATAGCCTGGGCAGCGTGGTCATCGGCGACGAGGTCGAGCTGGGCTGCAACACGACGATCGACGCGGGCACCATCCGGCCCACGCTGATTGGCAATGGCACCAAGATGGATAACCAGTGCCATATCGGGCACAATGTGGTGGTCGGGCGTGACTGCCTGTTTGCCGGAATGGTGGGCGTTGCCGGCTCGACCACGATTGGCAACAACGTGGTGCTGGCCGGTCAGGTTGGCATCAGCGACAATATCACCGTCGGCGACAACGTGGTGGCCGGGGGCGCTTCGGTGGTGCTGAGCAAGGTTCCCGCAGGCCGCGTCGTGCTGGGCTATCCGGCGGTCAAGATGGACACCCATGTGGACATGTACAAGGCCCTGCGCCGCCTGCCGCGGGTGATGGAGGAATTCACCCGGATGAAGGCGCGGCTGGACGCGCTGGAGGACGAGGACTGATCCGCGCGGGCGCGGCGGCGTTACACAAATATCGCAAATCGCCTGTTCCGCTTTGCCCTGAAACGCATTACATGGGCGCCAACAACCAAGAACGGGGTCTTTGGCCATGAGCGTGAAAGACAAGGTTATCGAGATCATTGCCGAGCAGGCCGTGCTGGAGCCGTCGGATGTGACCATGGACAGCACATTGGAGGACCTGGGCATCGACAGCCTGGGCCTCGTCGAGTCGATCTTCGCGATCGAAGAAGCCTTCGACATCTCGGTGCCCTTCAACGCCAATGAACCCCAGGCCAGCGATTTCGATATCTCCTCGGTGGCCTCGATCGTGCGGGGCATCGAACAGCTCATCTCCGAGCAGGCCGGCTGAGGCGGCCGGGATGAAGCGGGTCGTCATCACCGGGGCGGGCACGATCAACGCGCTTGGCCACAACGTGCCCGACACGCTCGAGGCGATGCGCGAAGGCCGCTGCGGCATTGGTGCCATCGACATCCGTGATGTCGACCGGCTGGCTATCCAGATCGGCGGCCAGGTCAAGGGGTTCGAGGCCGAGGGCCTGTTCAACCGCCAGCAGATGTCGCTTTATGACCGTTTCACCCAGTTCACCCTGGTCGCCGCGCGCGAGGCGATCGGCCAGTCTGGTCTGGAGTTCCATGGTGAGCTGGCGGCGAAATCCGGCGTGGTGCTGGGCAATTCGGGCGGCGGGATGACGACGCTCGACGACAATTACCGCAGCGTTTACGAGGACGGGAAGAACCGGGTGCATCCCTTCGTCGTTCCGAAGTTGATGAACAACGCCGCGGCCAGCCATGTCAGCATGGAGTTCAATCTCAAGGGGCCGAGCTTTACCGTCGCCTCGGCCTGTGCCAGTTCGAACCACGCGATGGCGCAGGCCTTCCAGATGGTGCGCAGCGGCATGGCGCCGGTGATGATTACCGGCGGGTCCGAGTCGATGCTGTGCTTTGGCGGGGTAAAGGCCTGGGAGGGGCTGCGGGTGATGTCGAAGGACGCCTGCCGCCCGTTCAGCGCCAACCGCAACGGCATGGTTCAGGGCGAAGGCGCAGGCGTTTTCGTGTTCGAAGCGTATGAGCACGCGAAGAAACGCGGTGCCGAGATCCTGGCCGAGGTGGCGGGCTTTGCCATGTCCTCGGACGCGTCCGATATCGTCATGCCGTCGAAACAGGGGGCTGCCCGCGCCATCGCCGGCGCATTGCAGGATGCTGGGCTCAATGCGTCGGATGTCTGCTATATAAACGCCCACGGCACCGGCACGGCCGCCAATGACAAAACCGAATGCGCTGCCGTGGCCGACGTGTTCGGCGCCCATGCCGATGACCTGATGATATCGTCGACCAAGTCGATGCATGGCCACCTGATCGGCGGTACCGGCGCGGTCGAGCTTCTGGCCTGCATCATGGCACTTCGCGATGGCGTCGTGGCGCCGACGATCGGCTACGAGGAGCCCGACCCGGAATGCGCGCTTGACGTTGTGCCGAATGTCGCGCGCGAGGCCAGGGTTGATGCGGCCTTGTCCAACGCCTTCGCCTTTGGCGGGCTCAATGCCGTGCTGGCGCTCAAACGGGTCTGAAACGCAAAAGGCCGCCCGGTGGGGCGGCCTTCTCGATCGTTACAGAACCTCGGATCCGGTTCAGTTCTTGATCTCGGTCGCGGCGTTGAAGCCGGCGGTGAAGCCCGAGAGCGACATTTTCAGAACCACCTTTTGATCCGGGGCCGGGGCCGGCACCAGAGTGACGGTGGCGTTTGCGCCCTTCTTGAAGGCCGCGATGTCGGCCGCGGTAAAGCCGATACGGGCATAGCAGCCCACCGGCGAGCAGAACGAGAACGGGTAACGCTTGCCCTTGGCGCCGTCGACGGCAATCGTCAGCTGCGCGGTCAGAAGCGTTTCCAGCGGCACGGTCACGGTGGCACCGGCAACCGCCTGACCGCCCGAGGGCAGCCGGAACAGCGCCACTTCGGCCACGTCGGTGCCCTGGTCGTCCTTCAGCAGCTGGTACAGCTGGCAGGGTTCTTCGCCTTCCTCGACCGGGAAGCACTGCAGTTTCCAGTCGCCATGCTCTTCCTTGACATAAGGTTCAAAGACCTTGGGCGCGCTGTCTTCGCCCATGCTCAGGCCTTCGGTCATCTGGCTGTCGCCGGTGGTGGCCTCTGCTGAGGACTCGGCCGTGGTCTCGGCGGTCTCGGTCTGGGCGGCGTCGGCGCCCTCCGATTGGGTTTCGCTCGTGCTCTGTGCCTGCGCGGTCTGCGTCAGCGCCAGAAGCGCAATCATCGAAAGGGTCGAAAGAAACTTGGGCATGAGTGATCCCGTTTGTTGCATAGTCCAAAACTCTGTCGGGGCTGTATCATGCCGATGGCGGGATGTCAGCGCAAAAGCGCGCCGGGACGGTGGGAAAACGGCAGGTTTCCGCTGTGGGGCGGCATGAAGGCCGTACGCCAAGTGCCCGGCTCAAAAGAAAAAGAGGCCTGACGGCCTCTTTCTCGTATTTTGCTCCCCGTCGGACTGGCCGACTTAGTCATTGGGGGAACGCTATGACGTTTCCATGCAGGCGTCAACAGCCTTTGGCCGATATTTTTGGCCCCAAAAAAAGCCGCGCCCGAAGGCGCGGCCAGTCTGACAGGGAGGAAGTCACCCCGAGACCAAGAGGACAGGCGGCCCCGGAGTGATTTCATACTGGCACCAATTGGTTAAGTTTGTATTTTCATACCGGACGAAATCAGAAAAACGGGGGCTCAGGCCGTGGAAGACGCGATTTTTATCGGTGGTGGTGGCGAAGATTACGCGGTCAAGCAGGGGCTGACCTTGAAATACGCCAACCGTCACGGCCTCGTGGCCGGGGCTACCGGCACGGGCAAGACCGTAACCCTGCAGATTCTGGCCGAAGGATTTTCCGCCGCCGGCGTTCCGGTCTTCCTGTCGGATGTGAAGGGCGATCTGTCGGGGCTGGCGAAACCGGGCAGCGAAGGCTTCAAGCTGCACAAGGCGTTTTCCGAGCGCGCCGCCAAGATTGGTTTCGACGATTACCACTACGAAGGCTTCCCGGTCACCTTCTGGGACCTGTTCGGCCGGCAGGGCCACCCGGTGCGCACCACCGTGGCCGAGATGGGCCCGCTCCTGCTCTCGCGCCTGCTGGAACTGAGCGAGGCGCAGGAAGGCATCCTGAACATCGCCTTCCGCCTGGCCGATGAAGAGGGGCTAGCGCTGCTTGATCTCAAGGACCTGCAGGCGCTGCTGGTCTGGGTCGGTGAAAACCGCGCCGAGCTGAGCCTGCGCTATGGCAATGTCTCGGTCCAGTCGATCGGCGCGATCCAACGCCGCCTGCTGGTGCTGGAAAACCAGGGCGGGGCGCAGATCTTTGGCGAACCCGCGCTGGAACTGTCGGACATGATGCTGACCGACAAGGCGGGCAGGGGTCGGATCAACATCCTTGCTGCCGACGAATTGATGCAATCGCCCCGGCTTTATGCCACCTTCCTTCTGTGGCTGCTCAGCGAGCTTTTCGAGGAGCTGCCCGAGGTGGGCGACCCGGACAAGCCGAAGCTGGTCTTCTTCTTCGATGAGGCGCACCTGCTTTTTGATGACGCGCCCAAGGCCTTGGTCGACAAGGTCGAGCAGGTGGCGCGGTTGATCCGCTCGAAGGGCGTTGGCGTCTATTTCATCACCCAGAACCCGGCCGACGTGCCCGAGGACATCCTGGGCCAACTGGGCAACCGGGTGCAGCATGCGCTGCGCGCCTTTACCGCCAAGGACCGCAAGGAACTGCGCATGGCCGCCGAAACCTACCGCGAAAACCCGCGCTTCAGCATCGAAGACGCGATCCGCGAGGTGGGCGTCGGCGAAGCGGTGACCTCGATGCTGGAAAAAAAGGGTGTGCCCGGTGTGGCCGAGCGCACGCTCATCCGCCCGCCTTCGTCGCAACTGGGCCCGATCGAGCCGGGTGAACGCGCCGCGCTGATCAACGGTTCGCCCATCGCGGGCAAGTATGAAGAGGTAAAGGATCGCCAGTCGGCCTATGAAATCCTGGCAAAACGCGCCGCCGACGCCGCCCGCGAGGCCGAAGAAGCCGAGGCCGAGGTCGCCGCGCAGGAGGAAAAGGAGCGCGAATTCCGCAATGCGCGCCGCTACTCCGCAGAGGAAGAGCGCAGCACGTCGTCGCGCAAGTCGAGCCGTGGCGACAGTTTCGGTGAGAAGCTGACCAAGAACGTCATGCGTGAACTGACCGGCACCACTGGCCGGCGCATCGTGCGCGGTATTCTGGGCAGCCTGTTTCGCGGGCGCTAGGGCCGGTTCAAGTCGCGACAGTAATCCTTGGGAACGCAGTCGCGCCGCTCGACATAGCCGCGGAAGCGCTCGACCAGGTTGACGTTGAAAAAGGCAAAGCTTTTTGCCGGCATGTCTCCGCCTGCCACGCCGTTCATCTGGCGCCCTTCGGCCGGTCCAGCCCAGATTCCGGTGGCAATGCCGTGATCGGCAAAGCCGATAAACCAGGCATCGCGGTTTTCCTGGCTGGTGCCGGTCTTGCCAAAGGCCGCCGCGCCGCGAAACTGCGCGGCGGGCGCGGTGCCGCCCGGCATCGTCACGCGCGCCAGAAGAGCCCGCATGGCGCGCGCAATTTCCGGCATGACCGCGCGTTCAGAGCGGGGCCACCGGCGATAAAGCATGTCGCCATTCTGCCCCAGCACCCCGCGCAGCACGTAGGGA
This sequence comes from Marimonas lutisalis, assembly GCF_005434965.1. GTDB lineage: Bacteria > Pseudomonadota > Alphaproteobacteria > Rhodobacterales > Rhodobacteraceae > Marimonas_A > Marimonas_A lutisalis. The sequence goes on from NZ_SKCI01000001.1 coordinate 1,322,351, forward strand.
TGGTACAGCATCCCATCATGCGCGACCGCATCATAGGCCGCGGTGACCGAGGCAAGCGATGTTTCCGACGCGCCCAGCACGACGCTTGCGCCGGGTTCACGGCCTTCGGTCAGGCCGATGCGCTCGGCCATCTCTGACACTTTGGCAAACCCAACCTGCTGCGCCAGCCAGTAGGTGCAGACATTGCGCGATTGCCGCAGGCAGTCCCAAAGCGGGATCTGGCCCAGGTAACGGTAGTCGCTGTTGCGCGGCCGAAACCGGCCGGTCAGTGCGGCGCGATCGTCCTGCACCGTCGAATTGGCCGTCCAGCCCGCTTCCAGCGCGGCCAGGTAGGTTGCGATCTTGGCGGTCGAGGCCGCCTGCCTGCGCGCCTGCGTGGCGTGGTTCCAGGTAGATCGGCCATAGTTGAGTCCGCCCACCATGGCGAGCATCCGGCCTTTGCCATCCAGCGAGATCAGGGCGGCTCTTTCCACGCCGCGTCCGATGTATTTCTTGGCTTCCCGGGTGATCACGCGGCGTGCCTGCACCTGTGCGATCGGGTCGATCGTGCTCAGCGCGAAAAGCCGCCCGTCTGGCAATTCACCGGCCACCTCGCGCAGTTCGCGCATGATCTGGTCTTCGAGATGGCGGTCGCGTTCGGGCAGGCGGCGTAGCTGCCGGGGCATCGCCGCGGCGATGTCAACGCGCTTCCCGTTTTCCAGGTATCCGGCGTCGCGCATCCGTGCCAGCACCAGTTCCGCCCGCTGTTTTACCGCGTCGGGGCGGCGCAGCGGGTTATAGTAGCTCGGCGCGTTGATCATGGCGACAAGGATCGCGGATTGCGCCAGGCTGAGTTGTTCGGGGTCTATGCCGAAATAGGCCCCGGCGGCATCGCGCAGCCCGAAGACAGGCACGCCACGCGCCCGCCCGAAATTGACCCGGCTCAGATAGAGCCGGATCACGTCATTCTTGGAATGGGTCAGGCTGATGCGGGTGGCAAAGAAGACCTCGGCATATTTTCGGAAATAGGTTGGCGCGTTGCCGGTGATCGTGTTCTTCGACAGCTGCATTGCGAGCGTTGAGCCGCCCCTACGTCCGCCGCTTGCGATCGCACGCCCAAGCGAGAGCGGATCGACACCGAAGTGATAGGGAAACCGCCTGTCCTCGGTGGCGATCAGCGCCTGTGCCAGGTGGCCGGGAATTTCATCCTGGCGCAGGGTCGGGCCGCAGATGCAGCCGACAGCGCGGACCTGCGTACCGCTTTTTTCCACGATCAGCAGCGGTTGCTTGAGCGCGGCGTGAAAAGCACGCGAGTCGACCGGATAGAGGATGAGCAGGACAGATACGCAAACCAATGTGGCCAGGAACACGGCAAGCCAGCGCAAAGAGGTTTTGAAAATCCTGACGAGGGTCGGCAATTGTCCTGTCTGCCAAGTGTTGCAAACCGAAGAAGGGGGGGTGCATCACGTTACGATACAACCCCCAGATGTGCAAACCCAGTAAACCGGAAACGCGGGCTTACTTTTCCGGAATCAGCCCCCGCGGGCTGAACCTCAGCACCAGGAGCAGGATCAGCCCCATGGTCAGGAGCCGCATATGCGCGGCGCTTTCCATCAGGTGGGTTTTCAGCCAGTAGCCATCGCTCATGCCGCTGGTGATGACCTGCATCAGCCACGCGCCGATGGGCTCCACCTGGACCCAGAGGAACCAGATCAGGAATCCGCCCAGCACCGCGCCCATGTTGTTGCCCGAGCCGCCGACAATCACCATCACCCAGATCAGGAAGGTAAAGCGCAGCGGCTGGTAGGAGGACGGGGTGAGTTGCCCGTCGAGCGTGGTCATCATCGCGCCCGCCATGCCGCAGATGGCCGAGCCCAGGATGAAGATCTGCAAATGCCGGGCGGTCACGTCCTTGCCCATCGCCTCGGCGGCGACCTCGTTGTCGCGGATCGCGCGCATCATCCGGCCCCAGGGGCTGTGCAGTGCGCGCTGTGCCATCCACAAGAGGATCAGCAGCACGATCAGGAACAGGACCGCGTAGCCGAATTTCACGTAAAGCGTCGAGGCGGTAACCGGATCCATGCCCAGCCCCTCGGCCCGGGCGATAAAGGCCGGGTCCTGCTGCAGGTCGATTTCGTAGGGTACGGGGCGGGGCAAGCCCACCACGTTCTTCACCCCGCGCGCCAGCCAGTCTTCGTTCTTCATCACCGCGATGATGATCTCGGCGATGCCCAGAGTGGCGATGGCCAGGTAGTCCGAGCGAAGGCCCAGTGCCGTCTTGCCGATGATCCAGGCGGCCCCGGCGGCCAGAACCGCGCCGATAGGCCAGGCCAACAGGATCGGCAGGCCCAGCCCGCCCAGGTATCCGGTGCCGGCCGGGTTCACGGCTTCCACGGCCATTACGCCGCCGTCGAAGACGGTGCGGTAAAGGAAGAAACCGCCCACGAGAATAACCAGCATGGCCAGCGTGCGCGCCCGGCCCGCAGGGACCTTCTGGTAGGCCAGGATGGCCGCCACGATGGTGGCTGCACCCAGAACCAGCCCCAGCATCACGCGCAACCCGCCTGCGGCCCAGGCATCGTTGACCGGCGGCATCGACACGATCACCGTGGCCAGCCCGCCAAGCGCGACAAAGCCCATGATCCCCACGTTGAAAAGGCCCGCATAGCCCCATTGCAGGTTTACGCCCAGCGCCATGATCGCGCTGATCAGGCCCATGTTGAGGATCAGAAGCGCCGAGTTCCAGCTCTGACTGAACCCGGTCCACAGGATTAGCAGGCCGACAAGGGCGAAAAGCCCGACATTCTTGAGCGTATCGTTCATACCGCTTTCCCCGTGAAGAGGCCCCTGGGTTTGAAGAGCAGGACGATCAGCAGGATGCCGAAGCTGACCGCGAATTTGTAATCCGTGCTGAGCAGCTGCACGAGGCCCGAAGGTTCGAGCGATTCAGGCAGCATGTAGCCCAGCACCTTTTTCCAGGCATAGGTGATGAACACCTCGGAAAAGGCGATGACGAAGCCGCCGGCGATCGCACCCAGCGGGTTGCCCAGGCCGCCCACGATGGCACTGGCAAAGATCGGCAGCAGAAGCTGGAAATAGGTGAAGGGCTTGAAGCTCTTGTCGAGGCCGTAAAGCACGCCTGCGATCGTGGCCAGCGCCGCAACGATCAGCCAGGTCACCATCACCACGCGTTCGGGGTTGATGCCCGACAAAAGCGCCAGGTCCTCGTTATCGGAATAGGCGCGCATTGATTTGCCGGTGCGGGTTCGGTTCAGGAACCAGAACAGCAACGCCACGACGATGACCGCGCTGACCACGGTAATGCCCTGCGTGGTCTTCAGCGCCAGGCCTTCCTGCAGGCCGGTCATCTGTTTGAATTCGCGTGCTGTGATGATGAAACGTTCGCCATCGGCAAAGCGCTGTTCATCGGGCCCGATGATAAAGCGCGTCAATCCGTTGAGGATGAACATCACCCCAAGCGAGGCCATCACGAAGATGATCGGCTTGGCCTTCACCCGTCGGTAGAACCGGTAAACCACGCGGTCGGTGGCCAGCATCATCAGCCCTGTCACGATGATCCCGAAGGGCAGAGCCAGAAGGGCGGTGGGGAACGGCCCCAGGCCGATGCCCATCGACTGGAACCACCAGGTGAACAGGATCACCGTCATGGTGCCCACGGCCATCGTGTCGCCATGGGCGAAATTCGAAAACCGCAGGATGCCGTAGATCAGCGTGACCCCCAGCGCGCCCAGCGCCAGCTGGCTGCCATAGGCGATGCCCGGGACCAGCACGAAATTGGAAAGCGCCACGATGGCGTTGAGAAAATCCATTCAGTCCACTCCGCAATCGCCGTAGTAGTTGATGACCACGGGGCCAGTGCCGATATGGACCGAGAGAATCGATCGGCTGCGCCCCATCGTCAGGGTATTGAAACTGCCACCCCAGCTTTCAAAGACCGCCTGGCGCCAGTCTGGCCCCTCGGCAGTGAGCCGGATGTCGAAATCGCCGGTGACGTCCGAAATCTTGCCCGCGTCGAGATCGGCCGTGATCTGATAGTCGGTAGGCGTGCAGGCCAGTGTCGCGTGACATTCCTGCTCGAACGTGCAATCAACAGGCGCAGACTGTGCCGGGGCGGCCAGGAACAACGCGAGGGCGGGCAGGGCAAGGCGGATCATCCGAACGCCCCCTCGCAGCGGCCGAGATAGGAAATCACCTCGGGGCCATTGTTGTTATGGGTCGACAGCCGCGCCGCGGCGGGGGTCAGCGACAGCATGTACTCCGCGCCCGCGCCGGTGGCGAACATCGTCATCAGCCGCCCGGTTTCCTTGACCGCGACGATCACCAGGTCACCGTAGTCGGTCGAGATCGTCTTGCCTTCGACATCCACCTCGATGGCAAACGTCGTGCCGGCGCAGGGCTCGTTTTCGTAGCACTCAGTATCGAAACCGCAGGGAAAGGCGAGCGCCGCGCCGGGCAGCAGGCAAAGGGATATGAGGGCAGGGCGCATCATCCCCCGAGGAAGCTCGCCCGTACTTCCGGATCGGCCAGCAGTTCCTTGCCCGTGCCGGTATGCGCATTGGCGCCCTGCACAAGCACATAGCCCTTGTCGGCGATCTCCAGCGCTTGGCGCGCGTTCTGTTCGACCATCAGGACCGGCAGGCCGGTGCGGGCTACTTCGATGATCCTGTCGAACAGCTCGTCCATCACGATCGGCGACACGCCCGCCGTGGGTTCATCCAGCATCAGCACCTTGGGCCGGGTCATCAGCGCGCGGCCCACGGCCACCTGCTGGCGTTGCCCGCCCGAAAGTTCGCCTGCCGCCTGGCGGCGCTTTTCTTTCAGTATCGGAAACAGGTCATAGACCTGTGCCATCGTATCCGAGAAATCGTCGGTGCGGATGAAGGCGCCCATTTCCAGGTTTTCCTCGACGGTCATCGAGGTGAAAATGTTGTTGTTCTGCGGCACAAAGCCCATGCCCTTGGCCACCCGGTCCTGCGGGGACAGGGCGGTGATGTCCTCGCCATCCAGCAGAACGTGGCCTTCGCGCAAATCCAGCATGCCGAACACCGCCTTCATCGCCGTCGATTTGCCGGCGCCATTGGGGCCCACGATCACCGCGATCTCGCCCGGGTTCACGGCGATGGTGCAATTGTGCAGGATGTCCGGGCCGCCCTTGCCATACCCGCCGGTCATGTTCTCGCCGATCAGGAACGGGCTGCCTTCGGCGGGCGATGTCTTGCCGCTGGTCTTGCTGGGAATTTCGCCCACGCCGTCCGGGTTGGTGATCGACCGGTCCTTGTTGCCGCGGTCGTCCTGGTAGGGGTTGTCGCTGCCGCTCATGCTTCTGCCCCCGCTTTTTCCTTGTTTTTCAGGCCGGTGCCCAGGTAGGCCTCGATCACCTGTTCATTGGCCTTGATCTCGGCCAGCGTACCCTCGGCCAGGACCTTGCCTTCGGCCATACAGATCACCGGGTCGCACAGGCGCTCGATGAAATCCATGTCGTGTTCGATCACCACGAAGGTATAGTTGCGCTCCTTGTTCAGGCGCAGAATGGCATCGGCGATGGTGTTCAGAAGGGTGCGGTTCACCCCCGCGCCGACCTCGTCCAGGAACACGATCTTGGCGTCCACCATCATCGTCCGGCCCAGTTCCAGCAGTTTCTTCTGCCCGCCCGAAACCTGGCCCGCCTTGTGATCGGCCAGGTGTTCGATGGTCAGGAACTCCAGCACCTCGTCGGCCTTGGCGCGCAGGGCGCGCTCCTCGTCGGCGATGCGCTTGCGGCCGAACCAGGTGTTCCACAGCTGTTCGCCCGACTGGTTGCCCGGCACCATCATCAGGTTTTCCCGGCAAGTCATCGAGCCGAACTCATGCGCGATCTGGAAGGTACGCAGCAGGCCCTTCTGGAACAACGTGTGCGGCGGCAGCCCGGTGATGTCTTCACCCGCCATCGTCACGCGGCCTGACGTTGGTTCAAGAACGCCCGCGATCACGTTGAAAAGAGTGGTTTTTCCGGCGCCATTAGGGCCGATCAGCCCGGTGATCGAACGTTCCTCGATCGTCAGCGTGGCCCCGTCAACGGCGTGAAAGCCGCCGAAGTGCTTGTGCACGTTTTCAACGGTGATCATGTATACCCCCCCGTATCCCGGATCTTGTCGTCCGGTCAGACGTTCAAACTGTGTAGCTTGAAACAGACGGCCCGGGCAAGCCCGGACCGTCCATGTGGTTGTCGTTCCAGCCCGCTCAGCGGTACTGAACCGTCATGTCCTTGCCGTCCTTGATCTCGACTTCGCGGTAGTTGCCTGCCGCTTCGCCGGGGCCCACGAGCTCGACGCCGGTGCCGCCGACAAAGTCGATCTCACCACCTTCGGCGAGGATCTTGAGCGCCTTGGCCAATTCACCGGCCTGGATCGGCTCGCCCGGGGCGTTGGCCACGTCCATGATCTTGCCTTTGTAGTCGGCCGGATCCGACGAACCCGCGGCCTGCATCGCCAGCAGGATCAGCGCCGCCGCGTCATAGGACTCGGGCGAGAACGGCGTGGTCGGCTCCCAGTCGGCGCCCGCTGCCGCGGCCACTTCCTTGAAGCGGTTGGCCAGCTCTTCCGAGGGGCTGGGGTGCTGACCGGTCGACCCTTCGATTTCCGCACCGAAGTTGGCGACCAGCGCGTCCGAGATCATCCCGTCGGGGAAGTGGAACGTGTCGAACGCCCCGGTGTCGAGGGCTGCACGCACGATGCCGGCACCACCCTGGTCGACATAGCCCGCCACGACCAGGCGCTGACCACCGGCTGCCGCCAGCGCGGCCACCTCGGCCGAGTAGTCGGCCTTGCCGTCTTCGTGGGCGGCGTTGATCGTCACGGTGCCGCCTGCGGCCTCGAACGCGGCCTGGAAGCTGTCGGCCAGGCCCTTGCCGTAGTCGTTGTTGGTGTAGGTCACGGCCACTTCCTTGATGCCGCGATCCATCAGCACCTGCGTCATCACCACACCCTGGCGGGCATCCGACGGGGCGGTGCGGAAGAACAGGCCGTCATCTTCGTTATTCATGTGGCTCAGCGCCGGCGAGGTGGCCGAGGGCGAGATCATGACGATGCCGTTGGCCTTGGCCACGTTGTTGAGAACCGCGCCGGTCACGCCCGAGCAGTCACCGCCGACGATGCCCTTGACGCCGTCCGAGGTGATCAGGCGCTCGGCTGCCGCGGTGGCAGCCGACGAGTCGATGCAGGTGGTGTCGCCGTTCACGCCGGTCACGGTCGAACCGCCCAGCAGCAGGCCGCTGTCGCTGACTTCCTTGATGGCCAGGTGCGCGGCCGGGGCCATATGCGCCACGGTCGATTCAATCGGGCCGGTAAAGCCCAGAAGAACGCCGATCTTGATGTCTTCGGCGTGGCCCGCGCCTGCGATCAGCGCGGTCAGGGCCGTGGTTGCAAAAAGCTTTTTCATTTGTGTACTCCCAAGTTGGAACTTTAAGTCCGGGTCGCACCCTATTCGTTGGAATCGGAAAAGAAAAGCGTTTCCGCTAGGTAAACTTGGGCCGTCCAGCCTCACGCGAATTTGCCCTGCGGGGTGGGGCCGGTGTGTTAGTCTCGGGGGCAAGAAGGAGACCTTGCATGCCACTGTGGAAAACCGCGTTTCGCCTCGCTTTTTCAATTCTCGTCGCGCTTCCCGGGCTGGCCGCCGCGCAAGAGATCAACACGCCATTCGGCCCGGCCCGCATCGAACGCGTGGCCGATGGCTTTCGCGTGCCGTGGTCTGTGGCGTTCCTGCCCGGCGGCGACATGCTGGTGACCGAGCGTGCCGGCCGGCTTTGGCGGCTCGCGCCCGATGGCGCGCGCCGGCAGGTCGCGGGCCTGCCGCAGGTGGCGGCGCGCGGGCAGGGCGGCCTGCTCGACGTGGTCGTAGCGCGTGATTTTTCCCAGACTGGCGAGGTTTTCCTCAGCTTCGCCCGGCCGCAGGGGCAGGGGGCGGGCACGGCGCTGGCCGTGGCCCGCCTTGAAGACGACCGCCTCAGCGACTTGCGCGTGATCTTCGAGATGGCCCGGGGTTCGTCCGGTGGTCGGCATTTCGGTGGCCGCATCGCCGAAGCCAGCGATGGCAAGCTCTACCTGACCATTGGCGAGCGCGGCGACCGGCCGTCGGCGCAGGACCTGTCGCGCCACAATGGCAGCGTGATCCGCGTGAATCGCGATGGCAGCATCCCCGCCGACAACCCGTTTCGGGGCGCCGCGGGCGCACGGCCCGAAATCTGGTCCTATGGCCACCGCAACCCGCAGGGGGCCGCGCTCGATGCGCAGGGGCAGCTCTGGATCGTTGAGCACGGCGCCCGCGGCGGGGACGAGGTGAACCTGATCCGGCGCGGGGCAAATTACGGCTGGCCGGTCATCGCCTATGGCCGCCATTACTCGGGTGCGAAAATCGGAGAAGGCACGGAAAAGCCGGGGATGGAACAGCCCGTGTTCTATTGGGACCCGTCAATTGCGCCGTCGGGTTTTGTCATCCATTCCGGCACGGGCTGGCCCGCCGCGCGAGGAGCGTTTTTCGTCGGTTCTTTGAAATTCGACCAGGTCACGGTGCTGGCGCCCGGGGCGCGGTCGCAGCTTGGCCTTATCGAAGGGCCGCAAACCATCCGGGTACGGGACCTGCGCGAAGGCCCCGACGGGGCGCTCTGGCTTCTGTCCGAAGGCAACGGCGCGCTGTACCGCATCGCGCCCGAGTGATCGGGCGCCCGCAGGCGCGGCTTTTCGGAGCGATCGCCGACCGTTTCTGATCAGACCGAAAGCCGCGTGGCATGGCTGCCGCGCTCGCGATAGGGTGTCGTGTCGTAATGCGCCCGATAACATTTCGAGAAATGCGAGGGCGAGGCAAAGCCGCAGGCCAGCGCCACGTTGATCACGCTCATATCCGTCTGCATCAGCAGGTTGCGCGCCTTCTGCAGGCGCAGCTCCATATAGTAGCGTTTGGGGCTGCGGTTCAGGTAGCGGCGGAACAGACGTTCCAACTGCCGGGTCGACATGCCCACCTCTTTCGCCAGTATCGAGGGGCTGATCGGCTCCTCGATATTCTGTTCCATCATCTGGATCACTTGGCTCAGCTTTGGATGGCGCACGCCGATGCGGGTGGGGACCGACAGGCGCTGCGTATCCTGATCGGTGCGGATCGAGGAATAGATCAGTTGATCGGCCACCGCATTGGCCAGTTCCTCGCCATGATCGTCGGCAATCAGCTTCAGCATCAGATCGATAGACGAGGTGCCACCCGCCGTCGTCAACCGGTTGCCATCGACCACGAACACCGATTTCGTAAGGTTCACCTCGTCGAATTCCTCGGTGAAACTGTCCTGGTTCTCCCAGTGAATCGTCGCGCGTTTGCCGTCCAGCAGGCCGGCCTTGGCCAGCGTATAGGCCGCGGTGCAAAGCCCGCCGATGATCGGCCCTTTGCGCGCTTCGCGGCGCAGCCAGGACAACAGCTTCTTCGTCGTGGCCTTCTGGATGTTGATCCCGCCACATAGCAGGATCGTGTCATCGCGGCCGACCTCTTCCAGATCCATGTCCATGGTAAAGGTCGTGCCGGCAGAACAGCTGACGGTTTCGCCACCTTCGCCGGCCAGGCGCCATTCGTAAAGCGTGCGGTCCGACATCCGGTTGGCGATGCGCAACGCCTCGAGCGCCGAGGCGAACGACAGCAGCGTGAACTGGTCCATGAGGACAAAGATGAAACGGCGCGGCTTGGCCGGCGCGTTGGCAATGTCGATCGTCTGGCGGGGTTCGTTCATCGTCGTGTCTTTTCGAAATCGTATGCTCCCGGGTGTTGCGCCGCGCTGCGCCGCATGATCCGAAAGCGTCACTTCATGTCGGTCATCGCCACATGGTCAGACCCGGGCGGCGCCGTCAAGGGTGCGATTCTGATATGGTCAGCGCTGGATGGGTTCTGTATATGGAGGCTTCGATTGAAAGAGACCGGAGAAAGACAATGAGTGACTGGACCAAATCCGGCTGGCGCGCGAAGCCGCGCATCCAGATGCCGGATTACACGGATGAAGCCGAGCTGAAGGCCGTTGAAGCCCAGCTGGCGAAATATCCGCCGCTCGTCTTTGCCGGCGAGGCGCGCCGCCTGAAGGAGCAACTCGGTGCCGCCTCGCGCGGCGAGGCGTTTTTGCTGCAGGGCGGGGATTGCGCCGAAAGTTTCGAGCAGTTTTCTGCCGATGCGATCCGCGACACCTTCAAGGTGATGCTGCAGATGGCGATGGTGCTGACCTACGGCGCAAAGGTGCCGGTGGTCAAGGTCGGCCGCATGGCCGGCCAGTTCGCCAAGCCCCGCAGCGCGCCGACCGAGGTGGTCGATGGCGTCGAACTGCCCAGCTACCGTGGCGACATCATCAACGAGCTCGACTTTACACCTGAGGCGCGTATCCCCGATCCGCGCAAGATGCTGCAGGCCTATACTCAGGCCGCGGCCACGCTGAACCTCCTGCGCGCGTTCTCGACCGGGGGCTATGCCGATGTGCACCAGGTACACAGCTGGACCCTCGGCTTTACCGAGGGCGAGAAGGCCGCGCGCTATCGCGAAATGGCCGGCCGGATCAGCGACACGCTCGATTTCATGAAGGCCGCCGGCGTCGACAGTTCGAATTCGTCCTCGCTGCGCACTGTCAGCTTCTACACCAGCCACGAAGCGCTGCTCCTGGAATACGAAGAGGCGCTGACGCGCGTCGATTCCACCTCGGGCAACTGGCTGGCAGGCTCGGGCCACATGCTGTGGATCGGCGACCGCACCCGGCAGCCCGATGGCGCGCATGTCGAGTTCCTCAGCGGCGTGCTGAACCCGATCGGCCTGAAATGCGGCCCGACGATGGAAGCCGACGATCTCAAGCGCCTCCTAGGGAAGCTGAACCCGCAAAACGAAGCCGGCCGGCTGACGCTGATCACGCGCTTCGGCGCGGGCAACGTGGGCGAACATCTGCCGCGGCTGATCCGGACGGTGAAGGAAGAAGGCGCCAACGTGCTCTGGGTTTGCGACCCGATGCATGGCAACACCATCAAGTCGGGCACCGGCTACAAGACCCGCCCGTTTGACTCGGTGCTGCGCGAGGTGCGCGAGTTTTTCGCCGTGCACAAGGCCGAGGGCACCGTGCCCGGCGGCGTGCATTTCGAGATGACCGGCCAGGACGTGACGGAATGCACCGGCGGTGTCCGCGCGGTGACCGAGGAGAACCTGAGCGACCGCTACCATACCGCCTGCGATCCGCGTCTGAACGCCTCGCAATCGCTGGAACTGGCGTTCCTGGTGGCCGAGGAATTGACCTCGCTGCGCGACGAAAAACAGGCCGCGGCGGTTTAAGATCGCCCTCTAACAGCCTGAAAACAAAAACCGGCGCCCGTTGGCGCCGGATTTTCTTAGTCCTCCGACTTGACCAGCCGCAGGTAACTTGGACGCTCGCCGCGCGCGGGCCCCTGCCGGAATGGGCGGCGCGGTTCGGCCAGGCCGGCCGGCGTGGGCCGGGGCGCAGGCGCCGTGATCATCGGCGCGCTATTCACCGGCCGCAACTCGGTATGCATCAGGTTGAACCGGCGCGGCGCGCGCCCGATCGGTCCGCTGGTTTCGAAACAACCCAGCACGCGGCCCAGCACGCGGCTGATGTCGCCCAGGTCGCTTTGCAGCGGCAACAGTACCATCTGGCCCTCCAGCGCCGGCTTGCCGATGCCGGTTTCCGCGCTCAGCGTGACCCGGGCTGTGGCCGGCGTATTCAGCACCGCCTCCAGCGTTTCGGAAAACCGGCTGCGCCCGGCGGGCGGGATGAAGGAACTCACCGGCATGCCGCGCACCTCCATGCCCATCAGGTCGTTCAGGTGCATCCCCGCGATGCGCAGGCGTGCGAGGCCGGGGGCGATCCGTTCCAGCACGAAAGCGTATTCCAGCGCGTTTTCGATTCCGCGCGGGTCGATCTCGCTGCGCCGGGGCACGCCTGCGCCCTGGCGCAGGGCCTCCCAATAGGTTTCAACCTCTGCAACCGCGCGGTACCTTCTGTTGCCCAGATTGCCCGTCATGTCGATTACGTTGCCACCCTCATTCTCCAGCCATCGCATGCACACCACCTCGATCGTCCGTTACTTGCCTGACCGGGTGTCGTGGCTCGCGTCAACAATATGGTCAGAATGATTACCCAAGTCTTAATATGCCACCGTTTGAGGTGCATTTGGTGAATTTTCTAAGGATTTGGTTAACCGCGCCTGTCTCGGGGCATCCCTATGCCGCGTCCGTATCGCAACTGTCAGGCCTTGCCCCCGGACCGGGGCAATGGCATCACGGGGCCCAAGCCTGACAAGGGGATGAACGTGATACAGTCGATGACCGGCTTTGCCTCGGCCAAGGGACAGATGGGAGCCTATGGCTGGAACTGGGAACTGCGCAGCGTCAATGCCAAGGGGCTTGATCTGCGGCTGCGGGTGCCTGACTGGATCGGCGGGTTAGAGGCAGCGTTGCGCACACGCTTGGGCGCGGCGCTGTCGCGCGGCTCGGTCACGCTGTCGCTGCGCGTTCAGCGCGAGGATGACGCAGGCACGCTGGCGGTCAACCAGGCGCAGCTCGATGCGGTGCTCACGGCGCTGGCACAGGTCGAGGAGCGCGCGCATGAGAAAGGCGTCAGTCTGGGGCCGACGCGCGCCTCTGACATTCTCGGGCAGCGTGGCGTTCTGGAACAGGTCAGCGCCGAGGACGACACCGCACCGCTGCGCGATGCACTGCTGAAGGCGTTCGAGCCGCTGCTGGCCGAGTTCCTCGACATGCGTGCGGCCGAAGGCCGCGCGCTGAATGACGTGCTGAACACCCAGATCGCCCAGATCGAGGCGCTGACGGCCAGCGCCGCCGCCGCCGCCGTGGACCGCCGCGCCGACATGGCCGAGGCGCTTCGCCACGCGCTGGCGCGCGTTCTCGACAATGCTGCGGGCGCAGACGAAGACCGCGTAGCGCAGGAGCTGGCGTTGATTGCGGTCAAGGCCGACATCACCGAAGAGCTTGACCGGCTGACCGCCCATGTCGGCGCCGCCCGCGATCTGCTGGCCGCCGACGGGCCGGTTGGGCGCAAGCTCGACTTCCTCACCCAGGAATTCAACCGCGAGGCCAACACCCTTTGCTCGAAATCGCAGTCGAAGGCGCTCACCGCCATCGGGCTCGAGCTCAAGGCGGTGATCGACCAGTTGCGCGAACAGGTTCAGAACGTGGAATGACGATATGACGAAACGGCGTGGCCTTCTCATCATACTGTCCTCGCCCTCGGGCGCGGGCAAATCGACGCTCTCCAAGCGCCTGCGCGAATGGGATCCGACGATCCGCTTTTCGGTGTCGGCGACCACGCGCAAACCCCGCCCCGGCGAGGTGGACGGCAAGGATTATCACTTCATGACCGAAGAGGCGTTCAAGCGCGATGTCTCCGAAGGCGACATGCTGGAACATGCGCATGTCTTCGGCAATTTCTACGGCTCGCCCCGGCGGCCCGTAGAACGTGCGATCGAGGCCGGGCAGGATGTGCTGTTCGATATCGACTGGCAGGGCGCCCAGCAGATTCGCAACTCTGCGCTTGCGCCGCATACGCTTTCAATCTTCCTGTTGCCGCCTTCGATCACCGAACTGCACCGCCGGCTGGTCAGCCGCGCACAGGACAGCGACGAGGTGATCGCCCGTCGCATGCAGAAAAGCTGGGACGAGATCTCGCACTGGGGCAGCTATGACTACGTGCTGATCAACGATGATCTCGACCGCACCGATGCCGATCTCAAGGGCATCGTCACCGCCACCCGCCTGCGCCGGATCCAGCAGCCGATGCTGGTTGATCACGTGCGCAAGCTGCAATCAGAATTCGAGGAGATGCAGACATGACGCTTTACGCGCTTGAGGGCCACAGCCCGCAATGTCACGAAGACAGCTGGGTTGCCCCCGATGCCAACCTGATCGGCCAGGTCGTGCTTGAGGAGGGCGCCTCGGTCTGGTTCGGCGCCACGCTGCGCGGCGACAACGAGCCGATCATCGTCGGGCGCGGCTCGAACGTGCAGGAAAACTGCGTGATGCATACCGACATGGGTTTTCCGCTGACCATCGGCGCGGATTGCACCATCGGGCACAAGGTTATGCTGCATGGCTGCACCATCGGTGACAACACCCTGATCGGCATGGGTGCGACCATCCTGAATGGGGCCAGGATCGGCAAGAACTGCCTGATCGGGGCCGGCGCATTGATCACTGAGAAAAAAGAGATCCCGGATGGCAGCCTGGTGATGGGCGCGCCCGGCAAGGTCGTGCGTCAACTCGACGGACCGGCCATTGCCATGCTGACGGCCAGCGCGCAGCACTACCAGGATAACATGCGCCGTTTCCGCGACGGGCTGAGCCCGGTCGGCTGAACCGCTTAAGGGGTTGCATCTTCCTGCGCCCAGGCCTGCCGGGGCGAGGCGGATGGACGCGTGATTGCCCGATGATAGGCGCGGGCCCGTCCCGAGAGGCGCGCGGGCGATAACAGCTGAAAGGCCAGCCCGGGGAACCGCGCGCGCAGTTCCTTCTCGACAATGCTCTTGCGTGGAAGTTGCGCTGCGGCGGCGATCAGTGTCCCCTCGAAACCGGCCGCCTCAAGGTGCGCCGCGATGTCGAAAACGTCATAGCGCGGGCAGAACAGCCAGCAGATCACCTTGTCCGGCGCCATGCGACGCACCGCCTCCACGCTCAGGGTCTCAATCGGCAACTCGACCAGGGTATGTTTTCCGTCGGGCGTCGGGCCCGGTTCGTCCCCCGCCGCGATACTCAGGATGAACGGGTCCAGTGGCAGTTCAATTTCGGGCATTGTGCAAAGGTCCTTCCCCAAAAGAATTCAGCGCAACACGAGTCAGCCCGCACCACCTTAGGCGTGTGCCAAGCGTGTGCAATTCCCCAAAAAGTGCGATGCCGGCGCCGGGCGGCCCGGCGCATTTACAATTCCGGTAAACTGGACGACTGTCCCGGCAGGATCCAGCGGACGCCCGAGAATGACCGAAAACACCGCCCAGACGCTTGTCGATGCCGTTCCACTGGCGGCGATCCTCGTTGCGCGCGATGAACGCGTTACGGTGGCGAATGCCAGGGCGGTCGCCCTCCTGGGGGATCACGTGATCGGCCGGCACTACGCTGCCGCCCTGCGCCAGCCCGAGATCCTGGATGCGATCGAGAACTGCGGGCGCGCGCTGACCCCGGGCAAGGCACGCTACCTTGCACGCAGCGGCGGCAGCGATGCCACTTACGTGGTGCATTGTGGCTGGGTCGAATGCGGCGATTTCAGCGGCGTCCTGGTCAGCTTCGAGGATATCTCGGAGCTGGAGTCTGCCGGCCAGATGCGCCGTGATTTTGTCGCCAATGTCAGCCACGAACTGCGCACGCCGCTGACCGCGCTGATGGGCTTCATCGAAACCCTGCAGGGCCCCGCCCGCAACGATCCCGACGCGCAGGACCGTTTTCTTGCCACCATGCAGGCCGAGGCCCAGCGCATGGAGCGGCTGGTGCGCGACCTTCTGGCGCTCAGCCGGGTCGAGGCGCAGGAACGCCAGCGCCCGGCTGCGCCGGTCGATCTGGCCGCGCTGGCGCGCTCAGTGCTGCACGGGCTGGGCCCCGTGGCCGCGCAAAGCAACGTGACTCTTGAAACCCGGATGCCCGACGGGGCCGTCACCGTGCCGGGCGACGAGGAGCAGCTGCGCCAGCTTTTGACGAACCTCGTTGAGAACGCGATCAAATATGGCGGGGCAGGGGGCACCGTCACCCTCGGCCTGTCGCTGTCCGAACGCGAAGCGGCCCTGCGCGGCCCCGGCGTGCTGCTGAGTGTCACGGATACCGGCCCCGGTATCGACCCGCTTCACATCCCGCGGCTGACCGAACGCTTCTACCGTGTCGATTCGCACCGGTCGCGGCAGGTGGGGGGCACCGGGCTTGGCCTGGCTATCGTCAAGCATATCGTTAACCGCCACCGCGGTCGGTTACGCATCGACAGCACACCGGGCAAGGGCAGTACATTTACGGTCATCCTGCCTGCCGACGGCTGATCTCGCGAAAATTCGCCGCGAAAATGATCGTTGTCATGAAACTGTTACACACCTGTCACAAAAGCATTGCGTGCAACGCGTAGGCCGCGCCGCAAGGTTCCTCGGGATGGGGGCCGCGCAAACGCAATCAGGAGTGATCCATGACCCTTTTCAAACTCGCCACCTCGGCTGCTGCCATTGCCGCCGTTTCCGCCACCGCCGCCGCCGCGCGCGACCAGGTCCAGGTGGCCGGCTCGTCGACCGTGCTGCCCTATGCCTCGATCGTGGCCGAGCTGTTCGGCGACAACACGGATTTCCCGACGCCGGTCGTCGAGTCGGGCGGCTCCTCGGCCGGGCTCAAGCGCTTCTGCGAAGGCGTGGGCGAGAACACCATCGACATCGCCAATGCCTCGCGCAAGATCCGCGAAAAGGAAATCAATGCCTGCGCCGAAAACGGTGTGACCGACATCATCGAGGTCCGCATCGGCTATGACGGCATCGTCTTTGCCTCCCAGCAGTCGGGCCCGGCCTTCGCCGCGTTCGAGCCCTCGGACATCTTCAACGCCATCGGCGCCAAGGTGCTGAAAGACGGCGAAGTGGTCGACAACCCCTATAACAGCTGGACCGAGTTCAACGCCGAGCTGCCCGATGCCGAGATCGCGATGTTCATCCCAGGCACCAAGCACGGCACCCGCGAGGTTTTCGAAGACAAGGTGCTGCTGACAGGCTGTGAAGACACCGGTACCATGAAAGCCATGATGGACGGCGGCATGACCGAAGACGACGCCGAGGATGCCTGCCTCGACGTGCGCCAGGACGGCAAGTCGGTCGATATCGACGGCGACTATACCGAAACGCTGGCGCGCATCGACGCCAACACCAACGGCATCGGCGTCTTTGGTCTCGCGTTCTACGAGAACAATACCGACAAGCTGAAGGTCGCCACCATGGGCGGCGTCTCGCCCTCGACCGAGACCATCGCCAGCGGCGAATACCCGGTCTCGCGCCCGCTCTTCTTCTACGTCAAGAAGGCGCATATCGGCGTGATCCCGGGACTCAAGGAGTACGCCCAGTTCTTCACCGCCGACGAAATCGCAGGCCCGCAGGGCCCGCTGGCCCAATACGGCCTTGTCGCCGATCCGGAACTGGCTGCCACCCAGGCCGCCGTGGCCGAAGAAAAGACCATGGGCAGCGGTATGTAATCCGGTCGTTGACCTGTTCCCAAGGGGCGGCATATTCCGCCGCCCCTTTTCCTTTTAGGACCTTTTCCAACGCTCTTCGGGGGATACATGCCGCTACTCTGGCTCATTCTGATTGTGCTCGGCATCGCCGCCGCCGGCTACCTGCTGGGCCGCGGGCGTGCCCTGGCCAGCGTCGGGGGAGACCGCCGCGCGCTGCATTCGCTGCCGTCCTACTATGGCGCGAACGTCGCGCTGAAAGCCGTCGTTCCCGCCGTGCTGCTGCTTCTCGTCTGGTTGCTGGCGCAACCGTTCTACGTGAACTCGGTCGTCTCGGGCTTGATCCCCGACAGCGAGATCGCCGAAGGCTCTAGCCGCGGGCTGGTGCTGGCCGAAGTGCGCCGCACCGCCGATGGTCTCGATGCCGCAGTGGCCGCTGGCCAGATGGACGAAGGCTTTGCGGGCAACGCCGGGGCCGACGCTGCCGAGGTGACCCAGAAGCTCAAGGATGCGGGCCAGATCGTGACCTCGCAGATCACCGCGCCGATCCTGCGCGCGGCCCAGGAATACCGCGTTCAGAACGCGGCTGGGCGGCTTTGGATGGCGATCGCGGTGATCGCGGTTGCGGTCTTGGGCGCGCTCTGGGGCCTGCGTGAAACCAGCGCAGAGTTTCGCGCGCGCAACGTGGTTGAAACGGGCATTCGCGCGCTCCTGATCGGGGCGGCGTCGATTGCCATCCTTACCACCATCGGCATCGTGCTCAGCCTCGTCTTCAACACGGTCGAGTTTTTCCGCCTCTACCCGGCCTCGGATTTCTTCACCGGGCTCAACTGGGCGCCCAGTTTCTCGGGTCGTGGAGGGGCATCCGACCTTGGCGTGCTGCCGCTTCTCTGGGGCACGTTCTACATCTCTATCGTCGCGCTGGCCGTGGCGGTGCCGATCGGCCTTTTCTCGGCCATCTACCTGTCGGAATATGCCACCCCGCGCGTGCGCGCCGTGGCCAAGCCGATGCTGGAAATCCTCGCCGGCATCCCCACCATCGTCTATGGCCTTTTCGCGCTGCTGACGGTCGGGCCGCTGCTGATGACCGTGTTTGGCAAGGAGGGTCTCGGCTGGATGCAGGCCGGCACCGCGGTGATGACGGCGGGCCTGGTGATGGGCATCATGCTCATCCCGTTTGTCAGCTCGCTTTCCGATGACATCATCAATGCCGTGCCGCAGGCTTTGCGCGATGGCGCCTACGGCCTTGGCGCCACGAAGTCCGAAACCATACGGCAGGTGGTGCTGCCTGCCGCGCTGCCGGGGATCGTCGGTGCGATCCTGCTGGCCGCCAGCCGCGCCATCGGTGAAACCATGATCGTGGTGCTCGGGGCAGGGGCCGCCGCGCGGCTCTCGCTCAACCCGTTCGAGGCGATGACCACGGTGACCGCCAAGATCGTCAGCCAGCTGACCGGCGACGCCGATTTCGCCTCGCCCGAGGCGCTGGTGGCCTTCGCGCTCGGCATGACGCTCTTCGTCATCACGCTCGGGCTCAACATCTTCGCGCTCTACATCGTGCGCAAGTATCGGGAGCAGTACGAATGACCGACGCAACGCTGAACTCCGGCGGCGAATCCCCGAAAAACCGCTCTCTGCACACGCTGGACGTCCGCACCAAGCGCCGCAACCGCGCCGAGTCCCGGTTCAAGGCCTATGGCATCGCCGCGATCCTGGTGGGGATCTTCTTTCTTGTCGTGCTGGCGGTGTCGATCATCCGTTCGGGAGCGCCGGCCTTTTCCCGCACCGTCGTCGATATCGAGTTCACGCTGACCCAGGCCCAGCTTGACGAGGCCGAAAGCCAGCTCTTCAAGACCAAGGCCTACCAGACGATGTTTATCGCCGCGCTGAAGGAAAAGCTTGATGCGCGCGGGCTTGACGTGGCGTTTGACGATGCCGCCATCGAACGGCTGCTGGGCAAGATCGGCGGCGACCTGCGCAGCTTCTACGCGGCAAATCCCGATCAGGTGGGGCAGGCGGTCTCGTTCCAGCTGCCCGCCTCGTCGCGCGTCGACGGCTATTTCAAGGGGCGCGTCAGCCGCGATACCCTGCAGGACAGCCGCTTCCTGATGAAAACCGATCTCGACCTCGTCGATGCGCTGCACGATGCGGGCATTGTCAGGACCGCCTTCAACTCGACCTTCATCACCGGCGCCGACTCGGGCGTGGACAACCCCGGCGGCGCGGGGCTGGGCGCCTCGGTCGTTGGCTCGTTCTTCATGATGCTGGTGGTGCTCGTGCTGTCGCTGCCGATCGGTGTCGCCGCCTCGATCTATCTTGAGGAATTCGCGCCGAAGAACCGCTTCACCGACCTGATCGAGGTGAATATCTCGAACCTGGCCGCGGTGCCCTCGATCGTCTTCGGTATCCTCGGGCTCGCGGTGTTCATCCAGTTCATGCACCTGCCGCAATCGGCCCCGTTGGTGGGCGGCCTGGTGCTCACGCTGATGACGCTGCCGACGATCATCATCTCGACCCGGGCGTCGCTCAAATCCGTGCCGCCGTCGATCCGCGATGCCGCGCTCGGGGTGGGCGCCTCGAAGATGCAGGCGGTGTTCCACCACGTGTTGCCGCTGGCCATGCCCGGGATCCTGACCGGCACCATCATCGGCCTTGCCCAGGCGCTTGGCGAAACCGCGCCGCTTTTGCTCATCGGTATGGTGGGGTTCGTCGCGCGCGGTTACCCGGAAACCGTGATGGCCGGCTTTACCGAACCGAACTCGGCCATGCCGGCACAGATCTACACATGGGCCGCGCGCGCCGATGCCAGCTTTTATGAAAAGGCCTGGGGCGGGATTATCATCCTGCTTGCCTTCCTGCTGGCCATGAACATCATCGCCATCATCCTGCGCCGCCGGTTTGAGCGCCGTTGGTAGGGAGACACCCATGTTCGACACACCCAATAGGGAGGCCTCCGTGAGCCAGACCGATATCAAGATCAACGCCCGCGACGTTCAGGTGTTCTACGGCGACAACCACGCGATCAAAGATGTCAGCGTCGACATCGAGGACAAAACCGTGACCGCCTTCATCGGCCCCTCGGGCTGCGGCAAGTCGACCTTCCTGCGGTGCCTGAACCGGATGAACGATACGATCGACATCTGTCGCGTCGAAGGCACGATCCTGCTGGACGGCGAAGACATCTACGATAAATCCGTCGATCCGGTGCAGCTGCGCGCCAAGGTGGGCATGGTGTTTCAGAAACCGAACCCGTTTCCGAAATCGATCTACGACAACATCGCCTATGGTCCGCGTATCCACGGGTTGGCCCGCAACAAGGCCGAGCTTGACGAGATCGTCGAGAAATCCCTGCGCCGCGGCGCCCTCTGGGATGAGGTGAAGGACAGGCTTCACGCCCCTGGCACCGGCCTTTCCGGCGGTCAGCAACAACGGCTCTGCATCGCGCGCGCCATCGCCACCGAGCCCGAGGTTCTGCTCATGGACGAACCCTGCTCGGCGCTCGATCCCATTGCCACCGCGCAGGTCGAGGAACTGATCGACGAGCTGAAGCAGAACTTCTCGGTCGTCATCGTGACCCACTCGATGCAGCAGGCCGCCCGCGTCAGCCAGAAAACCGCCTTCTTCCACCTGGGTAACCTGGTCGAATACGGTGAAACCGGGCAGATCTTCACCAAACCAAACGATCCCCGCACCGAATCCTACATCACCGGCCGGATCGGCTAAGGAGAACACAGATGTCTCACGAACATATCGCCTCGGCCTTCGACCGCGATCTCGAAACCGTTCAGGCGCAGATCATGAAAATGGGCGGGATGGTCGAAAAGGCGATCCTTGACGCCGCCGACTGCCTGGCCAATCGGGATGAGGAGCAGGCCGAACAGGTCCGCGCCGGCGATCGCGCCATCGACGATCTCGAGGAACTGATCAATGACGAGGCCGCCCGCATCATCGCGCTGCGCGCGCCCACCGCGATCGACCTGCGGCTGATCCTGTCGGTGATGAAAATCGCTGGCAACCTCGAACGCATCGGTGACTATGCCAAGAACATGGCCAAGCGCACCAGCGTGCTGGTCCAGATGACACCGATCGAAGAGGCGAACGTCTCGCTCAAGCGCATGTCGCGCGACGTGCAGCTGATGCTCAAGGATGCGCTCGATGCCTATATCCGGCGCGACGCAGAACTGGCCATGGATGTCATTCACCGCGATCGTGACATCGACCAGCTCTACAATGCGCTCTTCCGCGAATTCATCACTTTCATGATGGAAGACCCGCGTAACATCACCCCCTGCATGCACCTGCATTTCATCGCCAAGAACACCGAACGCATGGGCGATCATGTCACCGCCATCGCCGAGCAGGTTGTCTATCTTGTAACGGGCGAAATCCCGGACGAAGACCGGAAAAAACTCGACCTCACTTCGATTGACGCGTCGATCACCGAAGAGGACTGATCCCATGTCGTCCGAACAGCCCACCGTGCTTCTGGTCGAGGATGAACCGGCCCAGCGCGAGGTGCTGGCCTACAATCTCGAGGCCGAAGGCTTTCGCGTGGCCCGCGCCGGTGACGGCGAAGAGGCGATCATGATGGTCGAAGAGGAGCAGCCAGACATCATCCTGCTCGACTGGATGCTGCCGAACCTTTCCGGCATCGAAGTCTGCCGGCGTCTCAAGATGCGCCCGGAGACCCGGCAGGTGCCGGTGATCATGATCTCGGCCCGATCCGAAGAGGTCGACCGCGTGCGCGGACTGGAAACCGGCGCCGATGACTATGTCGTCAAACCCTACTCGGTGGTCGAGTTGATGGCCCGGGTGCGCACACAGCTGCGGCGCGTGCGCCCCTCGACCGTGGGCGAGCGGCTCGAATACCAGGACATCGTGCTCGACAGCGAAACCCACCGTGTGACCCGCGACGGCAAAGAGCTCAAGCTCGGCCCGACCGAGTTCCGGCTGCTGTCCACGTTCATGGAAAAGCCGGGCCGGGTCTGGAGCCGCGAACAGCTGCTCGACAGGGTCTGGGGGCGCGACATCTATGTCGACACCCGCACTGTCGACGTGCATGTCGGGCGCCTGCGCAAGGCGCTGACCCGTCATGGCGGATCCGATCCCGTGCGCACCGTCCGCGGCGCCGGCTACGCCCTGGGCTAGGGCAGGGGGCGTGCGCCCGGTTAACCCTTCTGACGGGTCGTCGATTAACGGATTGCCCGGCAGCCGGATGTCAGCCGGGGGGTGCACGCATGTCACCCCCTGTTGGACGGCGACGGATTAACGTCAACGATTGGAATTAACCATTCCGTGCAGGCATGGATCACCGTGGCAGCATATCCTCGGCCTCGATCTCGTCGGCCAGCCAGTCGCGGAAATGACGCAGGGCCGGGTCGCTTGACTTGTCCTCGGGCCATGTCAGCCAATAGGCGCCGCGACTTTCAATGGGGTCGCCGAAGACCACTTTCAATCGCCTTTCGGCCAGTTCCTGGCGGATCAGATAGTCCGGCAGCAACGCCACTCCCAACCCATGCAGAACGGCCTGGATCATCGTCGTGAACTGGTCGTAATAGGTGCCGGTCACATGTGGCGTCGGCAGGTCATGCGCTGCAAACCATTCCGCCCAGGCCCTTGGCCGCGTCTGGATATGCAAGAGCGGCAGACGCAGTAAATCCTGCGGGCTATTGATTGCCTGATCCGCGATCAGGCCGGGCAGGGCGACGGGCACCACATGCTCGCGGGCGAGCAGCATGCGCTCGGTTCCCGGCCAGGTTCCTTCGCTGAAAACTATTGCCGCATCAAAGGGTTCCGAGGCAAAATTGAACTGCTCGAGCCGTGTTGTCATGTTGATCGTAATCTCGGGATGCGCGCTGGCGAACCGTGGAAGGCGTGGCACCAGCCAGCGCATGCCGAAACTGGGCAGGATGGCCAGGTTGACAGCGCCGCCGCCAATATCCGTCTGCAGCCGCAGCGAGGCCTGCGCGATCTGCTGCAGTGCGCCGCGCACGTCCGAGGCATAACGCGCGCCTGCCGGCGTCAGGCCCAGCCGCTTGCGCGAGCGGTTGAGAAGCGGCACACCGAGCTGCGCTTCGAGCGCCTGCAACTGGCGCGACACGGCGCTTTGCGTCAGCGCGAGCTCCTCGGCCGCTGCCGTCGCGCTGCCCAGGCGCTCGACGGCTTCAAGGGCCTGCAGGGCAGGGACCGAGGGCAGGAACCGGCGCGGGGCGATCATGTATTCCAATTCCTCATGAAACCATGCAGATAAGTCGATTTATCATGCGGAAAACGCAAGGTAAACTACCGCGCGACACACCCCTCAACCGGAGTCCGAAAAAATGCTTGATAAACCGACACTTCGCGCCAAGGACGCGCCCGATCTGGGCCTATTCAACTGGGAAGACGCCTTCCGCCTCGAGGACCAGCTCACCGAAGAAGAGCGCATGATCCGCGACAGCGCCCAAGCCTACGCGCAGGAAAAACTCCTGCCGCGTGTGACCAAGGCCTTCGAGAGCGAGGAAACCGATCCCGAAATCTTCCGTGAAATGGGGGAAATGGGGCTCCTGGGGGTCACCACGCCGGAAGAATATGGTGGGTTGTCCGCGGGTTACGTGACTTACGGTCTCGTCGCGCGCGAAGTCGAGCGCATCGACTCCGGCTATCGCTCGATGATGAGCGTGCAAAGCTCGCTGGTGATGTATCCGATCTATGCCTACGGCTCGGAAGAGCAGCGGCAGAAGTACCTGCCCAAGCTCGCCTCGGGTGAATGGATCGGCTGTTTTGGCCTGACGGAACCCGATGCGGGCTCGGACCCGGCTGGCATGAAGACGCGCGCCGAGAAGACCGATGGCGGCTATCGGATCACTGGCTCGAAAATGTGGATTTCGAACGCACCTATCGCCGATGTATTCGTGGTCTGGGCGAAATCCGACGCTCATGGCGGCAAAATCCGCGGCTTCGTGCTTGAAAAGGGCATGAAAGGCCTGAGCGCGCCCAAGATCATGAACAAGATGAGCCTGCGTGCCTCGATCACCGGCGAAATCGTCATGGATGGCGTCGAGGTGGGCGAGGAGGCATTGCTGCCGAATGTCGAAGGGCTCAAAGGGCCGTTCGGCTGCCTGAACCGTGCGCGTTACGGCATCAGCTGGGGCGCGCTTGGCGCGGCCGAGTTCTGCTGGCACGCTGCGCGGCAGTACGGGCTGGACCGGCATCAGTTCAAGCGTCCGCTCGCGCAGACGCAGTTGTTCCAGAAGAAGCTGGCGGACATGCAGACCGAAATTGCGCTTGGCCTTCAGGCCAGCCTGCGGGTCGGCCGGCTGATGGACGAGGCCAATGCGGCGCCCGAGATGATTTCGATCGTGAAGCGCAACAACGTCGGCAAGGCGCTTGATATCGCGCGCATGGCACGTGACATGCATGGCGGCAATGGCATCAGCCTAGAGTTTCACGTGATAAGGCACATGATCAACCTTGAGACCGTGAATACCTATGAAGGCACGCATGATGTTCACGCCTTGATCCTGGGCCGTGCGCAAACCGGCTTGCAGGCCTTCTTTTGAGGGGGATTGCTTTCGGGAGGGGTCTTGTGCCTCTCCCGGTTCCCATGTCTGTAAGGCGCATAATCAGTATTATGTTAACAAAAGATCGCCATACAAGGCGATCCAAAACTAAATGGGTAAAGACTGTATTGCCGTTGCGTTCCGCGCGCTTCAAACGGCCTGCCTGACACTCGACTCCAATTTGGAAATTCGGTTAACTCGTGTTCACGATTTCGACGGACGCCTCTGCTTTTGTGTTTTGTAGGATCACGGCCCTGATCTGGACGAGTATCTTGTGATGGCATGAACGTCCCGACACATACTGGAGACGGCTGAATGAGTGTGATTGCATATCTCGAGGAGTTGACGAATGCCCCGTCGACAGAAGTGCTTTGGGGTCTGCATTGCCGGAAAATGGCTGAGTACGGGTTCACGCGGGTGTTTTACGGATTCACCAACTACCGTCTGGGCAAGTCGCTGGGTGACCCGGAAGACTTCGTCATTCTGACCAACCACAAGAAAGAATACACCGACTGGTTCCTTGGGCAGTCGATGTACTTTCATGCGCCTATGGTCAAATGGTCGCTTGAAAATGAAGGCGTGGCCAGCTGGCGCATGATCGCGGACATGGCGCGTAGCGGTCTTCTGACCGAAAGCGAGATGAAAGTCGTTGAATTCAATGCAAAAATGAAGGTCACCGCGGGCTACACGATCAGTTTCAAATCCGTCTCTCCGCGATCGAAGGGGGCGATCGCTCTTACGGGGCACGAGGACATGAGCCAGGACGAAGTCGATGCCGTCTGGGCCGAACATGGAACGGATCTGATCGTGATGAACAACGTCGTGCATCTCAAGATCCTCTCCCTGCCCTATTCGAGCCCTGCACGAGGTTTGACCAAACGTCAGCTCGAGGCTTTGCATTGGGTCGGCGATGGAAAGACCACCGCAGATATCGCCATTCTCATGGGGTTGACGCCCGCAACGGTCGAAAAACACCTGCGCTTGGCGCGCGAGGTTCTGAATGTCGAGACGACGGCCCAGGCGGTGCTGAAGGCCGCGCTTCAGAATCAGATGTTCGTTGTCGAATACTGACAGAAGCCCGCTTCCCTGCTCTCGATTTCGCTGAAAAATTGATCATCTGGTCCACTTTGGCGATTTAGTCAGGAATTTATCGTCCTTGCGATCCGAAAATTAGCCCTATTTTCAAGTGGTTGGGATGCAGCAATGGCGAGGACCCTCGCAAGGTAAGGATTCCCTTACTTTTGTGTGACGCGCGTCACTGGCAGATTGAACATGTTCCGTGAGTGGTGGCTTAGAGCCTTGGAACAAACAGAACGAACCCTTGAGATTTCGAGGCTCTTTGTTCTGCCGGAGCAATCCGGGGTCGGTCTGAAAGCTTATTCCTCGGCTGGAGGACCGACACTTGACCCGTCCCATCTCATCCCCATTTGCCGGGGCGGGATCAAAAAATAAACGGTGCCATCCGCGAGGATGGCACCGTTTTTTTCTTTTCCACAGAGTGCCTTACGGATCACTCTTGGTGTAGGCTGGAAGTTATCCTTGCGCCGCTTTTGCGACCTCGGCCGCAAAATCTTCCTGCTTTTTCTCGATGCCTTCGCCGACTTCGAGGCGGACGAAACCGGTGATTTCTGCGCCGGCTTCCTCGGCGGCCTTGGCCACGGTCAGGTCGGGGTTGACCACGAACTGCTGGCCAAGAAGCGTAACCTCGGCCATGAATTTCTTCATCCGGCCTTCGATCATCTTTTCGATCACGTTGTCGGGCTTGCCCGATTCCTTGGCGATGTCGATCTGGACCTGGCGCTCTTTTTCGACCACGGCGGGATCAAGATCATCCGACGAAAGCGACTGCGGGTTCACGGCTGCGATGTGCATCGCGACCTGCTTGCCAAAGCCTTCGTCCCCGCCCTTCATTGCGACCAGAACGCCGATCTTGCCCATGCCGGGGGCTGCAGCGTTGTGCACGTAGGACACGACGCTGTCGCCTTCCACGGATGCCATGCGGCGCAGCGTCATGTTCTCGCCGATCTTGGCGATCGCATCGGTCACGGCGGTTTCCACCGGCTTGCCGCCCAGGTCGGCCACTTTCAGCGCCTCGATGTCTGCGGCGCCCAGGGCGGCTTCTGCGATGCCCGAGACGAGGTTCTGGAACTCTTCGTTCTTTGCCACGAAGTCGGTTTCGGAATTCAGCTCGACCGCGACGCCCTTGCCGCCGTTCACGGCAACGCCGATCAGGCCCTCGGCCGCGGTGCGGCCCGATTTCTTGGCGGCTTTCGCCAGGCCCTTGGTGCGCAGCCAGTCAACGGCCGCCTCCATGTCACCATCGGTTTCGGTCAGCGCTTTCTTCGCGTCCATCATGCCTGCGCCAGTGCTGTCGCGCAGTTCCTTTACCATTGCTGCTGTGATCGCCATGTCAGGCTCTCCTGAAAAGATTTCGAATTGATTATTGTTGCGGGCGCGCCTCTTGCACGCCCGCATGTCACCTGCGTGACAGGATCAGGCGTCCTTGGCTTCGCCTGCGTCCGGTGCGGCTTCGGCTTCTGCCGGGGCCTCTTCGGCGACGGCTTCCTCGGCAGGCGCTTCGGCGAGTTCGCCCACATCGACGCCGGCGGCGCCCAGTTGCGCCTGCATGCCGTCAAGGGCTGCGCGCGCGGCGAGGTCGCAGTAAAGCGAGATGGCGCGGGCGGCGTCGTCGTTGCCGGGGATGATGTAGTCGATGTCGTCGGGCGAGCAGTTGGTATCGACCACGGCGATAACCGGAATGCCGAGTTTCTTGGCTTCTGCCACGGCCAGCGCTTCTTTTTTCACGTCGATGACGAAGAGAAGATCGGGTACGCCGCCCATTTCGCGGATACCACCCAGCGAGGCCTGCAGTTTGGCCTGCTCACGCTCCATGCCCAGACGCTCTTTCTTGGTCAGGCCTTCGGCGCCTCCGGCGAGACGTTCGTCATATTCTTTCAGCCGGTTGATCGACTGCGAAACGGTTTGCCAGTTGGTCAGCGTGCCGCCCAGCCAGCGGTGGTTCATGTAGTACTGGGCGCTTTTTTCTGCAGCTTCCGCAATGGGTTGCTGGGCCTGGCGCTTGGTGCCGACGAAGAGGACGCGGCCGCCTTTGGCGACGGTTTCGCGCACGACGTTCAGCGCGGCGTCGAGCATCGGCACGGTTTGCGTCAGGTCGAGAATGTGGATGCCGTTGCGCGCGCCATAGATGAACTCGCCCATACGGGGGTTCCAACGCTGCGTCTGGTGGCCGAAGTGAACGCCTGCTTCCAGAAGCTGGCGCATGGTGAACTCGGGAAGAGCCATGTCCTTGTTTCCTTTCCGGTTTTCGCCTTGGCAAGGGGTGCAAAGCAGATGCTTCAACCGGTGGACAAATGGGGATGTCTCCCCCATTCACCCGCCCTTGCCTGCGGATTGAATAGCGGGCGTATAGAGGGGTTTTCGCGCCTTTGCAACCCCCCGCCCCGCATCATCGGTTAACGCCGCCGAACCCCCGGAAAACGGGGGGTGATTTGCGTGCACCGTCCGGCTGACATCCGGCTGCCGGGCAAATCGGCGGAAGATTAACGCGGATTAGGTAAATGCACCGTGCGCAGCCCCTAGAGAAGCGTGCGTTCAACCACCCACCAGGCGCCGATGGCGGCGATAACCAGCGAGGCGGGAATGGAGATTGCGCGGCGATACCAGTCGCGGTTGCGAAACCAGGCGCCGACCAGCAGGAAGGCGATCGCGATCACTGTCAGCTGGCCCAGCTCAACGCCCACGTTGAAGCCCAGAAGCGCGGGAATGAAGTGATCCTCGGGCAGACCAAACTCTTCGAGCACCGAGGCAAAGCCCAGACCGTGCAGCAACCCGAACCCGAAGACAATGAAGGGCCGCCAGGGGTTCATGTGATCGGTGAACACGTTCTCGATGGCGACATAGCAGATCGAGGCGGCGATCAGCGGCTCGACGATGCTGCCCGGCACCGTGACCCAGCCCAGAGCCCCCAGCGCCAGCGTCACGGTATGGGCCGCCGTGAAGGCGGTGACCTGCCACAGAAGCGGCCGGAGCCGCGCGGCAAGCAGGAAAAGCCCAAGCACGAAGAGGATATGATCGAGCCCCTTGGGCAGGATGTGGTCGAAGCCGATGGGGATATATTGGCCGAAGACGCCCCAGCCCGACATCTGGCTGCCGCCGGCGATGGGAAACTCGGGGCTGAGCTCTCCGCCGCGGATGGTGCCGGTATACGGCTCTTCGGGGCCGTTCTGGCGCACCACCAGCGTGCCGTATTCCGCCGCCCAGCCGACCTGAAGCATCCGGGCCCCGTCGGGCAGCGACGCGGTGTAGATCAGCCGGGTCTGGCGCGCGACCTCGACATTGCCCGGGTCAAACACCTCCTGCCCCGAGAACAAGAGATCGAGGCGCGTGCCATCTGCCAGCACGCGGATGTTGCCGGTGATATTGTCGACGCCCGCGTTCAGGCGCGCAACCAGCGCCTGCGGGTCAAGCGCGCGTAGTTCATCGTAATCGGATGCATTCTCGGCGTCGTTGGTATCGTCCAGCCCCTGCAGGTCGACCCCGGCGAGCATCGCCTCGAGATTGGCGTCGAACTCCAGGTAGAGCCCGCCGTCACGGGTTTCGACGTTGAGGATCGAGGGAAACACTTCATGCGCGCGGGCCGGCAGGCTGAGCCATGCAAAAACGCTTGCAACCAGCGCAAGGATCGTCAGGTTTGTGCCTATGCGCGCCTTCATCCTCTGTCTCCTCGCAACGGTTTGCGCCCTTGGCCCCGTCAGGGCTACGCTGGCGCACGAGTTTTGGATCGAACCCGAGGAATATCAAGTCGATTCTCCCGGGCGCGTCACTGCGGCGCTGATCAACGGGCAGGATTTCCGCGGCACACGGGTTGCGTGGTTCGACTCCCGGATTGCGCGGGCTGAATGGCGGCAGGGCGATACCCGCGCCGAGATTGCCGGACGCCCGGGCGATCGCCCTGCCCTGTCGCTGGGCGCGCCGGGTGAAGGGTTGCTGCAACTGGTCTATGTCTCGACCCCGTCAAAGCTGACCTATTCGGAGTGGGCGAAATTCAGCGAGTTCGTGCAGTCCAAGGGATTTCCGGATGCCGTTGAGCGGCACAGGGCGCGCGGGCTGCCCGAAACCGGTTTCAGGGAAATCTACACCCGCTATTGCAAGAGCCTGATTGCCGTGGGCGATGGCGCGGGCGCCGATGCGCCTGCCGGGATGGAGGCCGAGATCGTGGCGCTGGCTAACCCCTATACCGATGACATGGGCGGCGGATTGCCGGTGCAGATCCTTTACCGGGGCGCGCCGCGCGCCGGGGCGCTGCTGGATGTGTTCGAGCGGTCGCCCACGGGCAACGTGACCAAGACCCAGATCGCCGCCGATGCCGAGGGCCGCTTAGAGGTGCCGGTGCGCGCCGGTCATGTCTACCTGCTCGACAGTGTCGTTCTGCGCGAGAGCGCGGCCGAGGACGCGGTGTGGGAGAGCCTCTGGGCCTCACTGACCTTTGCCGTGCCTGACTGACATGACGGCCGCCCCCGATATCCTGTGCGTCGGCAGCGTGCTGTGGGACGTGATCGGTCGTGCGCCCTGCCACATGGAGCGCGGATCGGACGTGGCCGGACGGATCACCCGCCTGCCCGGGGGCGTGGCAATGAACATCGCGATGACGCTGGCGCGCTTTGGTCTGCGCCCTGCCCTTCTTTCGGCCCTGGGCCACGACGCCGAGGGCCAGGACCTGCTGCGCGCCTGCGCGGCGATGGGGCTGGAGACGCGCTTCATCTACCGCTCGCCCGACCTGCCGACCGATCGGTACATGGCCGTCGAGGGGGCGAATGGCCTGATCGCGGCGATTGCCGATGCCTATTCGCTGGAACAGGCAGGCGCGCGGATACTGGAATCGCTTTTCGATGGGCGGCTGGGATCCGAGGCAAACCCCTATTCGGGCGTGGTGGCGCTGGACGGCAACCTGACGGTGGAGCTGTTGCAGGAGATGGCGGTGAGCCCGGCCCTGGCGCGGGCCGATCTGCGGGTGGCCCCGGCCTCACCGGGCAAGGCCGAGAGGTTGCGGCCCTTCCTGCGCCATGGGCGCGCGGTGCTTTACGTGAACCGCGAGGAGGCCGGGCTGTTGTGCGGGCGGGCCTTTGATGGCGCGGCGCGTGCCGCGCGCGCGCTGCTGGCGGCAGGCGCCGGCCGGGTTCTGGTAACGGATGGCGCCGACACGGCGGCCGAGGGCGGGCCTGACGGGGTGATCGAGCGGCTGCCGCCGCAGGTGATGGCCGTGCAGGTGACCGGCGCGGGCGATACGTTCATGGCGGCACATATCGCCGGAGAACTGGCTGGGCTGGGCCGGGTGGCGGCGCTGGAACGCGCGCTTGAGGCCGCGGCGGCGCATGTGGCGGGCAAGGAGGCGGGATGATCGACATCGTTTACGCGGCGGAGGTGGTGGCGGCGCGGGCCGAGGCGCGGCCCATCGTGGCGCTGGAATCGACCATCATCACCCATGGCATGCCCTGGCCGCAGAATGCCCAGACCGCCCGCGCCGTCGAGGCGGATGTGCGCGCGGGCGGCGCGGTGCCGGCGACGATGGCGGTGATCGGCGGGCGGCTGCATGTGGGGCTTGAGGCCGCAGAACTGGACGCGCTGGCGCAGGCCCGGGACGTGGCCAAGCTGAGCCGGGCCGATTTCGCCGCCTGCCTGGCGCAGGGCGGCACCGGGGCCACCACGGTGGCGGCGACGATGATCGCGGCGCGGCTGGCGGGTATCGCGGTTTTCGCGACCGGGGGCATCGGCGGGGTGCATCGCGGGGCGGAGAGCAGTTTCGACATGTCCGCCGACCTGCACGAGCTGGCCCAGACCCCGGTGAGCGTGGTGGCCGCGGGCGCCAAGGCGATCCTCGACCTGCCGAAAACGCTGGAGGTGCTGGAGACGCTGGGCGTCCCGGTGATCGCCGTGGGCGAGGATGAGTTCCCGGCCTTCTGGTCGCGCGGATCGGGGCTGCGCGCCCCGCTGCGGATGGAGAGCGCGGCCGAGATCGCGCGGGCGCATGTAATGCGGGGCGACATGGGGTTGCCCGGCGGGCAGCTGGTGGCCAACCCGGTGCCGCGGGCCGCGGAAATCCCGCGCGCGGAAATCGAGCCGATCATCGCGCGGGCGCTTGCCGAGGCCGAGGCGCAGGGCGTGGCGGGCAAGGCCGTCACCCCGTTCCTGCTGGGCCGGATATTCGAGCTGACGGAGGGGCGGTCGCTGGAGACCAACATTGCGCTGGTGCGCAACAATGCGCGGCTCGCCGCCGAAATCGCCGTTGAGATCGCGGCGCTGCGCGGCTGACCGGCAGAATTCAGCGCATGCGGCACCCTGCCCCTCGGACCTTGCTCTGCCTTTGGTAGAGTGGGACAGGGAAGAGGAGAGAGGCCATGACACGCAGTTTTTTCGCCGCCGCGGTTGCCGCGTTCCTGATCGGCGCCCCGCTGGGCGCGCAGGATATTCCGCTCGTCCCGCTGGTGCCGCCCGATCTGGGTGACCGCGCGGATGCCGGCAAGATCGATCTTACCGGTGTCTGGGAGTTCGCCACGTCAAATCACCAGGGCGGATGCCCGGGCAGCGGTCCGGGCTTTGCCATGGCCGGGATCATGGAGATCGTTCAGAAGGACGGGGCCATCGCGATGCATCTCGAAACCGGTGCGAAATGCGATCCCGCCTCGATGTGCAGCTTCACGGGCGAAATCGCCGATGGGGATCTGATCCTGTGGAACTCGGACACCGTCGATGACGAAGGCGGCACCGCCACCAATACGCTGCACCTGATTTTCCAGAACGAGGCGCTGGCGCAGGGCGTCGGCGGATCGGTCTACAAGCATCCGAAAATGACCTGCATGTGGACCTGGGACATGATAATGCACCGCCCCGAGATCAAGGACGGCGAATGGCAGCCCGGTGCCGCCGGCAAGGAAACCGACTGAGCGCCCGGTTCTTGCCCGGAAATGCGGCCAACCAGGCCCGCCGGCACAGATTTGATGCTGCGCGGGGGAGGTGAAGCATTGTCGGCACGCGAAATACCGCCTATGTGAAATCCTGATCCTTTCTGGCGGTATCGCGTAATGACCACCCCTTTCGACGAAGAAGACCACCAACAGAGCCGCCGGCGCTGGCGCCCGTTCGCGGGGTTGCGCAACAACTTCCTGGCCGGGCTTGTCGTGGTAGTGCCGATCGCCATCACAATCTGGCTGATCTGGACCTTCGTCGGCTGGATCGACAGCTGGGTGCTGCCCTTCGTGCCGCAGAAATACCACCCCGACGAGCTTATCAATCGCTGGTTCGGACAGGCGGAATGGTTCCAGTGGGTGTTTGGCACCGAAGAGGTGCATATCAACATCCGCGGTGTCGGCGTCGTCCTGTTCCTGATCTTCACCATGCTGGTGGGCTGGCTGACCAAGGGGATCATCGGGCGCAGTTTCCTGCATTGGGGCGAAGGCGTGGTCGACCGGATGCCGGTTGTCCGCTCGCTCTATAACGGCATCAAGCAGATCGCCGAGACGGTTTTTGCGCAAACGGATTCGAAATTCGACAAGGCCTGCCTGGTGGAATACCCGCGCAAGGGCATCTGGGCGATCGCCTTCATCTCGACCAGCGCCAAGGGCGAGATCGACCGCCGGATCCCGGTGGAGGAAGAGATCATCTCGGTATTCCTGCCGACCACGCCGAACCCGACCAGCGGGTTTCTTCTGTTCGTGCCGCGCCATTCGGTGATCGAACTGGACATGACGGTGGAGGACGCCGCGAAGCTGGTGATCTCGGCCGGCCTTGTCTATCCGAACAAGAAAGACCCGTCGAAGCCGGCCGGCGCCGAGACGGTCAAGCCCGCCGCACAATAGGCGCGGCGCCCTGCCTAGCCATACATCGCCGGCAAATCGACCGTGGCGCGGTGGCCCAGATCGGCGGCATGCGCCTGAAGAAACGCATCCGCCGCCGCGCGTCCCGCGGCCTTGAGCCGGGCGATCACCGCGGGGATGGGCACAAGTTTCGTTGCCACAGACAGATCGTTCATCAGCGCATCATCCGCGATCATGTGCATGTGGATGCGCTTCATCGCCCCCTCTGCGACCGCGCCCTGATCCAGCAGCCGCTGGACAAAGGCGATGGCCCGCAATTCGCGCAGGAGCGAGGAATTGAAGCTGATCTCGTTGATGCGGTTACGGATGTCCTGCGGGGTTTTCGGCACCTCGGCGCGTTCCAGCGGGTTGATGTTGACGATCAAGATATCGGGCGGCAGGTCGCGATCGAAGAGCGGAAAGAGCGCCGGGTTGCCGGTATAGCCGCCGTCCCAATACGCTTCGCCGTCGATTTCGACCGCGCGGAACAGCGTGGGCAGGCAGGCCGACGCCAAGATCGCATCGGTGTTGATGTCATCGCCCCGAAACACCTTGATCTTGCCGGTGCGCACATTCGTGGCCCCGATATAGAGCGCCGGGCCCTGCGCGGCACAGACGCGCCCGTAATCGAAACGGTCGGCCACCCGCCTGAGTGGGTTGGCATAGAACGGCCCGCTGGCATAGGGCGAGACCAGCCGTTCCCAGCTTTCGGCCCACAGATATGGCAGGGAGGTCTCAAGCGTCGAGGAGAGCTGCGAGAGGCCCATCCACTCGGGGAAGACCGGGCTGTCGATCGCGCCCATCTGTGACCATAGCCAGTCAAGGTTGTCGCGCGCGCCATCGCGCCCGCCGGCCAGCCAGCCGGCCTTGAACGCGGCGCCGTTGAGCGCCCCGGCCGAGGTGCCGGAGATACCGGCGATTTCAAGATCATCCTCGTCCAGCAGCCTGTCGAGCACGCCCCAGGTGAAGGCGCCATGCGCGCCCCCGCCCTGAAGCGCGAGATTGATCCGCCGGGTCACGTCAGAGCGCGGTCCAGCCGCCATCGACGCTGATCGTGGTGCCGGTGATCTGGTCGGCGGCGGGCGAACACAGGAAGACGGTGGTGCCGCCGATCTGTTCGGTGGTGGCGAATTCCTTCGAGGGCTGGCGCTGCAGCATCACTTCTTTCACCACGGTGTCGCGGTCCATATTGTGGGCCTTCATCTGGTCGGGGATCTGCGCCTCGACCAGCGGGGTGAGCACATAGCCCGGACAGATCGCGTTGCAGGTGATCCCCTGCCCCGCACATTCCAGCGCCGTGGTCTTCGACAGGCCGACGATGCCGTGCTTGGCCGCGATATAGGCCGATTTGTAGGGCGAGGCAGTCAGCCCGTGGGCCGAGGCGATGTTGACCACCCGGCCCCATCCGGCCTTGCGCATCATCGGCAGCGCCGCGGCCGTGGTGTGAAAGGCCGAGCTGAGGTTAATGGCGATGATCGCGTCCCACTTCTCTTGCGGAAATTCGTCGATCGGGGCGACGTGCTGGATGCCTGCGTTGTTGACCAGGATATCGCAGGCGCCGGCCTGTTCGACCAGCGCGCGGCATTGATCGGCTTTCGACATGTCGGCGGCAACATAGCGTGCCTCGACGCCGA
The DNA here is from genome assembly GCF_005434965.1 of Marimonas lutisalis. GTDB lineage: Bacteria > Pseudomonadota > Alphaproteobacteria > Rhodobacterales > Rhodobacteraceae > Marimonas_A > Marimonas_A lutisalis. Next base: position 1,357,575 of record NZ_SKCI01000001.1, read on the forward strand.
ATTCCTGGGCGATTTCCGCTGCGAGCGCATGGTCTTCGTCGCGGTCGGTGAAGGAATTGAGCAAGACATCGGCACCCGCGCGGGCCAGTTCGCGCACGATGCCAAGCCCTATGCCCGAGTTCGACCCGGTGACGACGGCGGTTTTTCCTGCAAGTGTCATGACTGCCCTCCTGAATTGATCGGGCAGCAGTGTGACACGAGACCCGGTCAGTTGGAACCGGGATTCGCAAAGGGCGGCTGACTCATCCCTGGCCTGGCGGGCTGGTTACGCTGAGGGCATTTCGGATCCTCTGCCAGTTGGCCACTTCGGTTGCGTCGCCCTTGGCCTCGTAGGCGCGAATCCTTCGGGCGGCCACGGCGGGCGCCTCTGCCCCGTGCGCATCGCGCAAAGCGCGGGCCAGTTCGGCGGCTTTCAGGGCGTCCATGATGTATCCTCCCCTGGTTGTTGGTGTACGGTCGGTTCCGCGCGATGTGCAGCGGACCGAAGCCAGTCTAGCATATGCCGGGCGCCTGTCGGCGACGGCGCGATGTGACGGGCAAAACCAGCAGTCTTCCGCGCAAAAAAAACGCCGGCACGAAGCCGGCGTTAAGTTATTGAGGCAGGTTTCATACAGGCAAGAAACCTATCGAGCAGTGACCCCTTTATAAGCAATCCGGCGCCCGTGTCCAAGCTAAAAGTTTGATAACACGTAAATCCCCCGTTAGCGTGGCCTCCAACAAAACAAGGGCAGAGCGAGATTGTTGCGCAAATGAGACCAGTTTTTTTCTTCCGCCGTTTGCGGAAATCCGCCGTTCTGGCGGCCTGTGCGGCGCTTTTGAGCGTCACGCAATCCGCGCGGGCAGAACCGGCGCACGGGCTATCTATGTATGGGGCCCCCGCCCTGCCACCGGATTTTGTGGCCCTGCCCTATGCCGACCCGCAGGCGCCCAAGGGCGGGCGCCTGGTGACAGGCAACACCGGCGGCTTCGACAGTCTCAACCCGTTTATCCTGAAAGGCACGGCGCCCTGGCAGTTGCGCTTCCTTGGATACGAGAGCCTGATGGGCCGCAATTGGGACGAGCCGTTCACGCTATACGGTCTGCTGGCCGAATCGGTTGAAGTGGGCCCGGATCGGCAATGGGTGGCCTTCACCCTGCGCGAGGAGGCCCGATTCTCGGATGGTAGCCCGGTCACGATCGAGGACGTGATCTGGAGCTACGAGACGCTGGGCACGCAGGGCCACCCGCGCTACCTGACCTTCTGGACCCGTGTCGAGAGCATCGAACAGACCGGCCCGCGCAGCGTGAAGATCACGTTCAACACGCAGGATCGCGAGCTGGCACTGATCGCGGGCCTGCGCCCGATCCTGAAGAAGGCACAATGGCAGGACGCGGACTTCACCGAGTCCGGTCTGACCACCGTGCCCATCGGCACAGGCCCCTACGTGATCGACAGCTTCGAGCCCGGCCGCAACGTGGTACTGAAACGCAATCCCGATTACTGGGGCCGCGATCTGCCGCTGATGCAGGGACGCGCCAATCTCGATGAAATCCGGATCGAGTTCTACGGCGATGCCGCGGTGATGTTCGAGGCTTTCAAGGCCGGTGAGCTGAATGTCTATCGCGAGCGCAACGCCGAGAAATGGGCCAGCGCCTATGAGTTTCCCGCCGTGCAGTCCGGCGATGTGGTGAAATCTGAAATTCCCAGCGGCACGCCCTCGGGCATGACCGGGTTCGTCATGAACACCCGCCGCGCCCCCTTTGACGATTGGCGCGTGCGCGAGGCGATGCTCTTGGCCTTCAACTTCGAATACATGAACGACACCATCACCGGCGGGCGGCAGACGCGGATTTCGTCTTATTTCTCGGGCACCGAGCTGGGCATGCGCCCGGGCCCGGCCGAGGGGCGCGTGCGCGCCCTGCTGGAGCCCTTTGCCGAAGGCCTGCCGCCCGGCGCGCTCGACGGCTATGCCCTGCCCGCCTCGGACGGGACAGTGCGCAACCGCAAGAACCTGCGCCAGGCGCTGCGCCTTCTTGAGGAGGCGGGCTGGCGCGCGGACCAGGGTGTGCTGAAGAACGCGAGTGGCGCGCCGCTGAGCTTCCAGATCCTGCTGCCGCAGGGCGCCTCCGAGAAACAGGCCTTCGCCAATATCTTCGTCAAGGCGCTTGAGCGGCTGGGCATTACCGCGCGGCTCGACGTGGTGGACAACGCCCAGTATTTCGCGCGCCTGCAGGAATTCGATTTCGACATGACCGATTTCCGCCGCGCCTTTTCGCTCAGCCCCGGGAACGAGCAGCGGCTCTACTGGGGCAGCGCCGCCGCCGAAAGCCCCGGATCGCGCAACCTGATGGGGGTGCAGTCGCCCGCCATCGACGCGATGATCGACCATATGCTCGAAACCGATGACCCGGCCGAATTCACCGCCGCGGTGCGGGCGCTCGACCGGGTGCTGATGGCCGGGCGTTACGTGATCCCGACCTATGATTACGGCATCGGGCGCATCGCCCATGCAAGCAATCTGAAATACCCCGCGTATCTTCCGGTCTACGGCGACGGCTACTGGTTCATGCCGGATGTCTGGTGGTGGGAAAAATGATACCCGTCACGCAGCTGTTACAAAACGGTCTTAGGCGGGCCTCATGAACATTCTCGTCCTCTGCACCGGCAACTCGGCCCGGTCCATCCTTCTCGAAGCGCTGCTGAACCGCCTGGGCAACGGGCGCGTCACGGCCTTCTCCGCAGGCTCGCAACCCGCCGGTGCGGTGCATCCGCAATCGCTGAAACTGCTGGGCGAAAAGGGTTATGACCTGTCGGGGCTGCGCTCGAAAAGCTGGGACGAATTCGCCGGACCGGACGCGCCCAAGATGGATGCGGTAATCACCGTCTGCGCCAGCGCCGCGGGCGAGACCTGCCCGATCTGGCCCGGCGTGCCGGTGCGGGCGCACTGGGGCGTCGACGATCCGGCCGCCGCGCAGGAACCGGAATGGCAGGATGCCTTCGACCGCGCCTACGGAATCCTTGAACGCCGCGCGCAGGCGCTGCTCGACCTGCCGGTCGAGGACATGGAAGCGGGCGAGTTGAAGCTGCATCTCGACCGGATCGGGGAAGTGCCATGAGCCTGAATCGCAAACTGGTGGCCGAACTGATCGGCACGGCGATGTTGCTGATCGGTGTCGTTGGCTCGGGCATCATGGCCGAGACGCTCGCGGACGGGAACACGGCGCTGGCACTGCTGGCCAACGCGATCGCCACGGGGGCGATGCTCTATTCCATCATCACCACGCTGGGCCCGGTATCGGGCGCGCATTTCAACCCCGCCGTCACGCTGGCCTTCGCCATCCGGGGCGAACATCCCTGGCGCGAGGTCGCGCCCTATATCGGCGTGCAGGTGGCAGGCGGTCTCCTCGGCGTCTGGGCCAGCCACGCGATGTTCGATCTCGAGATATTTCAGACCTCCACAACCATGCACCGGACCGGCCCCGCGCAGTGGTTTTCCGAGGTGCTCGCCACCTTCGGCCTTCTCTTCGTGATCTTCGGCGGCGTGCGCCACCGCCCCGACACGGTGCCGACTCTGGTGGCGCTCTATATCACCGGGGCCTACTGGTTCACCTCATCGACCAGTTTCGCCAACCCCGCCGTGACCATCGCGCGTGGGTTCAGCGACACTTTCGCCGGCATTTACCCGGGCCATATTGCGATGTTCATCGCCATGCAGCTGGTTGCGGTGGGCATCGCGCATGTCGTCCTGACACGGCTTTTCCGTTAGGCCTCCATCGCTTCATCTTGCCAGAAATACTCTGGGGGTTTGGGGGTGAAACGGGGGTTTGGGGGTGAAACCCCCAAACAGGCCGTCCGGTCAGGTCAGCGACGTGACCCATAGCACGGTGGCATCGTCCTCGCTGACCGAGATCAGGTTGTGCCCCATCGAGGCATCGTAATAGGCGCTGTCGCCCCGGCGCATCTCGACCGGCTCGTAGAACTCGGTATAGAGCCGCACCACGCCGGTCAGAACGTAAAGGAATTCCTCTCCGTCATGGCGCACCCAGCCGTCGAACTCTTCCATTCGGCGGGCGCGGATGCGGGCGCGGTAGGGCAGCATCGCCTTGCGGGTCAGCGTGCCGGCAAGCAGCTCGTGTTCGTAGGTGGCGGTGACATGCGCCACGCCCTCGCCCGATCGGGTGAAGGCCATGCGGCCGCTGATCTGGTCGCGCGCAGGCGGGGTGAAAAGCTGCGGCACGGAAATGCCCAGCCCCTGGGCCAGCTTCTTGACCGCCTCGTAGGTGGGCGACATCTGGTCGTTCTCGATCTTCGACAGGGTCGAGCGCGCGAGTCCCGCCTGCTGCGCGGCCTGTTCCAGCGTCAGGCCGCGCGCCTTGCGCAGTTCGCGCACGCGCCGGCCGAGGTTGAGCGGTTCGGCGACGTGGCTTTCGCCGCTTTCGCGGGCGATGCGGATGATCGAGGGCTGGTCCTGTGACGTCATGGCATTCTATTAGGCATCGCCGGGGGCGCTTGCAACCTCGGCCCGGGCGGCATAGCAACGCGGGCATGCACTCGGTTTACGACGAAGGGCCGTTCGCGCCCTGCCCCGCCCCGTTCAACTTCACGGCCCACGTGCTGGGCCGCGCGGATGCGTTGCCCGACAAGATCGCGCTGGCGGTGCTGGGCCCGGCCCGGGCCGAGCGCTGGTCCTATGCGCGGCTGCAGGCGGCGGTGCGCGGCACGGGAACCGGGCTTTTGCGGGCGGGGCTGCGGACCGGCGACATCGTGCTGATGCGGCTGGGCAATACGGTCGAGTTTCCCATCGCCTATCTCGGCGCCATCGCCGTGGGCTGCGTGCCGGTGCCCACGTCCTCGCAACTGACCGAGCGCGAGGTGGCGGCGATGATCGACACGCTGCGCCCGGCGGCGATCCTGCTGGGCGACGGGGTAGCCTGCCCGGCGGACCCGGGCGTGCCGGTGATCGGGCAGGACGAGCTGGAGGCGATGCGCGATCTGGAGCCCTGCGCCTGGCAGATTGGCGATCCGGACCGGCTGGCCTATATCATCTTCACCTCGGGCACTTCGGGCAAGCCGCGCGCGGTGATGCACGCGCATCGGGCGATCTGGGCGCGCCACATGATGCATGACGGCTGGTACGGGCTGACCGAGGCCGACCGGCTGTGCCATGCGGGCGCGTTCAACTGGACCTACACGCTGGGCACCGGGCTGATGGACCCTTGGAGCGTGGGCGCGACCGCGCTGATCCCCGCGCCGGGCACTGCGCCCGAGACGCTGCCCTTGCTTCTCAAGCGTCATGACGCAACGATTTTCGCTGCAGCCCCGGGGGTTTATCGCAAGATTCTCAACCGGAATGCGCAGCTTGACCTGCCCAAGCTGCGCCACGGGCTGAGCGCGGGCGAGAAACTCTCGGAGGCGCTGCGCGCGGCCTGGAACACCGCCAGCGGCACGATGCTCTACGAGGCCTTCGGCATGTCGGAATGTTCGACCTTCATCTCGGCCAGCCCCGACACCCCGGCGCGCCCGGGCACGCTGGGCCGGCCGCAAAAGGGCCGCCGGGTGGCGATCGTCGACGATGCGGGCCAGCCGGTGGAAATGGGCGCAGATGGCACGATTGCCGTGTCGAGCCGTGATCCCGGGCTGATGCTGGGCTACCTCGGCGCCGAGGATGAGACCCGCGCGCGGTTCCGCGGCGAATGGTTTCTGACCGGCGATCATGGCGCGATGGGCCCCGATTTCATGATCGAATACCACGCCCGGGTCGATGACATGATGAACGCGGGCGGCTATCGGGTATCGCCGCTCGAGGTCGAGGCGGCGCTGCATGATTTCCCGGGCCTTGCGGACATCGCGGTGACCGATGTGGAAGTGAAGGCCGATGCGCGGGTGATCGCTGCCTTCTACACCGCGCCCGCCCCGCTGGACGAGGCGGCGCTGGCCGCCTATGCCGGCGAGCGGCTGGCGCGCTACAAACAGCCACGGCTTTTCCTGCATGTCGCGGAATTGCCGAGAAACCCCAACGGAAAACTTCAGCGCCAGGCGCTGAAACAGGTCTACGAGGCACACCATGGTCAAGCTTGATATCATCTCCGATCCGATCTGCCCGTGGTGCTTTATCGGCAAGGCGCAGTTGGACCGCGCGCTGGAAAGCCGCCCCGAACATCCGTTCGAGATCGAGTGGCATCCGTTCCAGCTCAATCCCGACATGCCGCCCGAGGGCATGGACCGGCGCGCCTATCTTGAGGCGAAATTCGGCGGCAAGGAGGCCGCCTTTCAGGCTTATCAGCCGGTCGTGGAACATGCGAAGAAGGCCGGCGTGAACATCGAGTTCGACAAGATCGCGCGCACGCCCAACACGCTGGATGCGCACCGTCTGATCCATTGGGCGGGCATCGAGGGGCGGCAGACGCCGGTCGTAGCCGCGCTATTTCGCGCCTATTTCCAGGACGGCCGCGATATCGGCGACCGCGAAGTGCTGGCCGATATCGCCGACAGTGCCGGGATGGATGCCGGCGTTGTCCTGCGGCTTTTGGAGACGGAGGAAGACAAGGCAGGCCTTCTGGACAAGGAAAAGGGCTTTCGCGAGATGGGCGTGCGCTCGGTCCCGACCTTCATCATCAACGGCCAGCACGCGGTGCCCGGCGCGCAGCCGGTCGAGCTGTGGCAGAAGGTGATCGACGAGATTTCCGAGCAGATCCGGAAAGACACCGAGTGAGTGCGCCAGACGCAACGGAAGCGCACCGCGCGGGCATGACACCGGCCGAGTTCGTCGCGCTGATGGCGATGCTGTTCGCGACGGTGGCCTTTTCCATCGACGCGATGCTGCCCGCCCTGCCCGAGATCGGCGCCGAACTGAGCCCGGACAACTTGAACCGGGCGCAGCTGATCCTGACGGCCTTTGTCATCGGCATGGGTCTGGGCACCTTCGTGACCGGGCCGCTGTCGGACACGCTGGGCCGCAAACCGGTGATCCTTGGTGGTGCCGCACTCTATATCGCCGGGGCCTTTGCCGCCTGGGCGGCGCAGAGCCTGGAACTGATGCTTGCCGCGCGGCTGGTGCAGGGGCTGGGCGCGGCGGGGCCGAGGGTTGTCGGCATGGCGGTGATCCGCGACCTTTATGCCGGGCGCCACATGGCGCGGCTGATGTCGATCGTGATGATGATCTTTACCCTTGTCCCGGCAATCGCGCCCCTGCTGGGGGCCGGCATCATCGCCATTTCCGACTGGCGGGGCATCTTCCTTGCCTTTGTGCTCTTCTCGCTGCTGGGCGCGGGCTGGACCGGCCTGCGGCTTGAGGAAACCCTGTCACCCGACCGGCGGCGGCCATTCCGGCTGGGCCCGATCTGGGCGGCGCTGCGCGAAATCCTGGGTCATCCGATGGTGCGCATCACCATCGCGACGCAGACCCTGTGCTTCGCGATGCTGTTTTCCACCATTTCCAGCGTTCAACAGATCTATGACATCACTTTCGGTCGTGCCGACAGTTTTCCGCTGTGGTTCGGGGCCATTTGCATCGTTTCGGCCAGCGCGAGCTTCGTGAACGCCGCGTTGGTCGTGCGGCTGGGCATGCGGTTCCTGGTGACGGTGATGCTGTCGGCGCAGGTTGTCTTTTCCGGCATCATGCTGGTGCTGAGCCAGGTGCCGCTTCCCGAGACGCTGGCATTCGGCTTTTTCCTTGCCTGGCAGACGACGCTATTCTTCCAGGCCGGGCTGACGCTGGGCAATCTGAATGCCATGGGGATGGAGCCGCTGGGCCATATCGCGGGTATGGCGGCCTCGATCATCGGGGGGCTGGCGACGGTGCTGTCGATGGCCGTGGCTGCGCCCATCGGCCTGGGCTTTGACGGCACCTGGTTCCCGCTGTCACTGGGGGTGTTCGTGCTGGCACTTGCCGCGCTTGGTCTGATGCTGTGGCTGCGCAAGATCGAAGAGCGCACGCTGCCCTGAGCCGCGCGGTGTGGCAAAAAATCACGTATCTGCGCGGGTTTGGCGAAAATTCGACAAAACGCTTGGCTTGATTCGCCGGGCTCGGCCATAATTTGGTCAAGGCGACGTGCTAAGCCGGAGCAACCGGCAGTCGCGATAACGAGGCAGGCAGTATAGTCAACGGTATGAAACGCTGGCAGCGCAGAGCGCGCATACAAGAGATTCACGCGGTGGTTTCCGGGGTGATGAATGGCGCGCCCTATGAGGTGAATTTCGCCAAGTATTACAGCGAACTGAACGCGTTGAAGCAGGTCAAGCCCAGCACGCTGTGGATCGAGGCCGTGGTGATGCTGTGCGTGATCTTTCGCGAACGTGCACCGCGGGCGCGTGGCCTACTGCGCCGCCTGGGCCAGCGCCACGCCGCCGCCGGCACGCCCGAGCTCTTCGAGGCGTTCGAGCAACGCATCACCGCCTACCTGCATCCCGACAAGCTGACCGGGCATGGCTATGGCCAGACCTTCGAGGACATGGATCACGATGACCTGTGGGATCATGTCAGCGGCCTGATCGCCGTGCTGGAAGAGCTTGAGCACGAAGTGTTCCTCAACTCCGGCACGCTTCTGGGCGTGGTGCGCGATGGCAAGCTGATCGAGCATGACGACGATATCGACCTCGCGGTCGAACTGGCCGCGCGCACGCCCGAGGAGGCCGCGCGCGAATGGATCAAGCTCAAGGCCGACCTGATCGAACTGGGCATCTTCGACGAAGCCGCGCACCGCGATCCGTCGATTTACAAGCTGACTTCGGCCGGCAAGGTCGAGATCGACCTGTTCCCGCTGTGGTTCGACAAGGATGACAACGCCTATCTCTACCCGCACACGTTCGGGGAACTGTCGCGGAAAGACATCTTTCCGTTGCAGGAGTGCGGGACCACCGGGCTCATGCTGCCGAAAGAGCCCGAGAAAATGCTCGCGATCAACTATGGCGAGGGCTGGCGCGTGCCCGATCCGTTCTTCCGCTTCGACTGGAAGACGCAGCGGGAGAAATTCGCCCCGTTCCTGTCCGCCCTGACGCGCGCCGGGCGCAAAGAAAAGAAACGCAAGGAGGCAGCATGACCCGCGTTCTGACCTATGGCACTTTCGACTTGTTCCATCACGGCCATGTGCGCCTGCTCGAACGCCTGGCGGCGCTTGGCGACGAGCTTTATGTCGGTTGTTCGACCGATGCGTTCAACGCGCTGAAGGGCAAGAAGACGGCCCTGCCCTATCGCCACCGCGTCGAGGTGTTGGAGGCGTGCCGCCATGTCACCCACGTGTTCCCCGAAGAGTGCTGGGAGCAGAAACGCGACGACGTGCAGCGCTTCGACATCGACGTGTTCGGCATGGGCAGCGACTGGAAGGGCGAATTCGATTTCCTGGGCGATCTGTGCAAGGTCGTCTACCTGCCGCGCACGCGCAATGTCTCGACCACCGAGATCAAGGACATGGTCTATGACCTGCAGCATGAGCTGCGTCTGGTGAAGGGCTGACGGGGGACGGACACATGGTCGTCGTTTTCCACCTTGGCTTGTTCAAGACAGGAACAACAACGCTTCAGCATACCTTTGGCAAGAACCGTGACCGCCTGAAGCGTGTTGGTGTGCTTTATCCCGAAACTGGGCTGACCTTTCGCGACCGGAAAGACAAGCGGCAGGTCGGCCTGTCGCATGCTCCGGACGGGTCTGACGAGCAGCGGAAAGTGTTCGATCAGTTTTCCGGGAAATCGAGGAAAAAGACACGCCTGTCGCTCTCTTGTCGTCGGAAAGCTGGTGTTCGCCAGCCCACGAGGCGCGATTGCGACGGCTGGTGCGCGAATGCAAGGCCCGGAAGTTCGAGACCATCGGTATCATGTTCATGCGCAACCGGTTCCAGTTCGCCCGCAGCCATTACCGGGAATGGGTTCAGAACTGGAACAACGCGCTGCCGTTCCCGAAATATGTCAAGGAGCGGCGCAAGCAATGGGATTTCGTGGCAATTGCCGAGCGGATGAACCGTATTTTCGACGGCAATATGCACTATCATAGTTACGTGCCGGGCCATGATACCGTGAAGGTGTTCACCGATCTTCTCAGCTTGCCAAAGCTGGCCCCGGTTCAGCTGCAGAACCCCAGCCTGAACGCCATCGAGGCCGAGGCCGCGCGCCTTCTGATCGAACAAGGGGTTAAGGATTATCAGCCCCATCTGGAAGCAAAGCGAACGCGCCTTTTGGCGCTGGCAGGCGATGGCGGAGTGAAAGCCTTTTCCGAGGATCTCGACCAGAAACCGCTGCGCGAGACGCGCGGAGAGGCGCAACGCCTGATGCAAGCGACGAACCTGCCCGAGGATGAGGTGCGCGCGCTTCTGGATCTGCCACATAAAGAGGCGGAGAAAATCATCCGCCTGCGCGGTGACATTGCCCGGGAAATCGGGCTGGCGGCCTGACGGGCGTTTCCCGTCAGGCCAATTCGCTTAGCCGATAATCGCGTTCAGCGTTGCGCTCGGGCGCATCACGGAGGCGCGTTTTGCCGGGTCGGCGTGGTAGTAACCGCCAAGGTCCACGGCCTTGCCCTGCCCGTCCATCAACTCGGCGATGATCGCCGTTTCCTTCTCGGCCAGTTGCTGTGCGATCGGCGCGAAATGGGCGGCCAGCTCGGCATCTGATGCCTGCGCGGCCAAGGCCTCGGCCCAGTAGCGGGCAAACCAGTAGTGCGAGGTACGGTTGTCGGCCTGGCCCACCTTGCGTTCGGGGCTGTTGCCGTTCTCCAGCACCTTCTGTGTGGCCGCCTCGACCGCCTCGCCCAAGATCTCGGCCTTGGCGCGGCCCTTGTCGGCCAGGAACTTGAAGCTCTCGCCCAGGGCGCAGAATTCCCCAAGGCTGTCCCAGCGCAGGTGGTTTTCCTCCATCAGCTGTTCCACGTGTTTGGGGGCCGAGCCACCCGCGCCCGTCTCGAAGAGGCCGCCACCCTGCATCAGCGACACGATCGACAGCATCTTGGCCGAGGTGCCCAGTTCCAGGATCGGGAAGAGGTCGGTCAGGTAGTCGCGCAGCACGTTGCCGGTGATGGTCACCACGTCGCGGCCTTCGCGCATGTTTTCCAGCGTGAAGCGGGTGGCTTCGCGCGGGGCCATGATCGGGATCTCGACGCCGGCCTCTTTCAGCGCGGGCTCGACATACTTGATCAGCTCGGCGTCATGCGCGCGGTTCGCGTCCAGCCAGAAGGCCGCGAGGCCCGTGGCCTTCATGCGGCGGATGCCCAGCTGGATCCAGTCGAGGATCGGCGCCTTTTTCGCGGTACAGGAGCGCCAGATATCGCCCTGCTCCACCGCGTGGCTGTGCAGCACCTCGCCACCCGCAAGCACGATGGCGATGGTGCCATCGGCGGGCGCTTCGAAGGTGGTGGGGTGGCTGCCGTATTCCTCGGCCTTCTGGGCCATAAGGCCCACGTTCGATACCGCGCCACAGGTGGTGACATCCAGTTTGCCGGTCTGTTTGAAATACTCGATCGTCTCGTCATAGACGGGCGCATAGCAGTTGTCGGGGATGCAGCACTTGGTCGGCGCGGGTTCGCCATCCGGGCCCCAGCCGATGCCGCCGGCGCGGATGACCGCGGGCATCGAGGCGTCGATGATCACGTCCGAGGGCACGTGCAGGTTGGTGATGCCACGATCCGAGTTCACCATGTAAAGCGGCGGGCGCGCGGCCAGCGCGGCCTTGAGGTCGGCCTGCGCCGCAGCATTGCCTTCGATCTGCTTTTCCAGGTCGCCGATGCCGTCATTGGGGTTCCAGTCGAGATCCGCACCATGCTTGGCGATGAAATCCTCGAGATACACACTGACGAAATGGCCGAAAATGATCGGGTCGGAGACCTTCATCATCGTGGCCTTGAGGTGGACCGAGAACAGAACGCCCGGTTCCATGCTGGCGACTTCGTCGCGGATATAGCTGCGCAGCGCCTTCGCGGACATGAAGGTGGCGTCGACTACGGTGCCTTCGTCATAGGAGAGCCCGTCTTTGAGCACGGTTTCGCTGCCGTCCTTGGCGGAGAAGACGATTTTCGCGCCGCCGGCCTGGGCCGCGGTGATGGTGGCGGATTTCTCGTTGGCGAAGAAATCGTTGCCCGGCATCGAGGCGACGGTGGTCTTGCTGTCGGCGGTCCATTCGCCCATCGAATGCGGGTGCGCCTTGGCATATTCCTTGACGGCCTTGGCCGCGCGGCGGTCCGAGTTGCCTTCGCGCAGCACCGGGTTCACCGCCGAGCCCTTGATCGTGTCATAGCGCGCGCGGATTTCCTTTTCCGCGTCGGTCTGCGGATCGGCCGGGTAGTCCGGCACCGCGTAGCCCTGCGATTGCAGCTCGGCAATCGCCTCTTCCAGCTGCGGCACCGAGGCCGAGATATTGGGCAGCTTGATGACGTTGGCGTCGGGCGTTTTCACCAACTCACCCAGCCAGGCCAGGTCGTCCGACTGACGCTGATCTTCGCTCAGGCGGTCGGGAAAGGTGGCCAGGATCCGCCCCGCGAGCGAGATGTCGCGCGTGCCCACGTCGATGCCCGCGGCGCCGGCAAAACTGCGCACGATCGGCAAGAGCGAGGCGCTGGCCAGTTCGGGGGCTTCGTCGACGATGGTGTAGATGATATCGGGGGTCTTGTCGGCCATGGGTCCGGTCTCTCCATGCTGAAATGGGAACGGGCGGTGCTGCCCTCTTGCCGCCCCGGGTATCCGAGCAGGGCGGGATAGTCAATGTGTGCGATGGTATACAAACAGAAAATTTTTTAACGGCTCGCAGCTTCCGGGCAGGCCCGGCGCAGATTTTGCTTCCCGGTTTCAGTGCCCTGTGGCACATCCAGTCATGTCTGTTGCATCAAGGGATCACGACCATGCCCGGGGCCTATGTCTATCTTTTTATCGCCATTTTGACGGAAACCATCGGCACCACCGCGTTGCAGGCCAGCCACCAATTCACGCGGCTGGCGCCCTCGCTTCTGGTCGTGGTGGCCTATGGCGCGTCGTTCTGGTTCATGGCGATGGCACTGAAAACGATGCCGGTGGGGCTGGTCTATGCGATCTGGTCGGGGCTGGGCATCGTGTTCATCGCGATGATCGGATACCTGGTCTTCCAGCAACGACTGGATCTGCCGGCGGTCCTCGGTATCGGGTTGATCATGGCCGGCATCGTGGTGATCCAGCTGTTTTCACAGACAACGCATCACTGAGCGGCATGGCGCCTGCGCGCTGTTGCACCCGGGACCATGTGCCGCCTCCCGATGCTTACAGGTCCGGTCGGATCACCAGCTTGCCTTTGACTTCGCCCTGCCCGGTGCGGCGCAGCGCCTCGGGCGTGTCGCGCAAGGGCAGCACGGCCTCGAGATGCGGCGCGATCCTGCCCTCCACCGCCATCTGCGCCACCTGCGCCGTCAGTGCGGCCCCCGAGGGCACCATCAACATGCCGATGGATTTTCCGCGCAATCGCCACAAGGTCCCGCCAAATAGCAGCCCCAGCAGCGTCGACACATTGCCGCCGACCGCCTGGTACCGGCCGTTCGGAGCAAGCGCCCGGGCAATCGCCCCCGGCCCGCGCGTCGCTACCATGTCAAGGATCCGGGTCCAGCGCTGCCCTATCCGCGTGAAATCCTGCGTGTGATAGTCGATCACCGCATCCGCGCCCAGACTGCGCAACCAGTCCATCTTGCCCGCATTGTCCACGGCGGTGACATGCGCGCCCGCCGCCTTGGCCAGTTGCAGCGCCATTGTGCCCGACCCGCCCCCGGCCCCGTTGATAAGCAGCCGGTCGTGCGGCCCCAGCCCCTCCGTGCCCGCCACGGCGATCCCTCCGGCCTGCGGCAGGCAGGCGGCGATCTCGTCCGAAAGCGCTTCGGGCACCGCGACCATATGGTTTGCGGCGACACAGGCATATTCGGAAAAGCCGCCACGCGTCATCACCAGGTCGCCCATCACCCGCGCACCGATTTCGAACCCGGATACGCCCGGCCCCAATTCCTCGACAATCCCCACGATATCCGAGCCCAGCACAAGGCGCTTCGGCCGGAACAGCCCGCCCACCATGCGGGCATAGAAGGGTGACCCGGTCAGGTATTCCCAGTCCGACAGGTTGACCGCACAGGCCAGAACCCTGAGCCGCATCTCGCCCCTGCCGGGCGTGGGCACGGGCAAATCTGCCAGCCGCAGCGCCTCGGGGCCGCCATAGCTGTTCTGGACCACGGCTTTCATCGCATTGCCTCCGGTTCCGGGGCAGTATGGGCCGGTCGCGTCCGGCTCACAACATCGCGTGGCTCAGGATCCCAGCTGGTTCTTGCGCACCACGCGCAGGGTTTCCAGAACCACCGCCGACATCATGCCGATATTCAGGAACCCGTTGGCCGCCGTCATGCCGCTCAAGATGCGCCATTCGGGCGGCAGGATGATATCGCCGAAGCCCAGCGTGGTGAAACTGACCAGGCTGAAATAGAGCGAGGCCTCGAAGGTGACGAAGACCGCGAGTTTGTAATAGGCGATGGCCCAGACCCAGACGCTGACCGTGATCATGCCAAGTGCCGCCAGCACCGAGATGATCAGCACCAGGATGAGCTTGGGCAGGTGCGGCCGCCGGATCAGCCAGAGATGCGAGCGCGCCATCAGGATTTCCAGCGCGAAGAAGATTGCGCCGGACAACAGCACCGATATCAGCACCAGCCCCGAGCCGATGGCGATCTGGTGGAAAAGGTTCCAGGTCATCCGCGCGCCCCTGCCCGCTGTGAGATTTCATCCGTGAACGCGCGGCCGAGCCCGGGCCCGGCCGCTGCGGATATCAACCCATGGCATTGAGGCGTTTGATCAGCGAGGAGGTGTCCCACCGCCCGCCGCCCAGTTTCTGCACGTCCTTGTAGAACTGGTCGACCAGCGCGGTCACCGGCAGAGAGGCGCCGTTTTCATTGGCGGTCTGCAGGCAGATGCCCAGGTCCTTGCGCATCCAGTCGACCGCGAAACCGTATTCGAAGAAATCGTCGAGCATGGTTTCGTGCCGGTTGACCATCTGCCAGCTGCCTGCCGCGCCGCCCTGGATCACCTCGACCACGGCCTTGCCATCCAGCCCGGCCTTCTGGGCGAAATGCAGCCCCTCGGCCAGACCCTGCACGAGACCCGCGATGCAGATCTGGTTGACCATCTTGGTCAATTGCCCGGCCCCGCTCTCGCCCAGGCGCTTGATCGACTTGCCATAGGCCTGCATGATCGGCTCGGCCGCCGCGAACTTGTCTTCGTCACCGCCGCACATGATCGACAGCACGCCATTTTCGGCGCCCGCCTGCCCGCCCGACACGGGCGCATCGACAAAGGACACGCCCTTGGCCGCCGAGTCCTCGTAAAGCTCGCGCGTGACGGCGGCCGAAACGGTAGTGTGATCGACGAAGATCGTGTTCGGCTCCATGCCGGCAAAAGCGCCGTCCGGGCCCTGGCAGACCGAGCGCAGGTCATCGTCATTGCCGACGCAGGCCATCACGAATTCGGCGCCCAGTGCCGCTTCGCGCGGAGTGGGTGCCGAGGCGCCGCCATGTTCCTTCACCCAGGCCTCGGCCTTGGCGGCGGTCCGGTTATAGACCGTCACCTCGTGCCCCTTGGCCTGAAGATGCCCGGCCATCGGGTAGCCCATTACGCCCAATCCAAGAAATGCAACCTTTGCCATGTCTTTCCCCTTGCAATTTGTCAGCATAAGGTTTGTCTGGCGCGCACCGGAATGGCAAGGCCCTTCCGGCGTGGCGAAGCCGGGTGGAAACGGGCCGGCAAACGGGGCAGCAAACAGGACAGGCACGCAATGGCGAGGCTTTTTCAGTGGCTCATGCGGATCGTGGTGGCGGCCTTCGCGCTGTCCGCGCTGACGATCGGCGTGGTCTACTACCTCGCGGCGCGGTCCCTGCCCGACTATGACAAGACGCTGCGCACCCCGGGCCTGGGCGCGCCGGTCGAGATCGTGCGCGATCATGCGAACGTGCCGCATATATTCTCCGAGGACGAGCATGCCGTGTTCTTTGGGCTGGGCTATGCCCATGCACAGGACCGCCTGTGGCAGATGACGGTCTTGCGCCGTACCGTGCAGGGCCGTCAGAGCGAGCTTTTCGGCCCGCGCACGGTGGAAACCGACAAGCTGATGCGGCGGTTCGATCTCTACCGGCTGGCGCAGGAGTCGGTCGCGGCGCAGGACCCGCAGACCCTTGCCGCGCTCGAGGCCTATGCCGCGGGGGTGAACGCGCGACTGGACGAGATCAACCGCGATGCGCTTGGCCGCGGGGCGCCCGAGATGTTCATCTTCAACGCGCCGATTTCACCATGGCGTCCGGCGGATTCTCTGGCGCTGATGAAACTCTGGGCCTTGCAGACCTCGGTGCACCTGGAGCGCGAGGTCTTGCGCGCCCGCCTGTCGCTGGCTGTGCCGGACGAGGCGCGGCTGGCCGACATCCAGCCCGAGGCCCCGGGCCCCGGCCTTGCCGCCCTGCCCGATTATGCCGCGCTGGTGCCCGGCGCCGGGCGTGCGCGTTATGCCCGCACCGAAGCGCGACCTGCCGACCCGTTGTCGCCCTTCCCGCGCTCGCCTTTTACCGGCGCGTCGAATGCCTGGGCGGCGGCGCCGCACCGCTCGGCCTCGGGCGGGACGCTTCTGGCCAGCGATCCGCATATGGGGTTTTCTGCCCCGTCGATCTGGTATCTGGCGCGGCTGGAGCTGGCCGATGGCGGGGTGATCGGCGGCACGATCCCGGGCATGCCCGTTGTCCTGTCGGGCCGCAGCGCGCGGCTGGGATGGGGCATGACGGCATCCTATATGGATGATCTCGACGTGTTCATCGAGGAGCTGAACCCCGATGACCCCGAGGAATACCGCACGCCCGACGGCTTCAAACGCTTTGAAACCCGCCGCTCGATCATCGAGATCAAGGACAACGCCCCGGTCACCATCACCCTGCGCTGGACCGGGAACGGCCCGGTTCTGCCCGCCAGCCATGCCAACCTGGGCAGCGTGACGCCGCCGGGCCACGTGGCGGCGGTTGCCTGGACCGCGCTGTCGGACAGGGACACGACAATGAGTGCGGCCATGGCGCTGATGCGGGCGCGCAACGTACGCGAGGCGGTGGAGGTCAGCGAACCTTTCGTTGCCCCGGCGCAGAACCTGATCCTGGCCGACCTGACCAACGTGGCGATGAAAACGATCGGCGCGATGCCCCGCCGCGATGCCGGCCATGACAGCCAGGGCCGCATGCCGGCACTGGGCGCGGTGGCGCATAACCGCTGGCAGGGCCTGTCGCCCTACGCCGCCAACCCCGAGTTCATCGCCCCGCGCGGCGGTATCGTCGGCAACACCAACAACAAGACGGTGGACCGGCCCTTTCCGCTGCATGTCTCGTATTTCTGGGGCGATACGCAGCGGGTGAACCGCTGGAGCCGCCTCATGCAGACCCGCCAGGTACATGCCCGCGACAGTTTCATCGAGGCGCAGCTCGACACGGTCAGCTATACCGCGCGGGCGCTCTTGCCTCTGGTGGGGGCCGACCTGTGGTTCACGGGCGAGGCCGCGCCCGACGGCACGCCGGACCGGCGCCGCCAGATCGCGCTGGACCTCCTGGCGAACTGGAACGGCGAAATGAACGAACACCTGCCCGAACCGGTGATCTACATGGCCTGGATGCGCGCCCTGCAACAGCGCCTGATCCAGGACGAGCTGGGCCCGCTGGCGGCCGAGTTCACCCATATCGAGCCGCTCTTCATCGAGCGCGTCTTCCGCGATGTCGACGGGGCCGACGCGTGGTGCGACGTGGTGCAGTCGACGGCGACGGAAAGCTGCCCCGAGATCGCCCGCCTGGCGCTTGACGATGCGCTGGTCTGGATCGCTGAAACACAGGGAACGGCTCTGGAATCGCTGGCCTGGGGCGACATGCACCAGGCCACGCATGACCACGCGGTGCTGGGCGAGGTGCCGCTCCTGCGGTATTTCGTGAATATCCGCCAGTCGACCAGCGGCGGCGACAACACGCTCAACCGTGGCCTGACCCTGGGCACCGGCCCGAACCCGTTCCAGAACGTACACGGCGCGGGGTATCGCGGGGTCTATGATTTCGCCGATCCCGACAGCTCGGTCTTCGTGATCTCGACCGGCCAGTCGGGCCATTTCCTCAGCCGGCACTACGACGACATGGCCACGCTGTGGCGGCGCGGCGAATACATCCCGATGTCGCTCGATGCCGATCTGGCGCGCGCGGCGGCCGTGGGCGTGACGCGGCTGCTGCCCGACGTGCAATAGGCGCGCGGCCGTCAGAGCGCGCGGAAGCGTTGCTCCTGGCGGTCGGTCCAGCGCACGGTCAGGGCGTAGCCGTCTTCGGTCTGCTCTTCTTGTTCGATCACGCCTTCCTCGTGCAGCCAGGCGCGTTTGCGCCCTTCCGAGAAGGACAAAAGCAGCTGCGTTTCATGCCGCTGCCCCGCCAGTAGTGCGGAGACGCGCCCGAGAAAATCCTCCATCCCCTGCCCGGTGATCGCCGACAGCGCGACGATATCGTCGTCGCGCGATGCCCGTGTCAGCGCCGCGGCGCGGGCCTCGTCATCCAGCAGGTCGATCTTGTTCCAGACCTCGATCTGCGGAGTGTCCCCGTCCACCCCCAGCGAGGCCAAGATGGCGCGCACGTCCTGCGCCTGCTCCTCGGTCTCGGGATGCGAGATGTCGCGCACATGCACGATCAGGTTGGCGGCCAGAACCTCCTCCAGCGTGGCGCGGAACGCCGCGACGAGCTCGGTCGGCAGGTCCGAGATGAACCCCACCGTGTCGCTCAGGATCACTTCGGGCCCGCCATCGGGCAACTGCACCCGGCGCATCGTGGGGTCGAGCGTGGCAAAGAGCATGTCCTTGGCCATCACCTCGGCCCCGGTCAGGCGGTTGAACAGCGTCGACTTGCCGGCGTTGGTATAGCCCACCAGCGCAACGATCGGATAGGGCACCTTGGCGCGGGCCTTGCGGTGCAATTCGCGCGTTTTGACCACCTTGTCGAGTTGGCGGCGCAGGCGCACCAGCTGTTCGTCGATGGCGCGGCGGTCGGCCTCGATCTGGGTTTCGCCGGGACCGCCGACAAAGCCGAGCCCGCCACGCTGCCGCTCAAGGTGGGTCCAGGCGCGCACCAGCCGCGTGCGCTGATAGGACAGCGCGGCCATTTCAACCTGCAGCACGCCTTCGCGCGTCGCCGCGCGGTCCGAGAAGATTTCGAGAATGAGACCCGTGCGGTCGAGGAGCTTCACCCCCCAGGCCTTTTCGAGGTTGCGCTGCTGCACGGGGCTGACCGGGCCATCGACCAGCACCAGTTCGATCTCGTGGGCCTCGAAGCGTTGCTTCAGCTCTTCGATCTTGCCCGAGCCGAAAAGGTGCCCGGGATGCGGCCGGGCAAGGCGCACGACTTCGCTGCCGGCCACTTCCATCCCCGGCAGGGCCGCGGCCAGCGCCACGCCTTCCTCCAGCGCGCGCGCCGGATCGCGGCGGCTGTCGTCACTGCGAATATCGGGATGGATCACCCAGGCGCGGGTGATCTGGGGTTGTCCTGTCTCGGCGGGACCGGTCGTGTCGCCCATCAGGAGGCGTCTTCACCCTCGTAAAGGCTGATCGGCTGGGCCGGCATGATGGTCGAGATCGCGTGCTTGTAGACCAGCTGCGATTGCCCATCGCGGCGCAGCAGCACGCAGAAATTGTCGAACCAGGTGATGACGCCCTGCAGCTTGACACCGTTGATCAGGAAGATCGTCACGGGAACCTTGGTTTTGCGCACGTGGTTGAGGAATGCGTCTTGAAGGTTCTGTTTGTCGGAAGCCATGTTTCTTATGCCTTTGTTTTTCTAAGTGCCGCGCGACGGCTTTCGTTCCATTGCGAGGCAGTATGTCGCGCCGCCGCGGGAGATTCCAGAGCTAAATGTAAGACAAGAAAAACATTGACTTGGGGCCCGCGTCAATCGCGCCACAGCGCGGGGTTCAGAAGCGCGATGATCGCCAGCATTTCAAGCCGCCCGAGGATCATCGCGCCACACAGGATCAGCTTCGCAGCGAGGCCGAGATCGGCCAGCGCGATCGGGTGCTCCGCGGCCGCCTGAATCAGCGGTCCCGTGGTTGACAGGCTGGCAATCGCCAGGATGGTCGCCTGTTCGAACCCCACGCCCAGCATCGCAAGCATGGCCATCACCGCGGCCAGCGAAATCGCGAACAGCATGAAGAACACCCAGGCCACGAAGGCCCCCTTGCGGCGGATGCGCCGGCTCTGCCCACGTGCCCGCCCGACCGAGTTGGGATGGACGAGCCGTTCCATTTCGCGCAAGCCGTTGAGGTAAAGCGCATAAACCCTGAGCAGCTTGACCCCACCCGCGGTGGTGGCCACGCCGCCGCCGGTGATCGCCAGCCCCAGAAGGATCATGCCGGGGTTGCCCAGCCCGGACCAGTCGCGCACGTCCTGCCAGGCGGCGCTTTCGAAGCCGGTGGTCGACAGGAACGACAGCACGGTAAAGACGCCGCCCCAGAGGCTGCGCAGCGCGGCCGAGAGGTTTTCCACCTCGTCGACTTCGAAGGCGGCCAGCCAGTGACGCAGGAACAGCACCAGCGGCACGCCGATGATCAGCAGAAGGCCGAACCGGAATTCCGGATCGTGATGCAGCCCGGTGCGTGCCGTGGTGATCGTGTCCGAGGAAAAGGTCAGCCGGCTGAGCGCGAAGAAGAGAAACAGGAAGATCAGCAATTCGCCGACCATGCCCGATTGCGCGTTCTGCACGCCCCCCACCGCCGAGATGCCGCTGGTCGCCATGGTCGACATCGCGTGCACCAGGCCGACAAGCGGCCGGTCGCCCGCGACCACCAGGCAGATCCAAAGCACCGCCGTCAGCCCGGCATAGATCGGCGTCAGCGCCCGGGCCGAGCGCAGGATGCGATGCATCGCGTCCGAACGCTCATAGCGGTCGAGCGGCGTGTCGCCCTGCCCCGGCTCGGCCGAGGCGGTCACCTCGAACCCGCCAAGGTTCAGCGGGGCCAGGATCGCCGCGGCCGCGATCCACATCAACAGTCCCCCCATCCAGCCCACCTGCGCGCGCCAAAGGTGCATCGTGTCCGACAGGCGGTCGGGCAAATAAAGCGTGGCGCCCGTGGTGGTCAGCGACGAGACCATTTCGAAATAGGCATTGGCATAGCTGGTGGTCTTCAGCCCCTCGAAGAACGGCAGCGCCAGAAACAGCGGCAGCACGGTGAAGGCCCCGAACAGCGCGAAAAGCTCGCCAAGGCCGCCACGCTTGCGCCGGGGGCGTCCACGCAGGGTGATGCCGATCAGCACGACAGCGAACAGCCCCAGCGTGCCGGCATAGAAGAACGCCCGGGATTCGGCAAAGCGCTCTTGCAGCACGGCATGGATGGCCGGCACGTACATCGACAGCGCCGCGACCCCCCAGAGCGCCAGAAACAGCGGTATATGCCGCAATCTCTCCATCGCGTCAGAAAAAGTCGATCGAGACCTGCAGCAGCCGTTCGACCTGCGACACGTCCTTGGCCATCGAGAAGATGACGATCACGTCGCCCTCGTCCACGCGCAGCCCGCCGGTGGGTTTGACCACCTTGCCGTCTTTCAGAACCGCGCCGATCAGCACGCCTTCGGGGAAATCGATGTCGCGGATCGCCTGGCCGGTGATGGGCGAGGTTGACAGAACCTCGGCCTCGATGATCTCGGCCTCGGCATCGCCGATCGAGTAGACACCGCGCACCCGGCCATGGCGGATATGGCGCAGGATCGAGCTGACAGTGGTGGCGCGCGGGTTGATATAGGCGTCGATCCCCATCGGCCCCATCAGCGGCACCAGCGTTGGATCGTTGATCAGCGCGATCGCCATCGGGCAGCCTTCGGACTTTGCGCGCACCGCGGCCAGAAGGTTGGTCTTGTCGTCATCGGTCACGCAAAGCACCGCATCGGCGCGGTCGATGCTGGCCTCGGCCAGAATTGCGGCATCCAGCCCGTCCCCGTTCAGCACGATGGTGCGTTCCAGCGCATCGGCGGCACGTTCGGCGATGGTGCGGCTTTTCTCGATCACCTTGGCGCGGATTCGCTCCTCGTGCTCCTCCAGCGCGCGGGCCACGGCCAGGCCCACATTGCCGCCGCCGACGATGACGACGCGCTCCTGCTTCTCGGTGGTCTTGCCGAACACCTCGAGCGTGCGGGCGGTGTCCTCGGTCGCGACGCAGAGGTAACAATCATCGCCGGGAAAGATCTGGTCGCCGGCCTCGGGCGCAAACAGCCGGCCCTGCCGGCGGATCCCCACCACGATCACCTTGAGCGTGGAAAAGAGATCGGTCAGCTGGCGCAGCGGCGTGTTCACCACCGGACAGTCGTCGCCGATGCTGATCCCCATGATCTTGGCGCGGCCGCCCAGGAAGGTTTCAGTGTCGAAGGCGGCCGGCGCGTAAAGCCGGCTCAGCGCGGCCTCGGCGACTTCGCGCTCGGGGCTGATCACCACGTCGATGGGCATGTGATCGCGGCGGTAGAGATCGGAATAGATCGCGGTCAGATAGCTTTGCGAGCGCAACCTTGCGATCTTGCGCGGGATGGAAAACACCGAATGCGCCACCTGGCAGGTGACCATGTTCACCTCGTCCGAATGGGTGGCGGCGATGATCATGTCGGCATCGCGCGCACCGGCGCGTTGAAGAACATCGGGATAAGAGGCGAAGCCGGCGATGCCCTGCACATCCAGCGTATCGGTCGCCCGACGCACCAGGTCGGGGTTG
Organism: Marimonas lutisalis; assembly: GCF_005434965.1. Taxonomy (GTDB): domain Bacteria; phylum Pseudomonadota; class Alphaproteobacteria; order Rhodobacterales; family Rhodobacteraceae; genus Marimonas_A; species Marimonas_A lutisalis. The sequence continues at coordinate 1,380,261 of NZ_SKCI01000001.1, forward strand.
GAATCCACCACCGTGACATCGTTCTTTTCGCCGGAAAGATGGCGCGCGATCTGCCAGCCCACCTGGCCGGCGCCGCAGATAATGACCTTCATGGGCATGATCCCCTGTTTCCGGGTGTTTTGCATGACAGAAGGCTCGCGCGCGGTCAATTGCTTTGTCTGGGCTCAAATTCGCGGTATCATGGCGCACGATCACCTCAAGACATCAGGGGAAGCCTTTGAAAATCCGCGCTCTTTTCTTTCTCATTGCATTGGCCGGCTGCGCGCCGATGGGGCTTTACTACAAGCCGGGCACGCCGGTTTCCAATGTTCAGCGTGATGAGCTGAACTGCACGGTCGAGGCCGAGAGGAAAGTGCCCGTGCGCAATGTCACGCGGATCATTCCGGGGCGGTTCATTCCCGGCCGCAGAATTTGCGACGCGGCGGGCAATTGCCGCGTGACGCCGCCCTACTGGACCGAGCCCGTGGTGATCACCGAAGATGCCAATCTCGAGTTGCGCGACCGGGTCGCGGCGCAGTGCATGGCAGATCGCGGATATGCCCGCATCAGCCTGCCGCCCTGCCCGCCCGAGGTCGAACGCGCTGTCCCGCCCGCGATTACCATGGTGATGCCGAAAAACCTGTCGCCAAAGGCCTGCGTTATCCGCCGCGCGGGCGGGCAATTCCAGATCGTCAATCGCGGCTAGGTCCGCGCGCTACTCGTCTTCGTCCTCGACGGTGGCGACCCGGGCACCGGCCTTGTTGGTGGTCACCACGCCCAGGCTTTTCAGCTTGCGGTGCAGCGCGCTGCGCTCCATGCCAACAAATTGCGCCGTGCGGCTGATATTGCCGCCGAAGCGGTTGATCTGGGTCAGCAGGTATTCGCGCTCGAACGCCTCGCGCGCTTCGCGCAGGGGCATCGTCGCCAGAACGCCTGACAGCACGACACGGCCTTCCTCGTCGCTCTTTTCCTCTTCTCCGGGCAGTTCGCGCGCCTCGATTTCGCCGGTGCCGTCGCCCAGGATCAGCAGCCGCTCGATCACGTTGCGCAGCTGGCGCACGTTGCCAGGCCAGTTCATGGTCTGCATCAGCGCCACCGCCTCGTCCGACAGTTGGCGCAGCGGCAGGCCCTGCGTGCGGTTGAACTCGGCAATGAAATATTCGGCCAGGTGCGGGATATCCTCGCGGCGCTCCTCGAGACTGGGCACGGCGATCGGGACCACGTTCAGGCGGTGATACAGCTCTTCGCGGAAGCGCCCGGCCGCGATCTCGGATTCGAGATCGCGCGAGGTCGATGAAATCACCCGCAGATCGACGCGCACCTTGTCGGTGCCACCTACCCGGAGGAACTGCTGATCGACCAGCACGCGCAGGATTTTCGACTGCGTGCCAACCGGCATATCGGCGATCTCGTCGAAATAGATCACGCCGCCATGGGCTTCTTCCAAGAGGCCGGGTTCGACCCCGCGATCGGCGGTTTCGCGGCCAAACAGAACCTCTTCCATCCGGTCGGGTTCGATCGAGGCGGAGCTGACGACGACAAATGGCCCGCCCTTGCGGCCCGAGTTGCCGTGGATGTAGCGCGCGGCGATTTCCTTGCCCACGCCGGACGGCCCCGAGAGCATCACCCGCCCGTTCGACTTGGTCACCTTTTCCAGCTGGCCCACCAGCGTGCGGAAGGCCGCCGACTGGCCGATCATTTCGGCGCTGGCGGTCTCCTTGCGCTTGAGTTGCGTGTTTTCGCGCCGCAGACGCGAGGTTTCCATCGCCCGGCGGATTACCACCAGAAGCTGGTCGATGTTGAAGGGCTTCTCGATGAAGTCGTAGGCGCCCTGCTTGATCGCGGCTACCGCGATCTCGATATTGCCGTGCCCCGAGATGATGATGATCGGCACATCGGGATTGTCGCGCTTTACCGCCTTGAGGATGTCGATCCCGTCCATCCGGCTGTCCTTGAGCCAGATATCGAGGATCAGAAGCGCCGGCGGTTCGCCGTTGATCTCCTTCATCGCGTCGTCGGAATTGCCCGCGAGGCGCGTGGTATAGCCTTCATCCTCGAGGATATCGGAAATCAGTTCTCGAATGTCGCGTTCGTCATCGACGATCAGAATATCACTCATGGCTTCCTCACACGGTCTCTTTACTTGGCTGCTCTGAAATTTCGGATTTGGTTCCCACCGGCAGGCGGATCACCGCCATCGCGCCGCGATGGGCTCCGTCCGCGAATGGCGCCGCGTCTTCCAGGGCAAGGCTCCCGCCATGCTCCTCGATGATCTTCTTGACGATGGGCAGGCCCAGCCCGGTGCCCTTGTCACGCGTGGTCACGTACGGCTCAAACAGTTTGGCGCGATCCTCGGGCAGGCCGATGCCGTTGTCGGCAATGGTGATCACCGCATGGCCGTCCATGCGCGCGGCCTCGATGCGGATCTCGGGCGTATAGCCCTCACCGCCATGCTTCTCGGCATAGCTTTCGGTCGCCTCGCCCGCGTTCTTGATCAGGTTGGTCAGGGCCTGGCTGATCATCGTGGCGTCGAACTCGCCTTCCAGCGTGTCGTCGGTCAGCTGGGCGGTGATGGTCACGTCGGGCTGGCCGGATTGCTGCAACAGGACCGCGCCGTTCACCAGCTCGCGCAGGCTTTCGTGGCGGCGGTCGGGTTCGGGCATGCGGGCGAACTTGGAAAACTCGTCGACGATCCGGCGCAGATCGCCGGTCTGGCGCACGATCACGTCGGTCAGGTCCGCGAGGCTCGCCGCCTCCTCCTCGCCCAAGTGGCGGGCGAACTTGCGCTTGATCCGCTCGGCCGACAGCTGGATCGGTGTTAGCGGGTTCTTGATCTCGTGGGCGATGCGGCGGGCCACGTCGCCCCAGGCCGCCATCCGCTGCGCGCTGACAAGGTCGGTCACGTCATCGAAGGCAACCACGTAGCCTTCGAGATCACCCTCTTCGCTGCGCCGTGTCGACATGCGCACCAGCAGGTTTTCCAGCCGCCCTGCCCGGCTCACCTTTACTTCCTCCTGCACGACCTCGCCGCCGGCGGCGCGCAGGTTGTCGAAAAGCTGCCCGAACTCGGGCACTGCCACCGAAAGCGCGAGGCTGGACTGGTCGCCATGCACGTCCAGAAGGCGCTCGGCCGAGCGGTTGACGAAGGTCACCCGGCCTTCCGGGTCCACCCCCACCACGCCCGAGGTGACCGAACTCAGCACCGAATCAAAGAGCCGCCGGCGGCGCTCGATCTGTTCGGTATTGCTGAGCAATGTGTCGCGCTGAGCCTTCAGCTGCCGGGTCATCTGGTTGAAATAGCGCCCCAGCATCGAGATCTCGTCGTCGCCCTCCTCCTCGACCACCTGCACATCCAGGTCGCCGGCACCCACCCGCTGTGCTGCGCCGGTCAGGCGCCCCACCGGGCGCGACAGGCGCTCGGCAAACCAAAGGCCCAGCCAGATCGCCGCCAGGATCAGGATCACCGCAAAGCCCAGGTAAAGCAGGCCGAACTCGAAGAGAACGCGCCCGCGCTCGCTTTCAAGCTGTTGATACAGCCGGACGGTTTCCTGGGTTTCATCGAGCAGGTTCAGGATGCGGCCATCGACCTCGCGGCTGACATAGACCAGCCGGTCGGGAAAATTCGCCAGCGGCACGATGGCGCGGAACTCGTTATTGTCCCAGTCCTGGATAATGGCGATGCCGGTGTCGCGCGCCTCGGCGATCTTGTCCGCCGTGGGGCGTTCGAACTCGAACAGGTAGGAGCGTTCGCCGCGCGCGCGCAGGTCGCCGGTGCCGTCGATCACATAGGCCTCGCGCATGGCCGGCTGATAACGTTGCTGCCCCAGCGTCAGGACCTCGCGCACCTCCGGGTCCTGCATGAAGGGGCTGGCGGTGCGCGCCAGGTCGATCATCCGGGCCACCGACCGTGCGCTTGTGTCAAGCGACTGGCGGTGTTCTTCCTCATAGGCCTGCGCGGCCGAGAAGGAACTGCCCACCACTTGCCGGACCCGGTCCGAGAACCACCCTTCAAGCCCGATATTCACGGTCAGCACGGCAAAGATCGCCACGATGATCGTCGGGATCAGCGCCATGATGGTGAACACGCCCGTCAACCGCATGTGCAGGCGCGAGCCCGCCGATTGCGCGCGCCGGTCGGCGATCATCTTGCCCACGCGCGACAGCACCAGCGCCGCGACGAGAAGCACGTACACGAGGTCGGCCAGCATGACGAAGCGCAGCGAAGGCGAGCTGGCCCCCTGCTGCAGCGGCCCCAGGACAAGGTAGGTGGAGAGAACCAGAACCGGCCCGAGGATCACCAGGCCCAGCGTGGCGAAGTTTTTCGCACGCCGCATCCGCCGGAGTTTCACCAGCCGATTCCACGTGGACTGTCGTGCCCGGGATGCCACCCGCTGCCCTCTTGATTTCGTGGCGCCAAAGCGCCCAACCGCCTTATTTTGTGGTCTCTCGCACCTAGTGAGGCGTGCGGGCCACGGTTATGTTGCGGTTTTACATCAATTTGCGGCGGCGAGTCACGCGAATATCCAGATCCGTGATCTTCTTGCGCAGGGTATTGCGGTTGATGCCCAGCAGGTCGGCGCATTTTGCCTGGTTGCCGCCGGTGGCATCCAGCGCGATCTCGATCAGGGGCATTTCCACCTCGCGCAGGATACGGGCATAAAGCCCCGGCGGCGGTAGCATGTTGCCATGCAGGTCGAAATAGCGCCGCAGGTGACGCGCAACACTGGCCGAGAGCTTGTCGCCATCGCTGACACCCAGCACCGGTTCGGTATCAGGCTGGTTGCCCAGAACCTGCTCGACCTCCGAGCGGGATATTTCGTCGCCCCGCGCGGTCAGGCCAAGCCGGCGTACCGCGTTTTCCAGCTGCCGCACATTGCCCGGCCAGCTGTATTTGCGCATCAGCTTCATGGCATCATCCGAGAGGTAGCGCTTGGGTGCGCCATCGCGCTCGGCCTTGGCCAGGAAATGCTCGGCCAGAAGCGGAATGTCATCGACCCGTTCGCGCAGCGACGGCACCGAGAGCGCGGCCCCGTCGAGGCGATAATAGAGATCCTGCCGCAGCCGGCCATCCTCCATCGCCTTGGCCATGTCGCCTTGGCTGGTCGCCATGAAGCGCGGCAGATGCTCGCCGGGATTGTCGATCATGCGCACGATACGCGCCTGAAGTTCCGGTTCTATATCATTGATTTCTTCAAACAATATGGTGCCGCCTCGGGCCTTGGCCAGGATCCGTGCCGGTCCTTCCAGGTCACGCAGGTCACCCGCCGTCACGGTGACGAAGGGCAAGGTGCGGCGATCGGAGAAATCATGGATCGCCCGCGCGATCAGGGATTTGCCCGTGCCGCTCTCGCCCGAGATCAGAACGCCCAGATCGGTGTTCATCACCCGCGCCACCAGCCGGTAAAGCGCCTGCATCGCGGGGGTCCGGCCCACAAGCGGCAATTCGTCGGGGCGCTCGGCCTCTTCCGTCTCGGCGCGTGGCGCGCTGCGGCGGCGGTTTTCCAGCGCCCGCGCCGTGCGTTTCATCAGGTCGGGCAGATCGAAGGGTTTGGGCAGGTAGTCATAAGCCTCGGCCTCGGCGGCCTGGATCGCCGTCATGATCGTGTTCTGCGCGCTGATCACGATTACCGGCAGGCCGGGGCGGTCCTCGGCGATCTTGGGCAGCATTTCCAGCCCATTACCGTCCGGCATCATCACGTCGCTGATCACCACGTCGCCCTTGCCCTCGCCCACCCATCGCATCAGCGTGGTCAGCGAACTGGTCGCGTGCACCTTGCAGCCCGCGCGCGTCAGCGCCTGCGTCAGCACGGTGCGAATGGTGCGGTCGTCATCGGCAACAAGTACGGTGCCATCCATCGGTCGTTCTCCTTATGCGTCCGGCGTGGCCGCTTTCGGGGCCAGTGGTAGCGAAATGCGAAACACGGTGCGTCCAGGTACTGAATTCACGGAAATCCATCCGCCATGTTCGGAAATGATCTTGGCCGTCAGCGCCAGGCCCAGCCCGGTGCCGTTCTCCCGGCCCGACACGAACGGGTCGAACACGTCCGAGGCGATCTCGGGCGGCAGGCCCGGCCCGTCATCGATTACCTCGATCTGCAATGGCAGGCTCTCGCCCGTGCCGTCCGAGCGGCGCAGGCGGAAGGAATGCTCATAGAAGGTATGCAGGGTGATCTTCCCGCCCTTCCGGCCGGCGGCCTCGGCGGCATTCTTCAGTAGGTTCTGCATCACCTGCAAAAGTTGGTCCGGGTCCCCCCAGGCCAGCGGCAGCGATGGGTCATAGTCCTCGACGATTGTCATATGCGCGCCAAAGCCCAGCAGCGCCGAACGTCGGGCGCGGTCCAGCACATCATGCACGTTGACCGCCCGGAAATCCGGCGCAGTCAGGTTGCCGAACTGTTCGACCTGCTCCAAGAGCTTCACGATCCGGCGACTTTCATTGACGATAAGGTCTGTCAATTCAAGGTCTTCCGGCGAAAGGTTCATACTCAGAAGCTGCGCCGCCCCGGTGATGCCCGCGAGCGGGTTCTTGATCTCGTGGGCCAGCATCTCGGCCATGCCGATCGCTGATTTCGCCGCCGATTTCACGCTCAGGCTCTGCGTCATGCGGCCCGCCAGTTCGCGCGGCGAGATCAGGAACAGCATCACGCCGGGTTCGCCCTGCACCGGCGCGATCTGCAGGTTGCAATGCAGCGGCGCGCGCTCGCCCGTGCCGACATCGACATCGTTGACGAACAGCGGCGTGGTGTTCGCGCGCGCCCGCTCGAAGGCTTCCTCCAGCGGCGCGTCGATCATCACCTTGTCCCAAACCGGCTGTCCGCGCAGCGACTTGGCTGAATTCATCATGAACCCCTCGCCCGCGGGGTTCACATCGAGGATCGTGTCATCCGGCCCGACCAGAAGCGCCGGCACCGGCAGCGAGGCCCAGATCGCATCATCCATCTTCATGCCGCGGCCCTTTCTCCGTGGTGGATGGCCAGCGGGATCAGCCGCGCCACCTGGCGCGAATCCCGGCAGGTCAGCACCTCGCGCCGCATGTCTGGCGGCGTGCCGGCCTCATCCATGTACCAGCCCAGATGCTTGCGGGCGACACGGTTGCCCAGCTCGGCCCCATAGAACCTCAGCATCTCGGCGTAATGCTCTGAAATCATGTCGCTCAGCGCCTCTGCGCGGGGGACATCGGGCGCCGGCGTGCCATAAACCGCATGGGCCACCTCGGCCAGCGCCCAGGGCCGCCCCTGCGCGCCGCGTCCGATCATCACGCCATCCGCGCCCGATTGCGCCAGCGCCTTCCGCGCGCTGGTCGCATCCACGATATCGCCATTGGCCAGCACCGGGATCGTGACCGCGTCCTTCACCGCGCGGATCGCCGCCCAGTCGGCCCGGCCCTTGTAGAACTGGCAGCGCGTTCGCCCGTGGATCACGATGCGCTTCACCCCCGCCGCCTCGGCCCGCCGGGCCAGGTCGGGCGCGTTCAGCTGCGTGTCATCCCAGCCCAGCCGGGTTTTCAGCGTCACCGGCAGGTCCACCGCGCCGACCACCGCCTCGATCAGGCGCAGCGCGTGATCGGGCTCGCGCATCAGCGCCGAGCCCGACATGCCGCCGGTCACCTTCTTGGCCGGGCAGCCCATGTTGATGTCGATCACCTTGGCGCCCATCCCGGCCACCTGTTTCGCGGCCTCGGCCATCGGTTCGGGCGCGCGCCCGGCGATCTGCACGGCGGTGTTCTCCACCCGCGCGCCCAGTTCGGCCTTTTCCCGTGTGCCCGGCCGCGCCGTCAGGAACTCACCGCTCGCAATCATTTCCGACACCACCAGCCCCGCACCGAAGCGGCTGACCAGCGTTCGGAACGGCAGATCGGTGATTCCGGCGAGCGGCGCCAGCGCCAACGGCGGGTCGAGTGAGAGGTCTGAGGGGTGCTCGGACAAACGATTAATCCTTGTGCAATATCGATGAAGTATGTCGGAACCGCACCAATCTCAATAAAACAGGGGCAAAAATTAAACGCCCTGCGGCGCTTTGCCCAATTTTTGTGCATTCGGGCCGGGTGATCGCCGATTGCCCTTTTCCCGCCATGGCCGTATTGCAGGGCGCATGAGCACCGCCGCCCTCATCGTTGCTGCCGGGCGTGGCACCCGCGCCGGCCCCGGCGCGCCCAAGCAATGGCGCCCGCTGGCCGGGCGGCGGGTGATCGACTGGACGCTGGCGCGGTTTCTTTCGGCGCCGCAGATCGACCGGATCCTGCTGGTGCTGCATCCGGACGACATCGCCGGTTTCACCCCACCGTCCGGTGTCGAGGTAACCGCCGGCGGCGCGACCCGTGCGCAATCGGTGCGCAACGGGCTCGAGGCGCTGGCCGCCGATCCGCCCGATCTGGTGCTGATCCACGATGTCGCCCGCCCCTGCCTGCCGCAGCCGGTGATCGATGCCGTAATTCGCGCGCTCGGGGCCGCGCCGGGGGCCGCGCCGGCCCTGCCCGTCACCGACGCGCTTTGGCGTGGCGATAATCACCACGTCACCGGCACGCAGGACCGCGCCGGCCTCTTTCGCGCGCAAACCCCGCAGGGCTTTCGCTTTGCCGAAATCCTCGCCGCGCATCGCGCCCACGCGGGCGATGCCGCCGACGACGTGGAAATCGCCCGCGCCGCGGGGCTTGAGGTTGCCATCGTTCCGGGGCATGAGGACAACCTGAAAATCACCCACGCCGACGATTTCGCGCGGGCCGAACGCATCCTGGGGGGACAGATGGATATCCGGCTGGGCAATGGCTACGATGTGCACCGCTTCGGGCCGGGCGATCACGTGATGCTCTGCGGCGTGGCCGTCCCGCATGATCGCGGCCTGCAGGGCCATTCGGATGCCGATGTTGGCATGCACGCCGTCACCGATGCGATCTATGGCGCGCTCGCCATGGGCGATATCGGCCGTCACTTCCCGCCCTCCGATCCGCAATGGAAAGGCGCCGCAAGCGACATCTTCCTGCGCCATGCCGCCGATCTGGCCCGCGACAATGGCTTCGCGATCTCCAACATCGATTGCACGCTAGTCTGCGAACGGCCCAAGATCGGCCCACACGCCGCCGCGATGCAGGCCCGCATGTCCGCGATTCTCGACATCGCGCCCGAGCGCGTGTCGATCAAGGCCACCACCTCCGAACGTCTGGGCTTTACCGGACGTGAAGAAGGCATCGCCGCCCTTGCCACCGCCGCGCTGATGAAACCATGATCCGCCCTTTCATCTTGCCGCAAATATCCCGGGGGTGTGGGGGCTGGCCCCCACGCAGGTCCCTCCCGTCACAACCAAAGGTCAAACATACGCAGCCATGACCCGTCTCATCGCCACCTTCTTCTTCACCGGCTATCTCAAACCCTTCTCCGGCACCTGGGGCTCGGCCGCCGCCGTGCTCGCGGGGTTCGGCCTTTTCCTTCTCGGCGGCTGGTGGCTGGTCGCGGCGCTCGTGCCGGTGGCCTTCGTCGCCGGGCTCTGGGCCACGGCCGAGGAAACCCGCGGCCGCGACAATCACGATCCCTCCGAGATCGTGATCGACGAGGTCGCAGGCCAGTGGATCGCGCTTCTGCCCGTGCTGATCGGCGCCAGCCATGCGGGCTATACCGGCACCGACGCCCTGGCGCTCTGGCCCGGCTGGCTCACCGCCTTTTTCGCCTTCCGCTTCTTCGACATTCTCAAGCCCGGCCCGATCGGCTGGGCCGACCGCCAGAAGGGCCCGATGGGCGTGATGCTCGACGATATCTTCGCCGGGATTGCGGCGGCTGTCGTCGTGGGGTTGGGCGCCTACGTGTCTCATGGCATACTTGGTCTATGACCGCTGCCCACGTTCTTGAAGAGGCCCGCAAGCGCGGGATCATGATCGCCACCGCCGAGAGCTGCACCGGCGGCATGGTCTCGGCCGCGCTGACCGAGGTTCCGGGCAGTTCCGCCGTCTTCGACCGCGGTTTCGTCACCTATTCCAACGCCGCCAAGCAGGACATGCTGGGCGTCTCGCGTGACACGCTCGACCGGTTCGGCGCCGTCAGCGAAGAGGTCGCCCGCGAGATGGCCGACGGTGCGCTGACGCACTCGCGCGCCCAGCTTTCGGTCTCGGTCACCGGCATCGCCGGCCCCGGCGGGTCCGAGTTCAAGCCCGAAGGCCGCGTCTGTTTCGGCCTAGCTTTCGATGGCCGCGTTACCGACGTCGAAACCCAGGAATTCGGCCCGCGCGGGCGCGAATGGGTGCGCATGGCCGCGCGCGATCACGCGCTTTTCCTGCTTCTGTCAGCCCTGTCCTGATCGCGCCCAATTGGTGGGCGCTCGCCGCCCACGCCGCCCAAAAATAAGGCAGTTCGCGAATTGCGCGGTTTTTCACCGCCCCCGGGCCGCCTTGCCTCTTTTTTCCCCATCCACCTTCGGCTTTGTCGCGGCTCAACGATCGGGACAAAGGGAAGGAAAAGAAATGAACGGAGCGGACACAGCCTGGATCATCGTCGCCACGGCGCTGGTGCTCTTCATGTCGCTGCCAGGGCTGGCGCTGTTTTACGGCGGGCTCGTGCGCGCGCGCAACGTGCTCAGCGTTTTCATGCATGTCTACGCGATCGCCTGTTTGATGAGTGTGCTATGGCTGGCCCTGGGCTATTCCATCGCCTTTGGCGACGGCAACGCCGTCTGGGGCGGGCTGGGCAAGGCTTTCCTCAACGGTGTTGACGCCGACAGCCTCTCGGGCACCCTGCCTGAGGTCCTCTTCTTCGCGTTCCAGATGACCTTCGCCGTCATTACCCCCGCGCTGATCGTCGGCGCCTATGTCGAACGCATCGGATTTGGCTTCGTGCTGCTCTTCTCGGCGCTCTGGATGCTTATTTGTTATGCACCGGTGACACATTGGATCTGGGGCGGCGGGTTCCTGGCCGATGGTGGCATCTTCGGCGAAACCGGGGTCAAGGATTTCGCGGGCGGCATCGTCGTGCACGAAACCGCGGGCCTTGCCGCGCTGGTGATCGCCGTCTTCCTCGGGCCCCGGCGCAACCGCACCACCCCGCCGCACAGCCCGGGTTACGTGATGATCGGTGCGGCCATGCTCTGGGTCGGCTGGTTCGGCTTCAACGGCGGCTCACAGCTCGCTGCCGATGGCGGCGCGGCGATGGCGCTGACCGTCACGCATATCTCGGCCGCGACCGCCTCGCTCAGCTGGGCGCTTTGGGAAAAGATCAAGTATGGCAAGGCCTCGCTCGTGGGCCTCGTCACCGGGACCATCGCGGGGCTGGCCTCGATCACCCCGGCCTCGGGCTTTGTCGGCCCCATCGCGGCGCTCATCATCGGTGGTGTTGCCGGTATCCTCTGCCAGGAGGCGGTGAACGTCATCCGCAACAAGCTGCAGATCGACGACACGCTCGACGTTTTCGCGGTGCACGGCGTGGGCGGCATCTTCGGCACGATCATGATCGCCGTCTTCGGCGCAGGCGCCTGGGCGGCGCAACTTGGCAGCCTGGTCATCGTCGGTGTCTTCACGCTGGTCGTCACCGTGGTACTGGTGAAACTCGTGGGTCTTGTGACGCCCTTGCGCGTCGATGTCGAAACCGAAACCAACGGGCTCGATCTCAGCGTGCATGGCGAACGCGCCTATGACATGACCTCCTAGGCCGAGCCGAAATTCAGAACGGATGAGCGGGCCCTGCGGGGCCCGTTCTCATGTGCCCAGTTCCGCGGCGATCTCGCCCGGCGCGGCCTGCCCCTCGATCAGCGTGCGCACCCGTGCGGCCCGTGCCTCGCCCAAGAGCGATGCCGCCTTGGCCGCGATCTTCTGCGCCCGCGCGTCCAGCGCCAGCGGCGCATCGAGATCGTGAAACGCTGCCAGCACCTCGCCCGCGCGCGTCTCGACCTCCAGCCGCGCCTGCATCTCGCTCAGGCTGTCATCTTCCTGCACTTTGACCCGCCCGCGCAGCGCCACCAGCGCCGGATCGGCACACAGCGCGTCGGAATAGCTCTGCAATTGCGCGGTGTCATGGCCCAGGAAATGCATCGGCAGCACCGTGGCATAGGAGAACTTCGCCCCCAGTCCGGTGTCGGGCGCGGGTTGGTTGCAGACGCTCATCCAGCGCGGATGGGTCGCCACCCGGATCTCGGCGATGTCCCCGGCGGCAACCTCGATCTGCGCCGCCGCTTCCAGGGACGCATGCAACCCGTGGCAACAGGCATGGAACTTGTGGCTGACGCTTTCGAACATCCAGGTCTCGCCCAGCCCCGCCAGCCCGGCCGCATCCGCCGCGCCGTGATGGGTCGGGCCCAGGCCCAGCGGCCCCTCCAGCGCGCCCAGCCGCGCCTCCATGCCCAGCCGCGCCAGCATCGCCGCCTCGACCCCGTTGGCGGCCGACAGCCCCGCATTGAACGGCTTGCCCATGGTTCCGAACTGCGACTTGAGCCCGCTGGCCCGCGTCGCGACCAGCCCCAGCGCGGTCCGCATTTGCGCCTGGCTCAGCCCGTTCAACCGGCCCGCGGCCACCGTGGCGCCCACCGCGCCCGCCGTCGCTGTCTGGTGATAGCCCACCTGGTAATGTCCACGCCCCAGCCACATGCCGAAACGGATCGACGCCTCCATGCCGATCAGCGCCGCCTCCTGCACGTCGGCCCCGGACAGGCCCAGGTGCTCGCCCACCGCCAGCGCCGCGGGAATCACCCCCACCGACGGATGGCCGATATGCGCGAAATGCGTGTCGTCATAGTCCAGCGCGTGCGAGATCGTGCCGTTGACCAGCGCCGCCATCCGCGCCGGCGCCCGGCCACCGCCAATGAGCCCCGCCTGCGCCGCGCCGCTCTCTTCGGCCGCCATGGCCCGCAAGACACCTGCCACAGGCTCGTCCGCGCCCGCAATGCCGACCGCCATCCAGTCGATCAGCGACAACCGTGCCACGGCCCGCACCGCCTCCGGCGCGCGGCACGGCGCCAAGGCAAACTCCGCCAGGGTGTCAGATAGATCCATCCTGCTCTCCCACGATCTCTGGCGCGACCCTAGCACCACGCGGGCGAAAGAAAACCATCCGGCTCCTTCATCTGACCGGAAATACCTCGCGCCATCGCCCACAACACGCGTCCCGCTTAGCCGTAAAGCACCTTCGCCCGTTCCTCGAAGGCGCGGACGATCCGTTGCATCGCTTCGTTGAACACCAGCCCGATCGCCTTTTGCAGGATGATGTTCTTGAACTCGAAATCGACGAAGAACTTCACCTCGCAGGCGCCATCGTCCACGTCGCGGAACTCCCAGGTCGAGCGCATGTATTTGAACGGTCCTTCGATATACTCGGTCTCGATCCGTTCGTCGTCACGGTAGAGGCAGACGCGGCTGCCGAACCGTTCGCGGAATACCTTGAAGGAAATCACCAGGTCGGCCAGCATCTCGTCCCCGCCATCTTCCATCGGCGTGACCGAGCGCACCCGCGCCGCTGCGCACCAGGGCAGGAACTGCGGATAGGCGGCCACGTCGGCCACAAGGTCGAACATCTGGCGTGCGTGATATGGCAGAACCCGGGTTTCCGCGTGCGTCGGCATGTCATCCCCAATTGTGCCGTGACAGTGCGCGCCCATTTCGTATTAATGGGCCCGAGATTCAAGGGGGAAGCATGCCTGATCGTCCATACGTGATCGACGAAATGATTTCGGCCAAACAGATCGCGGCCCGGATCGAGGAACTCTGCCGCGCCATCCGCACCGAATTCGCGGATACCGACAAGCTCGTCGTCGTGGGGCTTCTGCGGGGCTCCTTTGTTTTCATCGCCGATCTCGTGCGCGAGCTTGAAATGCCGGTCGAGGTCGACTTTCTCGAAGCCTCCTCCTATGGCAACGAGATGGAGTCGAGCCGCGAGGTCAAGATCCTCAAGGATCTGCGCGGCCAGATCGAGGGTCGCGATGTGCTTGTGGTCGAGGATATCGTCGACACCGGCTATACGCTCGATCACGTGCTGCACGTTCTCAAAAGCCGCAAACCGCGCAAACTCAAGACCATCGCGCTGCTCGACAAGCCTTCGCGCCGGGAAACCTCGGTGCGCGCCGATTGGACCGGGTTCGAAATCCCCGACGAATTCGTCGTCGGCTACGGCATCGACTTTGCCCAGCGCAACCGCAACCTGCCCTATATCGGCAAGGTGCGTTTCACCGGCGAAGGCTGAGCCGCACGATGCTGGGCCCGCGTCTTTTCTTGCGCATGGCCAGGTGGGCGCGGAATCCACCGCCCGCCCGGATGGTGATACTCGTTGCGGGGATCGTGGCGATCGGCCTTGTCATCGTCGCCATCGAGCATTTTTTCGGCTGGCCGGATTTCCTCACCCTCGATCCACGGCCGCCGCGGGTGCCGCGCCTGCAATAGCGTTTTGTCCAGTCACGAACGCGCGAGGTATGTTCACTCATGCACAGGTCCCCTGCGTAATCCCGTCTTCGCGCGCAAAGATCAGGCGCTATAGTGGGCTCAAGTAAAAATTGTAACCAGGGAGGTTCCCATGAAGAAGACACTGACCGCACTGACCGGCCTCGCCCTTGCAGGCGCCGTGGCCACCACCGCGCTTTCGGGCAGCCACGGCAACGAGGCCGCGATGGCCGCCGTGAAGGCGCGCAAGGCGCAAATGCAACTTTACGCCTTCAATATCGGGCTGCTGGGCGGCATGGCCAAGGGCGAGATCGAGTACAACGCCGACGCGGCCAGCGCCGCGGCGTCGAACCTCGCCGCGCTGTCGAAGCTCGACCAGTCGCGCCTCTGGCCGGCAGGCTCCGACAACATGGAGCTGGGCACCGAAACCGCGGCCCTGCCCGCGATCTGGGATGCCGACAGCGATGTTATGGCCAAGGGCACGGCCTTTGTCGAAGCCGCGGCCGCGATGGAACAGGCCGCCGGTGGCGGGCTCGATTCGCTCAAGGGCGCGATCGGTCCGCTCGGGGCCAGCTGTGGCGGCTGCCACAAGGCCTATCGCCAGCCCAACAACTGATCGGGGCCAATCCGATCCCGTCAATCGGGGCGGCTCCTCGCCGCCCCTTTCGCGCATGAGGAACGATGTATAACCTTCTGCGATACCTCAGTTACCTGGCGATCATTGGCCTGGCGATCTTCTGGTTCGTCACCCGGCCCGAACGGCTGGACGACACGGCGATGGCCGGGCTCGACGCGGATGCCGCGCGCGGCGAAACCGTGTTCTGGGCCGCCGGCTGCGCCTCCTGCCACGCCGCGCCGGGCGCCGAGGGCGAGGCACGGCTGGTGCTTACGGGCGGGATGGAGTTCCCCTCGCCCTTCGGTACCTTCCATGCGCCCAACATTTCCCCCGATCCCGACCACGGCATCGGCGGCTGGAGCGCGCTGGACCTCGCCAACGCGATGCGCCACGGCACGTCGCCCGCGGGCGCGCATTACTACCCGGCCTTTCCCTACACCTCCTATGCCCGGGCCGACCTGTCGGATATCGCCGATCTGCACGCCTACCTGATGACGCTGCCGGCCAGCACCACTCCCAGCCAGCCGCATGGCGTGGGCTTTCCTTTCAACATCCGCCGCAGCCTGGGCGGCTGGAAGCTACTCTTCGCGCAAGACGGCTGGGTCGTCGACGTGAGCGGAGACGAGGCCACGCGCGGCCGCTACCTGGTCGAGGCCCTGGGCCATTGCGGTGAATGCCACACGCCGCGCAACGCGCTTGGCGGGCTGGATTACGCCCGCTGGCTTCAGGGCGCGGCCTCGCCCGATGGCAAGGGGCGCGTGCCGGGCATCGCGCCGGGTCAACTCGACTGGTCCGACATTGATATCGCGGGCTACCTGACCACTGGCTTCACCCCGGAATACGATGTCGCCGGCGGCCACATGGCCGAGGTGGTGCAGAACCTTGCCAGGTTGCCCGAGGACGATATCCGCGCCATCGTCGCCTACCTGCGTCAGGTGCCTGCCGCCCCCGCGCAGTAACCCTAGGCCGCCAGCCCCTGCACCGCGCCCGCGCTGTCGGTCAGCGGCCGCCGCATCGCCAGCAGGCGGCGCGCCTCGTCCGCCTTGCCCTGCCGGATCAGCGCCTGCAGCAACGTGTATTCCAACAGGTCGCGTTGCGCGCGGCTGCCGCCCAGCCGCTCGTGGCCCGCCATCACCGGCACCAGCGCCGCCTCGGCCCCGGCCCAGTCCTGCGCCGCCATCGCGCGGAACCCCTCGGCGCAGGGTGTCACCAGGTCTGCCGCCGGGCCCTTGGCCCCTTCGATGATCTTCATCAGCGGTTCGTCCTGCCCAGCCATCGCATGCGCCAGCGCCGCGTGAATATCGGCAAAGCCCAGGGCCGGGTTGGGAAAGGCCTGCGCCGCATAATCCGACAGCGCCGCCCAGCGGTCGGGCGCCACCGCCTCGCCGGCCATCTCGGCCCGCCAGTAGAGCGAGGCCAGATCCGTCAGGATGTTGAGCGACGGGCTTTGCGAAGCCCCGGGCGCCAGATCAGCATCGGCGATCGCCCACATCCGCGCCGTATCGCCCAGCCCCAGCGACCACAGCGCCACGTGCCATGAGTTGTGGCAATGCATCATGCCATCGCGCGCATAGCCCGCCATCCAGTCCGACAGGTAATCGCGCCCGTCCTGCGTCTGGCCCATTTCATAGTAGAGATGCGCCCGGATATGCGCGCCATGGGCCGATCGCGGACGTAAATTCAGCGATGCCTCGATCGACGCCTCCGCCGGTTTCAGCTGCCCTGCCTCCATCTGGGCAAAGGCCAGCTGCGACAGGAACCAGCCATCCTGCCCATAGGCCGGCGCCAGTTGCTCGGCAATAGCCAGGTATTCCGCCTCGCGCCCCGGCTGGCCGGAAAAACCTATGAGCGAAAACACCCCCATGCAGGTCTGCGCCACCAGCGCATCGCGCGGATACTCCAGCAGATGCGCTCGCACCATGGCATAGCCTTCGCGCACGCGGCTGTTGATCAAGTGGTCGAAAATCTCCAGATGCGCCCGCGCCTGGCCCTTCAGCCCCGCGCCCGTCTCCATCGCCTGCGCCATCAGCGCCCGCGCCTCGCCCATCCGGGCAAAGACCTGCGCATTGCGCGCCTTCAGCGCATAGGCCAGCGCAAACCCGTCATCGGCGGCGATCGCCCGGTCCAGCGCCGCATCCACCCCCGGCAATGCCTCCAGATAGGCCACCAGCGCGTTGTCATAGGCCTCGCGCGCGGTTGCGTTCTTCGTATGCAGCGGGTTTCCGTAGTTATCGGTCAGCATGGGCGCGTCTCCTCGCGGGCGGGTGTCGCCCTACCCTACGCGCCCGGCGGCGATCCGCCTAGCCCTGACCCAGCTTTGCCAGCCGGTTCGCCCGCAGCCGGGCGAAATCATCGCCCGCATGGTAGGACGAACGCGTCAGCGGCGTGGCCGACACCATCAGGAAGCCCTTGCCATAGGCGGCCTTCTCATAGGCGGCAAATTCATCGGGATGCACAAAGCGGTCCACGGCGTGGTGTTTCGGCGTGGGTTGCAGATACTGGCCGATGGTCAGGAAATCGATATCGGCGGCGCGCATGTCATCCATCACCTGCAGCACCGCCTGGCGGTCTTCGCCCAGCCCCACCATGATGCCGGACTTGGTGAACATGCCCGGGTCCAGCTCTTTCACCCGCTGCAACAGGCGCAGCGAATGGAAATAACGCGCGCCGGGCCGCACCTCGGGGTAAAGCCCCGGCACGGTTTCAAGGTTGTGGTTGAACACGTCCGGCCGCGCCTCCACGACGACCTCCAGCACGCTGTCATCGCATTTCAGGAAATCCGGTGTCAGGATCTCGATCGTGGTCTCGGGGCTTTGATGGCGCACCGCGCGGATCGTCTGGGCGAAATGTTCGGCGCCCCCGTCTTCCAGGTCGTCGCGGTCCACGCTGGTGATCACCACGTGATTGAGGCCCAGCGTCTTCACCGCATGGGCCACCCGGCCCGGCTCGAACGCGTCGAGGTCCTGCGGCTTGCCGGTGGCGACGTTGCAGAAGGTGCAGCCACGGGTGCAGATCTCGCCCATGATCATCATTGTGGCGTGGCCCTGGCTCCAGCATTCGCCGGCATTGGGGCACCCCGCCTCTTCGCAGACGGTGACCAGCTTGTTTTCCCGCATAATCCTGTGCGTTTCGGCATAGCCTTTGCCACTGGGCGCCTTGACGCGGATCCACTTGGGCTTTTTCGGCTGGGCGTTGTCGGCGCGGTGCGCCTTTTCCGGGTGACGCTGGTCGGGGATTTTCAGATCACGCATTCTGCACCTGTGTGGCCATTGTTCCGCTATCTAAGGGCTGATGCCGGGAAAGTCACGTCAAACTGCCTGAAGGCAGGCATGCGCCCGGCTCATGGCACGCGCGCGCGCGCGGTATCCAGCACGGCGCGGCCGGCCTCGCGCAGGATGGCGGCCAGTTCGATGAACCAGCCGTCATTCCCCGACAGATCGCGCCGCACCAGCCCCACCATGCGCGCCGGTTCGGGCGCAGGAAAGCGGATAACCCGCAACGCCGGCGTGGCCGCCATTTCGCTTTCCAGCGCCAGTTCCGGCAGCAAGGTCAGGCCGAAGCCTTCGGCCACCAGTCCCGACAAGGTGGCCAGCGACGACGCCCCCAGATCCACTCGCGTGGCCGAGCGGCGCAGCCCGCAGACCTCGAGCGCCTGGTCGGCCAGGCAATGGCCCTCATCCAGCAACAGGAGCCTGTCGGGGTTCAGTTCGGTCGGGCGCAGGGCCTCGGTGCGCGCGGACAGTTCCTCGATCTGCGCGGCCGATCCGGCCAGCGTGAACCGATCCTCGAAAAGCGGGGTTTCGACCAGCCCGGGCACCCCCGTGGGCAGGGCCAGCACGGCCGCGTCCACATGCCCGTCGCCGAGGTCCGAGAGAATCTGATCGGTCTGCGCCTCGCGTACGCGCAGGTCCAGCGACAGGTCACGCGCCCGCAGCATCGGCAGTGCCACCGGCAGCAGGTAGGGCGCGACCGTCGGGATTACCCCCAGTTTCAACCGCCCGGACAGCCCGCCCTGCCAGCGCACCGCGTCCTGCATCCGGTCCAGCTCGCCCATCACCCGCCGGGCCGAGGCCAGAACCTCCTGCCCTGCCGGTGTCAACGCCGGCTGGCGCCCTTCACGCGCGATCAGCTGCGCGCCCAGCCGGTCCTCGAGTTCGCGGATCTGTACCGACAGCGCGGGTTGGGTGACATGACAGCGCTCGGCCGCGCGGCCGAAATGCCGGGTTTCGGCCAGCGCGATGAAATAGGTCAGTTGTCGCAGGGTTATGTCCATAACCGCTATTTATCGAAATGCGCAAAATATGCAATTTCAACAAATGACGATTTCGGGGTACCCGGGTTTCACTTCAAACGCGCGAACACGGGGCGCAGGGTTATCCCTGCGCCCTTTTTGTCTGTCCCGTGTCAGGCGGCGCGAAAGACGTCCGCGCAGGCAGCGCCGCTGGTCAGCCGGAACAGGCGCGCCTGTGCCGGGGTCAGCCATTCGAACCGCGCAGACGCGCCTCCGCCGCGTGCCCCGCAATAGAGGCACAGCCCGCCACTGGCCCAGATCACCTCGTCTTCGTCGAACAGCATCTCGCAGGCGCCCAGATCCGCCGTCGCCGGGTGCCGGGCAACGCCCAGGTGACCCACGAGATTCTGCGCGCACACTATCGCCGCGGCGAGGTTGAACAACCGCGCCAGCGCAGTTCCATCAAGCAGAACCTCCTGGTCGGGCAGCAGATCGACCGCGCGATCATTGCACAGCACACCCGCCGGCACATGGATCAGGTCGCGCCCCTCGGGCACGCGCCGCCAGCGCGTGGCGCGCAGCCTGCGCAAACCGCCATCGACGGTCTCGACCATGTCGCCGGGCGCCAAACGCTCAACCGCCCGCCACCCGGCCAGTGTTTCCACCTGCGTGCCCGGCAACAGCCCGCGCACCGGCGCGGCTCGGGCAATACCCGGCAAGACGGGCTCGGCACGGGAAAAATCATTCTGGGAGGGGCTGAACATGTCTGACATCCTTCTGCTACGCGGGTCTGTCGGCCCGCTTGACCGCGCTCAGGAAAGCCTGCGAATTCTGCCGGGATTTGGGCACCATGCTGGCCAAGCCGCGGCACCGTTTCCCGCGCCTCTGCAATCTTCACGCGTCCGCATGTTTGATGGGCACGCGTCAACTCTTGACCATGAAGTATTAACCTTAACAACGGCATACGGGGTACTGTTCATGCGAATGGTGATTCCGCGCCTGCCCCCTGGTCAAAGCGATTCCTTGCCAAGCGCCCGGCGATCGGGCACCCAGTCGGAGACAGGAACATCAACGCGGGGGGCCTATGGACTGGCAGGCGCACCGGCGCGAGGCCCATGCTCTGGGGCGGGCGCAGGAATATCTCAAGCAGATCACCTATGGCGGCAATGACGGCATCGTCACCACCTTCGCCATTGTCGCGGGTTTTGCCGGGGCCTCGGCCGAAGGCGTGGCCCAGATCGGCGGGTTGGCGGTGCTGGTCTTCGGTCTCGCCAATCTCTTTGCCGATGGCGTCAGCATGGGGTTGGGCGAATTCCTCTCAACCCGCTCCGAGCATGACATGTTCCACGCCCGCCGGGTCCGCGAACTCGACGAACTCGCCACCAATCCTGCGCAGGAACGCCGCGAGCTCACCGCGATCCTGCACCAGCGCGGCCTGAACGCGCCCGATGCCGAGACGGTCACCGATATCCTGGTGCGCAACCCCGACATGGTCGCTGACCTGATGATGACTTACGAATTCGGCATGTCCCACCCCGACGATGACAGCCCGGCCGCCAAAGCGCTCTTTACCTTCCTGGCCTTCATCGTCTTTGGCATCGTGCCGCTCCTGCCCTATTTCCTGCTGCCCGCCGATGCCACGGCGTTCCGCTTCTCGCTCGTGGCGACGGGCCTGTCGCTGGTCGCTCTGGGCCTGTTGCGCTGGCACGCCACCGGCGAACGCATGGCCCGCTGCGTGGGCGAAACGCTCGCCGTCGGCGCCACCTGCTCGGCGGTGGCCTTTGCCGTGGGCTGGGCCGTCGGCGGGGCCTGACCGGTTACCCGATCAGGCCCCGCCGCGGCGCCCAGGCCGTCATAATGCCGCCTGAGCCGCTGCAGCGCGATGCGCAGCACGATCTTGCCCGAGCGCGCGCTCCAGCCCATGGTTTTCTCGGTCTGCTCCAGCCCTTCCAGGTAACAGCAGCAGCGCAGCACGACGTCGCCCAGGCCCGGGCCCAGGTCCTGCAGCGCCGCTGCCACGCGGTCGCGGGCGGCGCTCGATCCGCCCAGCGCGTCGCCCGCGCGCGGCCCCGCGCCGGTGCCCCCGGTCAGGAAGGCTTCCCAGTTCTGGGTGGTGCGCGGGCCCATCTGTGCCAGTTCGAAATCCTCGCGCAGGCGTTCGCCCGCCGCCACCAGCCCGTCCGACAGGAACGGCTGGCCGTCGCGGTCCTTGCGCCGCGCCAGCGCGGTCAGCGGCGATTCCCCCATCGCATAGCGCAGGCGCCGCCCGCGCTGTCCGCCATCGCCCGCGGGAACGGCCGCCGAAAACGGCGCCTGCGCTTCGGCAAAGCCGCTTGCTGCGTTCTGTGCCGCGTTTTCCGCCTCGGCCAGCATACGGCCCAGGGCCGCGCGCCCTGCGGCGGTGATCCGGTAGCGCGCAACGCGCCCGGGCGTGATACAGCTGATCCAGTCCTTGACCGCCAGCGCCTGCGCCAGGTCGCGCTCGACAACGGCGGTGCGCGTGGTCTGGCCGCCGGGCGTGTCGCGTACGATCACCGCCTTGTCCATCTCGGCGGCCACCGCCAGGAGCGCGCCCGGCTCGCTCAGGCGGCGCAATACCCGGCGCGCCTCGTTTTCGAATACCTCGTCGGTCGGCGACGCTCCGGTTCGGCTATCTTGAAGGGTCATCATGCTTGGCTCCTTGATCTTTCTGCGCGTGGGCGTGGAGGCAAGCGCACGGCACACCCGCGCCAGGCGTTGCAGCGCTTCGTCGATCAGCAGGTCATCGCGCAGCCCTTCCCAGCGGCGCACCTGCCGCAATACGGTCGAAGGATGGCAGGCAACCGCCCGGGCGATCGCCCGGATCGTCAACCCGCATTCGGTGTGTAACAGGTAGAGATGCGCCGGCTGCGGCACCCAACCCGGCAGCGAGCCGCCCCCAATGGCGTTATTCGGTGACATGCGCGTTTTTCGCCCCCTGACAGCTTAGCACCGTGGCTTTTGTCCACAGAGTTATCCACAACCTAGACGTGCGACCGTTACTCTTTGGTTAACGGATCCGCATGGGAGCAGGATGGGGCGTCAGGAGATAACCAATCCTTAACCATCCGTTCGCCCGAACGTGCGAAGCGCAACACCCGCTTGGGTTGTGCGAGGTCTTGACCCGCAAACATGTCGAGGAGCCAAGATGTCCGATATCCTGAACGCTTTCGATCGCCTCAGCCGCCCGCAGCTTCTGATTCAGGCCGCCCGCGCAGGCATGGCCGATTACTGCCGCGAGCCGCATCTGCGCCGCTTGATGGGGCCGGGCAACCCGCCCTGCGGCCCCAACGCGGTCGCGCGCCTCCTGCCGATCGAAGCCCAGCTGAACCAGCAGCGTGTCGCCAATGATGCGGGCTATTCCATCATCCGGCATGTCGATGTTCTGATCGCCCTGATGGCCGAGGCGCAACGCCTGCGCAGCGCGTTGCCGCTGGAACCGGCCGAGTAACCCGCACCGGCGGCGCGGACATGAAAAAAACCGGCGCGGCAATGGCCCGCGCCGGTCAGTGGTCTTCGCCCTGCCCCGCGCCTTACATGAAGGCGTCGGGCTCGGCGTCTTTCTTCTGCTGCACGTAGGCGTCCAGCGCTTCGGCAATTCCGGGGTCCAGCGCAGGCGCCTGGTAGCTGCCCAGCAACTTTTCGACCCGCGCCGACGCCAGCGCCTGCGTATCGCGCGCGCCTTCGTCCTCCCAGGTCTCGAACGGCTTGTAGTCCAGCAGCTCGGATTTCCAGAAGGCGGTTTTGAAATTGGCCTGGGTATGCGCGCAACCCAGGTAGTGCCCGCCCGGCCCCACCTCGCGGATGGCGTCCATCGCCTGCGCGTTCTCGTCCACCGAAATCCCCTTGGCCAGGTGGTGCAGCACGCCCAGCTGATCGGCGTCCATGACGAATTTCTCGAAGCTTGAGACAAGCCCCCCTTCCAGCCATCCGCAGGAATGCAGCATGAAGTTCACGCCGCTCAGAAGGCCCATGTTCAGGCTGTTGGCAGTTTCATAGGCCGCCTGTGCATCCGGCAGCTTCGAGCCGCAGAACGACCCGGCCGAGCGATACGGCAGCCCCAACCGGCGCGCCAGCTGGCCCGCGCCATAGGTGATGTGGCTCGCTTCCGGGGTGCCGAAGGTGGGCGCGCCCGAATTCATGTCGATCGAACTGACGAAGGCGCCGAAGATAACCGGCGCGCCCGGGCGCACCAGCTGGCTATAGGCCACGCCCGCCAGAACCTCGGCCAGAACCTGCGTCAGCGTTCCGGCCACTGAAACCGGCGCCATCGCCCCGCCGACGATGAAGGGCGAAACGATACAGGCCTGCCCGGCCTCGGCGTAAACCTCCAGCGCGCCCATCATCACGTCGTCGAAGGTCAGCGGCGAGTTGATGTTGATCAGCGAGGTCATCACCGTGTTCTGCGCCACGAAATCCTTGCCGAACAGGATCTCGCTCATCTCGACGCTGTCGCGCGCCCGCTGCGGATCGGTCACCGATCCCATGTAGGGCTTGTCGCTCAGCGTCATGTGCGCATGCAGCATGTCCAGGTGGCGCTTGTTCACGGCGATGTCCGTGGGCTCGCAAACGGTGCCGCCTGAATGGTGCAGCCATTTCGCCATGTAGCCCAGTTTCACGAACTTGCGGAAATCCTCCATCGTGGCATAGCGCCGTCCGCCGGCGGCATCGCGCACGAAGGGCGGGCCATAGACCGGCGCCAGCACCAGGTTGCGGCCGCCCACCTCGACGTTGCGGGCGGGGTTGCGCGCGTGCTGGGTGAACTGGCTCGGCGCCGTCGCGCAGAGCTTGCGGGCCAGGCCGCGCGGGATGCGCACGCGCTCGCCCTGCACATCCGCGCCCGCGTCGCGCCAGCGCTGCAATGCGGCGGGGTTGTTCACGAAATTGACGCCCACCTCTTCCAGCACCGTGTCTGCATTGGCTTCGATGATTTCGAGCGCCTCTTCGTTCAGCACATCGAAATCGGGGATGTTGCGTTCAATGTAACGGGCCGTTTCAAACGAAACCGCCCCCCGTTCCGCCCGGCGGGCCGCTCCACCGCCCGAACGGGCGCGTCTGCGCGTGGTCGTCTCTGTCATGGCAATCCTGTCCTGCGCTGAAAGCCGTTGCTGAATGGGATTTACTCTACCTGCCCCGCACGCCACGGCCGATTTGCGGCGCATGACGGGGAAATACGACATTTGCCGGCTTCCCGGGCCGCGTCCTGCGTGCCACAGGTCCGTTAGCGCCTGAACTGCGAGGTTTACATTTGAGTATTTGTATCTAAGGATATTTACACAGGCCCTTTTGATACCAAGAAAACAAGGGCCTCTTACGGGGTGGAGGACCCCGCTAAGGGAGAGGAGACAGATGAACACCACCTTGAAGTCACGGGCCGCTCTGCGCGCCCCGGCCGCCACGGCCATCGCGCTGGCGCTGATGTCGGCCCCGGCCATGGCCACCACCGGTTATTTCGCCAACGGCACCAGCACCCAGTCCAAGGGTATGGCCGGCGCCGGAACCGCCATCGGCACGGGCCTCATGGGCGCAGCCCAGAACCCCGCCATGGCGCTTCGCTATCCCAATCAAGGCGATGCCTGCCTGTCGCTCTTCTCGCCGCGCCGCTCGGTCACGATCGGCGGTGCTGGCCCGATGACGCCCGGCACGCACGAAAGCGAGAACGAAGCCTTCCTCGTGCCCTGCGGCGGTGTCAACTTCCGCATCGGCGACCGCGCCACGCTGGGCGTGCTGATGTACGGCAACGGTGGCATGAACACCGAATACAACACCAACTTCTTCGCCGGTTTCGGCGCGGGTACCTCGCCCCTGGGCGTGAACCTCGAACAGCTCTTCATCGCGGTGAACTACGCCTACGAGGTGAACGAGAACGTCGCGGTCGGCATCGCGCCGGTCTTCGCCGCGCAACGCTTCTCGGCCACCGGTCTCGAGGCGTTCCAGGGCTTCACGCTACCGACGCGGGCCCTTCTTGTCACCGGCAACGGCGATGACTGGTCCACCGGCATCGGCCTCAATCTTGGCGCCACCTTCAATGCCTCGCCCAACCTGACCTTCGGCGTGGCCTACCGCACCAAGATCGACATGGATCCGTTCGGCTCCTATTCCGGCCTCTTTGCCGAAGATGGCGATTTCGACATTCCGGCCTCGGCCTCGGTCGGTGTGGCCTTCACGCCGCCGTCGAACTCGGGCCTGACGCTGACCGCGGAATGGCAGCGCATCTTCTATTCCGATGTCGCCTCCATCGCCAACCCCGGCCCGGTCCCGCCCGCCACGGGCTTCCCGCTGGGCACGGCCGCGGGCGCGGGCTTTGGCTGGAAGGATATGGATGTCTTCCGCATCGGTGCCGAGTACCAACTCAACCCGAAATGGACGGTTCGCGGCGGTCTCGCCTACAACACCGATTTCACCGATGGCTCGCAGGTGCTGTTGAACACGCTGGCCCCGGCCACGCCGAAGATGCACGCCTCGGTCGGTGCGACGATGAACATCGACGACCGCCGCCAGCTGCACATTGCCTATACCCACGCCTTCGACGAGTCGCTCTCGGGCAACGCGCCGCTGCCGTTCGGCGGTCAGCCCGTCTCGATGCAGATGAGCCAGCACGAGCTCAGCGTCGGCATGACCTGGAAATGGTAGGCCGCGGTCAAACGTTCTGACCTGAATGAGCGCGGGCCTTCGGGCCCGCGCGCTTTTTTGTCTCGTCTTCGGCCATCCGGCCTCATCCTCGGGGCCTCCGGCGGGAGTATTTTCGGCAAGATGAAGCATCGCGCTTGCGCCCGTTCCGGCCTTGGCATAATCCCGGGCCATGAGCACACATGACCGCCTCCTGATCATCGACTTCGGCAGCCAGGTGACCCAGCTGATCGCCCGTCGCCTGCGCGAGCTGAACGTCTATTGCGAAATCCACCCCTACCAGAACGTCACCGATGCCTTCCTGGCCGAGTTCGCGCCGAAGGCGGTGATCTTCTCCGGTGGTCCGGCCTCTGTCATCGACGATGGCAGCCCGCGCCCCCCCGAAAGCGTTTTCGACCTGGGCGTGCCGATCCTGGGCATCTGCTATGGCCAGCAGGTGATGATGCACATGCTGGGCGGCAAGGTGGAACGCGGCCACGGCACCGCCGAGTTCGGCCGCGCCTATGTCGAGCCCAAGGCCAGGAACGACGACTTGCTCTTCGGCTGGTTCCTCGACGGGCGCGAGCAGGTCTGGATGAGCCACGGCGACCACGTCAGCCAAATCGCCCCGGGCTTCGAAGTCTACGGCACCTCGCCCAACGCGCCTTTCGCCATCACCGGCGATCCCGCGCGCCGCTTTTTTGCCGTGCAGTTCCACCCCGAAGTGCACCACACCCCCAACGGCAAGACGCTTTATGAAAACTTCGTTCGCATGGCGGGCTTCAAGGGCGACTGGACGATGGGCGCCTATCGCGAGGAAGCGATTGCCCGCATCCGTGAACAGGTCGGCGACAGCCATGTGATCTGCGGCCTCTCGGGCGGCGTTGACAGCTCGGTCACCGCCATCCTCCTGCACGAGGCGATCGGAGATCAGCTCACCTGCGTTTTCGTCGACCACGGGCTGTTGCGGATGAACGAGGCAGACGAAGTGGTCAGCATGTTCCGCGACCACTACAATATCAAGCTGATCCATGCCGATGAATCTGACCTCTTCCTGGGTGAACTTGAGGGCGTAAGCGACCCGGAAACAAAGAGAAAAACCATCGGGCGCCTGTTCATCGACGTGTTCCAGAAATACGCGGGCCAGATCGACGGCGCCGAATTCCTGGCCCAGGGCACGCTCTATCCGGACGTGATCGAAAGCGTCAGTTTCTCGGGCGGGCCCTCGGTCACGATCAAGTCGCACCACAACGTGGGCGGCCTGCCGGAAAAGATGGGCCTGAAACTCGTTGAACCGCTGCGCGAGCTTTTCAAGGACGAGGTCCGCGCCCTGGGTCACGAGTTGGGCCTGCCCGCGAGCTTCATCGGCCGACATCCCTTCCCCGGTCCGGGCCTCGCCATTCGCTGCCCCGGAGAGATCACGCGTGACAAGCTCGACATCCTGCGCAAGGCCGATGCCGTCTATATCGACCAGATCCGCAAGCACGGTCTCTACGATGAAATCTGGCAGGCTTTCGTGGCCATTCTTCCCGTCCGCACCGTGGGCGTGATGGGCGACGGGCGCACCTATGATTACGCCTGTGCGCTGCGTGCGGTTACGTCCGTCGATGGCATGACAGCCGATTACTATCCCTTCACGCACGATTTCCTCGGCGAAACCGCGACTCGGATCATCAACGAGGTCAAGGGCATCAACCGGGTGACCTATGACATCACCTCGAAGCCTCCGGGCACGATCGAGTGGGAGTAGCTTGGCAAACGAATGCCATCGAGTCGTTACGCATGTGGCGCAGGTAAAACAGCCTCGCCATCTCAGGTTGATTATGTGGATGCGCGACTTTTCTCAGGGTCGCAAGGAATGCTACGGTCCAAATACGAAACATCGAGAACAAAGACGAAAGTTCTTTGAGAGATTGGCTCTGTTGCCGGGACGCTGAGGGCAACAAAGTCGGCTGGTGAGTGGAAGTATTATGGACCTGGATGAGATCAAGAAAGTTGTTTCCAGAGCTGTTCAAGAGAGTTCGAATCGACTTGAGCTGTGGGAAAAGATTTTGAATGCCGTGCAGCCGTCAGTGATGTGTGAAGTCGGTGTCTGGAAAGGCGGGTACGCAAGGCACATTTTGGACAACGTGCCGGGCATAAGTAAGTATATATTCGTCGATCCCTGGAGAAATCTGCCCAACTGGAACAAGCCGGCAAATGTTTCCAACGAAGTTTTCGATGAAATCAGGGCGGAGGCTCTGGCAAAGAACAAGCGCCATTCCGACGTCATCGAAGAGTTGAGAATGACCACGAAAGAAGCGGTCGCGCATATCGATGAGACGTCCATAGACTTTGCCTATATCGACGGAGACCATACGCTCAGAGGTATCACGATTGACCTCATCTCGATATTGCCAAGAATAAAGCCAAACGGTTTGATCGGTGGCGATGATTTCACCAAGAACATCTGGCAGCATTCGGACGAGTTTGATCCAACAGAGGTTTTCCCTTTTGCAATCTATTTTGCCGAGGCAAACGACCTGGCGATTTTCACGCTTCCTTTTAACCAGTTCTTGATCGTTAAAACTGACCATTTCGAAGTCATAGATCTGGCGCGCTACGCGGCATTGACGCCCAGAAGGATCTACACAAGAAGAGAGCCGCAAAGCCCTAATCTGCGGACATACATCATGGATATTTTCAAAAAGGCGCGTTGAACGTGTGTGGCCAACGCCTCCAGTCGTGTTGAAACACACTGGAAGCGTCGTAGGGTGGGGTTTCACCCCACCATCCAACGCACGCTGCATTAACCTTAACGCGCGATGACCGAGGCCGATTTTGCCGGCAGCCGGATGTCAGCCGGGCGGTGCACGCATGTCACCCCCCGGGTTTCGACCGTGCGGTGGCGTTAACCCTTCTTCTTCAGGTCGCGGAAATCCAGGATGCCGGGCCGTGTCCTCGGGTCTTCGCCGGGCTCGAAGATCTTGTGCTTCACCACTTTCTGCGTGCCGGTGACGGGCAGTTCGTCGACGAACAGAATCCACCCCGGGGTCTTGTAATATGCCAATTTGTCAAAGGCTTGCTGGAATATCTTCAACCCTGTTTCGCGGCTGGCCTCGACCCCTTCGGCCAGCACGATACAGGCCAGTACCTCCTCCTCGCGCACATCGTCCGGCGCGGCCACGCACGCGACGTTCACCACCCTTTCATCCTCGGACAATACATTCTCGACCTCGGCCGCCGCGATGTTTTCGCCCGCCCGGCGGATGATGTTTTTCTTGCGGTCGACGAAAAACAATACGCCGTCGGCGTCCATGGTGACGGTATCGCCGGTGTGAAACCATCCACCGGCCCAGGCCTCTTTGGTTGCTTCGGGCTTGTTCAGGTAGCCCGAGAAGAACCCCTTCTGCGGGTCTGGCCCGGGATGGCGCAGAACCATTTCCCCCGGTGTTTCCGGCGGGCAAGGCTGGCCTGCATCGTCCCAGACCTGAACATCAAGGTCGTCGCGCGCCCGTCCGAAGGCGCGGGTGTGGATCAACCGCGGTTCCTCGGCCAGCGCATAGACCCGGCACATCTCGGTCATGCCCCAGACCTCGATCAGCGGGATGCCGAAGCGGCGCTCGAATTCCACGTGCAGCGCCGGCTCCACCCCGGCTCCGATGCCCGCGCGCAGATGGCCCAGAACCTCGGGCCCGATCCGCTTGTCCGCCAACAGCACCGCGATCACCACGCCCAGGTAGTGAAAGATCGTCGCCCGCGCCTCGGCGATATCGCGCCACCATGACGAAGCGCTAAATCTTTGCGGTTGAATCAAGCAGTTACCGGTCTGCATGACGCCGAAAAAGGACACCACGCCAGCATTGATGTGAAAGGCCGGCAGCGGATTGAACACCCGGTCGGAGGCTTCGCGCAGGGCGATGGGCGGGCCGATCTTCACATAGCTCTGGCCGACCATCAGTTCGTATTCATGGCTCAGGATACAGCCCTTGGGCCGCCCCGTCGTGCCCGAGGTATAAAGCAGCCCCGCCTCGCTCTCCGACGTCACCGGGCCGCCGCCCGCTGGACTTTGCGCCGCCGGCAGGTCGCTCAGAAGTGTCTCGAACGCGGCAAAGGCAGGTGTGGTCTCCGCCTCGGCAATCCCGGCCTGCATCAGCGCCACATGCGGCGCGCTCGCCACCGCCAGGGCCGCGTTGCTGTCCTCCAACAGGTAGGCAAGTTCTCCGGGCCGGTAATCGGGGTTCACCGGCACGAAGGACAGCCCCAGCCGGTTCGCCGCCAGCTTAAGGATATAGTGCTCCGGGCAGGTGCCCATCAGCGCCGCCAGCCGGTGCCCCGGCCCATAGCCCGCCGCACGCAGCGCCCCGGCATATTTGTCAACAAGATCAGCGACCTGCCGATAGGTCAGCACGCGCGCGGCAGCCCCGTCCTGGGCCGCCGCGCCCAGGAAATCGGCCTCCGGCCATCGCGTGACGGCCTCGCGGAACACGGCGTCGACGGTCTTGCCCTCGATCTCAAGCACGGGTTGCCTCCCCTTCCCCATTGCCAAGCCTCGCTTTTACCGTAGAGATAACCGCATGACGCAGACAAGCCCCCGGCCCCTTTCATGAACCCGTTTATCCTGGCCGCCGCCTGGATGAGCGGTGCAATCCTGTCCTTTTCTTCCATGGCCGTGGCCGGCCGGCATCTGTCCGAGCGGTTCGATACGTTCGAAATCATGATGTATCGTAGCTTTGTCGGCATCCTCATCGTTCTGTCGCTCGCCTATCTCACCGGCACCTGGCGGGAAATCCGGCGCCGTGATCTGCGCACCCATGGGCTGCGCAACCTGGCGCATTTCGCGGGCCAGAACCTGTGGTTCTACGCACTCACGCTCATCCCGCTGGCGCAGGTTTTCGCGCTCGAATTCACCTCGCCGATCTGGGTTGTGCTGCTCTCGCCCCTGGTCCTGGGCGAACGTCTCACGCCAATCCGGCTTCTGTCGGCGCTGATCGGCTTCTGTGGCATCCTGATCGTCGCCCGCCCCAGCCCAGAAAGTTTCGATGTCGGCATCCTTTTCGCTGCGGCCTCGGCGATCTGCTTTGCCATGACAACGATGCTGACAAAACGGCTGACGCGCACCGAAACCGTGACCTGCATTCTGTTCTATCTAACAGTGATGCAGGCTTTTTTTGGGGTGGTCGCGGCCGGGTATGACATGGATATCGCACTGCCCCAGACGGCTGATCTGCCCTGGCTCGGGCTTGTCGGCTGCGCCGGGTTGCTCGCGCATTACTGCATTGCCAAGGCCCTCTCGATGGCCCCGGCGACCGTGGTCATGCCGATCGATTTCATCCGTCTGCCGGTGATCGCCGTCGTCGGTATGCTGTTTTACAGCGAACCGCTCGACTGGTTCGTGCTTCTGGGCGCGCTGGTCATCTTCGGCGCCAATTACCTCAATATCTGGACCGAGTCGCGCGCGCTCAGAAAACCCGCATGATCCGGGTGGCGCGGCCCCGGCCAACAGGCTAAGCCCGGCCGCATGGCACCGCAGAAAACCCTCTCGCCCATGGCATGGGCCCTTTTGCTGACACTGGCGCTGATCTGGGGCGGCATTTTTCCCGCGGGCAAGACCATGCTGCACGAGGTCGGCCCGGTCACCATCGTCGCCTATCGTACTCTGGGCGGTGCGCTCCTGATGTGGGCCGTGGTGCTGCTGCGCGGCGTCGTCATTCCCGGCAGCGCGCGCATCTGGATCGGTTTTTCGGTCATGGGCCTCATCAACAACGTGCTTCCATTCTCGCTGATCTTCTGGGGGCAGCAGCATATCGAGGCGGGCCTCGCCTCGATCCTCAACAGTGCCACGGCCATTTTCGGCGTGCTGACGGCGGCGATCTTCTTCGCCGACGAACGCCTGACCGCGCGCAAGCTGATCGGCGTGGTGCTCGGTTTTGCCGGGGTCGCCACCGCCATGGGCCTGGAACACCTGCAGGAATTCAACATCCGCAGTCTGGCGCAGTTGGCCCTGATCGGTGCCACGATCTGTTATGCGCTGGCCAGCGTCTGGGGCCGCAAGATGCTGCACGATGTGCCGCCCACATTGTCCGCTGCCGGCATGCTGACGTTTTCGGCGCTGATCTCGGTGCCCGGGGCCTGGATCCTTGAAGGCGCGCCGCGCTTCGATCTCAGCGCGCTCACCTTCGGCCTGCTGGCCTATACGGCCTTTCTGGGCACCGGGGTGGCCTTTCTGCTCTACTACCGGGTTCTGGCGCTGGCCGGGGCCGGCAACCTGCTTCTGGTCACGCTCATGGTCTCGCCCGTGGCGATCCTTCTCAGCACCGTCTTCCTGGGTGAACGGCTCGCGCCCAATGCCTATGCGGGCTTTGCGCTTCTGGCGCTTGGCCTGGCGATCCTTGACGGGCGCATCCTGCGCCTCCTGCGCATAAGGGTTTGACCGCGCGCGCCTCGCGATTTACCAAGCGCCAAAGGCACTTGAAGGATCGCCCCATGCTCTATGCATCGCCCGAGGACTGGCTTGGTGCCCCGCACAAGCGGGTGCTGTTTTTCGGAATGTCGGGGCTGGGCAAGACCCATGTGTCGAACATGTTGCGCGATGCCGGCGACTGGTTCCACTACTCGATCGATTACCGCATCGGCACCCGTTACATGGGCGAATTCATCGCCGACAACGCCAAGCGCGAGGCGATGAAAAACCCCTTCCTGCGCGATCTGCTGATGTCGGATTCGATCTATATCGGCTCGAACATCACCTTCAACAACCTCGCCCCGGTCTCGACCTACCTGGGCAAACCGGGCGATCCGGCCAAGGGCGGGCTCAGCTATTCCGAATATACCCGCCGGCAGGATCAGTTCCGCACCGCCGAAATTGCCGCTCTGAACGACACGCCCTATTTCATCACTCGCGCCGAACAGCTTTACGGTTATCCGCATTTCATCTGCGATACCGGGGGCTCGATCTGCGAATGGGTCGATGCAGATGATCCTGCCGATCCGCTGATGACCACGCTGTCGCAACACACGCTGATGGTCTGGATCAAGGGCAGCGAGGCACATACCGAAGAGCTGATCCGCCGCTTCGACAAGGCGCCGAAGCCGATGGCCTATCAGCCTGAATTCCTCGACCGGATGTGGCATGCCTACCTTGAGGAGAATGGCTGCGCCGAGGCCGAGGTCGATCCCGATGCCTTTATCCGCTGGACCTATGCCAAGGCGCTGGCGCATCGCCAGCCGCGTTACGAGGCGATGGCGGAATGGGGCGTCACCGTTCTGGCCGATGATGTGGCGAAGGTGAGAACCGAGACCGATTTCAACGCCATGATCGCCGCCGCGCTTGAGAAACGCTGAGACAGCGTTTATCTGCCTGTCTTCACTCGCCAAGGACCCCGACCGATGCCGATCAAGTTGCCTTCCGACCTTCCCGCCTTCCACGTGCTCACGCGCGAGGGTGTGCAGGTCATGGACGAAGACGCCGCATCGCGCCAGGATATCCGCCCGCTGCGCATCGGGCTTCTGAACCTGATGCCGAAGAAGATTCAGACCGAGAACCAGTTCGCCCGACTGATCGGTGCCACGCCCCTGCAGATCGAGCTCAGCCTCATCCGCATGAGCGAGCATCAGACCAGGAACACCGCGGCCGAGCATATGGAAAGCTTCTACCGCCCCTTCTCGGATGTGCGGGAGACCGGCGAGAAATTCGATGGCCTGATCATCACCGGCGCCCCGATCGAGCACCTGCCCTTCGAGGACGTCACCTATTGGGATGAGCTGTGTGCAGTGTTCGACTGGACCCAGACGAACGTGCATTCCACCTTCGGCGTGTGCTGGGGCGGCATGGCGATGGCAAACTATTTCCACGGTGTCGAAAAACACATGCTGCCGCACAAGCTTTTTGGCTGCTACCGCCATTCCAACCTGGCGCCGCAAAGCGCCTACCTGCGCGGGTTTTCCGACGATCTGGTCATGCCCGTCAGCCGCTGGACCGAGATGCGCCGCGAAGAGATGGAGGCGCAGGGCCTCGCCGTGCTGCTGCATTCCGAAGAGGTCGGTCCGGCGCTGGTGGAAGACCGGGCGCGCCGTGCGCTCTATATCTTCAACCATCTGGAATATGACAGCGATACCCTGAACGAGGAATACCAGCGCGATCTTGCCAACGTGCAGGTCGAAGGCGCCGAGATCCAGATCCCGGTGAACTATTTTCCCGATAACGACCCCGCGCTGACGCCCCAGAACCGATGGCGCAGCCATGCCCACCTGCTCTATGGCAACTGGATTTCCGAGATCTACGAAACCACGCCCTATGACATCTCGAAGATCGGGCTGGAGAGCACCGACCTGCGGGGATAATCTGCCATGAAACTGGCCATCGTGATCCTGCTGGTACTGGCCTGTTTTGCCGCTTACGTGGTTTGGAAGGCCCGCGCCCACGAAACCCGCGCCGAGGCGCAATATCCCCCTGAAGGGCAGATCCTGAAGGTGGATGGCCACGACGTGCATGCGGTCGTCATGGGCGATGGCCCGGATCTTGTGCTGATTCACGGCTCGTCCGGCAACACTCGGGATTTCACCCACACGCTGGCGCCGAAACTGGCCGAACGCTACCGCGTCATCGTCTTCGATCGGCCCGGGCTGGGATACACAGAACGGATAAACACCACCGGCGCCACGATCACGCAGCAGGCTCGCCTATTGTCGCGCGCGGCCACACAGCTGGGTGCCGAGGCTCCCATCGTGCTGGGCCAGTCCTATGGTGGCGCGGTGGCTCTGGCCTGGGCGGTGCACGAGGCCGATAATCTTTCGGCGCTTGTGCTGCTCTCGGCCGCGTCTCAGCCATGGACAACCGGGCTTGGCTGGTTCTACGAGATCACCTCGCACCCGGTTCTCGGGCCTCTGGTCATCCCGCTTCTGACCGCCTTTGTCGACGACAAGCGTGTCACGACCGAACTCGACGCGATCTTCCACCCGCAGGAGCCGCCCAGCGGCTATAATACGCATATCGGGGCGGGCCTGACATTGCGGCGGCATTCGTTGCGCGCCAACGCGTTGCAGCGTGCCAACCTACTGGATGAGATCACGGCACTCAAACCGCATTACCCGGGCATCTCGGTCCCGGTCGAAAGCCTGCACGGCACAGCCGATCGCACCGTGGGCCTGGAAATCCATGCCGAACCGCTCGCCGAACAGATACCGGGCGCCAATCTCGTCCGGCTCGACGGGGTCGGCCACATGCCCCAACACGTGGCGCAGGATGCCGTCTATACTGCCGTCGACCGCGCGGCGCGACGGGCCGGGCTTTTGCCATGATGCGACAAATTTCCCCGCTTGGGTCAAACTCTCGCCGCGTTCTTCTGGTCTGATCCCTGAAAAGAGCAGACCCGGAGGATTGGCCAATGTCCTACGACGCCATCAAAGAGACGCTGTTACATCCGTTCACGCTTTTCTTCGACCCGTCACAGCGGTTGTCGATCCTCTACCTGTTCACCGCGCTCATCGTCGCGCTGGCCGTCTACCGCGTCCGCACCGGCAGCTTCAAAGGCCTGGTCGCCTGGCTCTTGCCGAAGGAGGTGCTGTTGCACCCGTCGTCCAAGGCCGACTACGTGATGTTCTTCATCAACAAATCCGTGGTCGCCGCGATCTATGCGTCGATCATCATCCAGTCGCAGTTCTGGTTCGACCTGGTCACCAATTGGCTGGGCAAACCCGAAACTGTCGAAGCGTCGCTGGGGGTCACCATCCTGACCACGATCCTGGTCGCAATGGCGCTCGATGCGGCGCTCTGGTTCGGCCACTACCTCTTTCACAAGGTCCCCTTCCTGTGGGAGTTCCACAAGGTGCATCATTCAGCCGAAGTGATGACCCCGTTGACCGCCGCGCGCATGCACCCGTTCGAGGAAGTGATCGAATCCATCATGGGCGGCATCGCGGTGGGCGTGACCGCGGCTCTCATCGATCAGGCCTTCGGCCAAGGGGCGGTCATGCTCAACATCTTCGGGATCAATGTGGTACTGGCGCTCTTCTTCGTCGCCGCTTTCAACCTGCGCCACAGCCATGTCTGGGTGCGCTACCCGGTCTGGCTTCAACACATCTTCGTCTGCCCCGCCCAGCACCAGATCCACCATTCCAAGGCGCGCCAGCACTGGGACAAGAACATGGGCTTCATCTTTGGCCTGTGGGACTGGGCCGCCGGAACGCTTTACGCGCCCCGGGGATATGAAAAGCTCGAATACGGGCTTGGCAATGGTGAAGACGGCACCTGGAACAGCGCGACAACGCTTTACTTCCGCCCCTTCCTAAACGCCTACCGGCTGTTTGCGAGCGGCTGGCGGAATGCCTTTTTCAACCCCGAGAAATCCGCTACGCATGAGGGACCCAAGCAAGAGGACCCTCAAGGTGAGCAAAACCCAGCCGTTTGAGATACCGTTCGACGGTGCGATTAGCCGGTTTTTCGAGGACGAGGCCCCTGCCGATATCCGCAACGCCATCAAGCGCGCCGAAAAAGGCGATATCCTGAACCCGGACTATCCCCACTCCGAGCGGATGCCGCGGAAGGCCTATGAAAAAGAACTGGCCGCGCTTCAGATCGAGCTGGTCAAACTGCAATTCTGGGCCAGGCAAAGCGGCGCCCGCATCGCCGTCGTGTTCGAGGGGCGCGATGCCGCCGGCAAGGGCGGCACGATCAAGCGCTTCCGCGAAAACCTGAACCCGCGCGGCGCGCGCGTCGTGGCCTTGTCGAAGCCCACCGACAAGGAAGCCACGCAATGGTATTTCCAGCGCTACATCGATCACCTGCCCTCGGGCGGAGAAATCGTGTTCTTCGACCGCAGCTGGTACAATCGCGGTGTGGTCGAAAAGGTGTTCGGCTTTTGCACCGGTGACCAGCGCGAACACTTCTTCACCCAGGTGCCCGAGTTCGAATCCATGCTGGTCGATGAAGGCATCCTGCTCTTCAAGATCTGGCTCAATGTCGGCCGTGGCGAACAGCTAAGACG
The DNA here is from genome assembly GCF_005434965.1 of Marimonas lutisalis. Lineage (GTDB taxonomy): Bacteria > Pseudomonadota > Alphaproteobacteria > Rhodobacterales > Rhodobacteraceae > Marimonas_A > Marimonas_A lutisalis. Next base: position 1,417,019 of record NZ_SKCI01000001.1, read on the forward strand.
GTTTCTCCAGCGGGAGAACGATCCGCTGAAGCATTGGAAGCTCAGCTGGATCGACGTGGAAGGCCTGAAAAAGTGGAACGCGTATTCCAATGCGATCCAGGAAACCTTCGCCCGCTCGCACACCGATCACGCGCCCTGGACGATTGTCCGTTCCGATGACAAGCGCCGCGCCCGGATCAACGCCATCCGCGCGGTACTGAGCGGGATCGACTATGATCACAAGGATCCCAGGGGGCTGGGTCGGGTCGATACGGCCATCTGCGGCGGACCCGATATCTGGGATGCGTAAACGCGGTTATCACCACGGCAACCTGCGCCAGGCCCTGGTCGACGCTGCCCTGCAGTTGATCGAGGCCAAGGGCCCGACGGGCTTTACCCTGTCGGAGGCCGCGAAACAGGCCGGTGTTACGCCTGCTGCCGTCTACCGGCATTTCGAAGGGCGCGAGGATCTGATCGCCGAGGCCGCGCGGCAGGGCTACGAGATTTTCGCCGACGTGATGCAATACGCCTATGACAAGGGTCAGCCTTCCGCCCTCGCCGCATTCGAGGCGACCGGGCGTGCCTACCTCGCCTTCGCGCGGAAATATCCCGGTCACTATATCGCGATGTTCGAAAGCGGCATTTCGGTCAACCGTACGCCCGAACTGGCCGCCGTGGTGCGTCGGGCGTGGGACGTGCTGGAAAATGCCGCTGCTGATCTCAGCCAGCATATTCCCCCCGACAGGCGCCCACCGGCGGCGATGTTCTCGGCGCATATCTGGGCCCTGTCCCACGGCGTGGTCGAGCTTTTCGCGCGCAATTCACCCGGAAAGCAGTCCCCCTTCTCGCCCGAGGACCTGCTGGAAAGCGGTATCGGCGTGTATCTCAGGGGGTTGGGGCTGATCGGGCCGGACGACTGAAAGAAAGCCGGCCGATAGTCGAACCCGAATTGCAGAAACGCCCCCCTACCCGGCGGGCATTGCCACTAGTGCATAGCGTTTCGCGCGTTGAACAGGATGGCCTGGTTCTGGGTGCCGTCGATGGCGAACCGCGGCCCCACCGGCACGGCATCCAGGTCCAGCCGGCGCAGCCAGCGCGCGTAGATGCTTGGCACGATTCCGATGATGCTGTTCGCGCCGTGTTGGACAGCGGTCCGGATCATCGTGCCAACAAGAATTCGTTGGATTTCGGGTCGCCTGCTGGCGTTGACAGAGTCGGTAATGAAAACCCGCGTCGCCTCCCACACTGTCGGATCGACCGGGGCTTCGAAAAACAGCACATCACGCGGGATGTTCTCAAGAAGCCCCAACTGGGCATCGCGTAGCATGTAGCTGTGCAACCCGACCTTGGCCGTGGTCGGACTCAGGCGGATACCGGCAAGAATTTCACCATATTCATGCACGACAACCATCTGGCTCAGCGGATTGTCGTACTGGTCAAACTCCATCCCGTCGGCTTGCGGCAGGTTCCATCCCAGCTGATCGATGAACACCCTTTTTCGGGTCTTCATGTAATTCACGAACAGCTCTCCATACTGATGCATGGAGCCGAACGACATGGTCGTGGCGCGCACCGAGCGATTCCTTTCGGCCGCAGCCGACAGGTCGATTCTTCTGAGTTTCGCCGGTTGCACACCTACCTTATTCCGGCCTGCCTGAGGTTCATTGCTCGGCGACAAATCCGGAAATACAACACTCGCACGCGATCCCGACGATGGGACTCGCTGGTGTTTCATAACCTGCCTAGTTCTTGTTGTTCGTTACAGCGTTAAGAAACCAACGAATACGCCACATTGTCCACAATTTTTCGCCTTAAACGCGCCATGGTTGCATCAAGCGCGCGCGGGCATGGCCAAACTGCAACAGTTTGGCGCCACGCGTTACCATCCATTTTGAGATCGGGTCTTCAGAGAGTGGCATGCGCCGGCGTGTGCGGCCCCCGCCTACTGGGCCGCTGGAAGCAGTTCCTGCAAATCGCGATCTGCTGACGGGCGCGATGCAAGCCGGTCATCCGAACACACATCCAGGGCGATGAAAAAGGTCGATCCGTTTCCCAGCTCGCTCTCATAGTCGATTACGCCGCCATGCTTGTCGATGATCTGTTTGCTGATGCTCATGCCAAGCCCGGATCCACCCTTGCGGCGTTGATCCGACGAATCCACCTGGGTGAAATGGCCAAAGACCTTGTGGCGCGAATTCTGCGGAATCCCAATTCCGTCGTCGCGCACGCAGATGCGCACCTTGCCATCGGACACTTCCGACCAGACTTCGACCATGCCGGACTCGTTGGAAAACTTGACTGCGTTCGAAAGAAGGTTTGTGACGACCTGCATAAGGCGGCGCTCATCTCCCAGTACGTGCTCGTCCCCGGAGGCTCCGCGAAACAGAAGTTGGACGCCGTGCTTCTCGGCAAACCCCCGGTTGACCTCCAGTGCCTCTTCCAGAAGTGCGGCCACATGAACGGGCTGGAACGTGTCAAAGCCCGAATCCGCTTCCATCCTCTGCACGTCGAGCACATCGTTGATCAGGTGTTCCAGTCTCACGCTGTTGCGTCCGGCAATCTCCAGTATCTTGCGTTGTTGCTCAGGCACAGGGCCGAGGGCGCCGCTGTTTATCAGGTCTATCGCGCCCTTGATCGACGTCAGCGGCGTTCGCAGTTCATGGCTGACGGTCGAAACGAAATTCGATTTGACCTCATAGGCCTCTTTCACGCGCTTGTGTTCGCGCTCCAGTCGCTTCATGCTTTTGAGGTTCTCACGATACATGTCCAGAAGAACGCGGCTGACATCGATGATGAAATACAACACGAAAATGATGGTGAAGAAGTTCAACCAGATCTGGCTATCGATAGGCGGCGCAAAGCGCACGACATCGATCAGGGCGATGGTGACGAAGGACACGCCATAGACAAGCTCGCGGATCAGGAGCGCGGCAAAGATCTGGTGATTGTTCATCGCCGCAAAGAGCGCGGCCGCCAGAAGGAAAAAGAGCGGCGGGAAATGCCCACCGGGTTGCTGCTGTATGGCGAAGGTGATGACGAAACTGCTGATCGCAAATGCGCTCAGCGTCGTGCTGACGAGGATCTGGCGCTGCACCTTCTGCAGGTTCGGCACCGCTCCCGTCTTCCACTTGTCAACGGTGCCGGCAATCCGGATATCCAGAAGCTCCGTCGCGATCACCGAAAGATAGCACATCAACCCGACCATCGGGTCGAGGTAGAAAGCCGTCAGAAGGAACACGGCAAAGAAAATCCCCTGCCTTTGCCAAAGCAGGCCTCGGATCGCCGCGACATAGTCTTCGATCTGCTTGCGAGATGTCGCGAACAAATACCGCTTCAACCGGCTCAGCCGGATCGCGATACCATTTTTGGACAACACACCGGGCACTCTGCCATCGTCACTTTTGTTTCAGCATCGCGCCGAACAGTTCGCGATAGACCTGCGTGTCACAGGCCCGCCATTCCGACAGGCGTGTCTGGCTTTCGGCCGGACGATGCGACGGTGCCGGGACCAGTTTCTTCTCGCCGCGCAGCTTCTCAAGATTGGGCGTCTCGACCGTCATCATCGCATCGCGCAACAGTCCCGCTGCGGTGCCATGCGGCGTTTCCTCGAGTTCGACATGCTTCGAAACGATGACGGAGGGACGAATCCGTCCGATCTGCATTTCGGACAGTTCGGTATTGATCCGCAAGCCAAGGTCCGACGTGTTCGAGATCCGTGTTCCATATTCGAGGCACAGGAAAATACCGCGGCCCTGGTAGGAGATCAGGCTGCCGTTTTCCTCGGTCGCGCCCGAGATGCAGTCGGCGATCTTGCCCATGACCTTGACGAATTCCGGGCCGGACACAGCCTTGTGTATGAAGTATGCGTTGGACACCTTCACCGCGAAGGCGCTTGTATACTTCGCTTTCGAGCGCAGCATCTGGCGCACGTAATTCTCGAAACGCTGTGCGCCCAAGACGCGATCAATCCCTTCAAGCTCGACCGCCGCATCGAATTTCACGGTTTTCGCAACGACCGGTTCCGGCGTCGACGGTTTGACGTCGCTGTCCATGGTTTCTGCCGTCGGCATCAGGCGGGCCCGGAACAGTCGGTGGGCATGCCCCACCCGCGTGCGCAGGTCTTCGAAGTTGAACGGCTTGGTCACGTAGTCCGTCGCGCCAAGCTTGAAGGCGCGTTCGACATAGTCGATGTCGGACATGGCCGTCAGCATGATGATCGGGACATGGCGGTACAGCGACTTGCGCCGGATTTCGGCGCAGACGTCGATCCCGTTCAGTTCCGGCATCTGAATATCAAGCAGAATGCAGTCGAATATCGGGCCATCCGCCTTAATCAGGCGCAAAGCCTGTGCTCCGGACTCTGCGGTTGTGACCTTGTAATTGCCCAGCGATTCGAGCGCTGTGCTCAAAAGCTCCAGAATACTGGGCTCATCATCCACGATGAGCAGACGTACGACATCCTTGTCCATGTTCGTTGACCTCACAACGCATTTTCTTTTCTTGGCGAGGCACTATTTACGCACATTCACCTGCATAGGTTGATTGCCTAGCTCGCGAATGTGGCGAAATGATGCGCGGAACGCGGCATTTTTTCTGGATGTTCATAATTCTGCGAATGTCCGGGCCTTTGACGACCGAATTGACGCCAATGCGCACCACTTTTGCGCCTTGTCAGTTGCCAAAGAAAAAGGCCACCCAGGAGGGCGGCCTTTGACAGAGATATGTCCGTGCGGATCAGCGCTTGGAGAACTGGAAGCTCCGGCGCGCCTTGCGCTTACCGTATTTCTTCCGTTCCACAACGCGGCTGTCGCGGGTCAGGAAGCCGGCAGCCTTGAGGGCGCCACGCAGGCTCGGATCGTAAAGCTGAAGCGCTTTCGAGATGCCATGCTTGACCGCACCGGCCTGGCCCGAGAGGCCACCGCCCTTGACGGTTGCCATCACGTCGAACTGGTCTTCCACACCGGCCACGCTGAACGGCTGGCGCAGGATCATCTGCAGCACGGGACGGGCAAAATACTTGTCCATCTCCTTGCCGTTCACGGTCACCTTGCCCGAACCGGGCTTGATCCAGACGCGGGCCACCGCGTCCTTCCGCTTGCCGGTGGCATAGGAACGGCCCAGCTCGTCGCGGACGGGCTCACGCGGGGTTTCGACCTCGGTTGCCACGGGCGCTTCGGTGCCTTCGGCGACCTGGCCCAGCTCTTCGAGCGAGTTCACTTGATCGGTCATCTCTCTCAGCTCCGCGTGTTTTTCTTGTTCATGGATTTCACATCCAGCACTTCGGGGTTCTGGGCCTCGTGCGGATGCTCGGCGCCGGCATAGACGCGAAGGTTGGTCATCTGCTTGCGGCTCAGGCGGTTGCCCGGCAGCATGCGCTTGACGGCCTGCGTGACCAGGCGCTCGGGATGCGCCCCTTCCAGGATCTGGCCCGCGGTGCGGTTCTTGATCCCGCCGGGATAGCCGGTGTGCCAGTAGTGCACCTTGTCAGTGCGTTTCTTACCCGTCAGCTGCACCTTGTCGGCGTTGATGACGATGACGTTGTCGCCCATGTCCATGTGCGGGGTAAAGCTTGCTTTGTGCTTACCGCGCAGACGCATGGCGACGATCGATGCAAGACGGCCCAGAACAACGCCCTCGGCGTCGATCAGGATCCATTTCTTGTCGATATCTGCAGGCGTTGCAGTAAAGGTTTTCATCTGTGAAACCCCATTATCGTGGTTTTCGGTTGATCGCATATGCGCCGCTTGCACGGCCACGCGCGTGATGGGCGGGTTATATCCGTGGAAAATCCCCAGTCAAGCGGATAAAGGTTAGAAAATAGGAGCAAAAACAAAAGCTTATAATTATGGTATTATTTTACCCCATCATCCACGCCGATTTTCACGCCACATGATCAGGGCCCCTGCCCCCACGATCAGCAGAACACCCGGGAACAAGGTTTCCACCGGCGCTTCGCCGAAAACGAGCCAGCCGAAGAAAAACGCGCTCAGAATCCCGAAATAGCCGAATGGCGCAAGGATCGACGGCGCCGCGCTGCGATAGGCCAGCATCATGAACAGAACACCAGTACCGCCGAGGATCCCCATGACAAAGATCAATCCCGCATCGAACAGGCTTTGCAACTGGCTGAATTCGGTTGTGAACGCGGCCAGTATAATCGCGCCGACCGCGGCCGAGGCCGAGGAGTAGAGATACAGAAGCCCGTTGGACACCTCGGGCCCGAAAAACCGCACCGTCACCATCGACAGCGCATAGCAGAACGCAGCGCCCACCGGGAATAGCGCGGCAAGCGTGAACGTCTCCGATCCGGGCCGCAGGATCAGAACCACCCCCAGAAACCCGATCAGAAGCGCGCCGATGCGCCAGGGGCCAACGCGCTCGCGCAGCAGAAGGATCGACAGCAGCACCACGAACATCGCGTTGGTCTGGCCCAGCGTTGCCACCGTGGCCAGTTCCAGCTTGCCCAGCGCAGTGTAGAAAAAGAGCTGCGCCAGCGCCACGGCAAACCCGCGCCCGACCGCCAGCGGCCAGTTCTCAATTTTCAGTGACGAGCCGCGCAGACGCAGCTCGCCCGTCCAGATCAGCAACGCGAGCGATGGCACGATCCCCAGAATATTGCGATAGGCCGACAGCTCGGGCGCGGCGTAACGCGCCGACAGGATGCGCACCAGAAGGCTCATCATGTCGAAGCAGAGGATCGCCAGTAAAAGCAGCCCGATCGCTTTTAGCGCCTGGCGTAACTCGCTTTGCTCATGGCCTTCAATCTGCATTGCTGAACTCCTGTCTTCATCAATACCGATTGCCTCGAAACGGCAAGCCGACGCGCCGCAATTGATCTCGAAACCGACGCAACGGAACTTTGTGGCCAAAAACTTGTGCCGAGGCGCATGTTTCTTCTTGATCGACTCGCTCCGCCCCCCTAAATGCCCCCTCACTTTCGGAACCGATCCCAACTTCGAGTTGTCTTCGGGGGGGCGCTAAGGGACCGACTGGAACGCACTACTGGATTGAAAGGGGAGCGCCATGACGGACGCCAGCCTCTTCCAACTGGGGTACGGTCTGGAGACAGGCGCCCAAGAGGAAGATACCGCCCGCGGTTTCGAAGCCGCGAACGATGACCAACCGATTGCCCGTGATATCTTTGACGAGACACGCGACGACCATTTCATTCGCCGCGATGGCACCGTGTTCGCCGGCACCCATCTCATCATCGAGGTGGTCAACGGCACCGGGCTGGACGACGAAGCCCGCATCCAGCAGGCCTTTCGCGACTGTGTCGATACCTGCGGCGCCACGCTTCTGCATATCCACACGCACAAGTTCAGCCCCCAGGGCGTCAGCGGCGTGGCGGTGCTGGCCGAAAGCCATATCTCCGTGCACACCTGGCCCGAGATTGGCTACGGCGCCTTCGATGTCTTCATGTGCGGTGACGCGCGCCCCTGGCTGGCCGTCGATGTGCTCAAGGCCGCGTTCGACACCGCGGATGTGCGTGTGAAAGAGCTCAAGCGCGGCGAAGGCGTGGTCAGCGAAGCCGGAGTGGCGGCATGAGCGAGTGGTCGACCGAAACCCTGCATGCCGATTACGCGCAGTCCCTGCGCATCGAGCGGCTGCTCTATGACAGCGAGACCGAGCATCAACGCCTCAGGGTCTTCGAAAACCCGACCTTCGGTCGCGTGCTCACTCTAGACGATGTCGTACAGACGACGGAAGGCGACAATGCCATCTATCACGAAATGCTGACCCATGTGCCGATCCTGGCGCATGGGGCGGTCCGCCGTGTCTGCATCGTCGGCGGCGGCGATGGCGGCATGGCCCGCGAAGTGCTGAAACATGCCGGCATCCAACATGTCACCATGGTCGAGATCGACGCGGGCGTGGTTGAGTTCTCGAAACAGTACCTGCCGAACCTGTCGCAGGGGGCTTTCGACGATCCGCGGCTGGAACTCGTCATCGCCGATGGCGCGGAGTTCATGAAAGCCACCGACGGCGGGTTCGACGTCGTCATCGTCGATTCCACCGATCCCGTCGGTCCTGGCGAAGTGTTGTTTACCGATACGTTCTACGGCCACGCCAAACGCGCGCTGGCCGAAGGCGGCATTCTTGTCACGCAGAACGGCGTGCCCTTCCTGCAAGGCGACGAACTGGCCAACACCATGCGTGCTTTCAAGGCGCTCTTCGCGGATGCCACCTGCTATCTCGCCACCATTCCCACCTATGCCGGCGGGCCGATGGCGTTCGGCTGGGGCACCGATGGCGATGCGCGCGCAACGCCGCTCGACGTGCTTGCGGGCCGGTTCAGCGCCTCGGGGCTCAGCCCCTTCTACTACACACCGGCCGTGCACCAGGCGGCTTTCGCCCTGCCCGGTTATGTCCAGCGGCTGATCCCCTAGGCCCGCGCCGCTCTTTCATCTTGCCTTGAAATATCCCGGGGAGCGCGAGGGGCTGGCCCCTCGCTCCGCGCTCTCAGCCTTTCGGTGGGATCGAATAGGTCAGCGATGCCCGCGCCACCGGCGCGTCCATCCCGTCGGAAAACAGCAACGCCTCGCCCACGGCCAGCACACGGCCCAGCTTCAGCAGCCGGCACCTGGCGATCAGGTCGACCCCCGCCTGCGGTTTGCGCATGAAGTCGATCGAGGCATTGGTGGTGACGGCCAGCGCCTTGCGCCCCACCATCGCCAGCGTGATGGCGTAGACCGCGCAATCAGCCAGCGAAAACATGCTCGGCCCCGACACGGTCCCGCCCGGTCGCAGATGCCGGTCCGCCACCTTAAGGCGCATATCCACTTCCATGTCGGCCAGCCGGTCGACGGCAAAATCGTTTTTGACTTGCGGAAAGACTTCTTCAAGGTAGTCCATCAACTCGTCTGCATTCATCTGTAGCGGCATGTCTTCCCTCCTTGCGCCTGCGCGCATAGAGTTGCCGCCAAAGACAGGAGAGAACAAGATGGCATTGCTGGAACGTAACGACACTGGCGGGATCGCCCGCCTTCACCTCAATGACCCGGGCAAGCTCAACGCCCTTTCCGACGAGATGCTGGCCGCGCTGCAGTCGCAGTTCGACGCGCTCAAAGAAGATACCTCCATCCGCGCCGTCGTGCTCTCGGGCGAGGGCAAGGCGTTCTGCGCGGGCCATGACCTCAAGCAGATGCAGCAGGGCCGCCAGGCCGAGGATGGCGGTAAGGCCTATTTCAAGGATCTCTTCGACCGCTGCACCCAGATGATGCTGAGCATCCGTAGCCTGCCGCAACCGGTTATCGCCATGCCGCATGGTATCGCCACCGCCGCGGGCTGCCAGCTTGTCGCCTCCTGCGACATGGCTGTCGCCGCCGAAGGCACGCGATTTGGCGTCAATGGTGTGAATATCGGGCTCTTCTGCTCCACGCCCATGGTCGCGCTCAGCCGCAACGTGCCGCGCAAGCAGGCCTTCGAAATGCTGACCACGGGCGAATTCATCGACACCGATCGCGCGCTGGCCATCGGTCTCATCAATCGTGTCGCATCCCCCGAGGCGCTCGAGGCGGAAACGATGGCACTCGCCGAGACCGTCGCCTCGAAACTGTCCGCGGCGGTCAAGATCGGCAAACGTGCCTTCTATGACCAGATCGAAATGACGCTCGATCAGGCCTACGCCTATGCTGGTGACGTGATGGTCGAAAACATGCTCTACCGCGACACCGAGGAAGGCATCGCCGCCTTCATCGAAAAACGCCCGCCGGACTGGCAGCAATGACACCTCAAAGCCGGAAGGCTGAATGACGCTTTTCGGCTTTTCCCTCGTCATCTTCGCGGCCGTCTGCCACGCGACATGGAATTTCCTGGTCAAGCGGATCAACGCGGGTCCGGAACTCGTTTTCCTGTTCTCGGCCATGTCGACGCTGGTATACCTGCCGCTGGCGCTCTGGTATGGACGCTCGCTCGCCACGTTCGAACCGATCCATTACCTGTTTCTTTTCGGCACGGCGCTTCTGCACACAGGCTATTTCGTCATGTTGCAGACGGGCTATCGCCACGGCGATCTGTCTCTTGTCTATCCCACCGCGCGGTCCACCGGCCCGATGCTGTCGGTCACCTTCGCCATCCTCGTTCTGGGCGAGGCCGCCTCGTGGCAGGCGATTGCCGGCGGTGTGCTGATCATCTTCGGCGTGCTGATGCTGGGCGGCGGGCTCAAGGCGCGCAAGGGCGACGGCACACTGCGCTCGATCGGGTTCGGCCTTGTGGTGGGCTGTTTCATCGGCGCCTATACGGTGTGGGATGCCTATGCCGTGGCGCATCTGATGATCGCACCGGTGCTGATGGACTGGTTTTCCAATCTCGGCCGCACCCTGATCATGACACCTGTTGCCCTGCGCCGGCGCGCAGCGCTGCGCCTTTTGTGGCAGAACCACTGGCTCGAGGCGCTGCTCGTCGGGATCATCTCGCCCCTGGCCTATATCCTCGTGCTCTACGCCATGACCTTCACACCGGTGCTCTACGTCGCACCGCTGCGGGAAACCTCGGTTCTGCTCGCGGTGTTGCTCGGCTCCTGGCTCCTGCACGAGGGCGATCTGCCCCGGCGGCTCAAGTGGGCGACGGTGATCGTCGGCGGAGTGGCGCTGCTGGCGACCGGCTAGTCCAGCCGCAAACTGTCCCGTTCGGCCAGATAGGGCAACCGTGCCTGCGCCGCCGCCACCCGTGCCGGGTCCAGGTCGGCGATCAGCATCTGCTCGCCTGCCCCCGCGCGCGCCAGTTCCTCGCCATCCGGCGCCGCGACAAAGCTTTCGCCAAGATAACGTAACCCGCCTTCTTCGCCGCAATGGTTGGCATAGGCCAGAAAGACCCCGTTTTCGAAGGCGCGCGCCGGCACCATCTGCCGGGAGACCCAACCCCAGTTGTCTGACAGGGCCGTCGGAACCAGGATTACCTGCGCCCCCTGCGCCGCAACATGCCGCGCGGGTTCGACGAACTCGATGTCATAACAGACGAGCGAGGCAAAGCGCATTCCGCCCAGATCGAAGAGCGCACAGCCCGCGCCGGGGGAATAATAGTCGCGCTCGGGCCCGGGCGGGATCGCCAGCTTGCGCTGATGAACCAGCCTCGCGCCGTCCGGTCCGTAGCATTGCACGGCATTGTAGATGCGGCCCTGGTCCGTTTCGGCAAAGCCGCAATGCACCGCGATGCCATGCGTCCGTGCCATGTCCGACAGGGTTCGGGCGATTGCCCCATCGGCGGGTTCGGCCCGGTCGGCGATACGCTTACCGATATTGTATCCTGTTGCGAACAGTTCCGGACAAAGCGCCAGGTCGGCGCCCCGCTTTGCGGCCTTTGCCAACCGTCCCGACAACCAGACCAAACGCTCCGCAACGTCGGCCAGCGCGGCCGGTGCCTGCAAGACGGCCAATCGCACGCTCATTCTCTCAGTCCGCCCTCGCCGCTGTTACGTATCTTCGCCCCGCATATTCCACGTTTTCGTGGAAACAAACCGATGCCGAGCGGCAGAACTGTCCCGAAACCGGCAGCCGGGCACGATCGTTTCCATTTCGCAGCCCGATTTTTTCCACAATTGCCATTGTTCTGCCCCAATTCACTTTGGTAACCATGTCAGCAACCGAAAGCATGAGTGAAATGAATTCCATCATGCGCAAGTGGGTCACCGCCGGCATCCTGTCTCTCCAGGCCACTCTCTCTCAGGCCGCCGATCTTCCGAACCCGGTGACCCACTCGGCCTTCCCCGAGTTTGCCTTTTCGACCTTCCTTCTGGGCCGCGATCTTTTTTATGATCCCATCCTGTCGGGCAATCGCAACATCGCCTGCGCCACCTGCCACCATGCCGTGCTGGGTTCCGGCGATGGCACGGCGCTTGGCATCGGCGAAGGCGGTGTGGGGCTTGGCCCCAATCGCCACGCAGAGCCCGGCACCCCGGCCCGCGCCCATGTGCCTCGTAACGCGCCGGCCCTGTTCAACCTCGGGGCCTCGGAATTCACCACGCTGTTTCACGATGGCCGCGTCATGCGTGATCCCGCCGCGCGTATGGGTCATGCCATGCCCGAGGGCCGCGCGCTGGAACGCCCGGTGCCACTGACGCTTGCCGCGCAGGCCCTGCTTCCCATCCTGTCGCCGGAGGAAATGGCCGGTGCCCCCGGCGAAAACGACATTGCCGACGCCGTGGCGCGCGATGAAATCCGCGGCCTGAACGGTGCTTGGCAGATGCTGGCCGAACGGGTCGAGGCCGTGCCGGAATACCGCCGCCGCTTCAATGCGATCATCGGCCCGGACGAGCCGATTCACATCACTGACATTGCCACCGCGATTGCGGCCTTCATCTCGTACGAGTTCCGCTCGACCGACAGCCCGTTCGACGCCTGGCTGGCTGGCCGCAGGAACGCGCTGACCCCGCCGCAGCGTCGCGGGGCCGAGCTGTTTTACGGCAAGGCGCAGTGCAGCAGTTGCCATGCCGGGCCGTTCCAGACGGATCACGCCTTTCATGCCATCGGCATGCCGCAGATCGGTCCCGGCAAGGATTACGACGTGCCGGGGGCAGATCGTGGCCGGGCAGCGGTCACCGGGGATGACTCTGACGCCTATCACTTCCGCACGCCGTCTCTGCGCAATGTGGCGCTGACCGCGCCCTATGGCCATGCCGGGGTTTATGCCACGCTCGATCAGGTCATCCGCCATCATCTCGATCCATTGGCGGCCCTCGATCGGTTCGATCCGGCTTCGGTGCAGTTGCCCGCGCTGGACGGTCCGGGAATGGTGCCCGCCACCGGCTCCGACAAATCCGAGATCGAACGGATCAAGGCCGCTGCCGAAATCGACCTGCCGCCGCTTGCCGAGGCCGAAATCGACGCGCTGATAGCCTTTCTCGACGCGCTGACCGATCCCAATGCGGTGATCGGCCGGCTCGGCGCGCCCGGGAGCGTGCCCTCGGGCCTTCCCGTCGACCAGATGACATTGCACTGACCCTTTCCAAACCCGGTGCAATCGCCTACATCGCGCGGCATGACCGATACTCTTCATATCGTTGGTGGCGGGCTCGCCGGGGCCGAAGCTGCATGGCAGGCCGCCCGGATGGGCGTGCCCGTGGTAATCCATGAAATGCGCCCCCAGGTCGGCACCTTTGCCCACAAGACCGGTGATCTGGCCGAAATGGTCTGTTCTAACTCGTTCCGCTCGGATGACAGCGAACAGAACGCGGTGGGCCTGCTGCACTGGGAAATGCGCGCGGCCGACGGCCTGATTATGCAGATGGCCGACCGCCATCGTCTTCCCGCCGGTGGTGCCCTCGCCGTCGATCGTGACCCCTTCGCCCAGTCGGTCACCCGGGCGCTGCTCGATCATCCGCTTGTAACGCTGGAACCGGGTGAAATCACCGCCCTGCCCGAGGACGGCCGCTGGATCATCGCCACGGGTCCGCTCACGTCCTCGGCACTTGGCGCGGCAATCCAGGCCGAAACCGGGGCCGAACGCCTGGCCTTCTTCGACGCCATCGCGCCCATCGTCTATGCCGACAGCATCGACATGTCCGTGGCCTGGATGCAGTCGCGCTATGACAAGGGCGAAACCGAAGCCGAGCAGAAGGCCTATCTCAACTGCCCGATGACAAAGCCGCAATACGAGGCCTTCATCGACGCACTGCTGGCCGCCGACAAGACCGAGTTTCACGAGGGCGAGACCGCCAAGTACTTCGATGGCTGCCTGCCGATCGAGGTTATGGCCGAGCGAGGTCGCGAAACCCTGCGCCATGGCCCGATGAAGCCCGTTGGGCTGACCAACGCGCACAAGCCCGATGAAAAGCCCTATGCCGTGGTCCAGCTGCGCCGTGACAACGCGCTTGGCACGCTCTACAACATCGTCGGCTTCCAGACAAAGATGAAGTACGGCGCGCAAACGGATGTTTTCCGGATGATTCCCGGGCTTGAGAACGCCTCCTTTGCACGTCTTGGCGGCATCCATCGCAACACCTTCATCAATTCGCCGACGCTGCTGGATGATCGGATGAGGCTGAAATCACGGCCCAATATCCGCTTCGCCGGTCAGGTCACAGGGGTCGAAGGCTATGTTGAATCTGCCTCGATGGGCCTGCTGGCGGGCCGCATGGCCGCAAGCGAAATCCTCGGGCGTGATCTGCCCCCGCCGCCGCCCGAAACTGCTACCGGCGCGCTGATCACCCACATCACCGGCGGCGCCGAGGCCAAGACGTTTCAGCCGATGAACGTGAATTTCGGCCTCTTCCCGCCTGTTGACGGGCTCAAGGGCGGGCGGCGTGGCCGCAAGGATCGCTACAAGGCCTATACAGACCGGGCCAAAACCGCCTGGGCCGACTGGCTCGGCCAATCCGCTCTGGACGCGGCCTGAGCCCGGGCCTTATGCTCAGCCCATGAGCAAAGGATTTCTTGATCAGGCCTATCACGTGCCCGAAGGCGGCGATACGCGCAGGCTCTATTCCGAATGGGCCGAAACCTACGAGCGCGAGCTGAGCGACAACGGCTATGTCACACCACAACGCATCGCCGCCGCCCTGGCAAAATTCACCAAGGATCCGGCGGCGCCTCTCCTCGACTATGGTTGCGGTACAGGCATGTCCGGCGAGGCCCTGCGCGCAGCAGGCTTTTCCACGATAGACGGCGTCGATGTCACAGCGGAAATGCTCGACATCGCACGCGCCAAGAGTATCTATCGCACCATCACGATTGCCGATCCGGCCGAACCGGCCCCGGTCACGCCCGGCGCCTACCCGATGATTGCCGCGATCGGTGTGATCGGCATCGGCGCGGCGCCCCTGTCGCTGTTCGATGAATTGATGCACGCTTTGCCTAAGGGCGGGCTCTTCGCGCTTTCGTTCAACGATCACGCGCTTGAGCATCCCGAGTACGAAGCCAAGGTCAATGAATGGGTCGATAGCGCCGCCGCGCGTCTCTTGATGCGCGAATACGGGCCGCATATCCCCGGAAAAAACCTCAACGCTAACGTTTACGTACTTGAAAAAGCGTGACTTTCAGAACCCGTTTCGCCCCATCCCCGACCGGCCCGCTGCATCTCGGCCATGCCTTCTCGGCGCTGTTGGCCTATGATCTGGCACAGGCTTCGGATGGCGAGTTTCTGCTCCGGATCGAGGATATCGACCAGTCCCGTTCCCGTACGCTGTGGGAAGATCAGATATACGACGATCTCAGCTGGCTCGGCCTGAAATGGCCCGCGCCCGTCTTGCGCCAATCCGACAGGCAAGGCGTCTACCGCGCGGCACTCGCGCATCTGTGGTCGCGCGGCCTGCTCTATCCCTGCACCTGCAACCGGCGCGACATCGCCGCCGCGACCAGCGCGCCGCAAGAGGGGGGTGAACCGCTGATCGGTCCCGATGGCATCGTCTATCCCGGCACATGCCGGCCCGCGCACCCGCCCACCGGTTCCCTGCCCGACGCGGCACTGCGCCTCGACATGGCGCGCGCCGTCGCACTGCTGCAGGCCCAACCGCTGCGCCCGCCCCTTGCATTCGTCGAAGCCGGTGCCGGTCCCGAGGGTGAAACCGGTCTTGTGAGCATCGAGCCCGACTGGCTTATCACCCATGTCGGCGACGTGGTGCTGGCGCGGCGAGACATGGGAGGTTCCTATCATCTCTCGGTGGTGCTGGACGACGCCGATCAGGGCATCACCCACGTGGTGCGCGGACAGGACCTGTTCAGCGCCACGGCCATTCACGTGGTGTTGCAACGCCTGCTGCAACTGCCCACGCCGATCTATCATCACCACCGGTTGATCCGCGATGAAACGGGCAAACGGCTGGCCAAACGCGATGATGCCCGGGCGATTTCAACCTACCGCGGCGAAGGCAAAACCCCGCAGGACATCCGCACCATGGTCGGGCTTTAACCCTCCATCGGCGCCATGATCTCCACCTCGTCGCCCTCACGGACAGCAGTATAGAAACAGCTGCGCCGGTTCGTGTGACAGGCCGGCCCAGTCTGCCGCACCAGAACCAGCAGGCAATCGCGGTCACAATCCACCCGCAACTCCACCAGTTCCTGCAGATGACCGCTCGATTCTCCTTTCACCCAGAAGGACTGCCGCGAGCGGCTCCAATAGGTGACCCGCCCGCTCTCCAGCGTCCGGCGTACTGCCTCGGCGTTCATCCACGCCATCATAAGCACCTCGCCACTCTCGGCCTCCTGGGCGATGGCCGGGATCAACCCCTTGTCATCGAATTTCAGGCTTTCGGCGTCAAAGCTCATTCCTGCCCCCTTTGCATCTCCGGCCATGGGGTCTATCTATGGCATAACTCCGCGGAAGGAAAAGCCATGAGCGACACAGACCTCATCAAGCTCTATTCCGAGCGCATTCTTGCGCTTGCCGCGGATATTCCGCATCTCGCCAGGCTGGATGCACCCGATGCCACGGTCAAACGTCGCGCGCCTCTCTGCGGCTCCACCGTGACGGTGGATATCAAGGTCAAGGATGGAAAGATCGTCGACTACGGCCAGGACGTGAAGGCCTGCGCTCTTGGCCAGGCCGCGGCCAGCGTCGTCGGTGCCAACATCATCGGCCGCACCCGGGACGAGGTCGAAGCCGCGCGCGACGCCCTGCGCGACATGTTGAAGAACGATGGCCCCACGCCGCCGGCGCCGTTCGACGGGCTTGAAGTGCTGCGCCCGGCGCGTGACTACAAGAACCGCCACGCCTCCATCCTTCTCACGCTCGAAGCGACCGCCGAGGCTTTCGAGCAAGCCGCCCAAAGCAACTGCGCATAAAAAAACCGCCGCGCTTGGAAACCCAAGGCGGCGGTCAGGTGCGTGATCCCGTCTGACCCTGTCAGAAATTCGGGGCGGTTGAGGCAGGCCCCTCAGGACATTTGGGACAGGCAGTGTCAGTCTCGGCGCGATTGGGACAGGAAGGGCGCCGCCGACAGGGCCTTTGGATCACGTGGCAGAAACTTGAAATCGGGTCAGGCAAGCCCCGGCAGATGCAGCCCGGCAATCAGCAGAACCATCAATGACACCGCGCCGATCGCATCTTTCCAGATGGTGTCCTGGCTGCGTTCAACGACGGCTTTGATCTGGCTGAACATGTCGGTCTCTCCTGCTCTCGGGCTTGTTTGTTGCTCCTTTGTTCTCACTTTTGTTCCGGTCTGTAAAGAACTTTTTAAGAACATTCGTGAACTTTTCGTGATTCGGAAGGCTAACCCACTGAAATCAAACGAATTGCCTGATCCTGTTCCATCAGCCAGAGAAGAACACGCGCCGCCCGCCCGCGTTCCGTGTCCAACTCCGGATCATCCGTCAGCAGTTTGCGCGCATCCGTCTGTGCCACCGCCAACAGGGCCGCCTGGTTTTCCATGTCGGCCACCCGAAACCGAGGCAGACCCGATTGCGCCGTGCCGATCAGGTCACCGGCGCCGCGCATCTCCAGATCCACTTCCGCGATCCTGAACCCGTCCTCGGTGTCGCGCAGCGTGGTCAATCGGCGCTCGCCGCTTTCGCTCAGCGGCGCCTGGTACATCAGAAGGCATGTCGACGCCCCCGATCCGCGCCCGACCCGCCCGCGCAGCTGATGCAGCTGTGCCAGGCCGAAAATCTCAGCCCGTTCGATCACCATGATCGTAGCGTTGGGCACGTCGACGCCGACCTCGATCACCGTAGTCGCCACCAGAACGCTGGTTTCTCCGCGCTGAAAGGCCGCCATCGCCGCGTCCTTTTCGGCCGGCGGCATCTGGCCATGCACCAGCCCCACCCTGCCCTCACCCAGGGCGGCCCGCAGGTGTTTGAAACGCTCTTCGGATGCGGTCAGGTCGACGCTCTCGCTCTCTTCGACCAGCGGGCAGACCCAATAGGCCTGCTTGCCCTCTGCCACCGCCTTGCGCAGATGATCTACCACCTCGTCCATCCGCACGGTCGAGACCATCGCCGTCTTGATCGGTTGCCGTCCGGGCGGTTTTTCATCCAGCACCGAAACGTCCATATCGCCATACTGCGCCAGCGCCAGGCTGCGCGGTATGGGTGTGGCCGTCATCACCAGAACGTCGGCCCCGGCGCCCTTCTTGCCCAGCTCCAGCCGCTGGCGCACACCGAAACGGTGCTGTTCATCGACAATGGCCAGTCGCAGATCGTGAAATTCCACGTCTTTCTGGAAAACCGCGTGTGTGCCCACCAGGATCTGGATATCGCCACGCTCCAACGCCGCCAGCTTGGCCTTGCGCTCGGCCCCCTTGTCGCGCCCGGTCAGGATTTCCACCACCACGCCCGCGCTTTCGGCCAGCGGGCGCAGCCCATCCAGGTGCTGCCGCGCCAGGATTTCGGTGGGGGCCATCATCACCCCCTGCCCGCCCGCCTCCACGGCAATCAGCAAGGCCATGAAGGCGACAAGCGTCTTACCCGCGCCCACATCCCCCTGCAGCAGCCGGTTCATCCGTTGCGGCTTGCCCATATCGGCGGCAATCTCGTTGATCGCCCGGGTCTGCGCCCCGGTCGGCCGAAACGCGAGGTTCTCCAGCACCCTTGCCTGCAGTTTGCCCGTGCCATGGCTTTCGCGCCCCTTGGCGCGCCGCAGCTTCGCGCGCGCGAGCGCCAGAGTCAGCTGATGCGCCAGGAATTCGTCATAGGCCAGCCGTTCGCGGGCCGGCGCGGTGGCGGCCAGGTCGGCCAGTGACGTGGGCGCATGCGCAGCGCCGACCGCCTCGTGCCAGTCGGGCCAGCCGGCCTTGGCCTTTTGCAGCGGGTCGATCCATTCCTGCAACTCCGGCGCCCGCTCAAGGGCCGAGCGTGCGGCCTTGGCCATGGTTTTCTGCGTCACGCCCGCGGTCAGCGGATAGACCGGCTCGAAGGCGGGAATGTCCCCGGCTTCCTCGGGCAGCACGACGTGATCGGGATGCACCATCTGTGCGATCCCGTCGAACAGCTCCACCTTGCCCGATACCACCCGTTTGCTGCCCGTGGGCAGGATGCGGCGCAGGTATTCATCGCGGGCATGGAAATAGACCAGCTGGAACCCGGTCTGCGCATCCTCGACATTGATGCGATAGGCCCCGCCCCGGCTGCGCGGATGGCGATGCTGGCCCACCGTCACCTCGACCGTCAGCGTCGCCGGCAGATCGGCCCCCTGCACGCTGGCGCGCCGCCGCCGGTCGATCACCGAATAGGGCAGCGTGAACAGCATGTCGCGCGGCTTGTCGATATCGATCTGCGCCAGGTGCTTGGCAATCTTCGGCCCAACACCTTCCAGCGTCTCGATATCCGCAAATAGCGGGAACAGGGGTTCCGGCCGCTTGCTCATAGCCCCTCGATCATCTCAAGCCAGGTGTCCTCGTCGATCATCTCGACGCCCAGTTCTTCGGCCTTTTTCGCCTTCGATCCGGCCCCGGGGCCGGCGATCACCAGGTCGGTCTTTTTCGACACGCTGCCCGACACCTTGGCGCCCAGGGCCTCGGCGCGCGCCTTGGCTTCGGCGCGGGTCATCTTCTCCAGCGTGCCGGTAAAGACCAGCGTTTTGCCCGCAACAGGGCTTCCCGCGGCCTGCACCTGTTCGGCAGGTTCGATCTCCAGATGCGCGACCAGCCGATCGATGCTGGCCCGCTCGGCCTCCTGCGCAAAGGCGGTCACCAGTGATGTCGCCATCACCGTGCCAACCCCGTCGATGTTCATAAGCTCGTCCCAGGCCGGCCCTTCCAGCGGCGCGGCCTTTTCCATCGCCTGTTCGAAGGTCTCCCAATCCCCGTAGTGCTGCGCAATCAGCCGCGCCGCGGCTTCGCCCACATGCCGGATGCCAAGCGCAAAAAGAACGCGGGCAAAGCCGATGCTGCGCCGCTCGTCGATGGCATTGAACAGGTTGCGCGCACTGGTTTCGCCCCAGCCATCCCTGTTCTTCAGCCGGGCGAGGTTTCTTGTATCCCGTTCTTCCAGCGTGAAAATATCCGCAGGCTCGCGGATGGGCAGCACCTCGTCGGCATAGAACATCTCGATCTGCTTGGCGCCCAGCCCTTCGATGTCAAACGCCTTGCGACTGACGAAATGCTTGAGTTTTTCCATCGCCTGCGCCGGGCAGATCATCCCCCCGGTGCAGCGCCGCACCGCGTCGCCTTCCTCGCGGATCGCCTCGCTGCCGCATTCGGGGCAGACCGTGGGGAATTCGTAAGGCCGGGCATCTTCGGGCCGTTTCGACAGGTCCACATCCGCCACTTTCGGGATCACATCGCCTGCGCGGTACACCTGTACCCAGTCGCCAACGCGAATATCCTTGCCGTCGCGGATCTGCTCGCCCGAGCTCGACCGGCCCGCGATGTAATCCTCGTTGTGCAACGTTGCATTCGAGACCACCACGCCGCCCACGGTGACCGGGTGCAGCCGCGCCACTGGGCTCAGCGCGCCAGTCCGGCCAACCTGGATGTCGATCGCCTCCAGCCGTGTCCAGGCCAGTTCGGCGGGAAACTTGTGCGCAATCGCCCATCGCGGCGTGGTCGAGCGGAACCCCAGCCGTCGCTGCAGGGTCAGGTCGTTGACCTTGTAGACCACCCCGTCGATGTCATAGCCCAGCGTCGCGCGCTGTTCCTCGATCGCACGATAGTGGCGCAGCATGTCGTCCAGCCCGCTGCACAATTCCGTCAGCGGGTTCACATCGAAGCTCAGGCTTTTCAACCGCGCGATGGCCTCCATCTGGGTCTCGCCCAGCGGTTCGCTCAATTCGCCCCAGGAATAGGCGAAGAATTTCAGCGGCCGGTCGCGGGTGATCGCCGCATCCAGTTGCCGCAGCGATCCGGCGGCGGCATTGCGCGGATTGGCGAAGGTTTTGCCGCCGCGTTCGGCCTGGCGTGTGTTCAACGCCTCGAAATCGGCGTGGCTCATATAGACCTCGCCGCGCACCTCCAGAATGTCGGGCGCGCCCTCGAGCCGATGCGGAATGTCATCGATTTCGCGGGCATTGGCGGTCACGTTTTCGCCGGTCTCGCCATCGCCGCGCGTTGCCGCCGTCACAAGCTGCCCGTTCTCATAGCGCAACGACAGGCTCAGCCCGTCAATCTTCGGCTCGGCCGTATAGGCGATGGTGTTCTCGATGCCCAGGTAGCGCCGCACACTCTCGTCGAATTCTGTCACGTCGGCGTCTTCGAACGCATTGGCAAGGCTCATCATGCGGACGGCATGGCGTACCTTGGAAAACCCCTCGGCCAGCTCGGCGCCCACCTGATCGCTGGGGCTGTCGGCGCGTTTGAGATGCGGAAAGCGTGTTTCGATTGCCTGGTTTCGCGCCTTCAGCGCATCATAGGCAGCGTCCGTAATCTCCGGGGCGTCATGCGTGTGATAGGCCGTGTTGGCGGCCGCGATTTCCTCGGCCAGCCGCGCCAGTTCCGCCTCGGCTTCGGCCGCGCTCAGCTCCTCTACCGGCTTCTCGCTGTTCACTGTCGCCCCCCGCGCCTGTCGGCATCCTTCCGCCGCCCCGTCAGGGAAGGTGATAGCACGCCGCGCGTCAAGGTCCAGACCAACCAGGCAGTCTCCCGGCAGCGGGTCCCGGGCCTGCCCAGTCCGTCGCCTGCCGGTTCTTTGCCCGTCACCTTCTTTGCCCGTCACCTTCTTCGCCCGGCATCCTTCGATGTCGCGGCCCTGCAGCGCCATGTTTATGATCCGCGCCGGCGAAACCCTGGCCGCAGATGAAATGTGCCGCGCGGGACAAACCCGCGCGGCACAGATTCGTGAGTGGTTTTCTTTCCGGCGCAGCGGCCCGGGCGCGCGGCGCTCTGCGGCAGTTGCCTAGGCCCCCATGGCGATCTTGCGGTTCGGTTGATTCAATTCGCCCGGGTCGCGCAGAACATAACCGCGGCCCCAGACCGTCTCGATGTAGTTTTCCCCTTCCGTCGCCGTGCTCAGCTTCTTGCGCAGCTTGCAGATGAACACGTCGATGATCTTCAGTTCCGGCTCGTCCATGCCGCCGTAAAGATGGTTGAGAAACATCTCCTTGGTCAGCGTCGTGCCCTTGCGCAGCGACAGCAGCTCCAGCATCTGGTATTCCTTGCCCGTCAGGTGCACGGGTCGGCCGTCCACCTCCACCGTCTTGGCATCCAGGTTCACGCTGATCCGCCCGGTCTTGATCACCGATTGCGAATGCCCCTTCGAGCGCCGGATGATCGCGTGAATCCGCGCGACCAGTTCCTCGCGGTGGAACGGCTTGGTCAGGTAATCGTCCGCACCGAAGCCGAATCCCTTGAGCTTGTTTTCCGTGTCATCCGCGCCCGACAGGATCAGGATCGGGGTATCGATCCGCGCCATGCGCAACTGTCGCAGCACTTCATGCCCGTTCATGTCTGGCAGGCCGAGGTCGAGAAGGATCAGGTCGTAATCGTAGAGCTTTGCCAGATCTATGCCTTCCTCGCCCAGGTCCGTCGTGTAGACGTTCAGGTTCGCGTGGGTCAGCATCAGTTCGATGCTCTTCGATGTCGTGGGATCATCTTCGACCAGCAGCACACGCATATTGATTTCTCCGATTCAATGCCTTTGTCGGAATTAAACGTGAACAAAAATGGTTAACCACAAGTTACCGACGTAAGAAAAATATACGATACCCGCTAAGGTTGTCTATATTTTTGCAAAAAGGTCGCCTTGAGCGCCTGCTCACCATGATCGTTCACCGCGGATAGCCACTCAAGGAATTCCTCCTGGCTGATGCCGTAACGCTGCATCGCCTCGTCCTGCGTGATCAACCCGTATGTCACGCCGCGCACCACGGCCGCCTTGCGGCTGGCCACCCAACGAACCGTGCCCTCGGGTGGCAGATCGCCCCGTGACATCACCGAACCATCGGGAAGCGTCACCGCCCTTGGCCCGTCCACTTTCTTCAGATACATCGCCACACCTCGTCCTTGCGATGGCATATTGATGCATCTTCCCGCCTTAACGCCGGATGAAACCGGTCCTTGAGAGTATCTAGGATTTTCCTATATTCCCCTATGTCTCACAGGAGCTTTTCCATGTCCCTCGATGCCACGCCCCCGCTCAACTCGCTGGGGATCGCAAAACCCGTCTCCGAAACCCGCGTGGTCGTTGCCATGTCGGGCGGCGTGGATTCCTCGGTCGTCGCCGCCATGCTCGCCGAGGAAGGGTATGACGTGGTGGGCGTCACGCTGCAGCTCTACGATCATGGCGCGGCACTTGCCAAGAAAGGCGCCTGCTGCGCCGGCATCGACATCCACGATGCACGCCGCGTGGCCGAGGAAATGGGCTTTCCCCATTATGTGCTCGACTATGAAAACATCTTCCGCGACGCGGTAATCGACGAATTTGCCGACAGCTACCTTGCCGGCGCCACGCCGGTGCCCTGCATCCGCTGCAACGAGAGGGTCAAGTTCAAGGACCTGCTGGAAACGGCCCGCGACCTCGACGCCGATTGCATGGCCACCGGCCACTACATCCAGCGCAAGATGGGCCCGCACGGGGCCGAGTTGCACACCGCTGCAGACGCCGGCCGCGATCAAAGCTATTTCCTGTTTTCGACCACCCGCGAACAGCTCGACTTCCTGCGTTTCCCGCTCGGCCACCTGAAATCCAAGGACGAAACCCGGGCGCTTGCGGAAAAATACGGGCTGTCCGTCGCATGGAAACCCGACAGCCAGGATATCTGCTTCGTCCCCAATGGCGACTACGCCAGCGTGATCGAGAAACTCCGTCCCGGCGCCGCCGAGCCGGGCGAGATCGTCGATATCGATGGCAATGTTCTCGGAACGCACAAGGGCGTGATCCACTATACGATCGGCCAGCGCCGCGGCCTCGGCATCGGCGGGCTCAGCGATCCGCTCTACGTGGTGAAACTCGATGTCGACAATCGTCGCGTGATCGTCGGCCCGAAAGACATGCTCGCCACCCGCACAGTTCCGGTGCGCGAAGTGAACTGGCTGGGCGATGATCCGTTCGAAGCCGTCGCCACGCGCGAAATCTCGATCAAGGTCCGCTCCACGCGCCCGCCGCGTCCCGCCATCCTGCGCGCCCTGTCGCCCACCACCGCCGAAGTCGAGCTGCTCACCCCCGAGGAAGGCGTCTCCCCGGGCCAGGCCTGCGTGTTCTACGAAACCGGCGGCACCCGCATCTTCGGCGGCGGCTGGATCCACGCGGGCTGAGGCTGTCACCGCCACGCTCGTTCATCTTGCTGAAAATATCCCGGGGGGTCTGGGGGGCTGGCCCCCGTGTCGGCCCTCACATCCGCGCGAGAACCGCCCGGGCCGCGCGCAGCCCCGGTGCCTCTCCGCCACGGCCCAGTCGCTCCATCGTCAGGTCCAGCGCGGCCAGCTGCGCCCCGGGGTCGTCCAGCATCGCGTCAAGCGCGTTTGCCATCGCCTCGGGCTGACAGGCCGGCCCCAGGAATTCCGGCACCACGCGGCTCTCGCTGACCAGGTTCACCAGTGTCACCGTATCGATCAGGGCCATGCGTTTCATGATCTGCCAGGTCAGCCAGGCGAAATCATACCCGATCACCATCGGCGTCCGGGCTGCCGCCAGCTCCAGGGAAACTGTGCCCGACGCGGCCAGTGCGCCATCCGCCGCGCGGAACGCCACGCGCTTCTGTGCAGCGAAGCTCTCTGCGGTCTGCCCCCTCGGGTCGAGCAGCACAGGATCGCCCGCCCAACCCGCGACGGACTGGGCCAGCAGTTCGGCCACCGGCGCGGCGGCTGGTACGACAACCCGGATACCCGGCCTTGCGGCGACGAGCCGTGCCACGGTTTCGCCGAACCGCTGGGCCAGCCGCTCCACCTCGCCCCTGCGTGATCCGGGCAAGACCAGCAGAACCTCGCCTGTCAGGCCATAAGCGTCGCGAAATGCTCTCACCTCGGCGTCGCTTGCCACCGGTTCGTTCACCACTGGATGCCCCACGAAATCACAGTCCATCCCCACGGCTTCCATATAGGGCGGCTCGAACGGCAGCAGCGCTAGCACATGATCGACATACCGCGCCATCTTGCGGGCCCGACCCGGACGCCATGCCCAGACCGATGGCGCCACGTAGTGCACCGTGCGGATGTCCGAGGCCGCCTTGACCCCCTTGGCCACGCGCAGCCCGAAATCCGGCGCGTCGATGGTGATCAGAACATCCGGTTGCCAGTCCAGCACCGCTTGCACCACCTCGTCTCTGCGGCGAAACAGGTGGCGCAGTTTCGGCAGCACCTCGGCCAGCCCCATCACCGAAAGCTCTTCCATCGGGAAAAGGCTGGCAAGCCCGTGCGCCGCCATCCCCGGCCCGCCCACGCCACGAAATTCCACCGCCGGCACCAGTTCGCGCAGGCCCGCCATCAGCGCCGCGCCAAGCCGGTCTCCGGAAACCTCGCCTGCGACCAGGAATATCTTCATGCCGCCTCGCGCACCCAGAGAAACATGTTCATCGCATCCAGGATTTCGATCACCTGCGCCTCATCCAGCACGATCACCCCGCCCGCCTCGATCACGATGCCGTCGAAGCCGGCTTCGGCGGCCCGGATCGCCGTGGCGGGGCCGATCGTCGGCAGGTCGGCGCGCCGGTCCTGGCCCGGTTTCGGCCCCTTGAACAGGATCGCGCCGGCTCCCGGTGCCTCGTGCGCCTCTCTGGCAATGCGCCCAAGCCAGTTGCGCGCGTCCTCAGTCAACCCACCGGTCGCGTCGAACGCCGTTGAGAGCAGGTCTGCCCCATTCGGGCCGTCATGCATCAGCGCGAATCCGGCCAGCATCGCATCCGTGCCGCGCTCATCTTCGCGTGCCAGAACGTGCCCCTTGCGCAGCACGCAGGCCTGGCCCTGGTCGGCCGCGCCCAGTTCGGCTAGCACCCGGTCGCCCAATGCGGCGTCGGCGCGGTGCCCGTCACGGGGATGGCGCGCGGTCGGCACCCCGGCACGGGCAATGATATCCGGCGCGATTTCGTGTGCCGCCCGAATGCTGAATCCGGTTTGCTCGAAAAGCTGCAGGATCACGCGCAACGCCCCGTCGTCGCCCCGGGCCAGCGCCTCGGTGAACAGCGGCACCAGCGGCCGGGTTTCGTCATCCAGCTTTTCCGGGTCGAGCTCGGGGCGCTCGATGGCGCCGCAAAAACACACCTCGTTCACGCCGCGCTCGCCCAGGTTCAGCAACAGCGTGCCCAGCGTCTCCAGTCGAAAACACAGATCGACGGGCAGGTGGTCCGGCGGGCTGCCCTCAAGCGCACAGACCAGCGGCGGTTGCTCCAGCGCGGCGGCCACCCGGTCGGGCAGGCTGCCCCGCCCTGCGATCAGCGCCAGCATCTGCTCAACTCGGCGTCAGGAAGGACCGATCGCTGCCGCCGGTGATGAACTCGACGATCTGGCGCACATAGGCGCTGTCGGTTTCCTCGCCCAGGCGCCTGGCGCGATCCTGGAACGCACCTTCGCCCTGCGCCAGCATCTGGAACGCGGCACGCAGAGCGGTGATGTCCGAGCGCTCCACCCCGCGGCGTTTCAGCCCGATCAGGTTCAGCCCGTCCAACTCGCCCCGCGGCCCCTGCACAAGGCCATGCGGGATCACGTCATTGGTGACCATGCTCAGCGCGCCGATGATCGCGCCCTGCCCGATCCGCACCCATTGGTGCACGCCGCACAGCCCGCCGACGATCACGTCGTCCTCGATCATGCAATGACCGGCGATGGCCGAATTGTTCACGATGATCACCCGGTCGCCGATCGTGCAGTCATGCGCGATGTGACAGCCCGCCATGAACAGCCCGTCATCGCCCACCCGTGTGATCCCGCCACCACCCTCGGTTCCGGTATTCATCGTCACGTGTTCGCGGATACGGTTGCGCGCGCCGATCTCCAGCCGGGTTTTCTCGCCCTTGAACTTCAGGTCCTGGGGCACCTCGCCGATCACCGCAAAGGGAAAGATCTCGGTGTCCTCCCCGATGGTGGTATTGCCCGTCACCACCACGTGGCTTTTCAGGTGCACACCGCGCCCCAGCGTCACGCCGCTGCCCACGAGGCAGAATGGCCCGATCACGCTGCCCTCGCCGATCTGCGCGCCATCCTCGATGATCGCACTGGAATGGATCTGGCTCATGCCGCTCACTCCTTGGGCAGGTCCATCATCGCGGTGAACTCGGCCTCGGCGGCCATCTCGTCCCCGACCTTGGCCACGCCCGTGAATTTCCAGACCTTCGCGCCGGGTTTGCCGCGCACCGTTTCAAGATACATCTCCAGCACGTCACCCGGGCCCACCATGCGGCGGAATTTGCATTTGTCGATCGACATGAAATAGACCAGCATTTCCTTGTCGGCCATGTCCAGGGCCGTGCCGACCATCACCGCGGCCGTCTGTGCCATGGCTTCAACGATGGTCACGCCCGGCATAATCGGCTTGCCCGGGAAATGGCCCTGGAAATGCGGCTCGTTCATGGTCACATTCTTGATTCCCCGGGCCGATTGATACCCCTCGATATCCTCGACACGGTCAACCAGCAGGAACGGATAACGGTGCGGGATGATACGCTGGATCAGGTCGATATCCGCGCGGGCTTTCTGGCTCATGTCGGTTCCTCTCACTGGGCTCTGCCGATGCCCTAGCAACTCTGCGATCACGGGGCAAGCGCCTCCGCGGTCTCACTCCTGCGCTGTGGGCTGTGCCGGATCGGCGGGCGTTGTCTGCGGCGCCTCGAGCGCCTGTCCGTCGCCGATGGCATCGTCGATACGCGCGACCGCAAGGTCGGTCACGTTCACCACGTCCGTGCTCAACAGCACCGTGCGCGAATCCAGCAGAACCGATGCCCCGCTTTCACGCATCAGCGCCTCCAGCACCGGGCGCGCCACGCCCAGGAAACGCCGCTGCGCGTTGTCGCTTTCCTCGGCCAGCCTGCGCGCCTTGGCCTCTTGCTCGTTGCGAATGCGCTGTACCTTGGCGTCAAAGGCGTCGGCCTCGGCGCGAAACGCCTCCGGGGTCATCTCGGCACGTTGCTCTGTCAAAGCCTTTTCTTCCGCCGTCAGATCCGCCTCGATCTGACGGTTCTCGGCCGATAGCACAGCGCTTTCGGCTTCCAGTTCCGCCGCCACCCGGCGCCCGAACAGCGTCTCTGCAAAAAGCCGGTTCGTATCCACCACCAGGATCGCGCTGTCGGGCAGGCCCAATTGCTGCGCCTGCGCCAAGACAGGCACCACCCCAAGGAAAAGCGCGGCGATCACGCCGCGCAGTTTGGCATATGCAGCCACCGCCATATCCTCAGAAATCGGCGGAAATGGTCACCTCGAACTGCTGTTCGATGTCCTGCGGCTGCTTCTTGAGCGCCCGTGACCAGTTCAAACGCAGCGGACCGACCGGGGTATCCCAGAATATCGACAGGCCTGCCACATGACGTACCGGACCGTTGGTGTAGATGGTATTCGCGTTGGTCGTATCCAGTCCCCAGACCGAGCCGATATCGTAGAAAACACCGCCGTTGATCCCGTATTCCTCGGGCAGGCCCAGCGGGAACTGCGCTTCGAACTTCGCCGTGGCATAGAAGTTGCCGCCAAGCGCATCGTCCACCACGCCGGGCACGTATTCACGCGGTCCGATCCCGTCATAGGCAAATCCGCGAATGACGTCGCTGTTGAACAGGAAGCGCTCGGTCACGCGGCTGGATTGCCCGCTCTTGTAGTTCACCATGCCACCGGCCAATGTCGCCCGCAGCGTGACTTCCTCGTTCAGGATCTTCGTCTCGGCGATGATCCGGCCCGACGACCGGACAAACTCGGCCTGTCCGCCAACGCCACCGAAATCCTGAGCGAACTCCAGCAGGACACCCGCATTCGGGTTCAGCCCGGTCAGCCGCGAGTCATACGAGAAGGTATAGCCAAGCGAGCTCGCGGTGCGCTTGCCCGCGGCGGCCTCGCCCGCCAGGATCGCGCCGTTGCCGATGTAATTGGTGATCTGGGTCTGGTCCAGCTTGTAGTTCACGCCAAAGCGCGATCTTTCGCTGATCGGGAACTCCAGGCCGAACCCAAGGCGCGCTTTGCTCGTGTCGAACAGAGAGTTGTAACCCTCGGTCTCGAGATAGCCGATGTCGAAATAGAATTTCACGTTGCGGCCCAGGAAGGCGGGTTCGGCGAAATAGAACCCGTAATTCGCGTTGTCTTCGGCCCCCGAGATCGAGAAGCGCACTTCCTGCCCACGACCGAGGAAATTCAGTTCCTCGAACTTCACGACCAGGCCGAACCCGGTTTTCGACGAGAACGCGCCGCCGAAGGACAGCGAACCGGTCGTCGTTTCCTCAAGGTTGACATCGACGATCACCTGTTCCGGGCTCGATCCCTCGCGCGCCTGCACGTCAGCGTCCGAGAAATACCGCAGCGCGCGGATGCGTTCGGCGCTCTCGCGGATCTCACGCGGGTTGAAAGGGTCGCCCTCGACGATACGGAACTGCCGCCGAACGACACGGTCCAGCGTGGTAGCGTTGCCTTCGATATCGATGCGCTCGACGAACACGCGCGGCCCGCGTGTCAGCACGAACTCGACATCCAGGGTCAGATCGCGGTCATTGCGCGTGATGCGCGGTTCGACGCGCAGGAAATCAATGCCCTTCTTGATCGCCAGGCGTTCCATCCGCGCAATCGAGTTCTCCACCAGGGTCGGCGTGTAGACGACGCCCGGGCGCACTTTCAGGATCGCGTGGAACTCGTCCGCGTCGGCCTCGTCCATTTCACTGACGGTCGTGATTTCGCCAAAGCGGAACTGCTGGCCTTCCTGCACGTTGAAGGTCAGGAAATAGCCGTCGCCTTCACGCGCCAGCTCGGCATTCACCGACGTGGTGCGGAAATCGATGTATCCACGGCTGAGATAGAAATCGCGAAGTACCTGCTGGTCGAACTGCAGGCGGTCTTCCAGGAAGGTGTCCGACTTGATCAGGAACCGCAGGGCCCCGGCCTGCTTGCTTTCCAGCACGCGCCGCAGGCGGCGGTCGGAATACACCTGGTTGCCGACGAAACCGATCCGTTCGATCTCGACGATGCCGCCTTCGAAAATCTCGAACACCAGGTCGACGCGGTTGTCGCTGCGCCGGATGATCTTCGGCGTCACCCGCGCGGCGGTGCGGCCATTCTGCAGGTAGGCCTCTGCGATCGTCTCGGCATCGCGTTCGGCCTTGGTCGGCGAAAACACCAGCCGCGACCTGGATTCGATATAACTGGCAAGCTCCACGTCCTTCAGGCGTTTGTTGCCTTCAAAGCTGATGCGGTTGATTGTCGGGAATTCTTTCACCCGGATCACCAGGCGGCTGCCCTGTGGCTCAATCGACACGGTTTCGAACAGACCGCTGCCCAGAATGCGCTGGTAGGCGTCGTTCAGTTCGGCTGCCGACACCTGTGTTCCACGGGCGATTCCCGCGTAACTCAGGATTGTTCCGGGCTCGATCCGCTGGTTTCCTTCGATCGCAACCGAGGTGAAGCGATACGATTGCGCCTGCGCGGGTTCAGGCAACGACGCGAAAGCTATTGTTAAACCAAGGAAAATGGCACCAAGTGCCAGGTGGATGGTTTTCGCTTGCTCGATAAGACCGATTTTACGGCCCCTTTTATACTGCATCATGTGGCCAACCCGATGAGACACCCCAATTACTGCCTCAGTAAAGCCTATCATGACACTTGTCAAAAATGCAAAATGCACCCCGCCGGGGGTGCATTATCATGGCGCCTGTAATCGGACCGATCGTTCTTTCCGGCCCGTCGGGCGCGGATCTTCAGAACATCGTGCCCAGATAGGCCCCGGCCAGAAGGGCAATGGTGATGGTGCCGATATACAGCAGACGGTCCCAGTTCAGGTCCCACAGCAGATGAAGGCCCCGGGCTCCCTTGGCGATCGTATCCATGTCTCACCCCTTTCGTTGCGGTTCATGGCCCAGAATGGAGATCGAATATGGCGGAACAAGGGCCGTAATTAGGGCAAGAATGTGGCGGCTATTCTCAGGGACAGAACAGATCGTTGCTCAGGGCAAAGATCATCAACGACAGGATCAGCGTGAGCCCGATCGTCATCAGGATGCGCAGCGCCTTGTCGCTGGGCGGACGCCCGGCCACGGCCTCATAAGCGTAGAATACAAGGTGCCCGCCATCCAGCACCGGAACCGGGAAAAGGTTCAGCAGCCCGACGGCGGTTGACAGGACGGCAATGAACCAGATGAAGTTCTCCGCCCCCTGGCTCGCCATCTGGCCCGACACCTGGGCAATCCCGATCGGCCCTGACATGTTGCACGACGAAATCGCCCCGGTAATCATGTGCCACAGCCCCGAGATCGACCCCTGGATGATCCGTTCGGTCTGCATCACCCCGCCCAGAACCGCGCTTCCCACGCCGGTCATTTCGGTCGCCGGCTCGAACAAAAGGCCCCCGGCAATGCCGATGCGCCAATGCGTCTTGAACCCGCCTTCGTCCTGCGGTTCGTCGGTGCGGCGTGGCACTAGCGTGAATTCCAGCGTCTCGCCGCCGCGCCATACCGTCAGCAACAGCGGCTTGCCCTCGCCCCCCTCGACCCGCTCTTTCAGCTGGTCGAAGGCAAAGATCGTGTCGCCGTCCACCGAAGTGATCACGTCACCTACTTCCATGCCGATGTCATAAGCCGCCGATTGCGGCGCCAGCTGCGTCACCAGCGGCGGATAGGGATAGGGCGCGCGCACGGTCTGCTCGGCTCCGTCACGGCGTACGCGGTAATCGACCACCGGCTCGACCGGGATTTCGTCGCCAAAGGCGCTGAATGCCTCCGCGTCTTCGAAGGACGGCACATCCAGCCCGCCGATGCCCAGGACCTCGTCGCCCACGCGCAACTCCTGCACGGCGCCGGGCAGCGGGCGCAGCTCGCCCACGCTCAGCGGTTCGGCCACGCGGCCCTGCCACAGGATCACCCCGGCAAAGACCACAATGGAAAGAGCGAAATTGAACAACGGGCCCGCCGCCACCGTCGCGGCCCGCGCCCAGAGCGGCGCGCCATGCATCGAGTGGCGCTTTTCATCGTCGCTCAGCCCGGCCATCGCGTCTTCGTCCTTGCCCGATGCGGCATTGGAATCGCCCAGGAACTTCACGTATCCGCCAAATGGCAGCGCGGCGATCTGCCATTTCGTGCCGTGTTTGTCATGGCGCGACCACAAGACAGGCCCGAAACCCAGCGAGAACACCTCGGCGCGGATCCCCGACCATCGCCCGACGATGTAGTGGCCATATTCATGAACAGCCACGATCACCGACAGCGCCACCACAAAAGCAATCAGCGTCATCGCAAAGCCGCCGACCTGCGGAATCAGGGAAATATCCAAAACGTCGTCCTGCCTGTTTTTCGTTCTTCTTGCATTCTCACGCGGCCAGGCCGCTCATCACCTCTTCGGCGCGGATACGGGCCATGTGGTCGGCCGCGCGGATGTTATCAAGGGTCATGGTGGCATCAATAAGGCCCAATTCGGCCTCGGCGCGCTCCAGAACCGCCTCGACCACCCCTGCCATCGCGGTAAACCCGATCCGCCCGGCAATGAACGCATCCAGCGCGGCTTCCTTGGCGGCATTGAAGACCGCCCCGGCCAGCCCGTCGCGCGCCATCACCTCGCGGGCAAGCCGCAGCGCGGGGTATCGTGCCTCGTCCGGTGCACGGAAATGCAGCTGGCCGATCTGCGCCAGGTCCAGCCGTGCCACCGGCAACTCCGCGCGCTCGGGCCAGTTCAGCGCATAGCCGATCGCGTGGCGCATGTCGCTGACGCCCAGATGTGCCATCAACGCGCCATCGCGGAACCCCACCAGAGCATGCACAAGGCTCTCGGGATGGATCAGCACCTCGATCCTCTCGGGGTCGATTCCGAAATATTCCTTTGTTTCAATTACTTCCAGCGCCTTGTTGAACATCGAGGCGGAATCGATCGTGATCCGCTGGCCCATGTTCCAATTCGGATGCGCACTGGCCTGTTCCACCGTCGCGCGGGCGAGATCCTCAAGCGGCCAGTCCCGAAACGCCCCGCCGCTCGCGGTGATGATGATCCGCTCGACCGTATCCATCTCTTCGCCGACCAGCGCCTGGAACACCGCCGAATGCTCGCTGTCCACTGGCAGAACCGTGGCGCCGTGGCGGCACGCCGTCTGCATCAGCAGCGCCCCCGCCGTGACCAGCGATTCCTTGTTGGCCAGCGCCAGCGTGCTGCCCTGCTCCAGCGCCCGCAGCCCCGGCGCCAGCCCGGCCGCGCCGACAATCGCGCTCATGATCCAGTCGGCGGGACGCGCGCCCGCCTCTTCCAGCGCCGCCTCGCCGGCCGCGGCCTCGATCCCGCTGCCCGCCAGTGCCTCTTTCAGATCTTTGTAAAGCGCCTCATCCGCCGTCACCGCCAGATCGGCGCCAAAGCGGCGCGCGTCGCTCGCCAGCTGCGCGATGTTCTGCCCGCCGGTCAGAACCGCAACGTCATAAGCGTCCGGCGCCCGCGCGATCAGGTCCAGTGTCGATTGGCCGATGGACCCGGTGGCGCCGAATACGGAAATCCGCCTCATAGCGCCCCTTGCACGATCAGCCAGGCCGACATCATCAGCGCCGCGCCCATCATTCCGTCGAACCGGTCCATCACGCCGCCATGCCCGGGGATCAGGTTCGAACTGTCCTTCACCTTCATCCGCCGTTTCAGCGCGCTTTCCGCGATATCTCCCATCTGCGAGGCAAAGGACAGCGCCACCGCTGCCATCACGATGCCCCAGGGCAGATCGTACTGCACCGACATCCACGCGCTCAGCGCAGCCGCAGCGATCCAGCCCGCCACCGTGCCCGACCAGGTTTTCTTGGGGCTCAGTTGCGGCCAGAACTTCGGCCCGCCGATGATCCGACCCGCGAAATAGCCGGCGATATCGGTCACCACCACCACTCCGATCAGCCACAAGGTCCAGAATAACCCGCCCTCTTCGCGCAAGGTCACCAGCGCCAGCCCGGCCAGCCAGATGCCGGCGCCATAGGCCAACAGCAGCCCGACATGCTGCCCGACACGGCCCACGGCGACGATCAGGAACAGGCCCAGCATCAGCATACTGATGCCGAAAGGCACGAAAAGCGCGATTTCCAGCGTGATCGCCCCCACCAAGGCCACTTGCCATGCCATCGTCGGATGCCCGGGCGCCAGCATGCGCACCAGTTCCCACAGCATCACGCCCACGATCAGCACGCCCAACTCGTCGAACCACAGCCCCCCTGCCCACAGCGCCGCGGCCCCCACGACGATCAGCACAAGCGCCGAAATCAGGCGCGGGCCGAGGTCGCTCCATTTCGATGCGGTGGCGCCGTCGCTCATGCCTTCACTCCTCCGAACCGTCGCTCCCGCGTGCCATAAGCCAGCACCAGGTCAGCGAAGATCTGGGCGCTGAAATCCGGCCACAGCGTGTCGATGAATTCATATTCCGCATAGGCCGACTGCCACAGTAGGAAGTTGGAAATCCGTGCCTCGCCACTGGTGCGGATCACCAGGTCCGGATCAGGCAAAACACATGTATCCAAATACTTTGGCAGCGTTTCTTCATCTACGGTTTCCGGGTCGAGCCGGCCCGCCGCGACGTCCTGCGCCAGGCGCTTGGTGGCGCGGGCCACCTCGTCGCGTCCGCCGTAGTTCAGCGCGATGGTCAGGTGCACCCGGTCATTACCGGCGGTAAGCTCTTCCAACTCGTCCATCAGCGCTTGCAGCTTCTTGTCCAGTCGCACCCGGTCGCCGATGAACCGCACCCGCACGCCCTCTGCCTTGAGCGCGCGCGCTTCCTTGGTGATATAACGGCGGAACAGGCTCATCAGCCCGGCCACCTCGACCTGCGTGCGCTTCCAGTTTTCCGTCGAAAACGCGAATATCGTCAGGTATTTTACACCCAGGTCCGGGCAGGCCTCGACGATTTCGCGCACCCGCTTGGCGCCGGCGTGATGGCCAAACAGCCGCGGCCGCCCGCGCGCCTGCGCCCAGCGGCCGTTGCCATCCATGATGATCGCCACATGACGCGGCCCGCGGCCACCTGCCCTGTCGGTCTTGTCCTTGGGGGCCATGGCCCGCTCCTTCATGGCCGTCGCCGCTCGCACCGGCTCAGACCTGCATGATCTCGCCCTGCTTGTTCTCCAGGGCGTCGTCCACCGCCTTGATGAACTTGTCGGTCAGGTCCTGCACCTCGTCTTCCCAGAACTTCTGGTCATCCTCGCTCACCTGCCCGTCGGCCTTGGCCTTCTTGATCTGGTCCATCCCGTCGCGCCGCACGTTGCGCACCGCCACGCGGGCGTGTTCGGCATATTGGGCCGCCACCCGGGTCAGTTCCTTGCGGCGCTCCTCGTTCAGTTCGGGGATCGGCAGCATCACGATCGTGCCATTGGTCTGCGGGTTGATCCCCAGGCCGCTGTTCATGATCGCCTTTTCCACCGCGCCCACCAGCGAACGGTCCCAGACGTTGATCGTCACCAGCCGCGGCTCGGGCACGTTCACGGTGCCAACCTGGTTGATCGGCGTCTGCGCGCCATAGGCATCGACCATCACCGGCTCCAGCATCGAGGCACTCGCCCGTCCCGTCCTCAGAGACGCGAACTCGGTTCTCAGCGCCCCCATTGCACCCTGCATGCGGCGCTCAAGGTCATCGGTATCCAGCATAAACTCTTCGTCGGCCATCTGCTATCGTCTCCCAGCCGGTCAAAATTCAACGCCCCTGCTATATCCGCTAAGGCGCATGATTGTATAGAGGGGCCTCCGCGCCCGGCTCAGCCGCCCACGGTGGTGTAGGTGCCCTTGCCCGCCAGGATGCCGCGGAACCCGCCCGGCTCGTCCAGCGAAAACACGATGATCGGCAGGTTGTTGTCGCGCGCCAGCGCGATCGCGCTGGCATCCATCACCTTCAGGTGCTTGGCCAGAACATCGTCATAGCTGATCCGGTCGAAGCGCACCGCGTCATCATTCGTGACCGGGTCCTTGTCATAAACGCCATCCACCTTGGTGCCCTTGAAGATCGCCTCGCAGGCCATCTCGCTGGCGCGCAGCGTCGCGGCGGTGTCGGTGGTGAAATACGGGTTGCCTGTGCCCGCCGCGAAAATGCAAACCCGCTTCTTTTCCAGGTGGCGCACCGCGCGGCGGCGGATATAGGGCTCACAGATCTGGTCCATCGGGATGGCGCTGATCACCCGGGTGAACACGCCGAGGCTTTCCAGCGAGGATTGCATCGCCAGGGCATTCATAACCGTGGCCAGCATCCCCATATAGTCGGCGGTGGTGCGCTCCATCCCCTGCGCGCTGCCCTGAAGCCCGCGAAAGATGTTCCCGCCCCCGATGACCATGCAGATCTCGACACCCAGGTCATGGACCGATTTCACCTCTTCGGCGATTCGCTTGACGGTGGGCGGATGCAGCCCGAACCCCTGGTCCCCCATCAGCGCCTCACCCGAGATTTTCAGCATCACACGTTTGAAGCGGGTCTCGGGGGTGGCGTCCTTGCTCATGGGGGCATCCTTCGGGCAGCGATCAGGTCGCGGGCAAAATGACGGTTTTCCCGACGGCATGCAATCCGTGAAAGCCCCTGTCTGTCCATTTCGCCGCAACCACGCTAGGCAGGCCCCATGATCCAGCTTGATGACATCCCCGCCGACCGCCCGGTGCTGATTGCCGGACCGACCGCCAGCGGCAAATCTTCGCTCGCCCTGCACATTGCCGAGGGACAGGGCGGCACGATCATCAATGCCGATGCCTTGCAGGTCTTTGCCAACTGGGACGTGCTTACCGCCCGCCCGCCCCGGGTCGATCTCGCCCGCGCGCCGCACGCGCTTTATGGGCACGTGCCGGGCGATGCCACCTATTCCGTGGGTCACTGGCTGCGCGATCTGCGCCCGCTGCTGGCGCAGACACGCCCGATCATCGTCGGCGGCACAGGTCTTTATTTCACCGCGCTGACGGAAGGGTTGGCCGACATCCCCGAAACCCCGCCTGCGATCCGGGCCGAGGCCGATGCCCGCATCGCCGCAGAAGGCCACGCCGCCCTGCTGGAGGAACTTGATGCCGAGACCACCTCGCGCATCGATACCCTCAACCCTATGCGTGTTCAGCGCGCCTGGGAGGTGCAACGCACGACCGGGCGCGGCCTGGCCAGTTGGCAGGACGAAACACCACCCCCGCTCCTGCCCCTGTCAAATTGCACCGCGCTGCTCCTCGATGCGTCGAAAGACTGGCTGACCCCCAGGATCGAGGCCCGTTTCGACCTCATGCTGCGTGATGGCGCCCTCGACGAGGCCCGCGCGAACCTGCCCGGTTGGGATCCCGCCCTGCCCTCCAGCCGCGCCATCGGCGCGCCCGAGCTCATCGCCCACCTGCAGGGGCAGCTGACCCTCAATCAGGCGCGTGAGGCCGCGATCATATCGACCCGCCAATATGCCAAGCGCCAGCGCACCTGGTTCCGGGCGCGCATGGCCGCCTGGCGGCATGTTCCCGCCGCCTGAGGCAGGCTTTGCATGCAACGTGTGGCGCCGGCGCGCATCTGCCGCTAATCCTTTGAAAAAGACCATCCAACAGGACAGTGCCGCACCCATGACGCAGGATATCCCGCGCATCCAGACCCTCGCCGCGCTTGGCGGCAAATCCGCCTGGCGCCTCGCGCTGCATCACAGCCGCGATGAGCATCTTCTTGTCTGGATCACCCGGGGACAGGGCCGCGCCATCGTCAACGGTCAGCGCAAGGGGCTTGGGATCAACAACATGTTGTTCATCCCGGCGCAGACCCTGTTTTCACTCGATCCCGGATCGCAGGGATTCGGCCTCGCGCTTCTGGTGCCGCCCACGGCCGGGCTTCCGCTGCCCGGTCGCGACCAGCACCTGCGCATCCGCGATGTGCATTCCCAGCAGGAACTCACCTCGCTGATCGAAGCGATGCAGCGCGAACAGGCCAGCAAGCGCGATTTCCACGGCGCGGCCGCCCGCGCCCACGCTACGCTGATCGCCATCTGGCTCAAGCGCGCGCTTCTCGATGCGCCGCATGTCACCGACGCCCGCGCCGAAAGCCGCCTGGCCGCGTCCTTCTGCGACCTGGTCGTGCGCGATTACCGCTCGGGCCAGCCGATGGCGACCTATGCGGAAAAACTCGGCGTCACACCGACTCATCTGGCCCGCACGCTCAATGCCACCGCCGGGATGAGCGCGGCCGCGATCCTGACGGAGCGCAGCCTGCATGCCGCGCAATGCCTGCTCAGCGACAGCGACCATCCCGTCAACCGCATCGCCGATCACCTGGGCTTCGGCAGCGCCGCCTATTTCACCCGCTTCATACAGCAGCATACCGGCAAGACACCGTCGCAACTGCGCGGCGCGACGGCAAAGGTGTCCTGAAAACTCCGCTTTTCCATTTGCGCAACCGTGCAGTTGCAGCATGTCATCCTCACGCGGATGTGTCGCTTTTTCGCGACCCAAATGTCGTTTTTTTTCCGGTAAATGCCGAAACCGGTCATTGACGCTCGGGGGTAAAACATGCGGGAATGGCCCCGGCAAATTGGGGGGAGCCATGGACCGCATCTCATTTGACGGTTCAGGTTCGCTTCCCGAAAGACCAGTAAAATCGTGTGTCACAGGGAGAACAAGATGACGCAAACCATCAATGGAAAACCGGTTCACAAGGCTGCGCTGATGTATGCCGACGAGTTCAAGGCAGGCAAACTCAGCCGCCGTGAATTCCTCGCACGCACGACAGCGCTTGGCGTGACCGCTTCCGCGGCCTATGCGCTTGGCGGCCTGTCGCAACCGGCCCAGGCCGCTTCGCATGGCATGGCCCGCAAGGATGGCGGCACCCTGCGCATCCAGCAAGAAGTGCGCGCCCTCAAGGATCCGCGCACCTATGACTGGTCGCAGATCGCCAACTTCTCGCGCGGCTGGCTTGAATATCTCGTGCAGATCAACGCCGACGGCTCGGTCGAAGGCCGCCTGCTGGACAGCTGGGAAGTCAACGACGACGCCACCGTTTACACCCTCAACGTCCGCAAGGGCGTGAAGTGGAACGACGGCAGCGACTTCACCGCCGAGGACGTGGCCCGCAACATTGCCGGCTGGTGCGAAAAGGACGTCGAGGGCAACTCGATGGCCGGCCGCATGGCAACGCTGATCGACGCGAACACGAACAAGGCCGCCGAAGGCGCGATCGAAGTGGTCGACAGCCACACCGTGAAGCTGAACCTGCCGGCACCCGACATCACCATCATCGTGGGCATGGGCGACTACCCGGCTGCCATCGTGCACAAGGACCACGATGCCGAGGACATGGTCGGCAAGCCGCTCGGCACCGGGCCCTACCTGCCCGAAAGCCTCGAGGTGGGCGTCAAGGGCGTACTGGTGAAGAACACCGACCACGCCTGGTGGGGCGGCGACGCGGCCAAGCTCGACCGGATCGAGTTCATCGACTACGGCACCGACCCGTCGGCCTGGGTGGCCGCGGCCGAATCCGAAGAGATCGACATGACCTACCGGATCGACGGTGAGTTCATCGACGTCTTCGACACGATCGACGGCTGGGTGAAATCGGAAACCGCCACGGCGAACACCATCGTGATCCGTCCCAACCAGCAGGCCGAAGTCGACGGCAAGAAGCCCTATGCCGACGCCCGCGTGCGCCGCGCGCTGGCGATGGCCGTGGACAACGCCGTCTGCCTCGAACTGGGCTTCGCGGGCAACGGCACCGTGGCCGAAAACCACCACGTCTCGCCGCTGCACCCGGAATATGCCGAGCTGCCCAAGCAGGCGCATGATCCCGCCGGCGCCAAGGCGCTGATGGACGAGGCCGGCATGGGCGATTACGAGCACGAACTGCTCTCGATCGACGATGACTGGCGCAAGAACACCACCGACGCCGTCGCAGCCCAGCTGCGCGATGCCGGCATTAAGGTGAAGCGCACGGTTCTGCCCGGCTCGACCTTCTGGAACGACTGGGCCAAGTACCCGTTCAGCTCGACCAACTGGAACCAGCGCCCGCTGGGCGTCCAGGTGCTGGCGCTGGCCTACCGCTCGGGCGAGGCCTGGAACGAATCGGGCTTTGCCAACGAAGAGTTCGACACGCTTCTGACCGAGGCCATGTCAATCGCGGATGCCGATGCGCGCCGCGAAGTGATGGGCAAGATCGAGAAGATCATGCAGGACGAAGGCGTGATCATTCAGCCCTACTGGCAGTCGCTCTACCGCCACTACAAGGAGGGCATCGTCGGCGCGGAAATGCATCCGTCCTTCGAGATCTACCCGCACGCACTGGGTTGGGCCGCCTAAGGCCTCTCCGGGCCGTCCCCTCGGGGGCGGCCCTTTTCGTACCGGGGGCGTTCAACCCCGGACCAAACAGACGGGCACATACAAAAACCAGCCCGCCAATGCCTGACTGACAGGGGCGAAAATGGGACTGTTCATCTTACGCCGGTTAGGAGTGATGCTGCTCACAGCACTCTGCCTGACCTTCGTGGTCTTCTTCCTGACCAACCTCTATCCGAACCTCGAAAAGCTCGCCAAGACGCAGGGCAACATGCGGATGACCGACGAGCAGGTCGAGAACTGGCTCAGCAACCGTGGTTATCTCCAGCCCCTGCCGGTGAAATACGCCGAGTGGCTGGGCGTCGCGCCCGGCTTTGTCCACACCAACGCCGAAGGCGAGGTGACGGGCCGCTGCATTCGCCCGGGGGTCGAACCTGAAAAGGCTCCCACCTATTGCGGCGTGCTTCAGGGGGATTGGGGATATTCGACAGTCTTCAAGGAACCGGTGACGCAGATCATCAGCATCCGGCTTGCCCTGACGGCCAAGCTGATGTTGTGGGTCATGCTCCTGATGGTCCCCGCC
Source organism: Marimonas lutisalis (assembly GCF_005434965.1). Lineage (GTDB taxonomy): Bacteria > Pseudomonadota > Alphaproteobacteria > Rhodobacterales > Rhodobacteraceae > Marimonas_A > Marimonas_A lutisalis. The sequence goes on from NZ_SKCI01000001.1 coordinate 1,457,689, forward strand.
GCCCTGGCGATCGGCGTTCTGGCCGGCATGCGCGAAGGCTCGCGCACGGACCGCACGCTCTCGACGGTCTCGATCACCACCACCGCGACGCCTGAATACGTCTCGGGCGTCATCTTCATTGCGCTTCTCGCCTCGTCACGCTTCGGGCTTTCGCCACTTCTGGCCGAATGGGGCCTGATCGAGGGCAAGACCCTCTTCAAGGGCACCGCGACCTCGGCGATGGAAAGCGCGAATTTCGAGAACTTCTTCCTGCCGGTGCTGACCATCGCGCTCTACGGGATGGGCTATATCGCCCGGATGACCCGCGCCTCGATGGCCGAGGTGATGACCGCGCAATACATCCGCACCGCGCGGCTCAAGGGCGTCAGCTTCCGAAACATCGTGATGAAGCACGCGCTTCGCAACGCTCTCATCGCGCCCTTCACCGTCATCATGCTCCAGATCCCCTGGCTCCTGAACGGGGTCGTGATCGTCGAAACGCTCTTCAACTACAAGGGCTTCGGCTGGACGCTGGTGCAGGCGGCGGGCAACAACGACATCGAACTGCTACTCGCGGTCTCGGTGGTCTCGGTCGTCGTGGTTCTGATCACGCAGCTGATTTCGGATATCGGCTACGTGTTCCTCAACCCACGCATCCGGATTTCATAAGGGAGGGCCGAGAACATGGAACCGCTTACCTGGTTTGGCGCTTACGGCAGCTCCTTTGCTCCGCTGCTCATGGTGCTGATCACCCTGGCCGTCGTCTGCGGGCTTTGTGCCGCGCTTCTGGCCTTCACCAACAGCTCCCCCGCGACGAGCTTCTCGCTCTTCAACGGTATCGCTGTCCTTTTCCTGCTGCTGGTCGGCTTCTCCTACGTCTACTCGGGCCTGTCCGGCGCCGAGGGCGGCGGCATGGCGCCCTCCAAGCTCGGCTGGTTCCTCGCGACCATCGCCGGGCTCGGCGTGTTCGCGGCGATGCTGGCGAGGTTCATGGGAACCTTCTTCGATGATCCGGCCGCCTTCGCTGGCACGATCTTCAAATGGGCCATCTACGGTGTCGGCGCGGTCGTCGCACTCTGGCTCCTGGTCACGCTGGTCTGGCAGAATGCGGCACACAAGGAATGGCTGGCCGGGCTCGATCCGGCGGCGATGCCCGCCGCCGAGGAGATCAGCCAGAACGAGGCCGTCTCGCGCCTGCATAGCCGGGGTATCATGGCCAGCATCTTCGTGCGCTTCACGCCGGTCTGGATTTCGCTGATCGTGCTCTTCGCTGTGTCGATCCAGTTCAAGCGCCGGCTTGGCCTTTATGGCAAGCTCTTTGACAGTGTGATCGGCATGATCGGCTTTGGCCTGGTCATGTTCTGGGTGTTCACTGCCGTCTATGTCGGCCTTTTCGACTGGATCGCGACTCACCCGCCGCTGGAACAGGTTTCGGGCATGAAGAACAAGGTGCCCGGAACGCCGCTTCGCGGTGCCACGGCTGAACAGTATCCGTTCTACCTGCTGGGTGGCGACCCGCTGGCGCGTGACATCTTCTCGCGCATGGTCGAAGGCAGCGTGATCGTGATCCGCATCGCGCCGATGGCAACACTCTTTGCCTTCATGGTCGGCATCACGCTCGGCCTGCCTGCCGGCTATTACGGCGGCAAGCTCGACACCTTCCTGTCGTTCCTTGCCAACCTCATCCTCGCTTTCCCGGTCATCCTGCTCTTCTACCTGCTGGTGACGCCGGAAATCGTGCTGACGGGGCTGCCGCAATACATGGCGCTGGTGTTGTTCCTCTTCCCGCTGATCTTCTTCGGGGTATTGATCAATTCGCGCTTCCGCACGCAGCCACAGAAAAACTACATGTGGCTGGCGATCGTGCTGATCCCGCTCTTCCTGGTCTATGCCTCGGCGATCAACGATCCGGGCGCCAACTCGAAGATCCGTTTCTGGCCGCTCGACTTCTTCGACATCCCCGGCGGAATCCTGGTTGTGTTCGTGTCGGTGGTCTTCGTGAACTCGCCCACCGTCTTCCGGATCGTGCGCGGCCTCGCGCTCGACATCCAGACACGCGACTATGTCGCGGCGGCGCAGACCCGCGGCGAACGGCCCTGGTACATCATGCTTTGGGAAATCCTGCCCAACGCACGCGGCCCGCTGATCGTCGATTTCTGCCTGCGGATCGGCTACACCACGATCCTTCTCGGGACCCTGGGCTTTTTCGGCCTCGGCTTGCCGCCCGAGTCTCCTGACTGGGGATCGACCATCAACGAGGGCCGCAAACTGCTCTCGATCTACCCGCACCCTGCCCTGCCTCCGGCCTTCGCGCTTCTGACCCTGGTTCTGGGTCTGAACCTGCTGGCCGACGGGCTGCGCGAAGAATCGCTCAAGGACTGATGCGCCATGACCCAATCGCACGGCAGAGTAACGAACGCCCATCGGGCCAAAGCGGCATCCGTCGGCAGCCGGATGTCAGCCGGGGGGTGCACGCAAGTCACCCCCCCGATGCGGGCGTGAAAGGAGAAAGTTAATGTCGAAGATTCACGACTATAGCGGCCCCATCCTCGAGATCGACAAACTGTCGATTTCCTTCTTCACCCGGCTGCGGGAAATCCCCGCCGTGATGGACTTCTCGGTCAAGGTCGCCCCCGGCGAAGCCGTTGGACTTGTTGGAGAATCCGGTTGCGGCAAATCCACCGTGGCGCTTGGCGTCATGCGCGATTTGGGCAAGAACGGCCGCATCGTCGGCGGTTCGATCAAGTTCAAGGGCCGCGACATGGAACGGATGAGCGCGGACGAGCTGCGCGACATCCGCGGCAACGAAATTGCCATGATTTATCAAGAGCCTATGGCCTCTCTCAATCCCGCCATGCGGATCGGCAAGCAGCTGATGGAAGTGCCGATGATTCACGAAGGCGTGAGCGAGCACGAAGCCTACCAGCGCGCCCTCGAAGTGGTCACGGACGTGAAACTGCCCGACCCCGAACGCATGCTGCGCTCCTTCCCGCACCAGCTCTCCGGCGGCCAGCAGCAGCGCATCGTCATCGCTATGGCCTTGATGTCAAAGCCTTCTTTGCTGATCCTGGACGAGCCGACAACCGCCCTCGACGTCACCGTCGAAGCCGCCGTGGTCGAACTGGTGAAGGATCTCGGCAAGAAATACGGCACCTCGATGCTGTTCATCTCGCACAACCTCGGCCTGGTGCTGGAAACCTGCGACCGGATCTGCGTGATGTATTCGGGTGAAGCGGTCGAACGCGGCGATATCGAGACCGTGTTCAACAACATGCAACACCCTTATACGCAGGCACTTTTCCGTTCGATCCCCCTGCCCGGCGCGGACAAGAATTCGCGCCCGCTGGTGGCCATTCCCGGCAACTTCCCCTTGCCACATGAACGCCCGCCCGGATGCAATTTCGGCCCCCGCTGCGATTATTTCGAAGCCGGCCGATGCGACGCGGACTTCGTGCCGATGGCCGACGTCAACGGTGATGGCGAACATGAAACCCGCTGCCTGAAATTCCGCGAGATCGACTGGAACGCACCAATCGCCAAAGCCGAACAGAAGGGCAAGGCCGAGGTCGGCAAGGTCGTCCTCAAGATGGACAACCTCAAAAAGTATTACGAGGTGGCCGCCAACGCCCTGTTCGGCGGAGGTGAAAAGCGCGTGGTCAAGGCCAACGAAACTCTCAGCTTCGAAGCCCGAGAAAGCGAAACGCTTGCAATCGTTGGCGAATCCGGTTGTGGTAAATCCACCTTCGCCAAGGTGTTGATGGGTCTCGAAACAGCCACCGACGGAGAGATCCTGCTGGACGGGCAGAACATCGAACACACACCGATCGAAAACCGCGACACCAAGACCGTCGCGGACGTTCAGATGGTGTTCCAGAACCCGTTCGACACGCTCAACCCGTCGATGACCGTTGGCAGCCAGATCATGCGCGCCCTCGATATTTTCGGGATCGGCGCCAATGATGCCGAGCGCCGTCAGCGTATGCTGGAACTGCTCGATCTTGTGAAACTGCCGCGCGCCTTTGCCGATCGCATGCCGCGGCAGCTTTCTGGCGGTCAGAAACAGCGCGTCGGCATCGCACGTGCCTTTGCCGGCGGTGCTCGTATCGTGGTGGCGGACGAACCGGTTTCCGCACTTGACGTCTCCGTGCAGGCGGCAGTGACCGATCTGTTAATGGAAATTCAACGAAACGAGAAGACAACGTTGCTGTTCATTTCGCACGACCTGTCGATCGTTCGTTACCTCTCTGATCGGGTCATGGTTATGTATCTTGGCCACGTGGTCGAGTTGGGCAGCACGGATGATGTGTTTGCCCCGCCCTACCACCCCTATACCGAGGCGTTGCTCTCGGCGGTTCCGATCGCCGATACCAATGTCGAGAAAAAGCACATCGTTCTCGAAGGCGATATCCCTTCGGCAATGAATCCGCCGCCTGGCTGTCCTTTCCAGACGCGCTGCCGGTGGAAAGACAGGGTGCCTGGCGGCCTTTGCGAGAAAGAGGTCCCGCCCGTGCGACAGCTGACCGAGGGGCATCAGATCAAGTGCCACCTGGCAGATGCAGAACTGGCGACGATGGAACCGGTGATCAAGCTCGCCGAGAACAAGGCAGCCGAATAAGCTAAGAGACCGGGCGCACCCCGCCCGGTCATTTTTCTTCTTGTTGGTTACAAATGCAACCTTCAGACAGTGCCCCGACCACGCAAAGGAGAAACGCCATGAAAATCGAGAAAATCCACCACGTCGCCTATCGCTGCAAGGACGCCAAGCAAACGGTCGAGTGGTATGGCAAGATGCTGAACATGGACTTCATCCTCGCCATCGCCGAGGATCATGTTCCGTCAACCCACGAACCTGATCCGTACATGCACATCTTCCTCGATGCTGGCGATGGAAACGTGCTGGCGTTCTTCGAATTGCCGACAAAGCCGGAAATGGGGCGTGATCCGAACACCCCCATCTGGGTTCAGCATATCGCGTTTAAAGTGAAAGACCGCGATGAACTCATTGAATTCAAGGAACATCTGGAAAGCAACGGGGTCGAGGTCCTGGGTGTGACCGATCACTCGATCTTTCACTCAATCTACTTCTTCGACCCCAATGGTCATCGGATCGAACTGGCCTGCCCGGACCCTGAGGAAGAAGCCATGCTGGCGCGCCTCGACGATGTGAAATGGGAGATGCTCGAGGAATGGAGCCGCACCAAGAAAGCACCGCAACACGCCGACTGGCTGCACGCAAAGGAACTTCAGAAAAGCTGAGAAACTCGTGGATCGGGGCGGCGTTCAGCTGCCCCAGATCTTGCGCACGTAGTTGCGTGTTTCCTTGTAGGGCGGCACACCGTTATACTTCTTCACCGCATGCGGACCGGCATTATAAGCGGCAAGCGCAAGGCGCCACGACCCGAACTCGCGGTATTGCATCTTGAGGTAGCGCGCGCCGCCTTCAAGGTTTTCGTATGGGTCGTGGGGATTAACCCTAAGTGTTCGCGCGGTGACCGGCATCAGTTGGGCAAGGCCGATTGCCCCTTTGTGCGATTTTGCGCTCGCCCGCCAGCCCGACTCTTGCTGCACCAGTCTCAAGAACAGGTCCTCTGGCACGCCGTGCCGCCGCGCCGCCTCGCGCGCCATCGCCAGGTAAGGCCCACGGTACTTGCCGTTGTAGGATTTGCCGCTGCCCCATTTCGTGGGCGTGTTCACTGTCGGCGGCTGCAAGCGGACCGAAGCCGCATATTGGCTCCGGGCCCGTGTATCGAGGATGCGCGTCTGCGACTTGAACAGTTTGCTACGTGATTTCGACGAAAAGATATCCGCATCCGCCACGTTCGGTAGTGCCAGTGACAGGCCAGCAATCAGTACGAAAAAAGGCCGCATACCCAGAATGCCCCCAATAAAGGTTTCCGCATTTTAATCAAATTTTGCACGATTCTGCCACCCCGCAGCTGTCGCACCCCAAGGAACCATATACTGGCGATCGGCTCACTAAAACTTTAAGCTTTCCTTCATGGTTTTGGAGTGATGTAACCAGAGCCAAATCAGACGGGATTCTTGAGGAGAAAGTGATGGCCGGCTCGGTGAACAAGGTAATTCTCATTGGCAATCTGGGCCGCGACCCCGAGGTGCGCACCTTCCAGGACGGTGGCAAATTGTGCAACCTGCGCATTGCAACCTCGGAGAACTGGAAAGACCGTAACACCGGTGAACGTCGTGAACAGACGGAATGGCACTCCGTCGTTCTCCGTGGTGAAGGCCTCGTGCGGGTGGCAGAACAATACCTGCGCAAAGGCTCCAAGGTGTATATCGAAGGTCAGTTGCGTACCCGCAAATGGCAGGATCAGAACGGCCAGGATCGCTACTCGACCGAAGTTGTCGTCTCGGGCTTCGGCGGCTCGATGGTGATGCTTGATGGGCGTGGCGGTGAAGGCGGCGGCGGATATGGCGGCGGATCGTCAGGTGGCTATGACTCGGGCGGGTATGACAGCGGTGGTCCAGGCCAGAGCGGCGGCCCGAGCCGGGACTTCGACGACGAGATCCCGTTCTGATCATCAATCGGCCGTCCCCCGGGGCGGCCTTTTACATCACGGCCATCAGCACGGTTATCAGGCCCACTGGCAAAGAAAAAATCATAGCCAACAGAAATGGCACCCATAGCGTCATGCGCGGGGCGGGAATTCGATGTCCAAGGACGGTGTGAACAGGTTGGCGGTTCATTCGCCAGATTAACCACGAATTAGGTTATCGCGATGTAAACAACCGTATGTTAGATGAGAATTTCCAACAGGTTCTTTCACCCCCCCGCCTGGCCCAATCGAATATTTATGCACGTGCCCTGCAGGAAACCGGGCACCGGATCGAGCGGCAAGCCCACCAAGATGTGGGACAAGCCGTTGTATTACATCGGCGGATTGGTCCGATGAATGTTCGTCTCTTGCCCGGAGGCATTGTTTGGCATCATGCGGTCGGTTCCGCGGAACGCGTGGACTTTCTGCGCGCGCTCCTGAAATCAGCAGGCCACGACGTGCTGTTCATGAATTGCATGTCACCACCAGATACGGCCTGTCTGCAAATGGCCGGCGCCATGCCGATCCTGGTCGGCCGCTACGAAGCGGTGCTTGATCTGTCTGCCGACCAAGAGATGCGTCTTTCCCGTATGCACGGAAAGTTCCGCAATCGCGTCCGCCACGCGCAGAACCTTGGCCTCAACATCACACACCGGCCCTTCGACCCAAAGCGCGACCGGGGTTTTATCGAAAGAGAACGACGCCAGCGGCAAGAACGCGGCTACAGCGATCTTCCGTTGGCCTTCACGGTCGCTTTAGCCAGACAGGCTTCGCAGGATGCTCGGATATTCATCGCCAGCCGGAATGGCCAGAACTGCGCTGCGATGCTATTTCTCCGTCATCAAAGGGCGGTGACCTATCACATCGGGCAGACATCGGATTTCGGCCGCCAAGTGTCTGCGCATTCCCTGCTGTTGTGGGAAGCGTCTAACTGGTTTGCCCTGCAAGGCGACCTGCGCATGGACCTTGGTATGATCGACACTGAAAAAGGTGATGGGCTTGCGCGTTTCAAACTCGGTATCGGAGCACGTCCGGTATCGACCGGCGCGACATTTCTCTACAGCACGCTGACAAAACCGCTTGTCCGGTTCGTCGCATTCATTCAACGCCACACAGCCGCTCGTGCTGCTGAAGGGCAAAGCGGTCCGTCATTCCGCTGATATAGTCGGCGACGATTCGGGCCAGTTGCTCGTCGCCTTTTACCCGCTGAACGTCCTCGCGCCATTGTCGCGGCAGAAGGTCCGGGCGCGACAGGTAGAGAGGAAATAGATCGCGCACCACATTCGTGACCTTCTTGCGCATTTCGACAACGCTTGGCGCACGGTACATGCGTTCAAACAGAAATTTTCGGATGATGTTCAGATCAGCCCACAGCCCCGGGGAAAACTGGACCATCATTCGGCCGGCATGTCGGATATCCTCCACGCGTTCGGGGGCCAATTCAACCAGGCGCTGGCGGGTGACAGCGATGACATCCTCGACCAGAACACCAAAGAAACGGCGCAGGCCCTCATGCAGTCTTCGATACGCATGCAAGTCCGGGTACAAGCGGTCAACCTCAGCAAAACAATCGACCAGCACCGGAAGTTGTACAAGCTCTTCCGTGGTGAACAGTCCGGCGCGCAAGCCGTCGTGCAGGTCGTGGTTGTTGTAAGCGATGTCGTCGGACAAGGCCGCTACCTGTGCTTCGGGGCCCGAATGCGTATCCAATTCGAGATCCTGCCGGGCATTGTACTCGGCCAGGGCATACGGGAGTTCTCCGGTCACTGGGCCGTTGTGCTTGGCAATGCCTTCCAGAGTCTCCCAGGTCAGATTCAGACCATCCCACTCGGCATAGTGGCGCTCCAGTGACGTCACGATGCGCACCGCCTGGGCATTGTGATCAAAGCCCCCATAAGGCTGCATCAACTCGTGCAATGCGTCCTCACCGGTATGGCCGAAAGGTGTGTGTCCCAGATCATGCGCCAAGGCTACTGCTTCGGTCAGTTCGGAATTCAGGTTCAGCGCTACTGAAATCGTCCGCGCGACCTGCGCCACTTCGATGGAATGAGTCAATCGCGTGCGGAAATAGTCACCTTCGTGCTCTATGAACACCTGCGTCTTGTGCTTGAGACGACGAAATGCGCTGGAGTGAATGATGCGGTCACGATCGCGTTGAAAGCACGTACGAAACACGCTTTCGGCCTCTGGATACAGACGCCCCCTGCTCATTTTCGGATCGGTTGCATAAGGCGCTTGGCTGCTCATTTGGTCGTATGCCTGTTCTTGTCGGGGCCTTGTCGTTTACATATATTCCATCCGAAAGAGATGCGAAACCACGCCGAGGATCAACATGCAGCTGCCTCCCAAAGTCACAGAACGTGCGTTCGCCCGGCTGGCCGAAATCGGTGCTGCTGATCAAGGCCAGGCGCTGCGTATTGCCGTGGAAGGCGGGGGGTGTTCCGGATTTCAGTATTCCATCACGCTTGACACCACTGCTCCCGGCGACACGGTGCTGGAGGGTAACGGCGAACAGGTCGTTGTTGATGAAGTCAGCCTGCCGTTTCTGTCCGGAGCGACCATCGACTTCACCGAAGAGCTGATTGGCGCGCGTTTCATCATCGACAACCCCAATGCAACCAGTTCTTGCGGCTGCGGAACATCGTTTTCGATGTAGGGTCATCAAGACGCAGCCGAGGAAACCGCCCTGTCAAAGCCGGTCAAACTGCCATGGGTTTTCCGGGCGGTTTTAGGCGCGTTGTGAAAGACCAGAAACAGGCCCGAACCCATGATGATCGCGGCGCCCAAGTAGACGTTCGCGGCCGGCCATTCCCCGAAGACAAGTGCACCGATGCCGACCATCCAGATAAACTGAAGTTTCATGAGGGTTGTGACGACATGCGCCGGTAATATCCGGACAGCTTCGACCAAAAGCCAGCGCGCGAAAAAAAGCAGTACACCATAGCTCATGGAAAGTGCGAGCCCTTTTGCGCTCATTGGGTGCCACGTTTGCGGCAACGCGACCAGCATCACCAGGAGCATTCACAAATTCGGGTAGAAGACCTGCGCGAGGGAGTTGTTTCCGTGCCGGCTGATATAACGCGACAAGACAATCGAAAACGTGCCGGCAAGGGCCGCCAGCATGGCAAGAGCGTGACCAGCCGTCGCGCTGTCTAATCCCGCTGGGAACAGGCACCAGGCTCCGATCAATCCAAGAGAAACTGCTGCCCAGGATGCCGGTGATACTCGCTCGCCCAGAACCGGAGCAGCCATCAGCCCGGCCAGAAGCGGCATCATCCCTATGAAGATGAACACATCAGCAAAGGGCAAAAGACGAAATGATTGGAAAAACAGAAGAGCCGCAGAGATTGTCGCGGCGGATCGCAATGCCATTGCGAATTTGCAGGTTGTCCGCAGCGATTGCCACTTACTTGTTCCGTAAGCAGTGGTAATGCAAAGTCCAACCATCACGGCTCCGGAGATCGCATACATCTGTGGCGCAGCCACCAGTGTAGTCAGCTTTTTCGTCAATCCGTCGGCCGCCGCGATGAAAAAGGTATATGAGACGACCAATGACGCGCCGATCAGCCCCGCGTTTTTCATGATGCCGCCGCCAAGTGACTTGCGCGACTGAACCCCGCAAAAAATGCTTCAAAATCCATGCTGGCTGATTCAGCCTGCCACAAGATTCCCTGAGCTTCCTCGCTTAGATTATCTAGGATTTTTCCGCGCATGGCCTGCCAGTCGGTGCTGCGTGCACTATCAAGGTGCAACATGGACTCCGACATCCCGCGCAAGGGCGCCTGGGGTACCTTTGGCGCGAAGAAAGCCATTCTTTCCGGATTGAAGTTCCTGCGAAACATGGGTTGGCCAGTCGTGGCAAGAAACCAATTGCAGACAAAGAACTCGTGATAATCGTCCAAGACCGATACAGCAGCGCCGGACTGGATGTCGTACATACTGGAATGGCGCGCCAGCCAGACCTCCCAGATCTCGGGAGGTGCAAAACCGGCATAACGCATTGCCACGCAAACCTCGGCCAAGAGATCCGCATTCTGGTCAAGGAAGGCAAGTGTCCCGGTAAAATCCAAGCTTACCTCGACGGCGGGGTCCAGATCCGGGATTTTTCTGCCGTATTCGCTCAGGTAGAAAACCGCATGTGTCAACTCGTATGCGGCTTTCTTGTTTGGCAACGCAAATGTGTGTGTGCGAGCAGTGAAAGTCCGGATGCGATCTTCCAGGCTGTCATCACCTTTCATGGGATCGCGGCCGCGGCGGAGCATGAGCCTTTTGGCTTCTGCACGCTGCAGGTCTGACAGTTCTCCATCGATCATTCCGTTTTCGAGGACCCACTGCACGAGCTTTTCCCCCTTTTTTCCGCCGATCCCCAGATCTTCGAGATCCAAACATATCGACAAGAGGAACCGATAATACTGGGGGAAGAAAAGTAACTGCTTCTCAAGCCCATCGTAGAACCCTTGGTGCGCAGCAAGGGTGTCCCGTGAAACCTTGGCACCAGTGCATTCGAGAATGTTCAGAAGCTCGGCGTTTTCTTTCAGCCAGAACACGTCATCGCCAAAACGCCGATTGCGGGCAAAACACTCCAGCAAGGCGCGTTGACGCTCTTGGTCGGTCTGGTTTTGGGACGGGGCTTTGAATTGAACCACTTTCGACATTGATTATCTCCATTCAGATCCGAGCGGACCCGCCGCCCCGTCCCTTCAACCACGCTTATGCGCCCGAGCTGTACATTTCGACGGCATCGCCCTCCTGTGCCGCGCTCACCGATTTTGGTGCGGCCCCGGACGAGAACATCTCGACACCGCCGCCCGTGCTTGCGCCCGGTTCCGTCGGCGCAGCTCCTGAACTGAACATCTCGACCGCATCGCCGGTCACGACATCATTTGCGGATGCAGGCGAAGCACCCGAACTGAACAGTCCCGTGACATCGCCGACAATGGCGCCCGAGGTAGCACATGGGCTCGCACCGGATGAGAACATCTCTACGGCCTCCCCGGTCATTGTCCGGGAGGCCATTTCCGGAGCGGCTCCGGAACTGAACATTTCAACGGCCTCTCCGGCCAACATGCGACCAGATGCTCGCGGGGCGGCGCCTGACGAGAACATCGAGCAGGCATCGCCTTCATGAAGGCTTTCGATTTCCCCGCGAAGAGTACCGTTGGAAATGCGGCTGTGGTTTTCGGTGGTTTTTGGCAGTGCAGACATCGTTTCTCTCCCTTTTGGTGTGGTGACATAACGATTACACTTTTAACGTGTTTTGCAATCCTTTTTTCCCGCGGCACGAGCATTCCCGAAGTTGAATCAATTCGGAGGATTCGGCCAACTTACTGGTTTTTCGTTAATTTTCGCGCCCGCAAAGCCCTGCGATTTACGAAACTGTCACATGCGACTCAAGGCACATCACAGGCTGGCACATCCGTTGTCGCGGATACGAACTGACGAATCACACCGAGTGCAGGTTCGAAACTCAGGCTGATTTTCGGTGGTGGCGGATTGATGGTCGGTGTATCAAATCCACAAGGAGCCTGGCATGAAAATCGCGACCTTCAACATCAACGGCATAAAGGCCCGCATTGGCGCGCTTTCCGATTGGTTAAAAGAAGCCGACCCGGATGTCGTTTTACTGCAAGAACTGAAATCAGTTGACGAAAACTTTCCTCGAGAACATTTCGAAGACCTTGGATACACGGTCGAAACGCATGGCCAAAAATCCTTCAATGGAGTTGCGATACTTTCAAAGCTTCCTTTGGAGGATGTAAGTCGCGGGTTGCCAGGTGATCCGGAAGACGAGCAGGCGCGCTGGATTGAAGCAACGGTCATTGGAAAGCATGCCATTCGTGTCTGCGGCCTTTACCTGCCAAACGGAAATCCCGCACCGGGTCCCAAGTATGACTACAAGCTCGCATGGATGAAGCGCTTGCAGTCTCATGCGAAGAAACTGCTGCAATCGGAAGAGCCCCTACTGATGGCCGGCGATTACAATGTCATTCCACAAGATGAGGATGCGGCACGCCCCGAGGCCTGGCGCGAAGACGCGTTGGCCATGCCGGCGAGCCGCGAGGCGTTTCGTCGCCTAATGAACTTGGGCTTTACCGATGCGTTTCGCGCCTGCACACAGGGTCCGGGGCACTATTCATTCTGGGACTACCAGGCCGGGTCCTGGAATCGAAATGACGGCATCCTTATCGACCACGTTCTTCTCAACCCGCAATGTGCCGATCTTCTCGAGGACTGCCATATTGAAAAGGATGTCCGTGGACGAGAAAAACCGTCTGATCACGTGCCCGTTTTCGTCGTATTGAACGCCTGAGGCAAAGGCATCAGATATCTTCGCTTTGTTTTGTCAGAAATGATGCCAACAGCCGGGTCGATCCGTTCTGGGCCCTTGTCGGCTCACGTTCCTCGAAAACGGGGAATAAAGATTTCGCTATCTCCTTGCCGAGTTCGACCCCCCATTGATCGAAGGAATTGAGGCCCAGGATCACGCCTTCGACAAACACGCGGTGTTCATACAATGCAATGATTTGTCCCAGTATGCGCGGTGTGAGCTTTGGATAGGCCAAGGTCACCGAGGGACGATTGCCAGGAAACACACGCTGTCTGGCCTGCTTTTCGATGTCGTCGTCAGTCATTTCATGGCCTGGAAACAGAGACAGTGTTTCCTCGAGGTCCCTGCCGCACATCAATGCCTCGGACTGAGCAAGGCAATTCGCCTGAAGCAGCTCGTGATGGCGTGTCAGCTCCGGTTCATGCCCCCGCGACGCGATCAGGAATTCACATGGAACGATCTGGTTCCCCTGATGAAGCAATTGAAAAAACGCGTGCTGCCCATTCGTGCCGGGTTCGCCCCAGACGATAGGTCCACCACCATGTGACAACGCCTCGCCGTCAACACCCACGCTCTTTCCATTACTCTCCATCTCAAGCTGCTGAAGATAAGCCGGCAACCGTGAAAGGCGATGTTCATACGGAAGAACGGCACGCGTGGGATATCCCATGCCCTGATGATGCCAAATGCCGATCAGCGCCAACATCGCGGGCATGTTCCTGTCCAGCGCCGTGGTGGCAAAATGCGCATCCATTCGCGCTCCACCCTCCAGGAACTCTCCGAACCGCTCGGCGCCTATAGCGATCATCAGGGAAAGACCGATTGGGCCCCAAATCGAATACCGGCCCCCTACCCAGTCGGCGAACCCGAAAACGCGTTCAGTCGGAATCCCGAACGCCGCTGTTCTTTCCTTGGCAGTGGAAACGGCGGCAAACTGAGCAGATGGATCCGTTACGGACCGTGCCATCCATTTCTGCACGCTGCTGGCATTCGTCATCGTTTCGATCGTCGTGAACGTTTTCGACGAAACGATCACGAGCGTCGTTTCAGGCGCTAGGTTGCTGAGCGTATCCGCAAGGTCGGCTCCATCAACATTTGAAACGAAATGGCATCTTGGTCCATCATGATATGGGGTCAGGGCCCGCACGGCCATGGCTGGCCCCAGGTCCGAGCCACCAATCCCGATATTGATCACATCCGTGATCGCTCCGCCCTGCCCCGCGATCCGACCATCCCTGACCATCTTTGCGAAGGCTTTCATCCTTTCGAATGTCTCGCGCAGGTCGGGCATCACATCCACGCCATCGACGAAAACAGGCGGGCCATTGAGGTTGCGCAAAGCCGTATGCAAAGCGGCCCTGTTTTCGCTCGCATTGATCTTTTCACCGGTGAACATCGAGCGGCGCGCATCTTCGACACCGGCGGCATGGGCCAGTTGGATCAGTGTTTCCCGCGCCGTATCGTCAAGAGCTGTCTTCGAGTAGTCAAACAACATATCGCTTGCGACGAGAGAATAGCGTTCCGCACGCGTGTCATCTTCGAACAGTCCCGCTATGGACCGCGATTTCGCGGCCTCGGCAGCTGAGAGAACGGCCTTCCAGGCTTTCGCCGTCATGCCGGTGCCCAATGGACGGTCAGATCCTCCAGCATCGCCGCGACCGGTGCTTGCTCGGGATCGAGTCGCACGGCTTTTTCCAGCGCATTGCGTTTTGGGTTTCCGGTGATCACCAGATGCTTGTTCATCGCGGAATTCAGGACCCTTGCCGAAAAACTGACACGCGGTTCCTCGGCCTGGTTGGCACGGATTGGCACCAGGACAGGCGCATCTCGTGACAGGGCCTGAGTGATATTCTCAGTCCCCGGAAACAGAGAGGCGCAATGCATGTCCGCGCCCATGCCTAGCAGGAGAACGGAAATCGGCAACACAGGGACAAGAGACGCCTCGATTTCGGCAAGAACATCTTCTGGTTCATCGGCCTTGGCATAGAGCGGGTGGAATGTTGCCGCTGCTGCCCTACCGGTCAAAAGCCGTTCTTTGACAAGGCGAGCATTCGATCTCACATGCACTTCGGGCAACCAACGCTCATCTGTCAGCACGACATCGACACGTTCCCAGTCCAGATCGGCCGCGCACAGGTTGTCGAAGACCGGCCCCGGAGTTTCGCCCCCCGGCACGGCCAGCGTTGCACGGTCTTCGTGGAACAAAATATTTTCAAGATCGCCGGCAAGTGCATTGGCAAGATCAATCGCCATCATTTCGGCATCGGCATAGTCAACGTTTTTCATTTTCTTATCTCCCGCCAGCGACGTCCGTCGCGATGCATAAGGGCCAAGGCTTCCACAGGGCCAGAACTTCCCGAGTCGTAGACCAATGGCCTGTCTCCTCGCTTTTCCCAGGACGCGATAACGGGGTCGGTCCAGGCCCAGGCGGCTTCGACTTCGTCACAGCGCATAAAGAGCGTCTGATTTCCTCGGATAACATCCATTATCAGCCGTTCATAGGCATCGGGCACATGCTCGGCATCGGGGCCGAGAGCTTCGGCAAAGGACATGTCGAGGGGAACGTCGATCAGGCGCATGCCGCCCGGTCCCGGCTCCTTGATGGTAACGCCCAGTTCGATCCCTTCGTTCGGTTGCAAAACAATGGTCAGGATATTGCGGTGGCGGCCGGCTTCGGCCCCGAAGATCGAGTGTGGCGCGTCCTTGAAAACTACGGCTATCTCGCTTGTGCGTGCCTTCAGGCGCTTGCCCGTCCGTAAATAGAAGGGCGTTCCTGCCCACCGCCAGTTGCTGATACGGGCCTTGATTGCAACAAAGCTTTCGGTGGTTGAGTACGGATCTCCCACATGTTCAAGGTAGCTTGGCTTGTCTTCGTCCGCACCATATTGGCCCCGCACGATATCATGGCCTTCGACAGGATCCAGAGCGCGGATCACTTTGAGCTTTTCGTCGCGCACGGCATCAGGTTCGAATTTTGCGGGTGGCTCCATCGCGATAAGGCACAACAGCTGCATGAGATGGTTCTGCAGCATGTCCCGCATCGCGCCGGACCGGTCATAATACTCTTCTCTGCCGGCAACCCCGACGGTCTCTGCCACCGTGATCTGGATGTGATCCACATACTGGCTGTTCCACAAGGGTTCGAACAGCATATTGCCGAACCGGACCGCCATGAGGTTCTGTACCGTTTCCTTGCCGAGATAGTGATCGATCCTGTAGATTTGGCTTTCGTCAAAATGCTTCGACAGCGTGGCGTTCAAAGCTTTTGCTGACGACAGATCGCGCCCGAAAGGTTTTTCGACCACGATCCGCGCTTGGCCATCCGCCATTCCGAATTCGTACAACCGTTCGGCCAAGTCCCCGAACAGCGACGGACCGACCGAGAAATAGAAGGCCTTTACCCGGTTCGGGCTAATCAGGCCTGCAAGTGCTTTCCATCCGGTATTCCCGCGTGCATCAAGCGTGACGTAATGCACTATGTTCAGGAATGCCGCCAAGTTTTCCTGATCCCGCGCATGGGCCGCATCGAATTCCCCGATTGCTTCACGCACGAAGAATCGGTAGGCAGCATCGTCCATCTCGGTTCGCGCCGCTCCGACAATTCGCGCGCCCTGCTCCATCTGACCGGCACAGAACCGACGAAAGAGCGCCGGCAGAATTTTCCGGCGCGCGAGGTCGCCCGTCCCTCCGAATACGACCAGATCGAAGGGATCGACAGGAATTACGCGTGAAACCATTCGATTGCCTTTTCTTTCCGATCATGCGGTGTTTGCAGGACCAGCACCATCCGTTTGGCTGACATTCGCATTGAGTTTATCACGTCGGTTTGGCTTCACAATGGCGTCAAGGCGTGAACACGCCCTTTCGATCTGCGGAAGCCTCGGCTAGCACTTGGTAAAGCCGAGGTATTTTCCGATGAAAGACAACGTGGCGTCGCCCAATTCGGGCAAGTTCGAAGATCCCTTCGTTACTGCAGACGGTCAGGCCCGAGCGCAAGTGGCGTTGACCCGGCCTGAAACTCTTTGGTTCAACACCGGTACGCTGTGCAACATAACATGTGAAAACTGTTACATTGAAAGTTCTCCTCGCAATGACGCGCTGGCGTACCTGACGATCAACGATGTTGTGGCCTATCTGGACCAGCTTGAGCAGCGCCGCTGGCCAGTACGCGAGATCGGATTCACCGGTGGTGAGCCGTTCATGAATCCCGAAATCATCGCAATCATCGAATGCGCGCTGCAGCGCGGTCATGAAGTTCTGGTGCTGACCAATGCGATGCGCCCAATGATGCGCCCGCGTGTGCAAGATGGGTTAACACGGTTGAACGCGGCGTTTCCGGGCAAGCTGACCTTGCGAGTTTCGCTCGATCACCACACAGCGCAACAGCATGACATGGAGCGCGGAGACGGCGCATTTTCGACAACGTTGATTGGCATGGATTGGCTGCGCGATACCGGCATTCCAATGACCGTTGCGGGGCGGACGATCTGGGGCGAAACTGAAAATGCGGGGCGGGCTGGCTACCACGCCCTATTCCACGATCGCGGATACAATGTCGACGCTTGGAGCCCGGTCGAGACCGTTCTGTTCCCTGAAATGGACCTGTCCGCACCGGTGCCTGAAATCACGACCGCCTGTTGGGGAATCCTTGGCAAATCACCGGACGACGTGATGTGCGCTTCCTCGCGCATGGTCGTGCGCCGCAAGGGGGCGAAGAGCGCGACCGTGCTTGCCTGTACGCTGCTGGCATATGACCCGCAGTTCGAGTTGGGGGAAACGCTGGAACAGGCCGAAAAGCCGGTTCAGTTGAAACACCCGCATTGTGCGAAATTCTGTGTTCTGGGCGGCGCGTCCTGTTCGGCCTAGTCCGGAGCGCTGATCTCGCCGCCGCCAACGGCGGCACGGACACCCGTGGTCGACCGGCATGATGTCGGCAAACCGCGTGCTACACGAACCGCGAGATAGGCAAACGCCTGCGCTTCCAGCATGTCACCGTCGAGTCCGACCTCTTCGACCGGGATAACCGGACAATCAAGTGCTGCCGCCAGCATCTTCATCATTACCGGGTTCTTGCGACCGCCGCCTGTTACAAGCAACTTTTCAGGTGCAGTCGGGCAATGCTCCATGGCCCTGAGAACAGCCGCCGCCGCCATGCCGGTAAGTGTGGCCGCGGCATCAGCATCGTTCAACTCCCGAACCAGATCAATCATGTCTGCGAATGCATCGCGATCCAGTGACTTGGGCGGCAATTTGAAAAAATAGGCGTCATCCAGAAACAGTTCCAAGGCGCCAGTCTCAACCTTCCCTTTTCGCGCAAGCACACCGTCGCGATCGCACTCCAACCCAAGCCTTTCCTGAACGAGATCATTGATCGGCGCGTTGGCTGGACCGGTGTCAAAAGCCAGCAGCGCGCCTTCCTCCTCGGGCGACGTCTTGGCGGGATCGACCCAGGTGATGTTCCCCACGCCGCCCAGATTGAGAAACGCCAGAGGTTCTGTCGCGCCAATATATTGCGCGCAGGCGAAATGGAAGAACGGTGCCAAGGGCGCTCCTTCCCCCCCAAGACGCACATCCGCGGTTCTGAAATCCCAGACGACGGGGCTTCCCAGTTCTTGGGCAAGGCGCGCACCATTCCCGATCTGATGCGTTCCGCGCCCGCGCGGGTCATGTGCGACCGTCTGACCATGAAACCCAACGATGTCGATCTCGGCAAACTTGCCGAGAACCTCCACGTGGGCCTGCTCGACGATCTGTTCCGCTGCGCTGAGATCACTTTCGAACCATTTGCCCAGGGCCGCACGCAATACCTTCCGTTCGGTCTCTGAATAGGGTCGATAGGCGCTGTCTCCGAACCCGAAAATTGCCCGTCCATCCGTTTCAACGACGGCGGCATCGACACCGTCGAGTGAGGTTCCGCTCATCGCGCCCAATGCCCGTACCTTGCCAGCCTTCAACATGGACTTTTCCTTCTGCCGCGCCCGCCCTATACAGGCGCGCAAACATTACGGGACAAAGCCAATGACCTACCACCCCAAATCGGATTTCATGCGTGTCATGATCGAGCGCGGCTTCCTTGCCGATTGCACCGATTACCAGGGCCTTGACGAGGCACTGAGCAAGGGTGTCGTGCCGGGATATATCGGCTTTGATGCAACGGCCAAATCCCTGCATGTCGGCTCGCTCATACAGATCATGATGCTGCGCTGGCTGCAGAAGACCGGCCACAAACCCATCACGCTCATGGGGGGCGGCACCACCAAGGTGGGTGACCCGTCGTTTCGCGCGGATGAGCGCCCTTTGCTGACGCCGGAACAGATCGACGACAACATCGCCGGCATCAAGCAGGTTTTTGCGGCTTACATCGATTACGAAAGCGACACCGCCAATTGCGCACTGATGCTCAATAATGCGGAGTGGCTGGACGATCTGAACTACCTGGATTTCCTGCGCGATATCGGGCGGCATTTCAGCGTCAACCGCATGCTTTCTTTCGAGTCCGTCAAGTCGCGCCTGGACCGCGAGCAAAGCCTGAGTTTTCTCGAGTTCAACTACATGATCCTTCAGGCTTACGACTTTCTCGAGCTCAACCGCCGATATGGGTGCCTGCTTCAAATGGGCGGGTCGGATCAGTGGGGCAATATCGTCAACGGTATCGACCTGACTCGGCGTGTGCTCGACCACGAGGTCTATGGCCTGACATCACCTTTGTTGACGACCTCGGATGGGAAGAAGATGGGCAAGAGCCAGCACGGCGCCGTGTGGCTCAACGCGGAAATGCTGAGCTCCTATGAGTTCTGGCAGTTCTGGCGCAACACGACAGATGCTGATGTTGGCCGGTTCCTGAAACTCTACACCGAGATGCCCGTGGACGAGTGCGAACGATTAGGTGCGCTTGCAGGTGCCGAGATCAATGAAGCCAAGATCACACTCGCCAATGAAGTCACGGCGCTGCTGCATGGCCGAGAGGCGGCGGAGGCCGCAGAAGCAACGGCGCGCGACGTTTTCGAAAAAGGCGGCGTCGGTGACGATTTGCCGACACTTGAACTTACGCCGGAAGAAATCGGGGATGGCATATCGGCGGCGCAGTTGATTGTTCGCTCGGGCCTTGTGAATTCTGGGAAAGAAGCAAAGCGACTGATAGCGGAACATGGTGCGCGTATCGATGACCAGCCCCTCACGGATCCGGGGCTCATGTTCGACGTCGAAGCATTGGCTGCACCAATCAAGCTCTCGGCCGGAAAAAAGCGGCACGCAATCGTAAAGATCGCGGAGTAAGTCCGGCTCAGCCCCCGCTGCGGCGGGACAAAGGTCTTATTTTCAAACGGGTGACACGGTTTTCCTTGCGCGCAACAACCTCGAAGCGGAAGCCGTGGAATGAAAACACCTGCCCCACAGCAGGGATCATCTGCGCATCGTGAATGACAAGGCCTGCGACCGTATTGGCATGCTCGTCCGGCAGGTTCCAATCCGTTGCCCGGTTCAGATCGCGAATCGTCATCGCTCCGTCGACCAGGAATTGGCCGTCATCGCTTTTTCGGATCGCGTGCTCGGCATCCGGGTCGAACTCGTCCGTGATCTCGCCAACGATCTCTTCAAGGATATCCTCAAGGGTGATCAACCCCTGCAGCGAACCGTATTCATCGACGACCAATGCGAAATGCGTCCGGCGTCTCAGAAACTGGCGCATCTGATCGTCGAGCGTCGTCGTTTCGGGCACGAAATAGGGTTTCATGACCACGTCGGCAATCTTGAAATCGGCCAGTCCATCCGGTGACGCCGATGGGCCGAACATCAGCTTGTGCATGCCGCGCAGAAGGTCCTTTGCATGCACCACACCGATGATGTTGTCCGGATCGTCCCGAAAGACAGGAAGGCGCGTGTGATTGCTTTCAAGGCACTGCGCAAGGATCGCCTCAGGGTCTGTGTCGGCATCGATCATCTCGATCTGCGAACGGTGCAACATGATTTCTTCGACCGCGCGTTCGCCCAGATCAAGCGCGCCAAGAATCCTGTCGCGGTCTTCTTTCTCGACAACGCCCTCGGAATGCCCAAGATACAGCGCACCCGCGATCTCTTCGCGAACCGCGAGGATGTGACTGTCGGGGTCCGTTTTCACGCCGAAAACGCCCAGTACGCGACGCACGAGCCAGCGCACCGCACTGACGATCGGCGAAAAAAACGTGATCAAGACCTGGATTGGCCGTGCAACAAGGCTTGCCGCGGCCTCCGCGTTGGTGATCGCATATGTCTTTGGCAGCACCTCGGCGAAAATCAGAACCAGAAGCGTCATTACCAGCGTTGCCAATGCCACACCGCTTTCGCCGAAAACGCGCGTGAACAAGGCTGTTGCCAGCGACGCGGCGAGAATGTTCACCAAGTTATTTCCAAGGAGAACCGAGCCGATCAGCCGCTCATTGTCCTTGGTAATCTCGAGCGCTCGCTCTGCCCCGCGCGACCCCTTGTCGGCGCGCGAACGCAGTTTGCCGCGCGACGCCGCCGTCAGCGCCGTTTCGCTGCCTGAAAAAAAACCAGACAAGATTAGCAGCAGGAATATTGCGGCGGTTGTGATCCAGAAGGCTCCGTCAACCACGGCGTCGGAAGGTTCCATTGTCCCAGATATTTGTTGCTTACGCTGCTTTCGTTATGGGGGCGCAGGAGCCGCTCTTCAAGGCCCTGACTCAAATTCGTCTAGTCCTCGCTCCCCGGCCGGGACAATGGATGATGCTCGAGCACAAGCTCGCGCAGGCGTTCATCAAGAACATGGGTATAAATCTCGGTTGTCGCGACGTCGGCATGCCCCAGCATCACTTGGATCGATCGCAGGTCTGCACCGCCTGCCAGAAGATGCGTGGCAAACGCATGGCGCAACGTGTGCGGCGTCACTTTGGCGGGTGAAATTCCAGCAGCGACTGCGAGCTCTTTGATAAGCAGATAAAAGCGATGACGTGTCAGATGCCCGGTTTTGCCATGGGAGGGGAACAGAAAGCGTGACACAGGCTTACCGGTCTTTTGACGCAATTCCTGTATCTTATCCCGTTCGGTGAGCCATTCAGCCAACGCAGCCCTTGCCGGAGGCGACAACGGCACCATCCGCTCCTTTCCGCCCTTCCCCATCACCAGAAGCATTCGCGGATCACCCCGCGCCGCGGAGACCTGAAGTGACACGAGTTCGCTGACCCGCATGCCCGTGGCGTAGAGAAGCTCGATCAAGCACGTGTTGCGCAATCGGTCCGAAAGCATGCGTCCATGGCTGCGGGATACGGCAAGAAGGCTATCGACCTCTGCATGGCTCAAAGTCTTGGGAAGGCGCTTGCTGCGGCCCGGGCCGCGGATTTCGATGGCAGGGTTATCGCCGCGCCAACCTTCTTCAAAGGCGAAGCGATATAGCTGCTTGATCGCAGAAAGCCGCCGCGCTCGCGTGGATTTCGCTAGCCCTTCGTTTTCGCAATCCACAAGAAACGCCTCGATATCGTGACGCGTTGCATCCGCCGGACTTGCGTTCTTTCGAGCGAGCCACGCTTCGAATGCCTCCAAATCCCGGCCATAGGCCAAAAGCGTGTTTTCCGCAGCGCCCAGTTCGGCGGCTTGGGCTTCCAGGAAAGGAGGTATCCAACTACGCGCCATTCTAGCCGCCCTGATTGAGCAGCATGAGCTGCAAACTCGCACGACGCGCGGTATCCTCGAGTCCCAGAGCTCTCAGGCCGCGCAATCCGTCCTCGATATCTGAAAAGTTTCCTGATGCACCGCTTGTTACCAAAGCCATGGCACGCAAGATCGCCTCACCCAGTTTGTCCTGCTCCAGCAGTGGGACCAGCGTGTCTGGCATTGTGTTTTGGGTAAATGCCGCGCCAATGGTCCGCGCCAAAGGATCGTCGGGAATGCTTTCAGGTGGCTGTCCGCTTGCCAGCGCTGCCAAAAAAGCGTCGTCCGGGACGGACAGATCGAGCCGCGCCGCTTGTTCTTCATACTCAGACGAGAGTAGACCAATCGCCTTGGCGATGTTGCCGGCCTCGCCGGTTATTGGAAGCCGGATTAGAGAGACCGCGTAGAACCTTGCGAAAGGAACCTCGAGATGCACCGACTGCATCGCTTTCCACGCCCTGGGCAAGCTTGATGCAACGGCGCCCGGATCGCCCGACCTTATTGCCGTATCGAAGCGCTGAATCGCCTCTACGCGGTCCCATATTCCGCCCGATGCCGCCGGATGCCGCGCAGTGTAGAAATCAACCAGGCGGTTCTCGGACAAGGCACCAGTGCGTGTTAGGCGCTCGGCGGCTTCAAGCTCGGCCTTCCAACCCGCTGTATCGTTCAAATCGGCCATTGCGTAGGCTCTCGGCAGACTACCAGTCGGAAGCCGACGACCTGCAGCCTCAAATAGCCGAAAGACAAGCGGTGAAGTGGATGCGGGCGGCGGCAGTTCAGGCGAAGTTTCGACAAGCTCAGGATCAAGAAATTGTGCCAGCAGGCTGGCTTCCAACGGTTCGAGCAGGTCAAGCGCCATTGCGCTCTCCAGAGTCAACGCTGCTGCGTTCCAGTCTCCGCCGCGTGCCGTGCAATAGATGCGCGCCGCAGGGTCCTTTGAAACAAAGGGCTTTCGGTTCAGAGCGGCGCAGGCTTCGTCCTCGACTCCGAGAAGAAGGCTAACGTCAAACCAGATGGAAAAAAGCTCAGGCGTTTCGGGCCCGGCGCGTTGCAGCAGGGCGTGGGCCGGTTCAACTGCACCAAGCTGAAGCAGTTTTTCGATCCGGGCCTCCAAGAGGCTGTGGTCCGTTCCGGCATCGACCGGCGGCTCGGCTTCGGCAAGAAGCAAGGTGTAAAGAAGCGATTGCATCGCCGGCAAACCCAGCGTGTCTTGCGCATGAATGGCTCGCACAAGATCCTCGGTCTCGCTGGCAAACCATAACGAAGATGGCAGACCGGTAACGTTCGCAGGCAACAATCCGACGGCATCTGCGGACAATTCGCCGAGAGTCTGAACCGTCACTTGGGGAGTAACGGCCGATTCCGTGACCGGCGGTTCCTCTCCTGCGAGCGGAGCCGCACGAGGCACAATACGTGTCGTCAGGGGAACCGGGTTTGACAGCCAATCTATCGCGGAAAGAGGCTCCTGCGCCTCTACCGAAACCGGCAGCACGGCTGCGACAATCAGGGCTCTAGTTTGTATCCAATTCAATGACTTGACGAATCTCTTGCTCGGGCGGTGAAAAGTCGGCGCCGAAGAACGGTCCAAGATAAGCATAGGCAATCAAAGCAATCACCGCAAGAATTGCCAGTATAAACAGCCACTTGATGATGCGTCCCATGTTAAGCCTGCCTGCGTTTTGCCTGTTTTGACCAAGTTATAACTGGCCTTTTCGCCAAGATCACGTCATTCAGGCGACATTGGGAAAATATGGCAGGCGCGCGCCTATGGTAGCGCAGAGAACATGGGCTGGCAGGTCGACAAGACAATCGTGATGGTGGGTATGATGGGCGCGGGTAAGACAGCGATCGGTCGGGCCCTTGCCGCCATTCTGGATGTTCCTTTTCTTGACTCGGACGCCGAAATCGAACGTGCCGCGAACATGTCCATTGCAGAAATATTCGAGCGAGATGGCGAGGCATTTTTCCGCGACAAAGAGAGCCAGGTCATCAGCCGGCTTCTGGATGCGCCGCAAAAGGGAGTATTGTCGACCGGTGGTGGCGCGTTCTTGGCTGAGGCAAACCGTGAAATGATTACGAAACGCGGTGTCTCCGTATGCCTGATGGCGGACATCGATTTGTTGTGGAACCGCGTGAAACACAAGCAATCCAGGCCTTTACTACAGACAGCCGACCCACGCGCAACGCTTGAGGCACTGTATCGAAAGCGCGAGCCGATATACGAACAAGCCGACATCAAGGTGACGGCACGCCCCGAATACTCGATTGATGAGATGGCAGCCAAGGTTCTGGAAGCATTGCGCGGCCGCCCTGACGTTCTGAAGGAAACGCCATGAGAGAGACCGTGCACGTGGCGCTTGGTGCGCGCGCCTATGACATCCACATCGGCCCCGGATTACTGCAGGATTCGGGAGCATTGATAGCCCCGCTGCTCAACCGGCCGCGCGTGGCGGTGATCAGCGATGAAAACGTGGCCGCGCTGCACCTGGAAACGCTGCGCAAAGGATTGAAAGAACACGATATTAGCATGGTGTCGATGACTTTGCCTTCAGGCGAGTCGACCAAAAGCTGGCCGTACCTGACGCAAGCGGTTGAGTGGCTTCTGGACCAGCGTGTCGAACGACGGGATGTCGTGGTCGCCCTGGGCGGCGGAGTGATTGGAGACCTCGTCGGATTTGCAGCCGCGATATTGCGTCGGGGTGTTCGGTTCGT
This sequence comes from Marimonas lutisalis, assembly GCF_005434965.1. Lineage (GTDB taxonomy): Bacteria > Pseudomonadota > Alphaproteobacteria > Rhodobacterales > Rhodobacteraceae > Marimonas_A > Marimonas_A lutisalis. The sequence continues at coordinate 1,482,904 of NZ_SKCI01000001.1, forward strand.
GCAGCTGCCGACATCGCTTCTGGCCCAGGTTGACAGTTCGGTAGGTGGCAAGACCGGAATCAACTCCCCCCATGGCAAGAACCTTATCGGCGCGTTTCATCAGCCGTCGCTTGTGCTCGCCGATACCTCGGTTCTGGAAACTCTCACGCCCCGTGATTTCCTCGCGGGTTACGGAGAGGTCGCCAAATACGGCCTTCTTGGCGATATGTCCTTTTTTCAATGGCTTGAGGAGCATGGTTCATCCATTTCAAGCGGCGACTTGTCAGCGCGTATCCATGCGGTCAAGCGCTCCTGCGAGATGAAGGCAGGGATCGTTGCGCGGGATGAGACCGAACAGGGGGAGCGGGCTTTGCTCAATTTAGGGCATACGTTTTGCCATGCTCTTGAGGCAGCGACCGGTTACTCGGACCGGCTGCTGCATGGCGAGGGCGTGGCGATCGGCTGCGCGCTGGCCTTCGAGGTGTCGGCCCGGATTGGGCTGTGCAGCCAGGAGGATCCCAGCCGTGTTCGCGCCCACCTTAAAGACATGAACATGAAGGCTGATCTATCTGATATTCCGGGAAATCTTCCCGATGCCGATGCCCTGATCGAATTGATGAAACAGGACAAGAAAGTCACCGACGGGCGGATCAATTTCATCATGGCGCGTGGTATCGGCGAGGCTTTCGTGACGCCAGATGTGGATCTCGATGTGGTCCGAAACGTCCTGACCGAGCAACTTGCCGCCAAAGGTTAACGCCACCGCACGGTCGAAATCACGGGGGGGGTGACATGCGTATGACTCCCGGCTGACATCCGGCTGCCGGGTGTAAATGACATGCGTTAACGCCCGTTAAGGTTAATGCACCGTCCGGCCTGCCTTCATCTGACCGGAAATACCTCGGGGGTTTGGGGGCAGCGCCCCCAATCATTCAAACCTGCGCGCCGCAGGCGCTCCGCAAGATCACCCCAACTCAGGCGCGCAACCGTTCGCCTTTCGGGTCAAAGGGCGGTTCGGACAGAATCGTGGCGCGGTGGGGTCGGCCCAGAACCATCACCTCGACCGCATCGCCGGGCGCTGCACCTTTGACATAGCCAAGTGCCAGGCTCATACCGACGGAGTAGCCGTAGGCGCCCGAGGTGACGCGCCCGACGCCCTGCCCGTCCTTGAAGATCGGCTCACCCCCCGTTGCATCGGCGTTCGAGGCGCGCGCATCCTCTTCGTTCAGCGCCAGCAGGACGAGGGATTCTCGCGCAGGTTTCGCCATTACCTCGGCGGCGGCGGCCTTGTTCAGGAAGTCCTTGTCCATCTTCACAAGCCGATCCAGCCCCACCTCCTGCGGCCAGTACTCGGGGCTGTATTCGCGGCTCCACGAGCCATAGCCCTTTTCGACCCGCAGACTCATCAACGCGCGGCTGCCCACCGGGCCGGCCCCCACGTCGCGACCAGCCTCGAGAAGCGCTTCGTAAAGGCGTTTTTGATCTTCGGTGGCGCAATGCAACTCCCATCCGAGATCGCCCGTAAAGGACACGCGCAGCGCGATACAGTCCACGCCCGCGATCTCGATCCGCTTGGAGCGCATGAAGGGGAAATCTGCCGTCTCGAGCGAGGTGTTGGTGAGCCGCTGCAGCATCTCGCGCGAGCGCGGCCCGGCGACGTTGAAGCCGCACATTGCCTCTGTCATCGGTTCGAACGTCGTGCCCTCGGGCAGCGGCACCATGTCGTAGAAGCGTTTCTGGTATCGTTCGGCCATGCCGGAACTGACGATCCAGAACTCGTCCTCGGCGGTGCGCGTCACCGTGGCATCCCCGGCGATGCCGCCGCGCATGCCGATCAGCGGTGTCAGGCAGGACCGGCCCACCTCGCGCGGCATGCGGTTGGCGAAAACGGCGTTGAGCCAGTCCTCGGCCCCTGCCCCGCGCACTCGGTACTTGGCAAAGTTCGAGATGTCGATGATGCCGGCGTTTTCGCGCAGCATGCGGCATTCTTCGCCCACGGGCCCCCACCAATTCTGGCGGTCGAATCCGTTGGTGTCTTTGGTGTCGGGCTGATCCGCAAACCACAGCGGGTGCTCCCAGCCGTAGTTGAGCCCCATAACCGCGCCCATGTCCTTTTGCATGTCATAGACGGGGCGTGTGCGCACCGGGCGGCCCGCCTCGCGCTCTTCGTTCGGGAAATGGATCGAGAAGCGATGGGCATATTGGTTCTGGACCCGCGCCATGGTGAATTTCTTGTCGGCCCAGTCCCCGAACCGCGCCACATCCCAGGCGAACATGTCATACTGCATTTCGCCTTCGATCAGCCATTGCGCCACCATTAGGCCCATTCCGGCGGATTGCGAAAATCCGGGAATGATGCCGCAGCAGGCGAAATAACCCCTGAGTTCGGGCACCGGGCCGAGGAGAACGTTGGAATCCGGCGACCAGATCATCGGGCCGTTGATCACCCGTTTGATCCCCGCCGTGCCCGCGACCGGCACACGGTCGATGGCGCGCATGATGTTTTCCTCGATCCGTTCCAGATCGTCGGGGAAAAGATCATGGGCGAAATCGAGCGGCGTGCCGTCTTCGGCCCAGAACTTCATGTCGCGCTCATAGGCGCCGATCAAGAGGCCCTTGCCCTCTTGCCGCATGTAATATTCGCCGTCGCGGTCGGCGACCGACGGCAGGCGGCGATCGAGCGCCGCGATCTCGGCGATGGTTTCGGTGACGAAATACTGGTGCTCGGTCGGCATCAGCGGCAGTTCGATCCCGGCCATCGCCGCCACTTCGCGCGCCCAGAGACCCGCGGCGTTGATCACCCAGGGTGTTGAGATATCGCCCTTGGGCGTGCGCACGATCCACGAGCCGTCGGGCTGCGCCTCGGTGCCGATCACGGGGGTGAAGCGGTGAATCTCGGCACCGCGCTGGCGCGCGCCTACCGCATAGGCGTTGGTCACTCCCGAAGGATCGACGTTGCCGCCATCGGGTTCGTACATGATGCAGCGGATGCCGTCGAAATTGACCAGCGGGTGCAGGCGCTCGGCCTCGTCGCGGCTGACCTCGTGGAAGTTCATGCCGTAAAGGCGGGCCTTCGATTCCTGCAGGCGCAGCTGGTGTTCGCGCGCTTGGGTCTGCGCGAGATAGAGCGAGCCGGGCTGAAACACGCCGCAGGACTGGCCGGTCTCAGACTCGAGATTCTTGTAGAGCTGCATCGTGTAGTGCTGAAGCCGCGAGATGTTGGCGCTGTCATGCAGGCCGTGGATACCCGCGGCGGCGTGCCAGGTGGAACCGCTGGTGAGCTCGTCACGCTCGAGAAGCACGACATCGGTCCAGCCGAGTTTCGTGAGGTGGTAAAGGATCGAGCAGCCGATCAATCCGCCGCCGATCACGACGGCCTGGGCGTGGGTGCGCATGGGGACTCCGTTCTTTGGTCGCGGCCAGATTGGACGGCGCGCGGGGCGCTTACATGGCGGTTCCCGACATAGGCGCGCCTGTCTGCGTCAGAGACGCCGCATGATCGGCCAGCGCCTGGCGGTCGATCTCGTGCGGGATGGTCTCGAGGGCACGGGTCAGCGCCTGCCCGCGAAGCTCTTCCGCGACGGCGGCCAGCACCGGGTCCGGATGCCGAGCCAGTGCGAACAAGCGTTCCTGCAGCACCGCCTGGACCTCGTAGACGCCCGCGCCGTCACGCGCGATCAGACCCAGGGGACGGCGGATCAGGTGGTCGGGGTTGAGCGCGCGAATAAAGACGCGCGGATATGTGGCCGGATCCCCCGGGCTGGCCTGGGGCGCCTGCCAGCCCTGCAGGATTCCGGCGATCCGATCGATCATGTCGATGGCGGTGCCGCCGTCATTCACGCCGGGCGACAGCGCCTTCGAGGCGATCTCGGCCAGCATGGTCAGGCCGAAGCCGGGATCCTGTTCGACATCGCGCATCTCGCCGATCTGGACATTCGCCACGACGGAGGCGACGAGCGCGTCATCCGTGACATGGGCGATGATGTCGCCCTTGTCGATATAGTCGCCGACCTCGCGGATCAGGTAGGCGTGGCCATCGCAGGCCTTGGCGCGGGCATCTATGGCCGCGGGAAAGATCCGTTCGACATAGCCCGAGCGGTTGGCGCGAATATCGGTCACGCCTTCGGGGATCACCATCGCGTCGGTCAATGCGGTCGCGCCCAGGCAGGGGCGTTCCATGCGGTCGTGAAATGCTTTGGCGGTCAGCTCGCAGATCCTGTCGGAGATGTCAGCGAGGCTGCCCATGGTCTGCAGCCGCACCAGCCAGCGCATGATCATAACCACGACGAGAACGATCACCACGAGTGTCATGGCAAAGAGCACGACGATATCGCGATCCTCGAAAAACTGGGTCGAGCGCAGGATGATCGATGAGAGCGCGTAGACGAAGGCGCCGATGAAGGTGGCGAGTACCATCTGGGTTGAACGGTCGCGGAGCTGGATCCGGTGGGCGCGCGGTGTCCATTGCGCCGAGATCGAGCGGTGCACCGAGACCATCACCGACAGCGAAAACGTGGTGACGGCGAGCATCGAGCCGGACAGGATGTCAAGGAGTTGATCAACCGAATTGGCCCCGATCCAGAGGGCGAGCGACGGCGGCAGGAAAGGCCCGATCAGCTTGGCCGCGAGGACAGCCACGACCCCGAGCAAAGAGATCGCCGCAACGCGCAGCCAGAGTTTTCGAAACAACAATCGCACGCGTTGAACAAACGAGGTAAACATGCCGTATCACCTTGGTTTCGGAGCGGTTCAGTGCGCCTGAAACGACGCGGGGCGTCGCTGGCAGACATTCTCCGCCCTCGGGACTTGTCACATTCTGGCAGAGTGCTCCGGCAATAAAAAGGAAAGGTTGCAATGAAATCCACGGCGCAGGTTGTTGTCATCGGAGGCGGGGTTGTCGGGTGTTCGGTGCTGTATCACCTGACCAAGCTGGGCTGGTCGGACGTGATGCTGGTGGAGCGCTCGGAATTGACGAGCGGCAGCACCTGGCACGCGGCGGGCGGGTTTCATACGCTGAACGGCGATACCAACATGGCCGCGCTGCAGGGCTATACCATCCGTCTCTACAAGGAGTTGGAAGAGATCACCGGCATGTCCTGCGGGCTGCACCATGTGGGCGGGGTGACGCTGGCCGACAACCGCGACCGGATGGACATGCTGCTGGCCGAGCGCGCCAAGCACCGCTACATGGGGCTGGAAACCGAAATCGTGGGCCCGGATGAGATCAAGCGCATCGCGCCGGTGACCAATGTCGAGGGCGTGATCGGTGCACTCTACGACCCGCTTGACGGGCACCTGGACCCGAGCGGGACGACCCATGCCTATGCCAAGGCCGCGCGGATGGGCGGTGCCACGATCGAGACGCATTGCATGGTCAAGGAAACCCGCCAACGCCCCGACGGCAGCTGGGACGTGGTGACCGACAAGGGCACGGTCCATGCCGAGCACCTGGTCAATGCCGCGGGCCTGTGGGCGCGCGAGGTGGGCGCGATGGCGGGCGTCTATTTCCCGCTGCACCCGATGGAGCACCAGTACCTGGTAACCGAGGAAATTCCCGAGATCGCCGAGATCATCGACGCGGGCGGCGAACACCCCCACGTTATGGACCCCGCCGGCGAATCCTACCTGCGGCAGGAAGGCCGCGGCCTGTGCATCGGGTTCTACGAACAGCCCTGCCGCCCCTGGGCGGTGGATGGCACGCCGTGGAGCTTTGGCCACGAACTGCTGCCGGATGATTACGACAAGATCGAGGACTCGATCGCGTTCGCCTACAAGCGTTTTCCGGTGCTGGAGCGCGCGGGCATCAAATCCGTCATCCACGGCCCCTTTACCTTTGCGCCCGATGGCAACCCGCTTGTGGGCCCCGTCCCGGGGATGCGCAACTACTGGTCGGCCTGTGCGGTGATGGCGGGCTTCAGCCAGGGCGGCGGTGTTGGCCTGATGCTGGCGCAGTGGATGATCGAGGGCGAGTGCGAGCGCGACACCTTCGCGATGGATTGCGCGCGCTTCGGAGACTGGATCACGCCCGGCTACACGCGGCCCAAGGTGATCGAGAACTACCAGAAACGGTTCAGCGTGGCCTATCCGAACGAGGAACTGCCCGCGGCACGCCCGTTCCGGCAGACGCCGATGTATGACGTATTCGACGCCATGGGCGCAGTCTGGGGCGCGCAATACGGGCTGGAAGTGCCGAACTATTTCGCCGAAGGCGATGAGCCACGATATGAAACACCTTCATTCCGCCGCTCGAACGCCTGGGAGGCCACCAGGCGCGAGGTGAAGACCGTGCGCGAAGCCGTTGGAATCAATGAGGTTCACAACTTTGGCAAATACCTGGTGACGGGCCCCGGCGCGCGGGACTGGCTGGACCGGATCATGGCCGGGCGCGTGCCCAGACCGGGGCGGTTGAGCCTGACGCCGATGCTGAGCGCGAAGGGGCGCATCATTGGTGATTTCACCATATCCTGCCTGAGCGACGAGGCGTTCCAGCTGACAGCAAGCTATGGCAGCCAGGCCTATCACATGCGCTGGTTCGAGCAGCACGAAGCCCCCGGCGTGACGGTGGAAAATGTCAGCGACCGTCTGAATGGGTTCCAGATTGCCGGGCCGAAGGCGCGCGCGGTGCTGCAATCGGTGGTGCGCGAGGATATTTCCGACATGCGGTTCATGGACCTGCGGCACCTGACGGTTGGCATGGTTGATTGCCTGGTGCAGCGTGTCAGCTATACCGGCGATCTGGGGTTCGAAATCTATTGCGATCCGATGGCGCAGCGCAGCCTGTGGGACACGCTGTGGCAGGCCGGCCAGCCGCACGGGATGAAACCCTTTGGCATGCGCGCGATGATGAGCCTGCGCCTGGACAAGTTTTTCGGGTCGTGGCAGCGCGAGTTTTCACCGGATTACACGCCGGGCGAAACCGGACTGGACCGCTTTATCCAGTGGTCGAAAGACGTTGATTTCATTGGCAAAGAGGCCGCGCTGGCCGAGCGTGAAAAAGGCGCGGCGAGGCGCCTGGCGGTGTTCGAGGTTGATGCCGATGACGCGGATGTGGTGGCCTATGAGCCGATCTGGCTGGATGGCGAAGTGGTGGGCTTCTGCACCTCGGGCGGCTATTCGCACCATGCCGACAAGTCCATCGCCCTGGGGCTGGTGCCGAAGGATGCGGTCAGCCCCGGTCTAGAGGTCGAAATCGAGATCCTGGGCCAGATGCGCAAGGCGCGCGAGATCAAGGAGCCGCTTTTCGATGCTGACGGGGCCCGGATGCGCGGCTAACCTGCGGGCATGTCGGATGTGTTGATCCTGATCCCGGCCGCCGGCGCCTCGAGCCGGATGCGCGGGCGAGACAAGCTGATGGAACTGGTGGATGGCGAACCGTTGTTGCGGCGCCAGGTGCGCCGAGCCCTGGCCACGGGCACCGATGTCGTGGTGACGGTCTCGCGGGAATTTCCGCAGCGGGCCGAGGTGCTGAAGCAGATCGCGAGCCCGTCTTTGACGGTTCTGGACGGAATCGACGGGCGCGAAGGCCTGGCGGTATCGCTCCGCGAGGCTGCCCGGGTGGCGAAGAACGCCGCCGGGTTGATGGTTCTGCTGGCGGATATGCCCGAGATCACCCGGGCCGATATCGAGACCATGCTGAACGCGTTTCGCGCGGAGCCTGACGCGGTGCACAGGGCCACGGACCGGGATGGCACACCGGGCCATCCGGTCGTGTTTCCTGAGCGATTGTTTCCGAAACTGGCGCAGATCACCGGCGACAGGGGGGCGCGGGACGTGCTGAGAGAGGAAACCGTGCGCATGACCCCCCTGCCCGCGCGGCATGCGGTCACCGACCTGGATACACCGGAAGACTGGGCCGCATGGCGCGCGGCCCGGGATGGTTAAGCAGTTTGCATGCTCGGGGGAACGATGATTTCGTCGACCCCCTGGAACACGATTGAATCGGCGCCATCCGTGATCACCCCGCAATCGGGGCCCGACCATTCGATCAGGACCGGGTAGATCAACGCGCTGAGATCGATGACGAAATAGCGCGGACCGGTGGTACCACCGATCAATATGTCTTCACCGAGACCGAGGCACCGCGGGGTCAAACGATAGATAGAAGGATCGGCTTTATTCGCCACAAAGCATTCCGCTGCACTCATAATTTCTGCTCCTTTTGCCGGTTTCCCCGCGGTTTCCGGGTACCGATCTGTACTGTTTACAGGGAGAGGGTGTGCGATGGCTTTGGCAAAATTTGGGCAGGCTCGGGGTCATTTCTGACGCTAAAGCGAGACAGGTGGTTTCGGCAAACCAAAAACGGGAAGAGATGCGAACACCTCTTCCCTAGCGCCCGGGCGAAAGGGTCAGGGCCCGGGACAGCTGCATACCCATTTTCTTGGTGGCGCCCCCGGGGCCGCCCCTGTGAGCCGCCCCGGGAATTGTCTTGTCAGCGCGCGCCTCGTGCTTCTTGAGCGAGCGGCGGGCGGCGGTGTATTTATTCACACCTACACGCGTCTCAAGCTCGGGGAAGAGCTCGAAGATTTCATCGCGCTGCGCGTCGCCCAGTCCGTCGAGGACATTAGCCCCCGGCTGGAAGCTTTCGGTCCAAGCCCCGTTCGAGAGCACCACTTCGTGCTGGTCGAACATGAAGTGGACAAAGGTCACGCCCAGCGTTCCAACCTCGTCCACGCCGTTCAGATCGGTCAGGTGCTTGGCCGCGGCGAGGACTTCACGCTCTTCGAAATAGAGCTGCGCCTTGTCGCCGGTCATCAGCAGGCGATGCTGCGGGCTGACCAGGATGTCGTGCTCGGGCAGGTTGTCGCCCAGGCTACCCTTCTGGATCAGGATCGGACGCAGATGCGGTGCCCGGGCCAGCTCTTGACCGGTGAGGTTACGGCTGCCGATCCAGCGGATCTCCTGGATGCCGTTGTCACGGGTGATGATCTTGTCGCCGACCTTGAGGTCCTCGACCAGACGCTCGCCCTTGGGCGTCGCGATCGCGGTTCCCGGCGTGAAGCAGGGTACGACATTCTCGATCTCGGTGAAGGTGAGCGTCCCGGTGACGTCGCCGTCGGCATCGCGATAGGTCACGATCCCATCCTAGCTGTCCGGCGATGTGTAGGTCACATTGAGCGACCCACCCGGAACCGCGGAACCTGTGAGATCGAGCCTGTCGAAATCGTCTGGTCCGTCATCGACCGGGCCATCGCCGCCGTCGATCACGTCACCCTTGTTGACGTTCAGAAAAGTGTCGCGGCCATCGCCCCCCAAAAGCGAGTCCTTGCCGGCTCCGCCATCAATGGTGTCATTGCCCGCACCGCCCGTCACGGTGTCGTCGCCGTCGCCTGCCAGGACAGAGTCGTCGCAGGTGGTGATCGTATCGTCGCCGTCGCCGGCCATGACCAGGTCGCGGTCATTATCGGGGTCGGGGTCGGTAGCGTCGTCCTCTTTGGTGGTCGAGCAGGTGTCGATCAGGTCATCGCCCGCACCGCCGCCCACGGTATCGGCGCCGTCGCCGCCATCAACCGTATCGTCGCCATCGCCGGCCAGAACGGAGTCGTCGCCTGCGCCCGCATCCACAAGGTCGTCGTCGATGCCTGTGTCGATCACGTCGTCCCCGGTGCCGCCCAGCAGCGTGTCGTCATCATCTTCGCCGAAGATAGTGTCGTTGCCCGCGCCGCGGTCGACGAAATCCAGCCCGTTGATCGGAACCGGATCGGTTTCGTCCGGAGCCTGGCCGAAGAGCAGCGTGCTGTCGCCGGCATTGATCCAGTCGTCGCCGTCTTCGCCGAGGATCGAGTCGGAACCATGCCCGCCGATGATAGAGTCGTCTCCGGCGCCGCCGTCGATCAGGTCGGCATCATCGCCGGTCGAGATCAGATCGTTGCCGTCTCCGCCGGTGACAGTGTCGCGCCCTTCGGTGGTGTTGGGATCCGAAAGGATCGTGCCAATGGGCAGGTTGGGATCATCGCCTACGTAGTCGGAGAACGTGTCGACGCCGGCGATGATGGTGTCATCCCCTGCCCCGCCATCAATGCTGTCGGCGCCCTGGATGTCATTGATCGAATCATTGCCGTCGCCAGCATCGACCACGTCATTATCGATACCGGGGTTGATCACGTCGTCACCAGCACCGCCGGAGATGGTGTCAGCATCGTCGCCGGTGGAAATCGTGTCATTCCCATCGCCACCATCGACGATGTCGAGATCGTCGGCCGGATCGGAATCGACCGGGATGCCCGGGAATGTCGGCACGTCGATCGCCGGGGTGCCCGGTGCCGAGGTGTCGATCACGTCACCGCCCAGGCCACCATCGGCGGTATCGTTGCCATCTCCGCCCAACACGAGTCGGCGTCATCGCCGCTGTCGTCGCCTTCTCCGGCAAGCACGGTGTCATCGCCGCCGCCCACGACAACGATATCATCCTGCGGCGGGTTGCCCGGCATGTTGTCCATGTTGTCGATCATGTCGCCTTCGGGGTCACCCATGTAGGCGTCATCGATCAGGTCGTCGCCCTCGCCACCTTCGACGATGTAATCGGGCATGACTTCGGGCGCCACGGTGACGGTGGCGGTATCGGTTGCACCCAACTCATCGGTGATGCTGTATTCGAACGTGTCGGGGCCCGAGAAGCCGGGTTAGGCGTGTAGACCGGCATGCCCGAGACCGGATCGATGACCACGGTGCCATTGGCCCCATCGGTCACACCGGTGACATCGAAATCGTCGCCCTGCGGGTCGACATCGTTGCTGACCACGAGAACCATGACCGGCGTGTCGACATCGGTTGTGGCAGTATCGTCGACGGCGTCCACGGTATTCACGGGGGTGCCATCGCCCACGGTGACGGTCACGCTGGCGGTGTCGATCGCACCCAGATCATCGGTGATGGTGTAGTCGAACGTGTCCGTGCCGGTGAAGCCGGCATCCGGCGTGTAGACCGGGTTGCCGGAGACCGGGTCGATGGCCACGGTGCCGTTGGTGCCATCGGTCACGCCGGTGACGGTGAAGCTGTCGCCCTGCGCATCGCTATCGTTGTCAAGGACCGGAACGATGACGGGCGTATCGAGATCGGTGCTGGCCGCATCGTCGACCGCGTCGACATCGTTAGAGTCGGTGGTCGAGAAGTGGATGTCCGAAACCATGACGCGCTGATCTCCATCACCGGCATTGTCGTACTCGATCACGATCTGCGATACCGGACCGTCGATCTGAACAAGGGCCGAACCTTCGCCGTCGGTCGGTTCCCATGCAGATCCACCTTCGAGCGTGTTGGAGCCACCGGTGACATCGGCGCCCGGAATGATCGTCACCGGCACTTCGTTGCCATTAGCATCGTAGGCGCGGATGGTCAGTAGATCGAGGTGATAACCGCTGGGCTCACCGGTATCGTCGACGCCCGAGTCGATATCGTTGATCCGGAAGCTGACATTCTGGACTTCGTCGCCATAGGCCACATCGGATGCCGCGAACGAGATGGTTGTGGTCGAGGTGTCGTCGATGCCGCCTTCACCGCCTTCGACGAACAGCTTGAGGAAGGAAAACGCGCTGAAGGGATCATCGGAAGCGACATAGCCTTCGGCGTAGAAGGCAAAAGCCTGCGCGCCTTCGTCGATACCCTGAAAACCAACGGTGACATCCACACCGCCCGTATCGACCGTTTGGGTTGCCCCCATACTCGTACCGTATGTACCGAACAAACCCCAATCCAGAACCAGATCAGCCATAGTTAACGACCCTTTCAACTCTCACCATGCACGCCATTTACGCAGCACTGTGACCATCGGACCCCTGCCGGATGCCTCCGCACAGGGCCCGCAAACCCTTTCTTTCATGATGCAAAATTGGGACGTGAAAAGCACGAACGCCTGGTGGGGGGGGGTCCCCCAACTCTGGCAGCTCTGGCGGCAGGCTTGGCACTCGTTAACACCGGCTTGCGCCACTTTTCCCGCATCCAATGGATGCATCACAGTTCAGCGGCCGCCCCTTGGCCAGCAGACATGCCCCCCAGTCGGGCACCAATATCGATACTGCAGAAGGACGCCGACACAAACCCAAATTTGGCGGGAAAAAGGCACGCCAAGTCCCCTTTCGCCTTTTTTCGGCTGCACCGTCGGCAAGGATTCGTCGGCATTTCCGAGAATTGTTTCCCAACGGAAAACACAGCGAGAAGGCGAATTCAGGCAATAGTGAAAGTGATACGCGTCTCGCCGGCGATGCGACTCCTGCGGAAAGCAGGCATCTACTGTTTCTGTTTTGTAAACAGCGAGAATTCGCCAAAATATGGCGGAAATTTGTTTACCATGGTTAACTGCGGCGCGGGTCTGCTTGACGCGTTTCGATCCAATCCGGAGAATTGATTAGGTATTCTGAAATAATTGCCTCAATTCGTCGCGAATCGCGGATACCGGCCCGCGAGAAGAAACCGGGATATTGGTGCCCAAGGTGAGACTCGAACTCACACGGTATTGCTACCGGGGGATTTTGAATCCCCTGCGTCTACCATTCCGCCACTTGGGCCCTGCAAGATCCGGGTTTACAGCGTTGGACCGGGGATCGGAAGAGGGAAATTGCCCCGTGCGCAGCCGTTGGCCTGGCATCACAGCGGCCGCCGGGCGTAACGGGTTGACGGCGGCCCCGGTTCCATAGGCATATGCGGGTCAACAACAACGAGGCAGGCATGTTACGCGGGCTGTATAACCGGACGATGCAACTGGCAGATCATCCGCGCGCGATGTGGGCGCTGGCAATGATCGCCTTCATCGAAAGCTCGGTCTTTCCGATTCCGCCCGATGTTCTGATGATCCCGATGATCCTGGCGCGGCCCAGCCGGGCCTTTGCCATTGCCGCGGTGGCGCTGGTGGCGTCGGTGCTGGGCGGCATGCTGGGCTATGCGATCGGATATTTCGCCTACGAGCAGATCGGCCAGCCGATCCTGGCATCGATGGGCAAGGCCGAGGCGATGGAGGCGTTCAACACGCGGTTCAACGATTTCGGGTTCTGGGCGGTGCTGACTGCGGGCATGACGCCCTTCCCTTACAAGGTGATCACCATCATGTCGGGCTGGACCGCGATGCCGCTGCCCACCTTCATCGCCACGTCGATCCTGGCGCGGGGGTTGCGTTTTTTCATCGTCGCGGCGCTCTTGTGGAAATTCGGCGCACCCATTCGTGATTTCATCGAACGGCGGCTGGGCTTGATGTTCATCCTGTTCGTGATCATGCTTCTGGGCGGATTCTACGTGGTGAAATACCTATGACACTCAACCGGCCTGCCCTGATCCTGCTGGCCGCCGGGGGATCGGCGGCGATGATGATCGGGGCCCTGCTGTTCCAGTACGTGGGTGACATGGCGCCGTGCAAGCTGTGCTACTGGCAGCGTTATCCGCATATCGCGGCCATTGGCATCGGAGTGCTGGCGCTGATGGTGCCGGGGCGCGGGTTTCCCCTGCTGGGGGCGCTGGCGGCCGCGACGACGGGCGCGATCGGCGTCTATCACACCGGGGTCGAGCGCGGCTGGTGGCCGGGCCCGGAAAGCTGCACCGGGGGTGGCGGGCTGGGCGGCCTGAGCGGTTCCGACCTGCTGAGCCTGGATACGCCCACAGGGGTCGTGATGTGCGACGAAGTCCCCTGGGAGATGTTCGGCCTGTCGATGGCCAGCTGGAATGCGGTGGCCGCGTTCGGCTTTGTACTGATCTGGCTGCTGGCAGCGCGCAACCGGGTTTGACCCTTTCGAAGTGAATGTACCGGGCTGCGCCACGCACACGGCGCAGCCCGGCGGATGCCGCACCGCTCTTGGGGACAGCGGCGCGGATCACGGGAACCGTCAGTTGCTGGACGGGGTCTCCATCAAGCCTGCGGCCTGCGCGGCCTTGACCTCTTCATCGTCGAGCGCGCCATCGCCGCTGGTGTCCATTGCCGAGAAGCTGTCGGCGGTGACTTCCGGGTAGACGGCCTGCACCTCTTCGATGGTCAGCATGCCATCGCCGTTGGCGTCCACCTCGGTGGCGCTCATGGCCAGGGCGGGTGTCAGAATGACGGTAAGTGCCGCGATGGTGGGATAGATCGTCTTCATGTCTTGTCTCCTCATGTGAGTAACGAAGGTCTTTGCCTTCGGGGACATGAAGCGTTGCGCGGACGGGTTTGGAAACGCGCAGGCCGCGGCGGCGCGGTTTCGGGCCGAAAGGTGCCCAAAAGTGCCAGGCACACGCGCCGGAGTTGGCCGGGCAAAATCCTGCCACCATGGGTTGCGCGACTTTCCCCCGCGGCGCGGCGTGGTTTTGCGCGGAGATCGGCCGGAAAAGCGCTCTGCCCGCCCGTCGGCGGCGGATTGCCGGATGCGCGACTCGGCCAAGAAAAGAGGGGGGCCCGGAGACCCCCCTTGAGTTTCGCCGTTCAGGCTCACTCTTTAATTTACCGCCCGGTTTCTGCCTGCGGCCTGAACGTCGCAAGGGGCGAGCGCACCCGCCCCGTTGACCCTTAGCTGCACCCGCTTGTCGCGCCGCAGGTGTTGCATTTCATGCAGGTGCCGTTGCGCACCAGCGTGTAGTTGCCGCAATCGCCGCAGGCCTCGCCTTCGTAGCCCTGCATCTTGGCCTTGGTGCGCGCATCCATCCCGACCGTGCCCGAGGACATCGCCGTCGTCGACGCGACCGACGACGCCACATCACCCATCGAGGTGGTGGTTGCCACCGCATCGGCGGTTTCGGGCACCAGCGTGTTGAGGGTGGCGACCGGATCGGCCGAGCCATCGAGCGCGGTAGCGCCGATCGACTGACCGCCCTGCAGCACCACGAGCTCTTGTGGCAGGCGCTTGCGCAGGTAGCCCGTCGAGCTGATCTGTTTCAGCACTTCGAGCGAGCGCGAGGCGGCGGTATCCGACATCTCCTTGATGTTCGACACGCCCTCTTCCTCTCCGCGGCCCAGATCGTCGAAGGTCGCGCCTTCGGGCTTCACATGGGCAAGGTCGGTGCGGTCGAGATAGGAGACCGCCAGTTCGCGGAAGATGTAATCAAGGATCGAGGTCGCGTTCTTGATGCTGTCATTGCCCTGCACCATGCCCGCTGGTTCGAACTTGGTGAAGGTGAAGGCATCGACGAACTCTTCGAGCGGCACACCGTATTGCAGGCCGACCGATACGGCGATCGCGAAGTTGTTCATCATCGCGCGGAAGCCGGCGCCTTCCTTGTGCATGTCGATGAAGATCTCGCCCAGGGAGCCGTCTTCGTATTCGCCGGTGCGCAGGTAGACTTTGTGCCCGCCGACGATCGCCTTCTGGGTATAGCCCTTGCGGCGCTCGGGCATCTTTTCGCGGTGCGATTTGATGATCTCCTTGACCACGACCTTCTCGACGATCTTCTCGGCCAGCGTTGCCGCTTTCTCCTGCGGGGTGCCGGTTTCGAGAATTTCCTGTGCCTCTTCGTCATCCTCGACCAAGGCCGCGGCGAGCGGCTGGCTGAGTTTCGAGCCGTCGCGGTAGAGCGCGTTGGCCTTGACGCCGAGGGACCAGGAGAGCTCGTAGGCTTTCTGGCAGTCCTCGATGGTGGCGTCGTTGGGCATGTTGATCGTTTTCGAGATCGCACCCGAGATGAACGACTGTGCCGCCGCCATCATCTTGATGTGGCTGTCGACCGACAGGAAGCGCTTGCCCTTTTTGCCGCAGGGGTTGGCGCAATCGAACACGTGGTAGTGCTCGACCTTGAGATGCGGTGCACCTTCGAGCGTCATGGTGCCGCAGACGTGGTCATTCGCGGCCTCGATATCGGCGCGGGCATAGCCCAGATGGCGCAGCATGTCGAAGGTGGGATCGTTCAGCTTCTCGGCCGGGATGCCCAGCACCTTGGTGCAGAACTCTACACCCAGGGTCCACTGGTTGAACACGAAGCGGATGTCGAAGGCCGAGCCAAGCGCCGCCTCGATCTTGTCGAGCTCGTTCTGGCCGAAGCCATGCCCGATGAGCGAGGTGTGGTTGATGCCGGGCGCATTGCCGATCGTGCCGTGGCCCACCGCGTAGGAAATGATTTCCTCGATCTGGGCCGAGCCGTAGCCGAGCTTTTCAAGCGCGGCAGGCACCGACTGGTTGATGATCTTGAAGTAGCCGCCGCCGGCGAGCTTCTTGAACTTCACCAGGGCGAAGTCGGGCTCGATCCCGGTGGTGTCGCAATCCATCACCAGGCCGATGGTGCCGGTGGGCGCGATGACCGAGACCTGCGCATTGCGGTAGCCGTGCTTCTCGCCCAGCTTGTAGGCCTCGTCCCAGACGGCCATCGACAGGTCGACCAGTTTGGGATCGGGGCAGTTCTGCAGGTCGAGCGGCACCGGCTTGACGGCGAGATCTTCATAGCCCTCGGTCGCGCCGTAGGCGGCGTTGCGGTGGTTGCGGATGACGCGCAGCATGTGCTGGGCGTTGCGCTGGTAGCCCGGGAAAGTGCCCAGTTCGCCGGCCATCTCGGCCGAGGTGGCATAGCTGACGCCGGTCATGATCGCGGTGAGGGCACCGCAGAGCGCGCGGCCCTCGTCGCTGTCATAGCCGAGGCCCATGTTCATAAGCAGGCCGCCGATATTGGCATAGCCAAGGCCGAGCGTGCGGAAATCATAGGAGAGCTGCGCGATTTCCTTGGAGGGGAATTGCGCCATCATCACCGAGATTTCCAGCGTCACGGTCCAGAGCCGGGTGGCGTGCATATAGTCCTCGGCCTGGAACTCCCCGTCCTTGAGGAAGGTCAGCAGGTTCATCGAGGCCAGGTTGCAGGCCGTGTCATCGAGGAACATGTATTCCGAGCACGGGTTCGAGCCGCGGATTTCGCCATCTTCCGGGCATGTGTGCCAGGAATTGATCGTGTCGTGATACTGGATGCCGGGATCGGCGCAGGCCCAGGCGGCGTGGCCGACCTGCTCCCAGAGATCACGCGCCTTGATGGTCTTGGCGACGCTGCCGTCGGTGCGGCGGATCAGTTCCCAGTCTTCATCGTTTTCGACCGCCTTGAGGAAAGCGTCGGTCACCCGGATCGAGTTGTTGGAGTTTTGTCCGGAGACCGACGCGTAGGCCTCACTGTCCCAGTCGGTGTCGTAGGTGGGGAACTCGATGCTGCCATAGCCCTGCTTGGCGTAGTCGAGCACACGCTTGATGTAGGTTTCGGGAATGGCAACCTTCTTGGCTTCGCGGATCGCGGACTTGAGCGCGTCGTTTTTCGACGGCTCGACAGCGTCGTTCAGATCACCGTCCCAGGTGCGGATAGCCGCGAAGATGCCGTTGAGCTTCTCCTCGTGCATCTTGGAGCCGGCCACGATCGAGGCAACCTTCTGCTCTTCCTTGACCTTCCAGTTGATGTATTCCTCGATATCGGGGTGGTCGGCATCGACGATCACCATCTTGGCGGCGCGGCGCGTGGTGCCACCCGACTTAATCGCGCCGGCGGCGCGGTCGCCGATTTTCAGGAAGCCCATCAGGCCCGAGGACTTGCCGCCGCCCGAGAGCGATTCACCTTCGGCGCGGAGCGACGAGAAGTTGGTGCCGGTGCCCGAGCCGTATTTGAAGAGACGGGCCTCGCGTACCCAGAGGTCCATAATGCCGCCCTCGTTCACCAGGTCATCGGCGACCGATTGGATGAAGCAGGCGTGCGGCTGCGGATGTTCGTAGGCGCTGGTCGACTTGGTCAGCTTGCCAGTTTTGTAATCAACATAGTGGTGACCCTGGCCGGGGCCGTCGATGCCATAGGCCCAGTGCAGGCCGGTGTTGAACCATTGCGGGCTGTTGGGCGCGGCCATCTGCGAGGCCAGCATGTAGCGCATCTCGTCATAATAGGCGCTTGCGTCCTCTTCGGAGGAGAAGTAGCCGCCCTTCCAGCCCCAGTATGCCCAGGCGCCGGCCAGGCGATCGAACACCTGCTTGGCCGAGGTTTCGCCGCCGAATTCCACGTCGTCGCCATCGGGCACGGCACGCCAGAGGAACTCGGGTACGCCCTTATCCTTGACCTTTTTCAGGCGCGAGGGGACGCCCGCCTTGCGGAAATATTTCTGCGCGATCACGTCGCTTGCGACCTGGCTCCAGCTCGACGGTACTTCGACTTCGTCGAGACGGAAGACCACGGTGCCATCGGGATTACGGATTTCCGACGCCGTGGTGACGAATTCCAGGTCCGCGTAAGCGTCTTGTCCTGCCTTGGTGAATTTTCTTTCGATTTTCATCGCTGCCCCATGTGTCCCAGCTTTTGACTTCCCCAAACGCCCGATAACCTTGGGCGTTCCGACCATCGAGGGGCGAGAGGCAAAGATCCGCCGCACGCGGCCCGGAGAAACCCGGTTCCGACGATGCGTGCCACCCGTTGACCCGGCGGCAGTGTTGCGCGTTTAGTCTCTACCTGCCTGTCCCTCTGTGGCCACTATATGTTGTGGCCTTCTGACCGGCCCGCACAATCTGGCGTAGTCAGCCATATGAGGTCAACGGATTTATTTCAAAGAATCCCCGATTTTGATGTTGACCGTGTCCGAGACACAAACTCTGGGGGCGGCAAGGTGATTCACCTGTCTGAGGGATGCCACTTACCGAGACGTGACTTGACCTTGTGGATAAGCCGGGAAACATAATGTGTTTCGGCATAGTTATGGCAGCTGCCCTTGACCACCGGCATTTGGACCGCGACGCCACCGTTCGGTTTGAAGCCTTCACGACGACGCCGACCAAAAAAATTTCGACGATCCGGCGATTGTCACGTTCAGGACACAAAGGACACACCCGTGACCCCTTCGAAGCGATTCTTTTTGCCCGTCGCGGTCGGCTTCGCGGCATTGCTTGCCGGCTGCGACGCACCGGCGCCGAGCGGCCCAGCGGTTCCACAGGTGGAAAGCGCCTATTTCGCCGAACGTCCGGATGCGCTGATCAAGGCAGCGCAGCTCGCCTGCAGCGGGCCGGGCGAAACGGTGCATGCGCCGCGCCCCGGGGTGGTGCAGTGCCATATGCTGCTGGAGCCGCAGTCCACCGCGGCGGCGATCCTGGCCTATGACGGAACGGTTGATGATCTTCCGCGGCTCGTGGTCAGCCTGGCCAGCGCACGGGCCGGCGACGGCTATGTCGTGACCGGCTGTGCCTTTCTGAAAGTGCCGCAAAAGGCCGGCGGCGTAAAACGTGTCGTTCACAACGATCCCAGAATCGCCACCCGGCTGCGCCGCATGCTTGAATACCTGGGCGGTCAGCCGCTGCGGGAGGTTCCGGAAGGCGCGCGGGAGGCTTGCCTTTCGACCTGAGCGGACAGTTTGAGAAGGGCCCAATGCCGATTGGGCCGGTGACATCCGGCACAAACGCCTGAGCCATGAGATTGGTCGGGGCGGCGAGATTCGAACTCACGACCCCCTGTACCCAAAACAGGTGCGCTACCAGACTGCGCCACGCCCCGAACCGGGTCTGTGTGTAGTCGGGCGCCCTACCCTTGTCCATATCAAATGAAAACGGCCCCGGAGATGCCGGGGCCGTTTCGTTGTAGAAGCTCAGAAATCAGTTCAGCGCGGCATCGGTGATGTCATGCGTCCAGGCCCCTTCGGGTTCCTTCGTGATCACCGGATCCGAGCCGCCGGAGAGCAGCGACTTGACCGTGCGCTCGTAATCGGCCGGATCGAGCGCGCCGTTCGAACCCGCGGTCAGCTTGGCGATCTCGCCCATCATCCGCTTCTGGTGCTTTTCGGTCTGGGCGCCGGTCTCGTCATATTCGAGCACGATCATCGCCGCTTCGTCGGGGTTTTCCTCGGCGTATTTCCAGCCCTTCATCGCGGCGCGGACAAAGCGCACCATCTTGTCCTTGAAGGCCGGATCGGCGAGCTTGTCCTCGAGCACGTAGAGCCCGTCTTCGAGCGTGGCAACGCCTTCGTCCTCGTATTTGAAGACAGTGAGGTCTTCGGGGGTGAGGCCCGCATCGATGACCTGCCAGTATTCATTGTAGGTCATGGTCGAGACGCAGGCGGCCTGGCCCTGCAGGAGCGGATCGACGTTGAAGCCTTGTTTCAGGACGGTCACGCCGTCATCCCCGCCATCGGTGGAAAGGCCCAGCTGGCTCATGTAGCTGAGGAAGGGGAATTCATTGCCGAAGAACCAGACGCCCAGCGTCTTGCCCTTGAAATCGTCGGTGCTTTCCACGCCAGCATCCTTGCGGCAGGTCAGCATCATGCCCGAGCTTTTGAACGGCTGGGCGATGTTGACCAGCGGCAGGCCCTTTTCACGCGCTGCGAGCGCCGCGGGCATCCATTCGACGGTAACATCGGCGCCGCCGCCGGCGATCACCTGGGTGGGGGCGATATCCGGGCCGCCCGGCTTGATCGTCACATTGAGGTCTTCCTCTTCGAAGAAGCCCTTTTCGAGCGCGACGTAGTAGCCCGCGAACTGTGCCTGGGTCACCCATTTGAGTTGCAGCGTCACGTCATCGGCGGCCTGCGCCAGCGATGCCGCGGCGGCCATGGCGCCCGCCATTACGGTTGTCATCAGTTTCTTCATTTGTCTTCAGCTCCCTGTGTTGCTGGTTATTGAATTCTCTTGCCGTGTCTTGCCCGCGTCAGCCCCGTTGCGAAGGGTGCCAGAAGGTGACCCCCTTCTCTATCAATGCCAGAATACCATAGAAGGCGCTGCCCACGATCGCGGCGACGACGATTTCCGCCCAGACCATATCGAGTGCGAGTTGGCCGACCGAGGTGGAAATGCGAAAGCCCATGCCGATGATGGGCGAGCCGAAGAATTCGGCCACGATTGCACCGATGAGCGCCAGTGTTGATGAAATCTTGAGCCCGTTGAAGATGAAGGGCATGGCCGCCGGCAGCCGAAGTTTGAAGAGCGTCTGGCGATAGCTGGCGGCATAGGTATGCATCAGGTCGCGCTGCATGGCGGTGGTTTCCTGCAACCCGGCCACCACGTTGACCAGCATCGGGAAGAACACCATTACCACGACCACGGCGGCCTTCGACTGCCAGTCGAAGCCGAACCACATGACCAGGATGGGCGCAGTGCCGATGATCGGCAGGGCGGCCACGAAATTGCCTACTGGCAAGAGGCCGCGCTGCAGGAAAGGCGAGCGGTCTATGGCGACGGCTGTGAGGAACGCGGCGCCGCAGCCGAGGATATATCCGGTGAGCGCGCCCTTGACGAAGGTCTGCACGAAGTCGCCCCAGAGGATCGGCAGCGAGGTCGACATTTTGACTGCGATCGCCGAGGGCGGCGGCAGGATGACGAAGGGCACCTGCATGGCGCGCACTGTGACCTCCCACACGACCAGGATCAACAGGCCGAGAATAATGGGCGCGGACAGGCGCGCCCAGCCCGCGCCGCTGAAATGCCGGGCGAGACCGCGGATTACGAACCAGCCCAGCCCCGTGGCCACGAGAGCAAGCACCACGCCGACCCATCCCGAGCCGTCGGCCACAGACAAGGCCAGGCCGGAGAGGATGACAAAGCCCGGAAGGGTCAGCCCGATGGATTTCATCGCCGCATTCATGCCTGTATCCCCATGCGTTTGAGCGTGAGCCGCTGGATCAGGCCGATGAGACCGACGAGAACGGCCGCGAGGATCGCGGCGGCAAAGAGCGCCGACCAAATCTGGATGGTCTGGCCATAATAGCTGCCCGTCAGCATCCGAGCGCCGAGGCCACGCACGGCGCCGGTGGGCAGTTCGCCCACGATCGCGCCGATCAGCGAGGCCGAGATGCCGATTTTTAGCGAGGCGAAGAGGTAGGGCATGGACGCCGGCAGGCGCAGTTTCCAGAAGGTCTGGGCCCGCGTGGCGTTATAGGTGCGCATCAGGTCGAGCTGCATCGCGTCGGGCGCGCGCAGGCCTTTGACCATGCCGACCACCACGGGAAAGAAGCTGAGATAGGCGGAGATGATGGCCTTGGGGATGAGACCCTGAAGCCCGACCGAGTTCAGCACCACGATGATCATCGGAGCGAGCGCAAGGATCGGGATGGTCTGCGAGGCGATGGCCCAGGGCATTACGCTCATGTCCATGGCGCGGCTGTGCACGATGCCCACCGCCAGCAGGATGCCGAGGCCGGTGCCGAAGACGAAGCCCAGAAGCGTGGCGCTGAGCGTGATCCAGCCGTGAAAGATCAGGCTGCGCTTGGAAAAGGCGCGGCCGTTGGCGGCCATGGCGCCGGTGGTTTTCCAGAGCTCGGCGGCGACCTGTTCGGGGGATGGCAGGCGCGGACGTTCCTGGCCGAAAGCGCCGCCCACGAGGCCGGGGTTTTTCAGCGCGAGAGCGATGCCGCCCATCTGCAACCGGTCGATCGCCTTGGCCGGGGTCACCTCGGCCCCTGCCCGTTCAGCCTGCTGCACGGCCTCGTGCATGTTCATCGGGATGCAGGCAAGATACCAGATCCCGATGATCGCCGCGACGACAGTGAGGACAGAGAGCGCCGACTTAATCATCGTAGGCGTGCCCCGCGCGCAGCCCTTCGCGGACGCGATGGGCGATTTCGAGGAATTCCGGCGTGTCGCGGATATCCAGCGGACGTTCGCGCGGAAGCGTGTTTTCGATCACGTCGGTGATCCGGCCGGGCCGCGGTGACATGACGACAATCTTGGTCGAGAGATAGACCGCTTCGGGGATCGAGTGGGTGACGAAGCCGATGGTCTTGTGGGTCTTGTCCCAAAGTTCCAGCAACTGTTCGTTGAGATGGTCGCGCACGATCTCATCGAGCGCGCCGAAGGGTTCGTCCATCAGAAGAATATCGGCATCGAAGGCGAGTGCCCGGGCGATCGAGGCGCGCTGTTGCATGCCACCCGAGAGCTGCCAGGGGAATTTCTTGCCAAACCCTGCAAGATCAACGAGTTCAAGGACACGCTTCACGTGATCATCCTGCTCGGACTTGGGATATCCCATGATCTCGAGCGGTAGCTTGATGTTGCCTTCGATCGTGCGCCACGGGTAAAGGCCCGCGGCCTGGAACACATAGCCGTAGGCACGGGCCCGGCGGGCGTCATCGGGGCTCATCCCGTTCACGGTCACCGTGCCGCCGGTGGGTTCCTCAAGTGCTGCGACGACGCGCAAGAAGGTCGTCTTGCCACACCCCGACGGACCGATGAAGCTGACGAAATCGCCTTTCATGATATCGAGGCTGACATCTTTCAGCGCATGCACCGGGCCATCGTTCGTCTGGAAGGTCAGATCGAGGTTCCGGGCCTGGATGACGGGGGTATTTTCGTTCACGCTGTGCGCTCCCACAGTTTCGGTTCGGCGAATTCCACGCTGTTGCCGGCCGGATCGCGCACGTAGATCGAGCGCGCGCCGCCCGGCCAGTTGAAATCGGCCTCGATCTCGATGCCCGCGTTTTCAAGCCGCGCGCGCCACCCGTCAAGCGCATCTGCGGGAACATTGAAGCACAGGTGCCCCGGACCGGTGGCCCCGTGGGGCGGCACCGGCAATTCTGTGTCGGAGCGCGGCGGGATACGGGTTTCACGCGCCACGAACAGCAGAACGATGGTTGCGCCGGCGCGATAGAACAGGTTGCGCGGATCCTGCCGCCGAACCTCTTCCAACCTCAGCAGATCGCCGTAGAAAATCGCCGCCGCATCGAGATCATCGACGTAAAGCGCCGCTTCGAGCACGCCGGATATGGTGGGCGTATCGCTCATACGCCGGTGGCCGGGATGCCGCTGCGTTCGACGGGCCGCGGCGCGGTCAGTTCCTTCCACTGGCTGAGCGCGCGGTTGACCGGGGCGTTGGGTTCGCGGGCGACAAACTTGCCGTGGCCTTCCTGAGTTTGCATCGTGCCATCCATGACCGCGATCTGACCACGGGACAGCACGAAACGCGGCAGGCCCTTCACGTGTTTGCCTTCGAACACGTTGTAATCGATCGCGGATTGCTGGGTCTTGGCCGAGATGGTCTTTTCCTTTTCCGGGTCCAGCACCATGATATCGGCGTCCGCCCCGACAAGGATCGCACCTTTTTTCGGATAGCAATTCAATATCTTGGCAATGTTTGTTGATGTAACGGCCACGAATTCGTTGGGGGTGAGACGCCCGGTGCCGACGCCGTTGGTCCAGAGCATCGGTATCCGGTCTTCGAGGCCCCCAGTGCCGTTCGGGATCTTGGTGAAATCGCCCACGCCATAGCGTTTCTGTTCGGTCGTGAAGGCGCAGTGATCGGTGGCCACCACGGAAAGCGAGCCCGATTGCAGCCCGTTCCACAGACTGTCCTGGTGCTGCTTGTTACGGAACGGGGGCGACATTACGCGGCGGGCGGCGTGATCCCAGTCCTTGTTGAAATACTCGGATTCGTCGAGCGTCAGGTGCTGGATCAGGGGCTCGCCCCAGACGCGCTTGCCCTGCATGCGGGCGCGGCGGATGGCTTCGTGGCTTTCCTCACAGCTCACGTGCACCACGTAGAGCGGTGCGCCGGCCATGTCAGCGATCATGATCGCGCGGTTGGTGGCCTCGCCCTCCACCTGCGGCGGGCGGGAATAGGCGTGCGCCTCGGGGCCGGTATTGCCCTCGGCCAGGAGCTTGGCGGAAAGCTCGGCCACGACATCGCCGTTTTCGGCATGCACCATCGGTGTGGCACCGAGTTCGGCGAGACGCTGGAACGACGCGTAAAGCTCGTCATCGTTGACCATCAGCGCACCCTTGTAGGCCATGAAATGCTTGAAGGTGTTGATGCCACGCTCGCGCACCACCTTTTCCATCTCGTTGAAGACCTGCTCGCCCCACCATGTTACCGCCATGTGGAAGGAATAGTCACAATTCGCGCGGGTCGATTTGTTGTCCCAGCGTTTGAGCGCATCGAACAGCCCCTCGCCCGGGTTCGGGAGGGCGAAATCGACCACCATCGTGGTGCCGCCTGCCAGCGCGGCGCGGGTGCCGCTTTCGAAATCGTCCGAGCTGTAGGTGCCCATGAAGGGCATTTCCAGGTGGGTATGCGGGTCGATGCCGCCGGGCATGACATAGCACCCCGTGGCGTCCAGTTCCTTGTCGCCCTTGAGGCCCGCGCCGATCTCGGTGATGACGCCGCCCTCGATCAGCACATCGGCCTTGTAGGTCAGATCGGCGGTGACGATGGTGCCGTTCTTGATGACTGTGGTGCTCATTTCATTCTCCCCGTTGGTCTGGCGCGTCGTCTATTGGACGCATAGCGGTGCATCGGTGATACCAGCCGCGCGCATTTCCGGCGTGATCAGTGGATAGCGTTCGCCATATTGGACGTAATAGTAGCATGGACCCGGTCGTTCCGGATCATAGCGTGCGATCAAGTCGTCGAGTGTCACGCTCGATGGAAGCGCCGCCAAGACTTCGGGCGGCGGCGTGTGATCGAGTTTTTCCCAGCGCTGTCCCGGCGAATCCGGCAGGGGCGTTTTCGCGCATCCGGCGAGTATCGCGCTCGAAGCGAGGAGCAGCAGGACAGGCCCGAGATTGCGGCGTGCGCGGATCATCAGTGGATACTCCCGAAAACCGAGACGGCATCGCCGTGCACGCCGATATCCACCGGCCCGAACTTGCTTTCCACCGCGAGCGAGAACATCTCGGCCCACGGAATGTAGATCACGCGATAAGCACCGTTCGAGCAGGTGACGGCCCAGCAGGTGGCCGTCATGCCGCCGGAAAACAGCGTTTCCACCTCGTAAGGATCAATCAGCGCCGCGCGGAATTCCTTGAGAAGAAGCCGGTGCCAGTCGGCCGGCATGGGAATGACCTGTCCGACACTGCGCAGGTTGCCGGCATCGGGATCGTAGTCGTGCAACTCTTTCTCGATCAATTCCTTTATCGTCGCTGTTGGTGTCACTCCACGATCTCCGCCGTTTCCACCACCGCATGCATCAGCACGTCGGCCCCGGCGGTGGCCCAGTCCTTGGAGATCTCCTCGGCCTCGTTATGCGACAGACCGTCGACGCAGGGGCACATGACCATTGCCGTGGGCGCCACCTGGTTGATCCAGCAGGCATCGTGGCCTGCGCCCGAGATGATGTTCATGTGGGAATATCCCAGCCGCTCGGCGGCGTTACGCACCGCCGTGACGCACCCGTCGTCAAAGGTTACCGGGTCGAAGCCGCCCACCTTCTCCATCTCGAGGCCCAGGCCCATGTCGCTGCAAATCTCTTCTGCCGCCGCCTTGAGCCGCGCCTCCATGTCGAGGATCACCGCATGTTCGGGAGAACGGAAATCGACGGTGAAAACCACCTTGCCGGGGATCACGTTGCGCGAGTTGGGGTAGACGTCGATATGGCCGGCCGCACCCACCGCGTGGGGCGCGTGGGACCAGGCGATTTCATCCACCTTTTCAAGGATGCGCGCCATGCCGAGGCCCGCGTTCTTGCGCATGGGCATCGGCGTCGAGCCGGTATGTGCGTCCTTGCCGGTGATGGTGATCTGTGTCCAGCTGAGCCCCTGCCCGTGGGTGACGACGCCGATATCCTTGCCTTCTGCCTCCAGGATGGGCCCCTGTTCGATGTGCAGTTCGAAAAACGCCTTCATCTTGCGGCTGCCCACCGGTTCATCGCCCTCCCAGCCGATGCGCTTCAGTTCATCGCCGAATTTCTTGCCCTCGGCGTCCTCCCGGCTCTTGGCCCAGTCTTCGGTATGAACGCCCGCAAAGACGCCGGAGGCGAGCATGGCGGGGGCAAAGCGGGTGCCTTCCTCGTTCGTCCAGTTGGTGATGACGATCGGGTGCTTTGTCTTGATGTTGAGGTCATTGAGCGTGCGGACAAGCTCGAGCGCGCCGAGGACGCCCAGGACACCATCATACTTCCCGCCCGTCGGCTGCGTATCGAGATGCGAGCCCACGTAGACCGGCAGCGCATCGGGATCCTGGCCCGGGCGCATCGCGAACATGTTGCCCATCGTATCGACGCCCATGGAACAGCCCGCATCCTCGCACCATTTCTGAAACAGCGCGCGGCCCTCGGCATCGGCGTCCGTCAGAGTCTGGCGGTTGTTCCCGCCGGCGACGCCCGGGCCGATCCTTGCCATCTCCATCAAACTGTCCCAAAGGCGATCGCCATTGATCTTGAGGTTCTCTCCGGGGGCTGGCATGCGCAATCCTTCCTCGTGCATATCCGGCACATGGGAGGGCAGTATACGGCACCATCCCCACATGCGCCTGTTTTGACCAACTGGTAAAACCGACGCTAACACGGCTTTACACCCAGTCAAGAACTTCGCATCATCGGGGTCCGGAACAAAGGGTTTTTCCGAAGTTCTGGTCAAAGAATGATCACCTGACCACGGCCCGACGCGGAAGACATGCAACGCCCCGCCCGAACCATCACGCGCATACAGCGCAAGAACACCGCGGCGATCCTGGACGCGGCGCTGGAGGTGTTTTCGGCACATGGCTTTCGGGGCGCGACTGTGGACCAGATCGCCAAGGCGGCCGGCCTGTCGAAACCCAACCTGCTATATTACTTTCCGTCAAAGGAGGCGATCCATGCGGCCCTACTGGACGGGTTGATGGAAACCTGGCTGGATCCGCTGCGCGCGATGGACGAGGCTGGCGATCCGTTGGAGGCGGTCCTGGGCTATGTGCGGCGCAAGTTGGAAATGAGCCGGGATTTCCCGCGGGAAAGCCGGCTGTTCGCGAACGAGATCATCCAGGGCGCACCACGGATCGGGCCGAACCTGTCGGGAGAGTTGAAGGAACTGGTCGACCAGAAGGCCGAGGTGATCCGGCACTGGATCGAGGATGGTAAGATTGCCGAGATCAATCCGCATCACCTGATATTCTCGATCTGGGCACTGACCCAGCATTACGCCGATTTCGACGTGCAGGTGCACGCGGTGCTGGGCGGGGACCACGTGGACCCCTACCCCGAGGCGCAACGGTATCTTGAAACCCTGTTCACGCGGTTGCTAACGCCCTGACAGCTTGCATTTACGCGGCATTAACCATGTCCGTGGCAGATTGCGCGCATGCAACCGATATCAAGGCAAAACAGCTCTGAATACTGGCTCGATCAGATCTTTTCGGCCAAGGCCGCGACAAAGGGCTCTGTCATCCGTCGCTCGATCAACTGGATTGACCGCGAGGTCGGTCGTGACCGTTTCGAAGCCAAAGCAAGACGCCGGCGATTTCACCTGCTGCAAACGGCCGACCAGTTCATCGTGGTCTGCCACAGCGGTTCGATCCGGATGCTCTTCTAGAAATTTCGCAGAAAGTTCGTTTTCGATTTTTCTGCGAAAAATCGGACTACTCCGCCGCGCAGGCCCCCGGGTTGTTGGGGTGTGTCGTCCAGTTTGCGTAGTCGTCCGAAACCGTCTCGCCGGTTCGGGGATCGACCGAGCCGGCCGTCATGCGCTCCATGGTGATGCAGTCCTCGACCGGGCAGACATTGACGCAGAGGTTGCAGGCGACGCATTCGGCATCGTTCACCTCGAACACCCGGCCCTCTTTCATCCAGATCGCCTGGTGCGAGGTGTCTTCGCAGGCGGCATAGCAGCGGCCACACTTGATGCACTTGTCCTGGTCGATCTTGGCCTTGGTGACGTAGTTCAGGTTCAGGTACTGCCAGTCGGTGACATTCGGCACCGCCTGCCCGATAAACTCAGCGGTGCTGGCATAGCCCTTCTTGTCCATCCAGTCGCTGAGGCCCGAAATCATTTCCTGCACCACCTTGAAGCCATAGGTCATGGCCGCCGTGCAGACCTGCACGTTACCGGCGCCAAGCGCCATGAACTCGGCCGCGTCGCGCCATGTGGTTACACCGCCGATGCCCGAAATCGGCAAACCGGCGGTTTCGGGATCACGAGAGATTTCAGCGACCATGTTGAGCGCGATCGGTTTCACCGCCGGTCCGCACATGCCACCGTGGCTGCCCTTGCCGTCGATAGAGGGCTCGGGGCTGAAATCGTCGAGATTGACGGAGGTGATGGAACTCACCGTGTTGATCAGGCTGACGGCATCGGCGCCGCCGGCCCTGGCCGCGCGGGCCGGGTAACGGATATCGCTGATATTGGGCGTCAGTTTCACGATAACCGGCTTGTCATAATTCTCCTTGCACCAGCGGGTGACCATTTCGATGTATTCGGGAACCTGCCCCACCGCCGCGCCCATACCCCTTTCGGACATGCCGTGCGGGCAGCCGAAATTGAGTTCGATCCCGTCGCAGCCGGTTTCGGCCACGCGCGGCAGGATCGCTTTCCAACTTTCCTCGGTGCAGGGCACCATGAGCGACACGATCACCGCGCGGTCGGGATAGTCTTTTTTCACACGGGCGATTTCGTCGAGGTTGGTTTGCAGGGGCCGATCGGTGATCAGCTCGATATTGTTGAGCGCCAGAAGCCGGCGGTCTGCGCCCCACATCGCGCCATAACGCGGGCCGTTCACATTAACGATCGGCGGGCCATCTTCGCCCAAGGTTTTCCAGACGACGCCGCCCCATCCCGCCTCGAAGGCGCGGCGGACGTTGTATTCCTTGTCCGTGGGCGGCGCCGAGGCGAGCCAGAACGGGTTGGGTGATTTGATACCAAGGAATTCTGTCGTAAGATCAGCCATTTTGCCGGCCCTCCTTCAACCCATCAGGGTCTGGTGAATGTCTTCAGCCGCGTCGCGGCCCTGGGCCACGGCGGTTACCGTCAGGTCTTCGCCGGGCGCCGAGCAGTCGCCACCAGCCCAGACGCGGGCTAGAGAGGTCTTGTGTGTCTCGTCTGCCAAGAGCGCCGAGCCGTCGCGTGCGAGGCCATCTGGCGCATTTTCGAGCGTCTGGCCTATGGCCAGCAGTACCTGGTCCGCTGGCAGATCGAAGGTTTCGCCCGTGCCGGCCAGCTTTCCCGCCTCTTGCGCGGTGTATTCGAAGCTTACCCCGGTCACGTCCCCTGCACCGGTTGCTGCAACAGGTTGGGCATTGAACACCAAAGTGACGCCCTTGGCGGCGGCAAGATCCTGTTCGAACCGGCTGGCGGGCATCTCGCCGCGGGCGCGACGATAGACTATGGTGACGTTTTCCGCGCCCAGCAGCTTGGATTGTACCGCGGCATCGACGGCGGTCATACCGCCGCCGATGACCACGACATTGCGCCCGACAGGCACGGAGGAGAGATCGCCGGCCTGACGCAGATCGGCGATGAAATCGACCGCGGGGCGGATACCCCCGAGATCGAACCCGGGCAATGCGTGCACACCCGGCTTGCCCATCCCGAGGAACACGGCATCATGATCCGCCACCAGCTGGTCGAGCGTTTCGTCCCGTCCCAGCTGCTGACCGTAACGGATTTCAATGCCGCCTATGCCGAGCAGCCAGTCGACCTCGGCCCGGGCGAAATCGTCGACGGTTTTGTAGCTGGCGATCCCGTATTCGTTGAGACCGCCGGGCTTGTCGCGCTTTTCGAAGACCACGACGTCATGGCCATGCATGGCAAGGCGGTGGGCACAAGCCAGGCCGGCCGGGCCTGCCCCCACCACGGCCACCTGCTTGCCAGTGGGCGCCGCACGGGAGAACGGTTGCGGGCCCTTGGCCATCACGGCATCGGTGGCGAAACGCTGAAGCCGCCCGATCTCGACTGGTTTACCTTCGGCGATTTCACGCACGCAGGCCTCTTCGCAGAGCGTTTCGGTCGGGCAGACCCGGGCGCACATGCCACCCAGAATGTTCTGCTCGAGGATCGTCTTGCCCGCCGCCAAGGGCGTGCCGGTGGCGATCTGGCGGATGAAGAGCGGGATGTCGATCGAGGTGGGACAGGCCGTGATACAGGGCGCATCATGGCAGAAATAGCAGCGATCGGCGGCCACGTGGGCCTCGTGCGCATCGAGCGGCGGATGCAGGTCCGCGAAATTCTCACTCAGAACCTCGGCCGACAGACGGCCTGCAACGATTCCGGGGGTTCGTGTCGAATGCGCCATCATGGCACCTCTCGCTGGCTTCCTTTCATTCAGCGTGCCACAGAATATTTTTTTATCAAATGGTAAATTTTCGAGAATGCGGAAAACACACTGATGCTGCATTCAACGCCCGAAAATTATGCAGGTTTTGCAGTCAGACGCCGAGGTAGCGGTCGCGGCGTTCATCGTCCAGCGCGTCGAAGGCACCGCCCCAGACCGAGCGACCACGCTCGAGAATCACACCGCGATCGGCAACGGTGGACAACTCCCTGAGCGACTTGTCGACCACGAGGATGGCAAGACCCGTGTCGCGCTTGAGACGGCCGATGGCGGCCCAGATTTCGTTGCGGATCACGGGGGCCAGGCCCTCGGTAGCCTCATCCAGGATCAAAAGGCGCGGATTGGTCATCAGCGCGCGGCCGATGGCGAGCATCTGCTGTTCGCCGCCAGATAGCGATGCCGCCATCTGGTTCTGGCGTTCTTCTAGGCGCGGAAAGAACTCGGACACGCTGCGCAGGGTCCAGTCACCCGGACGGGCCGAAGCCAGAAGGTTCTCACGCACTGTGAGATTGGGGAAACAGCGCCGGCCTTCGGGCACAAGGCCGATGCCGGCACGCGCGGCCCGGTAGGACGGCCAGCGCGCCATATCATGGCCATCGAGCATAACCGCCCCGCCTCGATGTTTCAGCATCCGGCAAATCACCTTGATCGTCGTGGACTTGCCCATGCCGTTGCGCCCCATGAGCGCCAGAACCTCACCCTGGTCGAGGCTGAGCGACACATCAAAGAGCGCCTGGCTGGGACCGTAGAAGGCCGAGATGTTCTGAAGCCGCAAGAGGCTCATGCGTCGTCCTCCTCGCCGAGATAGGCCTCGCGCACCTGCGAGTTGGCGCGGATCTCGTCCGGGGTGCCGGTGGCGATGATCCGGCCGTAGACCAGCACGCTGATCCGATCGGCCAGCTGGAACACGGCGTCCATGTCATGTTCGACCAGCAGGATCGGCGCGCGGGATTTGAGGCCGTGCAGGAAGTTCACCAGCAGCGCCGACCCATCGGCGCCGAGCCCGGCCATCGGCTCATCCATCAGGAATACGTGCGGTTTGAGCGTGAGCGCGACGGCCACTTCGAGCTGACGGCGTTGTCCGTGCGACAGGTCGGCGGTGCGGAAATGAGCGAATTCATCCAGTCCCACCTCGCTCAGGGCGGCCATTGCGGTATCGCGCAGGTCAGCCTGTTTCATCACCGGACGCCACAGCCCCGGCGCGCGGTGGCGGGCGCCGAGCGCGCCAAGCACGGCGTTTTGAAGCACCGTGTCCTCCATCGCCAGCGAGGAAATCTGGAAAGTGCGGCCCAGCCCGGCCTGCGCGCGGGCCACGGGGCCATCAAGGGTCACGTTGCGCCCTTCGAGCCAGACCTCGCCTGTGTCGGGTTTCAGGCTTCCGGCGATCTGGGCGATCAGGGTGGATTTGCCCGCCCCGTTCGGTCCGATCAGCGCATGGATTTCGCCGGCGCGCAGATCGAGCGAGACATCGTCAGACGCCTTGAGCGCACCGAAGCTTTTGGAAATGCCGCGAATGTCGAGGATAGCATCAGTCATCGTCATCCCCCTTGCCCTGCCCCGCCAACAGCCCGATCAACCCGCCGCGCGCAAACAGCACCACGATCAGCAGAAGCGCGCCCAGATAGATGTGCCAGTATTCCGACAGGCCGCCCAGCACCTCTTCGAGCAGGATGAACAGAGCCGCCCCAGCCACCGGCCCGAAGAGCCGCGCCACGCCGCCCAGGATCACGAAGACCATGATTTCACCGCTGGTCTGCCAGCTGAACATCGTGGGGCTGACAAAGCGGTTGAGATCGGCATAGAGGGCGCCGGCCAGCCCGGTGATGGCCCCCGAGATGATAAAGGCCATGAGGCGCAAGCGGTAGGGTTCGATCCCCACGGCGCGCACGCGTGCCTCGTTCTGGCGGGCGGCATTGAGGGCGAGGCCGAAGCCCGAGCGCGCAAGCCGCGCCACGACGAACAGAGCAAGCAACAGGATCACGAAACAGAGCCCATAGAACTGGATCGGATCGAGCGTGTTGAGCCCCGGGAAATGATCACGCACGTAGATCGAAAGGCCGTCTTCGCCGCCATAGGCCGGCCAGGAGATGGTGAAGTAGTAGAACATCTGCCCGAAGGCGAGCGTGATCATGATGAAATAAACGCCCGAGGTCCGCAGGGACAGCGCGCCGGTGGCCAGGGCGACCAGCGCCGAGACAACGATCGCCAGCAGCCAGATGACGGGCATGGATTGTGTGCCCTCGATCAGGAACGGCCATTCCATGATCGGGTCATAACTTTGGGCATGACTGGCTAGGATACCGGCGGCATAGCCACCAATGCCGAAGAACATGGCGTGGCCGAGGCTGACCAAGCCGCCAAGGCCAAGCGCCAGGTTCAGACCGACACCGGCCAGCGCGAGGATCACCACCTTGGTGGTGAGCGTGATGACATAGGGTTCATCGGCCATGTAGGCCCAGAGCGGCACCGCCAGCAGGCCCACCACGATGAGCGCGTTGATGAGAGGTTCGCGACGCATGACTCAGGCGCTCCCGTAAAGCCCGGTGGGCTTGATCAGCAGAACGGCGGCCATGAGGATGTAGATCGACATCGAGGCCAGAGCCGCGCCAACCGCGGTGGCCGAGGACGGATCCATGAACGTTCCGAAGAGCACGGGCAGCAGGACGCGACCCATCGTGTCGGTCAGCCCCACCAAGACCGCGCCGACAAACGCGCCGCGGATCGAGCCGATCCCGCCGATCACGATGGTGACGAAAGCAAGGATCAGCACTGGTTCGCCCATGCCGACCTGCACCGACTGGATAGCGCCGACCAGCGCACCGGCGAACCCGGCGAGCGCCGCGCCCAGGGCGAACACAGCCGTGTAGAGCACCGAGATGTTGACGCCGAGCGCGCCGATCATCTCGCGATCGCTTTCACCGGCGCGGATGCGCATACCGATGCGGGTGCGGGTAATCAGCAGGTACATCGCCAGCGCGACCAGGAGGCCGAAGCCGATGATGGCAAGGCGATAGGCCGGGTAATTGATGCCGAAGGGCAGAGCTACGGCGCCCGACAAAGCCGCCGGCACATCGAGGTAGAGGGGGAACGACCCGAATACCCAGCGGGTGCCTTCGGAAAATATAAGGATCAGCGCGAAGGTGGCGAGCACCTGATCGAGGTGATCGCGATCATAGAGCCGGCGGATCACCACTATTTCCACGATCACGCCCGCCAGCGCCGCAGCCGCCAGCGAGGCGATGAGCGCCAGGGTGAACGAGCCGGTCGCGGCCGCCACGGCGGCGGCGGCAAACGCCCCGACCATGTAAAGCGAGCCGTGCGCAAGATTGATGAGCCCCATCACGCCAAAAATAAGCGTCAGCCCAGCCGCCATGAGAAACAGCATGACGCCGAACTGAAGCCCATTGAGGAGCTGCTCGATCAGAAGGATCAGGTTCATATGCCCGAAAGACCTGCCAAGAGGATCGCCGGGGCGCAGAGCACCCCGGCGACGCCTGTCTTACATCTTGCAGTCGGCGCCGTAGACGTCGGTGTGGTCCTTGGCGGCCACGCCGATCACCTTGTTGGTGACAACATCGCCCTCTTTTACCACCTCGCGCATGTAGATGGTGTGGATCGGGTGATGGTTCGGCGCGAACTTGAAGTCACCCCGGACCGACTGGAAGTCGGCTGCTTCGAGCGCGGCGCGGAAGGCATCGGCATCCTTGACGTCGGCTTTGGCCGCGGCCGAGGCGAGCAGCAGACCGGTGTCATAGCCCTGCGCGGCGTAGAGCGACGGCAGGCGGCCGAACTCTTCCTGGAAGGCCGCGACGAACTCGGCATTGCCGGGCACATCGAGGTCTTTCGACCAGTGCGAGGTGTTCTTCACGCCAAGCGCAGCCTCGCCGATGGCGCCGAGGATGCCCTGATCGAAGCTGAAGGCCGGACCCATGACGGGCTTTTCAGCACCAGAGCCGGCATATTGCTTCATGAAGGAAATCCCCATGCCGCCGGGCAGGAAGTAGTAGATCATGTCGGCATCCGACGCCTTGATCTGGGCGATCTCGGCGGCGTAATCGGTCTGGCCAAGCTTGGTATAGACCTCGTCGCTCACTTCACCTTTGTAGAACCGCTTGAAGCCCGCGATCATATCCTTGCCCGCCGGGTAGTTGGGCGCCATCAGGAACACCTTGCCGATACCGTTTTCCGACGCCCAGGCGCCCGCGGCTTCGTTGAAGGCGTCATTCTGCCAGCTGACGTTGAAATAGTTCTTGTGACAGCCCTTGCCCGCCAGTGCCGAAGGTCCGGCATTGGGCGAGAGATAGAACTTGCCCTGCGCCGTTACGGCCGGAACGACCGCCATTGCCAGGTTGGACCAGATAATGCCGGTCAGCACGTCGACTTTTTCCGATTGCACCAGCTTGTCGGCCAGTTGAACGGCGACATCGGGTTTGCGCTGATCGTCCTCGACAATGAGTTCGATATCGGCGCCGGTCTTCTTCATGGCCAGCATGAAGCCGTCGCGCACGTCGATTCCAAGGCCCGCGCCGCCGCCTGAAAGCGTGGTGATCATGCCCACCTTCACGCCTTCGGCATAAGCCGCACCTGCTGTCATCGCGGCGGCACAGGCCGCCAACATCAGGGATTTGAGTTTCATGGTTTTCCTCCCGGTTATGCGCAATATAGTGCCTCAGCCGTTACGAGCGCGGTGCTCCGCACAACTCGTCATCTGATAACGCTCTGTTTTCGTTGTCTTGCGATCACAGACACATGTGGCAGATGCATTATACTGCTATTTTGCCTGCACAGGGTTCCGTTAGCGCGCACCGTTGTCAATACAAACTTGGCAAACATTCCCAAAAAGACACCCGGACCACCAAATGCATAAGCGTACCGCCCTCCACCATGATCACAGCTCGCTTTGGCCTTCGATATTTTAAGTTTGAAATAACTGCTGGCCGAGGTTACGCTTTCAGAAAAGGGGCGCAAAGCACCCCGCCGAATCATGGGAGGACAGGATGCGGATTGCATGCCTTGGAGGGGGTCCCGCCGGCCTCTACTTCGCGATATCCATGAAACTGCGCGATCCGGCCCACGATGTCGTCGTGATCGAACGCAACCGCGCCAACGACACGTTTGGCTGGGGCGTGGTGCTGTCGGATGACGCGCTGGACCAGCTGGAGGCAAACGACCCCAAGAGCGCCAGGGCCATCCGTGATCATTTCGCCTATTGGGACGATATCGCCGTGATTCACAAGGGCCAGCGCACCGTATCGGGCGGGCACGGATTTGCCGGGATCGGGCGCAAGCAGCTTTTGACCCTGCTGCAGGAACGCGCCCGCGAACTGGGTGTCGAGCTTCGGTTCGAGACCGAGTTCGAAAGCGCAGAGAACTACCACAAGGAATATGACCTGGTCGTTGGGTGCGACGGCATCAATTCGCGGGTACGAGCGGAGTATGCCGAGGTGTTCCGGCCCAATGTCGAGCTGCGCAAGTGCAAGTTCGTCTGGCTGGGCACGCATCAGAAATTCGACGATGCGTTCACTTTCATCTTCGAGAAAACCGAGCACGGATGGATCTGGGCGCATGTCTACCAGTTCGATGCGGACACGGCGACGTTCATCGTCGAATGCAGCGAAGAGACTTGGGCGAATTTCGGTTTCCAGGACATGAGCAAGGAAGAGATCGTCACGACATGCGAAGATGTCTTTGCCGCGCATCTGGGCGGTCACAGTCTGATGTCGAACGCGGCGCATCTGCGGGGTGCAGCGGTCTGGATCAACTTTCCCCGCGTTCTGTGCGAACGCTGGTACCACGAAAACGTCGTGCTGCTTGGCGATGCTTCGGCCACGGCGCATTTCTCGATCGGCTCAGGCACGCGGCTGGCCTGCGACAGCGCAATCGCGCTGGCCGACTACCTGCACTCCGAGCCCACGCTAAAGGCTGCGTTCCAGCGGTACCAGGATGAGCGCCGACTGGAGGTGCTACGGCTGCAATCCGCGGCGCGCAACAGCCTTGAGTGGTTCGAAGAGGTCGAGCGCTACCTCGATCTCGATCCGGTTCAGTTCAACTATTCCCTGCTGACACGGTCGCAGCGAATTTCACATGAAAACCTGCGCCTGCGCGATCCTGCGTGGCTGGAGAGCGCGGAACGCTGGTTCATGGATCAGGCGGGGGCGCCGAAAGAGGCAGCTGTGCGCGCGCCGATGTTCGCGCCGTTCAAACTGCGCAACATGGCCTTGAAAAACCGGATCGTCGTGTCACCCATGGCGCAATACAAGGCGGTTGAGGGCTGCCCGACCGATTGGCACCTGGTGCATTACGGCGAACGCGCCAAGGGCGGTGCCGGGCTGGTCTATACAGAGATGACCTGCGTCAGCGCGGAGGGCCGGATCACACCGGGCTGTCCCGGGCTTTACGCACCAGAGCACGAAGCCGCATGGACGCGCCTGACCGAATTCGTCCATTCCGAAACCGATGCGAAAATCTGTTGCCAGATCGGACATTCGGGGCGCAAGGGATCGACCCGGCTGGGCTGGGAAGAGATGGACGCCCCCCTGCCCTCTGACAACTGGAATCTGGTTTCGGCCTCGGCGATTGCCTGGTCGCCGCGCAACGCCACACCGCGCGAAATCACCCGCGAAGAGATGGATATGGTGCGCGATCAGTTCGTGGCGGCGGCCCGGATGGCGGAGCGTGCGGGCTTTGACATGATCGAGCTGCACGCCGCGCATGGCTATCTTCTGTCGTCTTTCATCTCGCCGGTATCGAACCTTCGCACCGACGGCTATGGCGGCAAACTGGAGAACCGCATGCGTTATCCGCTGGAGGTATTCGAGGCGATGCGGGCGGTTTGGCCCGCGGAAAAGCCGATGAGTGTGCGGATCAGCGCGAATGACTGGGTGGGCGATGACGGGGTGACACCCGAGGACGCGGTGAAGATCGCACGGATGTTTTCAGAGGCGGGCGCCGATATCATCGACGTCTCCGCCGGCCAGACCAGTATCGACGCGAAACCCGTATATGGACGGATGTTCCAAACCCCGTTCTCGGACCGCATCCGCAACGAGGCCGGGATCTGCACCATGGCCGTCGGCAACATCTACGAAGCCGATCATGCCAATTCGATCCTGATGGCCGGGCGCGCCGATCTGGTGGCGGTAGGGCGGCCGCACCTCTCGGATCCCTACTGGACCCTCCACGAGGCTGCCAAAATCGGCGACCGGCAGGCGGGCGATTGGCCCCTGCCCTACCTCGCGGGCCGCGATCAGCTGTGGCGGCTGGCAGACCGAGACGCAGAAATGGTGACCAAGGTATGAGCGAGATGATGCAGCGCGAGAGACAGGTTCACGAACCGCTATCGAAGGCCCGGCTGAGGCTGTGGCTGAAGCTTTTGAAAGCGTCGAGCCAGATCGAGAGCAATATTCGCAGGAAGCTGCGCAACGAATGCAATTCGACCCTGCCACGGTTCGACGTGATGTCGGCGCTCTATCGCGCGCAAGACGGCCTGAAGATGAGCGAGATCAGCCAGAGGCTGCGGGTTTCGAACGGCAACATCACCGGCATCGTCGACAAGCTGACCGAGGAAGGGCTGGCGCTGCGCGTGGCCGTTCCGGGCGACCGGCGGGCGCATCTGGTGCGGCTGACCGAAAAGGGCCGTGCGGTCTTTGCCGACCAGGCCACGCGGCATGAAAGCTGGATCGACGAAATGCTGGGTGGACTGAACGAAGACGACATCGAGGGGATGATCCTGCGCCTCGATCACCTGGGCGAAACCCTGGAGGAACAAGACTGATGCAAAGAGACGTGACCCATTTTCAATGCGAGATTGACGGCGGCGTGGCGACAATTGCCCTGAACCGGCCGGAACGGAAAAACCCGCTGACCTTCGACAGCTATGCGGAGCTGCGCGACTGGTTCCGTGATCTGCATTACGATGACGAGGTCAAAGCGGTGATCTTTGCCCCGACGGGTGGCAATTTCAGCTCGGGCGGGGATGTGCATGAAATCATCGGGCCGCTGACCAAAATGAACATGAAGGAGTTGCTGCGCTTTACCCGGATGACCGGCGACCTGGTGAAGGCGATGATCAATTGCGGCAAGCCGATCATCGCCGCGGTCGATGGCGTGTGCGCGGGCGCAGGCGCGATCATCGCGATGGCATCGGACATGCGGATCGCCACGCCTCAAGCGAAGACGGCATTCCTGTTCACCCGTGTGGGCCTTGCGGGCTGTGACATGGGCGCCTGCGCGATCCTGCCGCGGATCATCGGTCAGTCGCGCGCGGCCGAGCTGCTGTATACCGGGCGGGCGATGAGCGCGCAGGAAGGCGTGGACTGGGGCTTTTTCAGCCGTCTGGCCGAGACCGATGACCTGATGAACGAGGCGCAGGCAATGGCGACACGGATCGCGGAAGGCCCCAATTTCGCGCATATGATGACCAAGACGATGCTGGCGCAGGAATGGTCGATGAGCCTTGAGATGGCGATCGAGGCCGAGGCGCAGGCCCAGGCGATCTGCATGCAGGGGCAGGATTTCCACCGCGCCTATCATGCCTTTGTCGCCAAGGAAAAACCGGTGTTCGAGGGCGACTGATGGCGGACAAGAGCTTCCTTCACTGGCCCTTTTTCGAGGATCGACATCGGGCGTTGGCCGAGGAGCTTGAAACCTTTGCCGCGGGCCTCGCCATCGCTCACTCGGATACGGATGCGGCCTGCCGGGCGCTTGTGACGGCCCTGGGGGATGCCGGGACCCTGAAACATTCGGGCGCCGAGGACGGAAAACTCGATGTGCGCAGCCTGTGCCTGATCCGCGAGACGCTGGCGTGCCATGACGGGCTGGCCGATTTCGCCTTTGCCATGCAGGGGCTGGGCACCGGGGCAATTTCGCTGTTCGGAACGGATGCGCAAAAGGCCGAATGGCTGCCGCAGACGCGCGCCGGCAAAGCGATATCGGCCTTTGCCCTGACCGAGCCGCAATCGGGTTCGGACGTGGCCAGTTCGACGATGACGGCCACATCCGACGGCAATGATTATGTTCTGAACGGTGAAAAGACGTGGATATCCAATGGTGGCATCGCCGATGTCTACACGCTGTTCGCCCGTACTGGCGAGGCACCCGGTGCGAAAGGGTTGTCGGCTTTTGTCGTGCCCACCGGGTTGCCTGGATTCGAGGTGGTCGAGCGGCTGGATACCATCGCCCCCCATCCACTGGCGACGCTGCGGTTCACCGATTGCCGTATACCGGCCAGCGCCATGATCGGGGACCCCGGCGCGGGATTCCGGATTGCCATGTCTGTTCTGGATGTCTTTCGATCGACGGTCGCGGCGGCGGCGCTCGGCTTTGCCCGCCGCGCGCTGGACGAGGCGGTGGCGCGGGTCACCACACGGCAGGTGCAGGGCGCGCCGCTCGCGGATTTACAGATGGTGCAGGGCCATATCGCGGACATGGCGGTTGATGTGGATGCAGCCGCCCTGCTGGTTTACCGGGCCGCCTGGACCAAGGATGCAGGCGCGCCAAGGGTTACCCGCGAGGCGGCAATGGCGAAGCTTTTCGCCACCGATCACGCGCAGGACGTCATCGACCGTGCCGTGCAACTGCATGGCGGCGACGGCGTAAAATCGGGTGAGGCCGTCGAGAAGCTTTACCGCGAGATACGGGCCCTGCGCATCTACGAAGGAGCCTCGGACGTGCAACGCGTAGTAATCGCGCGCCAGACGCTGGGCCAGCTTCACGGAGGATAAGGGATGTTGCGACCATCGGCCCATGAAGACAGTTTCGCGCGGGATAACCTGCCCCCGCCGGAAACCTGGCCCGATCTGCTGTTGGACGGGTTCGACTATCCCGACCGGCTGAACGCGGCTGTCGAGCTGACCGATGCGATGGTCGCAAAAGGGTTTGGAGACAACACGGCGCTGATTGGCAATGGACGGCGGCGCACTTACAAGGAATTGACGGATTGGACCAACCGTCTGGCCCACGCGCTGGTCGAAGACTTGGGTGTAAGGCCCGGAAATCGCGTGCTTATCCGATCAGCCAACAACCCGGCGATGGTGGCTTGCTGGCTGGCCGCGACCAAGGCCGGCGCGGTGGTAGTGAACACAATGCCGATGCTGCGCGCGGGCGAATTGGCCAAATATGTCGACAAGGCCGAGATCACCCACGCGCTTTGCGATACGCGGCTGATGGACGAGATGACGGTCTGCGCCAAGAAGTCGAGTTTCCTGAAAACGGTGGTGGGGTTCGATGGCACCTCGAACCACGATGCCGAGTTGGACCGGCTTGCCCTGGAAAAACCCGTGCAGTTCGATGCGGTCGACACAGCGCAGGACGACGTGGCCCTGATCGGGTTCACCTCGGGCTCGACCGGAGAGCCAAAGGGCACGATACATTTCCACCGCGACCTGCTGATCATCGCCGATGGCTATGCGCGCGAGGTTCTGGATGTGCGGCCCGCGGATGTTTTCGTGGGCTCGCCGCCGCTGGCGTTTACCTTCGGGCTTGGCGGCCTGGCGATCTTTCCGCTGCGCTTTGGCGCGGCGGCGACGCTGCTGGAACAAGCCACGCCGCCCAACATGATCGAGATCATCGAGAAATACCGCGCGACGGTGTGTTTCACCGCACCGACCGCCTATCGCGCCATGCTGACCGCGATGGAGGAAGGCGCCGATCTGTCGTCGCTGCGTGCCGCCGTCAGCGCGGGCGAGACACTGCCCGCACCGGTCTATAACAGTTGGATGGAAAAGACCGGCAAGCCGATGCTGGACGGGATCGGCGCGACGGAAATGCTGCATATCTTCATTACCAACCGCTTTGAAGACCACCGCCCCGCCTGCACCGGAAAACCGGTGAGCGGGTATGAAGCCAAGATCGTC
Organism: Marimonas lutisalis; assembly: GCF_005434965.1. GTDB lineage: Bacteria > Pseudomonadota > Alphaproteobacteria > Rhodobacterales > Rhodobacteraceae > Marimonas_A > Marimonas_A lutisalis. Next base: position 1,524,555 of record NZ_SKCI01000001.1, read on the forward strand.
GGCGAGGATGGCCATGACCTGCCCCCAGGCGAGGTTGGACGGCTGGCAGTGCGCGGGCCGACAGGGTGCCGCTATCTGCGCGGGGAACGGCAGGCGGAATACGTGCAGAACGGCTGGAACATCACCGGCGATGCATTTTCGATGGACAAAGACGGTTATTTCCACTTCGCCGCGCGCAACGACGACATGATCCTGTCGGCAGGCTACAACATCGCCGGGCCCGAGGTGGAAGCTGCGCTGCTGGCTCATGACGCCGTGGCCGAATGCGCGGTGATCGGCGTGCCGGATGAGGCCCGCGGCGCAATCGTCGAAGCGCATGTGGTGCTGGCCGAAGGCGCAACGCCCGGTGAGGGGCTTGCCAAGGCGTTGCAGGATCACGTGAAAGCGTCGATTGCGCCCTATAAATACCCGCGCTCAATCGTTTTCGCCGATGCCCTGCCCAAGACCGAGACCGGGAAAATCCAGCGCTTTCGCCTGAGGAGAGACAAATGAGCAGCGCCTATGATCCCGGGCGCGAGGGCGCCAGACTGAGCTTTGACGGCGCGATGTCCTATGGCGACTACCTGCATCTGGAAGCGATGCTGGACCAGCAGCATCCGATGAGCGATGCGCATGACGAGATGCTGTTCATCATCCAGCACCAGACCAGCGAACTGTGGATGAAGCTGGCGATTCATGAATTAACAGCGGCGCGCAATGCTCTGAAATCCAGTGAATTTCCGCAGATGTTCAAGATGTTGGCCCGGGTCAGCCGGATTTTCGAGCAGCTGAACAGTGCCTGGGACGTTTTGCGCACGATGACGCCGGCCGATTATACCCGGTTCCGGGAGGCCTTGGGGCCTTCGTCGGGATTCCAGTCATGGCAGTACCGGATGATCGAATACGTGCTGGGCAATCGAAACCCGAACATGCTGAAGCCGCATGCGCACGTTCCCGAGGTGAAAAAGCACCTGGAGGCCGAATTTGCCCAGCCGAGTTTCTACGACGAGGTGGTCGTGCAGCTGTTCGAAGGCACCGGCGGCGGCACGCCCCCTGCCCCGCAGCTTGATGCGCCGCACAGCGCGCAACCCGAGATCCAGGCCCGCTGGAAGATCGTCTACGAGGACAGCGAAACGCATTGGTCGCTTTACGAGTTGGCTGAGAAACTGGTTGATCTCGAAGACTATTTCCGCCGCTGGCGGTTCAACCATCTGACCACCGTAGAGCGCGTCATCGGGTTCAAGCGGGGGACCGGGGGGACGACGGGGGTGCGGTATTTGCGCAGGATGCTGGATGTGGAGCTCTTCCCGGAGCTTTGGCACCTGCGCGGCGAGTTGTAGGAAAGGAGACGGGCGAATGGCGGGCAAAACGATCCAACCGGAGGGCTGGGCCCCGGCGCTGGGATATGCCAACGGGATGCTGATGGCGGATGGCACGCTGCATGTCGCGGGCCAGATCGGCTGGAACGCGCAGAAGGTGTTCGAGCGCCACGACTTCGTTGGCCAGATGGAGCAAACCCTTGAGAACATTTCCACAATCGTCCGTGCCGCAGGCGGTGAGGTAAGCGATATCGGGCGGTTGACCTGGTACGTGAAGGACAAGGCCGAATACCTGGCGCATCAGCGCGAGGTGGGCGACGCATACCGCCGCGTCTTCGGGCGGCATTTCCCGGCGATGTCGCTGCTGGTGGTGCGGGACCTGGTCGAGGACGAGGCGCTGCTGGAGATCGAGGCGACGGCCTATATCGCGAAAGGTTAACGCCGAAAACGGGCGGCACAACGCGTGCACAGGACGTGCACAACCCGTGCACCCCCCTTTCGGGCCACGGCAAGAGATTAACGCCACGAAAAATCGGTTAATGCGGCACCACGGGAGGGCTTGCGTGACGGACGGACGCGCGCCACCATGGTGCGGTCACGCTGAACCGGGGGCGAGAGATGAAAGACCTTGACCGCAAGCCGATCACCAACAGCCATTGGGGCACCTACTGGGTAGACATCGAAGACGGGCGGGTCAGTGGGCTGGAGCCGTTCGAGGCCGATCCCGACCCCTCGCCCATCGGGCAGAACATCATCGGCGTGCTGGATGATCCGCTGCGCATCACCGCGCCGCATGTGCGCAAAAGCTGGCTGGAACATGGCCCCGGCGCGCATGGAGAGCGGCGCGGCGAGGATCCCTTTGTCGAGGTGAGTTGGGACGAGGTAAACCAGCTGATCGCGGATGAACTGGAGCGCGTGCGCAAGACCCACGGCAACAGCGCGATTTACGCTGGATCCTATGGTTGGGCCAGCGCCGGGCGGTTTCACCATGCGCAGGGGCAGCTGAAACGTTTCCTTAATTGCATCGGCGGCTATACCAAATCGGTGAACACCTACAGTTTCGCCGCGGCCGAGGTGGTGGTGCCGCATGTGCTGGGCGATTTCCGCGCCTTCTTGGACCGGATGACGGCGTGGGAGTCGATCGCCGAGGCCTGCGACCTGTTCGTGGCGTTTGGCGGCGTGCCCCTGAAGAACGGGCAGATCACCCAGGGCGGCACCGGCGCGCATGTGCAGAAGGCGGGCCTTCTGGCCGCGCATGCGGTCGGCACGCGGTTCGTCAATGTCTCTCCCCTGCGGTCCGACGTGCTGGACGAGGTCGGGGCGGAATGGCTGGCGCTGCGGCCCTCGACCGACGCGGCGCTGATGCTGGGGCTGGCGCACACGATCCTGAGCGAGGGTCTGCATGACCGGGCGTTCCTGGAGCGTTACACCGTCGGGTTCGACCGCTGGGCGGCTTACCTGACCGGCGAGAGCGACGGTGTGGCCAAATCCGCCGACTGGGCGGCGGAGATCACCGAGATCCCCGCCGACACGATCCGCGACCTGGCCCGCCGGATGGCCAAGGGGCGCACGATGATCTCGGTCGCTTATGCGCTGACGCGGCAGGACCATGGCGAGCAGCCCTATTGGGCCGGCATCGCGCTGGCGGCGATGCTGGGCCAGATCGGCCTGCCGGGCGGCGGTGTGGGCTTCGGCTATTCGGCGATGAACCACACCGGGCTGAACCGCCGACAGGTGCCCTATGCCGCCTTTCCGCAGGGCCAGAACCCGGTGCGTGATTACATCCCCGTGGCGCGGATCACCGACATGCTGGAGAATCCCGGCGGCGAGGTGGACTATAACGGCCGGCGCCTGACTTATCCCGATATCCGGCTGGTCTGGTGGGCGGGCGGCAACCCGTTTCACCATCACCAGGACCTGAACCGGATGCGCAAGGCCTGGGCCAAGCCCGAGACGATCATCGCCAATGAATGGTGCTGGAACGCGCTGGCGCGGCATGCCGATATCGTGCTGCCCTGCACCACGCCGCTTGAGCGCAGCGATACCGCGATGTCGCCCAAGGACCCTTACCTGACGATGATGGACAAGGTGATGGAGCCCGTGGGCGAGGCACGCGACGATCACGAGATTTTCCGCGGGATCGCGGCGCGGATGGGTGTGGAAGAGGCCTTTACCGAAGGGCGCAGCCCCGAGGACTGGCAGCGGTGGCTTTATGACGTGTCGCGGCAGGCCGCCGCGCGGGGTGGTGTGGAGCTGCCCGGGTTCGAGGAACTGCGCGAGGCGGGCTGGCACCGGGTGCCAGAGCCCGACGAACCCACGGTGATGATGAAGGCCTTTCGCGACGATCCGGAGGGGCGGCCGCTGAAGACGCCGAGCGGAAAGATCGAGATATTCTCGGAAACGATTGCCGGGTTCGGCTATGACGATTGCCCGGGCCACCCGGCGTGGATCGAACCGCTGGAATGGCTGGGCGGAGCCACGCGTGCCGCGCCGCTGCACATGATTTCGAACCAGCCCAAGACCAAGCTGCACAGCCAGATCGACCACGGCAAGGTGAGCCGGGCCGACCGCGTGCAGGGCCGCGAGCCGCTCTTGATGCATCCCGAGGATGCCGCCGCGCGGGGATTGAGCGACGGCCAGATCGTGCGGATCTTCAACGGGCGTGGCGCCTGTTTTGCCGGGTTGCGCATCAGCGAAGACATCCGCCCGGGCGTGATCCAGATGGCGACCGGCGCGTGGTACGACCCCGACGGCGAAACCTGTCTGCACGGTAATCCCAACGCGCTAACCCCGGACAAGGGCACATCGCGTCTGGCCCAGGGGCCGATCGCGCATTCCTGCCTGGTCGAGGTCGAGGCGGCGGCGGATGTGCCCGCGTTGAAAATCACGCGCCCGCCGATGATCGAGAAACGGGCCTAGCTGGCCGGGCTTTCGCCTGTGCCCTGCGCGGTATCCGCGCCGGTGATCAGAACTGGGCAGCGCGCCGCATCGACCAGACGGCGCAATTGCGCCTGATCACGGATCGGGCCGTGGCGCATATCGAGAACGACCGCCATCGCGCGCGTCCGGTTGAGCCAGCGCAGGAGCGTTGCTTCGTCGCCATCCGGCGCGGTCAGGATTTGCGCCCCCATCCGTTTGGCGAGGATGTCAGCCAGACCGGGGCCGTCGCCCGCGCTCGGACCGGGGGCGCCGATCTGGATGATCACGAGCCGGGCCGGCCGCGGAGCCGCGTAGCCCAGCACGACGATATCCCAGCCGCGGGCCAGCGTGCAGAGCGAGGCCACGTGCTCGCCCCGGTGGCGCCGGAACGACAGGTCCGCCTCGGCCGCGCCGGTCAACTCGCCAAGCGCCTTGCGGAAGGCCTTGCCCTCGCTCTCCAGCACGGCGCGCAGACGCGCGGGCGAGGCCTGAACCGTGCCCCAGACCGAAACGAAGGCGGAATACGGGCCCTCGTCAAGTTCGGCGAAGAGTTCTTCTTCGAGGAAAACACCGCCCAGATCGGCCGGCATGAGCTCGGACAGCGGGCCGGCCAGCGCCAGCGCGGCGCGCGCATCCGCAAGTGATCCCGCGCCCACCAGCACGCGCCGTTTGGCGAGCGCCCGAGCCGTCATTTCTTCGCCCCCGCGTTCAGATCACGCCCAAAGGCGCGGCGCTGTTCGGCGAAGCTCCGCAAACGCGCCTCGACCCGGGCATTGACGCTGTCGGCGGGAAAGGCGCCATCGGCGTCACGCTGGCCCGCCGGCCTGCCGGTAAGCAGGGCGATCCCTTCGTCGATCGTGGCCACGGGGATCACGCGGAACCTGCCCGCCGCGACGGCCTCGACCACGTCGCGGTTCAGCATAAGGTGCTCGACATTGGCCTTCGGGATCAGCACGCCCTGGGTTCCGGTGAGACCCTTTTGCAGGCAGGTGTCGAAAAACCCCTCGATCTTTTCGTTGACACCGCCGATGGCCTGCACTTCGCCCAACTGGTTGACCGAGCCGGTGACGGCGAGCCCCTGATCGATGGGCAGATCGGCGAGCGCCGAGAGGATCGCGTAAAGTTCGGCCGAGGAGGCGCTGTCACCATCGACGCCGCCATAGCTTTGTTCGAAGACGAGGCTGGCGTGGAGCGAGAACGGCAGGTCGAGCGCGAAAGTCGAGGTGAGATAACCCGAGAGGATCATCACGCCCTTGGAGTGGAGCGGTCCGCCCAGTTCGACCTCGCGCTCGATGTCGACGAGCTTGCCCGCGCCCATGCGCACGCGGGCGGTGATGCGCGAGGCGCGGCCGAAGCGGTAGTCGCCCATCGGGATCACCGAGAGCCCGTTGATCTGGCCGGTTTTCTGCCCCGCGGTGTCGATCAGGATGGTTTCGCGGGCGACGGCCTCTTGCAGGCGGTCTTTGACGCGGGCGCTGCGGCGGTCGCGTTCGTGGATCGCGCGATCCACATCCGCGACCTCGATGGCTTCGCCGCCATTCTCAGCGGCATAGTGATCCGCCTCGCGCAGGATGTCGCCCAGAATGCCGATGCGCAGCGACAATTTCCGGGAGTCCTCGGCCTCACGCAGGGCCTGTTCGAGCAGGCGTGCGACCGCAGGCGCAGCCACGGGCTTCAGGCCTTCGCGCTGGGCAAAAGACGCGATCACGCGGGCAAAGAGCGTGGCGGTGTCATCGGTGAACTCGATCGTGGTTTCGAAATCAGCCTGCAGCTTGAACAGGTCGCCGAAATCGGGATCGAGCGCGACCAGCAGCGCGTGCAGCAACCGGTCGCCGATCAGGATGACCCGCACATCGAGCGGGATGGGATCGGGTTCGAGCGAAACGGTCGACATCAGGCTGAGACGTTCAGCGATCGAGGTGATCGCGATCTCGCGCGCCTTGAGGCAGCGTTTGAGCGCGTCCCAGGCATAGGGTTCGGCCAGAAGGCGGCGGGCATCAAGGATCAGGTAGCCGCCATTGGCGCGATGCAGCGCGCCGGGGCGGATCATGGTGAAGTTGGTGATCAGCGCGCCCATTTCCGAGACATGCTCGACCCGGCCTGTCAGATGGTCATGGGTCGGCAGGTCTTCCTTGACCACCGGGGCGCCGGCGCCATTGTCGCGGGCGACCATGACGTTGACGACATATCGGTCGAACAGGCGGTTTTCATGCTGCTTGCCGGCGACCTCGGGGAACGGCCCCTCTTCGCGCCGCATCGCCGCCCCGAGAAACAGCGAGGCGTTGGCAACCATGTCCTTGCCCACCTCGGCGAGGTAGGCGGTAACGACATCGACGCCGTCGAACTCGGCCTCAAGCTCGGAAATCCGGGTCGAGACCACCCGCTCGGCTGTGCGGGCGTTGAGCTCTTCCACCTCCTTGCGGCTTTGGCGTTCAAGCTTGGGGCCGTTGCGCAGCACGGTGGCAAGCTCTTCCTGCAGGCGGGCGATCTTTTCGTCGATTGCGTCTTTTTCCTCCTGCTTCAGGACACGGTACTGGTCGGGCTTGATGACCTTGCCCTCGCGCATGGCAGCCAGCATGTAGCCCATCGGCGTCCGCACCAGCGCGACATCCTCGGACGAGGCTTTCTCGGTGAACTCGGCCATCGCCTGTTCCTGCTGGGCGCCGTAATCCTCTTCGATGGCGCGGCGCTGGGACTGGTATTCGTCGGATTCGAAAAAGGCCGGGATGTCGGTGGCGAGATCATCGACCACATCCTGCATCGCGTGTTTCAGGCGCAGCGCCGTGCCCGGCGGCAGGCGCAGGCAGCGCGGTTTCTCGGGCGTATCGAAATTGTTGACGTAGACCCAGTCATCCGGCCCGTCGCGGGTGGCTGCCTGTTCATCGAGCAGCCGGCGCACGGCCCAGTGCCGCCCCATGCCGGGATCGCCCAGAACGAACAGGTTGAAATCATGATGCCCGATGCCGCTGGCCAGCCGCAGGGCGTCCATCGCCCTGTCCTGGCCGATCAGCGCGTCATAGCTCTCGAGTTCGCCCGTGTGTTTGAACGGCAGGGTATCGGCGGACACCACGCGCCGCAAAAGCGGCGCGGGCAGCGGCTTTGCTGTTTCGACCTGTTCGGGCATGTCACCTCCGTCGCTTTGCCAAAAGACTATCGCCCCGGGCGGACCCGGGACATGATCTTGATCAACGCTCCGGGCGGGAGCGGCCCGCCCTGCCCTAGGCGCCCGCCAGCATCGTTTCCACAAGGCGCTGGACGCGCAGAGCCTCCTCGACCGTTGCGAGGCGATTGGGTTTGCCCGCGATGCACAAAAGCAGGTCATCGAGCTGCGCGCGCAGGCTGGCCGCGCGCGGATCAGCGGGGCGTTCGCGCACTTCGGTGAATTCACCGCCATCGGACATGGCATCGACATAGAAATCGGTGATGCGGCGGCTGACCTTCGTGCCCTTGATCGTCAGTTCCTGACGGTCGGGCTGCGCCCCGCCAACGCTGGCCATGATGGTGACCGGGCGACCGTCTTGCGCTTCGAGCCGGGCGAGCATGTGGGTTTCGCAAAGCGCCGGATCGTCGGGATAGGACGGGCGCGCCCATTTGACCGAGAGCGGGCCGAGGATGCGTTCGGAGAAAAACAGGAAATGCGAGATCACCTCGCGCGTCATGCCGCCTTCGGCCTTGAAACGCAGCCAGTCGGCGGCCTTTTGCCATTCGCGCGGCCAGGCGCCGTAGGTGACCACGATATCGGCGCCGACGACATCGCCCAGGGCGCCGGTCTGCGCGGCCTGCGCCATATCGGTCATGGCGGCGCCGGCGGCCTGGGTGAAGTTCACCGCGGCCGGCACGCCGGTCGCGGCAAGGCGCGCGACCAGGTCCTCGCTCTCGGCGATGTCGACGCCGAGCGGTTTTTCCAGAAACACCGCCTTGCCGGCGGTGGCGGCGGCCAGCGCATAGGCCTTGCGCGGCACCGGCGGGCACGAGAGGTAGACCAGGTCGGCGGCGGCAATCGCCGCCTCGGCGCTGTCGGTCACCTGCGCGCCGGGCGCCATTGCCTGCGCCGCGGCGCAGGCCGACGGGTCGGGATCCCAGAGCGCCGTGGGCGTATAGCCTTCGTGCCGTTCCATGTGTTCGAGCATCCGGCGCCCCATGATGCCCAATCCGATGATCGCTGTTTTCACGGTCATGTCTTTGCCCCGTTTTTCCTGTTTCTGGGTTTCGTTGGTTCGGTTGTGTCGTGGGTCAACGCCCCACGGCGTAGGCCTGCATCAGCCGCGGCGTGGCGGCGGCGCGCAGAAGGCCATCAGGGTCACGCGCGGCGGCGGTCAGGCGGCCCACTGTCCATGGGTCTGCCACGTCGACCTTGTGGCCGCGGGCGCGCAGGTCGTCGATGACGGCTTGGCCTGCGGCGGGTTCGATCATCAGGTGGCCGGGCTGCACCGCGCGCGGGTGAAAGGACGACAGGAAATGCGCGGTGTGAAAGAGCGGCGCATCGACCGCCTCCTGCAGGTTCATTCCACCATGCACGAGGCGCAGGAAATAGATCAGCTGCCACTGGTCCTGCTGGTCGCCGCCGGGCGTGCCGAAGGCCAGCGCGCGCCCGTCGCCGCGCGCGGCCATCGAGGGCGACAGCGTGGTGCGCGGACGCCGGCCCGGGGCAAGCGAGGTGGGCAGGCCCGGGTCGAGCCAGAACATCTGCGCCCGGCTGTTGAGCGGCATGCCGAGGCCCGGCACCACCGGCGAGGATTGTAGCCAGCCGCCCGAGGGGGTGGCCGAGATCATGTTGCCCCAACGGTCGATCACGTCGAGATGCACGGTATCGCCGCGTTTTTCAGCCAGGTGCGCCATCGTCGGCTCGCCGCTGCCGATGCCGGCCGCCGCATCGCCCTGCGCGGCGGCGCGGGCAATCGCGGCCTCGGCCAGGTGCGCCAGGCCGTCGATCCGGCCCGGCCGCTGATCGAGCGAGGCCGCCTGTCCGATCAGCGCGCGGCGGGTGGCGGCATAGTCGCGCGACAGCAGCGTGTCGGCGGGAATGTCGTAGAAACCGGGATCGCCGTAATAGGCTTCGCGGTCGGCGAAGGAGAGTTTCATCGTCTCGGTGACGAGATGCACGAACTCGGCGCCCAGCGGGTCGAGCGTGTCGAGTCCTGCGCCGTCGAGGATGCGCAGCGATTGCAGGAGGCTGGGCCCCTGCGACCAGAAGCCGGCCTTCCAGACCGTCCAGTCACCGTAATCGACGGACAGTGGCGCCTCGTAGGTTGCCTGCCAGTTGGCCATGTCGTCGCCTGTCAGAACCCCCTTGCGGCGGGCGCCTTCGGCGTCCATCAACTCGGCCTCGGCCACGAAGCGGTCGATGCTGTCGGCGATGAAGCCGCGGTAGAAGGCCGCGCGCGCCGCCTCGATCTGGGCCTCGCGGCCTGTCGCAGCCTCGGCTTCGGCGAGGAGCCGCTCCCAGGTGTCGGCCAGGTCGGGATTGCAGAAGAGCGTGTGCGGCGCGGGCGGCTGGCCGCCGGGCATCCAGGTGGCGGCGGAGCTGGGCCATTCGTCGCGGAAGAAATCGGCCAGCCCGGCGATGGTGGCCGAGACGCGCGGCAGCACGGGGTGGCCCGCGCGGGCATAGTGAATCGCGGGTTCCAGCACGTCGCGCAAGGAAAGCGTCCCGTGATCGCGCAGAAGGATCATCCAGGCATCGAAGGCGCCCGGCACCACGGTGGCGAGAAGCCCCGCGCCGGGGATGCGCTCGAGCCCGACGCTGCGGTAATGCTCGATCGTGGCGCCGGCGGGTGCCACGCCCTGCCCGCACAGCACCTGTGGCACCTCCTGACCGGCAAGGCGGAACAGCGCGGGCATGTCGCCCAGCGGGCCGTTCAGATGCGGCTCGACCACGTGCAGCACAAAGCCCATCGCCGCGGCGGCATCGAAGGCGTTGCCGCCCTGTTCAAGCATCTTCATGCCGACCGCCGAGGCGATCCAGTGGGTCGAGGTGGCAACGCCGAACGTGCCGATCAGTTCCGGGCGGGTGGTGAAGCTCACGCTGTCCTCGTTTTCTCTGTTTGGGTCAGAATAGGCGGATTTCGGGCGATTCCCAGAAGGCCGTAACGTCGCGTGCCGCCGTTGCCTTCATCAGTGGGCTTGCGCATCGGGCCGGATAACGGTTTGTTGTGGCGCGAACGACCCCGGAGGAGGACGCCGGGGCGCAACAGGGCGGACCTTGGAATGATCGAAACGGCACTGGGCCTGACGGGCGGCTTTACCGCGCCGCATCGCGTGGCCACGAAAATCGGCGCGGATGTTCTGGACGATGGCGGCACGGCAATCGAGGCGATGGTTGCGGCGGCGGCCGCGATTGCCGTCGTCTACCCGCATATGACGGGGATCGGCGGCGACGGGTTCTGGCTGATCCATCGCAAGGGCGAGGCACCGGCGGCGATTTCCGCCTGCGGCCCGGCCGCCGGGCTAGCCACGCCCGAATGGTATGCCGAGCGCGGGCATGTCACCGCGCTGCCGACGCGCGGAGCGCAGGCGGCGCTGACCGTCCCGGGCTCGGTTGGCGGCTGGGAGGCGGCGCTGGCCCTGGTCGATCCGTCCAAGCGCCGCGCGCTTTCGGAGCTTCTGGTCCCGGCGATCGCGCTGGCGAAGGGCGGCGTGGCAGTCACGCGCAACCAGTCGGTGACAACCGAGGAAAAAATCGACGGGCTGCGCGATGTGCCCGGCTTTGCCGATCTTTATCTGCGCGACGGGCAGGCGCCCGCGCCGGGCGATGCGCTGGTGCAGGCGGCACTGGGTGCTACGCTGGCGGCCATCGGTCAAGATGGGACCGACAGCTACTATCGTGGGGATATCGCGAAAACGCATGCCGCCTTCCTTGAGGCGCAGGGCAGCCCGCTGCGCCTGACGGATTTCGAAGCCTATCACGCGGAACAGCAAACGCCGCTGACGATCAGCACGTCGCTGGGCACGCTTTACAACATGGGGCCGCCCACGCAGGGCATGTCATCGCTGGCGATCCTGGGTGTTTTCGACCGGCTGGGCATACGCGAGGGCGAAAGTTTCGATCACATTCACGGGCTGATTGAGGCGACCAAGCAGGCCTTTATCACGCGCAATGCCGAGCTGGGCGACGCGCGCGCCATGCGCCAGCCGGCGCAGGAGTTCCTGAGTGATGTCGAGATGGAGCGTATGGCCGCCGCCATCGACATGAAAACTGCCCTGCCCTGGCCGCACGAGGCCAAGCCCGGCGATACGATATGGATGGGCGCGGCCGACCGGTACGGCAATGTGGTGAGCTTTATCCAGAGCGTGTTCTGGGAGTTTGGCAGCGGCCTGACCTGCCCCGAGACCGGAGTGATGTTCCAGAACCGCGGCGCGGGCTTTTCGCTGGCCGGCGGGCCGAACCAGCTGGCCCCGGGCAAGCGGCCCTTCCACACGTTGAACCCGGCGCTGGCGCATCTGAAGGACGGGCGGGTGATGTCCTATGGCACGATGGGCGGCGAAGGCCAGCCGCAGACGCAGGCGGCGGTGTTTTCGCGCTATGCCCAGTTCGGTATGCCCCTGCAGCAGGCGGTGACCGCGCCGCGCTGGCTGTTGGGCAAGACATGGGGCGATGATACGACCAGCCTGAAGCTGGAGGATAATTTCGACCCGGCGCTGCGTGCCGCGCTGGCCGCAGCCGGGCACGAAGTTGAAACCGTGTCCGCCTTTTCCAGCCTGATGGGACATGCCGGCGCGGTTGTCAGCCATCCTTCGGGCCTGATCGAAGCCGCCAATGACCCACGTTCGGATGGGCTGGCCTATGCCGTCTGACCTTTGACCAAGACCAACACGAAATAAATGGAGCCCGACATGAGCCCGACCGTCTCTGCCCTGATCGCCACGCATGACGAAAACGCCCCCGCCATCGGCGCGCCCGACCGGCCCTGGCTGAGCTATGGGGGATTGCGGACCCTGTCGGCCGAGGTGGCCGACACGTTGCACGGCTTTGGCGTGGGCCGCGGCGACCGGGTGGCGATCGTGCTGCCCAACGGGCCGGAAATGGCCGCGGCCTTTGTCACCATCGCGCAAGCTGCCACCACCGCACCGCTGAACCCCGCCTACCGGCAGGAGGAATACGAGTTCTACCTGGAGGACCTGCAGGCCAAGGCGCTGGTCGTGGCCGAGGATTATGACGGCCCTGCCCTGCCCGCCGCGCAGAAATTCGGGATCGCCATCCTGCGTCTTTCGTTTGATCCGGAGGCGCCGGCCGGCAGTTTCACCTTGAGCGCCGAGGGCAGGATCGGCGATTGCGACAGCGCCGCGCCGGAACCCGATGATATCGCGCTGATCCTGCACACCTCGGGGACGACATCGCGGCCCAAGATCGTGCCGCTGATGCAATCGAACATCCATGCCTCGGCGCATAACATCATGACATCGCTGGCGCTGACGCCCGAGGACCGCTGCCTGAACGTGATGCCGCTGTTTCACATTCACGGGCTGATCGCGGCGGTTGCCGCATCGCTGGCCGCAGGCGCGCAAATCTGCTGCACGCCGGGGTTCAACGCGCTGCGCTTTTTCGCGCAGCTGGATGATGTGAAGCCCAGCTGGTACACCGCCGTGCCGACCATGCACCAGGCCATCCTGGCGCGTGCCGAGCGCAACCGCGAGATCATCGAGAGCGCTAATCTGCGCTTCCTGCGCTCGTCCTCGGCCTCGCTTCCGGCGCCGGTGATGCACGAGCTGGTCGAGACCTTCGGCGCGCCGGTGATCGAGGCCTATGGCATGACCGAGGCCACCCACCAGATGTGCTGTAACCCGCTGCCGCCGCGCGCGCAGAAGCCCGGATCGGTCGGCGTGCCCGCCGGCCCCGAGGTGCGCATCGCCGACGAGGCCGAGGACCGCCTGCTGGACGCGGGCGCGACCGGCGAAGTGGTGATCAGCGGGCCGAACGTGACGCCGGGATACGAGGGCAACCCGAAGGCCAACGAAGAATCGTTCTTCATGGCCGAGGGCAAGCGCTGGTTCCGCACCGGCGACCAAGGAGCGTTTGACGGGGACGGATACCTGAACCTGACCGGTCGGCTGAAGGAGATCATCAACCGGGGCGGCGAAAAGATCAGCCCGCTTGAGGTGGATGCGGTTCTGCTGAGCCATCCCGAGATCGCGCAAGTGGTCTGTTTCGGCGTGCCGCATGACAAGCTGGGCGAAGAGATTGCCGCGGCGGTTGTGCTGAAAGAGGGATCGGCGCTGGACGAGAAAGCGATCCGCGCCTTTGCCGCCGAACATGTGGCCGATTTCAAGGTGCCGCGGTCGGTCATCATTCTGGAGGAAATTCCGAAGGGCGCGACCGGCAAGATCCAGCGGATCGGCATGGCCGAGAAGCTGGGGCTGACGGGCTGACAGGCGGGAGGACAAGGCCATGAAGATCTGCATATTCGGCGCCGGTGCGATCGGCGGTTACATCGCGGTCAAGCTGGTGCAGGCCGGGACGGATGTGAGCCTGGTTGCGCGGGGGCCGCACCTGGCGGCGATGCGCGAAAACGGGCTGACCCTGATCGAGGAGGACGGCACGCGGACCAATGTGCCGGTGACCGCCTCGGACGATCCGGCCGAGCTGGGGCCGCAGGATTACGTGATCATCACGCTCAAGGCGCATTCGGTGCCGCCGGTGGTGGAGAAGATGCAGCCGCTGATCGGGCCGGACACGACCATCGTCAGCGGGGTGAACGGGCTGCCCTGGTGGTATTTTCACAAGCTGGACGGCCCGTTCGAGGGCACGCGGCTGGCCTCGGTCGATCCGGGGGATGCGCAGTGGAACGGGTTTGGCCCCGACCGGGTGCTGGGCTGTGTCGTCTACCCGGCGGCGGAAGTGGTGGAGCCCGGGGTGATCAAGCATATCGAGGGCAACCGGTTTTCGCTGGGCGAGCCTTCGGGCGAGAAATCAGAACGCGCGATGGCACTGTCGAAGGCGCTTTCGGCGGCCGGGCTGAAGGCGCCGGTGCGGCCGCGCATCCGCGACGAGATCTGGGTAAAGCTGTGGGGCAACCTGTCGTTCAACCCGATATCGGCGCTGACGCATGCGACGCTGGATGTGCTGTGCACCGATCCCGGCACGCGGGCGGTGGCGCGCGGCATGATGCTGGAGGCGCAGGAGATCGCCGAGAAACTGGGCGTCAAGTTTCCCATCGACGTGGAACGCCGGATCGACGGCGGCGCGGCCGTGGGGGCGCACCGCACCTCGATGTGGCAGGACCTGGATGCCGGGCGGCCGATGGAGATCGACGCGCTGGTAGCCTCGGTTCAGGAGGTGGGCGAGTTGACCGGCACGCCAACGCCGACGATCGACACGGTTCTGGCACTGATCCGGCTGCGGGCGAAGATGGCGGGGCTTTACTGAGCCCCGCCCTGCCCCGCGAGGGCGCGGCCCACCTCGACAATCCGCTCGGACGTGATGCCGAAATGGGCGTAAAGCGCATCGGCGCGGTCGGACGCGCCGAAACCGGGCATACCGATGAAGCGGTCGCCCGGGCGCAGCCAGCGTTCCCAGCCGAACTGCATTGCCGCCTCGACCGCGATGCGCGGCGCATCGCCGAGCACCTCTGAGCGATAGGTTTCGTCCTGGTCGTCGAAAAGCTCCCAGCAGGGCATGGATACCACCGCCGTGGCGATGCCGTCGCGCTCCAACGCTTCGCGCGCGGCGACGGCGAGTGCGACCTCGGTGCCCGTGGCCAGCAGCGTGAGCACGCGGGGGCCGCTGGCCTCGGCCAGAACATAGGCGCCCTTGCGGCTGAAGTTATCGGCCCGATCCGAGCGCACCGGATGCGCATCCTGCCGGGAGAGCGCGAAGAGGCTGGGTGTGTTGCGCGCTTCTAGCGCAATTTCCCAGGCCTCGGCGGTTTCGACCGCGTCGGCGGGGCGAAAGACGCGCATGTTGGGCATGGCGCGGTAGCTGGCCAGGATTTCCACCGGCTGGTGCGTGGGCCCGTTGCTACCGACGCCAATGGAATCGTGGCTGAAAACGAAAAGCGCGGGCAGCCCCATCAGCGCGGCCATGCGCATGGCGGGGCGTTCGTAATCGGCAAAGGCCAGGTAGGTCACATTCACCGGGCGCAGGCCGCCATGGGCGGCGATGCCACAGGCCATCGCGCCCATCACATGTTCGCGCACGCCGCAATGGACGTAGGACCCGGCCCGGTCCTGCGCGGAAAAGGCCGTGCGGCTGCGCTTGTGATTGGTTGGCGCTTCGAGATCGGCGCAGAGCACGAGGCTTTCGGGCATGGGGGCGGCGAGTGCATCGCAGACATCGCCCGAAGCCATGATCGTCGGATGGGGAGTAGCGGCGGCGGTGTTGCGCAGGTTGGCCGCGATTTCGTCCCACGTTGCCGGAAGATCGCCGGCGATGCGGCGGTCGAACTCGACCGCGTGGCGGTGCGCGGCGTGGCGTGCGGACCAGGCGGACCGCGCGGCGCTGCCCCGTTGCGACAACGCGGCCCAATCGGTGCGAATGCCGGCTGGAATGTCGAAGGCGGGGCTGGACCAGCCCAGCATCGCGGCGGCATCGGCGCGGTCCTGTCCTGTCAGCGGCGCGCTGTGGCCGCCCCGCTGGCCCTGCAAGCGCGGGATGCCGCGCGCGATGGTCGTGCGGCAGGCAATGAGCGAGGGGCGCGGATCGGCCTTGGCCGTTTCAATCGCGGCGTCGATGGCGGCGATGTCGTGACCGTCGATGCTTTGCACGTGCCAGCCTGCCGCGACAAAGCGCGCGGGTACGTCTTCGCTGATCGACAGGATGGTGTCGCCGTCATCGGTGATGTGGTTGTCGTCCCAGAGGAAGGTGAGCTTGCCCAGGCGCAGGTGGCCCGCGAGCGAGATCGCCTCCTGCCCAACGCCTTCCTGCAGGCAGCCGTCGCCGACGAAGGCCCAGGTGCGGTGATCGACCAGATCGGAACCGAACTCGGCGGCAAGACGTGCCTCGGCCACGGCCATGCCGACGGCGCAGGCAATCCCCTGCCCCAGGAGCCCGGTGGTGATCTCGATTCCGGCGTGTTGTTCGATCTCGGGGTGGCCAGCGCAGACCGAGCCCAGCCGCCGGAAGGATTTCAAGGCATCGAGCGACAGTTCTTCATATCCCGACAGGTGCAGCAGGCTGTAGAGCAGCATCGAGCCGTGCCCGTTGGACAGCACCACGCGATCGCGATCGGGCCAGAGCGGGTTGGCCGGATCGGCTCTGAGGTGGTTGGCATAGAGCGTCGCCGCGATCTCGGCCATGCCGAGCGGCACGCCCTGGTGGCCTTCACCCGCGTTCAGGATGGAGTCGATCGCGAGAAACCGGATGGCGTTCGCCATCTGCTGGATGTCGGGCATGGCCGTAGCCTCTTTGTCATTCCTGTCTTAGCTGCAGAGGTAGCGGGTTTCGCGGCCGAATCCTTTGAAGAATTGCTAACAAGAAGATGCAGATTTCCGCAGGATCGTGCCCGTTTCAGTTTGCCAGCGGATCGCCCGGGCGGGCCGGCAGGAACGAGCAGCCGAGGTTTTGCAGGCGCGTGCGGACCTCGGCTTCGTGCGCTTGCGCTTCTTCGCTGATCCAGCTGGCGAAGCGGTTCAGAATCCGGCGGTTGAGGTAGCGCGGCGGGCAGACGAACCAGTAGGCGGGAAATTCGATCACCTGAAGCGCTGGGAAAAGTGGCACGAGTTCGCCCCGCTCAAGCTCGGGCAGGCAGAGCGCGGCGCTGTCGAGCGCGACCCCGCCCGACTGTTTCGCCATTTCTATGGCCATCGAGGAGCGGTCGAAGCGGAAGGGATAAACGAGATCGGAAAGCTCGATCTGGTTGGCGGCGAGCCAGAGATCCCAGCGGTAGAGCGTCTTGACGCTGTCGATCAGCCGCGCGGCGCGCAGCTGTTCGGCGGGATCATCGCTGTGCTGTTGGAGGCGGTCGCGATAGGCCGGGCTGCAGAGCGGCAGGACGAGATCGTGCATCAGGCATTCGACGGTGAGGCCCGTCCATTCGCCGTGGCCGTAGCGGAGATCGCAATCGACCGCTTCGGTCTCGAAGGCGGTGAAATCGGGTGTGGCGTCGATGCGGATCGCCCAGTCGGGGTTGCCTTCGGCAAAGCGGGCGACGCGCGGGCCGAGCCAGCGCACGCCGAAACTTGGGCTGACGCGGATCGTCAGGCTGCGCATGTCGCGCTGGCGGCCGATGGCGCTGCGAGCGTTGCGCAGGGCGCCGAAAGCGTGCGTGGTGGTCTGGAATAGCCGGTCGCCATCGAGGGTGAGCACCAGCCGGCGTTTTTCGCGGCGGAAGAGCTTGACCCCGAACTGGCCTTCCAGGAGGCGTATCTGCTGACTGACGGCGGAGGGAGAGACGCCAAGCTCGGCCGCCGCCTTAGTCACCGTTCCGAGCCGCGCAACCGCCTCGAAATACTCGGTCGCCTTGAGATTGATGCCGCGCATGGGGCTTACCTGTCTTTGTTCCGGCGCCTGGCCGGGGCTTCTGCATGGTTGCATCGTGAAGCCAGGCTTCACAACCCTTTTACCCTATTTTCTTGACCCGGGCGCGCGCGCGTGGAACCTCGGGGGCAGATTGCCGCCGAGGACCAAGCCGGGAGAGGCCAGATGAGCACGCGCATCGAAGCCGATTACACGATTGAAACGCCGCTGGACCCGGCCCGCGCGGCCGAGGTGATGGCGGGCGAGCAATCCTCGGGGACCTTCGTGAAGCTGCCGGGCGAGACGGAGGAACTGCGAGAGCGGTCGGCCGCGCGGGTGGAGCGGTTGGAGGAGCTGGAAAGTGTGGGCGCGCCGTCCCTGCCCTGCGTTACGCCGGACCAGGGGCAAGGATACCGCCGGGCGCAGGTGACGCTTTCGTGGCCGGTGGACAACATCGGCCCGGACCTGCCCAACCTGATGGCCACGCTGGGCGGCAACCTCTTTGAGCTGCGCGAGTTTTCCGGGTTGCGGCTGGAGGATATCCGCCTGCCCGGCAGTTTTGCCGCCGCCGGCCCGGGCCCGAAATTCGGCATCGATGGCACAAGACGGCTGGCCGGCGTTGAGAGCGGGCCGCTGATCGGGACGATTATCAAGCCGAGCGTGGGGCTGTCGCCCGAGGCCACGGCGGATCTGGCCGGAGAGCTGGCCGGCGCGGGGATCGACTTTATCAAGGATGACGAGTTGCAGGCCGATGGCCCCGCCTGCCCGTTCGAGGCGCGCGCCCGCGCGGTGATGGAGGTGCTGAACGCGCGGGCCGACAAGACCGGCAGGAAGGTGATGTATGCGTTCAACCTGACCGGCGAGATCGACGATATGCGGCGCCGGCATGATCTGGTGCGCGATTTGGGCGGCACCTGCGTGATGGTCAGCCTGAATTCCATCGGGCTGAGCGGCCTTCTGGCGCTTGCGCGCCATTCCGAGCTGCCGATCCATGCCCATCGCAACGGATGGGGGGCGCTGTCTCGGGCGCCGATGCTGGGCTGGTCCTATCCGGCGTGGTCGAAGCTGTGGCGCCTGGCGGGGGCAGACCACATGCATGTGAACGGGCTGCGCAACAAGTTCAGCGAAAGCGACGACAGCGTGATGGCCTCGGCCCGGTCGCTGCTGGAGCCGCTATTTGGCGACAAGCCCTGCATTCCGATGCCGGTCTTTTCCTCGGGCCAGACCGCCGCGCAGCCGCCGGACACCTATCGGAGGCTGGGCAGCGCCGATTGCATTTACGCGGCTGGCGGCGGGATCATGGGCCACCCCGATGGCCCAGCGGCCGGTGTGCAGAGCCTTCGCGATGCCTGGGACGCGGCAATGGCCGGCATCGCGGCCGAGGATTACGCAAAGACCCACCCGGCCCTCGCCCGGGCGCTGGAGACCTACAGGTGAGCCCGCGCCTGCCAGAAGGCATACTCGTCGGCTGGTATGGTGACGATTTCACCGGTTCGGCCGCGACGATGGAGGTGCTGGCCTTTGCCGGCGTTCCATCGGTCCTGTTTCAGAACATCCCGACGCTCGAGATGCTGGCGCGATTCCCAGATATCCGCGCGGCGGGCATTGCCAGCACGGCGCGCAGCCATGGCCCGGAATGGATGGAAGCACAGCTGCCGCCCGCCTTCGACTTCCTGCGCGAAACATGCGCACCGGTGGTGCATTACAAGGTCTGCTCGACCCTCGACAGCGCGCCGCATGTCGGCTCGATCGGCAAGGCGATCGACATCGGCGCGCGGGTGATCGGCACAGATCTGGTGCCCTTCCTGGTCGCGGCGCCGGTGATGCGGCGCTACCAGATTTTCGGCAATCTGTTTGCCGCAGCGGGCGGTGGCGTCTACCGGGTGGACCGGCATCCGGTGATGGCCCGCCACCCGGTTACGCCGATGGGCGAAGCGGATGTGGGCCGGCACCTGTCGGCGCAGACCGACAAACGGTTCGGCGCGATCACCATCGAGGACCTCGAGCGCGATCCAGCTACCGCCCTGACACGGGAACGCGCGGCGGGGGCACAGGTGGTCACGCTTGATGCGATGACGCAGGCGCATATGCGGGAAAACGGCGCGCTGATCTGGAACGACGGCACAGGCCAGACCTTTGCCGCGGGATCGCAAGGGGTGGAATATGCGCTGGTTGCGCATTGGCGCGCGGCGGGGCTGTTGCAGGGCGCGGACCAGACCGCGGGCGCCGGCCCTGTCGATCAGATCGTGGCGGTGTCGGGTTCGGTTTCGCCCACCACAGCGGCGCAGATCGACTGGGCCGAGGCAAACGGGTTTGCGCTGTTCCATCTGGACCCGGTGCTGGCGGTTGATGAGGCCGACGCCGCCGATCTGGAGGCCTTTGCCCTGAAAGTTTTCCGCGCCGTCGAAGCCGGGCGCGATGTGCTGATCTGTACGGCGCGGGGGCCGGATGACCCGTCGGTGGCGCGGATACGCGCAGCGGTGGAGCGAAGCGGGACCACGATGGAGTCCGCCAATGCGCGGCTGGGCCGTCTGCTGGGCCGGTTGCTGAAGGACTGCATCGAAAAATTCGCGATCAAACGCGCGGTGATTTCGGGCGGCGACACGTCAGGGCACGCGGCGCGCGAATTGGGGATCTACGCCTTTACCGCGCTGGCGCCGACCATACCCGGCGCGGCGTTGTTGACGGCCTATTCCGACAATCCCGCGCTGGATGGCCTGCAAATCGCGCTGAAAGGCGGGCAGATGGGAAGCCTGGATTACTTCGGCTGGATCAAACGCGGCGGTGGCGCTGCATGAAGGAGAACGACATGACCAAGATTGCATTGCTGGGCGCAGGCGGAAAAATGGGTGTGCGCCTGGCGCAGAACCTGAAACCCTCGCGTTTCGAGGTGGACCACGTGGAAATCTCAGACGAAGGCCGCGCGCGGCTGAAAGCCGAGGTGGGTGTCAACGCGGTGGCGCAGGATGCCGCGCTGGCCGATGCGGACGTGATCGTGATGGCGGTGCCCGACCGGCTGATCGGCAAGATCGCGCACACCTTCATCGACAAGGTGAAACCCGGTGCCGCGCTGATCGTGCTGGATGCGGCCGCCCCCTTTGCCGGCGAGATGCCCGAGCGCGGGGACGTGACCTATTTCTGCACCCATCCCTGCCACCCCAACATTTTCGAGGTGACGCCGGACGTGGAGGCGCAGCGCGACTATTTCGGCGGCATCCACGGGCCGCAGGGCATTGTCTGCGCGCTGATCCAGGGGTCGGAAGAACATTACGCGCTCTGCGAGGAAGTGGCGAAGATCATCTATGGCCCGGTGGCGCGGTCGCATCGCTGCACCTTGCAGGACATTGCCGTGCTGGAGCCGGCCCTGTCGGAAACCGTGGGCGCGACCTTTGCGCTGGCGCTGCGCGAGGCCACGGACCGCGCGATTTCAATGGGCGTGCCGGAAGCGGCCGCACATGATTTCATACTCGGCCACCTGAAGATCGAGCTGGCGATCGCCTTTGGCATTTTCCCCGAAGGCAAGTTTTCAGATGGTGCGCTGCTGGCGATCGACAAGGCGAAATCGGTGATCTTCCGCGAAAACTGGCTGGACGACGTGTTCAACCTGAACGCGGTCAGGAAATCGGTCGCGGATATCTGCAACCCCGAAAACGCCTGAGCACGCACCGTTGCCCGGCCCTGTGACGGGGCCGGGTGTGTCAGGTGGCGCTGTCGAGCAGGCGTTTTTGCTCCTCGCGCATCTCGACGATGTCGAGATCGTCGGTCAGCTCGACATCGTCGAAGCTGACCACCTGGTCGCGCTGGATCGGGCGTTTGAGTTTCACGTGATGTGCCAGGCCGATGGGCAGCGCGTTGCGCGCCACGGATTGCGCCGCCGGGATCGCCTTGGCCCAGACCTTGAAGCCGCCTTCGCCATCGAGATAGTCGCCGGCGGCGAAATCGCCCTTCGAGGTGGCGACCGCATCGGCGCGGTAGCGTGTGGAGGAGCCTGTCGCCTCGCCGCGCAGGCAGGCCGAGAGGACCGAGACACTGGTTTCCAGCCCGATCAGGTGGAAGGGCCGCCACATCGAGCCGTACCAGCCCGACTTGTCGGTCAGGAGCCCGTATTGCTGGAAACACGCCCGGGTGTATTCATCGGGCGCGCGGAAGGTGACGAACATGCCATACTGGATGTTGTTGAGCACGACACGGCCATCGGGTTCGCGGCTGGCGGCGATATCGACAAGGCCGGGCCGCGCCAGTTGCCCGCCGTCGCTGGCGGGTTTGAACACCTCGGCCAGGTCCTGCAGCCCGCTGGGGTGAAAGGCCAACCCGTCATCGGGGCAATCGAGGCCGGTGGCATTGGCGACCGCCGCCATTTCGATCGCGGCCTTGGTGCCATCGGTGAAGGAATTGTACATTTTCGGATTGAAGTCGCCGGCGGCGACTTCCTCGTCGCTCCAGCCGAAGAAACCCCAGACCGTATCGGGGGTGGAATAGCGGTAAGGCGGCGCGAAGTTCATGCCCTTGCCGGCAGCGACCAGTTCAAAGCCGCAGGCATGCACCCAGTCGACCAGTTCGCAGATCGCGGCGGGCTGATCGCCATAGGCCATGGAATAGACCACGCCTTTTTGCCGCGCGCGTTCGGCCAGGAGCGCGCCGCAGAGCACATCGGCCTCGACATTGACCATGATCACGTGCTTGCCCGCGTCGATTGCCGCCATGGCGTGCCGGATGCCCGCGATCGGGTGGCCGGTGGCCTCGACCACGCATTCGATGCCGTCTGCGGCGCAGAGCGCCTGCGCGTCTTCGGTCAGGTGGGTGGTGCCGGCGTCAAGCGCGTGAGAGACAGACGCGGCGCCGTAGCGGTCCTCGGGCCAGCCGACCCGCGCTAGCGACTCGCGCGCGCGGCCGAGATCCAGATCGGCGATCGCGGCGACATGGTAGCCGGGGATGCACTTGGCCTGGGCCAGGATCATCGAGCCGAACTTGCCCGCGCCGATGAGGCCGACGCGCACCGGGCGCCCTTCGGCATTCCGCTGCGCCAACATTGCTGAAAGATTCATCCCTGCTCCTCCGCCATGGGTTCATGCGCAGGATAGGCAGCCGCGTGTTGCAGCGGCCACCGGTTTCTGTGCGAAAACATTTTAGTAATTCTAACGAAGTGGTTAAGAATTCAACGTTGCATAACGACCCCGTGCGCGCGAGTGATCATTGTGAAGAGACAAGATTTCCCGGGAGGCGAACCTTGGTACGGCAATCAGGCTCGAATGTCAGTCTTGCGCAGCGCGCGTGGGCGATCCGGCGCAATGCGCTGTTGATGGGCGAGGTCCAGGGACAGGGCTATATCGGCCAGGCACTGGGGGCGGCCGATCTCTTGGCCGTGACGCATTTTCACGCCATGACCTATCGTCCGGAAGAGCCTGAATGGGAAGGTCGGGACCGGTTCTACCTGTCGATCGGGCATTACGCCATCGCGCTGTACGCGGCGATGATCGAGGCTGGCATCCTGCCCGAGGACGAGATCGCCACCTATGGGATGGACGATTCACGCATGCCGATGTCCGGCATGGCGTCCTATACGCCGGGGATGGAGATTACCGGCGGATCGCTGGGCCACGGGCTGGGCATCGCGGTGGGCGCGGCGATGGGGCTGAAGCGCAAAGGCAACCCGGCCTTCGTCTATAACATGCTGTCGGATGGGGAACTGGGCGAAGGCTCGACCTGGGAGGCGGTGATGTCGGCGGTGCAGTGGAAGCTGGACAACCTGATCGCGGTGGTCGACTTCAACAACCAGCAGGCGGACGGACCCACGCGCGAGGCGCTGGCCCGGACGCCCGAAGCCGCCAAGTGGGAAGCTTTTGGCTGGCACGCGCAGGAGGTGGACGGCAATGACCTGGACGCTCTGGTCGCGGCCTTCGACACCGCGAGACGCCACGAGGGCGCGCGGCCGCGTGTGATCATCTGCAATACCAAAATGTGCAAAGGCATCCCGTTCCTGGAAGAGCGGGAAATCACGCATTTCATCCGGGTCGAGCCGGACGAATGGCAAAAGGCACTGGCCATTCTGGACGAGGAGAAGCCGCAATGAGTGATGTCCCGTTCGGCGCCCATTCGCGGCGCAAGTCGAAATACACCCCGCGCAAGGCCGCCAATGACGGCGCGCGCACCTCGGCGATGATTGCCTCGCTCGATGCGGAAGGGCGCGAGACGATCGCGGCGCCCTTTGGCGAGGCGCTGTGCGAGCTTGCGAAAACCCGCGAAGATATCGTTGGCCTGTCGGCGGACCTGTCGAAATACACCGACATGCATGTTTTCGCCAACGCCTATCCCGACCGGTTTTACCAGATGGGCATGGCCGAGCAGGTGATGATTTCGGCCGCGGCGGGGCTGGCGCGCGAGGGGTTCACGCCCTTTGCCACCACCTATGCCGTTTTCGCCTCGCGCCGGGCCTATGATTTCATCGCCATGGCGATTGCTGAGGAAAACCTGCCGGTCAAGATCTGCTGTGCCTTGCCTGGCCTGACCACCGGGTATGGCCCCAGCCACCAGGCGACCGAGGATATCGCGATTTTCCGCGGAATGCCGAACCTGACCATCGTCGACCCCTGCGATGCGGTGGAAACGGCGCAGGCGACCCATGCTATCGCCGACCATCCCGGCCCGGTCTACATGCGCCTTCTGCGCGGCAAGGTGCCCGACGTGCTGGGGCGCTATGGTTACCGGTTCAAGCTGGGCAAGGCGCAGACGATCCGCGACGGGCGCGACGTGCTGTTCATTTCGTCGGGCTTCATGACGATGCGGGTGCTGGACGCGGCCGAGAAGCTGGCCGCCGATGGCGTGGATTGTGCGGTGCTGCACGTGCCGACGATCAAGCCGCTGGACGTGGACACCATTGCCGCCGAGGCCGCGAAATCGGGGCGGCTGGTGGTGACGGCGGAAAATCACACGGTGATCGGCGGCCTGGGCGAGGCGGTAGCGGGCGCGCTGATGCGCGCGGGCGTGCATGTGCCGTTCCGCCAGATCGGCCTGCCCGACGAGTTTCTGGATGCCGGCGCGCTGCCGACGCTGCATCACCAATACGGACTGTCCGTGGAGGCCGTTATGGCCTCGATCAAATCATGGCTGTGAGGAGAACCTGATGAAACTGCTGGAAGGCAAGACTGCCATCGTGACCGGCGCGGCCTCGCCGCGGGGCTTGGGCAAGGCGACGGCCTCGCTCTTTGCCGCGCATGGCGCGCGCGTGGCCATTCTCGACCTTGACGAAGGCGCGGCCAAGAAAGCCGCCGCGGATATCGGTGACGCGCATATTGGCCTGGCCTGCGATGTCACCGACAAATGGGCCTGTGTCGACGCGGTCGCGGCGGTGCTGGATGCCTTTGGGCAGGCCGATATCCTGGTCAACAACGCCGGCATTACCCAGCCGCTGAAGATCATGGATATCGAGCCCGAAAATTACGATGCCGTGCTGGACGTGAACCTGCGCGGCACGCTGTACATGAGCCAGGCGATCATCCCGCATATGCGCGAGCGCAAAACTGGTTCGATCGTCAACATCTCGTCGGTTTCAGCGCAGCGCGGCGGCGGCATTTTCGGCGGCCCGCACTATTCGGCGGCGAAGGCGGGCATCCTGGGCCTGACCAAGGCGATGGCACGCGAGCTGGCCCCCGATGGGGTGCGTTCCAACGCGGTCTGCCCGGGATTCATCGCCACCGACATCACCGGCGGCATGCTGACGGATGAGATGATGACGATGATCCTGGACGGCATCCCGATGGGCCGCGCGGGCGAGGCCTCGGACGTGGCGGGCTGCTGCCTTTTCCTGGCGTCGGACCTGGCGGCCTATGTCACCGGATCGGAAGTCGACGTGAACGGCGGATCACTGATCCACTGACCGCCCAAAAGGGACCGCCCCCGCATTGCGGGGGCGACCCGTGGATCAATCGGCGGCCACGGCCTTCTGGCGTTGCTCGCCCAGTCCTTCGACCCGGACCGTCATGACGTCGCCGGGCTTCAGGAAGCGCGGCGGCGTCATGCCCAGACCGACCCCGGAGGGTGTGCCCGTCGCGATGACATCGCCCGGCATCAGCTTCAAGAACTGGCTCATGTGGCTGATGATCTCGCGCACCGAGAAGATCATGTCGTCGGTGGAGCTGTCCTGCACCGTCTCGCCGTTGAGATCGAGCGACAGACCAAGCGCCTGGGGATCGGACACCTCGTCTGCGGTGACGAGCCAGGGGCCGGTGGGCCCGAAGGTGGGGGCCGATTTGCCCTTGATCCATTGACCGCCGCGATCCATCTGGAACGACCGCTCGGAGACATCGTTGATCACGCAATAGCCCGCAACATAGTCGAGCGCGTCAGCCTCGGAGACGTACGAGGCCTCGCGCCCGATGACGACGCCCAGTTCGACCTCCCAGTCGGCCTTTTCGGAGCCGCGGGGAATGACCACCGGATCGAACGGGCCGGAGAGCGCCGAGCTGGCCTTGGAGAAGAGGATCGGCTCTTTCGGAGGTTCGGCGCCGGTTTCGGCGGCGTGTTTGGCGTAGTTCAGCCCGATACAATAGAAATTCGGCACCGAGGCCAGGCAGGCGCCGATACGTCCGGGGGTTTCCACAAGCGGCAGGTCGGACAGGTCGAGCGCACGCAGCTGTTCGAGCGCAACGTGTGAAACCGCCGCCCCGGCGAGGTGAGGGACATGCGCGCTCAGATCGCGGACGCGGCCCTCGTCATCGAGGACACCTGTTTTCTCGGCCCCGGCCGGGCCGTAACGCAACAACTTCATCTTTGGCTTCCTTCGCGTTGATTTATCTCATGTTTTTTCGGGAACGGCTTCCGGTTCAGTCGCCTCCGGCAACAGCCCATCCTCTTCGAAACGGTGCTGCACGTTTATGACCAGATGTTCAAGGTGACTTCCGATTTCGCGGGTCACGGCCTCGGGATCGCGCGACAGAAGGCCGGCGACGATGGCGCGGTGCTGTGAAAGCACCCTGTCGCGCGAGCGTTTGCGGATCGCCGAGAGATAGCGCGCACGCCACAGACGGGAAAGAAAGGCGTTATGCGCCTCGGCCATGGACGGGTTGTGCGAGGCCCGGGCGATGGCGATGTGAAAACTCATGTCGATCTCGAACACGTCGATGGGATCGACCGTGTCATAGACGGCTTCCATATGCTGCTGAATGCGCTGGATTTCCTGCAACTCGTCATCGGTTGCGCGTTCGCAGGCGAGCTGCGCAGATTTCAGTTCGAGACAGGACAGCACCTCGATGTTGTCGGTGATTTCCTGCAGGCTCGGGCTGGCGACGATCGGGCTGCGCGAGGGACGCAGGATGACGAGCCCCTCTTTCGCCAGGATGCGGATTGCTTCGCGCATCGGTGTGCGGCTGACACCCATTTCGGCGGCATTGTCACGCTCCTTGATCGAATCGCCCGGCGCCAGCTTGCCGCGCAGGATGTCGCGGCGCAGAGTTTGGGCAATCTGATCAGGCAGGGTCTGGTCTGTCATAGAGCACTCTCGGTTGTGGGCCCAACTGCCGAAAAGCCCGATCCTAAGGCGTCCGGCCCGGCAACCTGGATTTGGTATACCAAAAAAACGTTGATTGTCGAGATTGCTTTCGCTAGCGTCCCGGCAGGATGGTATACCATCTGGCGCGTGGAGGGCGCGCCACTTAATGGGCCACGCGCCTGACAAGGGAGGAATTACATGAAACTTACCTCGATTCTGAAAACCGCGGCTGTTGCAAGCGTGATCGCGGTGCCCGCCGTGGCGCAGGACGTCACGCTGCGCATTCAAACGCACTATGCCACCGAGCACCCAACCGGCCAGCGCCTGGCCACGTTCATCGACGATGTGCAGACCATGTCGGGCGGCGAGATCGCCATTGAAATGTTCTATTCGTCCTCGGTCGTGGCCACGACGGAGACCTTCGACGCCGCGATCAACGGCATCGTCGACTGCGACGCCACCGGCGGCGCCTACCAGACCGGCAAGAACCCCGCGTTCCAGTTCGTCGGTGACATCATGGGCGGGTATGAAACCCCCTGGCAGCAATATAGCTGGCTCTATCACGGCGGCGGTTACGACGCGGCGCAGCAGCTTTACAACGCGCAGGGCATGCAGCTGATCGGCTGGTCGATCTATGGCCAGGAATCGCTCAGCTCGTCGAAGCCGATTGCCGGTTTCGAAGACCTGAAAGGCTGGAAGTTCCGTTCGCCCCCGGGCATGGAAACCGAGATCTTCGAGAAGCTGGGCGCCTCGCCCATCGTGATGGACTTTACAGAGATCTTCACCGCGCTGGAAACCGGCATCATCGACGGGGCTGACGCCTCGGGCCTGGCCAACAACGTGGGTCTTGGCCTTTACGACATCGTCAAGCACGCCACCTATCCCGGCTTCCACTCGATGCCGTCGGACCACCTGGCCTGCAACCAGGCCGTCTGGGAAGGCCTGAGCGATAAGCATCGCCGGATCATCGACACCGCCTGGCAGAAGCTGAGCTTCCAGATCGCGCTCTACAACGAAAAGGCCAATGCCGAGGCCGCGGCCAAGCTGCAGTCGGAAGGCGTGACGCTGTACAACTGGTCGTCGGCCGACCGTGCCGAGTTCCGCAAGGCCGCGCAGGCCGCGTGGGATGACTGGGGCACGCGTTCACCCGAGGCCGGTGCGATCCTGGCCAGCCACAAGGAATACATGAAGCAGCTCGGCCTGATCGAATGATCCGCAGGACTGTGCGCTTGTCCTTGTGACAGCATCCGGCGGGTCCCTATCGGGGCTCGCCGATTTTTTCCAAAGAAACGGGGGGAGGCGGAGTATGCAACAGGAAAGCCTGTGGCTGGGGCGTCTTAGACAACCTGTGAAAAAGGCGATGATCGGCTTTACCGGCCTGACCATCATCTTGTTCGTCTGGCTGGTGGCGAACCAGCTTATCAGCGCAGATGCCATTGGCATGCACGAGATGATCCGCCCGCAAGGCCGGCCGTTGGTCTGGCTGATGTTGCTGAGCATCGCGGCAAGCCTGTTTTTCGCCTCGCTATACCTGTCGGACACAAAGGGCGAGATTGAACCCCAGGCCGATGGATTCTTCGACATCGTGTCCCTGGTGTGTTCGCGGCTGGCCATGATCGCGGTCGCGCTAATCGTGATCGTGATGTTTTACGAGGTCGTCTCGCGCTACGTGTTCTCGCGCCCGACGCTATGGGCCAACGAGCTTTCGCTGTGGATCGCAGCGTTCGTGTTCCTGCTGGCGGGACAATACGCGATGCAGCAGCGCAGCCATATCCGGATCTACGTGATCTATGACATCATGCCGCGATGGATGCAGAAGACCGCCGACGTGATTTCGGTGGGCCTGATCTGCGGCTTTTTCTTCGCCCTCGTCTGGGGCGGTTATAACGATGCGATCCGACGCATGATGCGTATGGAGACCTTTGGCACGGCATGGGATCCGCCCATTCCCGGCACGGTCAAACCGGCCATCCTTGTCATTATCCTGCTGGTAACCATCCAGGCGATCTCGAACCTGATCGCCGACTGGAACAAGCTGCCCGAACATCACAAGGGCATCGAGGATATCGACGAGACCGAGATCGAAAACATTCGCCGCACGCTGGAGGAGAAGTAAGCCATGGTCGATATCGGCACACTGAGCCTTATCATCCTCCTGGCGATGTTCGCATTGCTCGCCATCGGGATGCCCCTGGGGTTTGCCTCGGCCTTCCTGGCCGTGGTCACCCTGATCCTGAAATTCGATTTCGACATCCTGTTCAGGACCTTCGGACAGGGCCCCTTCTCGGTTCTGGGGCAGGCCGTTTATCGGCAGATGACGAACTATGTCCTGATATCCGTGCCGTTATTCATATTCATGGCCGCGCTGCTGGAGCGATCCGGCATCGCGCGGGACATGTACAACTCTCTAAATCAATGGCTGTCGCGCACCCGCGGCGGTATCGCCATCGTCACCTCGATCATGGCGGTGATCATGGCGGCCATGTCTGGCATCATCGGCGGTGAGGTGGTTCTTCTGGGGCTTATCGCCCTGCCCCAGATGCTGAGGCTGGGGTACAACCAGAACCTTGCCATCGGCACGATCTGCGCAAGCGGCAGCCTGGGCACGATGATCCCGCCCTCGATCGTGCTGATCTTCTATGGTCTTGTAACCGAGACCTCGATCAAGGCGCTGTTCACCGCGTCGTTCCTGCCGGGGTTCATGCTGGCTTCGTTCTTCATCCTCTACATCATCATTCGCACGCGGCTGAACCCGTCGCTGGCGCCGCTGCCCGAGGAAGATCCGAATGCCCCGAAAGGGGCAGAGAAAGGCCTGATGTTTCTCGGCTTCGTATCGCGGTTCGGCATGTGGATCGTCGGCGCGCTGATGCTGCGCGCGCTGTTCTTTACCGTGACGGGCGCGAATGCTGTGACCGAAGGGGTCGATCCGATCTTCCTGGGCATGGTGGCCGACATACCGTGGCTGGTGGGTTTCTTTGCGCTTTTCGCCGTTCTCATGGTGTTCGTCGCCGGCAAGGAACGCACCGCCAAGGGCTGGGAAATGGGCAAGGGCCTGATCGCGCCTATCGTGGTAATCGGGGTTGTTCTGGGCTCGATCTATGGCGGGATCACCGGCATCACCGAGGCCGCGGGCATGGGCGTGGTGGCGGTGTTCGTCATCGGCCTGATCCGCCGGGAAATGACCTTCGAGATCGTCTGGGACAGCCTGATGCGGACCCTGCGATCGACCGGGACGATCATCTGGGTGACGATCGGCGCCGCCGCGCTGGCCGCGGCCTACACGCTGGCGGGCGGGCCCACCTACGTGGCCAACATGATCGTGGGATCGGACCTGCCGACGATGGGCGTGATCCTGGTGATGATGGTGATCTTCCTGATCATGGGGATGTTCATGGACTGGATCGGCATCGTGTTGCTGATCATGCCGGTCTTCCTGCCGATCGTCGTGCGGCTTCCGGCCGAGGAAATCGGCTGGCTGGGGTCGATCGACGCACGCTACATCCCGATCTGGTTCGGCGTGGTCTTCTGCATGAACATGCAGGTCAGCTTCCTGTCGCCGCCCTTTGGCCCCGCGGCCTTCTACCTGAAGTCGGTGGCGCCACCGCATATCTCGCTGACGGCAATCTTCCGCGGCTTCCTGCCATTCATCGTGCTGCAGCTGCTGGCGCTGTCGGTGCTGTTGATCTGGCCGCCTATCATTACGCTGTTCCTGTAAGGCAGCGCTGTTCCGGGGCGGTTGCCGCCCCGGGCTTTTCTCAACCCTCCGGCACGGACAGTCGCCAGTGTGAATGAGCGGGCCGGTGTTGTCGCAAGAGGCATGACACATGGCCCTTTTCCTGACCCGGGATCAGATCGACGCGTTCAACGCGAACGGTGTTCTGGTCGTACCGGATGTTCTGCCGCCGCAGGTACTGAACGGGGTGAAGGCCGAATACGAGAGCCTGCTCGACGGGCTGTATTCGGCCTGGCATGCCGAAGGCCGCGTACCCGCACCCGAGGGGATGGATTTCTGGGACAAGCTCCTGGTCAGCTACGAGGCCGGATGCGACTGGTTCCAGCCGATGGACATTTCCCTGCCGGGCGACGAGATCACGCCGGAGACGCCGTTTCACTTCGGCCCGGCGGTGTTCGAGATGATCACCTGTTCGCACCTTCTGGACCTTGTCGAAGACCTGATTGGGCCCGAGATCACCTCGAACCCGATTCAGCACGTGCGCCTGAAGCCGCCGGTGCCCCGGCTGCGAGACGGCGAAATCCGCGCCCATATCGGCGGCACCGACTGGCACCAGGACAAGGCGGTGGCGCATGAGGAGGGCGACAACACGCAGATGGTGACGGTCTGGCTGGCGATGAATGATGCGACGGTCGAGAACGGCTGCCTGCAGGTGATCCCGGGCAAGCCGCAGATGTATCCGCATTGCCCCAAGACGCAGACCGCCATCGCCGACGGGTTCATTGATCCGGCAAAGGCCGTGCCGCTGCCCGTCAAGGCGGGCGGCGCGGTCATTTTCCATCCGCTGACGCCGCATGCATCGCTCGCCAATCTCTCGGACCGGTTCCGCTGGTCCTTCGACATCCGCTTCAACGTGACCGGACAGCCCACTGGGCGCGGTCATTTCCCCGAATTCGTCGCCCGCTCGCGGGCAAACCCCGAGACCGCGTTGACAGACTGGCGCGATTGGCGCGATCTGTGGGTTGCGGCCCGCGCGCGCCTGTCGGGCGCGCCGCATATTCCCATTCACCGCTGGACGGGCGACAGCCCAGCCTGCGCCTGACCACCCCCCCAAGCCGGAAATACCGCCATGAAAACCGTCCGCCTGTCAGATGCCGACAATGTCGTTACCGCCGTCACCCAGCTTCAGGCCGGAGATGACGGCGCAACCCAACTGATCCCGCGCGGCCACAAGATGGCCACGCAGCCTATTGCCAGGGGCGAAGCAGTGCGGAAATACGCGCAGGTGATCGGCTATGCCTCGGAGGATATTCCGGCGGGCGCGCATGTGCACACGCACAACCTTGAATTTCGCAATGTGGAGGCCGAATACG
The DNA here is from genome assembly GCF_005434965.1 of Marimonas lutisalis. Taxonomy (GTDB): domain Bacteria; phylum Pseudomonadota; class Alphaproteobacteria; order Rhodobacterales; family Rhodobacteraceae; genus Marimonas_A; species Marimonas_A lutisalis. The sequence continues at coordinate 1,556,692 of NZ_SKCI01000001.1, forward strand.
AGTTCGGCACTAATCTGCGCCCCGTCGCCCCTGCCGCAAAGCAAGACACGTTCATGGGCTATCGGCGCGCCACGGGCCAGGTGGGCACGCGAAACTATATCGCGGTTCTGACCTCGGTGAATTGTTCGGCCACCGCCGCGCGCATGATCGCGGATCATTTCACGCCCGAGGTTCTGGCGCCCTACCCGAACGTCGATGGCGTGGTCGCCTTCGTGCATGGCACGGGCTGTGGCATGGCCGGATCGGGCGACGGGTTCGAGGCGCTGCAACGCGTGATGTGGGGCTATGCCCGAAACCCCAACGTGGGCGGAGTTCTGATGGCCGGGCTGGGCTGCGAGATGAACCAGATCGACTGGCTGGTCGAGGCCTATGGCCTGACGCCGGGGCCGCTTTTCCAGGCGATGAACATCCAGGATGTGGGCGGGCTGCGCAAGACCGTCGAGCTGGGCATCAAGAAGATCGAGGCGATGCTGCCGATCGTGAACCAGGCGCAGCGCGAGGAGTGTCCGGCCTCGGAGTTGATGGTGGCGTTGCAATGCGGTGGCTCGGACGCATGGTCGGGGATCACCGCCAACCCGGCTGTTGGGCATGCCTGCGACCTGCTTGTGGCGCAGGGCGGCACAGGGGTTCTGGCGGAGACGCCCGAGATCTATGGCGCCGAGCACCTGCTGACCGCCCGTGCCGTCAGCCCCGAGGTGGGTGAAAAGCTGATTGGCCTGATCCGCTGGTGGGAGGATTATACCGCGCGCAACCACGGCAGCATGGACAACAACCCCAGCCCCGGCAACAAGAAGGGTGGGCTGACCACGATCCTGGAAAAATCTCTGGGCGCCGCGGCCAAGGGGGGCACCACGCCTCTGACCGGTGTCTACAAATACGCCGAGCCGGTGACCGCAAAGGGGTTCACCTTCATGGATAGCCCCGGCTACGACCCGGCCAGCGTGACCGGCCAGATCGCCAGCGGCTGCAATCTTGTGTGCTTTACCACCGGGCGCGGATCGGCCTTTGGTGCGAAGCCGAGCCCGTCGATGAAAGTGGCCACGAACACCGAGATGTACGAACGCATGACCGAGGACATGGACATCAACGCGGGTCGTATCCTGACAGGCGATGCCAGTGTCGAAGAGGTGGGCCGCGAAATCTACGAGATGTGGCTGCGCATGGCCTCGGGCGAGGCGTCGAAATCCGAAGCGCAGGGCCTGGGCGACTACGAGTTCGTGCCGTGGCAGATCGGAGCCGTGATGTGACCACCCCCCTGCCCCTTTGCGTGATCGGCGGCGGCGTGATCGGCCTGCGCCATGCCGAGGTTTCGGCCGTTTCGCCCCGGATCGAGTTGACCGCGATCGTCGAGCCCGATGAGACGCGGCAGAAGGACCTGCGGGATATGGGCCTGCCTGTCGTGACATCGGTCGGGGATGTGCCGGACCGAACCCGAGCGGCCATCGTCGCGACGCCGACGCCCGCGCATCTGGCCTCGACCCGGGCGGCGCTTGAGCGCGGCTGGCCGGTGATCGCGGAAAAACCGCTGGCCGAGACCCTGGATGCGGCACGCGCACTGATCGCGGCGGCCGAGGCCGCGGACCTGCCGCTTTTCACCGGGCATCATCGCCGCTGTCATCCGTTTTCGCTGTCGGCCCGGGATGCCCTTGGGCAGATCGGGGCGCCGGTGGGCGTGCAGGGCCTGTGGTCATTGCGCAAGCACGACACATACTATGATGTGCCGTGGCGCACACAGCCCGGTGCCGGGCCGCTGCTGACCAATCTCAGCCATGAAATCGACCTTTTGGGCTTTCTCTTTGGACGGGTGACCGAAGCGACCGCGCTGATCTCTTCGGCGCGGCGCGGGTTCGAGATCGAGGACAGCGCGGCGATTTCCCTGCGCTTCGACAATGGCGCGCTGGGATCGTTTCTGATGTCGGATGCCGGCGCGTCGCCCTGGGCTTTCGAGGCGGCGAGTGGCGAGAACCCGGCGATTGCCGCATCGGGCGAGGATTACCTGCGCTTTGTCGGCACCGAGGGCGCGCTGGCCTTTCCATCGCTGACCTTCTGGGGGCGGTCGGCACCGGGGGAGATCGAGTGGAGCAAACCGCTGCGTCGCCGCGAGGGTCAGAGCTTTGACCGGGTCGATCCGTTGTTGGAGCAGATCGAACGCTTCGCGCGGGTTGTCGCGGGCGGCGCAGATGACGTGCTGTGCACTGGGCAGGACGGGCTCGATGCGCTGGAAATGACACTCGCCGTCGCCCTGTCTGCGCGACAGGGCGCACCGGTGGCCCGCGGGGCCGTGCCGGGCGATTACAGCGGCGTCTGACAGGAGGAAGACATGACGAAACCCCGTATCGGATTTATTGGCCTGGGCCTTATGGGCCGGGCGATGGTGGAATGCCTGCAGGGCGCGGGCTATGGCGTGACGGTGCTGGGCCACCGTGACCGCAGCGGGATCGAGGAAGCGGTGGCGCGTGGCGCTACCGAGGCCAGTACAGCCCGCGACCTGGCCGAGGCGAGCGACATCGTGATGATCTGTGTCGGCACCTCGGAGCAGGTGGAAGCCCGCATTTATGGAGATGACGGCGTCCTGGCCGCGGCGCGCGAGGGGCTGGTGGTGATCGATTTCGGCACGTCCCTGCCCGCCTCGACCCTGAAGATCGGGGCGGATATGGCCGACAAGGGGGCCGCTTATCTGGATGCGCCGCTGGGGCGGACGCCGGCGCATGCGAAGGACGGCAAGCTCAACATCATGGGCGCGGGCGACAAGGCCGCCTTTGACAGGGTGAAGCCGGTTCTGGATGTGCTGGGCGAAAACGTCTTTCACCTGGGCAAGCTGGGCAATGGCCACACGATCAAGCTGATCAACAATTTCTACGCCATGACCACGGCGATGGCGATGTCGGAAGCCTTTGCCGTGGCCGATGCCTCGGGGATCGAGCGGCAGGCGCTTTACGAGGTTCTGGCCGCCGGCCCCAACCATTCGGGCATGATGGATTTCATCCGCAACTACGCTACCGAGGGCCAGATCGACCTGGCCTTTTCGGTGGCCAACGCGGCCAAGGATGTGGGGTATTACGCGCAGATGACCGCCGATCTGGAGCGCCATAGCCGGATGTCGGGCGCGGCCCTTGCCACGCTGCGCGAGGCCCGCGATGGCGGCGATGGCGATCTGATGGTGCCGCAGATGGTCGACTGGATGGCAAGACACCTGGGAGAGAAACCATGAGACTGACCGGCAAGCGTGCCTTCATCACCGCCGCGGGCCAAGGGATCGGCCGCGCGATTGCCGAGGCCTATGCCCGCGAAGGCGCGGCGGTGACGGCGACGGACCTGAACGCCGACCTGCTGGAGGGGCTGGAAGGCGCGGAGACCTTTGCCCTCGACGTGACCGACAAGGCGGTGCTGCGGCGGACGATCGAGGCGGCACGGCCCGACATCCTGGTCAATTGCGCGGGCTTCGTGCATTCCGGCACCATCCTGGAGGCCACCGACGACGAGTTCGATTTCGCCTTCGGCCTGAACGTGCGGTCGCAGTTCCACGCCATGCAGGCCGCCCTGCCCGGCATGATCGAGCGCGGCGGCGGATCGATCGTCAATATCGCCTCGGTGGCCAGTTCGATCGTCGCCGCGCCCAACCGCTGCATCTATGGCGCGTCGAAGGCCGCCGTGATCGGGCTTACGAAATCGGTGGCGCTCGACTATGTCACGCACGGTATCCGGGTGAACGCGATCTGCCCCGGCACGGTCGACAGCCCCTCGCTGCATGACCGGTTGCGCGCGATGGGCGATTACGAGGCCGCCTACAATGCCTTTGTCGCGCGCCAGCCAATGGGCCGGATCGGCACGGCCGAAGAAATCGCGCAACTCGCCATCTACCTCGGCTCGGACGAAAGCGCGTTCACGACCGGACAGGCGCATGTGATCGACGGGGGGTGGGCCACGGGCTGAGCCATGGCAATCGCGAAACCCAGAGAGGAGCGTACCGCTGCCGGCGTGATGATGATGGCGCTGGCCGTGGTCGGCTTTACCTGCATCGACACCACCGCCAAGTGGCTGATCCTAGGCGGGCTTCCGGTGCTACAGGTGGTGTTCGCGCGCTATTTCGGCCATTTCATCGTCGCGCTGGCGATATACCTGCCGCAGGAAGGGCTGCAGGTGTTCCGCTCGAACCGGCCGTTCCTGCAATTGCTGCGCTCGTTTTTCCTGTTGGGCAGCACGGTCCTAAATTTCCAGGCACTGAACCACCTGCCGATCACGGTGACAACAACGATCATGTTTTCAGGGCCCATCGTGGTGACCTTGCTGGCCATCCCGATGCTGGGCGAAAGGGTTGGGCTGCGCCGCATCGCGGCGGTCTGCACAGGGTTCGCGGGTGTGCTGGTGGTGATGCAGCCTTGGGGGGCCGAGTTTCATCCAGCGATGTTTTTCAGCCTCGGCGCGCTGTGCATGGCGTCGATGTATTTCATCATGACGCGGATGCTGGCCGGGCTGGAGGGCAATTCGACCCAGCAGATCTGGGCCAGTTTCGTGGCCGCCCTTGCGCTCTTGCCCTTTGTCATTCCCGGCTGGGCGTGGCCGTCGCATCCATTGCAATGGGTGATGTTCGGCATGATCGGCGTATTCGGCGCCTCGGGCCATATCGCGGCGGTGATTGCGCACCGCTGGGCGGATGCGTCGATCCTGGCGCCGGTGATCTATATCCAGGTTTTTCTGGCGGCGCTGGCGGGCATTCTGGTTTTCGATACCTGGCCCACTGTCTGGACGCTGGGCGGCGGCGCGATCATTATCGCCTCAGGGCTCTATATCTGGCAGCGTGAGCGCGCCAAGGCTCAGTCCTCGTAATGGCCGGCCTTGGCGAACCCACCGCCCTGGTATTTCACCGCCGGATCATTGGGATCATCCGGTTCGAAATCGGCGAACTTGGCCGCGAACTGTTCGGAACTGTCCTGCGGCTGCCAGCCGAGATAGGCCGCCTTGCCATTGTCCCACCAGCTTTCGCGGTTGTCCGAGACACCGTAGACGACCGGGCAGCCAAGGCGCGGAGAAAAGAGCATCCGTTCGATCAGGCGCAGCATGTCGCGGTCGCTCATCCAGGTGGCCATCATGCGGCGGTCTTTCGGTTCCGGAAAAAGCGATCCGATCCGCACGATCAGACTCTCGATGCCGAATTTCTTCCAGTAGTATTTCGCCAACGCCTCGCCATAGGCTTTCGACACGCCATAGATGCTGTCCGGCAGGATTTCGGCATCGGCGTCGATGCGATTTTCGCGCGGGTGAAACCCGATGGCGTGGTTGGAACTGGCAAAGAGGATGCGCTTTACACCCGCCTTCCGCGCGGCTTCGTAGACGTTGTAGGTGCCCTTGACGTTGACCTCGTGGATCAGCTCGGCGCGGTTCTCGGTCGAGATGCCGCCGAAATGCAGGATCGCGTCGCAGCCCTCGACGATCCGGGCGACGGCGGCCGGATCGGTCAGATCGCCCATGACCCAGGTTTCGCCATCGGCGCGCGGCATGTCCGGCTCGCTGACATCGCTGAGCCGCATGGTGACCTTCAATTCGTGCAGCATCGGCCGCAACAGCGTACCGATCCCGCCCGAGGCCCCTGTCATTACCACCTGCTGCATTGTCGTGCCTCCTCTGCCATGATGGAGGCAGCCTAGCAGCCTATTGCCCGAGCGAAAGACCCAGGATGAAAATCACCGACCTCAAGACCCATATCCTGCATCACCGGCTGGACCAGCCGTTTGAAAGCGCGTTTTCCACCTTTACCGACCGCTGGGCCTGCCTGGTCGAGATCGCTTGTGACGATGGCACCGTGGGCTGGGGTGAATGCCTGGGGCCTGCCGGTCCGAACGCCGCGACCGTTGCCGCCATGGCGCCGCTGATCCTGGGGCGCGATCCGCTGGCGATCGAGCCGATCTGGACGCTGATCTACAACCAGTTCCGCGACCAGGGTCAACGGGGCCTGAGCGTGACGGCGCAATCGGGTATCGACATCGCGCTGTGGGATATTGCCGGCAAGCATTTCGGCGTGCCGGTGCACGTGCTGGCGGGCGGCGCCTATCGCGACAGCGTGCCGGCCTATGCCACCGGCGGGTTCCGGCAGGTCGGGCGCGACCGGATCGCGGCGCTGGAAGAGGAGATGGCGCAACACGTCGCCGACGGGTTCGGCGCGGCCAAGATCAAGATCGGCTACGGCCATGAGATCGACGTGGCCGCCATCCGCACGGCGCGCGCCGTGCTGGGCGCTGAGCGGGCCCTGATGATCGACGCCAATCATGGCTATGACACGGTCGAGGCGATCCGCCTGGGACGCGCGGTGGCCGACCAGAACATCGCCTGGTTCGAGGAGCCGGTCGTGCCCGAGCAATTGGCCGCCTATCAGGACGTGCGCCGAGGGCAGCCCATTCCAGTGGCCGGCGGTGAGACCTGGCACACGCGTTATGCGCATGCGCAGGCGCTGGACGCGCGCGCGGTGGACATCCTGCAACCGGACGTGGCGGGCTGTGGTGGTATTACCGAGATGCGCAAGATCGCGACGATGGCGGAAACTGCGGGTGTGCGGCTGGTGCCGCATGTCTGGGGCACCGGGGTCACGGTGGCGGCATCGTTGCAGATGCTGGCCATCCTGCCCCCTGCCCCGCAGCGCCATGCGCCGTCGGACCCGTGGCTTGAATTCGACCGCACGCCAAACCCGTTCCGCATGGCGATCCTGAAACAGCCCATCACCTGTGAAAACGGGCGTGTTGCCGTTCCGGATGGCCCGGGCCTGGGCATCGAGATCGACCGTGAGGCGCTGGCCCGGTGGAGCGTGGGTGACTAGGCGTCAGCCGCGACCGATATAGGGCATGGCCGAGGCCATAACGGTCATGAACTGCACATTCGCGTCCAGCGGCAACGAGGCCATGTGCAGCACCGAACTGGCCACGTGGCGCACGTCCATGACCGGCTCGACCTTGATGGAGCCGTCGGCTTGCGGCATGCCTGTGGTCATCTTCTGCGCCATGTCGGTGAGCGCGTTGCCGATGTCGATCTGACCGCAGGCGATGTTGAAGGGCCGGCCATCGAGACTGATCGAGCGGGTCAGCCCGGTGATCGCGTGTTTCGAGGCGGTATAGGCTGCCGAGCCCCAGCGGGGCACATAGGCCGACACCGAGCCATTGTTGATGATCCGTCCGCCCTGCGGGTCCTGAGCGCGCATGATCGCGAAAGCATGCTTGGCGCAGATGAACGAGCCGGTGAGGTTGATGTCGATCAGCTGTCGCCAGGCGTCGACCTCGATCTCGTCCACGGTGGCCGAGGGCAGCGACACGCCGGCATTGTTGAAAATCGCATCGAGATGCCCCCACGCGCCCATGGCGCGCTGGAACGCGCCTGCAACGGCCGCGTCTTCGGTCACGTCGCATTCGAGCACGAGTGCGCGCTCGTGCCCGGCGGCGACATCCTCAAGCGCGGCCCCGGTGCGGCCAACGAGGCCCACGCGCCAGCCCTCTTCCAGAAACAGCTCGGCGCAGGCCTTGCCCACGCCGCGGCCCGCGCCAGTGATGATGATGCTTTTTTCCATTCTGTCCTTCCCCTTGATGGGCCCGTTTTACCGGATCAGTGGTTATCGCGCGGCAGGTCGCGGCCGACTTTCTGATAGGCTGTTGCCAGTTCCAGGCACCCGCCATCGGCCAGTTGGCCGACATGGGTGCGGTAAATCTCCTGCCAGGGTGTCTGGTTCACGATCTCGGGCTCTTTCCAGTCGGCCTTGCGGCGGGTCCATTCGGCATCGTCGACCATCGCATCGAGCGTTCCCGCGTTCAGGTCAAGCCGCACCTGATCGCCGGTCTGCAGATAGGCAAGCCCGCCGCCCACCACGGATTCGGGCGAGGCATTGAGGATCGAGGGGCTCTCGGATGTGCCCGACTGGCGGCCGTCACCCACCGTGGGCAGGTGATTGATGCCCGCCTTGATGAGCGCATCGGGCGGCTGCATGTTGACCACCTCGGCGCTGCCCGGGTAGCCCACGCAGCCGACATTGCGGATAAAGAGCATGCAATGCTCGTCGATCTTCAGCGCGGGATCATTGATCCTGTCGTGGTAATCCTCGGGGCCTTCGAACACGATGGCGCGGGCTTCGAGCACGCCTTCGTTGCCCGGCTCGGACAGGAACCGTTTCTGGAAATCCGGCGAAATCACGCTGGTCTTCATCAGCGCCGAGTCGAAGAGATTACCGGACAGCACCTTGAAGCCCGCATTCTGGCGCAGCGGCTTGTCATAGGGGGTGATGACGTCGGTATCGAGGCTTTCACAGCCCGCGAGGTTGGCGCCCATTTCGTTGCCGGTGGCGGTCATCGCGCCGGTATGGATACGCCCGGCCTTCATCAGTTCGGCCATCACGGCCGGCACGCCGCCGGCACGGAAGAAACTTTCGCCCAGGTATTCACCGGCCGGCTGCATGTTGACCATCAAGGGCACGTCATAGCCGATGGTTTCCCAGTCGCGCACGTTCAGATCGACGCCAATATGGCGCGCCACGGCCTGCAGATGCGGCGGCGCGTTCGTCGAGCCGCCGATCGCGGTGTTGACGACGATGGCGTTTTCGAAGGCTTCGCGGGTCAGGATGTCGGAGGGTTTGAGATCTTCGTAGACCATCTGCACGATCCGTTTGCCGGTCTCGAACGCCATTGCCATGCGCTCGCGGAACGGGGCGGGAATGGCGGAATTGCCGGTCAGCGACATGCCGAGCGCCTCGGCCATGGCGTTCATCGTGCTGGCGGTGCCCATCGTGTTGCAATGCCCGAGGCTGGGCGCCGAGGAACAGACGCGCGACATGAATTCCTCGTAGTCGATCTTGCCTTCGGCCAGCAGCCGACGGCTTTCCCAGACGATCGTGCCGGAGCCCGCGCGCTTGCCCTTCCACCAGCCATCGAGCATCGGACCGCCATTGAGCGCGATCGCCGGCAGATCGACCGTGGCGGCGCCCATCAGCATCGCCGGGGTGGTCTTGTCGCAGCCCGTGGTCAGCACGACGCCGTCGATGGGATAGCCATGCAGAACCTCGACCAGGCTGAGATAGGCAAGATTGCGATCCAGCGCGGCGGTGGGCCGCTTGCCGGTTTCCTGGATCGGGTGCACCGGGAACTCCATCGGGATGCCCCCGGCCTCGCGGATGCCGGCCTTGATCCGGTCCATGAGGAAGACGTGGATCTTGTTGCAGGGCGCGATATCGGACCCGGTGTTGGCGATGCCGATCACCGGCCGCCCGCCCTGCAATTCTTCGCGCGTGAATTCCTGGTTCTGGTAGCGTTCGACATAGAGCGCCGTCATGCCTGGGTTGTTGGGATTGTCGAACCATTCCTGCGAGCGGAATTTCTTGTTCGCGCGAGTATCTGTCATGGCTGTCCTCCCTTCCGTGCGGCACGGCACCTCGTCAGTCTTGTGACAGGTTTCCAATTTGGTATACCAAATGCAAGTGGATTCATGCCGAGAGGAGGAGCGGCAATGAAGATATCCCGGTTTCTGTGCTCGGCAGCGTTCTGCGCGGCGCTTCCGCTGACCGCGCGCGCCGAGATCGACCTTGCCGCGGTCAAGGCTTGCGTGGCACGGCATGCGGCCGAGGACACCCTGCCCGCGCCCTGCGTGGCCGAAGCCATGGGCGATTGCCTGGCGATGCCGGCGGATGCGCCATCGCTTGCCAGCCAGTGTTTTCGCAGCGCGCATGACAGCTGGTCCAAGGGCATCGCCGCGCACATGGCGCATATCCGCGACACGGCGCCCGAGAAGATCGCTGCAATTGCCGGGATCGAGGTCAAGTATGACCTACTCGCCGGGCTGACCCAATGCGACCGGGCCGAAGAGCTCGCCCTGCTTGGGCGGACGCCCGTCGAAACCATCCAGCGCGACAAGGACCGCTGCACCGCTGCTGCCTCGGGAATCGCCTATGTCCGGTTGCTTTGGCGTTCGCAGGACCTGCCATGACCAAGTCCCAGGCCTTCTGGCGCGGATTTCGCGATTGTGCGCCCTTCATAATCATCGTCGCGCCCTATTCGATGCTGTTTGGCGTTGTCGCGCGCGATGCCGGTCTGGATGTGCTGCAGACGATGTCGATGGCGGTGCTGGTCATCGCCGGGGCATCGCAATTCACCGCTCTTGCGCTGTTGCAGGAGAACGCACCCGTGATCATCGCGTTGCTGACCGCGCTGGCGGTCAACCTGCGCATGGCGATGTATTCCGCCGCGCTGGTGCCGCACCTGGGGCACGCGCCTTTGGGGCTGCGGGCACTGATGGCGTATCTGATGGTCGATCAGGCCTTTGCCGTGGCGGTGCGCACCTACGAGGACAACCCGGCCATGCCGACCCATGTCAAGGTGGCCTATTACTTTGGCTGCATGATGCTGATCTGCCCGTTCTGGTATGGCTTTACCCTGATCGGCGCGCTGGTGGGCCAGGCGTTACCGTCGGGACTGTCGCTGGATTTCGCGGTGCCGGTCTGTTTCATCGCCCTGCTGGCGCCGCTGTTGCGCTCGCTGCCGCATATCGTGGCGGCACTGGTCTCTGCGCTGGCCGCCGTGGCCTTTACCTGGGTGCCCTGGAGCCTTGGGCTGATCATCGCGGCCACGATCGGCATGCTGGTGGGTGCACAGATGGAACTGTTTCTGCGTCGCAGGGCGGATAGGGTAGCGCCATGATTTCGGACACGACCTTCTGGCTTCTGACCGTGCTGTTGGGCATCGGCACCTTCCTGATCCGGTTTTCCTTCCTTGGCCTGCTAGGCGGGCGCGAATTGCCGCCCGTCGTGCTGCTGCATCTCAAGTATATCGGCGTCGCGGTTTTTCCCGCGCTGTTCACGCCGCTCGTCCTCTGGCCCGAGGCGACGGGGGGCAACCCCGACCCTGCCCGCCTGATCGCCGCGGCTGCCGCCCTGCTCGCCGGTCTTTACGGCTCGGTCATCGGCGCGATCATCGCCGGGATGGGCATGCTCTATTTCGTGCAATTTCTCACCGGACAGATCTAGAAAGGTCCCAACATGATCGAAGAACCCCCTATCCTGACCATCGTGAAGAACCGCCCGCGCCCCACGCAAGCGCAGATCGACGCCTTTCGCGGCGTGCCGACCGGTTTTGTCTGTGACGCCATGGACGGCATGGGCGCGCTGGAGACCGCCATCGCGCCGGTTGGCGGGCGGGTAGATCCGCAGATGCATGCCGCGGGCCCCGCGCTGGTGGCCGAGAACGGCCCGGCCGAGATCCTGGCCACCCTGGCCGCCGCAACGCTGGCGCAGCCGGGCGACGTGATCGTGTCGTCGGTCTCGGGTTGGCAGGGCTGTTCGGCCGCGGGCGACCAGGTGCTGGGAATGATGAAGAACGCAGGCGCGGCCGGGTTCGTCACCGATGGGCCAATGCGCGATTTCGAAGGCATTCTGCAGGTCCGCCTGCCCGCCTGGTGCACGGGGCTGAACCCCAACTCGCCCTATGGCAACGGCCCGGGCCGCGTTGGCGGCAGCGCCGTGATTGGTGGCGTCACCGTGGCCACCGGCGACCTGATCGTGGCCGATTGCAACGGGGTGGTCGTGGTGCCGTTCGCCCGCATCGACGCGGTCATCGCGACACTGGCCAAGGTGCGCGCGCTTGAAGCCGATCTCGAGACCAAGGTCGGTGACGGCTTCCGGTCTCCGCTGGACCTGGACGAGATGCTGGCCGCGGGGCGCGCGGTCGAGATCGACTGAACAGCGCGCGGGCCAACCGCAGGTCAACTGAAAGCGCTTCTGGCGCCCGCCGATTCCTGGGTCTTGAAGATCGAGCTATTGTCGGGCGCCGGCGGCAGAGGCATGCGGACCGGCACCTGTTCGAGACGCGGTTCAAGACAGGGCTGCCCGGTGACCATGCGATCCTGCAGATCGGCCCAGAAACGCCGCTGGCCCAGTTCGTGAATATAGCTTGACGCGCCGAGGATCGGCCAGGCATCGGCTGAAGCGCATTCATAGAACAAGATCAGGCGCGCCCGGTCGCTGACATTCGGGGCCGACCCGTGCAATGTGCGGCAGTGATGCACCGTCATGCTGCCGGCCTTGCCAGTCAGGGTGACAGCCTTGTCACGCTGAAAAAGCGGATCGTCGGGATCAATGGCGCCGGCGAAGACGCCGTTCATATGATGCGAGAGTAACGGACCCTTGTGCGTACCCGGGATCACCATCAGTGGTCCGTTTGCTTCGTCCACGTCCTCGAGCATCAGGCCAAAGGCCAGGAGATCGTCATTCGTGTGCGGATAGAAGGCCCAGTCCTGGTGCCATTCCACAGCGGCCCCGCCGCCCGGCGCCTTGGTGTTGAGTTTTGATGTGATAATCGATGTGTCGGGCCCCAAAAGATCGGTCAGCACCTCGGTGACCTGCGATTGCGCCAGGATTTCCCAGAAACAGGGATCGCGCTTGTGTGGCAGCTTGATCCGCGTCAGCCGGGGAGTGTCGCGCGAATGGCCCTTATCGAGGTCATAGACCTCGTCGCTTTCGCCGACATCCCGCGATGCGTCGATCAGCCGGTAGGTAATCTCCTGCAAGCGCGCCAATTGCTGAGGCGTGACGGCATCTTCGACCATCAGGTAGCCGTTGTCCTGGTAGAAGGCTTTTTGCGCGTCGCTCAGCATGTCTTTCCTCCGAAAGGAAAAGGACGCCCTCAGGCGTCCTTTTTGGTGACCTCTTCCATATCAAGACCGTTGAGACGACCCACGTGATCAGACAGCATCGGCACGTAGTCATCGGCAGCGCCGATCGCCTCGACATGGGTGTAGTAATGCCGCGCGGCGGCGGCCATGATATTTACCACCCCTGCATCGGATGCCATCGCGTTGACATAGCGCAGGTCCTTGGCAGCATTGGCGATGGCGAATTTATGCGCGTCGCGGTTGCGGTCGACGACATAGCTCATGAACGTGTCGAAGAAGCCGCAGCCCATCCGGCTGGGGGCGATCACCTCGCGCAGTTGGGCAGGAGAGATACCCACCTTGGCCGCCAGCACCGTCGCTTCGGAAAAAAGCGCGCCATAGCTCATCGAGATGAAGTTCATCAGCAGTTTCATTTTGTGGCCGGTGCCGACAGGCCCCATGTGGGTGATCGAGCCGGCCCAGGTATCGATGACCGGCTGCACGCGCTCGAACACGGACGCATCGGCGCCCACCATGGCATCCAGCGTGCCTTCCTCGGCCTCTTTCGGGGTGCGCCCGAGCGGTGCGTCGACCATCGCCGCGCCCTTTGCCGCCAGATCGACGGCGAGCGCCATGGTCGACGTTGGATCGGCCGTCGTGGTGTCGATCACGACCAGGCCGTCATGCGCGCCGGCGAGGATGCCGTCCTCGCCGCGGATGACCTGCTCCACCTGGGGCGAGTTCGACAGGCAGAGATGGATGATGTCGCATTTCTCGGCCATCTCGCGCGGGCTGGCCGCTTCGGTGGCGCCCATGCCGACAAGGCTTTCCACCGGCGTGCGGTTGCGATGCCCCTTGATGATCAGCGGATAGCCCGCCTGCAGGATGTTCTTGGCCATACCATGGCCCATCAGGCCCACGCCGATGAAGCCCACCACGGGTTTATCGCTCATATCCATCTTCTCCCTCGATTCAGATTCCAGTTCGTGCCTAAAGGCTAGCGGTGATCCCGCCATCCACGTAAAGTGTGTGGCCGTTGACAAAACTTGATGCCTCGGACGCCAGGAAAACGCAGGCGCCGACCAGTTCCTCGACCCTGCCCCAGCGTCCTGCTGGCGTGCGTTTTTCCAGCCATGCGCAGAATTCGGGGTCGGCCACCAGCGCCGCATTGAGCGGGGTGTCGAAATAGCCCGGCGCTATGGCGTTGCAATTGAGGCCGTGTCGCGCCCAGTCGGTCGCCATGCCCTTGGTCAGATTGGTTATCGCGCCCTTGGAGGCCGTGTAGGGCGCAATACCCGGCCGCGCAAGTGCCGACTGGACCGACGCGATATTGATGATCCGCCCGGCGCCACGCCCGATCATGTGCCGCGCTACCGACTGGCCGACATAGAAGGCCGAATTCACATTGGTGCGCATCAGCCGGTCGAAGGCGTCGACCGGGAAGTCTTCGAGCGGGGTGCGGTGCTGCATCCCGGCATTGTTAACGAGGATATCGATGGCGCCGTGCTTAGCCTCGAACTCGTCGACGGCGTCGCGCACGGCCGCTGCGTCGGTGACATCGAAGACCAGCGCTTCGACCGAGGCGCCTTCGCCGCGCAATGTTTCTGCCGCCGCGTCGAGCCGTGCTGAATCGCGCGCGTTCAGCACCACGGAGGCGCCTGCCTGCGTCAATCCGCGTGCCAGCGCAAAGCCGATTCCCATCGACGACCCGGTGATCAGGGCCCGCCGGCCGCTGAGATCGAAGAGCTGCATGATCCCTCCCCTGCCGCGTGGTTTGCGGACGGTTGACATTCCCCGTCCGAGCGGCCTTGATTGCGAAAATGGTATACCATTTTGACGGCGTTGCAAGCCGTCGATGCACGGGAGGCCCCACCGATGAAAGCGCTATACGCCCACGCGGCGCGTGACCTTCGCCTGTCGGCCTGTGACAGCGCCGATCCCGGACCGGGCAAGGTGGCGATCCGGCTGGCCCGCGGCGGAATCTGCGGTTCGGATCTGCACTACTACCTGCATGGCGGCTTTGGCACCGTGCGCCTGAAAGAACCCATGATCCTGGGCCACGAGGTGGCCGGCTATGTCGAGGCGCTGGGCGAAGGCGTTACCGGTCTGGCAAAGGGCGATCTCGTGGCGGTTTCCCCTTCGCGGCCCTGCGGGCATTGCGGCGAATGCCTGCGTGGATTGCCGAACCAATGCCTGAACATGCGCTTCTACGGCTCCGCGATGCCGTTTCCGCATATCCAGGGCGCTTTTCGCGAATGGCTGATCGCCGATGCGAGCCAATGCGTGCGCGCCGAGGACCTTGACCCGGCCGAGGCGGCGATGGCGGAACCGCTGGCGGTGGTGCTGCACGCGCTGCGCCAGGCCGGCAATCTTGTGGGCCGGCGCGTTCTGGTGACAGGCTGCGGCCCGATCGGCGTACTGGCGATCCTGGCCGCGCGCCGCGCCGGCGCCGAAGAGATCATCGCCACCGACATTGCCGACAACGTTCTGAATTTCGCGCGTCAGGCGGGCGCCGACGTGACGCTCAACACGGCCACGACACCGGATGCGCTGGCGCCTTATTCCGGCGGCAAGGGATGCCTTGACGTGCTTTTCGAATGCTCCGGTGCGGAGCAGGCGCTGCGCGGTGCGATCCCGGCGTTGCGCCCGCGCGCCACGGTGGTGCAGCTGGGCCTTTCCGGCGACATGGCAGTACCAATGATGCAGATCACCGCGAAAGAGCTGAACCTGCGCGGTTCCTTCCGTTTTCACGAGGAATTCGCAACCGCCGTTGCGATGATGCAAAAAGGTTTGATCGACGTGCGACCGTTGCTGACGCACAGCTTTCCGCTGGCGGACTTCCAGGTAGCCTTTGATACGGCGGCAGACCGGTCGCAAGCGATGAAAGTGCAACTGGAGTTCACCTGATGCTGACATTCGCCGCCGCGGTCTTCTTTCTGATCATCACGCCCGGGCCGGGGGTTCTGTCGACCGCTGGTGTCGGCTCGGGCTATGGCTTTCGCGCGGGGTTGCGCTATGTGCTGGGGCTTTTTATCGGCACCAACCTTGTAGCGCTGGCCGTGATCACCGGCGTGGCCGCAATCGTGCTGTCGGTGCCGGTTATCCGGATCGTGCTGATGGTGGCTTCGACCGCCTACCTTCTCTATCTCGCCACGAAGATCGCCTTTGCCGGATCGAAGATCGCCTTCATCGAGGCCAAGACCGCGCCCGGCGTCACCGCAGGCATTCTGCTGCAAGCGATCAACCCCAAGGCCTATGCCGTCAACACGACGTTTTTCGCGGGTTTTCCCTTTGCCCCCGACAATCTGATGTTCGAAACTCTGGCCAAGCTGGTGATCTCGAACGCGATCTGGATCCCGATCCACCTGGGCTGGCTTTTTGCCGGGGCCACGCTGCACCGGCTGAACCTGTCGGAAGACGCGCATCGGCGCATCAATTACCTGATGGCGGCCTCGATGCTCGCGGTTGTCGTGCTGGCCATTCTTGCAGGTTTGCGCCAGTCATGAACCATGAGACCGCCCTTTCAGAGCTGAGCGGATTGCTGGGTGACCGCCTGTCGACGAGCATGGCCGAGAGAGAATTGCACGGACAGAACGAAACCTACTATGCGGCGATGCCGCCTGATGCGGTGGCCTATCCGGAAACCACCGCCGAAGTTTCGGAGATCCTGAAGATCTGCAATGCGCATGGCTGTCCGGTCACCGCTTATGGTGCGGCCAGTTCACTTGAGGGCCAGCATCTTGCCCGGGCGGGTGGCATCAGCCTCGACATGGCGCGGATGAACCGGGTTCTGGCGGTCAATGCCGAAGACATGAATGCCGTGGTGCAGCCTGGCCTGACCCGCAAGTTTCTGAACGAAGAACTGCGCGCGACCGGGCTCTTCTTCTCGGTCGATCCGGGCGCCGATGCCTCGCTGGGCGGGATGGCCGCAACGCGCGCCAGCGGCACCACTGCCGTGCGTTATGGCACCATGCGTGAAAACGTGCTGGCATTGGAGGCGGTGATGGCCGACGGCACGGTCATCCGCACCGGCACGAAGGCGCGCAAGTCCTCGACGGGCTATGATCTTGCGCATCTGCTGATCGGATCGGAAGGCACGCTGGGGATCATCACCGAACTGACGGTCAGGCTGCATGGCATCCCCGAGATGACCGCCGCCGCCACCTGCCGTTTCGACAGTGTGGAAGACGCTGTCAACTGCGTGATCACCACGATCCAGGCGGGCCTGCCGATGGCGCGGATCGAGCTTCTGGACGAGATGATGGTGCGTGGATTCAACGCCTATTCCCACGCCGGACTGCCGGAAAAGCCGCATCTTTTCCTGGAGTTTCACGGCTCGACCGCGGGCGTTGCCGACCAGATGGACACCTTTGGCACAATCGCCGACGAGTTCGGCGCCGAGGCCTTTCGCACAGCCACCACGACCGAAGATCGCAATGCGCTCTGGGCCATGCGGCATGACGCGCATTATGCCAGCGCCGCGCTGGGGCGTGGCAAGCACATCTGGCCCACGGATGTCTGCGTGCCGATCTCGCGGCTGGCCGAAGCCGTCGTGCAGGCGCAGACCGATGCGCGCGAGATGGGCCTGACATGCACCATCGTGGGCCATGTGGGCGATGGCAATTTCCATGCCGGCCTGAGTGTCGACCCCGAAGACGCCGAAGAGATGGCCCGCGCGAAGGAGTTTACCGACAAACTGGCCAGAACCGGGCTGCGGCTGGGCGGCACGGTCAGTGGCGAACATGGTATCGGCATCGGCAAGCGGCAGCACATGGCCGCCGAACACGGCGATGCGCTGGGTTTCATGCGCCGGATCAAGGCCGGGTTTGACCCGAACAACATTCTCAACCCGGGCAAACTGTTGCCCGCCAACGCCTGAGAGGAGCCCGTCCATGCTGCCCTTCTCCAACCCCGAGCCGGATGCTTTCTTCGTCGGGCGGATCGATCGCCCCGGTATTGGCCCGGCCATTGTCCTGCTGCAAGGCGATCGCGTGCTGGACATCACCAGCCGGGATACCCCTACCCTGCGAGATCTTCTGGAGCGCGAGGACCTGCCCGCCTATCTGCGATCCGCCGGGGGAGAGGATCTGGGCCTGTTGTCGGACCTAATCGCATCCTCCGATATGGCGATCCTGCCGCCCTGCGACCTGCAGGCGGTCAAGGCCAGCGGTGTCACCTTCGCCGAGTCGATGGTCGAGCGTGTGATCGAGGAACAGGCCGCGGGCAACCCGGACCGTGCCGATGCGATCCGCCGCAAGGTGCAGGCAGCCATCGGCGACACGCTGTCGGGGATCGAGCCCGGAAGCGAAAAAGCGATGGAGGTCAAGCGCGTGCTGCAGGCCGAGGGGTTATGGTCGGCCTACCTGGAGGTGGGCATCGGCCCCGATGCGGAAGTGTTCACCAAGTGCCAGCCGATGGCCGCCGTCGGATGGGGCGCCGATGTCGGACTGCATCCGATCTCGACCTGGAACAACCCCGAGCCCGAGATCGTTCTTGCGGTCAATTCCCGCGGCGAAATCAAGGGCGCGACCCTGGGCAATGATGTGAACCTGCGCGATATCGAAGGACGTTCTGCGCTTCTGCTGGGCAAGGCGAAGGACAACAACGCCTCGTGCGCGATCGGGCCATTTCTGCGTGTCTTCGATGATGGCTACGGCATGGCCGACGTGGAACGCGCCGAACTGTGTCTGCGTGTCGAAGGCGAAGACGGGTTCGTACTGGACGGCCATTCCTCGATGACCAAAATCAGCCGCAGGCCCGCCGACATCGTGGCGCAGACCATCGGGCGGCATCACCAGTATCCCGACGGTTTCATGCTTTTCCTCGGCACGCTCTTCGCCCCGGTGCAGGACCGCGACGCGCCCGGACAGGGCTTCACCCACAAAACCGGCGATGTCGTCACCATCACCGAGCCGCGACTGGGCGAGTTGCGCAACACCGTAAAGCTGTCCACGGACTGCCCGGAATGGACCTTCGGCACCGCCGCGCTGATGCGTAATCTAGCCGGTCGGGGGCTGCTTTGAGCGCGAAACGGTTTCTCTCGATCGGCGAGATCATGGTTGAAATGGCGCCCGCGGAAAACGGGCTTTATGCCATGGGGTTCGCCGGGGACACGTTCAACACCGCCTGGTACGCGCGCCGGCTTCTGCCAGAAGACTGGGCCGTCGACTATTTCAGCGCCGTGGGCACCGATGGCGTATCGAGCGACATGATCGACTTCATGGCGCGCGAGGGTGTCGGCACCTCGCTCGTGCGCCGCGTTCCGGACCGCACCGTGGGGCTCTACATGATCCAGCTGAAGGACGGTGAGCGCAGTTTCTCTTATTGGCGCGGACAATCCGCCGCGCGCACATTGGCCGACGATCTGGAAGCGCTAGATCACGCGCTTGCGGGGGCGGAGATCATCTATTTTTCCGGTATCACCCTTGCCATCCTGGACGATACTGCGCGCAATGCATTCTGCGACGCCCTCGCCCGGGCGCGTATGGCGGGCAGCCACATCGCGTTCGACACCAACCTTCGGCCACGGCTTTGGCCCGGACCCGAGGCGATGCGCGCGGGCCTAATGCAAGGCGCAGCGGTGGCCGACACGGTGTTGCCATCGCTGGACGAAGAAGAACTGGCCTTTGGCGACACCCGTGCGGATGACACGATTGCCCGCTATCGCGAGGCCGGGGCCAGTGCCGTGGTCGTGAAAAACGGCCAGCAGACCTGCACCGCCTGGTCTGCGAAGGAGGGAATGGTGCGCCACGCCCCGCCAGCCGTGGCGCGGCCCGTCGACAGCACCGCCGCGGGCGACAGTTTCGGCGCGGCGTTTCTGGCGGCACGGGCGCAGGGGGCCGGTCTGGCCGATGCAGTTGCACAAGCAGCCCGGCTCGCCTCGCAGGTGATCATGACACGCGGGGCGCTCGCCCCTGCTCTATTCGACAAGGGAGACACGACATGAAGGTTCTTATCATCGGTGGTGGCGGCCTGATCGGCCAGAAACTTGCCCGGTCACTGGCCGCGCGTGGCACGCTGCGCGGCGCGGCCATCGACACGCTTGTGCTGGCTGATATCGTCGATCCGGCCCCGGTCGAGGCGTCATGCACGGTCGAAACCACCCGCTGCGACATCGCTGATCCGGCCTCGGTAGCGGCGACGATCGACGCCGATACCGACGTGATCTACCTGCTGGCGGCCATCGTCTCTGCACATGCCGAGGAAGATCTCGACGCCGGGCTGAACATCAACATGATGGGTACGCTCAACGTGCTGCAGCGGTGCCGAGAACTGGGCACGAAGCCGGTGCTGGTCTTTACCTCCTCCATCGCGGTGAATGGCGGCGACGTGCCGCAGCCCTATTCCGACTATACCGCGCTCAACCCGCAGACATCCTATGGCGCGCAAAAGGCCATCGGCGAATTGCTGGTCAACGATTTCTCGCGCCGTGGTCTGATCGACGGGCGCGGCTTCCGCCTGCCGACGATCTCGGTGCGCCCTGGCAAACCGAACCGGGCCGCCTCGGGCTTCATGTCGTCGATCTTCCGCGAACCGCTGCAGGGCCAGAGCGCCAATTGTCCAGTCGATCCCGACTTTAACCACTACTACCTAAGCCCCCGGAAATGCGTGGAAAACCTGATAAAGGGTGCCGAGTTACATGCCGAGGACCTCGGTCAGAACCGCTGCATGGTGATGCCCGGACGGGTCTGGACAATTCAGCAGATGATCGACGCCATGACAGCCGTTGCCGGGCCCGAGCCTGCCACCCGCATTACCTGGGAGAAACAGCCCGAGATCGAGCCGATCCTGAAAGGATGGCGCATGGATGTGCGCGCCGACAAGGCCGAGGCGCTCGGGCTGGAGGCGGATGCAAGCTTCGAAGACAATATCCGCTATTTCCTCGAAGACGACATCGCGCCGGGTGGCGCCTAGTTTACGGGCGTTAAAAGCTCCTGCCCGTCGAGGAAGGCCTGCACGTTTGACAACTGCAGTTCCGCCATGGCCCGGCGCGTTTCGACCGAGCCCGAGCCCTGGTGGGGTTGCAGCACCACGTTGTCGAGCACCAGGAAGCGAGGATCGATATTGGGCTCGTTCAGGAAAACGTCGAGCCCTGCCCCGGCGATCCGCCCGGCCTCGAGCGCGTCCAGAAGCGCGCTTTCATCCACCGTGGTCCCGCGCGAGATGTTTATGACCACACCGCGCGGCCCGAGCGCGTCGATCGCTTCGCGCGTGACATAGCCCTGGGTTTCCGGACCGCCCACCAGGGCGACCACCAGGAAGTCCACCGCCTCGGCCAGCGACACGACATCGTCGTGATAGGTCCAGCCCGGCGTGTCCTTTTCCGACCGGGAGTGATAGTGGATCTCCATCTTGAATGCCGCAAGCCGGTTCGCGATCTCGCGCCCGATACGGCCCAGGCCGACGATTCCCGCAGTCGAGCCCGACACCTTGCGATTAAGCGGAATTTCCCCATCCCGCGCCCAGGCACCCGAGCGCACATGCGCCTCGCCTTTCATCATCGTGCGGCATTGCGCGATCAGCATGGCCACGGCCAGGTCGGCCACGTCATCGTTCAGCACGTCGGGCGTGTTCGTTACCCTGATGTCGCGTGCGCTGGCCGCCGCGACATCGATCGCATCATAGCCCACGCCGTAATTCGCAATCAGGCCCAGCCCGGGCAGCGCGTCCATCGCTCCGCCGCCAAAGGGTTTGTGCCCCTTGAAGGCCACCGCCTTCACGCTGGCGCGCGTTGCTTCGTCCAGCGCCACGATTTCGTCGGGGCCGCTGACATAGACGGCGGGAAAGGCACCCTCCAGCCGCGCGCGCTCCTCGTCGGTGAAGGCTCCGACGATTACAAGTTGCGTCTCACTCATGGCGCGTCCTTTCACAGAAGTTTGCGGATGCGCGACAGCGCTTCCAGTATGTTTTCGGCCGAGTTGGCATAGGAAAAGCGTAGGTATCCCTCGCCCCAGGCGCCAAATGAGGTGCCAGCCACCGTGGCGACGCCGGCCTCATCGAGGAACCGGTCCTGCGCCTCTTTCGCGCTCATCCCCGTGCCCTCGATATTCGGGAAGGCATAGAATGCGCCCGCCGCATCGGCACAGCGCACGCCGGGCAGCGCGTTCAGTTCGCGCACGATGATTTCGCGCCGGGCATCGAATTGGCGCACCATGTCATGCACGGCGTCCTGCGGCCCTTCCAGCGCGGCAATCCCGGCAAACTGAGTTGCCGCGTTCACGCAGGAATGGTCATTGATGCAGAGCCTGGTTACGTGATCGACACAGGCGTCAGGCCAGACGGCATAGCCAAGCCGCCAGCCTGTCATCGCGTAGGTCTTGGACCAGCCATCCAGCATGATCAGCCGGTCGCGGATCTCGGGATATTGCAGCAGGCTGACATGTTCACGCCCTCCGTAGAGCATGTTGGAATAAATCTCGTCCGACATGAGAGCCACATGAGGATGATCCAGCAAGCCCTTGACCAATTTATCGATTTCTTCGCGCGGGGTCACGCCGCCAGTGGGGTTTGCGGGCGAGTTGATGATGATCAGCCTTGTCTTGTCGGTGATCTGGCCCAGCACCTCCTCGGCGGAAAAGGCAAAACCGTTTTCCTCTTTCAGCGCGATCGGCACGGGCGTGGCGCCGCTGTATCTGATCACCGACTCGTAGATCGGGAAACCGGGATTGGGATACATGATCTCGGCGCCGGGTTCTCCAAACATCAGCACGGCGAAAAACATCGTCGGCTTGCCCCCCGGAACCACGACGACATTGTCGGGGTTCACCTCGACCCCATGACGCCGGTGCAGGTCGGCCGAGACCGCCTCACGCAGCGCCGGCAGGCCGTTGGCCGGCGTATAACCGTGATGCCCGTCACGCAGCGCCTTGATCCCGGCCTCGACGATATGGTCGGGGGTTTTGAAGTCGGGCTGGCCGATGCCAAGGTTGATGATGTCGCGGCCCTGCGCGGCCAGCTGCTGTGCCCGTGCGAGCACGACGAAGGCGGATTCCGTGCCCAAACGCGACAGGCTTTCTGCGAATTTCAGTTCCGTCATTCAGAGTTCCCTTTCCGGACTCGGAGCCTGGATATCCGACCTTGGTATACTAGAGCGCCAGGCAAGTTAAAGCCGCCCCGCTCGTGCAGCGCCGAGCCAGTTCAGTGTCTCATCCGTGGGGCGCACGGGCCTGTATTCGGCGCCAAGTGGACGATCCCAACCAAGGCCTTCGAGCACACCGAACAGGTACTCGAAATTCACCTCTCCCTCATCGGGTGGCCCGCGATCGGGGACCGAGGCGAACTGGATATGCCCGATAATGTCGATCAACGCCGCGACCCGGCGGCTCAGGTCGCCCTCCATCACCTGCACGTGGTAGAAGTCGAACATCAGCTTCAGGTTCGGCAGTCCCATGTCCGTGACGATCGCATGCGCCTGGTCCGTTGTTGTCAGGAAGTAGCCCGGCGCGTCGTAACGGTTCAGCGGTTCGATCAGGATGATGATGCCATGCGGCGCGGCCTGAGCGCAGGCATATCGCAGGTTTTCACGAAACGCGGCGTCGGCCGCCGGGCCATCGGCAAATCCGGCCATCACATGCACGGCCCCCGCCCCTACCGCGCGGGCATAGGCAATCGCCTCGTCGATCGCGGCGCGGGCTTCGGCTTCACGCCCCGGCAGCGCGGCCAAACCGTTTTCGCCTGCCGCCACGTTCCCGCGCCGGGTGTTCAGCCCCAGCATCGGCAGGCCGGTCTCCTCCAGGGCTTGGCGCACATCTTTCGCGTCCACGTCATAGGGCCAGTGACATTCGACCGCGTCGAACCCCGCCGCCCCCGCTGCGCGTATGGCATCGGGCAAGGGCCGGTCGGCCCAGAGGAACCCGAGATTTGCAGAAAACTTCATGTGTCCCAGTCCACGTCGAATTTCGTG
Organism: Marimonas lutisalis; assembly: GCF_005434965.1. Lineage (GTDB taxonomy): Bacteria > Pseudomonadota > Alphaproteobacteria > Rhodobacterales > Rhodobacteraceae > Marimonas_A > Marimonas_A lutisalis. The sequence goes on from NZ_SKCI01000001.1 coordinate 1,580,201, forward strand.
ACAACCGCGCGCACCTGCGCATCGCTCAGCTGCCGTGCGTCTATCCCGCGCATCAGTATGGCGAGCTTCGCGGTCGCTTCCAGCTCTTCGACGGCGTTGCAGGCGGCTTCAGCATCCTTGCCGGCCACCACCGGCCCGTGATTGGCCAGCATCACCGCGCTGCGCCGCCCGGCCAGACCGCGCACGGCCGCCCCCATGGCCGGATCGCCAGGTAAGAAGAACGGCAACAGCTTGACCCGCCCCAGCTGCATGATCGCATAGGGCGTCAGCGGCGGCAGGAAATCATCCTCGTCCACTTCGGGCATCATCGACCAGGCCACCGAATGGGTGGAATGCAGATGCACCACCGCACCCGCCTGTGCACGGGTATCGTAAAACGCCGTGTGCAGCGGCATTTCCTTGGTCGGCGCATCGCCGCCCACGTGTTGCCCCGCGGCATCAAACCGGCTGAGCCGGGCCGGATCCAGGCGGCCGAAGCTGGTGCCCGTAGGCGAGACCAGCAACCCGCCATCCGGTGTGCGCGCCGAGATATTCCCGGTCGAGCCATGTGTCAGGCCGCGATCGAAGAGCGACTTGGCCAGCAGGCAGATCTGCTCGCGCAGGCGGGTTTCTTCGGTCATTGTTCCTCCAGGCAGGACAAGGCATCCGCGAAAAAGCTTTCAGCCCCGAAATTACCCGATTTCAAGGCCAGCGCCAGCTGTGCGCCACCGCTTTCGCAATAGGTCCACGGCACACCCGGTGCGATTTCGGCCCCGATATCCAGCCGTGTCACGCCCAGGGCCTGCGTCACCGCGCCCGAGCTTTCCCCCCCGGCCACGACAAACCGCCGCTTGCCCATGTCACGGGCTGCGACTGCGATAGCCGCGAGCGCCTCTTCGACCACGGCACCGGCGCGGGCGCGTCCCAAAACATCCTGTGCGGCGCGCACGGCGTCGGGTTCGGCCGTGGCATAGAGTAGCGGCGCGGCCTCGGGCGGCTGGGCCGAGAGCCAGTTCAGCGCCTCTCCGATACCTGTTTCGGCCAGGGACAACGGTTCCAGCCGGAAGGCCGGCGCCCGCTGCGCATAGGCCGCAACCTGGGCCCGTGTCATCGCCGAACAACTGCCCGACAGGATGATGGCGCCCGGATCCAGCTTCGGGCGCGCGGGCCGCGCGCCGGGCGCTTTCAGGGTGCCGTCGCGCATCCAAAGCTGTGGCAGGGGCATCGCCACGGCGCTGCCCCCCGTCATCAACGGCATGTCCCGGCACGCCTCTGCGATCACTTCGAGATCTACATCGGCCACCGCATCCACCACCACGTGCGCCACGCCCTCTTTGGCCAGTTGCCGAAGCCTGTCTTGCAGCACCGCGGCCCCCCGGGCCACGGTTAGCCTGTCGGCCAACCCGACGGGGCGCGTCACCTGAGGCGCAAGCAAGCGCATCAGGTTGGAATCCTGCATCGGTGTCAGCGGATGATCTTTCATCGGGCTTTCCGCCAGCGGCTGCCGCCCGACGAACAGGTATCCCATGAAGATCGCCCGTCCGTTCTCGGGAAAGGCCGGGCAATAGATGGTCTGGTTCGCGCCCAAATCCGCCATCAGCGCCTCGGCGACAGGGCCTATGTTGCCCTCGGGTGTCGAATCGAAGGTCGAGCAGTATTTCCAGAAGAACCGCCTGGCGCCCGCGGCCTGGAGCCATTTCAGCGCCGTCCGGCATTCTGTTACCGCCTCCTGCACCGGGCTGGTCCGGCATTTCAACGCGATCACTTCGAAGGGCGCGGCATCCTCGGGCGGGATATCCGGCACGCCAATGCGCAACGAGACCGGAACGCCGCTGCGTGCCAGCAGCCCGGCCAGATCAGTGGCGCCCGTGAAATCGTCCGCGATGGCCCCCAGGAGCGTCGCCATGAGTTCAGCCCTCGCCCGGCAATTTCAGTTGCGCGTTGCGGGCGTAGACCTTGGCGATTGCCGCGTCATCCTCCTGCCCCAGACCCATGCCCGAAGCCGCAGCGAACTGCTGAAGCGCCGCCGCGACCAGGGGCGCGCTGAACCTGGCGCCCCGGGCGATGTCGGTCACGATCCCCAGATCCTTGATCCAGATATCAACGGCGCTGAGCGGGGTGTAGTCGCCCGCAACCACATGCGGCGCGCGGTTTTCCAGCACCCAACTGGTGCCGGCGCATTTCGGAATGACCTCGAGAAACTGTTCCGGGCTCACGCCCTGCGTCATGCCAAAGGTCAGCGCCTCACCCATGGCGGCCAGTTGCACACCGACCAACAGCTGGTTGACCGCCTTCATCGCCGAGCCCGGCCCGGCCGCATCGCCCAGTTCGAACACCGTCGCCGCCATTGCATCGAGCACCGGCCGCGCCTTGTCAAAGGCTTCGGGCGCACCTGCGGCCATCACGGCAAGCGTACCGTCGTTGGCGCGCACCTGCCCTCCGGAAATCGGGGCGTCGAGGTAGAGCAGCTCGGAGTCGCGGCAGCGTGCTTCCATCGCGCGGGCAAATTCGGGGGCGACCGTGGCACAGGATACCACCACGGTACCGGGGTTGAGATGCTGTGCGATACCCTCGGCACCGAACAGGACCGCCTCGGTTTGCGCGGCGTTGACGACCACGACGACAACCACGCTGCATCGGGCGTAGTCCGCCGCGGTTTCGACAACGCCGCCGCCCGCGTCACGGAACCGCGCACAGGCCTCTTCGTTCAGGTCCGCGCCCAAGGTCTGCAGCCCCGCCCGCAAGAGCGACCGCGCAATGCCCATCCCCATCGAGCCCAGCCCGACAACCGCCGCCGTCGTTTCCGCACCCATCGCGTTCCTCCTTTTCGCCCCGCCGGCGCGTGCCGGCCGCTGGCTCCAAGCCCTAGCACGACGCAAAAATATGGTATACCAGAATTTCACCAACCCGGCCGACCGAAACCGATTGTCCAAGGAGACCACGATGCGTGACGTGCTAAGCGGCATTCTGCCCGTCGCCCCGACCCCGTTTCATGACGACGGCAGCCTTGACGTGGCCGGAATGCGCCGGGTGCTCGACTGCATGATCGACCAGGGGGTCGACGCCATTTGCATCCTTGCCAATTACTCCGAGCAGTTCCTGCTGTCGGACGACGAACGCGCGGTGTTGACCAGGGCATGCCTTGAACATGTTGCAGGGCGGGTGCCGGTTATCGTGACCATCAGCCATTTCTCGACGCAGGTCGCCGTTCAACGGGCGCGCGACGCTGCAGAGATGGGCGCAGACATGGTGATGATGATGCCCCCCTATCATGGCGTCGGACTCGTTCCCTCTCCGCAAGGAGTATTCGAGCATTTCGCAGCCGTCTCGGAGGCCGCAGGCATCCCGATCATGGGGCAGGACGCCCCGCTTTCAGGCGTGTCCCTGCCCGTTTCCCTGCTGGCCCGCATGGCACGCGAGATCGAACAGGTCAGTTATTTCAAGATCGAAACCCCCTTTGCCGCCGACAAGCTGGCCGCCCTGATCGAAGCGGGCGGCGCAAGCATCCTCGGGCCGTTTGATGGCGAGGAGGCCGTTACCCTGCTGGCTGATCTCGATGCCGGGTGCACTGGAACGATGACTTCTGCCCTGCAACCAGAGCGGATCAAGCCCATCGTCACGGCGCACATGGCCGGCGATGAGGCGGCCGCCCTGGCGCATTGGCGCGATTGCCTGCCGCTGATCAACCACGAAAACCGGCAATGCGGGCTACGGGCGACCAAGACGGTGATGAAGGAAGGCGGGGTGATCGGCTCGGATCACGTCCGCCATCCGCTCACACCCCTTTCCCCCAGGACCCGCAGCCGCCTGCTGCAACTCGCCCGCGAGCGCGAGCTCGTTGCGCTCAATTGGGGCAAATAAGGCGAAGGCTTCGCGGGCCCGCTTAGCCCAGCACTTCGGCCACGGCGTCCTTGAGCTTGCCTGCGATCTCGTCGGCCTCGTCGCGGGTCAGACAGAACGGCGGCGCGAACCCCAGGATGTCGCCCTCGGGCATCGCGCGCGAGATGATCCCCCGCGACAGCAACGCGGCATTCAGCCTTGCGCCGACGCCCTGGGAAGGATCGAAGAACCTGCGGCTGTCGCGGTCCTCGACGAACTCGACCGCGCATAGCAGGCCCTCGCCGCGCACGTCGCCCACGTTCGCATGGCCGCCCACCGCATCCTGCAACACCTTCTTGAAATAAGCGCCGGTTTCGCCCGCATTCCGGACGAGATCCAGCTCGTCGATGAGCTTGAGGTTCGCCACGCCGGCCGCCGCGCCGATCGGATGGGCGGAATAGGTCCAGCCATGGCCGATCGGGCCGTTTTCGTCGGTGCCCTGCTCCAGCACTTTCCAGACCTTGTCCGACACGATCGAGCCCGACAACGGTGCATAGGCGCTGGTCAGCCCCTTGGCGATGGTGATGATATCGGGCCGGATGCCGTAGTGCTCGGAACCGAACATCGTGCCGAGCCGTCCGAACCCGGTCACCACCTCGTCGGCGATCAGCAGGATATCGTGCTTGTCCAGCACTGCCTGAATCGCTTTCCAGTAGCCCTCGGGGGGCGGGACCAGCCCGCCCGTGCCCAGTGCCGGTTCTCCGATCATTGCGGCGATGGTGTCGGCCCCTTCCCGCTCGATCAGCGCCTCCAGCTCGGCGGCGCAATGGGCGACGAAATCGGATTCGCTCATCGAAAGGTCGTCACGGCGGAAGAAATAGGGCGCCTCGGTGTGCACCACCTGCGACAGCGGCAGATCGAATTTCTTGTGAAAGAGCCCCAGCCCCGTAAGCGAGCCGGTCATCAGCCCCGAGCCGTGATAGCCGCGCCAACGCGAGATTATTTTCTTCTTCTCGGGGCGGCCGAGGATGTTGTTGTAGTACCAGACCAGCTTGATGTTGGTCTCGTTCGCATCCGACCCGGACAGGCCAAAATAGACCTTGCTCATGTGTTCGGGTGCGCGGTCCAGCACCATCTTCGCCAGTGTAATCGACGCCTCGGTGCCGTGTCCGACATAGGCGTGATAATAGGCCAGTTCGCGCGCCTGATCGGCAATGGCCTCGGCGATCTCCGGTCGGCCATAACCCACGTTTACGCAATACAGCCCGGCAAATGCATCCAGAAGGCGGTTGCCGTCACGATCCTCGATATGGCACCCCTTCCCGCCCGCGACCACGCGCTGGGGCACGTTGCCCCGGGCGAACTCGGCCAGGTGGGTCGAGGGGTGAAAGAAGTTCTCGCGGTCCCACGCATCGAGTTGATCGTTTTTCAGCATTGTTGGCTTCCTTTCTCCGCCAGCCGCAATCGCGGCAGGCAACCTTGCATTCCATATCGTCGGGCACACGGGCGCAGTGCGTTCCAGCACAAGTCCCGACTGTTCCGCACCGCCGGGGGGATCGGCACGCCGGTTACCTTCGCGCGCACCCCCTCTAATGCCGAAGCGCAGATGCCACCGTGCCCGAAATCGCGTCCCGCGTCTGCACTGCGCAAGCCGGCAATGCAGCCATATTCGCTGTGACTTCCGCGTGCAATCGCTTCTTCCGGGCCAGCGAAGGGTACATCATGGTATCCGGGTCAAGGGTTCTTTCCGGGAGGATGCCCGTGATTTCAGGCGACATCCGGTACGTGGCGCCCAGCTCCCGGGCTGTGTGCAGGCACGGCACTCGCTCCCTCAAACGAGTCTGCTGATCAATGCACCTTGCGACTCCGGTCCAATGTCGCAGATCAACTGGCCATTTGTGATGACGAAGTAACTCAACCCAATTTCAGGAGGCAGGAAAACAATGAAGAGGATTGTCTTGTCCGTTTCGGCTGCAGCGCTTTCGCTGCAAGTCTGGAACGGCCCGGCGCTTGCCGTGAACGACAATCAACGGCGCGATATCAGGCCGTTACTACACCGATCGCGTGATGCGCCTCATGGCGGGCCAACGTATGAACGTGACCCTTCGAGTGACTGGCACCAACGGGAACGGGAGCGTTTGCTTCAACATTCTTCCGGCGGGCCGGGATTGTGGCGGCCTCTTAACCGGCTCTGCCGATAGTCACAACGCAAGCGTCACGCATTCCCGGGGTAGCAGCTGGGCAACAGCTTGACGTGTTCGAGGCCGGTTATCTGAACGCGCACGGTCTCAGTGGCCCCTTGAACATCCGCGAATCCGCCAGCACGCAATCGGCAATCGTCACACGTGTTCTTGCCGGTACACTGCAGCGCAATGCAGGCTGCGCAAAGCAGGACGATCGCGACGGGTGCGAGATCGAGTGCCTGGACGCCTCCGGAACCCGCGGATGGGCAGCGGCGGAATACCTTCAGCCCGCACCCGCAACCATGCGGGCACAAAATGGCCGGTTCGACAATATCGGACGCTTATCCTGCAGGATCGGAGCAACCCAGGAGGCACAGGACTGCGGATTCGGCATCGCCCGCGATGGAAACCAATCCGCCATTCCCGTCGTTTTCAAACCTGATGGATTCGAACGCGTTGTCCATTTCGCGAACGGTGCGATGTCCTACGCGAAACTCGACGAAACCGATGCTCCGACGCTCATGGAGAGCTCGGTTTCCGACGGTATGATGCATATCCGCATTTCGGACGAACACTACGCCATCGCGGCACATGTCGTGGGCGGCAACGGGCAATAGCCTGCACCCGCCGAGGCCGCGCCCGATGATGACATACCGCCATGCCCCGCGGCCATATTCGAGGAGTGAGAATTCTCGATCCAGAAATGCCTGAACCCCGTTCCGGGTCTTGTCCTGGCTCTCGGCGCATCCGTCACCGGTGCGGGCGAAGACAACGTCGTTGATGCGATGGCGCTGCAACTTGTGCCGAGCAAGGCGGCCAGCGCGGTTTCGGCCGTTCCCGACGAGGGGCGCAAATTGCTGGCGCTGCGAAGCTATTAGCGCTCTGCGAAGACGCTGGAAGAGCGCTGGAGCTGGACCAAGGAAGAAATCGCTGCGTTCCAGGGCTCAGCCGGCACGGACGGGCCCGTGCCATAGACTTCCAAATCATGCAGAACTGCAGAATCTACGCCGGCGCCAATTCCAAGGACATGGAGCCGGTTTCAAACGTAAATGACGCACTTGCATGCCGTGGAAGAGTCGCTATTCAACTAGAAAGAATGGATTGTTTGACCCTAACTGCAATAAATCCGGTCAAGAAAGCCACGCGCCTGAAGGCAGCGTGTATGCCAGCCCGATTAACGCAACTCTTATCTGGCATGAAGCACTCGGCTAGCGCACCGCATTGCGAATGCGGATCGCTTCCTCCTGGTCGAACTCGTTCAGGTACTCGTTGATCTGCGCCAGCTTTTCGCGCGTCTCGGGTATCAGCACGTTTTCCAGGGCCCGTGCGCGGCGGTCGGTATCGCGGTATTCCCTGAGCAACCGGCATACATTCGACTGCCGAAACGCCAATCGAACTGCCAGCGGCACCAACCTGGCTGCTTCTTTGCGCAGGTTCTCTGCGGCCTCGGACAAGTCGGGGCCGTTTTCGACGCGCGGTGCATGCCACTGCAACTCCGGCATATCGAAAATAAGCCCCACGCCAAGAATCGGAGACTGGCGGATGCCGGGCAACTCTCGCAGCGTTTCCAACACCGGATAACGCTGCAAATTCTCAAGACCGTGGCGCGTTATAGCAGCTTTCATGGCGCTGACGGTGCGCGCGATCTGTTCGGAATACTCGTCACGAAGATCAGACCAGGCGCGCAATTCCCGCAAAAGGGTTGCCGCCAGCATCATGCGTTTTTCATCAAGAAAACCGAAGCCCGTTTCGAGGAAGCTTTTTTCTTCGGCAAGGGCCAGCGCCGTGCCGCGTGTCGGGGTTACTTCAACCACTGGCAGTCTCCGCGCGAATATGCGTCGCGATCTGTTCATCCGACAACCGAGACAATTCGACGGGCGGCAGCAGGCTCAAAACGCGCCAGCCAATTTCCATACTCTCTTCCAGTTCCCGAACTCCTGTTTGCTGAACGAACTCGGCCTCGAATCTGTCGCCAAAATCAAGGTAGAGGCGATCGGTTGGCGTCAATCCCTCGCGCCCGACCACGCTGGACAGGATACGCACCTGAGCCGCACGCGCATACGAGGCGAAAAGCTGCTGCGCAAGCGACGGGTGATCAGGGTCGGTAAACCCTTCGCCGATGCCCTGGTCCATCAACCGTGACAAAGAGCTTCGCACCTCGATCGGCGGATAGATCCCGCGATGATCCAGTTCGCGGTCCATGACGACCTGGCCCTCGGTGATGTATCCGGTGATATCCGGGATCGGGTGACTGATATCATCCGCCGGCATGGTCAGGATCGGCAGCTGTGTCACGGTCCCGGGGCGCCCTTCGACCCAGCCGGCGCGCTCATAAATTGTCGCAAGGTCGGAATACATGTATCCCGGATACCCTTTGCGGGAAGGAATTTCGCCATGGCTAGCACTGACCTCGCGCAGTGCCTCGCAATAGTTCGTCATGTCTGTCAGGATGACCAGAACGTGCCGCCCCTCGTCGAATGCCAGATATTCGGCAGCCGTCAGCGCATAGCGCGGAGTGAGAAGGCGTTGCGCCGTCGGTTCACTGGCAAGGTTCAGAAACATCGCCGTATGCTCGAGCGCGCCGCTGTGCTCCATCGCGGCGCGGAAGGATTCGGCACTGTCATGGCTGACACCGATACCGCAGAACACCACCGCAAAATCCTGCCCGTCTTCCTTTAACAACCGGGCCGATTGGGCAATCGACGTCGCCAACTTGTCATGCGGCAGGCCGCCTGCCGAGAAAATGGGCAGCTTTTGCCCCCGTACCAGCGAATTCAATACGTCGATCGCGGACACTCCGGTCAAGATGAAATCCTGCGGCAGTCCACGCTCTGCGGGGTTGATGACCGCCAGATCGATGCGCCGTTCGACCCGGGCGGCGACTGGGGCGCCGCCATCCCGCGGACGGCCCAACCCGTCGAAGATACGCCCCAAGAGCCCGGTTCCAAGTGGCATCAGCATCGGCTCTCCAAGAAAACGGATGCGCGCGTCTTCAATGCCAAGTCCCGTCGTGTCCTCCAGCAATTCAACGACAACCTGATCGCCGTCGATGGCCACCACCCGGCCAATTCTTCCATCGCCACCCGCATGGCTGACCTCGACCGCGTCGCCCAGCCCCACGTTCACGTTGCGGCGCAGAAAAACCAGCGGCCCTTCGATTGCAGTGACAAGATCTTCGGCATGCAGGTCAAACAGCATCGACGTCACTCCTCTTGAGCGTGGCCATCTCGCGTTCCATGTGCGCGATCAGTTCTGCGAAGCGGTCTGCTTCGCCCTCTCCGATCTCTTCGTTCATCCGCGCCATGCGCCGGTAGAACTCGCTGCCGGCAATGTCATCCGGCGAAACCCCTTCTGAAACGGCTTGCTCGGCGGCATCGAAGAACTGGATCAGCGCGCCCAGCATTGCCGTTTGTCGCTCGGGCGAACAGTATCGATCGACCTTGGAGAAGGCCGACTGGCGCAGGAAGGCGTTTCCGACAAGATCCGCGCAGAGCAGCTTGACCTGCTGCTCGGCCGGCAGGGCATCCTTGCCGACGATCCGCGCCATGCGCTCAAGGTTCGCCTGCTCCTCCAGCAAGACCAGCAGCCGCTCGCGCCACGCGCGCCAGTTGGGGTTGCCTTGTTTCGTCCACCATTCGACCAGGTTCGCGGCATCCTCAGAATAGCTCTGCAGCGGATGGATCGCCGGGTAGAACCGTGCCTGCGCCCGCCCCCTGTCAAGCCCCCAGAAGCAGCGAACATATCGCTTGGTGTGGCTTGTCACGGGCTCCGAGAAGTCTCCCGCTGGCGGGCTGACCGCTCCGATCAGCGTAAGCGATGCCTTTTTCCCGGCCAGCGTTTCGACCCGCGCGGCACGTTCATAGAACTCCGACAGCCGCGAACTGAGATAGGCGGGATAACCCGACTCCGAGGGTAGTTCACCCAGCCGTCCCGAAACCTCGCGAAGGGCCTCGGCCCAACGCGAGGTGCTGTCGGCCATCAAGGTGACGTTGTAGCCTTGATCGCGAAAGTACTCGCCCACGGTCACGCCGGTATAGATCGACGCCTCGCGCGCCGCGACGGGCATATTCGACGTATTGGCGATCACCACGGTCCGTTCCATCAGGGGCCGGCCGCTGCGCGGATCCTCCAGCTTTGGAAACTCGTGCAAAACCTCGGCCATTTCGTTGCCGCGCTCGCCACAGCCGACATAGACGATCACATCGGCATCGCACCACTTGGCCAGCGTTTCCTGAAGCACCGTCTTCCCGGTTCCAAAGCCGCCCGGAATAGCGGCTCGCCCTCCGCGCGCCACGGGGAACAGGCTGTCGAGAATGCGCTGACCTGTTACCATCATCTTGTTTGGCGCCAGTCGCCGGCGCACCGGGCGCGGCTGGCGCACCGGCCAATGTTCGATCATCCCGATCTCGCGCTCGGATCCGTCTTCAAGCGCGATCCGTGCGACAACGTCGTTTTCACCGGCACTGCCCGACGCGATCCATCCAAGAACGCCCTCTGGCAGGTCATGCGGGACAAGAACGAACTGCTCTTTTGCCGGGCCTTCGAGCCGCGCGAGACGCTGGCCCGCCTGCACCTTCTCGCCAGCTTCCAGCAGGGGCAGAACGGTGTATTGCACCTCTTCGCCGCCCTGTTGCAACGGCCGCAGCAGACCATCAAAGATATTGCCCAAAAGCCCCGGGCCCAACCTCACCGAAAGAGGCTGCCCGCTACCGATCACCGCATCACCAAATCGCAGGCCCGTCGTTTCCTCATAAACCTGGATGGTGCATTGTCCTGCGCTGACACGCACGACTTCGCCCAGAAGGCCAGCCGGGCCAACCGATACCGCCTCGCCAACGCTCAGCGGCGCGTGCCTGAGGGCCTTGACGACCGGGCCCGATACGGACTCGATCACTGCTGCTGCGGTCATATCTCCAATCACGGCTGCACCTCGTCCATCATTGCCTGCAATTCGGCCTGGAACAGCGCCCGCAGTCTCGTGCTTTCGCGGCACAGGGTCTGGCTTGTCGCATCGATCCAGGCCGTATCTGACCTGATCAACAGGCCCGCCTGTATCGCATCCGACACACACGTCTCGGGTGACACACCGCAAAGTGTTTCGACCTTTTCCAGGATGGCCGAACGCTCGACTTCGGGCCAGTTCCGGGGATGCTCGATCCTCCAGGCACCCAGCATGAGATGTCTCCCGGCCTCCTGCAGCGCCTGGTCGCACCAGGCCACCCTGGCCGCCTGATCTTGCCACAGCGCGTCCAGGGCGGCGCATAGCCGGGCAAGTCCCCGGTCCTGCGCCTTTGCAGCCTGTTGCTGGTGCAGTTGCCGCAATTCGGTATCGATACGCGACATGACCTTCGCTTTTTCGCGCGCCCCGGCACGGCGCAGTTCGGCGATCTCGGCGCGCAGCCTGTCGCGTGCCTGCGCTCGGGCAGCCGTCACGATGGCATTAGCCTCGTCTTGGGCTTCGGCGAGTATCCTATCGCATTCCGCCTGCGCCCCGGAGTCGATCCTGGCCACCAGCCGCCCGGCATTCTCCGACTGCGTTTGCTCGTTCATTTGCCTACATCAATTCCCAGTTCACGCCGCACACGAGCCTCGAGGTCCAAGGCGTCCACCCGACCGGCCAGGTCCGGCAGAAACACGACCAGAGGCTCCTGTGATTTCAGCAATCGTTCGTACAGGGCGACCGGCAAGGACCGCCCGATTTCGGTTGTCGTCAGGATCATCCGCCACTGGCCAAGTGCGTCCGTTACTATCCGCGCGACGTTTTGATCTTCCGCCAGCAGAATGTCGATTCCGGCCAGGCGGAATGCCGTGGCTGTCACCTCGTCCCCGATGAACACGATGTCTTGCATTGAGTCCCTTTGGTTGCCGGACTACACCGTGTTGAGTATCAGCACGGCAACGATCAGGCCGTAGATCGCGATACCTTCGGCAAGACCCACAAAGATCAGCAGGCGCCCCATGAGTTCTGGTTTTTCGGTCATCGACCCAACCGCCGCGCTGCCCACGACGGCCACGGCATAGGCCGCACCGAGGGCGGCCAAGCCGGCCGAAAGCGCTGCGCCGATCATTGCCCAGCCGGCATGATCCGAATTTGACGCAGCCACCGCGCCCCCCCCTTCGGATGCGGCCATTGCGTCGCCGGCCAGAAGGTACCAGGCCCCAACAGCCAGAACTACATTCCACAGAACGAACCAGGACACCGGTGTGGACATTCGTTTCACGTTGCCTCTCCATTTTTCGATTTGAAGTCATGTTCGGGAAAACTCAACGGACGGAACTCCCGCCCGCTGGCATGGAAGAACCGGGTAAAGAACTCGAAAAGCATCAAGCGCGTGATTTGGATTGCCGTCACCAATCCCTCGAGCGCGATGATCAGAATGTTGCCCAGCATCAGGATCACGAGGCCCAGTGCCCCGCCTGCCGCGTCGGCCATCCCGAAAATGGCGGCGGACAACCCGGCATGTGCCAGCGCAAAAGCGCCGACGCGCGAAAACGACACGCTCGAAACAAGAAGCCGCATCAAAGATTCAATGTACTCGCCGAACGCCTTGATCACGGCGGCGGGGCTGAACACGCCATCCGCATCACGCGCCCCGGCGATGGTAAGGGCAAGGCCAAGCGGCACGCCCCAGATTGCCCAGGTCTGAAGGAACGCTGCCAGGGCCGATACGTAAGCCAGCACGATACCGCCATTGGCCATTACCCAAGCCCCCAACCGGTGACGCCATACGGCCTGAACCGCGTCAAGAACAACACCGGCAAGAAGGAACACGATGCCCATTGCCAATGCCACACCCAGCACCGTCAGCGGTTCATTCAGTGGATGCAGCCAAAGCGCCGGCAGGATATCTTCGCGGCTGAACACAGAGCCGAACAACAGGCCGAAAACCATCGCCATGATCCCGCCGGGGACAAGGAGCGCCAGCATGGGGTAGCGACTGCGCCCCCATAACCCGATTGAAAGCAAAACCGCCCCCTGCCCTACGTCTCCGAACATGAAGCCGAACATCAGTGGAGCAATGACCGCGACAACGGGGCTTGGATCCGCTTCGCCGACCCCGGGAATACCCAGCAGACGCGGAAAGAACTCGAACGGCTTCAACCAGGCGGGATTGCTCAGAACCATGGGCGCCTCGCCATCGTCACCCACGGGCGGCAGGTTCAGAACGGCGTCAGCCCCGGCCGCCTCGAGAGCTTCCGCGACCTGTTCACTTTGGTCGGGGTCGATCCAGCCCGTGATGCGCACGGTCCAGTCCGAGCCTTGCAAATGCCTGCTATGGGTATGCAACCAGCGAAACAGGGCGACATGCGCCAAGACATCAGCGATATCCATCGCCTTTGAAATTCGTTCGATGCGTCGCGCCACGTTTCGCTGCGCTTCGGCGTTCTTTGCCGATGCTTCGGCAATCACCTGATGGGCCTCGCGCCCATCCTGCGACAGAAGTGCCGTAGGTGGGCGCACTTCCCGCGCCTGAGCCGCTTCCATTTCGCTGCGCAAGCTCGCCATGTCTTCCGCTGCACCGACGGCTACGAAAAACTCGCCCCGTGGCGACGGATACCTAAGAACCAGCATGCCCCCTGTGGCAGGTTCGATAGTTTCCCCCTCACGCGCCAGGAAAATCGTCCAGAAAAGTATTCCACTCTCCTTTGCCGGCAACCCGGCAAAAGGATAACCGCCGGCCGCTTCTACTAAGTCGCGAAGCAGCTCCAATTCTGCTTTTTCGGTCTCCAGTCGCTGGCTCTCGGCGATCGCGGGTTCTGCGCGCCGCGCCCACAGGCGCAAACAGGACAGAATTCGCCGCAAGAGTTTTGCCGGATCCTCGGATGGGCGCCGCAGGCCTTTCGCCACCTGCGGCCAATAGGCCCCATATTTCTTCTCCAGCGCCGCGAACTCTTCGAAGAAGGAAGCCAGTTGCGGCAGAACGCTCTGCATCCCTTCCAGCGGACGCGCTTCGAGTTCGACGGCTTTGGTCTCGGCCAGCGCCTGCATCACGCCCGCCATATCATCACGCGTTGTGATCACCTCGAACCGCCTGGTTGCACGCGCCCGCAGCATCACGCAGCCCCCGCGAAAACGACACGGTTCACCAGGATGCCGCGCAGTCGCTCGTTATCAAGGATGCCAAGACTCAGGTATGCAAAGACGGATACGGGGCCTGCCCCGTACATTCGGAACACTTTCAGAAAATGCTGTTCCATAGCCTCCCAGGTCCATCCCAGCGTACGGGGTATGGCGTTTCCCGGCGCCGCCTCCGCCCCCAGGAATCGCCCGGTGATCGGTGCCAATGCGGCTGCAAGATCGCCGGGCTTCCGGCAAAGGCTGGCGCGCCGGTCCCATTCCTCGCGCCAATGCAGGGAGACGTCTCGCCATGTCACCGCATCCTCCGTCGCGCCCCGGGCCCTGTCCGTCCCAGCCCCACCGTTGATCGCATGGGCGCCTTCGCGCAGAAACGGCAGCAGGCCGAACCACTCCACAGCCTTGCGCCACGTCTGCGGGCACCAACGCGCGATTTCCTCGACATCGCGCGCAAAGGCCTGTCGCAATACATCCTCCACGACATGCACATCGCTATCGCTGTTGAGCCGGTGCACCCTTTCCGCGATTGGCATGCGGCTGGCCAACTGCAATGCATGGGCGAGATCCGGGCTCGCCTCCAGCTGAACCCACTGCTGTGCGCTCATGCGCGCCGCAAGACGGGCATGCAGCCGGGCCGTGGCATATGAAAATCCCACGGATGCCACTATCCCTGCTGCCCCGTCAGCCTGCGCGCAAGGCGCTCCACCAGCCTGTCGATCTCGCTATCATCGAGTTCTTCGCTCCCAGCGACTATTGTGGACTGATATTCCGCCTCAATCTCCGTACGGGCCAGCTTCAATCCTTTTTTCATGCAAGCGTGCAGCGCCTGGATACGCCTATCCGTGCGCTCGGCTTCGCCACGCGCCGCGGCTTTCGCGCCACCGACGATACGCTCGGCTTCTGCCCGAGCGCGCTCGATCCGGGCGGCCGCCTCTTTCTCGGCCGTGAGCACCTTTCGCAACGCATTCACCTGCGCCTCGCCGGTCTCTCTGCGATCTCGTCCGCTCATGTGAACAACCTTCAGGGATCATCGCCTGTCTTCATGTTTGCATGCCGGCGCAAGCAAAAAAACCTTCTTTCGCAAAGGATACTTGCTTCAAATCCGCGCGGCTTGCCCGGATTCCTGCGCGGGCAAGGTAGCGCGGCGGAGTACCCCGGAACAACTCGGCCGATGCTCGCCAAAGCGAACCCAAAGCAAAGCTTAAAACGCGCCGAGAAACTCCAATCAGCGCAAACCGAAGCTGGAATAGGGAAAATACCGCACCGGCGTACCCGGCCTGACATCCAGCTCTTCATCGGGCAGCTCGACCAGTCCGGTTGCCCAGGACAAACCGCTGATGCGCCCCGATCCTTCCGAATGGAACACCTCGGCGGCGCCGTCCTCGTTCAGTCGCGCCCGCAGAAATTCGCGCCGCCCCGGCTTCTTTCGTTTCTCAAAGGCCGCGGGCACGACAAACCCCTGAGGTTCCTGCCACTCCGATCCAGCCATCAACGAAAGCGCAGGTCGGGCAAAAATCAGGGCACAGACCAGTGCGGCAACCGGATTTCCCGGCAAACCGAAAACCGGTGTCCCGCGCCACAGGGCCAGGGCCAGCGGGCGCCCGGGTTTCAACGCAATGCGCCAGCTCGACAAGGTGCCGCTTGCACGCAGGAGGGCCGAAACATGATCTTCATCCCCAGCGGAAGCCCCGCCCGATGTCAGGATCACGTCGGCCTCTGCGGCCCCTTCATTCAGGCGTATCTCGATCTGTTGCGGATCGTCGATGACATGGCCGAGGTCGACCGGGTGATATCCCCAATCTGCGATCAGCGACAACAGCATGGGACGGTTCGCGTCCCAAATCTGATGCGGCCTGGCCGGGCGATCCACGTCAGCGACAATCTCATCCCCGGTGGAAAGCACCCCTACCCTGAGCTGCTGGAACACATCGACACGCGGGATGCCTAGCGCCGAACACAAGGCCAGATCGGGCGCTCGTAAGCGATGCCCCGCTCGCAACGCAGGAGTGCCCTCGGTCACGTCCTCACCGGCCGCGCGGGTGTTGGTGCCGGGCTTGACCGGCCCGTCGAAGACCACAGCGGTGCCATCACTGGCCGTGTCTTCCTCGAGCACGACGGTGTCGACCCCATCGGGAAGGATGGCGCCGGTAAGAATCCGAATCGCCGCGCCATGCGGAACCGGCCGGTCATAGGGCTGTCCGGCTGCGGCTCTGCCATTGACCAGCGGCAGGCGTTGTACCCCGTCGCCAGTCGCGGAATGGGCAAAGCCATATCCATCCACGGCAGAGTTGGGGCGCGGCGGGTTTGATCTTCGGGCCACCGCATCCACCGCAAGGATGCGCCCGGCCGCCCTGTTGGTCGCGCAGGTCTCGATGGTAGTGATCGGATGCAGCGCGGCGCGCAACCGCCTTTTCGCCTCGTCGACTGGAACCCAGGCAACGCCTTGCGGCATGGCAAAACAGTCATCGCGCAGGCGCGGCGGCTCCTGCGTGGCGGGCAACGCGGCCCGTAGCGCAATTTCATGGCCCGTTCCCAAGGGTTGTTTCCATGTCGGGTTGCCCGCAAGCAACGGCGCAAGACCGCCCTTTTCCGATAACGCGAATACCGCCTGAGCGAGCACAGCAACCCGGCTCTCGTGCAAGGTCTTCCGGGGGTTTTCCGCGCGATGCAACGAGATTTCGGCCTGAAGTATCTCGGGATCGACAGGCACCACCGTCATCGCAGGACCAAGATCCTCCTTCGGCCAGAGGTTTGCCGGATCGTGCTCTCCGATAACGCCCAGCAAACAGGATTGCCCCCGGTCCTGAATAGCCAGCGCTTTGCCTGCCGCATCAAGCGACGCAAGGCGCTCGGTCAGGATGCCACCACGCGACGCGACCGCCAGCCATACCGCGTGCCCGGACGAACAATCCAGCATTGCGACCCGATCGAATCTCACAGCCCGACCTCATTCAGGATGAAGTCGGCGATCGCACCAGTATCGTCGAGGTCAAACAATGGCAGTACGGTTTCCACCGGCGAATCCGATGCCAGCGCCCGGATCGTGCCGTTTTCCTCAGCCAGCGGCCTTTTCCCGTTGACCGCCCGGAAGGCCTCGATCTTGGGATGCGCCTCGTTCTTGTAGCCCTCGATCAGCACCAGATCGACCGGCGAAAACCTTTCCAAAAGCGCATCAAGCGGCGGTTCCGGAGCATCTCGCAGCTCATGCATCAAGGCCCAGCGATTGGGCGTGGCGAGCAGAACCTCCCGTGCGCCGGCCTGGCGATGCCGATAGCTGTCCCGTCCCGGCTGATCGATATCCGTCGTATGGTGCGCGTGTTTGAGGCTCGAAACCGATACTCTGCGCTCGGCAAGCTCGGCGATCAAACGCTCCATGAGCCCGGTCTTTCCGGCGTTCTTCCAACCCGTCACGCCATAGATCTTCATAGCAAGGCCTGCGCTTTCTCCAGATCTTCGGGCGTGTTGATGTTGAAGAAGGGATCGAAGGGCGATGCCGGGAAAAGCGCCTCGCGCCCGCCATGGCGATCCGTCCAAAGGACGATCTTTTTCAACCCGTCCTCCAGACCATTCCGCAAATCATGGCGCAGGGCAACTGGCCAAAGGCCGAACGTCGGATGCCGGATCAGGCCCGAGCGTGACTTGCTCTTAGTCGCGGCGTCCCCCCTAGTTGCGGCCAGCACCAGCGGATGTGCCTGACCTTCTGCGGCAGCCTGCAACCGGATCACCAGATCATCCGGGAAAAACGGTGTGTCGGCCGCAACCGACACCACGACATCCGCCCCCTGTTCCGAGGCCCAGTCCAGCCCGGCCAGAACGCCCGCCAGCGGGCCCGGAAACCCGGCAACACTGTCCGGCAAAACAGGCAGACCAAAGCCCGAGAAACGATCAGAATCACCGTTGGCATTCAGGGCCATGCCCGCAACCTGCGGCGAAAGACGGTCGATCACATGCGCCAACAGAGGCCTACCGCCGAGCATCAGCAACCCCTTGTCGCGCCCGCCCATGCGTGTGGCCTGGCCGCCGGCCAGGATCACCCCCAGGGGCCTGCTCATTCAGAGGCTCCCTTGCGGCGCGTCTTCTGGTCCTCGGCAGGCACGCTTGCCGGATCGACATCCCGGACAAGCCGATCTTCACCTGACAGGCACACGAAACGCTGCCCGCGCATCCGCCCGATCAGCGTCAACCCCACCTGTCGGGCGATTTCGACGCCCCAGGCGGTGAACCCCGAGCGCGATGCCAGCGCTGGAATACCCATCATCGCCGTCTTGATCACCATCTCCGAAGTCAACCGGCCCGTGGTGTACAGAATCTTGTCTGCCGCAGGAACGTCATGGCGGAACATGAATCCCGCGATCTTGTCGACGGCATTGTGGCGGCCGACATCTTCCATGTAGAGGAGCGGCTGATCGCCCTGGCACAACACCGTGCCATGGATTGCCCCGGCCTTCAGGTAGAGAGACGGGGTCATGTTGATCTGGCGCGCCAACGCGTAAAGCCAACTCGTGCGGAGTTCGGTCTGCGGCAGTTCCAGCCCCTCCAACCCCTCCATCATGTCACCGAACACGGTGCCCACCGCGCAGCCGCTCGTCCGGGTCTTCTTCTGCACCTTCTCCTCGTATGACGTTTCGCGGACCGTGCGCACGACAACGGTTTCAATGTCTTCATCGTAGTCAATTCCGGTTACGACATCGTCATCGCGCAGCATCCCCTGGTTTCGCAGAAAGCCGAGCGCAAGGTATTCGGGATAGTCCCCGATCGTCATGGACGTGACGATTTCCTGACTGTTGAGAAAGATGGTCAGGGGGCGCTCTTCGACAACCCGGATTTCAATTTCCGCCCCGGTCTGATCCGTTCCCGTCACGGCGCGCGTCAGGCGCGGCGCGTCCGGGTCTGGTAGAATGGGATAGTCCGCGCCTTTCAATTCATGCTCCTGTCAGGCTTGCATTTTCCGCCGCGCGAACATCATGTATGCCAATATTGGGACATGCAAGTGGAAGCCATGCTGGGCTATGTAATCGCAGACGGACGCGGAAAGGCGGATCTATTGATCCGTGAAGTCGCCATGCGCCTTCACGCCGGCGGGGTCAGGGTCGCCGGGGCGGTGCAGGTGAACATTGAAACGGACGCCAACCGAAAATGCCACATGGACCTGCATATCCTGACCGGTGATGACGTGGTGCGGATCAGCCAGGATCTCGGGGCGATGTCCAGAGGATGCAGGCTCGATCCGGGCGGGTTGGAACGCGCCGTTGGGTTGGTATCCGCCGAGCTGGCCAACAATCCCCAGATCGTAATCATCAACAAGTTCGGCAAGCAGGAACTCGAAGGGCGCGGCTTCCGCCCGGTTATCGGAGAAGCGCTTTCTGCCGGTATTCCGGTGCTAACGGCCGTGAACCGCAGTAACCTCGACGGTTTCCTGGAGTTCGGACAGGACTTCGCCCAACCGGTTCCTAACGATGCTGAGGCGCTCCTCGACTGGGCGATGGTCGCGTTGAAACAGAGTGCAGCCGAGTGAACGGAACCAACCCCGACTAATCTGTCCTGCGATAGCCCGGACAAAATCTAGGACAAGTCGACCTCCTCATCGGGCTTCGGTATCTAGTTCGCCTTGGTCGCGCTTTTCAGGAAACTGATCAGGTCTGCCCTGTCGGATGTCTTGCGGATCACCTGCATCGGCATTTTTGATCCGGGAATGTAGTGATCCGGCCCTTCGTCGAAGAGAGCGTCAACCGTCGCCTCATCCCAAACAATATCCGCCCGAAGCAAGGTTGGCGAATAGGTATATCCCGGCAAGGTTCCGGCCCGGCGCCCGAACAGCCCATGAAGGCTGGGACCGGCCTTGCGCGATGGCCCGGGTTCAAGCGCGTGACAAATCGAACATTTGCGCATGAACTGCCGCTCGCCATTGGGCATGCTTTCGGCCTCTCTGAGAAATGAACGTTTTCCATTTATCGCTGGATCGAACTTATCCAGAAGGGCCACAGGCCAAGCATAGACGACATCGTCAAGCCCACCGGCGTAGATGGTCTCTCCATCCGGAGAGAACGCCAGCGCCCAGACCGGCCCCTGGCGGGTTGCCTTGAAATCCCGCGTGATCTCCCAGCGATTTGCATCTAGCATCATGATGTAGCCATGACCATCGCCCACGGCGATTTGTCCGCTCTTCGGGTGATAGGCCATGGACAGTATCGGGCGGCGATCCAGCGTGAAGTCGGCGATCGTCTCGCCGGTTTCGACATCGATGACACGCGTGCCGCCGTCGACGGCGCCGTAGGCCACCCACCCCGCGTCAATGATCAGAACATTCACGCCAAAGCCGTGATTGACCATTGGAAACGGCGTGCTGCCTTCGTCATCGTAACGCAGCAGCGCGCCTTGCGACGTGCCCGCAAAGAGACGGCCGCGCTGATCGAACGCAACCGCGTTTACCCCGGCACCCGGCGCAGGAAGCGCTTTGGACGCCCCTCCCTCGAGCGGCCAAAGCCGAATGGTTCCGTCCCAGCTTCCGCTCGCGACCGCTGTGCCGTCGGGGGAAACCGCCAGCGAGGTCACCTTTCCCTGGTGGCGTCCCAGCTCGATGGGCGGATCAGTCCACAGGCGCACGGCAAAATCGTCGCCCGCGCTGATCGGGGTGCCGCCGGAGGTGAAGCCGACAACCGTTACGGCCGCATCATGGCCTTCGAGCCAACGTGGTTCGCGATCCGTCCAGAGACCGACAGAGTTGTCGAAGCTGGCAGTCGCCACCTGCCCTTGCGGCGTCACGGCGATCCCCATGATCGGTCCACCATGTCCCTTTAACGTAGTGAACTCCTGCGCGGCACCAGCCGCCGCGCAGGCCCCGAAGAAAACTGCAAGAAGATATCGCAGCGCCCTATTTCGCCGTTTTGGGATCATCCGCCAAAGTATCTGCAACCAGTTGTCCAAGGCTGACCACCTCGATCTCGTCCCGGTCCAGCTCGAACAGTCCATCCTCGAAAACGCCCCGGCAGTTGGCGCAGGGAACGACCACAGCGTCGATATTGCCAAGATCGTCGATCTGTTCCAGCTTCTTGCCGAAAGCACCGATCATCAGATCCTCTGCACGCTGGTTTGCCGATACACCACCACCGCCACCACAGCAGTAGTTTGTCACGCCCGCGCCTTTCATCTCGACGAAATTCGAACAGGCATCATCCAACAGGCGGCGCGGTTCCTTGAGAAGGCCACCACGTCGGACAATCTGGCAAGGGTCATGCAGGGTCATCTTGCGCGTGTCGCGTTCTCCCGGCGGGATACGCCCTTCGGCTCTGAGCTTGTCAAGCAACTCAAGAATGTGCAGCACCTCGAACTTGAAAGAACGGCCAATCAGGTTCGGCCCCGCCCAGCGGATTGCCCCGTAGGCATGGCCACATTCCGGGCTGATAACGTATTTGACACCCAGCCGTTCGGCCTCATCGACAACGCGCTGCACCAGTTGCCGGGCCAGCGGACCCGAGCCGATCTGCACCCCGACATTCGTCGCTTCATAGGCTTCGGTGGACAGCGTCCAGCTGACTCCCGCACGATCGAAAATCTTGGCATAGGCGCCGATGATTTCGGGCGAGGCCATGATCTCATGCGAAGACAGCAACGCGAGGTAGTCGGCCCCCTCCACGTCCACCGGTATCTTCAGACCGGTGTCCTCTTCCTGATGCTCGACCTGTTTCAAAAGCGCTCTTGCGGTCACGCCCATCGGGCTTGAGGTTCTCTCGACATTGGCGCGGGCCTGCGCCAATCCTTCCGGCACGATGTCCGCGGCGGCATAGCCCTCGCGAACCTTGCGAATGGTGCCGGCGATGTCGATTCCCATGGGGCAGACCAAAGTGCAACGCCCGCACATCGTGCAGCTGTCATAGACAAGCTCTTCCCAATCACGCAGTTCCTCTTCGGTGATCTCGTCCGGTGCCCCGAAAATCTGGGTGATCCAGCGCAACGGGGCCTTGTGCTTCTTGTAGGCCTTCACCAGCGGGAACAGCTTGTATGTCGGCGTATATTTTGGATCGTGCGTCGCCTCGTAGAAATGGCACGCTTCGGCGCATTCCCCACAATGGACACAGGCCTCCAGATAGGACGCAATATCACGATCGATCTGGTTGACCAGAGTGTCAATGGCGGTCTGGGCTTTCGATGTCTCACTCATGGGTTCATCCCCTTGCGGCCATAGTTCGCGCCGGTGGCCCCGCGCGACAGGAAGAATGTGAAGGCATGCATCAGGCGGCTGAACGGGAAGTATATCAGCCAGATGTTGACACTGAGCATGTGAATTGCGCGCAGGCTGTCATGGGCTTCCTGAAGGGCAAGACAGCCTGTCAGCATGACTATGAAAGTCAGCCACGTGCCGACATGGTCATCCCAGTCCGAGATCAACCGCATCACCGGATCCGAGAAACGCCGCACCCACAGGACAATCAGGCCGGCAAAGGCGATCTCGGCTGCAATGATGAAACCCCAACGGGGCAGCGCAGGCCAGCTCAGACCGGTAAATTTCTCGATGAAGGCGATATGCGGCGCCGCGAAAAAGAACAACACGAACAGGCCAAGGTGAAACCCGTACCCCCCAAGAAGATGCATCCAGGTGCGCTGAGCGAACAGCCCGCGCGGGAAGAAATGCCTCAGGTTGCCTTTCAGGAAGCCCGTAGCGGCAGAGCCGCGCGCGGGGGCCAGGTCGGGCTTCTTGCCCAATCGAACGATCCCGACCAGTCGCCACAACCCCGCCACGACGAACAACGCCGCGGCGAAATAGAACATCGGGCCTTCAGTGAATTCCAGGAATGTCATGCCGAACCCTCCGCCGTGGCCGCGCCGGGCGCGGACTCGTCTTCATCATGGCTGGCCTTCTTGCCCGTTACCTCCTCGTACCAGAGGTCGTGGTGTTCCTTGGCCCAGTTTTCGTCCACTTCGCCGCGCAGCATCGAGTCGAGCGACCCTTCCATGCCGATCGAGCCGATATAGGCATGGCCCATCGCAATCGAGATCATGAGAATGGCGCCGCCGGCGTGCAGGACGGTGGACAGTTGGTGCCACGCCAGCACCTCCGTGACCCAGGGAAACAACAGGAGCATCCCGGTGGCGGACATGATCAGCCCGACGATTACCACGATCCAGTACCAGGTCTTTTCGCCGAAATTATAGTGGTGCGATGACGCGTGTCCGCCGAGCAGACCTCCACCCTTGATGATCCACTTGGCATCGGCCCACTGGAAGAAATTGCCCTTCATGAACTTGAAGATCACGATGAGCAGCGACAGGATGAAAACAGGCCCGAAAAGATTGTGGCCCTGCAGCATGGCGCTGGTCAGAACCGCGTTCGCCTCCTTGCCGATGATAGGTACCAGAACCGTGCGGCCCAGAAGGATGACCAAGCCCGAAATCGCCATCAGGATGAAGCTTGACGCAAGGAACCAGTGCGCGATGCGATGCGCCATGGAGAAGCGTGGAATATACTTGCCTGACCGTCCGCCGCGAATCTTGATGCGGCCGCGCACGATGCCGAACAGCGCAATCACCCCAAGAACCGTCACTAGAATCCAGCCTGCATAGGGCAGGATGATTTCCCGCCGCAGCAGGCGCCATTCCTCACCCAGAACCTGCATCACCCGGGGCTGTCCCGAGGAGGATGTGACATTGACCGTCTCGCTGGGCCGGATCTCTTCCATCAGGGCTTCGAAAACGTTTTGCGGACGCCCGGGCACCTCGAGGATCGGATTGTCGCCAACCACAGGAGGCGGCTCTGTGCCACCGTATTTCAACTGCCGCCAGATGTCGGCGTCGGACGCCTCACCAAGCGGAGCGGTAATGCCCGGCGAGTCCACAGCTCCCTCGGGCGGCCTGACGGAACTTTGCGCGTCTGCCGTCGAGGCCATGGCCAGGCAAAGCAGCGTGATTGCAGCCACGAGCAGCCGCAAGGGATGCAGTTTGAAGGCGGTCACGGTCATGACAACCCCTGTCTTTTGTATTGCTCCGGACAGGCAGGCCGCAGAGGGCGGCCTGCCTGGATATTACGGAAGAGCCTGCAGCTCAGCCGCCCTTCTGGTCGTAGGCCGTGCCCCAACCCCAGGCGCCCGAGCCAAAGCCGCGGGCGACCACGCGTTCGCGATAGATCGCCGACACGACGTCGCCATCTCCCGCGAGCAGGGCCTTGGTCGAGCACATCTCGGCGCAGATCGGCAGTTTGCCTTCTGCGATCCGGTTGCGCCCGTACTTGGCGAACTCGGCCGTGGAGTGGTTCTCTTCCGGACCGCCGGCGCAGAAGGTGCATTTGTCCATCTTGCCTCGAGATCCGAAATTGCCTGCCTGCGGATATTGCGGCGCGCCAAACGGGCACGCGTAGAAGCAATAGCCGCAACCGATGCAGAGATCCTTGGAGTGAAGAACAACCCCCTCCTCGTTCTGGTAGAAGCAATCCACCGGGCAGACCGCCATACAGGGCGCATCCGAGCAGTGCATACAGGCCACCGAGATCGAACGCTCACCCGGGTCGCCATCGTTGATCGTCACAACGCGGCGCCGGTTGATGCCCCAAGGCACCTCGTGCTCGTTCTTGCACGCCGTTACACAGGCATTGCACTCGATGCAGCGTTCAGCGTCGCAGAGAAACTTTGCTCTAGCCATTTCTCAATCCTCCTTATGCTGCCGTGACCTTGCAGAGAGTCGCTTTCGTCTCCTGCATCTGGGTCACCGAGTCATAGCCATAGGTCTGTGCCGTGTTCGAACTTTCGCCGAGCACATACGGGTCAGCCCCTTCGGGATACTTGTCCCTCAGGTCCTTGCCCTCGAAATGGCCGCCGAAGTGGAACGGCATGAAGACGACGCCTTCGCCGACCCGGTTCGTCACCATCGCCTTGACCTTGACCTTGGCGCCTTCGGCACCTTCGACCCAGACCGCGGCCCCGTCACGCACACCAAGGTTGTTGGCATCACGCGGGTTGATTTCGACAAACATGTCCTGCTGAAGCTCGGCCAACCAGGGGTTCGACCGGGTTTCGTCACCACCGCCTTCGTATTCCACGAGCCGGCCAGAGGTCAGGATCAGCGGATAGTCTTTGCTGAAATCCTTTTTCTGGATCGAGGCATACATGGTCGGAAGTCGATAGAACTTGCGGTCCTCATAGGTCGGATAATCCGCAACCAGGTCGCGCCGCGGCGTATAGAGCGGCTCGCGGTGGACCGGGATCGGATCCGGGAAGGTCCACACGACCGCCCGCGCCTTGGCATTGCCGAAGGGCGCACAGCCGTGCTTGATCGCAACCCGCTGGATACCGCCGGAAAGGTCGGTTTTCCAGTTGGTCTTGGGACCGGCCACAGCATCGATCGCAGCGCGCTCGTCATCCGTCAGATCCGAATCCCAACCCAGGTCCATCAGCATCTGCATGGTGAATTCCGGGTATCCATCCTGGATTTCCGACCCCACCGAGGCCACGCCATCGGCCAGCAGGTTATCGCCATCGCGTTCCACGCCGAAACGGGCGCGGAAGGTCAGGCCGCCTTCGGCAACCGGCTTGGACATGTCATAGAGGTTCGGCGTGCCCGGGTGGCCCATTTCGGGCGTCCCCCAGCATGGCCACGGCAGACCGTAGTATTCGCCATCGTTCGGGCCGCCAACGGCCTGAAGCGTGGTCCGGTCGAACGTGTGCTGGTTCGCCATGTGCGACTTGATCCGCTCGGGCGACTGGCCGGTGTAGCCGATCGTCCAGAGTCCGCGGTTGAACTCACGGGTGACACTTTCGATGTTCGGCGTGTTTTCGTCTTCCATCTCGATATTGCGGAAGAAACGATCTGCCCAACCGAACTTGTTGGCGAACATGCCCATGATTTCATGGTCGGTCTTGGATTCGAACAGCGGATCGACCACCTGCTCGCGCCACTGGAACGAGCGATTCGACGCCGTGACGGAACCACGGGTTTCGAACTGCGTTGCCGCAGGGAGCAGATAGACGCCATCGGTCCGGTCGTGCAGCACCGCCGAAACCGTCGGGTACGGGTCCACCACGACAAGCATGTCGAGCTTCTCCATCGCCGTCTTCATCTCTTTCAGGCGGGTCTGCGAGTTGGGCGCGTGGCCCCAGAGCACCATGGCGCGGACATTGTCCGGCTGATCCATGTTGTCCTTGTTCTCCAGGATGCCGTCGATCCAGCGTGATACCGGAATACCGGTCAGGTTCTGCAAAGACTTTTCCTTGCCGTCGGCACCGGTGGTCTTGGCAAACTGGTTGCCCAGCCATTCGGGATCTTCGCCCCAGACACGGGCCCAGTGCGCCCAGGCACCGGCCGACAGGCCATAATAGCCTGGCAGCGTGTGCGACAGAACACCAAGATCGGTCGCGCCCTGCACGTTGTCGTGGCCCCGGAAAATGTTGGTGCCACCACCCGAGGCGCCCATGTTGCCAAGGGCCAGCTGCAGGATGCAGTAGGCGCGGGTGTTGTTGTTGCCGTTGGTGTGCTGCGTGCCGCCCATGCACCAGATCACCGTGCCGGGACGGTTGTTGGCCATGGTCCGGGCGACGCGGCGCAGCTGCGATCCGGGGGCTCCGGTCACACGCTCCACCTCCTCGGGGGTCCACTTGGCCACTTCCTCGCGGATCTGATCCATGCCCCAGACACGGGTGCGGATGAACTCCTTGTCCTCCCAGCCGTTTTCGAAGATGTGCCACAGGATGCCCCATACCAGGGCAACGTCGGTGCCCGGACGGAAGCGCACATACTCGTCGGCATGGCTGGCCGTACGGGTAAAGCGCGGGTCACACACGATCAGCGGTGCGTTGTTCTGCTCCTTAGCGCGCAGAACATGCAGCAGCGAGACAGGGTGCGCCTCGGCCGGGTTGCCGCCGATGATGAAGATGGCCTTGGAGTTGTGGATGTCATTGTAGGAGTTGGTCATGGCGCCGTAGCCCCATGTATTCGCAACGCCCGCAACGGTGGTCGAGTGGCAGATACGCGCCTGGTGGTCCACGTTGTTGGTACCCCAGTAGGCCGCGAATTTGCGGAACAGATAGGCCTGTTCGTTGTTGTGCTTGGCCGAACCGAGCCAATACACGCTGTCAGGTCCGCTTTCGTCACGGATCTTTATCATGCCGTCGCCGATCTCGTTGATCGCCTGTTCCCAGCTGATCCGTTTCCACTCGCCACCCTCTTTTTTCATCGGGTATTTCAGGCGGCGTTCGCCGTGGGCGTGCTCGCGCACCGCTGCGCCCTTGGCGCAATGCGCTCCGAGGTTGAACGGGCTGTCCCAGCCGGGCTCCTGCCCGACCCAGACGCCATCGCTGACTTCCGCGATGACGGTACATCCCACCGAACAGTGGGTGCAGACAGATTTCTTGAGCTCAACCGCGCCGGTTGCCGCGGATGCTGCATTCGCACGGGTCACGGTGCCGCCCGTCGCGGCAATCGCCGTCAGGCCCCCGATCGCCAGACCAGAACCGCGCAGGAACGCACGGCGGTCGACCGAGGCGTTACCCACCTCGGAAAGGAGCGAAGTCCGCTGGGGGCGTCGCGCAACCCCGTTGGTCTTTTTCCTCAACATGTTTCAATCTCCCTTGCTCGCAGGCAATTGATCCCGCTTGCTTGGTTTCCGCAATGGCCTTGCTGGCAGTCGGGCGTCACGCAACCAGTCGCCGAAGGCCGGTGTCACAGGGCCCGGACGTGCCGGGCCATGCATTTGCTCAGAACTTCGCCGAAGCGAAATACGCCCGCGTATGGGCGGTATCCTGCATCTTGTCCGAAGTAAGATCAGGTTCGGCCGCTTCCGCGGTCGTCGCCGAGGTCGCCACGACAACAGCCGCAGCCGGCGCTGCCGTTCCGGCAAGTTTCAGGAAGTCGCGGCGCGTTGCGCCTTCTTCCGGTTTCATCAAGGTTCCTCCTCTTGCATATGACGGTCTCCCGCCGATAGTGACCGCCAGGCTTAGGTGCCCGATGGTCGAAGCCCTTTATCTTCTATCGCCCCAGTCGAAACGCCTCGGACTCGATTTCCATGAAAATGCGGCCGATGGTTCCCACCGGCGCATAGAAAACAGATCCCTTTGCAGCCTCTAGGTCCGAAAAGAAGTGTCCCGCCCAAGGGCCGATGTGGCGATCAAAGAATGTCTTTTGCTCGTCCAGCGCCGCCGGAGTAGCGAAACGCCCCGCGATCATCGCACCCATCATCTCCATCAGGCTCGCGATATTGTCCTCGGGTTCGAAAACGTTCTGCGCCCGGGCCAGCCCCCGGGCCGTCATGTCCTGCCGCAGCAGCGCCAGCGGTTTTTCATTCAGAAATCCGGTCAGATAGTAACTTGCATAGGGCAGCAATTCGCCACGGCCCAATCCGATGAACAGGCGATTGTATTCACTTTCAACCGATTTCGGCTTGGTAATCCTGGCCACCTTGGCCAGCGTGTTGATCGCCTGACCCAAATCGCCACCGTCCCCGGACAAACCCGCCGTCTGGGCCAGCAGCATCTGGTCAGGCGGCCCAGCCAAGATCAGACCGAGAAAATTGTAAAGATCGGCCCTGAGGCGATCCTCTTCGGCAATTCGGCTTTGGGGGGCAGCAGTCATCTCTATCCTTCAGGTCTCGAATTCGAAGCGCATGCGCCGGCCCGTCGCGGTCCGCGGGGCGGGTTCCGGCTCGGGTTCTGCTTCGACCGAGGCGGTTTCTTCATTTACTTCTGACTCTTCTAGCACGTCCGGAGCATAAATGTCTTCCACTTCCGGCTGCTCGTCGGGTTCTGCGACGTCATTCACGTCCTGATCCACCTCCGGCGACAACTCTTCGAGTTGAACGAACATGCCCTTGCCGACCTGGTAGACCGTCTGCAAGTTTTCCACCACCGTCGCTGCATCGGTGAAATCTTCACCGTAATCGACCAGCCCGTCGACATTGGCGAGAACGGGATTCATCCGCCACAGGCGTCGCAGCGCGCGGGTTTTCAGCCGCTCGGGCAACGACGCCTTGAGAAAGGCGCGCACATCCTCGCTCGTTTCCAGCGCCTCCGGTTCCGGAAACCCGGCCTCCTGCAGTAATTCCTCATCGGTACGTTGCTCAAGCGCCGCCTCCTGCTGCTCCCGCAAGGCCTCGCTCTGCGCCATGTCCTCGGCCTGGGCTTCGGCGGCGACGGCCGCTTTGCGACGAGACCAGAAATCGCTCATATCAGGCGCCTCCGCTTCAGCGCCGGAGAGGCATAGATATCCGCATCCTTGCGTATGCGCGGGTCGCCGATTCCATCCTGCAACAGGTCGATCCGCTTCTTGTCCCGCCGCCGTTTCACGAAAGCTTCGTCTTCATGATAGGCCTCGACGAAATCCCGGATCCAGGCAACCAGGCCGTGCGGCATTGGCACCTTCTCGACGATCTCTTCTCCGCTATCGGTATAGTCCTGCGCTTCGTATGGTGACGCGGTCACCAACACGACATCGAGCGGATAATCCCCCTCACCGTCCCGCAGTACGACATACAGACTGGGGACTTCGGCGGACAACCCGTGCAGATAGGCTTCTGTTTCAGCGCCATGAAGCTCCAGGGTCACGGTCGCAGCGTGATATTCCACCGCCTCGCCTTCGCGGCGCAGTTCGCGCCACTCGACCGGACCAGCACCCGGAAGCACCGCAGTGGCGGTCCAGTTCCATGGCACCCACTTTGTCACACCCGGCGCCTTGCGCAGGACGACACCGACCGGCATCGTGAGATACATTTCGGGATTGTGTATCAAACGACAGGCTCCTCCCCTGTTACAAGAGTGACCCAACCACGCGATTTGGCAAAGCACTTTTTTGAAAACGCCACGTTTTGCGGAAAAGAACTATCTGAAATGCGCTTTTTCTCTTCCGCCCCGCGCGAGTCTGGTGGAATATTGCCAAAACCTGTTGTTTCCTTTGCTGGAGCATGCGCGAGTCGACGTCGAGTCGCTGGGCTGTTCGGGTTTGAAACAACTCACGCACTGGCAACTGACTGGCGGAAAACCGGTTGAGGGCCTTCGCGAATTATGACTAGCATCGCACGGAACGGCGCGGAAACAAAGCGCTCAAAGGGCACGTCCAACGGGAACACCATGTCTAAGACCTTGATAACATGCGATTGCATGAGCAGCCAGACCATAGATGCCAAAGGGCTGGCCGAAACGACTGGCCTTGATGTGCCGAGAGCGTGCTCGGCGCTTTGCACCACCCAAATCGACAAAGCGGCGGACGCGCTTGCAAAAGGGAATGCCATTTTCTGCTGCACACAGGAAGGCCGCGTGTTCGAGGCCCTGGCCGACGAACTGGACCTTCCCGCCCCGCCTCTGCTGGATATCCGCGACAGGGCCGGCTGGACCGCGGACGAGGCCCCGACCCTGCCCAAGATGTCGGCCCTTGTTGCCGAAGCCCTGTTGCCGGCTTCCCCTCAGAAATCCGTCGACGTCATCTCGGAGGGGCTTTGCCTGATCCTCGGCCCCGGGGACGTGGCGCTTGAAGCGGCCCATACATTGAAAGACCACCTGGGCGTAACCGTCCTGCTGAGCGAGGCCGGCGATCTGCCTGACACCCGGGAGTTCGACATCGTGATCGGACGGCTGCGCCGGGCAAGCGGCGCATTGGGACAGTTCAGCGTGGTCATCGATTCGTTGCAGCAGGTCCAGCCGGGCGGGCGCGGCGCGTTTTCGCTGAGCGAACCACGCGATGGCGGGCGGACCGAATGCGACATCATCCTTGACCTGCGCAGGGACTCACCACTCTTCCCGTCGCCCGAAAAGCGCGAGGGATATCTGCGCGCCGATCCAGGCCGGCCCTCTGCAGTGGCCGACGCGGTCCTGACCGCGTCACATCTGGTCGGAACCTTTGAAAAGCCGCTCTACGTCCGAAATGAACCGCTCTTCTGCGCGCATTCCCGCGCCGAGAAAACCGGCTGCACGCGCTGTCTCGATCTCTGCCCGACAGGTGCAATCATGCCGGACGGAGACCATGTCACTGTCGACCCGATGATCTGTGCTGGATGCGGGGCCTGCTCCGCGGCATGCCCCTCTGGCGCGATCAGCTACGACGCCCCGGCGGTCGATCTGACCATGCGCCGGATACAGACCCTGGCCAAGGCCTACCTGAACGCTGGCGGAACTGCCCCGCGCCTGCTGGTCCATGACAGCCACGGGACCGAAATGATCAAGCTGGGCGCTCGTTACGGGCGCGGATTGCCTGCCGACGTGATCCCGGTGGAGATGCCCGCGATCGGCGCTATTGGACACGCTGAAATGGTGGCCGCCCTTGCCGCGGGTTTTGCCTCGGTCTCACTTCTGCCGGGGCCCGGCGCTGACCGGCTGGCTTTGCAGGCACAATGCGATCTTTCCTGCGCGATCGGCGGCGCGAACAAGGTCACGCTTCTAGATCTGGACGACCCCGACGCACTGTCCGATCACCTCTTCGACGAAACAGTCCCCGACGCCGTGGCCAACCCTGTTCGTCCGATCGGCACGCGCCGCCAGATCACCCGTCAGGCCGCACGGGCGCTGCATCCGGATACGGATCGGATTGCTCTCCCCGATGGGGCACCCTATGGCGCCGTGCTCGTCGATACGGATGCCTGCACGTTGTGCCTGTCATGCGTTTCCCTCTGCCCGTCGGGCGCACTTGTCGACAACCCGGACGCCCCGCAACTGCGGTTTCAGGAGGACGCCTGCCTGCAATGCGGACTTTGCGCCAATGTCTGCCCCGAAGACGCGATCGCCTACGAGCCGCGCCTCGATCTGACGGATGCAGCCCTGTCACAGAAAATCCTGAACGAGGAAGAACCCTTTGCCTGCGTTGAATGCGGTGCTCTTTTCGGGGTGAAATCCACCATCGAGAAGATCACCGAGAAGCTGACCAATCACTCCATGTTCGCGGATGAAGGCAAGCTCAGGATGATCCAGATGTGCGACAATTGCCGGGTGAACGCGCAGTATCATTCGACGGATAACCCGTTTCAGGGCGGAGAGCGGCCGCGGCCGCGCACGACCGACGACTATCTGTCAAAACGGCGCGATCACTGATGCTCCAATGGCGCGCCCAGATCCGCTGCGGCCATCGTCGCGACATAGGCCAGAACGGCCTCCACCTCCTCCAGTGTCATGGTGAGCGGCATGATGGGCGATGGCCGATCCTCCGGAAATGGCAGGGTTACCCCCTCGATCACCGTGAACGACGGGTGCGGGTTGAGTACGTAGAACGCCGCGAAGCGGTCCTCCCAATCCGGCAGGCTGCGCAGCACCGCAAAGCTTGGGGTCGAGCCAATTCCGGACATGCGGTTTTCATCGTCGACGCGGTGGCAACGAATGCATTTGGCACGCGAAACCACGAGACCGACCTCGGCAGAGCCGTTCCTTTCAATCTCGGCGACTTGGCGCTTCGATTCTTTCGGAGGGGCGAATATCGTATTGCCGTCCGGCGCGTATCCGATCACCGTGCGCCGGCCGATATCCGACGTCAGCCAATCCGCAAACCGGATTGCGCCCGGATGATCCGGCCTGTTCATGCTCACGCGCCACGTTTTTCCCACGCCATGAAACAGCGCCCGACCGGCATCGCCCAGAACCAGATCAGCTTGTGCCGGGTCCGGCACCAGTTCGACGCGGACCTGCGTCTTGAGCGAAAACCGCGGGCCGATGAATTTCAGCAGCCCCGTTTCAATCAAAACCTCTGGCGCGTAAACACGCACCAGGCGGTCATCGGCCAGGGCGGCGAAAGACATCAGGCCAAAGGCCACGACGATCACGAAGGCACGCAATCCAGACATGGCGTCAGCCTAGGCGCCAAATCCGGCCCGCGTCAATTCTGAGAAAGGGAGAACGAAATGAGCGAAGATTTCAACATGTCGATGCGCAAATTCCTCAAACAGGTAGGCGTGACCTCGCAGCAGGCCATCGAAGACGCCCTCCGCAAGGCCGATACCAGCGGCAAGAGTTACGCCGTCAAGGCCGTCGTCACCATCGAAGAGCTGGGTATGACGCATGAGGTCACGGGCGAAATCAAGAGCGAGTGACACAGTGGCCAGCAGAGACAAGGTTCTTGAAACACTCAAGTCCATCGCCGACCCGGTTGCGGGCAGCGATATCGTGGCAAGCGGCGTGGTGCGGGCTCTGAACGTCGACGGAGGCACGGTTCGCTTCGTTATGGAAATCGCCCCTTCGCACGCGCAGGCCTATGCAAGTGTAAAGGAACAGGCCGAGCAGAAGCTGGGCGCGCTTGATGGCATTGAAACGGTGGCTATCGTGCTGACTGGCCATAGCGACAAGGCGCCACCGGATCTCAAACCCACGCGCCCGGCGCAACCGCAAGGTCCGCAAGAGATCCCCGGCGTAGACCGGATTGTCGCCATCGCCAGTGGCAAGGGCGGCGTCGGAAAATCCACGGTTTCGGCCAACCTCGCCTGCGCGCTCGCGCAGCAGGGTCGCCGTGTCGGGCTTCTGGATGCCGACATCTACGGCCCGTCTCAGCCGCGCATGCTGGGCGTCTCGGGGCGGCCCGCCTCGCCGGATGGCAAGATCATCCTGCCAATGCGCAATCACGGCGTTACGATGATGTCGATCGGCCTGATGACAAATGAGGACCAGGCCGTGGTCTGGCGCGGCCCGATGCTGATGGGAGCGCTGCAGCAGATGATGATGCAGGTGCAATGGGGCGCGCTCGATGTGCTGCTTGTCGATCTGCCGCCGGGCACGGGCGACGTGCAGATGACACTTGCCCAAAAAGCGCGGGTCGACGGCGCGTTGATCGTTTCGACGCCACAGGACATGGCACTGCTCGACGTGCGCAAAGGCATCGCGATGTTTCAGCAGATGAACGTGCCGATCCTCGGCATGATTGAAAACATGTCGACGCATATCTGCTCGAAATGCGGCCACGAGGAACACATCTTCGGCCATGGCGGCGTCGCCCGCGAGGCCGAGAAACTGGGCGTGCCGCTTCTGGCCGAACTGCCGCTCGACATGCAGACCCGGCTTGCCGCCGACGGCGGCGCCCCTGTGACGGTCAGCGCACCCGATAGCGCCCAGGCCAAGGCATTTCAGGCACTTGCGGCAGCCCTGGTCGATCTGGGGGCGGCATGAGCAATGAATTGACCTTTCCGCCGCTTCTCTGGGGTGAAGAGGCACCGGACGATGCCTTCGTGCATGCCTGCATGCGGGCGGCCATGGCGTGTGACGCCGGCCTGGTGTCTTATAAGCTGGGCGTCTCGCAAATCCAGGGCGCTTTGGTTTTCGCCCCCGAGGTGCCTTTGAGGCTCGCAATGGCGATGCTGCCGGTTTGCGGCGTCGGCTTCCAGAACGCGCTTGGTGCGCTTGCCCCGCCCGAAGTTGCCGTGCACCTGCAATGGGACGGCGGCATTCTAGTGAACGGCGCATCCTGCGGCCGGTTCCGTATCGTGGCCTCTAACGCGGATCCGGAGGCGGTCCCCGACTGGCTGGTGGTTGGTTTTACCTTGCCTCTCCTTCCGCCCAACGAAGACACAGGCGAAACCCCGGACCAGACCGCGCTTTATGCCGAAGGCTGCGCAGAAGTTTCCCCCCCGGCGTTGCTCGAGGCCTGGGCCCGGCATACGCTGAACTGGATCACCCGCTGGGAGCACGAAGGCCCCCGGCCTCTTCATGCAGAGTGGCGCGGACTGGCGCATGGCATCGGAGAGCCGATCAGCTGGGGCGAAAAAAGCGGCACCTTTCTGGGCGTGGACGAGGATTTCGGCATGTTGCTGCGTGATGATGCCGGCGAAACGCATCTTGTCCCGCTGACCGAAGTACTGGAGGAAACCCCATGAAACTGGCACGGGCAGTCCATTTCGACGAAAGCGACATGCGTGTCTACGCCAGCCCTGCCCGCACCGGCGAATGGTGCATTTCAGGAGGCTTCGAATTCTCGAACTGGACCGAAGCCGATCTGACAGGAAAGGCACGGCAGGCTTTTTCAAACGGCTGGTTCGGCCTTGAAACGGGGGGGCGCGCGACCTTTGTCGCGGTCACCAACCTTGAGCCCGCCGAACTCGATGACCTGACTGACCTGCTGTGCCAGCACTTCGTGACATATTACGGCGCTCCGTCGGTGGAAGCCGCCCGCCCCGTTGCACAGGAAGAAATCGCACAGATGGCCGAGCTTTGCGAAGATCACGAGGCAAACACCTTGCTGACCGTCGCACGTGAACTGACTGAGGCCGGGGTTCGCGAGTCCTTCCGCGTGATCCAGCCACAGGACGCCGGACTGGAACAGTTCGCGGTTCACGGCTCTCTCGACGAATAACCCGGCCGCGTCTCGATGTTCTTGGACATTTCCTGAGCGGGCTCTCCGGGCCGGCATGCCGCCAGGGACGTATCAGGCGTTCCAAAGGACTGTGGCGAACTCGCGGGTGTCGTATCCGCCGTAGCTCTCGGCCCTGGCCCTGAAATGCTCGCCTGCGCAGAATTGGAACAGGGTTCTGACCTGTGGCTCGAACCACGCCTTCCGATCGACCAGCAGTGCGAACTCTTCTTCAATGATGGGCTGGAACTCAAGACCATAGGACCGCGCCACGGCTTCAAGGCCAAAAGCGGCATCGGCTTCGCCACGGCTCACCGCTTCCACGGCTTCATCCTCGGTGCGTGCGACCTCGGCAAAGTCCAGTCCAGACAGTTCCAGGCCGTGTTTTTCCGCCAGTTCCCGAAACAGCGCATCCGTACCAGACCCAGCTTGTCGCGGAACAACACGCCGTCCCTTCAAGTCAGGCAAGCCCGCAGGTGCTTCGTCGCCGGGGCGAAAAACAATACCGCGCCTTCGCACCGCAAACTGCACGAGAACAGCATTCTGGTTTGCAGCAACACGCGATACGGCCGGCACGTTCCAGAAGTCCGACTTCGGATCATGGATATGAAGTCCTGCCACCATGCCCTCGCCGCCGACGAAGCGGTCAAGTCCGTCAAATGACCCGTCATAGTAGGTCGCGAGACCGCAACGCGATTGCCGGACCGCCCAGTCCAGCAGCGGATCATGACTGCCCAGCAGAATAGCGGGCCTTGCGTCGGTTCTTCCCGCTTGCCGGCTCTTGCCACCGGATTTCGACCGCTCGATCCACTCCCGGATCTCGGCGGCTGGAAACAGGAGCTTCCCGGTGGCGCGTGAACACGGCACCTCGCCCGAGGCGGCCAGATCGTAGATCTTCCGCTCTTTGAGCCGCAACAAAACGGCCAGTTCCTTGACGGTCAGGTAATCGTGGTCCGAAATGGCAATTTCCGTCATAGCAAAGCAGTCACTTGATCGGGGCAGCCGCCATTGGCTGCCCCGACAGTCTTATCAGTTGGCGGGTGCATTTGGGAAGAATAGTTGCTGATCCGCGACCTTGTAGGCGGCGATGGCCTCCTGCCCCTCTTTCGAAACCAGCCAATCGGCAAAGGCCTGCGCCGCCTCGACTTTGACGCTGGGGCATTTCTCAGGGCTCACTGGGATCACGCCATACTGGTTGAACATGTCCTCGTCGCCCTGCACCTGGATCGCGTAATCCTGCTTGTTGGCAAAGCTGATCCAGGTCGCCCGGTCTGTCATGACATAGGCCCCCATGCCGATCCCGGCGTTAAGCGTTGCGCCCATGCCTGACCCGGTCTCGCGGTACCAGTCACCGCTTGCTGCCGCAGGATCAAATCCCGAGTCGCCCCAAAGCGCCATTTCCTTCTTGTGCGTGCCGCTGTCATCCCCGCGCGAGGCAAAGAGAGCGCCCTTGTCAGCGATCTGCGCCAGCGCGCCCTGCACGTCGTTCATGCCGCCGACACCGGCGGGATCACCGGCTGGGCCCACGATGACGAAATCATTGTACATCAGGTCGGTGCGCTTGGTGCCGAACCCCGCGGCGACGAACTTTTCCTCCGACGATTTCGCATGAACCAGAAGCACGTCGCCATCGCAATTCTGGGCATTCTTGATCGCCTGCCCGGTTCCTACCGCGACCACGTTGACCTGGATACCGGTCTTGTCCTGGAAGATCGGCAACAGGTAGTCATAAAGGCCCGAATTCGCCGTCGATGTCGTGGATTGAACGATAATCGACTGATCCTGCGCCCATGCTGCCCCCCCCAGAAACAGCGCAGCTGCGCTCGCCATAAGTGTCTTTCCAAACATCTCAGTTCTCCCTTTTGCTATTTCAGACGACAATTCTGCCGTTCAGGTAGTGCCGCGCCGTTTCGCTCCGCGGTTCCGAGAAAAAATCGGTCGCGGCGCTGTGTTCGGCCACTCGGCCGTTGTGCAGAAAAACAATGTCATCGGCCATTCGGCGCGCCTGGCCCATGTCATGGGTCACAAAGATGATGCGCGTTCCGCGCGCCCGCGCTTCGCTCACGATCTGCTCGATCGCGAGCACCGATGCGGGGTCGAGGCTGGCCGTGGGTTCATCAAGCAACAGAACCTCCGGATCCGTCGCCAGCGCCCGAGCCAGTGCCAATCGTTGCGCTTCTCCGCCCGACAGCAGGCGCGCGGGCTGATCGGCCTTTCGGGCCAGGCCAACATGATCCAGCAGCGCGCCGGTGCGCGCCCGGTCCTTGCCGCGGGATCGAAGAACGAAGTCCAAGTTGGCCGCCACCGAGCGTCGCAGCAGAACCGGCTTCTGGAACACCAGCGCCTGCCGCGCCGTAACCTCGGCTGGCTGCAGACCGCCCCAGCTCACACAGCCCGCTGTCGGCTGCATCAGACCATGTAGCAGTTTCAAAAACAGGGTTTTGCCAGAGCCGTTGAACCCCATGATCATGGTGCACCCCGTGGCGCCCAGATCGAGATTCAAGCCATCCAGCACGATCGTGTTTCCGAAACGCAGCACCAAATCCCGCACGCTGAGCGGCAGGAGCGCCGGGCGCGACGCTGCGCCGGCTGCCGAAGCAATGGTCATCGCGCCCACGTCAGACATAAGCCTGCCGCGCAGCCGTCATGCGCACCGATTGCACGGCCGCATTCACCCCGAGGGCGATGATCAACAGGATCAGCCCAAGCGCCAGTGCAAGCGCCAGATCACCCTTCGAAGTCTCCAGAGCGATGGCCGTCGTCATTACCCGCGTCAGGTGGTCGATATTGCCGCCAACGATAATCACGGCCCCCACCTCGGCCACGGCGCGCCCAAACCCGGCCAGACCAACCGTCAGCAACGAATAGCGAGCATCCCACAAAAGTGCCCGGATCGTTTGCAGACGTGTCAGGCAGAGCGACCGAAACTGCTCAGAATACTCCATGTGCAGGTCTTCGAGAACCTGTCGGGACAAGGCCGCAACAATGGGCGCGATCAGAATGGTCTGTGCGATGATCATCGCTGCGGGTGTGTAAAGCAGCCCCAGAAAGCCCAGTGGCCCCGACCGCGAAAGATGCAGGTAGACCAATAGCCCGACCACCACCGGCGGCAGGCCCATCAAAGCGTTCATCACGATCAGAACACCATTGCGCCCACGAAAGCGGCCAATGGCAACCAGCGCTCCAACAGGCAAACCGACTAGACAGGCAAACGCCGTTGCCGTCAGGCTGACGCGAAGGGACAGAAAGACGATCTCCAACAAGTCCGGATCGCCGGACAGAACCAGCTGGATCGCGAGCCCCAGTGCATCCCCCACACCTTGCAATATATTCCCCATGTGCAAATTTTTCCGAGCTTTGGGAAACTATGCAGCAAAATTCAAGACATTCAAGGCCGATGCTGCCCCGATCACATCAACCAAGTTGCATTTCTCATCTCCAGGCGCGGTTTCCCGCATCCTGTCTTGCCTCTGACGACTTTGAGCAACCCGCCCAATCGTTGGCCACTCGTCGCCACGATGACGCCACAATCGCAAGTGAACTTTGTTTTCCGTTAAATGGTGATCTTGTTCATTTCCCGCCACGTCGATGCGCCAATGGCTCAAGATGCAAGATACAGAAGAAAAAGATCAATCGAACGAGTTGCCCTTTGGAGCTATCCTGCTGCAGGGGCAATACGACGTCGAGACCCCCTTGGCCTACGGAGGTTTCGGGATAACGTATTTGGCGCGTGACAGTCTTGAGCGTCGCGTCGTTGTGAAAGAGTGTTTTCCCAACGAGATCTGTGAGCGTTCCGGAAATCTCGTTCTGGCGAAGGACGCTTCCTTCCAGGAATCCTATCGCAAAATCGTCTGGGAATTCGTTGGCGAAGCGCGACGCCTGGCAAAGTTGAAGCACCCCAACATCGTTGCCGTGCACCAAGTCTTCGAGGAAAATCACACAGCGTATATGGCAATGGATTTTGTCGACGGCGAGGAGCTTCTCAATGTTCTGGAAACCAGCCCGGAACGCGTAACGCCGGCCTTGGTCCGGAACGTACTGTCGCAGGTGCTCGATGCTCTTCAGTATCTCCACGGGCTCGGCATTCTTCACCGCGACATATCGCCAGACAATCTCCTGCTTGACCTTGATGACCAGGTAACCCTGATCGATTTCGGCTCTGCACAAGAGATTTCCCAGACATCCCGCGGCGTTATCGGCACGTCCCTTTCTGTCAAGGACGGGTACTCTCCCTACGAATTCTACATGCAGGATTCCGAACAGTCCGAGGCGAGCGACCTCTATTCGGTCGGCGCAACCATCTACCATCTGATCACCGGGAAGGCTCCGGTCGATTGCTGGACGAGGCTGGAAGCGATCCACAAGGACGAGCCCGATCCCTATGAGCCCCTGGCTGGCGGAGATTGGGGGCTTACCCGAGACTTTCTCGAGCTCATTGACCAGGCACTGGCAGTCACCCCCGAGAAGAGGCTGCAATCGGCGGCAGAATGGCTTGAGGTCATCCTATGCCTCGATAACGCTGAAAGCGGCGCCGACGTCGCGACAGAAGCGCGCGCCTATAGCGGCCAGATCCAACCCGTGCCGGCCAAGGTCATGAGCGGCGAAGCGTTCAACGAGGCAATTTCCGAACTCGTGGCTTCCGTCAACATGGATGTCGAAAACGCCTCCCAAAGCAGGAAACCGGAGGGCGGACAGAAACTCCCCCCTCAAGAATCCATCGCCCAGGATCCGCCAAAACAAACCCCCGTCGATATCTTCGGGAACGTCATCGAAAACGTGAGCGCCTGGATGCGGGAGCAGGACAGCATGCTTCAGAAACAAGCAGCCCCGCCCGACACGCCCCCGGAACCGCAAAGGGACCTCATTGGAGAGCGGCAGGAAAAATCCCGGTACCTGCGTCTTCTGAGAGGTAGATTTTTCAACGCCTAACCAAACGCCAACCGACCCCGGTCAAAAGGATCTGCCATGAAATTTCTTCGCGACATAATCGACCAGAAAACCGCAAAAGCGGAACGCGCGGCAGCAGCCGGGCCGGAAAACCATCCTGATCTGGACCCAGAAGGACTTGGGTCCGCATTCATCTTCGACCCATTCGAGGCAGACGAAGTAGAGGAAATCGTGAACAACGGTGATTCCGGCTCGCTCGGAGACAACATTTTTTCCTCGGACGGCACTAGCGATGGCTTTCCCGTCGACAAGGCGGACCTGGAGTCCGATGCCGACGACAAACGTCTGGAGGCTCTGCTACAAGACGCACCTGCCCTGCCGAAAACCGATCCGACCAGTGATCGTGCAACCGGACACAGCTCCGGAGAAAAGGCTGCCGAACCCGCGGACACTGGACGCCTGATACTCGAAGAAAAAGACCGAGCGTCTCTCTCGAAGGATGTCCTTCGGCCAGCACAGGCACCGGGAAAAGACGCAACCGAGTCCCCCGAAACAGCGGCAGCTCCCCGTCGTCATCCCTTTCCGGATCTGGTTAGTGCGGATCCAGAGGTCGGCCCCGTGTCTCCCTCGCGGGATACGGCCGTGCCGATGACCGAGAAGCGTCCTGAAACTGGCGCCGGCCGCGAGCAAGGGGTGAAGAAAACAGACACATCGAAGCCCAGCGACTCCAAACCCCAAATGTCGGCGCCTGTGCGCAAGCCACGCTCCATCGAGGAGCAGGCCACGCCCTCGAACCACACGCCAGAGCAGGCGCATCGTCCCACCGAAACCGATTCGGAAAAGGCCGCAATCGAAGTGCCGCCACCGGCGGCCGGTAGAAACAAGGCTCGGGCCGGACGTGCCAAGACCCGGCTCCTCGGCTTCAACAGCTCCATGACCGCGGCTGAAAACCCCTTCGATAAGTCGAAGGTCCCGCAATCAGGCCAATATACGGAATTCCCGGTTGGCTGGCTTGTCATCGTCAAGGGCCCGGGACGCGGCGCCGCGTTCACATTGTTCAACGGCGTAACCCAAATCGGACGTGGCGAAGGCCAGACCGTGAAACTGGATTTCGGCGACAACTCGATCTCCCGTGAAAACCACGCGGCGATCGCATATGACCCTGAACAGAACTCTTTTTTCATCGGTCATGGCGGCAAGGCCAATCTGGTACGCTGCAACAACATGCCGGTTCTCGCCACCCAGGCTCTGTCCGCCGGGGACCTGATCCGCGTCGGAGAGACCACACTGCTCTTCTCACCGCTCTGCGGCCCCAACTTTCAATGGCATGTGCCCGAGAACTCCGAGCGTACCCATGCTGCACAAGGGTGAATTCCTATATGATACCGCGACGGTCATCAGCCAAGGCCGGCGAGAGCGACAGGAAGATGCGATTGTGGCGGACTTCCCCGCCGGAAACTCCATGGGTTTCGTCGTGCTGTCTGACGGCATGGGCGGTCACCACGCAGGGGATGTGGCCAGCAAGATCGTCGTGACTGAAGTTTTCAGCGAGTTGAAGCTCCAGTCGGGTGACATCCGCGAAATGGAACACAAGATCGGCGACATACTGCAGAACGCCATGTTTGGCGCGAATGATTGCGTCGGCATCTACTCGAAGGAATGCGGGACCGACGCTGTAATGGGCGCGACCCTTCTGGTTCCGGTCCTGATCGAAAACCGCCTCTTTTGGCTATCTGTCGGGGATTCCCCCCTGTTTCTGTTCCGCGGAGAGAAACTGAGGCGCTTGAACGAAGATCACGCCATAGGATCCCAGGTCGAGTACCTGGTCTCGAATGGGTTGATGCTCCGAGACGAAGCCTTGAACTTTCCCGATCAGAATTGCCTCACGTCGGTTATCGTGGGCGACAAGATTCCGCAGGTCGACTGCTCGGCAGCACC
This sequence comes from Marimonas lutisalis, assembly GCF_005434965.1. Lineage (GTDB taxonomy): Bacteria > Pseudomonadota > Alphaproteobacteria > Rhodobacterales > Rhodobacteraceae > Marimonas_A > Marimonas_A lutisalis. Next base: position 1,622,306 of record NZ_SKCI01000001.1, read on the forward strand.
CGTGGAACTCTTGGGAGAGGATATCCTGATCGTTGCGAGCGACGGGCTTCTGGTCCTGAGCGAAGACGAGATTGCCGAAACAATCGCCTCGGCGCAAAACTGGCCGGCGGCAGATATCAGCACTGCGCTCATGCGCAGGATCGAGGATGTCGATGACCCTTTCCAGGACAACGTATCGATCTGCGTGATCAAACTGAAGGAAAGCGGCGCAAGGCCAGGTTTCGAGACCGAGAGAAACAATGCGAACTCCTCGCCAAATCTGGCGCGGAAGAAAATCACGCTCGTCGCCAGCGTTTCGCGATCGGCAGGCGCGGTTGGTTGACGGACCGAGATGAGCAGCCAATTGAAAACACACCAGGATTTCGAGCCGATCGCGCACAGGCTGGAAAACGCTCTTGACGCAAATGCCGTGCCCGAAAGGCACCGAACGCTGGGCACGAAACTCCTCGCCCATCTGCGCCAACCGGTTCGTGTCGTCGTGGCCGGTCCGGCCGGAAGCGGAAAATCTTCGGTTATCAACATGCTTCTGGGGCAACAGGTTCTGGCGACATCCGGAGGCCCTCCGATCACTGAAGTGTCCTACGGCGCAACCGAGTCTGTCACGTTTGAACTTGAAGACGGCTCAACCCAGTCGACCGAGGGCCTTCTTGGCAACTTGAGGCTTCCAGACGGGGTTGTTCGGGCGAGCCAGGAAGTGCCCCTCAATGATCTGAAAAGCCTCATCTTTCAGGAAGTTCAACTTGACCCAAACCTGCATCCGAAAGGCCATCTGTGGGCTCAGGCCCTTGCACAAGCCAACATCGTTTTGTGGTGCACGGATCGATTCACCCAAGCCGAACAGAACCTTTGGGCCGGTGTACCTGACGAGATCAAGGATCAAGGTTTTCTGGTTCTGACAAAAGCCGATCAGCACATGCTGCGCGGCACTCTCGAGGCTTCGATCAAGGCGCTTGAAGAGATCGTCACTGAAGAGTTTTTCGGGCTCTACCCACTCGCCTCGATTCAGGGGCTCAAGGCCCGGGTATCGAACTCAGTCGACAATGCGGACCTCTGGCGATCAAGCGGCGGGCAAAGCCTCCACGATGAGATTCACAACCGCATCGAGTGTGGCCGGACGGCCGTTCTCGACAATGCATACATGCTTCTCGCGCAACTCGGCGATCGCGGCGCCGAACCGGCGGCCGACACACAATGTCTGCATGCGGCCAGGATTTCGGACACTCCACACGGGCCTGCAGACACGCAACGCGCCCCGTCCGAAAGTGCCGAAAACCGCCCCTTCGAGGACGCAACGGCCATCCTGGACGAGGCCGTTCGCCACCTGACCAGAACCGGAAAAGAACTGCTGGAGGAGATCGAATGCAACTACATCGACATAGATGACTTCCTGTCGCGTTGCTTCGCGTCAATAGAGGCGCTTTCCGCGAAACTCGACAACGCGAACCTTTCGGATCCCATCGTGAAACAAGTCTCCCAGGACGTACAGGAGGGAGAGGAAACCATGGTTCTGCTCCAGTTGGAACGAAACGAAGACGCCGCTTTGGACGCCGTGACCATACTGGTGCAACTGAAGATCGAGATAGCCGCCATCGCAGCGGTATGATCCGGGCAATCCTAGCCATCGGGCGCCCGGTTTTCGCGACAAACTTTGACCATAATTTTGCGGCAAACTCCAATTCGAGTGCTCTAGACTCGTATCGCGTTTAACCTTTTGAGGCAGGTCTGGACGGCTGAAAAAATGAAGATGAACTCGGATATCAAGCCGGCAATCGAGCTTCGCACGCCTGCGCGCCCCACCAACCTTCAGCAGGGAACGGACAGGTTGCAGGAGTTTTCTCGACGCACCGAAAGCGTCCGGAATACACTGGAAGGCCTGGAAACCCTTGTCGACAAGGGTGCGAAACAGGCCACGAAACGGCTTCTCAGACAGCTTGACGAGTTCGAGCCCACCGTCACGGTCTTGGGCCAGGTCAAATCTGGGAAAACGACGCTCATCAACGCGATGGCCGGCTGGTCGGATCTTCTGCCTTCCGATGTGAACCCCTGGACCTCCGTTGTCACGTCGCTGCATCTCACGCCCGGGCGCGACAAGAAAGGTACAAGCGCTGTCTTTCAGTTCCTGGGCGAAGATGAGTGGGACCGCCTCCTCAATAAGGGCGGCCGCATGGGTCAGCTCGCCGGGCGTGCCGGAGCCGAAAGCGAACTTGCCAAGCTCAAGGAACAGATCGAGCTCGTTCGTGAAAAATCCCGTGCGCGTCTTGGTAGAAACTTCGAGCTGCTGATCGGGCAGTCGCACCAATACGGCTATTTCGACAAGAACCTGCTGGAAAGATACATCTGTCTTGGCGACGAGTTCGATCAGCACGAGAACCCGGCCGAGGTTGAAGCGGCGCGAGAAAATGGTCGTTTCGCGGATATTACCCGGACAGCCGATCTCTATCTCAGCAGCCCGACGATCCCCCACCGCATTTGCGTGAGAGATACGCCCGGCGTCAACGACACGTTCCTGATGCGCGAACAGATAACCATTCAGGCCATTCGGGACAGCCGGATTTCGGTTGTGGTTCTGTCGTCGGGACAGGCTCTGACATCGGTTGACATGGGCTTGATCCGGCTGATCTCGAACCTGAAATCGCGCGAGGTCATCTTTTTTGTAAACCGCATTGATGAACTGGCCGATCCGCCGAACCAGATACAGGAAATCGAAGAGAGCATCCGCGCAACGCTGGCCCAGCACCACGGACCTGTCGATGCCGATATCGTTTTCGGAAGTGCGAACTGGGCGAACAAGGCCCTCAACGGTGACATCGAAAAGATGGACCGCCGCAGCTCGGCCGTTCTGATCGACTGGGCCGAAAAGCGATTGAAAGCCGGCCAAGGCGATCAAAGCGTGTCCAACATGATATGGGAGCTGTCAGGGATTCCCGCCCTTCTGGAAGCCATATCCGATCGCGTGATCGACAACTTCGCCGAGCCGTTTCTGACCGAACTTTCAGCGTCGGCCATAACACTGGCGACGGGTCAGCATGCGGCCGACCTGGTCCGCGTGAATGGAAGCGGCCAGGCCTCGCCTCTGGGCAGGGAAGTAGCCAGAACAACGTTTGATCGACTTGAACAGGAAACCTTCGACTTGCTGAACGCCGATTTGGCGCAGCTTATCGAAAGCTACCGCCAAAGAGTTGATCGTGCCCACGCAACCTTTGTCGACCGGGCAACACATTCGCTGATCAAGCACCTGGAAGACTGGGGCGAAAAAACCGTTTGGGAATACGACCCGTCAGGGCTGCGAATTCTGCTGCGCTCGGCTTACTCCCTGCTGTCCAGCCGGTGTGAAAGCGCCGCGCGCACGCATTACGAAAGGGCCGTCAGCCGTATCGCCGAACTCCTTTTCCAAAGCTTCGGCACATCGGTCGAGGGTATCCAGATCCGGATACCCGATGCGCCCGGCACGCCCCCGCCAATCGCTCTCGGCCAGACGATCGCACTCGACTTCAACGATGGGTGGTGGGTCAACTGGTGGCGGCGCCACCGGGGTTATCAGGCCTTCGCAAACCAGTTTCGAGCCCTGATAACGTCGGAAACCGAAGACTTCATGTCCCAGATCAAGTTCAATCAAACCGAAGAGATCCGCGCAGGCATCACAGGCAAACTCGAACGCGAATTCGCATCCTTCCGAAGCCTTTTCGAAGCGCTGACGGAAAATTCGACCCCCGAGCAGGACCTTCAGGAAATGCTGTGTGACAGGGGTGAACTGAAAAAGCGCGAGAAACTGGATGCCATTATCGCAAGCCTCCGGGAGCATGCAAAATGATGCAAGAACGTCAAATCGCAGAGACGGATACACAATCTGACACGGGGCAGCGCAAACCGCGCGTGGCCCTCATGGGTGAATTCAGTGCCGGGAAAAGCACCTTGTCGAACTTCCTGCTGGGAGGCGATCCATTTCCCGTGCGTATCACAGCAACCCGGCTTCCTCCGATTTGGAGCAGTTACGGGGAAAAATCAGCGGTCGCCGTGGATCATGACGGGTACGAAAGACAGGTCGATCTTCGCAACCTGTCCTCTGCCACTCTCGAGGACACGGCCCTGATTCGCGTCAAGCGCAAAGCCGACCTGCTGGAACTCTGCGATTGGGTCGACATGCCCGGCACGTCCGATCCGAACATGCCCGCCCATGTCTGGCTGTCGATCCTTAAGGAAATTGACCTCGTCGTCTGGTGCACGCACGCGACACAGGCTTGGCGCCAAACCGAGGCCGCCATCTGGGAGCAGGTGATGGATGGCACAACAGGGCGCAACATTCTTCTCATCACCCAGGCCGACAAGCTCCAATCCGCACGGGACCGGCGAAAGGTCATCAATCGCGTGCGCCACGAAACCGACGGCCAGTTTGATGCCGTTTTCGCCGTCTCGGTGCAACAAGCGGCCGAGGCCGCAGACGACACCGAGGCCTTGCAGGACAGCGGCATCCTCGATTTCCTGGATCACCTGGTCGAGACGTTGGTGCAACCCGTTGACTCGAAGGTCAAAAAGGCAGTGGAGTGGGAAACGGTACCGGAGCTTCCTGAATGGCAGTCCGAGGAAAGGCGCCGCGCCGCGGCCGACCGGCCGGCAGCGCATGCAGGCGCCCCCAAGGACGACATGCAAGATAACGCGCAGAACAAGCCCGCCCGGCTTGAAGACGTGGCTGAGGAAAAGGTAGTTCCGAAACGTGTCGAAAGAGTTGGGCGCAGCCGCATGCGTCCGGTCCGATCGGAGACGGTGAATGAAACTCTCTGATCAATCCTCTCTTCCGCACCCCTCCATGGGAAAAGAAGCTGGCAGTGTCGCCGATATCGCCAGGCATCTCGGGAACTTGCGTGAGCGCTTCCCGGGTTGCACTTTGGCCGCGTTCGGTGATTTGAACACTCGCCTTCTTTTCCGCGTGAGCTCTGAAAACGCCTGCGTACAGGAATACCTGGACGAATTGTGCGGTCTTGCCACGAGAGGCTTTGCACTCGTCGATACCGCGACGGGCGCCGGTAGCAATGACACCAGGGCCAACAACGAGATCGTCATGTTCGAACCGGGTGAAACGAAAGTATTCGTGCGCTCTCCAGCGAACCACTACGATTTTGTATGTTGCATCTTTCTATCCGATGCCCCGGTGTCCAAGATTGTGTCAGCAGCCGTCGTCCTGCTGCGTGATGTAGCCGGGGAAAGCGCGCCATGCCATTGACGTCCTTGGCAAAAATGCGATCTCTGTCCGAGATTGCGGATTTGAAGCAGGCGGTCGCCAAACTAAGCCTGGAAACCGCTTACCCGCAATCACGACACCGGACCTCCGCAAGCAACCTGGATCAGGTGCTGGACATCATCCAGGACGTCGCAAGTCAAACGATCCTGCCCCGTCACTATGCGCTTTTCGGTCGCGATGGCGAAATAGCCAGGCTCACGATCGGATTTCGTCGTATGGCCGCGGTTGAATTGGCCGGGGAAAATGCTTCGCTCTCCGCTTTCGCCGGCGCGACCCCGGCGGAAAAGATGCTGAACCAGTTGCAGTCCGCCTGCCAAAGCGGTGGTCCGTTCCGAATTGAGTTCGAAGGCCGTGCAACAGGGTTTTCCGGTCAGAATCCGAGCGGTCCCGCAGACGCCTCGGCACGGGGCTCTGCCAAACGACCGGACGCGCCGACCTTCGGAAAGATGTGCCACCACCTGCAATTCTGCAGCGCGGCCTGGCTCGTGCGAGAACACATGGACGAAATCCCGCGCCATCAAGGCCCAAGTGATCTTGTGAACCTGCTGCATCAGCTCGAACACTCCTTTCACGGAATGGCAAACAACCAGTCTCCTCTGACTGAAAAGGCGAGGCTCCAGCCGTCCTTATGGGTTTTCCCCGCCGCGCATGATTTGCACGTGATCGCGGCGCGGGATGCGCAAGGCCTTGCACTTGCTCTGACCTCGAAAGAAAAGGCGTTCGAGTTCCAGGAAATGTGGCGCCGCTCCTATCTAACCTAGACCAAGAATACTGATTGAGAACCGCTTTCGGACGCCGGCACCGCGCCCCAATCCAAGTTGGATGGCTGAAGCTCACCGCATTCCGTCCCACGCAGCCCAAGCTTAGCCAACGGGAAGTGCCCCCAATGATCTCGGGGATGTATGCCCTTATACTTCAAAGGAGCACGCTTTTTTCGGCGCAAAAGGCACCCTGGCCTCGCGCCCACACCCAGCCCGGTTCCTATGACGAAACCCCTCGGCTATTTTGGTTTCCAGCAGCTGAAAAGACAGACCCTTGACTGGGTATCGCGCACCAGTCAACTTTCTCGGAAGCTGAGCCTAAGACTGTCTGCGAATGGCTTGAGCACGAAATCAAAAACGGTTCTCTCGCCAGTCAGGATCATCACATCAGCTGGCATGCCAGCGGTCATAACGATTTCTCCAGGGATTTCCTCGAGCGCTTCTGCAGGAACGAGAACCTGCGCGAGGAAATACGGCTCACCGGTCCGATCGTCGATCAATCTGTCAGCCGAAACGTTTCTAAGCGTACCATATATCTGCGGCAAATTCCGTTGTGTATAGGCTGTTAACAAGACGCGCGCTTGCATTCCTGGATGAACAGTATCGATATCTTGTGGCTTCAGTCGCGCCTCTATTATCAGCGCACCGTCATCAGGTACGATGTCAAGGATTTCGCCACCTGGTTTCAGGATTCCGCCCACTTCTGTTGTTACCCTCAGGTTCAAGACTTGACCGGCGATAGGCGCAGTCACTTTTGTACGAGCCAGCGCATCCGCACGTTCGGGCAATTGGCTCTTGATGGTAGCGAGTTCCGCTCTGATATTGGCTAGCTCCGTTGAGACTTCTTCTCGGATTTGCTGATGTGTTGCATGAAGCTGTAGTTCTGTTTCGCCAATTTGTTGCTCCAGCCTAGCAATGGTTGCGCGATGCCCCGCCTGTTCTGCCGAGAGTTCCGCCTCTTGTCGCTTTAGTGCGAGCAGAGGTGCTAGACGTTGGAGTTTCTGGTCGTACAGACCTTGCGTGACCTCGATCTCCTGTTTGAGCAATTCCAGTTGCTCATCTTGAGCCGAAATTACTTCATTCAGACCTGTGATTTCTTCACGTAATTGCTTGATCCGACTGCCTAGAATGCGTTCGCGTGCGGCTTGGGTCTCGCGCCGATCATGGAACAACGCTCGTTGACTGACTTTTGCCTCAGCGATTTGTTCAGGACGATCGGTTGCAAGCTCCTCTGGAAAAGTAAACTTTACACTCTCAAGACCGGTTTGCTCGGCAACAAGCCTGGCTTCAGTCGCTAATAGAAACACCTGCCGTTCACGCAACTCATTAAGACGAGCCAAGGCCCTTACATCTTCTAGCGTGACCAACGTGTCACCTGCAGCTACGTGATCACCTTCGCGGACGTGGATCGTACGGATGATACCGCCCTCAAGATGCTGCACTGTTTTGCGCGATCCATCGGGGTTCACAACGCCAGGGGCAACTGCAGCCGAAGCAAGTGGAGCGTACCAAGACCACACACCGAATACGCCGAAGAACAAAACCGCCGACGTAAGTCCCAGTATCCGAGCGCCACGTGTTGCAGAACCCAAACGCAAGCCACTCAGGCTGTCGCGGCCAGCAGGAAAGACCAATCGGACAATCAGAAATGCGAGAACCAACAGGCAAAACACTGAACCAAGCACCAGCAGAGCGGGGGTTTCGAACTGGCCTTCCAGCAACTGCTCAATGCCAGTACGGAAGATAGCCACTAAACTATCGAACTCCATTCTTGCCTTCCTCTCCTATTCGCCCGCTTCTGAAGATCGCATTTTCCTTTAACTTCTTCGCTCCCTGCATCATGTCCCGCATGATCTCATCACGTGGGCCAAAACGTGCGACCGTTCCGTCTTTCAACACCAGCACCTTATCCGCCAATCCGAGCAGATGTGGTAGATGCGAAACAAGGATCACCGTCGTTCCGACTGATTTGATGTTTCGAAGAGCGCCTTGAAGTGCCGCTTCGCCCATACCGTCGAGGTTCGAATTGGGTTCATCCAGCACCACAAGTGAAGGGTTGCCATAAAGAGCGCGCGCCAGACCAATACGTTGCCGTTGCCCACCAGAAATCCGATCGGCATACTGACCGATATCGGTCTCATAGCCATTCGGAAGAGCAAGGATCATTTCGTGTGCACCTGCAGCCTGTGCAGCAGCGAGCACCTTTTCGTCATCTACCTCGCCAAGTCTTGCAATATTTTCTGCAACTGTACCGCTGAAAAGTTCGACGGCTTGAGGCAGATAGCCCAAATACACTCCAAGGCCCTCGCTATCCCAATCCGCCACGTCTGCGCCATCCAGCCGGATCTTGCCCAAAGAAGGCTTCCACGCACCAACCAGGAGTTTGCAAAGTGTCGTCTTGCCCGAACCCGATGGCCCCAGAACGCCACAGACCTCCCCAGGCGCGAGACGAAACGCTACGGATTTAAGGATAGCATTGCCTGACTCTGGCGCGAAATAGCTAACACCTTCCAAAGCGAGCTGCCCTTTTGGCCGGGGCAATTCCACTCTGTCTGTTGGAGACTCTGTGGCTGCAAACAACCGAGCAAGCTTCGTCTTGGCGTTGCGGTAGCTACCATAACTTTTCCAGGCAGAAATCGCGCGTTCGACCGGTGAGAGCGCTCGTGACAAAATGATTGAGGCCGCAATCATACCACCCGCGGTAAGCTCTGCCTGCAAAACGAGCCACGCCCCTGCCCCCAAGATTGCAATCTGGAGCATAAGCCTGAAAGAACGGGATAAATTGAATAGAATTGTCGTTGTATCGCCTGGGCCGCGTCCGCGAGTGTCAGCCTCTGCGTAACGCGCCTGCCAGCGAGAAATAACCGCGCCAACCATCCCCATGCCGGCCAGTGTTTCAGCGTTACCGATAAATTGCCCGGCATCTCGGCGCGCGTTGCGCAGGTTTTGATTGGCCGCAGCAGCTTGGCGCCGGGTAAGAGCATCGTTCAGAATGGCAACTGCGAAAAGTAAGATAGCGCCGCCAAGTGCAATCAGTCCAAGTATGGGGTGCATCAACCAGATGACCGCAATGAAAATTGGCGTCCAAGGTGCGTCGAAGAAGGCCAGGATAGCATCCCCAGCCACAAAACCACGCAAATCGCCTACGTCGTTCAGATCAGCCTCGGAACGGCCTTTCGCGAGCCGCGCCGTTATCGCGCGACGGATCACATGAGGAGATAATTCACCTTCGAGCCATGAGCCGGTCCTTGCGAGAACAACGCGACGTGCCTGCTCCAACAATCCGTACGTGGCGATCGCAGCAAACGCGATGACTGAGAGCCATATAAGCGTGTTGATGGAGCCTGACGAAAGGACCCGATCGAAGACCTGCAGCATGTAAATCGAACTTGCCAGAAGCAGGATGTTGGCCAAGAAGCTCAGAACGAACAACAAAGGCCATTGGCCACGTGCCTCAGAGAGGACAGCCTTCAGAGGTGTGGGCTTTTTCATAAGCAAGTCTCCTTGCCGCGCCTCAATTGAGCGCGCCGCTCGGAGCAGGTGTTATGCGTTCGGCAAGGCTGCGGAGGTTCCTCATGGAATGCAGGTGCTCATAAATCGCTTCAAGCATTCCTGATTGTTGCAGATCATGGAGGGTTTCCGCGTCCAATGCATTGAGCTTCTTGCGATCTACGACCATCACTCCGCCAATACGACGCGCTTCGCCTTTGGCATTTTTCAACTCAACGCGGATCGGAGAAAGCAGGTCAAGGTCGGCCAGCCGGGCGCAAATGGCTTCGGTACGCAATGCCCCTTGCGCTACGTCCGCCACAAACTTTTGCGCGCGGCTGACCAGGTCGCCCGGGCGACCTTCCCAATCGAACAGGGGCTCCCCCTGCCCGTCCTTGTTCAATCCAGCGTAATCCTCCGCAATAGCCAAGACGCCATTTTCCGAGCCTTTGTCCATCATTGCGACGAAAGGATACTGGCGCAGCATCGCGGGCACATACGCTGCCTTCCAGCTGTCATCTTCAGCTAAGTAGAGGTTTTCACCTTCTGCGAGGCCTAGAAGAGCCACTGAGCGGACATCTTCACCAGTCTTTATGAAAGCTACAACGTAATCAGATGCCAAGTCACCAAACTCACGAGAGAGTACCGGTACGAAGGTCATTTCCCGAGCGAAACCATAACCCTTTACGGGGTCAATAAATGTCTTGCCGTGGCGTTCCTGTGTCAGAGGAACTGCCTGCTTCAAAAGCGCAGATACGGTCATATTTCACCTAAATTGTTGGGGCATTTGGGGCATGAAGTCCGGACCCGATGGGCATAACGGGTCCGGACGAGGACGGATCAGGCGATCGCGTCATAATAGGCTTGAGACGTAATGTCGGTACCATCATCAGCGTCGAAGGTGATTTGTTCACCGGCAAAGACACCGTAGTTGTTCCAACCATCTAGCACGTTCTGGATATCGGAGCCGGCCTCGTCGATGTCCCCGTCTCCGTCGAGGTCCACACCGATAGACCAGCCCTCCTTGCCTTCCTTCTTGTCGGCAGCGCCTCCGTCGAAATAGTTGACGTAGAGAATGGCCTGGTCAATCCAGTAACCAATACTCTCTCCTTCAACCTCCGTATCGACCGAGTTTCCAGCCATGTAGTTCAGCCAGGAAGCAACAAGCGAACGTTCTACGGTCGAAACCTTCGACATGTCTTTGTTCTTGCCTCTGGACGTTTCGCCACCTTGAAGCGCGAGAACAGCGTCATCCAGTTGATATGTGAGCATATAGTCGTCGTCGGTCTGCCCATCATAGACGTCGCTGTCATCGTCTTCGGTGTTGAAATTCCAATCGCCGACCAAGAGCAATGGCGAACCTTGGTGGGTCGGATAGGCTCCATCATCTCCCTCGGGGGGTGTAAACACGATATCACCTGGGTTTTGCGGATCGTCAGGGTTTGTCACACCATCGAAGTAATCCGGGTAATTCAACTCGAACAGATCGTTTTCGGCGAACTCGTCTCCTTCCTTCTCTTCCGTATTTCCAGTGCCAGGAATAACGCCGTCATTGTTGTCGAAGCCATCCCAATAGGTCTGACCCAAGTCAGATTGCCAGAAGCCTGGGGTACGCACGCCGGGGCCTTCGATCATATCGTTGCCGAACCACAGCATGCCATCATTCGGCAGCGGATCATATGTCGTCGGATCAGCACTGACGGCCTCGATGACCACTTCTCCAGACTCGTCGACCACGACTTTGAACACGCCGTCGCCTTCCAAATCCGGTGTGGTTTGGAGCCAGCCTGATTTGAGCACTTCTTTAACGTAATAGGTGCCCATCTCCAGACCATCGAAGGACCAGAAACCGTCCGCATCTGAAACAGTGGTCTTGATCGCCGGGCCGTCGCCGCCGGTTAGACCATCGATGTCATCTTTCTCCTGGTAAAGCTCGATCGTCCAGCCAATGGCGCCAACTTCTTTACTGTCGCCCTCTTCGCCAGCATCCCATGTGCCGTTTCCGTTGGCGTCATCAAAGTCCCAGGTGCCATCGCGGTTTACATCAAAGAACTTGTAACCTTCGATGCTGGCGAGGCGGAAGTTGGCAAAGTCGTTGCCACTGTCCTCACCACCCGACCCCGGGTTTTCGACCGTGTTGACAACCCCGGTCGTCTCGACCGAACCGTCCGGCGCAATCTCAAGGATGTCTTTCCCGATCACGTCGTCCGACAGGTTCAGGCCACCGATCTCCCAGTAGCCACCAGCACCGGTCGTCGTCGAGAAGCCATCGTTGTTCTCGCCGTCGCCATTGACGTCGATGAAGATCGTCACCGGATCATAACTATCGTCCCAAACTTCGTCGTCGCCGCCGCCAAGACCATCACCATTCATATCCTCGTACTTGTAGCCCGAGATCTTGAAGTCCTGGAAGTTGGTGAAGTCATTGTCGCTCGACGTCCCACCGCTCGTCGCGGTGATCGGTCCAAGCTGCGTGGCGCCAACCGCTTCCCAGCCCTCAGGCGTCGCTTCGGTCACCCAGTAAACACCCGGTCCGAGATCCTCGAAGAGGTAGTCGCCATTGGCATCAGTGGTAATCGTTGTGACCGCGGTGTCGCCCCCTACGTCAGTGTCAAGCGTAGACGCGTTGCCATCGCTGTCCTTCCACAGCGTGATCTCCCAGCCCGAGACGCCATCCGTATAAGTCCCGTCACCCTGAAGATCCGTGAACTTCGTCCCCTCGATCGAGAAGTAACGGAAGTTCGCAAAGTCGTTGCCACTGTCCTCACCACCCGACCCCGGGTTTTCGACCGTGTTGACAACCCCGGTCGTCTCGACCGAACCGTCCGGCGCAATCTCAAGGATGTCTTTCCCGATCACGTCGTCCGACAGGTTCAGGCCACCGATCTCCCAGTAGCCACCAGCACCGGTCGTCGTCGAGAAGCCATCGTTGTTCTCGCCGTCGCCATTGACGTCGATGAAGATCGTCACCGGATCATAACTATCGTCCCAAACTTCGTCGTCGCCGCCGCCAAGACCATCACCATTCATATCCTCGTACTTGTAGCCCGAGATCTTGAAGTCCTGGTG
>NZ_SKCI01000001.1:1634954-1700621 GCF_005434965.1 Marimonas lutisalis
GTCGCCATTGACGTCGATGAAGATCGTCACCGGATCATAACTATCGTCCCAAACTTCGTCGTCGCCGCCGCCAAGACCATCACCATTCATATCCTCGTACTTGTAGCCCGAGATCTTGAAGTCCTTGAAGTTAAAGAAGTCCGTCGCTTCACTTCCCTCATCACCGTAGATCTCGCCACCAACAACCGTGACCGAATGCCAAGGTGTAGTAGTTGCCTCCCAAGTACCATCGGGACCATCAATGTCTTCCACGACGAAATAATCACCAACGTCGACCTGTTCGAACAGATAGGTGCCACCTTCGCCAGTCGTCGTCGTGTCAACCGGGGTAGCAGAGGCGAGCGCAGCGTCCAGTTCTGCTTCGCTCAAGCTGCCATCATCATTGGTATCGATCGAGGTATCAAAGAGGTAAACCGTCCAGCCAGAAATCCCAGTATTGGAACCGGCAGCACCATCGCCATCAAGGTCATTGTATTTCTCGCCCGTGATGGAACCGAAAGGCTCATAGTTCCCGAAATCGTACCCCGGCAAAGTCGAGTCGAGATCCTTGCTAGCAGGATCAAAAACGTACCCATTAGGCCCTAGTACTTCGTCTCCCGTATTCAAGCCTTCGCTCAAAATCGTGGTGCCAATTGGAGCCGACTGCTCCCAGCCATCTTGCATGACTTCGACGATAAGATACTGCGCATCTTCGATCAAGGTGATCGGGTTGCCGTCAGAATCCAGAATTGGAACGCCGTTTTCGTCCGTGAGCTCCCCATTATTGGGCAACACAGCGTCGAGGAAGAAATTGAGTTCGAACGCGCCATTCACATCCGTGGTCGTCATGGCGTATGCGCCATAATCGTACTCGTACTGGTCAAGCTGACCATCACGATCAATATCGATGTAGGCCCGGATTTCCCAACCTTCCATCGTCTCATCGCCAGTGTTTTGCGAACCGTCACCGCCATAATCGTTGAATTTCAGACCGGTGACTTCTGCGAATTCGCGCACCGACCATTCTTCAAAACCGCCGTTATTGCCCCAGTCTGCGACGAGCTCGCCCGTATCGGGATCAAAGTACAGACCTTCCTCACCAAACTGGCTGTAGAGCGTGATGTAATGGTCATCCGCAACATCATCAAAATACTCCAGAGGGACGTACATAATCATGTCGGAAACGCCGGAGCCTGACTCGAGCCCATAGTCGAGCGCAATCCAATAGTCTCCTCCGTCGCTATCTAATTCCCATACCTTTTCAGCCTGACCATCGAAGTCGATACCATCGTATCGCTCGCCCTCAATTTGACCCGGGGACACATAGATTTCGATCTCATCCAAAGAGAGGAAGGATGTAGCTCCGCTGTCCGGCTCATTAATATCGAGCTGGAATTCCAAGTACTGCGTCGCATTACCCTCTTCGTCATAGAGCGTGACAACAGGGATCTCACCGAAAAACAGATCGCGCGTGTACTGCGGGCTCGTGTTTTCGTCGTAGTCCACCGGGCGGTAGGAAGTATTGTAACCCTCCTCTACCAGATCATTCGTGTTAATCCGAACAAAGGAATTGATAACACCGGTGCCGGCTCCCTCCGCATCGGTGGAGAAGATCACGCCTCCCAATTCACCCGAATTACCGTCAATAGTAAGGTCTACATCCGCGCCAGCGTCCGTGCCAATGCTGTCCGTAAAGCTATGATACGCAGTCTCCGCCCCATCGTCCGCACTGAGAAGAAACGTCTCATCGAGGCTGTCGTCGGGGTTCACGTACCAGGACGTGACGATGGTGCCGTTCGCCTCGCCATCGAGGTCGCCCTCACCACCATCAACGACTATCCAGCTGTCGTGGCCTTCGCCACCGAGCTCTACGATCGTGTCATCTTCGGTTCCATAAAGACCATCTTCGCCGGCGTCCGCGACGTGGTCGATCTCCAGCGTTACGGATCCACCGACCGCCAGACCGGTAACGGTAATGATCGCCTCCTCTCCAGGAGCGTAATCCTGTTTGTCAGTCGTGACGTCCAGACCAAAAATTTGGTCATCGCTCAAGATTGTTTGATCGGTATCATCCAAAGACATCTTCATTCCCCCCGGCTAGAGCCGTTTCCCAGTTTCACCATCTGACAGCTGATGGTGAGTTTACTTCCACTCGAAGGCGGCCAGAATGCCACCCTATGAACACCTTGAGCCGACGATCTAAATTTCGCCGGCCACTTCCCCTCGATAAGCATTTTGCTTTCTTGTTTTTCCGGCTTGGCGCTGCCTCACGCCACATGGGTGCAACCCCAGTAATTCTCTCTTCACCAAAACACCTTAATCCTTATAACGAAGACAAAATTCCACCTTAATGATGCCACATTTATGACAGAATGCTACTTTCGGGGCTGGAAACAGTCAATTCACATTTCGGAAACAGTTGCCTGACCCAAGGTAAAGAGAACACGTCCCAAGGAACCTCGCCCACCCCCCCCTCAATTAACGCGCGAAATTTTCAACCAAATCTTATTTTAAGAAAACTCCTCAACTCGGGTAGCGCCGATCGTATCTACCCAGGAGAACTCGCCCCATTGCCCGAGGAATGCTTTTAACTAGAGCCTCCTCCCTACGGCTTACAAAACACCAAATTATTGGCGCCTCGCTATAAACAAGAGCCACCGTATCAGGCCGATCTCCTGAACCGTTCCTTAATCAATCCTCGTTGAAGCTTTCTGTCGTGCGCACATCTCTTCTCGAAGACTTGCTTACGCAAAGACACGCCGACACATCACGAAGTTTGAACAACGGACCGCAAGCCAGCACCGTTCCCGTCAAGTGAGCTCGCTGCAACCGGGCGAAGAGTGAGCATGCCCCTCTAAGAAACGGCGCAATTCTTAGTTCTCAGAATTCTGCCCTCAACCCACACGCCCAAGCGAAAACAAAGGATACGAATGCTATAAGGCCAAATGAACCGAAGCTGGCCCTCATTCCGCTCATCCACGAGAGCCCATCGGATGAATTTAAAATGCATTCATATACTTACGCAAATCTCTTCCAGCGAAAAACTCGCATAGGTTGAAATCTGGGTTCGTTTTGAAAACAGCCCCGACATGATCACTCCGCCCCACTCGTGCGTTCAGCCATCCAAGCATCGAAGGCTCGCCTCCTCCTGTTTCGGGCAATACCAACGTAGGCCCGCAACGACTTGTGCCGCTGACCGCCAATGGCCGTTTCCTCCAGGATTTCACGACGAATTCTATGCAAAAGCTTGAAGCCCTTACCCATCTCCACCTCAGACATCTCGAAAGCATCTAATGCTTCAAGAACATGATACTCGTCATTTTGAAATGCCTTCCCAATTTCACTCGGTTCAGCCTTCCCGGCCTCGAACTCAGCCAGGGCGTTTTCAGCCTGCCGCAAGCTGGCCTCTGCGTTGGCGAGTTCTACCGCCAGCCTCACCTCCCGATCCCCATCCAAGAGATCGGACGGCGCCACATCCGGATCATCTAGTATGACCCTCAACCACATCGCAACGCTTTCCGGGTCTGGCTTCGCCGTCGCTCCGTGTTTTCGAGCATTCTGCGATGAGCGTGCCTTTCCTAGCTTCGTCTTCGGCCCTGTGCTCTTCTTGGCATTGGCTCGGTTTCGGTTGATGATAGATCGCCTCTTCACCTTTCTACGACCTCACCTTCAAATGGCCGACACCGAACAAGGGCTTCGTACTCTCGCCTGATGGTATGGCGGAGTTTTTCGAGCTCACGCATCTTGTTTTCATGAAAAGAAATCGCGGGAGCACGTTCATGGTAGGCTTGTGCCATCAATTCAAGAGGATGCAGACCGAGCTCTTCGATTTCCTCACAAGCTTTTTCCCGCACGTGTTGGTCATGCGCCACTGCTCTTTTCGCGAGATCTGCCCCCTCCTTTTCGGCGGCATCGCGCTCGAATATGGAACCCTCCCAATCCGACCAACTTCCACCGGAAGCGTAATGTTCCCGCTTTGCCTCCGCTTCTTCCCTTTCATGTTCAGCCTTTCGTTTATTCGCGACGGCTTCGCAGATCTCTTCGCGGATGATCCTCCTTACGCCGGCGTCGCGCATGCGACGGTGCTGCAGGAGTTCCCACTCTATTGCGATCAGGTTTTCCGCGATCACGAATTCATAGGGCGTCGCCGGAGCAAGGGCAGAAATCATGGCATCGCGAAAGGCATCGAAGGCCCATAAATCTTCGCCAATGATCGGATCTCGCTTTGGCAGGATGTCTGAAAAGCTGGAGAGATTGAACCGCTCTGGGTCAGGCAGAGAGATGTTCTTCGACATGTGTCAACTCCTGAATGCCCCTGCCTCAAGGTGTTGATTTCGCCTGGCGTACTATACCAGTATCCCGCGCTTCGTGCGTTCTTGTTACGTTCTACTTTGCATCAATATTCGTATTCGATCAACACCTCGGCCCACAAAAGAACGAACCTCGGGTCCGCAGCGAATGGCACTCCGCCACGATTTCTAAGGTCGGGACGCAGTTGAAACATTCTGCCGGAGAATTCGTTCAACCTTCGCGCCCACAGTTCAGGTATCTGTAAAGGGGAAAAAGAGTGAAGAGCTCCCATGAACGCCCCCTCCTATTCGCCCTGGTCAGAAATGCCGGCATGTCACCTCATACTGTGCCAGCCGACTGAACGAAGTGAGCAAGATACACATACGTAGCGTTAACACGGCACGACGAAGAAGCGCCCTACCCTCCGGAATGCCTTCAAAAGCAAGACGCTTAGCAACATTTGAGGCGTACTCATTCTACGAGGAACGCCAGCCGAGTGCGCGACATTGCTCGGTTCGAGTTCACGTCAATGCCTTCGAAACAGTAAGTTTATAAGAAACGGTTAGGCTTCACCGACGTCGAAAGATATCTTACACCTTGTTCATGGAGATGAACTGGGAATGATTTTCTCGGCGGAAAGGACGCGGTGGGACAGTGAAACTTTTTGGCAAATCAAAGAAAGATGACAACCCGGTTACGAAGATCGAGGAGCAGCCCGCCAAGGTCAAGGCCCCCGAGATCGAGGCCGAAACAGTAGCCGCCACTGAAACAGTTGAGGCTGGTGAAGCTGTCGAAATCCCGTCTGAGAGGACTGCGAACGCACCGGAGGCAGACAGTCTTTCGGAAACTGATGCCACACCGTCAGAAACGGACCGTGTTGAACAGGCAACTGAGACTGGTGCAAACGCGCGTCAGCATGTGTTTTCTGCGGGAGTACCGCCAAAGACAATCGCTGAAACTGGTTTGACGGATAGTTTCCTGATCAATCTCGTCTGCAAGATCATGCATGCCGGCGGGACGATGACGCCCGCGGAAATCTCTGAGGTTATCAAGCTTCCAAAGATTGTTTGCCGACAACTCATCAAGCAGATGACGTCCCTGGCCCTGGTTGAATCACAAGGGTTGGAAAGCGAGAACATCAAGTCTGATATTCGCTACTCGCTTACGGATCTGGGCAAGAAATGGGCCCTCGACGCCATGATGGTCTCGCAATACGTCGGCCCGGCTCCCGTGACTTTGAAGTCCTTTGAGGAACAAATTCGCAAGCAGTCCATTAGCCACGAAGTGGTGCTTCGCGATGAACTTGATGAGGCATTCTCTCACCTTGTCATTCCCGATATTCTGAAAGCGCAACTGGGACCGGCCGTAAACTCGGGCCGCTCAATGCTGCTCTACGGTGAGCCAGGCAACGGAAAGACGTCATTGGCAGAAGCACTGGGCAAATCCTTTCTTGATCTGGTCAGCTTTCCTTATGCGATCCTCGTTGGGAACCAAATCATACGGTTCTATGACGAGACACTTCACGAGCTGGCCGATCCTCCACAAGACCAGAACTCCAGCGACCCGCGTTGGGTGCTCTGCCACCGCCCCGTTGTCATCGTTGGCGGGGAAATGTCACTGCCCATGCTTGACCTCCGCTTCGACGAGATCGCTAGGTTCTACGAGGCGCCGATGCATCTGAAGGCTCTAGGGGGAGTTTTCGTACTTGATGACTTTGGACGTCAGTTGGAACCGCCTCAGGCCTACCTTAACCGCTGGATCGTCCCCCTTGAGAAAGGCTTCGATATCCTGTCACTGCACACAGGCAAGAAATTTGCCGTCCCGTTCGATCAACTCGTGGTGTTCTCATCGAACCTCATGCCGGAAGAATTGGGCGACGACGCAGCTTTGCGGAGGATTTACTTTAAAATTCATGTCCCCAGCCCGACCAGAGAGGACTATTTTAAGATTTTTCACGACGTGTGTGACGACCTTCAGATCGATTGGGACCAGGACGTTATGAATGAGTTTTTTGACAGAAAATACGAGAAGGCTCGCTTCATCACTTCGGGCGCGCATCCACGGTTCCTGATGAGCCACATCCTCGCCGCTTGTCGTTACCTGGAGAGAACACCGTCACTGAACCTCGACCTGCTCGAACTGGCTTGGCGCAATGTTGCTGCAAGCCAACGCCGAACTGACACTTGAGGACATACGTTTTGCTAAACCGGCTTCAGAGGCATGGACGTTGAAGAACCGCCTCCAATTAATGGCTTGCGCCGATACGCCCTCGAGAACCGGTAAGATTATCTGCGAACGCTAACGGCTTGGTAGGTTGTTTTTTCAGAACACCCCGCCGTGTGTGTCAGGTATGTTCTGTGTGGGAATGCTGCAACTAACAAGGCATCGGGAAAACTTTCTGGCTAGCCCTCGATACCCCCTGCGGTGTACCTTCCACGAAATACTCCGAACGTAAGGCACCGGAAAGGTGCGAGCTAATGGGGCACAGTGCATGAAACATGGCGTTATTGCTTTCGCGATCGTCCTTGGCGTGGCAGGCTGCGAAAATGTAGATCTCGGTGAATTCGCTGGGTTCAGTGACCGTAAAGTGTCATTGCGGGACACGTCGAACCTTGCTTACTATCCGGATGACGAGATTTTGGTTGCGGCCAAGGCACAATTCAAAGCCGGCAACTACGGGAAGTCATTTCGCATGTTCAAGCGCGCCCTGGACGTGACGCCTGAAGACCCCGCTGCATGGTTGGGGTTCGCTGCAAGTGCCGACATGCTTCGGAAATTTGACCGCTCGGATTTCGCCTACAAGAAGCTCCAGCCGACGATCGGCAACAGGATCGAATACCTCAACAACTACGGTTATTCGATGCTTCTGCGCGGAGAACTGGTTCAAGCGCGCGCGTATTTCTTGAGGGCATACGAAATGGACCCGTCCAATCCAGTGACGGCGAACAATCTCGAGCTCTTGCGCAACTCGGTCGAATTCCCGAAACGCGGCCCTGGTCAACTCAAGGGGATTTGACGCCCTGACGAGTGAAACGCTTCACTTCCTCGCAAAATTATCTGCGTTTGCCAGTGCTTTTTTATTGGTTGCGATAGCTTGGTATGATGCGAAGCATCTGAAGGTGCGCAACAAGGCTGTTCTGGCCATGTTGCTTCTCTACCTCCCCTCTCAAGGCCTCATGGGCTTTCCGACGTGGCCTCACGACGTGTTCGCGGGAGTTCTTCTTTTCGGGCTCGGCTTCGCCATGTGGGGTCTTCGTATGATGGGCGCCGGGGATGCAAAACTTATGCTGCCGTTGGGAATGCACATAGGCTACGTTGGCCTTGCATCGTTCGCTGCGATTTTGACAGCCTTCTCCATCCTCTTTTTCGCGGCGATACAGATAGCTCCTCGTTTCAAGAGAGAAACGGGTCTGTTGGGCTGGCTCAGCAAGCTGAAGACCGAAGGTCGAGTGCCTTATGCAATACCGCTGTGCATAGCCTCGGTTCCCGCGATGTTGATGCGAGTGGCATAGTACCTGCTATGTTAATCTCAAGCTCGTTCACAAAAGTCCCGAAGCGCGGCCTGGCGCATGTGGCAGGCTCGACGCATACAGCAACCGTGTTCGCAAAACTGAGCAAGTTGCATGCACTCTCGTTGGACTAAGACTGGTACTTGAGTACTTCCAATTGTTATCATTATAAAAAGAGTATTAAAGGCGCCATCGAAACCAACGCAATCTACGGCGCATACCTCCTGGAGGGATCATGGCTTTCCTGCGTGACTTAGAGGACGGGTTTGTCCTTGTTATGTCCTTGCTCATTCTACCGGTGTTTCTCGCATTTGGCCTCATCTTGATTGACATAGGCCGAGGCAATAATGCGCAAAGCGACCTGCAAGCTGCGGCGGATGCTCTGGCTCTCGCTGGGGCTGCCGAACTCGACGGAGAACCTGGAGCCATTGCAGACGCTCACGCTGCGATGGAGCAAATTTCCAATAGCGTAAGTATGCTTTTGCGCGACGCTTCACAGTCGCCGATCACGCTGGACTATGATGAAAGTAGTAATACTGACGCTTTCTATGTTGCATTCCTGAGCGATATTCCCGCGGATGATACGACGCCCATCGATGCAGCTTGGAGAACAGCTTACAGCACAACTGAAGATGCAGAGGCTGCCTATGTGTATGTCGCAGCGCGATCAAGTGACCTTCAACCGGTCTTCCAACGCATCCTGAACTTAACAGGCGATATCCCTATCAGAGCCGTGGCCGTGGCGACATATTCCAGAGCAGCCTGCCAGGTTGTGCCAATCATGATTTGCAATCCTTTTGAGGAAGAGGGTACCGAATATGAGGTGCTTTTGGACGCTTTCAATGAGGGTCGCATGCATGGGCGTATGATCCGCCTCATCAAGCAAATGGGCGGCGGCGCAGCCGACCCCGTCGCGCCAGGAAATTGGGGCTACCTTGAAACCTTCGGGACCGGTGCAGATGTGCTCCGCGCTGCCTTGGCTGGCTACAACCCCCAGTGCTACTCAGGCAACACTGTGGATACAAAGCCAGGTGCGACCACAAGCGTTAGCCAAGGCTTTAATACTCGATATGATATCTATTCCGGCTCCTACAATAATACTGAGGATGAATTCCCGCCCGATGAAAACATTTCCAATTTTTCGAGCAATACGTCACTGGATGGTGCTTGGGAAAACGAAGTCATGGTAACACCTGTGGATGGTGTGGCGGGATCGTTTATTGGTGAGGACAGCAACTGGAACCTGCGCGGCGAGTGTCAGGATGTCGATGGTAACATCCTTTTTCGCGGCACTAATGGAAACCCAGACGAAAACATAACGGAAACCGTAACCGGGGGGACCTGTAGGGTTGATACGGATACCGGCACGGGAATTGAGACGGAAACGGGTACCTGGATGCCAGGGTATTGGGAAGTCAAACATGGAGATCCTTGGGATTCATACCTGGATACCAGCGGGCTCAGCAACGCGACTATACGGCGACAATATCCCGATGAACTTGGCGTACTGAACAGTAACACGCTCCCCTCTCGCTTCGATATCTATGAGCATGAAATAGATGAGGGCCTGGTCGTTGATACCCCGGAAAACGGGGTCGGGACGACTGGCCGCCGTGAACTGTTCACGGCCATTGTCAACTGCGCCGCAAATCCTTGGACAGGAGCTGGCGATGACATCCCTGTATTGACCTACGCCACGGTCTTTACGCTGTCACCGATGGAAGGCTCGCAAGACGCGCTTGACTTTGAACTCACCGACCTAGTTGGCTTCACAGGAAGCACAGCCCTGAACGAAAAATTCCGGGAGGACTCCTTTCTGGTGCGTTAAAGGCGAAGAGTTCCCCTAAGTTCCTGAGCTGGCTTGAAGGGTTTATTCATGCGCATCCTAAACTGAGAATACCAGAAACTAGAAAAAACTTTCAAACTGCACTCCAAGGGCAGTTCTCGAGGGCGGTAGAGAAAGTACTCCCACTTTAACTCGAAGTAATATCCTCGTGCGAATCAGGCGCGCTTGCCCCCGCCTGGAAAAACAACCCCAAAGAGATGCACGATGGGAAAATGCAACCCAAGCGATATTTCCTCTCTACACTCGCCTCTCCTTTTTCTCACTTTTGTTTCGCAAGGATCTCCAATAGCGTGTAAGAAGTGGCATTGAGTACTCAATAGAGGCAAATGTGTCGGAAAATGGACTAACCCGGTTTTTATCTAGCCCTTTTTGTGTCACGAATATGGCGTGTGGGCTGCTAATCGAAGACTTAGAAGCCATCTCGTATCTTGGAGCTTTCTAAGGTGAAAGAAGAGACGGTTTCGAACTTGTAGGAATGGAGAACGTAATGAAATTTGGCACTTTTCTGACTAACGTCGCGAAGCGCTTCCACAAAGAAGAGGAAGGCATCGCACTCAGCGAATACCTCGTTTTGCTCGGTCTTTTGATCGGCGGCGTGATCACAGCGGTTCTTCTTTTCGGAACTGAGCTGGGCGACGCGTGGGACGCTTGGGCAACCTGGGTTGGCTCGCTTGGCGACAATGCCCCGTCGTAAATTCAACGCTTGGCGAGACGCTGTCTAAAGCATTCGCTAACAGACGACAGAGTTAATCACCCCGGCTCTGCGCCGGGGTGACCCTTTTTTAGGGGGCGGAATTCTGAGCATGTTGAAATGATGTCTCAGTCTCAGACTTTGTCATTGTTTAGAGCGGCGTGTCGTGTCTAGCAGGTTGACCTTGCCTGACGGCCTTACCATGTTGTGTTTGGATAGCAGCGGTGTGTCGTTAAGGCACTGAGGCAAGCTGCAACTAAGCAACGAAATTGCCCCGATAGGTGGCCTACTGCATTTTGGAGCATGTGAATGCGGTTTTCTATGATCCTTAGTCTGGTGGTGGCAGTAATCCTTGCCGGTCTCGCTGTCTATGGGACGCAGGACTGGCTGGCAGAGCAACGCCAGGTGCTATCGACCCAAGTCTCCGAAACGACGACCTCGGACAAAGAAGTCGAAAAACCGACGTTGGTCGTCGCCGCCGAGGGGCTCACATTTGGCGAGCGCCTAACACCGGTGAAATTACGTGAAATCGAGTGGGCGGGCGCCATCAGACCTGAAGGATCATTTGAAAAGATCTCCGATCTTGTCGTCGACGACACTGAAGAGAACGCTCGTTTCGCATTGGCAAACATGGCAACCGGCGAGCCGATACTGGCGAGCCGAATTACTCTTCCAGGTGTGCGCGCCAAGCTGTCAACACAATTAACGCCCGGCATGAAAGCCATCTCGATTCGCGTAAACGACGTGCTCGGCGTGGCCGGATTTGTTTTGCCAGGGGACAGAGTTGACGTGCTCCTGACTCGCGGGGGACGCGAAAACTCGTATGTCGATGTGCTTCTCCAGGGCGTTAAAGTGCTGGCAATCGACCAAATCGCAGACGATCGCAAGGACAAGCCAAGCGTTGTACGAACCGTAACCTTCGAGGTGAATACGCAGGAAGCTCAAAAATTGGTGCTTGCAGCCAATGTCGGAACACTGTCGCTTGCTCTTCGCAATGTTGCCTCGACCGACGTGGATCCGATGGAGCGTGTAACTCTGAACGACCTCAGTGATCCGGATGTAGCGGACGATCTTACACCGAAGCTCGAAGAAGAGACCGAACTGCCCGCCGAAAACGCACGGCTTGACGAACTTGAAGCGCTACTAAAGGACATGTCGCAAGGCATAACGAGCCGGCTGAACAGTGTTGAGGAAAAAATCGAGACACCTGAACCGAAGGTGATAGAGAAGGTTGTCGAAATCGAGAAAGTTGTCAGTCCCCCACCGGCCCCAAGACCCGAGAAGTCGACTATCGGAGTGATCCGGAATGGAAAGCGCGCAGAATACAAAGTTGAGCACGGTGAGCCTCAAGGTGAACCAAATCGCGCACCCGAAACACCAGGGGTGAATGGCAATAACGCAACACCACAGCCGGCTGCTGATGCAACAGAATGAACAAAATGGCGCTCTTTGCCGGAAACTGTTACAAAGCCGTTGAGCAACAAAACAGGCAGGTTGAGATGATGAGCAGTGAAAACTCGACTGAAAAAGACAGGCAGTTCTTTCCTTTTCTTCAGCTAATGGCGTTGTCGGTAATTGCGGCTTTTTCGCTCGTTGCTGCTGGCAAAGCGTTGAGTCAGGTTCGTGACATTATCGTTGATGACGGCGTCGTTACAAAAGTAGAAATTGCTCCTGGTCATACGCTGACAATCTCGACAGATCAGCCCTTTGCGGACGTCCTGATCGGAAACACTGATGTGATCGACGTTTTTCCTCTGACGGACAACTCTCTCTACATCCAATCAAAATCCCTGGGCGTGACCAACGTAACGCTCTATTCTACGGACAAAAAACTGATTGAGGTCATCGATGTGCGCGTACGTATCGATTACACAGAGCTTGAGAGGGTGATTTCCCGCACCGTGCCTAGTGCCAATGTTGACGTTCTGAACGTCAACAATCGCATCCGGGTATCCGGTGTTGTGAAAGACAATGTCGACAAGCAACGCGTTCTCGAAATCGCGGGACAGTTTTCGTCGGAGCCAGTTATCGATGCTCTGCAGGTCAAAGCCGCTCAGCAAGTTGAGCTCGACGTTCGGATCCTGGAGGTTGAGCGGCAATCAAGCCGTGGCTTGGGGGTCGATTTGACTGGCACACGCGGTGATCGCACTGGCAACATGTTCAATACCGGCAATTCAGCCGCTGGCTTCCCGACGGCGGGGACCGGGCTTCCATTCGGTAACGCGGTGGGTCAGCTGCTTTCCATATCGGGCGTTCAGATCGACTACGTCATCAACGCGCTCGAGGCCAAAGGCTTGGCAAGGCGACTAGCCAACCCCAAGTTGGTCACCACAAGCGGAATTGAAGCCAATTTCGTCGTTGGCGGTGAGGTCGCTGTACCTGTGGCCGTGCAGGGAGAGAATGGAATTGTTCAGGATACGGAGTTCAAGGAATACGGTGTGCGCCTTAATTTCACGCCAGTGGTCTTGGACGACGAGCTGATCAGTCTGCGCATCATTCCAGAGGTCTCAGATGTCGATTTCCTGGACGACGTTCCAGCTTTCAACACGCGGCGTGCAGAAACCACTGTTTCGTTGCGCAACGGACAAAGTTTTGCAATCGCAGGACTATTGCAAGCCAGGAACGAACGGAACACCGATCAAGTTCCGTGGCTGGGTCAGGTTCCGATCCTCGGTACACTTTTCAGTTCTCGTTCGTTCCTGAAAAACGAAACGGATCTCGTCATCCTGGTTACTCCGCGTCTCGTAGCGCCAGTTGGGCCAGACCAGCCGTTAAAGACGCCCCTTGACACAACTCGCTCCTCAAACGACGTTGAGCTCTTTCTCTTGGGGATGACGGAGGTTGACCGCGACTTGCTTCGGCGGTTCAGAGAAGGCGCAGGGATTGTCGGGCCCTATGGTCACATGATAGATTTGGAGTTTGAAGATGGCGTTATCGAGAAAAAATAAACGTGCGCTAATCGTTGCAGGCATACTTACGCTATTGGCAAGTTGTGGTACGCCGGATTACCTAAATAACTGGGATACTTCATCAGCCCGTACGGGTGATGCGGGGGCGGCTAATACATCGATCCAAGAGATACAGACCTGGCCACCTTCGGCGTACAAAACGACTGTCGGTTCAGGGGGCTGATCGCCCTGTACGGGGTGCTTAGGGGAGGTTCGCTAAGGCTACCTTCCCTGCCCTATTTTCTGTTTTGGACCCGGTAAAACGCTCAGTGAGAGGCTGAAATGTCGAGGCAGAAAGACCCCGGATTTGCTGGTTGTGAGCGCGGGTCAGTTTTAATTGAAGCGCTAATAGCCTTTCCTATCCTGACGATTGTTTCTTTTGGCCTGCTCGAATTCGGTAACTTGATGTGGCAACGAGAACAGCTTCAAGCCGGTGTTCGTGACGCTGCCAGGTATTGGTCGCGCTGTAGACCCGCAACAGCAACCTATGCGTCGACTTGCGACGAACAAACGGCGCGAAATATAGCCTTTTATGGCCATCCTCTTGGCGCAGGCTACGGTCAACTTCGCGTTCCTGGATGGGACCAACCAGGCGAGATTGTATTTTCGCCAGACAAAAGTCTGCTGTCGAGTGTTCCAGACCCCGAAAACACTGTTGTTGTGACTGGAAGTGTCGTTTACCAAGGGTCTCCTGCTTTTGGCCTCATTCTCTCTGATGAAGTAACCATCAATTCCACGACCGAAATGAGGTCAATCGGATGGTGAAAGGAAAACCGAGAAAAAGCTCTTTTGCGCATGACATCTCAGGGCTGGCGATGACAGAGGCTCTTATCGTCGTTCCCGTGCTGATTTTGATCTTCGGTGCCATGGTCGAATTCAGCATTATGGTTTTCCAGTGGAGCCAAACAGTCAAAGCGCTGGAAGTAGGTGCTCGTCGAGTTGTCGTATCAACGCCTCTCACCGACATCACCCCATTGAGTGATTATGATACGATCCCGACTGGGGATCCCCTACCAATTAGCTCTTATACGTCAGTGAGTTGTGGTGCTGATGCTTCGGCTTGCGACACTACACAGTTCAATCGTCTTTATTATGGCGCGGATGGAACTTGCGGCGGTTTAGACACGAGTGGAGTGGTCGGAATATGCGACGTCGCACCTTTCATTCGCCAGTCCAATGTGCGAATTACATATCATCGGGCAAATCTGGGGTATGCTGGAAGGCCAAACGGTCCAGTTCTGACGGTCACTGTGGAAGTTCGGAATCTCTACTTTGACTTCTTTGTGCTTGATACCATATTCACGGCGTTCCAATCAGCCGGCCTACCTTCCAGTATTCAGATTCCGGCACACCCGGTCTCAATGACGAGCGAAGACTTATGTAATGGAAGATCGTGCTCTTGAACATGTACATGGACAACCAAACTGAAAGCCGCATGCCGAAAGTGTTAATACTTTCCGGCGACGGGGTCAGCGATTCCGAAATAGAGAACTTGCTCGGGACATCAAACAGGCTGATTCTGTCACAGCTCAATAAAAACAATCTGAAAGAGGTACTTACGCCTACATTTGGCGATATTCTTGTTATCAATGTTATGCATCTGTCGGAAAAGGAGATAGAGCTGTTGTCAGATGTCAGGGCGATGGTTCCTGACCTACCTCTTATTGTGGTTTCCCCGCAATTGAGCGCCGAAGAAACAAGACGCCTATTTAAATTCAACATTCATGATTGGATGCCGAAACCGGTTTCGAGTAAGGACTTGATCGAGAGCGTGTTCAAGGGTATCCGCACGCGGAAGGTCTACAACAACCGTGTGCACGCAATTGTATCAGCTGTTGGCGGCTCTGGAGCTACAACGCTCGCAGTTTCTATGACTGACCTAGCCGCAACGAAATTATTTCGAAAGCAATCCGTTGCTCTTTTCGATCTCGATTTTTCCCTCGGAAATTGCGGATACACGGTAAATCTGAAAAACAATTACAAATTGGCAAACGTTGCTTCTACGCCGCATCGTGTGGACGCTGAGTTTATTCGAGTGATCCAAAAAAGGCATGAACACCAGTTCTATCTTTATTCATTTAAAGAGCCTGAATTGAATACCGAAGTTAATGGCTATGAACTGGTGCTCAGGATGCTCGATGCTGTAAGCGTAGAACATGAGCATACATTCCTGGACATTCCTTACTACGAAACCGAATGGAAAGACGACGTTCTGTCAGCTGTCAATACTTGCACGCTGGTTTCCGAGTTGAACCTACCTGCAATCAAACACACTATTGACCTTATTGAACGCATTCAAGAATTGCGTGGCAAGGATTTTCCTCTGCACGTGGTCTTCAATAAATGGGAGCCCAGCCTTTTTGGGCAACGTATTGGACGAAAAAAAATTCGTGAACTATTCGGCGAAGTCCCCTTCTCTTACATTCCTCTAGCGAAAACCCAAATAGGTGAAGCCGTTGACCGCGGTGTTACCCCAAGTGACATTTCAAAGAGTTCTAAGTTTTTGCGGGCACTCCTCAAGTATATGAAAACCCTCGAACTTGTGGAGGCGAAGGTATGAGCCAAGAGCTCATGAGACGACAAGCCGTTTTGGGCGCGGCGGCGCTCATTGCCTTTCCGTCTATCTTGAACGCCAAATCTAAGCGAGTTCCTCGAAGCCACGGTGAGCGAACTATTGAAATCGTCGACTACCCCAGCAGCGAACCTCGCGGTACAATAATTATATCAAACAATGCCAGGACGCTTCATCGTATTCTCGGCGGTGGCAAAGCCGAGCGATACCGTATTTCAGTTGGTCGCGATGGTTTCACTTGGACGGGGACCACTTATGTTGGAAGTAAGAAACAATGGCCTGGCTGGCGACCACCACAAGACATGCGCCGTCGCGACCCCTCCTTGCCGGAATACGTCCCTCCAGGACCGTACAACCCGCTTGGAGCACGTGCGCTATATCTCTACAAGAATGGTCGGGATACGCTGTATCGAATTCATGGAACGAACAGCGCTGAAACCATAGGCGGCTACGAAACATCCGGATGCTTTCGATTGACGAATGCTGACATTCTCGACCTTTTCAACAAGGTAGCCCCCGGAACCAAAGTGATTGTTCGATGAACATCGAGAAAGGATAGCCAAATGGCCGGGCGATTTTTCAGGAAAGAAAAAGCGATACCCATCGAAAAAGAGCAGGACCACGAGCTTTTAACTCTTGATGGTAAGCTTGAAAAACCGCTGGACATTAACGAGGAGCGACGACCGCCGGAAAGCCATGATGCTCCTGATTTCGTCAATGAACGGGTCACGTTACACCGCTACCTGATCGATAAGATCAATCTGTCTATTTTGGATACCATGGAGGAGGACGAAATCCTCGATGAGTTGCGTCCACTCGTTCGAGCTTATTCAAAGGACCACAACTTCCCACTCAGTTCTAGTGAACTGGAGAGCTTGGTCAAAGACATTGGCGACGAGATGTTAGGGCTTGGCCCGATTGAGCCGCTACTGGATGACGATACGGTATCCGACATTCTGATCGTTGGACCGAGGACAGTTTACGTGGAGCGATTTGGTAAACTGGAAAACACGAAAGTCCGTTTCAAGGACGAAGACCACTTGATGCGGATCATCAACAAGATCGTTGCCTCAGTTGGACGGCGTGTCGACGAGAGTTCACCGCTAGTCGACGCGCGCCTTGCCGATGGGTCGCGCGTGAATGTTGCTATTCGGCCGGTAGCAGTGGATGGACCACAAGTATCGATCCGAAAATTCGCCAAACGCCCGTATTCACTGGATAAACTTGTCCAAAACAATACCTTGGCGCATGGTATGGCCCAACTTCTTTCAGCAGCGGTTGAGGGTAAGATTTCGATTGTTGTTTCAGGAGGCACAGGCTCAGGTAAAACAACGCTGCTAAACGCACTCTCGTCCTTTATTCCTCATGACGAACGCATGGTTACAATCGAAGACGCTGCTGAACTTCAGTTACAGCAGCCACACGTCGTGAGACTGGAAACCCGGCCTCCCACAGTTGATGGGCGAAACGAAATCATGCAGCGGGATCTCGTAAAAAATGCGCTCAGGATGCGTCCAGACCGTATTATCGTCGGCGAGGTCCGGGGAGGAGAGGCTTTCGACATGCTTCAAGCAATGAACACGGGCCACGAAGGTTCAATGTCGACAATCCACGCAAACAGCCCACGCGACGCCATCTCACGTATGGAACAGATGGTCGGTATGGCAGGTATGCCTATGAGCCAGACTGCGATCCGCTCGCAGATCACTTCCGCGATCGATCTCATCATACAGCTCGACCGCTTGCGCGATGGCACTCGAAAAATCACTTCGATCTCCGAGATCACAGGAATGGAAGGTGATGTTGTGCAACTTCAGGAAATCATGCGTTTCAAACGCACGGGGGTCGATGATACAGGCCGCGTTACGGGCGAATTCCGCGCAACCGGTATTAGGCCGACTTTCCTCGACGACCTCGCGACGATGGGTTTGCCCGTACCACTCGAGTATTTTGATCCCTCCAAGGAACTTTGAAGAATGTTCAGTTCGCCCATAATAATCTATGGCCTAGTATTTGCAGCAGTGCTGCTTCTCACTGACACGCTGCTAAGGCTCTTGTTTTCCTCAAGACGTAGTTCTGCAGAGGTTAAGAACCGGTTAGAGTCATTGAAAGTCGATAAGGGCGCCGACATCGCCTACACAGACTTACTATTGCGGAGAGGGATTTCTGGAGGAATCGGAGGTGAAAGCCTTGCACAAAGAATTCAGCGTTACTATGCGCAGACGGGACTCGAAATAAGCAAATCGCGGCGCGTTCTATACTTTCTTGCCCTTCTATTTCTTGGCTATGCCGTCGCTGAAATTGTTTTCAACTTAAACCTTATTTTTTCTACAATTTTTTCTATGATCTTCACTATCGTTGTATCTAGTTTGACCATATATATTCTTCGGTCGAAAAGAATAAAAAAATTCAATCAACAGCTGCCTCCTGGTATCGATATCATCGTACGCAGCCTAAATGCCGGACACCCTCTAAATGCAGCCATTGCACTCCTAGCGCGGGAAATGCCAGATCCGATCGGATCTGAGTTCGGCATCTTGAACGACCAAATGACTTTTGGATCGGATCTTGATCAAGCAATGCAAAATATGATTGAACGCGTCGGTGCGCCGGAGTTAAATCTTCTCGCTGTAACGGTTAGCGTGCAACGCAACACCGGAGGCAATTTGTCCGAAATCTTGGAAAACTTGGCACAGATGATGCGAGATCGGTTGATGATCAAAGCCAAGATCCGTGCCATATCCGCAGAAGGTCGCTTTACTTCCTGGCTAATGATGCTGTTCCCCTTCTTTCTTTTCGCGATGATCTACTCACTTGTACCGACCTATTTCGATGAGGTTTGGGAAAGCGGTTATGGCGAGGTGCTTGTAATCGGCTGTCTCGTTTTCATGGCCTTCGGCATGATTGTCATTCGGCGTTTGGTAAATTTCGACTTCTGACGGGTCCAAGAAAGGCTACAATACCTCATGAACGAACAGCTTATCCTGATAGCGGTTTTTGTGGCAGTTTTAATTTTTGTGTTCACGGTATTCTCGGCATTTCTCAGCCGCCGTGACGTGCAGCGTAATATCAGCGCAGCACGGGGAAGAAAAAAGAACGAAGACGAAATCGATAGTATTTTAGGCACTGGAAATGAACAGCTTCGTTACTACCTCGACGTAGTAAAAAATGAAAGCCCAGACAGTCTTCGCATGCGACTCGTTCAGGCAGGATTCTTTTCCAAATCCGCTATCCGGATATTCAACCTGATCCGATTGACAGCGGTAGCGGCTGTTTTCTTCCTCGTGCAACTAATCTTACCCAACTTGGCCAAGGACGCATCTACCACCGCTGTTTATGCTTTTGCGGGTATCGCTGGAGGCCTAACGTTTATTGTGTGCTCTATCGTCCTGGAGCGTATTGGCCTTAAGCGAATGCGCGAATACAAGAAACTTTTTCCAGACTTTATGGATCTACTTCTTGTGTGTACCGACGCGGGCCTTAGCATTAATGCCGCATTGGATAGAGTTACTCGGGAATTCTTACAAACAGTTCCAGATTTCGGAATTCAACTTTCCATTGTAAACTTAGAACTTCGGGCAGGACGCCCACTAGACGAAGCTCTCAGCAATTTTTCAGAGAGGGTCCGCGTGGAAGAAGCGAGGACACTAGCAGTATTGTTTCGCCAGTCTCAAGAACTTGGTTCCGATGTGAGCCGCACGCTACGAAGTTTTGCTCGTGAGATGCGACAAATGCGGATCATTCGTGCGGAAGAAAAAGCGAATGCCCTTCCAATCAAGATGCTTTTCCCAATGGCTTTTTTCATGTTCCCGGTCAGCCTGATTATCGTACTAGTACCGATCATGATGACGATCATCAAAATATTCTTGCAAATGTCGCCAGGATAGCGCGAAACCTATTCTTCAGAAAGAACGAACGAGCGTATTGTCTCAATCCAATTAGAAACACAACTTAATATTGTGGTTGCACTCCGAGTAGCGGCGTCGCCAATTAGCAGCCCAAGCGGGAACTAGGTGGGTAGAAACACACTTTTCCCCGAGTTTTTCTTAACCACCTTTCAACAAGAAAACATGTTCTTCGACACATCATGGACCAAACTCTTGTTTCACCAGGCGCGCCTGAAACATCGAATCGTTTACATAATCGACTGGTCGAAAATTTGTTAGCGTTTGCACTTGAACATAACAGTCTCCATGACAGTAAATTGGTACATTCCAAGAGAAAATATACACAAAAGTGATCCAACTCGGCACATTCAACATAACAACTTTTGTGACATACGACCGTGAAAGGACGTAAAGGTACAAAACAGAGGATGAAAGCACAACCCATCTCCCCCAATCAGTTGCAATGAAGTATATTGGAGTAAAAAAAACAAACAGAGCGACCCCAACGAGAAGAAATTCCCTTCTCCTATTGAAAAGTGCCACTGGAAACAATGCCAAAACAAAACACAAGAGATATGCAATTAAAAAGTTCTCTAAGTTATATGTGTATCTTTGCGTGTAGGCACTGGTTGGTTGCGCAATAGAAAGCACGGCTCCTTGGCAGTACTCACTGCTAAATCCCATTTCGATGATTCTACGGCAGATTTGGAACGTGTCTGAAAAGCTTGCCGAAAATCCTAAACCTAGAAAAATCCCTATGGCGGCAGAAATTGTCATCGGAATAGTATATATCAGTACTTCCGCAAATTTTAGTCGCCCAACCCACCAAAAGCTAGCAACTACGAACACCACTACTGGAAGAGAAAGTGCTACTATTTCATGAGATAAAGCTCCAACGGTGTATATGGTAGTAGCGATTATCCAACTCAGGATCATTGGAAGTTTGAGACTTCCCCTCGCGCAGATCAATGCTACAACGGCAATTACGGCTATTTCTTTTCGAAAATACCCGCCTTGGAAAACAGACCAAAAGGGAAAAGCGAGAAACGCTGGCGAGCAAAACAGCATCAGCCACGGCCACGAGCGTTCACGACACACAAACAAAAGAAAACAGCAAACAACGAGCAATAGATAAAGCGAAAATAGAAAAGAAGGAAAGATAAGCCTTGCACTAAACCCAAATCTATCGAGACTACTAAATAGTTCTCCTGCGAATCCTCGCCTAACAATACCCGCTTCATAATTAATTAGCCAGTCACCCAACGGCCAATGAATTGAAACCTCCGTGCCAAAAACAGCGACAAAAATCGAAACAACAAGCAAAACACAGCAGAAAACAAATGCAGTAATTGCAACGCCAAAGGACGCTCGAACTTCGAGGAGCTCAGGAGCCTTCTGCCCATCATCAAAATAGCGACCGAATTTCACTGTTTCATGTTTCATCAGTCTATCATACGTCCTTTAGTCTAGGCATTCCAACATTTGCACCTTGGCTCAAAGAAAACTGACCAGGGAGAAGAATACTCGCGAATCTGTTAAGAAAATATGCTATTACCACCCGCAAACATTTTCTTTCTCGACGTAAAGTTATCATGTCATGTTTAGGTCGGTTAGTTTTCTGCAGTCATATTCTGGTCAAACACTATGTAGTCACTCCACTTTCAAACACCTAGAAGCAGGAATACGGCAAACAAAGCTCCACAAAAATAACTGACGCGATCCCGAACAGCGAAGATTAACGGGTCCTCATGCATTTGCCCTCTTTGAGCTAGAAACACCAAACGACAAAGCCAGTACAAAAGAACTGCACAAAGGCCCCAGAATACCTCGGGATTTTTATACAAAACGAGGATTTCGGGAGAATTAATATAGAGCGCTAGAACTAGAACTGATATGAAACCAGAACTTAGTGCCATTTGTGCAACGAGCGCGAGATCTGGTGCAAAATAACCTCTACCGGCCACCTCATGTCTTCCGTGCTCTCCTACGCTTACCAATTCAGCTTGACGCTTGACAGAAGCAAGCGACAAGAAAAAGAACATTGAGAATGCCATCAACCAAACAGAAATTTCGATGCCCGTGGCGGCTGAGCCCGCAACAATTCTAAGGGAATACAGCACCGAAAGCGCACCAATATCAATTATAATGTAGCGCTTGAGAACGAGTGAATATGTACATGTCAAAACAAAATATGCTGTGGCTATAACTGCGAAATCCCTACCAAGAAAAAAGGAAAGAACTGCCCCTAGGAAAAGCAGCAGCATTGCCACGACACTTCCATGTAGCAAATTCGCATCTCCAGCAGCGAAAGGGCGTTGCATTTTCTTCGGATGCATACGATCGGATCGCAAGTCTAAAAGATCATTGATAAGGTAAACCGAAAATGCTATCAGACTAAATGCAAAAAAAGCAATTACCGCGCGCCCCATTGCAGGCGCCTGCCACATTTGCGAAGTCAGTAAAGGGACAAAAATTAGTATGTTCTTGAGAGCATGATGCGGCCGAACTGCGCGTATGATGTCCGCCACGCTTGCTCTTCGAGTTTTTAATAACCGAGTTGGTGTACCTGTCTTCTTAGCCCTTTCCTTCAAACGGGTATCAGCACCGACAACGAAAGCTTCTGCAGCCTCGTTCCAAACAGGGATATCGGCGTTGCTATCACCCACATAGATAAAGTTTTTTGCACCAAACCTTTCTACCAGGAATTCGGCCTTAATCCGGCCCTTTAAGTTTCGCTGTTCAGTACTTCCATGGACCTCATCAAAAAGGCCTGTTTCTTCGGAAATCCGTTTTGCTATCTGCTCATCTGCAGCAGTCACCAGAGCCGTTTTGCCCCCATTTTCACGATGCTTTCTTATTAAATCCAGAACTGCTTTTTCAAATGGAAGAGAGGCAAAGTCGATTTGGCTGTGCCTTGCCAAAATTGCTTTCGCTATTTGTTTTCCCCGGACCGCTGCAATCGCACCACAAATAGCTTTAAACGGGTGCGTGCTTAAACAAGACCAAAACGTTTCCACCAGCATGTCAGTACGAATAAGTGTTCCATCCAGGTCGACCACCAACACAGGCAGAACACCAGAACTCCTTGCTCGAAAAGATATCTGCGACACTTGAAAAATTCCCGTTAACGCTTTAGCGTGTTATCAGCATACAGATACAGCAATTTGGCATAATAATGGCCAAAGTTTTTTCTTTCTGGGCTCAAAATTGATACGGTGTCTTCTAGACGACACAGTTCTTAAGTCAACAGCCTGTAACGTATTGTTTTGGCGATTCATGCAAACGCTCCTCCCCGCTTTTAGGGTGATCTTCCGTCACCTTAGTTAAGTAAAAGGAGAGACGAAGTAGCGACGAAGCGTCTTGACCTAGAAGAAGTAAATACGGAGCTTTGGCCAATTGAAGTGCGTGTTGGACGTCCGGTATTGCACTGGCACGGAGTACGACGCGCCACTGTCAAACAATCGCTCAAGTCTGTCGGCGCAAGCACTGGGTCACACCGAACTCGGTTCAACGTGGGATGCAGAATCTCGAAAGCCTTAACGCCCGATTTCACTACGAGCGGTTAAAACCGGGCCCTCCGTGCGACTGTGCTTGATCCTAAAAATCTATTGCTTTCGGTGAAAAACTACAAAGCAATACGACCACATAGCGCTCCAGGACATCGCCGGCCTGCCCCAGATCCGTGCGATGCATCACGCAGTTTGGCTGATCACACAAACTCTTCATCTTTCCCCTTGCCTGATCTGCTTGCCTGGCAAGATGCCTTAACGTAGCCGATGCAAAATCCGGGTCGTTTCGTTAATCAAGTCAGAGAGTCCTTGCTTGTATTGCGAGCAGATAAGGCTTTAGACTATAGGCTAGAGTGGATGAGAGTCGGCTCTTCAAGTGCCAAAGCACTTTATTACACTCCCACTTCATATCACAATAAACTGCGGCTTGGAAGATACGTAAATTGCACATCGACACTAAATTATTGAAGAACGCGTCTGTGAGAACCCTTCCTATTCTTTTTGCAGCTGCATTTTTTTATTTTGCCTCTCCGGCATTAATGCTTCCATCAACTTCGCGTGCGGCTCTAGTTGCTCTAATTTTCATTCATTGTTTGATAATGTTTTTGACGTCACTGAAAGGGCTAACTGAGAATAACGTTAAGCCATTTGGGCCAGTCGCATTACTGGGTCTCGGTCTTCTCCTGACACTTCCATTCGGATTTATGCAAACATCTTTCGGAACGAAGGACTTTGGGTCTCTTTTGCTCACACTAAAGGAAAACCAAGTAGAGCGTCTTGTAGCTGTTGGTATAGAAGGCTTTTTGCCGCAATTAGTTTCTTATGTTCTTGCTTGTGCCTTTCTTTTGGTTTGCGCTTGGATGCTGTCTCGATATTTCTTGCTTGGGAGGAGCACGGTTTACGCGTTCTCAACATTTTTGCTATTTTTTAATCCCGTGACCCATCACATATTTCGCGTTATTTATCCAAACCCGGCGCATGAAAAAATTGATGTGAATAATGTCGTGAGAAATTTTGAAATTATTAACTACCCAAAACGCAAAAGAAACCTAGTAGTTTTGTATTTGGAGAGTCTTGAACGCACCTATCGATATTTACCTGAAACCAAAAGCGAATTCGTGCCCTTTTCTTCCCTTGAAGATCGGGGCCTCTCCTTTCGAAACATACTACAGGCAAAGAGTGCTTTCTCGACTATTGGGGGTTTGGTTGCCTCGCAATGCGGTGTACCCCTTCTTCCGAGAGGCGCTTTCAATCCTCAAAAAAGGCAAATAAGTGCGAGTGACCAACACAATAAAACTGTCTTTATGCAAGGTGTGGATTGCCTAGGCGACATTCTAGCTGAAGATGGCTATACTCTCAGTTACATAAACGGCTCAGATTTATCAGTTTTTTCCAAGGGCGATTTTTTTCGTAGTCACGGTTATCAGCGTGTCAAAGGACTAAAGTCCTGGCCTGATTGGGAAAACGAGCCCCGCCTAAATGTGTGGGGAATGGACGACGATCTTTTGTTTGAACGGGTCACAAGCGAACTACGCGACCTTGCGTCAGAAAATTCTCCTTTTGTACTTTCTGCGCTGACTATCGCAACACATGGCCCAGACGCTTATCCTGACAAGTCTTGTCCAGTGGTCGGGACATCCTCAAGCCAATTACCTAGGGCAATTTCCTGTACAGCGCATCATGTCGAAAGCCTTATCAATGAGGTTGTTCGCCTAGGTATTGCAGAAGATACATTGATTGTTTTGCTGTCTGACCATTTGGCTTTTCGCAATACGCTTGAGAATTCTTTGCAAGACAGGCGAGATAGGCGAAGAAATTTCGCTGTCGTATTGGGCTTATCGAATGAGACCAATTCACGGCCTGGTACAATGTTTGATGTATTTCCGACACTTCTCGAGCTTCTTGGCTATCAGCTGAAGGACGGACGGGCAGGGCTTGGACAATCACTCGTAAATGAAAATCCAACCTTCGTCGAACGTGAGAGCCTAGACACTCTCAATGCGGCAATAAAGTACAATTCGGAACTACAAAAGGCGCTTTGGGAAATCGGAACAACCAGCGACTAATATCCCACTTCTCGTTGTGTGCTTAGTTCATGAGTAAGTGCTACCAGAGTGTGTGTTTCGAAAGTGAACGCTATTTGGCCGGGACAGTGGCGCTGTCCCTTAAGCCTTGCGGAAACCACGCCACTTGGTCAGCACTGCGTCATTCGCGACCGTTCAAAAGAAGCTGCTAACTTGTAGTTGGTTTTCTAATGAACTTCCGCGTAGGAAAAGGGCGCTGTTGCCGCTGTATTTGGGCTACGTGACTACAAGCTCAGCACACGCAGATCAAATGGGGCTAGGTGTTGATACGAACGATTGTCACATTATTTCTTGTCGTTGCAGTCGTGCTTAGGACCTACAGGGTTTGGAGCATTTATACGGGAAAAAAATGGCAGTTGCCCGAGATCATGGGCATGGGTGTTGGTTCGATACTAGGAGGCTTCGGGAGGGTACTTTGCAGAGCCTGGGGGGTGCTGACGGGTTGTCAGTTACCGTCGTGCTCACATTGTTTGCGCCAGCAAACTTAGGTCTGTTTCCGAATGCGAATCTCGCGGATCGGCTCAACCCGCGACATTGCCCGCCAGACACGTATCTCAACCTACTGGAGATTCGTGAAAGTTTCTTTGGGCTTGCATCGTTTCGTAGCCAATCTGAATTTGCGTGTTTCTTATTCGACGACAGGGGCCATGCATTCCCGGATCAGTCCGTCGGTTAAGCAGAGAAGGCGGAACCAGCGGCTATCTGACAGTGCCTCCGACACGCAATTCAGACTCCATCTCTGTTTCGGCCCTTGCGAGATCGCGATGGGTAGTCTGGAGCCGATCGCGTGCTTGCCACCGCTTCGTTTGCGACCCGGTAGAGCTTCTTCTGGTTCACGACCCAGCCTTCCCGCTTGAGCAGGATGCGCAGGCGGCGATATCGGAACCGGCGCCGGGCAGCCGACATTTCGAGCAGCCGTCCGGCGCAGTTCCTTGTCCTCTGGCCGGGTCGACTTGCGCCGGTAACCTCAAAGTGCGGACACTTCATGCAGCCGTTCGCCAGGCGGATAATGTCGTGACTGATCTTGAAGTGTTTCGAAGTCGAGCGGTTGGTGATCTGGAAGACCTAGGAAAGCCCACTGGCTAACTTCAGCCATATTAATCTCACAAGACCTCCGTCAGTTTCACTGGAGCCGAGAGACGCTACTTTTCACGGTGCGCATGTTTTGCTTTTCTAAGAAGCTTCTTATGCCATGCGTCGTTCGCGCCCAAGCCGCCTTCCATCTCTTTCCTCAGCAGCCTGTCATATGTTCTCTGCTCTATCCGTCTCTGGTCATTGGAAAGAAGGCGTGTCGTGATCAGGCGCTTTGAAACAGCAACAACGTCTTTCTTGGACGCGTATCTTTGCTCGACGTTTTCCACGGCATACGAAAGGCTCGAGAGGGCTTCCTCTTCTGAAGATAGCGTTTGGGATATTTGTTCTCCAACAAATAGCTTTAGCGTCTGCAATTCCTCAGGCGTGTGAGCGCTATGGAGTTGTTCTCGAAGCAGGTCTTCGAGTTTGTGTTGTGATGCCGCGAGCCGTTTCTCGTTTATGCACAAGAACGTTCCATCCCCACGATAACAAAGCAAGCCTTCAGGTCCTAGTAGAGCCTGCTTCACAACCGTGGCTACGCCCCTAAGAAGGTCAACAAACTCTTCCGACGTGCAACCAGCATAGACGCGATCAATTGATCCTATTTTGACAGCGAATACAGTAACTCTCTTGGCTGAGCAGCGTGACAACTGGAGGACGTAATTCTCGAGTTCTCGATAGTCGATCGCCGACTCAACACCCTCGAGTCTAACAGGATCGGACAGCCTGATAGCCTTTGCCTCCCCTGCAGTATCTTTCAACTCTCCCTCGACAAAAGGTCGGTCTCGCATCGCGGCCTTTTCGCGAGCGATCTTGCGGGCTTCATGAATGCGAGTGCGAAGGTCCAGTATGTCGAAAGGCTTGGAAATGTAATCGGTCGCGCCGGCGTTGAATGCCTTGTCCAGATATTTCTTCTCATGCATCGCGGTCAGCATGACAACCGGTTGGTAGAGGTATCCGGGCGTTTGCCTGATCATGCTCACCAAGCTTACACCATCCAATTCTGGCATCTGTATATCAACGAGGAAACAGTCGAAGGGGAGATTGGTCGCCGCGATGAACTCGAGCGCTTCCTTGCCAGAACGAGCTGTGGTCACGTCATGATATCCGGTATTCGTCAAAGCCTCATAGAGGAGGCACAGAATACTTTCGTCATCATCTACAACTAGTATTTTCATACGTACCCCCGAAGTCACGAACGAACAGAAATGTTGAACAAAGATCTCAAACAAACACATCGAATCCGCGGCCAAAATTGGGAAAAATCATGACATTCAGTTACAATTAAAAGAAGGCTGGATCCGCAGGTGGCAGCCGACAGCCGACCGCACCCAGTGGCGTCAGACCAATTCGAACTCGTCTCTGTTGGGGCAGTGAGGCTGTCCCTTTATACCGCGCAGAGATCGCGCCACTCTGCCAGAACAGCGGTCCGGTTCTGCTTGAAGTGATCTCGTTTGGAGAGGCTGCGATCCTGGTTGAAGTGATTGAAAATGGAGGAGTGCACGGCCACGAATTTCTGCAAACTTCGCATCCGCCGAAAGCGCTGCATCCCCCTTTCTCGTCTTCGGAATGGCAGATGCGAGTTCTCGACGCTGTTGTTAAGCCAACGGCCACAGAGTTGGAAATGATCGCAAACCAGATCGCGAAGCGCGGCTTTGTAGGAGGCGAAGCGGTCGGTAACCAGCGCCTCCGGCTGACCGTCGCGACGCATCAATTTCCTAAACATTTTCAATGCAGCGCGCTTTTTGCGCCGCTTCGTGACGACGCTTTCCAGCACCTCGTCCTCGTGATCGACGGCCCGCCAGAGATAGTGGCGCTCGCCGTTGATCTTCACAAAGACCTCGTCCACATGCCACTGCCATCGCGAATAGGCACGAAGCTGTTGAACACGCCGGCGGCGGATCTCGGAGGCAAACAACGATCCGATACTATTCCACTAGAACCGGATGGTTTCATGGCTTACGTCGATGCCTCGTTCGTGCGGCAGGTTCTCGACGTTGCGGAGTGATCGCGGCAACCGGACATAGAGCATCACCGCCAGGCGGATGACCTCGGGGCTGGTTTTGAAATACTTGAACGGAGAGCGTTTGGTCGTCTTAAGAGGCTGCGAAAGCCCCCTGCCCGCCTCGATCCAGGTTATCCTGACAAGACCGTCAGTAATCTACAGCCTCGTTACGATTCATACATATCTATTGGATGCACAAGATAGGGCAGATTCCTTTAGCTTGGAGGACTTGAACGACTGTGATCTTCAGTCAGTACTGAAGGGGTATTTATAGCACCAAGCGCTTGAGACATGGCAATCACACGGGCCATCAAATGGGAACGCATAGCATCCCGCGCAGCGTCGGCATCGCCTGCCTCGATGGCTGAAACGATTGAGATATGCTGTGCGTGTGTCTCCTGCAAAGACCGGTCGGAGCGGGCTCTTGCGCGCAAGCCCTGCCAGTCTTGCGTGGCACGGGTATCGTCAAGAAGTGCGAAGGCCGTTTGCAGGGGGCGATTGCGGGAACACT
Organism: Marimonas lutisalis; assembly: GCF_005434965.1. Classification (GTDB taxonomy): domain Bacteria; phylum Pseudomonadota; class Alphaproteobacteria; order Rhodobacterales; family Rhodobacteraceae; genus Marimonas_A; species Marimonas_A lutisalis. Next base: position 1,663,860 of record NZ_SKCI01000001.1, read on the forward strand.
GCGCAATCAACCTGTGCAGTGCACTGTCCCATAGCTCGATCATTTCGTCGTCCTCAGCCTGGTGGAGATGTCGCGCCAGTGTCCACATGCGTGTGACTTCATCAGGGGTTGCGCGGGTGGCGCACAAGCCGGCGATCTCTGGTTCCAGGCACAGACGCGCTTCCATCACCTCAATGGGTTCGGCGGCGCGGGTGATCTCGGCGGCCAGCGTGCTCACAGGTTCGGCGGGTTGTCCGGCGAAAGTGCCCTTGCCCTGCCTCCGCCAGATAATCCCCTCGGCTTCAAGCGAGGCAAGCGCCCTGCGCACTAGCCTACGCGAGGCGCTGGTAGTTTCACTCAATTCCCGCTCGGTCGGCAAACGCCCCCCCGGCCCAAGGCTGCCATAGTTGATCAGCCTGAGCAGGTGACTGCGGACGTCGAATACCGTTGGCTGCATTACTATTTGCGCCTCCTGCTCTCAGATATCGGTTTCGCGCACGTCGAGCGCGTCCCTCAGAGCATCGCCGATGAAGTTGATCGACAGCACAACCAGCATGATTGCAAGGCCAGGGAACACTCCCAGCCACCACGCCCGGCTGATGAAGCTACGCCCGTCGGACAGGATCAGACCCCATGTAGGTGTATCCACACTGACGCCGAGACCGAGGAAGGAAAGCGAAGCCTCTCCTAGGATCGCGTAGGAGACCGACACGGTTGCCTGAACGATAATCGGCGCCATCGCGTTGGGTAGTATGTGCCGAAGCATGATGCGCATGTCCGAAAAACCCTGCACGCGGGCAGCATCGACGAACTGCTCTTCCTTGAGGGTGAGAACCATCGACCGTGCAATGCGCGCGAAATCATCGAGGAACGCAAGCGCTATTGCCACGATCACGTTCAGAAGGCCGGTGCCGAACACCGCAACGAGGTAAACTGCGATGATGAAATTCGGGAATGCCCATTGCAGGTCGATATAGCGCATGATGATCATGTCGATCCATCCGCCATAATAACCCGCCAGCACGCCGAGCAGCACGCCGAACACCAGCGCGAGCCCCACGGTGGCGACCCCGACGAAAAGCGATATCTGAGTCCCCCAAAGGATTCGCGAAAACAGGTCGCGGCCCAGGTCGTCGGTGCCGAGCAGGTTTTCGCCCGACGGCCCGCTCATCATGTTGAGGGTCATTTCGTTGGGATCGTAGGGCGAAAGAAACGGAGCGAGGATCGCGCCAAGAATGAACAGGCCCAGCACCGCGAGGCCGAATTGCGCCTTGCGGTCCCGCGCGAAGACCGTTCGGAAGCGGCTCTTGCGCTTTGGGGCGACGGTCTCTGCCGTCGGGGGCGGATCGAGGGTCACGTCGCTCATCAGGAATACCGGATGCGGGGGTCGATCACCGCGTAGAGCAGGTCGACGATGAGATTGGAGAGAACGAAGAAGGCCGAGACCAGCAGCACCGCCCCCTGCACCACCGGGTAGTCACGGTTCTGGATGCCCTGGATCAGGACTCGGCCCAGCCCCTTGATCGAGAACACGTTCTCGACCACCACGGCGCCGGATATGAGCAGCGCAAAGGCGATCCCGATCACAGTGATCACCGGGATCAGCGCATTCGGCAGCGCATGGCGCAGCAGCATCACGTTCTGTGTCAGGCCTTTCGAGGCCGCCGTGCGCATGTAGTCGGCCTGCAAGACCTCGAGCATGGACGAACGGATCATCCGGGCAATGATCGCGGAAAAGCCCGTGCCGATGGCGATGGCGGGCATGATCAGGTGGCTGAACCATTCCCAGACCCCGTCGGAGAGCGGCGCATAGCCGATGGCAGGCAGCCATTGAAGATTGGCGGCGAAGATGATGATCAGGATGATCGCCAACCAGAAATCCGGCATCGACAGACCGAGGAAGGCGAAAAACGACACGCCGACATCCGCGGCAGAATTCTTGCGTGTGGCCGAGATGATCCCGGCGGGTACCGCGATCACGATGGCGATGATGAACGACAACAGCGCAAGCGACAGCGTCTTCGGAATCGCGTTCATCAGGATATCAGCGACCGGCTGGTTCGACCCGTAGATCGAAGCGCCAAAATCGCCCTGCAACACGCCGGTGAACCATTTCCAGAACTGCACGATCAGCGGTTGATCCAGCCCCAACCGGCGGATCAATGCCTCGCGTGCTTCGGGGCTTCCGCTGTCGGCGAGCATCGCACCGATGGGATCACCGGGCACAAGCCGGATCATGAAAAACACCAGTGTCGCAACCGCCAGCATCACCAGTGCCGCTCCAACAAGCCGTCGTGTCACATATGCAAGCATGGGCAATGGGCGGGCCTTGCGAGGCCCGCCCCCTCTCTTGGGTTTACGAGGACAGAGTCATACGGTCGAAATCGTGCAGGCCCGGGATACGGCTCTCGGGGGGCACGTTGACCTTCTTGGAATGCACGAGGATATCCACCGGGTGATAGAGGAACCCGCAGGCCACCTTGTCCGAGGTGATCTTGTTGGCCTTCTGCACCAGCGCCTTGCGGTCTGCCGGATTCGCGGTCACCGCCTGCTGATCGGTCAGGGCATCAGCCTCGGATTCTGAGAAGAAGCCGAAGGGCATCTCGTCCTTGTTGCGTGTCGGGCCGTTGAACTTCGACGCCGTCTGCATCCAGTCCACCAGTCCGTCATCCGGGTCATAGTCGCCCCCCGAGCCGCCAAGACGCAGGTCGAAATCCATCTTTTGGAATTCCTCGATCCCAACGGAAAATTCCTTCGGATCGACTTCGACATTGATGCCAAGCACCTGCTTATAGATGTTGGCCACGACCAGGCCGGCGCGCCGCGTGTTGGGCGTGGTCTGCAGTTTGAGCGTCGGAAAGCCTTCTCCGCCCGGATAGCCTGCTTCGGCCAGAAGCTGCGCGGCGCCTTCCGGGTCATAGGCCTGCTCGGACGTCTCCGCGAGAGACTCGTCGAAATAGTAGCCCATGGCGGCATTTATCGAGCCATAGGCCGGCACGCCGTTGCCGAACAGGGCTTGCTGGATAAACAGATCTCGGTTCAACGCTTTGGCCAGTGCCAGGCGCACCTTGAAGCCGTTCTCGGCCTTCAACTCGTCGAGCGGCTTGTTGAAATCGGTGACCTTCATCGCCTCGCGCCACGGGTTCATCCAGATCGACTGGAAGCCGGGCCCAGGCTTGATGTCGACGACCAGATCCCCGTTCGACTTGAACCGGTCGACCAGTTCACCCGGCAACGGGTTGCCACCAATGTAATCCACGTCGCCCGCCTCGATGGCCGCGGCCAGCGGTTCGGTCCCGTCGACCGGCGTGATGATCACGCGATCGAGAGCGGGACGCTCGGGATCCCAGTAATTTTCGTTCTTCTCCAGAACGACGCGGCCGCCGAGCTCGTGCTCGGTGATCTTGAAGGGACCGGTGCCGACCGGTTTGAGGCCGTATTGCGCAAGCCCCATCTGCTCAAGCGCACCACGCGACACGATGGTCATGGCCCGGCCAGATGCGCGCTCGAGCGCCTTGGTCAGGAACGACGCCTGAGGTTGCTTGAGGGTGAACTTCACCTCGTAATCGTTCAGTTTTTCCAAGCTGGCAACGTTGCCGATCACGCGGCTGTGGCGCGATTGCTCGGGGTCAGAAGAACGATTGAAGGTGAAGATAACGTCTTCCGCGTCGAATTTGTCACCATTGTGGAAGGTCACGCCCTCGCGCAGCTTGATCGTGTAGACCAGCCCGTCCTCGGACACGTCCCAGGTCTCGGCCAGGTCACCCTCAGCCACCAGTTCGTTGTTGATGTGCATCAGGCCGGACAGCACGTTCGACGTGATCTGGAATTGCAGCACCTGCCCGATCTGGGCAGGGTCGAGCGTGGTGATCTCGGCAACGCCGGCCCAGGCGCAGCGCAGCTCGCCACCGCCGCTATGACTGGCGGCGAGTGCCGAAGTTGCACGCAAACCGGGCAGGACTTGCGCCATGCTTAGCGCACCGCCCGCGGCGAGCAGCCGCAGCGTGGCGCGCCGCGACAGTTTCGGGCCGCTCATCTCGGCCCGGCTGAGGCCGAACATCGGATCATGCGGATCGTAGTCATACGCTTCCTTCAATTCCGCCTGCGCCTTCTTGATCAGGTCATCATCGTTCATTGGAGGTCTCCCTTGCTGGTTTTAGTTGGATTGGGTGCTCTGACGTTTTCGAGCGCGAAACAGGCCGCGGCATGGTGTCCACCCAGCTGTGTGAGCGGCGGCACGTTGGTGCGACACTGGTCCATGGCAATCGGGCAGCGGGTGTGGAACACGCAACCACTGGGCGGGTTGAGCGGGCTTGGAATTTCGCCGGCAAGCGCCACGTGCTCGCGCATCCCCTCGCCGTCCGGGTCGGGCGCGGGCACCGCGTCGATCAGCGCCTTTGTGTAGGGGTGGCGCGGCGAACCGAACAGTTCTTCCGATGTGCCGGTTTCCATGATCCGGCCCAGGTACATCACGGCCAGCCGATCGCACAGGTGCCGCACGACAGACAGGTCATGCCCGATGAAGAGGTAAGTCAGTCCGAACTTTACGCGCAGTTCTTCCAGAAGGTTGATGATCTGCGCCTGGATCGACACGTCGAGGGCACTGACCGCTTCATCGCAAACAATCAGCTCGGGATCGAGCGCCAGCGCCCGGGCGATTCCGACGCGCTGCCGCTGCCCGCCCGACATCTCGTGCGGATAGAGATCGGCAAAGCGCGGCGCGAGGCCACAGATCGACAAGAGCTCGGCCACGCGGTCGCGGATATTCCCTTCGTAGCGGTGCACATGCAGCACCTCCGACAGGATTTGCCCGGCGGTCATGCGCGGGTTGAGCGACGAGAACGGGTCCTGGAAGATCGCAGCCACCTGCTTGCGATAGGGCGCCAGCGCCTTGCCCTTAAGCGCGCTGACGTTCTTGCCGTCGAACCAGATCGCACCCGAGGTCGGATCAACCAGCCGCAGCACCGTGCGCGCCAGCGTGGTCTTGCCGCAGCCGCTCTCCCCCACAAGCCCGAAGGCCTCGCCACGGTTCAGTGACAGCGTAACGCTCTCGACCGCTCTCACTTCGGCGACTTGCCGTTGAAGCAGTCCCTTGCGCACCGGAAAATGAACTGACAGATCTTCGATGCGTAGCAGGGCTCCCATCACACGGCCTCCCGGGTGTTGGCTGAAAGGGGGAAGTGACACGCCAGACCGTCCTTAAAGAGCGGCACCTCGGTGCGGCAGACCTGCGCGGCATAAGGGCAGCGCGGGTGGAACCGGCAACCTGAAATCGACGCAAAGGGATCCGCCGGGCTGCCCTGGATGGGCTTGAGTGGTATGCTGCGATCTTGGTCGAGGCGCGGCACGGATCGCAGTAAACCTTCAGTATAGGGGTGGCGGGGTGCGTTGTAGATCGCCCGTGCGGCGCCCGATTCGACGATTCGCCCGCCGTACATCACGTTCACCCGCTGCGCATAGCGCGCGACGATACCAAGGTTGTGGGTGATGAGGATCAGTGCGGTGCCGTGGTCGCGGCAGATGCGCGCCATCAGATCGAGAATCTGCGCCTGAATGGTCACATCGAGCGCAGTAGTCGGTTCATCGGCGATAATGAGCTTGGGATCAGCGGCAAGCGCGATGGCGATCATCACGCGCTGCCGCATCCCGCCCGAGAAATGATGCGGATACTGCTTGATCCGCTGCTCGGCATCGGCCACGCCCACCTCTTTCAACAGGTCGATCGCGCGCGCCCTCGCCTGCGCGCGGGTCAGACCAAGGTTTTCCTCGATGCTTTCCATGATCTGTGCACCGATGCTGCGCACCGGGTTGAGAGAGGTCATGGGCTCCTGAAAGACCATCGATATGTCGCGCCCGCGCAGCTTTCGCATTTCTTCCGCGCTGAGCGACAGCAAATCGCGCCCATCGAATTTGATCGTGCCGGAGGTGACGCGCAGTGCCTTGGACAGCAATCCCATCACGGCCAGGGAAGACACCGACTTGCCCGACCCGCTTTCGCCGACCAGCGCCAGCGTCTCCCCGGGCTCGATGCTGTAGGACACATCGCGCACGAGCGGCGTTTCAGTTCCATCCTGAAACAGTGAGACGGTCAGATTGTCGATCTCGAGCAGCGGCACTTGGAAACAGGCCTTCCGTTTGTTGCGTCCTTGGCAGGTCGGTCTATCCGAACGGGCCACCAAGGGGAGGGAAATCCCAGATTATTCGTCGCGTCTCCTTCGATTTGCGCACCAATTAGACTTTGGTTCGCTCCACCCTAGCCTTTTGCGCAAAATTTGTGCAAGTATTGTCTGAAGGTCGAGGCGTATGAATGTCGCCTATTGCGTCCGGCCCGCAGACCCGGCACGGCCCAATGAGACATTTGGAGGAAAGCACCATGACTTTTTCAATCGTTGCACGCGATCCGGACTCAGGGGCGATCGGAATTGCCGTCGCCAGCCGTTTTTTTGCCGTGGGTGCGATGGTTCCGAATGTGTCTGCGCACGCCGCCGTCGCCAGCCAGGCGTTCGTCAACCCGCTCTGGGGGCTCGAGGGCTTGCGCCGGCTTGATGGCGGGGAAGCCCCGGCCGACATACTGGCCGATCTCGTGGCGCGCGATAAGGGGCAGGCCAACCGGCAGGCGCACATGATTGCCCCGGACGGGCAGATCGCACAGCATACGGGCGCCGATTGCGTGGACTGGGCCGGGCATTGCATGGCCGAGAACGTATCGATCGCAGGCAACATGCTCGCCGGTCCGCAGGTGATCGAGGCGATGATGGACGCCTGGCAGGCGGCCGGGAACCTCAACATGGTGGAACGACTGTTGGCCGCAATGGACGCCGGAGAGGCTGCAGGCGGCGACAAACGCGGCCGCCAGTCCGCCGCGCTTGTCCTTCACGAGGGCCAACCCTACCCGGCGCTTGATATACGCGCCGATGATCACGCGGAACCGCTGACCGAATTGCGGCGGCTGCTGGCGGTTTCGCAAGAACGTTTCGCGTTGTTCAGCAAGGCCATGCCGACCGTCGAGAACTTCTCGGGCATGCTGGATCGCACGCCGCTCGACGAAGCGATTGCCGAAAAGGAACGCCAGATGGCGCAGAACGGCATCGCTTCAAGCTCTTACGCCACATCGATTGTCTGACCGAAAGGAAGGTTCATGCAGTTGCGTCCGCATCATGCTTATCCGTCGCGCCGTTCTCCGGTCGTTGCCCGCAACATGGTTAGCACCTCTCAACCTCTGGCCGCACAGGCCGGGCTATCCATGCTCGCGCGGGGCGGTAACGCCGCCGATGCGGCGCTGGCCGCGGCGATCACGCTCACGGTGGTCGAGCCCACAGGCAACGGGCTGGGTTCGGATGCGTTCTGCATCCTGTGGGACGGCACCGAATTGCATGGGCTGAACGCCTCGGGGCGCGCGCCCGCGGCCTGGAGCACCGAGTACTTCAAGGGCCACGACGCAGTGCCCTTCCGCGGCTGGGACAGCGTGACCGTGCCCGGTGCGGTCTCCGGCTGGGTCGCCGTGTCCGAGAGGTTCGGCACACTGCCTTTCGAGACCCTGTTCGAGCCGGCAATCGGCTATGCCGAAAGCGGCTTCCCGGTGTCCCCCATAATCGCGACGCTCTGGGCGCGCGGCGGTGCGCAGCTGGCCGATCAGCCCGGGTTCGCCGAGAATTTCCTGCCGCATCGGCGCGCCCCGGCAGCGGGCGAAATCTATGCGAATAAGAACCTGGCACGCAGCCTGCGCTTGATCGCCGAAACCAGGGGCCGCGCCTTCTACGAGGGCGAATTGGCGGAACAGATCGAAGCCTTTGCCAAGGCCCATGGCGCGGCGATGCGGGTCTCGGACCTGGCCGCGCACCGGGCCGACTGGTGCGGCACGATCCAACAGGGTTTCGACGATGTTGCCCTGCACGAGATTCCGCCTAACGGACAAGGGATCGCTGGGCTGATGGCGCTCGGCATGCTCGACCATACGCCGATCCGCGATCTCGATGCCGATGATCCCCGCGCGCTGCATCTGCAGATCGAGGCCATGAAACTCGCTCTGAAAGATACCGAAGCCTACGTGGGCGATCTCGACCACATGACCCGCGTAACCCCGCAGGGCATGCTCGACCCCGGTTATCTGGCCGAACGCGCCAAGCTGATCGATCCCGACCGCGCCACCGATTTCCAGACCGGTACACCGCCTGAGCGCGGCACCGTGTATCTCTCGGCGGCGGATGCCTCAGGCATGATGGTGTCCTTCATCCAGTCGAACTATGCCGGTTTCGGCTCTGGCGTGACCGTACCTGGCACGGGCATCCACCTGCAGAACCGCGGCGCGGGGTTCTCGCTCGACCCCGGCAGCCAGAACGTCGTCGCGCCCGGCAAACGCCCGTTCCACACGATCATCCCGGCCTTCCTGATGAAGGGCGGCGCACCGCTGATGAGCTTTGGCGTGATGGGCGGCCCTATGCAGGCGCAAGGCCATCTGCAGATGACGCTGCGCACGCAGCTGTGGGGACAGGACGTGCAAATGGCGGTAGACGCGCCGCGCTGGCGCTGCACCGGCAGCCTCGGGCTCGCCTGCGAGACGGCCTTCCCTGAGACCACGCTGCAAAGCCTTGCTGACATGGGCCACATGGTGGAGCGCGAAGCCCCCGACAATGCGTTCGGGTTCGGCGGCGCGCAACTAATTGCCCAGCTGGATAATGGCGCGTATGCAGCCGGATCGGACCCCCGCAAGGACGGTCAGGCAGTTGGTTTCTGAACTCTGCCGGCGGCATCAGGACGGCGCTTATGGATATTGACAAGCCATTTTCATATAAACCGTGTCTGGCCACCACTGACAGACCTCTTTCTTTTGAAGAGGATACGAAAATTGTTCCGCAAGGAAATAGACCTTTCACAGCATCGCGGAGCGGGGAAAAAAAGCTTGGACAACCCATATGATCAGTTCAATCTGACAAAAACCCTCCGCTTTCTCTTAGCCCTAGCGCCAAGAAAACACCGGCTCATAGCCAAGAACGTCGCGGGCTTTCTCAATCGATAGCAGCGTCTCGTGTTGTTCAATTTCGGAGCGGATCTCGGTGCCCGGAAAAACCTCAGCCATCAGTTCGGCGCTTCGCTTGGTCATGACGGTGTCGGCATTGGCAATAATGAAATGATCTGCGCCGACGAAATCCGCATGTAGCGACTTGCGCACGGCTTGAGCGCAGTCGCGCGCGTCAATATAACCCCAAAGGTTCCATTGGCGCAGGTTCGGGTTGTCTTGCCAGCCAGAAAAGCGCTCATAGTCCACTTCTTCCATCACGTTGGACAGCCGCAGACCGATAAAGGTGGAGTCGGGATTCCAGCGTTGCATTTGTCGCGCAATCTCCTCGCCGAGATCCTTGGACAGAGAGTACGCGCTTTCGGGCCGCATCGGATGATTTTCATCTACCGGTACATATGCCGGCGGATTGTCCGGGCCGAACGGCAAACCAAGTGTAGTCTCGCTCGAGGCCCAGACGATGCGCTTGACCCCAACGCGAAGGGCTGCGTCGAAAACATTATATGTCGACATGATGTTGTTTCGGAAGGTCACATCCTCCGGTTCCAGGTCGGGCGCTCGGATCGCAGCAAGGTGCACCACGCCATCAGGCGTACCGAACCTGCGGAACGGGTGGTCCCTGCCGCCTGTCCATTGCATGGCATCCATAACCTGCCCGCGATCATTCAAGTCGACCTTATAGAAAGGGCACACCGGATCGGACGACGGCATCATATCTACGTTTAAAACCTCATAGCCTTGTTCTACGAGGTGCCTGCAAACGGCGCGCCCCGCTTTGCCACTTCCGCCCGTTACAACAATATTCTTCACTGCTGTTTTTCCTTTTCAAAATTTGCAGGCCGCGCCTATGAGCCTATCCCATATGTCTATAGCAACGTTCCTCTAACGAAACCATCGGGGCCCGGCGAAGGCGAAGTCAGTGATACTGCCGCGGACGGCAATTCTGAGCCCAAAATGGTGCTGTCAGACTAATTCGAACTCGTCTCTACCAAGACAGTAACGCTGTCCCTTATGCCGCGCAGAGACCGCGCCACTCGGCCAGAGCAGCAGTTCTGTTCTGCTTGAAATGGTCCCGTTTGGAGAGGCTGCGATCATGGTTGAAGTGATTGAAAATGGAGGAATGGACGGCGACGAATTTCTGCAGACTTCGCATCCGCCGGAAGCGCTGCATCGCCCTTTCTCGTCGTCGGAATGGCAGATGCGAGTTCTCAACGCGGTTGTTGAGCCAACGGCCACATGATTGGAGATGATCGCAACCCAGATCGCGAAGCGCGGCTTTGTAAGATGGAAACCGATCGGTGACCAAGACTTCCGGTGGACCATAGCGCCGCATCAATTTCCGGAGCATTTTCAATGCAGCGCGTTTGTTTCTTCGCTTTGTGACGACGCTCTCAAGCACCTCGCCTTCGTGATCGACAGCTCGCCAAAGGTAGTGCCGCTCACCATTGATCTTCACGAAGACCTCGTCGACATGCCATTGCCATCGCGAGAAGGCACGCAGCTGCTGCACACGCCGCCCACGGATCTCAGATGCAAACATCGGGCCAAACCGGTTCCACCAGAACCGGATGGTCTCGTGGCTGACGTCGATGCCTCGCTCGTGCAACAGGTCCTCGACATTCCTGAGTGACAACGGGAAACGCACATAGAGCATCACTGCCAGGCGGATGATCTCGGGGCTGGTTTTGAAGTACTTGAATGGAGAGCGTTTGGTCATGGCCAGAGGCTATGCAAGCCCCCTGCCCGGCTCAAGCCAAGTTCCTCTGACAAGACCCTGACAAGACCATCACGCCGGTTTAATCTGACAAAACCACCAAGACAACTGCTTCGAACTGTGTGCTTTTTCATTCCATGAAATCAACTCAATCTGCAAAGCTGCTGCGCCAAACCAAGAAAACGAAGCGGCGAGAAGAAACTAGAGAAAAGTTACTCACCGCTGCTAACCAGCTTTTTTCGCAGTACGGCTACAAGGAAGTCTCTGTCACGGAAATCAGTCAGGCTGTTGGCGTTACCCACAGTATGATCAACGTCCATTTCGGAGGAAAACCAGGGCTTCTTTGCGAAATAGTCAAAAAGAAAAATGAGTCCAAATACAAGCGAAGCTTGGAAATTTATAAGTCAAATTTTTCCGCACTCGAGCGTCTTTACTCTATGCTTTTTTATTGGCTTCAAGCGGACACAGAGAATCCAGAATTTCTTTCAATTATTCAGTCTTACTCTTGGGTTTGGCCCGAAAAAATGGAGAAAGAGGACACGGCGAATCGAGATCGTTTCAAAGCACTTCTCACTGAAATTATTCGGGAAGGCCAAACTTTGGATAACATACCTAAAAGCATCGTTCCCGAAATCGGAGCGGATGCGATCTTTGCTATCTACACTTTGGGCCTTCGGTGCCCCGTATTCGAAGGACTCAATACGATTGAGTCCCATGAACGTACGATGCGAGAAGCTTTCATGGTGCTCGGAATTTCAGCACCTCAGTAGGAAAAATTACCTCCGTATACCGTCAGAAATGGCCTTGCTGCCAAGCTGACACAAAACTGGGTCATCTCCCCGGACAGATGACTTTAGGATTATCTCATCGAAATTGAATAGTTGTCTTTTTCTCAAGAGAAAAACGAAAAGAACCCATTCCTTTCAGTCGATTTCTTTAGATATGTGGTTTAACACTTGAAACTTCACTTATGTTTCAAAGTTTAGGCAATTTTTCAAAACTAAATGGCCTTGCGAAACCACTTCATACTCAGAGGGGTTTGGCTGGTACCCGAGCGGAAATACCGGTGAAGGAATAGGCTGAAAATTCAAATCTTCGCTTATCGTGCGTGCAGATGGATCTGCGATAGGAACGGCGCGAAGAAGCGCACGTGTATACTCATGCTGTGGATTTTCAAAAACCTGGGCACGGTCACCGATTTCAACAAGTCGGCCCAAGTACATGACACCCACGCGATGTGATACCCGCTCGACCACCGCCATATCGTGGCTAATGAACAGGAACGACAACCCCAGATCGGCTTGAAGTTCCATCATCAGGTTCAGAACCTGCGCCTGCACGCTCACATCCAGCGCGCTCACCGCTTCGTCGGCAATGATAAGCTTTGGGTTCACTGCGAGCGCGCGGGCGATCGCGATCCTTTGACGCTGCCCGCCCGACAATTCATGCGGGAACCGGGTCATGAAGCTGCGCGGTAGCTCGACCCGGTCAAACAACTGCGCTACCCGTTCGCGAACCTCTGCCCCAGTACCGAGACCGTAATTAGTGATCGGCTCGGCCACCTGCTCGCCCAGCCGCATATAGGGATTGAGCGAGGCAAAGGGATCTTGAAACGGTGCTGTCAGACGAATTCGAACTCGTCTCTGCAAAGACAGTAGCGCTGTCCCTTATGCCGCGCAGAGACCGCGCCACTCAGCCAGAGCAGCGGTTCGGTTGCGTTTGAAATGATCTCGTTTGGAGAGGCTGCGATTCTGGTTGAAGTGGTTGAAGACGGAGGAATGGACGGCGACGAATTTCTGTAAACTTCGCATTCTTCGAAAGCGCTGCATTGCCCTTTCTCGTCGTCGGAATGGCAGATGCGAGTTCTCAACGCGGTTGTTGAGCCAGCGCCCACACGATTGCAGATTGCCGCATCCCAGATCGCGAAGTGCAGCCTTGTATGAAGCGAACCGATCGGTGACCAAGACGTCCGGTGGACCATACCGCCGCATCAATTTCCTGAGCATTTTCAATGCAGCATGCGTGTTGCGCCGCTTGGTGACAACGCTTTCCAGCACCTCACCTTCGTGGTCAACGGCTCGCCAGAGGTAGTGCCGCTCGCCGTTGATCTTCACGCAGACCTCGTCGACATGCCATTGCCATCGCGAAAAAGCGCGCAACTGCTGAACACGCCGCCTGCGGATCTCAGATGCAAACATCGGGCCAAACCGGTTCCACCAGAACCGGATGGTCTCGTGGCTGACGTCGATGCCTCGCTCGTGCAGCAGGTCCTCGACATTTCTGAGCGACAACGGGAACCGCACATAAAGCATCACTGCCAGGCGGATGATCTCGGGGCTGGTCTTGAAGTACTTGAAGGGGGAGAGCTTAGTCATCTTGAAAGGCTACGAGAGCCCCCTGCCCTCCTCAAGCCAAGTTAATCTGACAAAGCCCTCGGGGCTGATTTTGAAGTACTTGAAGGGAGAACGCTTGGTCATCTGGAAACGCTACGAAAGCCCCCGGCCCGGCTCAACCCCAGTTCCTCTGACATGACCAGCTCAACATTTCACGCGCTGCATATCAGGGTCGAACAACGGCTTGAGTGATGCCTTCGCTTTGATGCGTTTCCCGGCGACGTCGATCTCCCACTCCCCTTCCGACACGATGGCCGCTGTCAACGGCGCACCTATATCCGCAAAACCAATTCCCACCGCGCCACCAAGAGTATGGCCATAGGCGCCGACTTGAATATAGCCGACAGGCTCTCCGTTCAGATAAATGATCTCGTTTGCCCAGAGAAGGGGCTCGGGGTCCTCCAACAGAAAGTGCAGCATGCGATTGCTCGGCACGCCTGCCGCCTTGATCTCGGCCAGCGCGTCAAGGCCGATAAACCCGCCCGGCTTATCGAGTTTCACCGCGAAACCAAGTCCTGCTTCGATCGGATTATCTGTGTTGTCAACGTCGACGCCGAAATCGCGATAGGCCTTTTCCAGCCGCAAGGAGGACAGCGTTTGCATCCCGGCGTTTCGCAACCCGAAATCGGCCCCCACGTCCACCAAGAGGTCATAGACCTGAACGGCATGCAGTGAAGGGACGTGAAGCTCCCAGCCCAGTTCACCGACATAGGTCACACGCAGCGCCAGAACATCGAAATAGCCGACATCGATCTGCCGGGCCGTCATGAACGGGAACCCTACGTTCGATAGATCCGCTTCGCTCACTTTCTGCATCAGCTCGCGCGCTTTTGGACCATGCACGTTGATCTGGGTGATCCCGGGCGTCACGTCGGTGATCGTCACACTCTCATCTTGCGCAATGTGGCGGCGCATCCAGGTTTCCGTGTGGCCGTGCGAATTCTCACCCACCACGACAAGGAACTTCTCGGCTTCAAGCCGGGTCACGGTCAGGTCCGCCTCGAACCCGCCGACAGCATTCGTCCAAGCCGTGTAAACCACGCGACCCAGCGCGACATCGACGTCATTGCAGCTGATGCGGCTCAGCAGCTTGCAGGCGTCGCGCCCCTGGACCAGGAACTTGGTCATCGAGGACATGTCCATGATGATCGCGTCCTCACGCGCGGCGCGATGTTCTTCGGCGTGCCAGTCCCACCAGTTCTGGCGCCCCCAGCTATATTCCTCGATTTTCGCTTGTTCCGGTCCGGGCGCGAAACAATCCGGCAACTCCCATCCGTGACTTTCCGTAAAATAGGCGCCGGCCGCCTTGAGACGATCATAAAGCACGGATTGCTTCAGCCCGCGCGCCGATTTGAAACAGTCGTTCGGGAAATGCGACGAAAAACTCTTGGCCAAAAGCTCGGGCGTCCGCGCGCGGCGAAAGGCGGGGGTATTGTGGCTGCCATCGGCGAAACGATCGACATTGAAACCGGTGTGATCGACCGGGCAATGCCCGTTGACGATCCAATGGGCCAGCGCCATGCCTATACCCGGCCCATTGAGAATGCCCAACGAATTCAGACCCGCGGCCACCCAGCAATTGCGCAAACTCGGTGCCTCCCCCACGAGCGGCGCAAGATCGGGAGTAAAGCTTTCCGGACCACAAAAAAGCTTACGAATTCCCGCACCTGCGGCGGCCGGCACCCGCTGGAACGCCGTCTCAAGATGTGGGGCCACACGATCCCAATCCGGCTCGATCTCGCCGAATGAAAAGTTTTCGGGAATCGCATCAATATGCCAGGGCGCGGCATCCGGCTCGAACAGACCAACCAGCAGACCGCCGGTTTCCTCGCGGAAATATGCCCAGCTATGTGCATCTTCCAAAAGCGGTAGGTCTCGCCCCACCCCCTCCATCTTTTCGGTGATCAGGTAATAGTGTTCGGCGGCTTGCAGCGGCAGGTTGATACCTGCACGCGCGCCAATCTGACGCGACCACATCCCGGCCGCGATGACCACATGCTCGGCTGCGATCTCCCCTTTGTCGGTGCGCACACCGATCACCTTTCGATCCCGCGTCAGAATTTCCTCAACACTGGTTTCCTCGATAATCGTCGCACCGCGGTTACGGGCGCCTCGCGCCAACGCCATCGTGGTGTCGACCGGGTTGGTCCGCCCCTCGTTCGGGTACCAAAATGCCGCGATCGTCTTGGAGAAATCGCCAATGGGAAAACGTTCGGCCGCCTCGGCCGGCGTGATCTCGTGCACCTCGATGCCGAACCGGTTCATGAACGCAGCCCCGCGCCGCATCTCTTCCAGCCGCTCGGGCGAGTCGGCGGGCTGGATGTACCCCACCTGCCGCCAGCCTGTGGCCTGCCCTGTTTCTGCTTCCAGCCTGGCAATCAGGTTGCGACCATAGGTGTAGAGTTCGCATTCCCATTCGCTGCCCAGCACCGCCGGCACAATTTCGCCTGCCGCATGCCAGGTGGTGCCCGAAGTAAGCTTGTCGCGTTCCAGAACCACAACATCGGTCATGCCCAGTTGAGTCAGTTGATAGGCTAGGTTGCACCCGATTGATCCGCCCCCGACGATTACACATTGGGCTTGGCTGGGAAGAGATTGGCTCATGCTTCACTCCGCGTTTTGTGATGCTCGCTCGTCAATGCCGTTGCAAGACGTGAAAATCAATTCATTAATTGAATGAGTATTCAATCAGGTTTTCTTCCGCATTTAGACAGCCGCGCTTTGATTGCGGACAGCTCATTCCTCCATCTCTGGCAAAGGCGTTAGTGACGCGCCCTTGCTGCTTGTTTTCTCCGCCTCAGCGGGTTTCGGCGGCAGGTCTTGTTTTTGGATCGCCTGTAGTCTCTGCATCGCCTGGTGACGCGCAGTGCAACTGGTGCATTCCATGGGCTCCGGCGGATCCGATGTGTCGGCTGCGACAGCACCGGCACCCAGCAGAAAAACCAACATGACTCGCACCATAGCTCTACCCCGCGCCACTGCCACCGCGCCCGACCGGTCCATCCAACCCGACATCGACCCGGTCAAAAACGAGCGGCTGATCTTTATCCACCTCTTCTTCCAATTCCTGCGCATAGCGGTGTCCGGCCAACACAGCCGCTGCGATGATTGCGGGGGCCTCGCAATCGCCGATCCGGCTCAAGGTGAACGGCAAAGCCTCCTCCCCTGCACGTTCGCGAAGCTCTTGATAGAGCCCGTCATTGGGCTTGCGCGCGGTTACCATCACCACGTTTTGCGCCGCGATGCTGCGTTCTTCCCCACTGTAGACACATTCAAGTGTTGCCTGCTCCCCGTAAAACCGGGTCAGGGTCTGACTGGTTTCGATCCCGATCCCCAATCCCATCATATGCGTCCTGATCCGCCAACGCTCGGAGGTATGACCCGCCCAATGCGAGACGCTATCCGAATTGGTAACGTAGATCACCTCGGCTCCCGCGGCCCGCACACGTTCGGCAATCACCCCGCCCAGATAGTAACCGTCGCTATCGAACACCACAGTCGGGCCATCGGGTACACGACCATCCATGATGTCATCCGGCGTAAAGACCCGCCGCAATGCCTCGCCGTCGGCCACAGGCAGGAACAGTTCGTCGTCGAACCTCTCGCGGCGCCAGTGCGACCCGGTCGCGATGACGACGTTATCGGCACCGACATCGAACACGTCATCCGCAGTTAAACAGCTTTCCCGGAAAATCTCGACATTCGCCATCTCGGCAAGCTGCTGTTCGCGGTGGTCGCGCACCCTGGCGTATTCGCTCATCCCCGGCAGCGATGCCTCGCGCGTCACCCGCCCGCCAAGCTCGCGCCGCGCCTCGGCCAGCATCACGTCGTAACCGCGCGCACCCAATGCCCGGGCTGCCTCGAGGCCGGCCGGACCCGCCCCAACCACCAGAACCCGTGCATCAGAAGCTTTCCCTTTGATCTTCTCCGGGTGCCATCCACGCCGCCATTCTTCGCCCATAGTCGGGTTCTGCGTGCAGCGGATCGGCACCCCCAGCGTGTCGCCCGCGTAGCAAATGTTGCAGCCGATACATTCCCGGATCGCATTCAGCCGCCCCTCCTTGATCTTGTTTGGCAGAAATGGATCCGCAATCGACGGGCGCGCCGCACCGATGAAATCGACGATCCCGCGCCGGACCTGGCTTGCCATTGTATCGGGTGATGTGAAACGCCCGACTGTCACCACCGGCTTTTCAGTGACCGTTTTCACCCACGACATATAGGGCTCTAGTGGCGCTTCCTTCACGAAGCGCGACACGCCCATTTCCAGCGAGTAGTCCGCGATATTGATGTCCCACAAATCCGGTAGATCGGCGAGCATCTCAAACATGTCCCGCCGCTCTCCAAAGATAGGCGCGCCATCTTCGCCGATCTTTTCATCCGCCGAGAACCGCACCGCCACCGCGCAACGATCGCCTACCGCATCTTTCGTCTCTTCGATCAATTCGCGCACAAGACGCACGCGGTTTTCAAGCCGCCCGCCATATTCGTCACCGCGCGTGTTGATTCGCGGATTCAGAAAGTTTGACAGCAGGTAGGTATGGGTCGCGTAGACATAAACGATATCGAAGCCCGCATCCCGGGCACGCAGCGCGGCGTTTCGATGCCATTGACGCAAGGTTCGGATATCCTGTCGGTCCATCATTTTTGTCTGGAACGGATGTCCGGCCAGGTTGGGATAACTGTCCAGGTCCATAGAGGGCAGGCGCGTCATCAGGTTGGTCGACCGCGCGCCGCCATACCACAACTCCGCCCCGGCCAGGCTACCATGCTCATGCACCGCATCGGTCATCAGCCGATGCGCCCTCACATCACTGTCATCCCAGAGCGACGCGTAGGGATGCGGCATGTCATCCGAACTTGGATGGATCGAGTTGTACTCGGTGCAAACCACGCCCCAACCGCCCTGTGCCTTGACCCCGCGCATCGCGGCCAGCGTGCGCGGGAACTGCCAGCCCATGCCAGTGCAATGCGGCACCTGGTAAAACCGGTTGGGCGCAGTGACCGGCCCGATTTTCACCGGTTCGAACAGGATGTCATAGCGTGGATCACAGCTCATATTGGCCTCTCGTGGCGTTTCGCGTCAGAACGCGGGTTGCGTGAAATGCCTCGGAAAGACCGAGGCCAGATAGGCATGCACCTGCGCCTTCGACCCTTGGCGATCAAACTCGTTCGGATACATCAGGATATTAAGCCAAAGACCGTCATAGAGGCCCTGAAGCGCGCAAGAGATATGATGCGGCGGCGGGCCAGTATATTGCCCTTTTTCCGCGATCTCGGACAAAAGCTCGGTCGAAAGCTTGAAACGCTGTTCGTCAATCCCATCGATCAAAGACCGATAAATCGCACGCCGCTTGCCCTCACCAAAGAAGGCAAACCAGACGGCCAATTTCTTGCGCGTGCAGATCTTCGGGTGGAAATGCGAATCCACAATGGCCAGCAGTTTGTCCTGCGGCGAAAGCCCTGCATCTTCATACGCCTTCAGCCAATGCGCGTGGTGTTCGCGCGCGAGGAAGACAAGCGTTTCCTCAAGCAGATTCTGCTTGCTCTTGAAGTGAAAATTCACGATGCCGATCGATAGCCCCGCATCCGCGGTGACGGTTGACATGGTGGTTCCAGCAATGCCGTGTTCGGCAATCGAATTGATCGTGGACTCGATCAGTTGCTGCCGGCGCACCTGTTTGGGTTCTGTCCGCCGTCCTGTTTTCTTTGAGGGTTTTGCCTGTTTCACTTGGCTGGCCGTTTTACTCATGGTTCAATCTCTTTTCCCGGCCCCTCGACCGAGTTCTCCTCACTCTGGATCAAGCACGACAATCGCATCTGAGGACCACGACAGCCAAACTTCGGTACCGGAGGGGGCCTGATTAGCGGCATTGAACCGGCTTGTATTCGGTTGCGACACGGCAACGGGCTCGTCCCTGCCCTCGAGGTTCACATAGAAATGACTGCGTTCCCCCAGATAAGCCGAGGTATCAAGCCGGGCCGAAACGGCATGCTCAGCCGCGTCAGGCCGGGTCGCGGAAAGCGCGATCTTCTCGGGCCGCAGCGCGACCTGAACCGCCGCACCATCGGGCTTGTCCAGATCGGCTACTGGCACCTGAATGGTGCCAAGCCCTTCGGTTTCGATGGCCGCCGCGGCAGCACCGTTGCGACGCACGGTTCCGTCAAAGAAGTTCATGTTGCCGATGAACCGGGCGACCACACTGGTTTTCGGCGTCTCGTAAAGCCCGGTGGGCGTATCCACTTGCAACACCTTGCCACCCGACATCACTGCGATCCGGTCGGACAGGGTCAGCGCCTCTTCCTGGTCGTGGGTTACGAAAACGAAGGTAATCCCGATCTGACGCTGCAGCGCCCGCAATTCGAGCTGCATCTGCTCGCGCAGTTGCTTATCAAGAGCGCCAAGCGGTTCGTCCAGCAGAAGCA
Source organism: Marimonas lutisalis (assembly GCF_005434965.1). Taxonomy (GTDB): domain Bacteria; phylum Pseudomonadota; class Alphaproteobacteria; order Rhodobacterales; family Rhodobacteraceae; genus Marimonas_A; species Marimonas_A lutisalis. Next base: position 1,683,388 of record NZ_SKCI01000001.1, read on the forward strand.
CCTTGGGTCGCAGGATCAGCGCCCGCGCCAGCGCGATCCGCTGCCTCTGCCCGCCCGAAAGCTCTGTCGCCTTGCGTGTGCCATAATCCGGTAACTTGATCATCTCGAGCATTTCTTCCGCCATCTCGTAGCGCTTCGAACGTGAAAGCTTCTGTTTGCGCAAGCCGTAGGTAATGTTGTCGCGCACGTTCAGATGCGGAAAGATCGCGTAGTTTTGAAACACCATGTTGACGGGCCGGTGATGCGGCGGCACGTCCGACGTCGGTTGATTGTCGATGAAAATCTCGCCCGCCGTGGTGCTTTCAAAACCCGCCAGCATGCGCAGAAGCGTGGTCTTGCCACAGCCGGACGGGCCAAGCAGCGAAAAGAACTCACCCCGCCCGATATCCATCGAGATATCGTCGATGGCCCGGAATGTTCCGAAGAATTTGCTGACGTTCTGGATCGAGATGAACGCATCGGTCTTGGTCATATCAGGGACGTCCTTCAATTTTCATTCTCCAGACCCTTTCGGCCCACCCATTGCGCAATGAAGACAAGCACGAAAGACACGAGGAGGATCAGCGCCGACAGCGCCAGAACCGAGGGGAATTCTTTCGGAAACCGCAGTTGACCCCAGATGTACATGGGCAGTGTGGGGTCAGTGCCCGTCAGGAAAAATGCCATGATGAATTCATCGAACGAGATGGTAAAAGAAAGCAGCAGGCTGGCCACCACGCCGGGAAAGACCATCGGGAAAGTCACCCGCCAGAACGTCCACCACCCGTTCTCGCCCAAATCGGCGGAAGCTTCCTCCATCGACGGATCGAAGCCTTCGAAACGCGGCAAAAGCGTGGCCACCGCGAAAGGCATGCAGACGATCAGATGGCCAAGCCCGACTGTATAGAGCGACAGCGGCACGCCCATCCGGCTCATCAGAACCAACAGCGCGACGCCGAAAATGATACCGGGAATAACCAGTGGCATCATGATGAAGGTCACCAATGCGCTCCTGCCCGGCATCCGGTAGCGCGTTATTGCCCGTGCCGCCACCATGCCAAGGATCGTCGAGATCACCGATACTGCTGCCCCGACGCGCACACTGTTCCACATCGCATTCCACAGAGGCTCCCGCAACCATAGCTCGTGATACCATTTCAGCGTCATTCCCTGCATCGGGAACCGGACGTAGAGCGAGTCATTAAAGCTGAACAGCGGAATAAACAGGACCGGCACGTATAGTACTATCAGGAAAAGCACCGCATAGACCTGCAAAGGTCGGTTACGGCGCTTGATATAGGTGCCTTCCATAGGCTTTCCCTGCCCCCTCACGCGATTTTCTCCTGCGCCTTGCGGGTGACAAAAAGAAACACCGCCGCGATCGCCGCGATCCAGAGCATCAGCACGATCGCCAAGGTCGCCCCCATCGGCCAGTTATTGACCGCACCGAATTGCAACTGGATGAAGTTTCCGATCATCGCCCCATCCGGCCCACCCAGCAGCGCCGGGGTGATGTAGTCGCCTGTGGTCGGAATGAAAATCAGAAAGGTCGCCGCGATTATCCCCGGCATCGACAGGGGCAAGGTAATCCTCAGGAACCGTGCCACCGGCCCATCGCCCAAATCCGTTGCTGCCTCGATCAGTGACTTGTCGATTTTCTCAAGCGAGACGTAAAGCGGCAGGATTGCAAAAGCCGCCCAGGCATGTGCGAGCGTGATGATAACTGCTGTCTTGGAATAGAGAAGGAATTCCAATGGCTTGTCGATCCAACCTAAAGTCATCAATCCAGAATTGATAACCCCCTCGTACCCGAGGATAACCTTCCAGGCGAAAACCCGAAGCAGGTAGCTCGTCCAGAATGGCAAGGTCATCAGGATCAGCCACATCATCTTTCTATGATGCACGTGGAAAGCCACGTAATAGGCCATCGGATAACACAGCAGAACGGTCGCCACCGTGGCCACGCCGGACACCCAGAACGACCGGCTCAAAAGTGCTCCGAATATCGGCTCATTCCATGTGCGCTCGTAGTTGGCCAGCGTGAAGGTCGTATCGAAATCGAACCCCTGCCGTGTCCATGTGCTCATCGCCAACAGGATGACGAACGGCGCCACGATCCCCAGGATCATGATCAATAATGTCGGCGACATCAGAAGGTAGCCGCGCAAGGCCTCGCTTCGATGTAAGAGCGCGGAAACGCGCGACGGCCGGCGCAGAGGCGCCGCCGCCTCGCCGTCTCGGTGCTGCAAAGACGTATCAGCCATATGGGAACGGTATCCTGGGGCAAGGGCTCCGGGACTACCGGTCATCCCGGTAGACCCGGCTGCTTAAGATCAGAAACCTGCTTTGATCTGTTCGAACAGTTCGTTCATCCGGGTTTCCCATTCCTGCGACTGCGGACGTTGGAAATGCCCGGCCTGCAGGATTTCGATCGGGTTCTTCGACAGCCCCAGCCCGACCAGCGTTTCCTCGTCGAACGCATCGAACGCCTTCCTGTTCGAGTGGCCATAGCCGTAATCGTTGATCATGAACTTGCCCGACTCGACACTCAGCAGCGAGTCGATCACGTCATAGGCCCTGTCGAGATGCGGTGCATCCTTGTGGATCATGAGGCCACAGACCCAGGTCAGGGCCCCCTCTTTCGGCTTAGCGAACTTCACCGGCACACCTTCGGCCTTGAGCGTCACCGCCGAGCTATTCCAAGTCATTGCCGCAACCATCTCGCCCGCCGCCAGCGCCTGCTCAAGCGTTGTAGTGTCGTCGGTATAAACCCGGATCAGCGGCCGCTGTTCACGCATTACCGCGGCGATCTTCTCGAAGGCGTCGTCGCTGTCTAGCGTGTCGAAATCGACCCCCGCCTTGATCGCGCCGCACCACCAAGCATCGCCGCCCGAGGCGAGCGAACCAAGCCGCCCGGCATACCGCTGGTCCCACAGCATGTCCCAGCTTTCTTCGCCTTCCAGCTCGAACAGGTCGGTACGATAGGTAACCGAGGTCTGCCCCCAATCGAACGGCGCCATCCAGACGTTTCCACCCTCGGCCGTGTTCCCCGGCAGGTCAACCAGTTCCGGCATGACGTCGGACCAGTTCGACAACCGTGTCACGTCGACCGGCTGGAACAACCCGGTGTTCACCCAGCGCGGCATCCCCGAGTTACACGGATGCGATACATCGACCACATAACCGCCGCGCATCTTGGTCAGCGCCTCTTCCGAACCACCAAAGACCGCGAAGTTCGGCAATTCGCCATTCTTTTCCTGGTAGGCCCCGAACAGTTCGGGAATGTCATAACCGCCCCAGGTGAAAAATGTCGCCTGGTCTTCGGCCGCCGCCATCGCCTTGCGGCTGGCCATTGGCGTCACTGCGATCGCTACACCTGCGGAAAGTAGATTCTTCGTAAATTTCCTGCGGCTGAGCTTACCTTCTTGCAGTTCGCCGAGTTGATCGAGAACGTCCATGAGTGTTGTGTCTCCCGTGTTGAACGTGGTTCGCGCCACCTAGGCGCGACCTCCGTAGGTTGATCATTCTCCGGTTCCCCGGCGCTGGGACCAGGTCATTTTTAATGACTTCGTATTGCGGCCCAGCTTTCTCTGAATGACCATTCAATCATTCAAACTGACACGAATCGAGTCAACCCTTTTGCCTCTGAAAGCGCAAAGAACCCGGGAAACGCCCAATAATCGATCAATCCCCGCCGGCCATCACCCGGACCGTCCGAAAAACGCACTCACCCCGATGAAACCCGTGCAATGCACTGAAGTTCATTGCAAATCATCCGACACAACGCTCCAGAAATCGACGGGTCCGGACAAACGAAGACCAAATTTTCGATTTCAAACGTCATCCCACAACATAAAGATGCGGTCATGTACCAACACCAATACGGCGCGATGCGGCTCGGCAAAAGTCTGCGTTTACGCCTAGATCTCCGCCCACGCGACATCGGCTTGCCACTGGTCGCGGAATACATCGAGGGCCAAAACTGCCTGTTGCCGGGCCGCATTGACATCTTCTCGGGCGACACCGGTTTTCAGATCGAAATTGCTCCGAAGCTGCCTCATCGCACGGTCTGGCTGATGCATCTGCCGCAACGCGACTTCTCCCATTTCAAAACCAAAGCCTAAGCAGCCGCCATGATTCAGAATGAACGCCCCGCCTTGTCGAACAGCCTCTGGACAGCGACAGCCAACCAACTTGCGGACTATGCCCCGCTCGATGGTGATACCCAGACAGATGTGGCCATCATCGGTGGCGGCTACACAGGGCTTTCCGCCGCATTGCATCTAGCCGAGACCGGCGCGAATGTTGTCCTCCTCGAAACCCGGCAGCCCGGTTGGGGCGCATCAGGACGCAATGGCGGGCAGATCAATCCCGGTCTCAAGGACGGCCCCGCGCAGATCCTCGCCAGGTTCGGCACCGCGATGGGGGAGCGCATGATCGCACTGTCCGGAGGGGCGGCTGATCTGGTGTTCGATCTCATCGACCGCCACAGCATCGACTGCGCCGCCAGCCGACAGGGCTGGCTGCGCGCCGCGCATAATGACAGCACCCTTGGAGACCTGCATGATTTGGCCCGGTCCTGGCAAAGCCACGGTGGAGGTATGGACCCGCTCGACCGCGATGGAATGGCACGCATGACCGGCACGGACGCCTACTATGGCGGCGCGATCGACCGACGCGGCGGCACCCTTCATCCGCTGAACTACGCGCTCGGCCTGGCACGGAGCGCGGCTGGTGCCGGTGCGCAGATTCATGGAGAAACGCCCGTCACAGAAGCTAATAAACAGGGCGCGGCATGGCGCCTTCGAACACCGCGCGGCACGCTTTCTGCGGAACGAGTTCTGATCTGCACCAACGCCTATACAGACGCACCACATCGGGATCTGGCCCGTTCCTTCATTCCCGTCTGCTCGGTTCAGGTCGCGACCGAGCGATTGCCCGACGACATCGCTGCAACCGTGCTGCCCGGCGGACAGCATGTGTCGGACAGCCGCCGGTTACTGCTCTATTACCGAAAGGACGCCGAGGGACGGTTCCTGATGGGCGGACGCGGCACCTTGCGCGACAGCTCGACCCAAGGGCAGATGACGCGACTGCGGCAGGTGACGATCGAGCTTTATCCGCACCTATCTGGCTTGCGTTGGGAGTATGCCTGGGGCGGATATGTCGCCGTGACCCGCGACCACACCCCGCATCTCCACGAACTTGCCCCGGGCCTCTTGGCCGGGCTCGGTTACAACGGGCGCGGGGTCGCGATGGCAACCGCCATGGGGCGCGAAATGGCCCTGTGGGCGGCCGGCGCGGACATCGCTTCCCTGTCCTTTCCCGTCACGGCCCTTACCCCTCTGCCATTTGCGTTCGCGCGCAATATCGCGTTGGAGATGGAAGTCCTGCGCCTTCGCCTGCTCGACCGACTGGGAATTTGACTTTCGTTCTGACTGGCACCCTGTGACGGCTCACGCGTTTCGGCCCTTCACTTCGGACTGCATCAGCGCCAAGATCATCTTCGTGGCTTCGCGTGCCTTCTCGCGGTCGAACCCCCCGGGGGACAGATGCAGCCGCTGCCAGTATCCGTCGGTTAGCGTGTCCATCCATTCGGCCATTTGCCACGCCTCGCCATCGTCATCGCCACCAAGAAGTTGATTCCATAATGCAACCATCATTGTTTGACGCCGGGCATCGAAATCCTCCGCAACCTCGTCATATTGCGACTGAAAATGCAGCTCACCCCAGAACGCGAACCACAGCGGCAAAACCTCGGGCCCACAGGCGCGGGCGTCGAAATCGGCCTCGATGATAGCTTCCAGCCGCCTCCGCGGATCGTCACCCGCCTTTTTAAGCGCCTGCATCCAAAGCGTCTCGTAACTTTGATAAAGATCGCGCAGCGTCTCGGTTAGCAGGCCCCCTTTGGATTTGAAATAGAAGACCGCAACCCCCTGACTCAACCCGGCCTCGTCGGCCACCGTCGCCAGTGTTGTCTTCGCCAACCCATGCCGCAGAATCGACCGCCGTGCCGCATCCAGCAACTGCCGTCGTCTGCGATCGGCGTTTTCCTTGCGCTCCTTACGCGGCTTTTGGGTTGTTGTCCGGCTCACACGTTCCTCCAAAGTGCCTTCAATACAAGCATTGCCACAGGAATATACCGGTGCAACAGCAAAACATTTGTTTGAGCGCTCAAAAAAACTTTACGCCCTTCACTTCGCGCCCTACCCTTTTCGCATGACGCTGAAACCCGACTATGACGTGATCGTCGCCGGCGCCGGCCACAACGGCCTGACCACTGCCGCCTACCTGGCCCGCGCCGGGCTTCAGGTGCTTGTCGTCGAAAAAAACGACTGGATCGGCGGCGCCGCGGTCAGCCGCGAATTGCACCCGGGATGGACCTATTCGAACTGCTCCTATGTGTGCTCGCTGCTCCGGCGCGAGATCGTGCGCGATCTCGACCTGCCGAAATACGGGCTTCAGGTCATTCCCTATGAAGGTGGCGCCAGCTTCACGCGTGACGGCAACTATTTCGCCTACTATTCCGATCATGACGCGCTGCGACGCGAGATGGCACGCTATTCCCCACGCGATGCCGATGCTTATCAACGATATTCACAGGCAATCATGCGGCAATGCCGGTTCATTCGGCCGTTTCTCTTGCGCGACGCGCCCGACCCGGCCTCTTTGCGCCCGCGCGATCTGGGCGAAATGGCATACTTGGTGAAAAAGGCCCACGGACTCGGGGCGCGCGAACTCGGCGAAACTCTCCGCTTCTGGACCATGTCGATCGGAGATTTTCTCAACGAGCATTTCGAGAACGACCTGATCAAGGCGCATCTTGCGGGTTCCGGCATCATCGGCACCGGGCTTGGCGTCTATTCCCCCGGCACGGCTTACGTCCTTCTGCATCACTACATGGGCGATATAGACGGCGGCATTGGCGCCTGGGGCTTTGCGCGCGGCGGTATGGGGGCGATCTCGGCCGCGCTCGCCGCATCGTTTGAAACGCATGGCGGCACCATCCACACAGGCGCCGGCGTCGCGGAAATCCTGACGCAAAATGGTCGTGTCACTGGCGTCGCGCTGGAAGACGGTAAAGTCTTCAACGCGCCTGTTGTGGCCTCGAACATGGACATCAAGCGCACCATCCTTCGCCATGTCGACCGCGACGTGCTGCCAGAGGATTATGTCCGCGCGGTCGATCGGTTCAAGATTCGCGGTTCTTCGGCCAAGCTCAACATTGCCCTCGACAGCTTGCCGCAATTTCCCGCCGCTCCTGACCATGCAAGCTTCCTGCGCGGCGACATGCACACCTCGGAAAGCCTGCCCGAACTGGAACGCGCCTATGATGACTGGAAGATCGGTCGATGGTCGGAAAAACCCTATATCGACATGCTGATCCCCAGCCAGATCGACCCGACAATGGCACCGCCCGGCAGCCACATGATGACGGTCTTCGTGCAATATGCCCCCTATGACCTTGCGGTGGGTGGCACCCGCTCGGGTGAAAACTGGGACGAAGCGCAACGCAAGGCAATGGCCGAAACGGTGGTCAACCAGATCGAGATCGCCTGCCCGGACATCCGCAACCACATCCTTCACATGGAGGTGCGCTCGCCGGCCGAGCTTGAGCGCGAGGTCGGTCTGACCGAAGGCAATATCTTCCAGGGTGAACTGACCTTCGACCAGCTCTTTTTCAACCGCCCGATCCCCGGCTATTCCGATTACAGCACGCCGCTAAAGGGGCTTTATATCTGCGGATCCTCTGCGCATCCCGGCGGCGGCGTCATGGGCGCGCCGGGGGCCAATGCCGCGCGCAACATCCTGCGCCGCGAAACCCGGGCAGGACGGATGAAGGGATACGCGGCATGAGCCAGTTCGACACCATAGTGATCGGTGCGGGCGTGAACGGCCTCGTGGCGGGCGCGGTTCTGGCCCGGCGCGGAAAATCCGTTTGCATCCTTGAACAGGGCGATACCGTCGGCGGCATGGCCGGCCTGACTTCCAGCGACGGCCCCGCTCTGGCGCATCTCATCTACAACCTCAACTCACGCGTTCGCCGCGACATTGGCTTGGGGGGAAAAGACTGGCCTTTCAAAAGCAAAGCGCTCCCCACAGTATCCCTGTCCGAGGATGGCAAACACGTTGTTGTCGATGGCGCCGCGGTCCGCTTTGCCGATGGCTCGGACCACCCCCAGGCCACAGCCTGTAGCGATCTCATTCGGCGCCTCACGCGCTATGGCGACCTACTTCGGCAATTGGCCGAAGCGCCGCCCCCAGGTGGCGACAGCCCAGTGTCGCGCGCGGGCCTCAAACAACTCTGGTGGCTTGGCCGGTTCGGGCTCGGCGTGAAGCGGCTGGGAAAATCCGAGATGCGCGCCTTCCTGCAGGTGCTCTTGTCAAATGCCTATGACTTCATCCTCGATGAACTTCCAGACGGGCGCCTCTCCGGCATCCTCGCAGCCGATGCAGTGCGCGGCGCGGCGACGGGTCCGCGCTCACCTGGCACGGTGTTCAGCCTTATCTACCGCATGGGCCATGGCGGCGACGTCACCCTGCCACAGGGTGGAACCGCCGCCGTCATGGAAACACTCTCGAACGCTGCGAAACAGGCCGGATGCACATTGAAAACCGGCGCCCCGGTGGTCCGTATCCTGACCGACAACGACCATGTCACCGGCATCGAAACCGCATCCGGTGATCGTGTCTACGCCAAGCAAGTGCTCAGCTCGGTCGCTCCATTGCCGACCGCGCGCCTGGCCGGGCTTCATCACTTCGACATTGAAGCCACCCGTCGCATCCGCAATATCCGCGCCCGCGGCACGACCGCCAAGGTCAATCTGCGGCTTTCGCGGGCACCAGTCATTCCCGGCCTGCCGGGAAACCTGCTAGGCGCCCGGCTTCTCTTCGCCCCTTCCGCCGATTACGTGGAACAGGCTTTCAATCCCGCGAAATACGGTGACATGTCCAGCGCCCCGGTTATCGAGGCGGTACTCCCCGCGCCACAGATGGACCGCCCGTGGCTCTCGACGATCGTGCAATACGCACCTTCCGACCTGTCAGGCGGCTGGACAGACGCCGCCCGAGAGGAACTTCTTCAAACCACGCTCGCCACACTGGCGCGCATATCCCCGACACTACCTGAACTCGTGGAAGAAGCGCAGGTCATAACTCCCGACCTCATCGAACAGGCCACCGGCGCACCAGGCGGCCATTGGCACCATGCCGAAATGAGCCTCGATCAGCTTCTGACGATCCGCCCCGCCAACCTTCTGGGTCGCTATGCGATAGGGCCGAAAGGTCTCTTTCTGTGCGGCGCGGCCACCCATCCCGGCGGCGACATCATGGGCCTTTCCGGGCGCAACGCCGCGCTCATGGCCCTGGAGAAGACGGGATGACCATTTCCCCCGACCTCACTCTCGGCCTTGTCCTCGGCCCGGTCCATGACCGTCTCGAAGCGCTAAGCCGCACCCGTAACTGGTATGGCTGGGCGGGCTACGCGGCGCCCGCGTCGGTCGAAAGCGTCGAGTTCGAATATTTCGCCCTGCGCAACCAGGCCTCTCTCTTCGATATCTCGCCAATGCACAAGTACCGCCTGCGCGGGCGGCAGGCGGAGGCGGTTCTGAACCGCTTGGTAACACGCGATGCTTCCAAACTGCGTCCGGGCCGTGTCGGCTATGCAGTCTGGTGCGACGAGGAAGGCATGGTCATCGATGACGGCACCCTCTTCCGCCTGGCCGATGACGATTGGCGGCTCTGCTGTCAGGAACCGATGCTCGACTGGCTGGCGGAGGCAGCCTGGGGCTTCGATGTCGAAATCGCAGACGAAAGCTACAGCTTGGCCGGCCTTGCCCTTCAAGGCCCAACCTCCTTTGCCATTCTCGACGCCGCCGGGCTGGATGTCGCCCATCTGAAATCCTTTGACCATGCCGCGGCTGAACCCGATCTTATGATCTCGCGTACCGGATTCACCGGGGATCTTGGATATGAACTCTGGATGCCCTGGGACGACGCCACTGCGGTCTGGGACCGTATCTGGACCGCTGGAGCGCATCTCGGCCTTAGGGCCATCGGCTACGAGGCGGTTAACATCGCCCGGATAGAGGCCGGGTTTCTGACGGCAGGGGTCGATTTCCAACCAGTCCAAGCGACGGAGCGGCTGAACCGTGGCCTCACCCCCTTTGAATTGGGCCTCGGCCACATGGTCGATTTCTCGAAGGGCCATTTCAATGGCCGCCGTGCGCTTCTTTCTGCCAGGGAGGCCCCGCGCAGTCTGTTGATGCGTGTCGATGTCGAAGGCTTCAAACCAGCGCAGGGCGCTCTGGTCTATCATCGCAAGCGGCGCGAGGTCGGGCATATCACGTCTGGCATCTGGTCGCCCACCGCGAAACGCAACATCGCGCTGGCCCATGTCGCCACGCCCTACGCAACCCGGTCCCCAACCCAGTTGTGGGCCGAGGTCTATACCCAGGAAGAGGGCCGGTGGGAAGCCCGCATGGCGCGGCTGACCCCCGTAGAGGGCGCCTTCTTCGCCCCACCGCGCGCCCGCGCCACTCCCCCGGCTCGCAGATAGCAAAGGATACGAGATGAGCACGCTCCCCAACGCACCCAGTCCCGAGGCCCTAACTGAGTGGGACCGCGATCATCACCTGCACCCCTGGGCCGGGACCGAGGGCTTCGGAACCGACGAATACATGCGCGTCAACACCGCCGACGGGATTTATGTCTGGGACGGAGACGGCAAGAAATATATCGACGGGCCCGGCGGCATGTGGTGCGTCCAGATCGGCTATGGCCGTCAGGACATGGCCGATGCCATCGCCAAGCAGGTGATGGAGATGCCCTATGCCTCGCCCTGGTCCTTCACTTCGGAGCCCGCCGCCGTGTTGGCCCGGATGATTGCCGAACGCGCTCCGGGCGATCTCAACACCGTGCACTTCACCACCGGCGGTTCCACCGCCGTCGACACCGCCTTGCGTACTGCCCTCTTTCTCAACGAACGCCTCGGCCGGCCCGAGAAAAAACTGATCCTCTCGCGCGAAAAAGCCTATCATGGTTCGACCTATCTCGCGGCCTCTGTCACCGGCAAGGAACGCTTCGAAACCAGCTTCGACAAAGCCGATTCCCTGGTTCACTTTCTGCCGGACGTGAACCCTTATCACCGTCCCGAGGGTATGAGCATTGAGGCTTGGTGCGATGCCAAGGTCGCCGATCTGGAAAATGCCATCTCGGTCTTTGGCGCCGATCGCATCGCGGCATTCATCGCCGAACCGATCCTTTGCTCAGGCGGCGTCATCATCCCGCCCGAAGGCTACCATCAGCGCACCTTCGAAATCTGCCGCAAGCACGACATTCTCTATATCTCGGATGAGGTCGTTACCGGCTTCGGCCGCCTTGGCCACTGGTTCGCGTCGCAAGACGTTTTCGGGATCAAGCCCGATATGATCACCTGCGCCAAGGGGCTGACCTCGGGCTACCTGCCTCTCGGGGCCTGCATCCTGTCTGACGAAGTGATCGAACGCTTGTCAGATGCCGAAGGCGAAGACGTATTCTACAACGGCTATACCTATTCCGGCCACCCGGTCAGCTGTGCCGCAGCAATCAAGAATATCGAAATCATGGAAAGCGAAAATATCCTCAGCCATGTACGCCGCGTCACCCCACATTTCCAATCGCGCCTGAAGTCAATTCAGGAAAAATTCGAAATCGTCGGCGAGACCCGCGGCATGGGCCTCTTGGGTTGCGTCGAATGCCGCCCGGCTTTGGATGAAAAATCCTACGAAGCCTATTCCCGTTTCGGGCAGAAACTCGATGACGCCTGCGAAGCCCGCGGCCTTCTCCTGCGCCCCTTCGGCAATATGGCAGTGTTTTCGCCGCCGCTGATCATGAGCGAAAAGCAGATCGACGACATGTTCGACATCATGGAGGCCGGGCTCGAAGAGCTCAGTGCCGAATAAAATGGTTGAGATCAAGCGCCTCCCGAACGATGCAGCCCCGGTGGCCCAAACGCTTTTGTCCGACGGGGCGGTTATCGTCGAAAATGTTGCTACCGAAACGCTGCTTGATCAGGTCCTAGCCGACTTTCGCAAGCCTTTCGATGAACAGGGATTGAAATTTGCAAACGATTTCAACGGCTACAAGACACGGCGCCTAGGCGGCATTCTCGCCCTCTCCCGTGCTGCCGCGGATATCCTGGCCCATCCGCTGGTGCTTGGCGTGGCCGACCGGGTGTTGAAACGGCACTGCACCAATTACCGCATCGGCTCGTCCACGGCGATCGAGATAATGCCGGGCGAAGGCGATCAGGTGCTTCATCGCGACGATGATTTCTACCCGATCCGCATCCCCGGCGTCGAGTTCCAGATTTCAGCCATGTGGGCTCTTACCGATTTCACGCTGGAAAACGGCGCAACCCGGGTTGTCCCCTTTTCAAAGGATTTGCGCCCCATCGATGGCATTGGCGACGACGAGATTGTTCAGGCGGCAATGCCGCGAGGTTCGGTATTGTTCTACCTCGGCGGCGCCGTACATGCCGGCGGGCAGAACCGCTCGGACAGCCCTCGCACCGGACTTATCACCACCTATTCTCTGGGCTGGCTCCGGCAAGAAGAGAACCACTATCTCACCATCCCGCGTGAGGTGGCTGACAGCTATCCCGAGCCAATCCGGCGCCTGATGGGCTACCAATCGCACGGCCCCTATCTCGGGGTCTGGCCCGGTGACCCGGACGGCCATTGGTACGACGCCTGAGATCGTCCCGCCTAGCAGATCACACCGGTCTGCGACCTCGGATGTGATGCGGACAATGCTCGCCACTTTCCAAAACGCCAACCAGCTTGGTCCAGGTATTGATCTGCGCTGCGATGAACTCCTCGCCATAGCGCGCCTCAAGCCCCGGCCGACGCTCACCGACCAGCCATGCCAGTTCCTCCGCTGCAACCTCGCGATACCACGGGTTACGGTCCACCAGTTCGACATCGACGAACCCCGCGGCTTCCATCGCTTTGGCATAGGTGGCCGGCGACGACATGGCAAAATCCAGGTCTTCGGCCTTGATGTATTCGGTCATCTGCGCACTCGGCGCCCCGTCATGCGAGATGAGCCAGTCGGAGGCCGCAAACCACCCGTTCGGCTTCAGAACACGGAAAGATTCTGCGGCCATCGCAGCCTTGTCAGGGATGTGGATGATGGAATCCTTCGAGAACACGATATCAAAGGTTTGGTCCGGAAACGGAAATGGTCCCGGCTCGACTTTCACGATGCTGATCTTGTCGGTCAGGCCCGCGTCATCCACACGTCGCCGCGCCGCGTCGCAAACCGGGTCTTCTACATCGATCCCGGTCACATGTGCGGCTCCGTATTCACCAGCAAGAAGAACCGCACAGGCGCCCGAGCCAGAGCCGATATCCATCACGTGCTTGCCCGCCACGTCGACCCCTCGCAACACCCGCGCCACTTCGTCCGCACCTCCGGGAGAAAGAAAACCCTCGCCCCACATTTCCTCGAGAAAGTCGATATGAAGATTGTCGTAAAGGATGTCGTCGGTCATCTTCGCTTCCAGTCATTGAATGTCCGTTCAATTCCAGTGAGCCCTGAAACTCGCCGCACCTCAAGACTTTCCGACATTTTCTTGGGCGAAACCCGATCCTTTCGACCCGTCAAGCGCTCAGAGACGGGAAATGAGGCAATTGAGAACCCAGCGCGCGCTTGCGATCTTTCCGGAGGCGAACTTGAACGTCCCGAATGAAAGAGCCCTTCAATTCGTTCTTCTGATCATCGTCGGCGCGACTTGGGGAATGACAAACCCACTGGCGAAAATTTCCGTTTCGACTGGGTACAGCCCCCTCGGCATCATGTTCTGGCAGTTGGTGATCGTCATCTCTTTCGCGGGATTTGTCCTAGTCATGCGCGGACACAGGCTTCCGCTACATAGAAAAGCGCTGGTTCTTTATGCTGTGATCGCCCTGACCGGCACGCTAATCCCTGATTTCCTGCTCTACACATCGGCCGCACATATTCCGGCCGGAATCCTGTCGATCATCATGGCGGTCTCACCCATGATCGCCCTCCCCATGGCGCTGCTCATCGGGATCGAAAGGTTCGACATGCGGCGCACCATCGGTACCGTTCTCGGGCTCGGCGCCGTTGTCCTGATGGTGGGGCCAAAGGACGGGCTGGCAGGTCCCACCGAAACGGTCTTTGCCCTTGTCGCGCTATGCTCGGCTGCCTTCTATGCGGTGCAGGGCAATTTCATCATTTGGTATAGCCAGACCGACATCGGCCCGATGCGCATGCTGGTCGGCTCCTCGGCCTTGGGCCTGCTGGTTATCACGCCCTTTGTTGTTGCGACCGACCAGTTCATCGATCCACGCGGCATCTGGACAAGCGTCGAATGGGCGATCGTCGGGACCGGCGGCCTGCACGCACTTGCATATGCCGGCTATCTCGCGCTTATCGCGCAGTCCGGACCGGTGTTTGCATCCCAGGTGGCGTATGTTGTCACAGCCACAGGTATGCTCTGGTCAATTCTCTTGCTGTCCGAGGGATATTCGAATTGGGTCTGGCTATCCTTCGTTCTCGTCATGATTGCAATCAGACTTGTCCAGCCTCGGCGGACACGCCCCCTCTAAGAGGCAGAACCTAGTTTCACATGTCGAGGGCGCCGACGCGCGCAGCGAACGGCAGCTTCGAGCCCAGCAGACTATTTTACGCGAGGCAAAAAAAGGGCGGCAGTGCCGCCCTCTTTCTCTTCAGAAGAAAATCTAACCAAGAGAGCGTCTTCACGTTTGGATCGAACAACCAGCTTTCGACAAGCGGGAAGTTCCCCATTTGCACGCCGTCGATATAGTCGCCCTCGGTCAAACCCGCCGCTGCAGAACAAGCTTTGCACATAATGACGACACCGCCATCCGCCATGAACGCAGACAACATGTCTTGGATAGATGCACCCTTCTCTGCCATGAGGCCATGAATGTGGCTCGGGCGTTTCTTGTCAGCGAGATAAACCGCCCGAACGTTCATCCAGATCGCGGTTTTATGCCCATTCTTCAGAGACTTCTCATGAGCGAACATAATAGCCTTCGCGGCCGCCCAGGTATCATCAGTTGTCAAGTTTACGAACAGACCTGGCTTGCTATCTTCCGCACTCGCAGCGATCGGTGAAAGCAGCATCGAAACTGCCAGCATCAGCTTCAAAATAAATAGTCGCATTTGTGTCCTCCTACGAAACTGAGGGAAACATCGCAGAAACCGAATGCGTGAGAATGATACGGATCAATTAGTGGCAGTTTTTCATGTAAGAGGTCGTAAGCTAGTTTGGGTAGGATGCTGCTTCGAGAAGCAAAGTGACTTCGTCACTAGAAAAAAAGGCGGTTTTGTCCGCATAGCGGCCATTTAACCCGTTCGCAGCGAACGGCGGCTCCAAGCCCAGAGCGAATGGCGCAAACCGCTACGGCGCACGGTGCCGGAGGGTTTCCATCCAAATGAACAAAACGCTCACAGTGACGAGGATATACGAGACAAAAAACTCTGAAGCCCAATAAAACAACTATATCACCCGCATGTCCGTGCCGGGCCCCAAAAGCTATCGCGGGTACGGAGTGGCACTCAGCGCTGGAAAATCGCGGTCAATAGGTCAATGTCAATGCCACGGCAGACCATGCCCTTGGGCTTGACTGTTGGCACGTCCTCGCCGGCGACAATGGCATTGACGACAGCTTCTTCGATGCTTTCCACCACTGCTAGGTAAAACGGGTCGAGCAACTCGCCATTGATTTCGGGCCTGGCAATAATGGCGGCGTCAAGTTGCGGCATCGGGCGATCATTGGCGACCGAGAAGGCCAGGAAGATATCGCCGGAATTATTGCCGCCCGGGCTGCCGCCTCGACCCACGCCGATGGCAGCGCGTTTGGCCGTCTGGCGCAGCGACAGACCCGATAGCGGCGCGTCGGTGGCCAGGATCACGATGATTGAACCGGTTTCCTGCTCCAAGAGCCGCCCCTCGGGCATTATCAGACCGACCGGGCGGCCAAGGATGTTGAGCCAGGGCCGGATGCCATGATTGGCCTGCACCAGAGCGGCCACGGTATAGGTAGTGCCGCCCAGTTTGACCAGGCGCGAGGAGGTGCCGGTTCCGCCCTTGAATTCGTAGCAGATCATGCCGTTTCC
Source organism: Marimonas lutisalis (assembly GCF_005434965.1). Taxonomy (GTDB): domain Bacteria; phylum Pseudomonadota; class Alphaproteobacteria; order Rhodobacterales; family Rhodobacteraceae; genus Marimonas_A; species Marimonas_A lutisalis. Next base: position 1,699,519 of record NZ_SKCI01000001.1, read on the forward strand.
GCCGCCAATCGAGCCTTCGGCGACGGGCCCGGCGCTGGCGCCTCTCAGCGCCGCGATGGCGTGATCTGCGGTAACATGCTGGCCGTTGATGTCGTTCAGTACGCCGTCATATGTTTCGGCCACCACCGGCATGGCCCAGGCGTGCTCCTCGCGGAAATAATCGGCGTAGGTGTCGATCATCCAAGCCGTGGCACCATGATGCACCATGCCCACAGAATGGGTGTTGGTGATGCAGATCGGCCCGGTGAAATAGCCAGCATCGTTGATCCAGTGTGTGCCTGTCATCTCGCCATTACCGTTAAGGGCATACTGACCGGCCCAGACTGGGCGCGGCTCAGTCTGACTGCCGCGGGGCACGATGGCGGTGACGCCGGTGCGGATGCCGCGGGTTGGATCTGTCAGAGTAGAGAAGCCCACGTGAACACCGGGTACATCGGTGATCGCATTCAGCGGCCCCGTCACGCCGGAAAAGGGCAAACCGAGGTCGCGCGCGCGTGCCTTCTTGGCTGTTTCGGTCATGTTGTTACTCCACGCGTCCGCTACTGAGGTATCTGCGTTTGGCTCAAGAAGCGACTGTTTTCTGTACCATTGGAAAATGTCCGCTAGGTCCGCTAAGCTGCCATTCGGCACCGTTGCAGCGAATGGCTGCTACGAGCCCAAAAGGACCTATGCTGCAACATGCACGAATGGCCGCTTCCTGTCAGTGTTTGTCGCCGGTGCGTAAACGACTCATTGTGACAGCTGTGATCCCCAAAAAGGATGCAATCAATGTATGGGGAAAGATGTCTTCATGGTGCTGTCAGACGAATTCGAACTCGTCTCTGCAAGGACAGTAGCGCTGTCCCTTATGCCGCGCAGAGACCGCGCCACTCGGCCAGAGCAGCAGTTCTGTTCTGCTTGAAGTGATCTCGTTTGGAGAGGCTGCGATCCTGGTTGAAGTGATTGAAAATGGAGGAATGGACGGCGACGAATTTCTGCAAACTTCGCATCCGCCGGAAGCGCTGCATCGCCCTTTCTCGTCGTCGGAATGGCAGATGCGAGTTCTCAACGCGGTTGTTGAGCCAACGGCCACATGATTGGAGATGATCGCAACCCAGATCGCG
>NZ_SKCI01000010.1 GCF_005434965.1 Marimonas lutisalis
GAAGAACATCGTCAAACTCAAAGCTTCGGTCGCCCGGTTCGGCTTCGTCACGCCGATCCTCGTTGATGCGCAGATGGGGATTATCGCCGGGCACGGCCGGCTTGAGGCCGCGAAGGCCCTCGGCCTGACGGCCGTGCCGACCGTGATGGCCGATCATCTGTCCGACGCCGAAGTCCGGGCGCTGCGCATTGCCGACAACAAGCTGGCGGAGCTCTCGGACTGGAACGAGGATGCCCTGCAGATCGAGTTTGCCGGTCTGATGGATCTGAGCCTTGACGGGGCCCTGGACTTCGATCTCGACATCACCGGCTTCGAACTGCCCGAGATCGACATCATCATCGGAGGCGCCGGGGAGGCAGAAGAAGAACCCGAGACGGTTGAAGAACCGGATCCTGCCAAACCGGCCGTCACCCGCCCGGGCGATCTCTGGATCCTCGGGGATCACCGCCTCCTGTGTGGCGATGCGCTAGAACCTGACAGCTATGCCCGTCTGCTCGATGGCAATACCCCGCGCATGGTGTTCACGGACCCGCCCTATAATGTGCCGGTGCAGGGACACGTGCGCTCGGGCAATGCTGGCGCGCATCGCGAGTTCGCAATGGCCTCGGGCGAAATGACCACGGCCGAGTTCCGGGGATTCCTGGACAAGATCCTGACCCTGCTGGTTGAGGCCATGCCTGCGGGTGGGATCGCCGATGTCTGCATGGACTGGCGCCATGTCGAAGATCTTATCCGCGCCGGCAAGGGCTGTGGGCTCGAACTCATCAACCTCTGCGTTTGGAACAAGACCAATGGCGGCATGGGCAGCCTCTACCGCTCCAAGCATGAGCTGATCTGCATCTTCAAAAAGCCCGGTGCGCCGCACATCAACAATGTCGAGCTGGGCAAGCATGGCCGCAACCGCACCAACGTCTGGGACTATGCCGGGGTGAACAGCTTCGGCAAAGGGCGCGCGGCCGATCTTGTCGAGCATCCGACAGTCAAGCCCACCGCACTGGTGGCCGATGCCATCATGGATGTGACCCGTCGTGGTGACGTGGTGCTCGATGTCTTCGGCGGCTCCGGCGCCACGCTGCTCGCGGCCGAGAAGACTGGCCGCTGGGCGCGCCTCATCGAACTCGACCCGCTCTACGTCGATGTCGCGATCCGTCGCTGGCAGGAGATGACGGGTGAGGCGGCCGTGCATGCCTCGACCGGTGAGACCTTCGATATGAGCGCCTCCGCGTCGGCCGAAACCCGGGAAGGGGAGGCGGCCGATGTCTGAGCAGGAGAAAGATTACGAGGTTGGTTACGGTAAACCGCCCAAGGACAGTCGGTTCAAGAAAGGTCAGTCCGGCAATCCTAAGGGGCGACCGAAGCTCACGAAGAACGTGGACACCATGTTGCGCGACACGTTATTCCGGCCGGTCGTCATCACGGACAAGGGCAAGCGTCGCACTGTAACTGCGCTTGAAGCTTTCTTTCAACGTCTGCTTAAGAATGCTCTGGATGGAGATGCACGCAGTGCCGAAAAGCTGCTCAAACTTTTGCCCGTTCTTCAGGCTGGGTTGGAGCGAGAAGAAGCTGCGGCCCAGGCGGAGGCGGCGGTGGCCGCACGCGATGATCGTCCTGTGCTGGAAGCGTTGCAGAAGTTGATGGGTGGCGCGCTTGGCGACGTATTCCTGGATGGTAAACAGGGCGACGGTGATGCTTGACGACATCAATCTGAGCGAGCGGCAAGTGGCGGACACCGGTATGCGCCAAAACCTCTACCTGTTTCTGATCGGCGCGTTCGACGTTCTGCACCCCGGCCAAAGACTCGACGAAGCGCGCTATCTCGAAGCGATGTGTTATGCGCTGCAGGGCGTCGTGAATGGGCGCACACCGCGGTTGATGATTTCGATCGCACCGCGGCATCTGAAGTCCGTGTGCGGTTCGATCCTGTTTCCGGCGTTCCTGCTCGGGCATTTCCCGGAAAAGAAAGTGATGACGGTCAGCTATGGTGGTGACCTCGCGCGCGAGCATGGTGTCATGTTCCGGCGTCTGATCGAAAGCCGGTTTTATCAAGACCTGTTCCCGCGGATGCGGATCGACCCGAAGCATGACCGGATCGAGCATATGAAAACCACCGAGGGGGGCGGCCGGCAGGCCGTCTCCCTTGGTGGGGCTGTCACCGGCTTTGGCGCAGACGTGATCGTGATTGATGACCTTGCCAAGGCGTCTGATGTTCAGTCTGAGGTGATCCGCGAGCAGGCCCGAACATTCTTCGACGAGACGCTGTTCTCGCGTCTCAACGACAAGCGCAATGCGCGCATCGTGTCGCTTCAGCAACGACTGCACCAGGACGATTTCTCCGCATACCTGCTGGAGAAAGGAACGTTCCATCATCTCTGCCTGCCGTCTATCGCCGAGGTTCCGCAGGAGATCGCCTTGTTTGGGGGGCGGACCTGGAAACGTGATCCCGGTGACATTCTTAGCCCGGACCGCGAGCCCCGAGAGGTTCTGGACCAGATCAAGGCGGACGTCGGTACCTTCGCCTTCCGTGCCCAGTACCAGCAGGATCCGCAACCGGGTGAGAGTGAGTTCCTGTCGCTTGAAGATCTTGTCCTGGCCGAGACCTTGCCCAACGAGAAAAACTTTGTTCGTTTCGTGCAGAGCTGGGATACGGCGGTGAACGACGGGCCGCGCTGTGATTATTCCGTCTGCCTCACTTTCGGCTGGCACGCGTTTGAAGAGAGTTGGTACCTGCTGGACGTCCTCCGACAGCGTCTGAAATATCCAGATCTCAAGGACCGGGTGCAGTACATGCAGAAAAAATGGCGATGCGACCTTGTTCTGATTGAAGACTCCGCAAATGGTAGTGCCATTCTGCAGGAATTACGTCGCGAGGTGCACCGGGTCTTCCGGGCGGTGCCCGTGAACTCTGGTAAGCTGGACCGGTTCGTCCCTCAGACGGACTGGCTCAAGTCCGGCAAATTCGTGATCCCGAGCGATAAACCCTGGTTCGATGAATTCCGCCGCGAGCTTCTGGCGTTCCCCAACACGACGCACAACGATCAGGTTGATGCCCTGACCCAGTTCGCCAAGCATATACGGAATCGAGAGAAAGCTTACCTCGACACAGACCCCGAGACGGGGCGGCGACGTGGGCTTATTCGACCGCGACAACTACGACGTCCTGGACTGATGTCTTCTGGAGAAAATTGAGCATTTGGGAATTGGTTTGACGTCCGCCATGAGCCCAAGACCGGTCGTCCGTCCCGATAGGGCTGAACGACCGCTCAGCGGACAAATCTGCCATTTGAGGGAGAAGATTGAATGGCTGTTTTCCGACATCCGGAGAAAGCCAACGAGATATCAGAAACTAATGATCTTCCGCGCTTCGTCGGCGATCTCAAGAACGATATCTCCAGCCGACTGGACCTTTCGAACCATTGAAACGCCCTGACCGCACCACATTGCAACAGCCTCGATGTCGCCTGTTGTTTCCGTGTCTGGCGAGAACGTTTGATAGCGAACGACCTTGCCTTCGCTAGGTGAACTTGCGACCGTGTCTCCCTCGCCCGGTCGCTGTCCCGGTTTGGGACGCCCAGCAGCTTCCCATGCTTTCGTCGTCGAATTTTGCAGGGCGCGATGCGGCGCATTGGGCCATCCAACATCGAAAAGGTTGTCGTAGTAGCCGGTGTCCGTTTCGCAGGCATCAATGAGCCGCGCAACATAGTCTGGGTGAATGCATGTTTCTTTAGCGGACAGAAACCTCGTGCCAATCCATGCAGCAGATGCCCCAAGCGCAAGCGCCGCTGCGAGGCCGCGTCCATCAGCAATACCTCCCGCCGCAATCACCGGCGTGTCACCGACGGCATCCACGACTGCCGGGACAAGTGCCATGGTTGATACCTTTCCGCGAACATGGCCGCCTGCCTCCCAGCCCTGTGCGCAGATGGCGTGTGCGCCATGGTCAACAGCTTCCGCCGCACTTTGGGCATCCCAGGCCGAGAAGATTACTTTCGCTCCGCCGGACCGCGCATGGGCAATGAACTCTGGCGACCGCCCCCAGAATATTGAGATCACAGGCACGTTTTCTTCTAGGCAGGCGTCGAGCTGTTCCATGCTCGGAAAATCCATGTTCAGGTTCACACCGAAAGGAGCGTCAGTAAGGGCTTTCACCCGACCAACAAAATCCTTCACGCCCTTGGCATCGGTAAACCAGAGCGGCGCCAGTCCCAAACCACCTGCGTTTGATACGGCCGCCACCAGCTCTGGTGTCGTAGCGGTCATGTCAGGGGAACTTGCCTTGAGCCGGGCAGGGGGCTCTCTTAGCCTTTCAAGATGACCAAGCGTTCCCCCTTCAAGTACTTCAAGACCAGCCCAGAGATCATCCGCCTAGCAGTGATGCTCTATGTGCGTTTCCCGTTGTCACTCCGCAATGTCGAGGACCTGCTGCACGAGCGGGGCATTGATGTGAGCCATGAATCCATACGGTTCTGGTGGAACAGGTTCGGCCCAATGTTTGCGTCCGAGATCCGGCGGCGGCGTGTGCAGCAGCTGCGTGCATTCTCGCGATGGCAATGGCATGTCGACGAGGTTTTCGTGAAGATCAACGGTGAGCGGCACTACCTGTGGCGGGCTGTCGATCACGAAGGCGAGGTGCTTGAGAGCGTTGTCACGAAGCGGCGAAACAAACGCGCCGCATTGAAAATGCTGAGAAAATTGATGCGGCGATGTGGTCCGCCGGAAGTGCTTGTAACGGATAGGTTCGCATCATACAAAGCCGCGCTTCGCGAGATGGGTTGCGACCATCTCCAATCATGTGGTCGCTGGCTGAACAACCGCGTTGAGAACTCGCACTTACCCTTCCGACGACGAGAGCGGGCGATGCAACGCTTTCGCCGAATGCGAAGTTTGCAGAAATTCGTTGCCGTTCACGCCTCTGTCTTCAACCACTTCAACCAGGACCGAAGCCTCTCTAAACGAGATCACTTCAAGCAAAATCGAACCGCTGCTCTGGCCGAGTGGCGCGGTCTCTGCGCGGCATAAGGGACAGTGCTACTGTCCCAGTAGAGAGGAGTTCGAATTCGTCTGACAGCACCCTGCACCGGTGCTCTTGAATGACCTCGGCGTAACATAGATTGGTTGGTGCAATTCACTTTCCTGAAATTGGTCCTGCCCGCTTTACATGGGCCTCAACATAGTCCCAGAACAGTTTTTCTGCTTCTGAAAGCTGAATTTCTGAGTTGGTGACCAGATAGATCCTGGCCGACGGCTCCTCGCTGTAAGGGGGGAGCCGCCACAGACTTCCTTTGGCGACGAAAGGTTCTGCGAGATGTAGCGGCAGGAAGCCGATACCAAGACCAAGTTCGATCATGCGTCTGACCTCGTTGACATAGGGTGACTGGCCTCGCACCCGCTGGCCGATCGACACCTTGGCACGGTAGGCCGTGACATCGCTCATATGTTTGCCGCCCAGAACATCAGCATTGAACCCGATGAAGGGCTCGGCGCGCAAATCGCTGTTGGACACGTCGCGCCTCCCATACAAAGGATGATTGCGGCCGCAGAAAAGACCAAAGCGCTCACGAAGAAGCTCACGTGCCTCTAGGCCATCTGGGATTGTGCCATCGGTAATGCCGAGAGTAACGGTGCCCAGAGTGACTGCACGCAATATCTTTTCGGTGGTTTCGATAGTGATTTCCAGATCGACCGCCGGGTGATCATAGAAGAACTGTTCAATAGCGCGATCGATCTCTGGGCTCATCACTTGATCTATTGAGGCCAATACCACTTTACCCGAAATCGCCCGCGGCGCCTGTGAGAACGTCTGTGGCATCCGAGCGATCGAGGCAAAGATCGGCCTTATCTGTTCCAGCAGTTCCTGCCCGGCGCGCGTCGGCAGCAGCCCGGACCGGCGCCGTTCGAACAACTGCACTCCGGCGCTTTCTTCCAGCCGCTTCATCGCCTGGCTAACGGCGGGCTGAGTGCGATAGAGCGCCGCCGCTGCCTTGGTCATGTTTTTTTCCTGCATGACCACCATGAAAACCCGCAAAAGGTTCCAATCCAGCTTGTCTGCAAAGTCGCTCATGTGCACCAACTATAAATCTGACTTATTTTTACAAGTAGAAATAACAATTATCAATGAAAATGCGGACTCCGTATTCTCCCTGGTACAAGGCCCATTGCGGTCGACAACCGGGAGAACACCATGAAACTCACGAAACTCATTGCGACTATAGCGGCGGCCACATTCGCCGCGGGCGCCATGGCACAAGACACAGTGCGGATGGGAACCGAGGGCTACTATCCGCCGTTCAACTTTTTTGATTCCGCCGGTCAGGTGAAGGGCTTCGACATCGACATCGGCAATGCTCTGTGCGCCGAGATGAAGGTCACCTGCGAATGGGTCACGACCGACTGGGATGGTATCATTCCGGCATTGAACGCAAACAAGTTCGACACGATCATCGCCTCCATGTCGATCACCGACGAGCGCTTGAAGGTGGTGAGCTTCACCGATCCGTACTATTTCAACGCGGCGCGCTTTATCGCGGCCAAGGATGCAGGGCTGGGCAATGCGCTGCCGTCAGACATGGCCGGGAAAATCATCGGCACGCAGGAATCGACGCTCGAGGTCGAGGTGCTGCAGCAATATTTCCCTGACAGTGAAATCAAGCTGTACCCCAAACTGGATGATGCCTTGCTGGACCTTGAATCTGGCCGTGTTGACGCAGCTTATGCCAGCCAGTTCGTTCTGGGGGCGTGGCTGGCCAAAGAGGATGGCGCCTGCTGTGAATTCGTCGGCGAGGCTGCGCGGTCTGATGGCAACAAGGGCACAGGTATTGCTGTGCGGCAATCAGATACCGAGCTCTTGTCAAATCTGAACAAGGCGCTTGCGGCGATCGTTGCCAATGGAACCTATGACGAGATCCGGGGCCAATACTTCGACTTTGACATCATGACGACTCCGAAAACGGCCACGGAGCTTTACAAATAAGTCGATACCGACGTCTTTAAAAATGGATTGGGCCGCCACGTTTGGCCCGTCCACATCTGCCTTGCACACACTCAAAGGCTTGATCAATCAGGCGGAAAGGGGCCGAAATGGACCTCCTGTCACTTCTTGCATTCGGTGATACGGGCTGGGGCGATGAGCTGGCGCGTGGATTGATGGTGACACTGGCACTTGCCTTTGTGACCGCCCCGCTGGCCCTGATACTTTCCTTTCTGCTTGCATGGGCCAAGAACTCGAACAGCAGGTTGCTGCGCGGTTTTGCCAATGGCTATACGACAGTTTTCCGTAGTCTGCCGGAACTCCTGACCCTGATCATCATCTACTATCAGCTTCAGATCATCCTGAATGCCCTTGCGAGGTTGGTCTGGGCAGACGCCAACATCTCTCTGAACGCCTTTGTCTCGGGCGTCGTGGCGCTTACATTGGTGTTTAGCGCGCTTGGCGGCGAGGTTGTTCGCTCTGCTTACCAAGCCGTCAGCAAGGGCCAGTCCGAGGCAGCGATGGCGCTTGGGCTGAAACGCCGACACGTTTTCTTTCGCGTGGTTCTCCCGCAGATGTGGCGGCACTGTATTCCCGCCTTCGGCAATCTGTGGCTGATCCTGCTCAAAGATACATCGCTGGTTTCAATCATCGCCGTCAACGATCTTGTGCGCTATGCCAACAGGGCGATTGCCACGACTAAAGAGCCGTTCTTCTTCTACACGGTTCTCGCTGTAATTTTCGTGACGCTGGCATTTCTCTCGGGCCAAGTGCAGAGGGTGCTGGAACGCCGCACCAGTGCAAACCTGGGAGGCAGATAAATGTTATCCCACCTGACAGATAACCTTGAACTGTGGCGCATTGGTCTGACCAACACGGTCATGCTGACAGCCTTGGGGGTGTTCTTCGGCTTTTTCGTGGCAATCCCGATCGCCGCAGCCCGGTTGAGTAGCAATAAGCTGCTGTCAAAAGCGGCCTTTGGCTATGTCTATGTTGTGCGCGGCACACCGCTTTTGGTGCAGATCTTCATCATCTATTATGGACTTGGCCAGTTTCATAAAGAACTGAAGGCGCTCGGCATGTGGTGGTTCTTCCGCGACGCGTTTAACTGCGGCTTGCTGGCCTTCACCCTCAATTCAGCCGCCTACCAATCTGAAATCTTGCGCGGCGGCATCCTTGCTGTTCCCAAAGGTGTGATCGAGGCGGGTTCTGCCCTTGGCCTGACAACGCTTCAGATTTTTCGCAGGGTCATTATGCCCATCACCGTAGGCCGGATGCTGCCGGCTTTTGGCAACGAACTTGTCCTTTTGCTCAAGGCGTCGTCGCTGGTTTCGATCATCACCGTGCGCGATGTGCTGGGGCAGGCACGGTTCATCTATGCTCAGACGTTTGATTTGTCAGTCTTTTATATCGCGGCTCTGAACTATCTGATCGTCGTAATGATCATCGAGGCGATCTGGCGGCGATTGGAGCGCCGCAACGCCTGGCTCAAATACACGGGGAATTGATAGATGCCGAACAATAAGTCACAGCTCTTTGGTAACGAAGGTGTATTCCAGACGGCAAGCGGTCCAGACAGTACGCACGTTGAAATGCCATATTCAGGGATCCGTACGTTTATGCGGCGTCGACCGAGCATGGATTTTGCAGATGTCGATATGGCCGTACTGGGCATTCCGTTTGATCTGACCACCTCAGGCCGCTCAGGCTCGCGCTATGGGCCTTCGGCTCTGCGCGAGGCTTCAACACAACTGGCTTGGGGCGAGGTCTGGCCTTGGGGGTTCGACCCGTTTGATCGCCTGTCGGTGGTGGATTGCGGTGATGTGCCGTTTCGGCGCGGACAAGGCGCGCAGATGTATGAGGCAGCTACTGAGCTGGCCCGCCACGTGGTAGCGGCCGGTGCACAGACCATCATGATGGGGGGTGACCACAGCGCCACCTACGCGATGCTTAAGGCCAATGCGGAAAAATACGGCCCACTTGCCTTGGTGCAGTTTGATGCCCATCGCGACACCCAAAACAGCGAATTCCTCGATCACGGCACATTCGTCCATCATGCGATGCAAGAGGGGCTAATTGACCCAAGCCGCTCGATCCAGATCGGCATCCGAACCTTTTATGACGATGACGATGATATCACGGTTCTGTATCGCAATTGGCTTCACGATCATACCGCTGATGAGATGCAGGCCCGCATTGAGGAAGTGATCGGTAGTGGCCCTGCGTATCTGACCATCGATATCGACAGCCTTGATCCTGCTTATGCACCAGGCACTGGCACGCCGGTCGTTGACGGGCTTGCACCCAATGACATCATCCGTTTCCTGCGCCACTCGGCAGGGATTGATTTTGTTGGGATGGATCTGGTCGAGGTCGCGCCTGCCTACGACCCCGCCGGGGTGACGGCGCTGATGGGGGCCTCCCTAGTGCTCGAATACATTTGTGCAGTTGCCGCCAAGAGAGTGGGCTGACCCATGGTGTTTCGCGTGGCTTTGATTGAGTTTGCCCATGAGAGCAATACGTTCACGGTGAAAACGACAGGCATTCAGGATTTTAAGAATTCGCGTTACGTGCGCGGGGCCGAAATGCTGGAGCAGCTGCGCAACACGACTTCCGAAATTGGCGGTGCGATCGATGCCGCCGCGCGCATGGGGTGGGAAGTCGTGCCGATCCTTGCCGCACATGCCAACCCGAGTGGTCCCGTGCGTGAGACTGCACGACGTGACATCACGGACAAAGCACGGCGTTTGCTAGCAGAGTGCGGCCCGCTTGACGGGGTGTTCATTGCGCTGCACGGCTCCATGGTGACAGAAACGGATCAAGACGGCGAGAGCCAGTTCCTGCGCGAGATCCGTGCTTCGATCGGCGTGGATATTCCCGTGGCAGTGACTTTGGACCTTCACGCGAATATCTTCGACGAGTTTGCCGAACATGTGCAAATCGCGGTCAGTTATCGTACCTATCCGCATGTGGACATGGCTGCGCGCGCAGGTGAGGCCTGCGATCTGTTGCATCGGGCGATGGGGGGGGAGATCAAGCCGAGCCTCTTAGTTGACCGCCCGCCCATGCTCGTAGGTTGCGATGACGGGCGCACGACCCACGATGGCCCGATGTGCCGCGTACTTGAGGCCGCTGCCGAGGCCGCTCAGGCGCCAGAAATTTTGCATGTTTCTGTCAATGCAGGCTTTACCGATGCTGATGTTTTCGCCGCAGGGCCAAGCGTTTTGGTGTGTCATGAAAACGCCGAAGCCGAAGCCAATCTAACGGCGCGCCGGTTGTGTGATGTGATCTGGAGCTTTCGCGATGACTGGAAGCTTCCGATGCCACTGGGCGAGGCTATTGCTAGAATCAAGGGGCGCGAACTTTCGAGCAAACCCGTTGTGCTTGCTGACTTTTCTGACAATCCAGGAGGGGGTGGCTATGGCGATTGCACGGCGCTCCTGTCTGCCTTTCTGGATGCAGGGATACAGAATGCAGCCCTTGGCGCGCTTATTGATCCCCAGGCTGCTGAAATACTTGCCCAAGCGGGTGTTGGCAGTGTTTTGACGCTGAGCATTGGAGGCAAAAGCGACCCATCGGTTGGTGGTGGCCCGCTGAAACTGACTGGCGAAGTGCGGGCGGTTTCCGATGGCACCCTGACTTTCGAGGGGCCGATGCTGGCGGGTGTGGCTGCTGATATGGGGCCGAGCGTTTGTTTCCGAGTTGCAGGAGTTGACGTGCTGATCACGTCCAACGCGTTGCAAATGCATGATCTGAACCAATTTCGCTGTGTCGGGATCGAGCCGGTGGAGAAATCCGTGCTGGTGGTGAAGTCCATGCAGCATTTCCGCGCGGCTTTTGAACCGATCGCCAGCGAGGTGCTGGTCGTCGATGCCGGGGGGCTGTGTTCCCCCGATGTGACGCGTCGACACTATGAACTTCTGCGGCGTCCGGTATTTCCGTTGGATCTGGTCGATGCTTGATATCAACGCAATATCCGGACCGCGCATCGAGTTTGACACGGATGCTCTGCAGCAAAATTTTGCTCATTTGGCAACGTTATGTGCCGCGCATGGAATTGCGGTATCTGGCGTGACCAAGGCCATCGGTGGCAACCCGGACATTGCTAGCCTAATGCTGGATAACGGTATCTGCACGCTGGCGGATGCACGCCTCGACAATATAGCGCGGCTGCGCGCAGGTGGCATTGACGCGCCGGTCATGTTGCTACGCGCGCCCGCCATGGTCGAAGTGGCCGAAGCGGCGCGGTTGGCTGACATATTCCTGCTCTCCGAGATTGAAACGATCCGCGCACTGGCCACTGCCAAAGCTGAACTGGGAGAATGCTGTCAGGTCGTTCTTATGGTCGATCTGGGTGATTTGCGCGAAGGGGTTCCGCCTGAGGACCTGCCCAGTCTTAGCTGTGCCGTCATGGCCACGGAAAACGCCGACATCATTGGTATCGGCACGAATTTGGCCTGTAATCTGGGGGTGTTGCCAGATCAGAGCAATATGGCCGAGCTTGTGGCTTTGGCCAATCAACTTGAAGCCACGATTGGACACTCCTTACGCTATGTCTCTGCGGGTAACTCGAGCGCACTTTCGTTAATGTTGAATCAAGGTTTACCAAGCAAAATCAATCACCTGCGTCTTGGAGAAAGCCTTTTCCTGGGTCGCGAAACTGCCCACGGTCAAACGCTTACCCATATGCGTGGGGACTGTTTCGATCTGGTGGCGCAGGTCATCGAGCACAAGCTGAAGGCCCCCAGACCGTACGCTGCGCGTGGGCGCAATGCATTCGGTCAGCAGGTTGATGTTGCGCTCAGAGAGCCAAGAAGACTTGGGGTGCTGAACGTCGGGGCAGTTGATTGTGAGATTGGCGGTCTGTCGCCTCTCACCAGCGGCGTCTCGATCGTTGGGTATTCCAGCGATCATTTGATTGTCGATACCACCGATGTCAGCGATTTGGCCATTGGTGACGAAATCCGGTTTCGCCCTGATTATCGTGCTCTGGCGACCGCAATGACCTCACCCTACTTGGCGCAAGCTGGCTTTCAGGCGAGCGGCGCATCACTCACATTGGAAGGAACACCGCCATGTCTGCCACTGCGATAGATCGCGATATCGACCATAGCCAAATGTACGTTAGCGACGAGGTGGTTATCGAGATCGAAAACATGAGTAAATTCTATGGTGCTTTCCAAGTGCTGCATGACATTGATCTACAAGTGCGGCGTGGCGAGCGGATTGTGATTTGCGGGCCTTCGGGTTCGGGTAAATCGACGCTGATCAGGTGTCTCAACCGTTTGGAAGAGCATCAGGAAGGCCGTATTGTGATCGATGGGGTGGAACTGACCTCGGACCTCAAGAACATCGATAAGGTGCGCTCGGAAATCGGAATGTGCTTTCAGCATTTCAATCTGTTTCCGCATCTGACCATCCTTGAAAACTGCACGCTCGCGCCAATGCTGGCGCGCAAGATACCGCGGGAGGAAGCCGAAGCAACGGCGATGCGCTATCTTGAGAAGGTGAAAATCCCCGATCAGGCCAGCAAATACCCCGGCCAGTTGTCGGGTGGTCAGCAGCAACGCGTGGCCATCGCTCGGGCGCTTTGCATGAAGCCGCGTATCATGCTGTTTGACGAGCCCACCTCGGCGCTTGATCCCGAGATGATCAAGGAGGTGCTCGATACCATGGTCGAGTTGGCCGAAGAGGGCATGACCATGCTCTGCGTTACTCATGAAATGGGGTTTGCCCAAGCGGTGGCCAACCGGGTGATCTTCATGGACCAGGGCCGCATCGTTGAAGAAAACGAGCCTAAGGCCTTCTTCAATAACCCACAGAACGAACGCACGCAGGCCTTCCTCAGCCAGATCATTGGCCATTAGTGCCCAACGACCTAAAGGAACAATACAATGTCGGCCTCCGATCTCGCCTTGATCCCCTTCGTTAGCGTTCAGAACATGATGCGCCTGATCCTCGAGATTGGGACCGAAACCTGTATTGCGGAAATTGAAACCTATCTGGAAGAAGACTTCCGCCGCTGGCCTTTGTTTGACAAGACGCCTCGCGTGGCCTCGCATTCGCATGAAGGTGTGATCGAGCTGATGCCCACCTCTGACGGCATCGAATACGGCTTTAAATATGTGAACGGGCACCCCAAGAACATGAAGGACGGTCTCCAAACCGTCACGGCATTTGGGGTGTTGGCCTCGGTCGACACTGGCTATCCGCTGTTGTTTGCCGAAATGACGATCCTGACCGCTCTGCGCACGGCGGCGACCTCAGCCCTGGCGACGAAATACCTTGCCCCCAAGGGAGCCACGACAATGGCCATGATCGGCAACGGGGCGCAGGCTGAGTTTCAGGCGCTGGCGCTGAAAACGGTCTGTGGCATCGGTACGGTGCGCCTGTTCGACGTCGATCCGAAGGCGACCGAAAAATGCGCTCGCAATCTGGCGGGGTCGGGCATGACGGTGATTAAATGCGCCACTCCTGAAGAGGCTATACTGGGTGCACAGATCATCACCACCTGCACTGCGGACAAGAAGAACGCCACGGTGCTCAGCGACAACATGGTCGGGGCGGGTGTGCATATCAACGGCATCGGAGGCGATTGCCCCGGAAAGACCGAACTGCACCGCGATATCGTTATGCGTTCGGACGTATTTGTTGAATATCCGGAACAGACCCGCATTGAGGGTGAAATCCAGCAAATGCCCGAGGATTTTCCGATCACCGAATTGTGGCAGGTGATGACGGGCGATAAGCCGGGTCGCACGGATGACGCGCAACAGATTACCCTATTTGATGGCGTCGGGTTTGCCATCGAAGATTTTTCCGCTCTGCGCTGGTTGCGCGACAAGGTCTCGCAGGGCCGTTTTTGCCATATGCTAGACATGGTCGCCGATCCTGACGACCCGCGCGACCTTTTTGGCATGGTGCAGCGCGAGCGCGAGCGTATGAGTACAGCATGAGCATTCAGGGCGAATTGGCCCCAATTGCTTTTCTGCGGTTTCTTTTTGACCGCGCTGTTGCGGTGGCCGATCCGATGCGGGCGCTTGCGGCGCATTTGCCGGCGCGGCCGCCTGGCCGTGTTGTTGTTATCGGGGCTGGCAAGGCTTCGGCTCGCATGGCCGAGGCGGTTGAGGATGTCTGGGGCCCTTGCGAAGGGCTGGTGATCACGCGGTATGGCTATGCGCGCCCCTGCGAAGGGATCGAAATCGTCGAAGCGGCACATCCGGTGCCGGACGAGGCCGGCGAGGCTGCCACTAAGCGCATGCTGGAGCTTTTGAAGGGGTCATGTCAGAGGAACTTGGCTTGAGCCGGGCAGGGGGCTTGCATAGCCTCTGGCCATGACCAAACGCTCTCCATTCAAGTACTTCAAAACCAGCCCCGAGATCATCCGCCTGGCAGTGATGCTCTATGTGCGTTTCCCGTTGTCACTCAGGAATGTCGAGGACCTGTTGCACGAGCGAGGCATCGACGTCAGCCACGAGACCATCCGGTTCTGGTGGAACCGGTTTGGCCCGATGTTTGCATCTGAGATCCGTCGGCGGCGTGTGCAGCAGCTGCGTGCATTCTCGCCATGGCAATGGCATGTTGACGAGGTTTTCGTGAAGATCAACGGTGAGCGGCACTATCTTTGGCGGGCCGTCGATCACGAAGGAGAGGTGCTTGAGAGCGTTGTCACGAAGCGGCGAAACAAACGCGCCGCATTGAAAATGCTCAGAAAATTGATGAGGAGGTATGGTCAGCCTGAGGTGCTGGTCACCGATCGGTTCGTTTCATACAAAGCGGCTTTGCGCGACTTGGGTTGCGATCATCTTCAATCATGTGGGCGTTGGCTCAACAACAGAGTCGAGAATTCGCACCTGCCATTCCGACGACGAGAAAGGGCAATGCAGCGCTTTCGGAGAATGCGAAGTTTACAGAAATTCGTTGCCGTTCACTCCTCCGTCTTCAACCACTTCAACCAGGATCGCAGCCTCTCCACACGTGACCACTTCAAGCAGAACCGAACCGCTGCTCTGGCCGAGTGGCGCGGTCTCTGCGCGGCATAAAGGACAGCGCTACTGTCCTGGCAGAGACGAGTTCGAATTCGTCTGACAGCACCCTGGCATCCTCGACCGCGATGGGCCCGTTCTGCGGGTTCACGAAGGGCATGTTCAGCACTTTCGACGGCAGATCATCCTCGGTCTTGACCGCGCCGCCGAAGGCATCGAGAGTTTCGACCGC
>NZ_SKCI01000011.1 GCF_005434965.1 Marimonas lutisalis
CGTCGATATCGTACTGGATTTCGAGGCGACGAACGACAACGAGAAACTCGACTTCTCGGGGTTGAGCTCGATCTCGGACATCGCGGCCTTCGGGCTGGCGGCGAGCCAGGTCGGCGCGGATGTGCTGATCGACACCGGTGGCGGCAAGTCGATCCTGCTGGAGAACGTCGATCTGGGCCAACTGGACGCGGCCGACTTCATTTTCTAGCCGAGCCGTCAACTGCGATCGGGTGTTGTAGGCGCGTTTGGTTGGATCGCAGTGACCAATCTGTCCATATGTCCAGAAGCACGCTGGCAAATGGGCATTTGAGCAGGTTGGACACCGATCTTGTTCGATGAATTTTTCCACTAAATTGACCGCAACACGTCACAGCTATGTCATTTAAACAGTCCTGGATGGTCACCATACCTAAAGTGTTTTCCTGTAAATGTATGTCCCTCCCGCGGCTTCCTTTGTCGCGCGGGAGGGGCAATTCTCCTGACGAATGAGGGAACATGTCCAACCTGTCCAACTGTCCATTTGCCAGCGCTCTTCTGGACAAATAGACAGATTGGACGGGGTTTCAGCACAGCGTATAGGGCGTCAACCCGGATCGCAGCCGCTCTATACAATAGCTAGCCCCTGTGATGGCTTTGTGATCGGAACGGCCGTGCGCTGTGATTTGGTCTAAGGACTGCAAGCAAGCCAAGCGTTCGTCGATTAGACCACCAATATTGGATAAATCGCGGTTTCCGAGCATAATGTTCCTGTGAAACAAGGGAGGGAATCATGACCGTCGAACGTTCGATTCTTTTGATTGTCGGTATCATTGTTCTGGGAAGTGTTCTGCTTGCTGCTTTTCATAATCAGAACTGGCTATGGCTGACTGGCATAATGGGCGCACACCTGATTCAGGCCTCGTTCACTGGCATGTGTCCGGTTGTCATGACACTCAAGCGGCTTGGATTGCCGACCAAGGCAGGGTTCGCCTGAAGCCTTGGGGTGATAGCAGAAGTGAGATTTGCCATTTTTTCGATGTCTGGTCTCGCGCTGAATGCACAAACCCAACAAGCTCAAAAAATTGAAATCTAGGAGTCTTTAAAATGCCGAAGGGCTATCTCATTGCGCATATTCGCGTTCAAGACAAAGATGCTTTTGAGGAGTTCAAACAACTTTCCGGGGCTGCGATCAAAGCTCACAATGGCAAAGTTCTGGTCAGGAATCCGTCGCCCGATCATCGCGAGGGCGGTGCAGAAGGCTTGGCGATCGTAATCGAATTTGAAAGCATTGACGCTGCCCGAACTTTCTATGAGTCTGAGGCATACACCGAAGCTCGTTCGGTGAGAGAAAAAATCTCTGATACCGACCTGATCCTTGTTGAGGGGCTTTAGGCAAAAGACCTGAACGCCGGGATGTCGAAGTTGCTCGGCTTGTCGGCGTTGGGCTCCGACCCGCCGTCCGCTGCGATCCGGCAAAACGACCGCCACTCGCTCCAAGATTTTGCGCAAATTACATGTTGCCATATATTGGATTTATCGGAGGCCTCCTAAAGCCAAAAGTGAGGATTTCCGAAAGGAGAGGCTCATGCTTCGGCTTTATGCATTCACTTCGTGTTTTCTCACCGGGTTCTTCCTTGCCTTAGGTATTCCTGAGGTCGTTCAGGCATCCCCTCTCCAGGCTTGGCGGGTCTCATGTGGTGCAGACCCAGGAGCGTTGGTGAAAAAGGGGCGGACGTATATTTTCAAAACCAGTTCCAACCATTGCCCGGGTGGCATCTTCAACCAGCGATCTGAGATCGCGACAGATCATATGAGTGCGAGCCGGGCGGGCACATATCTGTTTTCCACAAATCTAGCGGTCACATCGCCGAGTGCCGAGACATTTGGCATCTTCCAGATTCACGATGGTCGCAACGGCTGCGCGCCGCCTTTGAAAATCAATGTACTTCCGTCGGGGCACTTAACCTTCGACAGCGAATACAAGATCGGCAGCAAACCGGGAAACAATTGCCGAAAGGTATCCAGCATGATGGGCCAGAAATCCAAGGTTCGCATCAAGAGGGATGGCAGCGAGTACAAGCTTGATGTGATTGTTGACTTCGACGGCCACGGCGGTTTTGAAGTGTTCGTCGCAGTCGACGACAGACCTCAGATCAAGGGCCTATACAGTCCTCCCGCAGGAAAGGGCTTCTTTAGGTCACAGAAATACTATTTCAAACACGGCTCTTACTCGCTGAACATGTTTCCGTACACCCTTGTTTCTCGAGACATGAAGGTGAAGAGGGTCAAACTGCGGCAGTAGACCGATCTCATCAGGTATTTCAATGATCTTTGAGGAATCGCCTCGAGGCGCGTCTCCGCACTTGAGCATTTTTCTTCGTGAATTGGGGGGAGGCAATTCAAGACAATAAGAGAGCCCCCTTCGGGCTTGAAGCTTCCCTTCACTACAGAATGCACGATTGACCGGCTTGGGAACCGATCCCCCTCAAAGCGCATCCCCGAACCCAGAAATAGTGCTGATGCTCCGCCCCGAGCGATCCTGATAAGCGAAGCACCGCTCCATGTAACCCCTGCAGTGAACGCCAGCCTTGTTGTCGAAGTTCTCTTCAAGTTTCTCTTCGGTGATGTCGGCAGCAGGGTCGCCTTGCCAAATTTCGGGGACACTGTCGCCAGAATGACGACAGACTTTTTCCCGAGCCATTGTAGATCAAACCGGAACTTAGTGCGAACCTTCTAATTGTGGAGAGGCTGGTCCATTATCTTCCCATTTGCACCGTCCAACAATGCAAGCTTAGACCTGAGCCTCTCCACACGAACTCTTATTGAAGATTATTGTTTGAGGTTTCTTGGCAGATCTCGCCAGATTTTCTTGGCATGAGGCGGGTCGGGACTTTCGTAGCCTTCAGCCATGGACAGTTCAGTTTTGAGATGGGGTGTCCAACCTGTCCAAGTGTCCATTTGCGAACGTTATTCTGGGCAAATGGACGGTTTGGACAGACATTCAGAACAGCGGGTCGAAAGCATGCCAGACGTCAACTCACTCCTCAATTCTCATGCAAGTCCACCAACATCTAGGACTCTCTACGCGAAATCATTTGGTACTCAACCGAACCGCTGCGCTGGCCGAGCAGGTCAGTCTCTGCAAGGCATAAGCCGAAGCGCAGCTGTCTCAGCAAGAACGAGTCCGAACTTGTCTGACACCACTCGCGCGAGAGCCGGCTACTTCAAAACAAAGCTTTTCTTCTCACCTTTGCCCATTTTTGTTCTGTATGAACCTTTAGTCCCGTCGGATTGAAAGATCACACAGTCAGTGCCGGTATCTTTTTTTCCAATGATCAGGTGTCTGCAGTACATGCCGTTTTGCCAATTCCAAGCACCTTTGATTTTCTGACCTTGGAAACCTCCAACGACACTCCCGTTGGCTTTGGGTTGCGTCCAGGCGCCGCTTTTTGGGTCAACTATTTTCTTACCCACGACGATCTTGCGGAACTGGTCTTCCGTCTTGATCGTTGTCATCGAGCCAGCAATTGCTGGCTGTGCCAGTACGGCAATGGCAAGGCAAATGGAGGGTAATACTCTCGAAATAGTCATGGCACTCTCCTTAGCTTGAATAGCTGTGCACGCATCGTACTACGAGACGCGCTCGCCGCAAATTCCCGAGGATGAGGTTGCGAAGCATGTCAGCGCAAGACCGGGTATCGCGCTGTAGATCCTCCATTTGACAGGGCAGTATTTCAACATTGTACGATAGTGGAGAAGAATCAATTTCTTGAGCGTATCTCATATGGCCAGATTCACCTTTCTCCAGCCCGGCGACAACATGGATATCTGGAGCCTCTACGAGGACCTGAGGAATCCAGACACTTCAATTCGGCCATATTACTCCGCAACAAACGCGGGTTTCTACATTGGATTCTCCGGATACGCGGCGCCGAGTACGACCTTTTCTGTCGGCGAAGCTGACGTTGTCATTAGTGACTGGTACTTACGGGGCACCGGTAGCACGAACGACGGAGTGGACACTTACTCCTACAGCGGCACGATCGACTCGGTGACTCTTGGTCAAACATTTCAAGTGGAACCTATTGCGCCTGTAGAATTTGCAACGACGACAAGCGGAGAGATTGTCGGTTACAACACAGATTTACACTGGGACGGCCAAAATGCGTATGATGAGTTCATTGGAAGTTCCGGCGACGATGTAATCTACGGAGAGCTTGGGTGGTGGCGTTGGGGGTGGCCCGTGACATTAGGCGGGATGGGTGTTTACGGTGAATATGTGACAAGCACCCGGGTTGTTGGCGACGACCTAATTGAAGCCGGGGATGGTAATGACACTATATCTGCTGGCTATGGAACAGATACGATTGATGGTGGCGATGGTTTCGACGTTTACAACGCGTGGTTTCAAAAGCTAGACGGCGCGGCACCCAGTCGCGCACCGGGCGATTTTGATTGGGTCGAGAGAGAGTTTGCCTTCCCGGAGCAACAAGGCGTTCACATTAATCTGGGCGCTGCGACCGACATCCGCGCAGTGGCGAATGAAGCATCTGACAACCTGAACTTCAGCGAGCTCGAGGTCATTTGGACTCAGCTTTCCATTCATACAAGCCTTGAAGCCGAAAGCGTAATCGACAGCCTTCAGCTAGAGGGCGAGTCTCCGGATGCGATCAGCAACGTTGAGAGTGTCTGGGGTTCGCCCTACGCGGACATCATCATCACTGTGGGTGAAACCGAAGCTTCAAGTTGGGCCGGCCAGGGCGGACTTGCATATGGGCAAGACGGCGACGATGTCATCGTTATGACTGAAGGCACGGCGTTTGCGTCTGGTGGACTGGGCCGCGACCTTATTCTTGGCCGATCTGGCAATGATCTCGCCAATGGAGATGAGGGTGATGACTATCTGTACGGAGGTGCAGGCGATGATACCTTGTGGGGTGGAGCAGGCACCGACCTTCTGGATGGTGGTGAAGGGTTCGACTGGTACAATACCTACAGCTCGACAGTAGATATTTCTGTCAATCTTTCGACATCGGATTTTACACTCTCCACGTTTGACGAATTCGATAGGCTGATGCAGTTCATCGATGCGTCTGGATCCCCGGAACGTTTCCTGCCGCATTCTGAAACGCTCCTGGCAGAGACCGCGTATGATATTTTCGATACTCAGGATACCGTCAGAAACTTTGAGGGTATCGAAGGCCGGGACACCTTCGACTTTTTCATTGGAAGCTCCAACGGTGGAACGCTACGTGGACGTGGCGGTGAAGATATTCTTATAGCCGCTGGTGGTACAAATACTCTGTCCGGTGGAACGGGCCGAGACTTCATCGTTGGCCACGAAGACACCGACACAATCGAAGGCGGCGAAAACGACGACTATCTTTTCGGACGCGGCGGCGATGACAGCATCCACGGGAATGAAGGCAATGATTTCATTTCCTCGGGTACAGGATCTGACTTCATTGATGGCGGAGAAATCGCGGACGATGGCTCGTATGAAGATTTGGATACCGTCCTACTTCCCGGGCAGCGCTGGCACTACACTGTTTTCGATGATGCCGATGCAAACACGGCCGTTTTCATCAACCGCATTTCCGGTGACAGCGTTACGTTGAGAAATATTGAGAAGGTAGAATTTGAAGGGGAATTTGAAAGACAAAGCAACACTGTTGAAAACTATGTAGTTGAGGCCGCTAAGGCGTCGCTTGGATCATACTCTCCTTTATTTCTCGGGGCAGCGAACCCTCTGTGGTCACCCATCCATGCACATCAGTTGGGCATGCCGCTTCGAAGTGATCCGGGCGCGCCTCTTACTGAAGTATGGACGTTTCAAAACGGTATTTTCAGAGCGCCTATAAACCGCATGGCTGTGGCGCATGTTGGTGAAACAGTTATGAATGGCGAACATACTTTACTCATAGCCTTTACTGGAACCGATGAAATTGGTGATGCGACAGATGGGTGGCTCACGCCAAGAATTTATTGGGACTATTTCGCTCCACTGATTACAGGTTTGCGGTCATATATCGAGGATTCGATTAACGGCGTACAAAAGCTTTTCGTAACAGGTCACAGTCTCGGTGGAGCTATGGCGCAGCTGTTTGCCGAAGAGTTTTCCCAACATAACAATATGCAAGTTATAACATTTGGGTCCCCCGGAACGTCGACCAACTTGGGTCAAGACTCGCGTATTCTTCATATCGAGCATGGCCAAGATGATGTGGCCCTTGTAGGGAGTGCCGGAGGTTCTTTGCTAGGATTCGAAAAGCCAGGGGCTAGGGTTATTGTCCCTATGAACGACTTGAAGACTAATTCAGATGATAACCTCGTGCCCGTTTATGAACACAAAATGGAACTTTACTTGAAAAGCGTGAGTTCTTTGGAGTTTGCCGAACCCGCGTTGTCTTTTATGTCTTCTTCTAGTTATTTCGCTGGTACGGAATCTCGGGTTGCAGCAGGTACGAATGGGAATGATTCTTTCGGTGGTGAGTTTGACTATGACATTGGCGGACTCCCGTTTGATGAAATTCTCTATGGCCTCTCTGGGGACGATAGTATCTTGGGTTTTGCCGGAAATGACACGCTTTTCGGAGGGCCAGACCAAGACACACTTGAGGGCGGACCTGGAAAGGACGTCCTAAGCGGAGGCGATGGCGCGGATACTTTCAAATACTCTTCAGTAGGTGAAAGCGGGCCTGGATTACTTGAACGAGATGTTATCACTGACTTCAATCGAAGCGAAGACATCATTGACCTGCAGAAAGTCGATGCAAATTCGACGTTTTTCAGCCTTGGAAATCAAAGCTTTGCATTTTTGGGAACGGGTTCGTTTATGGGGAATCCAGGAGAACTACGGTTGGAAACATCTGCGGGTTTGGTGGTGCAGGCGGACACGAATGGTGATCGATCTCCGGACATGGAGATCGTGGTCCAGGGCGAAACGCAACTTGATTTGTCGAATTTCCTTGGTGTTGGCGCGCTGCTCAATGGTGATGACGGAGACAACCCAATTTACGGAGGAGCTGCCAACGAAATCATTAATGGGTTCGGTGGGCATGACACTCTGTCAGGTGATCTGGGTAGCGATACGATCGATGGGGGCAGCGGCAATGACTCCCTGGAGGGTGGCAGCGGCAATGACGAAATAACCGATGGCGCCGGGAATGACACTGTTCTGGGAGGATCGGGAGACGATACGCTGGTGGGAACGACTGGCGTGGACACATTCGAGGGAGGCGATGGCAACGATCTCCTGACCGCTGACCTCAGAGACGCGAGTAACCCGCAGGGAGCCACCATCCTGGTCGATCTTGCTACCGGACGGCAGGGTGCCAGCATCCAGGATGCGAGCGAGTTCGACACCTTGATCTCGATCGAAAACTATCAGTTCTTCGGAGATTTCGATGTCGAACTTGTTGGGAACGTTGCCGCGAACCTGTTGCAGACGGATACAGGCAACGACACGTTGGATGGCGGTGCGGGCAATGACACGTTGTTGGCCGGAGACGGCAATGACTCTCTTTTGGGTGGGGATGGCGACGACGACATAGCTGATGGCGCAGGCAACGATTCAATTTTCGGCGGCGCAGGGAACGACACGCTGCGTGTGTCGACAGGTCTGGACACGTACAATGGTGGCGACGGCATCGATCTCCTGGCAGCTGATCTCACGGGTGCCAGCAACACTCAAGCGCCAACTATACTGGTCGATCTCGCAGCCGGACGACAAGGAGCAAGTATCCAGGACCCTAGCGACTTCGACACATTGATCTCGATCGAAAACTATCAGTTCCTCGGAGACTTCGATGTCGAACTGGTTGGGAACGATTCCGCGAACCTGTTGCAGACGGATACAGGCAACGACACGTTGGATGGCGGTGTGGGAAATGACACGTTGTTGGCCGGAGACGGTGACGACAGCCTGACCGGCGGCGGCGGCAACGACACGCTTTATGGCGGTGTCGGCGATGACAGCATGTTCGGCGGCAATGGCGATGACCTGCTGCGGCTGGGTAACGGCCAGGAATCCATCGATGGTGGCGCGGACAATGACACGCTCGAGGTGGATCTGACCGGGGCGACGTCGTTCTCGTTCCTGCCGTTCATCAACCTGGCGACCGGCCAGGTCGGGGCGACCGACATCGTGGTGCCGCTCGACACCGTCGTGAATGTCGAGAATGTCGTCTTTATCGGCAATTTCCACGTGGAACTGACCGGCGATGGCATCGGCAACTACCTGCAGGGCGGTGCCGGCGATGACACGATCGACGGTGGCGCCGGTGACGATACGCTGATGGGTGATACCGGGGCTGACCAGCTGACCGGCGGCGATGGGTTCGACATCATCAGCTATGCGGGTGCCACGCAGCGGGCGCGCGTCGACTTCCTGAACGACGTGGCCGGCAACGGCCGTGCCGCGGCGGGCGATCTCTTTACCGAGCTCGACCCGGGGCGGGTGGTCGATGTCGAGGGCGTGATTGGCACCGATTTCGACGACCTGCTGATGACCGACCTGAGCGACAATTCCCTCGACGGCGGGCTGGGCGACGACGTGCTGCGGGGCCGCAAGGGCCGCGACACGATGACCGGCGGCGACGGCAATGACGAGCTCGATGGCGGCAAGGGCCGCGACCGGATGGAAGCGGGCGACGGCGACGACACCCTGATCGGGCGCCGGGGCCTCGACAACATGCGCGGTGGCACCGGCAATGACACGCTCGATGGTGGCACCAGCAACGACATCCTGGTCGGTGGCAGGGGCAACGACGTGCTGATCGGTGGCGACGACAACGACACGATCCAGGGCAACCAGGGCGATGACGTGTTCGTTTTCGCCGATGGTCACGGGGTCGACATCGTGCTGGATTTCGAGGCCACGAACGACAACGAGAAGCTGGACTTCTCCGGCCTTTCGACAATGAACAGCTTCGCGGATGTGGAGGCGGCCGCCACGCAGCAAGGCAACGATGTGCTGATCATCACCGGTGGCAGCAGTTCGATCCTTTTGCAAGGGGTTTCACTGAGCGATCTGGGAGCTGTAGACTTCATCTTCTGAAGGTTTTTTTGTCGTCAGATCAGCCACTTGAGCAAACGTGAACTGCGCAGTGTTTGTCGCATGTAGTCGCTATGTTATCATTTCAACGTAGCTGCAAAGCAGTTTGAACGAAGAAATTGAGATTGGGGACACCATGACAACTTATACAATTACCGGCATCACAGTTGCGCGTGATGAATTCGACAATGTCACCTCTGTCCAGGAGGCTACCCTTGCTCTGGCGTTTACAAGCGATCCGGCCGTTATCAATTATTCCGTTGTCGTACCGGACCCTGATCCGCTCGATCCGCTGCCTTATATCGAGCTGACACCCGAAACTGACCCGGTGACATCGTTCCTGAACGGCACTGAAACGCCCGAAGATATCGAAGTGCAGCTGGGGTATATCACCACCTCGGAAGGCACGCATTACATTCTGGCCATTCTGGACAACACCACGGGCCTTGATCAGATTTTCCACATTGGCGGCGACCCGCTGACCATTCCGACCACGGTGGCCGAGTTCAACGCGCTTGATGCCGGTATCACCGATATCGGCGCGATCACGTCGGGGGCATTTGCGCCGGGCGTCGATATTCCGCTGACCAGCTTCAGCAACACCACTTCGACCGAGGATGACTATTTCATCGGCACAGACGATGGCGACACG
>NZ_SKCI01000012.1 GCF_005434965.1 Marimonas lutisalis
ACCGATATCGGCGCGATCACGTCGGGGGCATTTGCGCCGGGCGTCGATATTCCGCTGACCAGCTTCAGCAACACCACTTCGACCGAGGATGACTATTTCATCGGCACAGACGATGGCGACACGATTGATGCCGGCATCGGAAATGACTCAATTGATGGCATGCTAGGGGCTGACAGCTTAATCGGAGGATTAGGCAACGACACGATCTATGGTGATGACCCTGCCGTATTTGGCGTGGGTGGGAACGACACCCTAATCGGTGGAGCAGGCAATGATGTTCTCTTGGGGGGGGCAGGTGACGATAGCATAAGCGTCGGTAGCAACACACCGATTGGGGGCGGAGATTATGTTGATCCTGGCCTCGGAAACGACACGATCGATCTGTCGGGGAGTGTCGATGGATTTGTGACCGTCAGCTACACTTTCTTGCAGTCCGATCAAGCAGCCAGCTTCAATATAGACTCCTTGGCCAATACCGGCACAGTGGATGCAGGCGCCCAGGGCTTCGATACCTTTATTGGCGTATCGACACCTATGAACGCGGTCTTTACAGGTGGTGGGTTTGGCCTTCGTGCAGGGAACGGAGATGATGTTTTCAACGTTAACACTTCTGCCAATTCCTTTATTGATCTCCGCGGCTATTTCGGGAGCGATACATA
This sequence comes from Marimonas lutisalis, assembly GCF_005434965.1. Classification (GTDB taxonomy): domain Bacteria; phylum Pseudomonadota; class Alphaproteobacteria; order Rhodobacterales; family Rhodobacteraceae; genus Marimonas_A; species Marimonas_A lutisalis. The sequence continues at coordinate 660 of NZ_SKCI01000012.1, forward strand.
TAACCTTACCGGTGAGGGTTACGTCCGCCTGAGCTTCCATGACAGCGGTCCGGCGATTAATGCGAACTTGCAAACAGGGATCGTGCAACAGGGAACGGACACCGACACGATAAACGGCCGCGTTGCAGAATTGAGGGCGACAGATGGCGACGATACGATTGTTGGAAGCAATGGCAGCGACTGGGAATGGTTTATCACGCGCGGAGGCAACGATAACATCGATGGTGGCGATGGTTTCGACTGGTTGCGCTATGACCGCGGCGGAATCGATGCGGCCATCACCGCTGACTGGAGCACAGGGACGGTAAACAAGACCTGGGGCGGCACAAGCTACACGGACAGTTTCTCCAACATTGAAGCTATCCGAGGGTCGCGTTTCGACGATACATTCATCGGAACGGATGGGGCGCAGCGCGCCAACGGCCGCGACGGCAATGATACCATGAATGGCTTTGACGGAGACGATACGTTTTTCGGTGAAGCAGGAGATGACTCCCTCGTTGGGGGGAATGGCAACGACTCGCTGGCTGGCGGTGACGGTGCCGACACACTGGAAGGTGGCGCTGGCAATGATACGCTTGTCGTTGGCACCGGCTCGGAATACCTCGATGGTGGAGCAGACACCGATACGATCTTCGCGGATACGAGTGGCTACTCGCCGACAGACTTTGTTTTCTTCGTGAACTTCAGCACCGGGCAATTTGGTGCGGCCGGTGTTCCCAGTTCATTTGACACTGTCGTCAATGTCGAAAATGCGATAGTTACCGGTGGTCTGCATTCGCAGTTGACGGGTGATGGCGCCAACAACCAGCTCGAAGGCGGTGCGGGCGACGACACGATCGACGGTGGTACGGGCGATGACACCCTGATCGGCAACGAAGGCGCCGATGAGTTCATTGGCGGCGACGGCTTCGACATCATCAGCTATGCCGGGGCTACGGAACGCGCGCGGGTCGACTTCCTGAACGACGTGGCCGGCAACGGCCGCGCCGCAGCGGGCGACCTCTTCACCGATATCGTTGTGGGCAAGGTTGTTGACGTCGAGGGCGTGATCGGC
>NZ_SKCI01000013.1 GCF_005434965.1 Marimonas lutisalis
TGTCCGTCGTCAGGGTTTTTGGGACAGATGGCCGCCTGAGCTAAGAGAGGATCTGGCTCATCTAGTTTTTGTGATTATGCGGCGGATTTGCGGTGAAGCAAGCGCCGGGTTTCGATGGTCCTTCGTTTGATCCTTTCTCGTTTTCGCAGAATGGTCTGGCCGCGCCCGAAGTAGACATCGGCCGGGGTGAGGTTTTGCAGGCTCTCGTGATAGCGCCGGTGGTTGTAGTGATCGACAAAGGTGTCGATCTGCTGCCTGAGATCGCCGGGCAGGTAGTAGTTTTCCAGCAGGATGCGGTTCTTGAGCGTCTGGTGCCATCGTTCGATCTTGCCCTGGGTTTGCGGATGATATGGAGCACCGCGGACATGATCCATCTGCCGATCTTCCAGCCAGCCGGCCAGTTCGCCCGAGATGTAGCTGGCGCCATTGTCTGAGAGCAGGCGCGGCTTGTGCAAGACCGTCGCCTGATCACAGCCTGAAGCCTGCAGTGCCAGATCCAGCGTGTCGGTGACATCGCCAGCCTTCATCGTCGTGCACAGCTTCCAGGCGATGATGTAGCGGCTGTAATCGTCCAAGATCGTCGACAGATAGAACCAACCCCAGCCGATGACCTTCAGGTAGGTGAAGTCGGTCTGCCAGAGCTGGTTTGGCCGTGTGGTCTTGTCGCGGAACTCGTCGGCTGCTGACAGAACCACATAGGCCGGGCTGGTGATCAGGTCGTAGGACTTGAGGATGCGATAGACCGAAGCCTCTGATACAAAGTACTTTTTCGTGTCGGTGAATTGAACGGCCAGCTCACGCGGCGACAGCTCGCTTTCCTGCAGGGCGAGCTCCTTGAGCTTCTCGCGCACTGGCTCGGGAATGCGGTTCCAGACCCGCAATGGCCTGGGGCTACGATCCTCAAGCGCCTCGGGGCCGCCAGCGAGATACCGGTCATACCAGCGATAGAAGGTGGTCCTGGGGATGCCGAGCTTGTCCAGCGTGCGCTTGGTCGGCAGATGCGATCCTTCGATCAGGCGGATGATCTCCAGCTTTTCGGATGCGGGATACCTCATTCGTCGTCGCCCCCATCCGCGATCATGCTTTTTTTGAGCAGCCGCAGTTCCAGGGCCTGCTCGGCCACGAACTCTTTCAGATCGCGGGCCTCACGGCGCAGATCCTTGACCTCAGTCGACGTCGCTGCACGCGCCGTGTCGCCCGCCAGGCGCTTCTTCCCAGCCTCGAGAAATTCCTTGGACCAGCTGTAGTACAGGCTCTGGGCTATGCCCTCACGGCGGCACAGCTCTGCAATGCTGTCCTCGCCCTTCAGGCCGTCCAAAACGATCCTGATCTTCTCCTCGGCGGAATACTGTTTGCGGGTCGCACGGCGGATGTCCTTGACGACCTTCTCGCCGTGGCTCTGCTTGGTTCCGGGTTTCTGTCTCATCTCCACTCCTTGGTGGTTACGATGTGCCAGAAACCCTCTCTTATCAATTCAGCCTAAACTGTCCCATTGGCGCTGACGTCAGACA
>NZ_SKCI01000014.1 GCF_005434965.1 Marimonas lutisalis
GATATGGCTGGGGCCGACAGGCCTGATCCCGGTCGGGTTGAGCGCCTTGATCGAATAATAACCACGGGTGATGTGATCCATGTTCACTGTCTCCCGTACGCCTGGCCGACGCAGAATGCGCGCGGTGCTGTCAGACTAATTCGAACTCGTCTCTGGCAGGACAGTGACGCTGCCACTTATGCCGCGCAGAGACCACGCCACTCGGCAAGAGCGGCGGTGCGGTTCTGTTTGAAATGATCTCGGCTTGAGAGGCTGCGGTCCTGGTTGAAGTGGTTGAAAACAGAAGAATGCACAGCGGCGAATTTCTGCAGACTTCGCATTCGACGGAAGCGCTGCATTGCCCTTTCTCGTCGTCGGAACGGAAGGTGCGAGTTCTCGACTCTGTTGTTTAGCCAGCGCCCACACGATTGCAGATTGCCGCATCCCATTTCGCGAAGCGCGGCCTTGTATGAAGCAAACCGATCGGTGACCAGCACTTCTGGCTGACCATATCGACGCATCAATTTCCTGAGCATTTTCAATGCGGCGCGCTTGTTGCGCCGCTTTGTGACGACGCTCTCTAGAACCTCGCCTTCGTGATCGACGGCCCGCCAAAGATAGTGGCGCTCACCATTGATCTTCACGAAGACCTCGTCGACATGCCATTGCCATCGCGAAAAAGCGCGTAGCTGCTGCACACGCCGCCGACGGATCTCGGACGCAAACATCGGGCCAAACCGGTTCCACCAGAACCGGATGGTCTCGTGGCTGACGTCGATGCCTCGCTCGTGCAGCAGGTCCTCGACATTGCGGAGTGACAACGGGAAACGCACATAGAGCATCACTGCCAGGCGGATGATCTCGGGGCTGGTTTTGAAGTATTTGAATGGGGAGCGTTTGGTCATGGCAGGAAGCTACGCAAGCCCCCTGCCCGGCTCAAGCAAAGTTCCTCTGACATGACCCATCGCCCTTTCTCGTCGTCGGAATGGCAGATGCGAGTTCTCAACGCGGTTGTTGAGCCAACGGCCACATGATTGGAGATGATCGCAACCCAGATCGCGAAGCGCGGCTTTGTAAGATGGAAA
>NZ_SKCI01000002.1:0-425000 GCF_005434965.1 Marimonas lutisalis
CGTGTCGCCATCGTCTGTGCCGATGAAATAGTCATCCTCGGTCGAAGTGGTGTTGCTGAAGCTGGTCAGCGGAATATCGACGCCCGGCGCAAATGCCCCCGACGTGATCGCGCCGATATCGGTAATGCCGGTTTCAAGCGCGTTGAATTCGGCCACCGTGGTCGGAATGGTCAGCGGGTCGCCGCCGATGTTGAAATAATGATCAAGGCCCGTGGTGTTGTCCAGAATGGCCAGCATGTAGTGCGTGCCTTCCGAGGTGGTGATATACCCCAGCTGCACTTCAATATCTTCGGGCGTTTCAGTGCCGTTCAGGAACGATGTCACCGGGTCCGTTTCCGGTGTCAGCTCGATATAAGGCAGCGGATCGAGCGGATCAGGGTCCGGTACGACAACGGAATAATTGATAACGGCAGGATCGCTTGTGAACGCCAGATCAAGCGTGGCCGGTCCAACAGAGGTGACATTGTCGAATTCATCACGCGCAACTGTGATGCCGGTAATGGTATAAGTTGTCATGGTGTCCCCAATTTCAATTTCTTCGTTCAAACTGCTTTGCAGCCGTACCCCAAGCGGTACCATACCGAATTCATGTGACAAACACCGCCCAGTTCACTTTTTCTCAAGTGACTGTCCGGAATACGAAAAAACCCTTCAGAAGATGAAATCTTCAGCCCCCAGATCACCCGGTGCGACCCCTTCCAGCAGGATCGAACTGCTGCCACCGGTGATGATCAGAAGATCGGCGCCTTGCTGCGTGGCGGCCGCCTCGACATCCACGAAACTGTTCATCGTCGAAAGGCCGGAGAAGTCTATCCTTTCGAGATCATTCGTCGCCTCGAAGTCGGTGATCACGTCGTCCCCGTGACCATCGGCAAAGACGAAGGTATCGTCGTTCTGATTGCCCTGAATGGTATCATCGTCTTCGCCGCCGATAAGCAGGTCGTTGCCGCGACCGCCCAGCATCAGGTCCTTGCCCGTGCCGCCATCGATCGTGTCATCGTCGCGCCCGCCGCGCATGTTGTCATGGCCGCGTCGCCCGATCAGCAGGTCATTGCCATCGTCGCCGTTCATCCGGTCGCGGCCCTTGCCGGCGTCAAGTTCGTCGTTGCCGGCGCCTGCCTCCATCGTGTCGCGCCCCTTGCGAGCGCGGATGCGGTCATCGCCATCACCGGTGAAGATCGCATTGTCGGTCAGGTCGGTGCTGATGAAATCGTCGAAGGCCGTGCCGATCACACCTTCGACATCGACCACCCTGCCGGGATCCAGTTCGTTGAACGAATCGCCCGCGGCGGCCCGCGCGGTTCCGGCAGGGTTCAGGAAATCGACCCGCGCGCTTTCTGTTGCATCTGCATAGCTGACGTAGTCAAACCCGTCGCCTCCGCTCAGGTTGTCAGCTCCGAGGCCACCCGTCAGCGTGTCATCTCCGCCGCCGCCCAAGAGCGTGTCGTTGCCCGCGCCCCCGTCCAGCTGGTCGTTGTCGCCTTCGCCCGACAGGCTGTCATCGCCGTCATTGCCAAGAACCGTATCGTCGCCCGCTCCGGCGGCGTATGTGTCGTTTCCCGCCAGAAGATCGATCGAGTCGGCACCCGATGTCCCGACGAGATTGTCTGCGCCCGTGGTCGGCGTCTCCCCATCCGGTATGCCAATTGCAATCAATGCCGCCGCGTCACTGAATGTTTCCGGGGCAATTCCAATCAGCTTAACCGACGCGCCATTCGGGAAGATCAGAACAACACTGCCCGACCCATCGTCGCTTACGGTGACGTCCGACACGTCGATCGGGTTTCCCGTCGCATCGGTCAAACCCGACACGTCCAGCCGGTCCTGCCCGGTATAGGTCCCGTCGTTGTTGTCGATCGGACCCTCGAAAAAACTTACAACATCATCCCCATCGCCGTCGGCAATAACGACCGTGTCAACTTCGCCATCATTGGCGCCCACTTCGATCTGGTCGGCGCCCGTGCCGCCGCTCACCGTGTCTGCGCCGCTCGACGTCACGAGCGAGTCATCGCCGTCCCCGCCCAGGACCAAGTCACTGTCGAAGCCCGAATAGATGGTATCATTGCCGCCGTTGGCTTCGATCGTGTCGGACCCGTAATTCCCGATGATAACCTCTGCTCCAGACGAGCCGACAACACTGTCATTGCCGGTGCCCATCTGGAATTCCTCGATCTCCGAGAAGGTCGTGATCGAGACACCATCGCTCAGCGTGCCCGCCTCGGGCGCGGTGAAAAGAATGGTGATGTCATCGCTGATCGTCGAGAAATTGACGCGGTCGCCCTGACTGTCTTCTCCCGTCTCGCCGCCGATCAGCACATCGTTCTGCAGCGCGACATCAAGGAAGAACTCGTCGTCTCCCGATCCGCCATCGATCGTGTCGTCGCCGGTGCCCGCGTCGATGCTGTCATCTCCGTCACCCGCAAGCACGCTATCGTCGTTCGAGCCATCGGAATGATCGTTGGCGTCTATCAGGTCCCCTTCCGGATCGCCGACATAGCTCAGATTGATGAGGTCATCGCCCAGCGTGCCCTCGACAACATACTGAAATGCCATATCGCTTTCCTTCGCGAATCTTGCGCCCACCCTCCTGTTACTCGCTACCGAAAAAATCGTGCCCACACTAAGCGATACGGCCGAGAAATCAAAAGGAAGCCAACGAAACACTCTTTTTCTTTGTAAGCGACGCTTCAGAACACGAAATCCGTGGGCGCCAGATCATCCAGCGCAAGCCACTCCAGCAAGATCGAGCTGCCAGGCCCGGTCACGATGCGAAGATGCGCGCCCTCCTGGCTGGCTGTCGCGATCACATCGGCAAATTCGCCGATGCCCGTCACTCCGGACAGGTCGATCCGCTCGCCGGGAATGTCCGGCTCGAAATCCTGCAACACGTCATGTCCGTGGCCATCGGCAAAGACGAACAGGTCGGCGCCTGCATCGCCAGACAGGCGGTCATCGCCTTCGCCGCCGATCAGGGTGTCCCGGCCGCGCCCACCGATCATGATGTCGTTCTTCGTGCCACCGTCGAGCATATCGTTGCCCTTGCCGCCGCGCAGGTTGTCATGCCCGCGCCGGCCTTCCAGCCGGTCATCGCCGTCCTGGCCTTCGATCCGGTCGCGGCCCTTGCCGCCATTGAACCGGTCATCGCCATCCCCGCCAAAAAGCTTGTCCCGGTCCGAGCGTCCCAGCATCACGTCGCCGCCTACGCCACCCCAGAACCAGTTCGCCTGGTGATCGCCCGACAGCACATCGCCGAAGGCGGTGCCGATGATACTCTCGATGGAAATCAGCGTATCGTCCTGCACCTCGCCCTCGTTCCTCGACGGGTCCAGCAGGTTGAGTTTCACCGCCTCGGAAAACTCCTCGAATGAAATCGCATCGCGGTTTTCATCGCCGTCATAGATATCGGCCCCGCGCGACGCGACGAAGATATCAAGGCCGATATCGCCTGCCAGCCGGTCATCGCCAGGCGTGCCGTAGTGCATATAGGTCGCCTGCGGATCGACCGGCGGTTTCGAGACCATCACGTGGCCCAGGTCGATCCGGATGCGGGCGCCCACCTCGGCCACGTCCAGATCGGATCCGTCATGCGATACCAGCACCACCGATTGCGTGCCGAACACGATCTCGAGCCGCCGGCCATTCGGGTTGAACGCAAGCTGGCCCAGGTCATACAGCATGAACCACCCCGACAGGTCGAGCCAGTCCTCGGCCACGTTGAAATCGTCCACCCGGCTGCTCTGCGCCCAGCCGACGACGAAACGGTCGGCGCCGTCATCGCCGCGCAGCCTGTCCTCGATCCCGCCGGCAATCACGATGTCATCGCCAACGCCACCGATCAGCGTGTTCGCCCCGCCCGGGCCACCCCACAGCACGTCGTCGCCCGCAGTGCCCTGCACGGTCGCGTTGTCCGTGCCGCCCTGGCGCATTTCGCCCGTTTGGCCCAGGTCGAGCTGCAACTCGGCCAGCCCCTCTTCGGCCTCGCTGCCGGCAAACACATGCAGGGTGTTGCCCTGCACCGCCGCGGCCAGGCCGCCGATATTGTCCAGCGGCAGGTCCAACCGGTCTGCCATGCTCAGGTGATGCAGCAGCCTGCCATTCGGCAACAGCTCCAACAGGCTCAGCCCGTCATCGCGGCCCGCGGCGAGCACGAAAACCCGCTCCCCGGCGGTGACCACGGCCATTTCGGTGATCTGTTCAAACCGCGTATTGCGCCCGTCCAGAACGTGATCGCGCGCCACCAGCGCGCCGTCCGCCTGCAGCTCGACCACGCTGATCGAGCTGCTGCCCGGTGCGGCGACCAGCACATACTGCACCCCGCCCAGTTCGACACTGCGCAGGATGTCGGGCCGCGCCAGGCCCAGCCCCTGTTCCGGGCCGGCGACATCCACGGCGCTCAGCGCGCCGCTGGCCTCCATCACGTAGGACCGCACCGCGCCTTCGGCGACATCCGCCACCAGAACCACCGGCGTGCCGCCCACCATGACCGTCTCAAAAGCGCCCGCCGCGCCATCCAGCGTGACGGTCTGCACATGACTTGCCAGCGGCCAGTTATCCAGCCGCTGCACGGTGAACCCCTGTTGCCCGTATTGCGCGGTGATCAGCAGCGTTGCCCCGCTCTCCAGCGTCACCGCCGCCGCCTCGGTCATCGCCGTGGTCAGGCCCGACGCGGGCACGAAAAACACCTGCTGCCCGATCCCGCCGTCGGGCTCGATGGTGTAAGAGGCAAGGTTTTCGCGCGAAGCGCCCATCGAAAATGCCACCGGTCCGGCGCCGGTGTCGATCAGTTCGATCGCGTCGGGCGGCAGGCTTCCGCCGGCAATGGCCTGAAAATCGAAAGGTCCCGCAGGGGCGCCGGAGTCAAGCACGGTAAAGGTGCTAACACTGCCTAAAACACGCTCTGTTGCCAGCAGGACCCACTGCGTGCCGAACAGCCGCAGGTCCAGATCGCTGACCCCGGTAAAGGGCAGTGCCTGCGCCTGCGCAAACACCCGGACAGTTCCCAATTCCACCACGACGCGGCCTCATCTTCCCATGGCTTCGCACGCGGAAGGATGACCGCAGAACCGCGGTTGCCAACGGTATGGCATTGGGACAATTTCTTGGCTCTCGCCGACAATTTTGCACGTGTTTTACCCGCCACGCCTGCCCGACATTGACCATTGCCGCCTCAGCGCGTTAGCTCGGAACAGACGCCCAGCGCCACCGCCCGCGGAAGGACCACAGCAAATGCCGCCCGAGCCCAGACCCGATCAGCCGATCATCGCGCCCCTGGGGGCCGACGGTCTGCTCGTGCGGTTCTCGGCCCGGCTCGAAGATACGGCCAACCGCGCGGTCCTGGCCTTTGCCGGCGCGCTCGATGCCGATCCGCCGGCGGGCGTGGCCGAAATCTCCACCGCGCTGGCCTCGGTCTATGTCCGCTTCATCCCCGGTGAAACGCACCGCGCCACCCTGGCGGAGGAACTTGAAAAACGTCTTGCCGCGCGCGACTGGACGGCGCCGGGCGATACCGGCAAATCCCGCCACTGGCATATCCCCACCGCCTTTGGCGGCGATCACGGCCCGCAGCTTGCCGAAACCGCCGCGCTTCTCGACATGCGCGAGGATCAGGCCGTGGCCGATCTGGTCGCCCATCCCGTGCGGGTGCTGGCCATCGGCTTTGCCCCCGGGCAGCCCTATCTCGGCATGCTGCCCGAACGGTGGGATATTCCCCGCCTGCAGGAAATCACACCCTCGATCCCGGCCTGCGCGCTGGTCGTCGCGGTGCGGCAGCTGATCGTCTTTACCGCCAGCACGCCCACCGGCTGGCGCCATATCGGGCAGACCGCGTTCCGGAACTTCCGCGCCGATGCCGATCAGCCCTTTCCGCTGCTGCCGGGTGACGTGCTGCATTTCGCCCCCGTCTCGGCCGAGGAATTCGACCGCATCCAGCGCTCGGATACCGATGGCTCGGGCGGCGCGCGTCTGGTGGTGAAGCCATGACCGGCACGCTGACCATCCACCGCGCCGGCCCGTCGATGTCGGTGCAGGACCTGGGCCGCAACGGCACGCTGCGGCTGGGCCTGTCGCGCGGCGGCGCCGCCGACCGCCTCGCCCTGGCCGAGGCCGCGGCGCTTCTGGGCCAGCGCGAACAGCAGGCGGCCATCGAAATGGCGGGCATGGGCGGGCGCTTCTCGGTGGATCAGCCCACCCGCATCGCGCTGACCGGCGCGCCGATGCGCGCCACGGTCGACGGCGAAACGCTGGCCTGGAATGCCTCGCACCTGCTCATGCCCGGGGCGCTGCTCGATATCGGGCCGGCCACCGCGGGCGTTTACGGCTACCTGTCGCTGGCCGGCGGGCTTGATACGCCGGTGGTGCTGGGCAGCCGCTCGGCCCACCTGACAACCGGGCTGGGCCACCGCCTGACCGATGGCGAAACCCTGCCGTTTGCCCCCGATGCGCACCCGGCCGATCCGCCGATGATCCTGGCGTCCGACAATCGCTTCTCAGGCGGCGATATCCGCATCATGGAAGGCCCGCAAACCAGTCTCTATTCCAGCGCTATTCGCGAAAGGTTTGCCGCCACCACCTTCCATCGCTCGACCCATGGCAACCGCCAGGGCGTGAAGCTCGATTTCGAAGGCGAACCGTTCCAGGCCGAGGGCCAGCTTGGTATCGTCTCCGATGTCATCATCCCCGGCGATATCCAGATGACCGGCGATGGCATCCCCTTCGTACTGCTGCCCGAATGCCAGACCATCGGCGGCTATCCCCGCATGGGCGCGGTCATCCCCGCCGATCTGCCGCGCGTGGCCCAGGCCGCCCCGGGCGCACCGCTGCGCTTTCACTTCGTTACCGCCGACCAGGCCGAGGCCAGTTTCGAAACCCCCGCCGCGATGCTCAGGCGCCTGCGCGCCCAGGTCCAGCCGCGCATCCGCAACCCGCATGACATCGCCGACCTGCTCAGCTATCAACTGATCAGCGGCGCCACCGCGGGCGACGATCTTGAAGGAGAATGACATGGTCACCACCGTCGATCTGAACTCGGACATGGGCGAAGGGTATGGCCCGTGGAAAATGGGCGATGACGCGGCGCTTCTCGATATCGTCACCTCGGCCAATATCGCCTGCGGCATGCACGCAGGCGATCCGCACGTGATGGCGCGCACCATGAAAATGGCGCTGGACAAGGGCGTGGGCATCGGCGCGCATCCCGGTTTCGACGATCTGCACGGCTTTGGCCGTCACCGCCTGAAACGCACGCCAGAGGAACTGACCAACCTCGTCACCTATCAGCTGGGCGCGGCCCAGGCGATGGCGCGCGCGATGGGCGGACAGGTGCGGCACCTGAAACTCCACGGCGCGCTGGCCAACATGTGTTCCGAAGATCTGGACATGGCGCGCACCTGCTACAGCGCCGCGCTGGCCGTCGATCCCGATATAGTCGTCATGGTGCTGGCCGGCACCCAGCAGCAGCGCGCGATGGAGGAGCTGGGCGGCACATGGGCCGGTGAAATCTTTGCCGACCGCGCCTATAACGACGACGCAACGCTTGTCGACCGCTCGTTGCCCGGCGCCGTGCTGCACGATGCCGCCACGGCCGCGCCGCGCATCCTGAAAATGTTGCAAGAGGACGCGATCATCGCCGAATCCGGCAAGCGCATCCCGGCCCGGATCAACACGATCTGCCTGCATTCCGACACGCCCGAAGCGGTCGAGATGGCGCGCGAGCTGCGCCGCCTGCTAACCGAGGCCGGCGTGACCCTCGAAAAACTCTGACGGCGCGTTCCATTTGCCGCACACCCCCCGCGTTGCTAGCCTCTCCGCAAAGCCAGGGGAGGAAAGATGATGGCGAAACTTACCGGAAAACGCGTCTGGATCACCGGTGGCGGCACCGGCATCGGCGAGGCATCGGCCCTCGCCCTGGCGCAATCTGGGGCCGAGGTCTTCGTTTCGGGCCGCCGGATGGAGCCACTGCAGGCCGTGGTCGACAAGATCACCGCACAGGGCGGCACCGCCCATGCGCTGCCGCTTGACGTCACCGATGCCGACGCGGTGCAGGCCGCCGCGGATGAGATCGGGCAGGTCGATATCCTCGTCGCCTCTGCCGGGCTCAACATTCCCACCCGTGCGCTCGATACGGTCTCGGCGAAAGATTGGGAATTCGTCGTCGATGTGAACCTCAACGGCGTGTTCTATCCGTGCCACGCGCTCCTGCCGGGCATGCGCGAACGCGGCGATGGCCAGCTGATCCTGATCTCGTCCTGGGCCGGGCGCTACGGCTCACGCATGACGGGCGCGGCCTACAACACCACGAAACGCGCCCTGATCGCGCTGAACGAATCGATCAACGACGAATCCGGCGCCTTCGGCATCCGCTCGACCGTCATCATGCCCGGCGAGGTGGTGACACCGATCCTCGACAAACGGCCCAAGCCGGTCAGCGATGACCAAAAAGCCCGCATGCTCCAGGCCGAGGACCTGGGCGAAACCGTGCGCTTTGTCGCCGAAATGCCGCCCCGCGCCTGCATCAACGAAGTTCTGATTTCCCCCACCTGGAACCGCTTCTACCAGGGGCTCGACTAGGGCCCAGGCGTCACCAACGCGCCCTCGGGCCAATGCGCGCCAGGGGCGGCAAGTCCCAGAACCTCCTCCAGCATCCCGGTATAGCTCTCCGGATGCGTCAGGTAGGGAAAATGCGTGCCCGTCTCAAAGCGAAACGCACGGGCAGGGCGCAGCGCCGCACGCACGGCCTCGCGCATTTCCGGCGTGATCAGGTGGTCATCGCCGCTTTCGACGGTGAAAATCCGGTCCGGTGAAAGGCTCTGCTCCGGTAGGGGCAGCGCATGTTTCAACGCCTTCAGCCGCGCGCGCATCTCGTCCTCGGGAATGCGTCCTTCGACCTCACGCACCAGCAGTGCCGCCAGTTCTCCGACCACCCCCGGCGCATCGCGCAGCGCCGCAAGGCCGTTCAGGAACCCGGCGCGCAGATCGTCGATCGGCACGGCGTCCAGATCCAGCGCATAGGGCGGTACCGTCCCAATCCCCTGGACCGACGCGAGCGTATTCGCCGCGACCAGCCCGCCGAAGACCTGGGGAAATTCCGCCACCGCCCGCTGCGCCACGTAACCGCCAAGGGATGAGCCCAGCAGCACCGCGTTCTCCATGCCCTCGTCGCGGGCAAAACCGGCCACATCCGCGGCCCAGTCCTCAAGCGTACCGCTGCCCGGATAGCTCAGCGCCACCACCCGCGCCCGCCCGGCCAGCGCCCGGGTCTGGTGAAAAAAGATATCCGCCCGCCCCAGCGTGCCCGGCAGCAGGATCAGCGCCGGGCCATCTTCGCCCGTGCGGATCATGCCCCAGTGCCGCCCGCCGCGCGGTCTCGGCTCTTCGGCGTGCTCCTGCGTGAATGCCTCGCGTTTCTCGATCAGCGTCTGCATCATCGCCCTCTCCCCGGTTGGCCCAAAGCATAGACCACCACCGCGCGTCCGCCACGCTCGGACTTCCGGCTTTTCTGGAAACGTGGTGCCGCTGAAGGGACTCGAACCCCCGACCCCATCATTACGAATTGTTTGGCGGTTTCGTTGGACCGTGTTGCACGAGGCCGCGCCGCATCTCCTAGGACCGTACAATGCGTTGTTAAGAAACGCAATTTCTAACTCGCCGCCTTGCACAGTCCCGCACCCGTTCGTCGCCCGTTGTACCCCGCTCCCCTACTAATCCCCTACAGATTTTGTTTTGACCTACTAATTGCGCGCCACCGCGTTCGTTAGGGTGCCTAGCCCTGCTCCCGCTGGGCAAAGCCCACCACCTCGCCCCAAGCACGGCGGCAACAGGCTCGGACCGGGTATGCGCGCCGCCAGATTACGCGCGCCATGGCGGCTATCGAATTGCGTTCGCATGGCTGGCCGATCCGCGAGGACGATGGCCGTCCCATCAAGAATGCTCCGCAGAATATTCGTTTCGCGTTGGCGGTGTTGGGTGTCGATGCCCAGCGCAACACGTTTACGCAATCCGACGAGTTCCGTGGCTACGGGTTGGATGGGCGCGACCTCAACGACATCGTCGAGATTCTTTCCAGTACTTTCCGGCGCGAGTTGGATTTTGCGGCCTCTCCGCCTGCGATAAAGCGGGAGCTTTTGGCTGTTGCCCATGAACAAAAGTACCACCCGGTGCACGACTACCTCGACGGACTTACGTGGGACGGCACGCCGCGCATCGACACATGGCTGGCTGACTACTGCGGTGCCGATAATACGGAGTTGAACCGTGAATTCGGCAGCAAGGTCCTGATCGCAGGCGTGCGTCGCATCAAACAACCCGGCGTGAAGTTCGACACGATGCTCGTGCTGGAGGGGCCGCAGGGTGCTGGCAAGTCGCAAGTGGCACAGCGACTCGCGGTGCGCGAAGAATGGTTCTGTGGAAGCCTCTATCTTAAGAGCGACGACCAGACCAAAGCCGAAATGCTGGCGCGCGCGTGGATTGTCGAGTGTCAGGAACTCGATGGGTTGAACAAGACGACCCAGCAGAATCTTAAGCGGTTCCTGAGCACGGCCACCGACTCATACCGTCGCGCGTATGCGCGGGATGCAAGCGAGTATCGTCGTCACTGCATTATCCTCGGCACCACCAACGAGGGCAGCTATCTGCATGACCTTACAGGCAACCGTCGGATTTGGCCGGTACTGGTAGGGGAGATCGACCTGGCTCGCTTTAGCGTTGATGTGGATCAGCTGTGGGCCGAGGCCGTGGTACGGGAAGCGGCGGGTGAGTCCATCACGTTGTCGCCGCACCTTTGGGCTGCTGCTGCCGAGTTGCAAGCACAGCGCATGGTCGAGGACGCCTATGCGGACGTCTTGGAGGATGCGTTTGCCGAGACCAAGGGGCGCGTCGCCATGGACAGCGTAAAGCTCCTGCTCGGCATCGACACGGCGCGTATGTCACCGATGGACACGCGGCGGATCAAGGCGGTAATGGCCGGGCTCGGGTGGGACTATGGCACCCATCGGCTGCACGACCTCGGACGGCGCGAGAAAGCCCAGCGCAAGAGGTTCGCCCGGGGCAGCACCGAGGAGCGGAAAGTGGAATACCTCGCTCGGCGTATCGAGGGTGGAATTGTCGTGATCTCGCGCGTCGATGCACGTCCCGACAGAGACCTGACGGCGGACGCGGCTATGAAGCAGTTTCACGTCCGTTTGTCGGACGGCTCTCTTGTTTCGGGAGCACGCGCGTTCGTGGCTCTTTGGGAAACTCTGCCGAAGTGGAGATGGGACGCGCGCTTTGCCCGCTTGCCTGGTGTATTGCCCCTGCTCGAGGTGGGCTACAGACTATTTCTGCCGATCCGACCTTGGCTCTCGGGAGCGGCCAGCCGCTTGGGTGCCCGCACGGTAAATCGCGTCCTATGACCGGCCGTACCAATTTGCAACCCGAAACGCTTGACACTGCTCGTCCGCGCCCCATGGTCACCACCGCCCGGCAAGCGGCGGATTGCTCTCGCTGTGCCATCTGGTCTTCAAGCTCATTCCGTCTGTGCAGTGGCGGTTCTGTAGATGATTTTTGCCATGTAAATTTGGCATGAGGCGTAGTCTCGGCACCCTGTCATGGACATTGCCACCAAGAAAAGCCTCTTAGGGAAGGTGTCCGACAAGTTCTAACCAGTCTCCACAGGGACAATATGCCTGTCCTCGATGGCTGTACGATAGGCCAGTTTCATCAGCTTGAAATTTATCCGGGAGTAAAGGCTGCGCTGCGAGTTGAACAGGTTATAGATTGAGGCGTGGACAGAAGCGAATTTCTGCAAACTACGTTTAAAAAAAAAGCGCAGCATGGCAGGTTCCAGTCATCGAAAAGTGAGATGTGACTTCCCTGCGCGATTGTTTAAGCGGATGACCTCAGGGCTGTTTTTGAAGCACTTGACAGGAAAAAAGTGGCCATGGCGGAAAGCTACTAAACCGACTGCCGCCCCTAGCCGAGCCGGCATCCTCAGAAATTACCTTTCTGCCCTAGGCAATTCAGGACTGCCATGTTCCACTTAGCCGATTGAATATGTGGTGTAAGATCTCTGCAAAGCTACTCAATCAGGGCTTTAACAATGCGCGAATCGAGCAAGGCATCAATTCTTCCAACGGAGACCAAAGAGCAGGTTTCTGGTGTGCGCCTGACATCAATCTGTCTTGATACCGCCTATCCTGCCCTTCCAACGCCCCTGCAAACATCAAGCGGATCATTGGAGGTCGCCCCGCTTATCACAATTCAGGTGCTGACGGATTGCGGGATTGTGGGGGAAAGCTATCTGTTTTCGCCAAATCAGACGCTTTTGCCTGCGCTCAGCGAGGCGATCAAAGCGGTTTTTCAAGTGGTTCAAAATGATCCTTGTCTACCAGAAACCATCACCGACAAAGTGCTTCAGCATTTCACTCTTTTTGGCGGTACCGGCATCGTCACTATGGCAATGGCCGCTATAGATATGGCTGTCTGGGATGTGGTCGGAAAAGCAGTTGGTAAGCCCCTCTATCGCGTTCTCGGCGGGGCGTCGCCAGAGGTCACAACTTATGAAAGCTCTGGGCTAGGCATAGGTGATCCGAACACAATCAGGCAGCAGGCCGAGAGTTTCCTGGAAGACGGCAATACGATCATGAAACTTCGCCTTGGCTATGACGCTCTGACAGATGACATGCAGGTGCTCGAGATGCTCACGAGTGCTTTTGGCTCCTCTGTTCAGTTTTTGGTTGACTACAATCAAGGGCTTACGCCACGCGAGGCCGCAACAAGGTGCAAAGAAATCGACACGTTTGGCTTGCTTTGGATCGAAGAACCGGTCCGCGCCGATCTGCTTGAAGAGACGGCCTATCTGAAAGCCGAGCTGCAAACACCCGTCCAGATCGGCGAAAACCTGTGGTCGCTAGCGGAAGTGGAACGCGCCTTGCGGTTGTCCGCTAGCACATATCTTATGCCCGATGTTGGCAAGATCGGCGGGGTTACGCAGTGGCTAAGAGCAGCAACGCTTGCCGATCAATACGGGGTTAAGATTTCTTCCCACCTTTACCCCGAAATCAGCGGCCACCTATTGGCGGCTATTCCGAATGCGCATTTCGTTGAATATGCCGATTGGACCGCCAACCAGTTTTCCGGCCACACAAGGCCCTCAGACAACCGTCTGAAGGTGTCGGATCAACCTGGATTTGGTCTTTCTGCGTAACAGTTTTCATGCTGAACCGCATTAACCAAACAAGACGACGGGGACTCCGAAACTAGGGGTCCAAAACATTTTCAGCTTTCGTCAGTGGGCGCGGTCAGATGCTGGCGGAACAATTCGAACCAGTCTCAGGTTGAACAGTGTATCTGTTATTTATTCCGCACAGAAACTCCTCATTATCAAGCATTTGCGGTTGCCTGTGAGATTGTCATTAGTTGTTCGTTCTGAGTAACTGACTCGCTCGGTTGGCGCCTTAGCGGTTGCCCCCCGATCGGATCGGCCGCATTCGCACAGGCAGTGACCTTTGAGCAGGTGTAGCGAACGATGGGAAAGTCCACCAACTGGTCATGGCCGCGTTTTTCACCGATTTCTGCTGAAAAAACCTACAAAAACTGATCTTCCCCCACTGAAGTGGTCCGCCGTTATGTTTAGGAAAACGGAGGACCCTTCTGCGTCGGCGAACGGTGTTGCCAGCTTGGGCTCTCCTTTGGGTTGAATGTCGGATTGGGCTAAAATCGACCGTTTTTGCCCAGCTGGCCGAAAGCCGCCACTGGAACAAGCGCAGCGAAAGCTCACTTAGTCCCGCAGACCAGACGTTCGGACAAACTGCAGCGAACGGCGGCTCTGAGCTCAGAGCAGCTCCCAAGCGAAACGTTGGGGCCGGCGCCGGCGCTTCCACTTTTCAAGTGTCTCCAAAGTGTTTCAGAGCTGCCCTCGCAACCTGATCGCCCCATTCCTGCACGAAATGCCCGGCCTCTTCCAAAACCATTGGCTCCGGGCAACCTCTTATTACTTCGCGAAGCTTGCTCATAACCGGAACGCCCAAAACTGGGTCCTGCGCACCGATCGCCATGAAACTTTCTCCCTCCCATTCAGTTTGCCAGAAATTTCGAGCGCGCTTTGCCGTTTCGATGCCTTCCATCCCCGGCTCAATCATCACCATTTGGGGAAAACGACGGACACCAGCTTTGTACCGTTGATCCGGAAACGGAGCTTCATAGGCAAGTGCTTCTGGCTCACTCAAATGCGGACAGGCCCGCTTCATCAGCGCACTACAATCCATGTCCGGCCGGCTCGCCACATAATCTCTCCAGGCTTGAAAGCCGTCCCCCACGCTCTCTCCGATCGGAATTGCGGTGTTCATTACAACTAACCGGGTAAACCGATCGCGCAGATCCATTGGCAAGGTTAGCCCTAAAATGCCGCCCCAGTCCTGAACCACCAGCGTGATGTTTTGCAGGTCGAGCCTCTCGATGAACGCAAGCATCATGTCGCGATGAAAATCAAAACTGTAGATCTCGTCATCGACCGGTTTGTCGGACCTCCCGAACCCCAGCCAGTCCGGAACGACGACCCGCGCGCCAGAGTTCTCAAAAACGGGGATCATGTGTCGATAAAGATATGCCCAGGTCGGCTCTCCAGGCAGGCACAGGAATGTTTGTTGGGCGCCATCCGGGACTTGATCCACATAGTGCACGCGAAGGCCCTCATAGCCTTTGAGGTCTTCGACATAATTCGGTTCAAAAGCGTAGCCGGGTAGCTTTTCGAAGCGCTCGTCCGGAGTTCTCAGTACATCCATGAAGCCCTCCTTTGCGCCGATAGCTGTTAGGATATCATGCCTGACAGGGGTCCATCTGGCAATCGACCGGCGTTCAATGATCTATTCTTCCCGCAATTCAGCCGCTTAATCAGACTGTAGCGAACGACGGCTTCGAGCCCAATGTGCCGGATGCTGCGGGATGCACGAATGTCTGGTTTTCAAGCCGGCTGAGCGGTGTAAAGCTCAAGTCCAATTTGACATTGTTTAGGACGTGATGGCACCGTCGCTTCAAATCGATCCGTTCAGCAACAGGGTCTCACATAATGACAGCTTTCGTAATCGGACAGATGCAGATCCACAGTCGAGACTGGATGGACGAGTATTTTACGAAGATTCCCGAAGTTGTCGCGCGACATCGCGGCCAGTTTCTGGTGAGAGGCGGCGATCCCGAGAGTATGGAGGGCAGCAATGCGCTTCCAGACGCCGCCTTCATCATTGAATTTCCAGACCGCAGTATGGCGAAAGACTTCTGGGCATCGAAAGAGTTTCAGGCGCTTGCGGCCTTGCGCCGAACGGGATCGACGTTGAACGCGATCTTGGTCGACAAGCTGGCATAAAGGTTATCGGAATGGCTGCTTCCCTCAATCCATACCACGGCGAACCTAAGATACAGGCACTTCAAAAAGCTAGAGATAAGCAGGTAGCCGAACTTTCAGACCTGCCTGGCGCGGTGACTCATGCCCGCACTTTTTCGAGCGACGATCCCGCAGCGTTAGGCTGGGACTACTTGCGAAGGGTCATGTCCGACGAGGGAATGGTGACATTGCGAGGTGCCGACACGGCGACCATCGAAAGAGCGAAAACTGAACTGGGCAGCTTTGATCCCAAATTACATGTGTGGGACCTGTTCATGGCAAACGCGCAGACCATTCGGGACGTCTGCGGGAAAACTGTTAACGTCGCGCTTTCCGAGGACCTGACGCGTGTGGGTGACAAAGAGTTGACGCAGCACAAGGCCCGCGAAGTCCAAACTTTCCTCGCGGATCAAGGGGTCTCCCCGTTCTCGACGGATGCCCTGCTCGGCAAGCTGTTTCCGGCACGATTGATTGCCTTGCAGAACGCCAAAGCGAAAATTGTCGCCGCCGGTTTCGCAGCCATGACCCACAATCGCCACAGCCCATTCTACAAATCGGCGTGGGTCGGCCTTATCGCAGTCGATCCTGCACTGCGCGGTCTCGGGCTTGGAAAATACATGGATGCTCTCTGCAACCTCGTTGCCGTTGATGAACTCGGCGCGACATCGACAATGGAATTTGTCGCACAAGACAATGCACCGTCGCGGGCCATGCTGGAAAGCTGTGGGTTGAGACAGGTTGAAGGCAAGTCCGTGGTGATGTTTTCAACCTCTTCCGACCGCATCACACGCTAGTCGTCGGCCTTCAGTAGAAAGAGGACACTATGCCAGCATTTATATCATTTCGTTCGGTGGTTGATCCTGCGGATTGCGATTTCCTCGGCCATATGAACGTTTCAAGGTATTTCGCAGCCTGCTCAGACGGTGTTTTTGCAATCCAATCAGAAATGGGACTTACAGCTTCGGACATGCGCAAGGGTCGGAGGCTATCGTTCGCCGTTGTTAATGCGCAAAGCGATTTCCTCGCGGAGCTGTATGCGGGGGATGCCATCCGCTTGGAAACGACGATCATCGAAATGGGAACGAAATTGATAACTTTTAGGCACCGTTTGATACGAGCGGAGAACGACATGCTGGCCTTCGAGACTGTCTTCAAATGCGTGTTGCTGAACCTTGAAAAGCGGAGCTCAAGCGAAATCCCAGCCGAAGTGCGCGCGAAAGCATCCCATTGGATAGAAGGCTCGTAATGTCACATTAATTTTCAACGCACCGCACGAAGCGCGAAACCAGTCATTCGTGTCAGCGCAGCGAATTGGCGCTTTGTCGGCAAAGCGGTCACTCGAACCGATAGCAGCAAACGTGAGCTCTGAGCCCAAGGCGGACTTTGGTCAACCACGCAGCACCTGTCATGATCGGCGGAAAGTGTGAATTCGCTGCGCGTGCGAGCCAACCAAGCCGCCTAATAAAAAGCAGCCAGTCGATTTGACCAGTTTCAGAGACCCGATCTGCAATGCCGCATGGCTGCTTCTTAGCTCGATGTGCAGAATGCTGCGCTCAAAGCGAGCTTCCGGTTGTCGGTGTGGTCAGATGGGCGCGCGACAAACTGGGATTTGTTGTTTATGGTTGGGCGTCACATTGGCTAATTCGCGAGACAAATCAGCGTGGCTCGGAAGATGACGCCCCGGTAAGAGAAGTTCATAATCATGTTTCGAAACGCACGCCCAGCCGACGCAGATCGCTGCTACGAAATTGAAATCTCTGCTTACGAAGGCGACGAAGCGGCGACGCAGGCCAAGATATTGAAACGGATCGAGACCTACCCCGAGGGATTCCTGATCCTCGAATTGGACCGCGAGATTGTCGGCTTTATCAATTGCGGATGCGCCCATGAGGTCGAGATGTCAGATGAAGACTTCAAGGAACTCATCGGCCACGACCCAAATGCACCGAATGTTGTTATCATGTCTGTCGTCGTGGATCCCGTGCAGCAAGGTAAGAGGTATTCAAGAGCGCTGATGAACGAGTTCGTGGAACGGATGCGACAGATGGGCAAGGCGACGATCTATCTAATGTGCAAAGAGCATCATGTGCCGCTCTATGAGAAGTTCGGGTATCAATATTTGAGACCGTCAGCCTCCGACCATGGCGGAATGACGTGGCACGAAATGAGCATGCAACTTTGAACCACGTTGTGTCGTGCCCCCGTCAAGCGGACACTCGAACTTTCACAGGTAACGACGGCTCAAAGCCCGAAGCGGACACTTGTGCGCCCTTCAGCGATCATTGACCAATCAAGGCTTAGAAAACCGATCAGGAAAGGTTCGGCCACCTGACTGTTGGTTTGGAAACGAGGCGCGAAATCTTATCAAGAGCCAGTTTGAAACGCCGAGACAATGATTTTCGGAACCTGAACGTCCGGACTGGCAAGGACTGTGTAATAGTGTCTCCAAGCCCGTTCGAGCGAAACATCTTGGCGAGTGAGTTCCCAATTGACAGTCACAAGACTGACATGGTCGCCTTGGCTTTGAACATCTACCGCCCTGAGCGACGCGTTATGAGCTTCTCCTGCGCGGAACGCATCAAGGCGAGACTGGTTGAATGACCGGATTTCTTCTTGTGATGCATACAGTTTCAGATCGCCTTCATTTGACACCATGAAACAGGGAACGTTGAAGTAGCCATCGAGTGCGGTAAGCGGCTCCGACCCACGGATTACCGCTTCCCAAGTCTCACGATAATCTTCGATTAGCTTCCTTGATGAAAGCACCTGCGCGCCCCCTGTAGCAACATCGGTCACAGCGCATTCTAGCTGACAGTTAGAAAGTGCACATCAAGCGCGCATGTGTCTTGATATCATCAATCACTAATTACTGGTAGGAATATCTATAACGTTGAGCATTGGCATCATTTCGTAGCCTCCGCGCTTTAACGCCTATGCCTCAATCTTAGCTCATTTGGGCACGCCGAATTGAGCAATCTCTTGAGGGGAGGGTTCGAAGTAATGTCTTATGAATTCATAAATTTGAGTGTCAAAAACGGCGTTGGCTGGTATCGCTTCAACCGCGCACCGAGGAACTCGGTTGACTGGGATATGTTGTATGAGCTGGCACCGGCATTTCACAGCCTGCTCAAGAATGAAGATGTCAGCGTCATCGTTCTGGCTAGTGCTATTCCCGGGTACTTTAGCACCGGTGCCGATCTCTCCACCTTCGAGAATATCGATGACGGGCACATGAAGGCTTGGGTAGACGAGACACACAAACTCGCGAACCTGATCCGATCTTCGGAGAAGCCGGTGCTGGCGGCAATCGAAGGAATTGCGGTCGGAGGCGGTTTGGAAATGTCACTACATGCAGATCTACGATTTGCAACCAGCAAAACCCAGCTTGGCCAGCCTGAAATCAACATAGCTTTCATTCCACCTGTCGCTGGCACGCAAGGGTTGGTTCGCCTGGTTGGGCGCAGCCAGGCATTCAAGATCCTCTACGGGGGTGAAACGCTGAGTGCTGAAGAGGCGTTGTCCATTGGACTGGTTGATTTTGTTTTCTCCGAGGAGCAACTAGAAAATGAGGTTCAGCGATATGGCGAAATGCTGGCAGCTAAGCCTGCGAACGCACTGGCCGCAATCAGACGCTGTTTGGTTGAAGGCGGAGCGGTGTCATTTTCCGAAGGTCTGGAAATCGAAGAAGCAGAAGCTGTCGCTCTCGCTGATCATCCCAACTTCCGAGAAGGGGTTAAAGCATTTCTGTCGAAGCGCAAACCGAATTGGATTTGAAAAGCTACAATCAGGGTGGCTTGCCAACACTAGAGACCACATAGGTAATGGACCGTTTGGTCCGCGAAGCGGTTACTCGGAAAGGCCGCAGCTAACAGCGGCTTCGAGCCCAAAGTGAAGGTGAGTGTGGCACCCAAAAAGCAGCTATCTACTCGTTCCAGCCAATCCAAAAAGAGCGAGTTGAAAACTTCAGGGCGCTCCCAAGCCAAACCGTGTCCAGCCGCGTCAAGATCCGCCAGGGTAGCGCGGGTGAACTGCGGTAGTAGGTCGACTGCATCCAAGTATCCGGACATACTGTCCTGCCGTCCCGCGAGGATGAGACTTGGGCCATCAAATGTTGTCGTCTCACCGTCGACATGAAACGAGAAGTCAAATGCACTGTTGATGCGAGAGTCCTGTTTCGGGTCCCATAAGGCTCTCGCGGGATATTTGCTGCGACGGGCTTTCTCAAGGATGTCTCGCCGTTGCACTACATAGAAGTTATCGAAGCGTTCAGCTTCTTCATCCGTCATATCGTCCCGAATAGACCGGTCGACGTCCAGCACCGAATGTGCAGGCAGTCTAGCAGGGTCGCTGACAATACTGAGGCAGGATTGGCAGAACCTGAGCCGAGCGGCTCGACTGTTTCCACCGTGTCAGCTTAGTCCGCAACTGAGACATTGGCGTACACCCGAGCGAACGGCAGCTTTCGTGCTAATGCTGCAGCCGTACAAGCATGTCTGCATTGGGCATCAAAGCAGACACTCGACATCAGCCAAGCGAGTGTCTTCTGATTAAGAATCTGATTTTGTTGAAGAACTGGTGCCGCGGATGGGACTCGAACCCCCGACCCCATCATTACGAATTTTGCCGTCCATGAGTTGGACATGACCGGACAGGTCAGCCTGAAGTCGCACAACTCAATATAAACAAATCACTATTCTAAGTGGCGCTCTTGGCCGACGCCGGACCAAGCCAGAGAACGTTTGACGTACATTCCCTACTAATCCCCTACTATTTGGCAAACGCGACTATGGATTGCACCTAGCCAGCTCGAACACCCGTATAGGGAACTACAACGACTTGTAGTGGGCCTGAGATCTGAAGTTAGTCATTGGACAGCAGGATTTGCACTTTCCCATCTGGTTGCGCCAACGCCTGCGGTAACCTCTCAAGCGCATGTTCCAGCGGTAGCTCAGCCGATACATGCGTCGTCCACCGCCCATCCCTAAACCGGTTCTGCACCTCGCCAAAGACCCGCAGCTTTCGGAGGAAGGACGTCTTGCTGGCCCAGGCTGTGGTCCAAAACCCCTCTACCGATTTATTTCGAAAAATCATCTCGCTTGGGTCGAGGATTTCGGCAGGTGACGTATCTAGCTTGCCGTAAATGATCCATCGTGCATCGTCGCCCATCGCCTTATGCACCCGCGCGCTTTCGCTCCCCGCAACGGCGTCGAGAAAGATCATCGGTTTTTCCGTCGCCAGAACTCTCTCCAGTTCTTCAGCATAGTCGGGAGCTGTTTCGTTCAAAACGTGCGCCGCGCCAAGTGCCTTCAATACCTTGACCGGCTCCTCACGCCTCACCAAAGCGATCATTTTCTTGCCCTGATCACACGCCATTCCAGCTACGAACTTGCCAAGCTGGCTCGCTGCGGCAGAAAACACGAAAGCGTCGCCTGCGCCCACCAGTTCCAGCATCGCTGCCGCCGTGACCGGGTTGACGATCAGTCCTGCCGCATCACGATCGGGCACACCTTTTTTCAGCGGCAGCGCTACTGCTGCCTGGGTCACCGCGTACTCGGCCCATGCGCCAGAACCGTCCGGTGTCACGTAGAACGCAACGTCGCGCCCCTTTAACAATCGCCCCATAAGCCCCGGCCCGGATTCCACCACCGTACCGACACCTTCAAAACCCGCAGGTTGGCCCTGCACTCTTGCCTGACCATAAAATCCCTGAACAAAAGCAATGTCTGATGGGTTAATCGCCGCTCTTCGCACTTTGATAAGAACCTGACCTGGCCCCGGAACCGGGCGCGGTAGGCTACCCAATTCCAGGTAATCGGCCGGTCGATCCAGCTGATTGCCAACAAATCCTTCCTTGTCGGCAATCCGGCCCTGCCGGAGCAGTAGTCCGCGCATCTCTGTCGGCATATTATCATTCCCCTTGTCTAAAGCCTCAGTCGGAGGCCAAGCGCGAATTGTCGAGGGAAGCGTCGTGCATCAGGCAACAAAAAGATAGTCCAGTTCGCGCAGGGCCAACGCCAGAACTATCCGGACGGATAGCCCGCCATGTCAATTTGCCCAAGTCAGACGCCGAAGAAGAGCGGAAGTCCATTTGATACGTCTCAATGAAGTCAGGATCGACATAATCGATTATTCAATTGCAAAGACTTCTTGGAAATAGGCACATGATGATCCGTTATATTGCTCTATGCATTGCGCTCCTCATACAGATACGGGACGCTTTACCAACCGCGAACACGGGTGGGAAAAGGACCTTCACTGCATTAAGATCGAATGTCAGATCTATAGCTTTCAGGCAAATCCCGCATTGCAAAGCCGGTCTCGAAACTCTTGCATCTTGGCCGCATCCCTGAGCGGCGTGCGTTCCGCATCTGTGACCGAGGTATTCGGCAGCACCGCATGGCAGGCTTCAGCGACCGCGCGCGCCTGTTCTGTTTGCCCAAGCGCAACGTGACTGGTCGCCAGAAGGAAATGAGCGAGATACCAGCTCGGCATGCGGTGGATTGCGCGTTCGGCCCAGGAGATCGCCTCTTCGAAGTTGTCTGCGGCATAGTGTGCAAGCGCGAGACCCGAGAAGCGAAAGAAGATGCTTGGGTCGCGGGGGTTCATCCGGATCGCGATTTCCTGGTTAGCGATAGCTTCATCCACCCGGCCAGCAATCGCCAGCGCGGTGCCGAGACTGCCATAGGCAAGTGAGCAATTGGGATTGAGTTCGACCGCGCGCTCGAGTGCGGCGATGCCCTCATCGAGCCGATGCAACCCCCAGCAACTGATGCCAAGTGCCCAATGCGCATATTCGTTGCGGTCGTCGAGTTGCGTGGCGCGACGACCAAGGGCATACGCCGCTTCCATGGCGGGGCCCGGATCCGATGCAAAGCCCAGGATGGCAACATGATGGTTGATCAGAGAAAGGACCATGTTGGCCTCGGCGCTTTCCGGGTCGATTGCCAAGGCGCGTTCCAGCAGTGTCTTGGCCGACGCATAGGCCTCTGGTGTGAAATCATAGAGCAGGTGTCAGGACCGCATGGTTAGTTCCCAAACGGTCAAATCCGGGCGGTTCAGTCGTTCCACAGGCTCTTCGATCGTGCTGCGATGTACGATGGTTTGGATCGAGGCGACGACCTGCCGGGTAATCTTGTCCTGCAGGTCGAAAACATCCTCGGTACGGCCGTCGTAGCTGTCCGACCAGACATGCCCGCCGGTCAGCCCGTCGATCAATTGAGCAGTAACCCTCACCCTGTCACCCGCACGCCGCACGCTGCCTTCCAACACAAAGCGCACACCAAGTTCAGCGGCGACGCGCCGGACATCCACCCTTTCCCCTTTGTAGGTGAAGGTCGTATTGCGGGCGATTATGAACAACCAGGGTGATCGCGACAGGGCAGTGATAATGTCAGCCGTGATCGCGTCGGAGAAGTACTCCTGCCCCGGATCGTCCGACATGTTCTCGAAAGCGAGCACGGCGATCGAGGGCTTGTCGGGGCGTGGCGGCAGGTCCAATGCCGGGTCGACGGGCGACGAGGCCTCGATCCACTTGCGCAAGTCCAGCTTCGTCGAGACTCCGAGCTTTCGGTAGATCGTTGCAAGATGGGTGCGAACAGTGGACGGGGCGAGGTTCAGGCGGCCCGCGATCTGCTGATATGTCTCGCCGCCAGCAAACGCCTCTGCAATCTGGCGTTCACGAGGGCTGAGCGGACTGGTCGATACGCTCATTTCGGCGCCCCCTTCTGACGCAAGGCAGCTATCATACGTGCATTCTCGAGCGCGATGACGCTCTGGTCGGCGAAGGTCTGTGCGAGCGTAGTGGCCTGCGCGCCGAATGGCCTGACCGTCTGACGGTAGATCGTGAACGCGCCGACCAGTTCATTGCCAGACATCATTGGTATGGCGACGAAGGATCGCGCGCCGCCTAGGATCGCGGTGGCGTAACGGAGCTGATCGTCGGTTTGGAAGATCTCCTCGGCACGGACGTCGTAGATATTTACGACAGTATGGCTTGTCGCCAGCCGTCCGAGACCGGTGCGAAGGCTGGCGGTGAAGACGCCATAGGCGTCGAGCCAATCCCGGAACGGTTTGGGAATGCCCCGTGTATGGCTGGCCGCATAACGCCGGTCGCCGTGATGGTCGAAGAGAATGCCAAACTCTGCCTCACAGAGATCAAGGGCAAAGCCGAGGATTGCCGACATCACCGCATCGATGTCCCCACCCGACCGACTGATGATGCGCAGCACCTCTGCTAGCGCCTGCTCGCGTCGGAGTGACTCCTCGAGGCTGAGCGCCAGTTCCGAGATGACTGCCGCATGGTCTGTCTGCATATCTGCTGTGGGCAAAGCGCCTCCTAGCCGGGCATGCAGATCCAACTTCGATGAGACCTCGAGCTTGCGATAGATCGCGGCCAGATGCGTACGTACCGTCGATGGGGCGATGCCCAGTCGGGCCGCGATGGCCTGATAGGTGTCGCCTTGCGCATAGGCACTGGCGATCTCGATCTCGCGTGGGCTAAGGATTTCTTCGGGTGACACCGGGCTGGCACATCTTTCGTTGAGTTGTTTTCTTATCCTGTTGCAGGTGGGCTGATCAGACAATCCTGCAGATGCTGTAATAGAATACTGCACGCGCCAAGCGCAGATTACTGCAACTGGCCGATACCGAAAGAACATACGACGGCGCATCGTGCTCCTATCCATCATAGGGAGACGATCAAATGAACATCGAACAAACAGCCCGCGAATTCTTTGAGGCCTGCGAAACCGGCAGAGGCTGGGAGGCCTGCGGGAGCTATTGCCATGACAACGCCGGTTTCGCCTGTCAGGCGGATGCGCTGGCAGATACCAAAACGCTCGAGGGCTACGCCGAGTGGATGAAGGGCCTTCTCGGTCCGATACCGGACGGGCACTACGAGCTCACGGCGTTCGCGGCGGATGCGGACCGAGGAACAGTAGTCGCTTCGGCGGTGTTTCATGGTACGCAGACCGGCGCGGGTGGGCCGGGCGACCCAACCGGGAAATCCGTGGCATCCGACTACGCCTATGTCATGCAGTTCGACGGCGATCGCATCGCGCACATGACCAAGATCTGGAACGACGCGCAGGCGCTGCGCCAACTGGGCTGGGCATGATGCGCTGGCGTATCCTGGCACTCCTATTCGCCGCGCGTGTCGGACTGGGCTTTCAGTTCCAGACCATGGGCGCAGTCGGCACAAATCTGTCGGATACGTTCGGGCTCGACAATGCACAGATCGGACTCATGATCGGTCTGTTCATGGCCCCTGGCTTGTTCTTGGCACTGCCAGCCGGATTCTCCGGTCGCTTCGCCTCCGATCGCATGCTGGCCGGCATGGGCCTCGGGGTCTTGGCGCTAGGCGGTGCGCTATCGGCTGTTGCGACCGTTCCTTCCAGCGTCGGGATCGGTCGGCTCCTGTCCGGTGCCGGGTTCCTTTTTGCAACACTCTACTTCACCAAGATGGTGGCCGACTGGTTTGACGGTCGTGAGATCGCCACCGCGATGAGCATCCTCGTCATGAGTTGGCCTTTCGGCATCGCGATGGGACAGGTCGGACACACCTGGCTGGCAGAAATCTATGGCTGGCGCGCGCCATTTGCCGTCGCATCCGTTTGGTGTGCCGTGTCGGCAGTCGCCATTATTGTCCTTTACCGGCCACCTCAAGAAATGGCGGCCCGAGAAAAAAGCACGATACGGGGGCTTCTGCCGAGGGAATGGGAACTTGTCATCCTTGCTGGCATCGCCTGGGGTGTGTTCAACGCAGGCTATGTCACCTACCTGAGCTTCGGGCCAAGCCTTCTGGAGGCACAGGGAATGGGCTCTCTTGCGGCGGCCTCGGTGATCAGCGTCGGCAGTTGGGTGATGATCTTCTCAGGGGCGTTGTGCGGCCAGATCGCAGATCGTTTCGGGCGACGCGAGACGATTTTGGCCATCTGCATGGCGGGCGCCGTTCTGGCCCTCTTGATGCTCAGCCAACCCGGCGCGGGAATAGCAGCAAGCCTGATCTTCGGCCTTGTTGGTATGGCCCCAGCCGGCGTGATCATGGCGCTCGCGGGCCAAGCTGTAGCGCCCGAGAGACGCGCACTCGGTATGGGGGTATTCTTCACTGTTTACTATGCCATCATGACGGCAAGCCCGCCTTTCGCTGGCTGGCTTCTCGATCGGACCGGGGCAGCTGACAGCCCGACCACCTTCGGCGCTGCTCTGTTTGCACTCGTATTCCCCGTGGCTGTTCTGTTCCGGATGCTGAAAACAAGGGCGCTCAGCGCCCAGATGGAGGAAATTGTCTGATGATAGTCCGAAAGACGATGTTGATCCGGGACAGGGTAGAGACCGATGAATCAGGGGCACCCTGTGACCCAATGACCCGCGTCGCTGCACTGGCCATACTTCGTAATCCCTTTGCGGGGGTCGATCAGGACGATTTGACCGAGTTGTTCGAATACGGTGCAATGCTTGGCGCTCAATTGGCCGCAGAAGTCATGACTGCACTTAGCGTGCCGCCAGTCAGCTATGGCAAGGCAGCCATCGTAGGCACTCTTGGTACAGCCGAGCACGGCGCGGCACTACTGCACCCACGCTTGGGCAAACCCATACGAGCTGCGATCGGGGGCGGTCAGGCACTGATGCCCTCGAATGTGAAGTTAGGCGGTATCGGCGCCGTCATCGATCTGCCCCTCGGTCACAGGGACGACCCGTGGTCCTTCGATCACATTGACACGCTGACTGTCTAAGTATCGGACGCACCGCAACACGGTCGGCCGACCCATATGATACTGAACGAGACAAAGAGGCCGGCCCGAAAGCACCCGCGCCTGGACCACCGACTTATCTACCAGCGGCATCAGCGAGTCCCAGACAGCCGGTGCGCGGTCGCGGATCAGGCGGGCCATGTAGATGGTTGCCTCAACATCGGCCAGCGCGTCGTGGGCGTTCTCGTGGGCAAACCCATTCGCGGGGGCCAACATGTCGAGTCTCAGTGTCGGCCGCTCATTGTGGTTGATGGGCACCGTGATCGCGTTAGGCGCCAAAGCTGCCGTTGCCTGGGCGAGGCGCAGCACGTCCGCCCGCTGATTACCGTTCGTGTTGGTCAGGTAGATCGGCTGCAGGGTTTGATAAAACGCCTGCCGCAGCAGCGGCTCGTCGAAGGCAAGCGTGTTGTACCCGGTGAAGATTGCAGGCGACCACTCCACTCGCGCAGCTTCTGTGCAATGGTCTGCATGGCGTCATAGTGGGACGGTAGGCTGGCGTCCGTCAACATCGCTGGCGTTACAAGCGTGGCCAGCAGGGCGCCTGGTGCGGGGACTACGTGAGGCTGAAGGCGGCAGCGGATTTCGAAGCGGTCGAGCTCGTTCAGGTCGTCATCCGTCCGGATCGCCGCAAACTGCAGAATCTGGTCGAACGTCGTGTCCGTGCCTGTGGTTTCGGTGTCGTAGAAGACGTAACTCATATCGCTAGTCTACCTTGAAGCACCTGTGCAGCTGAAGCTAGGTTTGCTATAGCAACTTTCGTCTCATACGGTATCCTGCGACAGCCCTTTCCAAATGCATGGAACTGAACTCATTTCGATGGACGCGCGAGAAAAGAAGAAGCTTAGCGAAAGCGATATTTGCGATCTTTTTATTTCGCCATCTATTCGTAATTCCGGTTGGGATCCAATGACGCAAATACGGCGTGAAGTGACCCTTACTCCGGGCCCCGTTATAGTTCGTGGGAATATGTCTTCCCGAAATAAGAAGAAAAAGAAATTCGCTGATTATGTCCTTTCTTGGGAGCCGTCAGTTCCAATTGGCGTTGTCGAGGCAAAGGACAACAACGTTGGCGTCAGCCACGGGTTACAGCAGGCATTGGGTTATGCAGAAATTTTGAACGTTCCGAGCGCATTTAGCTCCAATGGAGATGATTTTGCCGGGCACAATAAAGTGCCGGAGGCTGGAGAAGACATCGAAGCGGAATTCTCACTCGATGAGTTTCCGACCCCCGGGCAGCTTTGGAAAAGATACAAGAAGTTTCGCGGAATCGAGGACGAGGAGGAAAAACTTGTCCTACAACCGTATCATGAGGACACCTCTGGAAAGGAGCCGCGCTACTACCAAGTCGAGGCCATCAACCGCACTATCGAGACGGTAGCGAAGGGGAAGAACCGTGTTCTTCTCGTCATGGCCACCGGGACGGGTAAGACCTACACAACGTTTCAGATCATCTGGCGGCTATGGAAAGCGGGACAGGCAAAGCGCATCCTCTTCCTCGCAGACCGCAACGTGCTCGTTGATCAGACGCTCGTGAATGACTTCAAGCCGTTTGGCGCTGTCATGGCCAAAGTTCGTAACCGAACAATCGACCCGTCTTACGAGATTCACCTCGGTCTCTATCAGTCACTCACCGGTCCTGACGAAGCCGACAAAGTGTTCAAGACCGTTTCCCGTGACTTCTTTGACCTGATCGTCATCGATGAGTGCCACCGCGGTAGCGCCGCCGACGATGCCGCCTGGCGCGAAATCCTGGACTACTTTTCTGAAGCAATTCAGGTCGGTCTGACGGCCACACCCAAGGAAACCAAGTACGTATCCAGCACGACCTATTTCGGCGAACCTGTTTACACATACAGCCTTAAACAAGGCATCGATGATGGCTTCCTGGCCCCCTACAAAGTGGTGAAGATCGATATCGATCGAGACGTTGAGGGCTGGACACCGCCACCGGGTATGACCGACGACCTCGGGGCGGAGATCGAGGATCGCCAATACAACCGCCAAGATATGGACCGAATTCTGGTCTTGAATCAGCGAACCAAGCTCGTTGCCAACCGAGTGATGCAGCTTTTGAGGGCGACGGACCCATTCTCAAAGACCATCGTTTTCTGTGAGGACATCGACCACGCCGAGCGCATGCGAAAGGTTGGATGTTCTTCTTGAAGATCTTTGACGATCGCGAAGCCGAACTTGAGTACGTTGAGGACGACTATCAGTCGCCGCTTCCCGAGCATCTTCGCTGGCGCAACTGGGCGGGCAAGCGCGAGGGGATGACAGGCGACGAGCTCTACCACTTTGTACAGAATATCCTGTTTCGGAAGCTCAAGTAGCAGGACCTGCTGAACAGCCCAAAGAGAGAACAGGCCCAGGTCATCCAGCGCGTCTTCGCAGATGCCTACAACTACATGAAGTCTCGCACGCTCATGCGCCAGGTCATCAACAAGATCAACGAGATCGACTTC
This sequence comes from Marimonas lutisalis, assembly GCF_005434965.1. GTDB lineage: Bacteria > Pseudomonadota > Alphaproteobacteria > Rhodobacterales > Rhodobacteraceae > Marimonas_A > Marimonas_A lutisalis. Next base: position 28,563 of record NZ_SKCI01000002.1, read on the forward strand.
AATAACTCGGGTGACTGGCACACCTTCGGAGGCATTTACGAACAAATCCTGCGTGACCTGCAGAGCGCGGGGAACGCCGGCGAGTTCTACACCCCTCGCGCAGTGACAAAGTTCATTGTGAACCGTGTGGACCCCAATGGTGTTTGACCCGGCCTGCGGCACCGGTGGCTTCCTGACATGCGCGATAGATCACAAGGTCGAAAACTATGTGAAAACCAGCAAGGATCGGGAGGCTTTGGCTCGCACCATCAGGGGCGTCGAAAAGAAGCCGCTCCCCTTCATGCTGTGCATCACAAACATGATCCTACATGGGATCGACACGCCTCAGCACATCCAACTCGATAACACTCTCAGCTATCCCTACACAGGAATTTCCGAACGGGACCGGGTGGACGTCATCATCACCAACCCTCCCTTCGGTGGCATCGAAGAAGATGGCATCGAAAAGAACTTCCCTGCCACCTACTGCACACGAGAAACCGCCGACCTGTTCATTGCCGTTATCAAGCGGCGACTTAAGAAACATGGCCGGGCAGCGGTAGTCTTACCTGACGGGTTCCTGTTTGGAGATACGGGCGGCCACTACGCAGGGCGCTCTCTTTTAACCATATAGCTTCTATTTTATGGAGTTCCTGATCTGGACGCTCACTTTGAGGTCGATCAGTCGCGCCCTGAACGCTTCACCCGTTTCATTGGCGACAAGGTTCACTTCGCAAAAGAGATCGTGCCGGGTGTTCCCGCTGAGCACTTCGTGGCCTTTGAGCAAATATTCCGCAGTGTCGAAAGGATTGTTGGTGCGGTTTGACTAGCCACTGCAGGTTATCGCTGGCAACCGACCCAATCATTTGACTTCTTGAGAAGGATGGTGCCGGTGAAGGGACTCGAACCCCCGACCCCATCATTACGAATGACGTGCTCTACCAGCTGAGCTACACCGGCATCCTTCTCTGTCGCGGCCCTACTATGGCCCTACTAGTTACAGCACGCCGCGCCTAACCAACTGGTCTCAAACGTAGTTTGCGAGCGGACCCGCTAATTACGAATGACGTGCTCTACCAGCTGAGCTACAGCGGCCCCGGACATGCGTCCTGTGCGGCGCGGCTATAGCACCGCACCCGCCCGTGGGAAAGACCTATTTTTCCGCCTTGTGCGGCACCGGTTCGGGTGCCGGTTCGGTCAGAACCTCCTCGACATCCACGATCTCGGCCTCGACGGTGTCGTCGCCCTCGTCCGGGACAGGCTCGTCGGACTTGTCCTCGATTGCGCCGACGATCAGCGGCAGCATCTCGGTGCCCGTGGGCATCGCCACCTCCGCCTGCGGCGGCGCGGTCCAGCTCAGCGTATCGAGCGCGCCGCAATTGGCGCAGACCGGGCCCCATTCGGCATGAATATGGTGGCACTTGTCGCACACCCATTGCGGGCCGCGCGGCGCGCTCAGCGCGCGGGCCAGCCAGCCCTTCACCACCGCGTCCGATGCACCCTCGCCGCGTTCGATCGCCGCCATGATGGTAAAGACGCGCGCATCCGGGTCCTTCTCGATCAGGTCACCCAGCTCGCGCTTGGCCTGCGGGAAATCCTCGGCCGCGATGTTCAGTTCCGACAACAAGAGCCTGGTCTCGCGATGATCGGGATGGATCTTGGTCAGCTGGCGGAACCGTTTCAGGCGCTGCGCCGGGGTTTCGTCGGGCGCGATCTCGGCAAAGGCGGCGGCCAGGTCCGGGTGCGGCGCGGCCTCCCACGCTTTCTTGATTACCCGGGCGGCATAGCGCGGCTTGCCCTGTTCGATATAGGTGCGCGCCGCCATCACCGCCGCCGGAACCAGGTCGGGCGACAGGCGGTTGGCCTCGATCGCGGCCTCGCGCGCCTCGATGGTGGCGCCCTCGGCGATCACGTCCTTGGCTTCCTGCAGGGCCAGCACCGCCTCGCGCCGCTTGTGCACGTCCCGCGGCAGGGTGCCATGGCGCAGCTTCGCATCCAGCGTCTCGCGCGCGCCTTTCCAATCGGCGGTTTCCGCCTGCAACTGCAACAGCACGTCCTGGGTTTCCGCGTGGCTGGGTTTCAGCGCGAACGCCGTCTTGGCCAGTTTCAGCGCCGTGTCGGTTTTCCCCTCGGCCAGCTTCTGCTTCAAGATCCCGCGCACGCCGACGAACCGGGTCGAGTCATGTTCGAGCAGCCGCTTGTAGACCTGTTCGGCCTTCTTCGTGTCGCCCGCCAGTTCAGCGGCCTGCGCAGTCAGAAGGCTGGTCAGTTCCGGTTTGCGCAGGTATTTCTCGGCCTTGCTGGCCTTCGCCAGCGCCAACCGCCCCTCACCCGAGGCCAGCGCCAGCATGCCTTCGCTCAGCGCGTTGTATCCCTTGCGTTCGCGGTTGCGGTCGAACCAGCGCGACAGCGCGGTTTCATCGCCGTTGAGGAATTTCAGAACCGCGATCAGCAGGCTGAACAGTTTCAGGAAAAGCCACACCGCGATCACCAGCAGGATCATCGCGATCACGGTTTTCAGCGGGGTCAGCGTGTATTCCTGCCCGCCAAAGGCGATGCGCACACCGCCCTCCATTTCCAGCAGGTAACCCGCCCCCAGCGTCGCCGCGGCGACCAGGACAACGAAAAGAACAATCTTGATAAGCGACCACAGCATTTTCGTTATCCTCAGTTCGAATTCAGATCGGCGCTCAGCGCCTCGGCGGCGGCCACGGCCTTGGCGCGCGCCTCGGCCCGCGCCAGCCAGCCGCTCATCTCGGCACGTGCGTCCTCGGGCAGGGTTTCCAGCTCGGCCATCGCATCGGTCAGGCGGCCTTCTTTCACCGCCGCCTCAACACGGCTCAGCACCGCATCGGCATCATCGCCCTCCCGCGGCTCCAGCGACCGCGCGCCCAGCTGGTTTTTCAGAAAGGCGCCGAACCCGCCGCCCTGTTCATCCTTGCGCGCCACTGCCAGCGCCGCGCGGGCGGCCTCGGGGAAGGCATCGGCCAGATCGGCTATCGAGTCCACGCCGTCCTGCGCGACGGCGGACAGTTCGCCGGGCAGGCTCACCCCCAGCGCGCCCAGGTCAGCCGCCGCATCGGCAAAGCCGGTGCCGGTATCCAGCGCCGTCAGGATCCGCGTCACCGCCGCACGCTGCGCGGCCTCCTGCGCGGTCATCTCGGCACTGGCTTCCTTGGCGGCCGCCTCCTTGGCCAGTTGTTCGATCTCGGCGCGCTGCGCCGCCATCGCCTCCTGCAGCGCCTTCAGCTCACGCTCATAGGCCGCCACCGCCGCAGGCGAGGCGCCCTCGGTGATCGGGCGTTTTTCCAGGTCGGTCAGCCGCGCCTCGAACCCATCCAGCCGCGCCGCGGCGCTGTCGACCCGCCCGGCCAGCGTATCGACGGCGTCCTGCAACCCGCCCAGGTGATTCTCGATCGGGCTCAGGTCGGGCTCGCGGGCTTCCAGCGCGGCAATCGCCTCGGCCTGCTGGTCCAGCTTGCCGGTCACTTCCGTTTCGAACGCGTCGTCGCCCGCACCGGGCCAGGGCCAGCCCTCGGGCAGCACATAGCGCGCCGCACCAAAGCCGATCACCGCGGCCGCGATCCCGCCCAGCAGCATGGGGAAAAACCCGCCCTTGCGGATCACCACCGGCTCGGGCTGGGGCGCAGGCAATGGCGCAATGGTTTCCTCGGCGGTCTCTTCCACGGGCTCCGGCGCTTCTTCGGCAGGGGCGTCTTCCACCGGCGCCTCGGCCGCGTCTGCCACATCGCTTGCCTCTTCGGCCTCCGCCTCAACCTGTTCGGGCTGTGCATCGTCTTCGGGCGTTTCGGTCTCTTCCGGCGCCTCGGTCACGCTTTCCTCGACCGCGTCCTGCACCTCTTCCGATGCCGCTTCCGGGGTTTCATCCGATTTCTTTTTCTTCGCCACCTAAAACCACCTTCCCGAATCTGTCTGCGGGTCAAAATTGCGCAACGCTACCGATCTTACTTGCCACCCCCCGCACCCTCAAGGCGCAGCGCTGCGTCGAACAGTCCCTCCACCGCCTCGGCCATCGCCTCGGCATCCGGGCGCGCGGCTTCTCGCAGCGCGCGCACCGCGCAATCTCCCAGCGCCTCGCGCACTGCCGTGCTCATCACGGCCACGAACAGGGGCGCATGCGCCGTCTCTTGTGCAAACTGCTGTGCCGTGCGGGGCGAGAAAAGGGGAACGATTACAGGTTTTTCGCCTTGCAGCATGGTGCGCGCCGCATCGCTCAAACCTTGGGCAGTTTGCGCGTAAACCACCACGTCCTGCGCCGCCCGTCCCGCCGCGCGCAACCTGTTGGCCACGTCACCGCGCGCATGTTCGCCGCGCAGATGCACAAACGGCCCCGCCTCGCCGCTCGTCAGGATGGCCGCCACCAGCGCATCGGCATCGCCGCCTGCCGAACGCGCATCAAAGCCTGCACGGTCGGCCACCCGCGCGGTGACATCGCCCACGCACCAGCAGGCACCCACCGCCACGCCGCCCGATCGCAGAAACCCCTCGACCCCGTTGGCCGAGGTGAAAACAGGCACGCCTGCCGGCAGATCCGCCTTTACCCACTCGATCCGCAACAGCGGCGAAATCACCACCTCCACGTCCCCAAGGCGCGCGCGCAGCGCCTCGGCAAACTGCCGGGCGGGCTCTTCCGGGCGGGTCAGCAGGATAAGGGGCATCGGCAGGCAAGAGTTGTTATCGGCTTCCGTCCGGTGTTACCTGCCACAAAGGGGCCACGCAACGGAAACACCATGGGGCAACTCACCATCCTCGGGCTGGAAAGCAGCTGTGACGACACCGCCGCCGCGGTGGTGCGCGGCGTGCCGGGGGATGCACGCGTGCTCTCCTCGGTCGTTCAGGGCCAGGCCGATCTGCATGCGGCCTTTGGCGGCGTCGTGCCGGAAATTGCCGCCCGCGCCCATGCCGAACGGCTCGACGAATGCGTAAAACAGGCTCTGACTCAGGCCAATACGGCCCTTTCGGATGTCGATGCCATCGCCGTCACTGCCGGGCCGGGCCTGATCGGCGGTGTGCTGTCGGGCGTGATGTGCGCCAAGGGCCTGTCGGCGGGATCGGGCAAGCCCTTGATCGGCGTGAACCACCTTGCCGGCCACGCGCTGACCCCACGGCTCACCGATGGTATCGCCTTTCCCTATCTCATGCTTCTCGTCTCGGGCGGGCATTGCCAGTTCCTTCTGGTGCGTGGGCATGACGATTTCTCGCGCCTCGGCGGCACGATTGACGATGCCCCGGGCGAGGCATTCGACAAAACCGCCCGTCTCCTGGGCCTGCCACAGCCCGGCGGCCCGTCGGTTCAGGCCGAGGCCACGCGCGGTGATCCCAAACGCTTCCGCTTTCCCCGCCCGTTGCTGGATCGGCCGGGTTGCGATCTGTCCTTCTCGGGGCTGAAAACCGCGCTTCTGCGCGCCCGCGATGAACTCATCACCGACAAGGGCGGGCTCACCGAACAGGACCGCGCCGATCTCTGCGCCTCGTTCCAGGCCGCCGTTGTCGATGTGCTGGCGGAAAAAACCGCGCGGGCGCTTGCCATCTATCTTGCCGAAAGCCCGGCACAGCCGGTTCTGGCGGTGGCCGGTGGTGTCGCGGCCAATACCGCAATCCGGGCCAGGTTAGAGACTGTTTCGGCTGGGAACGGCACCCGCTTCCTTGCCCCGCCGCTCGCGCTTTGCACCGACAACGCGGCGATGATCGCCTATGCCGGTCTGGAACGCTTTGCCGCCGGCGAAACCGATGACATGACGCTCGTGGCCCGCCCGCGCTGGCCGCTCGACAATTCCCGCCCGGCGCTGCTGGGTTCGGGCAAGAAGGGGGCCAAGGCATGATCGCAATCCTGGGATCGGGCGCTTTCGGCACCGCGCTGGCGGTGTCTCTGGCCCGTAACGGCGATGACCTGCTGCTCTGGTCGCATGATCCGGCCCATATCGCCGAAATGCGCAACACCCGGCAGAATACCCGCCGCCTGCCGGGCGTGAAACTGCCCGAAAACGTCCTGCTTGCCGATGATCTCGCCGCGCTTCCGGCCGGAACGCCCGTGCTGATCTCGGTGCCGATGCAGAAACTGCGCGGTTTTCTCGAAACCCACGCCGCCATGTTGGGCGCGCGCCCGCTGATTGCCTGCTGCAAGGGGATCGACCTGGAAACCCATCTCGGCCCGGTCGAAACCATCTCGCGTCATGCGCCGGATGCGCTGCCCGCGATCCTCACCGGGCCCAGCTTTGCGGCCGATATCGCGCGCGGTCTGCCCACGGCGCTGACGCTGGCCTGTGCCGATGACGCCGCCGGAAAAAGCCTTCAACAGGCTCTAACAACGCCCAACCTGCGAATTTACCGCACGACCGATGCGCTCGGCGCCGAACTCGGCGGCGCGCTGAAAAACGTGATTGCCATCGCCGCCGGCGCCTGTATCGGCGTGGGCCTGGGCGAAAGCGCGCGCGCTGCGCTGATGACGCGCGGCTTTGCCGAAATGCAGCGCCTTGCCCATAAACTCGGCGCCCGGCCCGAAACCCTCATGGGTCTGTCGGGCTTCGGCGATCTCACCCTCACCTGTACGTCCGACCTGTCGCGCAACTATCGCTTTGGCCTGGCGCTTGGCCGCGGCGATCCCTTTGACGGCGATACCACCGTCGAAGGCGTTGCCACCGCCCATGCCGTCACCGATTGGGCGGCGGAACTCGATGTCGACATGCCGATCTGTTCGGCCGTCGCCGCGCTCTGCGATGGCCGTTGCAGCGTGACCGAGGCCCTGCAATCCCTGCTATCCCGACCCCTGAAGGAGGAATAAATGCTCGTTGCTCTCATCGCCCGCGACAAACCCGGCGCGCTCCAGCTGCGCCTCGAAAACCGCGCCGCCCACCTCGCCTATATCGAGGAAACCGGCCTCGTCGCGCAGGCCGGCCCGCTCCTGATCGACGGCGAAATGGCGGGCTCGCTCGTCATCCTCGATGTCGAAACGATGGAGGCCGCGCAAACCTGGGCCGACAACGATCCCTATGCCAGGGCGGGCCTTTTCGAGTCGGTCAACCTGATCGAATGGAAAAAGGTCATCGGCTGATGCGCTACTGGCTCTTCAAATCCGAACCGAACACCTGGGGCTGGGACGACCAGCTCGCCCGCGGCGACAAGGGCGAGGAATGGGATGGCGTGCGCAACTACCAGGCCCGCAACTTCATGCGCGAAATGTCCGTGGGCGATCGCGGCTTCTTCTACCACTCGGTCAACGAAAAGCGCATCGTCGGCATTGTCGAGGTCATCGCCGAGGCGCACCCCGATTCCACCACCGATGATCCGCGCTGGGAATGCGTGGATATCAAGGCGGTGCAACCGGTCGCCCGCCCGGTCACGCTCGATGAAATCAAAAACGATCCGCGCCTGGCCGACATGGTGCTGGTCAAGAACTCGCGCCTCTCGGTCCAACCGGTCACCGAAGAGGAGTGGAACATCCTTTGCGAGATGGCCGGCGTCACCCCCTGACGACTGCCCGACCCTTCATCTTGCCCCAAATACTCCCGCCGAAGGCGTCCCCGGTCACCGCGCGGCCCGCGCGAAAAGAGCTGGGCAATCGCATCGCCATGTCGCACAGTTTCCATGCAACCTGCGCAACAGGAGACCAGCATGGGACTTGTCAGTGTTCTGGCCGCGGCGGCGGCCAGCTATATCTTCGGCGCGATCTGGTACATGACCTTGTCGAAACCCTGGATCTCGGCCGCCGGTATTGCCTGCGATGATCAGGGCAAACCCCTCAACAGCAGCGCAACCCCCTTCATCCTGTCGGCAATCGCGATGGTCGTCGTGGCCGGGATGATGCGGCACACATTCGCGATGGCGGGCATCGACACGGCGTTGAAGGGCCTCGTTTCAGGGCTCGGTATCGGGCTCTTTTTCATCGGGCCATGGATCATGATCAACAACGCCTATGGCGATCGCCCGTTCCGGCTCACCCTGATCGACGGCGGTTATGCCACCTTCGGCTGCGCCATAATCGGCTTCATGCTCGAGCTGTTCTGAAAAAATGAACGGAGGGTCCCGGCCAGACCTGAACCCTCCGTTTCCCCACGTGCTCCCTACACACCACACGTGAATTCTGAACTGGGTCCGGCCATCCTGGCGCGGGCAGGTTGACCTTAGAATACGGCAGCGCGTCGCGCAAATTCCAAGTGCTTAGAATGCACCTCAAATGAAAAACGCCCGCCACCAGGGCGGGCGCTTTCCTGACTGGAGGCCGGGATCAGCCGTAGACCGATTCCTTGCCGAAATGCTTGGTCAGCATGTAGTAGACCACAGCGCGGTACTTGTTGCGCTCGCTGCGGCCATAGGTGTCGAGAACCGAGTTGATCGCGTCCATCAGCGCCGGACCGTCCGCAAGGCCCAGTTTCTTGATCAGGAAGTTGTTCTTCACGGTTTCCAGCTCGCTTTCCTGGGTTGCCGCCACGGTCGAAGCATCGTCATTGTAGATCGCCGGGCCGCACCCGATGGTCACCTTGGTCAGCAGGTCCATATCCGGCGTCATGCCACACTTGTTCTTCAGATCGTCCGCGTATTTCGCAATCAGCTCGTCGCGCTTACCCATGATGTTTCTCCCACCTTCTGGCATTCCTGCCTGTTAACAAAAGCCCCTGTTGGCGCTGATTTGCAGACTAACGCCTGAATCTGCGCGCACAAAGGGAAAACTTGCTGCCGATTCCCCGTATGGTCGCTGCCGACGCCCCGGTTAACCAGGTTCCCGTTTTCCCCGTTTCTGCACCTTTTCCGTCAAATTCTTTCCGCAAATCGTGCGTAGGTTGTCACGCGGGGATAGCAGCAACGAGTACGGGCAGATACACCACAATGGCCGATAAACGGGATTTCAACGCGCGACTCAGCAGGATCGGCGCCACGGCTTCAGGCCCTGGCACAGGGGTCCGCCCGCGAAGTCTGCGGCGCATACAAGCCCGCCAAGGGCCCGGAAAACGCTGTCCCAACCTCTATTACCTGATCGCCGCCGTCGCGGGTTTCGTGGGCGCGGTTCTTGTCGGGCTTCACTTCATGTCCACCGTATCGCGCGAATCCGCCGAAAAACTGACCTCGCGCTTTCTCCACGACCTGCCGGCACCCGTCCTTGCCCAAAGCAGCAGTATCGGTGTGCTTCAAGGCGCCGAGCCCTATACCGCCTCGATGCTGCGCTACCTGCCTCAATCGCCCTGGGGCTGGGTGCGGGTGAACACGTGGGATGCCCGCTATCCGCAAGTCAAGACACGGCTTCAGACCGTCTTTTCCGAAAAGAACGAACTGCTTTCGGGCAATGCCGGCTACATGCCGCTGATGGAATTTCTCGCGGTGTTCTCGGATCCGGAAAACAGCTCCGAACTGCGCCGCGGCGCCCGCGTGCTCAGCTCCGCGATCTTCCTCAACCCCGGTGAGCGCACGTACCTCGAGGTCGAGCTGCGGCATCGTCCCCCTGCCAGAATGCTGCAGAACGGCACAGGCGGCTGGGTCGGGCACCTGATGCGCGCCGACTACGGTAACCACGATCAAAGCCAGTTTGACCGTGTCACCATCGCAGGGCTGCCGGCGCTTCTGCTCACCAACCCGTCGCCCGAATCCCAGAAACTGCGCAATGCACCGCGCAACTTCCGTTTGCGGCAGATCGACAACCTGCATGTCGCCGTGCCGCTCTCGCCCGACCTGGTAATCACCTTCAAGGGCACCGCCCAGCTCTCGGCCGTCGAAGAGCTGTTGAAAAAAACCGATCTTGCCGGGCTCAATCGCTGGGTCGGCGGCTAGGTTCCGGCGTCAGCCGACAAACCGCCGCAGATCGTCCAGCGTCATCGAGGCCGGCGCGGCGCCCTCGCGCGCCAGTTTCGCACCCAGCCGCACCATCGCGGCATTCACCGGCGTCGGCACACCGGCCATCCGCCCCAGAAGCGCAATCTCACCGTTGAGGTAGTCTGTCTCAACCGATCCTGCCCCGCGCGCCAGGCTCTGCAGGGTCGAACCGCCCGCATTGTCGATCCCCGGCACGGTGCCGAAATTCATGAACCGGTCCCGCCGCGGATCACCCTTGCCCAGGTTCATCCAGGCGATGCCATTGGCCTCATAGGCCGCCAGCGCCTCTTCGCGCAGCGCCTCGCCGATCTCCTCGGTCTCTACCCCGCGGCCCAGCGCGGCCTGGGTGATGTTCGACAGGTTCAACAGCAGCTTGCCGTACTTGCTGGCCATCACGTCGTCCTGCACGAAAGGCTCGATCATGCTGCCCTCGAACGACTTGGCCAGCCGTGCGTCATCCGCATCATGGCCCCCCAGATAGCGCCCGATATCGAACATGCCGAACTTGGGCTCGCAATAGGCCACCGCCTGGCCCGGCCCGTGCAACCCGGCAGGCAGCATCACCGTCACCCCATGCACATTGGGGAACACGCGCAGCGCCATGCGTTCGTTCTCCACCCCGTTCTGCAGGCAGAAAACCGGCTGCTCATTCACGCCCGCGGCGCGCAGCGCCTCCAGTGCGGGCGGCGTGTCCTGCGTCTTCATGCAGAGCAGGATCATGTCATCCGCGTGAAAGGCGATTTCCGCCGGATCAGAGACGCATTCGAACTGTACCACCTTGTCAAACTGCGGCGATCGCATGCGCAGCCCATCGGTCCGGATCGCGGCCAGCTGCGCACCGCGCGCGATGCCGATCACCTCCTGCCCGTTCTCGATCAGCGCAGCGGCGGCCGCACCGCCCACCGCTCCAACGCCGTAAATAATGATCCGCATGGCCCTGCCTCCGCCGGTTCGTCCTGTTTCGCTGGGACAGACTATCGCGCGCCGCCACCCGACAACAGCCCGGACCGCCAAAAGAAAACGCCGCCCCGGTCCGGGACGGCGTTCTTGTCGACCGGTCTGGTCAGATCAATAACGGTAATGCTCGGGCTTGAACGGGCCCTCGGGGCTGACGCCGATGTAATCGGCCTGCTCCGCGCTCAGCTGGCTCAGCTTCACGCCGATCCGCTCCAGGTGCAGCTTGGCCACCTTCTCGTCCAGGTGCTTGGGCAGCACGTAGACCTCGTTGGCGTATTCCGCGCCCTTGGTCCACAGCTCGATCTGCGCCAGGACCTGGTTGGTAAAACTCGCCGACATCACAAAGGACGGGTGGCCGGTGGCATTGCCCAGGTTCAACAGGCGGCCTTCGCTGAGCAGGATGATCCGGTTGCCATTCGGCATCTCGATCATGTCCACCTGGTCCTTGATGTTGGTCCATTTGTGGTTCTTCAGCGCGGCCACCTGGATCTCGTTATCAAAGTGGCCGATGTTGCCGACGATCGCCATGTCCTTCATCTCACGCATGTGCTCGATGCGGATCACGTCGCGGTTGCCGGTGGTGGTGATGAAGATATCCGCGCTCGGCGCCACGTCTTCCAGCGTGACCACCTCGAACCCGTCCATCGCCGCCTGCAGCGCGCAGATCGGGTCGATCTCGGTCACCTTCACGCGGGCGCCCGCGCCGCGCAGGCTCGCTGCGCTGCCCTTGCCCACGTCGCCATAGCCGCAGACCACGGCGACCTTGCCGGCCATCATCGTATCGGTGGCGCGGCGAATACCATCAACCAGGCTTTCCTTGCAGCCGTACTTGTTGTCGAATTTCGACTTGGTCACGCTGTCGTTGACGTTGATCGCCGGGAAGGGCAGGTGGCCCTTTTCCATCATCTTGTAAAGACGGTGCACCCCGGTGGTGGTTTCCTCGGAAACACCCTTGATCATGTGGCGCTGTTTCACGAACCAGCCGGGGCTTTCGGCCAGGCGTTTCTTGATCTGCGCAAACAGCGCCTCTTCTTCCTCGCTCTGCGGGTTCTCGATCAGGTCGGTCTCGCCTTCCTCGACCCGCGCGCCGATCAGAATGTAAAGCGTCGCATCGCCGCCATCGTCCAGGATCATGTTCGCGCCACCTTCCTCGAACTGGAAAATGCGGTCGGCATAGTCCCAGTATTCCGGCAGGGTCTCGCCCTTGATGGCGAAAACCGGCGTGCCGCCCGCGGCAATCGCCGCCGCCGCGTGATCCTGGGTTGAGAAGATGTTGCACGAGGCCCAGCGCACATCGGCACCCAGCGCCACCAGCGTCTCGATCAACACCGCCGTCTGGATCGTCATGTGCAGGCTGCCGGCAATCCGCGCACCCTTCAACGGCTGCGCCGCGCCATATTCCTCGCGCAGGGCCATCAGGCCGGGCATCTCGGTCTCGGCAATTGCAATTTCCTTGCGGCCGAACTCGGCCAGGTTGATGTCCTTGACGATATAATCGGTTGTCATCTCGCGCTGCTCCGTCTCGCCTTACCCGCGTGCACGCGCCGTGGGATCTGGCTGGTCAAATCATGTCGGATGCGGTTTTCGGCCCGGGCAAATACCGATGCCCCGAAACCGCAAAGGGTTCGGCACGCACCTATCATTCCTTGCCTTTGCACACAATCCGCATAAACTTTGGCGCAGAGCAGTAAAAAAGGCAGGAAACATGCCGAAAGATACCAAGGCCGATCAGGCCCTTCCCGATATCTCCGATATCCCGCATTCCGTGTTCGCCAATGAATACGGATTTTACTGCGTTCCGGATGAATATCGCGGCCGGGGCATTCCAACCCTGCTGCAAAACGGCAAGGTCTACGAGCCGCGCACCCTGCGTTTCCTGCGCCGCCATCTGGGCAACGGCGACATCGTCACCGGTGGCGCCTTCATCGGTGATTTCTTCCCGGCGCTGTGCGAAAACCTCGCCCCCAAGGCACGACTGCACAGTTTCGAGCCGGTGCCGGTCAGCTTCGTCGCCGCGCAGGAAACCATGCGCCTGAACGGTCTGGGCAATGTCGCCCTGCACCGTGTCGCCGTCGGCGCCGAAGAGTCCACGGTCACGCTTCAGATCGCCCGCCCCTCGGGCAAGAAGATCGCCGCGGGCGAAAAGATCGTCACTGACATGGAAGCCGACGATCAGCGCGCGATCAGCGTGCCGCTCGTCACCATCGACTCGCTGGTGCCGAAATCACGCAAAGTGTCTCTGTTACACCTCGATGTGGAAGGTTTCGAACAGAACGCGCTGGCCGGCAGCGCGCGCATCCTGAACGATCACGCGCCGCTCGTGGTGCTGGAATCCGGCAAGGCGTGGCGCAACCGCGCCTTTGCCGAAACCCTCAACCGTCTCGCGCCAAAGGCCGGCTATCGCTGCGTCGGCGAGATCGAAAGAAACGGTATTTTCCTGCCGGCCTGAGAGCTCAGCTTTTCAGCCCCGCCGGCATCTGCACAGGCGATTGCGCAAACCAGTCCGTTCCGGTGGCCAGCACACAGCTCAGCCCCTCGGCCGTGGTCATCAGAACGGTAAAGGTGCCGGTCTCGGGCGATGCCCAGACCTCGACAACCGCCTCACCGTCTGTCGCATCGTTCAGCCCGCCGCCGGTCAACTGCTCGGCATAGTCCTGCTCCAGCCGCTGCACCACCTGATCCCGCATGGCACAGTTTTCGGCATGGGCCGGAATCGCGGTCAGCACCGCGCCGATCCCCAACCCCAGGGCAACTAGTCTGTTGAGCATGGGACCTGCTCCTTTCGTACTGCTTCGATCGCCGGGCAGCGCAGGGAGAGAGACTGCGCGCCCGGCGGCTCGTTTATTTTACGGCGATCACCCAAAGCCCGTGCCGGTTCTCCGGTCTTGTCGGGCTTTGTGGCAGCAGGTAATCCCAATAAGTTCATTCTGCGCCCTGAATGTGGCAGAAAAAGGGCGTGCAATATCGGAGTTTGACGAAAACATGGCAGCCGCCCGAAAATCCGCCCCGCCCCGCGCCTGGCAACGTATGCTGTCGGGCCGCCGGCTTGATCTGCTCGATCCCACGCCGATGGATATCGAGATCGAGGACATCGCCCACGGCCTTGCTTTCGTGGCGCGCTGGAACGGGCAGACGATGGGCGACTGGCCCTATTCCGTGGCCGAACATTCCCTTCTGGTCGAAGCGATTTACGCAAGGTTAGAGCCGAAATCGCCCCCGAAATGGCGCCTTGCCGCGCTTCTGCACGACGCGCCCGAATACGTGATCGGCGACATGATTTCGCCGGTCAAGGCGGCGGTCGGGCCGGGTTATGGCGCGCTGGATGACAGGCTGACCGCGGCCATTCACATCCGTTTCGGCCTGCCCGCCGCCATTCCCGTGGCCGTGAAGAAGAAAATCAAGGCCGCCGACCGCGTTTCCGCCTGGATGGAGGCGACCCAGATTGCCGGGTTCACCATGGCCGAGGCGGACAAGTTTTTCGGCAAGCCGGATCCGGCGCTGATCGAGGGGCTGGACATCCACCTGCGTCCCCCGAAAGACGTGCGCGAGGATTTCACCGCCCGGCACAACACGCTTCTGGCCGCGATTTAGTCTCTAATAATGCCCGAAAAGGCCCGTTCATGATCCATATCCGCCGCGCCACCCCCGCCGATGCCCGCGCCATGGCCGAGCTTCTGAATGCGATCATTGCCCAGGGCGGAACGACCGCGCTGACCGATCCGATAACGGGGGCGGACCTGTCCGACAAGATGGCCGGCCACGGCGTGCATGGCGTGTGGCACCTGGCCGAAGATGACGATGGCACGCTGCTCGGCTTTCAATGGATTGGCCCATATCCCGACCTGCCACCCGAGGCCTGCGATATCGCCACCTTCGTGCGTGTCGGAGAAACCGGGTTGGGAATCGGCTCGCGTCTTTTTGCGGCCACCGCCGCCGCCGCGCGCGACCTGGGCTATGAGTGGATCAACGCCAATATCCGTGCCGACAATTCCGGCGGCCTTGCCTATTACCAGTCGCGCGGGTTCGAGACATGGGGGCGGCGCGAAGGCGTTGCGCTGGCCGACGGTACGATCGTCGACAAAATCCTCAAGCGCTACGATCTCTGACAGGGCATCGCACGCCCTGTTAAGTCTCTAATGCTGCCGAAAACCCCGATTTTGCCGACAGCCGGATGTCAGCCGGGCGGTGCACGCATGTCACCCCCCTGATTCGCGGCCCGTGCCAAAAGGTTAACGTGCCTCCAGCCGCGCCAGCGCGTCGGCCACCCACGCTTCTTCCTCGGCGCTCAGCGGTCCCCAGTCCACCCCTTGGTCCAGGAAACCGCCCGCCATCAGCTCCGTCCCGATCGCCGCGAAATCCAGTGCCGAGATCAGCCGCTTCTTCCCGTGGCTGTATCCCACCCGCGCCAGCGCCTCGATCACCAGCGGCGCCGTGCCGGTAAACCGTTCCATATGCCGGCGCAGCGAGCGGCTCGCGCCGCGGTTCCGCCGCAGGATCACCGCCGCCCATTGCGGCGCTTTCGCGACCATCGCGTAAAGGTGCAGGGCCGATCCGTCCAACCCCACCACCCGCTCCGCCGCCTTGTATCGCGCGACCTGCGTGGCGATGTCGTGCCTCTCGGGATGGAACACTTCGTAACCCGCACGCGCCATCCGGTCGTCAAGGATCTCCTCACCCACGAACCCGCCCTTGTTCACCCCCTGCCTTGCACGGGAAATAAACAACCGCTCCGGCCCTTCGGCCCTGATATCCCTGGCGAAATGCGTATCGACGAACCGCCGGAACACCCGCGTGCCAAAGGCGATATCGCCCAGGCCAAAGGCCTGCCCCGGCACGTCCAGATGATCGACCTGCGTGATCCGGGTCACCACCCGCACCGGCACGTCACCAATCAACAGCCGCAGGTAATCGGCCTGGAACGCCCGCAACCCCTCGGGCTGCGTCTGATCCCTGGCCGCAAAGACCACCCCACTCAACTTGTCGCGCAGCCCCGGCACCGGCCACAGCCGCGCCGTGCTCTCCACCTGGAAATGGCCGAAGTGATTGAACAGAACACCGCCCCACAGCCACCGGCCCGGCAGGTGCTCCTCCACCGGCCCCTTGCGCTGGGGCTCAACCGTGATCGCCTTTTCCCGCCGCCATGTCGCGCCCCGCGGCAGGTAACGGCCATCTACATCCAGCACCCCGCACCCCTGCACCAGACCGCCCTGCGCGGGCGGCACGATGATCGCGGCCGGCACCTCGCGGCACGTCATCGACCAACCCCCACCGGGATTGGGCGGAAATGCCGGATCGTGTTTCAAGGATTACCGCGGGCTGCGCTTGGCCAGGATCCGCTGCAGCGTGCGGCGGTGCATGTTCAGCCGCCGCGCGGTTTCGCTGACATTGCGATCGCAAAGTTCATAGACCCGCTGAATATGCTCCCAGCGCACGCGGTCCGCGCTCATCGGGTTTTCCGGCGGCGGGGGCAGCTCGTTATCCGGGGTCAGCAGGGCGTTTGTGATGTCCTTGGCGTCGGCCGGTTTCGACAGGTAATCGGTCGCCCCGATCTTTACCGCCGCCACCGCCGTGGCAATCGCGCCATAGCCGGTCAGCACCACGATACGGCTGTCCGGCCGCTTCTCGCGCAGCACCTCGACCACGTCGAGCCCGTTGCCATCCTCAAGCCGCAGGTCGCAGACCGCAAAGGCGGGTGGCCGAGCCGTGGCGATCGCCTTGCCGGCAGCCACGGAACTGGCGGTTTCCACTTCGAAGCCGCGCTTCTCCATCGCCTTGGCCAGGCGGCGCAGAAACGGCTCGTCATCGTCGACGATCAGCAGCGATTTGTCTTCGCCAATCTCCAGAACCTCATCGGCCACGAAGGCTCCTCCCGTTCACGCGCTCACGTTGCATAGGTTGTAGCCCGCGCCCGGGCATCCGTCAAACCTCGTCGCACCGGAAAACGCGGGCCGCGTCAGGGCCTTATCGCGCCTCCAGGAAACAGCCGATCTGATCGGCCATCTGTTCCGGCGTCAGATCGCGGCGGAAGAACTCGATAAAGCCCTCGTCGGGAAAGACCAGGTAGCTGAAGGTCGAGTGGTCGATCAGGTAATATTCCTCGTCGCCCGGCTCGGGCTCCTGTTTCTTGAAATAGGTGCGATAGGCTTTGCTCGCCGCCTTCACCTGCTCCATGCTGCCGGTCAGGCCTATCATCCGCGGATGCAGCCTGTCGGTGAAATCCTTCAAGAGTTCGGGCGTATCGCGCTCAGGATCGATCGAGATGAAGACCGGCTTCACGATTTGGCCGCGATCCTCCAGGATCTGCACGGCATCGGCATTGCGCGAATTGTCCAGCGGGCAGACATCCGGGCAGAAGGAATACCCGAAGTAGAGCAGCGTCGGTTCGTCGATCAGGTCTTCGCTGGTCACCGTCCTGCCGTCCTCGTCGATCAGGGTGAAGGGTCCGCCGATCTTGCTTCCACCCGCCACCTGGCCCACCCGGCATTGCGCGTATTTATCGTCCGGCTGGCCGCCCATGGTCAGGAAAACCGTGGCGACGATCACCACCACAACGGCCACAACGGCGCCAATCGCATAATACCGGGTCATCTGCCTGCTCCTTTGCGTTGCCCTGCGCCATTGAATGGCGCGTGCGTCACATCTAACAATCATGGGGCGGCATGCAACGGGACGAAGGCGCGCACATGACGGATACGAATTTTGCCATTACCGGCGGCGGCCAGCGCGGCAACTGGATTCGCCTGCGCACCATCATCTGGCTGCGCTGGGGCGCCATCGTCGGGCAGATCACCGCGCTGATCGTCGCGCAGGTCTTCTACAACGTCCAGACCGAGGTCGGGCTCTTCTACCTGATCGTCGGGCTTTCGGTCATCGCCAACCTCGTGGCGATGTTCATCTTCCCCGAAAGCAAGCGGCTCAGCGAAAGCGAAAACCTTCTCATGGTGCTTTTCGACCTGCTGCAGCTCTGCGCCCTGCTTTATCTCACCGGCGGTCTCAACAACCCGTTTTCGCTGCTCGTGCTGGGGCCGGTCACGGTGTCGGCCGCCGCGCTATCGCTGCGCAGCACGGTGTTCCTGGGCGCCACCGCCATCCTTCTCGTCTCGCTCCTGGCCGAGTTCCACATGCCGCTGCGCACCGCCGAAGGGTTCATCCTGCGGATCGGCGATCTGTTTGTCTTTGGCAACTGGGCGGCCATCGTCATCGCCATCGTGTTCCTGTCGGTCTATGCCCGCTGGACGGCCTCCGAGGTGCATTCGATGTCCGACGCGCTGCAGGCCACGCAGATGGCACTGGCCCGCGAACAGAAACTCTCGGATCTCAGCGGCGTCGTCGCCGCCGCCGCGCATGAACTCGGCACGCCGCTGGCCACGATCAAGCTCACCTCGTCCGAGCTGATGGAGGATTTCGCCGATAACCCGGATGTGCTCGAAGACATCCAGCTCATCAACCAGGAGGTCGACCGCTGCCGTGATATCCTGCGCTCGATGGGGCAGGCGGGCAAAGATGATCTCTACATGCACCAGGCCCCCGTCACTGCCGTGGTGGAAGAGGCCGCAAACCCGCATGTCGATCGCGGCAAGACCATCCATTTCGAAGCCATGCCAGGCGTCGGCACCGAACTGCCCCAGCCCACCGTCATGCGCCGCCCGGAAATCGTGCATGGCCTGCGCAACCTGATCCAGAACGCGGTGGATTTCGCGCGCGCCAATGTCTGGGTCGAAACCATGTGGAGCGACGGGCGCATCACCATCCGCATCCAGGATGACGGCCCCGGCTTTCCGCCGCACCTGATCGGGCGCATCGGCGATCCCTTCATGCGCCGACGCCGCGCCACACCCGACCGCCCCGAGCGCCCCGCCTACGAAGGCATGGGCCTGGGCCTGTTCATCGCCAAGACGCTTCTGGAACGCACCGGCGCCGAGCTGTCCTTTGCCAATGGCGCCGATGCCCACAACGCCGATGCCAAGGCCCGCGAACGCTGTGGCGCGGTGATCGAGGTGACATGGCCGCTCTCGCGCATCGACGCGCGCTTTGGCAGCGGGCGCATGCCGGTTGGCGAAAACCGCCCGATCGAAATCTAGTTAACCGACCCAGCGGTTTCCCGATGTTTACCGATCGTTAACCATTCCCGCGCACTCTGCACCGGGGCCTGCGATGTGGAAGGGACAGACATGACCGGTTTCGGGGTTCTCGCTTATGGCTTGATCGCGGTTATTTCGGTCGCGGCGGCGTTTGCTGCGCTCTGGCTGTTTTCACGAACAGGCCTGCACCCTGCTGCGCCACGGGACATACCAGACGACTCGGTTTCGCTTCTCTTCGACGGCGATCACGTCCTTTCCGCGTCCGAGGCCGCCATGCGTCTGTTCGAGATCGAAGATATCCAGGACGGGCCGGAATGGATCGCGATCCTGGCTCACCTGCGCCCGCGCTTCCCTGCCATTCCGCGCTCCGTGCAAGAGGCCCTGTCGGACGCCCCGACAGACATTCCGGCGAACGGCCGGAACGATCCGGCCTCGCTTAGGCTCAGAAACGTGCGTGGCCGCCTCCAGATCGAACTGATCGATCCGAAACGTTCCACCACCGTCGACCGCCACCGCGGAATCGTTCAGTCGCAGGAGCTTCGCGCCATCGCCAGCGCTTCCAACCTGTTTCCGCATCCCATCTGGTTGTCGCGCGGCGATGGAACGCTCAGCTGGGCCAACGATACCTATGGCGATCTGTCCCAGCGCGCCGGCCTGCCCGCCATTCGCGGCGAACCGGCGTTGCCGGCCTTCGACATCAACCTGCCCGACGACCAGCAAAGCATCACCACCCGCGCCGTTCTTGAAACCGGCGGCAAGGAACAGGCCAACTGGTTCGACGTCACCAAGATCCGCTCGGGCCGGAACAGCTTTCTCAGCTTCGCCATCGACGTTAACGCCGTGGTCGAAGCCGAGATTGCGCAGCATCGCTTTGTCCAGACCCTGACCAAGACCTTTGCCCAGCTCTCCACCGGTCTCGCCATTTTCGACCGCAACCGGCAGCTCGCGCTCTTCAATCCCGCGCTGATCGACCTGACGGCGCTGCCCGCCGATTTCCTGTCGTCCCGGCCCAACATGCTCAGTTTCTTCGACCGGCTGCGCGAAAGCCGGATGATGCCCGAGCCCAAGAACTATGCCACCTGGCGCCAGCACATCGCCGACCTGGTCATCGCCGCCTCGGACGGTCGTTACCACGAAACCTGGTCGCTGCCCTCGGGGCTTACCTACCGTGTCACCGGACGGCCCCATCCCGACGGCGCTATCGCCATCCTGATCGAGGATATCAGCGCGGAAATCTCGCTCACCCGCCGTTTCCGGTCACAGCTCGACATGGGCCAGGCGGTGATCGACACCCTGGACGAGGCGATCGCCGTTTTCACATCGTCGGGGGCGCTGACCTTCTCCAACGCCGCCTTCCGCAACCTCTGGAAACTGGACCCGGACAACAGCTTTGCCGAAATGACGCTGCAGGATGCGACGCGGCAATGGAAAACCATGGCCGCATCCACGCCCTTCTGGGCCCGGCTTGACGGGTTCGTAACCGGCTCCGGCAACCGCGAGGAATGGTTTTCCGACATCACGCTGAAAGACGGCACGCCGGTGGAATGCCGCGTCACGCCCATCGGCGGGGGCGCCACGCTCGTCGGCTTCCGCCTCCATCCCGTCCTCGAAACCGGCAACGCCCCGGCCACGCCGGGGTGAAACCTGCTTGCAGGGGACGACAGGCCGGGTAATCTCGCGCCATGCTGGTGCCCCCCGTCGCTTTCACGCTCAACTCGGCCGATCAGACCGCAGGCTTTGCCCGCACGCTGGCCCCGCGCCTGCGCGCCGGCGACGTGCTGCTTCTGTCCGGCGGCATCGGCGCGGGCAAAACCCATTTCGCCCGGTCGCTCATCCAGTCTCTCCTCGAATACCCCGAGGACGTGCCCTCACCCACCTTCACCCTGGTGCAGGTCTATGACGCGCCCGGTTTCGAGATCTGGCACAGCGATCTCTACCGCCTCGGCCATGCCGACGAGGTGATCGAGCTTGGCCTGCTCGATGCGTTCGAAACTGCGCTTTGCCTCGTGGAGTGGCCGGATCGGCTGGGCGATCTCGCCCCGCCCGACGCACTTCACATGGCGTTCGCGCTGGGACAGGATGAAGATGCCAGAACGCTAACGCTCGATTGGCGCGGCGGCGATTGGGCCACCCGTTTGCAAGGAGTTGCCGATGTCCGCGCGTGAAACCCTGGCCACCGCCTTTCTTGCCGGCACCGGCTGGGCCGCGGCCACCCGCGCGCCGCTGGCCGGTGATGCCTCGAACCGCCGGTATGAACGGCTCTCGCACCCGGCGCTTGGCAGTGCCGTGCTGATGGATGCGCCCCCCGAAAAGGGTGAAGACACACGGCCCTTCACCCGCATCGCCCGGCATCTTACCGCGCTCGGCCTCTCCGCCCCCCGCATCCTGGCCGAAGACGCAGAACACGGCTTTCTCCTGCTCGAGGATCTGGGCGACGCGCTTTTCGCCCGCGTCATCCCCGAAACCCCCGCATTGGAAACCCCGCTCTACGAGGCCGCGACAGATGTGCTCCTCTCGCTGCATCGCGCCGATCTTCCCCCGGGCCTTGCCGCCTATTCCCCGCAGGTGATGACAGACATGGCCGCGCTGGCTTTCGACTGGTATCTCGCCCATGCCGCCACGCCCGATACCGCCGCGCGGGCGGCGTTCACCTCGGCCTTCCAGCCGCTGCTCGACACGCACGCCGCCGATCAATCGGTGCTGATCCAGCGCGACTACCATTCGGAAAACCTGCTCTGGTTACCCGATCGCGCGGGCCCGGCCGGCGTCGGCCTGCTTGATTTCCAGGACGCGATGACAGGCCATGCCGCCTATGATCTCGTTTCGCTTCTGCAGGACGCGCGGCGCGATGTCCCGCCCGCAATCGAATCTGCGATGATCGACCGCTATATCGCGCAATCAGGCTGGAACAGAGACGCTTTTCTGGCCGCCTACCACCTCCTCGGCGCGCAGCGAAACCTGCGCATCGTCGGCGTCTTCGCGCGCCTCTGCCTGCGCGACGGCAAGGCGCATTACGTCGATCTCATCCCCCGTGTCTGGAACCTCCTGCAACGTGATCTTGACCATCCGGCGCTTGCGCCCGTGGCCGGTCTCGTGCGCGCGGCGCTTCCCGAACCCACTCCCGAAATCCTCATCACGCTCAAGAAAAAATGCGCGACCATCCCGACGCCATAATGCTGTTTGCCGCAGGCTTCGGCACGCGCATGGGCGCGCTCACCGCCGAGCAGCCCAAACCGATGGTGCCCGTCGCAGGGCGCCCGCTGATCGACCATGCGCTCGACCTGGTCGAGCCGCTGGGCCTCTCGCGCGTCGTCGCCAACCTGCACTACCGGCCCGACCCGCTCATCACGCACCTTCAGGGCCGCAACATCGCCTTCTCCCACGAACAGCCGGATATCCTCGAAACCGGCGGCGGGCTGCGCCACGCGCTGCCGCTTCTGGGAACCGGGCCGGTCTTTACCATGAACACCGATGCCGTCTGGCGCGGGCCCAACCCCCTGTCGCTCCTGGCACAGGCCTGGGATCCGGACCGGATGGATGCCCTTCTTATCTGCATCCCGCGCGGGAACGCCATCGGCCATACCGGGCAGGGCGATTTCATCCTTGGCGAGGGTGGCCAGATCACCCGCGGGCCCGGCCATGTCTATGGCGGGGTGCAGATCATCCGCACCGAGGGCCTGCATGACATCGCCGAGGCCGCCTTTTCCCTCAACCTGCTGTGGAACCGGATGGCCGCGGCGGGCCGCCTCTTTGGCCTGCCCTATCCCGGCCAGTGGTGCGATGTCGGCCACCCCGATGGCATCATCGCCGCCGAGCGGATGATCGGGGCGTCCGATGTTTGAGCCGTCGGATACCCCGCGCATCTTCGCCATGCCCCCCGGCGCCGATTTTCCTAACGCGCTGGTGCAGGGCCTGACGCGGCATTTCGCCGATCAGCCGCCCGACCGGCTCGCGCGGGTGCAGCTGATCGTCAACACCCGGCGCATGGCGCGCCGCATCGCCACGCTTTTCGATGACGGCCCGGCGCTCCTGCTGCCGCGCATCTCTCTCGTCACCGACCTGGGCGAGATGACAGCGCTCGATCAGCTGCCGCCGCCCGTCCCTCCGCTCAAGCGGCGGCTCGAACTCGTCCCACTCGTCTCGCGCTTCCTTGACGCGACCGATGGGTTTGCGCCGCGCGCCTCGCTCTATGACCTGGCCGACAGCCTGGCGCGGCTGATGGGCGAAATGCAGGGCGAAGGCGTGCCACCCTCGGCCATCGCCGCACTGGATGTTCAGGATCAGTCCGGCCACTGGGCCCGAACCCAGAACTTCCTGTCGATCATCCAGCACTATTTCGAAGACACCGGCGAACCGCCGGATACCGAGGCGCGCCAGCGCCTGATCGTCGAACGCCTGATCGAGGACTGGCAGGAAGACCCGCCCATGCACCCCGTGATCATTGCAGGGTCGACCGGGTCGCGCGGCACCACGCAGCTTCTCATGCAGGCCGCCGCCCGCCTGCCGCAGGGCGCGCTCGTCCTTCCGGGGTTTGATTTCAACATGCCCGCCGCGGTCTGGGACCGGCTCGATGGGGACATGCCGATCGAAGATCACCCGCAATACCGTTTCCACGCGCTGATGCAGGCGCTGGGCATCACCCGCGATGATGTCCGCCCCTGGCCGGATGCCACGGCGCCCAACCCGGCGCGCAACCGGCTTGTCTCCCTCGCCCTGCGCCCGGCCCCGGTGACCGATCAGTGGTTGCAGGACGGCCAGCATCTGAACGATCTGGAAACCGCGACCCGCGACATCACCCTGATCGAGGCCCCCTCGACACGCGACGAGGCGCTGGCCATCGCCCTTCGCCTGCGCCAAGCCGCCGAAAATGGCGAAACCGCCGCGCTCATCACGCCCGACCGGGCGCTCACCCGGCAGGTCGCCGCCGCGCTCGACCGCTGGAACATCAAACCCGACGACAGCGCAGGCGAACCGCTTCAGCTCTCGGCGATCGGCCGGCTCATGCGCCACATCGCGGCGCTCTTCGAACATCGGCTTACCGCTGATGCGCTGCTCACGCTGCTGAAACACCCGCTCACCCACAGCGCGGCCGACCGCGGCCCGCATCTTCTGCTGACCCAGGAACTCGAACTTCACATTCGCCGCCACGGCCCGCCCTATCCCGATGCCGCGGCGATCCTGAACTGGGCGCAGGGCCGCAAAACCCGCGAGGCCGATGACTGGGCCGCCTGGGTGGCCGACACCTTCACCGGGCAGAACGCTCCTGGCGAGGTGGAAATATCCGCGCGCCTTGATCTGCATCTCGATCTGCTCATGCGCGCCATGCGCGGTCCCGATACCGATGCGGTGCCGCACCCCTGGGACCACGCCGATGGTAAGGCCGCGAAACAGGTCATCGACGATCTGGCCCTTGCCGCGCCCTCGGGTGGGGCACTCAACGCGCGCGACTATGCCGATCTTTTCGGCGCCATCCTCTCGGGCGCCGAGGTGCGCGAAGTCGAAACACCTCACCCCCATATCCTCATCTGGGGCACGCTCGAAGCCCGGGTTCAGGGGCCCTCTCTTCTCATCCTTGCCGGCCTCAACGAAGGCACCTGGCCCGAGGCGCCCACGCCCGACCCCTGGCTCAATCGCCGGATGCGGAACGATGCCGGCCTGCTTCTGCCCGAACGCAATATCGGCCTCTCGGCGCATGACTTCCAACAGGCCATCGCCGCACCCGAAGTCTGGCTGACACGTTCCACCCGCTCGGAAGATGCCGAAACCGTGGTGTCGCGCTGGCTCAACCGGTTGTCGAACCTTTTGAACGGCCTTCCGGACAGGGGTGGCGACACGGCCTATGAGGAAATGCAGACCCGGGGCCGGACATGGCTGGCCCGTGCCGCCGCGCTGGAAGATCCCGGCGAAACGGCGTCGGCTCCCCGGCCCGCACCACGCCCGCCTTTGGCTGCCCGGCCCCGCCGCCTGTCGGTGACCGAAATTCGCACCCTCATCCGCGATCCCTACGCGATCTACGCCAAGCATGTCCTGGGTCTCAGGCCGCTCGATCCGCTGATGCGCCTGCCCGATGCCCTGATCCGCGGCATCGCGATACACGAGGTGTTGGAAAAATTCATCCAGGACACGGTGAACGATCCCGCGCTTCTGACCCGCGACCACCTGATGGCAACCGCCACGCAGGTTTTTGAAAAATCAGTGCCCTGGCCCGCCGAACGGCTGGTCTGGCTCGCGCGGCTTGAACGTGTTGCCGACAGTTTCATCGCAAATGAACGCGCCCGCCAGGCCGGGGCCACCCCCGCCGGCTACGAGATCAAGGGCAGGCTGAGCCTGCCCGAGCTGGATTTCGAACTGTCCGGCACCGCCGACCGGATCGACCGGGCCGACGATGGCAGTCTGCTGATCTATGATTACAAGACCGGAACCGTGCCCAGCAAAAAGGCGCAAGAGCATTTCGACAAACAGCTCTTGTTAGAGACTATCATTGCGGAAAACGCCGGTTTCGGCGATCTCGCTCCCGCGCCGGTGTCCGCGGCTGTCTATATCGGCCTGGGGTCCAGCCCCGGCGAAACGCCCGCACCGCTGGCCGAAAGTCCGCCCGCCACCGTGCTCGCAGAACTGCGCCGGTTGATCGCGCGCTACCAGGCACCGGATCAGGGCTATCTCTCGCGCCGCGCCATGTTCACGTCTGACGATCAGGGCAGCTATGATCAGCTTGCGCGCTTCGGCGAATGGGACATCACCGAAGACGCCGAAGGGGAGGACCTGGAATGACCGCCCCGAACGTCGCCACCCAGGCCCAGATCGACGCCGCCCGCCCCAACCTCTCGACATGGCTTGCCGCCAATGCCGGGTCGGGCAAGACCCGCGTGCTCACCGACCGGGTGGCCCGTCTGCTGCTCGAAGGGGTCGATCCGCAGAACATCCTGTGCCTGACCTACACCAAGGCCGCCGCGTCCGAGATGCAGAACCGCCTATTTGGCCGGCTGGGCAATTGGGCCATGCTGCCCGATGCGAAACTGCATGACGAACTGTCCGATCTGGGCATCGCGCGATCCATCTCGCCCGATACCCTGCGCGAGGCCCGCCGCCTTTTTGCCCAGGCGATCGAGACGCCCGGCGGGCTCAAGATCCAGACGATCCACGCCTTCTGCTCCTCCATCCTGCGCCGCTTCCCGCTCGAGGCCGGCGTCACCCCCCGTTTCGCCGAGATGGACGACCGCGCCGCCGCCCTGCTGCGCGCCGATATCCTCGAAGAGATGGCCAGCGACGCGGACAGGCCCCTGGTGGCCGAACTCAGCCGCTATCTCGGCGGCGACACGCTTGAGGATCTGACAGGCGAAATCGTCTCTAACGCAGCCGGATTCGCCGAAAATCTGTCACAAGCCGATATTTTCGCCCTGTTTGATCTCACCCCGGACACCACGCAATCCGACATCACCGCTATCGCCTTTAATGGGGACGAGCCGGCAATCTTCGCGGCCCTCCTGCCCGCACTCGCCCAGGGCAGCACCAACGATCTCAAGGCCCATGCGAAACTGGCCTCGGTGTCAAAGTTCGACCTCGCCGCCCTGCCCACGCTGGAAAGCGTGTTCCTCACCGGGCCCAGCGCCAAGCTGCCATTTGCACCCAAGATCGGCAGCTTTCCCACCAAGTCCACGCGCGAGGCGATGGACCCCGACATCGTCGAGGCGCTGAACGCGCTGATGGAGCGCATTGAGGCTGCCCGCGATATGCGCATCGCTTACGCCGCCGCCTGCAAAACCCGCGCGCTCCATGCCTTCGCCCGTGCTTTCCTTGCCCGCTACGAACACGAGAAACAGCGCCGTGGCTGGCTCGATTTCGATGACCTGATCCAGAAAACCCGCGCGCTGCTTACCGATGACCGGGTGGCGCAATGGGTGCTCTACCGGCTCGACGGCGGCATCGACCATATCCTTGTCGACGAGGCGCAGGATACCTCGCCCCCGCAATGGCAGGTGATCGAACGCCTTGCCCAGGAATTCACCGCCGGCGAAGGCGCACGTGCCGATGTGCCGCGCACCATCTTCGTGGTGGGCGACAAGAAACAGTCAATCTATTCGTTCCAAGGCGCCGACCCGCGCGAATTCGACCGCATGCGCGAGGAATTCCGGGCCCGGCTCGAACGCACCAACCAGCCCCTGCAGAAATCCATTCTGAAATATTCCTTCCGGTCGTCGCGCACCGTGCTCACCCTGGTCGATGCCACCTTCGAAGGGCACGAGGCCGCGGGCTTCTCGGCCGAGGAAAAACACATGGCCTTTTTCGACGGCTTGCCGGGCCGCGTCGATCTGTGGCCGGTCATTCCCGCCACGGCCGAACCCGACAGGCCGCAATGGTTCGATCCGGTCGATCAGGTCGGGCCCGATCATCACGTTGCCAAACTGGCCCGTGCCATCGCCGACCAGATCAGCCACATGATCGAAAATAAGGCACTGATCCCGCACAAAACGGACAATAGCGCCCCGATCACCCTGCGCCCGGTCCATGCCGGCGATTTCCTCATCCTGGTGCAGCGCCGCTCGCCGCTCTTCCACGCGATCATCCGCGAATGCAAGGCACGCGCCCTGCCCATCGCCGGCGCCGACCGGCTCAAGATCGGGGGTGAACTGGCGGTTCGCGACATCGCCGCGATGCTGCAATTCCTTGCCACGCCCGAGGATGATCTTTCACTCGCCACGGTGCTGAAATCACCCTTCTTCGGGTTCAGCGAACAGGCGCTGTTCCGGCTTGCCCATGGCCGCCCCGCCACCTTGTGGGAAGCGCTGCGCAAACAGGCCGCCGCGCATCCCGAAACACTGGCCCAGCTTGACGATCTGCGCCGCACCGCCGATTTCCTGCGCCCCTACGACCTGATCGAACGGATCCTCATCCGCCATGACGGGCGCCGCAAACTGCTCGCCCGCCTCGGCCCCGAGGCCGAAGATGGCATCAACGCGCTGCTGGACCAGGCGCTGGCCTATGAACGCTCCGCCGTGCCCAGCGTCACCGGTTTCCTGACATGGATGGAAACCGACGATATCGAGATCAAACGCCAGATGGAAAGCGCCGGCCGCCGCATCCGGGTAATGACGGTGCACGCCGCCAAGGGGCTTGAATCACCCATTGTCATTCTGCCCGACACAGGCAAGCGGCGCGAACAGCTGCGCCGACAGATCATCCCGGTGGGCGGTCACCCCGCCTGGCGCACCGGCAGCGACGGGTCACCGCCGCAAATGACCGACGCGATGGAGGCGCTCAAGGAAAAGGAGCGGCACGAACGCGACCGGCTGCTTTACGTCGCCATGACCCGGGCCGAGAAGTGGCTGATCGTCGCCGCCGCGGGCGACCTGAAAGACGAAGACGAGTGTTGGTATCACAAGATCCGCGCGGCGATGGAAAACTCGGGTGCCACGCCGCATGATTTCGGGCTTTCACCGGGCGTTCCGTCCGAAGGCGGATTGCGCCTCGAACATGGCGATTGGGCTTTGTCAGAGACTGAATTGCCGGCCGAGCCCCCTCCACCCACGGCTGACTTTCCGGCTTTTTTCCGACAACCCGCGCCGATCCCCGAACCGCGACCGAAATCGCTCGCCCCCTCGCGCGATCTGGGCGGGGCCAAGGCCCTCCCGGACGAGGCCGGGCAGGACGAAGATGCAGCGCTGCGCCGTGGCCGCCAAGTGCACCGGCTGCTCGAATTTCTCGCGCCTCATGCGTCGGCCGACTGGCCAGACCTGGCCGCGCGCCTTCTGGCCTACGGCCCCGACGCGGCCGAGGGCGACGAGCTTGCCCTGCTGCTCGACGAGGCCACGCGCGTCCTGTCGCATCCCGCCCTGCAACCCATCTTCGCCACCGACGCCCTGGCCGAGGTGCCGGTCTCCGCGGCGCTGCCGGAACTGGACGGGCGCCGTATCCAGGGCGTGATCGACAGGCTGGTCATCGGCCCCGATACGGTTCTGGCCGTCGACTTCAAAACCAATGCCGCCGTGCCCGAAACCCTGCAGGCCTGCCCCGATGGGCTCTTGCGGCAAATGGGCGCGTATGCCAGTGCACTTTCCCAGGTCTATCCGGGCAAAACCATAGAAACGGCACTGCTCTGGACGCGCAACGCCACACTTATGCGGCTCCCTCATGATCTTGTGATTGGTGCCTTGCGCGACACCCAGATACCTTGACGCCCCATGCCGCCGCCCATAGGCTCTGGCCAAATTGCTCGCAATCCCATCTCAGGAGATACCCCAATGGCAACCGTTGCTGTCACCGACGATACTTTTGACGCCGAAGTGAAGAATTCCGACATTCCCGTCGTGGTCGATTTCTGGGCCGAATGGTGCGGCCCCTGCAAGATGATCGGCCCGGCTCTGGAAGAGCTCTCGGACGAGATGGCCGGCAAGGTCAAGATCGTGAAGGTCGACGTCGATCAGAACCCGAACTCGCCCGCCGCAATGGGCGTGCGCGGTATCCCCGCGCTCTTCATCTTCAAGAACGGCGAAGTGATCTCCAACATGGCCGGCGCCCGCCCCAAGGCCGCGCTGCAAAGCTGGATCGAAGAGTCGATCTGATCGCCTCCGGACATCGCAATCCGAAACGCCCCGCCGGTCCCGCCGCGCGGGGCGTTTTCATGTCCGGGCCCGAAACCGGCGTAGGCCGGGCTTCAGCCCGGCACCCCTCCGAACCCCGCATTAACCTTAACGCGCGTTAACCCATCGCGTTTCGGGCGGCAGCCGGATGTCAGCCGGATGTCATACGCAAATCACCCCCCCGATTTCGACCGTTCGGTGGCGTTAACCTTCACACCGGCCAGCCCAGCGCGCGCAGCCTGTCGGCGATCTTCTCTTCCGCCTCGGACCGTCCCGCGTTGATCGCCATCTTTTGCAGGAACCACCACAGGTAGCCATCGAAATCCGGCGCCATCCCGGGCGCCAGGCGGATCGCCTCCTTCGCGCCGATCTCGCCTGCCTTCGCCGCAATATGGTGAAAGTCGATCTGCCCGAACAGCACCAGCGGTTTGCGGTGGAAATACCCCATGAATCCCACGCCCGAGTTCTGCGTCACCACATAGTCGCAACCGGGCAGAAGTTGCTCCATCCCACCCATCCGAACACGCAGGCGCGGATGCTTTTCCTCCAGCTTTTCAAGTGCTTCCAGCTCTGCTTCCGAGTAGCTCTCTTTCGGGTGCAACCCGGCCACCACCGGGCGCTCCGCCTCATTCCGCAGCACCGCTTCGACCATCTCGACCGGCGCGCAGCTTTGGAATGAACGCCGCTCCAACAGCCGCCCCTGCAAGGCAATGTAGACATGGCCGCTTTCCGGTGCTTGCGCCCAGTCCCCGCACAACCGCTGCCGCCAGAACCCGGCAAAACGCGCGGCCTCCTTCGCTGGAGCCTCGCCCGGATCGAACGCCGCTTTCGCCACGTCGAATTCCCAGCGCTTCTCGGTCCGCTCGATCGACCAGAACGGATAGGTATAGGCCCGCCGGACCGTCACCGCCCGCGCATGCGTCGGCGCCTCCATGTGAAACAGCGCATAGCCCGGCCGCGTCAGCGACCTTGCCCGCTCATCCGCCCCGTTGCCGAAATACCGGGTCTCGAACCCCGCGGCACGAGCCACACCGGCTATCTTTCCCAGGAAATTATGTTCCCCGGCTTCGGCGCTCTCTTTCAGACCGGGTTCAAGATAGAAACTCAGGATACGGGGTTCGCTCATGGCGCACACGCTAGGGCGTGGATCCACGGCGAACAAGCCCGCCCTTGTGCCCTTCGCCGTTGGGCTCCATATAGGCCCCCAGTGACAGGAGGTTAAACATGGCAGACGATCAGTTCCCCGGCTGGCACGGCACCACCATCATCGGTGTCAAGAAAGGTGGCGAAGTCGTCATCGCCGGTGATGGCCAGGTCAGCCTTGGCCAGACCGTGATCAAGGGCACCGCCCGCAAGGTCCGCCGCCTGTCGCCCGGCGGATATGACGTGGTCGCTGGCTTTGCCGGATCCACCGCCGATGCCTTCACCCTGCTGGAACGGCTCGAAGCCAAGCTTGAATCCACGCCCGGGCAACTGGCCCGCGCCTCCGTTGAACTGGCCAAGGACTGGCGCACTGACAAATACCTGCAAAAGCTCGAGGCGATGCTGATCGTTTCCGACGGCGCCGAGATGTTCGTCATCACCGGCGCGGGCGATGTGCTCGAACCCGAACATGATGTCACCGCCATCGGTTCGGGCGGAAACTATGCGCTCGCCGCCGCCCGCGGCATGATGGACAGCGACATGTCCGCCGAGGATGTCGCCCGCAAGGCGATGGCCATCGCCGCCGATATCTGCGTCTACACCAACGGCAACCTGACGGTGGAGAAAATCTCGATATGACCGACCTGACCCCGCGCGAAATCGTCTCCGAGCTTGACCGCTTCATCATCGGCCAGAAAGACGCCAAGCGCGCCGTCGCCGTCGCCCTGCGCAACCGCTGGCGGCGCAAGCAACTGGCCGACGACCTGCGCGAAGAGGTGTATCCGAAAAACATCCTGATGATCGGCCCGACCGGCGTCGGCAAGACCGAGATCAGCCGCCGCCTGGCGAAACTCGCCCGCGCGCCCTTCATCAAGGTCGAGGCCACCAAGTTCACCGAGGTCGGCTATGTCGGCCGCGATGTCGAACAGATCGTGCGCGACCTTGTCGATGCCGCCATCGCAATGACCCGCGAGCACATGCGCGAAGACGTCAAGGCCAAGGCCCACAAGGCCGCCGAAGACCGCGTTCTTCGCGCCATCGCCGGTGAAGACGCCCGCGAAGGCACGCTCGAGATGTTCCGCAAGAAACTGAAGTCGGGCGAGCTTGACGACACAGTGATAGAACTGGACATCACCGATAATTCGAACCCGATGGGTATGCTTGATATTCCCGGCCAGCCCGGCGGCGGCCAGATGGGGATGATGAACCTGGGCGATATTTTCGGCAAAGCCTTTGGTGGCCGAACCGTGCGACGCAAGCTGACCGTGGCCGAAAGCTATGACATCCTGATCGGCGAAGAAGCCGACAAGCTCCTCGACGATGAAACCGTGAACAAGGCCGCGCTGGAAGCGGTTGAACAGAACGGCATCGTTTTCCTCGATGAGATCGACAAGGTCGCCGCCCGTCAGGAAACCCGTGGCGGCGACGTGTCCCGCGAAGGCGTGCAGCGCGACCTCCTGCCGCTGATCGAGGGCACGACCGTTTCCACGAAATACGGCCCGGTGAAAACCGATCACATCCTTTTCATCGCTTCGGGCGCATTTCACATCGCCAAGCCGTCTGACCTGCTGCCCGAACTACAGGGCCGCCTGCCGATCCGGGTGGAACTGCGCGCCCTGACAGAAGAGGATTTCGTACGCATCCTGACGGAAACCGATAACGCGCTGACCCGCCAGTATACCGCACTGATGGGCACCGAGAACGTCACCGTCGAATTCACCGATGACGGCATCGCCGCGCTGGCCAAGATCGCGGCGGATGTGAACCAGTCGGTCGAAAACATCGGCGCCCGGCGACTCTACACCGTGATGGAACGTGTCTTCGAAGAGCTCAGCTTCAATGCACCGGATCGCTCGGGTGATATGGTGCAGGTCAACGCCGAATTCGTCGACAAGAACCTGGGCGAGCTGACCAAATCCACCGATCTCAGCCGCTACGTCCTCTAATTTCCGCTTCCCTTCCTGCGGGAAACCGGAAATGGATGGCGCATGGGAACATTGCGCTTTCTTCGTGAAAACCTGCCCTGGCTTTCAGCCGGGATGCTCCTGACCTTTCTCAGCAGTTTCGGCCAGACCTTCTTCATCTCAATCTTCGCCGGCGAAATCCGCACGGCGTTTTCGCTCAGCCACGGACAATGGGGCGGGATCTATACGCTTGGCACCACGGCCTCGGCCATCGCGATGGTCTGGGCCGGGGGCCTGACCGATCATTTCCGCGTGCGCGTCCTGGGCCCCGTCATTCTCGTGCTGCTGGCCGCGGCCTGCCTCTTCATGGCGAATGCGAATGCCGCCTGGCTCTTGCCCTTCGTCATCTTTTCGCTGCGCTTTACCGGTCAGGGTATGACCAGCCACATCGCCGTTGTCGCCATGTCGCGCTGGTTTATAGCCACGCGGGGGCGGGCACTGTCGATCGCGACGCTTGGCTTTTCCATCGGCGAAGCATTGCTGCCGGTGATCTTCGTCGCCCTGATGATCTATGTGGATTGGCGCATGCTTTGGGTTCTGGCCGCGGTGATTGCCGTCCTCGGCATTCCCGTTATCCTCGCGCTCTTGCGGCAGGAGCGCACGCCGCAAAGCTTTGCCCAATCTGAATCGACCCTCGGGATGGAGGGGCGTCACTGGACCCGGAACCAGGCCATGCGCCAATTCCTGTTCTGGTTCATGGTTCCGGCCATCCTCGGCCCCGCCGCCTTCAACACCGCGTTCTTCTTTCACCAGGTGCATTACGCCCAGATCAAGGGCATCGAACATTTCGAGCTTGTTGCGCTCTTCCCGGTCTATACCGGGCTCAGCATTGTCTGGATGATGGTCTCGGGCGTGCTGATCGACAGGCTGGGCACCGCGCGGCTCATGCCGTTCATCCAGCTGCCGATGGTCGCCGCCTTCCTGTGCTTCGCCGCGGCTTCCGGTACACCTGTCATCCTGCTCGGCCTTTTGTTCATGTCGATGTCGACGGGCGCGATGTCGACCATGCCCAATGCCTTCTGGGCCGAGTTCTACGGCACGCGAAACATCGGGTCGGTCAAGGCGATGATCGCGGCGGTCATGGTGTTCGGTTCGGCAATTGGCCCGGGGATGACCGGGCTTGGCATTGATGTGGGCCTCGGGATCGAAACACAATATGCCATCGTTGCGGGGTATTTCCTGCTCACCACGGCGATGATGTGGGTCGGCATCGGCCGGGCGCGCGCCCTAATCCCGGCTGCGGCGTAGGTACACGTAATACGCCCCGCCGCCGCCGTGTTTCACATGCGCCTCGGCCACCTGCAGAACCACCTGCGCCAGCGGCGGCACCGAAAGCCAATGCGGCACCTGGTGGCGCAGCACCCCGTGGCGCACCGGGATCGGCCCGCCATCGTCGCGGTTCTTGCCCTTGCCGGTGATCACCAGAACCAGGCGTTTACCCTGGGCATGCGCCTGCAGGATGAACGACATCAGGCGCGGATGTGCCTGGTCCATCGTCATCCCGTGCAGGTCCAGCTTTCCTTCCGGGCTCATCTTGCCGCGTTTCAGTTTCTGATGCGTCTTGCGATCCATCCGTAGCGGCGCCTTGGCAACGCGCTCGGAAACGGGCGGCAACAGGTCGTGCCCTTTCGAATTTCCGGCGCCGGTCCCGCCGAACTCGAACGGCGTCATCCGCGACTTCGGTGTTTTCTTTGGCGTCGGTCTCGGCAGGGGCGTTTCATGATCCTTGCGCGCAGGATGCAAACGCTCGGTCGTCTCGGCAACCTTGCGCCACAGGTCGATCTCGTCCGATCTCAGCCGCCGGCGGGTCATTCCATGCCCTCGGGCAGCATCGCATAGGCCCGCTGAATCGGCAGCAGCACAACCATCCTACCCGGATCGCGCAGGCGCCCCGCCCTTATCCCGGCCTGATCGCCTGTGCCAAAGAAGATATCCGCCCGCTGCGCCCCCTTGATAGCCGAGCCGGTATCCTGCGCCACCATCAGGCGCCGCAACGGCCCCTTTCCTCCTTTTTCGATCCAGACCGGGGCGCCAAGCGGGGTATAGGCAGGGTCCACGGCGATCGACCGCATCGCAGTAATCGACCGGTTCATCGCCCCCAAGGGTCCCAGTTCTGCCGGCACCTGGTTCACAGTTCGGAAAAACACGTATGACGGATTGTGACGCAACAGTTCCAGGCCATCCAACGGGTTGCGCCGCACCCAGTTCTTGATGACCTGCGCGCTTACCTGGTGCGCCTTGTAGATGCCCCGCCGCACCAGCTCGACGCCGATCGAGCGGTAATCATGGCCATTCGATCCGCCATACCCCACGCGAATGTATCGCCCGCTTGGCAACCGGATACGGCCGGATCCCTGCACCTGCAGGAAAAACAACTCAACAGGATCATCCACCCACGCGATCTCGAGACCCCGGCCGCTCATCACCTCGCCGGTTTCGATCTCCCGGCGGGTCAACCACTGACGGGCTGTTCGCGCTTCGGGCGGCATACTGTAGATCGGGTAACGATAACGCGCGGATGGCGCTGTATCTCCGTTCAGTTCCGGCTCGAAATATCCGGTAAAGAGTGGCTCCCTGCCATCCTCGATCAGAACGGGCCGAAAAAACAATTCGAAGAACGCGCGCGCATCCGTCTGGTCTGCGGCCAGCGCGCACAGGGCTTCCCAATCGGGGTCTTTCATGTCGGCACAGGTGTTCAGGAAAACCGAAAGGGCCTCGGATT
Organism: Marimonas lutisalis; assembly: GCF_005434965.1. Taxonomy (GTDB): domain Bacteria; phylum Pseudomonadota; class Alphaproteobacteria; order Rhodobacterales; family Rhodobacteraceae; genus Marimonas_A; species Marimonas_A lutisalis. Next base: position 63,808 of record NZ_SKCI01000002.1, read on the forward strand.
GGTCATCCTCGGCCCAGCCGTTCAGGTCCTTGAACTCCAGGATCGTGTATTCCGTCTCTGCCGCTGCTCCACCTGCCATCATCAGCCCCGCAAGTGCAGCCGCGCAAAGCGCGCGGATCATTCGCCCGTGGCGACAAGCTGCCAGTTGGGGTCATCCGAGCCGAACACCCGCTCGAATGTCCACGTATCTTTCTGGCGTTTGATCTTGCCTTCCTCGCCCTCGACAATCTCGCCCGCGCTGTCGCGCACCACGCTCGTCAACTCTCCTACGAACCTGACCGAAATTTCGCCGGCCTTCGTTGCGTCATCGAACATCGCATCGACCAGCGTCAACTCGCGGACGCCAACGAAATCGGCCTCGATCTTCAGGCCGTTCCTTTCGCGCTCTTCCACCACGCCGGCAAAGGCCTCGTAGACATCGTTCGACAGGAAAGGCTTGATCTGGGCCATGTCTCCACGTTCAAAGCCCATCAGGATCATCTCGTAGGCGCCGCGCGCACCCTGCAGGAATTGCGATACCGAGAAGTTGGGTTCGGCCTTTTTCATCTTGGTCAGGGCATCGGCGGCCTGACTGCCTTCGGCGACATGGTCGGTAATGTCATGGTCCGGCCCACCTTCGATCACTTCGAAACTGCGCCGGTCGTTGGTTGCAGTGGTTTCACGCGGGGCCGGCGGGGCTTCAAATCCGTCGCGCGTTCCCAAAACGCTTTTCAGACGCAGGATCAGGAACACGGCAATGCCGGCCAGCACCAGAAGCTGAAGGATCGGTGAATTCATATGTACCTCGCGGGCGTCAGAACATGGAAACGGGCGTAACCTGCACTTATGTAAGGGACGGGCGCGATCAAGTCCATCGCGCCCATGCGCCGTAAGGAGATTGTGAAAATGTGGCTGCTTCTGGCCTTTATCGGTATACCGCTTATCGAAATCGCCCTGTTCATCCAGGTCGGCGGCGCGATCGGGCTTGGATACACGCTTCTGATCGTCGTGCTTACGGCAATCCTGGGCACTTGGCTGGTGCGTACGCAGGGCCTGATGGCGCTGGGCGAATTGCAGCGCTCGTTCAAGGAATTGAATGACCCGACAGAACCGCTTGCCCATGGTGCTATGATCCTGTTTTCCGGCGCGCTTCTTCTGACGCCGGGCTTTTTCACCGATGCGGTGGGCTTTGCCCTTCTTGTTCCGGGCATACGCAAGGCCGTATATCGCTGGATTCGCAAACGCGTCACGGTCACTCATTTCACCATGGGCGCACGGCAAACGCACCAGAATCCGCGCCAGCCCGAGGCCGAAAACGACGTCATCGAAGGCGAATATCACGAAGTGGATGCGCCCAAACGCCCCACCCACCGGCCTTCGGGGTGGACCAAGCATTGAGACTGCCCTGACAGCCTGCTAAATCGGTCACAACCGTAACATTCCTTTTAGGAGACGACACATGGCCGAAAACGGGAACGGAGCTGCGGAGCAGCAGGCCCCGCAAATCCAGATGAACGTGCAGAACCAGTTCATTCGGGACCTGTCCTTCGAGAATATCCTCGCCCAGAAGGGCGCCACCGGCGAGGTTCAGCCCGACGTGCGCGTTCAGGTCAACCTCGATGCCCGCAAGCGTGACGCCGAGAACCAGTACGAAGTCGCGATCAAGCTGAACATCGAATCCGTCGACAAGAACAACGCCGATACCAAGCTGTTCCTGATGGAAGTTGACTATGTCGGCCTGTTCATGATCGCCGGCGTGCCCGAAGAACAGCTGCACGCGTTTCTTCTCATCGAATGCCCGCGGCTTCTTTTCCCGTTCCTGCGCCGCGTCGTCTCGGACGTGACGCGCGATGGTGGTTTCCCGCCGCTCAACCTTGAAAACATCGACTTCCTTGCTCTCTACCGGCAAGAGGTTGCGCGCCGCGCCGCCGAGCAGGGCCAGGCGAACCCCAACTGATCGTCAGGACAGCTTTTTCCAAAGCGCGCCGTCGCCCATCGCCTCGACAAAGGCTGCATGGGCGGCGGCTTCTTCTTGCGTGATCCGCGGCGGCAACGGCACATCGCGGCGTTTTGGCCGCCACGCACTCTGAGAGTCGGACTGCGATTTTTCAGAATCCTGCCGCCCGGCACCCAGCGCGAAATCCGGCTGCCGCCCACCGATGAGTTCAAGATAAACCTCGGCAAGGATCTCGCTATCGAGAAGCGCGCCGTGCAGCGTCCGCGCCGAGTTGTCGATATTGAACCGGCGGCACAGCGCATCCAGCGACGCGGGCGAGCCCGGAAATTTTCGCCGTGCAATGGCCAACGTATCCACCGCCTGTTCCCAGGGAAGTTGCGGCAGGTTCAGCCATCCCAGTTCGGCATTCAGGAATTTCATGTCGAACGACGCATTGTGAATCACCAGCTTCGCATCGCCAACGAAATCCAGGAAATCCTGCGCGATCTTTGAAAACACGGGCTTGTCGCGCAGGAACTCCTCGCTCAGCCCGTGCACCTCGAACGCTTCCTGCGGCATGTCGCGCTCGGGATTGATGTATTGATGATAAGTATTGCCGGTGGGAACGTGGTTATACAGTTCCACGCCCCCGATCTCGACGATCCGGTCACCCTGTTCCGGATCAAATCCCGTGGTCTCGGTATCCAGAACGATCTCACGCATCCATCTTCTCCCGAATGTCCTTCAAGATATCCTGCACCTGCTGGCGGGCATGCTCAACCGTGTCGGTGACAATCACGTAATCCGCTTTTTGGCGTTTCTCGGCGTCCGGCACCTGCTTGGCCAGGATCGCTTCGAACTGCGCCTCGCTCATCGTGCCGCGCGCCAGCACCCGGCGCCTCTGCTCCTCGGCATCAATCGAAACCACGGCCACGGCATCCATGCGTTCGTTGCCGCCGGTTTCAAACAGCAGCGGGATGTCGAAAACGATGATGTCCGATTTCGCCGCGGCAACAAATTCGGCCCGGTCCACGGCAACCAGCGGATGCACGATCTGCTCGATCTGTTTCAGCGCATCGGGCTGTTCCGCGATGATCTGTTTCAGAACGTCACGCGAAACCGCACCATCGATGATGGCTACGGGAAACAGGGCGCGCATTGGTTCAACCGCCGCTCCCCCTTCCGTATAAATCCGGTGAACTGCGGCATCCGCATCCCACACGTCGCAGCCCGCCTCGGAAAACAGTTTTGCCGTGGTCGATTTACCCATCCCGATCGAGCCCGTCAGGCCAAGCCGGAATGTCATCGCAGCGCCGCCGCCCGCGTGGCCTTGTCCACCTCCGGCCGCTGGCCGAACCAGCGTTCAAAGGCGGGCACCGCCTGGTGCAGCAACATGCCCAGACCATCGACGGTCACGCATCCCATTTCTCGCGCAACACGCAGCAGCCGGGTTTCCAGCGGATTGTAAACCAGGTCGGTGACAACCGCGTCCTTGCGCAACCCGTCCAGCGGCACACGCAGTTCGGGCTTGCCCAACATGCCCAGCGACGTGGTGTTCACAACCGTCCTGGCATCTTCCAGCATGTTGCCGGCCTTCACCCATTCAACCACGCGAAGGCGGTTGCCAAAATCCTCGGCCAGCTTCTCCGCCCGTACCCGTGTGCGGTTGGAAATCATGATCTCGGGCACGCCCACATCGATCAGCGACGCCACAACCGCGCGCGCCGCGCCGCCGGCACCCAGAACCGCCGCCGGTCCGGCCTTCGGGTTCCAGTTCGGCGCGCCCTGGCGCAGGTTCTCGATGAACCCGTATCCATCGGTGTTGTCGGCATGAATTTTCCCGTCCTTGCGGAAGATCAGCGTGTTCGCGGCGCCGATCAGCGTGGCGCGGTCGGTGATCAGGTCTGCCAGCTCCAGCGCGCGCAGTTTGTGCGGCACGGTGATGTTCACCCCGACAAAGCCCATCTTGGGAAGGGTCTTCAGGACGATTTCCAGGTTTTCGCCGGAGACATCCATCGGAATATAGTGGCCCTTCAGGCCGTAGGTGCGCAGCCAGTACATGTGCAACTGCGGAGATTTCGAATGCGCAATGGGCGATCCGATCACGCCAGCCAGGGGGATACGCTCTGTTGTCATGCTTCAATATCTCCGGTTGTGCTGAGATATGACAAAATTTCCACCAGGGGCAAACCCAGGACGTTGAAATAATCTCCGTCAATGCGGGCAAAGAGCCGCACGCCTTCCTCTTCAAGCTTGTAGCCGCCTACCGCATGGCGGATGCTGTCCCAGTTCCGGGCGATATACCCATCCAGGTACGCGTCCGAGAAATCACGCATCTGCAGGCGCACCTGCCCGATATGGCGCCAGATCGGTTGGCCTTCGTGATAGATCACCGCTGCCGACAAAAGGCTGTGCCGGTCGCCGCGCAACCGTTTCAGCTGCGCGCGGGCATCTTCGGGGTTTTCGGGTTTCGACAGGATCGTACCGCGATGTTCCAGAACCTGATCACACCCGATCACCAGTGCCTCGGGATTCTTGCGACTGATCTTTTCGGCTTTGCCCTCGGCCAGTGCATCGGCAATGTCGCGTGGTGGCGCTCCGTCGGCCAGCATCGCCTTCCTGATCGAATCCTCATCGATTCGCGCCACCGAAACACTGAAAGGCACCCCGGCATTGCGCAGAAGCTGCTGCCGGATCTCGGACCCCGAGGCTAGAATGATCGGTCGTGGCATGTGGACAACCCAGTGGAATTGTTAGCGAAGTGTTAACGGAGCTTTTTTGAAAACTCCAACGCTTCCCTCCCTGCGGGATAATTCCGGGGCTTTCGCGCCTGTCCTTCCATTTTCGTCCCACGTGGAAAAGAACAACGTTCCATTGTGCACTATCTCTTCCGGGCAGGATGTTCTCCCAATGAAATCCACATGGCCGCGGTTCGACGCTATGGTCCGGAAACATCGTGTTTTGCGCCGTCCGTCACTGACAGACCGAAATTTATCTACTGAAATATCCACAAACGGATCCAAACCGTCTCTCCCTGTGGACTGTTCGATAATCCACAGCTTTCGCCGCCCCTACAAAATCATCATCCTTCTTTCTTTTTCTTTTTATTTTATTTGGGCTGGCATCGGGGTCTGTGCGAAACGTCCCGGCGCATCGGCAATCCGCAAGGATTGTTGACTCGGGAAACAGGCAGGCTTATCTAGCGGTCAACCTGCCCGTCCGGGCAAAAGGGTTTTCCAACACCAGACAAGATCGAGCGCCAGGGATTTCTGGCCGATCCAGGATATTTCCATGACAATCGAACGTATCACCCTGTCCGAACTCAAGGCCAAGAGCCCCAAGGAACTCGTCACCATGGCCGAGGAGCTCGAGATCGAGAACGCCTCGACCATGCGAAAGGGCGAGATCATGTTCTCGATCCTGAAAGAGCGGGCCGAGGAAGGCTGGGAAATCTATGGCGATGGTGTGCTCGAAGTGCTGCAGGATGGCTTTGGCTTCCTGCGCTCGCCCGAGGCAAACTATCTTCCGGGCCCCGATGACATCTATGTCTCGCCCGAAACCATCCGCAAATTCTCGCTTCGCACCGGCGACACGATCGACGGTAAACTGGCGCAGCCGCTCGAGAACGAGCGCTACTTTGCCTTGACCGATGTCAGCCAGATCAACTTTGAAGAGCCCGAGAAGGCCCGCCACAAGATCGCTTTCGACAACCTGACGCCGCTCTATCCCGATGAACGGCTGAAGATGGAGATCGAGGATCCGACGATCAAGGACCGCTCGGCACGGATCATCGACCTGGTCGCGCCGATCGGCAAAGGCCAGCGGTCGCTGATCGTGGCGCCGCCGCGCACGGGTAAAACGGTTCTCTTGCAGAACATCGCCCACTCGATCGAGGCGAACCACCCGGAATGCTACCTGATCGTCCTGCTGATCGACGAACGCCCTGAAGAGGTGACGGACATGCAGCGCAGCGTGAAGGGCGAAGTCGTGTCGTCTACCTTCGATGAACCCGCCTCGCGCCACGTGGCCGTGGCCGAGATGGTTATCGAAAAGGCCAAGCGCCTTGTCGAACACAAGCGCGATGTCGTCATCTTGCTCGACTCGATCACGCGTCTGGGCCGCGCCTACAACACCACTGTGCCCAGCTCGGGCAAGGTTCTGACCGGCGGTGTCGACGCCAACGCGCTTCAACGCCCCAAGCGGTTCTTTGGTGCTGCGCGGAACATCGAGGAAGGTGGTTCGCTGACCATCATCGCGACCGCTCTGATCGACACCGGCAGCCGCATGGATGAGGTGATCTTCGAAGAGTTCAAAGGCACTGGCAACAGCGAGATCGTGCTTGACCGCAAGGTGGCCGACAAGCGCGTCTTCCCGGCGATGGACATCCTCAAATCCGGCACCCGGAAAGAGGATCTGCTCGTCGATCCCAAGGACCTGTCCAAGACCTTCGTTCTGCGCCGAATCCTCAACCCGATGGGGACCACGGATGCGATCGAATTCCTCATCGGGAAACTCAAGCAGACCAAGACGAATTCCGAGTTCTTTGACTCTATGAATGGATAAAATCTGTTGTAAATCAACAGGTTAGATGAAATGGACACGATTTTTGCACTGGCGACGGCCCCCGGTAAATCGGGGGTCGCGGTAATCCGCGTTTCCGGGCCGTTGGCCTGGGCGGCGGGCAACAGGCTGGCGGGCGGTCTGCCTGAGCCGCGCCGTGCCGCTTTGCGGGCGCTGACCGGCTCTGATGGTGTCCATCTCGATGAGGCGCTGGTGCTGTGCTTCGCCGCCAAGGCCAGCTTTACCGGCGAAGAGGTGGTCGAGTTCCAGGTGCATGGCTCTACCGCGGTGATCGCGGCGTTGTTGCGAGAGCTTGGCCAGATTGATGGCCTGCGACCGGCAGACCCGGGCGAGTTCACCCGCCGCGCGCTGGAAAACGGTCAGCTCGACCTGGCCCAGGTCGAAGGCCTGGCCGATCTCATTGATGCGGAAACCGAGGCCCAGCGCCGTCAGGCTTTGCGCGTGTTGTCCGGCGATCTGGGAAATCGCGCGGAAACCTGGCGCGCCGATCTGATCCGGGCAGCCGCTCTTCTTGAAGCAACGATTGATTTCGCCGATGAGGACGTGCCGGTGGATGTCACACCCGAGGTCAAGCAGCTTCTGACCAGGACACGAGACAGCCTGCAGCACGAAATCGCGGGCGTTTCCATGGCCGAGCGGATTCGCACGGGCTTCGAGGTAGCTATCCTCGGTGCGCCGAACGTGGGCAAATCGACGCTTCTGAATGCGCTGGCGGGACGCGAGGCCGCGATCACCTCGGAATATGCCGGGACCACGCGCGACGTGATCGAGGTGCGGATGGATCTTGGCGGCTTGGCGGTCACCCTTCTGGACACCGCTGGCCTGCGGGAAACCGAGGATCACGTTGAAAGCATCGGCATCGCCCGAGCGCGTGAACGGGCTGAACAGGCCGACCTGCGCGTTTTCCTGGTCGAGGAAAATGAAAATCCCGGCGTGGCGCCGCGAGAAGGAGACATCGTTCTGCGCGCGAAGGCGGATTTGCTGGACGATAAGACAGGCGCAATCTCGGGCGTCTCGGGCGAAGGCGTGTCCGACCTGGTCGCGCAGATCACCGAAACGCTCTCGGGTCGGGCGGCAAATGCCGGGATCGCGACACGGGAACGGCACAGGCTGTCGATGCAGCGCGCCGTAGAATCCCTAGATGATGCGGCGCGCATGCTTGATCTGGGGCCGGAACATTCCGATATAGCGGCCGAGGAACTGCGCAGCGCGGTGCGCGCGCTTGACGCGCTGGTGGGCCGTGTGGATGTTGAGAACATTCTCGACGAAATTTTCGCCAGCTTCTGCATTGGCAAGTAAGGAGTGTTTCACGTGAAACATGACTTCGATGTTATCGTGGTCGGCGGTGGCCACGCCGGAACAGAGGCCGCGAATGCCGCGGTCCGTATGGGTGCGCGTACCGCGCTTGTCACCTTGCGGCGCTCGGATATCGGGGTGATGTCCTGCAACCCCGCCATTGGCGGGCTGGGCAAAGGCCATCTCGTGCGCGAAATCGATGCGATGGACGGCGTCATGGGCCGCGTGGCGGATCTGGCCGGCATCCAGTTTCGCCTGCTCAACCGGCGCAAAGGCCCGGCAGTGCAAGGCCCCCGCGCACAGGCAGACCGAGCGATTTACCGGCGCGAGATGTTGCGTGAAACCGAAGCGCGCGAAAACCTGACGATCATCGAGGGCGAAACCACCGATTTCCTGATGGACAGCGGCCGGGTGACCGGCGTGCGCCTTGCGGATGACAGCGAATTACATGCGCCGGCGACGATCCTGACCACCGGCACCTTCCTGCGCGGCGTTATCCATATCGGTGATGTCTCCCGCCCCGGTGGGCGTATGGGTGATCGCCCGTCAGTGCGCCTAGCGGAGCGTTTGGACAGCTTCGATTTGCCGCTGGGGCGCCTTAAAACCGGTACTCCACCCCGCCTTGATGGCCGCACGATCAACTGGGACATCCTCGAATCCCAACCCGGTGATGACGTTCCGACGATGTTTTCGTTTATGTCCACGGCGCCTGCGGCGCCGCAGGTGTCGTGCGGAATCACCCATACGAACACGAAAACCCACGAGATCATCGAGAAAAACCTGGCCCGCTCGGCCATGTATGGTGGGCATATCGACGGCATCGGCCCGCGTTACTGCCCCTCGATCGAGGACAAGATCGTTCGGTTTTCCGACAAGCCGTCGCATCAGATCTTTCTTGAGCCGGAAGGCGTGAACGATCACACGGTCTATCCCAACGGCATTTCCACGTCTTTGCCCCAGGATGTGCAGCATGACTACGTGCATTCCATCCGGGGGCTTGAGGAGGCCGTGATCCTGCAGCCGGGTTACGCCATCGAGTATGACTACATCGATCCCCGCGCGCTGGACGCGACGCTGGCGATGAAATCCGTGCCCGGTCTTTACCTCGCCGGCCAGATCAACGGCACGACAGGCTATGAAGAGGCCGCGGCGCAGGGACTTGTTGCGGGCCTCAATGCTGCGCGCGCGGTGCGCGGGGGTGATCCCGTGCTGTTCAGCCGGGCAGACAGCTATATCGGCGTGATGGTCGATGATATCATCACGCGGGGCGTGAGCGAGCCTTATCGCATGTTCACTTCGCGCGCCGAATTCCGCCTGTCGTTGCGGGCTGACAACGCGGATCAGCGTCTGACGCCTCTGGCCATCTCGCTCGGTTGCGTGTCAGCGGATCGTCGCGCGGCCTTTGAAACCAAGGCCGAGGCGCTTGCGAAAGGCCGCGCACTTCTCGAATCGCACAGCTGGACGCCAACGCAGCTCAATGCGCATGGATTTGAAATGAACCAGGACGGCACGCGCCGCAACGGCATGGCTCTTCTGGCCTTTCCTGATGTTGATTTCGACCGCCTCCTGCCGCTTGACCCCGCGTTCGAAGGGATTGCGTCCGAGATTCGTGCCCAGCTCGAGAAAGACGCGCTTTATGCCAACTATATCGAACGGCAGAAACGCGATGTCGAAGCGCTCAAACGCGATGAAGGTCAGGTGATCCCGTCAGATTTCGCCTATGACGGCATCGAAGGTCTTTCCAACGAACTCAAGACCAAGCTCGCGAATGCCCGGCCCGGCAACCTTGCCCAGGCGGGCCGGATCGACGGGATGACCCCGGCCGCACTGGCCTTGCTTCTGGCCAAACTGCGCCAGGCCCGGCGGGAGAAGTCGGCGTGAGTCCGACAGCCGAGAGCCTGGATGTTTCACGTGAAACATTCGAGCGTCTCGCGGCATTTGCAGCGCTTCTCGAAAAATGGAATCCGCGCATCAACCTTGTGGCACGGTCCACGATTTCTACCCTGTGGGAGCGCCATGTCCGCGATTCCCTTCAGGTTTTCCAGCTACTTGACTATCCCGCAGACCACTGGGCCGATCTGGGCAGCGGAGGCGGTTTTCCGGGCCTCGTTGTCGCAATCTGTGCTGCCGAGGCCGGAAACCCGGCCAGGGTAACCCTGGTGGAAAGCGATCAGCGCAAAGCGACCTTCCTGCGCACTGTCCTGCGCGAGCTTTCGATTCCCGGTCAGGTCATTGCCCGAAGAATTGAAACCTTGGACCCTTTGCAGGCCGATATCCTGTCCGCCCGCGCGCTCAGCGATCTTTCCCAGCTTCTAAGCTTTGCGGAACGGCATCTCGCCCCCGGCGGTTCCTGTCTTTTCCCAAAGGGAAAAAACTGGGAATCCGAGGTTCAAACCGCGTGCGAAGCGTGGCAATTCTCGTATGATGCAATTCCAAGCATCACCGAATCCGACGCCGTCATCCTGAAGATCAGAGGACTCGCCCGTGTCTGACCCGACTCGCCCCCCGGGGCCCAAAATCATCGCCGTCGCAAACCAGAAAGGCGGCGTTGGCAAGACCACCACCACGATCAACCTGGGCGCGGCGCTGGCGGAACTTGGTAAGCGCGTTCTCGTCGTCGATCTCGATCCGCAGGGCAACGCCTCCACTGGTCTTGGGGTCGAAGCGGGTGATCGCGATTACACGACCTATGACCTGTTGCTGGACGAGGTCGCACTTGCCGACGTGATCCGCGACACCGACACGAAAAACCTGATGATCGTGCCGGCGACCGTTGATCTCAGTTCGGCAGATATCGAGCTTTTCTCGAATGAAAAGCGCAGTTTTCTTCTGCACGATGCGCTGCGCCAGCCGGCGATGGATGTCTATGATTTCGATTTCATCCTGATCGATTGCCCGCCGTCGCTTAACCTTCTGACGGTCAACGCCATGGTCGCCGCGCATTCCGTGCTGGTGCCCCTGCAAAGCGAATTTTTCGCGCTAGAAGGGCTATCGCAGCTCATGCTCACCCTGCGCGAAGTGCGCCACAGCGCCAATCCCAACCTGCGAATCGAAGGCATTGTTCTCACCATGTATGACGGCCGCAACCGCCTGTCGCAGCAGGTCGAATCAGATGCGCGCGAAAATCTGGGAGAGCTGGTGTTCCAAACCGTCATTCCCCGCAACGTCCGTGTAAGCGAGGCGCCGTCCTTCTCAATGCCGGTGCTGAGTTACGAGCCCGAGTCAAAGGGCGCCCAGGCGTATCGCAATCTTGCGCGGGAACTGCTGGGCAACAACGCGCGCGCCGCGGCATAACAACGGAGGCAGATGATGGCCGAGAAGAAACGAGGTTTGGGGCGCGGACTGTCGGCGCTCATGTCCGATGTCGGCAACGAACCCGCCGAGCGTGAAGGTGGGGAGGCGACACGCCGCGCCGAACGCCATCTGCCGATCGAGCGTATCGTGCCCAACCCCGATCAGCCGCGCCGCAGCTTTGACAAGGACAAGCTTCAGGATCTGGCCGATTCGATCCGTGAAAAGGGCGTGATCCAGCCGCTGATCGTTCGGGTTGATCCTAAAAATAGTAAGCAATATCAAATAGTTGCTGGCGAACGCCGCTGGCGCGCCGCGCAAATCGCGCAATTGCACGAACTTCCCGTTCTCGTGCGCGAATTTGACGATACCGAAGTGCTGGAAATCGCGATCATCGAGAATATCCAGCGTGCCGACCTGAACCCGGTTGAAGAAGCGGCCGGCTATCGCCAGCTAATCGACCGGTTCGGCCACACCCAGGAACAGCTGGCGCAGGCCCTGGGCAAAAGCCGCTCGCACATCGCCAACCAGATGCGTCTTCTCTCGCTGCCGCGTGACGTGCTCGACCTGCTCGAAGCCGACAAGCTCTCGGCAGGCCACGCCCGGGCGCTCATCACCGCCGAAGATCCCTCGGCCCTTGCCGGCATCGTGGTGAAAAAGGGCCTTTCGGTGCGCGAGACCGAACGCTTGGCCAAGCAGGGCACCCAGGGCAAGGGCAAGTCTAAGACCAAGACGACCACACCGGAAAAAGACGCCGATACCGTCGCGCTCGAAGGGGATCTGACGGCGAACCTGGGCATGAAGGTCAGCGTCAATCACGACAAGGGTCAGGAATCCGGCCAGATCGTGATCCGCTACAATTCGCTTGATGACCTGGACGAGCTTTGCCGCAAGCTCACGCTATAGGTTTGGTCGCGACCAGATGAAGATCAGCACTGCCGTCAGCACGACGGCCTGAATGATCAGCACCATCGGCCGCAGCCCAAGAACAAGTGAAATACCGAACACCACCGCAATCGAGATGGTCGAGATGCGTTTCACACGTGGCCGGATTGCGCCGTTCGTCTGCCAGTCAACGATGGCCGGGCCGAACTGCGGATGGCTCAGCAGCCAATTATGCAGCCGCTCCGACGATCGGGCGAAAAAGAACGCGGCCAACAGCATGAACGGCACGGTCGGCACCAGTGGCAGGATGACACCGGCCAACCCCAGCCCCACGCAAATCAGACCCAGGCCCGCCCAAAGGAAACGCATCATTCACCCTGCCAGAAACTCGGTGATCACGGCATTCAACACCATGCGCCCGGCATTTGTCACGCGCATCCTGTGGCCATCGCGCGCGATCATGCCGATGTCTTCCAGATGGGCCAGCGCACGGCGATCAAGTGGTTCGCCCGCAAGACGTTCAAAGCGGCGCATGTCCAGACCCTCAGTCAGGCGCAACCCCATCATCAGGAATTCTTCCGCCTGATCGCGCCGGCTCAGCGCGCGGCGCAGGCTCTCGCCCCCGGTTTCCTCGGCCTGATTCAGCCAAACCTGTGGCGCTAGTGGCGTTTCGGTCGCATAGCGCTGCCCGGAAATCGTCAGCCGCCCATGCGCGCCCGGCCCGATCCCCACATAATCGCCATAGCGCCAGTAGATCAGGTTATGGCGCGATTCCGCGCCGGGTTTGGCGTGATTAGAGACTTCATAGGCCTCAAACCCGGCTTCACCGCAAATTTCCTGCGTTGCCTGGTACATGTCCGCCGCCAGGTCATCATCAGGCAACCCACGCAGTTTGCCGGCATCATACCTGTCACCGAAGGCCGTGCCCGCTTCGATCGTCAATTGATAAAGCGAGAGATGATCGATCGCCAAACTGACCGCTTGGCTCAATTCCGCCTGCCAATCGGCCAGCGACTGGTCTTGCCGTGCATAGATCAGGTCGAAACTCACCCTGTCGAACTGTGACCGCGCTATATCGAATGCGGCCAATGCTTCTTTCACGGTATGCAATCGTCCCAGGCGCTTCAGATCCGCATCGTTCAATGCCTGAAACCCCATCGACACGCGGTTCACCCCCGCGTCGGCATATCCCCGGAACCGTCCGGCCTCAACCGACCCTGGATTCGCTTCAAGCGTGATTTCCAGGTCATTCGCCGCAGGCCAGTGATGCCGGATACGTTCGATCACCGCCGCCACCGTTTCGGGCGCCATCAGGCTGGGCGTGCCACCCCCGAAAAAGACCGAAGTCAGAACCCGCCCCGGCACCTCTTCCGCGTAACGGTCAATCTCATGTAAATAGGCTCTAACCCAGCGCGACTGGTCGATTTCCGCCGCGACATGGCTGTTGAAATCGCAATAGGGGCATTTCGACGTGCAAAACGGCCAATGCACGTAAATGCCAAAGCCGCTCTCTTGCCAATCCTCAGCCAAAACAGCCCTGCACCAGCTGTCGGAAGGCAACGGCGCGGTGGCTCATCCCGTGTTTCTTCTCGGGATCCATCTCGCCAAAGGTTTCGCTTTCCCCGTCCGGCAGGAACACGGGGTCAAAGCCAAACCCGTTCTCGCCGCGCATCGGCCAGACGATCTGCCCTTCCACGCGACCTTCAAAGATTTCGTCATGCCCATCCGGCCAGGCCAGGCACAGCGTGCAATTGAACGCCGCTTTGCGCGGGCTCGGCGCGTTTTTCTCTTCCAGCAGGCGCCAGACCTTTTCCATCGCCATCGGAAAATCCCGCCCCTCCGGCGTTTCGGCCCAGTCGGCGGTGTAAACGCCGGGCGCGCCGTCCAGCGCATCCACCATGATCCCGCTGTCATCCGAAAGCGCCGGCAGCCCTGTCGCTTTGGCCGCGAAATGCGCCTTGATCCGCGCGTTACCGGCGAAGGTGTCTTCGGTTTCTTCAGGCTCTTCCAGCCCGTGATCCGCGGCCGAGCTGACCGTTACGCCAAAGGGTTCAAGCAGCTCGGCAATCTCGCGCAACTTGCCCTTGTTGTGCGTTGCAATAACCAGCTCCCTGCCATCGAACTTACGCACTCGCCGCCGCCTTCTGCAATTCAGCCAGCTCTTTCACGCCCTTGTCGGCCAAGGCCATCAATTCGTCCATCTGCTCGCGCGAAAAGGTCGACCCCTCGGCACTCATCTGCACCTCGATCAACCGACCAGAGCCCAGCATGACGAAATTCCCGTCAACGCCGGCTTCGCTATCTTCGGGGTAATCCAGGTCCAGCACCGGCTGGCCCGCGTAAATACCACAACTGACGGCGGCAACCGGATCGACCAGCGGATCGCTGACCACATCGCCGGTCTTGAGCAGCTTGTTCACCGCCAGCCGCAGCGCAACCCATCCCCCGGTGATCGAGGCACAACGTGTCCCACCGTCTGCCTGGATCACGTCGCAATCCACCGTGATCTGCCGTTCGCCCAGGGCAACCCGGTCAACGCCCGCGCGCAGGGACCGCCCGATCAGCCGCTGAATTTCAACCGTGCGGCCACCCTGTTTGCCCGCAGCGGCCTCGCGCCGCATCCGCGACGTGGTCGAACGCGGCAACATCCCGTATTCCGCCGTCACCCAGCCGAGGCCCGAGCCCTTGATAAAGGGCGGAACCCGGTCTTCGATTGTCGCCGTGCACAGAACATGAGTATCGCCCATCCGGATCATGCAGGACCCTTCGGCATGTTTCGTTACCCCGGTTTCGATTGAAACCGGCCGCATTTCACTTAAATCTCTACCCGAAGGTCGCATCGTCTGATCCTTTTCGCCTTATGGCTCCGGGATACAGGCGGCCTGCAGCCAAGTGCAACCCCGATTGACCTTTGGGCAAGACGCTTCTTAAATGTCCGACGCTTGGTCGGATTGGATCTATGAAAGACAGCAGTAAGCTTCTGGAAGAACTCAACGACCGCTCGCGCGAAGTTTTTCGCCGCGTGGTCGAATCCTATCTTGAAACCGGCGATCCTGTCGGCTCGCGCACGCTGACCCGCACGATGAGCGAAAAGGTCAGCGCGGCAACTGTCCGCAATGTCATGCAGGACCTCGAATTCCTGGGCCTGCTCGACAGCCCGCACGTCTCCGCCGGCCGTGTCCCCACACAGGCGGGGCTGCGCATGTTTGTCGATGGCTTGCTCGAAGTGGGCGACCTGATGAATGACGACCGCCAGAAGATCGACGAAACAATGGGGTCGAACTCGGGCGACGTGAATACCATGCTCGATCGAATCGGCTCGGCCCTCTCCGGCGTTACGCGGGGCGCGTCGCTCGTCCTTGCTCCGAAGAGCGAAGCGCCGATCCGCCATATCGAGTTTGTCTCGCTCGCGCAGGATCGTGCCCTTGTCGTGCTGGTTTTTGCCGACGGCCACGTCGAAAACCGCATCTTCACGCCGCCGCCCGGCCTCACGCCCAGCGCCATGCGCGAGGCGGCCAATTTTCTCAACGCCATCGTTGAGGGCAAAACGCTGTCGGAGCTCAACACCGTCATGCGCAAGGAAGTCGATGCCCGCCGGCGCGAAATCGACACGCTGGCGCAGGATCTGGTCGAAAGCGGCCTTGCCGTGTGGGAAGGACAGGGGGAAAACCACGAACGCCTGATTGTTCGCGGCCGGTCGAATCTCCTGTCCGGCAGCGACGAAGAAGAGGGCCTAGACCGTATTCGCGAACTCTTCGATGATCTCGAACGCAAGCGCGACATCGCCGAATTCCTCGAACTCGCCGAGGATGGCGAGGGCGTGCGCATTTTTATCGGCTCCGAGAACAAACTTTTCTCACTTTCGGGTTCCTCTTTGGTCGTGTCTCCTTATATGAACGCTGATCGAAAGATTATCGGCGCCGTCGGCGTGATCGGCCCGACCCGGCTGAACTACGGGCGGATCGTTCCGATCGTCGATTACACGGCCCAGTTGGTCGGACGGCTGATTTCCGACCGAAATTGAAGGTAGGAAGACGAATGGCAGACCCCAAGGAAGAAGACTTTCTCGACGACATTGCAGCCGCCGAAGCCGAAGAGCTGGCCGAGGAAATCGCCGAGATCGACGCCGCCGAGGCCGAGCTGGACGCGCTGCGGGCCGAGCGTGACGAATTCAAGGACAAGTTCATGCGCGCCTTGGCCGATGCCGAAAACGCGCGCAAGCGTGGTGACAAGATGCGCCGCGACGCCGAACAATATGGCGGCTCCAAGCTAGCCCGCGACATGCTGCCGGTCTATGACAACATGAAACGCGCGCTCGAAGCGGCGACCGACGAACAGCGCGACGTGTCCGCCGCCCTTATCGAAGGGGTCGAGCTGACCATGCGCGAGTTGCTCAACGTGTTTTCCAGGCACGGCATCACCATCATCGCGCCCGAGGTCGGTGAAAAGTTCGATCCCAATCACCACGAAGCCATGTTCGAAGCCCCGGTCCCCGGCACCACCGCCGGCGACATCATTCAGGTTTCGGCCGAGGGTTTCATGCTGCATGATCGCCTGCTGCGGCCGGCGCAGGTCGGCGTGTCGTCCACCCCCAAAGGCTAACGCGCGATTCGGGGCCGGCCCGTCGCTTCGACGGTGATTTCGGCCTCGATGAACACCTCTCGCGCCTCGACCTGGCTGCGCCGGATGTCCCGTGCCGTGCGCAGGTGAATATCCTCGGCGCCGGCGGCTTCCGCCGCCGCGCGCGCTCGGCTCATCAGGTCAGATTCCAGAGCTGCCATCGCTGCTTCGGCCGCGGCGAAATCCTGCGGCCCGTCTTCGCCATGCATGCGGAACCGCCCTTCGCTGGGCGCGGTCACCATGCCGGTGCGCCGCATCGTTACGCGGCCAACCACGGCCCCGATGGCATTGGCCACGCCACCATGCTCCGGCAGGACCATTTCACAGCCCAGCCGTTCGCCCACCGCCGGATAATATGTCCGGGCCGAGGCTCCCAGCCCGACAACCGGCAGGTTCAACCCCGCATCCAGCCGTACCAACCCCCGATGATGGCTCAGCCCCATCTGCATCAGCACATGCCGGGCCATGTCCCCGGGCGCGGCGTCAAACGCGCTGTCCTCGGCAAAAGCAGTCTCTAACAAGGCTAAACTCGTCTGCTCGGTCATCTGGTCCACGATCATTCGGGCCATGTTCTCGGCATCGCGCGCCAGTGGCTCACCGGCACCGGTGCGTTTGCGGGCCAGCAACCCCAGCGCCAGCTTGGCCGCTCGCGTGTCCCAGGCATCGAGCCGCCCCAGCACATGGCAGGCATCGGATGGCGTGACCGCCGACATCTGAACAATTCCGCGATCCCACAGACGCCTTAGCGATTGCCGTTCGATCCGGGTGCGAAGCACGTGCGCCACGCACTGCACGCCCTCAATGCGGGCCAGAACCTCTTCGTCTCGCGCGGTCAGCCCGTCGCTGTCCGTTCCGGGGACGCGGCGCACGAACCTGCCGTCGAACTCGCCCGGCATCGTGCTGTGGTCCTGGTTTTCCAGAACCGGCAACACGCTTTCCGGCGCTTCATGCGCCAGCAGGCTGATCGGCACCACGCGGCGTGGCCCAAGCGTCACGCCACCGTCAAGGCCCTCGCTTCTGACATGCACCTCGCTGTCGCCGCCCAGGCCGGTGGTGTGCATCGCCACCGCCTCGACCATGGTGCGAAACCCACCAACGCGTGCGCCATCCGGGTCGATGGCCGGCTGCCCGTTGCGCAACAGCGCGATGTCGGTCGTCGTGCCGCCGATATCCGAAACCAGCGCATCCTGTGCCCCGGTCAGCCACCCGGCCCCCACGATCGACGCGGCCGGGCCGCTCAGGATCGTCTCGATCGGTTTCTCACGCGCCATGTCCGCGGAAATCAGCGCCCCGTCTCCCCGCACCACCATCAATGGCGCGTCAATACCCAGATCGTTCAGCCGCTCCTCGGCCCGGCCAATCAGCCGCGCGATCATCCCGATCAGCCGCGCGTTCAGCACCGCTGTCAGCGCCCGTTTCGGCCCGTTCAGCCGCGCCGACAGGTGGTGCGAACAGGACACCGGCTTGCTGGTTGTTTCACGAATTGCCGCGGCAACCGCGTTTTCGTGCGCCGGATTGCGGGTGGCGAACTGCGCCGCCACGGCAAATCCTGAAACGCCCGAAACAGTCTCTAACCAGGCCGAAAGCGCGTCCAGATCCACCGCTTCGCGTTCCTGTCCGGCATGGTCATGCCCGCCCGCCAGGATCAGCACCGGATCGCCCTTCAACGCATCGCGTAGTCCATGCTTGTCCAGGTCGCGTTCGGCAAAGCCCACGTAAACCAGCGCCACTCGCCCACCCTGGCCCTCAACGAGCGCATTCGTGGCCAGCGTGGTCGACAGCGCCGCCATGCCGATTTCTCCGGGCGCGGCACCCGATGCGGCCAGAACTTCGGCCACCGCTTGCCCAATCCCCTCGGCGAGGTCATGCCGCGTGGTCAGTGCCTTGGCGGTGGCGACCACGTCTTTCTCGTCCCGGATCAGAACGGCATCGGTATAGGTACCGCCCGTATCCACCCCCAGAAGCAGGCTCATCCCCGCAATCTCCCCACTGCCCAGCGCGCCGCATCCGCGACCACCGGATCGTCATCCTCGACAAGGGCTTCTGCCACGGGGATCAGCGCCAGGTCCTGCGAATTACCGACAGCGTACAGCACGTTTCTGACAAACCTTCCCCGCCCGATCCGCTTGATCGGCGATCCGCTGAATTTCTCGCGAAACGCCGCATCGTCCAACGCGGCCAGCTCCGCCAGCGGCGGTGCGATCAGGTCGGCGCGGCTGTGATACTTGATCTCCTGCGCAGCGGTTGCAAACTTGTTCCAGGGGCAGGCGGCCAGGCAGAGGTCGCACCCGTAGATCCAGTTGCCCATCAACGGGCGCAGATCTTCATCGACCGGGCCCTTGTGCTCGATCGTCAGGTAGGAAATGCACCGCCGCGCGTCGATCCGGTAGGGTGCGGGAAAGGCCCCTGTCGGGCAGGCGTCCAGGCAGGCCCGGCAACTGCCGCAATGGTCGACCTCCGGTGTGTCGGGCTCCAGTTCCAGCGTGGTGAACACCGAGCCAAGGAAAAACCAGCTCCCCAGCTCCCGGCTCACCAGGTTCGTGTGCTTGCCCTGCCAGCCGATCCCGGCGGCCTGGCCCAGCGGCTTTTCCGGCACCGGCGCAGTGTCGACAAACACCTTCACCTCGCCCCCGGCCTCCGCAATCAGCCACCGCGCCAGCCGTTTCAGCCGTTTCTTGACCACGTCGTGATAATCGCGATTGCGCGCATAAACCGAGACTGATCCAGCCGAATCCGGCACATCCGCTACCATCTCCGGTCCGTAATTCTCGGCTAGCATGATCACTGACCTGGCCTCTGGCCAAAGCGCCGCCGGATCGCCGCGCCAATGCACGCGATCGGCCAGCCAGCCCATCGTGCCGTGATAACCCTCGGCCAGAAAACCCCGCAGATCGTCCATCACCTGCGGCACATCCCACGGCCGGCACACCCGCGCCATCGCAAACCCCTCGGCCTGGGCCTGTGCCACCAGCCGGGATTTCAGGTCATCGTCCATGCTTCATCTTGCCGGAAATACTCTGGGGGTATGGGGGCAACGCCCCCATTCAGAAGTCCAGGTCGGCGTAATGCGCCGGCGGCGGAAAGCCGGGCACCTGGTCCGCCAGGATGCCGCGAAAGGCCGGGCGCGACTTGATCTTCGCGTACCAGTCCTTGACCACCTCGCTGCGGTTCCAGTCGACATCCGAGATATAGTCGAGCGCGCTCAGATGCGCCGCCGCCGCGAAATCGGCCAGCGTCATGGCGTCGCCTGCCAGCCAGCGCCGTTGATCCAGCAGCCACGCCATGTAATCCAGGTGATACTTGATCCTCTGCGCGCCCGTCTTCACGTTTTTCGAATCCGGGTATCCCTGCTGCATCACCTTCTTGTTCACCCGCTCGTAGACCAGTTTCGATGTCACCTCCTGGTGAAACTTGTCATCGAACCATCCCACCAGCCGGCGCACCTCGAAGCGTCCGACCGGATCCTTCGGCATCAGCGGCGTCTCGGGATAGGCCTCCTCCAGGTATTCGCAGATCGCGGCGCTTTCCGACAGGGTCATGCCGTCGATCTTCAGAACCGGCACCTTGCCCGCCGGATTGCGCCGCATGAAATCGGCGTTCTGCTCCCAATAGCGCTCCTCGATCAGCTCGCATTCGATCTTCTTCTCGGCAAGGCTCAACCGGACCTTGCGGCAGAAGGGGGAAAGCGGAACGTGATAAAGCGTGGCCATGGATCAATCGGGTCTTTCGGATAACCTGTTCCTCAATGCCGCTTTGCCGCGGGATTTTCAATCCTCGAAACAGCGCGCGCGCCCATCCCGGCGGATTGTTTCCGCCCCGTCCAGGATCGCCGCCGCCCGTCGCGCCACCAGCCGCGACGGTTTCGAGGCCGATCTGCCCTTGGGGGCGGGCAGCACCGCGGCCAGCCGCGCCGCCTGCAACGGGCTCAGCTGCGCCGGCGTGACGCCAAAGTAATGCTGGGCCGCCGCGTCGATACCGAACACGCCCTCGTCGAACTCGGCCACGTTCAGATACACCTCGATGATCCGGCGCTTCGACCACAGCATTTCAACCAGCGGCGTCATCACCGCCTCAAGCGCCTTGCGCAGCCAGTTGCGTCCCTGCCAAAGGTAGACGTTCTTCACCACCTGCTGACTGATCGTCGATGCCCCGCGCCCCGATCCCTCTTCCAGCGCGGCGCGGATCGCCTCCACGTCGAACCCCCAGTGCAGGCAGAAATTCGCGTCTTCCGCCGCCACGACGGACCGCGCCATCACCGGCGCGATATCCTCCAGCGGCACCCAGATATGATCGATTCCACCCAGCCGCCGCGCCTCGGATTTCATGTAAAACGTGTCGCCCGGATTGAACGTGGAATGGGCGCCGATCACGCCCAGGATAACCACGACAACGATCACAACCAGCCGGAACAGCCATTTCCTCAGCCAGCGATAGGGCGTAAGCCCCCGCTCGACCAAATTCGTTTTGCTGCTGGCTTTTGCCTGCTTTTTCGTCGGTTTCTTTGCCACGACACAGCTATATGCAAGCAGCAGAGCTTAGGCAAAAAGAAACACGCCCGGCAACGTGCGTGCCGGGCGTGCGATTTTTCACCTGACGAAGGGCTTACTCCGCCGGAATAGCACCTTCCTCGATGCTCAGCGGATGCGCCAGATGCACCAGCATCTCTTTCGGGCAGACCTGCAGGAAATGACCCCTCTCAAGGTCCCAGTGCTGCAGGATGTCGGCGGCCTTCCGGCTGCCGGTTTCCGCCACGTGGCGCTCGATCAGGCCTTTCAGTTCGGCCTCCCAATGCTCCACCGTCACCGGGCAGGTCACCAGCGTTTCCATGTTCATCAGCGCAGGCGCCATGCCCGCCGGATCGTAAAGATAGGCCATGCCCCCGGTCATGCCCGCGCCAAAGTTGGCACCGATGCCGCCCAGGATCACGGCGACGCCGCCGGTCATGTATTCACAGCCGTTGCTGCCGCATCCCTCGACCACCACTTTCGCGCCCGAGTTCCGAACCGCAAACCGCTCACCTGCGCGGCCCGCCGCAAACAGGTAGCCATCGGTCGCGCCATACAGCACCGTGTTGCCGATGATCGTGTTCTCACTGGCGACCAGTGGCGAATGCATCGGCGGGCGCACCACGATCATGCCGCCGGACAGGCCCTTGCCGACATAGTCGTTGGCGTCGCCGCTCACCTCGATCTTCAGGCCCGGCGCGGCGAACGCACCCAGCGACTGACCCGCGCTCCCGGTCAGTTTCACCGTCAGGTGGTCGGGCTGCAGCGCGTTGCGCATGCCGAAGTTCCGCACGATGTGAGAGGAGACCCGCGTACCCACCGTCCGGTGCGTGTTCTGCACGGCATAGGACAGCTGCATTTTCTCACCGTCTTCAAGGAACCGGCGCGCATCGCGCACGATTTCCGAATCCAGCGTTGCGGGCACTTTGTTGCGCTTCTTCTCGCGGTCGTAAACGATGTCCTTCGCGCCATCCACGGTGATCAGCAGCGGGTTCAGGTCCAGGTCGTCCAGGTGCTCGGCGCCCCGGCTCACCTGGCTCAACAGGTCGGCCCGGCCGATCACCTCATCCAGGCTGCGCGCCCCGATGCTGGCCAGGATCTCGCGCACTTCCTGGGCGTAGAAGGTAATGAGGTTCACCACCTTGTCCGCCGTACCGGTGAATTTTTCGCGCAGGCTTTCATCCTGCGTGCAAACCCCTACCGGGCAGGTGTTCGACTGGCACTGGCGCACCATGATACAGCCCATCGCGATAAGCGCGGCAGTACCGATGCCGTATTCCTCGGCTCCCATCATCGCCGCCATCACGATATCGCGGCCGGTGCGCAGGCCCCCGTCGGTGCGCAGCGTGATCCGCTCGCGCAGTTTGTTCATCGCCAGAACCTGGTGCGCCTCGGTCAGGCCCATTTCCCAGGGCAGGCCGGCAAACTTGATCGACGTGGCCGGGCTTGCCCCGGTGCCGCCATTCGCACCCGAAATCAGGATCACGTCGGCCTTGGCCTTGGCCACGCCCGCCGCGATCGTGCCGACGCCGGATGAGGCCACCAGCTTCACGCAGACCTTGGCGCGCGGGTTGATCTGTTTCAGGTCATAGATCAGCTGCGCCAGGTCCTCGATCGAATAGATGTCGTGGTGCGGCGGTGGCGAAATCAGCGTCACGCCCTTGGTCGAATGGCGCAGCCGCGCGATCAGGTCGGTCACTTTCAGGCCGGGCAGCTGCCCGCCTTCGCCGGGCTTCGCGCCCTGCGCCACCTTGATCTCCAGTTCCTCGCACTGGTTCAGGTATTCGGCGGTCACGCCGAACCGGCCACTGGCCACCTGCTTGATCTTGGCGCTGGGGTTGTCGCCGTTGGGCTCGGGCACGAAATGCGCCGGATCCTCGCCGCCTTCGCCGCTGTCCGATTTCGCCCCGATCCGGTTCATCGCCACGTTCAGCGTCTTGTGCGCCTCCGGGCTCAGCGCGCCCAGGGACATCCCCGGCGTCACGAACCGTTTGCGGATCGCGGTGATGCTCTCCACCTCCTCGATCGCGATCGGCTTGCCGATCGGCTTGATCGCCAACAGGTCGCGCAGGTGGATCGGCGGGTTGCTCTGCATCGCTTTCGAGTACTGCTTCCACAGCTCATAGCTCGCCTTGTTGCAGGCCATCTGCATCAGGTGCATCGTCTGCGCGCCCCAAGCGTGTGTTTCGCCCGATTTTCGCGCCTTGTAGAAGCCGCCCACCGGCAGGACGTTCTGACCACTCAGCCAGCCCTGCTTGTGAATGCCTTCGACTTTCTTCTGGATGCCGCTGATGCCGATGCCGGAAATCCGGCTGGTCATGCCCGGGAAGTATTCCGCGCACATCGCCCGGCTCAGGCCGACGGCCTCGAAATTCAGGCCGCCGCGATAGGACGAGATCACACTGATCCCCATCTTCGCCATGATCTTCAACAGGCCCTGGTCGATCGCCTCGCGATAGCGCGCCACGTTGTCGTTCAGGTTTCCGTCCAGCAGGCCGCGCTCGATCCGTTCGGCCAGGCTGTCCTCGGCCAGGTAGGGGTTCACCACCGTCGCGCCACAGGCAACCAGCACGGCAAAGTAATGCGGGTCGATGCATTCCGCGCTGCGCACGTTCAGCGAACAGAAGGTTCGCAGCCCTTTCGACGTCAGGCCCGAATGCACGGCACTGGT
Source organism: Marimonas lutisalis (assembly GCF_005434965.1). Classification (GTDB taxonomy): domain Bacteria; phylum Pseudomonadota; class Alphaproteobacteria; order Rhodobacterales; family Rhodobacteraceae; genus Marimonas_A; species Marimonas_A lutisalis. The sequence goes on from NZ_SKCI01000002.1 coordinate 87,572, forward strand.
GGCCAGGATCATCGGCATCGGCACCTTGGTCGGGCCCTGGTGTTCATCGGTCAGAACGATATGCCCCGCACCGCTGCGCACCGCGTCCTCGGCCTCGGCCCGGATGCGCTCCAGCGCTTCGTGCAGCGCGTGTTCGCCGCCATCCGCCGGGAAGGTGCAGTTGATCTCGACCAGCTCCGACTTGAACAGCTCGGTCAGCTCGTCCCACTGCGCGTTGCCGACAAACGGGCTTTCCAGCACGATGATCTCGGTCTGCGCGCTACTCTCGTCCAGCACGTTCTTCAGGTTGCCGAACCGCGTCTTCAGGCTCATCACCCGGTATTCGCGCAAACTGTCGATCGGCGGGTTGGTCACCTGGCTGAAATTCTGGCGGAAGAAATGGCTCAGAGGGCGGTACTTGTTCGACAGCACCGCGCTGGGCGTGTCGTCGCCCATGCTGGCCAGCGCCTCCTTGCCGTCCTCGGCCATCGGCGCCAGGATCTGCTCCAGCTCTTCCATTGTATAGCCAGCCGCGATCTGCCGTTTGCGCAGCTCCTCGCCCTTGAACATCGGCTTCTCGGGAATGTCGGCCAGCTTCTCTTCCAGCTCGGTAATCTTGCCGACCCACTCGCCGAACGGCTGGCTGGCGGCCAGCCTGTCCTTGATCTCGGTGTCATGGAACAGCTTACCCTCTTCCATGTCCACGGCCAGAAGCTGCCCCGGGCCCAACGCGCCCTTTTCCACCACGGTGGATTCGTTCACCGGCACCATGCCCGCTTCGGACCCGGCGATCAGCATGCCGTCGCCCGTCACCACGTAGCGCATCGGGCGCAGCCCGTTGCGGTCCAGCCCTGCGCACACCCAGCGCCCGTCGGTCATGGCCAGCGCGGCCGGGCCGTCCCACGGCTCCATCACGCTGTTGCAATAGGAATACATGTCGCGCCACGCTTCGGGCAGTTCCACCGCCTGTTTCGACCAGCTTTCCGGCACCAGCATGGTTTTCGCCATCGGGGCGTTGCGGCCCGCGCGCACCAGAACCTCGAACACCGAATCCAGCGCGGCCGAGTCCGAGCTGCCGTTCTGGATGATCGGCTTGATATCCTCGGCCAGTTCGCCAAACGCGGACGAGGCCATGCGGATCTCGTGGCTCTTCATCCAGTTGACGTTGCCTTTCAGCGTGTTGATCTCGCCGTTATGGGCCAGCATGCGGAACGGCTGGGCCAGCCACCATTGCGGGAAGGTGTTGGTCGAATAGCGCTGGTGATAGAGCGCATAGGCGCTCTCGAACCGCTCGTCCTGCAGGTCCGGATAAAACTCGGCCACCTGCTCGGCCAGCATCATGCCCTTGTAGATGATGCTCCGGCAGCTCAGCGAACAGATATAAAGCCCCTGGATCCCGGCGGCCGCCACCGCCTTTTCGATCCGGCGGCGGATGACGTAAAGCTCGCGCTCGAACGTCTCTTCATCCACGCCCTTGGCGTTGGAAATGATGATCTGTTCGATCTCGGGCCGGGTCGCGTTGGCTTTCTCGCCCAGGCAGTCCACCTCGACCGGCACGTGCCGCCAGCCATAGATGTAATAGCCCATGCGCAGCACCTCGGTTTCCACGATGGTCCGGCAGGTTTCCTGCGCGCCGAAATTCGTCCGCGGCAGGAACACCTGGCCCACGGCAATCAGCTCGTCCATCCGCGGTTCGTGCCCGGTGCGGCGGATCTGGTCATAGAAGAACGGCACCGGGATCTGCAGGTGAATGCCCGCGCCATCGCCGGTCTTGCCATCGGCGTCCACCGCGCCGCGGTGCCAAACCGCCTTCAGCGCGGTAATGCCGGCCTCGACAACCTTTCGGGTCGGCTTGCCGTCCACGTTCACCACCAGCCCCACGCCACAGGACGAATGTTCGTCTTCCTGGCGGTACATGCCGTGCTCGGCCATGTAGTCGCGCAGCGCTTCTTGGTCTTCGGCCCAGGTTTCAAGGTCTTTCATCGTGGCACCTCTCGTATCGGGCGGTTCCGCCCCGGTGGTCCGCTGTTAACGGTTTCTTCATTTCATGCGTCAGGAGCACTGACGCGTTAACTTTTCTAGGCGTTTCACCCGGCAGCCGGATGTCAGCCGGGGGGTGCACGTAAATCACCCCCTCGTTTTTCACTCTGCGGCGATTTTCTTAACGCCGTTCAGCCGCGCCAGGATCGCATCGGCACAGTCGCGTCCGTCGCGGATTGCCCAGACAACCAGGCTCGCCCCGCGCACGATGTCGCCCACTGCGTAAACGCCATCCAGCTCGGTTTCGCCGCTGCCGTATTGCGCCCGCACGGTGCCCCAGTTCGTCACCGTCAGCTCGGGCTGATCCCACAGCGCCGGCAGGTCTTCGGGCTCAAAGCCAAGCGCCTTGATCACCAGGTCGGCGGACTCGGTATAATCCGCCCCTTCGATCACTTCCGGCGCCTGGCGGCCCGATGCGTCGGGCATGCCCAGGCGCATCTTCTGCACCACCACGCCGTTCACCGGATCGCCCTTGAAGCCCTTGGGCGCGGCCAGCCATTCGAAAATCACGCCTTCTTCCTCGGCGTTCTGCACTTCGCGCTGGCTGCCCGGCATGTTGGCCTTGTCGCGGCGATAGAGGCATTTCACGCTTTCCGCGCCCTGGCGGATTGCCGTTCGCACACAGTCCATCGCGGTATCGCCACCGCCGATCACGATCACCTTCTTGCCCTCGGCGTTCAGCGTGCCGTCTTCGTATTCCGCCACCGTGTCGCCAAAGCTCAGACGGTTTGATGCGGTCAGGTAGTCGATTGCCCGCACGATCCCCTTCGCACCCGAACCGGGGCCCTGCAGATCGCGGCTCTTGTAAACGCCGGTGGCGATGATCACCGCATCATGCGCCTTGCGGATATCGGCAAAACTGATGTCTTCACCCACGTTGCAGTTCAGCTTGAAGGTCACGCCGCCCTGTTCCAGCTGCTCCATCCGGCGCATGACCACGTCCTTTTCCAGCTTGAAGCCCGGAATCCCGTAGGTCAGCAGCCCGCCGCCACGGTCATAGCGGTCATAGACCGTCACCTGAACGCCCGCGCGGCGCAGGTGATCGGCGGCGGCCAGGCCCCCGGGGCCCGCGCCGATGATGCCTACGCTTTCGCTGCGCTCGGTTGCCGGTGTGATCGGCTGCACCCAGCCTTGTTCCCATGCCGTGTCGGTGATGTATTTTTCCACCGCGCCGATCGTCACCGTGCCGTGGCCCGATTGCTCGATCACGCAGTTGCCTTCGCACAGGCGGTCCTGCGGGCAGATGCGGCCGCAGATTTCCGGGAACGTGTTGGTCGCCTGGCTGATCTGATAGGCCTCTTCCAGGCGGCCCGTCGCCGTCATCCGCAGCCAGTCGGGGATGTTGTTGTGCAGCGGGCAATGGCTCTGGCAATAGGGCACGCCGCACTGGCTGCAACGGCTCGCCTGCTCCTTCGCCTTCTCGTCCGCGAACTCGGCATAAATTTCGTGGAAATCCTTTTTGCGCACAGTGGCGCCGCGCTTTTCCGGCATATCCCGGTCAACGGTCACGAATTTCAGCATCGGTTGCTTCGCCACGGCTCTTCACCCCGCATAATTTTTCAGTGAACTGCTGCTTAATGCACCGCTCGCCGAAAGAAAAGTCAGTAATGTTGACCTTTAATGGTGGAATATGCCGCAGGGCAAGATTTTTCGCGCGAAATTCCGCGAATTTTGTGGCCGTTTCGGACCTAACTGCGTTCTTTCCCTTTGAATCGTGCCTGATTATAGCTTGAGCCAATAAATCCGAGGCCGAGCACATGCCCTTGTATCACCTGATTCTCGTCGCGCTCATCCAGGGCATAACCGAGTTCCTGCCGGTTTCCTCCTCGGGCCACCTGATCCTTCTGCCGCAACTCACCGGCATGAACGACCAGGGCCAGGTGATCGACGTCGCGGTGCATGTCGGCACGCTTTTTGCTGTCGTTCTCTTCTTCTGGCGCGACGTTTCGATCGGCCTTGCGGGCATCCCGCGCATGCTCACGGGCCGGATCGACACGCCGGGTTCGCGACTGGCGTTCCTCCTGCTCATCGCCACCGTTCCCGCCATCGCCTTCGGCCTGATCCTGAAACTCACCGGCCTCTCCGATGCTATGCGCTCGATGACGGTCATCGGCTGGACGATGCTGCTTTTCGGCCTGCTCCTCTACTGGGCCGATCAGCGCGGCCCGGTCGCCAAAACCGATACCGACTGGAATACTGCCGACGCGATCAGGATGGGTCTCTGGCAGGCCGTCGCGCTCATCCCCGGCACGTCCCGTTCCGGTATCTGCATTACCGCCGGGCGGATGCTGGGCTATGCCCGCCACGACGCAGCCAAGATCGCGATACTGATGTCGATTCCCACGATCATCGCTTCCGGCGCGCTTCTGGGGTTCGAAGTCGCGGCAACCGCCGATGCCGCCGCCGCCCGCGACGGCGCTATCGCGGCCGCATTCGCCTTCGTCGCGGCGCTTCTGGCGCTGGGCTTCATGATGCGCCTTCTGCGCAGCACCAGTTTCACGCCCTACGTGATCTACCGGGTGATCCTCGGCGTGGTCCTTCTGGCGCTGGCCTACACGGCCTAGGCCTTCAGGTTCTTCGCTGAATCGTGGATGGCGTCATACTGCCCCGACGGGCGGAACCGCCAAAGATAGCTGTCGATCACCGCTTCCGCCGCCACCGGTTCGATCCCCAGATCGGCAAAGCCCTTGGCGCCTTCGGCAACGATGTTGTCATTGCGCAGTTGCTTGACCTGGTCGCGCGTGATCAGCCGGTTCTTGATCAGCCCCAGCGACATGATCGAAACCATGTCCAGCGCAAACGCCATCACCTTTGCAATCCAGAAAGGCAGGTTCACAACCAGCCGCCGGCGTTTGATCGACTCAAGCATGACACCGATCCAGCCGCGAAGGCTTTTCACCTCGGGACCGCCCAGTTCATAGATGCCCGGCTGCGCGGTGCCCTCAACACTCATCACCGCCGCCTGCGCCACGTCTGACACATATGCAGGCTGGAATTTCGTCTCGCCCCCAAACAGCGGATAGACCGGCCCAAAGCGGCTCAGCCCGGCAAAGCGGTTAAAGAACCCGTCTTCGGGGCCGAACATCACCGACGGCCGCAGAATTACTGCATTCGGCATATGCGCCAGAACTGCCTGCTCGCCGGCCAGCTTAGTCCGGGCGTATACGCTGGCCTCGTCCCGGTCGACGCCCAGCGCGGAAATGTGCACCATGCGCTCAACGCCCTGTTGCGCGGCGATTCGGGCAACGCGGTCAGCGCCTTCCACCTGCACGGCTTCGAAATTGTTTTTTCCGCGCGAATCGAAGGTGCCGACGCAGTTCACCACCGCATCCGCGCCCCGCATCACCGCGGCCACGCTGGCCTCGTCGCGGATATTGCACAGAACCGGCTCGACCTGGCCAACCGCGCCATAGGGCTTCACGAACAGCGCCTCGTTCGGCCGCCGCACCGCGACGCGAATCCGCCAGCCCTTTGCGGCCAACTGCTGCGCGATATAACGCCCAACGAATCCCGATCCGCCGTAAATGGTCACAAGCTTGGACATGGCGCCCTCCGGTCCTATATAGATACTGCCTTTTCCTATCGTCAGACGATGAAATCGACAAGGCGATAACCAAAGCAGGCGCTTTGTTCGGAAAACCCGTTGACACGCCCTCGGCCCGGGTCTAAACGCCTGCTTCACGACACCTGCCCAGGTGGCGGAATTGGTAGACGCGCTAGCTTCAGGTGCTAGTGTCCGTACGGACGTGGAGGTTCGAGTCCTCTCCTGGGCACCATTCCCCTCAAGACAAGTATCAGCACCCTGGCCCACACTGGGCCAATGCATGCTTTACCGTCGGGACCTGTGTTTCAAATAAAGCCGCCCCATCACGGTCGAACCGAAGTCCGTAGACGTGTGATCGGACCTGAGCGCCGCGGTTTCGATTTCGAAAACACCTGCCATGTTCGGCAGGAAATACCGCGCCGCCGGAACGCCGAACATCGTCTGAAGAACAAATCCCGACGACGTCCGCCCGTCGATGACCCCGCGCACGACCGGCGCCTCGGTGAATTCGAGTACGCGAAGTACATCCGCACAAAAGGCCGACCCTTTTTCATCGGCGAAACTGGGCCCGTCCAGAAATACGAAGTCATAGGACTTACGCGGGATGTTCCCATGCAGATAACCCCGGAACATCCCGATCTCGTATTTTTCCCGCGGGCCAAGAACGATTTCCACAACGTCCCTGTATTTCTCCGGCAGGCAACCCTGCGCCGTGTCATACCATTCCTTGACGCTCTCCATGCTCACGATATGGCCGTCATAGGATGGGTCTTCGGCTTTCAGTTTCTTGACCGCCGAGGCCAGAACAATCGTCGATGCCCCGGTTCCGCATTCAAGGATGCATGCAGGCCTGTGCTTCAGGATTTCGCGCACCGCAAACCACAGGGTGGTCCATTGCGTCCCCGTCGTGTCCGATCCCTTGGAATAGTCCTTCAGTTCCGCCATCAGGTTCGGCAACGCTTTGCGCAACCTGTTCCGGCTCAGCCTGTTCCTGATCTTGTTTATGGCTTTCCTGCTCACGACTACCCCAACACCCCAATGCTTGCCGGCTTGCCCGGCGCGCAGTTCAGCGCGTTCCCCCAGCCCGGTTTCAGCGATAACGCGAAACCGGACCCCCGCACCACCCGAAATTGTTCGCATCAATGCGGGTGCACCAAAGCGGCGTCCAAACGGCTGGCGCCGGCCTTTGACACCTCTGCTCAAAACGCACTAGATGTGGCAGGCGCGCGGTGTGCCCGCGATCCGCCCGATTGGCCACGCAAGAGATGGGACCGGCATATTGATCAGATTGTTGTGTGACGCCCGTGGCGACTATCGCCGCAAGTTTCTGGATCAGGTGCTGAAAAAGGGCGGTGACACGGTCAAACTTGCCTTGCACTTCGGCTATACTGAGGCCGATTTTCACGGCCCGGCCCTGCAATGGATGAAACCCATCGCCGCAAAACGCGGTACGCTGATGAGCGCGACGCACAACACCGGCGCCAACATGGCCCTGATCGCCTCTGATGAATACGACCAGATCCTCGAAACCGCGGTCGAACAGCTGCACCGCACCTCGCCGAACTATGCCTACAAGTCGCACAACATCCGCCATGTGCAGGATTATCTCGATTACTTCCACATCGTCACCGACGCCGTCGCGCAGCAGATCATCGACGAAGGCATCGACCAGGCGCTGTTCTTCAACGTGCCGCACACCTTCTACGACACCGTCGTATACGAGGTCGCCCGCTCGCTCGGTATCAAGACAACCGTGCTCAGCTGGAGCCAGTTTCCCGGCCGCTTCTTCTCGATGAACCGGGTGCATGATCTTGGAATGTTCGACCCGGCCAAGACGAAGGCGCCCAGATACGAGATCGAGCAGGGTTCCGTGCCCGAGCTCTTCTACATGAACGATAAGTGGCAGAAAGAGGGTGAGACCGGCAAACTCTCGTGGCGCGCCGTCGCGCAGCTCGTGAAACATCTCGCCCTGCACGATCCGCTGAAGCTTGCCAAACCGGGATACGTGGTTGGCAACCTGAAACGGATGAAGAAGATCTACGGCGGCTTGCCCGACTGGCGCGATCCCTTTGCCAAGTTCTTCCACACCAATGAGCTGGCCTATTTCGAGCACCTTGCACAGTTCGAAAACCAGGACATCGACCTGTCGGGCAAATACATCTACGTGCCGCTGCACAATCAGCCCGAAATGTCGACATCCTCGCTGGGCGGCAAATACCGCGATCAGGCGCTCGTCATCGAAACGCTGGCGCGCAATCTGCCCGAAGGTTGGCAGATCTTCGTCAAGGAAAACCCCCGTCAGGGCGCCTATGCGCGCGGCCCGATGTTCTTTCACCGCCTGTCGCGCATCCCGGCCGTGCGGTTCATGCCATCGAACGCGTCCACCTATGCGCTGGCGGCCAACGCGCAATTCGTCGCCTCGGTCACCGGCACCGTCGGTTGGGAGGCTATCCGCGTCGGACGTCCGGCGATGGTTTTCGGCGCGGCGTGGTACGGGGCGTTGCCGGGCGTGGTGCATTATCGCGAAAACCTCGATTTCGAAGAGATCGCGGCGATGCAGATCGACCATGCCGCACTTGAACAGGCGGCCGGGGCGCTTCTTGCCCGCACGCATGAAGGCATCATCGAGCAGCTCTTCTTCCCGATGAACCCCGATCTCGACCATGATAAGAACGCCGCCCGGGTCGGCGGAACGGCGCTCGGGCTTCTCAAGGGTGACATTCCCGTTACCTTCGGCCCTGACGCCTGACAAAACCCCGCTTGCCCGCGGACGTGACCTCGTGCAACTGCTTGCCTATAGTCAGGCGGTCAAACCGAGCCCGGGGGAGCAATGCCCGAAACACGATTCATCAGCGATCTTTTCCGCCGCCTCGCGGGCTCCGGTCTCGGCGTGCTGGGCCGGGGGCGGGATAGTAACGATCCGGTCGACATGTGCCATTCGCTTCTCGATACCCAAAGCGAGGTTTCGGGCCTGGTGCTGGCCCGGCATATCCTCGACCGCTTCGAAGGCATGGATGCAGATGCCCGGCGCGCTGCGTTCTCGCGCATCGCGGCCGAATTCGGCCCCGATGAAGAGGCCCTGAAAACCGCCTTTGCCGGTTACACGGCGGGTGATGTCGTGGCGGCCCGGCGCCTGCACTTTGCCGCCGAACCGCGCAGCCAGCATCTGATCCGCGCGCTCAACAGCGTGCCGGGGGCCACCGCGCGCCTGGTGCGCCTGCGCGCAAACCTCCTGCGCGAAACACGCAGCGACCCCGCACTTGCCAGTCTCGATCAGGATTTCCGCCACCTTTTCACCTCGTGGTTCAACCGCGGCTTTCTCGAACTGCGCCGGATCGACTGGCGCACGCCGGCCAACGTGCTGGAAAACATCATCGCCTACGAGGCCGTGCACGAGATCCGCGGCTGGAATGACCTGCGCCAGCGCGTCGGCGATCCCGATCGCAGGCTCTTTGCCTTCTTCCATCCCGCCATGCCCGACGACCCGCTGATCTTCGTCGAAGTCGCTTTGACTGCAAAGGTGCCCTCGGCCATCGCACCCATTCTCGATGCCGGGCGAAACCGGCTCGATCCGGACGATGCCGCCGTGGCGGTGTTCTATTCCATCTCCAACTGCCACGAAGGGCTGCGCGGCATTTCCTTCGGCAACTTCCTGATCAAGCAGGTGGTCGAGGAACTGCGCCGCGACCTGCCACAGATCAACACCTACGTTACGCTGTCTCCGGTTCCCGGTCTGCGGCGCTGGGCCATGTCCGAGCTTCATGCCGAAACCCCGATCCTGCCTGCGCGTCACCGCACCGCGCTCGAAGCGCTCGGCCCCGACGAGGCACCCGCACCCGACATGTTGCGGGACATCGCGGCGCTCTATCTCACCCGGGCGCGGCGCCCCGGCGGCGGTGCGCTGGACCCGGTGGCGCATTTTCATCTCGGCAATGGTGCGGTCCTTGAACACCTGCACATCGATGCTGACCTGTCGGACCAGGGCCGCGCAAACTCATGGGGTGCAATGGTGAACTACCTTTATGATGATGCCCGGATCGAGACCAATCACCAGGCCTATGTCACCGCGTCCGAAATCGCCGCATCCTCCGAATTGCGCAGCCGCGCGGCCAAGGCCGCCAAGAGGTGAGACGACAAAACAGGTTGAACTCGCAAGTACCACACCCGATAACCCCGGCAGGCCCGCATCGGCCGGTACATTCGCTGTCAAAGGTACGAGGACAGATGGCAAATCACCTTTACAAGGGCGACCTTCCCGACGGGCTCGATCTCGGTCCGGTCGTGGCGATCGATTGTGAAACCATGGGGCTCAATCCCCACCGCGACAGGCTCTGCGTGGTGCAGATGTCCTCGGGCGATGGCGATGCCCATCTGGTCCAGATCGAAAAGGGCCAGACCGCGGCGCCCAACCTGACGGCCATGCTGGCCGATCCAGACGTGCTCAAGCTCTTTCATTTCGGCCGGTTCGACATCGCCGTTCTGCTGCACACCTTCGGCGTGCTCACCGCGCCGGTCTACTGCACCAAGATCGCCTCGAAACTGGTGCGCACCTATACCGACCGGCACGGGCTGAAATTCCTGCTTCAGGAACTGCTCCGCGTCGACATTTCCAAGCAGCAACAGATGTCCGACTGGGGCGCTAAAGACCTGACCGAGGCGCAACTCGATTACGCCGCCTCCGACGTTCTGCATCTGCACGCCCTGCGCGACGCGCTCGAAGCCCGCCTCGCGCGCGAGGGCCGCACGGAAATGGCGCAGGCGTGTTTCCGCTTCCTTCCCACCCGCGCACAGCTTGATCTGGCGGGCTGGCCTGAAACGGATATCTTCGCGCATACATGAATGACACGCTGAAATTCCTCGCCACCGCCCGCCGCGTCATCAAGACCGAGGCGGATGCGCTCAACCTGCTTGCCGATCACCTCAGCGCCGGGTTCTCCTCGGCTGTCGATCTGATCCTGAATGCCGATGGCCGCGTGATCGTCTCGGGCATGGGCAAATCCGGCCATATCGCCCGGAAGATCGCGGCGACACTGGCCAGCACCGGTACGCCCGCGCAATTCGTCCACCCGGCCGAGGCCAGCCACGGCGATTTGGGCATGATGGTCAAGGGCGACGTGGTGCTGATGCTGTCGAACTCGGGCGAAACGCCGGAACTGGCCGACATGATCACCTATACCCGCCGCTTCGACATCCCGATGATCGGCGTGGCCAGCCGGGCCGAGTCGACCCTGCTGAAGCAGGCCGATGTCGCCATCGTCCTGCCCCCGGCGGAAGAGGCCTGCGGCACCGGCGTCGTGCCCACCACCACCACCACGATGACGCTGGCGCTGGGCGATGCGCTGGCGGTCGCGCTGATGGAACACCGGCAGTTCACGCCCGAACATTTCCGCGAGTTCCATCCGGGCGGAAAACTGGGCGCGCGGCTGTCCCGCGTGCGCGACCTGATGCACACCGGCGATGCGCTGCCGCTGGTCAATGGCGGCACACACATGTCCGATACCCTGCTCGAGATCAGCAAGAAGGGCTTCGGCGTGGTCGGTGTTACCGACGATGATGGCACGCTTGTCGGCATCATCACCGATGGCGACCTGCGCCGCCACATGGACGGGCTTCTTGAACTGACCGCCGCCGATGTGATGACGCGCGGCCCGCGCACCATCGCCCCCGAAGCACTGGCCGAAGAGGCCGTGGCGCAGATGAACAGCGCCAAGATCACCTGTCTTTTCGTCACCGGCGCCGACGATCACGGCCGGCCGACAGGGCTCCTGCATATCCACGATTGCCTGCGCGTCGGGCTTGGCTGAGATGGCTCCGCGCCAGGATCTCTACTCGCGCATCGTCGCCTGGCTCAAGATTCTGCTACCGCTCACCGCGCTGGCAATCCTGTCCACGCTGTTCCTGTTGTCCAAGAATATCGACCCGACAACGACGATCCCCTTCACCACGATCGACCTGCGCGAACGCGCCCGCGATCAGCAGCTCACTTCGCCCGAGTTCGCCGGCGTGACCGAAAAGGGCGATCTCATCGCCTTCCGGGCGGTTTCCGCTATTCCCGACCCCGAAAACAGCCACCGCGCCTTTGCCGATACGCTCTCGGCCCGGATCGATTTCGGAGATGGCAGCCAGCTTGCCTTTTCCGCTGACAACGGAACCATCGATCAGGATACCAACATGGCCGATCTGGTCGGCAACGTCGTCATCCAAAGCTCGGCTGGCTATACCGTCACCACGGATCAGCTGATTTCGTCGATATCGGAAATTGCCGCTGAAGCGCCGGGCCCGATCCAGGGAAACGGGCCGCCGGGGCGTTTCTCGGCCGGGCGCATGGTCATCTACACGGACCCGGAAACCGATACGACGCAGATGCTATTCACCGATGGGGTCAAGCTGGTATATGATCCCTCAGAAACCAAGGACTGAGCCAGTGCCGATTTTCCAAGCCCGCCTTACTGCTGCCGCCGCCTGCCTGGCGCTTCTGCCTCTGGTCGCGATTGCGCAGGGGGCACAGATCGCCTTTGGCGAGATGAAGCAGGACACGTCGCTGCCGGTCGAAGTCACCGCCGACAATCTCGCCGTGAACCAGAACGACGGCACCGCGATATTCACCGGCAATGTGCTGGTCGGGCAGGGTGAAATGCGTCTCTCCGCCCCGCGTGTGCAGGTCTACTATGCCGAGGGCAGCCAGCGGGTCGAACGGTTGCAGGCCACCGGAGGCGTCACCTTTGTCAGCGGCGAAGACGCCGCCGAAGCGGCCCGCGCCGACTACAGTATCGATACCGGCATGATTCTCATGCAGGGCGATGTCCTGCTGGTTCAGGGGGACTCGGCCCTGACAGCCGACCGCATGACCGTCGATATCCAGTCCGGCACCGCCCAGATGGAAGGCCGGGTGAAAACGGTGTTGCAGGCCAATGAGTGACACCAGAACCAAACCCGAGCTTACACTGACCGAAGGCAGCTCGGGGCTGCGCGTCCGCAACCTGCGCAAAAGCTACAAGAAGCGCGTCGTCATCCGCGACGTGTCGATGGATCTCGAACGCGGCGAGGTCGTCGGCCTGCTCGGCCCCAACGGCTCGGGCAAGACGACGACGTTCTATGCCGTCTGCGGCCTTGTATATCCCGAGGCGGGTCAGGTTCTCGTCGATGGGCGCGACGTGACCAACCTGCCTATGTACCGGCGGGCGCGGCTGGGTATCGGCTACCTGCCGCAGGAAATGTCCATCTTCCGCGGGATGAGCGTCGAGGACAACATCGCCTCGGTTCTCGAGATCGCCGAGAAAGATCGCCACAAGCGCCGCGAACGTCTCGAAGAGCTGTTGTCGGGTTTTTCGGTCGAGCATCTGCGCCGCGCCCCCGCGCTGGCCCTCTCCGGGGGCGAGCGCCGCCGGGTCGAGATTGCCCGCTGCCTTGCGGCGAACCCGAAATATCTTCTGCTCGATGAACCCTTTGCCGGGGTCGATCCGATCTCGGTCACCGATATCCGCCACCTTGTCGCCGACCTCAAGAAACGCGGTATCGGCGTGCTGATCACCGATCACAACGTGCGCGAAACCCTGGAAATCGTCGATCGCGCCTACATCCTGCATGATGGCAAGGTGCTGATGTCAGGGACACCGGACGATGTCGTGCAGAACGAAAATGTCCGCCGCGTCTACCTCGGCGAGAATTTCCGCATCTCGTGAACAGTGTTGTTCCGCGGCGCGGCGTTTTCGCTTGATCCAGTGCATTGACTCGGACCCTTCAATCGCCTCAAATGTAGCTATGACAGTCGTGGACTTCGCCTTGTTCGCCTTTGTGACCTGCTTGTCAGGACACGGGCAGGGGCTAACGTCGCGGCGGTCATTTCTCAGCATTCGGGGATAACAAGAGCCGGCGGGATGTCCCGCGCGGAAAACGCCCGAATTGTCACGCAAAGGAGACAAGATGCGCTATCAGATCAGTGGGAAACATATCGACGTCGGCAACGCTCTTCAGACCTATGTCCAGGAAGAGCTCGGCACGGTGGTCAGCAAATACGCCGAGCGTCCGACCGATGCGAATATCATTTTTTCCAAGAACGGCGCCGAGTTTGTCTGCGAATCCACCGTGCACCTGTCCACCGGCCTGACGGCCTCGGCCAAGGCGCATGCCCATGAAATCTATGCCGCTTTCGATGGTGCGTGCAGCAAGATGGAGAAACAGCTGCGGCGCTACAAACGCCGGCTGAAGGACCATCATCGCGAACGCGCCGAACCGGTTGAACTTCTTCAGGCGTCCTCGTATATCCTCGCCTCAGATCACGAAGACGAGGATTCGGAACCCGAAACCCTCCAGCCCATGATCGTCGCCGAGATGGAAACCCAAATTCCGTCTCTCTCCGTCGGAGAAGCGGTCATGCAAATGGAACTGGCCGGTGCGCCCGTTCTCGTCTTCCGGAACGAGGGAAAAGACGGGTTGAACGTCGTGTATCGCCGGGATGACGGCAATATCGGCTGGATTGATCCGCAAAACTGAGGCGACCGGGCCGGCGGCCCCGCCCTGTCGGAGCGACAGAACGAGACATGGAAATTTCCAACATCCTCAAGCCTGAGGCGGTCAAGGTTATTGCCTCCGCCTCCAGCAAGAAGCGTCTCCTGCACGAGCTGGGCGAGATCGCCAACACGGTCTATGGCCTCGATTCCAACATGGCGGTCGAGGCACTTCTCGAACGTGAAAACCTCGGGCCGACGGGTGTCGGCCACGGGGTGGCTCTGCCGCATGCGCGCGTCGACGACCTGGAACAGGTTGTCGGCGTGTTCGTGATGCTGGAAAAACCCATCGATTTCGATGCCGTCGATCGTCAGCCGGTCGATATCGCCTTCGCGCTCTTCGCTCCGAAAGAGGCCGGGGTCGATCATCTCAAGGCGCTGGCGCGGGTGTCACGCACCCTGCGCGACGAAGCGGTCTGCGCCAAGCTGCGCGCCAATTCCGATGCGCCCACGCTTTATACCATCCTGACCGAAGACCAGTCGGTTCAGGCGGCGTAATTACCGGGGTGCGGCTGTGCCGCGCCCCGCGTCATGCCCATTTCCCGAATCCGAACACTAGGTAATCGCGCTGATAGGCATCCTGCGCCGCGGCCTCGGTTGCGTCGTCATAGATGTCGGCCAGCGCAAAGGGCCTGTCCGGCCTGGCCTCTTCCAGGTCCGGCGCATCCATGTATCCCACCTGCTGGGCAAGCGCCGGCAGATAGGCAGCCAGCTCCTCTTCGCGCAGCACGAAATCGGGCAGGGCGAAATTGCCCATCCCGTGCAGGATCGCCGCCTGGCTGGCCCAGGCCGGATCCTGCCGCACCGCGCTCTGCCCCGACAGGTTCGCCTTGATGAACTCGAGGAAGGACAGGAACGCCGCGCGATGATCGTCCCGGCTCCAGCCCGCATCGGGCTCACCTTCCGGAATGGGCAGCTTGTGCACCCGCCGCAGGGTCTTGCGGATGCCGCCGAAACTGCCCTTGCCGGTCGTCAGGATGCGCGTGGTAAAGGCATGATGCGCCCGGGCCACCGGATGGCGCAGCACGGTAAAGGACCGGTGGCCGCTGTTGTCGCGCATCCATTTGCGCAGGCTCTTCTGGTCGAAATCGCCTTGCAGCGCGTCAGGGCCCACGCCATCCAGCGCCGCCATCCAGGCGCGCACCTCGCGCTCGGGGCCGCCGCGCACCGGCAGATACATCAGCTTGGCTTTCGCGCAGGCCACGTATGAGGGCACAACCGCCCCCCGGCGCGGCTCGAAATTCGGCGTGCGCGTCAGGTTGAACCGGTCCAGGTCTGCCAGCGCCGCGCGCATCTCGTCAAAGTTTTCCACCTTCTCCGAAAGCGGCTCGGGGTTCTGGCGTTTGAGGTTCTTTTCCAGGTTTTCCAGCCGGTCGGGCTGGCCCAGCCAGGCGGCGATGCCATTCATCACGTCCACCTCCTGCAGGTCTTCATAGGCAACGTAGAATGCGGTCTGCCCCGTCACCTGCAGGCTGTGCTGCAACATCACCTGGAAATCCTGCAGATCCTCCAGGTGCCGTTTGAATTCGCCGGCGTCGAAATGCGCCTTCGCTTCCTTGCGTTTCTGCACGTTGGTCAGTTTCCACTGGCCCGTCGCCTTGGCGATCTTCCAGCTCACATAGCTGTCCACCGGGTTGCGCGTCAGGATGATCTTGGCGCAGCGTGGATCGGTCAGAATCTCTTCCAGGACGCGCGGCTCATGATCGTGGAAAAACCGGAACCCGGCGATGCCCTGCGCATGTTTCACGGCGTGGATCAGGCTCATCGGGTCGCGGTTGCGCTCTTCCTCGCTCACGCCCAGGCAGTCCTCGCGGTTGGGATAGCCGATGAAATGCGGGTTGAACGCTTCGCCCAGACAGGAAATTGCCGGAAAGGCATTCAGGTTCGATTCCAGGAAATTCGATCCCGTCCGCATCTCGGCGAAGACCACGAAATAGTCGAAAGGCTTCTGCATCTACTGCACCAGGTATGGTTTGCGCGGTTTGTTACCCTGCAGGCCGACAGGCTCGCCTACAACCGGGAAATCGCCCATCAGGTAGGGGTGCATGCCCTGGTTCTTCAGGTTCTGCAGGAACTGGCCGAACCCGGTCAGGTCGGCCATTTTCGGCGCCTCGGCCAGCCGCCGCAGGGTCTTGTGGCCGATCTCGTCGATGATGGTCTGCAGTGGTTCCATCGGGTTCTCGATGAAATCCGCCATCGTCCAAATTCTTATGCGCGCCTTCGAATAGGGGCTGCGCAGCACGTCCAGATGCTCGCTCTCGATCTTCTGCAGCTTGGCGGCCTCGGCGCGGATTTCCGCGAAATTGCGGTTCGACTTAAAGAGCGGCACCGCCCACGCCCCGCTGATCACGCTGATCTGCGCATTGGGATCACGCGCCAGAAGCCAGCTCAGATCAAGATCCAGTTCCTTACCGGGCTTTGTCCGCGGACCGGGAATATCCTCGGGGCCCAGCTGGAAACATTGCCGCTCGCCGCGCGTGTTCCAGATCAGGCTGGTCAGGAATGCCTTGCGGTTATAGTCGCGGATCGCGGCACTGTCGCACAGCGCCCCGTTTATCACGGTCTGGTCCGCGCCGAAATCCACCCGATCGGGTGCGAACAGATGGCCATGCACCCGCGCGCCTGTGACCTTGGCCAGCCACGGCTCGAAATTCTCGAACAACTCGGCAAAGCCCTGGAACACGGAATACAGGCCGCTGGTGGTGCCGTTCTCCCAGCCGTCGTTGGGAAACCGGCTCTGCATGTATAGGCCCGGCCGCCCGCGCGTCCGCCGCTCCACCGCCTTGGCGAAGATCCGGTCGATCTTGCCGGGGTTCGGCTCGGTCCGGCTCATCGCGCCTTCGGGCGTGGTCAGGAACGCCTCGTACAGGCGGTCGGCAAAGGGCCAGATCTTGCGCGCGACAAAACAGTCCGATCGGCGCAGCAGCTGCAGGTGATCATCGTAGAAGATATGCGGCTTGCCCTGGAAATCGAATTTCGACAGCGTCAGCGACCGGCTTTCGATATTGGTTGAATACTGCCGTGCCAGCGTCTGGAAATAGCTTTCGTCGGGGATCCAGACCCGCCGGAAATACCGGTCATAGGTGGCGCGCTCGGGGTCCTGCAGGATGGCGCTCAGCGTCTGGCGCGTCAGGCACCACCACTGGCTGCCCATATGCGGCACGATGCCATTTGGGATGCGCCGGCGAAACCGCACCGCGCGCTGGATCGCCACGTAACGGTCGAACAGCTTGCGATGCCTGCGCCAGGAAAACGGGAAACGCAGGGTAAAACGCTCCTCATCCAGACCCCCAACCGTCCACGGCACATCCGCCGTCGTGGCGCTTTCGATGAAATCGGTGCGTGGCCGCTCGGCCAGGTAATCGATCAGTTCCTGCACCGGGCGCAGCGGCAGGCAGGACCCGCTGGCCAGGTAGACGTGCCGCACCGCGGGAAACTGCGCCAGCATCAGTTCGCTGGCCTCCTGCGTGGCGGCCACGATGCCCCAAGTCCCCCACTCGCATTTGTGCCGGCGCGAAAACAGGATGTCGGGCAAATCCGAAAGCGCTTCACGGAACGCGGCATAGTCCGCTTTGGGTGTGTTGCGGTCGCAATGGATCACCACCGGGCAGCCCGCCGCGTACCAATGCCGCGCCACCTCCTCGGCCCGGTCCAGCGCCGTATGCACCAGCATCACGATACCCACGCTGCCGTGGTGGAGCATGGCCGCGTTCATGCCCAGTTCCCCTTCGACATCAGCCCCAGGATCTCAAGCTGTCGCCAGTTGATGTATTTCTCGCTCCACTTGCACCAAAGGTCGGGGTTTTGCGACAGGCTCTCGGCATAGGCCTTGTATTCCATGCTGGCGGCATAGTGCTGCTTGCGCTCCAGCTCTTCCTGCGCCTTGGCGGTGAAGGTATCCAGGAACTTGGTATGCAAGAGAACGCCGCTTGCCTTCTCGCCGCCCCACTCGTCGTAAACCAGGTTCAGGCCCCGCGGCAGAAGCATGTGGGTCGAGCTGACATAGGTGTATTTGCGGTCCCACTTGACCAGCGGCACCTTGTTCAGCGCCGGCGCCGCCTCGGGCTTGTCGCGGAAGAACATCCGCGCCCGCGGCCCGCCCTGGATCCAGAGGTTCCCGAACTTGCCGTTCTTCTCGATCATGTAATTGCCGCTGTCGAACCAGCTGGTGATCTCCAGCGGGTTCTGTCCCTCGGCATAGGGCTGCGCGTCGATCCGGCCCTTTGGATACATGTCCAGCAGCATCGCCGAAAACGATTTGATCGAGGACGCATCGAGCCAGTCGGTCAGCGCCCGCAGGGGCCGCGTATCGCAGAACGGGTAGACCAGGAATTCATCCGGATCGACCACCACGTTCCAGTGCCCATGCCCGTGCTGCCACTGCAGCCAGTTCAGCCAGTCCACGCCGAACCGCGCCCGCTTGTAACTCTTGCGGGTGTACCAGACCGACACGTCGGGCTGCTTCATCAGGTATTCCAGGCTGCCGTCGTCACTGTCGTTGTCGACGATCAGGAAATGGTCCACCCCGATATCGCGATAGTATTTCAGGAAATAGGGCAGCCGGATCTTTTCGTTGCGCTGGGTCGAAAACAGCAGGATGTCGTCGCGCTTGATCTGGCCCGTGCGGTCGGAAACGGCCCGCAACTCGCGTCGCTTGCGAAACGCGCGAATACGCCAGCGCTTGCGCTGAAGCCTCAGACGATATGACTGCACAACGCCCAATGACGTTCCCTAGTTACCCATGGCCGGTGGTCCGGATCCGATTCCGCCTATCACGCCATCTTTAAGACGGCGTTGAAATGCGCATCCCATGTTGGCGGCTCGAACGTATCCCGAGATCTTCCACCTGCTGACCTGCCTGCCCTATGACCCTCTGCCAAGGATGTTATTCTTCTTTGCCAAAGATAACTGTCCTTTAGGCTTGCGTAAACGGGAATATCCCCAAGCACTTCGCGTGTCGCGGGCAGCTCGGCGCAGATCACCGGAACCCCCCGTGCCGCCGCCTCCGCCGCCGGCAATCCGAACCCCTCGGCAAAACTCGGGTAGAGCGCGCCGGCCGCGCCCTCCAGCAGCGCTGCGATCGCCCCGTCGCTCAGCCCGGCGTATTCGTGGATGTGCTGGCCCTTCAGCGGCGAATGATCCAGCCGATAGAACAGCTCCTCGTTCATCCAGCCGCGCTGCCCGCAGATCACCAGATGCGGCATGTCCTGCGGCACGGTCTGCTTCACCATCCGCTCCCAGATCTCCAGAAGCAGGGTATGGTTCTTGCGTGGTTCCAGCGTGCCGACGGTGACGAAATACACCCCCTCCGGCGGCAGCCCGGTGGGCAACTCGTCGGGTCTCGGTTCGGCCAGTTCCACCCCCAGCAGCGCCACCAGCCCGGGCGGCACCTTGCCGATCTCCTCGAAATGGCGCTCGGCATCGCGGCGGGTGGCACGCGAATTGTAGATCACCAGGTCGGCCCATCGGCTTACCTGTTTCAGCATCGCGCGAAACCGCGTGACCGCCTCGGGCCGCTGATAAAGCGGATGATCCAGCGGGATCGTGTCATGCACCATCACCACGATCTGGCCGCCCAGCCCATGGCACACCGCGTGCACCACCCGATCCGTCAGGTTGGTGTGACCCACGTTGAAATAGCTCGTGCCCTGCGGCAAATGCCGCGCCAGCATCCTGCGCAGGCCGCTCTTGGGTGCCCGCGCCCTGGCCAGCCGCCGCATGTCCGATTGCGCGCGCTTCTGCGCCTTGTCCAGTCGCGAGAATATCTTCGACAGCCGGTCGGACGGGCCCCAGGCCACGCGCCCCTCGATCCGCTCGGCCAGTCCAGTCATCCCCGCCTCGTCCAGCAGGATATACCCCAGCGACGTGCGCACCAGGCCGAAGGCGGCGATCCGGTCGGCCACCAGCGCACGCAGATAGGCCAGCTCCACCAGGTCCACCCCGGTCAGGCCCTTGCCCGCCCGGCTCACCAGCCGGGTCAGGTCCAGCAGGCAGGCCTTGTCCGGCTCAGCGCTCATAGGCCCCGACCTGATGCCAGCGCCAGGCGTCTTCCACCATCTGTGCCATGGTCGATCGGTCCGGCCGCCAGCCCAGCTCGGTCCCGGCCCTGACCGAACCCGAAACCAGCCTGGTGCAGTCACCTGCCCGCCGCGGCCCCTCGGTATGGGGCACTTCGCGGCCCGTTACCTTTGCCGCCTCGTCCATCACTTCGCGCACGGAAAACCCGCTGCCGGTGCCCAGGTTGAACACCCGGCTGCCCTTGCCGTCGCGCAGCCATTGCAGGCCCAGGATATGCGCTTCGACCAGGTCCATCACGTGCACGTAGTCGCGGATACAGGTGCCATCGGGAGTGTCGTAATCGGTGCCGTGAACGATCAGCGCGTCGCGCCGCCCCGCCACCGCATCGAGGATTAGCGGAATCAAATGCGTCTCGGGCTGGTGAAACTCGCCCACCTCGGCCTCGGGGTCGGCCCCGGCCACGTTGAAATAGCGGAAGATCACCGATTGCAGCCCGTCCGAGGCTTCGAAATCGGCCAGCATGTCCTCGATCGAGCGTTTCGATTTCCCATAGGCATTGATCGGGAATTGCGGGCTCTCTTCGTCCAGCACCACGTTGTCCTGGTCGCCATATGTCGCGCAGGTCGAGCTGAAGACGAAATGCTTGCAGCCCGCCGCGATGCTCGCCTCGATCAGGTTCTGCGAACCGGTCACGTTGTTGCGCCAGTATTTTCCGGGCAGGCTCATGCTTTCGCCCACCTGGCTCAGCGCGGCGAAATGCATCACCGCAACCGGCTCATGTTCGACAAAAACCTCGTCCAGGCGCCCGCGGTCCAGCAGGTCGCCTTTCTCGAAAGGTCCGAATTTGACCGCCTGTTCCCAGCCGGTCGACAGGTTGTCGAAGGTGACGGGCATGAAACCGGCCGCTTTCAACGCTTTGCAGGCATGCGATCCGATATAGCCCGCACCGCCCGTTACCAGAACGTTACTCACAAGCTTGCCCCCGCGTCGGTTACTCGGCCGCCTTGTCCACGTGCACGATGTCCTGCAAATAGCTCATCAGGCTGTCGCGCAGATCGTCGCGGGCCAGGCCAAAGGCCACCGTGGCCTGCAGGAAGCCCGCTTTCGAACCACAGTCGAACCGCTGACCGGCAAAGCGATAGCCGTAAACCGGGCGTTCCGCCTCGATCTCGGCGGCGATCGCGTCGGTCAGCTGGATTTCCCCGCCGGCCCCGGTCTTCATTTTGTTCAGATTGCGCAGCACGTCAGGCGTCAGAAGGTAGCGCCCGATCACCGCCAGGTTCGACGGCGCCTTGTCGGCCTCGGGCTTTTCAACCATTCCGCCAACCGAAACCATCGGCCCGTTTTCGGCCTTCACGTCCAGGATGCCATAGGCCGATGCCTTTTCCTTCGGCACTTCCATCGCCGCCACCATGCAGCCTGGGTTTTCCTCGTAGGCTTCGACCATCTCTTGCAGACAGGGCTTTTCCGCCGCGATCACGTCATCGGGCAGGATCACGGCAAAGGGTTCGTTGCCGATCAGGCGCTTGGCACACCACACCGCGTGACCCAGTCCCAGCGCCTTGTGCTGGCGGATATAGGCGATCGCGCCTGAATCCATGTTGGTGTTCTTCAGGATATCCAGAAGCTCGGTCTTGTTCTTCTTGCGCAGCTCCTGCTCCAGCACAGGCGCATGGTCAAAGTAATCCTCCAGCGCACCCTTGCCGCGCGAGGTGACAAAGATGAATTCCTTGATGCCCGCGGCCCGCGCCTCGTCGATCGCGTACTGGATCAACGGGCGGTCGACCAGCGTCATGATTTCCTTTGGCACCGATTTGGTGGCAGGCAGGAACCGTGTTCCCAAACCCGCGACAGGAAAGATTGCCTTTGTGATCTTCTTTTTCATGTCCTGAACCTCATACCCCACCATGTCGTTGGTGCATGGCGCTTACGTTTCTCTATCGCACGAAAATCACTGCAAACTACAGCGCCTGAGCCTGACTAAATGCAAAAAATGTCAAAAATTCGATATTTGGTGTTTTTTTGCTCACGCTTCGCCGTCCAAACCCCTGACTGGGGCCACCTGCGCCACTTCGCGTGCAACCCGGGCGCGAAACCCAACCATTTGAAAAACGTTCTGATTTCTTTCGCTTCGTCCGAACAGACCGCCATTCTGTTCCCACACACCATCGCGGGTCAGGCAGACCTTGTGAAACCGCGTGCTCGGTCCGAACAGGAACAGCGAAACCGTCTCGCCCTTCTTCACCCGTGCGCGCGCTTTGCGTCGCAGCGCGCGTGCCTGCCAGATGCGCCCGGCCAGAACCACCGCCGGGCCCGCTGCGCCGTCGAACCGCCGGAACGCGTCTCCGGCTTGCGCAATCGCCACCGATCCCGCCGTGCGGGTTTCGCCTTCGCTATACCCTTCCAGCAGGCCCACCAGCAGCTCGCCGGCCTGCGCCTCGCGCAGCAGGCCGCGGACCACCTGGTCGTCCAGCCGCTCGCGCTCTTCGTTCTGGACTTCCTGCCAGCGCTGAACACGCTGCGCCGCACTGCAATGGGTGTGCAGGAACACCGCCCAGCTCGCGCCGATCTCGCGCAGGCTCTGCACCGCGCGGTTCGCCTTGCGCCGAGGGCTCGCGGCATAGGCGTGATGCACCTGGGCCAGCGGCACGATTGCCGTCGCATACCCCCCGGTCGCCAGCCGCAGGTTCAGGTCGGTTTCATCCAGGTAGAAGTGATAGCGCGGATCGAACCCGCCCAGCCGCAGCAGCGCCGACCGGCGCACCGCCATGTTGGTGCCCTCGGTCTTGATCGCCTGCCCGGGCGCCGGGTGCAGCACCGTCGGCCGCGCCTCGTCTACCCTCAGCGGTTCGGCCCGGCCGCATGAATCGACCATCCGCGCCTTCCACTGAAACGAGATGCCGTTGCGCCCCCGCACAAAGCCACCCGCGGCGGCGACGTCATCGTTATCGAACGGCGCAGTCAGGTGATGCAGCCACATCGGTTCGGGCACCGCATCATCGTCGATGAAGGCCACGACCTCGCCCGCCGCCTGCGCCAGCCCCAGGTTGCGCGCAGCCGCGATATTGGGCCGGTCGTATTCGATCAGCTTCACTCGCGGCGCGAACCCGGCCTCCCGCACCGCGTCGCAACCGCTCGGGTCCGCCACCACGATCACCTCGAAATTCGGATATCGCAGCCCGGCCACGCCTGTCAGGCACCAGGTCAGGCTCTCCGGCCGGTCGCGGCTTACAATCACCACGCTGACCGGCAGGGCGTTCATTCCATCCCCATCTCGCGCATCATCGCTTCGATCCGGGGCACGTCCTCGGGGTTGTTCAACTCCCAGAACTGCCGCCCCCGCGCCTCGACCTCGACGCACAGAACCGGCCGGCCATGCTCCATGAAGCGCAGCTGCTCCAGCCCTTCCAGCCCCTCCAGCGTGCCCATGTACCACGCCGCATAGGCCGCCAGCGCCGACGGGCGATAGGCATAGACACCCACGTGATGAAACACCGGTGTTTCGGCGTCGTCGGCATAGGTCTCGGCGGTGAACGGGATCACCTCTTTCGAGAAGTAGAGCGCGTGATTGTCACGGGTGAACACCGCCGTGGTACCGCCCACGCGGCCCGCGCGGCGATCTTCCAGGAACCCGTTCAATGCCCGCCCGTCACAGCGCAGCACCGGCGTGGCCACCTCGGCCATCGCGTCGCGCCCCAGCCCTTCGACCAGGCCTTCGACAAACCAGGCCGGGGTCAGCGGCGCATCGCCCTGCAGGTTCACCACGATGTCGTACCCCCCGCCCAGCACCGCCAGTGCCTCGGCGCAGCGCTCGGTTCCGTTTCGGCACTCCGATGAGGTCATCACCACCTCGGCACCGAAGGCTTCGCTCGCCTGCTGGATACGTGTGTCATCCGTGGCCACTACCACGCGGTCCACGCCCTGCACGCCACAGGCCGCCTCCCACGATCTCTGGATCAGGCTTTTCGCGGCACCACCCGCGCCGGTCAGCTCGACCAACGGCTTGCCCGGGTACCGGGACGAGGCATAGCGCGCCGGGATGACGATCAGAACACTCATGCCGGTTTCAACTCCACGCTGGGGGAACAGGCGATGAAATAGGGGTTGGCATAGTCATCCTTTCCGTAGGTCAGCGGCGTGTGATCATCGAACCGCACCACCCGGCCGCCCGCACCGTGCAGCACCGCATGCCCCGCGGCCGTGTCCCATTCCATCGTCCGGCCCACCCGCGGGTAAAGATCGGCCTCGCCCGTCGCCACCAGGCAGAACTTGAGCGACGATCCCGCGCTCTTGAACTCCTTCGTGGCGTATTTGGCGATATAATCCCGGGTCTCGTCGGTCAGGTGCGATTTGCTGGCCACCACCATCAGTGCGCCGTTGTCAGCCGCCGACACCCGGATCGGCCGCGTGTTGCCGGCGGTTTCCGTGTCAAACGGCCCGTCCTCTTCCACCGCGCTGCCATCGGCCAGCGTATAGAACATCCGCCCCTTGGCCGGCGCGTAAACCACGCCGCGCGTTGGTACGCCGTTCTCGACATAGGCGATGTTCACGGTGAAATCGCCGCGGCGGTGAATGAATTCCTTGGTGCCGTCCAGCGGATCGACGATCAGGAACGTGTCGGCCTTCTGCCCGTGCGATGCCGCCTGCTCCTCGGTCACCAGCAGGGTATCGGGAAACGCCGCGCGCAGGCCGGCACTGATGATCGCATCAGCCGCTTCGTCTGCCTCGGTCACCGGGCTGTCGTCCGATTTCACCTTCACGTCGAAATCGTCGGCGCCATAGATCTCCATGATCCGGTCGCCCGCGCGCAGCGCCAGGCTGCGCATCACGCCAGTCAGCTTTTCGTAATCCAAGGTCACACTCCCGATACCACCGCGATGCGGCTTTTGTTGTGAAAATCACTCGCCCCCCTTATGATCCGCGGCTAACCGGACGGCAAGGAATCCGTTTTACAAAAGCGGCGCCGCGGCGGAGCAGTGACACCATGTTCGAACAATCACGATCGCAATCATCCCTGCAATCGGCCTTCATCATGGCCGAACTTGTCTATCATTCGATCGTGCGTTCGATCCGCCGCTCGCACGGCAATGCGCTTATGTCGCTGCTGATCAATCTTTTGCAGGTCGCGATCATGGTTGCGGCGCTTTATGTCATGTTTTCGCTGCTCGGCCTGCGCAGCGCCGCGTTGCGCGGCGATTTCCTGCTCTACGTGATGTCGGGCATCTTCCTCTATATCACGCATGTGAAAACCCTCGGTGCGGTGGTGGGCTCCGAAGGGCCGGCCTCGGCGATGATGAAACACGCGCCGATGAACACGGTCATCGCCATCATCTCGGCCGCGCTGGGCGCGCTCTACATCCAGGTTCTGTCGCTCTTCGTGATCCTCTTCGGCTACCACGTTGCCGTTACCCCGTTCGACGTGGCCGAACCCGTCGCCGCCTTCGGTACCATCCTCGTGGCGTGGTTCACCGGCCTTGCGCTGGGCGTCGTGCTGCTTGCGCTCAAACCCTGGTTTCCCACCGCGGTCCAGATCACCAGCGTCATCTACATGCGGGCCAACATGATCGCCTCGGGCAAGATGTTCCTCGCCAATACTCTGCCGGCCTACATGCTGGCGATGTTCGACTGGAACCCGCTGTTTCATTGCATCGACCAGGCTCGCGGCTACACCTTCATCAATTACAACCCGCGCTACTCGAATATCGAATACCCGATCATCGTCGGCATCGTGCTGCTGATGATCGGTCTGATGGGCGAGTTCTACACGCGCCGCCACGCCTCGGTCAGCTGGAGTGCAAGACGATGATCCGCACGCTGTTTTGTCTTCTTTTTCTGTTGCCGGTTTCGGCGCTGGCCCAAACCTACCCGGCGCTTCATGACGTCACCGGCGTGGCCGCGAACGATGTACTCAACATCCGGGCCGAACCCTCGGGCAGCGCCGGCAAGATCGGCGCGCTGGCCCACAATGCAACTAATGTCGAGGTGATCCGCACCAGCGGCAGCTGGGGCCTTGTCACAGCGGGCGAACGCTCGGGCTGGGTGTCGATGCGCTACCTCGCCCGGCAGCCGGATGGCGATTACGCGCTCACCCGTACCCTTGCCTGTTACGGGACCGAGCCGTTCTGGAACCTCTCCATCACCCAGGGCACGCGGGCGACATTCACCGCGATGGGCGGCGACCCGGTGCAAATCCCGGTCGGCCTCCTGCAACGCTCGGCCAACCGCACCGATCGCTTCGTTCTGCGCGGCGGCGCCATGACCGCGATCATCGCCAGGGCCGCCTGCAGCGATGGCATGTCCGACCGCGAATTCGGCCTGACCATCGACTTGCTCAGTGATGCCCGGGGCACGCTCTATTCGGGCTGCTGTTCGCTCACCGGAAACTGACGGGGCCGGTTTGGTAGGGTGGGTTTTCAACCCACCTGCGCCCAAACCTTATGTCACCACCCGCAGTGTCAGGTTGATCCGCCCGCCGCCCTTCAACAACGCGGATGATCCAAACCGGATGCGGTCCACCCCGTGATGCACCAGCCTTGCCGCCCCGCCGATCACCACAACATCGCCCGAGTGCAGCCAGATCGATTCCGTCTTGCCGCCCCGCTCGATATTGCCCACCCGAAAGAGCCCGTCATCACCCAGGCTGACCGATACCACCGGTTGTGAAAAATCCGCCTCGTCGCGGTCCTGGTGCAGCCCCATCCGCGCGCCCTCGCCATAATAGTTCACCAAGCAGCATTCGGGCGCACGCATCCCCGGCGCGAACTTTTCCCAGATCGCCAGGATTTCCGCCGGGATCGGCGGCCAGTCCACGCCCGAGGGATGCGCGCGCTCGTACCGGTATCCGCGCCGGTCGCTGACCCAGCCGAACCTGCCGGCGCTGGTCATCTTCACGCTCATCTGCTTGCCCCATCGGGTTTCGGGGTGAAACATCGGCGCGGCGCGGGCGATCTCGCGCACCCGCTCGACCAGAACCGCCTGTTCGTCCGGTCCCAGCGCGCCGGGGTATACGCTGACCCCGCGCAGGTCGATCTGTTCGCCCTTCGTCATGCTTAACCCCTCATTTACGCGGCTTCGCGCGCATCAGACGCAAAAAACTCCAAAAATTTGCATTTTGCCATGTCTCCCGGTGCTTGCAGCGTCAAATCCGTCTCCTTATATACGCCCGGAAGCGTCGTGCACGGGCCGTTCCCGTCGCGGCAAACCCAACCCCGGGGGCGGATGCCGTAACGGGTCCGGCTCTCGTAAATCGCCTTGAACAAGAAGGGATCGAAAACATGGCCAAAGTCATTGGGATTGACCTCGGTACAACCAACTCCTGCGTTGCCATCATGGACGGCGCACAGCCCCGCGTCATCGAAAACAGCGAAGGTGCCCGCACCACGCCGTCGATTGTCGCCTTCACCGAAGACGAACGCCTCGTCGGCCAGTCGGCCAAGCGTCAGGCCGTCACCAACCCCGAAAACACCATCTTCGGCGTCAAGCGCCTGATCGGTCGCCGGTTCGACGATGCCGATCTTGCCAAGGACAAGAAGAACATGCCGTTCAACGTAGTTGACGGCGGCAATGGCGACGCCTGGGTCGAAGCCCGCGGCGAGAAATATTCGCCCTCCCAGATTTCCGCCTTCATCCTCGGCAAGATGAAGGAAACCGCCGAATCCTATCTCGGCGAAGAGGTGACGCAGGCCGTCATCACCGTGCCCGCCTATTTCAATGACGCGCAGCGTCAGGCCACCAAGGACGCCGGCAAGATCGCCGGCCTCGAAGTTCTGCGCATCATCAACGAACCGACGGCCGCCGCGCTTGCCTATGGCCTCGACAAGGAAGACACCCATACCATTGCGGTCTATGACCTCGGTGGCGGCACCTTCGACGTGACCATCCTGGAAATCGACGACGGCCTCTTCGAAGTGAAGGCCACCAACGGCGACACCTTCCTAGGTGGTGAAGACTTCGACATGCGGATCGTCAACTACCTCGCCGACGAGTTCAAGAAAGAGCACGGCGTTGACCTGACCAAGGACAAGATGGCGCTGCAACGGCTCAAGGAAGCCGCCGAGAAAGCCAAGATCGAACTGTCCAGCAGCTCGCAGACCGAAATCAACCAGCCCTTCATCTCGATGGGTTCGGACGGCCAGCCGCTGCACATGGTGATGAAGCTGACCCGCGCCAAGCTGGAAAGCCTCGTGGGTGACCTGATCAAGGCCTCGCTGAAGCCCTGCCAGGCCGCTCTGAAAGATGCCGGTCTCTCCAAGGATGACATCGACGAGGTCGTTCTCGTCGGCGGTCAGACCCGGATGCCCAAGGTGTTCGAGGAAGTGACCAAGTTCTTCGGCAAAGAGCCGCACAAGGGCGTGAACCCCGACGAGGTGGTCGCCATGGGCGCGGCCATCCAGGCCGGCGTTCTCCAGGGCGACGTGAAAGACGTGGTCCTCCTGGACGTGACCCCGCTCAGCCTGGGTATCGAAACCCTGGGCGGCGTCTTCACCCGCCTGATCGACCGCAACACCACGATCCCGACGAAGAAAAGCCAGATCTTCTCGACCGCCGAGGACAACCAGAGCGCCGTGACGATCCGCGTCTTCCAGGGTGAACGTGAAATGGCCGCGGACAACAAGATGCTGGGTCAGTTCAACCTCGAAGACATCCCACCCGCACCGCGCGGCATGCCCCAGATCGAAGTGACTTTCGACATCGACGCCAACGGCATCGTGTCGGTCCAGGCCAAGGACAAGGGCACCGGCAAGGAGCAGAAGATCACGATCCAGGCTTCGGGCGGTCTGTCGGACGAAGACATCGACAAGATGGTCAAGGACGCCGAGGATAACGCCGAAGCCGACAAGGCCCGCAAGGAGCTGGTCGAGGCCCGCAACCAGGCCGAAAGCCTGATCCACTCGACCGAGAAATCGATCGAGGATCACGGCGACAAGGTCGATCCCTCGACCGTCGAAGCGATCGAACTGGCGATTGCCGCACTCAAGGACGACCTCGAGAAAGAGGATGCCACCGGCGACAAGATCAAGGCCGGCATCCAGAACGTGACCGAGGCCGCCATGAAACTGGGCGAGGCGATCTACAAGGCCAGCCAGGAAGAGGCCGGTGAAGAGCCCAAGGCCGCCGATGCAGGCCCGGACGAAGATGACATCGTCGATGCCGATTTCGAAGACCTCGACGATGACAAGCGCTCGTAATCGCGCCTGAGGAACCTCTCGGGGCCGGCTTGGTCACTGGCCGGGCCGGCCCCGCACGTTCCTGAAAGGGGGATAACCCAATGTCGAAACGCGACTATTACGAAGTGCTCGGAATCTCCAAGGGGGCGACGCCGGAAGAGATCAAGAAGGCCTACCGCACGAAGGCCAAGGAACTTCACCCCGACCGCAACGCCGACAATCCCGACGCCGAGGCCCAGTTCAAGGAAGCGAACGAAGCCTACGAGGTGTTGAAGGACGCCGACAAGAAAGCTGCCTATGATCGTTACGGCCACGCGGCCTTCGAAGGCGGTATGGGCGGCGGCCCGCGCCCCGGCGGCGGGTTCCACGGTCAGGGCGATTTTGCCAGCGCGTTCTCGGACGTGTTCGATGACCTCTTCGGCGATTTCATGGGCGGCCGCGGCGGTGGCGGTGCGCGCCAGCGCGCCGTGCGCGGCGCCGACCTGCGCTATAACCTGCGCGTTACGCTGGAAGACGCCTATTCGGGCCTGCAGAAAACCATCAATGTGCCTACCTCGGTGCAATGCGAGGCCTGCGATGGCTCGGGTGCCGAAGGCGGATCCGAGCCCACCACCTGCCCGACCTGCTCGGGCATGGGCAAGGTGCGTGCGCAACAGGGTTTCTTCACGGTCGAACGCACCTGCCCCACCTGTTCGGGTCTGGGCCAGATCATCCAGAACCCCTGCAAGGTCTGTCATGGGCAGGGCCGCGTCCACAAGGATCGCGCGCTTTCGGTCAACATCCCCGCCGGGGTGGAAACCGGCACCCGCATCCGTCTTGCCGGCGAAGGCGAGGCCGGCATGCGCGGCGGCCCCTCGGGCGATCTCTTCATCTTCATCGAGGTCGAGCGCCACGACCTGTTCGAGCGCGAAGGCAAGGATCTCTTCTGCCGCGTGCCGGTCAGCATGACCACCGCCGCGCTGGGGGGCGATATCGAGGTGCCCACCATCGACGGTGGCCGCTCGCGCGTGAAAATTCCCGCCGGCTCCCAGTCCGGCCGCCAGATGCGCCTGCGCTCCAAGGGCATGCCCGCGCTGCGCGGCGGCCCGGCCGGTGACATGTTCATCGAACTGGCGGTCGAAACCCCGGTCAACCTGACCGCGCGGCAGAAAGAGCTGCTGAAGGAATTCGAGGAGCTGAGCGAGGAGAACAACCCGCAAAGTTCGTCCTTCTTCTCCTCGGTCAAGAGCTTCTGGGATTCGATGAAAGGGTGATCCGCTGAAAGGCGGCGCCGAGCAGTCGACTCACTGAAAGGGTGCGTGGTTTCACGCACCCTTTCTATTTGGTGAAGAAACACCGTGCGCCCGGGTAACTCTTGCCTTTTCCGGATACTCCGTTTTCCCGGCAGCCGGATGTCAGCCGGGGGGTGCACGCATGTCACCCCCTCGTTTTCGGCAAAAAGAATCCTTAACCGCGCTCGGAATTAACCCTTTCTTCACCACGCCTGCGGCAAGTTTGGCCCATGGCCCAGACCCCCCAGTTTTCCGAGGCGCCCCTGCCTCTCTTCGACGAGGACGAGGTACAGATCATCCCGGTCCTGCCCCCAGGCAAGCGGCCCTCCTACATCGCCGATCACCGCAAGCGTCTGCGCGCCCGGTTCATGTCCGGTGGGGCGCAGGCGGTGCCGGATTACGAGATGCTGGAACTGGTCCTGTTCCGCGCCATCCCGCGTCAGGACGTCAAGCCGCTGACGCACAAGCTCTTGGAAACGTTCGGAGATTTCAACCGCGTGCTGGCCGCCCCGTCCGAGCGCTTGAAGCAGGTCAAGGGCGTGGGCGAAGCCGTGATCTGCGAGTTGAAGGTGGTCGAGGCCGCCGCCCAGCGCCTGGCCCGGTCGCGCGTCATGCAGCGCCATGTCGTGTCGTCCTGGGACGCGCTGCTCGACTATTGCCATACCACCATGGCCCATCGCGAGACCGAGCAGTTCCGCATCCTCTACCTCGATCGCAAGAACGTGCTGATTGCCGACGAAGAGCAGGCCCGCGGCACCGTCGATCACGTCCCGGTCTATCCCCGCGAAGTCGTCAAACGCGCCCTTGAACTCAATGCCAGTGCGTTGATTCTAGTGCATAATCACCCGTCGGGCGATCCCACGCCCAGCCCCGAAGACATCGCCATGACCGGCCAGATCGAAGCGGCGGCGCAGGCGCTGGGCCTCACGCTGCACGATCACCTGATCATCGGCAAATCGACCGAGCTCAGCTTCCGCTCCGAGGGCCTGCTTTAGCGCAGCCAGACCTCGACCCGCCGGTTCACCTGTCGCCCCCAGGCGCTGTCGTCGCAGGCCATCGGCATCGCCTCTCCAAAACCCGCAGTCTCGATCCCGATCCGCTCCAGGTTCGCCGTTTCGGCGGCTGCCACAACCGCATCCCGCACCGTCCGCGCCCGCCGTTCCGAAATCGCCCGGTTGCCCTCCGCCGGGCCTTCTCCGTCGCTGAATCCAACGAACATCAACTGCCGTCCATCATACCGCCCCGCCTCTAGCGACCGCGCCAGTTGTTCCACGTTCGAGCGTGACTGCGCATCCAGCTGGATCGAGCCCGCTTCGAACCGGAACGAGGTCGACAGGCGTTTCATCTCCCACAGCCGCGTGATCATCTGCCGCAATTGTTCCAGTGATATCTCCGCGCCCGCCCCGGCAATCGCATTTGCCAGGCGATCGCCCTGCGCATTGATCGGGATTTCTTCGGGCGCCTGGTCGATGAAGCCGGCCCGCCGGATCACAAGCTGCGCCGGCGCGCTGCGGGTGTATGACAGGAATTCGCGCGCCAGCTTGGGCAGCCTGCGCGCCGGCAGATACAGGAACATCGGCGCCGTCAGCGGATAGTCCTCGGTCTTGATCGTGCGCCGCGTGGCCGCCAGCGAAAAGCCGCAGGCCCCTGTCAGAACCAGCATCTGCGCGTTTCCCATGGCGGAATGGCTGGCAATGCCGATGGCAAACGGATCGCTTGAAACGGCCTGGGCCAGCGCGCGGTCGCTGCCGTGACGCGTGGCCGTGCCGGCCAGGCTCAGTTGCGCCGGGCGCAGAACCCGGTCCGCCACCGCCTGCCCCGTGCCCGACCGGGCGTCGCGCAGATGCAGGCTGATCGGCGCATCGGGCCCACCCAGCGCGCTCCAGTTGTCGATCCGCCCGGCAAAAACCTGCGCCAGATCCGTGATCGAAATGCGATGCACCGGGTTGCCCGGGGCCGTGATCGCCACCAGCGCATCCAGCGCCAGCACCCGGCTACGTCCGCGCGCCTTCAGATCGCCCAGGCCGGCCTCGCGGCCGTGGCGGGCCTCTTCGGGGCGGATCTCGCGCAGGGCCATGGCAATATCGGCCTCGTCGGCCAGAAGGTCGGCAAAACCTTCATCCGTATTTGTCAGGCGAAACCTGAACCGCCCCTTCTCACTGCCAGTGTTGCGGTCGGTCAGAACATAGGCAAAGCTGCCGGGCTCGCCCTCGTCCTCGCGTTTCGCGTCCAGCCCGCTGCGCAGGGCAAAGGCCTCGATCAGCGCGGGAATCAGCAAATCGCCCATCGTCGCCGCGCCGGAAATATCCAGTTCGGCCACATAGTCCGTCAGGCTGGGACAGCCGGGGCCCTCACAGATCACGCCCGAGCCGTCGACGGTCAACTCGCCATAGATGGTTTCGACCCGGTAGAATTCGCCGTCAAACCCCAAAAGAGTCCCGTTCAGCTGAACGGCGCCATCACGCGACTTCAGCGTCACATCCTGCGCCGCAACAGGGGCGCCGGGAACAAAAAGGAAAAGTGCGGCGAAGACCGCCGCACATACCAGGGTTTTCAAGGTGACCTCGGTCGTGGCGAAATCAGTTACGCGCCACTTTCAGGTCATTGACGAGGTTTTTCAACACCAGAAAATCGCCAACGGCATCGCAATCCGGCATTGTCAGTTCCAAGGCCTGCCGGGTCATGTCGGCGCTGGCGCCGGTCTGAAGCGAGGTCGCCTCGATCGGCCGACCACAATTCATCTCCGTCACCTCGATCTCGACGCTCAGCTCGACATCGCCATCTTGCTGCGCGATGCCAGTGGGGAAGGTATACACCTCGGCGACCAGGCTCTTGTCCATCTTCGGATCACCCAGCGAGATGATGAAACCGCCCTTGCCCGTTGCAGCGCTTTCGATTCCGCCAGAAGCGCCCGACCACACGTGGCCATTGTCATCATAATCGGCGCCATATTCAAGCGCGTGCAGCGAGACCGAGCTTTCTCCCTCGGACTGCACGACCGCGCGATCATAGAAGGACAGTGACGACACGGTCGTCGTGGTCGTTGTGCTCTCGCCATTGCCGAAGTTGGCGGTGAATGAAGCCTGTTCTTCCAGGGCCGGCACCACAATTTCCAGCATGCCACTGGCATCGGTGGCCTCGGTGAATTTCATGCCGGCATGTTCCATCGTCACCCGTTCGTTCGGCAGGCACGGCGCCGACAGCGATACCTTGACAAGGGCCGCCGCCATTGTTTCCGCGGTCATCTCGGCCGTGCAACCGGCATTGGCCGTAGATTGCGGTTGGCTCACGGCGGGTGCGGTTTGCGGCTCGACACTGATCACGGGCTCATCGGATACCAAGGCCGTCTGCCGGGGTTGCGATGCGGGGATTGCCGATGTCATGTCCGGCTCCGGCGTGATCGACAGGGCCGGTTCCTTCAGGGTCGGTGTGTCGGCCATCGGCGCATCGGCCAGGGCCGCTGTTTCCGTCGGGGCGGAGACCGGTTCGGACGGCGCGGGAATGTCCGGCGCCAGATCGGTCACGCCCTGTGCCTGCATTGCCGAGGACGTCAGTTCGGCATCCGATACGTCGACCTGCTTCGTGGGAAGCTGCATGCCCGCCTGCACTGCGGCATGGCTGCCAGCCGACTGGCTGTTCTGCATGAAAAAGCCGATCCCGGCGATGGCCGCGACTGTGCCGCCAATGGTGATGAATCGTTTACGGTCCGGCATGACTGCCTCCACTACCCATGTGTTCAAGGGCAGTATCGGCAGTAAAAACGGCGCTCTTATGACGCGAACAAGGAGTCATCTTGACCCCTTCCGGGCGCATTTTTCTTAGGCCATGCGCCCGTGGCAATGCTTGAATTTCTTACCGGACCCGCAGGGGCAGGGCTGATTGCGGCCC
This sequence comes from Marimonas lutisalis, assembly GCF_005434965.1. Lineage (GTDB taxonomy): Bacteria > Pseudomonadota > Alphaproteobacteria > Rhodobacterales > Rhodobacteraceae > Marimonas_A > Marimonas_A lutisalis. The sequence goes on from NZ_SKCI01000002.1 coordinate 121,986, forward strand.
GGATCTCCCCAGGTTGACGGGTCGTTCTCGTCAAACCCTTCGGCGGCCGCCTCGGGGTTGGGTGCGGGGGCGGCTTCGGCCTCATCGGCGGCTTGCTGCAGCTCCTGCTGCTGCATCTGCAACTGCGCCATCATCTGCGACTGTTCTTCCTCGGTCAGCGGACGCACCTGGCCCAATTTCTGCGTCACGTCCAGGCGCAGGCTTTCCAGCATGCTTTCGAACAGCTGGAACGCTTCGGACTTGTATTCATTCAGCGGATCGCGCTGCGCATATCCGCGGAAGCCCACAACGCTGCGCAGGTGCTCCAGCGTCAACAGGTGTTCGCGCCATTTTGCGTCGATCGTCTGCAACAGGATCTGCTTTTCGATCATGCGCATGTTCTCGGGGCCAAAGGCAGTGGCCTTCTGCGCCAGGAACTCGTCCGAGGCCTTCTCCAGGCGCTCGGTGATTTCGTCGTCGTCGACACCCTCTTCGGCCACCCACTCGATGACCGGCACGTCGATGCCCAGATGCTCGATCACCGCGGCATACAAACCTTCGCCATCCCATTGGTCGGCATAGCTGCGCGGCGGGATATACTGTTCGACCAGGTCGTCGATAACCTCGTTGCGCATGTCCTTGACGATGTCCGACAGGTCATCGGCCTTCATGATGTCGAGCCGCTGCTTGAAGATCACCTTCCGCTGCTCGTTCATCACGTCGTCGTATTTCAGCAATTGCTTGCGGATGTCGAAGTTGCGTCCCTCGACCTTGGCTTGCGCGCGTTCAAGGCTCTTGTTCACCCAGGGGTGCACGATGGCCTCGCCTTCCTTCATGCCAAGCGTTGACAGCACCTTGTCCAGGCGCTCGCTGCCGAAGATGCGCATCAGGTCGTCTTCGAGGCTCAGGAAGAACGAGCTGCGCCCAGGGTCGCCCTGCCGGCCCGAACGGCCGCGCAGCTGGTTGTCGATGCGGCGGCTTTCATGCCGCTCGGTCGCCAGAACGAACAGGCCGCCGGCATCCTTCACCTTCTGCTCGTCAGCCTCATGCTCGGCCTCAATCCGGGCGCGGATCTCCTCGGGATCGCCCTCGGGATCGGCCTCGATGGCTTCCATGATCTTGAACTCGACATTGCCGCCCAACTTGATGTCGGTGCCGCGGCCGGCCATGTTTGTGGCAATCGTCACCGCGCCCAGCTTGCCGGCATCGGCGACGATCTGCGCTTCTTTCTCGTGCTGGCGTGCGTTCAGAACGTTATGCGGCACGCCCGCTTGGGTCAGCATGTCCGACAGGAACTCGGATTTCTCAATGCTCGTCGTGCCCACCAGGGTCGGCTGGCCCTTTGCGTGGGCCTCCTTGATCGTCTCGACGATGGCCTCGTATTTCTCGCGTCCCGTGCGATAGACGGCGTCGTCGTCATCCACCCGGGCAATCGGCCGGTTGGTCGGCACTTCGACCACACCCAGGCCATAGATTTCGCGGAATTCCTCGGCTTCGGTCGCCGCGGTGCCGGTCATGCCGGCCAGCTTGTCGTAAAGCCGGAAATAGTTCTGGAACGTCACCTGCGCCAGCGTCACGTTCTCAGGCTGGATCTTGCAGCCCTCCTTGGCCTCGATCGCCTGGTGCAGGCCCTCGCTCAGACGGCGACCCGGCATCATCCGGCCTGTGAACTCGTCGATCAGCACCACCTCGCCATCGCGAACGATGTAATCCTTGTCCTTGGTAAACAGCTTGTGCGCGCGCAGGCCCTGGTTGACGTGGTGCACGATGGTCGTGCTTTCCGGGTCGTACAGGCTCTGGTCCTCGGGCAGCAGGTCCCGCGCTTGAAGCTGCTCTTCCAGCCACTCGTTGCCTTCGTCGGTGAAGGTCACGTTGCGGGTTTTCTCGTCGATGGTGAAATGCTCGTCGGTCAGCTCCGGGATCAGCCGGTCGATCGCGACGTAAAGCTCGGAACGGTCCTGGGCCGGCCCCGAGATGATCAGCGGCGTCCGCGCCTCGTCGATCAGGATACTGTCCACCTCGTCGACGATGGCATAGTTGTGCCCGCGCTGGGCCATCTCGGACAGGTCCGATTTCATGTTGTCGCGCAGGTAGTCGAAACCCAGCTCGTTGTTGGTGGCATAGGTCACGTCACAGGTATAGGCCGCGCGTTTCTCGTCTTCCGGTTGCTGCGGATAGATCACCCCGGTGGTCAGGCCCAGGGCACCGTAGACCTTGCTCATCCATTCGGCGTCACGCTTGGCCAGGTAGTCGTTGACCGTGACGATATGCACGCCCTTGCCGGTCAGCGCGTTCAGATAGGCCGGGAAGGTCGCAACCAGCGTCTTGCCTTCACCCGTCTTCATCTCGGAAATGTTGCCCTGGTGAAGGAAGATGCCTCCCATCAGCTGCACATCGAAGGCCCGCAGTCCCAGTGCCCGCTTGGCCGCCTCGCGGCAGTTGGCAAAGGCCTCGGGCAGCAGGTCGTCCAGGCTCTCACCGCCCATCGCCCGTTTTGCCAGTTCCTCGGTCTTTTCCTTCAGGCCCTCGTCGGAAAGCGTTTCGAACTCTTCCTCAAGGGCGTTGATCTTCTCGACCAGCGGACGGGTCGCCTTGATCTTGCGGTCGTTCGGCGTGCCGAAGACCTTTCGGGCGACTGTTCCAAATCCAAGCATTTTCCCGTCCGTGCGGCTGTTGACATCATCGTGCGTGGCAACTGCTTGCTCCTTGTTCCAACGGCCCCTACAACGGGCCGGAACGAGCGGCTTTTGCCTTTGCTTTAAGGCGATGTAAGGGGCGGCTCTGGCAGTGTCAACGTCGCTTCCCTGAGCGACAGCAGCAAAGGACGAACCGATGTCGAAACGACTCAACCTTCTGGCAGCCCCCATTCTTGCGCTGGCCGTGCTCAGCGGCGGCAGCCTCGCGGCCGAAGATGCGCCCACCGCCGATACCGTGGTGGCAACCGTGAACGGAACGGAAATCACCCTCGGCCACATGATCCTGATCCGCCAGAACCTCCCGGCCCAGTATGCGCAGCTGCCCGACGAAGTGCTGTTCAAGGGCATTCTCGATCAGCTGGTGCACCAGACGGTGCTGATGCAATCGCTCGGGGGCGACATGCCGGGCCGCGTGAAAACCGCGCTGGAAAACGAAGAACGCACACTGCTCGCTGCCGAGGCGATCGAGGATGCGCTCGATGCCGGCCTGACCGACGAAGCGGTCAAAAAGGCCTATGAGGAAAAATACGCCCAGGCCGAGCCCGAAAAGGAATACCACGCCGCCCACATCCTGGTTGAGACCGAGGACGAGGCCAAGGCCCTGATCGAAGAACTGGAAGGCGGCGCCGATTTCGCCGCGCTGGCCAAGGAGAAATCGACTGGCCCGTCGGGTCCCAACGGGGGTGATCTCGGCTGGTTCGGCAAAGGCATGATGGTCGCCCCCTTCGAAGAGGCGGTGATAGCGCTCGAAGACGGTGCGATCTCGGCACCCGTACAGACCCAGTTCGGCTGGCACGTAATCAAGCTCAACGAATCCCGGCTGGCCGAGGCGCCCGCGCTCGACGATGTCCGCGCCGAGATCGAGCAGGAACTGCAATCACAGCTGGTCGAGGCGCGCATTGACGCGCTGAAACAGACGGCCACCATTGACCGGTCCGGCGAAAGCGGTATTGATCCGGCTATTCTGAAAGACATCTCGCTTCTGGAGTAGCCCATCTTGGCCAAGATCACCCACCGCTCGCCGCTGGCGCCCGACCATTTTCCCGACCTGCCGGTGATCGACGGCGTGCGCTTTGCCGCGGCCGAGGCGGGCGTGCGCTATTCCGGGCGGCTGGATGTCATGCTGGCCCTGCTGGATCGCGGCAGCACGGTGGCCGGGGTTTTCACCCGGTCGGCCACGCGGTCGGCCAACGTGCTCGATTGCCAAGCCAAGATCGGGTCGGCCTCCGACGCGGGCGCGGCGATCATTGTCAACTCGGGCAATTCCAACGCCTTCACGGGCCGCGCGGGCGACGAATCCGTCGCTGCGGTCTGTGCCGCCGTCGCCGATTCCACCGGCCTGCCCGCCGAGCGTGTGTTCACCAGTTCCACCGGCGTGATCGGCGAACGCCTGCCGCATGACCGCATCACCGGCAAGATCGCACAGCTGGTGGACGATCTCGATGCCGGCGGTATCGAAAAGGCCGCAAAGGCCATCATGACGACCGACACCTTTCCCAAGGGCGCGACGACGACGGTGGATATCAACGGCGGCACGGTGCGCATCGCCGGCATCGCCAAGGGCTCGGGCATGATCGCGCCCGACATGGCAACGATGCTGGTCTACATCTTCACCGATGCGGCCATCGAACAGCCTGTGCTGCAGTCCATGGTCTCGGCCCTGACCGAAACCACCTTCAACTGCATCACCGTCGACAGCGATACCTCCACGTCGGACACGCTCCTGATCGGGGCGACCGGCGCATCTGGTGTCCGCGTGGACGTCAACAACCTCGGCTTCACCGAGGCGCTGCACGATGTCATGCTGGACCTCGCCCACCAGGTCGTGCGCGATGGCGAAGGCGCCACGAAATTCGTCGAGGTGTCCGTCACGGGTGCTTCGTCCGACCAGGATGCGCGCACCCATGCGATGGCAATTGCCAACTCGCCCCTGGTCAAAACCGCCATCGCCGGCGAAGATCCGAACTGGGGTCGCGTGGTGATGGCCATCGGCAAATCCGGCGCCCCGGCCGATCGTGACAGGCTGGCGATCTGGTTCGGCGATATCCTTGTTGCGCGGGACGGCTGGGTAAACCCCGACTACCGCGAGGAAGACGCCGCCGCCTACATGAAGAAGCCCGAGATCACGATCCATGTCGATCTGGGCCTTGGTGGTGGCACGGCGAATGTTTGGACCTGCGACCTGACGCATGGCTACATCGAGATCAACGCGGATTACCGCTCGTGAAGATCGTCCTCGTCTCTGCTGTTGCCCTGATCGACATTGACGGCCGCGTGCTTTTGGCACAACGCCCCGAAGGCAAGTCGATGGCCGGGCTGTGGGAGTTTCCGGGCGGCAAGGTCGAAGAGGGGGAAATCCCCGAGCACGCGCTCATTCGCGAACTGCACGAGGAGCTTGGGATCGACACCTGGGACTCCTGTCTCGCGCCGCTGGCCTTCGCCTCGCACAGCTATGATGACTTCCATCTGCTCATGCCGCTTTTCGCCTGTCGCAAATGGGATGGCATCCCGCAGGCCCGCGAAGGCCAGGTTCTGAAATGGGTGCATCCGCGCGACATGCGCGACTATCCCATGCCGCCCGCCGATATCCCGCTGATTCCCATCCTGCGCGACTGGCTGTGATCTGACATAAAAAAGGGGAACCGCGGTGGCGGTTCCCCTTTGTCTTTCCATTCGGTCTGGATCAGTCCAGCTGGCGTTCGACCTCTTCGCGCTCGAAGATCTCGATCACGTCGTTCGGGCGGATGTCGTCGTAGTTCTCGAACGCCATGCCGCATTCCTGACCGGACTGAACCTCGGGCACTTCGTCCTTGAAGCGCTTTAGGGTCTTCAGCGTGCCTTCGTGGATCACCACGTCGTCGCGCAGCAGGCGCACACCGGCGCTGCGCCGCGCCACGCCCTCGGTCACCAGACAGCCGGCCACCTTGCCGACGCCCGACACCTTGAAGACTTCCTTGATCTGGGCGTAGCCGATGAAGTTCTCGCGGATCTCGGCCGACAGCAGGCCGCTCGCGGCCGCCTTCACGTCATCCACAAGGTCGTAGATCACGCTGTAGTAACGGATTTCCACGCCCTTCTGGTTCGCCGCGGTCCGTGCCGGCGCGTTGGCCCGCACGTTGAAACCAAAGACCGGCGCACCGCTTGCCTCGGCCAGGCCGATATCGCTTTCGGTGATGGCGCCAACGCCCGAATGCAGCACGCGCACGCGCACTTCTTCGTTGCCGATCTTTTCCATCGCCTGAACGATGGCCTCGGCGCTGCCCTGCACGTCGGCTTTCACCACGATGGGCAGCTCGGTGACGTTCTCGTCTTCCTTGGCCTTCGCCATCAGCTGTTCCAGCGTCGTGGCGGCCCCGGCGGCGGCACGTTTTTCCTTCGCCGCGCTCTCGCGGTATTCGGCGATCTCGCGCGCCTGCGCCTCGGTGTCGACCACGTTCAGAACGTCGCCGGCTTCCGGCGTACCGTTCAGGCCCAGAACCTCGACCGGAACCGACGGACCGGCTTCCTTGACGCGTTCGCCCTTGTCGTTGATCAGGGCGCGTACCTTGCCCCACTGTTCGCCGACAACGAAAATGTCACCCTGGTGCAATGTGCCGCGCTGCACCAGGACCGTGGCCACGGGCCCGCGGCCAACGTCCAGCTGCGCCTCGATCACGGCGCCTTCTGCGGCGCGGTTCGGGTTGGCCTTCAGTTCCAGGATCTCGGCCTGAAGTGCAATCGCTTCCAGAAGTTCGTCCAGGCCCTGGCCGGTATGTGCCGAAACTTCCACATCCTGCACTTCGCCCGACATCTGCTCGACGATCACTTCGTGCTGCAGCAGGTCGGTGCGCACCTTGTTCGGGTCCGCGGCGGGCAGATCGCATTTGTTGATCGCCACGATCATCGGCACACCTGCCGCCTTGGCGTGGTTGATGGCTTCGACGGTCTGCGGCATCACCGCGTCGTCGGCGGCGACAACCAGAACCACGATATCCGTCACCTGCGCCCCGCGGGAACGCATGCTGGTGAACGCGGCGTGGCCCGGCGTATCCAGGAAGGTCAGAACCGCACCCTGGTCAGTCGTCACCTGGTAGGCGCCAATATGCTGGGTGATGCCCCCGGCTTCGCCCGATACCACCTTGGCATTGCGGATCGCGTCCAGGATCGAGGTCTTGCCGTGGTCAACGTGGCCCATGACGGTGATCACCGGCGGACGCGGCTGAAGATCTTCTTCATTGTCGTCCTCGGTCTTGATCACGTCCTCCACGTCGGCATCCGACACGCGCACCGCCTTGTGGCCGAACTCTTCCACGATCAGTTCCGCCGTATCGGCGTCGATCGTCTGGTTCTGCGTGACCATCATGCCCATCTGCATCAGCGATTTGACAACATCGGCCACGCGCTCGGCCATGCGGTTCGCCAGCTCGCTGACCACGATGGTTTCCGGGATCTGAACGTCGCGCACGATCTTCTCGCGCTCGACGGAGCCGCCCATCGCCTTCTGACGCGCGCGTTCCTGCTTGCGCTTCATCGCCGCCATCGAGAGCTGCCTGCCACCCTCGCCACCGGACAGCGCCTGATTCAGGGTCAGCTTGCCGGCCCTGCGCGCGCCATCTCCGCCACGGCCCTTGGCGCCACGGCCACGATCGTCGCGTTCGCGTTCTGCCTTGCGTTCGGGTGCCGCCGGCTTTGCCGGTTGCTTGGCCGCACGCTGCGCGGCGGGTTCCTCGGCCGGGGCGGCCGCCGCGGCGGCTGCGCGCTTGGCGGCCTCTTCGGTTTCGCGCTTTTGGCGCTCTTCTTCCTCGGCCTTGGCTTTCAGCGCCTCTTCGCGTTCGCGCTCCTCGCGCTCCTTGCGCTCGGCATCCTCGCGGCGACGCTGGCGTTCTTCCTCGCGGGCCTTCTCTTCTTCGGCGCGCTGCTGGGCCTCTTCTTCCTCGCGGGCTTTCGCAGCCGCAAGCGCCTTCATGCGGCGTTCCATCTCCGCATCGGAAATCCCCGCGGGGCGTTTCGACGGGTCGCCTTTGGCAGGTTTCGATGCCTGACCGGCCGCACCGCCCTTGGCGGCGCCGGGCTTGGGCACCACGACACGCTTGCGCTTGGTTTCGACCACGACATTCTTCGTGCGCCCATGGCTGAAGCTCTGCTTCACGTTGCCCGGACGCGCGCCTTTCAGGCCCAATGTCTTTTTGCCGTCACTATCGCTCATATGGCTCTCTTCATCCTTTCGGGCGGGTCGTTCCGCCTTTGGAAACGCGCAGGCCCTTCAACCTTGCCGCTTCCTCTACAACACGTGGCGCCAAACCTCCAGCGCCTATGGCCGCATGGACAACAGTTTGTCGCCCAAATGCCCGGCCCAGTTCCTCTGTCGTCAGCCAGCCGATGAAGGATCCCCCCATCGGCGTGCTCAGTTTCGATTTTCCCCGTTCCGATCCGTCGCTCGATTGCAGCAGGATCTCGGCCACGTCCTTCGACAGCCAGTCCTTGACCTTTTCGTAACCGGCAACGGCCTCTCCCGATTTGCGCGCCATCGCGATCAGGTCGACGACCCGCCGCACCAACTGCGCCTCGACCTGGTCGACCAGCTCTTCGGACACGGTGACCGCCTGTTTCGCCGCGCGGGCGAACAGGCCTTTCTTCACAGCCTTTTCAAGCGCCGCGCGGTCCGCGCTGACCCAGATGCCGCGCCCGGGCAACTTGCCCATCACGTCGGCGACAATCGCGCTATCGGGCCCGACCACAAACCGCAGAAGCTCGTTTTTCGGGCGCAACTCGCCCGTGGCGATGCATTTGCGCGTCTGGCCGTCTTCACGGCTTTGGGTTCGCTTGCCGCGCCCCATGTTCGGACCCCCGAGGCCTGAGATCAGGCCTCGGCCTCCTCGACGGTCGCGTCCTCAGCCTCTTCCTCAGCCTCCAGATCCGCCGGATCGACCCAGCCCAGCTGGATACGCGCGGTCATGATCATGTTCTGCGCTTCCTCGAGTCCCACGTCGAACTTTTCAAGCAAGCCGTCATCTTTCACGCGCTCGCCGTCCACCGTGGTCCAGCCGCCGGCCAACTCCCAGTCGGCACAGGTGGCGAAATCTTCCAGCGTTTTCACGCCATCTTCCGCCAGTGCCTCAATCATCTGGGGCGTCAGACCCTCGAATTCAACCAAGCTGTCCTCGACGCCCAGCTCACGGGCGTGTTCCAGCGCCGCCTTGGCCTGGGCTTCCAGGTAGTCGCGCGCCCGGGCCTGCAGCTCGTTCGCAGTGTCTTCGTCGACACCGTCGATGACCAGCAGTTCATCCAGCTCGACATAACCCACCTCTTCGAGATTGGTGAATCCTTCGGCGACCAGAAGCTGGGCAAAGAACTCGTCCAGGTCCAGCGTGTCCATGAACAGCTTGGTGCGTTCCTCGAACTCTTTCTGGCGGCGGGCCGATTCCTCTTCCTCGGTCATGATGTCGATATCCAGGCCGGTCAGCTGCGAGGCCAGCCGCACGTTCTGGCCGCGGCGGCCGATCGCCAGGCTCAGCTGATCGTCGGGCACGACCACCTCGATGCGCTCGGCATCCTCGTCCAGAACCACCTTCGATACCTCGGCCGGCTGCAGCGCGTTCACCAGGAAAGTCGGCACATCCTCGTTCCACGGGATGATGTCGATCTTTTCGCCCTGCAACTCGTTCACGACGGCCTGCACACGGCTGCCGCGCATACCCACGCAGGCGCCAACCGGGTCGATGCCCCCATCATAGGACACAACGGCGATCTTGGCGCGGCTGCCCGGATCGCGGGCCACGGCCTTGATCTCGATGATGCCGTCATAGATCTCCGGCACTTCCATCTTGAACAGTTCGGCCATGAATTCCGGCGCCGTGCGGCTCAGGAAAATCTGCGGGCCTCGCGCCTCGCGCCGCACATCCTTGATGTAGCAGCGGATACGATCGTTCGGGCGGTACGATTCGCGGCCGATCTTCTCGTTGCGGCGCAGGATCGCCTCGCCCCGGCCCACATCGACGATGACGTTGCCATATTCCTCGCGCTTGACGACACCGTTGATGATCGTGCCGGCGCGGTCCTTGAATTCCTCGTACTGACGGTCGCGCTCGGCTTCGCGCACCTTCTGCAGGATCACCTGCTTGGCGCTCTGCGCCGCGATCCGGCCCATCTCGACCGGCGGAACCTCTTCCTGGAAGATGTCGCCCACCTGCGGGCCGGCGGCGAAATCCTCAACCGGCTGGCCCTCGCGCAGCCACATCGCGTTGGCGCTGCCCTGCGGCTCGAAATAAGGCTTGGCCTGGTCCACGGTAAATTCCGCCTGGAAGTTTTCCAGCTCTTCGTCATCCACCACCGTGCGCACGCGGGTGAACGTGGCCTTGCCGGTCTTGCGGTCGATCGACACGCGGATGTCCATCTCGCTGCCGTAGCGGCTCTTGGCTGCCCGGGCCAGGCTCTCTTCCATCGCTTCCACCACAAGGCCCGGGTCGATCATCTTCTCCCGCGCCACCGCCTCGGCGGTTTGCAACAGCTCAAGCTGGTTTGCAGAGGTAATTGCCATTTTCAGTCCTCCTCGGAACCGGTGTCGGTTTCAGTGTCGCCCCGCAGGGGCACGTCTTCTTCGATTACGTCGTATTTGCTCTCGTCCATCTGTCCGGCACTCTTGCGCGCCTTCAGCATGGCCTTGATCAGGTCGTCGGTCATCATCAGCTTGGCATCGACCAGCCAGTCGAATTCCAGGCCCACGGTCACGGTCTCTCCGTCCTGCTCGATATTGATCAGAACGTCCGATCCCTCGACCCCGGCCAGAACGCCACGGAACCGCTTGCGTCCATCGATCAGTTCGGCGGTCTCCAGCTTCGCCTCGAAGCCTTCGTAATTCTCGAAATCCTTCAGCCGGGTCAGCGGCCGGTCGATCCCCGGGCTCGACACTTCCAGCGTATAGGCATCGGTGATCGGGTCCTCGACATCCAGAACCGCGCTCACCGCGTTCGAAATATCGGCGCAGTCATCCACCTCGATCGTGCCATCGGGCCGCTCGGCCATGATCTGCAGCGTCTTGGTCTGCCCACCCATCAGCCGCACGCGCACCAGCTCGAACCCCATGTCCTCGACAATGGGGCTGATGATCCCGGCCAGTCGCCGGTCGATCGCGGTTTTGGCGATAAGGTCGCTCATGTTTCTCCAGGCACAAAAAAACGGGCCCGCGGCCCGTTAGCATCTTCCGGTGGGCACCGGGTTTGGACCCCAGCGCGCCGCTGTTGAGGGGCATATACGCCCGCCGGGCCGAGTCTGCAAGGTCTTTCGCGAAACACCGCTCATGCTTCATCTTGCCAGAAATATCCCGGGGGTTTGGGGGCAGCGCCCCCAAGACATGGCGGTCAAGCTGGACGCGGGGGTTTTTCACGCTAAGCTTTGCTCATTCACAACCCAAGTTTTTCGATGACCCAGGATACCCGCGAAGACTACGTGCTTTCCTTCTACCGCGTCCGCCAGGCGCTGGGCGTGCTGGGTCTCGCCTTTCCCTTCATGCTGATCGTCGGCGGGCTTCTCGCTGATGCGCGCATTCACCCCTCGATCTCGGACTACTACCACACCACCCTGCGCGATCTCTACGTCGGCACCCTCTTCGCCATCGGCATCTTTCTGGTCAGTTACAAGGGCCACGCCCGCACGCCGGGCGAGCCTTTGTCGGACAATCTCGCCGCCACGCTCGCCGGCATCGGTGCCTTCGGGCTCGCGCTCTTTCCCAACCACGAAAGCGAGTTCGTGACCTTCTCGCAGCAGGCGCTGGGCGCACAATGGGCCACGGTGATGCATTTCAGCTCGGCAATCCTGTTTCTTGGCGCCATGGCCTATTTCGCGCTGGGCAAATTCGCCCGTACCGAAAATCCGCACCGGCGCAGGATCTATCGCGCCTGCGGCTGGATGATCCTCACTTTCGGCGTGCTGGCGACAATCGCCTCGGTTTTCCGAGCCATCGGGTCCGAACCGGTTCAGCGGATGATCGTCGAATCCGGCATGATCCTCTGGTTCGAAGCCTGTGGCATCTGGGCGTTCGGCGTGTCCTGGCTGGTCAAGGGCAAGGCCGATATCGCGGTCTTGCGGCGCCTGCGGGGCGCGGCGGGCGGTTAACTTTCCGTTCAGGATTGACCGTGCGTTGCGTGATCCGTCGGAATTTCGTTAACGACCGTCCGGTTTTTCCCGGCAGCCGGATGTCAGCCGGGCGGTGCACGCATGTCACCCCCAGGTTTTCGCGATTTCGGCCAAAGGTTAAAGCGGCGTGCTCAGTTGCGGGCGATGGTGTTCATCACCTTGACCAGCTCGGCGCTGATGCCCGGTTCTGACAGCGCGTGCCCGGCCACGGGAATCATCCGCAGGTCGGCCTTTTTCCATTTGCGCGCAAGGGCATAGGCAGTGGCCGGCGGGCAGATCATGTCATATCGCCCCTGCACGATCACACCGGGGACATGGGCGATCTTTTCCACTTGGTCCAACAACTGCCCGTCATAGTCCAGAAAGGCCCCGTTCATGAAATAGTGGTTTTCCAGCCGCGCGAACGCATGCGCATATTCGCCTCCGCTCTCCCCCACCGATCCGTTGGAACGCACTGATGCCAAAGCATTTTCCCACCCCGACCAGGCGCGGGCAAATCGCAGTTCCTCAGACTTGTCGCCGGAAAAGAGCCGCTTGTGATAGGCGGTGATCAGGTCGTTATGTTCGCGCTCGGGGATCATCCCCTTGAAACCGTCCCACACGTCCGGCCAAAACTGTCCCGCGCCCCCGCCATAGAACCACTCCAGCTCGTGGCGCGTCGCCATGAAGACGCCGCGCAAGACCAGCTGCGACACCTGCCCGGGATGCGTCTGCGCATAAATCAGGGCAAGCGTCGCACCCCAGGACCCGCCGAAAACGATCCATTGATCTATCGTTAAGGTCTCGCGGATAAGCTCGATATCGCGGATCAGATGCCAGGTCGTATTCGCGTCGACACTCGCAAAAGGGCGCGACCGGCCACAGCCACGCTGATCGAACAGGATCACGCGGTAGTGTTTCGGGTCGAAATAGCGCCGCATCGCCGGGCTGCACCCGCCGCCCGGCCCACCGTGGAACACCACAACCGGCTGGCCTTCGGGGTTGCCGGATTGCTCCATGTACACCGTATGCCCATCGCCCACGTCCAGCATCCGCCGGTCGAAGGGTTCGATCGGCGGGTAAAGATATTGTGTTGCGTTCTTTTGGGCTCCGAATTTGTCCATGCCGATCCTATATGGTAGGGCGCACACAGTTGAGCACATGGAGAGCAGAATGCAAGCCGCTCAGACCACCGTCGATTCCGCCGAAGTTGCCAAATTCGAAGCCATGGCCGCCGAATGGTGGGACCCGACCGGCAAATTCAAGCCGCTCCACATGATGAATCCCGTGCGACTCGACTATATCACCCGCCAGATTGCAGGCGAATTCGATCGCGATCTTGACGCGCCCCTGCCCTTCAAGGGCCTGCGCCTGCTCGACATTGGCTGCGGCGGCGGCCTGCTCAGCGAACCGATGGCCCGTCTCGGCGCCACGGTCATCGGCGCCGACGCGGCCGAGCGCAATATCCCCGTCGCGCAAATTCATGCCGAGCAGTCCGGTCTCGACATCGATTATCGCCACACCACAGCCGAGGCCCTCGCCCAGGCAGGTGAGCAATTCGATGTGGTGCTGAACATGGAAGTGGTCGAGCACGTCGCAGATCCGCTGGCCTATCTGACCGCGTGCCGGCACCTTCTCAAACCCGGCGGTCTGCACATCTGTTCGACGATCAACCGCAATCCCAAAAGCTTTGCCGTCGCCATCGTGGGCGCGGAATACGTGATGCGCTGGCTGCCCAAGGGTACGCATGAATGGCGCAAGTTCATCACCCCCGATGAGCTTTACGGCCTGCTTGAACAGGCCGGTCTACGCCCGGTCGACAAGAAGGGGTTCGTGTTCAATCCGGTTAGCTGGCGCTGGTCGATCTCCGATCGCGATCTCAGCGTGAACTACGTCACGGCCAGTGTGAAGCCAGCCTAGGTTTCGGTCTCAAGCTTCAGGCGCAGTTCGCGCAGGATCGGCAGGATTGCGCGCACTTTCTCGTCGCCAAGCTCTCCCACCATCTCGTTGATCATCGGCCCGATCGCTGCCAGTGCCGCATCGCGCGCCTGCCTTCCCGCCGGACTGATGCCCACCCATTTCCGTCGCGCATCATCCCAATCGGGCCGGATATGCACATAGCCCGCCCATTCCAGCTTGCCCAAGGTATTGGTCATCGCGCCGCGGGTGACGTGAAAGCTTTTCGCCAGTTGCGCGGGCGTGCGTTCCTCGGCGCTGTGCGCCAGGTGATTCAGAACAGAGAAATGCGAAATTTCCATGCCCTTCGGCAACACCTTCGACAGCCGGTTACGAACCAGCTGATCGGCCGTCAGGATCTCGCTGAACAGGGCGACGGCAAGGGCGTTGCTCGTGGAATCACTCATCAGGGTCCGTCAAAGCTCCTGTCATGGGTCAGAGCGGCAATGCGCTGGCGTGCCGCGGTTACCTCGTCCAGATCAAGATCGACAAAGCTCACGCCGCGGTCGGTTCCGGCATCTACCAGAACCTCGCCCCAGGGTGAGACAGCCATGGAATGCCCGTAGGTACGCCGCTCCTGGCCGTCTTTCACGTAGTGCACACCGGTCTGCGCCGGGGCCAGAACATAGCACCCGGTCTCGATCGCGCGGGCACGCAGAAGCGGCTCCCAATGCGCGGCGCCGGTCACGGCGGAAAACGCCGCCGGCACCGTCAGGATTGCGGCCCCTTTCTGCGCCAATGCGCGGTAAAGATAGGCAAAGCGCACATCATAACACACGCTCATCCCGATCTTCGCAAAACCGGCATCGGCGACAACGGCCTGGCTGCCCGGCCGGTAATGAGCAGATTCGCGGTATGTCTCGGTTTCCGAAACGTCCACGTCGAACATGTGGATTTTGTCGTACTGAGCGGCAATCTCGCCCCGCGGCGAAATCAGGACAGACCGGTTGGCAAAGCGCCCATCGGCCTCTCCGGTCTTGATCCCGAGCGACCCGATCAGCATCCAGAGACCTAGGTCTTTCGCATCGGCTCGAAGGGCGGCAAGCGTCGAATCATCCTCCTGCGCGCGCAGCACGTTGTTCTGATGGTCGCGACTGCCCGAGATGCAGTTCGTGACCTCCGGTGTAAGCACGAAGGTCGCGCCACCCGATTTGGCCTCTTGCAGATAGGCGCGCACGGCATCCAGGTTGTCCGCCGGATCCTCGCCCGAAGTCATCTGGACAAGCGCGGCCCGCATGCCCGTTAGTCCGCCAGAAGCGCGTCGAGCTTGCCCGCGCGTTCGAGATCATAAAGGTCGTCGCAACCACCGACATGCGTTTCGCCGACGAAAATCTGTGGAACGGTATGGCGTCCATGCGCGCGCTGCATCATCTCGGATTTGCGCGACGGATCGGCCCAGATATCGATTTCCGAAAATTCGACGCCCTTTTGGTTCAGGAGCCGTTTAGCCGCGTGGCAGAAGCCGCAAAGCGGCGAGGTATAGATTTCGACAGGTTTCATTCCGGGTTCCTCGACAAGTGCCGTATTTGTCGTGGATTTAGTCCCCCTTTGCAACGCGTGCCAGTACCAGCGCGAAAACGTCGCTTGCTCCTGCGGCTAAACAGGCCTCGGCCGTCGCAGCCATGGTGGCACCCGATGTCATCACGTCATCAACGATCAGCACCGGCCTGCCGACCAATCTTTGCCGGCGTTTCGGATGCACCCGGATGGCACCCTGCAGCGTGGCAAAGCGTGCATCACGCCCCTGCCCTTCAAGCGACTGGGTGCGGATCGTGCGTTGAAGCAGGTCCGGGCAATATGCCAGCCCCAGCTGGGCCGCGGTTTCCTGCGCCAAGAGCGCCGATTGATTGAAGCGGCGTCGCACCATGCGGGTCCAGTGCAATGGAACAGGGGTCACTAGCATGTTGTTGCGCAACATCGGCCGCGCCGCGTTCGCCAGCCAGATGCCACCGGGCTTGGCGATTTCGTGATGGTCCCCATGTTTGAGCGCAAGCACCAGTTTCCGGCCATTGTCCTGGTAACGGAAAACCGCACGGCCCTGGCGCCAAGGTCGTGCGATCGTCAGGCAATCGTCGCAAAATTCCTTCTGATCCGATTGGCCCGGCAATGGTACGCCGCATAAATCGCAGCACAAACCTTCGATAAACGGCGTTTCGCGCCAGCACGGGCCGCACAGGGCGAAATCCTGCGCGACCATGCCGCCACAGCAGATGCATTGTGGCGGGTAAAGCACCTGCAACAGCGTTTGAAACTTCATTCTCGCGCTCCTATGGTCCGCGCATGAACGCTCCGCCGACCCTGACCGATCGCCGCGCCTTGGCCCGCAACCGCCGCCGCGCAGATCCCTTGACCGTCGATTTTCTCCACGAGATCGCGTCGGACGAGGTCAAGGATCGCCTGTCCATGGTTAACAAAACGTTTAACGCGCCAGTCGTTGTTACAGGCCATCCCGCGTTCTGGGCGCCCGCGTTCCCCGACGTGAGTTGTGTGGCAGATGACGACGTGCTTGCGCTTGAACAGGGTGCGCATGATCTGATCGTGCACGCGATGTCCCTGCATTGGGCGAATGATCCGGTTGGTCAGTTGATTCAGTGCCTGCGCGCGTTGCGACCGGATGGGCTGTTCCTGGCGGTTCTTTTCGGCGGGCAGACATTGGCCGAGCTTCGCGCTGCCCTGGCCCAGGCCGAGACCGAGGTGACCGGCGGGCTATCGCCGCGAATCGCACCCATGGTCGAGATCCGCGATCTGGGCGGGCTGTTGCAGCGCGCGGGCTTCACTCTGCCGGTCGCTGACAGCCTGCCGGTGCGAACGAGCTATGAAAATAGCGGCACTCTGATGCGCGAACTGCGAAGAATGGGCGAGGGCAACGCGCTCGATGCGAGGCTTCGGCACCCGACCCGCCGCGCCGTTTTCGCGCGGATGGACGAACTCTATCGCCAGTCCTTTGCAGGTTCGGACGGCCGCATCATGGCGACGTTCGAACTGATTTTCCTGCTGGGTTGGGCGCCAGACCCCAGTCAGCCGAAACCGCTGAGGCCCGGATCGGCGCAGGCAAGGCTTGCCGAGATACTCAATTCCGAAGAAATCCCGCTGAAAGATTGACCTGCGGGACCAAACCTATATCTCACATCGAAATCCATTCACCAGGGGCGACCAATGACCGATCAATCAGTGATGACCTATGTTCCGGAACATGCCGCCAAGGACCACCCGCGTGTTCCAAGAGAGAAGATAGGCGTCCTGATCGCGAATCTGGGCACGCCTGATGGCTATGACTACTGGTCAATGCGGCGCTATTTGAACGAGTTCCTATCGGACCGGCGCGTTATCGATTATGCGCCGTGGAAATGGCAACCCTTGCTGCAGTTGATCATTCTCACCAAGCGGCCCTTCACCAGCGGCGCAGCCTACAAATCGATCTGGAACGAAGACAAGGGCGAAAGCCCCCTGATGACCATCACCAAGGATCAGACCGCCGCCATCACAGACCGCATGAACGACATGTTCGGTGATCGGGTGATGGTCGATTTCTGCATGCGCTACGGCAACCCCTCGACCTTTTCAAAAGTTCACGAAATGGTGGCCAAGGGTTGCACCAAACTGCTGTTCTTTCCATTATACCCGCAATACGCGGGCGCAACGACGGCTACGGCGAACGATCAGTTTTTCCGCGCGCTGATGAAGGAGAAATGGCAACCGGCGGCGCGCACCGTTCCGGCCTATTTCGACAACCCGCAATACATCGAAGCTTTGGCCAAATCCGTTGAAGCTGCTTATGCGAAAGCCGAAAAAACGCCCGACCTTCTGGTCGTTTCGTACCATGGCATGCCCAAGCGCTACCTGATGGAGGGCGACCCCTATCATTGCCAGTGTCAGAAAACCACGCGGCTTCTGAAAGAACGCTTGGGATGGACCGATGACAAGATCGCGACAACCTTCCAGTCGGTCTTCGGTCCCGAGGAGTGGCTGCGCCCCTATACAGTGGAAGAGGTGGCGCGTCTGGCGCAGGAAGACGGTAAGAAGAACATCGCCGTCATCGCGCCGGCGTTTTCCGCCGACTGCATCGAGACGCTTGAAGAAATCAACGAGGAGATCCAGGAAAGCTTTGTGGAAGCCGGCGGTGAAAGCTTTACCTACATCCCTTGTCTGAACGACGAGCCGGCGCATATCGACGTTCTGTCACAGGTGATCGCCGATAACCTGAAAGGATGGATCGGGTAACGACTGGTCGACCGGGCAAAAGAAAAAGGCGGTGGAAACCACCGCCTTTTCCTTTTTGGCTGTTGCTTGGATTAATCCATAGCAACTGCTGCAACGGCTGCCAGAACCAGCAGCGGGATCAGGATGCCGGCCGACGAGCCTGCAGTTTCCTCAACCACAACCGGTGCTTCGATCACGGGATCGGCCATCGAGCCAGCATAGGCGGTCGAAGCGGCAGCGGTCATAGCAGCAGCGAGAACGAGTTTCTTCATGTTATCCTCCAGATAGTTCGCCGGCCGTCCAAAACATATCAGACGACAGGCACCCAAGACTTACCTCGTGCCTATCTCTAAGCAGCAAACCGGGCGAATTGCAAACGCAAGTTACTGCGAACAGCCAATACTTCGGCAAAATGTCGTCAAATAAGCAACACTTGCGTGCCGACGTTGGTCAGCGCGAACAGTTCGGCGATATGTTCGTTGTAAAGCCCAATACAGCCGTTGGACGAACGTCGGCCGATTTTTCGCGTGTCGTGCGTTCCGTGTATCCGATAATAGGTCCAGCTAAGGTAAAGAGCATGGGTTCCGAGTGGATTGTCCGGGCCCGGGCCAACGAAATCCGGCCACTCGGGATTGCGCTCTTTCATGGCGGGTGTCGGGCGCCAGGTCGGGCCAACGATCTTGCGTACCACCGAAGTACGGCCACGCCGCGTCAGGTCTTCGGTCAAGGGAACGCTGGTGGGAAACAGTTTGTAAACCGATTCGTCTTCTGACCAGAAATGCAGTGCACGTGACGTGATATCGACGAGAATGGCACCATTCCTCAGATCGCTGAAATAAGGGCGCCACTCCAGCGAACGGAAACTGGAAATGTTGCGCCGAACCACTTCGTTCAGATCGCGCTCAACCTCGACAGTGCCTGAACCATCAACATTCTGCGCAACAGCAGGTGCGGCAAGCATTGCTGCCGTGCCGGCCAGAAAGCCACGACGGCTCGGGTTGCTCATTGCATTGCGGGTCATGGTGTCCTCGTCGCATTTCTTGAAATAAGTTCGCATAATATTGCGCGAAAGACGCAGTCGCAATTCAAAGAACCGTCAACCGGCCAACTCACGCCGATGTGGGTTTGAATGGCAACGCTGGTCGCGTTATGGCATTGGAAACGAAATTTGGGTGGTTTCCATGGCACGACTCTTCGGTTTCCTTTTTGCGGCGCTTCTGGTTCTGCAATCCTGCACCAGTACCACGACCCCGCAGATGGGGGCAGATGGCAAACCCTTGCCGCGCCTTTACCGGATTCCTGTGGGTTCTACCGCGAAACTTCAATTCCGTGTCCTCGACTCTGTCAATTCGCTTCGACAGGCGGCAGGGGCATCTCCCGTGCAATTGAACGCGCAATTGAACGCAGCAGCGGCAACCCATGCACGGGATATGTCGGTCCAGAACCGTCCCTGGCATTTCGGATCTGACGGTTCATCGCCGCTCGATCGTGTGCGGCGTGTCGGATATACCGGCGGAATGCTGGGCGAAAACATCTCGGAAACCTACGAAACCGAGTTGGAAACCCTTGGCGCCTGGATGGAACAAGAAGACACGCGCCGCGTGATCCTCGACAAGCGCGCAATCAATATGGGTTTTGCCTGGTATCAGGAACGCAGCGGCAAGATCTGGTGGACACTGATCATGGGCTCGTAAGCCCTGCCGTTTAAGGATTAATGGTGATCGGCGTTCCGTCGCGTACCATCGCGTATATTTCCTCGATTTCACGGTTGGTCACCGCGATGCACCCGGCTGTCCAGTCCTGCCCGCCCTTGCGGTATTTCCACGGACGACCGTGAATGAAGATATCGCCGCCAGGGCTCTTGCCCATCGAGCTGGCGCGCGCCTGATCTTCCCGGTTGGGATAATTGATTCCGACCGAAAGGTGAAATTCGCTGTTCGGATTGCGGCGGTCGATCAGGTAGGTGCCTTCGGGTGTCCGGCCGTCCCCTTCGATCTGCTTGTGCCCGCGTGGCGCGAAACCCAACCCGATGTTGTAGGATTTCAGCACTGCGTCGTGGTGCATCAGCTGCATCACGCGCGCATCCTTGTAGACAAGAACCTGCGTTACCTCGGGTCCGTTGTAAGTTTGGAATTTTGAACAGCCTGCAACGATGGCAAGCAAAATCGCGAGAAAACTGAACTTGATAATCCGCATGTCACTGTCCGCTCATCAGTTTCCCGCGTTTTACAGTTTTTCGGGGTGTCGCGTTAGAGGTTTTTTGCCTGTCACGCCGATGTGAGTGTGAGCTTGCCGACGAGTTCAACATGCGACGACCAGCGAAACTGGTCCACAACCTGGACCCAATCGAGCGTGTACCCGGCCCGAACCATATATGCCGCATCACGGGCAAATGTCGTGGGATTGCAGGACACGAAAGCAATGACGCCTACCCCAGATTCGGCAAGGTTTGCCACTTGCGCCTCGGCTCCTGCCCGTGGCGGGTCGATGACGCAGGCATCGAAGCCATTGAACTCGTCGCCTACCAGCGGGTTGCGATAAAGATCACGCGTCTCGGCCGTCACCCGTTTCAGACCGGTTGAATTGCGCCATCCCTTTTCCAATGCCCGTATCATTTCCGCGTCGCCCTCGATGGCGTGAACCCGGGCCGTTCCGGCCAGAGGAAGCGCAAAGGTCCCGCATCCCGAGAAGAGATCGACTATGGCTGATGCTTCGGAAACGATTTCGGATACTGTCGCCTGCAATGCTGCTTCGCCTTCTAACGTCGCCTGAAGAAACGCGCCTGGCGGAGGCGCGACTTCAGCCTTGCCGAAAACCTGCACAGGCGGCCTGCGAAGCGCCATGGTTTCACCATTCCACGCCAGTCGCGCAAGGTCCGCAGCTTCGGCAAGTTGGGCGAGGCCCAGAAGCAGCGGCCCATCCGGTTCGGCACCCCCGAGAACCGCGATGTCGAGACCGTTCCGGGAAAGCGTTGCGGTCACGCTCAACTCACCGCGGCGGCTTGCGCCCAGCTGCGCCAGCTTTTCCGCAACGCCAAGCGCGGGCAGAAGGAGCGGATCAAGCAGCCTACACTCAGGCACCTGCACGATCGTGTCTGAAGCGCGGGCGTGAAACCCGGCCAAAGCACCCTTCTTGGTGCGCCTGGCCGACAGAGCCGCCCGGCGGCGCGAAGCCGCCGGAGACGTCAAAATCGGCCGGAATTCCGTGGATATGCCCCGCGCTGCCAGGGCGGTTTCGACGATGGATTGCTTCCAATTTGCGATGAATGGGTCCGAAGCGTGCTGCAGCTGGCAACCACCGCAGGATTTGTAGTGGCGGCAAGGCGCGCTGACCCTATCGGGTGAGGGCGTGACCAGTTTGATATCGGTCAGCCGGTTTCCTTCTGCACAACCGGTCACGATTTCCCCGGGCAGGGTGCGTGGCGCAAAGAGACCATCCCCGGTCACGCCATCACCCTGGTGTCCTAGGCGGGCAATCGTGAACTGGTGCTGTTGCTCAACCGTCATTCCGCCTGGTCGCCCATCATGTCCAGAAGCGCTTTGCGATCCAGCGAGAAGCCGGACTCGACCCAAGACAATTCAAGCTCCCTGAGCTTCCGGCCAAGCGCCGGACCGGAAAAGCGCGGCATCAGGTCCTTTGCCTTCAGGGGGAAAACCTGACCGGCGGCGCGCTTCGCTTTCTCCAGATCGCCCTGGCTGAAAGGTGTGTTCAGGACGGCCTGGCGCAATAGCGCCACATCCAGCGCAGCATCAAACCCGTTCCGGTAGGCCAACATGGTCAGGGATCGCGTGGTGCCTGTCTCCTCGCGAAAGAAGTCGAGTGCGGCGCTTTCCTTGCGCGACAGGCGCAATCTGTCCGCGAGGTTTTCCCCCCCTAGACAGGCGAGGCGGCGCATGGCGCAAGGTAGAGCTTGGTGTTGCTGCTCAGCATGCACCAGAGGTGCGAGTGCGGTGTCGTCCGCACCGGGAAGAACGGCTGCAAGAACCCCGGATACCCGCATCGCCGCCACGGCCGGGGCCGGATCGGGCGCACGCAGCAGTTTCTTTATTTCGGCGCCCACGCGCTCTCGCGAGAGCTTGGCAAGACCATCCAGATGGGCCGCCACGGCGGCCAGGCCTTCTTTGTCGATCCCCGCCTGCGGATCGCCATACCAGGCATGGAAGCGGAAGAACCGTAGCGTGCGCAAGTAGTCTTCCCTGATCCGCTCGACCGGGTCTTCGATAAATCGCACACGCCGCGCCTTGAGATCATCAAGACCACTCAGCGGATCGATGATCTGTCCGGAAGCGTCGGCATAAAGAGCATTCATCGTGAAGTCGCGCCGCCTTGCGTCGTCAGTCACGTTGTCGGCAAAGGCTATGACGGCCCGCCTGCCATCGGTTTCGACATCGTGGCGAAACGTCGTGATCTCATGTGGGACATGCCCGGCAACCACCGTGACGGTTCCGTGCTCGATACCCGTTGGCACAACCTTGAACCCGGCCTTTTCGCATAGCTGCGTCACGGTTTGAGGCGTCGCGTCGGTGGCAATGTCGATATCGCTCACCTTGGCACCGATCAGAGCGTTTCGCACGCAGCCGCCAACAAACAGCGCCTGGTATCCGGCATCCGAAAGAACGCGGCAGACGGCCTGTGTATCTTCGTTTTCGAACCAGTCACCGGAAATTCGCATCAGGGCCTCATGCGTTCGGCGAGTCCGCGCAGAATGCGCGCCGTCGCACCCCAAACATAGTAGGGACCGAACGGAACGGTGAAATAGTATCTGCGCTGGCCCAACCACCTGCGCGACTGAACCGAGAAGTTGGCGACATCGGTGAGATGGTCAAGCGGAACCGAAAACACTTCATCGACCTCGCCGGGCTCGGGGCGCGGCTGAAAGGCCGAGACAACGCGGCCGACGATGGGCGTCACGGTGAAGCCTGTGACGGTTTCGTGCGTTGGCAACTGCCCCAGGATCTCGACATTGTCAGGGGGCAGGCCAATCTCCTCATGTGCCTCGCGCAGGGCGGCGGCGGTGGTGTCGGCGTCGGTGTCATCCACCTTGCCGCCGGGAAACGCGATTTGCCCCGGGTGGTGTTTCAGGGCCGAGGACCGTTTCGTCAGGATCACGTTGGCGCCGCTTGGTGTGACCAGAAGTGGAACCAGAACACCGGCCGGCCTTAGCTTCCGATCCGGGGGCAGAACCGTATCGGGGTTCAGGTCGAAATCCGATGATCCGCCGCCCGGTTTGGAGAGCGCCGCCACCACCGGCGAAAGTGGGTCAGGAGGCGCCATTGCCGGTATCTTCCGCCTCAAACCCAAGGGTCCTGGGATCCAGATCATAGTGGCTGCCGCAGAATTGGCAGTCGGCCGTCACGCGTCCGTCTTCTGTCGTCATCTTCTCGATATCCTTGGCCGAGTAGATCGACAGGCTTTGGCGGACGCGCTCTTCGGAGCAGGTACAGCCAAATCGCACCGGTTGCCCGTCGAAGACACGCGGCGCTTCTTCGTGGAATAGCCGGACGAGAAGGTCGGTCGGTGTGACGGACGGGCCGATCAGTTCAAGATCCTCGACCGTGTCTAGAAGCATGTTTGCCCGGTTCCAGTCTTCGCCCTCTTCCCCATCGACAAGATCGGACGCGGCAAGAAGACCACTCTCGCCAGAGCCATCCTTGGCCGTGAATTCGGCTGATGCCTTGGGCATTTTCTGAAGCATCACGCCGCCTGCGCGCCAGTGTTCCGTGCCGCCGGGTTGTGACGACTTGCCAAAGCTCAGCGAGAAGCGGGTCGGGAGTTGCTCGGACTGGGCGAAATAGGATTCAGCGCAGGCCGCCAGCGAACCGCCGGCAATAGGCGTAATTCCCTGATAGGGTGTCGTGCCCTTGCCTTGGTCGATCAGGATCGCGAAATAGCCCTCACCGATCTGGTCGAAGGGCGCCCTTTTGGTAAGGCGCGATTCATCATAGCTGGCATACGCGCGGATCTTGGCGATCTCGCCTTCTTCGGTTGGGCTGTAGTAATCGGTCGCAATCATGCGCACCGGACCCTTCGACTGAACCTGGAGCGATAGTTTCCAGCGCAACTTGATCGTCTGTCCGATAAGCGCGGTCAGAAGTGCCATTTCGGCCACCAGAGCTTCGACCGCTGGAGGATAGTCGTGCTGGGCCAGGATGGTTTCGAGCGCACGGTCGAGCCGGGCCACGCGACCGCGAATATCCGAGTTGTCGAGCTGGAAAGGTAAAATGACATCGTCCCAGGCGATTTGTGTTCCGAAAGACATGGGGTTTCCTTGTTCGCCGGTGCTTGGCATACCGCGTGAATATAGGAGCGGCAACGGAAGGTCCAAGGGAAAGCCAATGATCCGCTGGATGGGGGACCCGCCCGAACGGGGCCAGAGGCACGTGTTGCGCCGCGGGGTTTATGCGATTTTGCCACGAGGGCGGGATCTGCTCCTGACCTTCCAGTCGTCGCCGTTTGATGAGCTCCAGTTGCCCGGTGGAGGGGTCGACCCGGGCGAGTCGCCCATTCATGCCCTACATCGTGAAGTGTTCGAGGAAACGGGCTGGAAGATTTCCGGCCCAAAAAGGCTGGGCGCGTTTCGACGGTTCACCTACATGCCGGAATACGACATCTGGGCAGAAAAACTGTGTGAGATCTATGTCGCCCGGCCGGTCTTTCCCCTAGGGCCGCCGACAGAGCCTGATCACGCGCCGGTCTGGATGTCTGCGGGGTTGGCGCGCCGGGAGTTGGGCAACCCGGGCGACCGCCATTTTGTCGCGCACTACTTGCACCTGCCCTGATATTCGAACAGCACGGCGGACACGTCGTCAGGAAAATCGCCCTCGTCCGAGAACTCGGCAAGTTTCCAGATCAGCGCTTCGAGCAGTTCGGTTCCGCGCGATTCTCGGAGTTGCTTCATGATGCCGGCCAGCCCGTCTTCGTTCAAAAGTGCGCCGTCCGGGGCCGGGCATTCGGTGATTCCGTCAGAGAAAATCATCAGCCGATCGCCTGGGTTCAGGCGTGTTTCGAATGTCTGATAACTTGCCCCGGGGATCAGCCCGACAGGAAGGCCGCCAGGGCCATCCTGCTCGATTTTTCCGTTCGCGCGCTGAACCAGAGGATGCGGGTGCCCTGCCTGCGCCATACGCACTTTACCGCTTTCCAGATCGACATCGGCCAGGAGCAGGGTGAAATAGTGTTCGGTCTCCATTTCGTTCAGAACAAGCGTATTCAGATGTTCGATGACTTTCGCCGGGCAGACCGGTCTGTACCCTCCTGCGTCGTCATGTTCGATCGCGACATTCTGTTCCGGGGAGGAGGACGAAAGGTAACCCGCCAGTCGCGCCGTCATGAGAGCCGAACTGATTCCGTGTCCCGAGACATCGATGGAGAACAGGCCGACATGGGTTTCGTTCATGGGAAAGACGCCAACCAGATCGCCGCCGACATGCCCGCTTGAATGCAGCATGAGTGAGACCTGCGCCGACCCGAAATCATGGTAGCGTTCCCGGACAAGCGATTGTTGCAGCTTCTTTGCTTCGATCAGATCGCTGTCGATCGAGTAGTAGAGCGACTGCAGTTCATCCAATGTTGCGCGGATCAACCGGTTCTTGTCGGTCAACTCGCGCTCCATCCGCAAGATGCGTTCGCCGGCATTCAGGCGCGCACGCAATTCGGCTGCATTCACCGGCTTGGTCAGGAAATCGTCTGCACCGTTGTCGAGACCCTGGGCCACCTCGTCTTTCTCGCTTTTCGAGGTTAGGAGTATGAAATAGCCATAGGTTTCACGCGCCATTGCGCGGAAGGCCTTGCAGAACTCAAGGCCGTTCATGCCGGGCATCATCCAGTCGCTGATTACCATGTCCGGCTCGCTTTGCCGGCAGATATCCAGCGCTTCCTGACCTGATCCGGCCTCGAAAACCTCGTACCCCCATCGTTTGAGAGACGCCTGCAGGATACGGCGTTGCAGGCGGCTATCATCAACGATGAGCACACGGGGCGTGTCAGCACCGTCGTCTTGGTTTTGGAGGAGGATTCTTGGTCGTGGCTCCATGGGGCACAGCTGTGATTAGAGGCAAGTATCGTTCTTCACTGAGATGCCTAGCGACGGAGCATTAAGAGCGGATGAACTCTAAAATTCTCTCCAGTTTCACGAATGGCAATGGGAGTGGCAAAGCTCTCTTAATACCTTTTCCATAGGCTGCTTTCCGAAAGACGTGAAAGGCCGAGACATGATCGATTGGAACAAGGTCAGCGAATTGAGAGATGAGATCGGGGACGAGGACTTTGCGGAAGTCGTCGACCTTTTCCTCGAAGAAGTCGACGGTGCCATGGAAAAGCTGCGCAATGGTCTGCCCGAGGAAAAGTTGGAATGCTGTCTGCATTTCCTGAAGGGCAGTGCGCTCAATCTGGGCTTCCGAGCATTTTCCGAGCTTTGTGCCCGGGGAGAGAGCGATGCAGCAGCCGGCGATGTCGCAAAGATCGATCTGGGGCAGGTCGTCGCGACCTACGACGCTTCCAAAGAAGTTTTCCTGAGCGAACTGGCACAGCGCATGGTGGCCTGATCAGATCAGGAACTCGGCCAGAATCTCGTCATTGGTGATGTCGCGATACGTGAAGCCAGCTTCGTCCAATCGGGAAAAGAGCGCATCGAAATTACCGCGCGAGGATGTCTCGATCCCGATCAGGACCGATCCGAAGTTACGCGCGGATTTCTTCAGGTATTCGAACCGGGCGATATCGTCTTCAGGACCGAGGGTATTCAGGAATTCCTTCAACGCGCCAGGGCGCTGCGGCAGCCGCAGGATGAAATATTTCTTCACACCGGAAAACCGCTGGGCGCGCTCTTTGACCTCTGGCAGGCGCTCGAAATCGAAATTGCCGCCCGAGGTGATGCAGACCACCCGCTTGCCCTTGATCTGATCGGCGACATCGACCAGCGCATCGACCGCCAGCGCGCCGGCGGGCTCCAGCACGATGCCCTCGACATTCAGCATTTCCAGCATTGTGACGCAGATTCGGTCTTCGGGTGCGGCGTAAACATCAGAGATATCGATGTTTTTCAAAACCTCGAACGGGTGCGCGCCGATCCGCGCCACCGCCGCGCCATCGACGAAACTGTTCACGCGATCAAGAGTGACCGGCGCGCCAGCCTTCACCGCCGCGGCGAGGCTTGTGCCTCCCGCGGGTTCGACGAAACTGTAATGAACGGCCTCGCCGAAATACTGGACGACACCCGCCGCCAGACCGCCGCCGCCCACGGGCAGGATAACGTGATCGGGGGCGCCGCCCATCTGGTCGGCGATTTCGACAGCAACCGAAGCCTGGCCTTCGATCACGTCCTCATCGTCGAAGGGAGCCAGGAAATGGCCGCCTTCCGCGGCGCAGAAACGCTGTGCCTCGGTCAGCGTGTCGTCGAAATAGTCGCCGACCAGGCGAATCTCGACCGCGTCGCCGCCGAAGATGCGGGTCTTCTGAATCTTCTGCTGTGGCGTCGTCACCGGCATGAAGATCACGCCATGCACGCCGAAGTGCTGGCACATGTAGGCCACGCCCTGCGCGTGATTGCCTGCGCTGGCACATACGAACAGTTTCGACGCTGGCCCATCCTCGAGCACTTTTCGCATCGCGTTGAATGCACCGCGCAACTTATAGGATCGAACCGGCGAGAGATCCTCGCGCTTGAGGTAAAGATCGCAGCCAAACCTTTCGGAAAGGTGAACGTTGCGTTGCAGCGGTGTTTCAGGGAACACCTGACGCATGGCGCGTTCGGCGGCACGGGCGCGGGTATGGAAGTCTTGCACGAAGCTCATTGAGACTGAGTGCCTTAAACGCCCTGCCCCGCGCAAGCCCTGCACCTTGCCCTGCGACACAAAACCTTATATCGCGCGGTCAAACCGAAACGAGGGAAAGCTTATGTCCGCGCCGAAGAAAGTAGTGCTGGCCTATTCCGGTGGCCTTGATACGTCGATCATTCTGAAATGGCTGCAAACCGAATATGGTTGCGAGGTGGTGACCTTTACCGCCGACCTGGGCCAGGGCGAAGAACTTGATCCGGCGCGCAAGAAGGCGGAACTCCTTGGGATAAAACCGGAAAACATCTACATCGAAGATATCCGCGAAGAGTTCGTGCGCGATTTCGTCTTCCCGATGTTCCGGGCGAACGCGCAGTACGAGGGACTCTACCTGCTGGGCACGTCGATCGCGCGGCCGTTGATTTCCAAGCGATTGATCGAGATCGCCGCCGAAACCGGCGCCGATGCCGTGTCGCACGGGGCCACCGGCAAGGGGAATGACCAGGTGCGATTTGAACTGGCGGCCTATGCGTTGAACCCCGATATCAAGGTGATCGCGCCCTGGCGGGAATGGGACCTGACCAGCCGCACGAAGCTCCTCGACTTCGCCGAGCAGCACCAGATTCCGATTGCCAAGGACAAGCGCGGCGAGGCGCCGTTCAGCGTGGATGCGAACCTGCTGCACACCTCGTCCGAGGGCAAGGTTCTGGAGGATCCGGCCGTGGATGCGCCGGACTACGTTTATCAGCGCACGGTGAACCCCGAGGATGCGCCGGACACGCCGGAATACATCGAGATCGGCTTTGAAAAGGGCGATGCGGTGAGCATCAACGGTGAGGCGATGAGCCCCGCCAACCTGTTGACAGCATTGAATGAATACGGCCGCAAGCATGGTGTCGGGCGGCTCGACCTGGTCGAGGGGCGGTTTGTCGGGATGAAGAGCCGCGGGATCTATGAAACGCCGGGCGGGACCATCCTGCTCGAGGCGCATCGGGGTATTGAGAGCATCACGATGGACCGTGGTGCAATGCACCTGAAAGACGAGATCATGCCGCGCTATGCAGAGCTGATCTATAACGGGTTCTGGTACAGCCCCGAACGCGAAATGCTGCAGGCGCTGATCGACAAGAGCCAGGAATACGTGACAGGCACCGTAAGGTTGAAGCTTTACAAGGGCTTGGCCCGGACGGTCGGGCGCTGGTCGGACTATTCGCTTTACAGCGAAGAGCACGTGACCTTCGAGGATGATGCGGGCGCCTATGACCAGAAGGATGCGCAGGGCTTCATCAAGCTGAATGCGCTGCGGCTGCGGCTGCTGGCGATGCGGAAGAACCGGATCGGCGGCAAGTAATCGCCCGTGGTTAATGCCCCCGAATCAGGGGGGTGATTCCTGTGCACCGCCCGGCTGCCATCCGGCTGCCGGGCGTTTTCAATTCGGCCCGGTAAACGGCGCGCGCGGATATTTCCTGCTCAAAGCTTAACCGCGGCCAGTTTTTCATAGGCCGGCATCGCGGCCCGGGCCAGAGCGGCGCGGTCGGGCGGCAGATCGGGTAAAGGGCCTTCGGCCGGGGCGAAGCCGGTGGAGGCATGCACGGCGCCATACCAATGCGGGGCCCAGACGCCATCATCCGGATGGCCGCCGGCGGGCCAGGAAAGCATGGCCGGATCGAAAGGCAGCCCGATCGAATCGCACAGCCTGCGCAACATGGTTTCGGGGGCGCGTCGGATGTCTGCGCTGTCGACCACCACTGGGGCCTGGCCCAGAGCGCGGACGTGATCAAACAGCTCGGCTTGCTGGGTGAAGCCGATATCCGCCAGCGTGGGATTGTCGTATTTCGCGCCGAAGCTGGCCACGACCCTGGCAGGGTGCCGGATAAGGAACACGTTGGTGACCCTGGCCATCCAGTCGCGTGGAATGCCGGGGATCATGTGCTGGGTCATGTGCTTTTGGTAGAAATGCGGCTTTCCGGCTGGAATAGAGCCTAACAAGGCGTCGATCACGCGGGCCGGATCCTGGGGCTGGGCGGCAAGTATGTCGTCGCGCATCGGGTGGTCGAGACCGGTTTGCGCGAGATAGGCGGCATAGAAGGGCTCGTCCACGACGGCGCAATCGGTGCGTGCGCCGAACGCATACATCATGGCGGTAGACAGGTTGCGGGGGCCGGACCACATGGCAATGCGCATGGTTTTTCTCCTCCTGGGCAAGCCGGGCTGAAGCCCGGCCTACGCGCAGTGCGTGTCGATGAGCTGTTTATAGAGGTCGCGAATGCGCTGCGTCACCGGACCCATTTCGCCGGTGCCGATCTGGCGGCCGTCGATTTCGCCAACGGGCGTCTGGGCGCCGAAAGTGCCGGTGAGAAACGCTTCGTCTGCGCCATAGGTGTCGACGAGGGAATAGTTGCGCTCGAATACCGGGAGGCCGTTTTCGCGGCATAGATCGATCACCTTTTGCCGGGTGATACCGTTCATGCAGTAATCGCCGGTGCTGGTCCACACAGCGCCCTTGCGCACGATGAAGAAGTTGCAGGCGTTGGTGGTGTTCACGAAGCCATGTACATCGAGCATCAGCGCTTCGTCGGCACCGGCCTTTTCGGCGGCGATGCAGGCAAGGATGCAGTTGAGCTTGGAATGCGAGTTGAGTTTCGGGTCCTGCGTCATCGGCAAGCCGCGGATATGGGGCACCGTGGCCAGCCGGATCGGGCGCGGGATCGAGGGGCGGGAATGCTCCATGATGATGGTGACGGTGGGGCCTTGCTGGCTGAGCGCGGGGTGCTGGAACGGGCGGGTCTTTACCCCGCGCGTGACCATCAGGCGGGCATGGGCATCGCTATGCATGCCATTGGCCTTTTGCGTCTCTAACAAGGCCGAAATGACCTGATCCCGGGTCATGCCGATATCCAGATCGATGGCCTTGGCGGCCTCGAACAGGCGGTCCATATGCTCATCGAGAAAGGCCCAGGTGCCGTTGTAGAGGCGCAACCCCTCCCACACGCCGTCACCCAGCATGAAGCCGCTGTCATAGACGCTGACCACCGCCTGCACCTTTGGCACGAGTCGCCCGTTTAGCCAGATCAGGATTTCCTCGTTTCGCGCGTCTTCCGCAGCTTGGTGGGTTGTGACGTGATCTTGCATAGGCGCCTCCCTTTGTGGGGAACGCTAACGTGTTTGGGGCCGATGCCAAGGGGTCACGCGAACTCACCAGTGCGTGACATCGGGTTACACGGGATTGGCAGCGGTGCGGGGAAGGCGCAGGCTGACAGCCAGGAGGACGAGCCGATGCTGACGATGAAAGATCTCAAACCCATGGCGCTGAGCGTGCTGATCGTGGTGGCGCTGCTGATGCAATGCAGCCGGGCGATGGCGGGGCCGCGTGAGACACTGGTGGTGGCCGGCGGCTGTTTCTGGTGCGTCGAGGCCGATTTCGAAAAGGTGCCCGGCGTGATCGAGGTGGTGTCGGGGTATACCGGCGGGACGGTGAAGAACCCGACCTACAAGCAGGTGACGCGGGGCGGCACGGGGCATTACGAGGCGGTCGAGATCACCTTTGACACGGGTCGGGTGAGCCGCGAGGCGCTGCTGGAAATGTTCTTCCGGTCGGTCGATCCGACGGATGCCGGCGGGCAGTTCTGTGACCGGGGCAAGAGTTACCGGACGGCAATATTCGTTTCTAACAATGCGGAAAAGGCACTGGCGCAAAAGGTGAAGACCGAAGCGCAGGCTGCGCTGGGGCAGACGATCGTGACGCCGATCCTGGGCGCGGGGCCGTTCTGGGAAGCAGAAGATTATCACCAGGATTACTACAAGGGCACGAAACTGGTGATCACGCGGGCCGGGCCGAAAAAGCAATCGACGGCCTACAAGTTTTATCGCAAGGCCTGTGGGCGCGATGCGCGGGTGCGCCAGTTGTGGGGCAGTGCTGCGCCTTTTGCCGGGTGAAACGTGGGGGCGCTGCCCCCACAACCCCGAGGTATTTCCAGTCAGATGAAGCAGGGGATCAGGCGTGATCCGCGAGGAAGTTCTCCACCTCGGCGCGGGTGGGGATGGCATCGGCGGTGCCGGGGCGGGTGACGTGGATTGCCGAGGCGGCGGCGGCAAGCCGCAGGGCGTCGGGCGGGACGAGGCCCTGTTCGAGCGCGGCCGCGACGTATCCGATGAAGCAATCGCCGGCGCCCGTTGTGTCGACCGGGGTGACGGGAAAGGCGGGGACGGAGATTTGCTGCCCGGTTTCCTGATCGTTCCAGGTGGACCCCTGGGCGCCCCGGGTGATGAGAATGTGCGGCACGGGCAGGTCGGCGAGCTTGGTGCCAAGCGCTTTGGTGAGCTGGTCTGCCTCGACCGCGTTCATCACCAGAAGATCGATATGAGGCAATATCGCCTGCACCGCGCCGGCCGAGAAGGGGGCGGCGGAATAGATGGTGAAAAGGCCTTGTGCGCGGGCCATTTCGGCGGCTTCGACCTGCAGGTTGGTTTCGTTCTGCAGCAGAAGGATATCGCCGCGGCTCGCGGCGGAAATCGCCGATTCAAGGTGTGATAGAGACTGTTCCAGGTTTGCGCCCGAGAAAATCACGATCACGTTTTCGCCGTCGGGCGCGACATTGATGATGGCGTGGGCGGTGGGCGTGGCGACATTGACCACATGGGCGCAATCGACACCGGCGCTGCGCAGTTGATCGACGGTCCAGGCGCCATCGGGGCCGATTGCGCCGATATGCACCACGTTCGAGCCGGCGTGGGCTGCGGCCACTGACTGATTGGCACCCTTGCCGCCGAGGCCGGTGGTATAGGCGGTCGCTGGCAGGGTTTCGCCGGGGCGCGGCAGGTGCGGCACCGAATAGAAATGATCGACGTTGATCGAGCCGAGATTGAAGATGGTCATGGGCGCCCTCCGACAGGGCGGCCCGTCAGCCCACCTTGCAGGCCGCCAGCACCGCCATGTTCAGGATATCGTTCACGGTGGAGTTAGAGGAACAAATCTGGATCGACTTGTCCACGCCGGCGAGAATCGGCCCGATCACGGTGGCGCCGGCCATTTCCTGCATCAGCTTGACCGAGATCGACGCCGAGTGGCGCGCCGGCACCACGAGGATATTGGCGGGGCCGGTAAGGCGCGAGAAGGGATAGGCGGCCTGGGCGGTAGCGTTCAGCGCCACGTCGACCGTCATTTCGCCATCGTACTCGAAATCGACGCCGCGGCGGTCGAGCACCTCGGGGGCGATATGCATTTTCTCGGCCCGTTCCGAGCGGGGATAGCCGAAAGTCGAGAAGCTGGCGAAGGCGACGCGGGGTTCGAGGCCGAGGGAGCGGGCGACATCGGCCGAGCGTTCGGCGATGGTGGCCAGGTCCTCTTCGTCGGGCCATTCATGCACCAGCGTATCGGCGATGAGAACGACACGGCCCTTGTGAAGAACGGCGGTGACGCCGACGGCGCCGTGCTGTGCATCGGCGTCGAAGACGTGGTTGATGAGATCCATCACATGCGCCGATTTGCGGGTGGCACCGGTGACCAGGGCATCGCCGTGGCCATGGCCCAGCATCAGGGCCGAGAACACGTGCCGATCGCGCGCGGCGAGGCGGTGGATGTCGTGCCGGTCGAAGCCCTTGCGCTGAAGCCGCTGGTAGAGGAACTCCTTGTACTCGGCCAGGTGCGCGGTGTTGGCGGCGTTCACCACTTCGAGCTCGTCCACCGCGTCGGCCAGACCCTCGGCGGAGAGTTTCTGTTTCACGTCCGGTTCGCGGCCGACAACGATGGCCTTGCCCATGCCGGACCGCTGGTACTGCACGGCGGCGCGCAGCACGCGGGGATCGTCGCCCTCGGCAAAGATCATGGTGGCCTGTGCGGCGCGGGCGCGGGCGTTGAGGCTGCGCAGGATGCTGGCCGTCGGGTCCATCCGCGATTTCAGCGAAAGCTCGTAGGCCTCCATGTCGATGATCGGGCGACGGGCGGCGCCTGTTTCCATGCCGGCCTGTGCAACGGCGGGCGGGATGGTGTGGATGAGGCGCGGATCGAAAGGCGTGGGAATGATGTAGTCACGCCCGAAGCTGAGCTTCTTGCCATAGGCCATGCCGACCTCATCGGGCACGTCTTCGCGGGCGAGGCGCGCGAGGGCCTCGGCGCAGGCGATCTTCATCTCGTCATTGATGGCGCGGGCGTGGATATCGAGCGCGCCGCGGAAGAGATAGGGAAAGCCCAGAACGTTGTTGACCTGGTTCGGGTAGTCCGAGCGGCCGGTGGCGACGATGGCGTCTTCGCGCACTTCATGCGCTTCTTCCGGGGTGATCTCGGGGTCGGGGTTGGCCATGGCGAAGATGACCGGGTTGTCGTTCATCGAGGCGACCATTTCGGGCGTGACAGCGCCCTTGGCCGAAACACCCAGGAACACGTCGGCCCCGTCCATCGCCTGTTCCAGCGTGCGAAGATAGGTTTTGATCGCGTGGGCCGATTTCCACTGGTTCATGCCATCGGTGCGGCCCTGGTAGATCACGCCCTTGGTATCGCAGACGATGCAGTTTTCGTGCCGTGCGCCCATGCGTTTGAGAAGTTCGATACAGGCGATGCCTGCAGCCCCTGCCCCGTTGAGCACGATCTTGCAGTCTTCGATTTTCTTGCCCGAGATGTGCAGCGCGTTGATCAGGCCTGCGGCGCAGATCACGGCGGTGCCGTGCTGGTCGTCGTGGAACACGGGGATATCGAGCGCTTCTTTCAGGGTCTGCTCGATGATGAAGCATTCGGGCGCCTTGATGTCTTCGAGATTGATGCCGCCGAAGGTGGGCGCCATCAGCTTGACCGCCTGGATGAAGGCCTCGGGATCTTCGGTATCAAGCTCGATATCGATCGAGTTCACGTCAGCGAAGCGTTTGAAGAGCACGGATTTGCCCTCCATCACCGGCTTTGAGCCGAGCGCGCCGAGATTGCCCAGGCCCAGAACCGCGGTGCCGTTCGAGATCACCGCGACGAGATTGCCCTTGTTCGTGTAATCATAGGCCAGTTCGGGATTTGCCGCGATATCCTCGCATGGGACGGCCACGCCGGGGGAATAGGCGAGGGAAAGGTCGCGCTGGGTGGTCATCGGCACGGTGGCCTGAACCTCCCACTTGCCCGGGGTGGGCTCGAGGTGGAATTGCAGCGCGTCTTCGCGGGTGAACTTGGTCTTCGACATGGGGCTACCTTGCGTGGAGTCAGGGCCTCTTACATGGGCGGGGCGCGCCGCTCAACAGAAAGAAGGCCTTTCATGCCGCTTGCCGGGTTTGTAAGGTCGCCCGGAGATGAAAACCGGGGGGCTTTCGTGACATCCGCCAAATCCGCCGTGACGCCGATGATGGCGCAGTACCTGGAGATCAAGGGGCAGTATCCGAATGCCCTGCTGTTCTACCGGATGGGCGATTTCTATGAGCTGTTTTTCGACGATGCCGTCGCCGCGGCCGAGGCGCTGGATATCGCCCTGACCAAGCGCGGCAAGCACCTGGGCGATGACATCCCGATGTGCGGGGTGCCGGTGCATGCGGCCGAGGGGTATCTGCTGACGCTCATCCGCAAGGGGTTCCGCGTGGCCGTCTGCGAGCAGATGGAAAACCCGTCCGAGGCGAAGAAGCGCGGATCGAAGGCGGTGGTGCGGCGCGACGTGGTGCGCCTTGTCACGCCGGGCACACTGACCGAGGAAAGCCTGCTTGAG
The DNA here is from genome assembly GCF_005434965.1 of Marimonas lutisalis. Classification (GTDB taxonomy): domain Bacteria; phylum Pseudomonadota; class Alphaproteobacteria; order Rhodobacterales; family Rhodobacteraceae; genus Marimonas_A; species Marimonas_A lutisalis. The sequence continues at coordinate 157,350 of NZ_SKCI01000002.1, forward strand.
GCACGGCGGCACAATTTTTTGGCTGCCTATGCCGAGGTGCGTGACGAGGCGGCGTTGGCCTGGGTGGATATTTCGACCGGCGCGTTTCACGTTCTTGCGCTGGCGCCGGTGCGCCTGGGTCCCGAGCTGGCGCGGCTGGCGCCGTCCGAGGTGGTGGTGAGCGAGGCAAAAGAGGCCGATCTGGCAGAATTAGTGACGCAATCGGGGGCATCGGTAACGGCGCTGACCCGGTCTGCGTTCGATTCAACCTCGGCCGAAAAACGGCTGAAGGCGCTGTTCGAGGTGGGGGCGCTGGATGCGTTCGGGCAGTTCGGCCGGGCCGAGATGTCGGCGATGGGCGCCATCGTGGAATGGCTGGAGATCACCCAGAAGGGCAAGTTGCCCATCCTGCGCCCGCCGGTGCGCGAGGCAGAGGCGCGGGTGATGCAGATCGACGCCGCGACGCGGGCGAACCTGGAACTTACCCGGTCGCTTTCGGGAAAGCGGCAGGGATCGCTGCTCGCGGCGATTGACCGGACGGTGACGGCGGGCGGCGCGCGCCTTTTGGAGCGGCGGTTGTCGAGCCCCAGCCGGGTGCTGGACGTGGTGCGCGGGCGGCTGGATGCGTTGCAGTTTGCGCTGGAACAGTCTCGTATATCCGCCGATCTGCGCGAGGCGTTGCGGGGCGTGCCCGACCTGGATCGCGCGATGTCGCGGCTGGGGTTGGAGCGGGGCGGGCCGCGCGACCTGGCCGCCGTGCGCAACGCGCTGGAACAGGCCGAGGCGATCGCGCAGTCGCTGGGCGAGGTGGAGTTGCCCGAGGTGCTGGCCGATGCGGTGGCGGCGTTGCAGGGGCATGGCGAGCTCTTGGACCTGTTGGATCAGGCGCTGGTGGCCGAGCCGCCGCTTTTGGCGCGCGATGGCGGGTTCATCGCCGAAGGTTTTGACGAGGAACTGGACGAATGCCGACGCCTGCGGGATGAAGGGCGCGGGGTGATTGCCGGGATGCAGGCGGATTACCAGCGCGAAACCGGTATTCAGAGCCTGAAGATCAAGCACAACAACGTGCTGGGCTATTTCGTCGAGGTGACGGCGACCCATGCCGAAAAGATGCTGTCTGAGCCGCTGAGCGAGACGTTCAAGCACCGCCAGACCACCGCGAACCAGGTGCGGTTCACAACCGTGCCGCTGAGCGAGATGGAGACGAAGATCCTGAATGCCGGGGGGCGGGCAATCGAGATCGAGAAGCGGCTCTATTCCAGCTTGAGTGGCAGCATTCTGGAGCAATCCGACCGGCTTTTTGCCGCGGCGCGGGCGCTGGCCGAACTGGACCTTGCAACGGCGTTGGCCGACCTGGCAAAGTCCGAGAACTGGTGCCGGCCGCACGTGGATGAAAGCCGCAAGCTGATTATCGAGGGCGGCCGCCATCCGGTGGTGGAACAGGCGCTGAAAGCCAGCGGCGAGCCCTTCATCGCCAACGATTGCGCGCTGGGCGAGGCCGACGATATCTGGCTGCTGACCGGGCCGAACATGGCGGGTAAATCGACGTTCCTGCGGCAGAACGCGCTGATCGCGGCGCTGGCGCAGATGGGCAGTTACGTGCCGGCCGCGCGTGCCGAAATCGGTATGGTGAGCCAGCTGTTTTCCCGCGTGGGTGCCAGTGACGACCTGGCCCGGGGACGGTCGACCTTCATGGTCGAGATGGTCGAAACCGCCGCGATCCTGAATCAGGCGGACGATCATGCGCTGGTGATCCTCGATGAGATCGGACGCGGAACGGCGACCTATGACGGGTTGTCGATTGCCTGGGCCACGCTGGAGCATCTGCATGATGTGAACGGCTGCCGGGCGCTTTTTGCCACGCATTACCACGAGATGACGTCGCTCTCGGCAAAGCTGGAGCGGGTGGAGAACGCCACGGTGGCGGTGAAGGAGTGGGAAGGCGAGGTGATCTTCCTGCACGAGGTGCGCAAGGGGGCGGCGGACCGGTCCTATGGTGTGCAGGTGGCGAAACTTGCCGGGCTGCCCGAGGCGGTGGTTGCGCGGGCCAAGGTGGTTCTGGAAGCGCTGGAAAAGGGCGAGCGCGAAGGCGGTGCGACGCAGAAGGCGCTGATCGATGATCTTCCACTGTTCTCGGCAGCGCCGCCACCCCCGCCGCCGGTGGCCCAGCCGCAGGAAACTGCGATCGAGGCCATGTTAGAGACGATTCACCCCGATGAAATGACCCCGCGCGAGGCGCTGCAGGCGCTTTACGATCTGAAAGAGGCGATGAAGAAATGACGACCGCTCTCTATATGCATGACGATTGTCTGAACCACATCACCCCGCCAGGGCACCCCGAGCAGGTGGCGCGGCTGAAATCTATCACCGCCGCGCTGGCCGGGTTCGACCGGCTGGACCGGCGCGAGGCGCCGCTGGGCACGGACGCGCATATCCTGCGCTGCCACCCGCGGCGGTACCTGGAGGCGATTGAAAACCACGGGCCCGGGCAGCTGGACGCGGATACGCATATGTCGGCGGGAAGCATGCAGGCCGCGCGGCGCGCGGTGGGCGGCGCGGTGGACGCGGTGGATGCGGTTTTGACGGGGCAGGTCAAGAACGCCTTTGTCGCAACGCGCCCGCCGGGCCACCATGCCGAGACGGCAAGGCCGATGGGGTTCTGCCTGTTCGGAAACGTCTCTATCGCGGCCAAACACGCGCTGGAGTTTCACGAACTGCACCGCGTGGCAGTCGTGGATTTCGACGTGCATCACGGCAACGGCACACAGGACCTGCTGTGGGACGAGGCGCGCGCCTTCCTGGCCACGTCGCAGCAGATGCCGCTGTGGCCGGGCACGGGCGATCCGAGCGAACGCGGCGCACATGACAACATCCTGAACGTGCCGTTGGACCCGGGCACGGATGGCGCGATCATGCGGGCGGAATATGAAGAAAAGGTTTTCCCGAGGCTCGATGCCTTCAAGCCCGAACTGATCCTGATCTCGGCGGGGTTCGACGCGCATGCCGACGATCCGCTGGCGAACCTGAACTGGGTGGAAGAGGATTTCGTCTGGCTGACCGAGAAGCTGTGCGCAATGGCCGATCTGCATTGCGGCGGGCGCGTGGTTTCGGTGCTGGAGGGGGGCTATGACCTGAATGCGCTGGGCCGTAGCGTGGCGGCGCATGTGCAGGCGCTGACCGAGGCGTGACACTGGCCTTTACGAAATCTGGCGAAGATCCTGGAACAGGGCTTGTGACATCTCGACCGCGTGCTGGACACGGTCTGCGGACATATCGGGGTGTTCGACCTTTATCAGCGCCTCGAAGGTGATCATGTACGGCAAGAAGGCGTTCTGCTCGCGCTCGGTCAGCTCGAAGGCGGCGGCAAAGGTGGCCAGCGCGCCTTCGTCGACGCCAAAGCGGCGGCGGCCAGAAGGCAGCATGCCGCGCCGCGCTATGTGGGTGAGGGCGCGGGCCATGTCCTTGTAGATGGGCGCGTGGTTCGAGCCGCCGGTGTCGATGCCAGTCAGGCGGTCGCCATCAAGGATCAGGTTGTTGAGGTGGAAATCGCCGTGTGGGATGGCGACGCGCCATTCGGGATCGCCCAGCTTGCGCGACAGCTGATGCATCTTCTGCAGGATGCGCCTTTCGATCTCGATCAGCTCGGGGTGGGTCTGTTTTTCGGCCGCCGCCGCGGCCCAGTTGCGCCATGGGCGGCGGTTGATGCCGCGCCATTCCAGCGTCGGTTCCATGTAGGCGTGCAGCCAGTCTGCGGCGCGGGAGAGGAGCGGCAGGCGGTCGGCTGCTTCGAGTGTCCACAGATGGGTAAGAAGCGGCGTGCCGGGTATGTGCGCGATCACGCTCAGCCCGGTATCACGGTCGAAATGCAGCGGTTCGGCCACCCGGTTTCGGCCTGTGTTCATATGACCCCGGGCGCGGGAAAGTTCGGCCCATTCAGTGACGAAATCGGCGCGGTTGGCATCATCGAGCGGCAGGCGGAAAACCACCTCGGCCCCGGATAGCCGGCCCTGAAACACCGCGCGCTTGCCCGGTACGAGGCGTAGCGCCTGATCGACTTGCGCGTCGAGCCCGGCGCGCGCGATAGCCGCTTCGAGCTGGTTGAGCGCGGCCAGGGCCTGATCGGGGTAAAGGTGCAGGTTGTCCTGGTCGAGGATGTTCATGCACGCAGCATCCGGCGCGCGGGCCAAGCCGTCAACCGAATTGAACCCGGCGACCCGCACGGATATGGTGACGCGGTAGAAAGCCCCGGAGGACCAAGATGAGCGACCGCCCCGTTTCCGAGATGACGTTTGAAGAGGCCATGAAAGAGCTGGAAGACGTCGTGGGCCAGCTGGAGCGCGGCGATGTCGCGCTGGACGATTCGATCAAGCTTTATGAACGTGGTGCGGAGCTGAAGAAGCGCTGCGAGACCAAGCTGAAGGAAGCCGAGGAAAAGGTTGCCGCGATCACGCTGGACGGCGAGGGCAACCCGGCGGGGCTGCAGCCGGTCGAAGGACAGTAAACCCGTGTTCCAGGACCGGTTGGCCGAGGTCGCGGCACGGGTCGAGACCCATTTCCAGGATGTCATGCGCCCGTTCGGTGACGAGCCTGTGGCCAAAGGCATGCGTTATGCCAGTGCGGGGGGTAAACGCCTGCGTGCGTTCCTGGTGATGGAGAGCGCGCGGCTGCATGGAATACCGGACGATCAGGCGATCTGGCCGGCCTGCGCGGTCGAGGCGCTGCATGCCTATTCACTGGTGCATGACGATCTGCCCTGCATGGATGACGACGATCTGCGCCGTGGCCTGCCCACGGTGCACAAGCAGTGGGACGAGGCGACGGCGGTTCTGGTGGGCGATGCGCTGCAGAGCCTGTGTTTCGAACTGCTGGCCCGCGAAGAGTGCAGCCCCGAGGCGGGCGTGCGCGCCGAGATGGTGCTGAGCATGGCGCGGGCCGCGGGCGCGCAGGGCATGGTGCTGGGCCAGGCGCTGGATATTGCCGCCGAGAGCGCGGATGCGCCCCTGACGCTGAATGAAATCACGCGGTTGCAGGCCGGCAAGACCGGGGCCCTAATCACCTGGTCGGCCTGTGCGGGGGCGCGGTTGGCGCAAGCGGATATGGGCGCGCTTGGCGCCTATGGCGACAGAATCGGGCTGGCGTTTCAGATTGCCGACGACCTGCTGGACGTGGAAGGCGACGCGCAGGCCCTGGGCAAGGCGGTGGGCAAGGATGAAGAGGCCGGCAAGGCGACATTTGTTTCGCTTCTGGGTCTGGACGGCGCGAAAAAGCGGGCGGCAGAGCTTGTCGATCAGGCATGCGAGGCCCTATCTGGGTATGGTGAAGCTGCGGAAACCTTGCGGGAGGCCGCCCGCTTCGTTATTGCGCGCGAGAAATAGTCAGTCCCAGGCGGCACCATGGCCGAGAAACCCCAGACCCCATTGCTTGATACCGTGCATGTGCCGGCCGATCTGAAACGGCTGAGCGATGCGCAGTTGAAGCAGGTGGCGGGCGAACTGCGCGCCGAGACGATTTCGGCGGTGAGTGAAACCGGCGGGCACCTGGGTGCCGGGCTGGGCGTGGTGGAATTGACCGTGGCGCTGCATAGCGTTTTCGATGCGCCCAAGGACAAGATCATCTGGGATGTGTCGCACCAGTCCTATCCGCACAAGATCCTGACCGGGCGGCGCGAGCGGATCCGCACGCTGCGGCAGAAGGGGGGCTTGAGCGGGTTCACCAAGCGCAGCGAAAGCCCCTATGACCCGTTCGGGACCGCGCACAGTTCGACCTCGATCAGCGCCGCGCTGGGCTTTGCCGTGGCGCGCGACCTGGGCGGGTCCTGCCCCGAGGGGCTGGGCGATGCGATCGCGGTAATTGGTGATGGTGCGATGAGCGCGGGCATGGCCTTTGAGGCGATGAACAATGCCGGGCACCTGAAAAAGCGCCTGATCGTCATCCTGAACGACAACGACATGAGCATCGCGCCGCCGGTGGGGGCGTTTTCAAGCTATCTTTCGCGTCTCTATGCCGAGGCGCCATTCCAGGAGTTGAAAGCCGCGGCCAAGGGCGCGGTAAGCCTGATGCCGCCGTTCTTCCAGGAAGGGGCGAAGCGCGCCAAGGAGATGCTGAAAGGCATGGCCGTGGGGGGCACTTTGTTCGAGGAACTGGGGTTCTCTTACGTCGGCCCGATCGACGGGCATGACCTGGACCAGCTGCTGCCGGTGCTGCGCACGGTCAAGGCGCGGGCGACGGGGCCGATCCTGATCCACGTGTTGACGAAGAAGGGCAAGGGTTATGCCCCGGCCGAGCGCGCCGATGACAAGGGCCACGCAACCGCCAAGTTCGACGTCGTCACCGGAGAGCAGAAGAAAGCGCCCAGCAATGCGCCGAGCTATACATCGGTGTTCGGCAATACGCTGGTCGAGCTGGCCGCGAAGGATGACAAGATTTGTGCCGTGACGGCGGCGATGCCGGATGGCACGGGCCTGAGCCTGATGGCCGAGCGCTATCCCAGCCGCTGTTTTGACGTGAGCATCGCCGAGCAGCATGGCGTGACCTTCTGTGCCGGTCTGGCCGCGGGTGGAATGAAACCGTTCTGCGCGATGTATTCCACGTTCCTGCAGCGCGGATATGACCAGGTCGTGCATGACGTGGCGATCCAGAACCTACCTGTGCGCTTTGCCATCGATCGCGCGGGCCTGGTGGGCGCGGATGGGGCGACCCATGCCGGCAGTTTCGATATCGCCTACATGGCCAACCTGCCCAACTTGGTGGTGATGGCCGCCGCCGACGAGGCCGAGTTGAAGCACATGGTGGCCACCGCCGCCGCGCATGACAGCGGGCCCATTGCCTTCCGTTACCCGCGGGGCGAAGGCGTGGGTGTGGAAATGCCCGAGGAGGCCGTGCCGCTGGAGATCGGCAAGGGCCGGATGATCCGCGAGGGTAGCCGCGTGGCGATCCTGAGTTTCGGCACGCGCCTCGCCGAGGTTCTGAAAGCCGCCGAGGCGCTGGAGGCCAAGGGGATTTCCCCCACCGTGGCGGATGCGCGGTTCGCCAAGCCGCTGGACCGCGAGTTGATCCTGGGGCTGGCGTCGGGGCACGAGGCGCTGATCACCATCGAAGAGGGCGCCGTGGGCGGCTTTGGCAGCCACGTGGCGCAGCTTCTTTCCGATGCGGGCGTGTTCGATATGGGGCTGAAGTTCCGCTCGATGGTGTTGCCTGATGCGTTCATCGACCAGGGCGCGCCGGCCGAGATGTATGACCGCGCCGGCCTGAACGCCGCCGATATCGAGGCGAAGGTCCTGGACGTGCTGGGCGTGGCGCAGATCGCGGGCAAGCGGGCACAATCGTAAAGTCGCGGAAAGCCTAGACCGCTCGCGTAAATGCCGTCTTAACGGGGCGGACCATTCTGGGTGCGGGCCAACGCTTCGATCTTGGCATCAAGCGATTCGAGCCGCGCGAGGACGTCATCGCGGTAGGCATCGGTATTGGCGACATCTTCTTCGTGGTGCGCATCCTGCATCGAGTTGACGATCAGGCCGACCAGCAGGTTCACCACGGCGAAGGTGGTGATCACGATGAAAGGCACGAAGAAAGCCCATGCCCAGGGATAGACCTCCATCACCGGGCGGACGATGCCCATGGACCAGCTTTCCAGCGTCATGATCTGGAACAGGGTATAGGCCGAGAGGCCCAGCGTGCCGAACCAGTCGGGGAAGCTCTCGGCGAAAAGCTTGGTCGCGATGACGGCGCCGATATAGAAGATCAGCCCCATCAGCAGAAAGACCGACCCCATGCCGGGTACGGCGCGGATGAAGCCCTCGACCACGCGGCGCAGCGACGGCGCGACCGAGATCACGCGCAGCACCCGCAGGATGCGCAGGGCACGCAGCGCGGTAAAACCCTGGCCTGCGGGAACCAGCGAGATACCGACGATCACGAAATCGAAGATGTTCCAGCCACTGCGGAAAAACCGCGGCCCCATCGCGATGAGTTTCAGCGACAGCTCGATCACGAAAATCGCGAGGCAGGCGTAATCGAGCGCCAGGATCAGCGGCCCGGCCGCCGCCATCGCGGTATCCGAAGTTTCCAGCCCGAGAACGACTGCGTTCAGGGCAATCACGGCGGTAATGAAATTGATGAAACGGGGGCTGTCGACCAGGGTCAGAAGCGTCTGGCGCATCGGCGGTTATCCTTCGGCGGCAAGCAGCGCGGGCAGGCCGTCGCGGTAGCTGGGATAAAGGAGGCGCACGCCCAGTTCGTTCTTCATCCGGTCGTTCCGGACACGTTTCGATTCGGCATAGAAACTGCGCGCCATCGGGGTCATCTCGGCCGTGGCGTAGTCTTCCTCGGGGGGCAGGTCCATGCCCAGAAGCTCGGCCGCGTATGAAAGCACATCTTGGGGTGGCGCGGGATCATCATCGCAGACATTGTAGATGGCGCCGGGGTTTGGCTGGTCGATCGAAGCAGCGACCACCCGGGCGATATCATCGACATGGACGCGCGAGAACACCTGGCCGGGTTTGATGATGCGCCGGGCGGTGCCGCGGCGGACCTTGGAAAACGGGCCACGGCCCGGGCCGTAGATTCCGGCAAGGCGGAAGATATGCAGCGGCAGGCCTTGCGCCTGCCATTGCCCTTCGGCGATCACGCGGTGATGGCCGCGTTTGGTGGCGGGTGTCAGGGCAGTCGACTCATCCACCCAGCCGCCCTGGTGATCGCCATAGACGCCAGTGGTGGACAGGTAGCCGACCCATTCGAGATTTGGGGCAAGTTGCGCAATATCAGAGCCGAATTCGGCAATCACCGGGTCGCCGTTTTCATCGGGCGCGGCGGAAAGCAGAAGATGCGTGACCTCGGCCAGAAAGGGGCGTGGATCGGAGCCGGGCCAGAGCACGGGGGTAACGCCCTGCGCGCGGATCCCGTCGAATTTTTCCGGGTTGCGGGTGGTGCCATAAAGGCGCCAGCCGCGCGGGGCAAGCAGGCGGGCCAGCGCGCTGGCCGAGTAGCCGTGGCCGAAGGTGAAAAGCGTTTTCGTCATGGCATGGAAGCTGTGGCCGGAGGGCCGGAATTGCAAGAGGGTGAACACACCGCACCGCAGGGTTAACGGCACAAGCCGGTGGAAAAACGCGGGGGGTGATTTCCGGCTGACATCCGGCTGACATGCGTGCACCGCCGCAGCGCGGCAAATGGTAAGGGAAAATTAGTTACCGCAACGCGCGGGCGGCGCGAATCTGCTTCAACATCGAGGTGGTATAGAGGATGAGCGCCGCCCAGATCATCGGAAAGGCGATCATGCGGGCACGGCCGAAGGGTTCCTCGAAAACGAAGACGCCAATCATCATGATCATCGTCGGTGCGATGTATTGCAGGATGCCAATCGTCGACAGCCGCAGGAGCTTCGCCCCGTTGGCATAAAACAGTAGTGGAACAGCGGTGACGACGCCGCAGCCGAGAAGCAGCCAGGTATTGGCCGCGCCGGTGCCGGTGAAATGCGTGCCGCCCTGCACCGTGAGCCAGACGATGTATGCCAGCGCCGGGGGCGTGAGGATCAGCACCTCGAGCAGGAAACCCTGGTTGGGGCCGATGGGCAGCCACTTCTTGAAGAAGGCATAGAAACCCCAGGTGACGGTAAGCCCCAACGCGGCCCAGGGAACCCTGCCATTATCGAGCGTCAGTACCAGCACCGCCGCCGCGGCCAGCGCGATGGCAGCGACCTGCATGCGTGAGAGACGTTCGCCCAGAAGCGCGGCGCCGAGGAAGACCGAAAAGAGCGGGTTGATGTAATAGCCCAGTGCCGCATCAAGCGCGTGGTTGGTATTGATCGCCCAGACATAGATGCCCCAGTTGACCGAGATCAGCGCCGCGGTGACCACGCCCATGGCCAGCATTTTCGGGCTGCGCAGAGCGATGGCGATGCTGTCGGTGCGGCCCAGCGCGATCAGCAGCGCGCCGGCGATCGGCACCGACCACAGGATGCGATGCGCCACGATCTCGGCCGGGGGCATATGCGCCAGCAGTTTCATGTAAAGCGGCATAAAGCCCCACAGCCCATAGGCGGTGAGGGCAAAGACAAGGCCCTGCGGGGTGTCGCGGTTTTCTGGCGCTTGGGTCATGGCGTGTGCCTTAGCCCGGACGGACGGCGGGTTCCAGTGCCAAGCGACTAGGCCGGACTCGAGTATTGGTGACCGGGAAAGAGCACCTCATTCGGCTCTTTCTTGGCAAAAATAGTCAATTCCAACCGGAATGCCCGCGCACCCGTTGGTCAGGCGCGGACGCGTTCGGATTTCGGATCGTAAAGCGGTTTGAGTGACGCGGTGGCGGGAACGCGGGTGCCCATCACGTCGATCTCGTAGGAGGACGCGAGGACATCGGCGGCACTTTCGCCGGCGCAGGGCACATAGCCCATGCCCACGGCGGCGCCGAGGTGATGGCCATAGGCGCCCGAGGAGAGGTAACCCACGATCTCGCCATCGCGCAGGATCGGCTCGTTGTGATAGAGCAGCGGTTCGGGGTCCTGCAGCAGGAACTGCAGCATGCGGGATTTTGGCCCGCCTTCCTTGCGCGCGGCGACGGCGGATTTGCCGATGAAATCGGGCTTCGAGAGGTCCACGGCAAAGCCGAGGCCTGCGTCGATCACGTTGTCTTCGGGGGTGATATCGTGGCCGAAATGGCGGAACGCCTTTTCGATGCGGCAGCTGTCCATCATGTGCATGCCGCAGAGTTTCAGCCCCATGTCCTGGCCGGCCTGCCAGAGGGATTCAAAGGCATGGGCGGCCATGTCGGCGGAGACGTAAAGCTCCCATCCCAGCTCACCCACGTAAGAGACGCGATGCGCGCGGGCGAGACCCATGCCAAGTTCGATCTCCTGCGCGGTGCCGAAGGGATTCGCCGCATTCGAAAAGTCGCCCGGCGAGACAGCCTGCAAAAGCTGGCGCGCGTTCGGGCCCATCACCGTAAGTACGCCTTCGGCGGCGGTCATATCGGTAATTGTGACCCTATCATTGCCCAAATGGCGCCTGAGGCGGGTTTCGTCATTGAGCCGTGTGGCGGCGGGCGTGACCATGAGGTAAGCGGTCTCGGACAGCCGGGTGACGGTGACATCGGCCTCGATTCCGCCATTCACGTTCAGCATCTGGGTATAGACGATCTTGCCCGAGGCGACGGACATGTTGGCGCCGCAGAGCCGGTTGAGGAAGCGTTCGGCATCCGGGCCTTCGATACGAAGCTTGCCGAAGCTTGACATGTCGTACATGCCGACGTTTTCACGGATCGCCTTGTGTTCGCGGGCGGCGTTGTCGAACCAGTTCTGGCGTTTCCAGCTGTAGTCATAGGCGCGGTCCTGGCCCGCATCGGCGAACCAGTTGGCGCGCTCCCAGCCGGCAAGTTCGCCAAATACGGCGCCCTGCGCCCTCAGATGTTCGTGGAAGGGCGTGCGGCGGATACCGCGGGCGGTGGCCTTTTGCCGGTAAGGGAAATGATCGGCGTAAAGCAGGCCGAGCGTTTCCTTCGAGCGTTCGAAGAGATAGGTCTTGTTGCCCTGGAACGGCTCCATGCGGGCGATATCGACATCGCCGAGGTCGAAGGGTTTTTCGCCCGTGTCCATCCAGTGGGACAGAGCCATACCGGCGCCGCCGGCCGACTGGATGCCGATGGAATTGAACCCGGCGGCGACCCAGACGTTGTCCATCCCGGGCGCGAGGCCGAGGTGATAGGCATCGTCGGGGGTGAAGCTCTCGGGGCCGTTGAAGAAAGTGTGAATGCCCGCCTCGGCCAGCATGGGCATGCGGTTTACCGCGGCCTCGAGGATCGGCTCGAAATGGTCGAAATCCTCGGGCAGCTGGTCGAATTCGAAATCTTCGGGAATCCCGTTCATACCCCAGGGTTTCGAGACGGGTTCGAACGCGCCGAGCATCATCTTGCCGGCGTCTTCCTTGTAATAGGCGCATTCGTCGGGGACGCGGAGCACGGGCAGCTGGGTGAGGCCCGCGATCGGTTCGGAGACGATGTAGAAATGCTCGCACGCGTGCAGCGGCACGTTGATACCGGCCATGCGGCCCACCTGATGACCCCACATACCCGCGCAGTTGACGATCATGTCACAGGTGATGTGACCGCTTGTTCCGTCTTCGCCCTGCCAGTCGACGCCGGTGACGCGAGGGCCGTTTTTGGCAATGTTAGAGACGGATACGCGCTCCTGCACCACGGCGCCGCGCTGGCGCGCGCCCTTGGCAAGGGCCAGCGCGATATTGGCCGGATCGCCCTGGCCGTCCTTGGGCAGGTAGACGCCGGCGGTAACGCCATCGATGTTGAGATGCGGGTAGCGTTGTTTCACCTCATCGGGGGTGATCTCCTCGATCTCGACGCCGAAGGCGCGGGCCATGGCGGCGGAGCGGAAGATCTCTTCCTTCCGTTCCTCGGTAAGCGCCACAGTGATCGAGCCCACGCGCTTGAAGCCGGTGGCGACGCCGGTTTCCGCTTCGAGGCTGCCGTAAAGCTCCTGGCTGTATTTGGCGAGCTTGGTCATGTTGGCGGTGGCGCGCAGCTGGGCGATGAGGCCGGCGGCGTGCCAGGTGGTGCCGGAGGTGAGCTGCTTGCGTTCGAGCAGCACCACGTCGGACCAGCCGAGTTTCGTGAGGTGGTAGGCAACGGAACAACCGACGACGCCGCCGCCGATAATGACGACACGGGCCTGGGTGGGAAGTGTGGGCATGGAGCGGATCCTTTTGGCGTGGGGCCTGTGGCGATATCCGGGGGCGCTGCCCCCGGACCCCCGAGGTATTTCCGGTCAGATGAAGACCGGATCAGGTGATGGTGTGACCGGCGGCACGGAGTTGGCGGGCAAGCTCGGCGATGTGAGCGGGGCCGACCTCGCAGCAGCCGCCGACGATGGTGGCGCCCTGGTCGATCCAGCCCATGGCAAAGGCCGCGTATTCCTTTGGCCCGAGATCTGTGCGCTGTTCGAGCGCATCGACGGTGGGGGCCTCTTTCAGGAAGTCTTCGGATATGCGGGTGAAGCCGTTGGCGTAGGCACCGAAGGGTTTGCCGAATGTCTTGACGATCTCGAGCCCGGCCGCCATCGCCTCGGGCGGGGAGCAGTTGATGAGGACGGCGGCGGGATCAAATTCAGAGACTATTCCAGCCAGATCGGCGATGCTTTCGCCCGAGCGCAGCTGCGTGCCGTCATCGTCCTTGACCGTAACGGAAAGCCAGACCGGTTTGTCGGTGGCGCGGGCACAACCCATCAGCGCGGTGCGGGCCTGGTGCAGCGAGGAAGCGGTTTCGATCAGGAAGAGATCGACATGGGGATCGAGGTGGCGGACGTTGATGGCGAAGGTCTCGGCGGCCTTTTCCTGTTCGATGGCGATGTCGGGCCGGTAGGTGGCGCCGAGGGGCCCGAGCGCGCCGGCGATGCGGCCCGAACCGTGGGCCGTGCGGGCGCGTTGGGCCTGTTCCACCGCGACATCCAGAAGGTGCAGATGTTCGCCCTCCAGTCCAACACGATCAAGCCGGTCGACATAGACGGCATAGGTGTTCGTGGTGGCGATGGTCGCGCCCGCGCGGAAATAGTCGAGATGCACGTCGCCGACGACATCCGGTTTCTCCATCATCACGGAAGTGGACCAGAGCGGCGTGGCGCGATCGCCCGAGCGTTTGACGATTTCCTGGCCGATGGAGCCATCGAGAAGGGTGATGTCGGTCATGCGCGGAGCCTTTCATTTTGCGGATCCCACAGGGGCGCGTCGGGTTGAACGGTCGCCTTGCGGCGCTCGCCGTAGATTTCCACCTCGATCTCGGTGCCGGGTTGGGCGAGATCGGCGCGCAGCATGCCGAGCGCGATGGATTTGCCCACGCGGTAGCCCCAGCCGCCGGAGGTGGTTTCGCCGACGATCTGGCCGTCGTGCCAGAGGGTCGACATGTAGGGTGCGTCGCTTTCGCCGGCATCGACGGTGAGGGTGACGAAGCGTTTTGAAACGCCCTGCTGTTTCTGGGCCAGAAGCGCGGCTTTGCCAGGGAAATCCTGGGGCTTGTCGAGCTTGACGAAGCGGTCGAGGCCTCCCTCAAGCAAGGTGTAATCGGTCGACAGATCGCCCTTCCAGGCGCGATAGCCTTTCTCGATGCGCAAGCTGTTCAGGGCGAACATGCCGAAGGGCTTGGCGCCTGCGTCGAGGAGGGCGTCGTAGATCGCCGGGATGTCTGCGTTCGCCGCGTGGATTTCCCAGCCCAGTTCGCCCGCGAAGCTGACGCGCGCAAGGCCGCAAACGGCGCCGCCTATGCGTGCCTGCTGGACCGAGAGCCAGGGCAGGTCGAGATCGGCTTCGACCCCGATGGCCTTGAGGATGGAGCGCGTCTCGGGACCCGTGACGATGAGCGTCGAGAAGTCCCGCGTACGGTCGGTCAGTGTGACGCTGTCGGGCTTGCCGTTCAGAAGGACATCGCGGTCGTGCCACTGGGCCGCCGCTGCGGTGATCAGCATGTAGTGGTCTTCACCGTGCCACATGACGCTCATCTCGGTCAGAATGCGGCCGCGGTCGTCGGGGAAATAGGCCAGGTTCATGCGGCCCGGGCGCGGCAGAACACCGGCGATCCGGCTTTCGAGCCAGGCGGCGGTTTCGGGGCCCTGAAGGTCGAACCGGGAAAAGCCCGGCAGGTCGAGCACACCGCAGTGGTCCCTGACCGCCTCGCATTCTTCGCGGATACGCGGCTCCCACGCGCCCGCCCGGTTCCAGGTCTGCGTCGCCTCTTCCGAGGTGTCGTCGCCAGGCTTGGCGAACCAGTTGGCGCGTTCCCAGCCGTTATAGGCGCCCATCTGGCCGCCCAGCCCTTTGATCCGGTCATGCACCGGCGAGAGCTTCTGGTCGGCGCCGGCAGGCCAGCGGTGCCAGGGGAAGTGCATGGCGTATTCGTGGCCATAGACCTCCATCCCCTTGGCGATGCAGTAGTCATGATTCGTGTAGTCGGTGAAGCGGCGCGGATCGCAGGACCACATGTCCCATTCGGGGGCGCCTTCGGTGATCCATTCGGCCAGCACCTTGCCCGCGCCGCCGCCCTGGGCGATGCCGAAGGTGAACACGCAGGCCTCGAACGCGTTGGGGACACCGGGCATCGGGCCAAGGAGCGGATTGCCATCGGGCGCATAGGGGATGGGCCCGTTGATAATGCGCGAGATACCGGCAGTGCCCGCGGCGGGCACGCGGGCCATGGCGTCGGCGACGATAGCCTCAATCCGGTCGAGATCGTCGGGATAGAGCTGGAAGCTGAAATCCTGTGGCACGGGATCGGCCGGGTCGGCCCAGTGGGCGCGGCAGTTGGGCTCGTACGGGCCGATATTGATGCCGTTCTTTTCCTGGCGGAGGTAATAGGAAACGTCGACGTCGCGCAGGAGGGGCAGTTTGCGCCCGTTCTCTTTCGACCAGGCTTCAAGCTCGGGGATTTCCTCGGTCAGGAGGTACTGGTGCTCCATCACCATCATCGGCACGGTGCGGCCGCCATAGGGTTTGAACCATTCCCCGACCTGCTGGGCATAGTAACCGGCGGCGTTGACCACGTATTCGCAGCGGATATCGCCCTTTTCAGTGTGCACGATCCATTCGCCGTTTTCGCGGCTGACTCCGGTTGCGGGGGTGAAGCGCAGGATCTTCGCGCCCATATCGCGCGCGCCCTTGGCCAGCGCCTGGGTCAGCTGGGCGGGATCGATATCGCCATCGTTGGGGTCGTAGAGCGCGCCGGCGAGATCGTGGGTTTCGAGGAAGGGGTAACGCGCCTTGGCCTCGTCGGGCGAGAGAATTTCCAGGTCCATGCCCTGGTAGAGGCCCATGCCCTTGGCGCGTTGGAATTCCTGCATCCGTTCCTGTGAATGGGCGAGGCGGATCGAGCCGGTCTGGTGATAGTTCATCGGGTAGTCGACCTCATCACCCAGGCGCGCATAAAGTTCGGTCGAGTAGCGCTGCATGTTCATGATCGACCAGGAGGTGGAGAAGGTGGGCACGTTGCCGGCGGCATGCCAGGTGGAGCCGGCGGTGAGTTCGTTCTTTTCCAGAAGCACGCAATCGGTCCAGCCCGCCTTGGCCAGGTGATAGAGCGAGGAGGTGCCGACGGCGCCGCCGCCGATGATGACGACGCGGGCACTGGTGGGGAAATCTGACATGGTTCGTTACTCCCAGATGAGACGGGCGGCGAGGCCGGTGAAGACAAGGGCGGTGATCTTGTTCAGCGCGCCGGAGAGGCGCGACATGGTGCGGCGCAGGAGGCCGGCTGTGGCGCCATAGGCGCCGTTGATGACAAGACCGGTGAGAGAGAAGATGAGGCCCAGTAGGATGATCTGGTGCCAGATGGGGCCGACGGATGGATCGGTGAACTGTGGCAGCAGGGCGAGGATGAAGAGCGCGACCTTGGGGTTGAGGATGTTGGTCAGGAAACCGCGTTTGAGGGCAGAATAGAGACTAAATGAGCCTTGCGTCGCGCCGATCCCCGGCGGCGCGCGCCAGGTTCTGACGGCAAGGTAGAGAAGATAGGCCGCGCCGCAATAGCGGATCACGTCGAACGCGACAGGGCTGGCCGCGATCAGGGCGGCGAGGCCGAGGGCGGCAAGCATGGTATGCACGATGCCCCCCAACGTGACGCCCGCCGCCGCGGCGATGCCCGCGCGAGGCCCGCCCGACAGGCCCGAGGCGGAAACGAAGAGCACATCGGCCCCGGGCGTGAGGTTGAGCAGAATCCCGGCGCCGGTGAAGGCGGCGATCAGGGCCGGATCCATTGCCAGAAGCGTCTCTAACATGGCCTGTTTCACCATTTGTCCAGCTGCGGAAGGCCGTCACCGATGGCGTAGTAATCGCCCTTGCCCGCGACAAAGATATGCCGCTTCAGCGTGGTGTGCGTGGGGCTGTCGAGGGTGCCCATGGCAACTGAGACATGATCGGAGTCGATGGGACGATAGAAGAGCGAGGAGCCACAGCGCGTGCAGAAGCCGCGTTCGGCGTGATCGGATGAGCGATACCAGGCGAGCGTGTCGTCGGCGTGAAGCGAGAAGTCTTCGTTCATCACCGTCGTCCCGGCCCAGACATGACCCGAGGTGCGGCGGCATTGCGAGCAGTGGCAGGCCGAGGGTTGGCGCAGGGTGTCGGTGGTGATGGTGAAGGCGACCGACCCGCATTCGCAATGTCCGTGAAACATGTCCGGGCTCCTCAGTAAACCGGCGGGGCGATGACCCAGATCGCCACGGCGGGGGTGTCATAGGGGTTGGCCCAGCGGTAGGGCTCGCCCCGGAAGCGGAAACTGTCGCCGGGGTGAAGGGTAAACTGGCGGCTGCCGATGGTCAGGTCGAGACGGCCGGAAATGATGTAGCCAACTTCCTGGGTGGGGCGTTCGGCCGGGGTCTGCATGGCCGAGCGGGGCTGAAAGGTGGAGTGCACCATCTCGAAATCATCGGTGAGATCGGGGGAAAGCAGTTCTTCGATCAGGCCCTCCTCGGACGATCCCATTGGCCGGCGGGCATCGGCGCGCACGACATAGCCCTGTTCCTCGGCCGGGGCGGCGGCATGGGCGAAAAGCATCGACATCGGCACACCGAGGGCAGCAGCGATCTGGCGCAGGTCGGAGATGGACGGCTCGGACAGGTCACGCTCGACCTGGGAGAGCCAGCCGACCGAGCGGCCGAGCGTTTCGGCCAGGTCAGTCAGGGTGTGGCCGCGCGATTTCCGCAATGCGCGCAGATCGGCGCCGAGCGTGGAAGGGTGGGGCGGTACGTGCTGCATCGGCTGGCCCGTGAAAATTCGGTCGTGAATTTCACGGTGCCTGAGTCGCGTGAAAATTCAAAGCATTTTTTCACGAGCGGCCGAAGCGCAGTTGATCGAGCGGGGTGTGGGGGTTTCACACCCCCACACCCCCGTGGGATATTTGCGGCAAGATGAAAGACCGGACCGGACTCAGGCCCGCTCGATCGCTATGGCGGTGCCTTCGCCGCCGCCGATGCAGATGGCGGCGATACCGCGCTTGAGATCATGCTTTTCCATCGCGTTCAGCAGCGTGACCATGATGCGGGCGCCGCTTGCGCCGATCGGGTGGCCGAGCGCGCAGGCGCCACCGTTTATGTTGACGATGTCACGCGGCAGGCCCATTTCGCGCATGAACGCCATGGGCACGACGGCGAAGGCCTCGTTCACTTCCCAGAGATCGACATCGTTCTTGTCCCATCCGAGCCGGTCGAGCAGTTTCTGTGCGGCCGGGATGGGCGCGGTTGGAAACTGCGAAGGCGCCTGCGCATGGCTGGCATGGCCCAGGATACGGGCGCGGATATTAAGGCCCTGCGCCTCGGCATGGTCGTGCGCGGCGAGCACCAGCGCGGCCGCGCCATCGGAGATGGACGAGGAGTTGGCCGCGGTCACCGTGCCATCCTTGCGGAAGGCGGGCTTGAGCATCGGGATCTTTTCGGGCCGCGCCTTGCCGGGTTGTTCGTCGCGGGTGATCACCTCTTCGCCATGGCGGGCGTGGATGGTGACCGCTGTGATCTCGTTATCAAACGCGTTCGTACGTTCCGCTTCGAGCGCGTTTTCCAGCGAGGCGATGGCATACTGGTCCTGGTCCTCGCGGGTGAACTGGAACGCCTCGGCGCAGTCCTCGGCGAAGGTGCCCATGAGGCGACCCTTGTCATAGGCGTCTTCCAGCCCGTCGAGGAACATGTGGTCGATCACCTGGCCGTGGCCGATGCGGGCGCCGCCGCGCATCTTGGGCAGAAGGTAAGGCGCGTTCGACATCGATTCCATGCCACCAGCCAGCATCGTGGCGTTGTGGCCCAGCGCGATCTGGTCATAGGCCATCATCGCCGTGCGCATGCCCGAGCCGCACATCTTGTTCAGCGTGGTGGCCGGCACCTCTTCGCCGAGGCCGCCGGCAAAGGCGGCCTGGCGCGCGGGGGCCTGGCCCTGGCCCGCGGGCAGAACGCAGCCCATCAGGACCTCGTCTACGGTTTTGACGCCGGCGTCGGCCAGCGCGGTGCGAATCGCCGCGCCGCCCAGTGTGGCGGCGGGAACGCCGTCGAAAACGCCTTGGAATCCGCCCATTGGCGTGCGGGATGCGCCCGCGATTACAACCTCTTTCATGTCAGCCTCCGTAACTGGTTGGCCCATGCATACCGAATGGTAAGGAATGAGGTCTAGCCTGCGCGCAACGCAACCGTATTTCTACGCAAGAAAAGGAGGCGAGATGGACCTTCAGAGCAGCGAGACCGCCGACATGCAGATCGTCACGGTGAACGAGGCGCGGATCGACGCGGCGGTGGCGATCCGGTTCAAGGACCGCATGCGGGAGGTAACCGGGACCGGTGCGCCGCATGTGATCCTGGACCTGGCGCAGGTGGATTTCATCGATTCCAGCGGCCTGGGCGCGATCGTGGCGGCGATGAAACAGCTGGGCGCCACGCGGCGGCTGGACCTGGCGGGGCTGAGCGCGAACGTGGACCGGGTGTTTCGCCTGACCCGTATGGACAGCGTCTTCACCATTCACGATGACGTGGCGCAGGCGCAGGCGGTTTATGCCGGTTGACTGCGCAGGGTAGCGCGGCACCGATGCCGAGGGACATGAACATGCCCGAAAGCTTTCGCCTCGAATTTCCCAGCGAAGAGCTGGCGGTTCGCCGGGCACTGGAAAGGTTGCGGCACTGGTTGCTTGCCGCGGGCTGGGACGGGGCTGTGCCAGGCAAGGTCGAGCTGGTGCTGGGCGAGGTTCTGAACAACGTGGTCGAGCATGCCTATGACGGCAAAATGGATGGCCTGATCGTATTGAGCTGTCGGGCCAGGGGCGCCGGGCTGGCCTTTGACGTGAAGGATGCCGGACGCGAGATGCCGGGGCTGGCCCTGCCCAAGCGCAGGCCGGCGAAACTGGATTGTGCGCTGGATGACCTGCCCGAGGGCGGATTTGGCTGGTTTATGGTGCACGAGTTGACCGAGGATCTTGCCTATCACCGCGTGGCAGGCCGGAACGCTCTGACCTTTTCGGTGATTCCGGACGATCAACGCTGACACCGGGACGTGTGTTTACCCTGCCGCGACAATTCCCTGATCCATCTTTGAATCGTCACAAAGGCTTCCTATTGGCGCCCGATTCAGACCGGATAAGGGAAGGGTAGCTGCATATAGCTTCCCTCGGCGCCGGGCGTTAACAGCCCCCACCCAGTGTCCGGCGTCGAGGTTTCCCTTTCCCCTGACATCGAAACCCCCGGCCGGAACGCAACGGCGCAATTGGCATTCCCCGATCTGCCGCCTAGTGTGGCGCGCAGATGCGAAAGGGAGAGCTGAGCATGCGCGATTTCCATTTTCCCGGGCGGTCCCCGGTTCTGGCCCAGAACGGGGTTTGCGCCACGTCGCACCCGCTTGCCGCGAAGGTGGCGGTGGAGATGCTGGAGCGCGGCGGCAACGCAATGGACGCGGCGATTGCCGGGGCGGTTCTGCTGGGCATCTGCGAACCGCAGATGACGGGAATCGGCGGTGATTGCTTTGTCCTGTTCAACTCGGGCGGCGGTGACGAGATTCGCGCATTGAACGGATCCGGCCGGGCGCCGGCGGCGGCCAGCGCCGCGGCCCTGCGCGAAAAGGGTCACAGCACGGTGCCGCTTTATGCGCCCGAGGCGGTGACGATTCCCACGGCGATCGACGCGTTCTGCCGGCTGAGCGCCGATTGGGGCAAGCTGGGGCTGGATGCGATCCTGGAACCGGCGATCCGCTATGCCGAAGATGGCGTGCCGGTGGCACCGCGCGTGGCGTTCGACTGGCCCGAGGCGGCCAAGGCGCTGCAGGGGCACGGCAAGGCGCATTACCTGATCAACGGCGCGGTGCCGACGGTGGGGCAGATGTTTGCCGCACCGGGGCAGGCCGAGGTGTTGCGGCGGATCGCCAAGGATGGGCGCGATGCGTTCTATACCGGCGAGGTGGCCGAGGACATGGTGGCCGCGCTGCAGGAACTGGGTGGCGTGCACACGCTTGAGGATTTCGCGGCGGCCGAGAGTTTCTATTCCGAGCCGGTGAGCGGGAATTACAAGGGCACCGACCTGGTCGAGCATCCGCCGAACGGGCAGGGGGCGACCGCCATCCTGATGCTGAACATCCTGGCGCAGTTCGACCTGGCCGGCATGGACCCCTTTGGCGCCGAGCGCGCGCATATCGAGGCGGAGGCCGCGAAGCTGGCCTATGATGCGCGCAACCGGTTCATCGCCGATCCCGACCACATGGCGCGGCTGGAGCATATGCTGAGCATGGAG
Source organism: Marimonas lutisalis (assembly GCF_005434965.1). GTDB lineage: Bacteria > Pseudomonadota > Alphaproteobacteria > Rhodobacterales > Rhodobacteraceae > Marimonas_A > Marimonas_A lutisalis. The sequence goes on from NZ_SKCI01000002.1 coordinate 178,555, forward strand.
ACGGCGAAGAAGCTGGCCGCGCTGATCGATCCGAAACGCGCAATGGCGGCGGCCAGGCCGGTGAGCGAGGCGGTGCACAAGGACACGATCTATATCACCGTGGTCGACCGGGACCGCATGGCGGTGAGCCTGATCTACTCGATCTTCCACGGCTTCGGCAGCGGCATCGCGAGCGAGAAATTCGGCGTGCTGCTGCAGAACCGCGGCGCGGGGTTCAGCCTGGAAGAGGGCCACCCGAACGAGATGGCGGGCGGCAAGCGGCCGATGCACACGATCATTCCGGGCATGCTGCGGCGCGCGGGCAAGGTTGTGATGCCGTTTGGCGTGATGGGCGGGGCGTATCAGCCCAACGGGCACGCGCGGGTTGTCACCAACATGATCGACTATGGCATGGAGCCGCAGGACGCGATCGACGCGCCGCGCAGTTTCTCGGACGCGGGCAAGATGAAGGTTGAGAAGGGATATACGGACGCGGTGCGCGCGGAGCTGGCCGAGATGGGCCACGATGTCGAGGTGCCGGACGGGCCGCTGGGCGGCGGGCAGGCGATCGTGATCCGCGAGGATGGGGTGCTGGAAGGGGCCTCGGACCCGCGCAAGGACGGCATAGCATTGGGGTATTGAGCGATGGCAATCACACCGGTCAAGGAGATGGTCGCGAAGGCCAAGGAACAGATCACGCAGCTGTCGACCGAGGAAGCGGCCGAGAAGGCCGCGGCGGGTGAGATCCTGCTGGTTGATATCCGCGACCCGCGCGAACTGTCACGGGACGGGCGTATTCCGGGAGCGTTTCACGCGCCGCGCGGGATGCTGGAATTCTGGATCGACCCGGCCAGCCCCTATCACAAGGAGGCGCTGGCCACCGACAAGACGCTGGTGCTGTTCTGCGCCAGCGCCTGGCGATCGGCGCTGTCGGTGAAGGCGCTGCAGGAGATGGGGGTGGAGAACATCGCCGAGATGGAAGGCGGGTTCGGCGCCTGGAAGAAGGAAGGCCGCGAAATCGAAATGTAGGGTGGGGTTTCACCCCACCAGCGGCCTAGTTCAGTTGGAAATGCAGCGGGTAATGGCCGTCTTCGAACGGGCCGAACAGGTCGGGGATGTCGGGATGGTCGACAGGTTCGCCCGAGTAGTCCGCCACGAGATTCTGTTCGCTCACATAGGCGACATAGTAGCTTTGATCGTTTTCGGCGAGCAGGTGGTAGAAGGGTTGTTCCTTCGCGGGGCGGCTGTCTTCGGGGATGGCGTCGTACCATTCCTCGGTGTTATTGAACTCGGGATCAACGTCAAAGACCACACCGCGAAACGGGTGTTTCTTATGCCGGACAACCTGGCCCAAATGATATTTTGCGCGCGATTTCAGCATCGTGATCAGCCCCTGCCGAATGACAATAATGCCTATGGGCCGCGATGTCCATTTCAGCAGGGCAAAAAGACAGGAAACAGTCTGTGAACCTAGTTTTGACAGTGCTCGAGATTGTCACGCCGGTATTCGCGCTGGCGGCCATCGGGTTCATCTGGGCGCGCATGGGGATCGAGTACCGGGTGCAGTTCGTCACCCGCCTGGCGATGAACCTGGCCACGCCCTGCCTGATCTTTACCGCGCTGATGAAGGCCGAGGTGAGCCAGCAGGCGCTGAGCAGTTTCCTGCTGGCCGCGGTCATGGGGCATGTGGTGATGCTGGCGGTGGCCTGGGCGGGGCTGAAGGCGGCGGGGGCTGATATCCGCACCTACCTGGGGCCGTTCGTGTTCGGCAATACCGGCAACCTGGGCCTGCCGCTGGCGCTTTTTGCCTTTGGCGGTGAGGGGTTGAGCCTGGCGATCGTGTTCTTTGCGGTGTCTGCGATTTTCGTGTTCACGGTGGGCCTGGCCGTGGTGGCGGGCAAGGGCGGCTGGGGCCGTGCGGCGCGCGAGCCGATCGTCTGGTCGGCGGTACTGGGCGGCGTGTTCCTGTGGAACGGGTGGGAAACGCCCGCGGTGGTGACCAATACGCTGGACCTGATCGGGCAGATGGCGATTCCGCTGATCCTGCTGACGCTGGGGGTGGCGCTGGCGCGGCTGGAGGTGCGCAACATGAGCCGCGCGGTGCTTCTGTCCCTGATGAAGCTGGCGCTGGGCCTTGGGCTGGGTTGGGGCGTTGCACTGGTGCTGGGGTTGGAAGGCGTGGCGCTGGCGGTGCTGGTCTTGCAGCTGAGCATGCCGGTGCCGGTGACGACCTACCTTCTGGCCGAGACGTTCGGCGAAGAGGGCGGTGCGGATGCGCAGGCGGTGGCGGGGCTTGTCGTCGTGTCGACGGCGATTTCGGTGCTGGCGATCCCGGTGATCCTTGCAATTCTTCTTTAGCTGCGGCGGCAAAAGCGCTAGAATAGCAAAAAACATAAAAGACCAAGGCGAGAGGCAGGATGAGCAGAACCCTTCGCGCGGTGTTGATATTTCTGTTGCTGGGCAGCTGTGCCGGGCGTGATACGAGCGCGCCCAAATCGCTGGACAATGCCTGCAGCATTCTGAGCCAGAAACCGCATTTCGTGCGCGCCTTTCGCGCGACCGAACGCAAATGGGGCGTGCCGGCGCATGTGCAGATGGCGACGCTTTACCAGGAAAGCAAATTCATCTCGGATGCGCGCACGCCGTTCCGTTATGCGCTGGGCGTGATCCCGATGGGCCGTCAATCCAGCGCCTATGGCTATGCCCAGGCGCTGGACGGCACCTGGGAAGAATACCAGCGCAAGACCGGAAGCCGTGGCGCGCGGCGCAATGACATTCGCGATGCCGCCGATTTCATGGGCTGGTACATGAACCTGTCGAAAGAGCGTAACGGCATCGCATTGTCGGACGCGCGCAACCAGTATCTAGCCTATCACGAAGGGCATACCGGTTACAGCCGGGGAACCTATCGCAACAAGGCGTGGCTGATGCGGATCTCGGGCGAGGTGGCGGCGCGGGCCGATACCTATCGCGCGCAGCTGCGGACATGCCGCAGCTGGCGCTGATCAGCGCTGGAACGACCTGGTATTGGCGTCGATGTCGAACAGGCGATAGGGCAGGTTGCCGCCCTTTTTCAATTCGCCCAGAACCACGGTGGTGGATGAGCCGGAATCGTCGTTGACGATCCACTGGCGCAGCTCGACCGGGTTCGAGGTGAACTTGAGCTGGATATTACCGTATTCGGGATGCTCGGGGTCCTGGGCCGTGACGGTGGTGGCGGTGCCGTCATAGGAGTGACCGACAACCATGTTGGTGCGGCCCAGATCGACATTCTTGGCCAGGATGATCTTCAAGGGCGTCTTGTTCAGCGGATAGGTTTCCGGGCCCTGGTTGGTTTTCGGATCGAAGATGGCCACGGCCCCGGACGACGCCAGGACCAGCGTCTTTTCCGGGGGGTTGTATTCGAACCGGATCTTGCCCGGGCGCGCGATGTAGATCGTGCCGGTGGAAATCGTCCCGTCATCGTTGATCTGGGTGAAGGCACCCTGCGCGGTTTGCAGGCCGTTCAGATATTGCGAGATCGCGTTGAGCGATAGCTTCTCGGCCCAGGCCGGGGCGGCGAGACCCATGGCAAGGGCGGCGGTCAGGGCAAGGCGGGCCAGTTTCATCTACTCGAACCTCATGGTTTTGCGCCGGTCTATCCCGACAGATAAGCAATGTCTGCCGCAAACCCAATTGTTAAGCGATAACATGCCCGGGTTTATGCCGGGGTTGGCCGGGGGTGGGCGGGGTGGATGCCCCGCCCGGCGCCCTTATTGCTCGGGCACGAGGATCTCGCGCTTGCCGACGTGGTTGGCCGAAGACACAACGCCCTCTTCCTCCATCTGCTCGACCAGGCGCGCGGCCTTGTTATAGCCGATCGCCAGCTTGCGCTGGATGTAGGAGGTGGAGCATTTGCGGTCGCGGATAACGATCGCCACCGCCTGGTCATAGAGCGCGTCTTCGCCTTCGGTGTTGCCGCCGAGGCCCAGAACCGCGTCGATATCGCCGGCCTTCTCGTCCTCGGGGCCTTCGACAACGCCGCCGACATACTCGGGCGGGCCATAGGCCTTGAGGTGGTTGACGATTTCCTCGACCTCTTCATCCGAGACGAAGGGGCCGTGGCAGCGGGTGATCTTGGCGCCGCCGGCCATGTAAAGCATGTCGCCCATGCCGAGGAGCTGTTCGGCGCCCATTTCGCCCAGGATGGTGCGGCTGTCGATCTTCGAGGTCACCTGGAAGGAAATCCGGGTGGGGAAGTTGGCCTTGATCGTGCCGGTGATCACGTCGACCGAGGGGCGCTGCGTGGCCATGATGATGTGGATGCCCGACGCCCGGGCCATCTGGGCCAGGCGCTGGATGCAGGCCTCGATCTCTTTACCGGCGACCATCATCAGGTCGGCCATCTCGTCGACGATGACGACGATATAGGGCATTTTCTCGGGCATGATCTCTTCGGTCTCGAAGACGGGTTCGCCGGTGTCATCGTCAAATCCGGTCTGCACCGTGCGCGAGAAGGTTTCGCCCTTGCGCAGGGCGTCGGCCACGCGGGAATTGTAGCCGTCGATGTTGCGCACGCCCATCTTGGACATCTTGCGATAGCGCTCTTCCATCTCGCCCACGACCCATTTCAGGGCCACAACCGCCTTTTTAGGGTCTGTAACGACCGGCGAAAGCAGGTGCGGGATGCCGTCATAGACGGAAAGCTCCAGCATCTTTGGGTCGATCATGATCAGGCGGCATTCCTCGGGTGTCAGTTTGTAGAGGAGCGACAGGATCATGGTGTTGATGGCCACCGATTTGCCCGAGCCGGTGGTGCCGGCGATCAGCAGGTGGGGCATCTTGGCGAGGTTGGCGACGATGGGATCGCCGCCGATATCCTTGCCCAGCGCCAGCGGCAGTTTGTGCGTGCCGTCGCCATATTCGCGGCTGGAGAGGATTTCGCGGAAATTCACCATCTCGCGGTTGTCGTTGGGCAGTTCGATGCCGATGACCGAGCGGCCCGGCACGGTCGAAACCCGGGCCGAAAGCGCCGACATCGAGCGCGCGATATCGTCGGCCAGGCCGATCACGCGGCTGGCCTTGAGGCCCGGGGCCGGTTCCAGCTCGTACATGGTGACGACGGGGCCGGGGCGGACCGAAACGATTTCGCCTTTCACGCCGTAATCATCCAGCACGGTTTCCAGCATGCGCGCGTTTTCCTCCAGTGCCTCGTCCGAGAGGTGATGGCGCTGCACGTTCTCGGGGCTGGCTAGCAGCGAAAGCGGCGGCAGTTCGTATTCAGGGCGGCTGTCGTCGAATTGCAGGGTCGGCTGGGCTTCGGCCCGGGCGCGGGTCGACGGCTGGATCGGTTTGCGTGCGGGTTGCTGCACGACCTTGCGGGGTTGCATGGCCGGGATGGCCTGCGGCTGTGCCGGGGCCGGCTCGGCCTGGAACGGCAGCGCGTTCTCGATCACCTCGTCCTCGGCATATTCGAAGCCGGTGGGTTCGGGCGCGGCCGACAGCGGCGGTTCGGGCGGCAGGGCGCTGGCCGTCAGCGGAGGTTCCGGCGGCAGATCGGTAGCCGCCGGCCCGGTGTTGAGGATCAGCGGATCGGGCCCACGGCCACGGCCCTTGGTCAGCGGGGCATGGGCCTCGGACTGCACGGCGGGGTTCTGACGCACGCGCGATTTGATGACGTCGGCGATCTTGGCCTTGATCCGGTCATCGCCCGGTGCCTCGGGCGCGGCCGAGTAATCGGGCTCGGGCTCGACCAGTTCGGGCTCGGGCATCGGTTCGGGGCGGCGGATTAGGTTGGTGGCGCGGGAAAGAATGCTTTCCTTTTCAATGGCTTGTGCCGTCTCGACCGGCGGCTCTTCGCGATAGATGGCAGGGGCGGCGGGCGCTACGGCATAGGCCGGCTCGGCCGCTTGGGCCTCGTGCATGGCGGCCCATTCGGCGGCCTCGGCCGCCTCTTGCGCGCGGCGTTCGCGGCGGGCCGCGTTCTTTTCCTGAAGGGTCTGGGCGGTGGCCACGGCCCCGCGCGCGGTTTTGCCCATCAGCGACATCAGCGTGGCATAGAGCATGATCAGGCCGATCAGCAGGAAACGCCCGATATAGCGCAGCTCGGGCCGGGTAAAGCCCAGCACGAAGGCGGCCATGGCCGTCATTGCGATACCCAGCAGGATCGACAGCAGCTTCAGCCCGAAGGTGGCTGAAATCGGCAGGATGTTCAGGAGGCTGCCCAGCACGGTCTTGCCAAAGAGCCCGCCCAAGCCAAAGGAATGGGTCCATTCCGGACCGGGCACTAGCGTTGCGGCATAGACCGACAGAAGGGCGATCCAGATCGGGGCGAAGATCAGGCGGCCAACGGCGCGTTCATTGCCGCGATGCAGGGCAAAGCGGACGCCCCAGGCGACAAGCACGATCGCGAGGCCCCAGCTGCCCAGGCCCACGATCATGAACATCGGCGCGGCGACAGAGGCCCCGAGCCGGCCCATCCAGTTCTGCACGGGGGCGTCAGTGGCCGACATCCACCACGGATCGGAGGGCGCATAGGACCAGAACATCGCTGCGGCGGCGCATCCCATCAGGACCAGGGCAATGCCCAGGAGTTCCTTGCCGCGTTTCTCGATCGCGTCGGCCATGTTGCTGTCCAGAAGCGGATCGCGTCCTCGTGCCTGATATGCCATGTCGTCCCTCGTCCTCAGCTGTAGATGCAGTCACGCAGCCGGATCAGCCCGTGCTCCATTTCGTCTTTTGGGGCCACCATCGCGACCCGGACATAACCCTTGCCCGGATTGATGCCGTTGACATCGCGGGCCAGGTAGGCGCCGGGCAGGACCCGCACGCCGGTTTCCTTCCACGCTTTCAGCGCGGTCTCTTCGCCGTCATCCACCGGCAGCCACAGGAAAAAGCCCGCCTGCGGGCCCTGGTAGCCCTGAATGCCGGCCATGACCTGATCGGCGACAGCGTATTTTTCCTGGTAGAGGCGGCGGTTCTCGATCACGTGTTCTTCGTCGTCCCAGACCTTTTCCGACGCGATCTGAAGCGGCAGCGGAATAGGCGCGCCGGCATAGGCGCGCAGCTGCTTCAGGCGGCGGATCGACTCGGGCCCGCCGGCGACAAAGCCCGAGCGCAGGCCGGGCAGGTTGGAGCGTTTCGACAGCGAATGAAACACGACCACACGTTCGGGATGCGCGCCCATCTCGGCGGCGACTTCGAGCGCGCCGGGCGGCGGATCATCGCGGTAGATCTCCGAGTAGCACTCATCGGCGAAGATCTGGAAATCGAAATGTTCGGCCAGGCCGATGAGCTCGCGCAGATAGGCGCGATCGGCGACAGCGCCCTGCGGGTTCGACGGCGAACAGATATAGGCGGCGGCGACGCGGTTCAGCATGTCCGTGGGCAGGCCCGAGAAATCGGGCAGGAAGCCGTTTTCGCGGGTGGCGGCCACCATCACGGGCCGGGCGTTCACCGAAATCGCGCCGATCATGTAGACCTGGTAGAACGGGTTGGGCAGCAGGATCAGCGGCTGCTCGCCGCGCACCTTTTCGGGCACCAGTGCCATACAGACATTATAGAGCCCTTCGCGCGTGCCGTTCAGCGGCATCACCTGCGTATCGGGATCGCTGGCCACACCATAGCGGCGTTCGATCCAGCGCGAAATCGCGCCGCGCAGGCCGGGCGTGCCGTCATTGGGGGGATAGTCGTTGAACCCGGAGGCATTGTCGGCGATCAGGCCCGGCACCCAGGCCGGGAAGGCGTGCTTGGGTTCGCCGATCGTCATATGCACCACGTCGCCCCCCGGCTGGTGATGATCCAGCAGGGCGCGCAGGCGCGGAAATGCATAAGCCGGTAGGTTCGAAAACCGCTCGGGAAACATGATTATACTGCCTCAAGACCGGGGTCATTGGCGCCCCGTTTGAGATCAAACTACCCAAGCCGCGTTGCCCCGTCCAGAAAAACAGGCGCGATTCCGGCAGGTTGTGGCATTTAGGACAACGCCTGTTCGGCGCCCTTGGCAACGCGCAAAAGGGCTTCTTCGCCAAAGGGTTTGCCCATCAGGATCACGCCGCAGGACGGCACGCCGGTGGGCAGGGTGATGGCCGACAACCCCAGCATGTTGCCGATGCGCGTGTTCTGCAGCGCCAGCAGGTTTTCGGCCACGTAATAGTCGTGATCGCTGGCCAGGCGTTCCACATCAGGCGGCAGGATGGGCGAGGACGGGATGATGACCGCATCGTAATGCGCCACGCGCGCGTTCCATTCGGCGCGGCACTGGTCGATGATCTGCCAGGCGCGCACGAAATCGGGGCCCGAATGATCGCGACCGGCACGGAAACGTTCAAGGATTTCGTGGAACATCTTGTCCGGCGCGGTTTCGATCAGCTCGCCCCAGGTGCCCCAGGCCTCGGAGGTGAAGGTGACGGCCGATTGCGCCATGGCGCGGGTCACTTCCGGCGCTTCGAATTTTTCAAGCTTCGCGCCCGCGTTCTGCAGCCGTTCAAGCGCTGAATGATAGGCCGCCATCGGCTGGTCGCGCACATTTTCGAGCGCCTGGGTCTGTAGCACGCCAATGCGCGCCCCCCGGGTGCTGGCACCGCGCAGGTCGGCGGCCTGGCCGCCCTCCATCGCTGCCAGCATCAGCGCGCAATCCTCGACATTGCGCGACAGCGGGCCGATCGTGTCGAACCGCGCGCACAGCGGCACCACGCCGGTAATCGGCAGGCGTTCGGCGGTGGTTTTCAGGCCGGTCAGGTCGTTCCAGGCACTGGGGATGCGGACCGAGCCGCCGGTATCCGAACCGATACCGCAAGGCGCCAGGCCAAAGGCAACCGAGGCCGCCGCCCCCGAGGACGAGCCCCCCGGCACGGCATGCGGGTAGTTCACGTTGGGCGGCGTGGCGGTCACGGGGTTATAGCCCAGCCCGGAAAAAGCCAGCTCCGACATATGTGTCTTGCCCAGGCAGACGGTGCCGGCCAGCGTGGCGTTTTTCAGCACCCAGGCGTCTTCGTCCGGGGTGCGCCCCTCCAGCAGGGCGCAGCCTGCCTCGGTCTTTACGCCGGCCGTGTCAAAAAGGTCCTTCCAGCTGACCGGCACGCCATCCAGAAGGCCGCGGCGATGGCCGGCCCGGGCGCGCTTCGCGGCCGCCTCGGCCTCGGCCAGGGCACGCTCTTCGGTCAGGCGGGCATAGATGCTGTCGCGGTGCTTGTGCGCCTTGATCGCATCCAGATAGGTCTCGGTCAGCGTGACGGGGTCGATTTCGCCCGTGTCGATTCCACGGCCCAGATCGCCCATGCTCATCCACAGCCAGTCTTTCATCGCGCCATCCCTTCATCTTGCCAGAAATACTCCCGCCGGAGGCATCCGACGGACCTGTCACGCGCCACGCTAGCGGCGAAGTGCGGCATGGACAATCCCGCGATCTTCTACATATGTGAAGGCATGACAGAGATGAGCGATATCCTGATCGTCGGCGGCGGCCTGAATGGCCCGGCGCTGGCCCTGGCCCTGGCCCGGCGCGGCATGCGCGTGACCGTTGTTGACGCATTGCCGGAGACGGTTCGCAAGAATGCCGCCTTCGACGGGCGGGCCTATGCGCTGGCGCTGGCCTCGAAGCGCCTGCTTGAGCGGATCGGCATCTGGAGCCGGGTGGCCGGCCACAGCCAGCCGATGCTGGAAATCAAGGCCAGCGACGGGCGAGCGGGCGAAGGCCCGGCACCGTTCTTCCTGCATTTCGACGCGGGCGAACTGGAAGAAGGGCCGATGGGCTTCATGCTCGAAGACCGGTTCCTGCGGCGCGCGTTCCTGGAGGCGATGGATGACGAGCCGCTGATCACCCAGGTCGAGGACCGGGTCGAGGCGCAGGAGGTTGACGCCACCGGCGTTACCCTGCAGCTGGCCAGTGGCAAGGCGTTGCGCGGGCGGCTTCTGGTCGGGTGCGACGGGCGCGACTCGGGCACCGCGTCGCGTGCCGGCATCCGGCGAACGGGCTGGGACTATGGCCAGACCGCGCTGGTCTGCGCCATCGGGCACGAAAAGCCGCATCATGGCATCGCGCATCAGTTCTTCATGCCGCCGGGGCCGCTGGCGATCCTGCCGCTGCCGGGCAATGTCAGTTCGATCGTCTGGTCGGAGACCCATGAAAACGCGGCGGCGATCAACGCGCTTCCGGATGCCGAATACCTTGAGGTGCTGCGCCCGCGCTTTGGCGATTTCCTGGGTGAGATCAGCCTGAAGGGCAAGCGGTTCGCCTATCCGCTGAAACTGACCATCGCCAACCGTTTCGTGGGCGAGAGGCTGGTACTGATCGGGGATGCGGCGCACGGGATGCACCCGATTGCGGGGCAGGGCCTGAATGCCGGGCTGCGCGACGTGGGCGCGCTGGTCGATGTTCTGAGCCACGCCGCACGGCGCGGAGAAGACTTTGCCTCGTCCCTGGTCCTGAACCGATACCAGGAGTGGCGCCGGTTCGACGTGGCAACGCTGGCCGCCGCGACGGACCTGACCAACAAGCTGTTTTCAAATGATAATCCGCTGCTGCGTGCAGTGCGCGACGTAGGCATGGGCGTGGTCGGCGCAATGCCCGGTCTGCGCCGGGGCTTCATGCGCGAGGCGGCCGGGCTGACCGGGGAATTGCCGGAATTGATGCGGGCGTGACGGTGGGTTGAAAACCCACCCTACGGATCGAGCCGGCGGGCCTCGTCGACCAGCATGACCGGGATGCCGTCGCGGATCGGGTAGGCAAGGCCGGCCGATTTCGAGATCAGTTCCTGCCGGTCGGCATCGTATTCCAGCGGGCCCTGGGTGCGAGGGCAGACCAGCGCTTCGAGCATGTGGCGATCGAAGGCGGGTTTGGCGGTGTCATCGTCGGTCATTGCATCAAATCCTCTCCGTCGCCGCCATGCAGCGCGTATTCGATCAGCGTGATCAGGGTTTCGCGCCGGGTGGATAGCGATGGCGCCTCAAGCAGGGCTTGCTTGTCCTCGGGCTCAAACTCCAGAAGCATCGAGAGCGAGTTGATCAGGAGCTCGTCTTCGGCCTCTTTCAACGTGTCCCAATCGGTGTTGAGGCCGCGCGCGGTGAAATAGCGATCGAGCAGCCGCAGGAACCCCGCGCGGTCAAAGCCCGGATCGCGATCGGCGCCGCCGCGATCGCGCTCGAACCCCTCCCAGCTGACACGGGTACGGCGGTAGGGGGTGAAACCATCGACCTCTTCCAGGATGCGGAAGCGCGAGATACCCAGAAGCGTGATCATGTAGCGCCCGTCCTCGGTTTCCGAGAACTGGGTGATCCGTCCGGCGCAGCCGATGGTCATCAGGCCCGGCCCATCGCGGCCCGGTACCTCATTGGGTTGCACCATGCCGATCAGGCGCTCGGGCGTTTTCAGCGCATCGTCGAACATGGCAAGGTAACGCGGCTCGAAGATATGCAGCGGGAGCCGGGAGCGCGGCAGAAGCAGCGCCCCCGTCAGCGGGAAAACCGGGATGACCTCGGGCAGGTCCATTTGGGTGCTCATGCCCGGATGATAGCGCGAGCGGGACGATCAGACAAAGATCATCGAGCTCAGCTTGCGCCGGCCGTTGAGCGCGATGGGATCCTGCGGTTGCAGCGCATCGAAAATAGTGAAGAGCTGCGTCTTTGCGGCGGCATCGTTCCACTCGCGATCGCGGCGGAACAGTTCAAGCAGCTGATCGACGGCTTCCTGCACATCGCCCTTGGCGTGCAGCGCCTGGGCCAGGTCGAAACGGGCCTGGTGGTCGTCTGGGTTGGCCTCGACCGCAGCGCGCAGATCGTCGACCGGGCCGGCATTCGAGGCCTGCCGCGCGAGATCGAGCTGGGCGTGGGCGGCTTCAAGCTCGGGCTTGCCCGAGATTTCGGCAGGCGCACCGTTCAGGATCGCCTCGGCCTGGTCCAGTTCACCCAGGGCGATATGGGCGCGCACCAGCCCGCCATAGGCGCCGGCATGGGTGCCGTCCTCCTGCAGGATGGCGGCAAAGGTCTGGGCGGCATCGGCGGCCGCGCCTTCGGCCAGCATTTCCTCGGCGGCTTCGACGGCTTCGTCCAGCCCGCCCGAAGCGTCGCCGCCCGCGGTTTTGACCAGGCGGTCGATGAAGTTCTGGATTTCCGACGGCGGCACCGCGCCCTGGAAGCCATCCACGGGCTGACCCTGCCAGAAAGCATAGACCGTCGGGATCGACTGCACCCGCATCTGGCCCGCGATCATCTGGTTTTCGTCGACATTGACCTTGGCCATCTTCACCGCGCCACGGGCCTTTTGCACCGCGTCTTCCAGTGCCGGGCCCAAGGTTTTGCACGGGCCACACCAGGGCGCCCAGAAGTCAACGATCACCGGCACCTCTTTCGAGGCTTCGACGACCTTTTCCATGAAATCCGCTTCGCCCACGTCAAAGACGAGCGTTGCGGTGTCCGGGTTGGCTTGGCTGAGATCGATTTCCATATCCGTATCCTCCGATCTTCGGGGTTGACCGTTAGATGATGTATGACGCCGCGCGTTGCAAGGCCCGCGTCAGAGATCGAATGTCGCAAAGACCGGCGCGTGATCGGAGGGTTTTTCCCATCCGCGCGCCGCGCGCAGGATGCGGCTGGCATGCGCGGCGTTGGAAATGTCGGGCGTGGCCCAGATGTGATCGAGCCTGCGGCCCTTGTCGGCGGCGTCCCAATCGCGGGCGCGGTAGGACCACCAGGAATAGAGCTGACCATCCGGGATGTCGGCCCGCGTGACATCGACCCACTTGCCGGCATCCTGCGTTTCGCCCAGGTGTTCGACCTCGATCGGCGTGTGCGAGACGACTTTCAGCAGCTGCTTGTGGCTCCAGACATCGTCTTCGCGCGGGGCGATGTTAAGATCGCCGACAAGGATGGATTTTTCCGGCCGGTCCGAATGGAACCAGTCGCGCATCCCGGTCAGGTAGTCGAGTTTCTGGCCGAATTTCTCGTTCCTGTCGCGGTCGGGAATGTCGCCGCCGGCGGGGACATAGAAATTGTGGATGATGACCCCGTTTTCCAGCCGCCCGGCCACGTGGCGCGCGTGGCCCAGGTCCGCGAAATCCATGTCGCCCACATCCTCGATCGGCAGGCGCGACAGGATGGCAACGCCGTTATAGCCCTTCTGACCGCGCGCAACCATGTAGCCATAGCCCAGTTCGCGGAAGCGTTCAGTGGGGATTTTGTCGACCGGGCTTTTGCATTCCTGCAGGCACAGGATGTCGGGGGCTTCTTCCTCGAGAAGTTTGCACACGATCGGTTCGCGCAGCCGGACCGAATTGATGTTCCATGTGGCAAGGGTAAAGGCCATCGGGCGCGTCTCCTGTCAGTCGCGATTTCCGCGCCAAGCTATCGCGGGAGGACGGAAGAGGCCAGACAAGAGACGGTGGAAAAAGAATGGCCTGAACAGGCGGGAATCGCCTGTCAGGCCATTGCCGAGACCCTCTGGAGATCTGTTTCCCACTCGCGATAGAATGCTGACGTTGTTTCGCGTCACATTCCGGGGTAGACAGGTACTGATTAACTGCTCGGCCAAGATATTTTTCGGATGAACGGCATCGAAAGAAAAACGGATTGTCACGAATTGCGGGTTCTTGCCACGAATGGGCGGGTTTTTCAGCTTAAAGTTGCAGAAATTGACCGAATTGTCTCGGATAAGCGGTTTGTTCTTTCGCTGCTTCTTTTCTGCTGCACCATGGCACTGGTCGACCCCAATGTTTTCGGATTCCAGGTGCAGGTCTTGTGGCGGTTTCCGTTCTGGTGCTTCAACGGCATCTTCGTTGTGGCCGTATGGTACTTGCAGTTCCGGCTCTTCGAACGCGCTCTGCGACACCGGAACATCGCGGTTCCTTCCGCCCTGATGGTTGGCGTTGCGGTCGCGCTACTGCTGCACATGAACTATGCCATCGCATCGATTCTGACCGGTGATCCGGATTTCTGGCGCGGGCGGCTTTATCCCGACGTCCTGCGCTATTTCCTTGTCGGGGTGTTTTTCGAAGCGGCCTCTGCCGCGCTGTTGATGCCGCGGCTTCTGATCACGCTTCGACGTCGCGCGCAGTCGGCCGAAAAGCCGGGCGGCTCCTCCGCCCCGGCGGAGCCTGAGATCAGCCCCGCGCTGACGCGTTCGATCGAGGCGAACGGCCGGCATTTCGATCTTGGGAATGTGCTCTATCTCAAGTCCGCCGAGCATTATGTCGAGATCGTTTTGCATGACGCGACCGAACTGGTTCGGGCAAGCCTGCGCGAGCTGACCGCAATGCTGGATCCCTGCCAGGGTGTTCAACCGCATCGATCGTACTGGGTGAGCCGCGATGCGATCGTCGGTTTGAACAGGTGCGACGGTGCGCAGTTCCTGGTGCTGCGCGATGGAAGCGAGATTCCGGTTTCACGCAGCCGCAGAGGTGAAGTGCGCAACTGGCTGAGCACGCATGTCCAGTAAAAAAAGACCCGGGCAAAGACCCGGGCCAGTCCAACAGGGAGGTGCATGCGATAACCCGCACATGCAACGGGATGAAAAAACCGTATTTACAGATTCAAGATACTACTTTGATCTGTCTCAAATAAGTCGGGTATTCCATACGCACGCTCAACCTGTGGCATTTACGCCACCAGTCGATATCCCCCGGATTCAGTCACCAGGAGCCGCGCGTTGGAAGGATCGGGCTCGATCTTCTGGCGCAGGCGGTAGATGTGGGTTTCAAGAGTGTGGGTCGTAACGCCGGCATTATAGCCCCAGACCTCGTGCAACAGCACGTCGCGCGGAACCACGCCTTCGGTGGAACGATAGAGGAATTTCAGGATGTTGGTTTCCTTCTCTGTCAGGCGAATCTTGCGCTCGTCCTCGGTGATCAGCATCTTCATCGCTGGTTTGAACGTGTACGGGCCAAGCTGGAACACCGCGTCCTCGGATTGTTCATGCTGGCGCAACTGAGCGCGGATGCGGGCGAGAAGCACCGGAAACTTGAAGGGCTTGGTCACGTAGTCGTTTGCGCCGGCATCGAGGCCGAGAATGGTATCGGCGTCGCTGTCATGGCCCGTCAGCATGATGATCGGGGATTTGACACCCTGCTTGCGCATCAGCCGGCAGAGTTCACGCCCGTCCGTATCGGGCAGGCCGACATCGAGAATGACCAGATCGTAAAGGCCTTCCTTGGCCTTGCGCATGGCATCGCTGCCATCTCCGGCTTCGAACACGTCGAAATCTTCGGTCATGACCAGTTGTTCGCTCAGCGCCTCGCGCAGGTCGTCGTCATCGTCGACAAGCAGGATTTTCTTCAGCTGTGCCATCGTTCCGCCCTCCTTGATTGGTAGATCAACAGATGTGACAGGGAAACGCCGCGAACAAGATATGCTGCAATTCTCTCACGCCGTCGTGTAATCGGGCGGGCAAATGTTTCATATTGTGGCATATTCCCCTAGATCAGGGGGTGAAAAGGACCGCGAATGAGTTTTGCACCCGACATCACTGAAACATTGGCCCGCGCCCGCGCCGACCTGCGCATGGGCGTGCCGGTGGTTCTTGCCGGCAAAGGCGGCGCGGTTCTGGTGCTGGCGGCGGAAACGCTTGACGCGCAGCGGCTGGCCGATCTGCGCGCGCTGGGCGGCGCGCCAGTTCTGGCGATCACGGCGCGGCGGGCTGAAACGCTCAAGGCGCGGGCCTATGATGACGATCTGGCGCGGATCTGCCTGCCGCCGGATGCGCGGCTCGATTGGGTGCTGGCCGTGGCCGACCCGGCGGATGATTTGAAAACCCCGATGAAGGGGCCGCTGATGTCGGCGCGCGACGGCGATGCGGCGCTGCACCGGATGGCGATCCGCCTGGTAAAGACGGCGCAGCTCTTGCCGGCGGCGCTGGTGCTGGACCTGCCGGATGCGGGTGGATTTGCCCGCGAGAATAACCTGACCCTGGTGCAGGCTGCGCTGGCCGCGCCGGTACTGGAAGCGGTCAGCGAACTGCATCCGGTAATCGCTGCGCGCCTGCCGATGGAGGCCGCGGGCGCCGGGCGCCTGCACGTCTTCCGCCCCGAGGATGGCGGCGAGGAGCATTACGCGATCGAGATCGGCCGCCCGTCGCGCGAGGCGCCGGTGCTGGCGCGGTTGCACTCGGCCTGTTTCACCGGAGATGTGCTGGGCAGCCTCAAATGCGATTGCGGGCCGCAGCTGCGCGGGGCGCTGCGCCAGATGGGCGAAGAGGGGGCAGGCGTGCTGCTATACCTCAACCAGGAGGGCCGGGGCATCGGGCTGGCGAATAAGATGCGCGCCTATTCGCTGCAGGACCAGGGGTTCGACACGGTCGAGGCCAATCACCGGCTGGGATTCGAGGATGACGAGCGCGATTTCCGGATCGGAGCGCAGATCCTGAAGGCAATGGGATTCTCCGCGGTGCGGCTGCTGACGAACAATCCGCGCAAGATCGACATGATGCAGGCCAACGGGATTGAAGTTGTCGAACGCGTGCCGCTGAAGGTGGGCGAGACCGAGCATAACCGCGGATATCTTGCCACCAAGGCCAGCAAGTCCGGGCACCTGCTGTGAGCGTTGCCGACATGATTCTGACGCCGCGGGGCCTGCGCTTTGCCGGCCGGGTGTTTCCCTGCAGCGTGGGCCGCGGCGGAATCCGCGCGGACAAGCGCGAGGGCGACGGCGCCACGCCGGTGGGCGTGCACCGGATCGTCGGCATGCTTTACCGGCCCGACCGCGTGGCGCCGCCGGTGCCCTGGGCGCGGGCGATCCGTCCGGGCGATCTGTGGTCTGATGCCAGTGGCACGGTCGAGTATAACCAGCTGGTTCGTGCACCATACCGGCACAGCCACGAGATGCTGCGCCGCGCCGATCCGCTTTATGACATCGTCATGCTGACCGACTGGAACTATCCTGTCGCACAGCCCGGCAGGGGATCGGCGATCTTCCTGCATCAATGGCGGCGCAAGGGATATCCCACCGAAGGCTGCATCGCCTTTTCCCGCGCGCACCTGATGTGGATCGCGGCACGCGTCGTGCCGGGCACGCGGGTCATCGTGCCCGCGTCAGATGGTTAGGGATACTGCCGGCGGGCCTTGGCCGTTGCCAACGTCTTGCCGCCCTGTTTCGCGGTTGCCGTCCATTCATAGGTATGACGCCCCGAGGGCGGGCACGGGCTCTTGTACTTGAAAACGCCCGATGGAATCGTACCGGAGCCGGACATCTTCACCTTCACCGTGCCGCCGCCATGGTCATAGCCCGGAACGTCGAGGTCCTTGAGCTTGAATACGATGCGGTCGGTGCCCTCGGGCACGCCTGTCAGGGCGAAGGCAGGGTTGCCGACGATATTCGGGCGCCCGGTGGTGCAAAGAGGGATATCGCCCCAGGAAAAGCTGAGCGACATTTCGGCGGCGGCTGATGTTGCGGTCATGGCAAGTGCGGCAATCAGGAGGGCAACAGGTTTCATCGGAACGTTCCATTCACTCGGAATACGCACCGATGATGCGCCAGATGATCCGAAAAAGAAAGATCAGCCGGGAACACGTTCGCCGAAAATGGCCGATCCCACGCGCACATGGGTGGCGCCAAGCGCGATGGCGCGTTCGAAATCGCTGCTCATGCCCATGGACAGGCCCTTCAAGCCGTTGCGTTTGGCGATCTTGGCCAGAAGGGCGAAATGCAGGCTGGGCTCTTCATCCACGGGCGGGATGCACATCAGGCCATGCACCGGCAGATCCATGTCGAGGCACTCGCGGATAAAACCATCCGCGTCAGTGGGCAGGATGCCGGCCTTTTGCGATTCTTCGCCGGTGTTGACCTGGATAAAGAGATCGGGGCAATGGCCCTCTTCCTGGGCGATGCGAGCGATGGTCTTGGCAAGCTTGGGACGGTCGACCGAATGGATGGCCTCGAACAGGCCAAAGGCCTGGCGCGTCTTGTTGGTTTGCAGCGGGCCGATCAGGTGAACCCGGACATCGGGAAATTCTTCGCGGAAGGTGGGCCATTTACCGGCGGCTTCCTGCACGCGGTTTTCACCGAACAGGCGGTGGCCTTCGCTCAGAACGGCATGGACGCGTTCGTTGGGCTGCACCTTGGAGACGGCGATCAGATGCACCGAGCCGGGCGCGCGACCGGCATCGGCTTCGGCTTTGGCGATACGGGCTTTGATGTCGGACAGTGGCATGTGGTTTTGCCCCTATAGTGATGGTCAGGCCGAATGAACATCATCGCGGGAAAAAAGAAAAGGGCAGGTCAAATGACCTGCCCTTCCCTTTTCGGATGCTCCGAACTTCTGGATTAGAAGTTGAAGCGGATACCGAGGTCGACTGCGGTGTCGTCGTTGGTGGTTTGGGTCACACCAGCTTCGAGCGAAGCACCGCCGCCCAGGTTGTGCGAAACGCCCAGACCGTAGGCTTCGCCACCGGCTGCGCCGTCTTCCGACGTCACGAACGCGTCAACGCGGGTGTTGGCGCCCACTTCGAAGTTGGCTGCCAGGCCCATTTTGCTGACGCCGTCGTTGTCAGCCCAACCCAGGGTCAGGTTTGCCGGGCCGATTTTGCCGCCAACGGTGATGACGGTTTTGTCTTCGGTGTTGACGGTCGAGTCTTGGTAACCCAGAGCTGCGGTCCAGTCGCCGAAGGTGTAGGCAACGTGAGCTGCAATGCGCTCGGCGCCCGAGTTCGAGTACGACAGGTGACCCGAGAAGTCGCCAGCCGAGTACATCACTTCGACGCCGTCAGCACCGGCACCACCCGACGAGTAGGCATCCCAGTTGAAGAAGCCTTTGGCGTTGGTGTTGGTCACCAGGTTGTCGAAGCGGTGGCCCGAGAGGCCGATGCCTGACGACTGGGTGCTCATGTAAACGCCCGGCATGAATTCGATGGCGCCGAAGATGTTGCCAACGCCGACTTCCAGGCCACCGGCGCGTGCGAAGAAGCGTGCACCGTTGAAGCCACCGCCGTAGCCATCACCGTCAACGGTGGTTGCCTGGTGACGCAGACGTGCGCCGAAGGTCAGGCCGTTGTCGGCTTCGGTGGTCATGTCGATTTGCAGGCGAATACGAGTGTAGATGCCTTCAACACGGTTTGCCGCGGTGCCGTCAATGGCATCCAGGGCAGCGGCCGATGCGGCTGCTTGAGCGGCTGCGGCTGCTTGAGCCGTCAGGTCGGCGGCGGTCAGCGTGCCGGCTGCAGTGTTTGCTGCAACGGTTGCGTCGGCTGCGGCCAGAGCGGCTGCGTCTGCGGCTGCTGCGGCTTGTGCTGCTGCGATCTGAGCTGCGGTACCGGTTGCGGCAACTGCGGAGTTCTCGATCGAGATTGCACCAAAACGGCCGTAGCCGCTGAACGACACTTCAGCAGCTGCGACGCTTGCAGTAGCGACGAGTGCGGTCGTTGCGAAGAGAATCTTTTTCATTTTGTTTCCCTCGGTTTTCCAGTCATGCGCCCAAAACGGGGAATCCGTATTGGGTATGGCGCTTGTCTCGCTCCAAACGGGGGGTCAATGCAAGCATGCGGTCGGCGGTGTGGCCATTGGGGGTGAAATTGGTGCAGCTTTGCCACAGTTAATCCCGGCACCTTATAGTGCTGGCGGCTTGACCGGCCAAATCGGCACGGTTTGCGGGGAATCGAAGCCCATAAGAAGACAAAAGCTATAAATCCTTGCTCCTGCCGCAGGGCTTGGGTAGGACGGTAACGAAGAGCAGGATCTGGGCGGTAATATGCAGCACTCAAGCGCTTTCAAATTCCTTTTGGCTGGTCTGGTGGCCTTTTCACTGTCTTCTTGCGGTGGCGGATCCGGGTCGCTGGGCCCGATCGGTTTCGGTGGCGCCCGCGATGCGGTGGACACCGAGGAGGACGAGACGGGGCCGATCCTGGAAGGCCGCGACGGCATGAGCCAGGTTGGCCAGACCTCGATCTGGGACCTGTTCAAGCGCAAGGATACCGGCACCACGGTTAAGGTGAACCGCTATCTCTGGAATGCCTCGCTCGAAGTGCTGAACTTCCTGCCGATCCAGTCGATCGATCCGTTCACCGGCGTGATCGTCACCGGTTATGGCACCCCGCCGGGTGGCGGACGCGCCTATCGCGCGACGGTGCACATCAAGGATCCGGCGCTGGATGCGCGTTCGCTCAACGTGGCGCTGGCCACGCGTGGCGGTCCGGTGGCCGCGGGCACCCAGCGCGCCGTTGAAGACGCGATCCTGGCCCGTGCCCGCCAGCTGCGCATCCAGGACAAAAAATTCTGAACACCCGGCGCCGCCGAAGTTCAGATGCAGGGTGAGACCGTTTCAAGCGGGTCCATCGCTGCCAGGTCCCTGACCCACTGCAATTGCCGCGGCAGGCAGATCGTCTGGAGATCGTAGTTTCGCACCACGTGGCTGCGCGCGGCCTTGCCCAGGCGTTCGCGCAGTTTCGCGTCATCCAGCAATGTGCAGACTTCCTCGACGATCGCGTCGCCATCGAAGAAATCGACCAGCCGGCCGGTTTCGTCATGGGTGATCAGCTCCTGCACCGGGGCGGTGTTGCTGGCCACGATCGCGCCTTCGACGCTCATCGTTTCAAAGAGTGACCAGCTGAGCACGAAGGGATAGGTCAGGTAGACATGCACCCGGCTGGCCTGCAACAGGGCAAAGAAGCGGTCATAGGGGATGCGGCCCAGGAAACGCACGCGCGCCCAGTCGTCATCGGGGATCTGGCTGCGCACCTCGTCGATGAATATCTGTTTCCAGGTCTGGCCCTTGGGCGGGCGTGCGCCATAGCTGACATCGTCGCCCCCGACGATCAGAACATGCGCGTTGGGCCTTTCACGCAGAAGCCGCGGCAGGGCCCGCATGAAGACATGATAGCCGCGATAAGGTTCGAGGTTGCGATTGACGAAGGTGATCACCTCGTCCTCGCGGCCCAGCGCCAGGCCGCTTTGAAATTCCAGCCTGGCCTTGGGATTGGGCACCAGGGCGCGGGTATCGATCCCGTCGAAACAGGTGGTAATGCGATCGCGGAAGCTGGCCGGGAAGCTATCGGCCTGGAAATTCGTCGGGCTAAGACCGGCATTGGCCACGGCGAAATGCAGGTGGTTGTTGAGGTTCTTCATCCGCAGGCGCAGCGTTTCGGTCGGTGGCGTCTTCGGCTGGAACTCGGGGTCGAAGCCGGTGTGCGGGTATTCATCGAGGTGGTAGAGCTCGCAATAAAGGCCCAGGCGGGCCTCGGGCCAGACATCGCGCAGGAACATCGATTCACCCCAGCCCGGGTGCGCGATGATGACATCGGGGGCAAACCCGCTGTCGCGCAGCTCGCACGCGGCATGATAACAGCATTCGCCGCGGGTCAGCTTGGTATCGAAGTCCACCAGCCACGGATGCAGTGCCTGCCCGCCCTTGCGTTCGACCGTGTAGGGCAGGATGCGGACACCGTTCCATGGCGTCTCTTTTTTCACCCGCAGCGTCAGCGCCACGACTTCGTGCCCCTGGGCGGCCAGCGCCGGGGCCAGGTGTTTGAATTGGCCGGGAAAATTCTGGTGAATGAAAAGGATTTTCATCTTTGACCTGCCGTTCTGACCAACACGCCCCGTTATACAAGCCTGACCTTTCATGGCTAGGCCCCGCGGCCGCATGGGACAGGGTTGCGCGCATGGCGTTGCGAAAAAGCTGATATTGGCGTTTCAAACCCTGCCAAAACCCAGTATCACGCACCCCGCAAAGACATGCCAACAAGAGCCCGAAAAAGATGACCCGCTATTCCGCCGCCGAGATCGAAGCCAAATGGCAAGAGGCCTGGGACAAGGCCGACGTGTTCAAGGCCACCCGCGAGGGCGACAAGCCGAAATACTATGTGCTCGAGATGTTTCCCTATCCGTCGGGGCGCATCCACATGGGGCATGTGCGCAACTACACGATGGGCGACGTGATCGCGCGCTACAAGATCGCCACCGGGCATAACGTGCTGCACCCGATGGGATGGGACGCGTTCGGCATGCCGGCGGAGAACGCGGCGATGGCCAGCGGCGGCCACCCCAAGGACTGGACCTATGGCAACATCGCCGACATGCGCGGCCAGATGAAGCCGCTGGGCCTTTCCATTGACTGGAGCCGCGAATTCGCCACCTGCGATCCCGAGTATTACGGCCAGCAGCAGGCGCTGTTCATCGACTTCCTGGACAAGGGCCTGGTCTATCGCAAGAACGCGGTGGTGAACTGGGATCCGGTCGACATGACCGTGCTGGCCAACGAACAGGTGATCGACGGCAAGGGCTGGCGCTCGGGCGCGGATGTGGAGCGGCGCGAGCTGACGCAGTGGTTCTTCAAGATCAGCGATTTCTCTGAAGAGCTGCTGGATGCGCTGGACACGCTGGAGAACTGGCCCGCCAAGGTGCGGCTGATGCAGGAGAACTGGATCGGCAAATCGCGCGGTCTGCAGTTTTCCTTCGACCGCACCGATGGTGGCCAGATCGAGGTGTATACGACGCGGCCCGACACGCTGATGGGGGCTTCGTTCATTGGCATTTCGCCAGACCACCCGTTGGCCAAGGAGCTGGAGGCGAAAGACGCCGACGTGGCAAAGGCCGTGGCCGCGATGCGCAAGGGTGGCACCACCGAGGAAGCCATCGAGAAGGCCGAGAAGCTGGGCTATGACACCGGGCTGAAGGTCAAGCACCCGCTGGATGACAGCTGGGAACTGCCGGTCTGGATCGCCAACTTCATCCTGATGGATTACGGCACCGGCGCGATCTTCGGCTGCCCGGCACATGACCAGCGCGACCTGGATTTCTGCCGCAAGTATGACCTTCCGGTGATCGACACCTTCTTTGCGCTGGACAATGAAACGCCGGTTGAGAACGAGGCCTTCGTGCCGCCGAAGACGGAAAAGGTGAAGTGGGTGAACCATTTTGCCGGTCTGGACGTTGCCACCGGGCAGGAGGCGATCGACGCCACCATCGATTATGCCGAGACACACGGCTGGGGCACCGGCGTAACCAAGTTCCGCCTGCGCGACTGGGGGCTGAGCCGCCAGCGCTACTGGGGCTGCCCGATCCCGGTGGTGCATTGCGAAGCTTGCGGCGTGGTGCCCGAGAAGAAGGAAAACCTGCCGGTTCAACTGCCCGATGACGTGAGTTTCGACCAGCCGGGCAACCCGCTGGACCGCCACCCGACATGGCGCGATTGCGCCTGCCCGTCCTGCGGCAAACCGGCGAAGCGTGAAACCGACACGATGGATACCTTTGTCGATTCGTCGTGGTATTTCGCGCGCTTCACCGCGCCGCGGGCCGAGACGCCGACGGTGATGGAGGATGCCGAGTACTGGATGAACGTGGACCAGTATATCGGCGGGATCGAACATGCGATCCTGCACCTGCTTTATTCGCGCTTCTTTGCCCGGGCGATGCATATCTGCGGCCACCTGCCAGCCAAGTCGAAAGAGCCGTTCGATGCTTTGTTCACGCAAGGCATGGTGACGCACGCGATTTACCAGACCCGCAATACCGACGGGCGGCCGGTCTATCACTATCCCGAAGAGGTCGAGCTGCGCGACGGCAAGGCGTTTCTGAAGGATGGCACCGAGGCCGAGATCATCCCTTCGGCCAAGATGTCGAAATCGAAGAACAACGTGGTCGATCCGCTGAACATCATCTCGAATTTCGGCGCCGATACCGCCCGCTGGTTCGTGCTGTCCGACAGCCCGCCCGAGCGTGACGTGGAATGGACCGCCGCCGGGGCCGAGGCCGCCTTCAAGCACCTGAGCCGGGTGTACCGCATCGCCGCCGAGGCCGCGGAGTCAGACGCGCCCGCGCAGCCGGGCGACGAGGATCTGCTGCGCGAGATGCACAAGTGCATCCACGACGTGACGATGGGTATCGAAAGCTTCGGCTTCAACGCCGCCATCGCGCGGCTTTATGCCTTTACCAACGTGATCCAGAAGGCGCAGGCTGGCGGCGAGGCCAAACGCACGGCCGTCAGGACGCTGGCACAGCTGATGAGCCCGATGACCCCACACCTGAGCGAGGCGATCTGGGAGATGCTGGGCGGCGACGGCATGGTGGTGAACGCGCCGTGGCCCAAGGCCGACCCGTCGATGCTGGTCGACGATACCGTGACGCTGCCCATCCAGATCAACGGCAAGCGCCGCGCTGAGATCAGCGTGCCCAAGGACATGGACAAGGCCGAGGTTGAAAAACTGGCGCTGGCGACCGATGCTGTGAAAAAGGCGCTTGGTGACGGGCAGCCGAAAAAGGTGATCGTCGTTCCGGGGCGGATCGTGAATGTGGTGGTCTGATCGAAGATCGGTTCTTCTTGGCGCGCTGGCGCTGTCGGCCTGCGGGTTCACCCCCGTCTACGGCCCGAACGGCACCGCCGGGCGCTTGCAGAACACGGTCCTGGTAGACGAGCCCGCGAACCGCGACAGCTATTTCCTGGTGCGCCAGCTGGAAAACCGCCTGGGCCGCGCAACGGCGCCGCGATACGGCCTGTCGCTTGCGCTGGATGTCGAGACGGAGCGGATGGCGATTACGACCGCCAGCGTCACCACGCGGTTCAACCTGATCGGGCGCGTGGTCTATGCGCTACGCGATCTGAACGACGGCAAGGTGCTGATCAGCGGCACCGTCGATACCTTTGTGGGATATTCAGCAGGCGGCACCACGGCGGCGACGCGCACGGCGCTGGCAGATGCGCATGAACGGCTGATGACTATCCTGGCCGACCAGACCGTGACCCGGCTGATCGCGGCCTCGGGCGAGTTGCCGGCATGAAACTAAGCCCGCGCGAGGCAGTGGGCTATTTCGCCCGGCCCGAGCCGGACCGTACTGGCCTGCTGATCTATGGATCCGACGCGATGCGCGTGGCGCTGCGCCGGCAGGAGGTGATCGCGGCGCTGATCGGACCCAATGGCGACGATGAAATGCGGCTGGCGCGCATTCCGGCGGCCGATCTGCGCAAGGACCCGGCGATGCTGTTGGATGCGATCAAGGCGCAGGGGTTCTTTCCCGGGCCGCGCGTGGCCTTTGTCGAGGATGCGACGGACGGCATAGCCGTCACGATCGAGGCCGCGCTGGCCGATTGGGCGCCGGGCGATGCGCAGGTGATCGTGACCGCCGGGCAGCTCAACGCGCGCTCGAAGCTGCGCAAGTTGTTCGAGGGGCACAAGAACGCCTATGCCACCGGCATCTACGATGACCCGCCGGGCCGTGCCGAGATCGAGGCGGAACTGGCCAAGGCCGGACTTGCGAGCGTGTCGAGCGACGCGATGACCGACCTGACCGCGCTGGCGCGCGAGCTGGGGCCGGGAGATTTCCGCCAGACGATCGAAAAGCTGTCGCTTTACAAGCTGGAGGATGACAGCGCGGTAAGCTCGGATGACGTGGCTGCCTGCGCACCCAGTTCGACCGAGGCGGCGTTGGATGACGTTCTGAACATCGTGGCCGAGGGCCGGGTGGGCGAGATCGGACCGGTGATGCAGAAGCTGGAAGCGCAGGGCGTTCAGCCGGTGGGGCTGTGCGTGGGTGCGATGCGGCATTTCCGGGCGCTGTATACCGCGGCCAGCGATCCGGGTGGGGCGGTTCAGGGGATTGCCCGCATGCGCCCGCCGATTTTCGGCCCGCGCCGTGACCGGATGTTGCGGCAGGCGCAGGGCTGGGGCGCGCCGCGGCTGGAAACCGCGCTGAGCCTGCTGACCGATACCGACCTGCAATTGCGCAGCGCCGGCCAGCGTGCCCCGGCGATGGCGCTGGTTGAACGGGCGCTGATCCGGCTGGCGATGCTGGGGCAGGCGCGGCGGTGACGCACCGTTCCTATGGCCAGCCCGGCGCAGTTACGTAAATCATGACCCAAACAGGATGGGAGGACACCGCCATGTATGAAGTGATCGGAAGCACGCAAAGCCGCGCGTTCCGCGTGATGTGGATGCTGGAAGAACTGGGGCAGGACTACAAGCACAGCCCCGAGAAGCCGCGCTCGGAGATGGTTTCGGCGCTCAACCCCTCGGGCAAGGTGCCGGTGTTCAAGGATGGCGACGCCGTGCTGACCGATTCGACCGCGATCATCAGCTACCTGGGCGACAAGCACCAGGCGCTGACCTATCCCTGCGGCACGATCGAGCGCGCCAAGCAGGACGCGCTGACCCACCAGGTGCTGGACGAGATCGACTCGGTCCTCTGGGTGGCGGCGCGGCATACGTTCATCCTGCCCGAGGACAAGCGCGTGCCCGAGGTAAAAGACAGCCTGCGCTGGGAGTTCGACCGCAACGTCGCCCGCATCGCCGAGCGGCTGGAAGGGCCCTTCCTGATGGGTGACACGATGACGGTGCCCGACATCATCCTGACCCATTGCCTGAACTGGGCCTACGCGTCGAAATTCACTTACGATCAGGACAACCTTCTGGCCTATGCCAAGGCGATGCGCGGACGCGATGCGTTCAAGCGCGCCGTGGGGAAATGAGGCTCTATTACACGGCGAATTCACCTTATGCCCGGATCACCCGCGTGGCGTTGCGCGAAAGCGGTCTGCGCCCGCGGGTCGAGGAGATCGAGGTTCGCACGCGCGATGCCGAGAGCGACTATTTCCGAATAACGCCGCTGGCCCGGGTGCCGGTGCTTGAGGACGGGGGCGCCATTATCGCCGACACACGCGATATCTGCGCGCATTTCGATACGCTCGAGGGCCGCACGCGCTGGTTCCCGCCCGAGGACGACGACGCGCGGTTGATGCGCCACGTGACCACCGGCTTTCTGGATGGCGTGGCGGTCTGGCTGCGCGAAAACATGCGGCCCGATGGCCAGCGCTCGGACCCGGTGATGCGCTATGAAGAGCATCGCGCCAGCCAGGTGCTGCGCTGGCTGGCGCCGCGCTGGCAGGGTGTGGGGCGGTGGGATTTCACCGCCGTGACGCTGGCCTGCGCCATCGACATCGCCCGCGACAGGGGCATGGCCCAAGGCTGGGCCGACATCGCACCGGACGTGATGGATTGGGCCGGGACGCGGGCGGGATGCCCGTTCATGGCCGAAACCGCACCCGGCCCGGCGTGAAGCAATTGCATTTGCCGCGCTTGCGGTGATAGCCCCATACCAGACAAGCAAGGGGCAGACGCCGATGGGCACCCAGTATTTCGTTGTCGGGTCCGGCTCGATCGGGCGGCGGCATCATGACAACCTGACGGCCCTGGGCGCCGAAAGCCACCTGATGGGCTGGCGCGGGCTGAACCTGGCCACGTTCGAGGCGCTGGTCGGCGGCGCCGGGCAGGCGGGCGTGGTGATCGCCACGGCGACGCAGGTGCGGCTTGAGTTGATCGAGATCTGCGGGCGGCTGGGCGTGCCCTTCTATGTCGAGAAGCCGCTGGCCTTCCGGCTGGATGAGTTGGACCGCATCTATGCCGCGGCGGAACCCGTGGCCGAACGGTCGGTGGTGGGCTTCATGATGCGCTATCACCCGGCGCTGCGGGCGCTGCACGCGGGTCCCGTCGCCGCCTATGGTTTCAACATGGAAATCGGTCACGACGTGCGGCAATGGCGGCAGAACTGGCGCTTTGGCGACAGCTACGCGGCCCGGGCCGAGGGCGGCGGCGTGCTGCTCGATCTCTGTCACGAGCTGGACATGGCGCATTGCCTGTTTCCGCGGGCCGATCTGCAGGCCGTCGACTGCATCGGCCACGCCGATTTTCCCGGCGTCGATTTCGCCACACGCGTGACGCTGGCGGAAGATGGCGGGCCGGTGGGCACGGTTTCGATGGACTACCTGTCGCCCAAAAGCCTGCGCCGCACCAGCCTGCGCGGGCGTGACGAGGTGCTCGACCTCGACCTGCTGGGCCCGCACTGGGTGCGGTCTTCGGGGGGTGAGGACGTGACCCGCGAATGGGCGTTCGAACGCAACGACATGTTTCTTGGCCTCATGCGCGACTTCATGGCGCTGGCCGAGGGGCGCGCGCCTTCGGACAATCCGCTTTTGCCGCGCTTCGACCGGGTTTATGACAGCTGCGCGCTGCTCGCGCGGGCGTGGGAGGCACGCCGGTTTCACGGCGCGCTGACAGGAGGGTTCGAATGATCATTGGCCATATCGGGGTGCGCAAGGGCTCGAAAGGCGTGCCCGGCAAGAACTTCCGCGATCTTCTGGGCAAGCCGCTTATTGACTGGTCGCTGGAACAGCTTCTGGCGCATGATCGTGTCGACACCGTTGTTGTCAGCACCGATGACGAACGGATCTATGAGCATGCCATCGCCAAGGGCTGCCTGGAAATGGGGCTGCGGCCCGATCACCTGGCCACCGATGCGGCGGGCAAATGGGGCGTGTGGCAGCACGCGCTGGAACGCGCCGAGGAACTGGCGGGACCGTGCGAGGCGTTTCTCGACCTCGACGCAACATCGCCCCTGCGCGACATGAGCGATATCGACGGGGCGCTGGATGCGTTCTTCAAGGACCGGCCCGACATGATCATGTCCTGCACCGAGGCGCGCAAGAACCCGTATTTCAACCTGGTTGAGCCGGATGAAACCGGGGCGCTGCATGTCTCGAAACCGCTGCCGGGCGGAGTGGTGGCACGCCAGCAGGCGCCGACCGTCTGGGAACACGCGGCCAGCACCTATGTCGTTGATCCCGATTATCTGCGCCGGGCGCAAAGCCTGTTCGAGGGTCGGGTGCTGCCCTACCTGATGCCGCCCGAGCGTTGTATCGACATCGACAGCGAGCTGGATTTCAAGATCGTCGAATGCCTGATGAAGGAGCGAGTGCAATGACCGATCAACTGAAGGGCCGGACGGTCTTTATCACCGGGTCCGGCGGGGTTCTGGGCTCGACCTATGTGCGCCGCATGCTGGCCGAAGGCGCCCGCGTGGTGGCAAGCGACCTGCCCGGCCACCGCGCCGACGCGTTGATCGAGACGCATGGCGGGAACGAGCATTTCCGCTTCTACGATCTGGACGTCGGCGACGAACCGGCGGTCGAAGAGATCTTCAAGCGGATCCTGGCCGATGGGTGGCAGCCCAACGTGGTGCTGAACAACGCCGCGATCACCGGTGAGCTGCTGATGGGCAAGGGAAAATCCTTCCCGGATTTCGCCGACACCACGGTCGAGGATTTCGAGAAGACCCTGCGCACCAACCTGACCGGTGCCTTCATGGTCGCCCGCCAGATGGACCGCGATATCGTGGGCAAGTATCCCAGCACGCTGATCAACGTGGCGTCGATGTATGCGCTCAACGGCGCGCATCACCCGATCTACGACGGCATGCCGTTCAAGAACTTTTCGGCCTATGGCGTGACGAAGGCGGGCATTCACGGGCTGACGGTGTGGCTGGCCGGCTACTGGGCGAAACGGCAGGCGACGGTGAACACCATCGCGCCGGGGGCGGTGTTCAACAACCACTCGGAAGAATTCCAGCGCCGGGTGGGTGAGCTGATCATGGCCGGCCGGATGTGCCGGCCCGACGAGATCGCCGACGTGATGCTGTTCCTGGCCAGTGAACAGGCGGGCTACATGACCGGGCAGCTTGTCAACGTGGATGGCGGTTTCTCGGCCTGGTGATCCGGCGAAGGCCCTATAGCCAGCGGTCCAGCGCCGTCAGGGTCTTTTCGACCGCGCCCGCGTGATCGGCCAGGAACGCGTCGATCTGCGCGCGCGTGGGCAGATCATCCGATAACATTGCCTGCGGTAGCGCATCGGTCGTGACCTGCCGGGCGACGCCGGCCTCGATCGCCGCGAAGGCAGGGTATTCGATGGTCCATATCTCGGGGCCGACCAACACCGGTTTACCCAGGCTGAGCGGTTCGATGATGTTGTGGCTGCCGCGCGGGTTGAAGCCGCCCCCGGCCACCGCCAGATCGCCCATGGCGAGGTAGAAATACATCTCGCCCAGGCTGTCACCCAGGAGAACGTCGATCTGCGGCGTGCCAGTCAGTTCCAGATCGTCATTCAGGATGTCCGAGCGCCGCGCATAGGCGATGCCTGCCTGCTCCAGCTTCTCTGCCATCGGGCCGAACCGTTCGGGGGCACGCGGCACAAGGATGAAAAACGCCTTTCTAGAGACTGTTTGCAGCATCTC
This sequence comes from Marimonas lutisalis, assembly GCF_005434965.1. GTDB lineage: Bacteria > Pseudomonadota > Alphaproteobacteria > Rhodobacterales > Rhodobacteraceae > Marimonas_A > Marimonas_A lutisalis. The sequence continues at coordinate 208,480 of NZ_SKCI01000002.1, forward strand.
GCCAATCAGATCGACGAACAGATCCTCCTCCCATTCGACGACGGAGGTGAGCGTGATCACCCGTCGGCTGCCGGCCAGTGCGTCGCGCGCCGCCCCCGCGGCCTGAAGCTGTGGCATCGGCAGCGGTTGCTCGAACCGCATTTCGCCGGTGATGGCGATGTTGTCCTGTCCCAGTGCGCGGAACCGTTCGGCCTGCGCCCCGGATTTCACCATCACCCCGGCAAAGCCCGGCACCAGCAGCGCGGGCGACAGGAACCGCGCCCGGTCACGTTCATAGCTTTTCACCGGATATTGCCCGTTGCACAGGAAGAGCGGCACGCCTGCTCGGCGGCAGGCGGTGATCATGCCGGGCCAGAATTCCACCTCCATCACCAGTCCGAAACGTGGGCGGAACGCGCGCAGGAACCGCCGGAAGGCCAGACCGTAGTCGAAGGGAACATAGACCGCCGAGAGCCGGCCCGAGGCGATCTCGGGCGCGAATGTCTTTTCCGCCTCGCGCAGGCCGGCGGGGGTGAAATGGGTGGTGACCACCTGTTCGCCCCGGTCGAGAAAGGCGCGGATCAGCGGCACGGCCGAGCGCAGTTCGCCGATTGAGACGGCGTGAATCCAGACATGCGGCGCGTTGCACGCCGCATGGCGGCCAAAGCGTTGCCCAATGCGCTGACGATAGAGCGGATCGCGCCGGCCCCGGCGCCACAGGTACAGCAGGATCACCGGCATCAGCAAAAGCCACGCCACGCGCCAGAGCACGAGGAAGGCGCGAAGCCGAAGCGGTTTTTTCCAGGGGGAAAGAGCCAAGAGCGATGCCTGTTCAGACGAGCGTGACCAGCTTTTGGCACAAAGCGTCCAGCCGGTCCATATTCGCGTCGATCAGCGCGGCGGCGCGGGGGCTCATCTCGGGCGTTGCAGGATCGCCCAGCGCGGTGGCCAGCATGGCGGCGCTATCCACCTGCCGTGCGGCGCCAGCTGCATGCAGCGCCGCGTAGTCGGGGGCGAAATTGGCGGTGTTCGGCCCGTGCAGGATGGCCACGCCCAGGCGCGCGGCCTCCCACGGGTTGTGGCCCTGCACCGGCCCCATAGACCCGCCGACGAAGGCCACGGGGGCCAGGCGGTAGAAAAGGCCCATTTCGCCCAGCGTGTCGATCAGGTAGACTTGGGTGTCGTCCTCCGGCACCGCGCCGCTGCTGCGGCGGGCCGCGCGCAGGCCGCGGCCCTTCAGTACGGTCATTATTTCACCGGCGCGCTCGGGCAGGCGCGGGGCCAGCAGCAGAAGCGTGTCGGGCGCGTCTTTCAGGCGGGTTTGATGCGCGTCCAGAACCATCGCCTCGTCCTCGGCATGGGTCGAGGCGGCGATCCAGGCCGGCCGGGCGCCGATCTGCGCCTGTAGCGCGGCGCGCGCCTCGGGTTGATCTGCCAAGGGCGGCGCGATGGATTTAAGCGAGCCATCGCTGCGCACCACCGGCGCGCCCAGCGTGGCGAGGTTGGCGGCGGTGTCCTCATCCTGCGCCGAGACCAGGGCAAAGCGCGGCAGCACGTCACGATAGATCGCCCCGGCCTTCTGCCGCCGGGCCAGCGCCGCGGCGTTCATCCGCGCGTTGACCAGTGCCAAGGGGATGCCGGCGGCATCGCTACGATAGACGATCCCCGGCCACAGTTCCTGTTCCGCCCAGATCGAAAGGTCCGGGCGCCAGTGTGCCAGGAACCGCCGGGCCGGTCCCGGGGCATCGAGCGGTGCGAACTGGTGGATGGTGCGGGGCGTCAGGTTCTGCGCCAGCGCGCGGGCCGAACCTACTGTGTTCGAGGTGACGAGAAAGTGCAGATCAGGCTCTAACAAGGCCAAACGCGCGATCAGGCCACGCAGGGCCAGCACTTCGCCCAGCCCGACGGCATGCAGCCAGATCAGCCGTCCCTCGGGGCGCGGGGCCGAGGCATGACCCAGCTTTTCGCGCCAGCGTGCGGCGTCTTCCTTGCCGCGCCTGACCCGGCGTTTCAGATGGAAAGGCAGAAGCGGCAGCAAGGCCCAGGTCAGCGCCAGCCAGCCGCGCAGGGCAAGGCCGGGGGCCTCAGCCATGATCGTGGAATTCCTTTTGCAGGCTGCGCGACCAGAACCCGGGATCGTCCATCACCTCGACAAAACGCTGCGCGGCATTGCCTTCGCCGAATTCGGCATCGCGCGGGTAGCGCTTGCCCCATTCCCCGGCCAGGAAACGGGTAATGGTGGCGCTGTCGGACGCCTCGCAAGAGGTGATCGATGCGCCTTGCGAGCGGTTGTTCTGCCGCGTGCCGATATCCAGCGAGGGGATGCCCAGGAACGGTGCCTCGCGCACGCCGGCGCTGGAATTGCCGACAATGCAGGCGGCGTTTTTCATCGCCTCGGAAAAATGCGCGAACCGCATCGAGGGGATGGCGCGGAACCGGTCCTTGGGCAGGGCGCGGATCACCTTCAGGATATCCTCGGAGCCCGGATCGTTGTTGGGCAGGATCACGACAAAGGGCCGCTTTGACGCTTTCAGCGCGCCGAACAGCGCGGCGGCCTGCGCGCCCATCGTGTCAGCCTCGGAGGTGACGGGGTGGAAGGTGGCGATGCCGAATTCATCGAAGGGGATCGCGTAATGCGCCTTCACCGCGTCGATCGTGGTTCCGGACGCGCGGGAATGGAAATCAAGCTCGGGCGAGCCGATGGCATGGATCGCCTCGGCCGGTTCGCCCAGCGCCATCACCCGCCGCGCGGCGGATTGCGAGCTGACGAAGTGGCAATAGGCCAGCTTCGTGTTGCAGTGGCGGAACAACTCGTCGATCGTGCCCGACACCTCGCCGCCCTCGATATGGGCGCAGCGGATGTAGTTGGTGGCGCAGACCAATGCGCAGGCCAGCGCCTCGACCCGGTCACCATGCACCACCACAAGATCGGGGCGATGTTCGGCCACGAAGTCGGAAAATCCCAGCACCGTCTTGGCCAGCACCATGTCCTGTGGATCGCCGATGCGCTGGTTCAGGAATTCGTGCACTTTCACGCCCGGGGTGCGGTGCACCTCGATCTTGGTCAGGCCATAGCGTTCAAGCATGTGCATGCCGGTGACAAAGAAAGACACGTCATGGCCCGCATCGCGCGCGGCAAGGGCCAGGGGCTCGATCTTGCCGAAATCGGCGCGGGTGCCGGTGACGAATAGAAGGCGTTTTTGCATGTCTCGACCGGGGCTCGGGTTTTTCGATGGTATGGACAGATTGCGCCCGGATGTCTAGGCAGAGGCCATTACGCCCTGCAAAGCGCCCCAGCCCCGAAGGACACCCCGATGACGCAGCCCCGCACCGTGATCTGCATGAAATGGGGCACGCTCTACTCGGCGGCCTATGTGAACGTGCTTTATACCGCCGTGCGCGCGCATATGACGGGCGATTTCCGTTTCGTCTGCCTGACCGATGACGCCGAGGGCCTTTTGCCCCAGATCGACCATTTCCCGATCCCGGAAATGGGCCTCTCGGAGTTCAACTGGAAAAAGGGCGGCTGGCCCAAGCTGTCGGTCTTCAAAGAGGAGCTTTACGACATCACCGGGCGTTGCCTGTTTCTGGACCTCGACAGTGTGATTACCGGGCCGCTCGATGATCTGTTTACCCATCCCGGCGACGTGGTGGTGATCGACACCTCGGCCAACTGGAACGCGCTGGGTGGCGATGCCGCGCCGATGGCGGGCACCGGCGTGTTCACCTTCACCATCGGCCAGTTCCCCGAGATTTTCGACCGCTTCATGGCCGATCACGACGCCAATGTCGCCAAGTACCGGATCGAGCAGATCTACCTGCAGGGCGAATTGCCCGAGGGCACCATGGCCTTCTGGCCGCCCGAATGGGTACTCAGCTTCAAGTATCACCTGCGCCGCCCGGCGCTTTTGGGCCTTGTTCAGCGGCCGAAGCTGCCCTTGCCCGATACCCGCGTGGTGGCCTTTCACGGCGAGCCCCGCCCGATTGATCTGGTGCGTCCGGGCATCTGGGGCATCGGGCCGAACTGGGGGCGGGGCCGGGTGCCTTGGGCGGTCGATTACTGGGTGGCCAACGGCGGCAACCCCGAGAGCGACTGATGGTTTCGGCGCGCGTCAGGGCATGGCCCCGGAAGTACCTGTTCCAGGCGCCCCGGGGATGGCTGCTCAAACTGGCCAGCCGGTCGAATGCGCGGATGCGCAGGCTGCTGGCGGGCAAATCGGTCGTCGTCGTCGGCAACGCGAAAAGCCTTCTGGATCGCGACTTCGGCAGCCAGATCGACGCGGCGGACGTGGTGATACGCCTGAACAAGGGCTTCGTCATCGCGCCGGAGGCGCAGGGCAGCCGGACCGACATGGTGGGCCTCACGCCCGAGCTTTCCGAGGCCGAGGTGGACGAGAAATTCGCGCCGGGGCATCTGCTGATGCTGATCCCCAAGATGCGGCACTACCGGATTTTCGGGCGCCGCAACGTGCGCAATACGCTCTTCTATCCGTTCCGCTGGTGGCTGGCCGATCGCAACCTGATCGGGCGGCGGCCGTCCTCGGGCTTCATGGCGATCAGTTGGCTGATGCGGCTGGGCGTCGCGAAATCGGTCACGCTTTACGGCTTCGATTTCGGCGCGACGGCGACCTATTACAATCCGGATGGCTACAAGACGCCGCACAATTTCGCCCGCGAAGGCGAAATCATCCAGGGGTGGGAGGCCGACGGCCTCCTGACCATCGTTCGCTCAGCGTGATCAGTCGAGATCCGACCATTTGAGCTGCTGGTTGCGCTTCACCGCCACCTTGAGCGTCTTGCCCACCACCTTGTCGAACTCGTATCCCGCGATCTCGCCCGATCCGGGCCGGCGGGGCCAGATATCGGCCTCGCCGACCACGTGGCCCGCGGGCAGGTCGGCATCGGCCACCACGCTGGCGCGGGCAAAGCGATAGACATCTTCCTCGGGGCCAGTGCGCTTCTTGTCGTTGTTGGCGGCGATCCAGATTTCGCGGCTGCGGTCGATCAGAAAGCGCAGCTCGGCCGGGTCCATCGAACAGCTGACATCGGGCCCCTTGCGATAGCGCGTGTCCGTATAGTGACGTTCCAGGATGCAGGCACCCAGCGCCACGCTGGCCAGCGCCATTTCCGGCCCGATCGAGTGGTCGGAGAAGCCGACAACGGCATTGGGAAAGGCGTTCTTCAGTTCGGTCACCCCCTTGAGCGACACGATCTCGGCCGGCGAGGGGTAAAGGTTCGTGCATTCCAGCAGGGCATAATCGATGCCCGCCTCTTCGAGGATGGCGACGCTGGCGCGCATCGTCTCGATCGTCTGCATGCCGGTGGACAGGATCACCGGTTTGCCCTTCTTCGCGATATGGCGAATGAGCGGCAGGTTATCCGCCTCGCCCGAGCCGATCTTGTAGGCGGGCACATCCAGCGTTTCCAGGAAATCGCAGGCGGCGCGGGAAAAGGGCGTGGAAATCCAGATCAGGCCCAGTTCCTCGGAATAGCGCTTGAGCTCGGCCTCGTCCTCGCGGCTCAGCGCGCATTGTTCCATCACCTCCCAGATCGACACGTCGGCATTGGGCGGAAAGATCTGCTTGGCCTCGTCCGTCATTTCGTCTTCGACGATATGCGTCTGGTGCTTGATCATCTCACAGCCCGCGCCCGCGGCCAGCCGCACCATCTCCTTGGCGACCTCCAGGTCACCGCCGTGGTTGATGCCGATCTCGGCAATGACAAGCGGCGGATGGTCGGGGCCGATTTCACGGTTGGCAATCTTCATCTCAGGCCTCCTTGGGCGGGTTGATGTCTTTCCAGCGGTTATGGATCCAGAACCACTGTCCCATATGCGCGCGCACCTGCCGTTCAAGCGAGTCGTTCAGCGCCTGGGTCATTTCCTCGGCGGTGGTGTGGGCGATCGGCTCTTCCAGCACGGCGCGAAAGCTCAGACCGTCGGGCTGACGAATGCCGTAGCAGGGCACCACCGTGGCGTTGTATTTCAGCGCCAGCTCGGCAAAGCTGAGCGCGGTATAGGCGGTGTGGCCGAAGAAGTTCAGCGGCACGCCGTTGTTCAGCCTCTGGTCGATCAGCACCGCCAGCGTGCCGCCCTTTTTCATGAACCGCATCATTTCGGCCATGCCGCGCCTTCCGCGCGAAAACAGAGGCTTACCGACTTTCTGGATGGTCTCGACATAGATTTCGTTGAACTGCGGAATGTTCATCGGGCGATAGATGCCACCCACCTGGAAGCCCTGGTTGATCACGCTGGCGCGCACCACGTCGTAATTGCCGAAATGCCCCGAGACGAGGATCGAGGGTCGCCCCTCGGCCCGGGCCTGTTCCAGCGCGGCAAGGCCGGGGCCTTCCAGCGTGGTTGCCCGTGCGATGGGCACGAAATCATCAGGCGAAAACAGCTCGGCCATGGTGCGGCCGAAATTGTCGGGGACCGCGCGCTGAATGCGGCGGATCTCGCTGTCGGATATTTCCGGCATCACCAGGCGCAGGTTGTCGGCGATCCGGGTGCGCCAGCCGATCAGCGGCGCGGCCACGCGGCTGACCACCCAGCCGGAAAACGGCACCCGCCAGCGATAGGGCAGCAGATGCATGAACCACAGCAAACCGCGGATGGCGGCGAACTGCAGGCGGTCTTTCATGCCGCGGGGTTGTTTTCGGGCGGTGCTCATGGGCGCTACGTGTTTTGTCCTTGGCGGCTGTATCGCGCAAAATCGCCCCCTTTGAAAGCCCTTGCCAAAGAGGCAGTATCCCGTCCGGGAGGAGAAGCGGAATGACGCCTGACAATGAGATGCCGGCACCACCTGCCGATTTCCGCCGCGCGGTCGATGCAGCGTGGTGGCTGCATATGGCCTTTCCCGATGTGGCGGGGTTTTCGGCGTGGAACGGGCGCTGGATGTGGCGCGATCTGCCCGCCGCACCGGGGCCCGTGCTGACCGGGGCCGGGGCCTTGCCCGTGGCCGGGCAATATGCCGACGGGCTGGCCGAGGCGCGCGATGCCTTTCTTGCCCTGTCTGACCGCGCGCACTGGGGCGCGGCCTATGGGAAACCCGGCCTTGCCGCCTATGAGCTGGTCGGGCGCGAGGGGCATTTCCTGAACCCGCGGCTGCGCGGCTTCGTTTTCTGGGCCGGCCAGGGGGCCGAGGCCACCATCGAAATACCCGACCAGGTGCTTTACCTCGTCGTCGCCGGATCGCTGCGCGCGGGGCCAAAAGGCAGGTCGGCGCGCCCGCTGGCCCCCGGTGACGTCGCCTTTCAGGCGGCGGGACAGCCGCACCGGCTGGCCGCGCCCGACGGCCCCGCGCTTCTCTGGGCGCTCTGGCGCGAGGTTCTGCCGGGTTAGCGCGCCGCTCTCCGGATCATGTCGGCGGCCTTTTCGGCGATCATGATCGTTGGTGCGTTGGTGTTGCCGCTGATCAGGGTCGGCATGACCGAGGCATCGACGATCCGCAGCCCCTCGATGCCGCGCAGCTTCAGCTCGGGGTCGACCACGGCCATGTCATCCACCCCCATCCGGCAGGTGCCGACCGGATGATAGATCGTGTCGGCGCGGGCACGGATGTGGCTCTCCCACTCCGTATCGCTCATCCCGTCCCGGGTGCCGAACAGCTCTTTCCAGACATAATCGCGCAGCGGCGGGCTCATCACGATGTCGCGGGTCATGCGCGCGCCCCGGATCAGGGTGTGCAGATCACGCTCATCCGACAGGAAGGCCGGGTCGATCGCCGGTGCCGCCATTGAGTTGGCCGAGGTCAGCGAGACGGTGCCGCGCGAATAGGGCCGCAGCGCGCAGACATGCGCGGAAAAACCATGACCCAGGTGCAGCCTGCGCGCGTGATCGTCGACCACGCCGATCACGAAATGGGTCTGAAGGTCAGGCCGGTCGAGTGCCGGATCGGATTTCAGGAAACTGCCCGCTTCGGCAAAGGGCGTGGCGAACATCGAGTTTCCGTCGCGCCGCCATTTCAGGATGTGGCGCACCAGGTTCCAGGTGGCGTAAAGACCCAGCCCGAAATTGTCGCGATCGCGGGTTTTCCAGGCGAGGATGAAATCCAGGTGATCCTGCAGGTTCTGCCCCACGCCCGGCAATTCATGCACCATGTCGATGCCGTGCGGGCGGATATCCTCGGGCCGGCCCACGCCCGACAGCTGCAACAGCTGCGGCGTGTTGAACGTGCCGCCCGACAGGATCACCTCGCGGTTGGCGCGGATCTCCGTCTCGCCCGCCTTCGTCTTCACCCGCACCGCCACCGCGCGGCGCCCTTCGAACAGGACGCGCTGGGCGTGGCTGCGGGTCATCACGTGCAGGTTGGCGCGGCCCATCGCCGGAAAGAGGTAAGCCGCGGCGGCCGAGCAGCGCTCGCCGTTCTTTTCGGCCGAATGGAACTGCGTGACCTGGTAAAGGCCCGCGCCGGAATTGTCGCCGGTGTTGAAATCATCCGTCTGTCGCACCTGCATCGCCTGGTGCGCCTCGACGAAAGCCCGCGAGATCGGGCGCGGTGCCTTCTGGTCGGACACGTGCAGCGGCCCGTCGCCGCCGTGCATGTCATCCGCGCCGCGTTCATTGTCTTCGGCGCGCAGGAAATAGGGCAGCACGTCGTCCCGGCTCCACCCGGCACATCCCGCCGCCGCCCAGCCATCGTAATCCTGCCGCTGTCCACGGACATAAAGCATCGCATTGATCGCGCTCGACCCGCCCAGCGCCTTGCCGCGCGGCTGATAGCCCTGCCGCCCGTTAAGGCCCGCCTGCGGAACCGTCTTGAACGCCCAGTTGTTCAGCTTTGGCCGCCCCGGCAGCATGGCAAGCACCGCTGCAGGCGCGCGCACAAGGATCGAGTTGCCGCCGTCACCCGCCTCGATCAGGCAGACCGTGGTGCCGGGGTCCTCCGACAGGCGCGCGGCCAACGTGGCCCCGCCCGAACCGCCGCCGACGATGACGTAATCGAACGCCGTGCTCATGTCGGACGTGCGCCTGGCGTGTTGAACCAGCCGCCCAGCGCGGTCTCGTATGCCATTGCCGCCTGGAACGCGATCTCGTCGCGATAGGTGGGGGCGACGATCTGCAGGCCGGTGGGCACCCCGTTCGATGCAAAGCCCGACGGAACCGAGATCACCGGGCAGCGGCTCATCATGTTGAAAGGCGTGGTCATCACCCAGCCCAGTTCTGGGCGCACCTCGACCCCTTCGATTTCGACGGTGTCCTTCGACTGGTCGAAATCGGCCGGCACGGCGGGCAGGGCATTGGTGGGGCAGATCAGGCAGTCATAGTCTTCCAGCAGCGGCCCCAGTTTCCTGTAGGCTTCGCCCGCGACTTCCAGCGTGCGCACGAAATCCCGCGCGGTGGAGGTGAGCGAGCCCTCGGCAAAGGCCCGGCAATAGGTGGTCATGTCGTCCGCGTGCTCGTCCAGCAGTTCGGACATCGACCCGCCGAACAGGTGGGTGAGGTAGGCGAAACAGGCTTCGGGCACTTCGGGGCCCCAGCCGATTTCCACCTCCTCGACCGTCGCGCCCAGATCGCGGAACACCTGCGCCGCGGCCAGCGTGTTGCGCCGCACCTCGCGGTCCACGGTGAAACTGCCCAGGTCCATCGACAGCGCGATCTTCCAGCCCTTGATCGGCGCGTAGTCCCTGGGCAGCGTCAGCTTGGGATAAAGCGTCGAGATATCACGCGGCGATGGCCCGCTCATCACGTTCTGCAGCAGGATCGCATCACCGACCGACCGCGCCAGCGGCCCTGTGTGGCAATAGAAATCCAGGTTGAACGGGATGTCATCGGGGTTGCGGCCATAGGGCGGTTTATAACCAACCAGCCCGCAGCAGGAGGCTGGAATGCGGATCGACCCGCCGATATCCGATCCGGTGGCCAGGCTCGACGTGCCCAGCGCCAGCGATGCCGCCGAGCCGCCCGACGATCCGCCGGGCGTGAAGTCGGGGTTCCAGGGGTTTCGCGTGATGCCCCAGAGCCGCGTCCAGGTGAAGCCCGCGCAGGAGAACTCGGGCGTGGCGGTGCGGGCATGCACGATCGCGCCTTCGCCCAGGATGCGCTCGTTCATGACCGAGGTTTCCCGAGGCACGAAATCGCGCATGATGAGCGAGCCATAGGAGGTGGGTTTGCCCGCGATATGGCTTTCATCCTTGATCGCCACCGGCAACCCGTCGAGGCACCCGGCAGGCGCGCCGCGGGCCCAGCGCGCCTCGGATGCGCGGGCCTGCTCCAGCGCCTCGTCGAAATAGGTGTAGGTAAAGGCGTTGATCGTTTGGGCAGTTTCCTCGGCCCGTGCGATCTGCGCCTGCAGCAGTTCGACCGGGGACAGCGACCTGTCGGCAAAGCGCGCCAGCGCCTCGCTGGCGGTAAGGTAGAGAAGATCGCTCATGTCAGGGGCTTTCTGGTATCCGCGGCCTGGGTTCTGCCGCCGATGTGAAAACGAAAGTGGACGGCCCCGAAGGGCCGCCCATCAGATTGTGCAGATCACTTCTGCAGGTCGGTCCAGATGCGGGTGTAAAGCGCCTGGGTTTCCGGCGCGCAGGTCGGGATGAACACACCCTTGTCCTTCAGCTCGGCCGGGATCTGGATTTCCCGCGCCGTTTTCATGTCCTCGGGCATGAAGGCTTCCGAACCGGTGATGCCGTTGGCATAGCGCGCGAATTCCGAGATCAGAGCGGCGTTTTCCGGATCCATGATGAAGTTCTGGAACGCCTTGGCCTCGTCCATGTTCTGGGCGTCCTTCAGAACGCCGACCGAGTCCATCCAGACGACATAGCCCTCTTTCGGATAGCCGTACTTGATGTTCTCGTTCTGCAGCCGCATGCGGAAGGTCGACCCGTTCCAGTTCACGCCGGCCCACAGGTCCTCCTTGGCGAATTTCTCGATATTGCCGTAATCCATGCCCAGCCAGTGCTGCTTGGCCGCAACCAGCCCGTCGCGCACTTTCTTCAGCAGTTCCTTATCGTCGGTGCAAGGCTTGCCGCCGTAATACATGATCGCGAGGCCCATCACGTCGCCCATTTCCGGCACGACGTTGATCTTGCCTTTCAGCTCGTCCGGCGGGTCCATGAAGATGGCCGATGTGTCGATATCGCCGTCATAGTACTTGGTGTTCACCACCACGCCGGTCGTGCCCCATTGCCACGGCACGGTGTATTTGCGGCCCGGATCCCAATCGACATTCACCCAGACCGGATCGACATTCTTGAAGTTTTCCATCTGGTCGGGGCGGGTTTCGGCCAGAAGGCCTTCGCCGACCCAGATCGGCACGTAAGACGCCGAGGGCACCACGATGTCAAATCCGTGGCCGCCGGCCTTGACCTTAGCCAGCGCCGTGTCGTTGCTGTCATAGTCGGTGATCGTGACCTTGATGCCGGTCTCGGCCTCGAATTTCTCGATCAGCTTGGGGTTGGTATAGTTGCCCCAGTTGTAGATGTTCAGCTCCTGCGCCAGGGCGCCGGTGGCCGTAAAGGCCAGCGCGGTGGCGGCGATTGCAAGTTTCTTCATCGGTACTCTCCTTGTTGAAGATCTGGTTTCGTTATTTGCCCCGGCTCTGGCGGCCGGTTATGCCCGTCAGCCGCGTCGGCTGGTCAGGCGGAAAAACAGCGTGACCAGGATCGCCCCGGCCACCAGGATGACGGTTGAGATGGCGTTGACCTCGGGCGTGACCACGCGCCGCAGCTGGCCCAGCATGTAGGTGGGCAGCGTATCCTGACCCGCCGATTTCACGAATTCGGTGATCACCACGTCATCCAGCGAAATGACAAAGGCCAGCATCAGCCCGGCCACGATCCCCGGCCACATCAGCGGCAGCGTCACCCGCCGGAACGTCATCCAGGGCGAAGCATAGAGATCCTGCGCCGCCGCTTCGAGCGAGGTATCCATCGTCTCCAGCCGGGCGCGGATGGGCAGATAGGCAAAGGGCACGCAGAACGCGGTATGCGCGGCAATGAGGTAGATCATCGAGGTGTGCCCGGTCCACACCTTCACCGCGGCAAAGACGATCAGAAGCGCCACGGCGGTGACGATCTCGGGCACCATCAGCGGCTGGTTGATCAGCGCATAGATCATCGTCTTGCCAGGGAAATGCCGGGTGCGGGTGGTGGCCAGCGCCGCCATGGTCGCGGCAATGGTGGCGATCGTCGCCGCGCTGAAGGCCAGGTAGAGCGAGCGGATCGCGGCATCCTGCACCGCCTCGTTCGCGGCGGCCTGGTAGTACCAGCGCAGGCTGAACCCTTCCCAGATCGCCAGCGAGGTGCCGGCGTTGAAGGAATAGGCCACCAGGATCGTGATCGGTGCGTAAAGCGCGAAGAAGGTGAAAAGCGCCAGCACGGCAAAGCCCGGCAGCGTGCGCACCGAATATCCCTTGGGCTGTTTCACGGGTCTATCTGCCATCGGCCTGCTCCCGCGAGGTGACGCGCACATACCAGATGAGCGCAACCATCACCGCCACCATCAGCATCAGCGACAACGCCGCGCCCAGCGGCCAGTTGCGGCCCTGGCCGAACTGCAGCTCGATCAGGTTGCCGAACATCAGGTTCTTGCCCCCGCCCAGCACGCGCGGCGTGACATAGGCGCCAAGGCAGGGAATGAAGACAAGGATCGACCCGGCGATGATCCCCGGCTTTATCAGCGGCAGGATCACCCGGCGGAACGCCGTCCAGCGGCTGGCGTAAAGATCATGCGCCGCCTCGACCAGCCGGAAATCAAGCTTGTCGACGGCGGCATAAACCGGCAGCACCATCAGCGGCAGGTAGACGTATGTCATGCCGAAGCCGATCGCGAAATCGGTGAACATCATCTGCAATGGCGCGTCGATGATGCCCAGTTTCAGCAGCACCAGGTTGATCACCCCCTCGCTGCGGATCAGCTCCTGAATCGCGATGGTGCGCACAAGAAGGTTGGTCCAGAACGGCACGGTCACCAGGAACAGCCAGAACTCGCGCTTGCCGGGGGGTTGCGTGGCGATGAACCAAGCTGTCGGTACCCCGAAAATCAGTGTCAGCAACGTGGTGATCAGCGACAGCGACAGCGAACGCCAGAAGATCGACAGATGCGCATCCGCCCAGATCAGCGTGTCATCGAAGATGTCGCGCTGCACGATGGTATTTGTCCAGCCCTCAAGCGAGAACTGCCATTTCACGTTGCCATAGTCGCCCGGCGTCAGGAAGGAATAGACCACCATCACCAGAAGCGGCCCGGCCGCCGCAAAGATGATTATGACCAGCGCCGGCAGCGACAAGAGCCAGCGCCGCCGCGTATCCGCCGCGCGCGCTTCACGCTCCAGTTCGCCGGGGGGGTAGGGGGTGGCGCCCATCTCGCTCATTGCGCTCAATCCCTCAGAACCGTGACCGCGCCGGGGGCGATGGTTACCGCTGCCGCGCTGCCTGTTTCCGGGGCGGCCTCGCCGCCTTGTGGCGCGTTCGACAACCGCGCCTTCATGGCCTCGCCCGTGGCCAGCCGTAGGTGCACCACCGTGGCTTCGCCGGAATAGACCACGTTTTCGACCGTGCCGGCGATTTCTCTTTCGCCCGCCTCACCCGCGTGCACCGTGGCGTGTTCGGGGCGGACCAGAACGCTCACCTTGCCATCGCGCACGCCTTCGGGCACGTGCACGTCAAACGTCCCACCGGCGGCCAGCGTGGCCTTGCCGCCCGCCAGCGTCGCATCAAGGAAGTTCGACTCGCCGATGAAATTGGCCACGAACCGTTCGGCCGGGCGTTCATAGATGTCGCGCGGCGGGCCCACCTGCAGGATCTTACCGGCGCTCATCACCGCGATGCGGTCCGACATGGTCAGCGCCTCTTCCTGGTCGTGGGTGACGAAAATGAAGGTGATGCCGGTCTCGCTCTGCAGCCGCTTCAGCTCGATCTGCATGTCCTTGCGCAGCTTCAGGTCCAGCGCCGAAAGCGGCTCGTCCAACAGCAGCACCTCGGGATGCGGGGCCAGCGCGCGCGCCAGCGCCACGCGCTGCTGCTGCCCCCCCGAAATTTCACCGGTGCGCCGGTTCTTCAGCTCTTCCATCCGCACCAGCCGCAGCATCTCGTCCACGGTCTTTTGCACCTCGGCCTTGGGCTTGCCCAGCATCTCCAGCCCGAAGGCGATGTTCTGCGCCACGCTCATATGCGGGAATAGCGCGTAGTTCTGGAAGACCGTGTTCACCGGCCTCTGGTTCGGCGGCAGGCGCGAGATATCCCTCCCGCCCAGCCGGATCGCGCCCATGGTGGGCGGCTCAAACCCGGCAATCAGCCGCAGAAGCGTGGTCTTGCCACAGCCCGACGGGCCCAGAAGCGTGAAAAACTCGTTCTTGCGGATACCGACCGACACGTCGTCCAGCGCCCGCACTTCCTGCTCGCCGCGAAAGATTTTCGAGACATGATCGACCTCGACGGCAATTGCGTCCGTCGTGCTGTCCTGCGTGTTCGTTGTGGCGTCCATCCGTCCCCGTTCGGTGGCTTGCTCGACGCCGTATGCACCCCTGATTTTTCTTTCAGTCTAGGGACAAAGCAAAATTTTTGGCAACCGTTAACTTATGATGCATCGGTTTGGATGCGCCTAACCGGCCTGCATGCCCATAACCCGGGCAGACAAGCAAAACGCTTGCATTTCGCGCGTCCCGCGCGCCTCATGGGGGCGTCTGCAACGGGGGAAAATTATGTCACAGGCCGATTCAATCATCGTAAACGCCGTCGTCCTCACGATGGACGCCGACACCCCCCGGGCCGAGGCCATCGCCATCTCCGGCGATCGCATTCTCGCCGTCGGATCCGCCCGCGATATCGAGGCGCTGCGCGGCCCGCGCACCCGCGTGATCGACGCGCAGGGCAGCACTGTCATGCCCGGCATGGTCGAGGCGCATCTGCACCTGTTCGCGGGTGCCTTCGGCATGCGCCTTCTGCAGCTTGATGGGGTGCAGGGCCTGCCGGCGCTGCGCGACAAGGTGCAGGCCTATGCCGTCGCCAACCCCGACGAGGCGCTGCTGATCTGCAAGGCGACCGACTACAACCTTTTCGGCGACGGCGTTCAAACCACGCGTCAGATGCTGGACGAAGCGCTGGGCGATCGTCCGGTGCTCTATATCGCGGGGGACCATCACACCGCCTGGGCCAACACGATCGCGCTGGACAAGGCGGGGCTTCTGCACGGCTATGAAACCCCGCCGGGAAACGAGGTCGTGATGGCTGCCGACGGCACCGCCGCGGGCGAGTTGCGCGAACATGCCGCCTATGATCCGGTGATGGCGCTGCGCTCCTCCGGCGGGCGCGAGGGGCTGGGCCTCGCGGGGATCGAGCCCGACCACGTCACGCCCGAACAGCGCGAAGAAGATATCGCGGTGCTGAACGAAGGGCTGAAATACTGTGCCTCCTTCGGCTTCACCGCGTTGCACAACATGGACGGCAACCGCTATCAACTCGACCTTCTGCGCGAGATCGAGAACCGCGGCGATCTGATCTGCCGCACCGAGGTGCCGTTCCACCTGACGCCCGAAAAGCCGATTTCGACGTTGGAAGAGGCGAGCATGCTGGCCGAGGAGTTCGACAGTGACCGGCTGACCGCGCGGCGGGTCAAGATGTTCATGGACGGGGTGATCGACAGCTCTACCGCCGTGATGGTCGAAGATTACGCCGACCACCCCGGCTGGCGCGGTGAGCCGCTGCACGATGAAGAGCGGTTCGCGCAGGCCTGCATCGACGCCGACCGGCGCGGGCTGCAGATATCCGTGCATGCCATCGGCGATGGCGCGGTGCGCCGGGTGCTCGACGGCTACGAGGCCGCACAGAAGGCCAATGGCAAGCGTGACAGCCGCCACCGGATCGAACATATCGAGGTGCTGAACCCCGACGATCTGCCCCGCTTCCGCGAACTGGGCGTTGTCGCCTCGATGCAGCCGCCGCACCCGCCGGGCGCGATGGATTTCCCGCTGGAACCGTGGGTCACCCACGTGGGCGAAGCGCGCTGGCCCTGGGCCTTCCCGGTCAGCTACCTGCGTGGACAGGGCGTGCCCATCGCCTTCGCGTCGGACTGGCCGGTCTCGGATGTGAACCCGATGCGCGGGGTCAAGGCCGCGATCACCCGCAAGGCCTGGAAAGAGGGGCAGCCCAGCCACGCTTCGACCCTGCACCAGGCGCTACACGGCTATACCGCCGGGGGTGCCTATGCCAGTTTCGACGAAGGCCGGTTCGGCACGCTGAAACCCGGCATGCTGGCCGATATCGTGGTGATGGACCGCGATCTTGAACAGACGCCGGTTGATGAACTCGATCAGGCGCGCGCCGCGATCACCCTGTGCGGTGGCGCCATCACCTGGGAGGCGTAAGCACGCCTTGGGCTGGATCGAATTCGCCCTGGCCATGGCGGTGTTCCTGGCCTCGCACCGCATTCCCGCCGCGCTGGGGGTGAAAGGCCGGCTTGTCGCCGCGCTGGGCCCGCGCGGCTACACAGCGATGTTCAGCCTCGTCTCGACCGTGCTTCTGCTCTGGGTCATATGGGCCGCCGGGCGGGCGCCACAGGTGCCGCTCTGGGATCAGACTGCAGCCGCACGCTGGGCGGTCAACCTCGTGATGCCCGTGGTCTGCGTGCTGGCCGCCTTCGGGATCGCCGCGCCCAACCCCTTCGCCTTCGAGGGACGCGCCGGCGGGTTCGATCCGGCCCGCCCGGGCATCGCCGGCATCACCCGCCAGCCGCTGCTCTGGGCGCTGCTTCTGTGGTCTCTTGGCCATCTCTGGGCGAATGGCGATCTGGCGCATGTGATCCTCTTCGGCAGTTTCGCTGCCTTTTCGGCCCTTGGCTTGCGTATCGCCGAGACACGCCGCCGCCGCGTGCTGGGCGCAGCGGAATTCGACCGGCTTGCGGCGGGCACGGGGCAAGTGCCTCTCGCCGCACTGCTGTCCGGGCGCTGGCGCCCGTCGGGCCCACCCTCGATGATCCGCCTTGCACTGACCATCCTGGGCTGGGCCGCGCTGTGGCACCTGCATCAGCCGGTCATCGGCGCATGGCCCGCCCCCTAGGCCACGGTTGATCCGCCCCGCGAAATCGGCGATGGACGAGACAACGCAACCGGCGCAACCGGGCGCGGATCGAACAGGGAAAGGCCCCGAACATGACGGTCAAGGGATGGTCCAGCACGCCGAGTCGCACGTCCTATGATGTCGTCATCATCGGCGGCGCGATCATGGGCTCCTCTACCGCGTGGTTCCTGACCGAGAACCCCGATTTCGATGGCACGATCCTCGTGGTCGAGCGTGACCCGACCTATGAAACCTGCTCGTCGGTCCTGTCCGCCTCCAGCATCCGCCAGCAGTTTTCCAACACGCTCAACATCCGCATTTCGCAGTTTGCCGCGGATTTCGTGAAGAACCTGCGCAGCTACATGGGCGGGGACGACCGCGTGCCGGACCTGACGATCCAGAACTACGGCTACATGTACCTGGCCGATAACGAAGCCTTTGCCGATAGTCTGCGCGCCAACCAGAAGGTGCAACTGGCCGCCGGGGCCGAAACCCGGTTGATGACACCCGAAGAGATCGCCGCCGAATACCCGTTCTACGCGCTTGATGACATCCTTCTCGGCAGCATCAACACCCGCGACGAAGGTTACTGGGATGGCGGCACCGTGTTCGACTGGCTGCGCCGATCGGCCCGGGAACGGGGTGCCGAGTATATCGGCAACGAGGTGGTCGCCATCACCCGCAATCCGGCCGGCAACCGGGTCGAGAGCGTGACGCTGAAATCGGGCGAGGTGATCGCCTGCGGGCAGGTGGTGAACGCTTCGGGCCCGCGCGCCGCGCGCACCGCCGCGATGGCGGGCCTTGCCCTGCCGGTCGAGCCGCGCAAGCGATACGTCTGGGTCTTCACCGCCGAAACCCCCCTGCCGCGCGATCTGCCGCTCACCATTGACCCCTCGGGCGTCTATGTCCGGCAGGACGGGCCGCAAAGCTATCTCTGCGGCTGCCAGGGTGATCCCGACCCGGCGGTCGATTACGATGATTTCCATATGGATCACAGCCTTTGGGAGGGGCATGTCTGGCCCGCGCTGGCCACCCGGATCCCGCAGTTCGAGGCCATTCGCGTGGTCACCGAATGGGCCGGGCACTACGCCTACAACACGCTCGATCAGAACGCCGTTCTGGGCCCGCATCCCGAGCTTTCGAATTTCCTCTTCCTCAACGGGTTTTCGGGCCACGGCCTGCAACAATCGCCCGCCATGGGCCGCGGCACCGCCGAATGGCTGACCTATGGCGAATACCGCACGCTCGATCTCAGCCCCTTCGGATACGAGCGCGTCATGCGCGGCGCGCCGATGGTGGAGCAGGCCGTGATCTGAACCGGCACCCCTGACACGAAAGGAAACACCATGAGCCTCTTCGACGAAGACCTGTTCCTGAAGGGACTGGAACAGCGCAAAGCGACGCTGGGCGCGGAGTATGTCGAAAAGAACCTCGCCGGCGCCGACAATTTCACCCGTCCCTTTCAGGAGGCGATGACCGCCTGGTGCTGGGGCTTCGGCTGGGGCGATGACGTGATCGATGCCAAGACGCGCAGCATGATGAACCTCGCCATGATCGGCGCGCTGGGCAAGATGACCGAGTGGGAAACCCACTGCCGCGGGGCCCTCAACAACGGTGTCACCCAAGAGGAAATCCGCGCGATCATCCATGTTGTCGGTATCTATTGCGGGGTGCCGCAGGCGCTCGAATGTTTCCGCGTCGCGCGCAAGGTTCTCGGCGAGGTATAAGCGCCAGCCATCGTCGGGTCGTTCATCCCGGGCCGAACACGCTTGACCTCCGCCCTTTCCAATAGGACCGTGGGGCCGAAGCTGAACCGATCGTCGAAAGGGCCGTGATATGAACCTGCCGGAAAACCGTTTTCTTTCCGCCATCCGGGCGGGTAAGCCGCAGATCGGGCTCTGGGTCGGGCTGACCTCTCCGATTGCCGCCGATGCCGTGGCGGGGGCCGGGTTCGACTGGGTGGTGATCGACATGGAGCATGCCCCCAACGAACTGGGCACGGTCATACCCCAGCTGCAGGTCTTTGCCGGCTACCCTGAAACCACCGCCCTTGTCCGGCCAGACTGGAACGATTCCGTCAAGGTCAAACGCCTGCTCGACGGCGGAGCGCGGGGGCTGGTGTTTCCGATGGTGCAAACGGTGGACGAGGCCCGCGCAGCCGTCGCCGCCTGCCGCTACCCGCCGCGCGGCATCCGCGGCGTCGGCGGCACGACGCGCGGCAACCGCTATGGCCGGATCACCGACTATTTCGAGCGGGTCGAGGATGAAACCGCGATCATCGTTCAGGTTGAAACCCGGGCCGCCCTGGCCCAGGCCGAGGAGATCGCGGCGGTCGATGGTGTCGATGGCGTGTTTTTCGGTCCGGCCGATATCGGTGCCGACCTTGGCCACCTGGGCCAGCCCATGCATGAAGAGGTCTGGAAAACGATTCTTCCCGTCGCCCATCGCCTGGCCGAAAAAGGCGTGCCCACCGGCACCCTGGTGTCCGACCCGGCCTTTGCCCGCCGCCTGATCGACGACGAAGGGTTCAAGTTCGTCGCCTGCGGCGTCGATACCGGCCTTCTGGCCCGCGCCGCCGACAACCTCGCGCGCACGATGAAAGGCGCATGAGCACTGAGCACCCGGTGCTCGGACTGAGCACCCGGTGCTCGGTTCGTATCTGCGGCGGAAGGGATTTGGTGAATCCTAGGTCTACCGAAGTTACTTTCTGATTTCTTCCAGAAGATTCTTTTTATTCATTAATAGACAATAGTTTAGATTTTGTCTTTTCCGATCCTTTCCTAATATTTTCTATGGTTTCCGGACTATTCTTGGTATAAATGTTGGTATATGCGAACAGGTAAGCTTTCCGTTGCCAAGTTAGGGCAAATTACCGAGCCGGGTCGGTATGGAGACGGCGGATGCCTTTATCTCGTTGTGGCTCCGGGTGGAACAAAGCAATGGGTGGCACGCCTTACGATCCATGGCCGTCAGACTGATCTGGGTCTTGGTGGCACCTCGAACGTGACGCTTGCGGAAGCCCGGGAAGAAGCTGCGCGGTTGCGAAAGATAGCCCGAAATGGGGGCGACCCACGAACCGAAAGAAGGCGTGAGAAGCTTTCTTTCGCTCAAGCAGCGCATCGGGTTCATGAGCAACTCAGACCGACATGGAAGAACAAGAAACACGCGGACACATGGTTGGCGACAGTGGAAAATATGCTGTTCCCACTTTCGGAAATCGCCCGTTAGAAACGATCTCAACCGCGGATTGCTTTAATGTCCTCTCACCGATCTGGACCGAGAAACACGAGACTGCCAAACGTCTGAAGCAGCGGCTCGCCACAATCTTCGACTGGGCGAAGGGGGCGGGTCACTATCCATCCGAGAACCCTATTAATGGTCTTAAGAAGGCGTTGCCGACGGTCAACAAGCCAGTAGTACACATGCCGGCTCTTCCGTGGCGGGACCTTCCCGCGTTCATCCATGATCTTCGGCTGCGAGAGGCAGTCTCAGCACGGTTGCTTGAGTTCATGATCCTGACGGCAGCGCGTTCGGGAGAAGCCCGAGGAGCGAAGTGGTCGGAGATAGATGGTGATATTTGGACGGTCCCTGCCGACCGGATGAAGCGTGGTGTTGAACACCGCGTTCCCCTATCATCAGAGGCGGTTGCAGTGTTGGACCGGATTAGGGGCCTCGACGAGGATCTGATTTTACCTTCCCCAGTAACTTCGAAGGGTATACGGCCAATGAGCGACGCTGTGCTAATGACACTGCTACGTCGCATGGGGCATCATAACATTACTGCACATGGCTTCCGTAGTACCTTCAGGGACTGGGCGGCTGATTGCGCCCGTGCAGAACGAGAAGTTGCTGAGGCAGCGCTTTCCCACACTACTGGAAACGCAGTTCAGCGGGCATATGCTCGCTCTGACCTCTTCGAGCGGCGTCGTACGCTGATGGATGCTTGGGGGCGCTTCTGCGTGGGCGGTTCCGGCGATGTTGTGGCGCTGGTTCGTTCATGAAACCGTCTAATGCAATCGATCAGGCGAAGGCTTCGTTCAAGCTTCCTGAGAAAGAGCCATTAGTCGGACCGGAAGAGGTCGCCCTGCGTCACCTCTGGCACGCGCTCGAACTCGTCTCCGGAATGGATGACGTTAGCGCCATGCAGACAATAAATGACGCGCTCAGGAGTGGCCATTTGGTGGCTCGTGCACATTCGAGTGGTGCCTCCATCCCATCTCCGACTTGGCCGAGAGTTCGAACTGGAGGCGGTAATAACGCTCCACGAGGTTGGTTGATGGGCGTCATCCACTTTGACCACGATCTTCCG
This sequence comes from Marimonas lutisalis, assembly GCF_005434965.1. Lineage (GTDB taxonomy): Bacteria > Pseudomonadota > Alphaproteobacteria > Rhodobacterales > Rhodobacteraceae > Marimonas_A > Marimonas_A lutisalis. The sequence goes on from NZ_SKCI01000002.1 coordinate 229,757, forward strand.
GGGTTTATGGGAGAACTGCCCGTGGTAAGCCGCAAGCTAGCGGAAAGTTGGCTTTCAATCTACAAATCTACCGCTGGCCCGGGCAGGCCTGTATTGAGCCATGATGCCGCAGAGGCTTATCGAAAACTCTATCCGAACGGCCACAAAGCTGACGGCTTAAGTTGGAAAGAAGTGGCGCGGAGCGTGGGGGAAAGTCTGGGCCACACCGTCAGTATCAAGACCATTAAGCGCGGACTTGAGCCAGAAAAACAGGCCAAAACCCCTGAAAAAATGTACTAAGGTTTTTGGCCTTTTTGCCTGCCTCCCGAGGCAAATATTCCTACGGTAGCCAAGTGATACACCGAAACATCAGGAGTATCACAGCGATGCCGAACGAAACCCTAGAGGTTCACGCCCCGACCAAAGCCCAACCGTGGTGGACCGACATCTACCACATGCGCCCGAAAACGGCCGCACGGTACCTCGGCATTTCACCCAGCACGCTTGCCAAACTACGCATGCGGCAGAATCGGCAAGACGGCCCGGTCTTTTCAAAGATAGCAGGACTGGTTGTGTATCGAAGGGCTGACCTTGATCTCTGGCTGCAAGAGAACTCAGTGAAATCCTCGGAGGACTGATGGCCGCTCACCGCGAACGAGATCACGATTACGGACGAGTGGTGGTCATCCTGAATGAACGTTGGCGTGTGGTAGTCTGCCGCGACGGTATTCAGTGGATACTGCAAAAGCGTGATGGTGAGAGGTCCGGCCAGCCGCGATGGACCGGGAAAAGCTACCACGTGGGCCGGGACAGCCTGATCCGCGTCTGCCGGCGGTTATGTGGCTCCTGTGACCCCACAGGGCTTACGACTCTGGAAAATTTGCCGGCCAAGTGCCCTCTACCCGATAACTCAAAGGCGAAATCATGAAGGCTGGCGTTCTAAGCCAGTATCCGGGCGATGACCTCTTGAAGGAAATTACGCGCCTGCGGGATGAGGGCTTTTCCCTCATCCCCCTTGGCGGTAACGATGGCAAGCGCCCTTTGGTTGCGTTCAAGGACCGGCATCCTCTTCCGAAGAAAACTATACTGGATATGGTGCGGGCGGGTGACGCAACAGGATACGGCATTCGTCTACAGGGAATGCTTGTTCTCGACGTCGATGCGGCCGATATTGCCCTTGTTCAAAGTTTGGAAAAGCGGTTCGGCAAGACATCGGTAAAAAACACGCACGCCAGGAGGAGGCTGTCATCTTTATTACCAACAAGAAGGCAGAACCAGCTGGAACCTGAAACGTGAGCAGCTGCCCGTAGATGTGAAGCACGGACTAAACAGCTACGTCGTGGGCGCCTTTTCAAGGCGGCCCGATGGCAGAACCTATGTTCCAGACGGTAAGCCCCTCACCTTGGCTTCATTGCCCGCCATCAAGCTGGGCGCGGCCGAGCCGCCAACTATAGATGGCCTTGCGGCGTTGCCTCACCACAAAACCCCGAAAAAGATACCGGTTGGTGAGCGCCATTTCTATCTAGTTGATGTGGGCCAACAACTCGTGACCGAAGTGAGATCGGAGCATGAGTTGTTTCTAAAGCTCAAACATGAACGGGATGCAAATTGCGAAGATCCGACGTCGAAACCCGATCATGAACTGGACGGTATTGCAGCTTGGTGGTGGAAAAATCGGCTTGAAAACCGGTTGTATCAAGGGCGCGACAGCGCGTTTCCAATGTCCCGCATAGCTCTGGACCTTCTGCGGGGCGACTCCGACGCCGAACATCTGTACGTGCGGCTTTGCGACAAGCATGGCCACGCTCCCGGAAAGACCTTCGGTTTAGACCACGGGGCGATGAGAGAGGCCAAGCTTACCGACCTCAGCCGAGACCGCTTTCGAAGGGCCCGCGACAAGCTTCTGAGCGTCGGACTTCTGCAGATCGCTGAAAACCACATCGCCGGAAAACGGTATCGGCAATACCGACTGTGTCGTCCTTTGCTCTCACCGGAATGCCCGTGAGCATGTCTGGCCGCAGAAAAGGGGAGGGGTCTATACACTTACATATGTCGACGGAATCCGGTCAACATATGGGAAGGCCGCTCCTCCTCTGTGCAAGATGGGCCAGTTATGTCCGAATAGCCGGCAATAGGCTCCCAGAGTTGGTCAGGCCCACGAAAACCGCCGGCCAGACAGCATAAGATGTTTCGCAAGTGGTATCGCGCCCTAAGGCGGCCAACTGCGCTGGGCCGGAGGCCTCAGAGGCTCTGCGCCCTTTTCTTCCACCCCGGATGGGGACACATCGCAGTACGGCCAGAGCGGAACCCTACCCACGGGGCAGCCCCCTTTTCGGCCACCGGTCATCACGTGGGCCTACATGCGATGGAACGTGCACGACGCGCTTCGCTCGAGACAGCGCGGTAGTACGCGTTAATGGCGTAAGCCGCTTTTTGCTCTTAGCCGCCATTCGCTGCGCGCCAAATGACCGACTGCTGCGCGGACGGAGCTGCCGTTCGGTTTAGTCCAGCAAGAGCTTCAGAATGAATCGGGTATAGGGCTTCCCAATTAAGGTGCGCATCCGTTCTTGCAGCGCCGTTATCGAGCCGAGCATCGCTGCAGCGACATAAGGCCGGCCGTATGCTATCATTAATAGGTACTAGCAAAGGAGCCCGCCATGACCAACAGCCCCCTTCGCGATGATCTCTTCTATCTGACGGAAGCAGGCACCGAGACCGAGGTGATGTACAAGCACGGACACGAGCTGCCGCATTTCGCCATGTTCACTCTGCTGGAAAACCCGAAGGCTGTGGATGACATCACGGCAATGTATCATCGTTATCTCGACGTCATGGCCGAAGCGGGCACCGGCGCCATGATCTGCGGCCTGGAGTATCGGCTCAGCCCGGACTGGGCGGCGCTCTTGGGCCATGACGATCAGGAGCTTGCGGAGATCCAGAAGCGTTGCACCGATCTTTTGCAAGATGTCTCAGCCCCCTATGCTAACAGCATACCCCATATCGTGATCGGTGGATGCATAGGCCCACGCGGGGACGCCTATGGCAAGGGTGGCGCGATCACCGCCGACGAGGCAGAAGCATATCACTCCACCCAACTTGCCGCGCTTAAGGCGACTGGTGCGGATATCGCCTGCGCGCATACCTTCAACAACATCCCCGAAGCAATCGGGATCGTCCGCGCCGCCGAAAGCATAGGTCTGCCGATCGCGATCTATTTCTCATTAGACAGTCGAAGCCGCCTAAACTCGGGCCCAACCTTGCGCGAAGCCGTGGAAACGACAGAGGCCGAGACCGGGGGCGTCGCGGCTTTCTACGGGCTCAACTGCTCTCATCCCGTCGAGTTCGAACCGGCGATCGACGACGGCGCATGGATGTCGCGGATGCGCTCAGTTCGGCCAAATGCATCGAAGATGGAAAAGATCGCCCTTTGCAAACTCGGTCATCTTGAAGACGGTGATCCGGTGGAGCTCGGAGAGCAGATGGGTGATCTGCATCGCCGATTTCCTCAGACGAACGTCCTTGGCGGCTGTTGCGGGACGGACGAACGCCATCTTCGCGAGATCGCTCGAAACGTGCTTTGATCAGCGGTAGGCATAACAGGCCGTCATGACCGACATTCTGCGAACAACAGAACTTCTGCACTCCGTTGGGGAGAAATCCTGTGACGTCTGACTACAAGGAAGCGGTGAAAACCGCAGAAGATTACTACAACAGCGCGGACGCGGACGCCTTCTACGCCGCCATTTGGGGTGGAGATGACATCCATGTCGGCCTCTATGAGAGTGAAGGCGAAGACATTGCCGAAGCGTCCGCGCGAACCGTACGCTACATGGCGTCAAAGCTTGATCTAAAGCCGGGAACACGCGTAATCGATATTGGTGCGGGCTATGGCGGTGCGGCACGCTATCTTGCGCGTGAGACCGGTGCGCATGTCACCTGCCTAAACCTCTCGGAAAAAGAGAATGCGCGCAATCTCAGGCTGACCGCAGAACAGGGCCTTGAAGACACAGTCGAGGTCGTCCACGGTGTATTTGAGGATATCCCCTTTCCGGATAACAGTTTTGACGTGGTCTGGAGTCAGGAAGCCCTCCTTCATTCCGGCGACCGCATGCGCGTGCTGAAAGAAGTCGCGCGCGTGCTTAAGCCCGGCGGAGATTTCATCTTCACCGATCCGATGAAGACCAACGATATCGATGACACACACGCATACCAGCCGATCTATGAGCGAATCCATCTTCCCGACATGGTTTCGATGGGATTCTACCAAGCCACACTGGAAGGCCTCGGTTTCGATACGATCGAGATCGCAGACCTTACCCATCAGCTGCGCAATCACTATGCCCGCGTGCGCGAGGAACTTCAGTCGCGGTGCCACGCGCTGAAGCACCAGATTTCCGCGGATTATGCTGAACGCATGCTCAATGGTCTGAAAGACTGGGTCGAGGGAGCCGACGCCGGGCAACTCCGCTGGGGCGTGCTTCACTTCCGCAAACGCTAGGTATCGCCGATCATTGCAGCGTCATCAAACGTCTGCAGCCTCAAGCAGCGGACGTCGAAGGTCTGTGAGCGACCGTCCGGTTTGCGGACTTTGCTGCCCTACCGTTTGAAGACCTGAACTACTGCTCTGGTGATTCACTGCGTACTCTGAATTCTAGCCGTGGTCGTCAGAACCGAAAGCAACCTGATAGGTGTCAGTTGCAGACTAGACCATTTTGGTGAGGCCTTTCTTGAGCGCCGAGGTCATGCCTTGAGCTTCCATATGGACTCGAAGCCTCAGGTTGTATCCACCCGGAGCGTTGAGCGCCTCAATCAGGGGTTCACAAGCGATTGCCGATAGGTTCGATGCCACCAACTCTCTGAGAAAGGCTTCGCCCTGATCCTTGTCTGACACGCGATCGCCAAGCCAGTCCGCGGCATCGCCGACCATGCGCGCGACAGGTGATAGAACAGCCTGCGCGCTAAGGTAGGCCGCCATTTCATTGGCGTCGCGCACGGGAAAGATGCTGTTCCGGGTACCGAAGATATCCGTGACGATTTTGGGATCCCCGTACATCATGACGGGTGTGCCGCCCTGTGCAATTCCGGGAAAGGGCATCATTATGGCAGTCGCGCGCGCCGGTCGGACCAAGGCGTCTGCCGCTTCAAGTGACGCGCCAGCCATGAACGTGATTACGACTTGTCCTTCTCGAAATGTCAAAGCACCAAGAACATCTGGCGCAACCTCGGCCATCAATCCCAGAAACAGAACGTCGCTTGCATCGACTACACCCTGGTTGTTCGCGATCTGAACGTTCTCATAGGCTTCAGCGAGAGAAGAGGAATGATGAGCACTGCGCTCAGAAACAGTGATTTCGTGCCCATCGTGGACAATGCCTTCCACGACTGCACGGGCGATTGTTCCGCACCCGATCACACCAATTCGCATGCTGCCTCTCCTTGTGATCTATTCTAAAGCAGACCTTTGCACACTTCGCAGCATGCGTCACTCTGGGCTCAAGCCGGTCATTAGCTGCACGTTGCGCTAAGGTCTGATGTGCGGGACGAAGCGGACTCATTCATCATTCCTCTCTAGCCTCGCCAGCAGTGTCCCCCACTGAGGTAAGGCTGGTTCTTCTACGGGCTTGCCTTCGCGTATCTTAAGGCTGCGGCCCAATCCTCGAGATGACTATCGTGATATGGGCCTTGCTCAGACTTGAAGGTGACGACCCCTTTCGCGTCGAGAATATACAAGCGCTCGGGTGCTCCGGCATAATCTTCATTTATCCGATCGTCTGGCCAATCCAGGACCACTTGGCTGTGAAAGCTGTAAGCCGTTCGCCAATCATGGGCCACCTTGGCTCGCTCATTCATATCTGATGGTTGAGCGTACATAACTTCGTCGGCACGGTTTGAGTTTGTGTTCCATCCGTCTGTCGGATGCGCTTCCAACGTGTAAACGAAGACGAACTGAACCGAGTTCTCGAATTCGTCAATCACCTGCTTCATACGTTCGGATTGACGGCGAAATACGGGACAAGTGTAGCTCCCGAAAATCAACGAGACAGGCGCACCACGAAGTTCGGATAGCTTCAGCAAGTCGGATGAAACCTCTCCATCCTCAGTCAAAACGTGTGCTGAGAAGTCGGGAGCGGGTTGGCCTATGTCGGCTTGGCATCTCTCTTCACCCGCTGCCGCCTTGTCGAGGTAGTCACGAAACTCAGCTTTACTTAGACTCATCGCATCTTCGAATTCAGCATCGGACATACTGTCCATCTGATCACGCATACTGAATGCAATCTTGCTCATTGTTCTTCCCCCAACGCCAAACCTACCACACGTGACCACTAAGTCTGTCGCGGACGTTCGCTGCCTTCTTCAGTAACGGCTGAGTTGCGGACAAAACGCTCATTAAGTTCCACAGTATGCAGGACAGCTTTGAGATTTAGGGGCCGATGACCAATTCATCGTGCGCAAGAGAATAAGTTTATCACTGCAGGAACCCGTACGTCATCTCCGTCGGAGAACTCCTCGAAGGCTGCCATTACTGAGCCTTCAATCGCCGCCTCATCAGTTTCCGTCCCGGAATATGCTTTCATTATGCGAGCCGCCGGACCGACCTTGCTGGCTGCGCGCGCAGCACCTGCTACTCCGCCAGGAGGCGTGAGTACGATCTCGACCGGACGCGCTTCGATACTAGAAACGCCCGCCTGATCCATCAGATTGGCCACGCGTTCGCAGTCCTGAAATGCGGTTGGACCGGGTGAATTGGGGTCTCCTTTCGGATGTGCACCGAGCCTTTCTTCTGCCGCTTTCTTGGGAATATCAAACCAAGGGTTTTTCGCCACCGAAGCCCAGCAAACAAAGAACATTCTACCATGATCGCTCATCGCATTGGACAGGTTCTTCAGGGCCGCAACGGTGTCTGAAAAGAAGCTCATTCCCAATCGCGAGACCAGAACATCGAATTGCTGCGGCGGAAAATCATATGTCTGGGCATCAGCCAACAAGAAGGACGCGTTCTGCACGCCAACCGCTTTCGCCCTTTTGGCGGCGCGTGCAAGAAGCGGATCAGAAATATCTACCCCAAGAACTTTGCCAGCCGGAGCGCGTCGGGCGGCTTCAATGCTGCTTGCTCCGGTTCCACAGCCTATGTCGATGACGCGGTCCGCCGAGACAATGTCAGCCGTATCCAGCATTATATCCAACATACCGGCCATCGCGGTATCCAGAGCGCGTTCGTGTTCAATCCACTTCAGTCCAGCGGGTGAAGCCCAATAATCAGCCTGAGCTTTGTTTGCTTCCATGAAATGGCACCCCTTTTGGGGACAACTTAGCAGGCATTCATGCTAAACGCAGCATTGATCAAAATGGGCTCGAAGCTGTCGTTCGCTGCAGCCTGTTCGAGTGACCACTTCGCGAACAGAGCAGACACTCACCTGATCGTATTTCAGTCAAAACACATCTGACCCTCCAACCGTAAAGAAGGCAAAGTCAAGCCATGCCCTTTCCGCACCATGTTTTCCGCCATACTCCGGCGCTTCGTGGCCTCATCATACCGCCGGGCGAGTCTGAAATGCGCTTCGGCCAAGATCGCTTTGCCGAGCTCGATATCCAAGCAGAAGAGGAGGGTTGGCCGCCCGGCTGGCGGATGGAGCACGACGCAAGAGAGGCAAATCGGCATGCCGTTCTGAAAAACCGGTTGGGGCAGGATCTTTGGGTGTTTGCCTACGGTTCCCTCATATGGGATCCGGCCGTACAGATTAAGGAATACAGGTACGGAACCCTACCGGGGTGGTGCCGGAGGTTCTGTATGCGGCTCGAAGGCGGACGCGGTAGCCATGAGCGGCCGGGACTAATGGCTGCGCTCGATGAAGGCGGGCATTGCGACGGTGTTGTCTTCCGCATAGCCGCGGCGCTAGTTGACCAGGAAACTCAATTCATGTGGCGTCGCGAGATGTTTGCTGGGGCCTACCTCCCACTGTTTAAGACGGTGGCAACGCCGCAGGGTCCGGTTGATGCTTTGACCTTCGTGATGGATAGGAACAATCGCCGCTACATGCCGGACCTGCCCGAAGACGAGGCGGCCCAGATGATTGCTGCGGCCGAGGGCGGGCTCGGGCCCAATTTTGCTTACCTCGACTCGCTGGTTCGGCATCTCGACGAACTTGGTATCGCGGATCACGACATGCACCGGCTGCACGCCCGCGCCAGAACCTACCGCTTCAAGTCCAACTGAAACGTGTTCAGTTAGCATTGCTACTAGTGCATAAAGTCGTGCGGTACAGTCCGAATGCACCGGAAAGGGGTCTATACACTTACATATGTTTACGGGATCCCGTAAACATATGGCACTGGCCCCCCGCCAAGGCGACGGCACGGCTTAACTATGTGAGTTGCAGAGAGTGCCGGCCGGGCACGTGTGCGAAGGCCTCGGGGCCCTCTGCCTCCTTTAGGCCTGACCGGGGCCGGGCCGGCGGCCTCAGTAGCTCTGCGGAGGTTTCCTGCCCTTCAGAAACGGCACAGATAACACGACCATCGCAGAACAGGCTGTGATATATTAAGTCAGCAAAGCTGACACATGAGGTCAATTCATGGGAACCGAGAACAGGCAAAGGACTCATCACTTCGGGGCAAGTATCAGCACCCGTTTGGGGAAGCCTGACAGAGAAGCAGGAGCGGTTCGCGCATCTCGTTGCGGAGGGGCTGAACTTCAGCGCTGCCTACCGTGAGGTCTACGACACGTCCGATATGTCCCAGCCATCGGTCTGGCGTGAGGCACATCGGTTAAGTCGCAACGAAAAGGTGGCAATGCGGATCGCCGAACTCGTCGCTGCGAGGCAGGAGGAGGAGCGTCTGCAGGCCCACATAAGGGCTTACAGGGTTACTGCCCATTTAGAGGAGATGATGACGTCAGGAGCGTCTGAGAGCACGCGTCTGCGCGCCGCAGAGCTTCTGGGTAAGACGGTTGGCCTGTTTATCGAGAAAGCCCCGCCGAAGGACGAGGAGCGCTCTCTAGCCGAGCTGGAAGCGGAATTGGCCAAACGAATGGAGAAACTCAAAGTTGCCGGTTCCTTGGGAGGCCGCCCCAATGATTAGGCGCGGAAACGCTTTAGTTTCGCGTTGGCAGCGCATGCAACCGTCTGCGAACCCATTCGTGACGTGCGGTAAGGAGCAAACTTGAGTCTCGTGTTAACAGTCAAACAGACCCATTGCCTTAGCAAACATGGTAGAAAAATGGGTATAAATGCAGAGCAGCTTCTCAAATCAAAAGAAAAAAAGATGTTTTCGGAAGGGATTTGGTGGAGCCTAGGGGAGTCGAACCCCTGACCTCTTGCATGCCATGCAAGCGCTCTCCCAACTGAGCTAAGGCCCCATCCGGGCAGGCCATCGGCCTGTTCGCCGCTATCTAGGCGGATGCGCGTCCGGGATCAAGCGGAAAATCGCACCTGCGGCGCACCGCGTGCGCGCGGCGTTTGCTCAAACGCAAAATGCGCCGCTGCAGGGCAGGGCGCATTCGCATTTTTCCGGTATCGGCCAAAGGCCGGCGGCTTATTCGTCGTCGTCCGAGGCGACGTCGGCGATCTCGTCCAGCGAGACGTTGTCGTCATCGTCGTCGTCCAGAACATCGTCCTCGAGTTCGACATCGACGTCATCGTCGTCGAGAACATCCACATCCAGATCGTCCTCGGTAGCCTTGGCTTTCTTGGTCGCGGCATCTTCGGCATCGGCGGCGATCATGCTGCGCTTGCCGGTCTCCAGTTCGATGACTTCGCCCGTGTAGGGGCTGACGATCGGGTCCTTGTTCAGGTCGTAAAACCGCTTGCCGGTTGTCGGGCAGACGCGCTTGACGCCCCATTCTTCCTTGGGCATGGCAATCCCTCTAGAATCTCTTGTCTTGTCGACGGTCCGCGCCAACTGCCATAACACGCGCAGGGTGTCAAAGCCTTTCACGCGCGCCTGCAACGGCAGGGCCGCTTCGCACCACGGAGAGACACGCAGGTGACACGCCATTTCATCCCCGGTGATCCCCCGGTCGAGGTGATCCTGCGCCGGTCGAACCGGGCGCGGCGGATTTCGCTGCGCGTGTCCTCGCTTGACGGGCGGGTGACGCTGACCTGCCCGCCCGGCGTGGCCGAGGCCGAGGCGCTGGCCTTTGCCCGCGAAAAGGCCGATTGGCTGCGCGGCCACCTAGCCCGCCGCCCCGACGAGGTGCAGATCGCGCCGGGGTGCATGCTGCCGTTCCGGGGGCGCATGATTCGCGTGCAGCCGGGGCAAGGGCGCGGGGTGCAGATCATCGGCGACGCGGCCCATGTGCCCGGCCCGCCCGAACGCGTGGCCGCCCGGTTGCAGGGGTTTCTGAAGGAAGCCGCGCGTGACCGTCTGGCCGAGGCCTCGGATCGGCATGCCGCCGCGCTGGGGCGCAACTACAGCCGCCTCACACTACGCGATACCCGTTCGCGCTGGGGGTCATGTTCGTCGCAGGGGGGGTTGATGTATTCCTGGCGCCTGATCATGGCGCCGGACGATGTGCTGGACTATGTCGCCGCGCACGAGGTGGCGCACCTGGCCGAGATGAACCATTCGTCCCGGTTCTGGTCCCACGTGGAGCGCCTTTACGGCGATCACCGCGCCGCGCGCGGGTGGCTGCGCAAAAGCGGCCCCGAACTGCATCGCTACAGGTTTTGACCGGGTACGGCGTTGGGAGGCGGGCAATGAGTATTTTTGCCAAGAAAGAGCAGCGGGGACTCGCAACAGATTGACGCCGTGCGGGTTTGTGATCACAAATACGGAATGCTGAGCCAACCCCGCCCCGATCCCGTCACATCCGCGCATGACCGTGTCTATCGCGGCCTGCGCACGCGCATCATGCATGGCGAGATGCTGCCCGGACAGGCGCTGACCCTGCGTGGCATCGGCAAGGAATTCGGCGTGTCGATGACACCCGCGCGCGAGGCGCTGCGCCGGCTGGTGGCCGAGGGGGCGCTCTCGATGTCGGCCTCGGGCCGGGTGGCCACGCCCGAGCTGTCCTCGGACCGGATCGAGGAACTGGCCGCGTTGCGCATGCTGATCGAGGTGGAACTGGCCAGCCGTGCACTGCCGCGGGCCCACATGGCGCTGATCGAACGGCTGCAGACCATCAACGCGGGGCTTGGCGACATGATCGCGCGCCAGAATCCGGTGGGGTATATCCGCACCAACCTGGAATTTCATCGTACCCTTTACCTGCGGGCGCAGGCCCCGGCGATGCTGGCGATGACCGAAACGGTCTGGCTGCAGCTGGGCCCGACGATGCGCCAGCTTTACGGCCGTCTGCGCCGCAAGGAACTGCCGCAGTATCACCGGATGATGATTTCGGCCCTGCGCGCCGGGGATGAACCCGGCCTGCGCTTGGCCGTGCGCTCGGACGTGACCCAGGGCCTGAAAATGCTGCTTGGCTGATCATGGTCGAGGAAACCGGCAATATCCTGATCGTTCTGGGCGTGCTGTTTCTGGCCGGGCTGGCCGCGGACGCGATCGGCCACCGCACCCGCCTGCCGCGCGTCACGCTGCTTCTGGGGTGCGGTATCCTCGTGGGACGGGCTGGTTTCGACCTCGTGCCGCAGGCGATGGCGGACTGGTATGAATTCCTGTCGGTGGTCGCGCTGACCATGGTTTCGTTTCTGCTTGGCAACGCGCTCAAGGCCGACCTGCTGCGCCAGTGGGGCGGAGCGATCTTCGCCGTGTCGCTGAGCATCGTCTTTTCCACGATTTTTCTTGTGGCGGCCGGCCTCTGGATGCTGGGCGTGCCGCTGGCCGTCGCGTTGCTGCTGGGCGGAATCGCCACGGCGACCGATCCGGCGGCCACCCGCGATGCCATCCGTCAACAGGGGGTGAACACGCCCTTTTCCACCCGAATCGAAGCAATCGTGGCGATCGACGACGCCTGGGGACTCATCGCCTTTGCGCTGGTCGCGGTCCTGGTCCGTGGGCTGGGGGGCGCGTTTTCACCCGAGCTGCTGTTGGATGCGCTGCGTGAAATCGCGATCGCGGTCATGCTGGGCCTTGCCGTGGGCGGGCCCGCGGCGCTGCTGACCGGCCGGCTCAAACAGGGTGAGCCGATGCAGACCGAGGCGCTGGGCGTGGTCCTCCTGTCGGGCGGGTTGGCGATCTGGTGCGACGTGTCCTACCTGATCACCGGGATGGTTGCCGGGGCGGTGATTGCCAATTTCGCCCGGCACCACGACCGCGCCTTTCACGAGATCGAGCACATCCAGTGGCCCTTCATGATGCTGTTCTTCCTGCTTGCAGGCGCATCGCTGGAACTGGTGGCGCTGTTGCAGATCGGAGTTGTCGGGGTGGCCTATATCGGGCTGCGCATCCTGGCGCGGATGATTGGCGGATGGATCGGCGCGCGGCTGGGACGCGTGCCGCCGGGCGAACGCCTCTGGTACGGTCCGGCGCTTCTGGCGCAGGCCGGGGTCGCCATCGGCATGGCGCTGGTCGCGGCGCAGGAGGTGCCGGAGCACGCCGACCTGATCCTGACGCTGACGATCGGCACGACGGTTCTGTTCGAACTGATCGGGCCGCTGGCCACGGCTCGGGCGGTGCGGCGCACGGCCTAGGCGGCCAGCCCTTTCGACCCCAAGTCGAGATATTTGCGCCGCCGATCCTTGATCAGTTTCTTGGGCGTCTTGCCCTCCAGCTCGGCCAGGAGCGATTTCAATGTTGCCCCCACGGCCGAAATCGCCGCGTCGCGGTTGCGATGCGCGCCGCCCATCGGTTCGGGAATCACCCGGTCCGTCACGCCCAGCTTCTCCAAGTCCTGCGCCGTCAGCCGCAGCGCCTCGGCGGCCTCGCGCATCTTCTCGCTGTCCTTCCACAGGATGCTGGCGCAGCCCTCGGGGCTGATCACCGAGTAGATCGAATGTTCCAGCATCGCCACGCGGTCGGCGGTTGCAAAGGCCACCGCCCCGCCCGAGCCGCCCTCGCCGATGATGATGCTGACCAGCGGCACGCCGATCTGCAGGCATTTTTCGGTCGAGCGCGCAATCGCCTCGGACTGGCCGCGCTCTTCGGCGCCCTTTCCGGGATAGGCGCCGGCGGTGTCGACCAGGGTGAGCACCGGCAGGCCGAACTTGTCGGCCAGCTCCATCAGGCGCACCGCCTTGCGGTAGCCCTCGGGCCGGGCCATGCCGAAATTGTGCAGGATGCGCGACTTGGTGTCGTGGCCCTTCTCGTGTCCGATCACGACCACCGGCTGATCGTTGAACCGTGCCAGCCCGCCCATGACGGCGTGATCGTCGGCAAAGTTCCGGTCGCCGGCCAGCGGCGTGTACTCGGTGAACAGCGCCTCGATGTAGTCGCGGCAATGCGGGCGTTCGGGATGGCGCGCAACCTGGCATTTCCGCCACGGCGTCAGGCTCTTGTAGAGGTCTTGCAGAAGGTCTGCGGCTTTCTTGTCCAGAGCCGCCGCCTCGGCCTCGATATCCATTTCCTCGTTGGCCCGCGCCATGGCGCGAAGCTCCTCCGCCTTGCCTTCGATCTCGGCCAGCGGTTTTTCGAAGTCGAGGTAATTGGTCATCCGGACACTCCCACGCGTAACTTGGCGCTATATGGCTGTGTCGCACTCAACATGCAACTGCGCAAGGGTTGCGGCGCTCGCGCGGTCACGCCCGACAGGCAAAACGCCGCCCCTCGGAACGGCGTTTCGTGTGCCTCGGCCAGCAACCGGTGCCTTGCCGGAAAGGGACAGATCCGGCAGGGCGTGGCAGGCCGGGCTTAGTTCGCGGCGGCAAGGTCCAGCATCTTGGCGAACTGCGCTTCGCTCAGAACCCCGCGCCAGTGGTCGGTGCAGTTGGACCGCATCAGCACAAGTTTTGTTTCCATCTCGCCGACTTTTGCTGCCAGCGCCTTTCGCTCGTCTGCCGGTGCGCCCGCGATGATCGCCGCGCGCAGCGCCGCCCGCGCCGCCAGTGCTTCGGCCTCGATCGCCTTGCGCTTGGCCGGCATCGTGTCGACCCATTCTTTCAGATCGGCGCGCTGCGCCTCGGTCAGCTCCAGCGCGTCGGCGTTTTTCACGATCACCGGGGTGAAGGCGACAATCGGTTTCGACAGTTCTGATTTCGCATCGGCAAGGGCTCCGGTGGCAACACAGGCGGCGATGGCCGCCGAAAGGACGAAGGGTTTCATGCACAGCTCCATATCATTGAACACTCCGGGACATCCCGGTTGACCCGTGCTTAGACTGGGGCGGTCTGCAGCTCCTTGATTTAAATCAACATCTAAAATGCTTCTTTGACTGGAAGGTTTCGCCACCCTGCCGGATCACACCGCCAGCGCCGCGCGCAGCGCCATCTCGGGCGTGGCCAGAACCGGCCGGCCCAGGTCCTCCAGCAGCGCCGCCGCTCCGTCCATCGAGGCCTGCGCCAGAATCACCGCGCCCGGTGGCCCGGCCGCCCGCACCGCCCTTTCGATGGTCCGCCAGAACGCGGCTTCGTCGCCGGCTTCGAACAAAGGCCAGGCCCCCGGTACGAACAGCGCCTCGATCGGGGCCTCGTTTCCGGCGGCCCGCATCTCTTCTGCCAGCAAGGCCCGGCTCGGGCCTTCCGTGCTCTCCAGGCAATAGACCAGCAGCACCGGCCCGCCGCCCTGCGCCGCCACCCGCATCGCCGGTCGGTCGATGCGTATGGCGCCGGCGGCTTCCGCCGCTTCGCCCAGCGTGGAACAGGTGCAGAGCGCCCGGCGACCCTCTACTGCCCGTGCCACCTCCCCGGCGATCGCTGGGGTCACGTCCTCGGCGCGGGCGCGCTCCAGCAGATCCTCGCGCACTTCGTGGTGCAGCGTGGCGCCGGGCGCGATGCGGTCGCGCAGCGCATCGAACCGGGCCACATGCACCGGAGAGGTATGCAACAGGGTCAGTGTCATCCTAACCTGCAGGATATAGGACCGGGAAAAGCGTCGCCACCAGCAAAACCGCCATCGTCCAGTTGAACGCCCGCAACCGTGCCGGGTTGGTCAGAACCCGCCGCATTTGCTGGCCCAGCACCGTCCACGTGCTGACCGTGGGCAGGTTGATCGCTCCGAACACCACCGCCACGAGGCCGATTGCCGCCAGGCTGCGCTCGGGCGCATACAGCGACACGGCCGTCAGCGCCATCGACCAGGCCTTGGGATTCACCCACTGAAACAGCGCCGCCTGCAGGAAACTCAATGGCTTGCCGCCGCCATCGCGCGCCTCGGGCGGCGCGGCATGGGCGATCATCCAGGCCAGCCATAGCAGGTAGGACACGCTGAACACCGTCAGGATCACGTGACCGACGGGCCAGGCGTCGAACACCCGGATCAGGCCCACGCCCACCAGCACCACCATCACGGTAAAGCCGATGCCGATGCCAAGCATGTGCGGGATCGTCCGGCGAAAGCCGAAATTCGCGCCCGAGGCCATCAGCATGAGGTTGTTCGGCCCCGGCGTGATCGACGAGACAAAGGCGAACAGGGCAAGAGCGGCAAGTATATCGGTTTGCATGGCGCAACATTATTCAGTTATCGCCGCCATGAAATTGCGATGTTGACTGATAATCAGATCATGGAGCAATAAGTCACGTAAATGGACGCAATAAACGACAAAATATTGCATGAGCTGTCCCGCGACGGACGCATCAGCAATCTCAACCTGGCCGAACGCGTGGGCCTGTCTCCCTCGGCCTGCCTGCGCCGCGTCGCCGCTCTGGAACAGGCGGGCGCCATCCGCGGCTACCGCGCGGTGCTCGATCCCGCGCAGATGGGCGTGGGCTTCGTCGCCTATATCGCCGTTGGCCTCAACCAGCACACCAAGTCAGCTCAACAGGCGTTCGAACGCGCGATGGACCGCGCCCCGGAAGTGCGCGAATGCCACAATATTACCGGATCGGTGGAATATCTCCTCCGGGTCGAAGTGGCCGATCTTGCGGATTACAAGCGCTTCCACACCGATGTGCTGGGAACCCTGCCGCAGGTGCAATCGCTCACCACCTATGTCGTCATCGGCTCGCCAAAGGATGAGCGCGCCTAGGCGGCTTGTCGCCGACTGCGTGCCGCCCGGTTCCCGCACCGGCAACGCTGGGCTATGACGCCGGCGTAATAACCTGTGACGAGGCTCCATGTCCCTGACCCGCCGCTTTATGATTTTCGCCCCGCTCGCCCTTGCCGCCTGCGGCGCGCGCGAAACCGTCTCCACCATGACCGAGCCCGCGGGCTACAACCCGCCGCTTCATCCGAACGAAACGCCCGAGCTGCGCGCGCTGATCAACAAATGGGCCGACCACTACCAAGTTCCGCGCCGCCTCGTGCACCGCCAGATCATTCGCGAAAGCACCCACCGCCCCTGGGCGCGCAACGGTCCCTACTACGGGCTGATGCAGATCCTGCCCGAGACCGCCCGCACCATGGGGTTCCGGGGCAAGCCTTCGGACCTGCTCGATGCCGATACCAACCTCGAATACGCCGTCAAGTACCTGCGCGGCGCCTATCTCGTGGCCGACGGAGACGAGGACGCAGCGGTGATGTGGTATGCCCGCGGCTACTATTACGAGGCCAAGCGCAAGGGCCTCCTGGTCGAAACCGGTCTGCGCCCGGCCTAGCCGTCCCACATCTTCATCTTGCCGAAAATATCCCGGGGAGTGTGAGGGGCTGGCCCCTCACATCGACGTCTGCCCTGTGTGCTGCGGTTGCACAACGCGCGCCGCGGTAACCTTAAGGCGCGTTCACCGGGCTCGGATTTGCCGGCAGCCGGATGTCAGCCGGGGGGTGCACGCATGTCACCCCCCGAAATTTCACCGCGCGCTGGCGTTAACCTCTGGCGATCAGCTCGGCCTGTTGCACGATCACCTCGGCCTGCTTGATGCTGGCGATATCCACCAGCCGGCCTTTGTAAACGGTGGCACCCGCGCCCGTCGCCTTGGCCTCTTCCATCGCCGCCAGGATCTCGCGGGCCTCAGTCACCGCTTCCTCGGACGGGGTGAACACCTGGTTTGCCAGCGCGATCTGCTTGGGGTGGATCGCCCATTTGCCCACCATGCCCAGCGTGGCCGAACGTTTGGCCTGCGCGATATAGCCCTCGTCGTCGCTGAAATCGCCAAACGGCCCATCCACCGGCAGGATGCCATGCGTCCGGCAGGCGGCCACGATCGCGGCCTGCGCCCAGTGCCAGGGATCTGACCAGTGCTTCTGGCCCTCATGCAGCATGTAATAGTTCTCCTGCGTGCCCCCGATGCCGGTGGTCTGCATGCCCATGGACGCCGCAAAATCCGCCGCTCCCAAGGACATAGCCTGCATCCGCGGACTCGACGCGGCGATGGCCTCGACATGGGCGATGCCCGCGGCGCTCTCGATGATCACCTCGAAACTCACGGGCTTTTCCCGGCCCTTGGCACGCTCGATCGCGGTGACCAGCGCATCAACGGCATAGACATCCTCGGCACAGCCCACCTTGGGGATCATGATCTGATCCAGCCGCGGCCCGGCCTGTTCCATCAGGTCGACCACGTCGCGATACCAATAGGGCGTGTCCAGGCCGTTGATCCGCACGCTCAGCGTCTTGGTGCCCCAATCGACCGTGTTGATCGCCTCGATGACATTGGCGCGCGCGGCGTCCTTGTCCGCAGGCGCAACGGAATCTTCAAGATCGAGGTTGATAACATCGGCGTCCGAAGCCGCCATCTTCTCGAACAGCTTGGTGTTCGAGCCGGGGCCGAACAGCTGACACCGGTTCGGACGGGCAGGGGCAGCGGGCTGAATGCGGAAACTCATGGGGTGCACCTTTCGGGATGTAAGGAAATTGCGTCTCTTCGGGCGGAAGCGATATTAAATTGCGCCCTTGGCCGCAAGTTGATTTTGCGCATGCGGCATTCACGCTGCGCCGCAGAAACAAATATTGCACAATTCTGGTGCATTTCGAAGAATCTTCGACCAAAGCTTGAAAATACGAAAGTAATTTCGAAATTTTTGCGCAGTCCTGCCAAGTTTGCAACCCTCTCCTACGTGTTTTCCCGAACCATCTGGCGAAAGCGACAGGAAAGGCCGAATCCATGATCCAGACCCCATATCTTCTGTTCCTGGGCGATGCGCCCGACCAACTCGCCGCCAAGGTGGCGCAGGGCATCAAGGACTGGCGCCCGGAAAACGCCGTGGGCCAGTTCCGAATGGAAGGCTGCAAAGCCGATCTTGGGCTCGAGGACATGGACCTGGTCGAAGCGCGCGAAGCCGGCGCCAAGACCCTGGTGATCGGCGTGGCCAACCGTGGCGGCGTCATCAGCCCAGAGTGGAAAAAGGTGCTGGTCATGGCGCTCGAGGAGGGTTTTGACCTCGCCTCGGGCCTGCACAACCTTCTGCGCGATGAACCCGACCTCGTGGCCGTGGCCGAGGCCTGCGGGCGGGAACTGCACGATGTGCGTGTGCCGGAAGTGAAATACCCGATCGCCAACGGCAAGAAACGCACCGGCAAGCGCTGCCTTGCCGTGGGCACCGATTGCTCGGTGGGCAAGATGTACACCGCTCTCGCCATGGATGCCGAGATGAAGAAGCGCGGCCTGAAGTCGAGCTTCCGCGCCACCGGCCAGACCGGCATTCTCATCACTGGCGACGGTGTGCCGCTCGATGCTGTGATTGCCGATTTCATGGCCGGCTCCATTGAATGGCTGACGCCGGATAATGACAATGACCACTGGGACATGATCGAGGGCCAGGGCTCGCTTTTCCATGTCAGTTATTCGGGCGTGACCATGGCACTGATCCACGGTGGCCAGCCCGACGCGCTGATCCTGTGTCACGAACCCACCCGCGAAACCATGCGCGGCTTGCCCGAATACACCCTTCCCACGCTTGAGGAGCTGCGCGACATGGCGCTGCCGCTGGCCAAGGTCGCCAATCCGGCCTGCCAGGTCGTCGGTATTTCGATCAACACCCAGCACATGAGCGAGGAGGACGCACTGTCCTATCTGGCCGAGGTTGAGAAGCGCATTGGCCTGCCGGCAGTCGATCCTTTCCGCCAAGGCGCCGGCCGGCTCGTCGAAGCGCTGGACGCGATCTGAACCAAGCGACTGTCCCGCCCTTGCCGGCGGGACACGCAAGGCGCGCTTGTCAGAGCGCGATGAGCGACGGAGGACAAGCCAATGCAGATCACCGTAACACCGGAAACCTTCAAGCTCGCCCAGGTGTTCACCATCTCGCGCGGCTCGCGGACCGAGGCCAAGGTGCTCACGGTGCGCGTGGCCGATGGGTTCATCTCGGGCTGGGGCGAATGCGTGCCCTATGCGCGCTATGATGAAACGCTGGAAAGCGTGACGGCGCAGATCGAAGGGCTGAAAGGTCCGGTCACGCGTGATGCGCTTTACGATCTGTTGCCGGCCGGGGCCGCGCGAAATGCCGTCGACTGTGCGCTTTGGGATCTTCAGGCCAAGAAGGCGGGCAAACGGGTGTGGGAGCTGGCCGGCCTGCCCGAGCCGGGCCCCGAAATCACCGCCTATACCCTGTCGCTGGACGAGCCTGAAAAGATGCGCGCGCAGGCGGCGAAGAACGCCCATCGCCCGCTTCTCAAGATCAAGCTTGGCACACCGGATGACATGCCCCGGCTGGAAGCGGTCCGCGCGGGCGCGCCCGATGCGCAGATCATCGTGGATGCCAACGAAGGCTGGAGCGCGGAAGTTTATGCCGATCTCGCCCCGCATCTCGTCCGTCTTGGTGTGGCGCTGGTCGAACAACCGCTGCCCGCGGGCGAGGACGAGGCTCTAATCGGGATGGAGCGGCCGGTGCCCGTTTGTGCCGATGAATCCTGTCATGATCGGGCCAGTCTGCCGGGCCTGAAAGGTAAATATGACGTGGTCAACATCAAGCTCGACAAGACCGGCGGCCTGACCGAGGCGCTGGCGCTGAAAGAGGCGGCTCTGGCCGAGGGCTACAAGATCATGGTTGGTTGCATGGTGGGATCGTCGCTGGCCATGGCGCCTGCCACGCTGGTTGCGCAAGGTGCGATGGTGACAGACCTTGACGGCCCGCTGCTTCTGGCCGAAGACCGCCAACACGCATTGACATTCGACGAAAAGGGCGTGCATCCGCCCTCTGCCGATCTCTGGGGATAAGGAGCCGACCGATGAGCCGCACAGTTTACGTAAACGGGGAATACCTGCCCGAGGAAGATGCCAAGATCTCGATCTTCGACCGGTCGTTCCTGATGGCCGACGGGGTCTACGAAGTGACCTCCGTGCTCGGTAGAAAGCTGATCGATTTCGACGGCCACCTTGCGCGGCTGGAACGGTCGCTGACCGAGCTGGACATGCAGAAGCCCGAGGCGTTTGACGATCTTCTCGCCATCCACCGCAAGCTGGTCGAACTGAACGATATTGAAGACGGCATGATCTACCTGCAGGTGTCGCGTGGTTCGGCCGGCGACCGCGATTTCGTCTTTCCCGATTCCGACGTGGTGAAACCCACGCTGGTTCTGTTCACGCAGTCGAAACCCGGGCTGGCCGACAGCCCGGCGGCCAGGGCTGGCATCAAGGTGATCTCGATCGACGACATCCGCTGGGGCCGCCGCGACATCAAGACGGTGCAGCTTCTCTATCCGTCGATGGGTAAGATGGCGGCCAAGAAAGCCGGCTGCGACGATGCCTGGATGGTCGAGGACGGCTTCGTGACCGAAGGCACCTCGAACAACGCCTATATCGTCAAGAACGGCAAGATCATCACCCGGCAGCTGTCGAACGATATCCTGCACGGTATCACCCGTGCCGCCGTGCTGCGGTTCGCGCGCGAGGCGCAGATGGAAGTGGAAGAACGCCCCTTCACCATCGAAGAGGCCAAGGCGGCGGACGAAGGCTTTGTTACCTCGGCTTCGACCTTCGTTTTCCCGGTGGTCGAGATCGACGGTGTGAAGCTGGGCGATGGAACCCCCGGCCCGGTCGCCAAGCGCCTGCGCGAGATCTATCTCGAAGAAAGCCTGAAATCGGCGATCTGAGGGCTTGAATACCGCGCCTTTCCGGGCGCTCCCGCCCGCCCACCCCGCGCCCGAAAAGGCGCGGGGCTTCGCGTGGTTTCAGCCGAAGCGCCAGCTTGATGCGGTGACGCCGCCCATCATCATCTCTTCGTGGTAGGTGCGGCTGGCCTTGTCGCCTTCCGCAGCGCCAAGCGCGGCAAAGAGCGGGATCAGGTGATCTTCGCGGGCATGACACTCACGCGCATAGGGCGCCATTTCCCAGCTCAACACCTCTTCGGTGCGCTCCATCGGGGACAGGGCAAGCGTTTCAGTCAGCCAGGCATCGAAAGCCTCGGACGGTTCACGGGCGCCGGGGCCGAAAGCCGACAGGTTGTGATAGCTGAGCCCGGAACCGACGATCAGCACACCCTCATCGCGCAGGGGCGCCAAAGCGCGGCCCAGTTCGAGATGCTCCTCGGGGCTGTAATGGGCGCGCATCGACACCTGGATCAGCGGCATGTCAGCCTGCGGGTAGAGGATCGCCATCGGAACGAAAGTGCCGTGGTCGTAGCCGCGGTCGTCATCCAGACGGGCGGGCAGGCCGGCATCGTCGATCAGCGCCGCCACGCGTTCGGCCAGCGCCGGCGCGCCCGGTGCGGGATAGGTGATTTCATAGGTATGGGCCGGGAAGCCGTAATAGTCATAAACCATCGGCGGTTTCGCCGCGTGCATGACGGTATAGGCGTCGTCCTCTTCCCAATGGCCCGAGATCATCAGCACGGCCTTGGGTTTCTCCGGCAATTCGCCGATCATACGCTTGAACGAGTCTTCCAGCGCGGCGAATTTTTCGCGCATCGCGGGGACCCACGGCCACGGGCCGCCGCCATGCGAGATGAAATAGGTGGGCATACGGGCCATGTCGGGCCTCCTTTGACTGTGTTTGCGTCAAAATAGACCCCGCCCGTGGCAGGGAAAACGCCCGCACGCGAACAGCAGCTGTGCGCGTATGCGATCAGCCCTTATCGTTCAGCACGTTCTCGCGGAACGCGACCTCGAACTCGGCCTGCTTTTCGGGGCTGGCCTCGGTCTGGTTCTGCGTTTTCCAGTCGTCATAGGGCATGCCATAGTAGATTTCGCGTGCCTCTTCCTTCGACATCTCGATGCCGCGCTCGGCGGCCGCTTCCTGGTACCAGCGCGACAGGCAATTGCGGCAGAACCCGGCCAGGTTCATCAGGTCGATGTTCTGCACGTCCTTGCGGTCTTCCATCAGGTGCTGGCGCAGCCGGCGGAAGGCGGCGGCCTCGATCTCGATGCGGGTTTGATCATCCATCGTGGTCTCCTTTCACAAAACGCGTTTGGTATAGGCGTCGTCCAGCTCGCCCACGTCGACCGAGAGCGAGCCGATCTCGGGAAGATGCGAGTCCATCACATCCAGGATGGTGCGCGCAAGGCTCTTCTTGGCGTCGGCATCCCGGCCCTTGAGAAGGATCATGTCGGCATGGGCAAAGCTTTGCGGTTCGGTGCCGAGGCGCCAGTGGGTACAGGGCACCGTGCGGATTTTCAGCGCTTCGGGCCGGGGTACGGCATCATGCGCGGCAAGCGCCTGGAACAGATCTTCGCACAGGCGGTTCAGGTCGTGCTTACCGGCGATGTCCTCGGAATACTGGATGATCACGCTGGGCATTGGGGTCTCCTGGTCAGGTGACGGTATCGGCAAGGGCCGCTTCAAGGATCGGGGCAAGGCGGTTGGCCCAGAGATGCTGATGCGCCTCGTCCTCGATCAGGTCGTTGCGCAGCTCGACCAGCACGTTCAGCCTCCCGTGGTCTATGGCATGTTTGTCGATCGCATCGCCCGGCAGGTGTCCGCCATAGGGCTCGTTTTCGCCAACGCACATGTCGCCCCTGTCACGCAGGCGGCGGATCAGCGGCTCGGCAAGGCGGGTATCCCCGGCATAAAGCACGCCGACATGCCAGGGCCGTGGCGGACGACCGGCCAGTTGCGGCGTGAAGGAATGGATCGACAGGATCACCGTATCGTCGCGCCGCGCGGCAAGCCGGGTCAGGGCTTCGTGATAGGGCCGGTAGCAGCGTTCAAGACGCATTTCGCGCTCGGCCGCGCCGGCATGGCGGTTGCCGGGGATCACGGTCCCATCGTAAAGCCGCATCAGCAGGGTCGGATCGTCCTCGCCGCGGTTCGGGTCGATCACGAGACGCGAGAAGTTCGACAGGATCACCCGCGCATCCAGCATCTCGCCCAGCACCCGGGCCACACCTGCGGCACCGACGTCATAGGCGATGTGGCGTTCCATGTCGCCGCGGGCCAGCCCGAGGCTGCCGCCGTTGACGAAGTCGGGCACCGTGTTGGCCGCGTGGTCACAAGTCACCAGCCAGCGCGACGGACGATCCTTTCCAATGATTTCGTAAGGCTTGTATGTCATCAACCTGTCATTCCCCTGACGCAGGAATTAGGGCAGATAAGCAGGGAAGTGAATTGCGCAAATTGATCGCATGGCGATTGTTAGCGATAACCGCTAGAACGGAACGCGCAAAGGGCAGGAAAACAGGGCAACCAGACATGAGACGTCTCAGAAACGTGAAAATCGTCGCCACGCTTGGACCGGCATCGGACGATTATGACACCATCCGCGCCCTGCACGAGGCCGGGGCGGACGTGTTTCGCCTGAACATGAGCCACGGCAGCCATGACGAGATTCGCGAACGCCACCGCATCATCCGAGAGATCGAGCGTGACCTCGACAGTCCCATCGGCATCCTGGCCGATCTGCAGGGGCCAAAACTACGGGTCGGTACTTTTGCGCGGGGCGAGGAGGAGCTGGAAGAGGATCAGCGCTTCCGTCTTGACCTCGAGGAGACCGAGGGCGATGCCACCCGCGTTTGCCTGCCGCATCCCGAGATTTTCGCGGCGCTTGAGCCGGGTGCGAACCTGCTGGTCAATGATGGCAAGATCCGTCTTCAGGTCGAGAGCTGTGGCGAGGAATTCGCGGATTGCACGGTCATTACCGGCGGCACGATTTCCAACCGCAAGGGTGTGAACGTGCCGGATGTCGTTCTGCCTCTCGCGGCGCTGTCGGAAAAGGACCGCGACGATCTGGAATTCGTCTGCGACCTGGGTATCGACTGGCTCGCACTCAGCTTCGTGCAGCGCCCCGAGGACGTGATGGAAGCGCGCAAGCTCGCGGACGGACGTGCCGCGATCCTGTCGAAGATCGAGAAGCCGGCGGCGGTGAAATGCTTTGATGACATCCTTGCCGTATCCGACGGCGTGATGGTTGCGCGGGGCGACCTGGGTGTTGAACTGCCCGTGCAGAATGTGCCGCCGATCCAGAAAAGGCTGGTGCGCAAGTGCCGCGCCGCGGCAAAGCCGGTGATCGTCGCCACGCAGATGCTGGAATCGATGATCGAAAGCCCGATGCCCACCCGGGCCGAGGTCTCCGACGTCGCCACAGCGATCTACGAAGGCGCCGATGCCGTGATGCTCTCGGCCGAGTCGGCGGCGGGACATTACCCGATCGAAGCGGTGACGACGATGAACAACGTTGCCATCGAGGTGGAAAGCGATCAGATCTATCGCGAGGTGATCGAGGCCTCGCGCAGCGCCGAACGCAAGAGCGTGGCCGATGGTATCGTCGCCGCCGCACGTGAAATCGCCGAGACGACGGATATCAAGGTGATCTGCTGCTTTACGCAATCGGGCACGACGGCGCTGTTAACAGCGCGTGAACGTCCGCGCGTGCCAATCATCGCGATGACCAGCCTTCGCGGCACCGCGCGGCGTCTCGCGCTCAGCTGGGGGACGAACTGCATTATGACGGGCGAATTGCAGCGCTTCAAACAGGCGGTGGTGAATGCGGCGCGCGCCGCGAGGGTCGGGGGCTTCGCCACGACCGAGGATCAGATCGTCGTGACCGCGGGGGTTCCGTTCAACGTGCCCGGAACCACCAATATCCTTCGGGTTGCACCTTGTGACGAAAGTTTGATTTTTGCCTCTGACCCAGAGTAAACTCTTGAAATCGAGCAGTTTTCAACAAGGAAGAATGAAATGGACTACGATCTCGCGTTGACGATCGGTCTCATTCTGGGTGTTTTCTCGATTCCTGCATTTGTTTCGGCTTTGTCGGATCGGCGTGCGCCGCGGGTGGCGGCCATCGCCGTGATCGTGGCGGGTGCTCTTTTGGCCTGGTCAGTGACGCAAAAACCCGGCGGTTACAGGATTGATCAGATCCCCGATGTCGTGGTCCATTTGATCGCGCGTTACGTGAACTGAACAGCCGCGCCGACAACACAACGCTCTTGCCAATTCAGCCCGGCGCGACTATACGGCGCCTCTGTGTCTGCGCGGCCGGCCCGAAGTGGCATGCCGAGTCGCGCGTAAACCGGACCGAAAAAGGAGACGGAAATGCCCAAGATGAAGACCAAGTCGAGCTGCAAGAAGCGGTTCAAGGTCACTGCCAATGGCAAGATCAAGACGGCCCAGGCCGGCAAGCGCCACGGCATGATCAAACGCACCAACAAGTTCATCCGCAATGCACGCGGCACCACCACGCTCAGCGCCCCCGATGAGAAGACCATCAAGGGCATGATGCCGTACGATCGCTAAGGAGGGCTTGAGAGATGTCGAGAGTTAAAGGCGGAACCACCACCCACGCCCGTCACAAGAAGGTCGTCAAGGCGGCCAAAGGTTACTATGGCCGTCGCAAGAACACCTTCAAGGTGGCGCGTCAGGCCGTGGACAAGGCCAACCAGTACGCCACCCGTGACCGCAAGAACCGCAAGCGCAACTTCCGCGCCCTGTGGATCCAGCGGATCAACGCCGCTGTGCGCGCGCATGATGAGTCGCTCACCTACTCGCGCTTCATCAACGGTCTGACCAAGTCGGGCATCGAAGTGGACCGCAAGGTACTGGCCGATCTGGCCGTGCACGAGCCGGATGCCTTCGGCGCGATCGTGGACCAGGCCAAGGCTGCGCTGGCCTAAGCCGGTTTGCCATCAAATTCGAAAGCCCCGGTTCGGTCCGCCCGAGCCGGGGCTTTTCACGTTCAGGAGAGTGCCATGGGCATTGAAACGGTTGCGATCATTGGCGGCGGGCTGATCGGGCAGAGCTGGGCGGCGCTGTTCCTGGCCCATGGACTGCACGTGCGGGTGCAGGATGTCGCCAAGGGGTTCGAGGCTGGCGTGCGCGATGCTGTTGCGCGGGCCTGGCCGGATCTGCAAGCCGTGGGTATGGCCAAGGGGGACGTGCCTTGGGATCACCTTTCGTTTTCAACGCGGATCGACGCGGCTTGCGAAGGTGCCGATTTCATCCAGGAATGCGGACCCGACCGGATCGAGGTGAAACGCCAAATCGTGGCGCAGATCGAGGCCGGGGCAGCCGCCGATGTCGTGATTGCTTCATCCACGTCGTCGTTGCTGGCCAGTGATATCCAGGCCGGGGCCGCGCATCCCGAGCGGATCGTCGTGGCGCACCCCTTCAATCCGCCACACCTCGTGCCCCTGGTCGAACTTGTGCCGGGCCACAAAACCGGGGCGGCGGCCATGGCTGCGGCACGGGCATTTTACGAGAAGATCGGGCGCGAGGTGGTGGAACTCAAACGCGACGTGGTGGGCCATGTGGCCAACCGATTGTCCTCGGCGCTCTTCCGCGAGGCCGTGCATATCGTCGCCGAAGGCATTGCCAGCGCCGAAGACGTCGATCGCGCGGTGATGCATGGCCCGGGCCTCAGATGGGCGTTAATGGGGCCGTACCTGACCTATCACCTGGGCGGCGGTGCCGGCGGCTTTCGCCACTACATGGAGCATCTGGGGCCGACGCAGGCGGCGCGGTGGAAAGAACTGGGCGACCCGGAGCTTGGCCCGGCGACGGTTGCGCGCCTGATTGCGGGTGTGGACGAGATGCTGGAGGGGATGGGCGATGCCGATCCCGCCGCGCGGCGGGATGCGGGGCTGGTGGGGCTTCTGGCGCTCAAACGCGGGCTGGACGGTGACGATCAGCCCTGATCCAGCGGCCGCTGCATCAGCGATAGCGTGGCGCCGAAAAGAAGGATCCCGGCGGCAACCAGAAGGCTGATCCCGATATCGCCTGCCATGTCCCCGATCAGGCCGGCGGCATAGGGCCCTACGGTCTGGGCGATGGCGAAGACCACGGTAAAGAAGCTGATCGCCGCGCCCCAGCCTTCAGCGGGCAGGTTCTGGCGCAGGAAGCTGGTGATGGCGCCCGGCGGCATGAACACGCATAGCCCGAAGATCATGGCCGAGACCACCGCCGCCAGGCTGCCCGGGACCAGCACCGGCAGGGCGGATCCCAGGGCAATCCCCGTCAGGATCATCGCCAGCGGCCTGCCCGAGGCATGGCGCGCGAGGACCGGGCGCCACAGGATGGGCGATACGCAGATACAGCTGCCCAGCACCGCCCATGTGGCCGCAATCACCCAGGGCGTGGCCTGCTGCTCGGTCATCCAGGCCGACAGGAATGTCAGGTAGACGATATAACCCATACCGAAACAGGCATAGCCGCCCAGCTCGCCCAGCATGCGCAGAACGGGCAACCGCGCCGGCGGCGCGCCATCCGCCCGCCGCGGCGCGCGCAGTTGCGTGGCCGACCACAGCCCCAATGGCAGGAAGGCAAGGCTGGCACCTCCGATCAGGACCCATCCCCACGGCCATGCGCCGTAGCCCTGCACCCCCAGCAAGAGCGGCAGCGATACCCCGGCCAGCACGATGCCCAGCCCCCCGCCCGATCCGAAAAGGATGGCGATGGCCAGCGCATTGCGCCGTGCATCGTTCTGGAAGAGCTGCGCGGCCAGCGCGCCTGCCGTGGAAAACGACATCGCGCCGAAGACACCGGCCAGAACACGCCACAGCGTCTGCCACCACAGCGCGGTGACCAGCCCTGTGACCAGAAGCGCCACGGTGGTGGTGACAAGGCCGAAGGCATAAAGATGCGTGGGCCGCACCCGGCGGATCAGGATCATCGTCAGGATCGCGCCCACGACATAGCCCATCGCATTCGCGGTATTGAGCCACCCGGCCTGCGCATAGTTCCAGTCCAGTTCGGATTTCATCGCCGGCAGCAACAGGCCATAGGCAAAGCGGGCAAAGCCATTGGTTACGGTCACGCCGAGAGCCAGCCCCGCCAGCACCAGCCATGGCCGCGCGGGGCTCTCGGTCATCTTCTGCCCTGCCTTGCGACCATGCGTTGCCCCTTCCCCTGATGCCGCCTTGTCTCATGCTGTCTGGCTTGCATCAATCGCTTTCATCTGCAGGGCCACGCGCTTGCATTCGCGGGTCTCACTCGCTAGCACGGGCCAACCGTAAACCGGAGGGTCGGATGGACGATCTGAGAGACAAGTATATCGCGCTGATTGCCGAGGCGGGCGACGAGGCCGCGCTGGAAGATCTGCGCGTGCAGGCCGTGGGCAAGAAGGGCGAGATCAGCCTGAAAATGCGCGAACTGGGCAAGATGAGCCCGGAAGAGCGGCAGGTTATGGGCCCGAAGCTCAACGCGCTGAAGGACGAGATCAACAGCGCGCTGGCCGCCAAGAAAGAGGCGCTGGAAGATGCTGCGCTGGACGAGCGTCTGCGCGCCGAATGGCTGGACGTCACGCTGCCCGCGCGCGATCGCCGCAGCGGAACGATCCACCCGATTTCACAGGTGACCGAAGAGGTGACGGCGATTTTTGCCGACATGGGCTTTGCCGTGGCTGAGGGGCCGCAGATCGAAAGCGACTGGCACAATTTCGACGCGCTGAACATTCCCGGCCACCACCCGGCGCGCGCCGAGATGGACACGTTCTACATGCACCGTGCCGAGGGCGACAATCGCCCGCCGCATGTGCTGCGCACCCACACCTCGCCGGTGCAGATCCGCTCGATGGAATTGGCCGGCGCGCCCATTCGGGTGATCTGCCCGGGCCGCGTCTATCGCGCGGATTATGACCAGACCCACACGCCGATGTTCCACCAGGTCGAGGGGCTGGCGCTCGATACCGATATCTCGATGGCGAACCTCAAGTGGACGCTCGAGGAATTCGTGAAAGCGTTCTTCGAGGTCGACGACGTGGAGCTGCGTTTCCGCGCCTCGCATTTCCCATTCACCGAACCCTCGGCCGAGGTCGATATCCGCTGTTCCTGGGAAGGCGGGCAGTTGAAGGTCGGCGAAGGCGACGACTGGCTGGAAATCCTAGGGAGCGGCATGGTGCACCCCAAGGTGCTCGAGGCCGGTGGGATCGACCCCAACGTGCACCAGGGCTTTGCCTTTGGCATGGGGATCGACCGGATCGCGATGCTGAAATACGGCATTCCCGATCTGCGGGCGTTCTTTGATTCCGACCTGCGCTGGCTGCGGCACTACGGGTTTGCGAGCCTTGATGTTCCTACTCTGCACGGGGGGCTATCCCGATGAAATTCACCCTCTCCTGGCTGAAAGATCACCTCGAGACCGAGGCTAGCGTCGACGAGATCGCCGAGGCGCTGACGGACCTTGGACTCGAGGTCGAGGACATCATCAACCCGCTGGACAAGCTGAAGAATTTCACGCTGGCCAAGGTCAAGTCGGCCAAGCAGCACCCGGATGCCGACCGGCTGCGCGTGTGCATGGTGGAAACCGACGAGGGCGAGAAGCAGATCGTCTGTGGTGCGCCCAATGCGCGTGAAGGTATCACCGTGGTTCTGGCCAAGCCGGGCGATTATGTCCCGGGCATCGACGTGACGCTGAGCGTGGGCAAGATCCGCGGCGTGGAAAGCCATGGCATGATGGCCAGTGAGCGCGAGCTGGAGCTTTCCGACGAGCATGATGGCATCATCGAGCTGCCCTCGGGTGAGGTGGGCCAGAGCTTTGCCGACTGGTTGGCCGAGAACGAGCCGGCCAAGGTGGACCCGGTGATCGAGATCGCGATCACGCCGAACCGGCCCGACGCGCTGGGCGTGCGGGGCATCGCGCGCGACCTGGCGGCGCGGGGCATGGGCACGCTGAAGCCCGCGAAAGACGTGCATATCGAGGGCGAGTTCCCCAGCCCGATCAACGTGACCATCGACGAGGACACGCGCGACGGCTGTTACGTGTTCGCAGGCCGCCTGATCCGCGGCGTGCAGAACGGGCCCAGCCCGCAATGGCTGCAGGACCGGCTGAAGGCGATCGGGTTGCGTCCTATCTCGAAACTGGTGGACGTGACCAACTTCTTCACCTTCGACCAGAACCGCCCGCTGCACGTTTTCGATGCCGGCAAGGTCAAGGGCGACCTGCGCATTCACCGCGCCAAGGGCGGCGAAACACTCGTGGGCCTGGATGAGAAGGAATACACGTTCTCGGAAGGGCAGATCGTGATCTCGGACGATCAAGGCATTGAATCGATTGCCGGAATCATGGGCGGGCTGGAAACAGGCTGCACCATGGAAACGACCGACGTGTTCCTTGAGGCCGCCGTCTGGAACCATATCCAGATCGCCTATACCGGGCGGGCGCTGAAGATCAATTCGGATGCGCGCTATCGCAACGAGCGCGGGATCGACCCGGCGTTCAACATGCCCGCGATCGAGCTGGCCACGCAGATGATCATGGAGCTGTGCGGCGGTGAGCCGTCGAGCGTGGTCGTCGCCGGCGAGGTGCCGGATGTGAGCCGCGCCTACAAGCTTGACCCCGCGCGGGTGATCAGCCTGGTGGGCATGGACATCCCCGAGGCCGAGCAGCGTCAGACCCTGACTAAGTTGGGCTTCCGCCTGGAAGGCAACATGGCGCATGTGCCCAGCTGGCGGCCCGACGTGATGGGCGAGGCCGACCTGGTGGAAGAGGTCGCCCGTATCGCTTCGTTAACGAAGCTTAAGGGAAAACCAATGCGCCGTACGCAGGATGGCGTGCCGAAACCGATCCTGTCGCTGCATCAGCGGCGGGAGCAGGCGGCGCGGCGGACTTGTGCCTCGCTTGGGTACAATGAATGTGTGACCTATTCCTTTATCGACCGCGCCAGCGCCGCGCTGTTTGGCGGGGGCGATGACGCGACGATGCTGGAAAACCCCATTTCCAGCGAAATGAGCCACATGCGGCCCGATCTGCTGCCCGGCCTGATGCAGGCCGCGGCGCGCAACCAGGCGCGCGGGATGAGCGACCTGGCGCTGTTCGAGGTGGGCCCGGCCTTCCATGGTGGGGAACCGGAAGAGCAGCATCTGCAGGTGACCGGCCTGTTGGTCGGCCGCAGCGGACCGAAGGACGTGCATGGCGCATCGCGGCCCGTCGATGCGTTCGACGCCAAGGCCGATGCCGAGGCGATCCTGGCCGCGATCGGCGCGCCCGCGAAGGTGCAGATCCTGCGCGGCGGCCCGGCATGGTGGCACCCGGGGCGGCATGGCAAGATCTGCCTTGGCCCCAAGAAAGTGCTTGGGATCTTTGGGGAAATTCACCCCAAGGTGCTGAAGGCGATGGATGTGAAAGGCCCTGCCGTGGCCTTTACCATCTGGCCAGATGAAGTGCCCGCGCCGCGCAACCAGAGCGCCACGCGCGCCGCGCTGGAGGCCAGCGACCTGCAGGCGGTTGAGCGTGACTTTGCCTTTGTCGTCGATGCCGATGTCGAGGCATTGACGCTGGTCAATGCCGCCGCCGGCGCGGACAAGCAGCTTATCGACAGCGTGCGCGTCTTTGACGAGTTCATTGGCGGCAGCCTGGGTGAGGGCAAGAAATCGCTGGCCATCACCGTGCGGCTGCAGCCGACCGACCAGACGCTGAAGGAAAAGGAAATCGAGGCGGTCGCCGCGAAGATCGTCGAGAAGGTCCAGAAAGCCACGGGCGGCGTGCTGCGCGGATAACCACCGGCGGGGTTTTGCCGGTGGTTAACGGGGGCGACTCGGGGGGGTGACTTGTGTGCACCCCCTTGGCTGACATCCGGCTGCCGGGTGCGGCGAATTTCCCGTGGTGAACGGTGCGGACGCGGTTACCATCCCGTTACGGTAAAGTACGGGTTAACGGTGGAGGAGACCTGCGATGTTCGACAATCGCGACGCGGCGGGCGAGGCGCTGGCCAAGGCGCTGGCCGAGCTGGAGCTGACCGATCCGGTGGTTTTTGCCCTGCCGCGCGGCGGGGTGCCGGTGGCGCTGCCGGTGGCGCGGGCGCTGAAGGCGCCGCTGGATCTTGTGCTGGTGCGCAAGATCGGCACGCCGTGGCAGCCGGAGCTGGCCGCCGGCGCACTGGTCGACGGACCGCCCGAGCATATCGTTTTCAACGAGCACGTGCTGCGGGCGGCCGGGCTGAGCCGCGAGGACCTGGAGGCCACGATCGCCAGCGAGCGCAAGAAGAATGCCGAGCGCCGGGCGATGTGGCTGGAAGGGCGCGATCCGGTCGCGGTGAAGGACCGCAGCGCCATCGTGATCGACGACGGGATCGCCACGGGCGCCACGATGAAGGCGGCGCTGATGGGCCTGCGCGAGCGCGAGCCGAAAGAGATCGTGCTGGCGGTGCCGGTGGCGGCGCGCGACACGCTGCGCGAGATGGAGGCGCTGGCCGACCGGGTGGTCTGCCTGGAGCGGCCCGAGTTCTTTCAGGCCGTGGGGCTGCATTACCGCGATTTCGGGCAGGTCTCGGACGAGGCGGTGACGGAAATGATGCGAGACTAGAGAAGGGAGCGAGGCATGACATTGAAGGTTTACCTGTCGGGCGAGATTCACACCGACTGGCGCGAGCAGATCGTCGAGGGCGCCAAGGGGCTGGACGTGAGCTTTGACAGCCCGGTGACGGATCACGCGGCCAGTGACGATTGCGGCGTGGCGATTCTGGGTTCCGAGGAGAACAAGTACTGGCATGACCACAAGGGCGCGATGGTGAACGCGATCCGCACCCGCAAGGGCATTGCCGACGCCGACGTGGTAGTGGTGCGCTTCGGCGAGAAATACCGCCAGTGGAACGCAGCCTTCGATGCGGGCTATGCCGCCGCGCTGGGCAAGAGCCTGATCGTGCTGCAACTGCCCGAGCATGACCACGCGCTGAAAGAGGTGGACGCCGCCGCGCTGGCCGTGGCGCGCGAGCCGGGGCAGGTGGTGGAAATCCTGCGCTATGTCCTGACCGGTGCGCTGCCGGGGTAAGGGGAAGGTGGGCTGAAAGCCCACCCTACGTCGCTATCACGCCTCGCGCGGGGGGACGTTGATGGCGCGCTGAACCGCCGGGCGCTCCATGAAGCGGTCGAACCAGGCCACGACATTGGGGCGCGCATTCCATTTCACCTCGGGCTTGGCGCCGTAGTGATCGAGCGCGCGCATCCACGGCACGGTGCAGATATCGGCGATGGAATAGTCGTCCATCAGCCAGTCGCGTCCCTGAAGGCGCGCCTCGAGCACGTCGAGCAGGCGCATGGTTTCGTTCAGGTAGCGCTCGACCGGGCGGTCATCGTCGATATCGGCGCCGCCGAAGGCAAAGAAATACCCCAGCTGGCCAAACATCGGGCCGATGCCGCCCATCTGGAACATCACCCACTGGATGGTCTGGTAACGCCTGGCCGGATCGGTCGAGAGAAACTGGCCGGTCTTTTCGGCCAGGTAAATCAGGATCGCGCCGCTTTCGAAAAGTTCCAGCGGCTGGCCGCCGGGGCCGTCGGGGTCGATGATGGCGGGGATCTTGCCATTGGGGTTGAGCGACAGGAACTCGGGGCTTTTGACATCCTCGTCATTGATCGTCACCCGATGCCATTCATAGGGCAGGCCGGTTTCTTCCAGCATGGTCGAGACCTTCACGCCGTTCGGCGTGGGGAAGGAATAGAGCTGAAGAATGTCGGGGTTTTCGGCCGGCCAGCGGGCATTGATCGGGTGATCGGTGATCGAGGTCATCTGTCTCTCCTGTTGGGTCGGGGGAAAAATACCGGGGAATTCCCGTAAAAACAGACCCGAATTCATGGATTTTCGTGATATGTTAACGATGCGATCCGGCGCAACCAGGTAAATCAGCCGGCGCTATCATGAGTGAGGGGCAAAATGCTTAAAGAATTCAAGGATTTCATCGCCAAGGGCAATGTCATGGACATGGCCGTTGGTATCATTATCGGTGCCGCGTTCACCGCGATCGTCAGTTCGCTGGTGGCCGACCTGATCAACCCGATCATCGGGCTGTTCCTGGGTGGGATCGACTTTACCAACATGTATGCCGTGCTGTCGGGCGAGGTCGCCGAGGGCGCGAGCCTGGAAGCCGCGCGCGAAGGCGGGGCGGCGGTGTTCGCCTATGGCTCGTTCATCATGGCGATCATCAACTTCCTGATCATCGCTTTCGTGGTGTTCATGCTGGTGCGCTATGTCAACAAGGTGAAAGAGGCGGCCGAGAAGAAAGAGGAAGCCCCCGCCGAGGAAGCGCCCGCCGGGCCGACCGAGCTGGACCTTCTGACCGAGATCCGCGACGCGCTGGCCAAGAAGTAGGCGCCGGACCGAACCACGTGGAATGCCCCGTCCGACGGCGGGGCATTCTTTTTGCGCATGGCGGTCCTGTGGCACCCTGGCTGCAGTGATGCGTGTTTTCGTGGTAAAATGAAATTTTGATCGAAAAACATGGGAGACCGCGATGAGGGTATTTCTTGCTGCAATCGCCGCCTGTTTTCTGGCCGCGGCGGCATGGGCCGAGGTGCGGATCGTGAACAGCCCCGGCGATGGGTACCTGAACCTGCGGACCGGACCAGGCAGCCAGTATGACATCATCCTGCCCATGCGGCATGGATCGCTGGTCGAGGTTCTGGAGACCAAGGGCAGCTGGAGCCGGGTGCGGCACGAGGCTTCGGGTAATGTCGGCTGGGCCTTTCGCAAATACATGGTGGCCTTTGACGGTGCTGCGTCGGTGCGTTTTGTCTATTCGCCCAATGACGGTTACCTGAACCTGCGCACGGGCCCCGGTTCGGGCTTTGCCATCGTGCGGCGGATGTTCAACGGCGAGGCGGTCGAGATTCTCGAGCGCAAGGGTGGCTGGGTGCGGGTATCGCACCAATCGGGCGCGCAGGGCTGGGCCTTTGAAAAATACCTGAGGAAGTGAGTGGAGTTCGAACGCGCGGGCCCATTTGGGGCAAGATGAAGCACGCGGGCCGGATTTTGGGTTTGACAGAACCGGGAAGCGCGGCTAAGTGAGCCTTCCGTGTGAGATGGCGTGGTAGCTCAGCCGGTTAGAGCACAGCACTCATAATGCTGGGGTCGGCGGTTCAAGTCCGCCCCACGCTACCATCTCGCGCCGCAGAAAGCCGCTCCTCCGGGGGCGGCTTTTGTGTTTTGACAATGGCTTCGGGCGGGATCACTCTTTCGCAGGACACGCGCGGGAGACTCCAAGATGCAGCAGATGAACAGCGAGCCGGCCTGGGACCTGGTCGAGGCGCGGAAGGCCGAATACGTGGGCCTGTCGGACCGGGTGTTCGACATGCCCGAAGTGGCCTATTGCGAGGCGCGCTCCGCCGAGGAGCATCGGCTCATGCTGGAGGCCGAGGGGTTTCGGGTGCAGACCGGGCTGGCCGGAATTCCGACCGCCGTGATGGGCGAGGCCGGCAAAGGCGGGCTGGTGATCGCCATCCTGGGCGAGTATGACGCGCTGCCCGAACTGGGCCAGCAATCGGGCGTGGCGATGCCAGCGCCGGTCAAGGCCGGGGGCGCGGGGCATGGCTGCGGGCACAACCTTCTGGGCTCGGCCGCCCTGGCCGCGGCAGCCGCGGTCAAGGATTTCCTCGCCGAGAGCGGACTGCCGGGCCGGGTGCGGTATTATGGCTGCCCAGCGGAAGAGGGCGGTGCGGCCAAGACCTTCATGGTGCGCGAGGGCCTGTTCGACGATGTCGATGCGGCAATCACCTGGCATCCGGCCAGTTATTCCGGGGTGATGGAGCCCCGCTCGCTGGCCAATACGCGGATCGATTTCACCTTTCACGGCAAGGCAGCGCATGCCGCGGCCTCGCCCGAGCTGGGGCGCTCGGCCCTGGATGCGGTCGAGCTTATGAACGTGGGCGTGAACTATATGCGTGAACACATGCCCGACGATGCGCGGGTGCATTATGCCTATCTCGATGCCGGGGGCGCAGCGCCCAACGTGGTGCAGGCACGCGCCACGGTGCGGCAACTGATCCGCGCGCGGGACCTGAAAGGGCTGCGCGGGCTGGTGGCGCGCGTGCGCAACATCGCAGAGGGCGCGGCGCTGATGACCGAGACACGGGTCGAGGCGAAGGTGGTGAGCGCGGTGTCGAACCTGTTGCCGAATCGGCCGCTGGAAGAGCTGATGCAGCGGCAGTTCGACCGGTTGGGGCCGGTGCAGTTCGACGAGGACGATCGCGCCTTTGCCCGCGAGATCCGCAAGACGCTGACCGACGAGGATATCGAATCGGTATTCGCCCGCACCGGGCGGGCGCCGGAATACGACATGGAGATCTGCGATTTCGTTGCCCCGCTCGACCGCAAGAGCGTGGGCGGAGAGGGCTCGACCGATGTGGGCGATGTGAGCTGGGCGGTGCCGTTGGTGCAGGCCTGGGTGACGACCTGCGCGCTGGGCACGCCGTTTCACACCTGGCAGCTGACGGCGCATGGCAAGACGCCGCTGGCGCACAAGGGGATGATCCACGCGGCCAAGGTGATGGCGGCGACGGCCTGCGATCTCTACCGCGAACCGGCAATCCTGAGCGCGGCAAAGGCCGAGCACCAGGCGCGCCTGGCGCGCGATCCCTATCAATGCCCGATGCCGGATGACGTGCTACCTCCGATTCCGGGCTGATTTGGCCCGGGCGTTACAATGCGTGTCGCATTCGGGCGGCTTGTCGGGATCCGCGCGCGGCACATTTTGACATGACTTCGGCGCGCCGGTTCCTGCGGGCGCCACAGAACTTTGGCACGGGGAGGAACGATATGAGCCGATCCTTTGACGATCACCTTGCCGCGCAGCTGGACGAGCTGCGCGACGCGGGCCTTTACAAGACCGAGAGGGTCATCACCTCGAAACAGGCGGGCACGGTGGCGCTGGCCTCGGGGCGGGAGGTGATCAACCTGTGTGCCAACAACTACCTTGGCCTGTCGGACAACGAAGAGCTGATCGAGACCGGGCGCGCGGCGCTGGCGCGCTATGGCTATGGCATGTCTTCGGTCCGGTTTATCTGCGGCACGCAGGAAGAGCACAAGGAACTGGAAGGCCGGATCGCGCGGTTCCTGGGGATGGAGGATGCGATTCTCTATTCCAGCTGTTTCGATGCCAATACCGGCCTTTTCGAGACGATCCTGGGCGAAGAGGATGCGATCATCTCGGATGCGCTCAACCATGCTTCGATCATCGACGGCATCCGGCTCTGCAAGGCGCGGCGGCTGCGTTATGCCAATTCCGACATGGGCGCGCTGGAAGAGCGCCTGAAAGAGGCGCAGGATTGCCGGTTTCGCCTGATTGCCACCGATGGCGTGTTTTCCATGGATGGTTACGTGGCGAAGCTGACCGAGATCTGCGACCTGGCCGAGAAATACGACGCGATGGTGATGGTCGATGACAGCCACGCGGTGGGCTTCATGGGTGAAACCGGGCGCGGCACGCCCGAGCATTGCGGGGTGATGGGCCGTGTCGATATCCTGACAGGCACGCTGGGCAAGGCGCTGGGCGGGGCCTCGGGCGGGTACACGGCGGCAAGTGCGCGGGTGGTCGACTGGCTGCGGCAACGCTCGCGGCCCTATCTCTTTTCCAACACGCTGGCGCCGGTGATCGCGGCGACCTCGCTCAGGGTGCTGGACATGCTCGAGGCCTCGGGCGAGCGGCGCGAGCGGCTGATGGCGCATGCCGTGCATTTCCGCACGCGGATGGGGCAGGCGGGGTTCGACCTGTTGCCGGGCGAGCATCCGATCATCCCGGTGATGCTGCGCGACCCGAAGCTGGCGCAGGAGATGGCGGCGCGGCTGGATGAGAAAGGCGTTTACGTGGCGCCGTTCAGTTTCCCGGTGGTGCCGAAGGGGCAGGACCGGATCCGCACGCAGATGTCGGCGGCGCATAGCCAAGAGGAACTGGACCGCGCGATCGACGCGTTTGTCGAGGTTGGGCGCGACATGGGGGTGATCTGATGCAGAACGAGATGAAGGCGCTGGTGAAGGCCAAGGCGGAGCCGGGGCTGTGGATGGAACGCGTGCCGGTGCCCGAGCCGGGACAGCAGGACGTGCTGATCAAGGTGAAGAAATCGGCCATCTGCGGCACGGACGTGCATATCTGGAAATGGGATGAATGGTCGGCCAAAACGGTGCCGGTGCCGATGGTGGTGGGCCACGAGTTCTGTGGCGAGATCGTGGATACGGGGCCGGCGGCCACCAAGTACCGGATCGGCCAGAGGGTGAGCGGCGAGGGGCATATCGTGTGCGGCATCTGCCGCAACTGCCGGGCCGGGCGCGGGCACCTGTGCCGCAACACCAAGGGCGTCGGCGTGAACCGGCCCGGGGCCTTTGCCGAATACCTGTGCCTGCCGGAAACGAACGTGGTGCCGATCCCCGATGACATCCCCGACGAGATCGCGGCGATCCTCGATCCGCTGGGCAACGCGGTGCACACGGCCCTGTCGTTCGACCTGGTGGGCGAGGACGTGCTGGTGACGGGCGCGGGGCCCATCGGCATCATGGGTGCGCTGGTGGCCGCAAGGGCGGGCGCGCGCAAGGTGGTGATCACCGATATCGCGCCTTACCGGCTGGACCTGGCGCGGCGCATGGGGGTGCCGACGGTTGTCGATGTGTCGTCGGAAAAGCTGGCCGAGGTTATGGAGCGCATCGGCATGACCGAGGGCTTTGACGTGGGGCTGGAAATGTCGGG
This sequence comes from Marimonas lutisalis, assembly GCF_005434965.1. Classification (GTDB taxonomy): domain Bacteria; phylum Pseudomonadota; class Alphaproteobacteria; order Rhodobacterales; family Rhodobacteraceae; genus Marimonas_A; species Marimonas_A lutisalis. Next base: position 268,403 of record NZ_SKCI01000002.1, read on the forward strand.
CGCGGCCGATGCGATGCGGCAGATGATCCACCGGATGAACAATGGCGGCAAGATCGCGCTGCTGGGCATTGCGCCCACGGAATTCGCCGTGGACTGGAATGAGATCATTTTCAAGATGCTGCACGTCAAGGGCATCTATGGCCGCGAGATGTACGAGACCTGGTACAAGATGATCGCGCTGCTGCAATCGGGGCTGGATGTGTCGGGGTTGATCACGCACCGGATTTCCATTGATGATTTCAGGGACGGGTTTGCCGCCATGCTGTCGGGCGAGGCCGGCAAGGTGGTGATGGACTGGACGTGACACAGCGCGGAGGAATTTTCGGGATGAAACGGATATTGGCAACTGGTGGCTTGGCGCTGCTGATCGCGGCGGGGCCGGGTGCCGCGCAGCAGGGCGGGCAGGGCCACGGTATGGGCCACGGGATGATGCATGGACACGGCGCCGATGGCACCGGTCATGACGAGGTCAACATGCCCGGGCTGCGCGGGCTGGATGCGACGCCCGAGGAAAGCGCCGAGATGGCGGTGATGTTCCGCAATTTTCAGACATTGCGCCGCGAGGTGGAGAACCTGCCCAACGGCATCCGCACCCGCACCTTTTCCACCGATCCGGCGGTGCACGAGGCGCTGGTCAGCCATGTGATCGGCATGATCGACCGGGTCGAGATGGGCCGCGATCCGCAGGTGATGATCCAGTCGCCCACGCTGGACATCTTCTTTGAGCGGCACGAGGCGATCGTGACCGATATCGACATTCAAGGCGATGCGATCGTGGTGACGCAGACCTCGGACGATCCCGAGATGGTGGCGGCGCTGCACACGCATGCCGCCGAGGTGAGCGACATGGCGGCGCGCGGCATGCGGGCGGTGCATGAAATGATGATGAAGCGACAGGGCAACTGAGCCCGCGCCGCGAAGGGCTCAGATGAGGGGCGGTGCGCTTGCCAGCGTGATGGCGATGAAAAAGCAGGTCGAGGCGCCAAGCACAAAACCGTGCCAGATCGCGTTCGAGAATTTCAGATTTTCCCAGACGTGGAAGAGCACACCCAGCGTGTAAAGCAGCCCGCCCGCCGCGATGAGCGCCAGCGCCGCCCCGGGCAGGATCGCGAAAAGCGAGCCAACGAGAAGGACCGACAGCCACCCCATGACGAGGTAGAGCGTAATGCCGTTCTGGTTCGGATTGTGCCAGAACCACAGCTTGCGGGCCATGCCGAAGGCCGCAAGCGCCCAGACGATGGCCAGCACCACGTAAGAGGTGACACTGCCGATCATCACCACCAGCGGCGTGTAGGTGCCCGCGATTTTCAGGTAGATCGCGGCGTGATCCATCCGGCGGAACGTCGTCCGCCAGTCTTCCCACGGGGTGAAGTGATAGATGCCCGAGGCCAGGAAGCCCGCGATCAGCGTCGCGCCGTATACCGAAAGCGCCACGGTCTGCCCGCCGCTGATATGGCCCCAGCTCCAGATGATCAGCCAGACCGTGCCCGTCAGGGCACCGGCGATGCCGAGGATGTGCATCGCGGCGTCGGCCACCCGCTCGGAGCGGGCATAGACGGGATAGGATGGATGCGGTTGCGACATGGCAGAAGCCTAGTCCGGCTTCGGGGCGTCGCACAGCCCTGTTGAAAGCCATGGGCGGGTTTGCGCCGGTTAACTTCGCGTCAGCGAACGAAAAAGCGGCGCCCGAGGGAGGATCGGGCGCCGCAAGGTCCAACCGGCCCCTTGGGCCGGTCGGAGGAGATTACTTGATCACCAGCTGGGGCGAGACCACGTCGAGACCCAGGGCCTTGCCGACGGCGTAATAGGTGAGCTGCCCGGCATGGACATTAAGGCCATTGAGCAGGTGCGGATCGTCGGCGCAGGCCTGTTTCCAGCCCTTGTTCGCCAGCGCCATCATGAAGGGCATGGTGGCGTTGCCCAAAGCGATGGTCGAGGTGCGCGCCACGGCGCCCGGCATGTTGGCCACGCAGTAATGCATGATGCCGTCGACGTCATAGATCGGGTCTTCGTGGGTGGTGGGTTTCGAGGTTTCGAAACAGCCGCCCTGGTCGATGGCCACGTCGACGATGGCCGCGCCGGGTTTCATCGTCGAGAGTTGTTCGCGGGTCACCAGTTTCGGCGCGGCGGCGCCGGGGATGAGAACCGCGCCCACCACCATGTCGGCTGCGGCCACCAGCTCGGCGGTGTTGCCCTTGGAGGCGTAGGAGGTGCGGAACTCGCCCCGGAAGGCATCGTCGAGATAGCGCAGGCGCGAAAGGTTCATGTCGAGCACCGTCACCTCGGCACCCATGCCCGAGGCGATGCGGGCTGCGTGAGTGCCGACGACGCCGCCGCCGATCACCACCACCTTGGCCGGGCCGACACCGGGCACGCCGCCCAGCAGAACGCCGCGTCCGCCATTGGATTTCTGCAGCGTCCAGGCGCCGACCTGCGGCGCCAGTTTGCCCGCGACCTCGGACATCGGCGCCAGGAGCGGCAGGCCGCCGCGATCGTCGGTGACGGTTTCATAGGCGATGGCCGTGCAGCCGCTTTCCAGCAGGTCCTTCGTCTGCTCGGGGTCGGGGGCGAGGTGCAGGTAGGTAAAGAGCAGCTGGCCTTCGCGCAGCATCTTGCGCTCGACTGCCTGGGGTTCCTTCACCTTCACGATCATGTCGCAGATCGCAAAGATTTCATCGGCGGTGTCCAGGATATGCGCGCCCGCTGCGATATAGGCGGCATCGTCGAAACCCGCCCCCAGCCCGGCGCCTTTCTCGATGATGACCTCGTGGCCATGTGCCACGGCCTCGTGCGCGGCGTTGGGCGTCATGCCCACGCGGAATTCCTGCGGCTTGATTTCCTTTGGGCAACCGATCTTCATGGGGGTATCTCCTTCGCTCCCGTTACTTGACAGAATGTCGCAGTTTGGGCGCAAAGTGCTTGGAATCTGCGCCCGTCACGCTGGACAGTTTCGAAGAATCTTCGATATGGTGCCAAAACCTTCGAAGGAGTTTGCGCAAATGGCGCTAGATGCAATTGATCGACGTATCCTGAACGCCCTTCAGCGAAAGGGGCGTATGTCGAACGCCGATCTGAGCGAGGCGGTCAACCTGAGCCCCAGCGCCTGCCACCGCCGGGTGCAGCGGCTGGAGAGCGAAGGGTTCATCCGCGATTACGTCGCCCTGCTGGACGCACGCCGCATCGGCCTTCCAACCACCGTGTTTGTCGAGATCACGCTGCGCGGGCAGACCGACGAGGTGCTCGACGCCTTCGAGAAGGCGGTGGCGCGCATTCCGGACGTGCTGGAATGCCACCTGATGGCGGGCACGGCGGATTACATCCTGAAGGTCGTGGCCGAAAACACCGACGATTTCGCCCGTATCCACCGCCAGCACCTTGCGCGGCTGCCGGGTGTCGCGCAGATGCAATCAAGCTTCGCGCTGCGCACGGTGTTCCGCACGACGGCCCTGCCGGTGTGATTTAACTCAAATGCCGCGCGCATTTCGCGCGGAATTTAAAACGGCTTTAGCAGGTTTTCGACAGGTTCGCGGCGCCCCTCGGAGGATGCGCCGTGAGCTTCAGTTTTTTCGCGCTGGATTTTTTTCGCGCTGGATAATGAATTTGCCGTCGCCACCGGCTCGAACGTGAATTCGGGGCCGGGTGTATCGGATTTCGACTATCCGCCGACCTCTTCGCTCGATCTGGTGATCACCACGAACGATGGGGACACCGACCCGCGCCTGTTCGAGGTGGGTGACGTCTATGACCTGAGCTATGGCGGTACGGGCGGGGCGCATACGATCGAGGATGCGGTGGTGATCCGGTCGGACGCGGCGCCGGGCGGCGGTGGCGTGATCGTGTTCGAAGGCCTGGACGAGACCGGCGAACTCACCCAGGTGATCTGGACACCGGATTTCGATCTAGAGAGCTGGTATTTCGATAATTTCACGAATGGCCAGCCGCCGCAGTTCTACACCAGTGACCAGAACGCGACCTATACGCACGAATTCGTCTGCTTTGCCGCCGACACCCGGATCGCAACCGCGGTGGGCAGTGTCGCGGCGGGCGACATCTGGGAAGGCGACCGGGTGGTGACGCTGGATGCCGGGCCGCAGCCGGTGATGTGGCTGGGCGAACGGCGTGTCGTAGGGTGGGGGCGCAACGCGCCGGTGCTGTTCGCGCCGGGCACCATCGGCAACCATGCGCCGCTGCGGCTGAGCCAGCAGCACCGGGTGCTGATACGGTCGCCGCTGGCCGAGCTGATGTTCGGCGCGTCCGAGGTGCTGGTGCCGGCCAAGGCTCTGGTCAACGGCGTCGACATCCGGTTCGCGCCCTGCAATCGCATCCGCTACGTGCATCTTCTGCTGCCCGAGCATCACCTTGTGCTGGCCGAGGGCGCGGCCTGTGAAACCCTGCTTCTGGGCGACGAGGCCTGCAATTTGCTGAAGATGCCCCGCGGGGCGTATGGGTGTGGCGATATCGCCGTCCGGCCGGTGCTGCGCTACGTCGAGGCGCTGGCCCTGGTTGGCGGGCGTCCCGTGCCCGCGCCCGTGGCCCCCGCGCTGACCGAGCCCTGCATGTGACGCGCCCGGCGGAATTGGCGGTTTCGGCCCGGGGCAAAATCCCGTTAGATAGGCCCCGAAGACGGGGCAAAGGGACGGGACATGGACTGGGATCATATCATCGTGGGCGCAGGCAGCGCGGGCTGCGTGATGGCCAAGCGCCTGGCCGATGCCGGGCGCAAGGTGCTGCTGCTGGAAGCTGGCGGTAGGGACAATTACCACTGGGTGCACATCCCGATCGGTTATCTCTATTGCATCGGCAACCCCCGCACCGACTGGATGTACAAGACCGCTGAAGACCCCGGGCTGAATGGCCGGTCGCTGCTTTATCCGCGGGGCAAGGTGCTGGGCGGGTGTTCCTCGATCAACGGGATGCTGTACCTGCGCGGGCAGGCGGCGGATTACGATGGCTGGCGGCAGATGGGCCTGACCGGCTGGGGCTGGGAGGATGTTCTGCCGCTGTTCAGAAAGTCCGAGGACTATGTCGACGGCGCATCGGACCTGCATGGCGAAGGCGGGGAATGGCGGGTGGAAAACCAGCGCCTGCACTGGGACCTGCTGGACGACTGGATGGCGGCGGCCCGGGAATGGGGCCTGCCCGAGACCCGCGATTTCAACACCGGCGACAACGAGGGCGTGGGGTATTTCCGCGTGAACCAGCGTAAGGGTTGGCGGATGAACACCGCCAAGGCGTTCCTGCGCACCACGTCGGGCCAATCGCTGCGGGTCGAGACGCGGGCGCACACCCGCCGCCTGTTGATCGAAGAGGGCCGTGTTGTGGGCGTGGAATACGAGCAGGGCGGCACGGTCAAGCAGGCGCGCTGCGGCGGCGAGGTGGTGTTGTCGGCCGGCGCGGTGAATTCGCCGCAGATACTGCAGCTTTCGGGCGTGGGGCCCGGCGCGCTGTTGCAAAAGCACGGGATCGACGTGGTGCTGGATCAGCCCGAGGTGGGCGCCAACCTGCAGGACCATCTGCAGTTGCGCTGCGCCTGGCGGCTCAGTGGCGGCAAGACGCTGAATACCCTGGCCAGTACCTGGTGGGGCAAGGCCAAGATCGGGCTGGAATACGCGCTGAAGCGGTCGGGCCCGATGTCGATGTCGCCCAGCCAGCTGGGCGCGTTTTCCCGCAGTTCCGAGAGGGTGGAGACGGCGGACCTGGAATATCACGTGCAACCGCTGTCGCTGGATGCGTTCGGCCAGCCGCTGCATGATTTCCCAGCGATCACCGCCAGCGTCTGCAACCTGCGCCCCGAAAGCCGCGGGGTGATCGAGATCACTTCGCCCGATCCGAAGGCGCCGCCGAAGATCGCACCGAATTACCTGAGCACCGAGGGCGACCGCGCCGTTGCAGTGGCGGCGATACGGCAGAGCCGTGCGATCATGGAGCAGAGCGCGATGGCGAAATACGCCCCCGAAGAGATCAAGCCGGGGCCGGACTTCCAGAGCGATGAAGAGGTGGCGAAGGCGGCGGGCGACGTCGGCACGACGATCTTTCACCCCACCTGCACGGTGCGGATGGGCGCGGACGATGCCGCGCCGCTGGATGCGCAGCTGCGGTTCCGGGGGCTGGGCAACCTGCGGGTGGTCGATGCCAGCGTGATGCCGAAGATCACCAGCGGCAATACCAATTCGCCCACCATCATGATCGCCGAGAAGGCGGCCGAGATGATGCTGGCCGGTCAGTAAACGGCAACGGGCAGGGGCAATGCCCTGCCCGCCGGCCCCGCTGCATTTGTGCGGTGATCAGACGATCGCGTCAGAAAGCGGATCGACCGGGATCGTGCCATAAAGGTCGAACGGATCGTTGGGATCGTCGATGACCGTGTCATAGCCCATGTCTTCCAGGGCGGCGATCGACATCTCGGAGATATAGTTCGAGTTGTTGATATAGCCCGTCATGATCTCGTTGGTGAAAATCGTTTCGTCCCAGTGCCCGCCGGCCGTGCCTGCGCCGCCATCGGTTTCCACCGGCACGCCATTGGCCGAGTCCGGATCAGCATTGGCGATGTCCGCGAACTCGCTGTTGTAAAGCGCGGTGGCGATTTCGCCGGTAAAACGCATGTCACCGGTCGCGACCGAGCCGCTGGTGAGCCCCATGTAGGACCACAAAGTGCCAAAGCCCATCGTATGCACCATTTCATGCAGTACGATATCGTCCCAAAGGCCATAGCCATCGAAGGTTTCGGCGTCGGCGATGTCGAATTCCATGATGCCCGCAAGCGGCAGGTAGGTGCCGTCGCGTGCCAGCGTCGGGCCGGCTTGGCCCAGGATGCCGCCCGATCCGTCGATGTCCGTCAGCGTGGCCGAAATCGTCAGGTCATCGAAATATTGGCCATTGTAGATTTCATCGGGGAGATCGGCCAGGATGATCGAGCTGAGATAGTCTGCCGCGTCGATGAACGCGCTTTGCAGGCCTTCGGTCCAGGTGCCCATGAATTCGACGGTGATGTTGTAAGCGGTCGCGGCATCGCCGCCACTTGTATAGGAGTCGAGCACGGTGCCCGGATCGGTGGTGCCGCCGCCGGAATCGCCGCCCTTGTCGGGTTTTCCGCCGCCTTTGCCACCGCCGCCGCCACCGCCGCCGTCACTGCCGCCGCCACCCTTGCCGCCGCCGGGCGACGAGGGCTTGGCATCGAATCCGCCAAAGTCCAGCTGGATCACGCCATCATTCGCGGGACCATTTCCGAAAAATGCCTCTATGGCGTTCCCCGACAAGCCGCTCGGTGCCGCGTGTATGGCGTGAAACGCCTCGGGAGCAGGTGGAAGGGGAAACGGCTCGAACTGGAATACATCGGACGGGTTTTCTTCCAGCAGGTCTTGCAGAAGATCTTTGAGCCATTCCGATGGCATCTGTTCAGGCGGATCGCTGAGAAGATCGACAAGGGGGTGAACGATTGGTTTTCCGGGCATGTTGACCTCGATCGGCAGGGCAGATCCTGCGGATCCGCGCGTGTCAGTGCGATGCCCCCTTGTGAACATGACTCGTTCACAGGCGTGCCGAAAAGATGATCAAAATGTGGCGATTTGCGGGCGTGGGCCGCAGCCGCCGGTCAGGCGGCCGCGGCGTTCAAATCAGCTACCGTCGCCGATCTTGTCCCAGGTTTTCGTTTCGAAATCGCCCGCGTCATGGCGTTCGCGCAGCTGGAACTTCGCGTCGCCCGTGGCCTTGTTCACCATCCGGCCGCGGCGCACCGGTTCGCGCGCGTCGATCTCCTGCGCCCAGCGCTGCACGTGCTTGTAGCTTTCGACATCCAGGAATTCGGCCGCGCCGTAAAGACGGCCCAGGGCCAGCTGCCCGTACCAGGCCCAGTTGGCGATATCGGCGATGGTATAATCCGCGCCGGTCAGGAAATGGTTGTCAGCGAGCCGCCGGTCGAGCACGTCAAGCTGGCGCTTCACTTCCATCGTGAAGCGGTTGATCGGGTATTCCCATTTTTCGGGCGCGTAGGCGTAGAAATGGCCAAAGCCGCCGCCCAGGTAGGGCGCGCTGCCCATCTGCCAGAACAGCCATGACAGCATTTCCGGCCGATTCGATCCGAGGAAGCGGTCGAATTTCTCGGCCAGGTAAAGAAGGATCGCGCCGGATTCGAAGACGCGCGTGGGCGTTTCCGTAGAATGGTCCATCAGCGCCGGGATTTTCGAGTTCGGGTTGACCGACACGAAGCCCGATGAGAACTGATCGCCTTCGAGAATATGGATAAGCCAGGCGTCATATTCGGCCTCTTCGATGCCGAGCGCCAGAAGCTCTTCGAAGAGCACCGTCACCTTCACGCCATTGGGCGTGGCCAGCGAATAGAGCTGGTGCGGGTGCTTGCCGACGGGCAGGTCCTTTTCATGCGTCGCACCCGAGATGGGGCGGTTGATATTGGTAAAGCGCCCGCCTTCCTGTTGTTCCCATGTCCAGACCTTGGGAGGTGTGTAGCTGTCAGTCATCGCGCGTCTCCTTTGCTTGGATCGCCGCGAGTAAGGCATGAGCGCGCACAAGATGGAAGGCCCGGAATGGAGAGACCGGGATGTGCGCCGCTGCACGGGCCGCGCGGGCCGTGCAACCTATGACGGCGCCGCAGCCATCCAATCGTCGATCAGTGCATCCAGCGCCGGCCAGTCGGTATATTCCTTGTCGCTGTCCAGGTCGGCCTCGGGGTCTTTGCCGGCAACGATCCGGCGCATGATGAACCGGCGGAAAATATCGTATTCCGACGGCTTGTAGGCCCCGGCGATCTGCGCCACCTGCCCCGGTGTCCAGCCGGTCGCCTCCTGGTACTCCTCAAGAATGCGATCCAGCGCCTTCCAGTCCTCGGCGTCATGGCCGGCGGCGGCCAATGAAACGGACAGGAAGAGCGTCGGCTTTCCAGCGAGCCCCGTGGCATTCGCCGATACGAAATCTGTCAAATCGCGCTGGTAATGCCCGGCGTGAATGGACGCGGCCAGGATCACCCGGTCAAAGCGCGCCAGGTCCACGTCGCCGGCATCGGCGAGGCCCAGCATTTCGACAGTGTGGCCCGCGTCATACACCCGGTCTGCGGCATGGCGCGCGATTTTCCGGGTCATCCCTTCGCTGGTGGCATATCCGATCAGTATCTTCATGGCGCCCTCCATCGACATGGCTTTTACCGGAGGCAGGATATGCGGGGGCGCGGCGGGCCTGCAATGACGCCGGTCAAACCGGCGCTCGGTGTCGCGCCCGATCCCCCGGAAATGACAAACCCCCGGGGCTGGGCCGCGGGGGTCGTCTCATTCACGTTCCGAGATGTCGGAGATCAGGCTGCTCAGAGCATGCCTTCGCGCTGGGCTTTCTTACGGGCCAGTTTACGGGCCCGGCGAATTGCCTCGGCTTTCTCGCGCGCTTTTTTCTCGGAGGGCTTCTCGAAATGCTGCCGAAGCTTCATTTCGCGGAAGACACCTTCACGCTGCAACTTCTTCTTCAGGGCACGAAGCGCCTGATCGACGTTGTTATCGCGAACGGTCACCTGCATGTGGTTGTCACCACCTTTCTAGGTTTGAGTTACTGGATTAGCAGGAGCCCGGCGTATAGCAACTTGGTTTTCATTTGTCTAGGGTGGCGGCGAAGGAGTCGGATCATGTCGGATACTGTCGAAAAAATCCTTGATGCCGCGCTGATGCATGTGCCGTTCGACGGCTGGGGCGAGGAGACGTTCCAGGCCGCCGTAGCGGATGCTGGCGTCGAGATGGGCCTGGCGCGGGGCCTCTGCCCGCGCGGGGCGGTGGACCTGGCGATTGCCTATCACAAGCGCGGCGACCGCCAGATGGTGCAGCGGCTGGAACAGGCCGACCTGGGCCAGATGCGCTTTCGCGACCGGATCGCGGCGGCGGTGCGCTACCGGCTGGAGGTGATCGAGGACCGCGAGGTGGTGCGGCGCGGCATGGCCCTGTTCGCGCTGCCGCAACATGCCGCCGACGGTGCGCGGCTGATCTGGGAGACCTGCGACCTGATCTGGCGCACGCTGGGCGACACCAGCGACGACATCAACTGGTACACGAAGCGGATGACGCTGAGCGGGGTCTATTCCTCGACCGTGCTTTACTGGTTGGGGGACGATAGCGACGGGCACGCGGCGACCTGGGCCTTTCTTGACCGGCGGATCGAGGACGTGATGCGCTTTGAGACGTTCAAGGCGAAGGTGCAGGAAAACGAAGCACTGTCGCGGCTGTTGAAGGGGCCGCTGGACATGCTGGGGCGTATCCGCGCGCCGAAATCCGGGGATGACATGCCCGGCCATTGGGGAAACTGAGGGAGCAGAGATGACAGAGATGATGAAAGCCGTTGAAATCTCGAAACCGGGCGGGCCCGAGGTTCTGGTGCCATGCGAGCGCCCCCGGCCCACCGCCGGGCAGGGCGAGGTGGTGATCAAGGTGGCCTGGGCGGGCGTGAACCGGCCCGACGCGCTTCAGCGGGCGGGAAATTACGCGCCGCCCCCCACGGCGAGCGACCTGCCCGGCCTCGAGGCCAGCGGCGAGATTGCCGAGGTCGGCCCCGGCGTGACCGAGTGGAAAGTGGGCGACAAGGTCTGCGCCCTGCTGCCCGGCGGCGGCTATGCCGAATACGTGATGACGCCGGCGGCGCATTGCCTGCCGGTGCCCGAGGGCATGGGGATGAAAGAAGCCGCCTGCCTGCCGGAAACGTATTTCACCGTCTGGACCAACGTCTTCATGCGCGGCGGATTGCAGGCGGGCGAGCGGTTCCTGGTGCATGGCGGCTCCTCCGGCATCGGGACGACGGCCATTCAGTTGGCGAACCACTTTGGCGCGCGGGTCTTTGCCACCGCCGGATCGGATGAGAAATGCAAGGTCTGCACCGACCTGGGGGCCGAGCGGGCGATCAACTACAAATCGGAAGATTTTGTCGAGGTGCTGAAGGCCGAGGGCGGGGCTAACCTGATCCTCGACATGGTGGGGGGCGATTACATTCCGCGCAATGTGAACGCGCTCGCCAATGACGGGCGGCTGGTGCAGATCGCGTTCCTGTCGGGGCCCAAGGTCGAGCTGAATTTCGCGCAGGTGATGGCGCGGCGGCTGACGATCACGGGCAGCACGCTGCGTCCGCAATCGGATCTGGCCAAGGCGCGGATCGCCGAAGAGCTGCGCACCCATGTCTGGCCGTTGCTGGACGCAGGCACGGTGGCGCCGGTGATGGACAGCGAGTTTGACCTGGAAAACGCTGCCGAGGCCCATGCCCGGATCGAAAGTCCGGGGCATGTGGGCAAGATCGTTTTGAAGGTGGGCTAGGCCCATTTCACAGGGAGACAGACCAATGACAAAAACAGTCATCATCGAAGAATTCGGCGGACCCGAGAAAATGCAGATCGTCGACCGTGCGGTGGGCGATCCGGGCTCGGGCGAGATTCGTATCCGGCACGAGTATTCGGGGCTGAACTTCATCGACGTCTATCAGCGCACCGGGCTTTATCCCAATGACCTGCCGCTGGCGCTGGGTATGGAAGGCGCAGGCGTGGTTGAGGCCGTGGGCGAGGGGGTGGCCCACCTGGCTGCCGGTGACCGCGCGGCTTATGCCAGCATGCCGCCGGGATCGTACTGCGAGGCGCGGGTGATGCCGGCCGCGCAGGTGGTGAAGCTGCCAGACGATATCGGCACCGATACCGCCGCCGCGATGATGCTGCAGGGCCTGACGGTGCAATACCTGTTTCACCGCACCACGCCCATTCAGAAGGGCGACACCGTGCTGTTTCACGCAGCCGCGGGCGGCGTGGGCCTGATTGCCTGCCAATGGGCGCGCTCGGAAGGGATCAACCTGATCGGCACGGCAGGAACGGATGAAAAATGCCAGATGGCGCTCGATCACGGGGCCACGCATTGCATCAATTACCGCAGCGAGAATTTCGCCGAAAAGGTGCGCGAATTGACCGATGGAAATGGCGTGGACGTTGTGATGGATTCGGTGGGCGCCGATACGTTCGAAGGCTCGCTCGATTCATTGAAACCATTGGGCATGATGATTTCCTTCGGCAATGCCTCGGGGCCCGTACCGCCGGTGAATATCGGCCTTCTGGGGCAAAAAGGATCGCTGAAAATCACCCGGCCGACACTGTTTACCCATATTGCCGATCATCACACCTGCCAGGCGATGTCCAAGCATCTTTTCGAGAAGGTCGAAAAGGGTGATGTGAAAATCAATATCGGCCAGCGGTTCAAACTGGATGATATCCGCGCCGCACATGAAGCGCTGGAAGCGCGGAAAACAACCGGATCCACGATTATTGAAATCTAGGGTTTTCCGGAGATCGGATTTTGACGCCATTTAGCACCCCCCAATAGGTGCTAAATGGCGTCTACTTCTTACCGGATGCACGTAAAACGGAAATTACCCGCGTATTTTTTACGTTTTTGAAAGAATTTCTTGCAATTGCCGGGCAAAGAAAGAGTGTTCTTCGTCATTGGATATTGGTTCCAAACACTCACGAAACAAAAAAACTGCTCGGGGGAAGAAACTTGGCAGAGAAGAACAAAATTACAATGGCGGATCTGAATGCCATGTCGCTTGGCGAACTCAAATCGCTTGAAAAAAAGGTCGGGAAAGCGATTTCGAAATTCGAAGAGCGCGAAAAGAAAAAAGCACTGGCTGCGCTGGAGCAAAAGGCCAAGGAAATGGGATTTTCCCTGGAAGAACTGACCGGTGCGGAAGCGACGAAAGGTCGTCGCGGCAAAGGCAAACCCCGCGGCAAGGTTGCACCCAAATACGCCAACCCGGCGGACCCGTCGCAGACCTGGACCGGCCGCGGACGCCGCCCCGCCTGGGTGACCGAGGCGCTGCAAGCGGGCAAGAGCCTGGACGACCTCTCCATCTGAGAGCGCACTTGATCAGGGAATTCGACGCGGGGAGGGGATGCCCCGCGTCGTTTTCTTTTCCGACTGCAGTTCTCAAACGCGTGCGGCGCTTCCGAAATTGCCGTTATCACGGCAGTGCGGTGCGCGCCCGATCAGAAAATGAATGCATCGGCCTCAACACTGGGCATGTTGTTCATCATGTCCAGAGCGTCAGCCAGCCCTCGCATATCCAGATCACCGTCAAAGGCACTCTGCACAGCGGAAACAATCTCGCTCGAGGAGAGAATGAAGTCGTCGTTCATATCAATTCCCTCGAGAAGAGCCGTCGTTCCCGCGTCGAAGCCGGCATCGAAATATGAAAAATTCACATCGTCGCTGCTTGCATTGGCCATTGCTGCGGTAGAGGCCCGCAACAGTGCGGCCTCGCCGCCACCCCGGGCGCTAAGTGCCTCCTGCAGGGTCGGGTCGTCAGAGAGCTTGCGGCTCCCTTCGACATCAACTCCGAAGAGTTCCTCATAGGAATCTGCAAACAACAAGCCGGTTTCGCCTTCGAAAATGGCCTGGTGGTTTTTCCAGAAGCCGGGCGTATTTCCCATGCCCGGTTCGGGCACGTCGCAGCCGCAACTTTCGAGATCACCAATTGTCATTTCATAGCTGTGCGTGCCGGCCTCGTCGCTCCAGGTGAAAAAGAGTGACGACCCTTCCAGAAGTGTTTCGGCGGACAGGTCGCTGTCGGAGGAGATGATCATGACCAGCGAATCCGCACTGTTTTCGTAATCGATCCGTCCGGCAAGATCATATCCGTCCGAGACCGGCAGGACCGTTCCGGTCTCGACCCATGATACAGAGATCGCATTGGCGTCGATCCGTCCGGTGCCGGCGGTCCCGTCTTCATCACCAACGAAATGGAAGAAGAGATCGCTGGTCGCGTCGCCCTGAATGTCGACGGCCAGCCCCAGTGTGTCCGCGATCGGATCACTCGGGTCCGTGTCTTCGATGAACAGCAGGACGTCGTTCATACCGTCGACTGTGAAATCGTAACAATACTTGATGTAAATCGTATACCCGTCCACCGAGTAGGTGGTGATAATCGGTTCCATGGCCAGCCCCCCTTGGTCAGCGCATTTCTGTTTGCAATCCTCCGCAAAATAACAGCGGATTGTGCCCCCACTATATCAACCGGACGACACGTTATGTTTCCATTCTTGGAAACAGTCTGTTTCGCTTAAACGCTCGGCCACATGACCACGCGGATACGTTGGCTACTCAAAGCCCCCCGGATGCCCAGCGGAGCAGCAACCACCATCCCGACAGCGCAGTGACAAAGGCAACGGAGCCCAAAAGCAGCGTCGACAAAAGGTTGAGCGCGGAAATCCCCCGCACCCACCAGCGCAGGCGCGGGTGCAGCGGAACGGCAAACCCGTTCAGCGCGGCCAGGATGACGGCGCAGATCAGGACCGCAGCAAGCCGCATGTGATGGCCCTGGGCGAGCCCGACCAGCAGCTTCATACCAAAGGGTAAGGCCAGGTTGATGGCGATCATCGCCGACACCCATCGGGCAAATGCGCGATCAGCGGATCGGGTCAAACAGCGCGTCCTTCATCCGGCAATCCTGCACCACGTCGCGGCCACAGGGCACCGGAGTCAGGTCCTTCGACAGGCAGATGCGGGCCTCCTGGATGCGGCCCTGCTTGCAGGTGATGGTGATCATGTCCGGCTCAAGCCCCGGGTTGGCCTTCAGGAATGCCTCTTCCACGATCTGCGCGGGAAGTTTCACGGGTTTCGCCAGCTTGCGAAAAATCGCCGGGCGGTTGATGCTTTCATATGCGCGGCGCGACAGGGCGTAATAGTCGGGCGCCGACAGCCCCGAACAGACCCCGTGTTTCTTCCATTGATACCACGCAAGGCCGCTGGTCCCCATGATATCGGCCATCTCATTGGTCAGGCCACGGTTCGGCTGGCGTTCGACCGTGAGGCAGAAGGCGGGCCAGCCGCGATGGAATTGCGGCCAGAGCCCGTGCAGCGTCCAGCCGAAATCATGGCGCGCATCGCATTGCGGAGAGTTGCGCGCATCGCCCTCGATCGCGCACCAGCTGGGCGACCAGCTGAGCGACAACACGTAATAGTCGAACACACCCGGGCGTTCGCCATCGGCGCGCGCCAGCGCCGCCCACAGCATCAGAACCACCGCCACCAGATACCGCATTCGCTCTTCCCTTCCGCTATCATCGGCACTATATACGCCGCGAGTTCCCCGACAACTCGATCCTTGGTCCCAGCGGCCAGCCCAATTCAGGGCACAGGGAAGTCATGCCCGGGGAAGATATGCGCTATGGAGGCGACGACATGGGTGAAAAACCGATCATGGCCAAGGCCACCGCGGTCTGGCTGGTGGACAACACGACGATCAGCTTCAAGCAGATCGCCGATTTCTGCGGCATGCACGAACTGGAAGTGCAGGGCATCGCCGATGGCGACGTGGCTGCCGGGGTGAAGGGGTTTGACCCGATCGCCAACAACCAGCTGACGCAGGAGGAAATCGACGCGGCCGAGGCCAACCCGGTGCACAAGCTGAAGCTAAAGTTCAACCCCGCCGCCGTGGGCGAGGAAAAGCGCCGCGGCCCGCGCTATACGCCCCTGTCCAAGCGGCAGGACCGCCCGGCGGCCATCCTGTGGCTGGTCAAGTTCCACCCCGAGCTGAGCGACGGCCAGATCTCCAAGCTGGTCGGCACCACCAAACCGACGATCCAGTCGATCCGCGAACGCACGCACTGGAACATCGCCAACATTCAGCCGATCGACCCGGTCGCGCTGGGCCTGTGCAAACAGTCCGAGCTTGACGGCGCGGTGCAGAAGGCAGCGAAGAAGAAAGCCGCCGAAGGCGCAGTGATGAGCGACGACGAGCGCCGCAAGCTGGTCTCGACCGAGCAGAGCCTTGGAATGGAAGCCGAACCGAAGATCCCCACGGCGATCGAAGGTCTCGAGACCTTCTCGCTGACGGGCGATGACGAGGACGAGAAGAAGGACGAGGACGACATCCTCGATGCCGACAGCTTCTTCAACCTGCCCTCGGGCGATGACGAGGAACAGCCGGACTGATCCCCCGGCCGATACCGAAACGACATGCCCCGCTGGCGCCCTGCCTGCGGGGCTTTTCTTTGCCCGCCGCGCAGGGTGGCTTGACCGCGCGGGCCCCGCGTCCGACACTGCTCCGCATGAGCGATCTGCCCCCCTTGCCCGACACGCCCTATTGGCGCGCCTACCAGGGCCGGTTTGCCGGCTTTCCGACCTGGCCCATGTTCGACAGATTCTGGCCGGTGCTGAAGGAGAGCGGCGGGGCGTGGTATATCCTTGATCTCGACAGTGGCACGCTGCCCGAAGCCCCGGCCAGTGCCGAGGCGTTCGAGGCGCTGATCGCCGAGGCCGAGGCGATGTATACGCCCGTGCGCAATCGCTCGTTCAGCGGGATCGTGTTTGCCGATGACGCGTCGGAACCTGCCTTTGTGAAATTGTTCGATCCCTGGAAGATGGGCGCAAGCTGTGGCAGCTCGGGCGAGCGGATCATGCCGCGCTGGGTGCTGAGCCGGATGAAACCCGACGCGCTGCCGCCCGGCGAAGAGCCGGATAAGCCAAGGCGCGGCCTGCTCTCGCGTTTGACGCGCTAGGTGACGAACCCCGCGGCATGCCGACCGGCCCAGCGGCCCGTGGCCAGGCAGGCGGTCAGAAGGTAGCCGCCCGTCGGCGCCTCCCAGTCCAGCATTTCACCGGCGGCGAACCATCCGGGCCGGTCGCGGATCATCAGCCCCTGGTCCAGCGCGTCGAACCGCAGGCCCCCCGCGGTCGAGATCGCCTCGTCCAGCGGGCGCGGGCCCCGGTGTGGTACCGGCAAAGCCTTGAGAAGCGGCGCCAGGTCGTCGGGCAGGGGGCGGGCGAATTCCATCACCAGCGCCTGTTTGACGGGGTCGAGGTTCAGCCGCTTGCGCAGGGTGTTCGGCAGGCTTTCCTTGGGCCGCCGCCGGGCCAGTCGGGTGCGGATCTGCTCCTTGCTCAGGTCCGGCAGAAGATCGAGCGTCAGCGCTGCGCCGTCGCGCATCGCCGCCGAGACGGCATAGATGCCACCGCCCTCGATCCCGCGCGCCGAGATCACGAACTCGCCGCGCGCCGTGCTGGCGCCGGCTGTCAGGATCACGTTCTTCACCGGCTGGCCGAAATGCCGGGTCATGTGTTCCGACCAGTCGATGACAAAGCCCATGTTGGCGGGTTTGAACGGAGCTATCTGATCGGCGGGAAACGCCCCGCTCCATCGTCCATCCGAGCCCAACCTGGCCCAGCTTGCCCCGCCGCAGGCCAGAACGGTGACATCGGTGGTCAGGTCCCGCGCGCCATCCGGCGTGTCGAACCGCGCCTCGCCCAGCCAGCGCCATCGGGTGTTCAGCGTCACCCCCAGCCCATCGAGCCGCGCCAGCCACGCACGCAAGAGCGGCGAGGCCTTCATCGCTTTCGGAAAAACCCGGCCCGACGAGCCGGTGAAGAGCTCCTGGCCCAGCCCTTCGGCCCAGGCGCGCACCTCGTTCGGGCCGAACTCTTCCAGCATAGGGCGCAGGTTCTCCGCCGCCGCGCCATAGGCCGAAAGAAAGGTCTCGAACGGTTCGTCCTTGGTCAGGTTCAGTCCGGATTTCCCGGCCATCAGGAATTTGCGCGCGGGGCTGGGTTTGGCCTCGGCCACGGTCACGCGCAATCCGGCGCGCGCCATTTCTTCCGCCGCCATCAGGCCCGCGGGGCCCGCACCGATGACCAGCGCCGTGCTCACGCCTCGTCTGTCTGCGGGTTGCGCATCTCGATCACCCGGCGCGGATAGGGGATTTCGATGTCGTGCTCTTTCAGCGCGTTCCAGACCGCGAACAGCACCCGCGGCGTGAACTTGTTGCGGCCGTCGTCGATGCCGTTCACCCAGAACTCGATCGCGAAATCGATGCCCGAGTCGCCAAAGCCGCGCAGCTCGCAATCTGGGTCCAGTTCGCCGTTTTCGCCGCCGGTCAGCACGAAATCGAGCTTGCTCACGGCCTCTTCGATGATCGCGGGCACGGTGTTGATATCGGTGTCGTAACTTACCGAAAACGGCGCCTCGTAGCGATTGGCGCTGCCCGCGTCGGAATAGTTCACCACGCGGGTGGTGATGAAATGTTCGTTCGGCACCACGATCCAGCGGCCATCATAGGTTTCCAGAATGGTCGCGCGGGCCATCATCTTGACGATGGTGCCGGCCTCGCCGCCGTCCAGTTCGACATAGTCGCCCACCGTGGCCTGCCCCTCCAGCAGAAGGATCACGCCCGAGATGAAGTTCGACGCAATCTGCTGCAGGCCAAAGCCGATACCCACGCCGATCGCGCCGCCCAGCACGGCCAGCGACGTAAGCGAGATGCCCATGATGTTCATCAACAGCAGGAAGGCTGCGCCGAAGATCGCCACCTCGGCCGCCTTCTGCGCCAGCGTGCGGGTGGCCGGGCGCATTTCTTCCTGGCTTTCGATGAAGGCGGTGGATTGATCGTTCGACCAGCGGCCCAGCCAGAAAAGGAGCGAGCCTGCGATCAACCCACGCACCAGCGCCATGACCGAGAAGCTGATATTGCCCAGCTGGATCACCGTTTCGCTCAGTTTCGCGGTGACAAGGTCCAGAAGGCCCACGGCATAAAGCGCCATCACCGGGATGAGCACGTAGCGGCCCAGCAGTTTCAGGAACGGGTCGCTGATGATCTCGCGCACCAGGATGCGGGCGGCAAGGAGCAGGAAGACCCGCTTGCCGAAGGCGATCACCGCGCCCGAACCGAAAAGTGAGAGCGTGACGGATTCGCCGATGCCGGTAAAGACATAGGCCAGAAGCGGCAGGATCAGCGGCAGGAAGAGCAGCACGAAACGCCGTGCCTTGGCGATGATGTTGGTCTGTTCCTCAGGTGGGCTCAGCAGTTGCGAGATCACCGGTTTCAGGCGACGCGCGACCAGAAGCGCCAGCAGGTAGGCCGCGATCAGCAGGCCGAACTGCGACCAGGCCGCGGGCGACATCAGCCAGCCCTTGGCAATCTCCCAGCCCTGCAGCGCATAGTCCATCGCCTGCTGAACGATTTCCGGTTGGCCTTCCATATCCGTCTCCCACTCGGTAACCCGGGCCCATGCATTGCCGATTGACCGCCCCAACGCAAGAGAGCCGATGAGCGAGAGCGATCCGATCTGCCCGCTTTGCGGCCGGTCCATCCCTGCGGACGTGCCGCAAAGCCGTCACCACCTGGTGCCGCGCCTGCGCGGCGGCAAGGGGGGCGAAACCGTGCTTCTGCACCAGATCTGCCACAACGAGATTCACGCCAGTCTGAGCGAGACGGAACTGGCGCGCGACTACAGCACCATCGCGGCCCTGCGCGCGCATCCGCGTCTTGAGAAATTCATCCGCTGGGTGGCGAAACGCCCGCCGGCCTTCAAATCGAAAACGCCGGGCCGACGGCGGCAGCGCTAGGCCGTGCCCTCGGCGATCAGCCACTGGTTCAGCCGCCACATCGCCCAGGCCAGCGGGATCGCCGCCAGACCGCCGATGACATAGGCCAGCGGTTCATCCCCGAAGCTTTCGAAGGCCTGGGTATAGGCGTGGATCGCCGCAAAGGTCATCGCCGTGTTGAAAAGGCCGCGATGCGCGCGATGGGCCGCCCAGGCGATGATCGCGGCCAGCGCGATCGCCCAGAGAACGGTATAGACGTTTTCCGAGATCACGATCGCGGTTGCGCGGAACGCCTCGCGCGCATCGCGGAACTGTGACCAGCGGTCCTGCCCGCTGAACTCGGCGATCTGGGGTCCCCAGATCGTTTCGCCAATGGCATCGCCCCAGAGCGAGCCGACCAGCGCGCAGAGATTGGCGATGATGAACCCGAGGATCGCCAGGATGCGGGCGTGGCGCGCGATGCGTTCGGGCACCTGCGCGGCCAGCACCATGCAGACCACGATCAGCAGCGCCATCTGCAGGATCGAAAGCGTGGGTTCGGGCGAATAGAACACATAGGCCGCGTGGAAATAGGCCGTGCCGGTATCGAGCATCTGGGCAAAGGGCGCAATCGCCAGCGCCGTGACCAGCCGCACATCCACCAGCCAGCCCAGCCCGGCCAGCCCTGCGGCGGCGTAAAGATAGAACACCGACTTGACCAGCCCCGCCTGATCATTCTGCGCCAGCCAGAAACCCAGCCCGAAGATGTGAAAGGCAAATCCCATCAACAGGATTGATCCGGTCACGAAATGCGACGCCCCGCGCCAGCGCAGAAAGGCCATGGCGAAAACCCCCACGAGGATCAGCCCGCCCAGCGTCATCACCGGGCCGGCGGCGTTCTCGTATTTGTCCAGAAGCTCCACCGCGGCACCGCCGATCAGCATCCCCGCTCCGATCAGGGCGGCGGCATTGCCGAACATGCGGAAGGTCTCGCCGCCTTTCGCCAGGATGCCCAGCCCGAGGATCAGCAGCACCGTGCCCAGCATCGCCACCGACAGCGCATCGGCCAGCCAGAAGATGAAGCCCAGCGTCGCCGCCAGGATGCCGAACGTCAGGATCGCGTTGATTGCCAGCGCGACCATCGTGTCACGCGCCCGCGCCTCGATCTCGCGGGCCTGATCGGGGGTGATCACCCCGTCGGCGACAAGCGTCTCGGTATCGGCAACGGCATGCATGAGCGATCCTCCTGAACTGATAGAGTAGCAAGGTTTGCGGGTTTGCCTATCGCAATCACCACTTCATCAATCCACTGCATGCGCGAAGAACAGCGACAGAAGAAAAAGAAGAATGGCCGTCAATATCACGACACCAGCGGCCCGCTCGTTTGATAGCGGGCGGTCGCGGTTGAAAAGGCTTGGCCGAGATTGCCGCAGGACAAGCCAGAAAACCACGGCCCCCTGAACGCCGAACGGCAAGGACACCGTGGCCTCATATGGCAGATCAGCCAGCGCGTCGGACAGGGTGTAGGGGTAGCGATTGTCCGGGCCTTCTGACAACGAGATCAGGATCGAGCCAAGACCGAATGTGATGGAGGCAAGCAAACTCATCGCCGCCCCCGCGAGAACCGCGTGGACCCAACCCGTCCAGCCCCGTCGCAGACTGATCCGTGCGATTGGAGCGCCGATCAACGTGGCGACTATGGAAAAGGGAAGTACAACGAACAGGAAGAACGGGCCATTTACGCCGAACGGGACACCCTCGATCAAGAGGCGCGACGAAATCCATCCAAGCACCATTGCGGCCGGCGCCACAATCGCTGCGGCGCGGAGCAAAAGCGGTCTTCCGATTTCCCGTTCATCCGTCATGCCGGGTGAGGCTCCGCGATATGTCGGGCGCGATCAATTGGTGCACAGCGCCTTGATCTGCGCGGCGATCTCGGGGCGCGCGGCCAGCGTGTCGGCGGCGATCTCGCGGGCGGTGTCCAGCAGGGTGTCGGGTTCGGCGATGCGGTCGATCAGGCCCATCTGCAGGGCCTCTTCGGCCAGGATCTTCTGCCCGCCCATCAGGATCAGCTTGGTGCGCGCCGGGCCGATCAGCGCCGCCATGCGCCCCGGATCGGACGGCTGCGGCAGGAAGCCCAGCTTCATCACCGGGTAGAAGAATTTTGCCCCCGGCACCGCCAGCCGCAGATCGCAGGCCAGCGCCATGCCCATCGCGCCGCCCGCCAGCGTGCCGTTGAGCGCGGCGATCGACAACCCCGGCAGCGCCGCGATCGCGCCCGAAAGACGCTCCCACAGCGGGCTGGTGGCGAGGCCGGCCTTGGCCGCCTCAAGATCGGCACCGGCGGAAAACACCTTGCCGCGGCCGGTCAGGATCAGCACGCGCGCCTCCTGCGCGGCTTCGGCGATCTCGGCCAGTTCCTCCAGCATCTCCGCGGTCAGCGAATTGGCCTTGTCGGGGCGGTTGATGGTGGCGATCCACAGGCCGTCGTCTTTTTCCAGCTCGATCATGCCACGCCGATCCTCTTGCGAATGGCCTCGTCGCGCAGCGAAATCTCCTCGCCCAGGAAGTCGTCGGCATCATTGCCGCACATCCACAGCAGGCATTGCGCGGGCCATTCGGGCGGGATGTGATCCTCCCATTCGAGCGCGCTTACCGGGTTGACGCCGCTGGCCTTGATCTCGCGCTGCATCTGCGTGGCCACGGTGCCGGGCGACAGTCCCATGATGCGCAGGCCCTTCTGCGCGGCCTCCATGTGGGCGCACATGGTCAGCATCGCCGCCCCGGCCTTCGAGGTGCAGTAATGGCTCCAGCCTTCCAGCGGGTGATGCGCCGCGCCGGAACTGATGGTGATGATCGTGCCGCCGCCGGCCTTCTCCATCACCGGCATCGCTGCGCGCATCCCGTAATAGACGCCCTTGAGGTTGATATCGATCACCTGGCCCCAGTCCTCGGGGTCCGAGGCATCGAGATGCGAAATCGGCTCGATCACCCCGGCATTGCCGATCAGGATGTCCAGCCCGCCGAACGCCTCCACCGCCAGGTCGACCGCAGCCTGCACGTCCGCGTAGCGGCTGACATCGCAGGCCACGGCCCGCGCCTGCGCGCCGATCTCATCGGCGATGCGGGTAATCTCGCCCTTGCCGCGCGCGGCCAGCACCACGTTGGCGCCCTTTTCGGCGAAAAGCCGCGCGGCGGCTTCGCCTATTCCGCGGCTCGCGCCGGTTATCAGCGCGGTCTTACCTGTCAAGTCATCCATTCGCGTCTCTCCCTCGTTGCCTGCCCTGTGGTAAACCCGTGCCCGGACGTGGTCCAGCCCGATGAAGGGTTGATTCTCTCGGGGCAAGGGCTGAGACTGAGCCACGAATTTCGAACGAAAGGACACTCGCATGTCGAAATGGATGAATTTGAGCGGGACGACCGCGCTAGTGACTTTGATGACCAGCTCCGCTGCCTTTGCCGATGTCACGGCACAACAGGTCTGGGGCGACTGGAAAAGCTATTTCGAAACCTTCGGCTATTCCGTCACCGGGTCCGAGGCGACTTCGGGCGATACGCTGACCGTCACGGACATGACGCTGGGCATGGACCTGCCCGAAGGCGCCGGCGCGATTTCGATCGTCCTGCCCGAGATGAGCTTTACCAACCAGGGCGATGGCACCGTGGCCGTGGGCGTGCCGGAAACCATGCCCGTGGTGGTCGACGTGGCGCCCACCGGCGAAGAGCCGGTCAAGGTTACCGTGGATTACAACAACACCGGCTTCTCGATGATCGTGTCGGGTACCGCCGAAGAGATGACCTATACTTATTCGGCGGCGGAAATGGCGGCGATCCTGAAAGAGCTGATCGTCGAGGGCGAAGCGATCCCGATCAACGCGGCCGAGTTCACCTTTGCCAATGTCAGCGGCAGCTCGGTGATGAAAATGGGCAACCTGCGCAACCTGGAACAGGTGATGAATGCAGGTCCCATCAGCTATAACGTGGATGTCGCCAATCCTGACGACTCGAACGAATTCATGCGCATCAAGGGCGGCATGGACAAGATCGCCTTCCAGGGCACCGCGGCCTATCCGATGGGCGGCGGGTTCGATCCCAACAACATGCATGCCATGTTGCAGGCCGGGTTCGCGTTTGATGGTGGCTTCGAATACCAGGGCGGCAAGATGAATTTCCACTTCATCGACGGCCAGGAAGAGATGATGACCAACACCTCGACCGAGTCGGGCGCCTTCGATATCGGCATGTCGACCGACGGGCTGAAATACGATGTGATGTCGCGCGGCGCGACGATGGACCTGCAGGGCGGCGACATTCCCTTCCCGGTCAACCTGAAATTCGGCGAGGCCGGGTTCAAGCTGCACATGCCGGTGACGAAATCCGACGAAAGCCAGGAGTTCGCCTTGGGCATCACGCTGGGCAATTTCACCATGTCCGACATGATCTGGGGCATGTTCGATCCTGCCGGCCAGCTGCCGCGCGATCCGGCCACCATCGCGGTGGATCTTGCCGGCACCGGCAAGCTGGGCTTCGACCTGCTCGACCCCGAGCAGATGGAAGCCGTCGAAAGTGGCGAAATGGGCATGCCGGGCGAGGTTGAATCGCTGACCATCAAGGATATCGAGGTCACCGCCGCGGGCGCCTCTCTGACGGGTACGGGCGCGTTTGAATTCGACATGCAGTCGATGATGATGTCGGGCGGCATGCAGGGGTCGGACGGGACGCTCGACCTGCGCCTTGCAGGCGCCAACGGCCTGATGGACAAGCTGGTCGCCATGGGTCTCGTGCCCGAGGATCAGGTGATGGGCGCGCGCATGATGCTGTCGATGTTCGCGGTGCCCGGCGATGGCGATGATGTCCTGACCTCCAAGATCGAGGTCAAGAAGGATGGCCAGATTCTGGCCAACGGCCAGCGCCTGCAATAAGCGCAGCGCCGAATCCATGACAAGGCCGCCGGGCAACCGGCGGCCCTTTCCTTTTGGCGGGCCTGTCCCTAGGGTCGCGGCAGTCTTGAACCCGTTATGAAAGGTATTTGTCCATGACCCGCCTGCTTGCCAGCACCGCGCTTTGCGCCAGCCTCGCAACCCCCGCCCTGGCCGATCTTACGGTGCAAGAGGCCTGGGGCATCTGGAAGGCCCAGTTCCGCGCCTACGGTGTGACCCTGGACGCCAGCGAAACGCCCGAGGGAGAAGCGCTGCAGATCGGGGAAATGCGGCTGTCCTTTGCGTTACCCGAAGGGATTGGCGAGGTTTACACCACATTTCCCGGCCCGCGTTTTGCGCCCGGCGATGGCGGCACGGTCACCGTCACTTTCCCCGAAGTGATGGACATTACCCTGGGTGGCGAGGTTCAGGACGAAGGCGCGGCGCAGGTAACGTTGCAGATGCGCGGCACGTCCCAGCCCGGTGTGATGGATGGCACTGCGCAGGAGGCCACGACGACATGGGCAGGGACGGGCATGACTGGCGCGCTGACCGGCCTGAGCGTCGAGGGTGAGGAAGTGCCGGACGTGACGGCCACGGTTACCCTGCTGCCCTACGAGTTGCGCAACACCACGCGGCTGAACGGGGCCACGGTGGAGATGACGCAGAGCGCCAGGTATGACGGCTATGATGTCGCCTATGGCGTGGTGCTGCCCGAAGCTGCGGGCGGAACGATGGATATGAATGGCGCCGCCACCGGCATGCGGGTCGAGTCGCGCTCGGTGCTGCCGTCGTCGGGGCTTGACCTGATGGACCTGCACACCCAGTTGCGGGGCGGGTTGTCACTGGCCAGTCGTGTCACCGCCGAAAGCACGCGGTCGGCGCAGAAGGTGATCGCCGGCGGCGAGGTGATCATGGATCAGGCCACAAGCGCCGAAGCCTATGACATCTCCATGCAACTCGATCGTGCCGGGCTGGATTATTCCGGCACGGCAGGCGCGTTCCAGGCCGATGTGCAGGACCCCACCATTCCGATCCCCCTGCGCTTTGGTGGCGAAGCGGTCGATTTCCGCGTCAAACTTCCGCTCTTGAAATCCGAACTGGCGCAGGACGTGATCATGCGCATGGGTCTCAAGGGGCTGAGCGTCCAGGAAGACCTGTGGGCGATGTTCGACCCCGAGGCCAGGCTGCCGCGTGATTCGGCCGATATTGTGATCGACATGTCGGGCCGCACGACGCTGATGATGGATCTCGTCGATTTCCCCTCGATGATCGCGGGCGACATCCCCGACCTGCCCGCCACGGCCGAACGCGCCACGCTGAACGAGCTGGTGATCGCCGCCCTTGGCGCGCGGCTGACGGGTGCGGGCGATTTCACGCTGGATATGGATGATCTCGAGAGCTTTGACGGACTGCCCCGCCCCGAGGGCAGCGCCAGCTTTACCGCGACGGGTGTGAACGCGCTGATCGACACGCTGGTCGAGATGGGGCTGATGAGCGACGACGACGTCACCGGCTTTCGCATGATGGCGGCGATGTTCACAAGGCCGGGCGAGGGCAATGATACCCTGTTGTCCGAGATCGTGATCAACGCCGAAGGCCAGGTTCTGATCAACGGCCAGCGCATCAAATGACCGGCGTGCGGGGCCTTGGCCTTGCACGGGGCGGGTGTGCGGTCTACCTGAATGATGATCACGCAGGAGACCGCGCATGAGCCAATCGCTTGAACACCTGACGCAGGCCCTTCTGGACGCCGCGCAAAAGGCGGGCGCCGACGCCGCCGATGCCATGGCCGTCGATGGCCGTTCGATTTCCATCGATGTGCGGGCGGGCCAGCTGGAACAGGCCGAACGCGCCGAGGGCACCGATCTGGGCCTGCGCGTCTTCGTCGGCCAGCGGCAGGCGATGGTCTCATCTTCGGATATCCGTCCCGAAACCATGATGGCGATGGCCGAACGCGCCGTCGCCATGGCCCGCGAGGCGCCCGAGGATCCCTATATCGGCCTCGCCGATCCCGATCAGCTGGTGCGCGACTGGGACGTTGCCGCGCTGGAACTGGCTGACCCCGCGCCCGAGCCCGACCCCGCCGAGCTGGAAGACCAGGCCCGCGCCGCCGAGGCCGCCGCGCTGGCCGTCAAGGGCGTCAGCCAGGTGCAGTCCGCCTCGACCGGCTATTCGTCGCGCCGGGTGCACCTGGCCGCCACCAACGGCTTTTCCGGCGGCTATGCGCGCACCGACCGCTCGCTTTATGCCGTGGCCATCGCCGGCGAAGGCAGCGCGATGGAGCGCGACCACGACGGTGACAGCCGTATTTTCCAGGCCGACCTGCGCGGCGCGCAGGAGATCGGCCAGACCGCGGGCGAACGCGCGGTTGCCATGCTGGGCGCGAAAAAACCGCCCACCGGCGCCTATCCGGTTCTGTTCGACGAGCGCATTTCCTCGTCCCTCGTCGGCCACCTCCTGGGCGCTGTGAACGGCGCGGCCATCGCGCGTGGCGCCTCGTTCCTGCGCGAGGACCTGGGCAACCGCATCCTGCCCGAGGGCCTGTCGATCATCGAAGACCCGCACCGCCCGCGCGCCACCGGCTCGCGCCCCTTCGATGCCGAGGGTCTACCCACGCGCAAACGCGCGGTGGTGGAGAACGGCGTTCTGATGGGCTGGACGCTGGACCTGGCCAATGCGCGCAAGCTGGGCATGGAAAGCACCGCAAATGCCGCGCGCGGCATCGGCAGCGCGCCGTCGCCCAGCACCTGGAACGTGGCGCTGACACAAAGCGACAAGAGCCGCGCCGACCTGCTGGCCGAGATGGGCACCGGGCTTCTGGTGACCTCGCTGATCGGGTCGACGATCAACCCCAACACCGGCGATTATTCGCGCGGCGCGTCGGGCTTCTGGGTCGAAAACGGGCAGATCACCTATCCGGTGAATGAATGCACCATCGCCGGGAACCTGCGCGAGATGTTCGCGGGCATGCAAACCGCCAATGACGCGCGCCCCTGGCTGTCGCGCGTGGTGCCGTCGATCCTGATCGAGGGGCTGACGCTTGCCGGATCCTGATCTCGAGATCCTGATCGGCGCCGCGCAGGAGGCCGGGCGCATCGCCACCGGGTTCTTCGGCACCCGCTTTGCGTCCGAGGACAAGCCCGGCGGCGCTGGCCCGGTGACCGAGGCCGACCTGGCCGTCAACGTCATGCTGGAACAGACCCTGCGCGCCGAGCGCCCGGGATACGGCTTCCTGTCCGAGGAAAGCGAAGACAGCGATGCGCGCCTTTCGCGCGAGCGCGTGTTTATCTTGGATCCGCTCGATGGCACCCGCAGTTTCATCAACGGTGAAAAGACCTGGGCGCATGCGCTGGCCGTGGTCGAGAATGGCAGACCGGTTGTCGGCGTTGTTTACCTGCCGCTGCTCGACCTGCTTTATGCCGCCACGGCGGGGGGCGGGGCGACGCTGAACGGCGCTCCGATCCGCGCGTCGGGGCGGAAAGATGTGCAGGGATGCACCGTTCTGGCTGCGCGCCCGGCTTTGGAGCCCAGGCGCTGGAAGGGCGGTGCGGTGCCGGATGTGAAACGGGTCTACCGCCCGTCGCTGGCCTATCGTCTCGCCCTGGTGGCGGAGGGGCGCTATGACGCGATGATCACCCTGCGCGACAGCTGGGAATGGGATATCGCCGCCGGGGCGCTGATCATGGAAGAGGCCGGCGCCGTGGTGACCGATAGGCACGGCGCGCCGCTTCTCTTCAACAACCCGCACCCGCAGGTGGCGGGGGTCGTTGCCGGGTCCCCGGGGGTGCAGGCCGGGTTGCAGGCGGGCTTGGCGTGACGCCGAAAAGGGCGAGGGCGGGCTGAAGCCCGCCCTACGATATCCGCAGATGTAGGCCGGGCTTCAGCCCGGCCTCCCCTTTACGCGGTCTCGGCGATCTTCTTCTTCCACTCGGCCGGGCCCGAGCGGTGGATCGAGTTGCCCTCGGTATCCACGGCCACCGTCACCGGCATGTCCTCGACCTTCAGCTCATAGATCGCTTCCATGCCCAGGTCCTGGAACGCCACCGGCTCGGCCTTCTTGATCGCTTTCGACACCAGGTAGGCCGCGCCACCCACGGCGATCAGGTAGGCCGCCTTGTGCTTGGCGATCGCCTCCAGCGCCACCGGCCCGCGCTCGGCCTTGCCGACCATCAGTTTCAGGCCGGTATCGGCCAGGATACGGTCGGTGAACTTGTCCATCCGGGTCGATGTGGTGGGGCCTGCCGGGCCAATCGCCTCGTCGCCCACGGCATCCACCGGACCCACGTAATAGATCGCGCGGTTCTTCAGGTCGACGGGCAGGTCCTCGCCCCGGTCCAGCATGTCGATCATCCGCTTATGCGCGGCATCGCGGCCGGTGTAGAGCGTGCCCGACAGAAGCAGCGTTTCGCCCGGCGTGAGCGAAGCAACGACATCGTCGGTCAGGTTGTCGAGGTCGAGCTTGCGCGCCTGTGCGCCCGCCGCATCGAGCAGGATGTCGGGATAGCTGTCCATCGACGGCGGGGTAAACTCCGCCGGGCCCGAGCCATCGAGCGTGAAATGCACGTGCCGCGTGGCCGCGCAGTTCGGGATCAGCCCGACCGGCAGCGAGGCCGCATGCGTGGGCCAGCTTTTCACCTTCACGTCCAGCACGGTGGTGACACCGCCCAGGCCCTGCGCGCCGATGCCCAGAGCATTGACGCGCTCGTAGATCTCGATGCGCAGCTCCTCTGTGCGGTTCGAGGGGCCGCGCTTCAGCAGTTCCTGCATGTCGATGGGCTCGCTCAGCGATTGCTTGGCCAGCGCCATCACCTTGTCGGCATTGCCGCCCACGCCGATGCCCAGGATACCCGGCGGGCACCAGCCCGCGCCCAGCGTTTCCACCGTGTCGACCACCCAGTCGGCGACGTTTCCGCTGGGGTTCAGCGTGGTGAATTTCGACTTGTTCTCGGAGCCACCGCCCTTGGCCGCGACCTCGACCTCGACCTTGTCGCCCTCGACCATTTCGACGGTCAGCATGCAGGGCGTGTTGTCGCCCGAGTTCTTCCGCTCGCCGAACGGATCGACCACCACGCTGGCGCGCAGCGGGTTGGTGTCGCGCTGGTAGCCGCGGCGCGTGCCTTCGTCGGCGATGTCCTGCAGCGAGCGTTTGAGTTTCAGCGGCGCCTCGACGCCTACCTTGATGTGGATGTTGGCGGCGCCCGTGTCCTGGCAGATCGGGCGGCGGCCCACGGCGCACATGCGGCTGTTGACCAGGATCTGCGCCATCGCGGCTTTGGCGCCGGGGTTTTCCTCGCGCTCCCAGGCCGCGCTCATCGCCTCGACGAAATCGGCGGGGTGATAGTAAGAGATGTATTGCAGCGCCTCGGCGATGCTTTCGATCAGGTGGTCTTCGGTGATCTGGGCCATTCTGGGCAGCTCCTCTATCTCGCTCCGAGAGTCGGGGGGCGTTTTAGCAGCCTTTGGCGCCAAGGTAATCCGAAAAATTGTGTGCGATTGTATGCAAAAGGGGCGGGGGGTATACCCCGCCCCAGCGCTTGGGATCAGTCTTTCTTGTGGCCGGCCATGCCGCCCGATACTTCCTCGGTCGATTCCGCGGCCAGCTCCTCGGGCAGGATCAGGTTCAGCACGATCGCGATCAGTGCGGCGGGCAGGATGCCCGAGGCACCAAGGATACGCAGCGAATCCGGCAGGTGCTGCAACGCGTTGGGCGCGCCCGGGGCCACGTTCATCACCTCGAGCTGCAGGCCAAGGCCCACCGACAGGGCCACGGCGAAGATCACCATGTTGCGCCGGTTCCAGTCGACATCCGACAACATCGAGATACCGGCGGCCACGACCATGCCGAACATCACGATCACGCCGCCGCCTAGCACCTCGATCGGGATGGTGCGGATCAGCCCGCCCACCTTGGGCACCAGCCCGCAGAGGATCAGGAAGATCGCGCCGAAGGTGACGACGTGGCGGCTCATCACGCCGGTCATGGCGATCAGGCCCACGTTCTGGCTGAACGAGGTGTTGGGCAGGCCGCCGAAAACACCGGCCACTGCAGTGCCCAGACCATCGGCAAAGGTTGCGCCCTGGATTTCCTCGTCGGTCGCCTCGCGGCCCGCGCCGCCCTTGGTGATGCCGCTGACATCGCCCACGGTTTCCACCGCCGAGACAAAGGCCATCAGGCAGAAGCCGATGACGGCGGCGGCCGAGAATTCAAAGCCGTATTTGAACGGCTGGGGCAGGGCAAAGGCCGCCGCGTTCGACCAGCTGCCCGAGATCTTGGCTACCGGTAGCAGGCCCACCGCCATGGCATAGAAATACCCCACGATGATCCCCACCAGCACCGCCGAGACCGACAGCATGCCGCGGGCAAAGAACTTGAGCCCCAGCGTGACGAAGATGACCACCAGCGCGGCCGACCAGCTCAGCAGGCTGCCATAGCTTTCCGCGCCGCTGGCCTTGGCCGGCACGCCGCCCGCGGCGTATTCGATCCCCACCTTGACCAGCGCAAGGCCGATCATCAGCACAACAAGCCCGGTCACCAGCGGCGGCAGGGCAAAGCGGATCCTGCCGATCACCGTGCCCAGAAGCGCATGGAAGAGACCCCCCAGAAGCACCCCGCCAAAAAGCGCCGGCAGCGCCTCGACGCCCTTGCCGGCGACCAGCGGGATCATGATCGGGATGAAGGCGAAGGACGTGCCCTGCACCACCGGCAGCCGCGCGCCCACTGGGCCCATGCCGATGGTCTGAAACAGCGTGGCGATGCCGGCAAACAGCATCGACATCTGGATCATGTAGAGCAGTTCAGGAAAATCCGGGCTGTTCGAACCAAAGCCGAACCCCGCCGCGCCCGCGACGATGATCGCCGGCGTGACGTTCGACACGAACATCGCCAGCACGTGCTGAATACCCAGCGGCACCGCCTTGGCCAGCGCCGGGGTATAGTTTGGATCGCGCAGCTGTTCTCGCGTTCCGATCGAGGTTGCAGTCATCACTTGTCTCCTGTTGTCCGTCCGTGAGTGGCCGCTCTTTGTGGCGGTTTGCTAAATTTCTACCACATAATGTGGTTCCAGTGCGTATTCTTCCAGATTTGGGGTTTCGCTGATCCGGTCGATCACCGCGAACAGCCCCGGATCATGCAGCGGGGTCAGCACCCCGTGCCAGGTGCCGCGGTGGAAATTGATCGCCTGATGGCCGCCCGCCAGAAAGGCGCAGGGCGCGCCCGGCTTGCCGCCCGCGTCGGGCGCCACGATCACCAGCCAGTCCTGCCCGTGCATCGGCACGAAGGCCTGGCTGCCCTCGGGGTGACGCTCAAGCAGGTCCAGCACATAGGGCAGGCTGCGCGGCTCGGCCTTGAAGATCGAAATGCCCGCCCGCCCCCCGGGTCCGAAATCCAGCTGCGCCCGGTCGTGCCAGCGTCCGCAGAGCCCGCGATTGATGAGCTTGTCGGGCGCGCCCTCGGCTTCCAGCACATCTCCGAACGGCGCGAAGGCCTGCGCCGTCAGCGGCTGGGCCTTGATCCGCGTCATCCGCCGATCTCCAGCGGCACGTGGCGGTTCACATCCTTGTAAAGCAGGTAGCGGAAATCCTCGTCCCCCTCGGCGATACAGGCCTGCGGGCAGAAGGCGCGCAGCCACATGAAATCGCCCGGGCCCACTTCCACCCAGTCGCGGTTCAGAAGATAGCTGGCCCGCCCCTGCAGCACGTAAAGCCCGTGTTCCATCACATGCGTTTCGGCAAAGGGGATGCGCCCGCCGGATTTGAAGGTGACGATGTTGACATGCATGTCGTGGCGCAGGTCATCAGGCGCGACAAACCGGGTCGTGCCCCACTTGTCGGTGTTGGGCATCCAGTTCACCGGCTCGTCCGCTTCGTTGGTCACGAATGCCTCGGGCCGGGCGATCCCCGGCGCGCCGTGCCAGCGTTTGCGAATCCAGTGCACCTGCAGCGCGCTGTCGCCCGCATTGTGCAGGGTCCAGACCGCGCCGGCGGGGATATAGGCATAGCCGCCCGCCCCCATCTGGTGCGCCTTGCCGTCGATGGTCAGCGTGGCGCGGCCCGCGGCCACGAACAGCACCGCCTGCGCTTCCGCGTCGGGCTCGGGCGCGTCACTGCCGCCGCCGGGGGCGATCTCAACGGCATATTGCGCAAAGGTTTCGGCAAAGCCGGTCATCGGCCGCGCGATGATCCAGGCCCGCGTGTTCGTCCAGCCGGGCAGAAAGCTCGTCACGATGTCGCGCATGGTGATCGCCGGGATCATGGCATAGGCCTCGGTGAAAATCGCCTTGCCTTCGGGGCTCACGTTCTGTTCCGGCAGGCCGCCGGGGGGAAAGGCATAACTCACAGCATGTCCTCCAGTCGCAGTCGCGCAATCCGCTCGACCTGTTTGCAGGCCTCATCGAATTCCACCTCGGTCGGGTTCGAAATACGGCGCTCGAACGCGGCCATGATGCCGGCCTTGTCATGGTCGCGCACGGCGATGATGAAGGGAAAGCCGTGTTTCTCGACATAGGTGGTGTTCAACGCGGTAAACCGCGCCCGCTCTTCATCGGTCAGCGCATCCAGCCCGGCGCTGGCCTGTTCGGCCGTGCTTTCCGCCGTCAGGCGTTTGGCTTGGGCCAGTTTGCCCGCCAGGTCCGGGTGCGCCCGCAGCACGCCCAACCGCTCTTCGTGGCTGGCCGAGCGGAACATCCGCGCCAGCGCATTGTGCAGCCCGGCAGGCCGGTCATGCGCCGGGCCCAGCTCCAATTCCCACGCCCGTTCCGCGATCCACGGCGAATGCTCGAACACACCGCCGAATTTCTGCACGAAATCCTCGCGGCTCATCTGGCTGGGGCGGGGGTGGCGGTGATGCGGATGCACCCGTGCCCAATGCTCGGCGATGTCGATGCGCCGGGGCGTCCAGACGCCGTCAAAGCGCTGGATGTATTCCAGGAAGCGCGCCAGCCCGGCGATCTTGCCGGGGCGCCCGATCAGCCGGCAGTGCAGGCCGATGCTCATCATCGCGGGGCGGCCTTCCTTGCCTTCGCGGTAAAGCGTGTCGAAGGCATCGCGCAGGTAGGAATAGAACTGCTCGCCCGTGATGTATCCCGGCGCCGTGGCGAAACGCATGTCATTGGCTTCCAGCGTGTAGGGAATGATCAGCTGGTCGCGCTCGCCCACTTCCAGCCAATAGGGCAGGTCGTCGTCATAGGTATCGCTGACGTAATCGAACCCGCCTTCCTCGGCCACCAGGCGCACTGTGTTTTCGCTGCAGCGGCCCGTGTACCAGCCGCGCGGGCGTTCGCCCACAACCTCGGTATGCAGGCGCACGGCCTCGTCGATCGCGGCGCGCTCGTCCTTTTCGGACATGTCCTTGTGCTCGACCCATTTCAGGCCGTGACTTGCGATCTCCCAGCCGGCGTCCTTCATCGCCTCGACCTGCTCGGGGCTGCGGGCAAGCGCGCTGGCCACGCCATAGATCGTCACTGGAATGCCGGCACCGGTGAACAACCTGTGCAGCCGCCAGAATCCGGCGCGTGCGCCGTATTCATAGAGCGACTCCATGTTCCAGTGCCGCTGGCCCGGCCATTGCGCGGCGCCCGCGATATCGCTCAGGAACGCCTCTGAGGCCGCATCGCCATGCAGCACGCAGTTTTCGCCGCCCTCTTCATAGTTCAGCACGAACTGAACCGCGATGCGGGCGTCGTTGGGCCATTTCGGATCGGGCGCGTCCGGCCCGTACCCGATCATGTTGCGGGGATATCGATTCATTTTCGGACCTGTCATGACTGCCCCTGTTGTAGGCGAGCGCTGGGTTTCAGGTTATCAAAAAATTCCAAAAGCACTTATCAATTATTCGGATATCTCGGAAAGTGCTGCTTTGCTGCGCACGTTGCATTAACCTTAACGCGCGTTCTCCCGCGCCGATTTCCCCGGCAGCCGGATGTCAGCCGGCCGGTGCACGCATGTCATCCCCCAGATTTTCACCGCGCGCTGGCATTAACCCCCTCTCGACAGGGCGCGCTGGCGGGGGTAGAAAACGCCGGCTATGGCCAAGGAAAAAAGCAATCCCAACTACAAGGTGATCGCGGAGAACCGCCGCGCGCGCTTCGATTACGCGATCGAGGAAGATCTTGAGTGCGGCATCATCCTCGAAGGCTCCGAAGTGAAGTCCCTGCGCGAAGGAAATGCAAATATTGCAGAGTCTTACGCCCATGTGGACAACGGAGAGCTGTGGCTGGTAAACGCCTATATCGCGCCTTACGAACAGGCCAAGACCTTCGGCCACGAAGAGCGCCGCAAGCGCAAGCTGCTGGTGTCGAAAAAGGAACTGGCGCGGCTCTGGAACGCCACCCAGCGCAAGGGCATGACACTGGTGCCCCTGGTTTTGTATTTCAACCACAAGGGTTTGGCCAAGCTTAAGATCGGCATCGCCAAAGGCAAAAAGGCCCACGACAAGCGCGAGACCCAGGCCAAGCGCGACTGGGGCCGGCAGAAACAGCGTTTGCTGCGCCACGGGGAATAGCCCTGCGAAACTCCCATTAGGGAAAATCCGGCTGGTTTGATAGGCTTCCTTCACAACTGGGGCGTGGGGGTCAGCCCTTGGTAACCTTTTTGGAGTAGACCCTTGGAGGACAGTAACTATGGAACTTTTGATCAGTCTGATCTCGGGTGCGGTTGGCGGCAACGTGGCCGGTGGCCTGCTCAAGAACCTCAACCAGGGGGCTATCATCAACTCGCTGGCCGGGATCGTCGGCGGCGGTCTGGGCGGGCAGCTTCTGGGCATGCTGGGCGCCGGTGACATGGCCGGCATGGCCGGCGAGGCTGCCGGGCTCGATATCGGGGCGATCATCGGACAGGTTGCCGGCGGTGGTGTCGGTGGCGGTGTCGTTCTGGCCATCGTCGGCATGATCCGCAACGCGATGGCGAAGTAAGCCTTTTGCCGGGCGCCCGCGATGGGCGCCCGGCCTTGTCAGTTTCGCCCCCTCGCGCTAGTCATGAGTGCGAGCTGAAGGGGGTGACCATGGCGCAAGACGATCCCAAAACCCTAGTGTCCACGGAATGGCTGGCCGCGCATCTGAAAGACCCGGATCTGCGCGTGCTGGACGGGACTTATTTCATGCCTGGCGTGCCGCGCGATGCCCGCGCGGAATACGAGGCGGGGCACATCCCCGGGGCACGGTTCTTCGATATTGATGACGTGGCCGACGCGCGTTCGGACCTGCCGCACATGGCGCCGCCGGTCGAGAAATTCATGAGCCGCCTGCGCGCGATGGGCGTGGGCGACGGGCACCAGGTGGTCGTCTACGACACCCATGGCCTGCAGACGGCCGCGCGGGTTTGGTGGCTTTTCCGGCTGATGGGGCAGGACAACGTGGCCGTGCTGGACGGCGGATATCCCAAGTGGCTGGCCGAAGGGCGCGAGGTCGAGGACCTGCCGCCCATGATCCGCGATCGCCACATGACCGTGCGCAGGCAGAACCAACTGGTGAAGGACGTCACCCAGGTGTCCGCGGCCTCGAAACTGGGCGATTACGAGATCATCGACGCCCGCTCGGCCGGCCGGTTTGCCGGCACCGAGGAGGAACCCCGCGCGGGCCTGCGGGGCGGGCATATTCCCGGCTCGAAAAGCGTTCCCTACGCCGAACTTACGAACGCGGATGGCACGATGAAATCGCCCGACGAGTGCCGCGCGGTGTTCGAAGCCGCGGGCGTGGACCTGTCGAAACCCGCCATCACCACCTGCGGGTCCGGCGTGACCGCCTGCATCCTGGCATTGGCACTTGAACGGATGGGCAAGTCAGATTGGTCGGTCTATGACGGATCGTGGAGCGAGTGGGGCGCCTTCCCCACCTTGCCCGTTGAAACCGGAGACAGCTGATGTTCAACGCGCTTTCCAAGCAACCCGTCGACAAGATCATGCAGCTGATGCACATGTTCCGCGAGGACCCGCGCGAGAACAAGATCGACCTGGGCGTCGGCGTCTACAAGAACGCCGAAGGCGTGACGCCCGTGATGCGCGCCGTGAAAGCCGCCGAGCGGCAGTTGTGGGAAGAGCAGGAGACCAAGGCCTATGTCGGCCTCGCGGGCGACCCTGTTTTTGCCGACGCGATGGTCGATCTGGTTCTGGGCGACGCGGTCAGGCGCCAGCAGGTAGCCGTCGTGGCCACGCCCGGTGGCACGGGCGCCGTGCGTCAGGCGTTTGAAATGATCCTGATGGCCAGCCCGCAGGCGCGGGTCTGGGTCAGCGATCCGACATGGCCCAATCATGTCAGCATCCTGAAATACCTCGGGATCGAGATCGTGACCTATCGGTATTTCGATGCTGAGACGCGGGCGGTGGATTTCGCCGGTATGATGGAAGACCTGGACGGGCTTCGCGCGGGCGATGTGGTGTTGTTGCATGGCTGCTGCCACAACCCGACAGGCGCCAACCTGACTTTGCCGGAGTGGCAGCAGGTGATCGACCGGATGAACGCCGTTGGCGCGACACCGATGATCGACATTGCCTACCAGGGTTTTGGCGACGGGCTGGATGCGGATGCGGCGGCCACGCGCTTGGTGGCCTCGTCCTGCCCCGAAACGCTGATCGCCGCCAGCTGTTCGAAAAATTTCGGTGTCTACCGCGAGCGTACGGGCCTTTTGATGGCGGTCAGCCAAAACGAGGCCGGCAAGGCGCTGGCGCAGGAGAACCTGACCTCGCTCAACCGGCTGAACTATTCCTTCCCGCCCGACCATGGCGCGCGGGTGGTGACGATGATCCTGACCGATGACAAGCTGCGTGCCGACTGGGCGGCCGAGTTGGAAGAGACCCGGCTGGGCATGCTGCGCCTGCGCGAGTCGCTGGCGGGTGAGTTGCAGCGGCTGTCGGGCAGTGACCGTTTCGGGTTTCTGGCCCAGCATCGCGGCATGTTCAGCCTGCTGGGCACCACGCCCGAACTGGTCGAGCGCCTGCGCGCCGAGCACGGCATTTACATGATCGGGGATTCGCGCATGAACATTGCCGGTCTCAACGATGAAACCGTGCCGATACTGGCCAAGGCGATCATCGACGTCGGAATCTGAGGGCAAGGCGGGCCGAAGCCCGCCCTACGCGACTTTTGGGTCAGTTCATCAGGCCTGCGTGGCGCATCGCGTCGTCGATCTGCGCCTTGGTCGAATCCGACACACCGGTGAGCGGCAGGCGAACCTCTTCGTTGCACAAGCCAAGCTGCGACATCGCGTATTTCGCACCCGCCAGGCCCGGCTCGACAAAGATGGCGACATGCAGCGGCATCAGCCGGTCCTGATATTCGAGCGCCTTGGCATAGTCGCCGGCCAGCGTGGCCTCCTGGAACTCGGCACACAGCTTCGGCGCCACGTTAGCGGTGACCGAGATGCAGCCAACCCCGCCGTGGGCGTTGAATCCAAGCGCGGTGGCGTCTTCGCCCGACAGCTGGATGAAATCGGTGCCGCAGCTGATCCGCTGTTTCGGAACGCGGGCCAGATCGCCGGTGGCGTCCTTGACGCCGACGATGCGCGGCAGTTTGGCCAGTTCGCCCATGGTTTCCGGTGTCATGTCGACGACGGAACGCCCGGGGATGTTGTAGATGATGATCGGCAGGTTGCAGCAATCATGCACGGCCGTGAAATGGGCGATCATGCCCCGCTGCGTGGGCTTGTTGTAATAGGGCGTGACAACCAGGATCGCGTCGGCGCCGACGCTTTCGGCATGCTGGGCCAGCCGGATCGATTCCAGCGTGTTGTTCGATCCTGCGCCGGCGATCACCGGCACGCGGCCTGCTGCGGCCTTGACCACCTCTTCGACGACCTGCTCATGCTCGCGGTGGGTCAGTGTCGGGCTTTCGCCGGTGGTGCCGACGGGCACGAATCCATGGCTGCCTTCGCCGATATGCCACTCGACCAGCTTCTTGAGCGTCTCGATATCCAGCTCGCCGTTCTTGAACGGCGTGACCAGGGCAGGAATGGACCCTTTGAACATGGCGACGCTCCTTCTTTTCAATGTGGGACAGACGGCCCCGGTTCGATCTGGCGCCAGACCCTAGCGAGAGTTCGCCTTTCTGCCAAGTTTGTGAATTGAAGGCATGGGCGGGCGCGTTATGCTGGGCGTGTCTATCCGGATTCATTCGAGGAAATGCAAGAGATGTTGCGGCTTGCCGCGTCGATTTTGTGCCTTCTGGCCTTTGCGGCAACGTCCATGGCCGAGCCGCCGCGCGCACCACGGCCACTGGCCAGCGCGCTGCATGCGCTGCAGCGCGGGGACTGGGAACGGGCATCAGAGCTTGCCCTGCGTGACGGTCCCGTGGCGGTGTCACTGGTCGAGTGGTACCGGCTGCGCACCGGGCAGGGTACGGCGCAGGAGGTTATGCAGTTTCTTGAAACGCACGCGCATTGGCCGGGGCTCGATCTGCTGCGCAAGCGCAGTGAACAGGCGTTGGACGGTGAGCCGGACGAAACCATCCTGGCGTTCTTCGAGGATCAGCGCCCACAAACCGGGCTGGGCGTTCTGCTGCACGCAAGGGCGCTCGAGGCTTCGGGCGCTGTGGGCGATGCCCAGGCCGAGCTGGTCCTGGCCTGGCGCACGTTCGATTTGCGCAAGGAGGATCACGCGGTTTTCCTGGGACGCTACGCGGAGTTGCTGGCACCCCATCACGAGGCACGGCTGGACATGGCGTTGTGGCGTGGTCTGTCGAGCGACGTCGCGCTCATGTTGCCATTGGTCAGCGAAGGTCACAGGGCCCTTGCCGCCGCCCGGCAAGGGTTGCGCGCGGGCGCGGGAGATGTGGATGCGCTGATCGAGGCGGTGCCGGAGACGCTGCAAGGCGATGCGGGGTTGGCCTATGAGCGGTTCCTGTGGCGGCTCGGCAAGGGACGAACCGACGAGGCGATCGAATTGCTGATCGAGCGCAGCGCGGCGGGTACGCTGGGCGAGCCTGCCCGCTGGGCAGGATGGCGACGCAGTCTTGCGCGTGGGCAGATGCGGAAAGGCGAGTCGGAACGTGCCTACCAGATCGCGATCAACCACGGTTTGGTCGAGGGGTCGTCCTATTCGGACCTGGAATGGCTGGCCGGCTACATCGCCTTGCGCAAGCTGGACGATCCAGAGATTGCCCTGCGTCATTTCCAGACGTTCAAGTCCGCGGTCGATACGCCCATTTCGCTGGGCCGCGCGGGGTATTGGCTGGGCCGCGCCCACGAGGCGCTGGGCAATGCCGAGGCGGCGAAAGCGGCTTACGCTGAAGGGGCCGAGCATCAGACGAGTTTCTATGGCCTTCTGGCGGCCGAAAAGGCCGGGATTGGGCCGGATGTGGCGCTGAAGGGGGCTGAGTACTTCCCCGCGTGGCAAGAGGCGGAATTCGCGAAAAGCGACCTGGTGAAGGTGATCGAGCTGGCGCTGGAGATGGAGGCGCTTTCGCTTGCCGAGCAGTTCACGCTGCAGCTGGCCGAGGGGCTGGACCGCAAGGGCATCGGGCAGCTGGCCAACATGGTCGAGGATCTTGAGGCGCCGCATCTGGGTGTGATGCTGGGCAAGTTCGGCGCCCGCCGAGGTATCGTCTTGCCCGGTCCCTATTACGCGCTGCATCCGCTGCGCGACCTGAACCTGCCGGTGCCGGCCGAACT
The DNA here is from genome assembly GCF_005434965.1 of Marimonas lutisalis. Taxonomy (GTDB): domain Bacteria; phylum Pseudomonadota; class Alphaproteobacteria; order Rhodobacterales; family Rhodobacteraceae; genus Marimonas_A; species Marimonas_A lutisalis. The sequence goes on from NZ_SKCI01000002.1 coordinate 308,227, forward strand.
TGCACTGGCGATTGCCCGCCGCGAAAGCGAGTTCGACCCACGGGTGACAAGCGGCGCTGGCGCGAAGGGGTTGATGCAGCTGATGCCCGGCACCGCGCGGGACGTGGCCCGCGATCTGGGGCTCGATCACGACCCGGAGCGGGTGATCGATGACTGGCGCTACAATGCCACGCTGGGCAGCGCTTACCTGGCCGGGTTGGCGACCCGCTTCGATGGCAACGTCGTGATGGTGGCTGCAGGCTACAATGCGGGTCCGGGGCGGCCGATCCGCTGGATGGAAGAACGCGGCGATCCACGAACTGGCGCAATGGACGTGATCGACTGGATCGAACATATCCCGTTTCGCGAAACACGGAACTACGTGATGCGCGTCGCCGAATCCCTTCCGGTCTACCGCGCACGGCTTGGGCGCGATCCGTTGCCCGTACCGTTCAGCAAGGAGCTGGTCGGATCAAGCGTTCTGCCGCTCGCGCCAGAGAGTGAATAGACCTGCGGCCACAATGATGCCCGCGCCGACAGCAACCGGCAGTTCGATCACTTCATTGAAGATCAGGACGCCGACACCTGAAGCAAAGACAAGTTGAAGGTAGGCGAAGGGCTGCACGGCGCTGGCCTCGGCGACCTCGTATGCCCTGATCAGAAGGAAGTGACCGAACGCACCTGTCATGCAGAGCATGGCCATCCAGCCCCAGTCAGCACCGGTCATCGGCTGCCACGTGTAAAGGCCAACGGGTGTCAGGGCGATCGCGCCGGTCACGCCCGTCCAGAAGAACGAGGTGGCGGCCGTATCACGCCGCGCGACATAGCGTGTCAGAAGGCCATAGAGCGCGAACATGAGAGCCGACACAAAAGGGATGAGTGCGTAAGGCGAGAAAACCGCGAAACCCGGGCGCAGGATGACAATGACGCCGAGGAACCCGACGCCGATAGCGGTCCAGCGCCGCCAGCCGACGCTTTCGCCCAAGACGGGCCCGGAGAGCGCCGCGACAAGCAGAGGATAGCAGGCAAAGACCGCATGCGATTCCACAAGGCCCAGCAAGGTAAACCCCCAGATTGCGAGACAGATCTCGGCGGCAAGCAGGAGGCCCCGGAAGATCTGTATTGTAGGCTGCTTGGTGGCCGCGGCGCGGCTGAGCCCGCCGGCCTTGCGTGCGGCAACCGTCATCACGAAGGCGGCGAAGAACCAGTAGCGGATCGTGACGACCATCAGTGTGTTGTATTCGCCGGCGAGGTGGCGCGAGATGCCGTCCTGCATGGCGAATACCAAGCTGGTGGCGACCATCAGTAGAATACCGAGGCGCGTGTTCTGTTCGCTCATTCCGGCATCCTTGCAACGGTCATGTGGCGCTTGCGGCCGAACCCGGGGCGACGTTCCACGGCAAAGCCCGCGTCTTCAAGTGCGCGGCGGACGTGCCCGGCAGCGGTATATGTGGCTGCGCTTCCGCCCGGCGCGGTGTGGGCGCCGACGGCGGCCATCAATTCCGGGCCCCACATCTGCGGGTTCTTCGCCGGAGAAAACCCGTCAAGAAACCAGGCGTCGGCCGTGCCGTGCCAGTTTGGCAGGGTTTCACGGGCATCGCCGGGCACCATCTCGAACTGCAGGTCAGGCAGCGCGAAGTCGGTGGCATTGTCCGCCATCTGGTCGAGGATCTCGGCGCTCAGGTCGGCGATTTCCGGAAAGGCCGTGTGGGCCGCACGCATGTCCGCAGGCGTCATCGGGAAGGCCTCGAAAGTGGTAAAGCGCAGCTGGCCGCGTTGCCCGGTCTCGCGCCAGAGTTTCAAAGTGGCGATCAGGTTCAGCCCGGTGCCAAAGCCCAGTTCCGCGATATGGAAACCGTCGGCAAACCGCTCCGGAAGATCGTTGCCACCCAGAAAGACATGGGCGGTTTCGGCCAGCCCGTCTTCGAGGCTGTAATAGGGATCATCGAAACGGGTCGATACCGGCACACCGCCATCGCGCCATTCGAGTTCGGCCTGCTGGCCCATTGCGTTGCGATCCCTTAGAAGCCGTTTGAACGGCGCGACAATGCAGAGGGAGCAAGGCTTTGGCAATAACGGATGTGACGATCCGCGGCGCCGGTGTTTTCGGTCTGTCGATCGCGTGGGAGTGCCTGACCCGTGGCGCCAGGGTGCGTGTCGTAGATCCCAACGGGGTGTGCAGTGGCGCCTCGGGCGGGATTGTCGGTGCGTTGGCGCCTCATGTGCCTGAGAACTGGAACGAAAAGAAGGCGTTCCAATTCGACAGCCTTGTGCGGGCCGAGGCGTTCTGGGCCGAAATCGCCGAGGCGGGCGGCAAGCCGCCTGGCTTTGCGCGCCTGGGCCGGCTTCAGCCGATTGCCGATCAACACGCGTTGGACCTGGCCCGGAGCCGAGAGAAGACCGCGCGCGAGCTGTGGCAAGGCAAGGCGCAGTGGAAAGTTGTCAGGGACACGGATGTCGGTGAGTGGGCCCCTGTCAGCCAGACGGGCTGGTTGATTCATGACACGCTCTCGGCGCGCATGCATCCCCGGCAGGCTGGTGCGGCGCTGGCCGCCGCGATTGTCGCGCGTGGCGGCGAGATCGTCGGCGATGCCGCCGATCAGGGTGCGGTGATCTGGGCCGCGGGAGTCTGGGATCTGGACCGGATCAGCGCCGCGTTGGGGCACATGGTTGGCAACGGCGTCAAGGGGCAGGGCGCGGTACTGGCACTGGATGCGCGTAACCTGCCGCAGATCTATGCGAACGCGGTGCACGTCGTGCCGCATGAAAACGGAACGGTCGCCATCGGCTCGACCAGCGAACGCGATTTCGACGCCCCGAACACGACCGATGCGCAGCTGGACGACGTGATCGACCGCGCGCGAGAGGCCGTGCCGGCTTTGCGGGATGCCGAGGTGATCGAGCGTTGGGCAGGGGTGCGACCGCGGGCGAAAAGCCGCGCACCGATGCTGGGTATACATCCGCTGAACCGCGATCACTTCATCGCAAATGGTGGCTTCAAAATCGGGTTCGGCATGGCGCCGGGCATCGCCCGGGCAATGGCCGAACTGGTGCTTGAGGGACGCGATACCATACCCGAGAGCTTTCGGCCCGAGGCCTCGCTCTAGGCGATCAGGCAGTTGCTTCGGCTTGCATGCATTGCCGACCATCGGGCCCGCGCACCCACAAGCGATGGCCTTTTCGGCACAGAGTGGCGGTTTCGAAATGCATCAGCGGTGACGTGGCCCTGAACGAAAACGCGGTGAGCGGTCCGAGTTCCTCGGTGGCCATCAGCATGAGAAGCTGCGCCAGCAGCGGGCCGTGCACAATGAGACCGGCATAGCCTTCGACATCGCGGGCATAATCCAGATCATAGTGGATGCGGTGGCCGTTGAAGGTGAGCGCGGAGTAGCGGAAGAGCCGTGTAGTATCGAAGCTTTCCGTTTGGCGGCTTTCTTCGTCGGTAGGCGCGAGGGGCGGTTTCGGCTGCGGCTGATCCGGCGAGGGATCTTCGCGATAGACCAGATCCTGCCATTCGGTGATGCAGAGGTTGTCGCCCTGATGGATGTCGTGGCGTAGCGTGACAAAGGCCAGCGGACCTGTGCGCCCGTCCTTTCGGGTGGCGCTTTCCACCGTGCTGCTCTTTTCGGCGGGCCGACCGGCGATCAGCGGTGCCCGGAAGGCAAGCCGCCCACCCGCCCACATGCGTCGCGGCAGACCCATGTCGGGTATCAGCCCGACACCCGTGCGCGGATGGCCATCGCGGCCCAGTTCCTCGGGGGGACGGGGTTCCCAGAAATAGAGTTGATGGAAGAAGGGGGGCAGCGCGTCTCCGGCCTCGAAAAGGGACTGGTTATTCAAGATCGCCTGCATGGCGTTGGCGCGGGCCGGGTCGATCCGATCACTTTGACGGAATGTGCTGGCGCTGTCATTGTCCATGCCGCGACGATATGTTTTGCGACTGCGGGAGGCAACGGCGGATGAGCCTGAAAATTTCATCGTTGGACCATCTGGTTCTGACGGTTGCGGATATCCCCGCGACGATCGAATTTTACCGCGATGCCCTCGGAATGACCGCCGAAATGTTCCGCCCCGCCGATGGCAGCGAACGCTGGGCGCTGAACTTCGGCACACAGAAGATAAACCTGCATCAGGCGGGGCGGGAATTCGATCCCAAGGCGCATCAGCCAACACCGGGATCGGGCGATTTGTGTTTTCTGAGTGAGCAGCCTGTGGACGATTGGATCACACAGCTCGAGACCCTCGGTCACGACATCGAGGAAGGCCCGGTGAAGCGCACGGGTGCGACAGGGCCAATCCTGTCCATCTACCTGCGCGACCCGGACGGGAACCTGATCGAGATATCCAACGTCATGGGCTTCTGATCGGACCATGCCGAAAACCAACATATGCGGAGGTTCGTTGCCCTGCGTTGACAGGATTCCCCGCATCGGTCAGAAAACGGGAAAAGGCAAAAGGCAGTTCTCATGAAAATCGCGATGATCGGAACCGGGTATGTCGGTTTGGTGTCCGGGGTCTGTTTTTCGGATTTTGGCCATGACGTGGTCTGCGTCGACAAGGATCCGGCGAAGATTGAAAAGCTGGAACGCGGGGAGGTGCCGATTTACGAACCGGGTCTTCAGCCGCTGATGAAGAAGAACGTCGAGGCTGGCCGTTTATCGTTCACGGGTGATCTGGTCGATACCGTCAGGGACGCCGAGGCGGTTTTTATCGCCGTGGGCACGCCGACGCGGCGGGGCGATGGCCACGCGGATCTGACCTATGTGATGGCGGCAGCCGAAGAGATCGCGCAGGCGGCCGACGGATACACGGTGATCGTCACGAAATCCACCGTTCCGGTGGGCACGAACCGGCAGGTGAAACAGGTCGTGCGCAAGGCCAATCCCGAGCTTGAGTTCGACGTGGCCTCGAACCCCGAGTTCCTGCGCGAAGGGGCCGCGATCGACGACTTCATGAAGCCTGACCGCGTGGTCGTGGGCGTTCAGAGCGGGCGCGCGGCAGAAGTGATGGCCGAAATCTATCGCCCGCTCTATCTGCGCGATTTTCCCATCATTACCACCGATCTGGAAAGCGCCGAGCTAATCAAGTATGCGGCCAACGCATTCCTCGCGACGAAGATTACCTTCATCAACGAAATCGCGGCGCTTTGTGAACGCGTCGGTGCGGACATCAAGACGGTGTCGAATGGCATGGGACTCGATGGGCGGATCGGGAACAAGTTCCTGCATGCCGGACCCGGATATGGCGGCAGCTGTTTTCCAAAGGACACGCGCGCGCTGGCCCGGATGGGGCAGGATTTTTCGGTTCCGATGGAGATCGTCGAAACGGTGATTTCCGTGAACGAAGAGGTCAAGCGCCGGATGATCGACAAGGTTCTCGACCTGTGCGACGGGTCGTTCATCGGCAAGACGATCGGCATTCTGGGTGTGACCTTCAAACCCAATACCGACGACATGCGCGAGGCGCCGAGCCTGACGATCGTGCCGGCCCTGATCGGAGGTGGCGCCAAGGTTCGGGTGTGCGATCCGCAGGGGCGCCATGAAGGCGAGCACCTTTTGCCGGGCGTGCAATGGGTTGCCGATGCCTACAAGGCAGCGCAGAACGCGGACATGGTCGTGATCCTGACCGAATGGAATGAATTCCGGGCACTTGATCTGAAGCGTCTGGCCAAGAAAATGCGCACGCCAAAGCTGGCGGATCTGCGCAACATCTATTCGCCGAAAGCGGCCAAGCATGCCGGGTTCGAGGCCTATGCTTCTGTTGGCCGAACCGATTTTGTCGCTGAAGACGGGGCCAACGAGGCGGCGGAAGCCTAGCTTATCTGCTGGTCGGAGAAACGGCTTTCATCGAAACGCTCAACCCAGCGGGCGATAACGGTACGGGCTGCGGTTGTATCGCCCAACTCAATGGCTTGCCGCAAATCCCTGAGGGCATTCGCCATCTCGATTTCACTCAGAAAGCTTTCCTGAGCTCGCATGATCTTGTGGTGTGGCGTGGTCAGCATGTCGGGCGAGATCAGAAGCTCTTCATGCAGTTTCTCACCCGGGCGCAGCCCGATCTCGACGATTTCGATGTCGCCGTTCGGGTTCTTCTCGTCCATCACGGTAAGACCTGCGCCCTCGATCATCTGACGGGCCAGTTTGCGGATCGGGACCGGATCACCCATGTCGAGCACGAAGACATCGCCGCCCCGCGCAAAGGACCCGGCGAGAAGAACGAGCCGGGCGGCTTCGGAGATGGTCATGAAGTACCGTGTCACTTCCCCATGGGTCAGGGTGACGGGACCACCACGTGCGATCTGCTCTTCGAAAAGCGGGATGACAGAACCCGACGAACCCAGAACATTGCCGAACCGCACCATCGAGAAACGCGTGGATTCGGCACGGGTGGAAAGGTCCTGGACGACGAGTTCGGCCAGGCGCTTGGAGGCCCCCATGACGTTCGTCGGGCGAACAGCCTTGTCCGATGAGACCAGAATGAAACGCTCGACCTGTGCGGCACGGGCAGCATCGGCCAGTACCTTGGTGCCGAACACATTGTTTTCCAAACCCGTGATTTCGTTGTTTTCCACGAGAGTTAGGTGCTTGTAGGCCGCGGCGTGCAGGATCACATCAACCGTGTAGGCTGCAAGCACGCGATCAATCAGCGCACGATCGCAGACAGAGCCCAGCACCGGCACGATTTCGATCGCGTCCGTGAGTTCCCGCAGTTCCTTGACGATATTGTAGAGCGCCAGCTCGGAATGATCGACGAGCACCAGTCGCGCTGGCTTGCAGGCGATCAATTGCCGGCAAAGCTCGGATCCGATCGAGCCGCCGGCTCCGGAAATCAGGACGGTGCGTTTCGAATAGCTCTCGGAAACGGTAGGCAGTTCCCGCTCAAGCCGGTTGCGCCCGAGCAGATCGTCCATGGAGACGGGCGTCATGCGTGTGCCGATATCGCCTTCGCTGATCATCGCGGCGAACGAGGGAAGCGAATGCACCTCACATCCCAGCAGACGAAGCCGGTGCGCGATGCGTGCCTGCGAGGTCTGCGATTCAGACGGCATGGCGAGAACGACCCGGTCAATCCGTTCCCTCGCAATGATTTCGCGAAGCTTTGCGGGCGAGAAAACAGGCAACCCCGCGACATAAAGGCTTTGCAGGGTGGGATTGTCGTCGATGAAGGCCACGGGTTCGACAGCGTCATCCGTGCGAAGCGCTGCCGCCAATTGCTGGCCCGTCTGGCCTGCCCCGTAAACAAGGATGCGCAGCCGTTCGGAACCACTGCGGTAGATCTGGATCAGAATCTGACGCATGATCATCCTGGTCGAGACCCCCATGATCACGAGAACCATGGTCAGGATGACAAAGGTCTGGTTGGTGACCGGCGCCCCGGCGAAGGTATTTAGAAGCAGACCCGCGCCACCGATGATCGCGGAAAAAACCGCAGTTCGCATGATGCCCTGGAATTCATAGGCGTTGAGCTTGATCCGGGTGAGGCCAAGAAAATGAGACGCCAGCATAGCAGTGCCGATAAGTGCGGCGGTAATCGGGGCGATCGCTACAATCAGTTGTCCGGTCAAGCTGATCGAAGCGTTCAAAAGTATCGAAAGGAAAAGCGCCACCGGGACCATAGCCGCATCGATAAATAGAAAAACGAGGCGCTTCTGGGCTCGCGTCAAAGATGTTACGAAATCATAGATGAACATTCACAATTCCCCGACGGCAAGCTTCACGCCCTGTTGTCAGTAACGATTTAAAACGGCAGTAGCCCAAGACACACTCATCGACAACATCGGTTTCGAAGTGCGAATACCGATTTTCGCCCATAACTCTATTGGTTTGCATGCGAAATAGGCAAGAACTGGAATTCAGCCCGCGCGAAAATCCGCCCGTGAGACAACATATAGTTGAGCTGCGGGCATGCACGACTTCCTCTTCAAGTTCACAAGAAGGCTGGGCGGCCGGACGGACCGGCCTAGCGGCCCTTCCAGATCGGATCGCGCTTCTCCGCAAAAGCGCGCGCGCCTTCCATCTGGTCTTCGGAAGCATAGAGCACGTCAACAGTGCGCAGTTGCCGCTTGGTGATCCGGTTCATCGTGTCCTGAAATTTCGAGTCCTCGGCATCGCGCACGATTTCCTTGATAGCGGCATAGACCAGCGGTGGACCGGAGGCCAGAAGGCGGGCCATTTCCCAGGCCCTGTCGAGTAGTTGATCTGCGGGATGAATCTGATTCACGATACCCCAGCGGTGCGCTTCTTCTGCGTCGAACCATCTACCCGTCAGCAAGAGTTCCATCGCTATATGGTAAGGGATCCGTTTGGGTAGTTTGACGCTGGCGGCATCGGCAACCGTACCTGAACGGATTTCAGGCAAGGCAAAGCTCGCATGTTCGGCGGCCAGGATGATGTCGGCGGACAAGGCCCATTCCAGCCCGCCACCACAACAAATGCCGTTGACCGCTGCGATCACCGGTTTGTTGATGTCGCGCAGTTCCTGTAGGCCACCGAAACCGCCAACGCCGTAATCGCCGTCAACTGCGTCGCCCCCGGCGGCGCCTTTCAGATCCCAGCCTGGACAGAAGAACTTTTCGCCGGCACCGGTGATAATTGCGACCCGCAGATCGGGATCGTCGCGGAACGCCGCAAAAGTCTCGCCCATGATGCGCGACGTGGCCAGATCGATCGCATTTGCTTTTGGTCGGTCAAGCGTGACCTGCAGAATTGCCCCGTCGCGGTGTGTCTTGATCGGGTTAGTCATGTTCGTGCCTTTCGGATCAGCGCGTCGGCGGCGACGGCCTGGGTTGGCGTGCAGATGAGCGGGTTCACCTCAACTTCCTCAAGCGTGGCGGCATTGGCAAGGGTATAGGCGGAGATTGCATCAATCGCATCAAGGATCGCGATGATGTCGGCGCCGGGTCTGCCGCGAAAACCGGCCAGCAACGTGTAGACCTTGAGGCGTTCAAGCGCCGCTTGCACCTTTTCACGCGGTGCGGGCAGCAAAATCGAAACGCTGTCTCCGATAAGCTCGGTCCAGATGCCACCCGCCGCCAGCGTCAGGACAAACCCGTGTGCAGGATCGCGTGTGACACCGACCAGGAGTTCAGCCACGCCGTCCGGCACCATTTCCTCGATCAGGAATGTTTCAGCCGGCATGGCTTGTGCGGCGGTTTCGATGTCACTTGCCGCCAGTCCCAGCCGTACGGCGCCTGCCTCGGATTTGTGGGCCAACCCCAGTCCTTTCAGGGCAAGGGGGGCGGTCAAACCGGTTGCAACGGTTGCCGCCTGTTGCGCGCTGGTGGCCGTAGCGTGCCGCGGAACAGGCAGGCCCTGCAGGGAAAGTTCTACCTTGGCCGCGGCTTCGGTCACCAGCTCGGCATCGCGCGCCTGGCCGGGCAAGAGAAGCGGCAGGTGTTCAGGCGGCGTGATCCCTGCGGCGGCTTCGGCGGCGCAAATCGCCTCGCGCAGCCCCTGCAGTGGCACCACGCCGCCGGCCATCAGGCGCAGTGCAACGTCTTCCGGCATCAGTTCGGGCAGGGTGCTGACAACAGCGACCCGCGTGTCGGTTTCGCGCCGGGTATTCAGCGCGGCCTGTGTCGCGCATTCCCAATCGGACGCGTCGGTGTGGGGATAGTCGACGATCAGCATCGTCAGGTCGATATCCGGGTCCGTGATGGCCGAGAATGCCCGTGTCATCGCTGGCGTATCTCGCCAGATATAAGTGTGATAGTCGAGCGGGTTCGCCAGGGCGACCTTCGGGCCAAGGGCGGCACGCAGGTTGGTTCGCTGGCTCGGGTTGAGCGGCGGAAACGTAACTGCCCGGTCATGCCCGGTATCGGCAGCAAGGCTCGCTTCGCCCCCGGAACAGCTGACCGAAGAAAGCCGCGCCGATCGCAACGGGCCGGCCACATGGAAAAGCTTTAGCGTTTCCAGGAAGGTGGGTAGATCGTGCACCCGCGGGATGCCCAACCGGTCAAGTAGGGCCTGGGCCCCCGCATCGCCCCCGGCCAGCGATGCCGTATGCGAAATCGTTGCCGCCCGGGCCTGATCCGAAAGCCCGACCTTGAGAGCCAGCAATGGCACGCCCTTGTCATGGGCTTTGCGGGCCAGCGACTCCCATGCACGCAGATCGGAAAACCCCTCGACATGAAGGCCAATCGCCGTCACGCGTGGATCGTCCAGAAGAGCGCCTGCGATCTCGGCCTGGGTCGTTTGCGCCATGTTTCCGCAGGTGACCATATAGGCAATGGGAACGGCGCGGCGCTGCATCGTCAGGTTGATCGCGATGTTCGAGCTTTGGGTCAGGATCGCAACGCCGCGATCGACGCGTTTGCAACCATGTTGATCCGGCCAGAGCAGGGCGCCGTCCAGCGCGTTGATGAAGCCATAGCAGTTCGGCCCGAGGATCGGCATTCGTCCCGCCGCGTCGATGAGGCGGGTTTGCAATGTGTCTCCGCTGGCGTCTTCAGCCTGCGCCTCGGAAAACCCGGATGCAAAACATACGGCTCCGCCCGCGCCCATGCCAGAGAGGGCGTTGACCGCATCGATGGTGGCGTCACGGTTGATCCCGACAAAGGCGGCATCCGGTGCGCTCGGCAAGTTTTCGAGACGTTCGACTGCCTGCAATCCGGCGATATTGCCGCCCCTTGGGTGTACAGGCCATATCGCGCCTTCGAATCCCATGCGTTGCGACTGAAGGATGACCTGATGACACCAGGCGCCACCGCCAATCACGGCGATTGAACGCGGGCGCAACAGGCGCGAAAGATCGCGTTTCATCCGCCCAGAGGCCGCAGAAGCTCGCGGCTGATGATGTGGCGTTGAATCTCGCTGGTGCCTTCCCAGATACGTTCGACCCGGGCATCGCGCCAGATCCGTTCCAGCGGCAGCTCGTCCATCAGGCCCATGCCACCATGGATCTGGATGGCTTCGTCTGCGATCATCGCCAGAACCTCGGTCGCCTTCAGCTTGGCCATCGACATGTCGGCCTCGGTCACCGTGTCCTGCTCGAATTTCCAGCCGGCCTCCCAAGTCAGCAGGTTCGCCGCCTTCAATTCGGTCGCCATGTCGGCGAGTTTGAAGCTGACCCCTTGGAACTTGCCTATCTGCTGTCCGAATTGCCGCCGTTCGGCCGCGTATTCGACGGCATGGTTCAGTGCCCGATCGGCCCGGCCAAGGCAGGTGGCGGCGACCTGAAGGCGAGTTGCGCCCAGCCATTCGTTGGCCACCTGGAAGCCCTTGTGGACTTCGCCCAGAACGGCGGACTTGGGCAGGCGGCACTCATCGAATTCGAGCACCGAGTTGGTATAGCCACGGTGCGAGACATTGCGATAGCCATCGCGCACGGTGAAACCCGGCGTGCCCTTGTCGACGAAGAAGGCGGTGATCAGCTTTTTCTTGCCGCGTGGCGTGTCTTCCTCTCCGGTAGCCATGAAGACGATGGCAAACCCGGCAATATCGGCGTGGCTGATGAAGTGCTTGGTCCCGTTCAGGATGAAATCATCGCCGTCCTGGCGGGCCGTTGCCGTCATGCCGCGCAGGTCCGATCCGGCGCCCGGTTCCGTCATCGCAAGGCAATCCCAGGTCTCACCCTTCATGCAGGGGACAAGGTATTTTTCCTTCTGCTCGTCCGTGCCTGCCAAAAGGATGTTCGAGGGGCGCGCGACACATGTCCAGTGCAGGGCATAGTTGGCACGCCCGAGTTCCTTTTCGTAAAGCAGCCAGCTGAGCGTATCGAGCCCGGCGCCGCCCACCTCTTCTGGCATGTTTGCGGCGTAAAGGCCCGCCTCCATCGCCTTGGCCTGCAGCTCGCGGACCATCTCCATCGGCAGATGGCCGGTGCGCTCGATTTCGTCTTCGTGCGGATAGAGCTCGTTCTCGACGAAACTGCGCGTGGTTTCGACGATCATCTTCTGTTCTTCGGTCAGCGCGAAATGCATCCGTCAACTCGCATAGTTGGAGCCTTCCTCGTCGAGGATGGCCTTGAGTTCGTTCAGATGCCGTTCGTCCTGCTCGGGATAGGTTTCCAGTTCCCGCGCGGTCTTCTCTGCGATCTCGTCGGACAGGATGCGCAGTGGCTGACCGGTTTGCAGGGCGCGGATATAGGTCTCGGCCGCGCGCTCGAAATAGTAGAGCCTGTTGAAGGTTTCGGCGACGGTCTGACCGATGATCATGATGCCGTGATTGCCCATGATCATGACTTTCTTCTTGGGGTCCTGCAGCAACCCGGCACAGCGTTCGCCCTCCTCCTCGAAGGCCAGGCCGCCATACCCGTCGTCGATGACATAGCGATTGAAGAAGGTGGCGCAGTTCTGGTCGATCGGCGGCAGGTTGCTGTCTGCCAGGCTGGCCAGAACCGTTGCGTGGATCGAATGCACGTGCATCGCACAACGCGCGTGCGGGCAATGACGGTGAATCGCGCCGTGCAGCCCCCAGGCCGTCGGATCGGGTGCATCGAGGCCTTCGAGCGTTTTGGGATCGTTGGCGTCCACCTCGATCAGATCGCTGGCCCGTATGCGGGCGAAGTGCATCTGGTTGGGGTTCATCAAAAACCGCGTGCCATCATCGTTGATGGCCAGGCTGAAATGGTTCGCGACACCTTCGTGCATGTCGAGCCGCGCGGTCCAGCGAAAGGCGGCGGCGAGATCGACGCGTTCCTGCCAATGATCGATATTCGGACGCAGATTGGTGACGGACATGGAAATCTCCCTGGTTCGTTTCGGCAGGCGAGCATGTTGCGCGCCGGGCTTCTGTTCTGTTTGCGACGTCATGTCAAAGGACGGGAAGGAACCCAGACATAACCGTCCGGGTCCAGTATGTATGTCTCACGAAGACCGTGTGGCTTGTCGGTCGGTTTCTGCAGAACCGTGCTGCCTGCGGACTCGGCACGAGAGATGGCGATATCCGGATCTGTGTCGTACAGGCGCAGTTCGATGCCTGCACCGCGTGGCGGGTTTTCTGGTAGCAGGGCCAGAAGCGGGTTGTCAGCGTAAGTGCCATCGGAATGGAGCTGAAACACCTGCGTGCCATAAGTCACGATCGCAAAATCATCCGACAGTCGGTGAATGCCCATATCGAAGACATCCCGGAGGAATGCCGCGGTCCGCCGGACGTCGCGCACGACAAGGTTCAGGCCGATACCGCGAAGCGCAGCGCCGAAAACTTCGGCATCAATAGTTTCGTAGTCCATCTTTCTTCCTCTGCGGGGTCTCGGGCGCAGCTTGATCCCCGGTTCCGGGCGTGTCAACGTCGCCGAAATTGAAGTGGCGATGTCGCCTGTCAAACCCATCGGAAAGTGCATGATGATATCCGATCCGGAATTCACGATGCCGCCGGCGCGACCGGAGGAGATGTTCGAAGACCCCAGGGCGGCGGTTGTACGGCTCATTGAAATCTACAACGAAGCGATCACGTTTCTGAAAGACCAGTTTTCGGCGGCAATTGCAGGGGGCGTGCCTGGGAAAAAAGTGCGGGCGTGCTATCCGCGGATCCGTGTTGTGACCACCAGTTATGCCAAGATCGACAGCCGGCTGAGTTTTGGTCATGTGGCGGAACCGGGCGTTCACGAAGCCACGATCACGCGTCCGGATCTTTTCGCGCATTACCTGGAACAGCAGATCGGCCTGTTGATCGACAACCATGGCGTTCCGGTCGAGATCGGGGTTTCCGAAACGCCGATCCCGGTGCATTTCGCGGTCGCGGCCGATCCTGATCTGACGGTGCCGCATCAGGGGGCTGCCGGGTTCACCTTGCGGGATGTGTTTGATGTTCCCGACCTCGGCACGACCAACGATGATATAGTGAACGGCACCTATGACGCGGCAGCTGCGGGCGTAGGGGCGTTGGCGCCGTTCACGGCGCAGCGCGTTGACTATTCTTTGGCGCGGCTGTCCCACTATACGGCGACGGACCCCGAGCATTTCCAGAACCATGTTCTGTTCACCAACTACCAGTTCTATGTGAGCGAGTTTGAAGCATATGCCCGACGGGCCTTGGCGGACCCCAACTCGGGCTACGAAAGTTTCGTTGCGCCGGGGAATGCCGAGTTGAGAGAGCCGGACGGGCTTCTGCCTGGCCAGCTGAAGATGCCGCAGATGCCAGCCTATCACCTGAAACGCGCCAACGGTACAGGCATCACGCTGGTCAATATCGGGGTCGGACCGTCGAACGCGAAAACGGCAACCGATCACATCGCAGTGCTTCGGCCGCATGCCTGGATCATGCTGGGCCATTGCGCAGGACTGCGCAACAGCCAGAGTTTGGGCGATTTCGTTTTGGCGCATGCCTATCTGAGAGAAGATCGCGTTCTTGACGACGATCTGCCGGTCTGGGTGCCGGTGCCGGCCCTGGCCGAGATCCAGATCGCGCTGGAACAGGCTGTTGCAGCAGAAACCGAGCTTGAGGGCTATGATCTGAAGCGGGTGATGCGCACGGGCACTGTGGCCAGTTTGGACAACAGGAACTGGGAGTTGCGCGAGAGCAAGGGCCCGGTGCAGAGGCTGTCGCAGTCGCGGGCGATCGCGCTGGACATGGAAAGCGCCACGATTGCCGCTAACGGGTTTCGCTTTCGGGTGCCGTACGGGACTCTTTTATGTGTGTCCGACAAGCCGCTGCATGGCGAATTGAAACTGCCGGGCATGGCCAGTGATTTCTACAAAACACAGGTGGAACGCCATTTGCTGATCGGGATTCGTGCGATGGAGAACCTGCGCGGGATGCCTTTGGAACGCCTTCACAGTCGGAAATTGCGCAGTTTCAACGAGACAGCCTTCCTCTGACGCATCGAAATCCACACAAAATGCATGTTTTTCGCTTGTAAACACCCACTATTCGTTGTGTTCATATCCCATATCCCGTTATATGAGGCCAATGAGGCCCAAGAGTTCGGGCAGATGTAAGGAGACCTAAAATGGCAAAACCGATGACCAAAACGCAGCTTGTTGCAGCACTGGCCGACGAAATGGGCAGCGACAAGAAATCCGCCGCAGGTGCGCTGGATGCAATCGTGAACATCATTACCCGCGAAGTTTCGGCCGGCGGCGCCGTGACCCTTCCGGGCGTTGGCAAGATCTACTGCCGCGAGCGCCCCGAGCGCATGGTGCGCAACCCCGCCACCGGCGAGCAGATCAAGAAAGAGGCCGACAAGGTGGTCAAGATGACCATCGCCAAGGCACTCAAGGACAGCGTGAACGGCTAAGTCCAAGAACCAGTTTTCCCGGCAAGAGGCCATCCGAAAAGGGTGGCCTCTTTGCTTTTCTGCGACCGGTCAGTTTTCAACGAAGCGCTGGAATTCGATGACGTATCCGTTCGGGTCTTCGCAGAAGAAACTGTAGATCCCGAACTGAGGCAATTCCCGCGGTGGTCCGCGCAATGCCGCGCCCTCTTCGATGAGATATGCGTACCATTTATCGACATCATCGGTGAGAAGAGTGATCATTCCGCCCGCGGGTTGCACGATGCGGTCCTCGAAAGCGATGCAGACGCCGATCATGGCGCCAGCAGTCGTTTCGAAAATGCGCGCGGTGCCTGCATCGCGAACAAGCATAAATCCCAGTGTGTCGGCATAAAAGGCGCAGGTCGACTCGAGGTCATCGCAATACACCCAGGTGATCTGGCCTGTGAGATCAGTCATGTTGCGCACGCCCTTGTTGTTCCGTTTGGACCATAGTTAACTGCGCAACAACCCGGCCCTGCAAATCAAAATCGAGGCAAGCCAATGAACCTGCGCGCAATCCTGATGGGGCTGGCCTTTGCCTTGATGTGGTCTTCGGCCTTCACGTCTGCGCGCGTGATCGTCTCTTATGCGCCACCGCTGGCATCGTTGTCGCTCAGGTTTTTCGTCTCGGGTCTGATCGGCGTTGGCCTTGCGCTGATGTTGCGGCAAAGCTTCCGGCTGAGCCGCGCGCAATGGCGTGCGACGATCATATTCGGGATATGCCAGAATGCGCTTTACCTCGGGCTCAACTTTGTCGCGATGCAATGGGTCGAGGCGGGGCTGGCTTCGATCATTGCGTCGACCATGCCGCTCATGGTGGCATTGGCGGGGTTTCTCTTGTTTGGTGACCGTTTGAAGCCCTTGGCCTTTCTCGGTCTGGTGATGGGCGTGGGTGGCGTGATGCTGATCATGGGAACGAGGATCGGCGTCGGAGCGGACGCAACTGGTGTGGCGCTTTGCGTGATGGGAGCCATCGCGCTGACAGTCGCAACTCTGTCAGTGCGCGGCGCGTCGTCGGGCGGGAACGTGATGATGATCGTGGGGCTTCAGATGTTCGTCGGATCGGCCCTGCTGGCGGTGGCGTCGGCGGTGACGGAAACGATAAGCGTTACATGGTCCTGGCAACTGATCGTGGCGTTTGTCTACACCACGTTGGTGCCCGGGCTGGCCGCCACTTGGGTGTGGTTCACGCTGGTCAACCAGATCGGGGCCGTGAAGGCCGCGACATTCCACTTCCTCAACCCCTTCTTTGGCGTCGCGGTTGCGGCGATACTGCTCGGAGAAAAGCTGGGCGCGCTGGATGTGCTGGGCGTTACGGTTATCGCGGCGGGGATCCTGGCGGTGCAGCTTTCGAAACAAAATCCCACGCGGACGTGAGAGCCCGTGGGCCAAACGTGTGATGACGCGGACGGACGGCTGCGCCTAAGTCTTCGGTCATGGAATTGCTGTTTGGATATGCGGCTGGTCTGCTGACCCTGATCAACCCCTGCGTCTTGCCGGTGCTGCCGATCGTGCTTGCCACTGCATTACAAGTCAGCCGGTGGGGGCCCGTCGCGCTGGCCGCCGGCATGAGCCTTTCATTCGTAACGCTGGGACTCGGGGTTACGGCCTTTGGCCGCGCGATCGGTTTGGATGAGTTTATGGTCGCCCAAGCCGGCTCGGCCTTGATGATCGGCTTCGGCCTGATCCTTCTTGTCCCGCGTCTTGGCATGGCTTTCACGGCCGCGACGGCGGGTGTTTCCGCTGGTGCTGACGCGCAGATAGATGGGCTCGACCGGCAACACCTGGGTGGGCAGTTTCTTGGTGGCGCGTTGCTGGGGGCGGTCTGGAGCCCGTGCATCGGGCCGACGCTGGGCGGGGCGATTTCACTGGCCAGCCAGGGCGAGAACCTGATTTGGGCCGGGGCAATCATGGTGGCCTTTGCCCTGGGCGTGTCCAGTGTGCTTCTTCTTCTGGCATACGGTGCGCGAAGCGCGTTGCAGAAGCGCCAGGCCCTGATGCGGGCGATCGCCGAAAAGTCGCGGCCTGTGTTGGGCATCGCCTTTGTCGCTGTTGGGTTGATGATCCTGTTCCAGCTGCATCACGTGATCGAAGCCTGGGCGCTTGATGTGCTGCCCGCTTGGCTGATTGATCTTTCTGTTTCCCTATGAATGGAGGTTTTGCGATGAAAAGACGTGAATTCATGGCCGTCGGTGCTGCGGCATTGATCGTGCCGGGTGCCTTGCGGGCCAAGCCGCTGACCTATGTGCCCGGGCTTGTCGACGAGAGGCTGGCAGCGGGCGAAATCCTGTTCCTGGATTTCAAGGCCAGCTGGTGCGGCACCTGTAAGGCGCAAGAAAGGGTCCTGAACCGGCTGAAGGCTGCCAACCCGGACTACGAGAAGAACATCACCTTCATCAATATCGACTGGGATGAACATGGCCGCGGAGAGCTGGTGAAACGCATGAACATCCCGCGCCGGTCAACTCTGGTCGTGCTGAGAGGAGATCAAGAGCTTGGCCGCATCGTGGCCGGCACCGGCGAGGCTGAGATCAAAGAGTTGATGGATACCGCCTTGTCCGCGGCGATGGCCTAGAGCAGCATCAGTAGAAGCGCGCTGAGCGTGATGAAGGCTGCCGAGGTGGCGAGGATCTGGGCGATGGAGGCCATGCCTTCGTGGCCCAGTTCCTGTGCGAAGAGCGCGTAGATCGAGAACATCGGGATTGCGGCCGAAATGACCACCGCCTTGGCCAGATCGGGCGAAAGCGGGGCAAGGCCCATCATCGGTACGGCAAGAAGCGCCAGCGCAACCATAGCCGGATGCAGCAGGAGCTTGCCCAGGACGATCTGGACCGATGTGCCCCAGTTGCCCCTGAGCGGGACACCGACAAGACTGCCGCCGATGACGAACAGCGCCAGGGCCGAGGCCGAGGCAGCGAGCATGCTGAAGATACGGGTGGCTGGTTCGGGCATAGCCAGACCGCTGAGGGAGAAGGCCAGCCCCGCCAGGAGCGATAGAACCATCGGCCGCTTCAGAACGCCCCAAAGGATATTGCGCAGCTTGCGCAGAATATGGGCCTGCTCGGCCTTCGAGGCCTCCATGATGGCAAGGCAGATCGGAATGATGATGAAATTTTCGACCAGCATGTTCAGTGCCAAAATCTGTCCGGCCAGCGATGGGAATGTCAGCAGCATCACGGGATACCCGACGAACCCCGAATTGGGGCAGGTCGTGCCCATGATCGCCACCGCACGGCGGGTCGGGGCGGTGCCGGTGAGGGTGAAGGCAAGAAAGGCAATTGCAATCGTGGCCAGCGCCCCGGCCAGGAAAACGGCCATGTAGGTAAGGTTGAAAACCTGCGAAACGTCGCGCGTGGCGACCGCGTTGAAGAGCAGGGCAGGTAGAGCGATGTTCATGACGTAGCCGCCGAATACCGGCATATGGTCCGGCCGGAAAACGCCGCGCTGCACGCAGACATAGCCGAGCGCGATGACAACGTAGATCGGAAAGGTAATCGACAGGATCGCGAGCATTCAGCCGATGCGTCCGCGGTTTTCCCCGATCTGGCCACGATGCAGCAGCAGGTGATCGAGGATCACACAGGCCATCATCGCCTCGCCCACGGGGACCGCGCGGATGCCGACGCAGGGATCATGCCGGCCCTTGGTGACAACCTCGGTCGGGGTGCCGTCGAGCTTGATGGACTGACGCGGCGTGAGGATCGAGGAGGTAGGTTTCACCGCGAAGCGAACGACGATGTCCTGCCCCGACGAGATGCCGCCCAGGATACCGCCGGCGTGGTTCGAGCTGAACACGGGCTGGCCGTCATTGCCCATGAAAATCTCATCGGCATTGTCGGTGCCCTTGAGGCGCGCGGCGGCCATGCCTTCGCCGATCTCGACGCCCTTGACGGCGTTGATCGACATCATCGCCGCGGCCAGGTCGGTGTCGAGCTTGCCATAAACAGGTGCACCAAGGCCCGCCGGTGCGTTGCGCGCGACGACCTCGATTTCACCGCCGACCGAGTTGCGGTCCTTGCGAATGGCGCTCAGGTAGTCTTCCCACTGGGCCGCGATGTCGGGGCCTTGGGGGATCCAGAACGGGTTCTGGTCGATCGCGTCCCAGTCAAAGTTTTCGCGGTCGATCTCTTTCTCGCCCATGCGCGTCATGTAGCCTTTGATTTCAAGGCCGGGCACAAGCGCCTTGATGGCTTCGCGGGCGACACCGCCTGCGGCCACGCGGGCCGCCGTTTCGCGAGCCGAGGACCGCCCGCCGCCGCGATAGTCGCGAATACCGTATTTCAGGTGATAAGTGATATCGGCATGGCCCGGGCGGAAGGTCTGGGCGATTTCACCGTAATCCTTGGAACGCTGGTCGGTGTTCTCGATCATCAGCTGGATCGGCGTACCAGTGGTCACGCCTTCGAACACGCCCGAGAGGATTTTCACCTGGTCAGGTTCCTGCCGCTGGGTGGTGTTCTTGTTCTGGCCGGGCCGGCGTTTGTCGAGCCACTGCTGAATCATCGATTCGTCCAGGGGCACGCCTGGCGGGCAGCCGTCGACGGTGGCGCCAAGGGCGGGGCCGTGGCTTTCGCCCCAGGTGGTGACGCAGAAGAGATGACCGAATGTATTCAGGCTCATGTGCGGGCTCCTTTGACGCTGGCATAGCGGCATGGGCAAGCGGTGCCAAGTGCCGAGACGACAGGAGCGAGGGACCAGCCCTTTCGTTCGCCAAGGTGTTTTCGAAGAGAGGAAGGCGCATGGGTGGCTTGCCAAGCGCCGTTGAGCGGCCTAGGTGTTGTTGTACCTCGGGGTGCCTGGACGGCGGTTCAGGCTGAGATGCTGCGCGAATGGCGAACCCGTTGAACCTGAACCGGTTAAGACCGGCGGAGGGAAGGTCTGGGTTTCTCCCAACACTTGCTCCGCCCGTCGCAAGAAGGGAGATGACATGAAACATCTTTTGTTTGCTGCGGGAACGTTGCTTGCCACCCAGGCGGTGGCAGAAACACCCGTTCTGACAGTTTATACCTATGACAGTTTCGTTTCCGACTGGGGCCCGGGGCCCGCGGTGGAAGAGGCGTTCGAAAAGACCTGTGGATGCGACCTGCAATTCGTGGCCGCCGGCGATGGGGCCGCGCTGTTGTCGCGCCTGCGGCTGGAAGGCGCGCGCACCAAGGCGGACGTGGTGCTGGGGCTGGATACCAACCTGAGCGCCGCGGCCCGGGAAACCGGTCTCTTTGCGCCGCATGGCAAGAGCCCGGTCGTGGACGTGCCAAACCCGTTCGGCGAGGCGGGCGCTTGGCCGGACGAAACCTTCCTGCCCTATGACTGGGGCTACTTCGCCTTTGTCTACGACAAGACGAAACTGTCGGAGGTGCCGGGCAGCCTGGAAGAGCTGGCCGCATCCGACGTGAGCATCGTGATCCAGGATCCGCGTTCATCAACGCCGGGGCTGGGCCTTTTGTTGTGGATCAAGGCGGTGCATGGCGACAAGGCCGAACAGGTGTGGGCCGACCTGGCCGACAATATCGTGACGGTGACGCCCGGCTGGTCCGAGGCTTATGGACTGTTCCTGGAGGGCGAGGCGGACATGGTGCTGAGCTATACAACCTCGCCGGCCTATCACCGGATCGCGGAAGAGGATGACAGCAAGGCCGCTGCGATGTTTCCGGCGCATTACATGCAGATCGAGGTGGCCGGCAAAGTGGCGGCGAGCGATCAGCCGGAACTGGCCGATGCGTTCCTCGACTTCATGTTGAGCGATGCGTTCCAGCAGGTCATTCCCACGACGAACTGGATGTATCCGGCGGTGATGCCCGAGGGCGGATTGCCTGCCGGATTCGATGCACCGCTGGGCACCGATCATGCATTGCTGTTCGCGCCGGACGAGGTGGCGGCGACGCGCGAGACTGCGCTGGGCGAATGGCTGCGCGCGCTGTCCCGCTGAAACCGGTCAACGCCTTTGCGTGGATCGCGGTGGCATTTGTTGCCGCCGCGATTTTCGTGCCGTTGGCGGCTGTGTTCGTGCGCGCCGACACTATGGTCAAAGTCTTAACGTCGGATTGGAGCGCCTTACGGTTCACCATCTGGCAGGCGATCCTGTCGGCGGTGTTCAGCGTCGGGCTGGCGATTCCGGTGGCCCGGGCGCTGGCGCGTCGGGCGTTTCCGGGGCGGGGGATTTTGATCACTCTTCTGGGCGCGCCGTTCATCCTGCCGGTGATCGTGGCGGTGCTGGGCCTGTTGGCGGTGTTCGGACGGGGCGGACTCGTCAATCAGGTGCTAGGATGGGCGGGAATTGAACCCGTGTCGATTTATGGCCTGCATGGCGTGGTGCTGGCGCATGTGTTCTTTAACCTGCCGCTGGCAACGCGGATCATCCTGCAGGGTTGGCAGGCGATTCCGGGCGAGCGGTTCCGCCTGGCCGCCAATCTCGGCATGTCGCCGGGGCAGGTGGCGAGGGTGCTGGAATGGCCGATGCTGCGGGCGGTGGTGCCGGGGGCGTTGATGGTGGTGTTCGCGATCTGCCTGAGCAGTTTCGCCGTGGCGCTGACGCTGGGTGGCGGGCCGCGTGCGACGACGGTGGAATTGGCGATCTACCAGGCGTTTACCTTCGATTTTGACCTGGGGCGCGCAGCCTTGTTGGCGGTGGTGCAACTGGTGATCGCGGGGGTTGCAGCGGCGTTGGCGCTATGGGCCGCGGTGCCCACAGGTTTTGGCGCTGGGATGGACCGGATCGTGCGGCGCTGGGAGGCGGAAAGCGCGGTGCTGCGCGCGGGCGACGCTGTCTGGATCGGCTTGGCGGCGCTGTTTCTTCTGGTGCCCCTGGCGATGATTTTCCTGAATGGCTTGAAGGGTCTGGCTCAGGTGCCCGGCATGGTCTGGACGGCGACCGGCACGTCGGTGGTGATCGCGCTGATTACCACGGTGCTGGTTCTGGTGCTGGCGTTGTCGCTTGCCACGGCCCGGCGCGGTTGGGCCGAGATTGTCGCGCTGAGTGGCATCGCGGTGTCGCCGCTGGTGATCGGAACGGGGCTTTTCATCATGGTCAATCCGTGGATCAACCCGGCGCATCTGGCATTGCCGGTGACGGCGCTGGTCAACACGTTGATGGCGCTGCCTTTTGCGATGCGGGTGATCGCGCCAGAAGTGGCGCGGATCGAGGCCGACTATGGGCGGCTGGCCGATGCGCTGGGCCTGCGGGGATGGGCGCGGATGCGGTGGCTGGTCCTGCCGCGTTTGCGCAATTCGCTGGGGTTTTCGGCAGGTCTTACCGCGGCGTTGTCGATGGGTGACCTGGGGGTCGTCGCGCTGTTTGCCGATCCGGATTTCGCCACGCTGCCATTGCAGATGTATCGCCTGATGGGCGCCTACCGGATGGAGGCAGCGGCGGGGGCGGGGCTGATCCTGCTGGTTTTCAGCCTTGCGCTGTTCTACCTCTTCGACCGGGGAGGACGTGGCGATGTTGACGCTTGAAGGCGTGGTGATCCGGCTGGATGGTTTTGAATTGCAGGCGGATTTCCAGGTTGAAGAGGGCAAGCGCGTGGCCGTGATCGGACCGTCGGGCGCGGGGAAATCGACGCTGCTGAACGCCATTGCCGGGTTCGTGGAACCGGTGGCGGGGCGGGTGCTGTGGCGGGGGGCGGAGATGACCGGCAGCGCGCCGGGCAAGCGGCCGATTTCGCTTTTGTTTCAGGACAACAACCTGTTTCCGCATCTGACGGTCGCGCAGAACGTAGGGCTTGGCATCCATCCGGGATTGAAGCTGACCGCCGAGGAGCAGGCACGGGTGGAGCGGGCGCTGGCCCGGGTCGGGCTGGAAGGCATGGGCACGCGCAAGCCCGGCCGCCTGTCGGGAGGACAGCAGAGCCGCGCGGCATTGGCGCGGGTTCTTGTGCAGCGCAACCCATTGATTTTGCTGGATGAACCTTTCTCGGCTCTGGGGCCTGCGCTGAAGGTGGAGATGCTGGAACTGGTGCAGGACCTGGCCGGGGAACTGGGCGCGACGGTGCTGATGGTGAGCCACGATCCGAGCGATATGGAACGCTTTGCGGATGCGGCGATATTGGTGGCGGATGGAGTGGCCGCGGCCCCCGTGGCGGTGGCGGAGCTGATGGAAAACCCGCCGCCAGCGCTGCGCGATTACCTGGGAAATTAACCGGATTTTCATGGAGATTACCGGGATTGAAAGCCAGAAAAACGGGGGGTGATTCCCGGCTGACATCCAGCTGACATGCGTGCACCGCCGCAGCGCGGCAATTTTCCTTGCCACAGGTATGAACGCGGCGTGCGGTGGTTAACCTATTCCGCGGGTTCGAGGGTGATGCGCCGGGATCCGAGGCGCGGATGCAGACGCCCCGCGATCATCCAGGCCGAGGCCATCGCCACACCGGCGGCGGTGAAGATACCGGCAAGTGGCGCGACCATCAGCACCGCCCAGGCGATGCCGGGAGTCAGGATGCCCGAGACGTCACGGAAGCTGGAATAGATCGCCGACATCTCGGTCCGTTCCGAGGGTTTGACCGCCATCAGGAACGGAAGGCCTGCGGAGATGTCGAGCAGGATGAGAAAGAGCGATGCGCCAAAGAGCGCGGCGACAGCGGCCACGGGCAGGGGCGCCAGCAGGCTGGCCAGCAGAAAGAGTGAAGCCCCAAAGAAAAACCCCGTGCGCACCGCATGGCGGACCGAGCGTGCCTGCATCCAGCGCAGCATCAGCGGTGACAGGAAGAGCGCGGCATTGGTGACCGAGAGAAGCGCGCCGCCCAAGCTTTGCCCGAGATCGTTTTCCAGCGCGAAGATCGGCAGGTAGACGACATAGGCCCACCAGCCGCAGGAGCGGATCACGGCAAAGAGCCACCCGGCCACCAGCCTCGGCTGGGCGAAGAAGCGGCCAAGGAAGGCCAGCGGGTTGGGCGGCGGCCGCTTGGCCCTGGTGATGAGCCGCCCGTTGCCCAGGCGCATGTAGAGGAAGGCACCGAGCATGAAGCAGGCGGACAGCCCCGACAAGAGGAAAGGCGCGGGCCGCCAGAGCGCCACGAGGGCGACACCGGTCAGGGGGCCGGCCGTCCAGCCCAGCGCGGAATAGAACATGCGCAGGGTTTCGCAGCGGCCCAGTTCGATCCGCGCGATATAGTCGAGCACATAGGCGTTGAAACAGACGAAGGTGATGACGGTGGCCATGGAATAGAGCAGCACAGCCGCTGGCATGGCCCACCACGCGCCCGAAGCCGCGAGCACCGCGCCGAGGATGTAGAGCAGCGTGCCGGTGATGTAGATCCAGCGGCGGGGGATGAAACGGCCGATGAAGGGCACCAGGAGCCCGGTAAGCAGCGACACGATGCCGATGCCGAAATAGAGAGCGGAGACGGTGCGCGCATCGCCCAAAGCATCGTAGAGCGCGACGGGAAAGACCGAGATGAGCAGGCCGCGGGTGACGGCCTCGAACCCGTTGATGAGGGCAAAACCCCGGACCGAGGGGGCCGGCGCGTGGCGGAGCCATTCGGGGATGCGGCGCTCGAACATGCGCGAAATCCGTTATTGGTACGGGTCGAGCATGAAGCAGGCGTTGGAGAAATCTGTTCCGGCTGCGACAGGCGGGTCTGGATGCGACCGGAAACTGCGGACTATCCCAGCGGTCCGCCGATGCCGCTGTTTTGCTGCACGAAGCGCAGGTGCTTGCGGCCATGCGCATCGATTTCGGTTTCGACCTGGAGCACGGAGCCGGGCGTGCAGAAGAACAGCTCGTGTGCGAGGGGGTTCACGAGGTGGTTTTCGATGCGGTTGCCGATGCCGCGGCCGCCATCGAAAACGTCCTGCGTGCACATGTGTTCCAATTCGCCCAGGGCGTCCGGGGTAAAGCGCAGCTCGATTTCCTGTTCGGTGGCGACGACATCGAGCACGCGTTCAAGAATGGCCGTGAAGATCACGTGCTGGCTGGTGCGGTCGATGAAATCGAACACCACGACGTTGTGGCCGATCCGGTTCATCAGTTCGGGGCGCTTGAGATCAAAGCGGAAGAAGTCCTGAACCGCCTTGTTGATCTTCTCCTCGACCACCCGGTGCGGATCGGAAGGCATGACGTTCATGCCCATGTTGGTTTCACGCTTGTTGCCGAACATGCCGATATTCGAGGTGAAGATGATCAGCGCCTCGGAGAAGAAGGCGGTGACGCCGCGGGAATCGGTGATGCGGCCTTCGTCCAGGATCTGCAGGAAGGTATCGAGGATCCGGGGGTGGGCCTTTTCGATCTCGTCGAAGAGGAAAACCGAGAAGGGGCGTTTGTGGATCGCGTTGATCAGCTCGCCGCCGCGATCGTGGCCGGGATGGCCCGGTGGGGCACCGATGAGACGGGTGATCGAATCCTCTTCCATGAATTCGGACATGTCGAAGCGGTGGCAGGCGGATTCATCGCCGAAGAGCAGTTCGGTGACGGATTTGGCCAGTTCGGTTTTGCCCACGCCGGTGGGCCCAGCAAAGAGCAGGGCGCCGCGCGGCCGGGTCTGGCGGTGGCCGGTCTGGGCACCGGAGAGGCCGGTGACCGAGCGCATGAGAATGTCGAGCGTCTTGTCGATGGCGCTGTCCTGGCCCTTGACGCGCTTGGCCAGGATTTCGCGCGCGTTGCGCATGCGCGAGCGCAGCACCGGCGATTTCCAGGGGTTGCGACGTGTCCCGGTGCGATACATGCCGATGGCATCGGTGATCTTTTCCAGCGGCAGGGATTCGGCCCGGGCCACGCCGGCGATGGCGCGCATGGCGACAAGCGTGTGGCGGTCGCATTGCAGGGCAAATTTCTGCAGCAGGCTTTCGGTTTCGGTATGTGGGCGCCCGGGTGTTGCCGGAAACTGGGGCAGGAGCGTGCGGGCAAAGGCAAAGCGGTCTTCGAGCGTGGGCATTTCCGCCACGATTTCGCGCAGATCGTCATTGCCGCCGACGAACCAGTCGGGAAGGTCGGCCGCGCGGTCGGCGATCCAGATCACCGGGTTGCGAAGCGGGGCTTTGCCCACTTCGGCCGGGCGGGGCGCGACGGGCATGCGCGCGGTTTTGTGCACGGTCACGAAGAGATCGGTCAGGCCCGGGGCGTTGTCGCGCCCGAGGTGCGAGGCATAGTCGATCATAAGGGCCGTGGGAATGACGCGCAGGGCGGCAACCCGGCGGTAGAGCGCGGCGATGTCATAGGGAATTGCGGCCGCTTCGCCCAGCGTGATGCCGTGCCGGGTAAAGATCTTTTCCAGACGCGGATCGCATTCGTGGTGAAGGTGTACGCCATCGACCGGATCGTGGATGAGTAGTGCAAGAAATCCCTTGGCCCGCAGCAGGCGCCAGATGGTCTGTTCGAAGGTCAGGAAGCCTTCTTCGTGGGAGCGGGGCGAGATGTAGAGATCGCGGATATTGCCAGACATGACGAACTGGGAGCGCACCGAAAGGCTCGAGCGCATCTCGTCGTACCAGCCGGGATGGGATTCGTGGCTGGCTTCGGGATGTGCCGGGGCGCTGCGGTGGTTCAATGGTTTGTTCATCAGGTGCTCGGGCCTTTTCGCAGTCGAAATTGCTGCGGCTTTCCGTGCGACCCTAGCGAAGGATAGCGGCTAAAATTTGACCTTCCCGCGCCGGAACATGGCAAAGAAAAACCCCGCCGAAGCGGGGTTTTCCAAAGGCCTGTCGCGTCTGGATCAGTGTTTGCCCTTGTGGGGGGCCCAGAGGCGCTTGTTGGTCAGGTAGAGAAGCACCGAGAGGATGGTAAGCATCAGCACGCCGATGAAACCGGCCTGCTTGCGTGCCATCATCTTCGGTTCGGCCGCCCACATCAGGAAGGCCGACACGTCCTCGGACATGTGGTGCAGCGAGTTGCTGTGACCATCGTCGAATTCGACCATTTCATCCGAAAGCGGCGGGGCCATCGCGATCCAGCCGCCGGGGAAGGCGGTGTTCTCGTAGAAGATGGTGCCGGCTTCCTCTTTCTCCTTGCCGGTATAGCCGGTCAGGATCGAGGTGATGTATTCCGGGCCGCCCATGCCCTTGAAGAGCTGGTTGAGGCCGGTGCCGGCGGGGCCGTGGAAGCCCGCGCGGGCCTTGGCCATCAGGCTGAGGTCCGGTGCGCCGGCGGCCGTGTTGGCCGGGAAGTGGTCGGTCGGCTTGGCCGGGCGGAAATCCTCGAGCTCGGGGTCGAAGACCTCGAAGTTCGCGGCGTAGGCGCGGACCTCGGCTTCGGAGTAGTGCGGACCACCTTCGTCACCCAGGGTGCGCAGCGGCACGTATTGCAGGCCGTGGCAGGCGGCGCAGACCTCGGTATAGACCTTCAGGCCGCGTTGCAGCTGGTTCTGGTCGAACTTGCCGAACGGACCTTCGAAGGAGAAGGCCACGTCTTCGATGTGTTGTTCGCCACCACCTGCGGCCATGGCTCCGCCCGCCGAAAGGGCGAGGGCGGTTGCAGCGGTAAGTGCAATCTTTTTCAGCATTGTCCCTTGTCCTTTCTTATTCGGCCGGGGTGGCCTTGGTGCCGTAATGGGCCTCGAAGTCTTCTTCGATGGTGGCCGGTGCGGCGGTGGGTTTCTCGATCACGCCGAGGAGCGGCAGGATCACCAGGAAGTAGGCGAACCAGTAGGCCGAGCCGATGAGCGCGATGGTCGAGTAGGGCGGTTCGGCCGGCATTGCGCCACACCACATCAGGACAACGAAGTCGATCAGCAGCAGGTAGAACCACCATTTGAACATCGGACGGAAGCGGCCCGAACGGACGCGGCTGGTGTCGAGCCAGGGCACGAGCACCATCACGATGATGGCGCCGAACATGGCCAGCACGCCGAAGAACTTGGCGTCGATGATGCCGCCGGTGATCCAGCTGGCAAACATCACGACCCAGACATCCGCGGTGAAGGCACGCAGGATCGCGTAGAACGGCAGGAAGTACCATTCGGGCACGATGTGCGCGGGTGTCACCAGGGGGTTGGCTTCGATGTAGTTGTCGGGGTGGCCCAGGTAGTTGGGCATGAAGCCGACAACGGCGAAGAAGATCGCCAGGATCACCGCCAGGGCGAAGAGATCCTTGATCACGAAGTAGGGCCAGAACGGCAGCGTGTCTTTCGCCGCTTCTTCCTTGGAGCCGCGGCGGACCTCAACACCGGTGGGGTTGTTGTTGCCGGTGGTGTGGAAGGCCCAGATGTGCACGATGACCAGTGCCGCGATCACGAAGGGCAGCAGGTAGTGCAGCGAGAAGAAGCGGTTCAGCGTGGCGTTGTCCACTGCCGGGCCGCCCAAGAGCCAGGTCTGGATCGGTTCACCGATGAAGGGGATGGCGCCGAAGAGGCCGGTGATCACCGTTGCGCCCCAGAACGACATCTGACCCCAGGGCAGAACGTAGCCCATGAAGCCGGTAGCCATCATCAGAAGGAAGATCAGCATGCCGATGATCCAGGTCACTTCGCGGGGCGCCTTGTACGAGCCGTAGAAGAGGCCGCGGAAGATGTGGATGTAAACGGCGAAGAAGAACAGCGAGGCGCCGTTCATGTGCAGATAGCGGATCATGTGCCCACCGCGCACATCGCGCATGATGTGCTCGATGCTGGCAAAGGCGTAATCCACGTGGGGGGTGTAGTGCATCACCAGGATGATGCCGGTGACGATCATGTGCACCAGGCAATAGGCGAGCACGATGCCCCAGATCCACCACCAGTTCAGGTTCTTCGGGGTGGGGATCATGATCGTGTCATAGACGAGGCCGACCACAGGCAGACGCTTGTGCAGCCACTTTTCGATGCCCGACTTGGGCTCGTAATGATCGTGGGGAATTCCGGACATAAGCGCGTCTCCTTATCCGAGGACCAGTTCGTCGCCGTCGAAGGCAGCGACCGGAATGTCGAGGTTCCGCGGGGCGGGGCCTTTGCGGATACGGCCGGCCGTGTCGTAGTGCGAGCCGTGGCACGGGCAGAACCAGCCGCCGACGTTGCCGTCGAGCGTGTAGTCGCCGGCGTTGCCCAGCGGCACACAGCCGAGGTGCGTGCAGACGCCGATCATCACCAGCCATTCGCCGGCTTCGTCCAGCGTGCGGTTTTCGTCAGCGGCGTCGGCGCCGGGCTTGTTGGCGTTTTCTGCCTTGGGGTCGGGCAGGTCTTCGATGGCCACGGAACGGGCGTCTTCGATCTCTGCGGGCGTGCGGCGGCGGATGAAGACCGGCTTGCCGAGCCATTTCACCGTCAGCTGCGTGCCCACCTCGACGCCCGAGACATCGACCCGGATCGAGGAAAGCGCCGAAACGTCGGCGGAGGGGTTCATCTGGTTGACCAGAGGCCAGACAGCGGCACCTGCGGTTACGGCACCGGCCCCTGCGGTGGCGTAGTAGAGGAAATCTCTGCGGGTGCCTTCGTGATCTTCTGCGTGCGACACGAGGTATTCTCCGTTTTTTCGAGGCCCGAGCGGGCCACCGTCAAAGGGGCCGCAGAATCCAGCAGCCCTTCCCGGGGCGTTCTTTAGCGAGGGAATGCGCTTGCGTCCAGAAGCGATTGGCAAATGCGCGATTTCAACGCAGCCCTGAGTCCCTGAGGCACCTTTTTTCGCTCCTGGCATGTCCGGGGCGTGTGCCTGGCCCGGGCTAAACCGGAAGCGGGGCCTTTCCGACTACAACTCCGGTCCAATAGGTGCGGCAAAGGTTTCGGGGCAGGCACGGCGCCAGTTTGGTGCAACATGAGGAGTTCCGGGCATGCAGCGGTACCTTGGGCATTTCGGGTTCTTTCATTGGATCCGGCATGTGAGGGACGGGATCATTCTCGTCACGATCCTTTCTGTCGTGCTGTGCACGGGGACTCTGGTGGAAAGGTGCGGTGACCGGATGCAGGTCGCCCTGCCGGTACTGGGGCTGGGCTGTACGGTTGTGACCGGCGGAACCGGGCGATACCTGGCGCGGTTCGCGGCGATGGAGGTGGTTGTCCAGGGCAGCAAGTGGGAGCTGGGAGATCGACCGATCAACCGCCGCCCGAATGGCGGACTGAGCGGGTTTCCTTCGGGGCACACGGCGGCGGCGAGTTTCGGCGCCAGCGCGCTGGTGCATGACTGCATTCGTTCCAGCGCCCCGGTCAAGGCAGTGGTGCTGATCGCGGCCGGGTTTACCGGGGCATCAAGGATCGAGGCCGGCAAGCACGACATATGGCAGGTGCTTGCCGGTGTCCTGACCGGATGGCTGAGCGAGCGGCTGTTGCGCGGCGGAGTGAGGAGGGCGCACGAAGGCGTCCGCCGGCGACATGCGACGGGCCAGGCCAGCCGTCCGGGGCGTTGAATGTCAGTCGCTGGGCGCGGTGGCAACCATGCTGTCGCGCTGCGAGAACACGGCGAACCAGTCGTCGAGCGCATCGCTGCCGCTGCGCCAGTTGCGCGCGTCGTGGCGGAAATCGAGATAGCCAAGCGCGCAACCGATGGCGATATGGCTCATGTCAATCGGGCCGGAAAGGTGGCTCATCCAGCGGTCGTTGACCGCTTTGACTGCGTGGGAAACCTTGCTCCATTGCGCCTCGATCCAGTCTTCGGAGCGGTGTTCGGGCGGGCGCAGGCGGTTTTCGTAGGTCACGAGAATCGCGGCATCCATGATCGCGTCGGCGGTGGCTTCGAGCGTCAGCACCTCCCAGATGCGGGCATCGGGGTAGAAGCCGGCATTCGCGCGGGCATCGAGATACCGGGTGATGACCCGGCTGTCATAGATCGAGGGGCCGTCCGAGCGAATGAGCGCGGGGATCTTACCGGCGGGGTTCGCGGCGCGGACTTCTTCGGCGGTGGCGGTGGGGGCGGTCTTGACCGAGACAAGCTCGACATCATCGAACTGGCCGGTTTCGTGCAAGAGCGCGCAGACCTTGCGGACATAGGGCGAAGCGGCGGCGTAGATGAGCTGCATGGGTCGTGATCCTCCCGGCTGTGTTGTTTGCGGAGACGTTAGAGCGGGCGGCGGGCGCTGTCCACGCCTGTCAGGATGGCGGGGCGCGCATCATCGCGGCGAGGATCGCGACCTCCTGGCCCATGCCGTAGGTGCCGACGTGATCGGCGGCGGAAAGCCGGGCCGCGTCGGGTTTGTTCTGGCCCAGTTTCCAGGTGCTTTCGAGCGTGTCGATAACAAGCCGGAAGGGCAGGATCTGGCGCATCATGCGCTGTGCGGCGTCCGACGGCATCTTCGCCATCGTCCATTCGGGCTTGGGGGCGAGGCGGGATTCGAAATGCGCCGAGAGACGGTCGAGAATACCGGGCAGCGTGTCGGCGGGCAGAGGCTCGAGCCGGCCAGTGAGATGAATGGCGAGGTAGTTCCAGGTGGGCACCTGGTCATCGAGCCCGTACCAGTCGGGCGAGATGTAGGAATGTGGACCCTGCACGGCGAGGCGTGCGGGCAGGCCATCGGCGCCGCAGGCCCGCGCAATGGGATTGGAGCGCACCAGGTGCAGGTCGGCCCCGGTGCCGGCGTCGTCGATCAGGAAGGGGATATGCGAGAGCATAGGCGCGCCGTCGGGAGCGGCGACAGCGAGCATGCCGAAGCCCGTTTCGCGGGCGAGGGCGAGCGATTCGGCGTGATTGTCGGGGCGGAAAGCGGGATTGGGGTGCATGGGCGCATTGCGGGGGTGGACGCCGTTTTTGTCAAGGCGCGAGGCAGCTATTCGGTGTTGAGCAGGATCGCCTCGACCCGGCGGTTCATCTCGCGGCCTTCTGGCGTGAGGTTGGTGGTCAGAGGCGCGAGATAGCCCATGCCTTCGGCGGTCATCTGGTTGCGCGGGACACCATAAGCAGTGGCCAGCCGTTCGAGTACCGAGGCGGCGCGGCGTTTCGACAGCGCGATGTTGTTTTCAAGCGTACCCACGGCATCGGTGTGGCCGACAAGGGCGATACGGCGGTTGGAATCGGCCAGAAGGTAGGCGGCGAGCCGCGCGAGCGAGTCGTACTGGCCGTCGCCGAGATCGGAGGAGCCGGTTTTGAAATCGAGGTCGGAGAGCACGATATGGCCCCGGGTTTCGAGGGCTTGGGCCAAGGGCAGGTTGGCGTTGGTCTGCCAGTCGGCGGCTGGCGCCGTCGTCGCCTGTCCGCTGGTTGTCGGCTTGGGCGCGGTGGCGCCCTTGGCCGTGATCTGGACGATCTGGACGAAACCCGCGCTGGCCGTCCGGCTGACGATGATGGTGGCAAAGGACGATGCCCCGCCATCCGCCTGCAAACGGGCGGACAGAAAACGGTAGTCGTAGAGATCGACATGCATATCGGGGGCGGGGAAGACCTCGATCCCGAAGCGGAAATCGAAGCCGCCGCAGGTCGCGGCCTCACACTCGAAGATGATCTCGTAGCCCGCATCGGCAAGCTGGGTGCGCAGCGGATCGAGCAGTTGCAGCGTGGTGATGCCCTGGGCGTCGATGCGCCAGGCCCGTCGCGAGACTTGTCCTTCGACCTGGCGGGTCGGCGGTGCGCTGCCATCGGCGGCACCCGTGGGCAGGTTGTAGCTGTCGGGGCCGGTTATGCGCTCGGCGGTGAGACGCGCGTTTGACGGCAGGGTGAAATCGAGCGCATGGGCGGCGGGCGCACCCGCCGCCGCGATCAGCGCCAGGAGAACGGCGCCGAGCCACGTGCGAGGATCAGCGCGATTGCGCGTGGTATTCGTCATTCGGCCGCATGTCGGTGGCCGAGGCCACGCGGTTTGTCATGTTGTAGAAGCCTGCCACGTTAGCGATGTCCCAGATATCGCGATCGGAGAAACCCACGTCACGCAGGTGCTGGCGGTGCTTTTCCTCGATCTTGTAGCTTTCGACCGTCATCATCTCGGCGAATTCGAGCATGGCGTATTGCCGTGCGTCGAGATCGGCGCTGCGCCAGTTCATCACCATCATTTCACCCAGCATCGGGTTGCCCGAAAGCTCGCGCACGGCCTGGCCGTGGGCGGTGAGGCAGTAGAAGCACTTGTTGATCGAGGAAACGGCGACCGCGATCATTTCGCGTTCCAGCTTGCTGAGGCCGCTCTCGCCCAGCATCAGGTCGTTGTAGAGCGCGGTGAAGGCGTTGAGCTTGTCGATATCGAAAGCATAGGCCTGGAGCACGTTGGGAACGAGGCCCAGCTTGTCCTGGCAGATGTCGAAATATTTCTGCGTCTTTTCGGGCAGCGGGTCGACCATCGGCAGGTCGAGGGCGGTGGGGCGGTTGTTGCTCATCTTCAGTCCATCCGTTTGCGATAGTGATACTGTCCCACAAGGGTCATCCCAAGGGAAGTGTAGAGGGCGTTGGCGCCGGCATTGGCCTGCGTGCAGACCACCGACATGTGGGTGGCGCCCTGTTTTTTCGCCCAGAAGGCGGCGCGGCGCATCATCCATTTGCCCAGGCCCTGCCGGCGCTGGTGTTCCAGCAGTTCGAGCGCGTGGACCATGGCGATGCCATCGTGCATGGCGCAGAAGAGGCAGCCGCCGGGATGATCGTTCCAGCGGGCGATAATCGCCGTCTTTGGTCCGGCGGCGCGGTGCATCACGTTTATCCGGCCCGGGCCGATGCCGCCCTTGGCCCAGATATCGAGCATGATCGACAGCGGCTCCCATACCGGGATGGCGGTGACGGGCGGCACGGGTTCGGTGGTGAGCGTGTCGATGGGGGTGACGTAGAGATTGACCGGATCGACGATCTGATAGCCGCGCGCGGCGAGTTGCGCATCTAGATCGGCCTGGCCGTCGCGGATCATGAAAAGGCAAGGCTGATCTATGGCGCGCATCGCGGTCTCGGCCACGTCGAGCTGAGCGTCGGTGACCGGGCCCGAGACAGTTGTGGCGCTGACGCGCTGACCTCCGCCCCAGCCTTCGCGGAAGGTAAAGGGGCCATCGGTTTCGTAGCGTGCGGCGGGCCAGGTGCCGTCGATCACGTCATAGAGGGTGAACACGTCAGGTAATGGCATCGGGGAACATCGCTGCAAGGGCCTGCATCGCGGCGTCGAGTCGGGCGCCATCGTGGCCGCGGATCACGATATTGGCGCCGAAGGTGCCGGAATGAGAAAAAGGGTAGGAGCCGATCGAGAGATCGGGGAAATCCGCGGCAAGCTGGCCGAGAGGGCCGGCGATATCGCCTTCGCCGCGCTCGATACGCAGCGTCTGCGAGAGCAGCGGGGCGCCGCCAGTGAGCGTGGGCAGGACCGAGGCGACCATGGTTTCGAAAATGGTCGGCACACCGGCCATGACGTGACAGTTGCCGATGGAAAAACCGGGTGCGGCCGAGATCGGGTTGTCGATCAGGCTGGCGCCATCGGGGATGCGGGCCATGCGCAGGCGGGACTCGTTCAGCTCAGTGCCGGTGCGTTTGTAATGCGCGGCGAGGATGGCGCGCGCGTCGTCACGAACATCGATGGGGGTATCGAAAGCGGCGGCGATGCAATCGGCGGTGATGTCATCATGTGTCGGGCCGATGCCGCCTGAGGTGAAGAGATGATCGTACGCTGCCGAGAGCGCCTTGACGGCCGCCGTGATGGCGGGGGCATCGTCTGAGACCACGCGGACCTCTTTCAGGTCGATGCCGTGCTTGGTCAGTTCGCCTGCGAGGTGGTGCATGTTCGCGTCGCGGGTGCGGCCTGAGAGGATCTCATCTCCGATCACGAGCATCGCGGCGGTGGGGTTGGGCATGGGGGCCTCCTGCATGGGCGCACTTGAAGGGTACGCGGGGCAGGTATAGGCCTTGGGTCATGCGCTTTCAAACCCCTCTTGAACCGGCCCGGCTGATCCGGCGCTATAAACGCTTTCTGGCGGATATCCGGCTGGAGGACGGGCGCGAGGTGACGGCGCATTGCGCCAATCCGGGCAGCATGATGGGGCTGGCCGAGGAAGGCATGAAGATCTGGGTCGAGCCCAACGACGACCCGAAGAAGAAGCTGAAATACGGCTGGCGGCTGGTGGATCATGAGAACGGGCATTTCACCGGGGTGGACACGAGCGTGCCGAACCGGGCGCTGAAGGCGGCGCTGATGGCGGGCGAGGTGCCGGGGCTGAAAGCGCCGATGGTGCGGCCTGAGGTGAAGTATGGTGAGAATTCGCGCATCGACTTCCTGCTGTCGGGGGATGGGCCGGATATTTTCGTGGAGGTGAAATCGGTGACGCTTTGCCGGCAGGCGGGGCTGGCCGAGTTTCCCGACGCCAGAACGGCGCGGGGGCTGAAGCATCTGGAGGAACTGGCGAAGGTGGCGCAGGGGGGCGCCCGCGCGGTGATGCTCTACCTCGTGCAGCGCACGGATTGCGCGCGCGTGGGGATCGCCGAGGATATCGACCCGGCCTATGCCGAGGGGCTGAGCCGGGCGCGCGACGCGGGCGTCGAGGTGATGGCGTTCGATTGCCGGATTTCGCCCGAGGAGATCACGCTGGGCGGGGCGCTGCCGTTTCAGGGGTGATGCCTGCGCCCCGGCGTGCGGCCCACCTACCCGCCCCCGTGCGCCGGGGCGCGGGCACCGTTGGTGTGGTGCGCGGTGCATGGGCGGGATTTGAGTATTTGTTCCAAGAAAGAGCACCCGGTGCGGAAAGAAGGCAATCGGCGCCACGGGTATTGCATGCTCTGGCCCTTGCGTGCGTTCTGCCCTAAGTAAGGGCAATGATACTGAATATCGGCAAGAAGGCTGGCGCCGTGAACGAGACACACCGGGGACGCATGACGCGAGAGGGCATCCGCATTCACGAGACGGCAGATTTCGCCGGGATGCATGTGGCAGGTGAACTGGCCGCGCGTATTCTGGACGAGATCGCCGAGCATGTCTTTCCGGGCCAGACCACGGGCGAGATCGACCGGATCATCGAGGAGAAGGTCAACGCCGCCGGGGCGAAATCGGCGACAATCGGCTACAAGGGCTACAAGCACGCAAGCTGTATCAGCGTGAACCACGTGGTTTGCCACGGCATACCGGGTGACAAGAAGCTGAAGGATGGCGATATCCTGAATATCGACGTGACCGTGATCGTCGATGGCTGGTTCGGGGATACGAGCCGGATGTACGTGGCCGGCAAGCTGAGCCGCAAGGCCGAGCGGCTGATCCAGGTGACGCATGATGCGCTGTTCAAGGGGATCGAGGCGGTGAAGCCCGGCAATACCTTTGGCGATATCGGGCACGCGATCCAGAGCTATGTGGAAGCCCACCGGATGAGCGTGGTGCGCGATTTCTGCGGTCACGGGCTGGGCCGGGTGTTTCACGCGCCGCCCAATGTGCTGCATTACGGCCGCGAGGGCACCGGGCCGGTTCTGGAGGAAGGCATGTTCTTCACCATCGAGCCGATGGTGAACCTCGGGCGGCCGGAAACCAAGGTGCTGGCCGATGACTGGACAGCGGTGACGCGTGACAAGTCGTTGAGCGCGCAGTTCGAGCATTCGGTGGGCGTGACTGCGGACGGGGTGGAGATTTTCACCCTGTCGCCGGCGGGCAAGTTCCACCCGACCTGGGGCTGATCGCATGCAGGATCGGGCCCGCGCGGTGATCCCGATCCTGGCGGCGGCGAATTTCATCATCGGCATCGGGGCTTTCCTGGTGATCGGGGCGATGGTGCCGATCATCGAGGACCTGGGCGTGAGCCCGGCCCGGGGTGGCTGGATCATGACATCCTATGCCGTCAGCTACGCGGTGCTGTCGCCGGTGCTGGTGTCGCTGACCGGAGGTATCGGGCGACGGCGCGTTCTGGCGGCGGGGATGGCGGTTTTCGCGGTTTCGCTGGCGGTGGCGGCGCTGGCGCCCAATGACATCGTGCTGAATGCCGCAAGGGTGATGGCGGCGGCGGGGGCGGGGATTGTCACGCCGGTGGGTGCGGCGGTGGCGGCGGGGATCAGCCGGCCCGAGATGCAGGCCCGCGCGCTGTCGGCGGTTTTCCTTGGGTTGACGCTGGCGCAGGTGATGGGCGTGCCGCTGGGCAGTTTCCTGGCCTATTCGCTGGGCTGGCGGGCGGCGTTCTGGATTGTCTGCGGCCTGTCGCTGCCGGTTCTGGCGGGCGTGTGGCTGCTGATCCCGGCGGGGCTGACCTTTCGCCCGGTGAAGCTGTCGGATCTTGGCCGGGTGCTGGCCACCTGGCGGCACATGTTCGCGGTGCTGTTCACCTTCAGCTTTGTCGGTGCGACTTATGTGATCTTCACCTTCCTGACGCCGCTGTTGACCGAGACGATGGGATTCGGGCGCAACCAGATGACGCTGATCCTGCTGGTTTACGGCAGCGGCGCGGTAGTGGGGAACCTGATGGGCGGGTGGCTGACCGATCGGATCGGGCCGTTTCGCACGCTGCTGATCCTGTCATCATCACATGTGATCTGGAACACGAGCTTTTCCACCCTGCCGATGCCGGTGGCGATGGTTTTTGCGCTGGTCTTTCTGTGGTCGACATTCGGCTGGTCCTTCTTCGTGGCGCAGCAGACGCGGCTGTTGCGGCTGGCGCCCGAACGCGCACCGGTGATGATGGCGCTGAATGCCGCCGCGCTCTATGCCGGGGTGGCGGCGGGATCGGCCGTGGGCGGCGCGGTACTGAGCGCGTGGGGCCTGGGCGCGCTGGGCGTTGGCGGCGCGGTTGTGGCCTTCTGGGCGGTGGTGCACCTGGTCTGGTCCGAGGCGATGACCCGGGACGGTGCGGTGAACTAAGCTGCGCGACAGGATCGTGATTTCGTGCTAGGGTTGCGCCATTGATTGATCCATTTCCGGGAGGCGCCCATGGCATTGCGGTTTTCCACGCGCAAGACGCAGCGGTTTTACTACCAGCTGGATGGCGAGGACGAGAGTTATGTCCTGATCTATGGTGACGAGATCGACATCCGCGACGGCGCGTCGTTCAAGGGGCCGGATTACGCGAAAGCGGTCTATCGCGGGCGCGAGGGCGCGGTGCGCAAATACAGCATCGGCGGCGAGAAAAAGCCCGATGTGGGCACTGAACGGGCGATGGAGATGTATTTCCTGGACGTGGGACAGGGCGATGCCGCGTTCATCGTGACGCCGGGGGGCAGGAAGATCCTGGTGGATGGCGGTATCCGGCGGACGACGACCACCGACTTCCTGGTGTGGAAATACCGGCTGGACAAGCCCAACACGCGCCTGACGATCGACCACCTGTTTCTGAGCCATGCGGACGAAGACCACGTGGTGGGCCTGATCCCGCTGCTGAAACACCCGCGGGTGACGGTGAAGAATATCTGGCACAACGGTATCGCGCTCTATGCCAGCGGCTATAACGAGAAGCTGGGCCATGTGGCGGATGACAAGCTGCATACGCTGCATTCGTCGCTGGACGACCTGGATGGCGCCGACCTGACCGACACGTTCGGCGAGTGGATTGCCGCAGTACGCGAGCAGGGCGCGAATTATGCCGCGCTGAGCAAGGCGGACGGCGCGGTGGACGTGGGCGACCCGGACGTGCGGATGGAGATCACCTCGCCCATCAAGGAAAGCGACGGTACGCTGCTTTGGCTGAAGGACAAATCGCACACGATCAACGGGCATTCGCTGACCTTCCGGCTGGTGCACGGCCATGTGCGGGTGTGTTTTTCGGGCGATATGAACGTCGAAGGGGGCAAGCATATCCTTGCCCAGCCGGGCGGGGCGCTGTCGCTGGATGCGCATGTGTTCAAGTCGCCGCATCACTGCAGCCACGAGTTTCACATTCCCTATCTCGATGCGGTGCGGCCGCTTATCACCGTGGTGTCATCGGGCGACAGCCCCGACCACGGCCATCCGCGCGCCAGTTTCCTGGGCGCTGTGGGGCGTTCGGGGCGGAGTGACCATCACCTGGTATTCTCGACCGAGATCGCGGCGACATTCACCGACACCGGCGAAGCGGATGCGCCCGCGCCTGAGGTGCCCGAGGGGACCGACCCCGACCTGATGTTCGCCACGACCGAACTGAACCGGATGGCGCGGCGGCGTTTCAAGCAGGCCCTGCCGGGGATCATCAACGTGCGCTCGAACGGGCGTGAGATTTTCGCCGCGCGGCGGGTGCAGGCCGGGTACCAGTGGGAGGCCTATGAGGCGATCGACATGACCGACTATCCCTGAACGCGCGGCTCAGCCGAATTTCAGGAACAGTCTCGCATAGGGCTTCTTCAGGCCGCCGATCGCGGCCTTGATGGCTGCCGCGTCGCCCGCGCGGGTGGCGGTGAGTAACTCTTGCACAGACGTGGTGAAAGCTTTGATCAGGGCTTCGTATTCGGGCGTTCCCGCCGCGCCGGGCGGAGGCGTGCCGACCAGGTCCCTTGCGAGATAGTCCAGCACCGCGGCGCGTTCGCGCAGGGTGGCGATGCCGGCGTCATCAAGCGCGGACAAATCCGAGGCTAGGACATGTTCCATTTCGGCGTGATAGGCGTTCATCCGGTCCGAGAAGGTTTCGATGGCGTTGCGGGCGTGCAGATCGCTCAGGAGGTCGCGTACACCTTCGAGCGTTTCATGTGCTCCGGGCAGATCACCCTGTCCGATCTGCGCGCGGGCAAAGACCAGAATTGCAGTGACCGCCAGCATGGTGGTGGCATATTCGTCATCGTTTTCCAGGTGGGGCGGCGGGTTTCCCCAGGCGTCGATCAATGCCTGCCATTTTTCGGAAAAGGAGTTCGTTGCCTTTTCCGCGGCGGCCGCATCGCCGGAATTGGTGGTGAAGAGCG
The DNA here is from genome assembly GCF_005434965.1 of Marimonas lutisalis. Taxonomy (GTDB): domain Bacteria; phylum Pseudomonadota; class Alphaproteobacteria; order Rhodobacterales; family Rhodobacteraceae; genus Marimonas_A; species Marimonas_A lutisalis. The sequence goes on from NZ_SKCI01000002.1 coordinate 347,950, forward strand.
CAGCGCGATAGCTGGCATAGGCATCGCGGTACTGCGCTTCGAAATCGGCGACCGGCCCGGCATTGGCGGGATTGGCGAAGGCCAGAAACAGGCCGAAAGAAAGGGGGCGCAACATGATGCTGTCTCCGATGTTTTCTGCAGGGTGCCGAGCGGGCTGCGGGCTGTCAATCGGCGCGCAGGATCGAGATGGTGGTATCACCATAGCGCCGCGTGTCGAGCAGCGTGGTGCCATCGGTCGGGGTGATGGCGGTGTTCTCTTCCCACACGATGAGCGCGCCCGGGGCTATCCAGCCGCCGGCCAGCGCAGCGGCGAGCGCGCGTTCGCCCAGCCCCTTGCCATAGGGCGGATCGAGGAAGACGAGCGTGAAGGGCGCCGCGGGGCAGGGCCCGAGCTTGCGGGCGTCGCGGCGGAAGAGTTTCGTGGCGCCCTGGGCCTGGCAGATCTCGATATTGCGGCGGATGAGGGCGCGGGATTTCACCCCGTCATCGACGAAGGTTACGTGCGATGCGCCACGCGACAGCGCCTCGAGCCCGAGCGCGCCAGTGCCGGCAAAGAGATCGAGCACGCGGGCATCGGTGATCGGATCGCCGAAGCGCCCGCCTGAGAGGATGTTGAACAGGCTTTCGCGGGTGCGGTCGGTGGTCGGGCGCAGATGTGCGCCCGCATCGCCCTTGCCCAGCGATGCCAGCGCCCGGCCCCTGAATGCACCGCCGACGATCCTCACGCGAGCAGCGATTTCAGCTCGGTTTCCGGATCGGCCACCGCCGCCGGGTCGGGCGATTTGCCGGCCTCGATCAGGCGCTTGCCGATCATGTAGGCGCGTGGATCGTTCATCGCGTCGACCGCCAGCAGCGTGTCGCCCCGGTAATACCAGAAGGATTCGCTGCCTTCCTTGTCACCGGCGCGGGTGATGACGCGATCGTAGCCGGCATTCAGCCCGGCGATCTGCAGTTTCACGTCATACTGATCCGACCAGAACCAGGGCTTCGCGATATAGTCCTTGCCCGCGCCGAGCATGTTTTCGGCCACCACCTCGGCCTGGTCGATGGCGTTGGGCACGGATTCCAGCCGGATGCGGGTGCCGTGATAGGGGAACGAAGCGCAATCGCCCGCGGCCCAGACATGCGGGTCCGAGGTGCGCCCCTGTGCATCGGTCTTGATGCCGTTGTCGATCTCGAGGCCCGCAGCCTCGGCCAGCGCGGTGGCGGGTGTGATGCCGACGCCGACGATGACGAAATCGACCGGCAGTTCACGGCCGTCCGACAGGCGCGCACCGGTAACGCGGGCATCGCCGGTGAGGGTTTCCAGCCCGACACCTTCGAGAATCTTCACCCCGTGGCGCGTATGCAGATCGCGGAAATAGTCCGAGGTTTCGGGCGCGGCCACGCGTTGCAGAATGCGGTCGGCCATTTCCACCAGCGTGACGTCGAGGCCCTTTTTGGCCGCGACAGCGGCGGCTTCGAGACCGATATATCCCCCGCCGACGATCAGAACGCGGCGGCCCGGCTGGAATTCGGGCGCCATGCCATCGACATCCCGCAGGGTCCGGACCACGTGCACGCCCTGCAGCGCACCGCCAATGGCGGCAGGCAGGCGGCGCGGCACCGAACCGGTGCAAAGGGCCAGCATGTCATAGGTGAACTCTTCGCCCCCGGCGATCACCTTGCGGCTGGCGCGGTCGATGGCCTGAACCGTGGTTCCCAGGCGCAGCGCGATATCGTTCTCTGCATAAAAGCTCTCGGGCCGCAGGTAGAGCCGGGCCAGTTCCATCTCGCCCAGAAGGTAGGCCTTCGACAGCGGCGGGCGCTGGTAGGGCGGTGCGTTTTCTTCGCCAACCAGAGTGATCGGTCCGTCATGGCCGATATTGCGCAGCTTGGCGACGAGCGAGGCGCCGGCCTGGCCCGCGCCGATGACGACGATGTGAGACATGAATGCATTTTCCCGCTTCGCTGATCCGGACCGAGCCTATATCCGTAACCTTCGTGAACGCAACGCAAGATAAGGAGCGCGCAATGACGATTTCCGTGGGAGATGACCTGCCCGGCGGCACTTTGATGACGATCGGGGCCGAGGGGCCCCAACCGGTGGAACTGGAAAGCAAGGTGCAAGGCAGAAAGGTCGTGATCTTTGCCGTGCCGGGGGCCTTCACGCCGACCTGCCATTCGGCGCATGTGCCCAGCTTTCTGCGGGTCAAGGACGAGCTTGGCGCCAAGGGCGTTGACGAGGTGATCTGCGTTTCGGTCAACGATCCGTGGGTCATGCAGGCCTGGGGCGATGCCACGGGCGCCGCCGCTGGTGGGATTACGATGCTGGCCGATGCGACCGGTGCGTTCACCAAGGCAATCGGCATGGATTTCGATGCTCCGCCCGTGGGATTCTCGGGCCGGTCGAAACGCTATGCCATGCTGGTCGATGATGGCGTGGTAAAGGTGCTGAACATCGAAGAAGCATCCGGCACATGCGAGATTTCCGGCGGCGAGGCGATGCTCTCGGCGCTCTGAGCCCTCGCCGGGCCGGACCGGCAGGGGCGTGACCCTCCCCTGCCGGTCTTTCTTGGCAGAAGCACTCATTGTGCGACGGCGCGTCTGCGCATGCCGTCAAAACCGGGACAAGGGCGATCGGAAAGGACCGGGCCGAGCGCAGCGAGGCCCCCGGGCGACGGCAAAGTCGGCGCAAAACCTGCTAGGCTGTCAGGCGCTGGCCGGTCTGGCCGGTGATCGTTGCCGATATGATCTGGCCCTCGGGCCTGGGCGTGGCGAAATCGACCTCGGCAAATTGCCGGGTGCGGCCCATATGCGGGTTTTCCATCAGGATGTCATGTGTCCGCCCCTGCTGCGCGGCCAGGTGGCGGGCGACGGCGGCATCGCCGGCGGCGCGCAGGCGCGCGGCGCGTTCCTTGATCGCCTTGCCGTGAACCTGCGGCATGCGTGCGGCCGGCGTGCCGGGGCGCGGCGAATAGGGGAAGACATGCAGCCAGGTGAGGCTGCACTCGTCCACCAGTTTCAGCGAGTTTTCGAAATGCGCCTCGGTCTCGGTGGGAAAACCCGCGATGATGTCGGCGCCGAAGGTCATGTCGGGGCGCAGCCGCAGGGCCTCCTCGGCAAAGCGGATCGCGTCGTCGCGCAGGTGGCGGCGCTTCATCCGCTTGAGGATCAGGTCATCGCCATGCTGCAGTGACAGGTGAAGGTGCGGCATCAGCCGCGGCTCGGTGGCGATGGCCTGCATCAGGTTTTCATCTACTTCGATCGAATCGATCGAGGAGATGCGCAGGCGCGGCAGATCGGGCACCAGTTTGAGGATACGCATCACCAGGTCGCCCAGCTTCGGCGCGGCCGGCAGGTCGGCGCCCCAGCTGGTCAGGTCGACGCCGGTCAGCACGACTTCGTTAAAGCCCTTGTCCACCAGCCGCTTGATCTGGTCCACCACCACGCCGGCCGGTACACTGCGCGAGTTGCCGCGGCCATAGGGGATGATGCAGAAGGTGCAGCGGTGATCGCAGCCGTTCTGCACCTGGACATAGGCGCGCGAGCGTGTGCCGAACCCGTCGACCAGGTGGCCGGCGGTTTCCGTGACGCTCATGATGTCGTCGACCAGCACGCGTTCGGTTTCGCCGGTGAAATCCGGGGCAAGGCGGGCCCAGGTGTCGGGCTGCATCTTCTCGGTATTGCCGATCACCGCGTCGACCTCGTCCATCGCGGCAAAGCTTTCCGGGTCGATCTGCGCGGCGCAGCCGGTGACGATGACCTGCGCGCCGGGATTGTCGCGCCGCAGGCGGCGGATTTCCTGGCGCGCCTTGCGGACGGCCTCGGCCGTGACGGCGCAGGTGTTGACGATCACCGCGTCGCCCAGGCCCGCCTGCGCGGCAAGGTCCTTCATCGCCTCGGTCTCGTAGGCGTTGAGACGGCAGCCCAGCGTGGTGAATTTCGGCGCGCCGGACATCTCAGCCCCTCCAGACACCGTCGAACACATGGGCGGTGGGGCCGGTCATCCAGATGCCATCCTCGGCCAGGCGGACGTGAATCGTACCGCCATCGAGATGCAGCGTGACATCGCGGCCAACCAACCCGCGCCGATGCGCGGCATGCGCCGTGGCGCAGGAGGACGACCCCGAGGCCAGCGTGATGCCGGCGCCGCGTTCCCACACGCGCATGCGCAGGGCATTGTTACCGATCACATGGGCGAACTGCACGTTGGTGCGTTCGGGAAAAAGCGGATGATGTTCGATCTCCGGGCCGCGCGCGGCGAGGTCAACCGCCTCGGCATCCTCGACGAAGAAGGTGCAATGCGGGTTGCCCATGGACGTGGCCGTCGGGCCGCCCTCGATCGGCAGTTCGAGCGTGTCCATCTCGCGCGCGAGGGGGATCTGATCCCAGCGGGTTTGTGCATGGCCCATGTTGACCGATGTCAGCCCGTCGCCGGCGTCGCGCGCGGGCAGCAGACCATGATCCGTGGCAATGAGCACCTCGGCCTTGCCGGTCTCCTCCATCAGATGGCGGGCAATGCAGCGCGTGGCATTGCCGCAAGCCGCCGAGAGCGAGCCGTCGGAATTGTAGAAGACAAGGTGCAGGTCTGCGGCATCGCTGTCGCGCATCACCGCAAGCTGATCGAAGCCGATCCCGCGATGGCGGTCGGCCATTTTCGTGGCGATCCCGGCCGTGACCACGGGTGCCCGCCCGCGCTCGTCAACAACGACGAAATCGTTGCCGAGCCCGTGCATTTTCATGAAGGCGATATCGGTGTCGTGCATGGTCATGCGCGGCATATACGCCCCGCCCGACGATGAATCCAGTCGCACCGGAAATTTCGGCAAGATTCGGGGTTGACCCTTCGCAGGCATCTTTCTAGATAGGCCGCCTAGTGGGCCGTTAGCTCAGTTGGTAGAGCAACTGACTTTTAATCAGTGGGTCGCAGGTTCGAATCCTGCACGGCTCACCACTTCAACAGCAGAATTCATGGGCCTTTTGGGGCGGTATTGATGCGCGCGGTCAATGCGTGTTGCTGTCATTGGTCCATTTTGGCGATGCGAACCCGGCCGAGGGATGCGATCTGCCCGGCTATCTGGCCGCGGGCAATCGGCGCTGTGGGCCGGGGTCGCGCAGATATTCGATCGCGCTTCACGAGGACAGAAGATGCAGACAGAACCGATAATCACATTTCGCAACATGGAAACATCGGCGGCCGTCAAGGAACTGGTCGGCCGGCGCATTGATGCGCTGGAACACCTGAACGACCGGATCGTCGGCGTCGAGGTCATCCTGGACGCACCGCAGAAGCGCAAGGTTTCGGGGCGGATGTTTCGCGCGAGGGTCAACCTGCAGGTACCGGGCCCCGACCTTTCATTCGAGCGCTCGGTGGCGCAAGGTTCGGCGCGCGACGACCTTCTGCTTGCGGTTAACCGAGCTTTTTCAGCCGCAGAAAAAGCACTCAAGAAACAGAAGAAGCAGATGGGGCGGGTCGAGGTGAAACAGCATCCGCCGGTTCTGCATGGCGAGGTGACCCTGATTGAGGCCGAACTGGGATATGGCTACATGCGCGCGGATGATGGCCGAGAGGTTTATTTCCAGCGTGATAGCCTGACCAGTGAAGGCGATTGGGAGAAGATCGAAAAAGGGACGCAGATGCGGTTTCGCGAGCGGCAGGGCGAAAAGGGGCCTTTTGCGACGGGCGTTACGCTGGTCGAGTGAACTGCAGCGGCCAGGTGGTCTGACGGGTCAGGATCCGTGACCGGCACCTGAGTGTGACAGGAAAAATTTTCGCACGTCCGGCAGGATGCGCCGACGCCAGCACGCCCCGTGGAACAGGCCGAAATGCCCGCATTCGGGAGCGACCAGCGTCTTGCGGGCCTTTGCCGGAATTGCGGGAGTGAGTGCGTGGGCCGCCTGCGTCTGGCCGGGCGCGGCAATCTCGTCCAGGGCGCCATCGATGGTCATCAGGGCGGTGTCGGTGATGGCGGCGGGATCGATCACACGCCCGTCGAGCCGAAGTGTGCCCTGCAAGAGCGCGCGGGAGAGAAAGACACGGTCGATGTTTTCGGCAAATTGACGCGCGTCGAGGTCCATGACCGAGGTATAGAGATCGCCGAACGGAAAATGCACCGGGTCCGCGCCATCATCATCGCTGATCTTTCGGGCGAGCTCGGTATTGCGGGCCTTGGCCTGGTCGAGATAGCGGCTGAGCGCCGTCAACTGAAGCTCGGCCGGGTAGACCCAGCGGCCCCAGCCATCGTGATCCGAGCCAACGCGGCCGATGGGCACGATATCATACCAGTAGCGGGATTTTTCGCGGATGAGGCGCACAACCGGCGTGGGGTTGGCCAGTGGGTCAACCGGGGCGGCGACAAGGGCCAGCGCGGCCGGGTTGTGACCTGGGGTGCGTTGGGCGATATCGGCAACGGCGGCAAAGGCGGGAATACCGCCCTGGCACAGGGCGAGGACCGAGAGGCCCGTGCCACATAGGCCGATGGCGTCGGAAACCGCGCGGATGTTGTCCTCGAAACCGAAGCGGCCGCAGGACGTGGGCACATGGCGCACGTTGCTCCAGTCGAGAACGGACACGGTGAAATCGGGCAAAAGCCCCAGGACCACGTCGCGCATAACAACCGGGAAATGGCCCGAGAGCGGCGGCACGATGAGCAGTGTCGGAGCTGGCTGCGCGCGCTCGACCAGATCGAACCGGCGCAGGGTGAAAAACGGTGTCTGGTGCAAGGCGTTTTCAGTAGCGGGCACTGTGCCGCGGTCACAGCTGACGGCGGTTATCGCGAAAGGGCGATAAAGAGGCTGATCGGCCCCTTGGAAGAGGGGCGCAGCGGGCGGGCCGGCCAGAGGGGACATGGCGCTTTCGGTGGCGAGCTTGGATGGTTCGGCCCTTTATACACGAGCGTGAGACGGGTGAACATTGACCGGCGTCAAACGCGGTGTCGCTGGGGGCGCGATCCAACTAGTGCAGGATGGATTGGAGGTGGCTTTCGTAAAGGGTTTCCATACCCTGGCGATTGAGGTGGTCGGGATCGAAATAGAATTCCGGACCCGGCAATTCCGCGCGCAGGTCATGCAGGGGAACATTCAGGCGCTGCAGCATCTGGCCGAGCCTTGCATCGAAGGCGTTAAGATCGGGGAGTGCGTCCCGAAACGGGCCAGCGACCGGCAGGCGCAGGATTTCGATTTCGCTGCCGGCGGCGTGCGTTTCGGCGATCAGTTTCTCCAGCGTGCCGAGATAGCGATTGGCCGTGGCCATATCGGTGCCGTCGGGAAAGAGATACTCGGCCCGGCTCTGGATTGCGTGGCGCGACGGACGAAAGCCTTTGTCGAAGGCGGCGCGCCCCTCCCAGCCGGGTTGGGGGAAGCGTTCGGGCGGGTTGAGCTTGGAAAACGCCGTCAGGTAGTCGGCGAGCGCGGTGACGGGGACGCTTTCGCGGCGCACCATCTGCCAAAGGCCGGAGGCCGTTGAGAGGCGCGTGGGGGTATGGCGCAGCAGCGTGCGGTCGGCGATCCGGTCTTCGTTCCAGTCGGGCGCGTAGAAGGCGAAATCATCAAGGATATAGAGCACGCGGCGCGCGGTGAGATCAGCGTGGGCCTGACGGGCCACGAAAAGCGCGTAAAGCGGCCCGGCGCCGGTTTCGGCCAGCACCATCATGGATTGGCCCGTTTCAGCACCGAGGCGCGCGGGTATGCCGCCAAACTCAAGCGGCATGGCGTGTGAGGAGCCGATTACCAGCCAATCGACCGTTTGTCCTTGGCGTGCAAGCAGTATCTGAAAGGGACGGCTGCCGGGGGTTCGGGCGATCCAGCGGTCGGCCAGCGTTGCGGCTGCGGCGTAGAGCATCAGGACAAGCGCGATGAAGCCGGCAGTACTGCGTGCCGTGATGAGGCGGGTATGGCGGGGGGGTGGGTGCATATCCTGCCTCGCCTAGAACTGCATGTAGACGAAAGCCGTGTCCGACCAGCGTCCGAAGAGAAGCAGGATGAAGGCCAGGGCCAGCCATGCGGCCCAGTGGACCCAGCGGGGCAGACGGGTGAGCGTGCGGCAAAAGCGCGGGAACTCGGGCACGGCCTCGACCAGGAGAAGAGCCGCGACCAGAGCGGCGAGAAACCCGTGTTCCGCGGTGAAGGGATAGGCCGCCAGAAGGCCGGGCAGTTCGGGCAGGGCGGCCCAGATGCGGCGCAGGATCAGCATGGCATCGCCGATGTTGCCGGCGCGGAAGAAGACCCAGGTGACGAGGATGAGGTGGAATACGATCAGGCCGGCCAGAATGGCGTGGAGCCGTGCCCAGGCCGAGCCCGAGAACCGCGCGGTGAGCCACTGGCGGGGATGATAGAGCGCGCGCTCTGCCCAGACGAACAGCCCGTTCAGCGCGCCCCAGATCAGGAAGCCCCAGCCGAAACCGTATCCGAGACCGGCGTGCCACAACCCGCTGGCGAGGAAGACCGCCATCAACGCGGGGTATCGGATCAGCTGACCTTTGCGGTTCCCGATGAGCGGGTTGTACAGGTAGTCGCGGAACCAGTTGGACAGGGTGATGTGCCAGCGCCGGGACCAGAAGTGGCTGACCGAGGTGGAGAAATAGGGGCGGTGGAAGTTTTCGGAGAGCCGGATGCCGAAAAGCCGCGAGATGCCGCGCGCCATGTCGGTATAGCCCGAGAAATCGCAGTAGATCTGGAAGGCGAAGGCATAGCTGGCGATTACCAGTTCCATCGGCACGGCATATGCCGGGATGGCATAGGTGCGATCGACAAAAGGGGCGAGATTGTCGGCAATGACGACCTTTTTCACCAATCCCCAGAGGATGAGTTGGGCCGAGATGACAATCACCGCCGGGCTGGGCCGCAGACGGCGGCGCAGGGTGGTGGCAAAGGCGGTGATGCGTTCGAGCGGGCCGGCGAGCAGTTTCGGAAACCAGGCAAGAAACAGCAGGTCCTGCCCAGGGCCTGCGCGCGCGGCCAGGGGGGCCCGGTAGCGATCGACGATCAAGGCGATCGCGGTGAAGGCATAGAACGAGAACCCCGCGGGCGCGGTGAGCCCGAGCGTGGCTAGATCGCCGCGGGCTGTCGCCCAGGGCTCGTAGTATTTCAGAAGGCCCATAAGGCCGAGAATGGCAGCGACACCCATCCAGAGCGCGAGGCTGCGAAAGCGCGTTGAGGTGGTAAGGAACCGCCCTGCAGCAAGAGCGACGAGGGCGACGGCCGCGAATGCCGCGAGGCTGTCAGAGCCATGCGTGCCGTAGTAGACGAGGCTGGCGAGGATCAACCATACGAGGCGCGCGTATCCGCGCAGAAGTACCGCGCCGGCGAGCGCCAGAGGCAGGAAGAGAATGAAACCGGGCGAGGTGAACAGCATGGGCGAGCCCCCTTCCCGGCTCAGGCCTTAGTACGAGGCGCCGCCTGCGCGCAGGGCCTGCGGAACCTCGTCAATCGGGATGCCCGCGTTGAGAACGAGATAGTCGGCCAGAAGGCCGCGTTCCTCGGGCGTCATCTTGATCTCGATATGGCTGGGCGATTGCATGGTGCCGAGCCAGGCCTCGCGCGCGCGGCTTTGGGTGATGACGACGGTAATGATATGGCAGGACTGGCAAAGCTGCATAGCCAGATCGCGCCCGTCGCGGGGTAGGTCAGCGGCCGGGTCGATCGGTGCGCGGACGGCAAGATACTGGGCGAGCGTGTCGAGCTCCCAGCTTTGCAGACTGAGCCCGCCTGCGCTGTCGATTTCGCCGCGCCAGAATTCGGTATCGCCCTTTTCGGAAGAGAGGCGCGCCGCAAAACCATCGGGAAGGCCGCTGGCCTGCGCGGTTTCCAGAAGGCTGCGCCCGCCGGGCGGTATGAAGGAAAAGATGTCATCCTCTTGTGCGAGGCTGGCGGCCGTGCCGAGGGCCAGGGCAGTGACAATTGCGGCGCCGAAACGGGGTAAGGCCATTTTTTCCTCCTTGTCAGAAGCGCAGTTCGGGGGGGACGTCTTCGAATTTAAGCGGCATGTTGAGAGCGGAATAGGCGGCAAAGGTCTTGCGCTCGATCTCGGTCATCTTGATTTCGGTGTGGAAGGGCGCGTTGAAGGTGCCGAGCCAGGCAGGTTCTTCGCGCTTGATCATCAGGTATCCGCTGAAGAACGAGTGGCAGAACTGGCAATGCGCGATGGCAAGATCCTTGCCGTCGAGGGGCAGCGCGTCGAGATCGCCGGAGGCAAGGGCATCGCGCTGATCGGATGTCAGCGGGAAATTGAACGCGGCGTAGGCTGCGAACGTTTCGGCCGCGCGGTCATCCGCAAAGCGGCCTTCGACCAGGGCCCAGTCCAGCCACTCCGCACGATCGGCGGAGCGGCTGGCGGTTTCGGCGAGTGCGGCACTGTCACCTGCGAAAAGATCGGTCAGCAGGGTCCTGCCGCCGGACGGCATGAAATCATACTGGCCGGTTTGCGCATGCAGGATCGGCGTGGTGACGAGCAGCAGCCCGAGCGCCAGAGCCTTGACGGTGCCGGAACGCATGATCATGCCCCCTTCGGGTATGTGAAGACAGGCACGCGGCGTTCGCCTGTCTGTTGCGCGTCGCGAAAGTCGGCGGCGCGCAGACGGTCCAGGCGCATGGCGGTCTGGTCTTCGGTGTATTGTTCGCCGCATCGGTTGCAGATGAGCGCGGGCACGCCTTCGACAAGAACCATCCGGTCGCCGGACCAGAAGGCCATTTCGACATGCGCGCGTTCAAGGTGACCCGACCCGCAGCTGTCGCAGCGGGGCGCGTCCTGCTCGTCGGCCTGTTGGCGGCGATCCCCTTGTGCCAGGGGATCGCCGTTGGCCTGCGCCGTGTCAGAGCATTGCACGGGCAGCCTCCACGACGTTTGCCACATCGGGCCGCATCCAGGTGAACATTTCCGGAGAGGCGGGCGGCGGCGCATCGGGGAAGGCCACACGCTTGTAGCGTGCGCCGTCGACGTTTTCGGCCACGCGGGCGATCACCTCGGCGCCGGGGCAGAGCGTGTAGTAGGATTGGTCCACCGTCAGCAGGCGCTTGGTCTTGGCGACGGACGTGACCAGCGTTTCGGTGTCCATTTCCTTGAGCGCCCGCAGGTCGATCACCTCGATCCCGGCACCTTCGTCGGCCAGCATCTTGGCGGCTTCCAGCACATCGGGCATGCCCGCGCCGGAACTGACGATCGTCAGATCGCTGCCTTCGGTGCGCACAGCGGCCTTGTCGAGCGGCACCTCGTAGGGTTCGTCCGGCACCTCTTCGGTCAGGGTGCGCAGCCCGGCGGGGTAGAGATAGACCACCGGATCGGGCGAGCGCAGCGCCGCATGCATCAGCCCCTTGGCATCATAGGGTGTCGACGGGATGACCGTGCGGATGCCGGGGATGTGCATGTAGTAGCTGTCCTCCTCGTAACAGGAGTGCTGACCGGCGAAGCCGGGGGTCTGGCCCGTCATCTCGATCACCCAGACGACCGGCATTTCGGCCTTGCCGCCGGTCATGTGCCGCAGCTTGCCGGCGACGTTCTGGATCACCTCGAAGGGGATGCAGGCGCCCTGGTAGGGGATATAGGTGGCGGCCTTGGACCCGGAGAGACCGGCGCCGAGGACGGCCGAAGCCATCCAGTTTTCGTCGATCCCGGTGTTTACGCAGCGTTTGCGTCCGAACTCGGTTTCCAGGTTGATCACGGGTTTGCCGGGGTTCGAGGCCACCGGCGGGGTGAGCTCGAAGATCCAGGTCATCGCCGGGTCTTCGCGCATTTCGTACTGTACGGCTTCGAGAACCGAGTACATCCAGCTTTTCTGTGCCATGGTGTTGTCCTTTCAGGAAATGCGTGCGTTCAACCGAACTGGCGCGGCGGAACCGTGCCTTCGGCGAAGACGTGTTTGAGACCATCCTCGGGGTTGCAGAGCGGTTGGCTGAGGCCCCATTCGAAGGCCGCCTTGATCTCGGCCTTCACCTCTTCCTCCATGTCGAGGGCGGCCTGGCGCTCCATCACACCCCAATCGACGAGGATGTTGCGGGCGATCTCGACCGGGTCACGCTGCATCCAGGCGCGGACTTCGCGCTCGGGTCGGAACGAGGTGATGGCGAGCGGGTCATAGCCGAATGCACCCAGTTTGCCGGCCTCGGCACCCGGGGCGCCCCAGTGGTTGTAGTAGCGGTAGGTCTTGGCCTCGATGAAGGTGGGGCCACCGCCCGCGCGGGCACGATCGACCGCTTCCCTGGCCGCATTGTAGACCTGGACCACGTCCTGTCCGTCGACGACGATCGTCGGGATGCCATAGGAAGCGGCAGCGGTGGCGATGTCTTCGTGCGGGCAGGAATAGGAGTAGTGCGCGTACTGGTGATAGAGGTTGTTTTCACACACGTAGATGAACGGCAGGTCCAGCAGTCGCGCATTGTTCAGCGTCGAGTGGAAATGCGGCGCGGCATAGTTGCCGTCGCCCGCGAACACCACCGACACCTGGTCGGAGCCGCGCGCCCGCATGGCAAAGGCGGATCCCGAGGCGATGACCGGCGCCGGGCCGATCATCCCGTCGGCGCCGATGAAACCGACCGAGGGGTCCGAAATGTGCATCTCGGCGGCATACCCGCCGTTCATGCCGGTGGCGCGGAAGTCCATCTCGGCCACCATTGTGGGGATGTCCACACCTTTGGCGATGGCATGGCCCGAAGGGCGGTGCGAGGAATAGACCAGATCGATCTGATCGAACGGACCGTCATTGCGCAGCGCGGCGCAGACGCCCGTGGCGACAGCCTCCTGACCGGCATAGAAGTGGTTGTAGCCGCGATACTCGGTATTGGTGAGCATCTCGTCCGCCTGGGTGCGTTCGTGCCAGCGGATCTTGAGGATCGTGCGATACATGTCGATCAGCTTTTCATCCGGCAGATCCTTGGCGAAGAAGTTGATATCGCCCTGCGCGGCAAAGGCCACCTGACGTGACGCGGCAACAGCGGCGCCCGTCAGCCCTGCGAGTTTCAGGAACCGCCGGCGCGCCTTCGAGGACAGCGTGTCATCGTGTTGACGCTCAGGGGCAGTGTCATGGGTATCCTTCATGGTCTCTCTCCCTTTTGGGGCGCGATGAGCCTAGATCGAAGCTCTTCGCGCCGCGATGCACCTACAGACTAGGAGCTTCCGAGCGCGCCACATTGACGGCGCGCAATGCAATCAGCACGTGAATTTGGGCAGGCAAAAAAGCGCCGGCCGCGGAGTGATCCGCGGCCGGCCTTGGAAAGACCGGATGCGCGTATCTGGGGCGTGGCGCACCCGGTTATGTGCCCGGCAGCCCAGGAAAGGGATCTTGGCTCTGTCGGGGTTTGCGGGCGCCCGTCTTGTTGCCGAACAAGGCGCCATGTTGCGGGTCAGCTCGCTTTCACCTCGATTTTGCGCTCGGTTTCGCGTGCTTCGACAGGTTTTTTCACGTCAACCTTGGGTTTTTCCTGTGCCATGGTCGACCTCAGGTGGTTTTGTCCGCCCGGGGCGCGCGCCATATTTCGGGCGTTCAGCCTCACTTGTGCCGTTCTTGCGCGAAACGGCATTGATGGCGGTCAAAAGCGTTGGGTGCCGCGGGTGGGTATCCGTGAAGAACGGATCATCGAGACCGGCCATTTCGACCAGGCGAGCAGGATCCTGAACCCTGTACCGTTTTCCTTCGAGATGCGTGACGATCCCGGCCACGGAAAGCTCGGTCATCAGGCGGCTGATCGTTTCCATCGACGTGTTGCACAGATCGGCCCAGTCCTTGCGCCCGACAGGTACAGAGATGACCACGCTGCCATCCGGCAGCGGTTCGCAAGGGATCATCGTCGAGGCCCAGAGAAGGAAGGCGAGGATGCGTTCGCGGCTGGACAGGGCGCCGCGAATGAGCGCCATGTTGAGTTGTCGGAGCAGCTGTTCATCCATGGCGGCGACAACGCCGCGGCGAAAGACGGCATCTTCGTCAATGAACCTTTCCACGGCGCTGGGCTCGAAATGGCAAATTTCGCAATCGGTTGCCGCTTCGAGCGTGTATTTCACCGTTCTGCCGGGAAGTTCGCCCACGAGATCGCCGGGCAGATCAAGGCCGATCACCGTTCGGTCGCCTTCGCGGGTGAGCCGTTCGCGGCGGAGATAGCCGCGCTTCAGAACGCCCACCAGCCCGGGCTTGTCGCCGACTTCGAAAAGCATTGCGTTTTCGGACAGGCGGTATGGTGTTGGGGCCGTGGCGACCGGTGTGCGCTTCATCTGCCTTATCGATCGGCAGATATCGGACTGGTTGTGTTTGCATACCAAACAATTGTCTTTGTAACACATACTTTCCTCCCGCGGTTGGGGGTGTGAATTCGTGTTACGCCAATTGGCTTTTTGGCGAAGTACTTAAAATCTCGGCAACTTTCTGACGCAAATCTGATTCGCTTAGATGAACAAGACTTGCAGCACACTCGAAATAGACAGTGCGGCGAAGTGGTGGCCGCATTTTCTGTTTCAGAAGGTCCAGCATGATTGGTGTAGCAAGAATTGCGAGCTGATCAAAGTCCCGAGCCAGGCGGTGGCTATCGAGAAATGAGCAGACATAAATCGCAAACTCTTCCATGTCGCTGCGAATTGCTTCTGACTTACAATCGCGCGATGCAGATGCGGACGTGTGATGCGTGTGCCCGGCTTCGAAAGTCCTGCGCAGATGACCGTGCCGGCTTTTGTTCACCAGCTCGGCCGGCGCTTCGGCAGGCGATCTTCCATCCAAAATCCCGCGCAGGATTCGTGCTTTGACGCCGTCGATGACTAGGGCCCAGGTTCGCGTTTTCCGCATGAGACTGCTCCCAGCGATATTCATGCTTCAAGAAACGCAAATGCAGGTGATTCCGTCATTGATGGTTATCAACGCGGACCGGTGCCGGAAATTTCCGGTTGCTGAGTACATGGAAATGGGCCAGTCTTTCGCAGTAATTTTCCATCTTTCCGCGTGGCGCCAAGAAACGGGTATTGTGTGGATTATTGTGTGCCTTGGTTGCTGTATCGTTCAATCTGACCAATAGTTGAAGAATAGTGGTGTAATGAAAAACAGCTCTGAACGGCCGCGGCGCCCGAATTCGAGTGCTCCTTGTGCAACCGAGGACCTCGAGGTTTTTTCTGAGTTGCCAGCGAAGACACAGCAGGAATTGAACGGCTTGTGCCGCCGGAAGGTTTACGAGGCCGGCGCCACGGTTGCCTATGAACAGGAAAAGCTGAAATACATCGGCTGTATTGGCAAAGGCATCCTGCGGATGCGCAAATCTCTGCCAGACGGTCGCGATCATATCGTTGGACTTCTGGTTCGGGGTGACATGTTCGGGCGGGTTTTCGACGGTCCGGTGCATTTCGCGATCGAGGTCGCAACCGATGCCGAGATCTACATGTTCTCGCGCAAGGGGTTCGAAGACCTCCTGACCCGATCGGTCGAGCTTGAACGGATGGTCCTGCTGAACATCCTGAGCGAATTGGACGCCGCGCGCGAATGGATGCTGATCCTTGCCAATCACCGCACCACGGAGCGGCTTGCCGGTTTCCTGCTGGTCCTGTGCCGGCGCTGGACGAATATCGCGGGCGTGACGGCGAGCAGCCCGATCAGGATCAAGATGCCCGTAAGCCGCAAGGACATGGCGCAGTTCCTGGGAACACGTCCTGAATCCATCAGCCGCGCGTTCCATGCCCTGAACGATGACGGGATCATCAAGCTGAACACGCCGCACGATATCGAAATCCTGGATTTTGATGCGCTGATCGACCTGTCCGGAATGGAAGAGTTGCACGAAGATACGGCCATCGACGCGTTGCGGGCGGGAGGCGACTGAGCAAGCAGCGCCAGCGTTTCACCGGCGTTTTTTCTTCAGTTTAAGGGGTCGCATTGCCATGGTGCGGTAATTGTGGCTGAGTCTGTGCAATATGGTGTGACCTTGGAAGGATGATGTCATGCGCGCGTCGATAACTTTCCTTGCCCGGGCCCTGGCCTTTGCGATCCCGGTCGCGTTGGGCGTCATCGGGGTTGCCTATTCCGATAACCTCAAGACGGCCCCTGCCACCAAGGAGCGTGCGCGCCCGGTGACGCCGGTACGGGTGATTACGCTGGCCCCGATCGAGATCGTACCGCGGGTTACCGGATACGGAGCCGTTTCGCCCGCGCGGGAATGGCGCGCCGTCGCGCGGATCGAAGGGGAGGTGATAGAGGCCATGCCGGGGCTGGCCAGCGGGGCGCTGGCCGAGGCCGGAACACTGCTGGCGCGCATTGATGACAGCGACTTGCAGCTTGATCTGGCGCAGGTCGATGCGCAGCTTGCCGCGCTTGACGTGCGTGACGACACGATCGAGGCGAGCAAGGCGATCGCGGCATCGGACGTGGCGCTGACCCGGGCGGAGCTGGAACGACAGGCGGCGCTGGTCGAACAGGGCGTGACAACGCCCGCGCGTCTGGATGAGGTGCGGCGGCAGGAGCTGGCCGCGCGCGCGAAGCTGACCGATATCGACAACCAGCTGGCCTTGAACGCGGCCGAGCGCGAGGTACTGAAAGCACAGCGCGCCTCGATCGAGCGGGCCCTGGGATTTGCCGAGATACGGGCGCCCTATGACATCCGCATCAATGAGGTGTCGGCCGAAACGGGCCAATACGTGACGCGTGGCCAGACGCTGGTGACGGCCGAGGGCACAGAGGCCGTGGAGATCGACGCGCAGTTCCCGGTCGGGCGGATCGGTCCGGTGATCCGGGCGATGCCGGGTGAGATCACCGTGACCGATTTCAAGGCCCGGGTCCGCCTGCCCGCGATGGGGCATGACACGACATGGGAAGCCGTCGTGGAGCGGGTCGGAGACGCGATCGACGCGCGCACGCAAAGCGGTGTGATCGTGGTGCGGGTGGACGACCCGCTGGGACAGGCCAAGGCCGGTGAGCGCCCGCCATTGCGGCGCAACATGTTCGTCGAAGTGACGTTGGCCGGGCCGAGGCAAACCGTTCTGGCGGCGCCGCTCGCGGCGGTAGAGAGCGGAAGGGCTCTGGTCGTTGGCGCAGAGTCGACGCTGGAACGCCGGGCGGTGCAGGTGGCCTATGCGATCGGTGATGTCGCGGTCATTGCCGATGGTCTGGCCGAGGGCGACAAGCTGGTTCTGACGGATCCGGCGGTTGCGGTGCCAGGCATGGCCGTGAAGCCTGTCGAGGACAAGGCGGCGATGGCGGCACTGGCTGCCGAAGCCGCGGGCAAGAGCGGCGGCGGACAGGGCAAGGGCGGGAGCAAGCCATGATCGGCCTGTTTGCCCGTCATCCGACGGCAGCCAATATCCTGATGATCGCCTTTATCGTGCTGGGGATCGCCGCCGCGCCGACATTGCAGAGGGATACCTTTCCGGTCATCCCGCCGTCGGAGGTGGAAGTACGCATCGCCTATCCGGGCGCGTCTCCGGCCGAAGTCGAGCGGGGCATCTGCACCGTGGCCGAGGATCCGTTGCGCGGTGTCGACAACCTGAGCGAGTTGGCCTGCCTGTCGCGCGAGAACATGGCCGTGATCCGGGCCGAGATCGTCGAGGGCGCGGACATGACGCGCTTTCATAACGACATCAAGGCGGCGGTCGACGGGATCAACAGGTTTCCGGACAAGGCCGAGGATCCCGTTACCCGTGTCGTTGAACGGGTGGCGGCGGTGGCCTCGGTCGCCGTGACGGGCCCCGAGGACCCTGCGGTTCTGCTGGCCTATGCCGACGCTCTTGCCGAGCGGTTGAAGGCCGATCCGCAGATCAGCCAGGTGGAGATATCGGGGTTTTCGGATCGAGAAATAGCGATCGAATTCGAGGCCGAGGCGTTGGAACGTCACGGGCTTTCGATAGCCGACGTGTCTGGCGTTCTGGTGCGGAGCAGCCTGGATCTGCCGGCAGGCGCGCTGGAGGGGCGCGAGGGCGAATCGGCGATCCGTTTTCTGGGTGAAAAGCGCACGATCGGCGATCTGGCCCGCATTCCGTTGACGGGCACGGTCGCGGGCAGCGAGGTGCGCCTGGGGGATGTGGCAACCATCAGCGAAGGATTTGCCGACCCGGCGCAGGCCGCGTTTTTCAACAATCGCCGGGCCGCCGTGATTGCCGTGAACAAGACCGCCGAGCAGGATGCGCTGCGCGTCAAGGCCGCGCTGGACCGCCAGGTCGAGCAGGCAAGGGCCGAGGCGCCCGGCAATATCGAATTGTCCATCTCGCAGGACTCGACCGGGAATATCCGCGACCGGCTTCGTATCATTTTCGAAAACGGCGCGCAGGGCCTGTTGCTGGTGCTGGTGGCGATGTGGCTCTTCTTTGGTTTCCGCTTTTCGTTCTGGGTGGCGATGGGTTTGCCGGTGTCGTTCCTGGGGACGGTCTTTGCCATGCAGTTGATGGGCCTGACCATCAACATGATCACGATGGTTGCCCTGCTTGTGGCGATTGGTCTGCTGATGGACGACGCCATCGTGATCTCGGAAAACATCGTGCGGCGACGGCAGGCCGGTGAGGGCGCCACGGAAGCGGCGATCAAAGGGGTCAAGCAGGTGGGACCGGGCGTTGTGGCCTCGTTCCTGACGACGGCGATGATCGTCGGCCCGCTTGGTTTCCTGACGGGAAATATCGGCGCGATCCTGAAATTCATGCCGATCGTGCTGCTGATCACGCTGGTGGTCAGCCTGGTCGAGGCATTCCTGATCCTGCCCAACCACCTGCGCCACTCGTTGAAAGGTGAGTTGCGGCCGGGCGCAGTCAGCCGGGCGGTGAACGGGGCTTTCGACACGCTGCGCGACCGGGTTATCGTACCGCTGTCCGAACTGTCGTTGCGCTACCGCTATTTCACCATGGGCGTGGCAGTGATGCTGGTGATGCTGTCGGTTGCGCCGATCACCGGCGGGTTCCTGAAGTTCCAGAGTTTTCCAAACCTGGAGAGCGACACGGTCGAGGCGCGGCTCTTGCTGGTTCAGGGCGCACCGTTGGAGCGCACCGAGCAGCGGGTTGCCAAGGTCGTTTCTGCGCTGGAGAAGATGAACGAGGAATGGTCACCGGACCAGCCCGAAGGACAGGCCCTGGTGCAAAGCTACACCATTACCTACAGCCAGAACGCGGATACGCCCGAAACCGGGCCACATATGGCAACGGTCAGTGCCAAGCTGCTGCCCGCCGGTGTGCGCACGACCGAAGTGACCGATATCGTGGATCGTTGGCGCAAGCTGACCGGGCCGCTGCCGGACATGGCAGCAGTGCGGTTCACCGACAAGGAGCGCGGCGCGGGGGGTAAGCCTATCGACCTGATGGTGCAGGGCGAGGACCTGGCCGAGTTGCAGGCGACCGCCAAGGAATTGCGCAGGTTCTTCCGTGAATTCGAGGGCGTGCGCGACGTGACCTTCGATTTGCAGCCTGGAAAACCCGAGTACATCGTCACCGTCAGGTCGGCCGAGGCCACGGCGCTTGGCGTGTCGCCGCAGGCGATTGCCACGGCGTTGCGTGCAGGGTTCCGCGGGGACAGCGCTCTGAGCATCGACGACCGTCTGGGACAGGTCGATATCGTGGCGCGGCTTGCTCCGGGAGATCGCCGGACGCCCGCCGATATCGAAAGCCTGCGGATTGCCGGGCCAAATGGTGCGCTGATTCCGCTTTCGGCAGTGGCCGAAGTGAAAACCGCGCGCGGCTTTGCGACGATCAACCGGGTCGATGGTCAACGGACAGTCAGCGTTCAGGGCTCGATCAACCCCGACGTGGCCAATTCGCGCGAATTGATGGCGGCGATGAAGAGTGATTTCCTGCCAAGGCTGGCGGAAACGCGGCCCGGGGTTTCGGTGCGCATCCTGGGTGAGGCCGAGGACACGGCCACGACCGGGGCTTCACTGTTGCGGAACATGGTGATCGGGGCGCTGGGGGTATTCCTGATCCTTGCGTTCCAGTTCCGTAGTTTCGTGCAGCCGGTCGTCGTTCTCGTGGCGATCCCGATGAGCCTGACAGGGGTCATCTGGGGGCACATGGCGCTGGGGCTGCAGATTTCGCTGCCGAGCCTTGTCGGGTTGGCGACGCTGGCCGGTGTCGTGGTCAACGACTCGATCCTTCTGGTGAATTTCATCAAGGAGAAGTTTGCCGCGGGCGAAGAGCTGATCCCGGCCGCGCGCGAGGCGGTGCGCGATCGGTTCCGGGCAATTTTCCTGACCTCGCTGACGACGATCGTGGGGTTGGGGCCGCTGCTGCTGGAACAAAGCACGCAGGCACAGTTCCTGCGCCCGATCGTAGCAAGCCTTGCCTTCGGCCTGACAAGCGCCACGTTGTTGGCATTGTTCGTGACGCCGGCGATGTTCCTGATCCTTGGCGACCTGAAGCTGGTGCGCCGGGAAACCGAAATCGAGCGCCTGAGCGGTGCGACCGCGTGACAAGGGCGGTGGTGCCGGATTGCGGGTTAACGTTTGGTCAGGCAGGACGGGGCGGGATTGCGGTGTGGCCGCGCGCCTGACAATCATCGCCGTGACTGATGCCATCGGGCCGGACGATTTCGATGCAGCCACGGGATTCGGAGAGGATGTTGACGGTAGAGGACAGCGCATCTGTTCCATTGGACCTGTTCATCATTGGCGGCGGGATCAATGGCTGCGGTATCGCGCGTGACGCGGCCGGGCGCGGGTTACGCGTGGGATTGGCCGAGATGGGTGATCTGGCACAGGCCACGTCTTCGGCTTCGACCAAGCTGTTTCATGGCGGGTTGCGCTATCTAGAGTTTTTCGAGTTCCGGCTGGTGCGCGAGGCGTTGATTGAGCGCGAAGTTCTGTTGCGCGCGATGCCGCATATCAGCTGGCCGATGCGCTTCGTGCTGCCCTATCACGCCGAGATGCGTTTTGAGGGCGGCACGCCGATGGCCCGGCTGTTGTCTGTGGTGATGCCGTGGCTGCGGGGGCGGCGGCCCGCGTGGCTGATCCGGCTGGGGCTGTTGCTCTATGACACGATGGGGGGGCGCAAGATTTTACCCGCCACCCGTTCCGTTGACCTGAGCACGGCGCCGGAGGGCAAGCCCTTAAAGTGCATCTATCGCAAGGCGTTCGAATATTCGGATTGCTGGGTCGAGGACTCACGCCTCGTGGTTCTGAACGCCCGTGACGCCGCGCAGCGCGGTGCCGAGATCCTGACCCGAACCAAGGTTATACGGGCCGAGCGCGGGGACAGAGCATGGACCATAACGCTTGAAGACTTGGAGACCGGCGCCCAGCTGACGCGCCGCGCAAAGGCGTTGGTGAATGCCGCCGGTCCATGGGTGGCGGAAGTTGTTTCCGACATTGCGCAGATCGAGAACCGTGAAGGTGTGCGCCTTGTTCGGGGCAGCCATATCGTCACGCGCAAACTGTTCGAGCATGACAAGAGCTATTTCTTTCAGGGGCGCGATGGGCGGATCATCTTTGCCATTCCCTATGAGCAGGATTTCACCCTGATCGGCACCACGGACGAGGATCACCCGGATCCTTCAGAGCCACCGGTCTGCACCGAGCAGGAGCAGGAGTATCTGTGCGCTTTCGCATCGGAATATTTCGAGACGCCGGTGACCCGAAGCGACATTGTCTGGACCTACTCGGGGGTGCGGCCTTTGTATGATGACGGGGCGAGTTCGGCCACGGCGGCCACGCGCGACTATGTGCTGCGTCTGGATGCAGATGGCGCGCCGCTCTTGAATGTGTTCGGAGGCAAGATCACCACCTACCGGCGGCTGGCCGAGAGCGCGATGGCCCGTCTGGCGCCGCACTTTCCCGGACTTGCGGTGGACTGGACGGCCGGCGCTGCCTTGCCCGGCGGGGATTTCCCGGTAGAGGATGTCGAGGCATTGATGGCGCGTTTGGCGGCGGACTATCCGTTTCTGGCGGCGAATGTAGTGCGCCGGCTGATCCGGGCCTATGGCACAGAGGCCTGGAAGGTTCTGGGCCAAGCGCGCGATGCCGGGGACCTGGGACGGGATTTCGGAGCGGGGCTGAGCGAGCGCGAACTGACCTGGTTGATGCAGAAAGAGTTCGCCCGGCGCGGAGAGGATGTGCTGTGGCGACGCTCGAAACTGGGCCTGCAGCTGGACGAGGATACGAGTGCCGCCGTGGACGCGTGGATGCGTGCCGCCGCGGTATAGGCAAAATGCACCTTGCCGCCTATCGTGACGAAAACAGGGGAGAGTGCAGATGACCCATATCCTTGCGATCGATCAGGGCACCACGTCGAGCAGGGCGATCGTTTTTGACGAAAAGATTGGTATCAAAGCCATCGCGCAGGAAGAGTTTCCGCAGCACTTTCCGGCATCAGGCTGGGTGGAGCATGACCCGGCCGACATCTGGGCCACCACCGCCGGCACCTGCCGCGCAGCGATCGAACGTGCCGGCATCACGGCCAGCGATATCGCAGCAATCGGAATCACTAACCAGAGAGAGACGACTCTGGTCTGGGATCGCGAGACCGGCCAGCCGGTCTGCAATGCGATTGTCTGGCAGGACCGGCGCACTGCCGATATGTGCCGTGCGCTGAAGGCCGAGGGGCATGAGCCGATGATCACGGCGCGCACCGGGTTGTTGCTGGACCCGTATTTCTCGGGCACCAAGCTGCGGTGGATTCTGGACAACATTGAGGGCGCGCGTGCGGCGGCGGGGCAGGGAAAGCTGTTGTTCGGCACCGTCGATACCTTCCTGATCTGGAAGCTGACCGGCGGCAAGGTGCATGCAACGGATGCCACCAATGCGGCGCGCACGTTGCTTTACGACATACGAGCCGGAGAATGGAGCGCGGAGATATGCGAGTTGCTGGATATCCCGATGGACATGTTGCCCGACGTGCGGGATTGCGCGGCGGAATTCGGCGTGACGCGCGCCGATCTGTTCGGGCGCGAGGTGCCGATCCTGGGGGTTGCCGGTGACCAGCAGGCGGCAAGTGTCGGCCAGGCCTGCTTTTCCCCGGGGATGATGAAGGCCACCTACGGCACTGGGTGTTTCGCGTTGCTCAATACCGGGGCAAAGCCGGTAATGTCGGAAAACCGGTTGCTGACGACGATCGCCTATCGGTTGGACGGAAAACCGACATATGCGCTGGAGGGGTCGATTTTTGTTGCCGGGGCGGTGGTGCAATGGTTGCGCGACGGGCTGAAAATCATCCGCGAGGCGCGGGAAACGCAGCCTTTCGCCGAAGCCGCGGACGCCAGTCAAACTGTGATCATGGTGCCGGCCTTTACCGGGTTGGGTGCGCCATACTGGCACGCGGATAGCCGGGGCGCGATTTTCGGGCTCACCCGCAACTCGGGACCGAACGAACTGGCCCGTGCGGCGCTGGAGAGCGTTGGTTTCCAGACCCGTGACCTTTTGGAAGCGATGCACGCCGACTGGACGCCCGAGGGCGACGGCGTGCTGCGCGTCGATGGCGGTATGAGTGCCAGCGACTGGGCGATGCAGTTTCTGTCAGACATCATCGGCGCGCCCGTGGACCGGCCGAAAGTGCTGGAAACCACGGCGCTGGGGGCCGCTTGGCTGGCGGGGATGCGGGCCGGTGTCTATCCGGCGATGGCGGAGTTTTCCAACAACTGGGCGCTGGAGAAACGTTTTGAGCCGCGGATGAATGCCGCGACCCGCGACGAGAAATACGCGGGCTGGACCCGGGCAGTGGCCGCGACGATGAGCGTTTGATCAGGGCTGCAGATCAACGGCGATGCGTTCGTCGCCCCAGCCGGTTTTCGAGCACCTGGCACGGATGTAGACGCGTCGCATGCCATCGGGCAGCATCAGGTTTATCAGCGAGCGGGTGAAGGGTTGTTCGTTCACATGCGGATGCATGAGTTCGCGAAAGCCCAGGCGATTGCCGGCTTCGTCGACGACCTCCCACCCATCGGCATAGTGATCCCAACCGGTATCGGGATGTTGCAGCGTCACGTCGATACGCCAGCCCATTCCAACGCGCGAGGTTTCCACCGACAGGATTTCGGGCATGTCGGCGCGCACGGCGAGGGGCATCAAAAGCACAGCAAAGGCCAGCGTGGAGAGGCGTATGAGTCGGGATCGCAGCATGGAGGCTCTATAGCGTCAGGCGGTTGAAGATGACATCTCAACTCTTCGTGTCGGCTGGCGTGATCGCGCGTGCTGCGGCATTTGCGCATCAAGTCCGGGAACTCGAAGCTTGCGCATTTTCTAAATTGGTTATATTTTTTTACCAATTGATCGGAGAGTGCCCATGGAAATGCCAACCCCGGATCCGAAGGTTTTGGCCAAGAAGCCCCAGTTGGTCGAGCGGTTGCTGCAGGTGTTGCCGGAAGACGCGGTTATTCACGAAGAGGCTGAAACGCGTGCCTATGAATGCGACGCGTTGACCGCCTATCGGTGTCCGCCGCTGGTGGCGGTGCTGCCCGCGAACACGCAGGAAGTATCGGACGTGCTGCGTATTTGCCACGAGTTCGACGTGCCAGTGGTGCCGCGCGGGTCGGGCACGTCGCTGGCCGGTGGTGCGCTGCCGACTGCCGACAGCGTGATCCTGGGCGTTTCGCGCATGAGCGAGGTTCTGGAGGTCGACTATGACAACCGCTTTATCCGCGTTCAGTCGGGCCGCACCAACCTGAGCGTGTCCGGCGCGGTGGAAGAACAAGACTTCTTTTATGCCCCCGACCCTTCATCGCAACTGGCCTGTGCGATCGCGGGCAACGTGGCGATGAATTCGGGCGGCGCGCATTGCCTGAAATACGGCGTGACCACCAATAACCTGCTGGGCGTCACCATGGTGATGATGGATGGCGAGGTGGTCGAGATCGGCGGGGCGCATCTGGACTCTGGCGGCTATGACCTGCTTGGCCTGATCTGTGGCAGCGAGGGCCAGCTGGGTGTGGTGACCGAGGCCGCGCTGCGTATCCTGCGCAAGCCCGAAGGCGCGCGGCCCGTTCTGATGGGATATGACAGCAACGAGGTGGCGGGGCAGGTTGTGTCGGACATCATCAAGGCAGGCGTATTGCCGGTGGCGATCGAATTCATGGACCGCCCCTGCATCCGGGCGACCGAGGCGTTTGCCGGGGCAGGATACCCGGATTGCGAGGCGCTTCTGATCGTCGAGGTTGAAGGCAGCGATGCCGAAATCGACGAACAGCTGGGGCTGATCCTTCAGATCGCCCGCAAGCACAACCCGGT
The DNA here is from genome assembly GCF_005434965.1 of Marimonas lutisalis. Taxonomy (GTDB): domain Bacteria; phylum Pseudomonadota; class Alphaproteobacteria; order Rhodobacterales; family Rhodobacteraceae; genus Marimonas_A; species Marimonas_A lutisalis. The sequence goes on from NZ_SKCI01000002.1 coordinate 373,009, forward strand.
TGAGCTGCGCGAGAGTGGCAGCGCGGAGGAGAGCGCGAAAATCTGGCTGGGCCGCAAATCGGCTTTTGGCGCGATGGGGCAGATCAACGATTACATGTGCCTTGATGGCACGATCCCGGTGAGCCAGCTGCCTTATGTGCTTCGCCGGATCGGCGAGATGTCGAAGGATTATGGGTTGGACGTGGGCAACGTGTTCCACGCGGGCGATGGCAACATGCACCCGTTGATCCTGTTCGACGCCAACAAGCCAGGCGATCTGGAGAAATGCGAGGCATTCGGCGCGGATATCCTGCGACTCTGTGTCGAGGTCGGCGGTTGCCTGACCGGAGAGCATGGCGTTGGGATCGAGAAGCGGGACCTGATGGTGGATCAGTTCGCCCCCGATGATCTGGATATCCAGATGGCGGTGAAGGATGTGTTTGATCCAGCGTGGCTGTTGAACCCGGCAAAGGTTTTCCCGCTTGCGGCATCAAGTGGCCGACGCGCAGCGTGATCATCCGCCCCGGGGCAGCCCCCGGACCCCGAGGTATTTAGCGAACAGAAGAGTATGATGACGCCTGAGACGGAAGAAGAACTGAGCGCGCTGATCGCGGGGGCCGAAGGGCCGCTGCGCATTGTCGGGGGGGATACCCGCCCTGTGGGCAAGCCGGTGGCGGGCGAGACGCTGAGCACCGCGGCCCTGAGTGGTATTGTAAACTATGAACCCGGCGCACTGACGCTGGTGGCGAAAGCGGGCACGCCGGTGGCCGAGGTGGAGCGGGCACTGGCGGCAGAAGGCCAGCGGCTGCCGTTCGAGCCGATGGATCATCGCGGGCTTCTTGGCACCCAGGGGGAGCCGACGATCGGCGGTGTTGTCGCCGCGAATGTGAGCGGGCCTAGGCGGATTCAGGCCGGCGCATGCCGCGATTTCCTGTTGGGGGTGCGGTTTGTCGACGGGATGGGCCGGGTTCTGAAAAACGGGGGCCGGGTGATGAAGAACGTGACCGGCTATGATCTGGTCAAGCTGATGGCGGGGAGCCGAGGCACGTTGGGCGTGTTGACCGAAGTAAGCTTCAAGGTCTTGCCGGAGCCGGCCAGCGCGGTGACGCTGATCCTGAACAGCAACGATGAATTGCAGGCGGTTGCGGCCATGACGGCGGCCCTGCGATCGCCATTCGAGGTGACGGGAGCCGCCCATATCGGGGGAAAAACCCGATTGCGGATCGAAGGCTTTGCGGAAAGCGTAGCATATCGGGCGAAGGCGCTTGCGGATCACCTGTCGGGTTTTGGCCAGGTAGAGGTTGTCGACGCGCCCGATGCCGTCGCCGCGCTTTGGCGCGAGGTGCGCGATGTTGAGCCGTTCCACCTTGCCGACGGGGATGTCTGGCGTTATTCGGTCAAGCCTTCGGACGGTCCTGCCCTGGCCCTCGGGCTGCGGGAAAAGGGTGCCCGTGACGTGATCCTTGATTGGGGCGGCGGCCTTCTCTGGTGCCTGGCGCCCAACGGCGCCGATATGCGGCCCGAGGGCTTGAATGGCCACGCGACCCTTGTCCGGGCCAGCGAAGAGACACGTGCGAAGCTGCCCGTTTTCCAGCCCGAAGCGGCACTGATCCAAAAGGTTTCGCAAGGTTTGCGCGATAAGTTCGACCCGAGGGGCATTCTGAACCCCGGGTTGATGGGATGACATCCATGGCACTGTTTCTTGCATATGTGACCGTTTTCATCGCGGGGCCTGCGGTTTTCCTGGGGCTGACACGGGCCGCGCCATCGCGCCACCGCGTGATGATGGGGGCAGCGTCTGTGGCCGGATTGATGGCAGCGGCCTGGATTCTGAAAGGCGTTCAGCAGGTGGATGTCATCATCCTGGCGTGGTTGACCTGTGCCTGGTTGGGCTGGGTGGTAACCATCGCCACCGTAGTTCAGGCTGTGCGGCTGCGCATGGGGCTGACGGGTGTGAGAAAGTGGAGCGCGGCGTTGGGCGCTGCGGCAACGGCGGCGCCGTGGTTCGGTCTGTCGCTGGCACTGGGGACATGAGGGCGGATGCAAACCAATTTCACTGAGCAACAGCTGCGCGATCCGGGCATAAGCCGGGCGAACGAAATCCTGAGGGCCTGCGTGCATTGCGGGTTTTGCACAGCAACCTGTCCGACCTACCAGATACTGGGAGACGAATTGGATAGCCCGCGCGGACGCATCTACCAGATCAAGGACATGCTGGAAAACGAGCGTGTGCCGGATGCCAAGACCGTCAAGCACATCGACCGTTGCCTGAGCTGCCTTGCCTGTATGACGACCTGCCCGTCGGGTGTGCATTACATGCACCTTGTCGATCACGCGCGCGAATACATCGAGGAACGCTACAAGCGGCCGCTGGGTGACAGGGTGTTGCGCTGGATACTGGCGCGTATCCTGCCCTACCCGGGCCGGTTTCGCCTGGCCCTGCTCGGAGCCAAGATCGGGCGTCCGTTCCGCCGGTTGGTTCCAGATGCACGGTTGCGCGCGATGCTGGAGATGGCGCCGAAGGAAATTCCGCCGGTCAGCCGCAATGACGACCCGCAGACCTTTGCGGCGAAGGGCGAACGCAAGATGCGTGTCGCCCTGATGACAGGCTGCGCGCAAAAGGCGCTGAACACTGATATCAACGATGCGACGATCCGCCTGTTGCGGCGCCTTGGATGCGAGGTGGTGGTGGCGAAAGGTGCGGGCTGTTGCGGGGCGTTGACCCATCACATGGGCAAGACAGGGGAGAGCCACGCAACGGCGGCCAGAAACATCCGCGCATGGGTGGCGGAGATGGACGGCGAAGGGCTGGATGCCGTGGTGATCAATACAAGCGGATGCGGCACGACGGTGAAGGATTATGGCCACATGTTCCGCAACGAGCCTCTGGCCAAAGAGGCCGCGCGGGTGGCGGGGATCGCCATGGATGTAAGCGAACTTCTGATGAAGCTCGATCTTCCGGAGGGCAACAACCGCGATATGCGCGTGGCCTATCACGCGGCCTGTTCGTTGCAGCATGGCCAGCAGATCAAGACATATCCCAAGGACCTTCTGAAAAAAGCAGGCTTCGAAGTGGTGGAGCCCGCCGACAGCCATCTGTGCTGTGGGTCTGCCGGAACGTACAACCTGTTGCAGCCCGAGATTTCCGCCCAACTGAAACAACGCAAGGTGCGCACGCTGGAGGCCAGGGAGCCGGATGTGATCGCAGCGGGAAATATCGGCTGCATGATGCAGATCGGATCGGGCACGGGCGTGCCTGTCGTGCATACCGTTGAGTTGCTGGACTGGGCAACGGGTGGGCCGCGGCCCAGGGCGCTGCCCTAATTTTGCCCCAAGTTTCGGGTATCGCGGCATCAACAAGACGTCGGAGGCCCGGTTTTGCGCAGGATCCTTTTTGTTTTTGCTGCCATTCTGGCGGGGGCGGCCGTGCAGGCAGAAGATGCCCGTCTGAAACGCCTGGACACCGGCGATGACAGCCGTGGCTGGGAGGCCGTCGGGCGGCTCGATATCGGTGGAAAGGGTTTTTGCACCGGTGCGCTGATTTCCGACAACCTGGTCCTGACGGCGGCCCACTGCCTGTTTGACAAGCATACCGGCGAGCGGATCGACCATGCAAAGATCGAATTCCTGGCCGGGTGGCGCAACGGGCGCGCCTCGGCCTATCGCTGGGTTCGGCGCGCGGTGATCCACCCGGATTACGTGTTCGACGGCACGGCCATGGCTGATCGTGTGCGCAACGATGTTGCGCTTCTGGAACTGCATCACCCGATCCGCAACACCACGGTGGTTCCGTTTGAGACCGATGCGAGGCCCAGCAAGGGCGACAGCATCGGCGTAGTTTCCTATGCGCATGACCGCGCCGAGGCACCTTCTATCCAGGAGGTCTGTCGGGTGATGGCGCGCCAGCAGGGCGTGCTTGTCATGTCCTGCGATATCGACTTCGGCTCGAGCGGATCGCCGGTGTTCAGCTTTGACGGAGACCAGCCGCGGATCGTCTCGGTGGTTTCGGCCAAGGCCGAGGTAAACGGGCAGAATGTTTCGCTGGGCACGCAATTGCAGAAACCGCTCGAAATTCTGCGCGCCGAACTGGCGGCCGGTGGCGGGGTGTTTGCCGGTAGCGAAAATGCCCGGGTCAAACGTGTAACCGTGGGCGGCGCGCGCAGTGGCACCGGGGCGAAATTCGTGAAACCGTGATGCGGATGCTCATGACCAGCTTCGCGCTGCTTATTGCAGCGCTGCCGGTTCGCAGTGAGCAGGCAAGCGCGCTTATCCCCTTGGACAACAGGTCCGACCTGCTTGGCTGGGAGGCTGTCGGACGCCTTGAGATCGCAGGCACCGGATATTGCACCGGCGTTCTGATCGCCACGGATATCGTGTTGACGGCTGCGCATTGCATATTCGACCGCCGCACTGGCGAAGCTGTGCCGACTGACAGGATGTCATTCCGAGCCGGATACAGCAAAGGCACGTCAATCGCGGCCCGTGGTGTTTCGGCCGCTGTTGCATCGCCCGAATATTTCCCGACCGCGCCAATGACGCTGGAGAACATTCGCGCGGATGTGGCGCTTCTGAAGCTCGATCAGGGCATTCCCGCAGCAACGGCCGCGCCTTTCGCGCTGCTCGGTGCGGCGGAAAGCGGGACGCGCGTGAGCGTTGTTTCCTATGGGCAGGGCCGCAGCACGACGTTGTCGTGGCAAAGGGAGTGCGGCCTGCTTTGGCGGCAAAGCGGCATGATGGCCTTTGACTGCGATGTGACCTTCGGGTCCAGCGGCGCACCTGTTTTCGTGCGGCACGGACAACGGGCGCGCATTCTGTCGCTGGTTTCGTCGGGCGGGGCGCGAAATGGCAAGCCGATTTCCTTTGGTACGGAGTTGCCGCGCGCCGTGGATCAGTTGAAGCGCAAGCTGCGCGCATTGCCTGTCAAGCCAGAAACAGCGACCGCAGGCGAAAGGCACATTCGCGTCGGCGAGAAAAAAGGCGCTTCGGGCGCGAAATTCGTCAAGGTCCCGGGGTCTTGAAACCCGCAATGCAACTGCCCAAATGAGTTTTGCCGGGGTGCCTTTTAGGGCCCCGGAAACGTGCCTGTCCCTTCCGGGAAGGCGACATATCGGTATCGCTCAAAGGAGGATGACCCATGCGAAACTTCGATTTTGCACCGCTTTACCGCGCGACGGTCGGTTTTGACCAAATCGCGGACATGCTTGACCGCGTTCTTTCAAGCGACGTCACGCAAAACACCTATCCGCCCTACAACATCGAAAAGACCGCCGACGATGCCTATCGCATCTCGATCGCCGTTGCCGGCTTCGCCGAAAGCGACCTGACGGTCGAGGTGAAAGAGGGCGCGCTGATCGTGTCGGCCCGCAAGGCCGAGGAAGACGAGGGCCGCACCTATCTGCACCGTGGCATCGCCACCCGTGCGTTCGAGCGCCGGTTCCAGCTGGCGGATCACGTCAGGGTGGTGGGCGCAACCCATACCGACGGGATGCTGCACATCGATCTTGTCAGAGAAATTCCCGAAGCGCTGAAACCGCGCCGGATCGAGATTGCCAAGAGTGAGGCCAGTGAAAAAGATGTCCTGGACGCCGAAACGGTGAACTGATCCGCCATCGGCAGACTTGATAAGCGTGGCCCGGGCTGATCGCCCGGGCCTTTTCTTATTTCGGGATTAGCGCGACAGGCTGGCGGCCAGGCGCATAAGGCGGACGGCTTCGGCGCGATAGCCGAACGGATCATCGCCGCGTGCATCCACGGCAAGCGCGATCATCTGTTCATAGCCCCAATCGCCCAGATACTGACTGCCGGTCAGAAGCTGGCCGAAACCGGCGATCGCCGCGGCAAAGCGGATGTCGTCACTGGCGGCGCTGCCCGGTTGGATCGGGGTTTCGATCAACTCGCTCTGTTCCGCGCCCGGCGCCTTGTATCTCAGTTTGAGATAACCCAGTTCGCCGCGCAGATCCGTGCCGGGTTCCGTCGCGCCATAGCGCAGCGGGTCGGTCAACCGCGCGGGCGAGTCGACGGGTGTGATCTCGTAGATGGCCGTAACGGTGTGACCCGCGCCGATATCACCGGCATCAACCTTATCGTTGTTGAAATCCTCGCGGTTGAGCGCGCGGGTTTCATAACCGATCAACCGGTATTCAGCGATTTGCGCGGAATTGAACTCGACCTGGATTTTCACGTCGTTGGCAATTGGAAAAAGCGCGCCTGAGAACTGATCGACAAGCACTTTCTGCGCTTCGTTGAGTGTATCGATATAGGCGGCCTGACCGTTGCCGTTCTGCGCCAGCGCCTGCATCGTCGCGTCGTCCAGGTTGCCGCGGCCAAAGCCCAGAACCGACAGATAGGTGCCGCTGTCGCGCTTTTGCGCGATGTAGTTCTTGAGCGCGTCCGGGTCGGAGAGGCCGACGTTGAAATCGCCGTCAGTGGCCAGGATCACGCGGGTAACCTCGCCTTCCGTGGCCATGCTGTCAGCCACGGCGTAGGCCTGTTGCAGACCAGCCTGCCCGGCGGTTGAGCCGCCCGCCGAAAGAGCGTCAAGCGCGGCGAGGATCGTGCCCCGCGCGCTGGCGGGGGTGGGGGCAAGCACCTGTCCGGCGGAGCCGGCATAGGTGACAATCGAGACCTGGTCCCGAGCGTCAAGGCGGGGCAGCATCAATGCAAGGCTTTGCTTGAGAAGCGGTAGCTTGTCTGGCTGGTTCATCGAGCCCGAGGTGTCGATCAGGAACACGAGGTTCAGGGGCGGGCGGGTGTCGGTGACAGGTTTGCGCCCCTGGATGCCAATGTGCACGAGCCGTGTGCCCGAATTCCAGGGCGTTGGCGTGACCGTGACGGTGGGTTTGAACGGGGCTTCACCTGCCTGCGGCGCAGGATAGTCGTAAGGGAAATAGTTGATCATTTCCTCGATGCGCACAGCCTCTGGCGGCGGCAGCTGGCCCGCGGTCAGCGAAGAACGAAGGACGGCGTAGCTGGCGGTGTCGACGTCGATCGAAAAGGTCGAAACGGGATCCTCGGCAGCGACTTTGAGAGTGTTCTGCGCGGCATTCGAGAAGGACTCGGTGTTTGGCCCGGGCCCCGGTAAAGCGAGATCATCGCCCGGCGCGGGGCGTTGCGCCATCTTGGGTGCGACCAGGGTTTGCGAGGGTTCGGCGCCTTGGGACCGGGTGCGCAGGCGGGCTGTGCCGGGCGCTTCTTGCAGGGCGCGCGCAATGGGCGCCTCGCCCTCGGGGGCTGGGCTTTCGGCCTCGTCCGCAAGGCCAACGGGCGCGGACTCTTCAGCCGTGGTTTGCAGTTCGACCGGGGCCGAGCGACGTTGCAGATCAGGCAGAGGCGCCTGCGAAAGCTGAGGCAGGGCAATCACCACGCCAAGGGCGACAAGGGCCGTCGTGGCTGCCAGGGCGCCGCGTGTGGACATATGGGCAAGCATGTTCGCTACTCCTTTGATGAGGCCCCCTTCGGGGCGTTCGGAGTTACGACGTGCCGCGGCAGCGTTTTCTTGGTGCTCGGCAAAGTTTTTACGGGCCAGCGCGATATGCGCGGCCCGGCTCGCCGGATCGGACGCCGGTGTGGCCTGATCCATCAGGCGTTTGAGGTCATCAAGATCGTCGGTCATGCCTGATCCTCTTTCACGCGCAGCGCGCGCAGCTGTTTCTTGGCCTCGGAGATGCGCCAGCTGACCGTGCCCTCGGAAATGCCGAGCACCTGGGCCGCCTCGGCGTGGGTCATGTCATCGAGCACCAGCGCAAGCGTGTCGCGCTGATCGTCCGAAAGCGCGCGCATCGCCTGGGTCAGCCAGTCGAGCGCCTCGGCGGTTTCGGCATTGGCGGCGCGGCGGTTCGCTTCCCAATCGCCCCAGCCATCGTTGTGGCGCGCGCGTGTCGCCGCGCGGCGGCGGCGATCATGCGCAGCGTTGACCGCGACGCGGTAGAGCCACGTCGTGAACCGGGCCTGGGCGTGGAAAGCTGACAGTTTTGCCGGCAGGGCGGCGCAGATGTCCTGTGTCAGGTCCTCGGCTTCGGAGCGTACGCCGGTAAGGCGGAAAGCAAGGCGGAAAAGCCTGTCGTAGTGGCGTTCGAGCAGAAGGGAAAAGGCCTTGCCGTCCCCGTCTGCTGCCGCCTTTGCAAGGCTTTCGTCGCTGGTTTTCATGCGCATCACGTTGGTTGGACGCAGGTCACGCGTCAATCCTTGGAAAAATCTTGACCGGCAGGAAAATCGGTGTGAGCTTCGTCTCCCCATACAAGGATTGCAGGATGAAATGGGTGCTTCGCCTAATTGCCGCGACCGTGATCGTCATGAGCGGTATCGCGGCTTTCGCTGAGAGCGATTGCGCAGACCGCGTCACGGTCAGGGATGTTATGGGGCAGGACGGCTTCGACGCGCTGATCGGATGGATCGCGCTGCACACCGATTATGACGTGACGCGCAGTTACTACGATCCGCCCGCCGTCAGCTTTTGCGACGTGGGGGAAACCGTGCCTTATGAAGGCAGGGAACTGATCGTGGAGGACATGCTGAACGCGGCCTTCGATCTGGAGGCACGCAATATCTACCTCGTGCGTCCGTGGTCGGCCGATGATGTCTATGACCGTTCTGTGCTGCTGCACGAACTGATCCACGATGTTCAGCTTCTGAACCGCGACTGGCCCTGTATCGGCAAGCCCGAGCTCGAGGCCTATCTGCTGCAGGATCGTTGGCTGAAGGAGCGGGGGATAAGGGTGCGGTTCAACTGGGCCGAAATCATCCGCCTGTCGCGCTGCCCCGAGGAATAGAGCGGGGCGTTCGATATATGGTGGAGGGATGGAAACGCGCCGCCCATCGGCTGTGAGCGGCGCGCTGGTTTTTCGCTGGGACTGTCTGCGGATCAGACCGACATGCAGATGTATTTCATCTCGAGAAACTCATCGATGCCGTGGCTTGAGCCTTCACGCCCCAGTCCCGATTGCTTGACCCCGCCAAACGGCGCGACTTCGGTCGAGATGATACCGGTGTTGACGCCGACGATGCCGTATTCCAGCTCTTCGGCCACCTTGTAAACGCGGCTGAGATCCTTGGCGTAGAAATAGGAGGCGAGGCCGAAGATCGTGTCGTTGGCCATGGCGATCACCTCGTCCTCGTCCTCGAACTTGAAGAGCGGGGCCATCGGGCCGAAGGTTTCGTCCGTGGCCACATGCATCTCCTGGGTGGCGCCGGTGATGATCGTGGGCTGGAAGAAGGTGCCACCCAGATTGTGCTGACTGCCGCCAAAGGTGATCTTGCCGCCTTTCGAGAGGGCATCGTCGATATGTTCGCGCACCTTGTCGACCGCGTCGGGATTGATCAGCGGGCCGAAGGCGGTGTCCTCTTCGAGGCCGTCGCCCACTTTCATCGAGGCCAGCTTCTCGGCCAGTTTTTCGGCGAAGGCATCGTAGACGCCGGCCTGCACATAGATGCGGTTGGCGCAGACGCAGGTCTGGCCGTTGTTGCGGAACTTGCACATGATCGCGCCTTCGACCGCAGCGTCGAGATCGGCGTCGTCGAAGACGATGAAGGGCGCATTGCCGCCCAGTTCCATCGAGCATTTCATCACCTGGTCCGCGGCCTGGCGCAGCAGGATTCGGCCCACTTCGGTACTGCCCGTGAAGGTGAGTTTGCGCACGGCAGGGTTTTCGCAGAATTCCTTGCCGATTTCCGAGGAGCTGGACGAGGTGACGACTGAAAACACGCCATCGGGGATGCCCGCGCGCTTGGCCAGTTCCCCCAGCACCAGCGCGGAAAGCGGCGTTTCCTTGGCGGGGCGGGCAACCATCGAACAGCCGGCGGCCAGGGCCGGGCCGGCCTTGCGGGTGATCATCGCGTTGGGGAAGTTCCAGGGCGTGATCGAGGCGGCGACGCCGATCGGTTGGCGGATCACGGTGATACGTTTGTCGCGCTGGTGGCCGGGGATGGTTTCGCCGTAGACCCGCTTGGCCTCTTCGGCGAAAAACTCGATGAAACTGGCGCCATAGGCGATTTCGCCTCTTGCTTCGCCGAGCGGTTTGCCCATCTCTGCGGTCAGGATGGTGCCAAGGTCGTCCTGGTGTTCCATCATCAGATCGAACCAGCGGCGCAGCACGGCGGCGCGTTCCTTGCCGGTCCACTTGGCCCACTCTTTCTGGGCGGATTCGGCCTTGGCGATCGCATCGGCCACCTGGGTGCGGGACAGATCGGCCACTTCGGCGATCACGTCGCCGCGGGCGGGGTTGGTGACGGGGAAGGTCTTGCCGCCTTCGCCATCGACCCATTCACCGGCGACATAGGCCTTGGTGACAAGGAGTGTCGGGTCCTTGAGAAGCGATGCGAGATTGGTGACAGTGTCGAGCATGGGCGTATCCCCCCTTCGTGGATGTGCGGAAATTGGTCTCGTCAAGGCAAAGCATTTGGGCCTAGGATTGTCTAGGGCCAGATAGGGAGAGAGTTGCCGTGGAACTGGACGATGCCTATGCCAATGCTGCCCATATTCCGGGGGCCGAGGACTATCCCCCGCGATGGGCCGAAGCCGCGCGGATGTGGCGGACGCGCACGGCACATGACGATCATGCGCGGCTGGACCTGGCCTATGGTGCGCGCCCGCGCGAGCGGTTCGACCTGTTCCTGCCGGAAGGCGCCCCAAGGGGGCTTCTGGTGTTCGTGCACGGCGGCTATTGGCTGAAATTCGACAAGTCCTACTGGTCGCATCTGGCCGCTGGTGCCGAAGCGCGGGGCTGGGCCGTGGCGATGCCGTCTTACGATCTGTGCCCCGATGTGCGGATCAGCGAGATCACCCGCGAGGTTGCACAGGCTATCGATGTCGCGGCGGCGATGGTGGAGGGGCCGGTGGTGTTGGCCGGCCATTCAGCCGGCGGGCACCTGGTATCGCGCATGCTGGAACCGGGTCTGCTGGCCCCGGGGGTGGCGGCGCGACTAAGAAAGGTCGTTCCGATCTCGCCCGTGGCGGATCTGCGGCCGCTTCTGAAGACCTCGATGAATGCCGACCTGAAGCTCGATGAGGCAGAGGCAGCGGCGGAAAGCCCTATTCTGATGCAGAACCGCCTGGATGTGCCCGTCACGGTGTGGGTGGGTGCCGAGGAGAGGCCCGCGTTCCTGGACCAGGCGAGATGGCTGGCCGAGGCCTGGACCTGTGACCGCGTGGTAGCCGAGGGGCGGCATCATTTCGACGTGATCGAGCCGCTGGAACTGGCGGACAGCGATCTGGTCGAAACGCTTCTGGGATAGCGCGGCGTGGGGGCCAGCCCCCACACCCCCGGGATATTTTCGGCAAGATGAAGGGTTATAGAGACGCCCAGCAGGGCAGGGTATCGCCCTTGGCGGGCGTGGCATGGAAAACCGCGCGGGCGATGGCGCGGGCCATGACGGTGGCCGCGGCGTGACCCAGGTAGAGCGTGTCCGCGAGCGGGTTTTCCAGTGGCCTTGTGCCGGTGGCGGCGGCGAAGATCAGGTCGCCGTCCATCGGGGTGTGCGACGGCACCAGCGCGCGGGCATAGCCATCATGCGCGGCGGTGGCGAGGCGGGTGCACTGGGCCTGTGTCAGTATCGCATCGGTGGCGATGATGCCGATGGTGGTGTTGGCGTGTTGGGACAGCTTCGTAGGCGGCAGGTGTGGTTCCGGGTAGGTGGCCGATGCTCCGAGACCGCCGAATTCATCGTCCATTTCGAAGGGTGCGGCCCAGAAATGCGGAGTATCGCCCACGGTCGCCGAACCCAGCGCATTAACGGCGACGAGCGCGCCTACGGTGTGGCCCGAGGGCAGCACGACCGAGGCCGAACCGAGCCCGCCCTTGAGATTGGCGGTGGTGGCGCCGGTGCCGGCGCCGGCTGTGCCGAGATCGAAACTGTCCGAGGCATTGGCAAGCGCCTGGCGGCCAAGCGCCTTGTAGGGGTTGTCCGGCCAGGCCTTGTCGCCGCCGTTGAGCAGATCAAAGAGGATGGCGCCCGGCACGATCGGCACACGCTGATCGCCCACGGCAAAGCCGCGGCCCATGGCGCGCAAGGCATCTGCCGCGCCCGAGGCGGCATCGAGGCCGAAGGCCGAACCGCCCGACAGCACCAGCGCATCGACCTGTTCGACCGTCTTGTCGGGGGCGAGCAGATCGGTTTCGCGGGTGCCCGGCGCGCCGCCCATGACATGCACGCCACAGGTAAACGGTTGGTTACCCAGCAGAACGGTGCATCCGGTTTTGATTGCCGCGTCGGAGGCGTTTCCGACGGTCAGCCCGGCGACATCCGTGATGAGATTTCGATCACCTGTTCTGGCCTGCATGACGATCTTCCCCGCTAAGTGTTAATTCCATCTTGCCAGAACGCGCGCGATGGGCAAGGAAGGATCAGGCCCGGGGCGATGGCGTCGCCCCAAAGGCGGGCTTCTCTGACAGTCCTGAACGCCGGGACCTTTCTTTGGGCAAAGGAGGGTCATTATGACTGCACGTCCTGAAATGTATCGTTTCCACAATGGCGAAAAGGCGAAGCTGCCGTTTGCCGAGGTCGAATATGCCGCGCGGTTGAAGATCTTGCGGAGCATGATGGATGACATGGGGGTGGGCGCGGCCGTATTCACCTCGATGCATGGCATCGCCTACTACTCGGGCTTTCTTTATTGTTCGTTCGGACGGCCTTATGGCCTTGTCGTGACCGACAGCGAGTGTGTCACGATCAGCGCGGGCATTGATGCGGGCCAGCCCTGGCGGCGGTGTTATGGTGACAACATCACCTATACCGACTGGCAGCGCGACAATTTCTGGCGCGCGGTCAAGAGCGTCACGGGGGAAGGGCAGGTAATCGGCTACGAGGGCGATCACCTGACCCTGATGCAGCGCGACAAGCTGGAGGATTTCCTGAACCCGGTGACGATGGTGGACATCGCCCCGGCCAGCATGCGCCAGCGGATGATGAAATCGAAAGCGGAAATCGCGCTGATCCGTGAAGGCGCGCGGGTGGCCGACGTGGGCGGTTACGCGATCAAAGAGGCCGTAAAAGAAGGGGTTCGGGAGATCGACGTGGCCATGGCGGGACGCGATGCGATGGAACTGGAGATCGCGAAATCCTTTGCCGATGCGGAGTATCGCGACACCTGGGTCTGGTTCCAGTCCGGGATCAACACCGACGGGGCGCATAACCCGGTGACGGGGCGCGTGCTTGAGCGGGGCGATATCCTGAGCCTGAACACTTTCCCGATGATCAGCGGCTATTACACCGCGCTGGAGCGCACGATGTTCGTGGGCGAGGTGGACGCGGCCAGCCTGGCGATCTGGGAGGCCAATGTGGCGGCGCATGAATACGGCATGAGCCTGCTGAAACCGGGCATCTCCTGCGCCGAAGTTACCCATAAAATCAATGACTTCTTCGAAGAGCGGGACCTGCTGCAATACCGCACCTTCGGCTATGGCCATTCGTTCGGGGTGCTGAGCCATTACTATGGCCGCGAGGCGGGGCTGGAGCTGCGCGAGGACATCGATACGGTGCTACAGCCGGGCATGGTGATCTCGATGGAGCCGATGCTGACGATTCCGCAGGGAAATCAAGGGGCTGGCGGGTATCGGGAGCATGATATCCTGGTCATCACCGAGGACGGCAACGAGAATATCACCGGCTATCCCTATGGTCCGGATTTCAACGTGGTGGGCTGAGAACGCCGCGTTAAGACTTGGCCCGGACGGCCGAAAATCGGGGGGTGATTTGCGTGCACCCCCCGGCTGACATCCGGCTGCCGTGCAAATCGTCGCCCCGCGTTAACTTTTAGCGCAACGCGCGGTGCGCCTCTTTTCAGCCCGAGGCATGGATTTCCCTGCCCGGGGGCCTTTCCCCTTCCTTTTGTCGTGCCGTTTTGCAACACTTTGGTCAAATCAGTGGTCCGGGTAATGTAAAAACAATTAACTTTGCCCATATCCATCCCAAGTGATTGACCGGAAGGGAGTAATTGATGGCAAATTTCGAGGAACAGGTTCTGGAATCGCAAAAGCAGGTGGCGGACGCCCAGGCGAAGATTTCCGAATTGACCAGCCGGATCGAGACCGCACGGCAGAAGATGAAGTCGGGCGAGGACATCGCCATCGACATCGAGAACGCCACGCTGGACGAAGTGCACGCGCATACCGAGCTGATGAATGCCAACATTGCCGAACTTATCATGGGACTGGATGATGTGACGGCGGCGTTTTCCAAGGACTTCGACGAGATGCGCTCGAAGACCGGTTGGGAAACTTTCGTCGGGTTCTTTTCCAAGGCCAAATCGGATTCGATGCGCGGAGAGCGCATTCGTAGCGCCAGCATCGACGACAAGCTGCAGGATTTGATTTCGAAATCCGACGTCATCACCAAGTTGTTGCAGGGACAGCTCGATGTGCTGAACCAGCAGAAGGGCCAGGTGGAAACCAACCTGAGCGAGACGCTGGACGAGCGCGAGCTGACCGTGGGCGAACTGGAAACCGTGCGGGCGGAAATCCAGGCGATGGATCCGAAGATCATCGAGCTGGAAAACAAGATCGCGGTGGAACAGGATGCGGCGGCGCGCACCAAGCTGGAAACCGAGCTGGCCGAGCTGAACTCGAAGTACAACGAGCTGGTGCAGGACGAGCAGGTGAAGCTGGCCAAGAGCCAGACGCTGGAGCGTTATATCGAGAAGGGCAAGACCTGGATCGACAGCCTGCAGAACCAGGCGGCGACGCAGATGGTGCTGATCAACAAGCTGCAGACGGATACGAAACAGCGGGTGGTTCTGTATGACGCGCTGACCAAATCGCTGAAAACCGCGCAGCAGCAAGACGTGGCCCACCGGATCAACGAGATCGGGGTGGAGACCGACAAGGAAGCGCAATCGTCGATGGCGGCGATCGGGGCGGCGACCAACCAGCGCATGGCCGACATGATGGAAGCGCACGAGGAACACATGGTGTTCGCCCGCGAGGTGCTGGAGGCCAAGGCCAAGGCGGATGAACGCTTTGCCCGCCGGTTCCAGAAGATCGTCGAGAAGCACGACAAGAACCTGTACGGGGCGTGATGCGCTTCTGGCTGTTGCAGTTGAGGTATCACACCGGTGCGTGGTGGGGGCCGGTTGTGATTGCGGTTGGTGCGATCGCGCTGGTGTTGGGTGTGAGCAATGATCTCGGGTCCGGGTTCGTTTGGGGCGGGATCGCCCTGGTGGGTATCGGGATCGTGCGGGCAGCCTGGCAATCGCGCGGGCGGGCGTTGTCGGATTACGACGGTACCAACTATCCCGCCGATACCTGCGCCTCCGGGGGAAGCGATGACTGACATCACCGATCGCCGCGACGATATCACGATGGACCGCGATCACGTGGGGCTGAGCGATACGCTGGCCAGCCGGCGCTATTTCGCCAAGTTCGAGGCGATAACCGCGCACCTGACGCGGGTGGCGGCGCAGATGCGGGCCGAGGGGCAGCTGGGCGCCGAGGACGTGGAGATATTGACGCGCTACATCGTGGCGCTGGGATACACGTTCCAGGCGCTGAGCATGAAATACCTGCTGGTCGGGCGCGACACGGGGCGGTTTTTCGGATCGCTTGAGATGGACCGGGTGGAATCGGGTTTTCCGGTGTTCAACGAGCTGTTGGTGATGGCCAACGACGCGGCGCAGGCGGCCAAGCATCTGGAGCACATGCCCAGCGCCGAGGCGCTGAAGGACGAGATGGTGCGCAAGATCCTGGGCGACCGGGAGATCCCGACGAAGCTGCAATTCGCGCTGAGCCAGCGGCTTTATTACGAGGAATTGCTGCGCGGCGAGCTTTTCTGGGCGCGCAACGATCCGCAGGCGGTGTGGCAGGGCAATATCGAGGAGCGGCGGCGCAAATACCTGCTGCACTGGGCGGTTTATGACAGCACCATCAACCTGCCGACGATCTACCTGATGGAGGTAGAGGATTCGGGGCGCACGGCACTGCCCAAGGATCAGCGGCGCTGGCCCGAGGTGCAGGCGCACCTGATGGGGCAATCGGTGGGCGGGCTGAAACTGGTCACTATCGCGCGCGGGTTCGACGAGGACTTCGACGACCTGCACCCCAAGCGGCTGCGCCGGTTCCACCTGGGGCCGATGTATTCCTCGGCCTATACGTTGCAGACCGGCCCGCTGCGGGAGGTGCTGCGCGACGCGAGATCGCCCGAGGGGCAGGACTGGGCGCTGGCCTGGACGATCGAGGAGCTGGAGAGCGAGCGGGTGACCGAGGAGCGCGCGGGATGGTTTTCGACCGTCGAGCGCGAGGTGTTCGCGCTGGACCCGTTCTCGGGCCGGGGTGTGGACACGGGCGCCACGCGCACCGAGCGCGCGATCATCCTGCCGCAGCGGCCCTACCAGGTGCTGGAAGAGCGCCAGCCGCCGGGTTTCGCGAATGTGCGCAAGTTCGTGGTCAGCCGCGAGGGGCGTGTGCTGAGTTACCGGTAAGGGGCGAATTTTCTGCGAAAATTCGGGGCGCCCCTGGCGGGAGTATTTGGAGCAAGATGAAGCATGGGTTTGGGTGAGAGATGAGCCGGACAAGCGATCAGATGGAGCTGCGGGAGGAGGACATCCGCAAGCATTACGCGGCCGCCGCGTCGATGCTGGAAGGGTTCGACCACACGCCGCGGATTGCCAAGGGCAAGGAGGTGGCCAGCGAGGAGCGTTCGGCGGGGATTGGCACGCGGCGGCGGTTCCGGACCACGACGCCGGGGTTGGTCACCCGTTCGACTGCACGGCCCGAGGGCGTGCAGTTGCTGGCGCGGATCGAGGCGGCGGATGGCGATGATCCGCTGGTGAGCCCGGCGCAGGCCAGCGTGATGGGCGCGCTGCGCCGCGCGATCGCGATCGCGCTGGCGGTGGCCGAGAATTACGGCGAGCAGACCGGGCTGGCCGATCTGAAGCGCGCGAACCTGGAAGGGGCGCTGCCGGCGGACCGCAAGACCGCGTTTTCCGAGCTCTTGACCGCCGAGGCGCTGATCACGCTGCATGTCTTCGGCAATGCCACGGCGTTTCTGCTGGCGCCGCACCTGACCGAGGTGAGTGTCGAGGTGGGCGAGGCCGAGGAGGTTCTGACCGATAATGGCCAGCTGGCGCTGCATGGCGCGCTGTGGGAGCTGGACCAGGATATCGCCGCCTTTGCCGGCGATGATGCGCGGCTGGTGGCGACGGTGAGCGCCTATGCCGAGCAGCTTATGGAGAAGGCGGCGTTGCGGGCGCAGACCGCCGGGCGGCTGGAGCCGTTTACCGGGGCGTCGTGGAAGGTGGAGGCCGACGAGTTCGACATCCGCGGGTTCCAGCCGGCGCACAAGGCGCGCGGCAGCGTTCTGACCATGACATTCAAGAAGCCGCACGAGGTGGTGGGCAACCATATCGCCAAGTACCAGGCGATGAAGCTGTCGAAGATGCTGATGGCCTATGATTTCGAGCGGCGGCTGAACCCGTTTGCCGAGCTGGGCGGCTTCATCTTTACCTTCATGGGCGACGGCGCGCCGGGGACGGGCAAGACCACGCTGATCCAGATGATGGCGGGGCTGATCAAGGGCTATTGCGACAATGCGGGGTTCCCGTTCCGCTACCAGAATTTCGGGATCGACAATATCGACAGCTACCAGGGCAAGTCGGGGCAGAATGCCAAGGCGTTCGTGCAGAATGTGCTGGACCCGTCGGTGATCGGGTTCGGAACGATCGACGATATCGACCAGATCGCCGGCAAGCGCGGCGACCGGCAGTCGAGCGCGGGCCAGCAGGAGGTGACGGCGGTTTTCATGGAGGCCTTTGCCGGGGCGAACACGGTGGTGCGGGGCAACTGCACCTTCGGGATGTTTTCGAACTACCCCGAGAACGTGGACGACGCGCTGCGGCAGCGGGCAGGCGCCCGGTTCCTGGTCGACGGGCCGCAGACGCGGGAAGACTATATCGACATCCTGCACCTGTTGATGGGCAAGAACCACGACATCCCGCTGGGTGAGCACGAGCTTTATGCCGCGCAGGAGATCAAGAAGGCGGTCGCTCGGTCGTTTGACTCGCATAACCGGCCGCATGAAGAGGGGCTGATGCGGGTCTATGAGCGGGTTGGCAAGGAGATCGGCGAGCTTGATACCATAGCCAAGCTGGGCACCTATCTGAAGGGCATCCAGGAGGCGGATGAGAGGTTCACCGGCCGCGCGATCAAGAACATCACCGATGCGGTGAAGGTGCGGGCGATGGATTTCGAACTGCCGGACGAGTGGATGGAAGACCCCGACCTGTTCCTGCTGAAGGATTACGACACCAAGAAGGGGATGATCGCGGAACTGCGCCAGCCGATTACCATCGAGATGGTGATCCAGGAGATCAACCGTTACGCGGATTCGGAATTCCGCTATGCCGACAAGTCGGACGAGGTGGCCATCGAGACGATGGTGCGTGAGTTCGGCCGGCAGGAAGAGGCCAAGCGGCGGTACCTGGAGGGGAAGGATGGTTGAGCGCATGGATCAATCGTGGTGCCCCGCGGCGAAGCCGCGATGCGCCCGACCCGCCCCCATGGGCGGGCGCATTCTGTCCCCGCCCACGGGCCGGGCGCATCGCTGGGTGTCCAGGGGGCAGGGTAGATGAAACGCCTGATCGAAAAAGGTCTGATGTTCGGCGAGTTGATCGAGGTGGCGAGCCCCGCCCTGATTGAGCGATACAACCGGGCGCTGGAACATCTGACGGGCAAGCGCACGGCGCTGGAGGATTTTCATATCGAAATCTCGGGCTATAGCCCGGAGGTGGGGGATGAGCTGGGCGATCATCTTTACCTGAACCACAACGGGGTGAACCGGCAGTTTATCCTGCTGACGACCGAGCAGAAGAATGCGCCGCTTCTGAATGCGAAGTTCTCGACCAGCCGGAGCATCCTGCGGCAGTTCATCGACGACAACGAGGCGCAGCTGTTCGCGCTGACCGCGCGGGATGCGGTGGCGGGCGAGCTGGTAAACTCGATCTTCGTGGCGGACGCGCCGCAGCGGTTGTTCGACATTCGCAAGATCGTTGTCGAGGCGGATACGACGGAAGGCACGGTGCGCCAGGCCAAGAGGCTGGGCCAGCTGGTCGACCGCTTCAAGACCGAGGAGGATGCCTGGTTCGATGACGTGCTGATCGCCGAGATGATCGGCATGGCGAAGAAAACCGGCGACGTGACGCGCAACCCCGTGCAGCTGAAACAGATGGAGTTCGAGCAGCAGAATTTCTGGACCGCGCTTTTCGGCGGGCTCTACCTCTTTCGCGGCATGGCGCATCCGGCGGTGATTTCATCGGGGCCGAAGGATGTGCTGGGGCCGCTGCCGATCAAGTATACCTTCGATCTGAACGACCGGAACCAGATCGCCAAGTTCTTCGAGTTCAACAGCCTGGTTGAACCGATCGTGCGGGCGCGCGGGATAGATGCCGCCGCGATCCTGCGCCAGAAGATGGATTTCATAGTTGTCGACGCGGCGCAGGATGCGGGCGTGGACCTGACCGGGGCCACACGGGCCGACATCCGCGCGCTGGCGCGCGCGAATGCCGGGCGGTTGCCGGCGGAATATCACGGGCTGGCCGAACTCCTGGCCTGGGCCGAGGATGGCGGGCGCTGGCCGCGGATCACCAGCGATCACCCGGCCTATTTCTATACGCTGCGGGCGGCGGACCATGCCGACCGGGACCTGGTGAACATGCTTTTGAGCGAGCTGGCGCCGAAGGACGTGCGGCAGCTCTTCATCTGCCACAAGGAGCTGTTTTACCGGCTCTATGCGGGCTGGAGCGAGACCAAGAAGACCTATGTCGCCGATTTCCTGCACCGGGAATACCAGGTGGACAAGGCGGGGGCGCGAAGGGCACTCTTTGGCCATGATGCGCCGCTGGAGGATGATGGCCGGGTGCCGCATGAGGAGATCATCGAGCGCGTGGGCCCCTGGGGTGCGGTAAGGAGATAGACGATGTTCGGATTCCTGAGAGTGCTGGTGATCGGGTTTGTCGTCCTGAGCGTGGTCTATTTTTCGGTTTCGCTTTACTCGCGTTCGGTGCGGCGCGAGAAGCTGGAGGACCAGTGGGACGAGGACAATCCCGAGAGCGATGACAGCACGGCCCGGGATGCCTATGTCGAACAGGGGATGAAGGAGTACGACCGCTCGATCCGGCCCAAGCTGATCCTGCTGGTCTATGTCATTCCGGCGATTCTGGCGACCATCCTGATGGTCGTGATCAACTGATAAAGGGGTGCAGCCCATGCTGAGCTATGTGAAATGGACAATCCGCATCGTGGTCTGGACCGCCCTTTTCGCGCTGGGGCATTACACCTTGCCGCAGCATGACGTGGTGCGGGTGGTGAACACCTATCAGGAGCGGCAGGACCTGGGCGACTGGACCCGCGTGTTCTGGGCGCATCCCGATGACCAGGCAGCGGGGCTGGTGAACCGCGATGTGCAGTTCATCCAGACGGTGAAGAAAAAAACCTGGCTTCTGGGCTTTTACCGCACCGGCGGGGAAGAGCCGATGGTGTATCGCAACGAGGATACCGGGTGGTCCTGGCCGTTCTATTTCAAGTTCGACACGGCGAACCTGCAGACGGAAGCCGACGATCTGCGCTCGACCAAGGAGGCGCCGCAATGGGCGGTGATGACCCATTACGGCTGGCGCAACGAACTGTGGTCGGTTTTTCCGAACGCCGTGGCGATCCGGCCGGTCGCATCGCCCGATGTGAGGGTGATTCCGTGGTTCAACATCTTCTTCTTCGTGTTCCTGATCGTGGCGCTTCTGTTCATTCGCGCGGCCTGGCGGCAGTTCCGCGAGCGCACGATCGACCCGATGGTGGATGATGCCGGGGAGAACTGGGATTCGGTGAGCCAGAGCGTGCGCGAGCGCAAGGGCCGGATCCGGCGCTGGCTGGACACCTGGCGCGGCAAGTAAGGCGGGGCCCGGGCGGCGCTCCCTTGATGGCGGGCGCGCGGCGGCAGGTGTTGCGCCGGCCCACCCACCCCGCGCCGCCCGGGCGCGCGCATCCTTGCCGGCAGCGCGTGTGGCGTGCGTTGCGCGTTTGAGTATTTTCACCAAGAAAGAGCCGAAGCCTAGAGCAGCGTGCGCGCGAGGCCCGCGAGGCCGAGGCCGATCAGCAGCAGGAGGCTGAACGGGCGATAGTAGGACTCGTAGGCCGGGGTGAAGAGTGTGCGGCCCAGAAAGACGCCCGCCAGCATCGGGAAAAGCAACAGCCCCGCACGCGAGAAGGCCGTGGGCGTGAGCATACCGTAGAGCGATTGCCAGATGAGGCCGAGCGTGCCGCCGATGAAGATCTGCAGGATGAGCGAGCCGCGCATGACCCGTGGCGAAAGGTTGCGCGCCAGCGCGTAGAGCGCGATGACCATGCCGCCGATCGAGGCGAGGCCGGTGGCGAAACCCGAGGTGATCCCGGTGAGAAACGTGGGCAGGGGTGCGCCGGAAACCGGAAGGCGGATGCGGGCGAGCTGCATCAGGGCGAGGGTGACGATCAGCAGGAGGGCCAACTGCCTGGAAATATCCGGGTCGACCGTGTTGGTAAGGTAAAGCCCGGCCGGAACGCCGATCAGCCCGCCGGTTTGCAAGATGAGGACCATGCGCTTGTCCGCGGCAGCAAACCCGTCGCGCATCAGTACGAGAGAGGAGGCGAGCTCGAGCAGGGCGCAGACGGGAATGAGCTCGACCGGGGGCATGAGCAGGACGAGCGTGGCCATGATGAGCGCCGAGAGGGCAAAGCCGGTGAAACCGCGCACGACCCCGGCGAGAAAGACCGCCGCAATGGCAAATGCCAGTTCGCCCGGGGCCAGTGCGGCGGTTTCGATCATCGCTGGTTCATCGGGACGTAAGCGCGCGTGTCAGGGCCGTTATAGAGCGTGAGCGGGCGGATCAGGATGTTCTGGCGCTGCTGCTCAATACACTGGATGATCCAGCCGGGCATGCGGCCGATGGCGAAGATCGGCACGTAGAGATCCATCGGGATGCCGTGCAGCTGGTAGATGACGCCCGAGTAGAAATCGACATTCACGTTGAGGCCGTGGCGCGCATAGGGCTTCATCGCTTCGACGACGGCCTGCAGGATTTCATACCATTCGGGGGCGCCCATTTCCTCGCCCAGTTTCCTGACGCCCTCGCGCATGTGACGCGCGCGGGGGTCTTCGGCGCGGTAGACGCGGTGGCCGAAGCCGGTGACGGCCTCGCGGTTGGCGCGTTTCTGTTTCACGTAGGCGGCGGCGTTTTCGGGCTTGCCGATCTCGTGCACCATTTTCATCACGTCCTCGGCGGCGCCGCCATGGGCGGGACCGGCCAGCGTGGAAAGCGCGGTGACGATGGCGCCATGCAGGTTGGCCTCGGTGCCGACGGTGACGCGGGCGGCGAAGCTCGACGCGTTGCTGCCATGTTCGGCATGCAGGATGAAATCGACATCGGCCAGTCGCGCGGCATCATCGCTGGGTTTTTCACCCTTGAGCATCCAGAGCCAGTTCGCGGCATGGGTGAGACCGCGATCAGCGGCAACGGGGGCGCGGCCGTTGCGGATCGCCTCGTGCGCGGCGATGATCATCGGCACCTGAGAGGTGAGGCGGATGCCGTTTTCGATGAAGGCCTCTTCGCCCACCTGCTGGCTGGCGGGTTCGAGCGCGGCGAGTGCCGAGACGGCGGTGCGCAGCACGTCCATCGGGTGGCCGCCCTTGCAGGCGGCGATGATGTCGAACACCTCGGGCGGCAGTTCGCGTGTGGCCTTGAGCCGGGCATCGAAATCGGAAAGCTCCTGCGTGGTGGGCAACTCGCCGAAGATCAGCAGATAGGCGACCTCTTCGAATGTCGATTGCGTGGCGAGATCGTGGATCGAGTAGCCGCGATAGGTGAGCTCGCCCTTGGCGCCGTCGATGTTGGAAACGCCGGAGCGTTCGAAATAGACGCCCTTGAGGCCGCGATTGATCTTGACGGTGTCGGTCATTGCTGGCTCCTTTCGGTGCATACGGAGGTATACATGGATTTCATGGAAAAAATATATGGCCTTGCCCGGGCGCGCGGCGCGCGGGTGGTGTTTCCGGAGATGGATGAGCCACGGGTGGCCGAGGCCTGCGACCGGCTGCGTGCCGAAGGCATCTGTGAGCCGGTGGGCCTGTCTGAGGTGAGCGACGCGCAGGTGGCGGCGATCGTGGCGGCGCGGGGCACGAAGGAGGCGATGGCGCGGCGGCTGCTGGCCAAGCCCCTGTACCGCGCGGCGGCGATGGTGGCGGCGGGCGAAGCCGATTGCATGGTTGCCGGCGCCGACAGCCCGACGCGCCGGGTGATCGAGGCGGCGGCAATGGCGATCGGACCGGATGAGGGGATCGAAACGCCGTCATCGTTTTTCGTGATGCTGTTTCCCGATGGGCGGCAGATGGTGTTTGCCGATTGCGCGGTGAACGTGGCACCGGATGCGGAACAGCTGGCCGATATCGCGCGGGCTTCGGCGCGGTCGGCCGAGGCGCTGCTGGGGGTGGCGCATGTGGCGATGCTGTCGTTTTCAACCGGCACCAGCGGCACGGGGGCCAGCGTGGAGATCGTACGTGCGGCGGCGGAGCAGGCCGGGTTTGCCGGGCCGGTGCAGGCCGATGCCGCGCTGAACCCTGTGATCGCGGCGAAGAAAGGCGCCGGTTCGGGCAATGCCAACGTGCTGATCTTTCCCGATCTGGATGCGGGGAACATCGCATACAAATTGTGCCAGGAGCTGGCGGGCGCGCAGGCGCTGGGACCGTTCCTGCAGGGGTTCCGGCGGCCGGTCTGCGACCTGAGCCGGGGCGCCAGCGTGGACGATATCGTGGCGTCGACGGCGGTGACGGTGGCGATGGCGTGAGGGGTGCGCATCACGCGGCCTCCATCAGCGTCAGCGCGTCACGGGCGATCATCTCTTCCTCGCGCGCGGGGACGATCCAGATGGCGATTTTCGAGCTGTCGGCATGCAGACGCGGGCGGTTGGCGTGGTTTGCATCGGGGTCCATACGGACGCCCAGCCATTCCAGCCCGCGCAGGATACGCGCGCGTACGGCAAGCGCGTTTTCCCCGATGCCGCCGGTAAAGGCGATGGCATCACAGCCTTCCATCGCGGCGATCAGGCTGCCTGCGTGGCGCAGCGTCCAGTAGCAGAAATGCTCGATCGCAAAATCGCTGTCGGCGGTATGGTCGAGCATCAGCTTGCGCATGTCGGATTTGCCGCCCGAAAGGCCCAGGAGCCCGCTTTCGTGGTTCAGGATCGCCTTGGTGCGTTCGAGCCCGTGATCTTCGACGAGACGCAGCACGGCATTGGCGTCGATCCCGCCCGAGCGGGTGCCCATGGTCAGCCCGTCGAGCGGCGAATAGCCCATGGTCGTGGCAATCGACTGACCATTCTTGATGGCGCAGAGCGAGGCGCCGTTGCCCAGGTGAAAGGCCAGGAGGCGCGAGGGCAGCGGCTCCCCCGAGATCGCGGGCAGATGATGGACCAGCGAGGCATATGACAGCCCGTGGAAGCCGTATCGGCGGATGCCCTTGGTCTCCATCATCTTGGGGATGGCGTAGCGCGTGGCGACCTCGGGGTTGGTGCTGTGAAAGCTGGTGTCGAAGCTGGCGAATTGCGGCAGGTCGGGGGCCAGTTCGGCCAGGGTGTCAATGGCGGCGAGGTTGTGCGGATTGTGCAGCGGCGCTAGAGGCGAACAGGCCGAGATTTCGGCGCGCACGTCGGGCGTGATGCGCACGGGTTGCGTAAGCTTGCGCCCGCCGTGGACGACGCGGTGGGCGGCGGCGCGCAGGCGCGAGATGGGAAAGCCGCGATTGGCCAGAGCCTGAAGCACGGCGCGCAGGGCGGCGCGGTGGTCGATGAAGGGGGATTTTTCCTCGTCCTGGCCGATGCGCAGGAAAGAGGCACCGCCGATTTCCGCGGCGATGCCTGAAAGCTGTTCGGTCAGTTCGCCATCAAAGACGGCGAACTTGATCGACGAGGACCCGGCGTTGAGGACCAGGATGAATTCCCTGTCACCGGGTCCCGCCATTGATCAGACCTTCTGCGGGCGCATGTCCGCCGGGTCGATGCCGGCCACAACGTTGGGCTTGGTCATGGCATCGCGGCGGAAGGGCTCGCCCAGTTCCTGGTTGATCAGCGCCTCGATCAGCGTGGTCTTGCCGGCCATCTGGTCCTTGATCGCCTGGTCGAGCGCGTCTTTCAGCTCATCCATGGTGCGGGCGATGACGCCTTGCAGGCCGCAGGCCTTGGCGATGCCGGCATAGGAGACCTGCTCATCGAGCTCGGTTCCGACGAAGTTGTCTTCATACCACAGCGTCGAGTTGCGTTTCTCTGCGCCCCACTGGTAGTTGCGGAACACGACCTGGGTGATCGCCGGCCATTCGGAGCGGCCGATGGCGGTAAGCTCCGTTACCGAGATGCCAAAGGCGCCATCGCCGGCAAAGCCCACGACGGGCACGTCGGGGCAGCCGATTTTCGCGCCGATGATCGCCGGCAGGCCATAGCCGCAGGGACCGAAGAGGCCGGGTGCGAGGTATTTGCGCCCCTCTTCGAAAGACGGGTAGGCGTTGCCGATGGCACAGTTGTTGCCGATGTCGGACGAGATGATCGCCTCTTTCGGCAGGGCGCTTTGAATCGCGCGCCAGGCCATGCGGGGGCTCATCCAGTCGGGCTTGTCGGCGCGGGCGCGCTGGTTCCAGGTGGTGCCGGGATCGTCGTCTTCGTGATCCATGCCGGCCAGTTGCTGGGCCCAGGTGGATTTGGTGGTGGCAATGAGCGCCTTGCGGTCGGCGCGGCCTTCGTCGCCTGCGGTGCCCGACAGCTGATCGAGGATCTGCTCGGCCACCTGCTTGGCGTCGCCGACGATGCCGACGCTGACCTTCTTGGTCAGGCCGATCCGGTCGGGGTTGATATCGACCTGGATGATTTTCGCGTCCTTGGGCCAGTAGTCGATGCCATAGCCCGGCAGCGTCGAGAACGGGTTCAAGCGGGTGCCGAGGCAGAGCACGACATCGGCCTTGGAAATCAGCTCCATCGCGGCCTTCGAGCCGTTATAACCCAACGGCCCGGCAAAGAGCGGGTGCGAGCCCGGGAAGGCATCGTTGTGCTGGTAGCCCACGCAGACCGGCGCATCGAGCCGCTCGGCCAGTGCCATCGAGGCCGGGATTGCCCCGCCCAGCACCACGCCTGCGCCATTGAGGATGACGGGGAAGCGCGCCTCGCTGAGCAGCTTGGCGGCGTCCGCCAGCGCCTGTGCGCCGCCGCGGGGGCGTTCGAACTCGACGATTTCGGGCAGGTCGATATCGATCACCTTGGTCCACATGTCGCGCGGGATGTTGATCTGGGCCGGCGCGCTGGCGCGGCGGGCATTGGTGATCACGCGGTTCAGCACCTCGGCCACGCGGGTGGGATCGCGCACCTCTTCCTGGTAGGCGACCATGTCCTCGAACAGTTTCATCTGCTCGACTTCCTGGAAGCCGCCCTGGCCGATGGTCTTGTTCGCGGCCTGCGGCGTGACCAGCAGAAGCGGCGTGTGGTTCCAATATGCGGTCTTCACGGCGGTGACGAAGTTGGTGATGCCGGGGCCGTTCTGGGCGATCATCATGCTCATCTTGCCCGACGCGCGGGTATAGCCATCGGCCATCATTCCGCCCGAGCCTTCATGGGCGCAGTCCCAGAACATGATACCGGCCTTGGGAAAGAGATCGGAGATCGGCATGAAGGCCGAACCGATGATCCCGAAGGCCTGTTCGATTCCGTGGTGCTGGAGAACCTTAACAAAGGCCTCTTCGGTGGTCATTTTCATGGGTCGTTCATCCTTTGAGCAGGGAAAGGGCGGCCGAGTCGGCGCGATCGGGCCGAAAATACGGGGTTGCGGTGGATGGCGTTAGGGCCAGATGGACTGCGCCCTTAAGGCCAGTCTCGTGCGTCAATCACCTCGGCGATGCGGGCGATGCCATCGGCGATGCGCGGGGCCGGGATCGAGGAATAGGCCAGCCGGTAATGGCTGCGGCCCTGGGTGGGATCGGCAAAGAAGGGGTGGCCCGGCTCGATCAGGACGCCGCGGGGTTTCAGCCGCTCGGCCAGGACCTGCGTGTCGACGTGATCGGGGGCACGCATCCAGAAGGACGACCCACCGAACACGCCGCGCCCCGAAACGGTCAGGCCATGCTCGGCGATGGCGGCGCTCATCACCTCGCGCCGCTGGCGTAGTGTGTCGCCCATGCGGCGGATCAGGCTGTCATAGTGACCCAGCGACAGGAAGTAGGCCGCCGTGCGCTGAATGTGGCCGGGCACGTGGCGGAAGACCGAGGCGCGCAGCGCGCGGGCCTCGCGGATGAAGGGGGCCGAGCCGACAAGATAGCCCAGCCGCAACCCCGGAAAGAGCGATTTCGAGAAGGAGCCCACGTAGATCACCCGCCCGTCGCGATCGAGCGACTTGAGCGCCGGCGAGGGCGGCGCGAGAAAGGACATCTCGAACTCGTAATCGTCCTCGACGATCAGCGCGTCCATTTCGCGCGCGCGGTGCAGAAGCTCCTGCCGGCGGGCCAGCGGCATGGTGGCGGTGCTGGGGCATTGGTGGCTTGGTGTGGTGAAAATAACATCTGTTTCCAGGGGGATGGCGGCAGGGGGCAGGCCATCGGCGTCAACGGTCACAGGTGTGACGCGGCAACGCGATTGCGTCAGGATATCCCGCAGGGCCGGATAGCAGGGATCCTCGATCGCCGCTGTGCGCCGCTGGGTCAGCAGCACCTGCGCGGCCAGCCAGAGCGCGTTCTGCGCGCCCATGGTGACGAGGATTTCATCGGGCAGGGCGATGATCCCGCGGCGCGGAAGCGTGTGGCGGGCGATGAAACTCACCAGCTCGGGATCGTCCTGGTCATAGTAATCGGAGGTGAGCGAGGCGAAGTCGCGCTGTCCAAGGGCCTGCAAGGCGCATTGCCGCCAGCTTGCATGGTCGAACAGCGTCGGGTCGGTCTGGCCGTAGACGAAGGGATAGCGGTAGGAGGACCAGTCCTGCGGCTTTACCGGCGTGACACCGCCGGAAAAGCGCTGGCCCAGCGCGCGCGACCAGTCGATGCTGTCCTGGCTTGGGGGCTGCTGGGGAAAGTCGGGAGGCTCAGGCGCCGTTTCAGAGACGAAATAGCCCGATCGCCCGCGCGAGGCCAGGTAATCGCCGGCAACGAGTTCGGTATAGGCGGCGGTCACGGTGATGCGCGCCACTCCCAGGTGCGCGGCCAGTTTGCGCGAGGAAGGCATCTTCTCGCCACGCTGGAACCGCCCGGACAGGATGCCCTCGGCGACCATCTGCTGAATCTGAGATTGCAGCGTGCCCTGCGCCGTGGGATCGAGAAAAAAGGTTTCAACCGAAATCGCCATGGCGCGCATGCTAGATTGGACTGGCGGCCAGCGCAATCTGGACTTATCGGCCAGCCCCCCGGGCCCACCGCCCACCCACCCACCCCGGCGGGCCCGGGGGGGCTGGTGTACGACTCTTAAGCGTGCGCGGGCCGGGATGGTGGATTTTGAGTACTTGGACCAAGAAAGACCACCTGATCTGCTCTTTCTTGGAAAAATACTCATTGGCCCGGCCTTACGACGGGCTCGGCACCGGCGGGGCGAACGCGGGCAGGGTGGTCAAGCGGGGCCGAGGCGTCAGCCGAGGCCCCGCGGCGACGCGCGTAAGCGCGGCGCAATCCCTGGTGTCAGCCGAAGACCTTGGTCAGGGCCTTGTCGACGGCTTCGGTGATCTCGTCGATGTCGTCGGGGGTGGCGATCAGCGCGGGCGAGAAGC
The DNA here is from genome assembly GCF_005434965.1 of Marimonas lutisalis. GTDB lineage: Bacteria > Pseudomonadota > Alphaproteobacteria > Rhodobacterales > Rhodobacteraceae > Marimonas_A > Marimonas_A lutisalis. The sequence continues at coordinate 401,713 of NZ_SKCI01000002.1, forward strand.
AAAGCGTGTTGTTCAACCCCGGCACCGAGCGGTTGGTCGCGCCGATGATCACGCCCTGCGCGCCGCATTCCGCGACGACCTGGGCGACCTGCTTTTCGGAGACCGGTTCCTTGGTGGTGCGGTCGGCCACCAGTTCGGCGCCCAGGAACAGGCCCTTGCCGCGCACATCGCCGATGACGCGGTGTTTTTCCATCAGGTTCCTGAGGTTGCCGATCATCCGGTCGCCCATAAGGGTGGTGTTTTCGAGCAGGTTTTCATTCTCGATGATGCGCATGTTCTCGATCGCCGCGGCGGGGCCGGCGGTGCAGCCGCCGAAGGTCGAGATATCGCGGAAATAGTTCATCGGGTCGTCGGCGTTGTCCTTGAACATGTCGAAGACGCGTTCGGTGGTGACGCAGCAGGCGATGGCGGCATAGCCCGAGGCGACGCCCTTGGCCATGGTCACGAAATCGGGCTCGATCCCGTAATGCTGATAGCCGAACCAGTGGGTGCCGGTGCGGCCGACGCCGCAGACGACTTCGTCGATATGCAGCAGGATGTCGTACTTGCGGCAGATCTCCTGCACGCGGGGCCAGTAGCCTTCGGGTGCGGGGATCACCCCGCCACCGGCGGTGACGGGTTCGAGGCAGAGACCGCCCACGGTATCGGGACCTTCGCGCAGGATCACTTCCTCGATCAGGTTGGCGGCATATTCGCCATAGCTTTCCGAGTCCGGGTTCCAGCCCTGCTGGGCGCGGTATTCCATGCAGTGCGGCACGCGGATGAAGTCGGGGGCGAAGGGGCCGTATTGCGCGTTGCGCTCGTCCTGGCCGCCGGCCGACATGGTGGCAAGGGTGCCGCCGTGGTAGTCGCGTTCCCGGTAAAGGATCTTGGTCTTCTTGCCGCCGTAGCGCTTGTGCGCGATCTGGCGGATCAGCTTGAACGCCTTCTCGTTCGCTTCGGAGCCGGAGTTGCAGTAGTAGACCCGCGACATGCCGGGCATTTTCGAGATCAGTTTTTCCGAGAAGAGCGCGCCGGGAACCGAGCCGGCGGAGCCTGCGAAATAGTTCAGCTTGATCAACTGGTCGCGCACCGCGTTGGCGATCGACTCGCGGCCATAGCCCACGTTCACCGTCCAGACCCCGCCCGAGACGGCATCGAGGAACTCCTTGCCGTGCTGGTCCCAGACGCGCATGCCCTTGCCCTCGATGATGACGCGGGGCTCGCCGGTTTCGAACGGCTTGTGTTGGGTCAGGTGGTGCCAGACATGGGCGCGGTCGGCATCCACGACGTGGCTGATATCGTTCTGGCTGAGATTTCCGTCCATGGGGGATCTCCGGGAATGGGCGCACGGCCCGGAATCAGGGGCGCGGCGGGATTTCGGGTTATCGAACACATTCTCAGCCCGATTCTGCGAAAAGTCGATAGGGCCAGATGGTGCTATCGTATAAGTCCAAAGTGGTTTGCGGCGGGTCCGAAACGGTCTCGGTGGAAGGAGTATTTTGGGCAAGATGAAGCAGGGGCTGGTGTTTTTCCGCAAGCTTGGGGAAGCTGTGGAGAGGCTTTGGGAGAGATGCGCGATGCGGGAAGAGGACCGGGACCTGTTGCAGGCGATGTTCAGCGCGGCGGTGAAGGCGGCCGAGCCGGGCGCGGCGATGCGGCCCTTTCTGCCGGCGCGGCCCAAGGGGCGCGTGGTGGTCGTGGGCGCGGGCAAGGGGGCGGCGCAGATGGCCGCGGCCTTCGAGGAGCTGTGGGATGGCCCGGTGGAGGGCGTGGTTGTCACGCGCTATGGATTCGGTGCGAAGACGCGGGCGATCCGGGTGATGGAGGCCGCCCACCCGGTACCGGATGAGGCCGGTTTGGCGGCGACCGACGCGCTGTTCAAGGCGATGGAGGGGCTGGGGTCGGACGATCTGGTGATTGCGCTTGTCTGCGGCGGGGGCTCGGCATTGCTGGCAGGCCCGGGGGAAGGGTTGGCGCTGTCCGACGAGGTTGCACTGAACGAGGCGCTGCTGGCCAGCGGGGCGCCGATCGGAGCGATGAACGCGGTGCGCAAGATGGTGAGCCGGGTCAAGGGCGGGCGGCTGGCCGCGGCGGCACACCCCGCCAAAGTGGTGAGCCTGGTGGTATCGGACGTGCCAGGGGACGATCCGGCGCAGGTGGCCAGCGGCCCGACGGTGCCCGATGCGCGCGGGCGCGCCGAGGCATTGGCTGCGGTGCGGGACTACGCGATCAAGCTGCCCGCGCGGGTGGCGGCCTTTCTGGAGCGCGCGGACGAGCCGCCAAAGCCCGAGGACGCCTGTTTCGCGGGCAATGAGGTGCACGTGATTGCCAGCGCCGCGAAATCGCTGGAGGCGGCGGCGCGGGTGGCGGAGCAGGCCGCGTTCGCAACCGCGATCCTGTCGGATGCGATCGAGGGCGAGGCGCGCGAGGTGGCGAAAATGCATGCCGCGATTGCGCGCGAGGTGGCGATGCGGGACAGGCCCTTTTCCCGGCCTGTCGCGATCCTGTCAGGTGGAGAGACCACGGTGACGCTGCGCGGAGAGGGCGGCCGAGGCGGCCGCAACAGCGAGTTCCTGCTGAGTTTCGCGCTGGCCGTGGACGGGGTTGAAGGCATTGCCGCGCTGGCCGCCGACACCGACGGCGTGGATGGCAGCGAGGACAACGCCGGCGCCTTTGCCGATGGGCAGACAGCGGTGCGGATGCGGACGGCGGGCGCGGACCCGGCCGACGCGCTGGCGTGCAACGATGCCTGGGGCGCCTTTGCCGCGGTGGGCGACCTTTACGTGACCGGGCCCACGGGCACGAACGTGAATGATCTGCGGATCATTCTGATCCGGTGAGGCAGGTGGCCATGGATTCGGCCAGTTGCAGCATCAACGCATCGTAGAAATCGGGCCCCGGCGGGATATCGCGGCCAAGCGGATCGAGGACCGCGGTCCGGATGGTGGTGCCGTCGGTCAGCGTGGTGACGAGGGCGGGGTTGAACTGGGGCTCGGTGAAGATGCAGGTGATGCCATCGTGATCGAGCGCATGCCGCAGGTCCGAGAGGCGTGCGGGCCCGGGGGCGGAGGCATCGGAAGATGAGATGGCCGCCACCGAGGGCAGATCATAGCGTATTTCGAGATACTGAAACGCATCGTGAAAGACGATGAACCGCGCGCCGTGGGCCGGGGCGAGAACACCCGAGAGGCGCGTGTGCAGCGCGTCGATCCGGGCCTGGGCGGCAGCGGCGTTGGCGGCATAGGTGGCGGCATTGGCCGGGTCGGTCCGTGACAGCGTTTCGGCGATCGCGGCCAGCCAGGCGCGGGCATTCAACGGATCGAGCCAGGCATGCGGATCCGTTTCGCCGTGGTCGTGATCGTGTTCATGGGCGTGTTCGTCGCCGTGGTCATGGTCTTCGGCAAAGACCGGGCGTTCACGCCGGGGGTGCAGCATGGTGCCGGACGTGTCGAGCAGCGGCAGGCTGAGCGCGCCTGGAGCGAGGGTTTCGATGCCATGTTCCAGCCAGGGCGATTGCGCGGCGCCGATCCAGATGACGACCTGGGCGTTTTGCAGTGTCCGCGCTTCGGACGGGCGCATGGCATAGCCGTGCGGCGAGGCGCCGGGACGCATGACAAAGCCAATTTCCGCTTTACCCCCAGCGACTTGCGTGACAAGCGAGTGCACGGCGGGCAGGTCGACGGCAATGCGCAGACCATCGGCGCGGGCGGGTAGGGCGAGTATGACAAGGATCAGGGCAAGGCGCAGCATGAGAGGGACTCGGTGTTGGTCAAGGTGCTGGACGGTGTAGATGTAATGTTATAACATATCAATATGAAAAATGATCCGAATACTCCCGTGGGGTTTGCCCGGCATGATCATGGCGCCTGTATCGCCAGTGCGCTGACGCTGGCCGAGGCGCGCTGCCGAGACACGGGTGCTCAACTGACGCCGGTGCGTCGGCGGGCGCTGGAGATATTGCTTGAAAGCCACGTGGCGCTGGGGGCCTATGACGTGCTGGCGCGGCTGGCCGAGGACGGGTTCGGATCGAAGCCGCCGGTGGCCTATCGCGCGCTTTCCTTCCTGGTTGAGCAGGGATTTGCGCACCGGATCGAAAAACTGAATGCCTATGTTGCTTGCACACATCCGGGCGAGGCGCATGACGCGGCCTTCATGATTTGCCGCAATTGCCACAAGGTGGCCGAGGCCGAAGTGGATGCGACCCTGGGTGAGAACGGGTTTGTCATTGAAAACATCGTGATAGAGGCCGAAGGGCTGTGCCCCATCTGCCGGGAAGAGGGCGCGGTATGAGCCTGGTTTCGGCGCAGGGGGTCAGCGTCGCCTATGACGATGCGGTGGTGTTGAGCCACGTGGATTTCACGGTGGAGCCCGGGGAGATCGTGACCGTGGTGGGGCCAAACGGATCGGGCAAGTCGACCTTTCTGAAGGTGCTGATCGGGGCGGTGCGGCCAAGCGCGGGCCGGGTGACGCGCAAGCCAGGGCTGAAAGTGGGCTACGTGCCGCAGAAACTGGCGATTGATCCGAGCCTGCCGATGACGGTGGAGCGGTTCATGCACCTGCCATCGCGCCGGAACAAGGGCGAGGTCGGAGAGGCGCTGGAGCGTGTGGGCGTGGCGCATCTGGCCGGACGCCAGCTGGCCAGCTTGTCGGGTGGGCAGTTCCAGCGGGTTTTGCTGGCGCGGGCGATCCTGGGCCGGCCGGATGTGTTGATGCTGGACGAGCCGACGCAGGGATTGGACCAGCCCGGCTCGGCCGATTTCTACACGCTGCTGGAAAACATCCGCCGCGACATGGGCTGTGCCGTGGTGATGGTGAGCCATGAGCTGCACGTGGTGATGAGCGCGAGCGACCGGGTGATCTGCCTCAACCGTCATATCTGTTGCCAGGGTGCGCCCGAGGTGGTCAGCTCGGCGCCGGAGTACCGGGCCCTGTTCGGCACCGGCACGCACGGCGCTTTGGCGATATACCGGCACGAGCATGACCATGCGCATGACGATTGTGATCACGATTGTGATCACAATCATGACGTCGACAGGGAACATACTGAAAATGCTTGACGATTTCATGGCGCGCGCGGCGCTGGCCGGGGTGGGTGTGGCGCTGGCGGCGGCACCGATCGGATGTTTCGTGGTCTGGCGACGGATGGCCTATTTCGGGGATGCTACGGCGCATGCCGCGATACTGGGTGTCGCGCTGAGCCTGGGCATCGGCATTTCCGTTTTCGGCGGTGTGCTGGCGGTGGCGCTGGCGATTGCGCTGGCGATCCTGTCACTGGCCCGGCGCGGGCACGCGATGGACACGGCGCTGGGCGTTCTGGCGCATGCGGCGCTGGCCTTTGGCCTTGTGGCTGTGGCGTTGCTGCCGGGCGTCCAGATCGACATTCAGGCCTATCTTTTCGGTGATATCCTGGCCGTGTCGCGCAGTGATCTGGCGCTGATCTGGGCCGGGGCGGTGGCGGTGAGTGCCGGGGTGCTGTGGCGCTGGCCGGGCCTTTTGACCGCGACGCTGAACCCCGAATTGGCAATCGCCGCCGGGATCGACCCGCACCGCGAGCGGCAGGTCCTGACGCTGGCGCTGGCGGTGGTGGTGGCGGTGGCGATCAAGGTAGTCGGGGCGTTGCTGATCACTGCGCTTCTGATCATCCCGGCAGCGGCGGCGCGGCCCTTTGCCCGCACGCCCGAGGTTATGGCGGCAATGGCCGCCCTGACGGGCGTGATCTCGGCGCTGGCCGGGCTGGGCACAGCGTGGATACTGGACACGCCGGCCGGGCCTACCATCGTCTGCGTCGCGGCCCTGATCTTCGCAGCTTCAAGCGCTTTGTCGCGCGCCGCAACCACACGCGGCTGAAGACAGGCCGATCCGCTCCGGTATCTACAATGTCATGATTGCGGCGATATTGTTTCGCCCTCCGGCGGTTTTTGTTCCGATTCTCGCCCGATTCAGCCCCGTTCTGCGGGATTGACGACCGAAAAAGCCCAAATTCGGTCCTATAGCCGCCCTTCTGCGCTGCTTTGAAAGGCTGGGGAGAGATGCGCCTGCGCGCATTGATCCCCGGGAAGGAAAAAGTAGGTCCGCCGAGCGGATGAGAGCAGGAACCAGAACCACACAAAACGCCGCGCGGCGTCAATTTGGGTGCGGTATCGGCATCTCGGGGCCTGGATCGAGTATGTAAGGGGTAGCCGTCTATGGCCACGTATAGTGTTACGACAAGCAACTGGAACAGCCCGGCATTCTGGGCATCGGTTTCACAAGCTGGTCCGGGTCATGTACTGGATTTCTCGTCGCTGCCGTCGAACTATACCGTGTCCTATGACACGGATACCGGCGCGGTCACGATTTCGGAGGGCACGAGCAGTTTTGTGGTCGGCGACACGTCCTATGCGGGCACCCCGGATGCGAGCCTTGGTGGCACGACGATCTGGCACTATTTCACCACGCTGAGTTTTGGCGACGGCGATCACTATGTCGCCGGTGGCTATAACGGCGAGGTGATCACCACCGGCAGCGGTGACGATACGATCTTTGCGAACGGCGGCGCGGATACGGTGAATGCCGGCGATGGCAACAATGTCGTCTACAGCGGTCCTGACGCGGATTCGGTGACCTCGGGCAGCGGGCTGGACACGATCCTTGCCGGTGATGGCAACGATACCGTGTCGAGCGGCGCGGGTGATGACTTCGTCGATGGTGGCGCCGGGGCCGACCTGATTTATGGCGGCGACGGAGATGACCATATCGAAGGTGGCTGGGAAGACGCGGGCGCCGACACGATCTATGGCGGCAACGGCAATGACCTGGTGTTGTCGGGCGATGGCCTTGATGTCGTGTATGGCGAGGCCAGGTACGACTGGATCGATGGTGGCTGGGGCGCGGACTACCTTGATGGTGGCAGCGAAGACGACCGTATCGTCGGCCATGAAGGCAATGACACGATCCTGGGCGGCACGGGCAACGATATCCTGAACGGTGGGGCGGGCTCGGATTCTGTTGTCGGTGGCGATGGACAGGATTCGATATGGGGCGCCGCGGGTGACACGATTGACGGTGGCGAAGGCGGGATCGATATCGACACGCTTTACGTCAGTGACGTGTCGTCGATCAGCTATGCCACCGCGGAAAGCGGCACCGTGTTTTTCAATGGTGGCGGATCTCTGTCGTTCACCAATATCGAGAACGTTGTCACGCTGTCGAATGATGGCATCGTGCAAGGCACCGCCGGGGCCGATGAGATCGGGCAGTTCTATTTCGATGCCGATGGCGACTGGGTCGAGAACGACGATGCCCCGGGCGGCGGCGAAGCCGACGCGATCCACGCGGGCGCCGGTGATGACAAGGTGTGGTCGAACGAGGGCAATGACACCGTTTATGGGGAGGCCGGCAACGACTACCTGTATACGGGCAGCGATAACGACAGCGTTCACGGCGGCACTGGCAGCGATACGGTGCTGGCCGAATCCGGCAACGATACCATCTTTGGCGGCGGCGATGGCGACAGTATCCTGGGCGGCGCCGGAGACGATTCCATTATCGGTGGCGCGGGCGTCAACGATACCGATCTGAAGCTGAGCTGGGCCGCTGCCGGCGTCGACGAACAAAGCCTGGCGGGCGGGTTCGAACAGGATACCGGCGGGATCAGTGTTTCGGTGAGTTTCGTCGACCAGGGCAATGCCGGAACGATCTCGGTGGAAACGACCGATGTTCAGTATGTCGGCACGGGCGAGCCGTTCAGCACGACCTCGTCGGCCAGCATGGGGGGCGGGGCGACGACCGGCGACACCTCGACCACGACGGTGGATTTCTCGGCGGTCGCGGGCTCGGGCTTTGCCGATGAAGTCGCGAATGTTTCGTTCCGTATCAATGACCTGGACCAAAGCGGATGGGAGGACATTGTCACCATCCGGGCCTATGACGCCGCGGGCAACCCGGTCAATGTGGACCTGCTCTACCAGGGCGTGACGACCAGCGGTATCGCGCCATCGGAAGACGGCGAGGGATCGTGGACACAGGCCGATGCGGCAGGCTCGATGCTGGTCACCATCACGGGGCCGGTCAGCTATTTCGAGATCGACTATGACCAGGCGGGCACCGCGGGGCAGACGTTGTGGGTGACGGATATTCACTTCACCGCCGTGCCCGAGACAGACGGGGCCGACACGATCGATGGCGGCACCGGCGCCGACATCATCAGCGGCAACGACGGCGACGACCTGATCCTGCTGTCCGATGATTTCGGCAATGACACGATCACCGGCGGCGAGACCGGAGAGGTGAATGGCGACACGCTGGACGCGTCGGGTGTAACAGCGTCGGGCGTGGACGTGACCTTTTCCGGCGTCGAGGCCGGAACCGTTGCAGGCGGCACCAGCACGGCGAGCTTCTCGGAAATCGAGAACATGGTCCTGACCGACCAGAACGACACGGTGAACGCGGACCTGGATGTTGATGGCGTGGATATCGACGCGCGGGGCGGCGATGACAGTGTGCTGGGCAGCCAGGGCGCGGACAATGTCGACGGTGGTACCGGAAACGATACCCTGCGTGGCGGGCAGGGCAGCGACACGCTGAGCGGTGGTGACGGCATCAACTATCTGCATGGCGACGAGGGCAATGACAGCCTCGTCGGCAGCTCGACCAGCGCGGGTGGATTTACCCAGATGGAGGGCGGCGCCGGGGCCGACACGCTGGACGGGACCGCGGGCTACTGGGACATCGCCAGCTATTACACCTCGGCCGGTGCGGTGAACGTGAACCTGACCGATGGCCTGACCGAGACGGGCGGGGATGCGCTGGGCGATACGCTGTCGGGGATCGAGCAGATCGACGGCTCGAATACCGGCAATGACACGATTGTGGGCGACACCGGCGTTTACGAGGTCAAGGGCTGGGGCGGCGATGACATCCTGACCCTGACCACGGCGGCAGGTGGCATGGCCTATGGCGGCGACGGTGCGGACACGATCACCGGCGGTGCGGGCAATGACACGCTGGACGGTGATGACGGGCTGGCCACGGGCGGCGCCGACGTGATCTATGCCGGGGCCGGGAACGACCAGATCATCGGCGATGCCGGGGCCGACTCGCTTTTCGGCGAGGCGGGCAATGACACGATCTTTGCCGGCGATGGCAGCGACTATATCGATGGCGGCACCGGGGCCGACGTGCTCTATGGCCAGGCCGATGGCGATACGTTCCGCGTGCTCGACACGTCGGGCAACGACACGATCATCGGCGGCGAAACCCTCACCACCGGCAGCGACCAGGACAGTGTCGACGCTTACAGCGTGACCAGCGGCGTGAATGTCACGCTGGACGGTGACGAGACCGGCAACCTGACCTTTGGCGCCACGAACATCGATTTCTCGGAGATCGAGCATTTCACCCTGACCGACCAGGACGACACGGTGAATGCCGCGGGTGATACCAGCGGGATCGACGTGTGGGCCTATGACGGTTCCGACAGTATCTCCGGCGGGTCGGGCGGCGACACGGTGCGCGCGGGCCTTGGCAATGACACGATCGACGGCGGTGCCGGCGATGACAGCATCTACGGCAACGAGGACGACGACTCGATCACCGGGGGCGATGGGGCCGACTCGATCTATGGCGAGACGGGCAATGACTATGTCGACGGTGGCGCCGGCAATGACAGCCTGGAAGGCAACGAGGGCGACGACACGATCGTCGGGGGCGCCGGCGATGACTGGATGCGCGGCTCGTTCGGAAATGACAGCCTGATCGGCGGCGCCGGGGACGATTATCTCTGGGGCGGCTTCGGCGACGATACCTTCGTGATAGAGGAGGGGTTCGGCAACGATACCGTGGATGCCGAAGGCGTTGACGAGGTGAACGGCGACACGCTGGACCTGAGCGCGGTGACCAGCGACCTGACCGTCGACCTGAGTAACGTGAACCCAGAGATCGGCACGTTCAGCGACGGCGTGTCGACGGCCAGCTTTGACGAGATCGAGAATATCATCCTTGGCGGCGGGCGTGATACCATCGTTCTGGCCGACGGGTCGGGCAGCGATACGGTGCAGTCCTTCGACATGACCGACAGCGGCGATGGCACGACCATGGACCAGCTGGACGTGTCGGGGCTGACCTCGGACGGGGGCACGACGCCAATCACGACCGCAGATGTCATTGTGACCGATACCAACGGGGACGGCACCGGCGACGCGATCCTGAGCTTCCCGGGTGGCGAGAGCATCACCCTTGTGGGCGTTTTGTCCGCCCAGGTGGACGATCCGGCCGAGCTGGAAAGCATCGGCATTCCGGCCCCATCATCGGGTCCGGATTACATCGTCGAAGGCACCGCGGGGGCCGATACGATCGACGCCGCCTACACGGGCGACCCCGAAGGCGACATGATCGACAACAACGATCATTCCGATGGGTCGAATGACGACAGCATCGTCGCTGGGGCGGGCAACGACACCGTCCTGGCCGATGACCTGACGGGCACCGGCCCGAACCTGATCGTCAACGGGTCATTCGAAGACACGACCGGCATGTCCTCGGTTCCGATCGGGTACTTTTCGACGGGGTCCATGCCCGGATGGACCAATGACAACCCGGCTGAACAGATCAATGTTCACAACGATGGCCGGGGCGGCCTGACCGCGACCGACGGGGCGAACTGGCTGGATCTTGAAGGAGCGGCGGGTGAGCAACTGACCATCAGCCAGGATGTGTCCGGCGTCACAGATGGCGCGGTGCATGTTCCGACCTTCGATGTCGGGGACATTTCCGACGCCAATGATGGCACCGCCAGCGACAACACGCTGACGGTCATCTGGAACGGCGAGGTCATCGCCAACATTGACCCGAGCGACGGGTCATGGACCAGCTATAAATTCGCTGTGGTCGGAGGCAGTGGTGACGGCACTGACCGGCTGACCTTTGTCTCTGGCGGTTCGAACGATTCCCTTGGTGTCTCGGTCGATAACGTGTCGCTGCAACTGGCCGATACCGCGACGGGCGGCGACGACACCATCCTTGGGGGGGCCGGGGACGATTTGCTGGCAGGCGGTGGCGGCAGCGATAGCTTCATCATCGAGGACGGGTTCGGCAATGACACGATTGCCGGTGGCGAAGGCGCGGCGGATAGTGACACGCTGGACCTGAGTGCCACGACCACCGGTGTAACGGTTGACCTGACAGCCAGCGACCCGGAGGCGGGTTCGATTTCCGACGGCATCGATACCGCGACCTTCAGCGAGATCGAGAACATCGTGCTGGGCAGCGGCAGGGACACGATCGTTCTTGCTGACGGGTCGGGCAGCGATACGGTGCAAGCCTTTGACATGACCGACTCGGGCGATGGCACCACGAACGACCAGCTGGACGTGTCGGGACTGACAAGCGATGGCGGCACGACGCCGGTTCATGCGGGTGACGTGGTTGTCACAGAGACACCAACGGGGACGGCACCGGTGACGCGATCCTGACCTTCCCGGGGGGCGATAGCATCACGCTGACAGGCGTGCTGTCGAGCCAGGTGGACTCCATCGATGAACTGGTGTCCATCGGTATTCCGGATGGGCGCGACTATATCGTCGAGGGCACTGCGGCGGGTGATCTGATCACCGGAACCTATACCGGTGACCCCGAAGGCGACATGGTCGACAACAACGACGCCGCCGACGGGTCGAACGACGATGTTATTTACGGCTATGACGGCGACGATATCATCCAGTCGGGTGCCGGCGACGACACGATTTTCGGCGGCACGGGCAATGACCAGCTCTATGGTGGCGATGGTGCCGACAGCCTTGATGGGGGCGCGGGTGGCGACGATCTTTACTCGGGCCTGGGCGACGACACGATCCTGGGCGGCGACGGTGCCGACAGTATCTTTGCGTCGTCAGGGGCGGACAGCATCGACGCTGGGGTGGGCGATGACACGATCCGCTTTACCGATGCCGATAGCGTTTCTGGCGGGGATGGTGACGACCGGTTCCAGGCCGATGCACTGGTGCTGTATGGGTCGCCCATCTCGATCACCGGCGGCGAAGGTGTGGAAACCAGGGGCGATACGCTCTCGTCCGGGACGTATTCGGGCGATGTTACGGTCGACCTGACGGCGGGTGGCACGGCGGCCGACCCCGAAAGCGGTACGATGCAGCTTGGCACCCCCACGGTGACGTTCGGCGAGATCGAGAGTGTCGAGACCGGATCGGGCAATGAAAGCATCATCGGGTCGACCGGCAATGACAATGTGAGCACGGGTACCGGTGCTGACACCGTCGATGGCGGTGCGGGTGATGACATCTTCGATCTCGGTGCAGGGGATGGTGCGGTCGATACGGTTGTCTTCTCCGATGGCGATGGCAGCGATACCGTTGCCGGTTTTGATGCGCCCACCGACTTGGGTTGCGGATCATACAGCGGCAATGACCAGCTGGACGTGTCGGGCCTGACCGATCTGAGCGGCAACCCGGTCAATGTCGATGACGTGACGGTAAGCGGTACCAATGGCGACGGCACGGGTGATGCGATCCTCAGCTTCCCGAACGGCGAGTCGATCACCTTGACCGGGGTGCTGCCGGGCGCCGTCAGCGACCCCGCGGCGCTTGTCGCTATGGGTATCCCGGCCGCGGGCGGCGATTATATCGTCGAGGGCACGGCCGGAGCGGACTTGATTAACACTGCCTATGCGGGCGATCCCGAAGGCGACATGATCGACAACAGCGATCATTCCGACGGGTCGGACGATGACAGTGTGGTCGCGGGCGATGGCGATGACAGTATCGACGCCGGCGCCGGTGACGACACGATCCTGGGCGGCGCGGGGGATGACGAATTCTTCCTCGACGGATCGATCCAGAATGACAGCATCGTCGGCGGCGAGACCGGCGAGGATGGCCCGGGCGACCGGATCAACTTTTCCACCGTGGCCGACGATATCACCATCAATTTCAGCGCGGCCGAAACCGGCACGCTGAGCGATGGCGTGTCGACCACGACGTTCGAAGAGATCGAAGAGTTCCAGATGGGCACTGGCAACGACAGCGTTGTCGGTTCGGACGGGGCCCAGGACATCATCGGCAACTACGGGGATGACACCATCTTCGGTGGCGGCGGCGATGACCTGCTGCAGGGCGGCGGCCTCAGCGACACCGATGTGTTCATCGGCGGGGCCGGCAGCGACACGATGGTCGACACGGGCGGCGACGGCTATTTCGGATTTGCCGATGGGTTCGGTAATGACAGTGTAGTGGGCGGTGAAAGCGGCGAGACGCTGGGGGATACGCTCGATTTCCAGGGGCTGACGCATTGGGATGACATCACCTATACCAACACCGATCCGGGCGTTGGTGGCGGTCTGAGCGGGTCTGCGGTTCTGGCTGACGGGTCTGTCGTGACCTTCAGCGAGATTGAGAATGTCATCATCTGCTTCACCGCCGGCACGCGGATCGCCACCGCGCGCGGCCTGTGCGAGGTGCAGGAGCTGCGCCCCGGCGACATGGTGGTGACCCGCGATCACGGGTTGCAGCCCGTGCGCTGGGTGGGTCGGCGGACCGTGCCCGCCAAGGGCAGGCTGGCCCCCATCCGCTTTGAAGCGGGTGTGCTGGGCAATGACCGGCCGATTCTGGTTTCGCCGCAGCACCGGATGCTGATCCAGGGGGGCGAGGTGAGCCTGAATTTCGGGGAAAGCGAGGTCCTTGCTGCCGCCAAGCACCTGGTGAACGGCGGGTCCGTGGTGAAAATGCCGGGCGGCGACGTGACCTATGTGCATGTCTTTTTCGACCAGCACGAGGTGATCTATGCCGAAGGCGCCGCGAGCGAGAGCTTCTTTCCCGGCGATTCCGGTCTGGACGCCGTCGATCCCGCGGCCCGCGATGAACTGTTCACGGTCTTCCCCGAGTTGCGCAGTTCGGTCGGGAGCTACGGTGATACGGCGCGCATGTGCCTGCGTGGCCGTGAAAGCCGCCTGCTCCGGCTGAGCTGACAGCCGCTCGATACGGGATAAGGCCCGGCGCCCCGGTGGCGCCGGGCTTCGTGTATCAGGTCTTTGCCTTCGTCGCGTTTATCGCGGATGCTGACAGTGGGAGGCTTGGCCATGGAAAAACTACAGGATGACGGCACCCGCATCACCGCCGGGGCGGCGATTTTCGCGCGGCTGAAGGCGCTGGGCGTGCGTTACGTGTTTGCCAATTCCGGCACTGATTTTCCGCCGATCATCGAGGGGCTGATCGAGGCGCGCGAAAGCGGGTTGGACCTGCCCCAGCCTGTCACCGTGCCGCATGAGCATGTTGCGATGGGCATGGCGCACGGGGTCTGGCAGATCACCGGCGAGGCACAGGCGGTGATGCTGCACACCAATGTGGGGCTGGCCAACGGTGTAATCGGGGCGATCAACGCTTGGTGCGACCAGGTGCCTGTGCTGATGATGTCGGGCCGCACCCCGGTCAGCGAGGCGGGCCGCTTCGGAGCACGCACGGTGCCGATCGGCTGGGGGCAGGAGATGTTCGACCAGGCCGGCATGGTGCGAGAGGTGACCAAGTGGGACTATGAGCTGCGCTTTGCCGAGCAGGTGAGCGATCTGCTGGACCGCGCCTATGCAATCGCCAATTCGGTGCCGCGCGGGCCGGTCTACCTGAGCCTGCCGCGCGAGGTTCTGTGCGAGGAGATGCCGCGCGCCATGCTGGCGGCGCCGCCGGTGGAGATGCCGGTGGCAGTAGCGCCGGATGCAGCCAGCCTGAACCGGGCGACGGATCTGCTGGCTGGGGCTGAGCGCCCGCTGATCATCAGCCAGCGGGGCATGGGCAGCGCCGAGGTTTTCGACGCGTTCGGCCGCTTCGTCGAGGACTGGGCGTTGCCGGTCTCGCACTACTGGGCGAACCAATTGAGCCTGCCCGTGGGCCATCTCTGCCAGGTGGGGGCCGATCCGGGGCCGCTGCTGGCCGAGGCGGATGTGATCCTGGTGATCAATGCGCTGGCACCGTGGTTTCCCGACAAGGTCACGCTGCGCGAGGATGCGCAGGTGATCCAGCTGGGCCCGGATCCGCTGTTTTCGCGCACGCCGGTACGGCATTTCCCGGCCCATGTGACATTGGCAGGCGATGTGACCCCGGCGATGACCGCACTGATGGACGCGATGGCCGGGCGCGAAAAGAATGCCGGCGTGATCGAACAGCGCCGCGCGCGGGTTGCAGCCCTGGCCCAGGCGGCGCGCAACGCGGTGCGGGCCCAGGCCGAGGCCGGCAAGGGTGAGCCGATGAGCAAGGACTGGGTCGCGCTGTGCCTTGGCCGGGCGATCAAGGGGCGCAAGACCAGCGTTTTTCACGAGTTGGGTTGCCCGTTGCAGCCCTTGGACGCGGACCAGCATCTGAGCTATTTCCAGGAGCCGCATTCCGGCGGGCTGGGCTGGGGCGTGCCTGCGGCGCTGGGCGCGCAGCTGGCAGATCCGGAACGACTGGTTTTTGCGACGGTGGGCGATGGCAGCTACATGTTCGCCAACCCGACAGCCTGCCACCAGGTGGCCGAGGCGCTTGGCCTGCCGGTGATCATCCTGGTGCTCAACAACGAGGAATGGGGGGCGGTGCGCGCCTCGGTCAATATGACCTATCCTGAGGGGCGGGCGCGGCAGGTAAACGAGGTGCCGCTGACCTCGCTCCGGCCCAGCCCCGATTTCACCCGCACGGCCGAGGCCAGCCGGGCCTATACCGAGACGGTGACCCGAGGCGAGGACCTGCCCGCGGCGCTGGAGCGCGCGATCCGGGTGCGCGACGAAGAGCGTCGCCAAGTTCTGCTGAATATCGCGATCGCGCGCGACTGAGACAGTTGCCGCCCTCGGGCAACGCCCACCCACCCGCCCCGTTGCCCTCGGGCGGCAACGGGGGCGACGCGGCGTTCCGGGCGAAAACCGCTTTGGTCCGGGGGAAAAGCGGTGCAGGATCATTCGCAAACACCAGGGAGGGATTTCGATGACCGGTGGATCGACCAAGGGCTTCATGGCGATGAAGGGCGCAGGATACTATTCCGGCGCAACGATCGGCGCCAAGCACGTGATGGACAATGCGGCCGAACTTGTGCTGGGCGCAGTCGAACGGATGGCGCCGGCGGATGATGGAAGCGTGTTCCGCGCCACCGATATGGGGGCGGCCGATGGCGGTACATCGCTGGCCATGTGGGGCCGGGTTCTGGCCGATGTGCGCGAAAAGGTGCCCAGCCGCCCGATCGAGATCGTCTATACAGACCTGCCGCGCAACGATTTCAGCCAGACCTTCCAGAACGCGCTGGGCCTGACCAGCGAGGAAACCTATGTCGGCAAGGTGCCGGATGTTTACGTGCTCGCCTCTGCCACTTCCTTTCACGAAGGAATCCTGCCGCCGGGTACGCTTGACCTGGGGTTCTCGGCCACCGCTTCGCACTACATCGCCGGGGTGCCCTGCAACATCGCCGATCACGTGCACATGGTCGGCGCGGCGCCCGGGGAACGCGCGGCATACGAGGCGCGCGGCGCCGAAGACTGGGAGCGGATGCTGCTGCG
This sequence comes from Marimonas lutisalis, assembly GCF_005434965.1. Classification (GTDB taxonomy): domain Bacteria; phylum Pseudomonadota; class Alphaproteobacteria; order Rhodobacterales; family Rhodobacteraceae; genus Marimonas_A; species Marimonas_A lutisalis. Next base: position 418,193 of record NZ_SKCI01000002.1, read on the forward strand.
CCGGACCGAGGAGTTGAAACCCGGTGGGCGGTTGGCCCTGTTCAACTTCGGCATCGACGAAGAGGGGCGCTACCTGGGCAATACCGGGGGCGTGAACATGTTCGACACCTTCGCACTGCACTGGGCGGCGCTGCGCGACGAGGGCGTGATCACGGCAGAGGAATTCGCGGCCACCAACTTCCCGCAATGCTATCGCACCGAGGCCCAGTTCGTGGCGCCGCTGCTGGATGAAACCAGCCCGGTCTGGCGCGCGGGTCTCAGGCTGGAGCATGTCGAGAGCCGCGTGGTGCGCTGCCCGTTCGAGCAGAATTTCACCGAAACCGGGCAGGACCCGGCGGATTTCGCGCGCGACTATATCCCGACGCTGCGCTCGTGGTCGGAGCCGACATTCGTGAACGGGCTGTCAGATGAGCGCACGGACGAGGAGAAGGCGGCGATCATCGACGAATTCTACGGCCGGTACGAGAAGATGGTGGCCGGGAACCCGCAGGGCCACGCGATGGATTACGTGCATATCTACCTGGTTTGCCGGAAAGAAGGATAAGCGCCCCGTCGCGGCGCGCCCGCCCGCCCGCCGCGTCACGGCGCGGATTGGCGCCCCTTCGAAATCAGGGGCTCGGCATGGATTGGGGCGTCTCGGGTGAGAGTATTCGGTCCGGGTAAGAGGCGGTCTGCGCGTCGGGACCCCCGTGTCTGGTTCTTTCTTGGTGAAAATACTCAAGGTCCTGCCGTTGCGGCAGGCGCATGTTTGGCCAAAAAGCCTGACCTGTGGAAAATTCCTGCGTTTCCGGCCGAGCGAAGCGAGGCCCCCGGGCGACGCGCATCGCGCGGCGCAAAACCTGGGGATCAGATATCCTTGCGAGCGTTCAGCGCGGCCGAGATGGTGCCGTCGTCGAGATAGTCGAGTTCGCCACCGATCGGCACGCCCTGGGCCAGCGAGGTGAGGCGCACCGCGCCTTCGAGCTGGTCGGCAATGTAGTGGGCGGTTGTCTGGCCGTCCACGGTGGCGTTGAGGGCGAGGATCACTTCGCTCACGTTCTCCGTCGCGACACGGTCAATCAGCTTGGGGATACGCAGTTCTTCGGGACCGACGGCATCGAGGGCGGAGAGCGTGCCGCCGAGCACGTGGTAGCGGCCCTTGAATACGCCCGCGCGTTCCATTGCCCAGAGATCGGCCACGTCCTCGACCACGCAAAGCTCGCCATTGGCGCGCTTTTCAGAGGCGCAGATATCGCAGATGTCCGAGGTGCCGACATTGCCGCAGTTGAGGCATTCGCGGGCGGTGGCCGCGACCTGAACCATGAGATCGGCCAGGGGAGACAGCAGCAGCGCGCGCTTGCGGATGAGGTGCAGTACCGCACGCCGCGCCGAGCGGGGACCGAGGCCTGGCAGCTTGGCCATCATCTCGATCAGGGCGTCGATATCGCGGGTAGAGCTCATGGCCAGCGCTATGCTTTTGGAGGGGATGGACGTGGGGGCCAGCCCCCACACCCCCGGGATACTTGGGGCAAGATGAAGATCAGAAGGGCAGCTTCATGTCAGCCGGCAGGCCCATTTCCTGGGTGATCTTCGACATCTCTTCCTGGGCCTTGTCCGAGGCTTTTTGCTGCGCGTCCTTGATCGCGGCGAGGATCAGGTCTTCGACCACTTCCTTTTCGTCCGCATTGAAGATCGACGGGTCGATATCGAGCGTTTTCAGCTCGCCCTTGGCGGTGCACGTGGCCTTGACCAGCCCGGCGCCGGATTCGCCGGTGACCATCATCCGGTGCATTTCTTCCTGAAGGTTCTCCATCCGCGTCTTCATTTCCTGCGCGGCCTTCATCATCTTCGCCATGTCGCCCATGGCGCCGAGACCTTTGAACATCGGGGCTCTCCCTGAATTGCTTGCTGCCCCCTAGATAGGCGGGGGCAGGGCAAAAGGGAAGGTTGCTCAGACCAGGAAGTCCGACAGGCTGACATCTGTGGCGAGCAGCCCGTCGAGGGTGAGCGTGGACGCGGAGCCGGCAAACGAGAGGACCAGCGAGCCGGTGCTGTCGTCCCAGGACACATCTCCGGGATCCGTGAGGCCGAAGCCGGTGAGATCGACCATGTCGATGCCGGTTTCGAAATCGGTGATGTGGTCATCGCCGCTACCCAGGGTGAAAACGAAGGTGTCCGCGCCGGCACCGCCGGTCATTGTGTCTTCCTTTTTGCCCCCGTCGAGGATGTCGTCGCCGGCCCCGCCATCGAGTTGATCCCTGTCTGCGCCGCCGAGGATCGTGTCGTTGCCGTCGTCACCGAACAGCCGGTCATTCTTGGAGCCGCCATCGACGAGGTCATTGCCAGTACCGCCATAGATGCGGTCATTGTCGGACCCGCCATAGAGAACGTCATGACCGCTGTCGCCATGGAGCACGTCACGGCCGCTGTCGCCGTAGATCAAATCGCTGTAGGTGCCGCCATGCACACTGTCATTTCCGGTGCCGCCCGAGATCGTGTCGCGGCCGCTGTCGCCCATCAGGGTGTCGTCGCCGCCATCGCCTTAGATCTGGTCGTGACCGTACCCGCCAAGGATGCTGTCGGCATCGTCGCCGCCATAGGCGCGGTCATTGCCGCTGCCGGCATAGATGGTATCGAGGCCCGCGTCGCCATAGAGGCGATCGTTGCGGCTGCCGCCATCGATGAAGTCATCGCCGTCGCCGCCTTCGAGCTTGTCATTGCCGCCCTCGCCGAGGAGCGTATCATTGCCCGCGAAACCGCCGATATTGTCACGGCCCGCGCCCCCGAAGATCAGATCGTCACCAAACCCGCCGTTGAGCTTGTCATCGCCATCGCCGCCCGAGATCGTGTCGTCACCGTCAAGGCCGAACGCAATATCGTCGCCTTCGAGCAGCTCGATCCGATCGGCCACCGGCGTGCCGTTGATGCTGTCATTGCCAGGCGTGCCGATCAAAAGGCCAGGAAAGAGGGGCGGGAGGATAAGCTCGGGCATCATGGACTCCTGTCAATGTCTTTGCCTGCAACGGCAGGCCAATTCTGCTGACAAGATCATGCCGGGCGCCCCGTTTCGGGGTCATGATTGATTGCCAATCGCCCAGCACGAATTTCGCAGGGGTCGATGAAAAAAGGCAAAATTGAGGCCAATTTGCGGAAAAGCCGGGATGGCATGCCCGACAATGTAAACGGGCGGGACACAATGCCCGCCCGATTTGGGAATTGTTTGTGACGACTGGCGCGGTCACTCCATTCCGATGGCGGATTTTGCAATTCCGTCGAGCATCGCTTCGACTTCCTGCATGGGGCCATCGGGGTAGTCGCGGAACCCGATCATCACCTGGCCGCCCGGCTGTTGGGCCACGAAGATGCCATAGGGGCAATAGACGATGTTCATCGGATCCGCCTCCATCGCGCGCCGCGAAACGGCGGCGGAGCAGAAGGAATAGACATCGGCCTTTTCGAAGATCGTGACCGTGCCGCCGACATCTTCCTTGGTGCGTTCCAGCATGTCTCCGACATGGCTGACGCTGTCGACGACGAGACCGGCATCGACGATCGCGTTCTCGAGACCGAAGACCACGTCATCGAAGGCTTCGTCGGTAGTGTAGGAAATCACGCCTTCGGACAGGGCCGGGCCGGCGAGACAAGCAGCGACAGCCGCGGTTGCAAGAATTCGTTTCATGGTGTCCTCCCATAGGGTCGCGCGGATTGGCGAATATGTGACGGGTTGCCCCGTTGCATCATCCGCCGCAGAGTAGCCGCAAGCGGGTTTGCAACCATTGATGCATATCAAAGAAGGGTTTTGCGATGAATCTGGCGGTAACTGCCCTGAACCTTCTGGCGATGCTGTTCGTTCTGGTGATCGGTCTGGTGGCGCTGATCGTGATCGTGTTCTTCGTGGTCGACCGCCTGCAGACCCACGATGCGATCCGGCGCAACTATCCGGTGATCGGACGGTTCCGGCACCTGTTCACCGCGCTGGGCGAGTTCTTCCGCCAGTATTTCTTTGCCATGGACCGCGAGGAAATGCCGTTCAACCGCGCACAACGCGATTGGGTGGAACGCGCGGCCGAGCAGGAAAGCAACACGGTGGCTTTCGGTTCGACCCGGAACCTGAACGTGCCGGGCACGCCGATCTTCATGAACGCGGCCTTTCCGCCGCTGGAAGAGCAATATGCAGAGACCAAGCCGCTGTTGATCGGGCCGCATGCGGCCATTCCCTATAATGCGCCGTCGATCTTCAACATCTCGGGGATGAGCTATGGCGCGCTGTCGCGTCCCGCGGTGCGGGCGTTGAGCCGCGGGGCGGCCAAGGCGGGCGTCTGGATGAATACGGGCGAGGGGGGGCTGAGTCCGTTTCACCTGGAGGGGGGCTGTGACATCGTTTTCCAGATCGGCACGGCGAAATACGGTGTGCGCGATGCGCAAGGACAGCTGAGCGACGAGAAGCTGCGCGAGGTTTCGGACAATCCCCATGTGAAGATGTTCGAGCTGAAGCTGGCGCAGGGCGCGAAGCCCGGCAAGGGCGGCATCCTGCCAGCCGAGAAGGTGACAGCGGAGATCGCCGGGATCCGCGGGATCGAGGAGGGCAAGCCCAGCATCTCGCCCAATCGCCATGCCGAGATCGACGATTGGGGCGATCTTCTGGACGTGATTGCGCATATCCGCGAGGTGACGGGCAAGCCGGTGGGCTTCAAGACGGTGCTGGGCTCCTCCGACCCGTGGGAAGAGTTCTTTGCTGAGATCGACCGGCGGGGGGCGGAAAGCGCGCCGGATTTCATCACCATCGACGGGGGCGATGGCGGCACCGGGGCGGCGCCGATGCCGCTGATGGACCTGGTGGGCATGCCCCTGCGCGAGGCGCTGCCGCGCATGGTGGATCTGCGCGACCGGCACGGTCTGAAAAACCGCATCCGTATCATCGCCAGCGGCAAGCTGGTCAATCCCGGTGACGTGGCCTGGGCAATCTGCACCGGCGCCGATTTCGTCACCTCGGCGCGCGGCTTCATGTTCAGCCTGGGCTGCATCCAGGCGCTGAAGTGCAACCGCAACACCTGCCCCACGGGTATCACCACCCATGATCCGCGCCTGCAGCGCGGCCTCGTGGTGGAAGACAAGGAAGACCGCGTGGCGCACTATGCCAAGGCGATCGTCAAGGAGGTGGAGACCATCGCGCATTCCGTCGGCGTGGCCGAGCCCCGGCAGATGCGGCGGCGGCATGTGCGCATCGTGCAGGACGATGGCCGCTCGATCCCGATGAACAGGCTGTTTCCCAGCCAGGACGGTTTGGGGCGCGCGCCCGAGGCGTGAATTGTTACAGGCCGGTTGCAGCATCGTGAGATGATGTTTGTTGGCGTGCGGCCCGGTCCGCCCTAGGTGAAGGCCAAGGGGCGAACAAGTATCGGAGGGCACCATGGCCTATCGCTGGAAAAACAACCTGACCGACCGGGACGTGACGGACGAGGCCGCATGGCTGAACCGTCGGCAGATTATGGGCGGCATGGCCGGGCTGGGCCTGGCCGGGATGGCAAGCGGCGCGCGGGCCGAGGCGCTGGAGCCCAACGCCTATGAGGACATCACCAGCTACTGCAACTATTACGAGTTCGGCACCGGCAAGGGCGATCCGTCGAAATACGCGCATATGCTGGCGACCGAGCCGTGGAGCGTGAAGATCGATGGCATGGTCGACCGGCCGGGTGATTACGCGCTCGAGGACATCCTGGCGAAAATGACGATCGAGGAGCGCATCTACCGGTTCCGATGTGTCGAGGCGTGGAGCATGGTGGTGCCGTGGAACGGGTTCGAACTGGCCGACCTGCTGGAGATGGCGGGCGTTCAGGCGGGCGCGAAATACGTGGCGTTCGAGACCGTGCTGCGCAAAGACGAGATGCCGGGCACGCGCTATCCGGTCTTGGACTGGCCCTATGTCGAAGGCCTGCGGCTGGACGAGGCGATGCATCCGTTGACGATCATGGCCAGCGGGATTTACGGCAAGCCTCTGCTTGGGCAGAACGGTGCGCCGCTGCGCCTGGTGGTGCCGTGGAAATACGGCTTCAAGAGCATCAAGTCGGTGGTGCGGATCACACTGACCGACACGCAGCCGCCGACCAGTTGGAACAAGGCCAACGCGCGCGAATACGGCTTCTATAGTAATGTGAACCCCGAGGTGGACCATCCGCGCTGGAGCCAGGCGAGCGAGCGCGTGCTGGGCAGCAGCCTGTTTGCCGGCAAGGTGCCGACGCAGATGTTCAACGGTTATGAAGACGAGGTCGCGGGCCTATACCAGGGTATGGACCTGAGGAAATTCTTCTGATGATCGCGCAGGCCATCAACCGCGCGGCGCGGCGTGTCCCCACATGGGCCATATATATACTGTGTGGCGCGCATATCGGCTGGGCGTTCTGGCTGGCCGCGTCGGGGCAATTGGGCCCCGAGCCGGTGAAGGCGCTGGAGCATGTCTATGGAGAGAAGGCGCTGCAGCTGATCGTGGCAGGGCTGGCCATCACGCCGCTGCTGAAATTCGCGCGGGTGAACCTGGTCCGGTTCCGCCGGGCGGTGGGGCTGTCGGCCTTTGCCTACCTGCTGGCGCATCTTCTGGTCTGGCTGGTTCTGGACGTGCGGGTGCCGGCAGAGATCTGGGCCGATATCGTGAAGCGGCCCTATATCACGGTGGGCATGGCGGGGTTCGCCCTGCTGTTGCCGCTGGCGCTGACCTCGAATGACTGGTCGGTGCGCCGAATGGGGGCGCAGGCGTGGCGGCGGCTGCACAAGCTGGTCTATCCGGCGGCGGTTCTGGGCGCGGTGCATTTCGTGATGTTGGTGAAAGGCTTCC